>NZ_FCNX02000050.1 GCF_001544835.2 Caballeronia fortuita | reverse complement strand
TCAAATGTTCGTGCATAACAAACGTCTGCAATACACCGTCCGTGTCGCCGCTCCGAATCCGGGTCTCGCCAATCTTCTGCTCGAGCAATTCGGCGGTCCGCAGGGCGAACTGGCCGCCGCCTGCCGATACTTCACGCAAGCCGTCAGCGAAGACGATCCGGGCCGCAAGGACCTGCTCTTCGATATCGCCACCGAAGAACTCAGCCATCTCGAAGTCATCGGTTCGATCGTCGCCATGTTGAACAAGGGCGCGAAAGGCCAGCTCGCGGAAGCCGTGGAGTCGGAAGCGGAGTTGTATCGATCGCTCACGGGCGGCGGCAACGATTCGCACACCACCGCGCTGCTCTACGGCGGCGGCCCCGCGCTCACCAACTCGGCGGGCGTGCCGTGGACGGCTGCCTACATCGACACCATCGGAGAGCCGACGGCCGATCTGCGTTCGAACATCGCCGCCGAAGCGCGCGCCAAAATCGTCTACGAGCGCCTCATCAACGTGACCGACGACCCCGGCATCAAGGAAGCGCTCGGCTTCCTGATGACGCGCGAAATCGCGCATCAGAAGTCGTTCGAAAAGGCGCTGCATTCGATCCAGCCGAACTTCCCGCAAGGCAAGCTGCCGGGC
>NZ_FCNX02000049.1 GCF_001544835.2 Caballeronia fortuita | reverse complement strand
GGCGCGTTCAAGCCGAAGAAATCCGTCGCGCTGTCGGGCGTGACCGCGGGCAATACCGCGCTGTGCACCGTCGGCAAGACGGGCAACGACCTGCACTATCGCGGTTACGACATTCTCGATATCGCGACCACTTCCGAATTCGAAGAGATCGCGCATCTGCTCGTGCACGGCAAGCTGCCGAATGCCGCTGAACTCAAGGCGTACAAGACGAAGTTGAAGGCACTGCGCGGGCTGCCCGCGAATCTGAAAGCCGCGCTCGAATGGATTCCCGCGTCCGCGCACCCGATGGACGTCATGCGCACCGGCGTCTCCGTGCTCGGCACGATCCTGCCCGAGAAGGACGATCACAACTTGCCCGGCGCGAAGGATATCGCCGACAAGCTGATGGCCTCGCTCGGCTCGATGCTGCTCTACTGGTATCACTACTCGCACAACGGCAAGCGCATCGAAGTCGAAACCGACGACGATTCCATCGGCGGGCATTTCCTTCACTTGCTGCATGGCGTCGCGCCGTCGAAAGCGTGGGTCGATGCAATGCACGTTTCGCTGAATCTTTACGCCGAGCACGAGTTCAACGCATCGACGTTCACGGGACGCGTGATCGCGGGCACGGGTTCCGACATGTACTCGGCGATCACGGGCGCAATCGGCGCGCTGCGCGGCCCGAAGCACGGCGGCGCGAACGAAGTCGCGTTCGAAATTCAATCGCGCTATCAGACGCCCGACGAAGCCGAAGCGGACATCAAGAAGCGTGTGGAGAACAAGGAAGTCGTGATCGGCTTCGGCCATCCGGTGTACACGATCTCCGATCCGCGCAACAAGGTCATCAAGGAAGTCGCGAAGACGCTGTCGAACGATGCGGGCGATACGAAGCTCTTCGATATCGCGGAACGCCTCGAATCGGTGATGTGGGACGCGAAGAAGATGTTCCCGAATCTCGACTGGTTCAGCGCGGTGTCGTATCACATGATGGGCGTGCCAACCGCCATGTTCACGCCGCTCTTCGTGATCTCGCGCACGTCGGGCTGGGCCGCGCACATCATCGAGCAACGCATCGACAACAAGATCATCCGGCCGAGCGCGAATTACACGGGACCGGA
>NZ_FCNX02000048.1 GCF_001544835.2 Caballeronia fortuita | reverse complement strand
GCGAGACCCTTCTTCGCATCGCGCTTCTGCATTTCGTGCAGCAGCGTGACGAGAATCCGGCAGCCCGATGCGCCGATCGGATGGCCGATCGCAATCGCCCCGCCGTTCACATTGATCTTCGACTGGTCCCAGCCCATCTGCTTGTGTACCGCGAGCGCCTGCGCCGCGAACGCTTCGTTGATCTCCATCAGATCGAGATCGTTCACGCTCCAGCCCGCGCGTTCCAGACAACGCTTCGATGCCGGCACCGGGCCCATGCCCATGATCTTCGGATCGACGCCTGCGTTCGCGTATGCCTTGATGCGCGCGAGCGGCGTGAGACCCAGCGCTTCGGCCTTCTTCGCCGACATCACGACGACCGCCGCCGCGCCGTCGTTGATGCCCGATGCGTTGGCCGCCGTCACCGTGCCTTCCTTCGAGAACGCGGGCTTCAGTCCGGCCAACGCGTCGGCGGTGACGCCATGACGCACGAACTCGTCGGTCTTGAACTGCAGCGGCTCGCCCTTGCGTTGCGGAATCGCGATCGGCACGATTTCATCGTCGAAACGGCCTTCTTTTTGCGCCTTCTCGGCCTTGTTCTGCGACAGCGCCGCGAACGCGTCCTGCTGCTCGCGCGTGATGCCGAATTCCTTCGCGACGTTTTCCGCCGTCGTGCCCATGTGATAGTTGTTATAGACGTCCCACAGGCCATCGACGATCATCGTGTCGATCAGCTTCGCATCGCCCATGCGGAAGCCATCGCGCGAACCGGGCAGCACGTGCGGCGCGGCGCTCATGTTTTCCTGGCCGCCCGCGATGACGATTTCCGCATCGCCCGCGATGATCGCGTTCGCCGCCAGCATCACCGCTTTGAGGCCCGAGCCGCAGACCTTGTTGATCGTCATGCCCGGCACCATGTCGGGCAAGCCGGCCTTGATGAGCGACTGGCGCGCCGGATTTTGACCCGAACCCGCCGCGAGCACCTGACCCAGGATCACTTCGCTCACCTGATCCGGCTTCACGCCAGCCCGCTCGAGCACCGCCTTGATGACCGTCGCGCCCAGTTCCGGCGCCGCGATCTTCGCGAGCGAGCCGCCGAACTTGCCTACCGCCGTACGCGCGGCCGATACGATCACTACGTCAGTCATTT
>NZ_FCNX02000047.1 GCF_001544835.2 Caballeronia fortuita | reverse complement strand
TGACCGTGCCTCGATTTCGCGTACAGCAGAAATTTGCTAATTTCTGTTTGTACGGAGGTTCGAATGTCAGAGAAGCTAGTGCCAAAGCGGCAATACACGGACGAGTTCAAGGTCGAGGCCATTAGGCTTGCCGAAGCAGTCGGGCAGCACGAAGCCGCGCGTAGGCTCGGAGTGCCCGTGGCAACCTTAGGCAATTGGAGTCGACGCAGTCGTAATGCTAAAAGTATCGGCGACGTCGACAGTCACGAAGTGAAGAGCACGCGATCGACGCGCTCGATCAATGATCTGGAGGCGGAGAACAGCCGCCTTCGCAAAGAGCTCGCCAGTGCGCGACTTGATATCGAGATCCTTCGAAAAGCGACGGCGTACTTCGTGAAGGGGTCGCGGTGAAGTACGCATGGATCGACGAGCACCGCGACCAGTACAGTGTTACTCGGCTGTGTCACATCCTGACGGTGTCGCGCAGCGGATATTGCCAGTGGCGTAAGCGCGGGCCAAGTCAGCGAGCACAGGCCAACGCCGCGCTTGATCGGGAGGTGGCAGCGATTCATCGCGCCAGTCGCGGCAGCTACGGCCGTCCTCGGATCGTAAGGCAATTAAGGATCCAGGGCCAGCCGGCGAGCGCTGAGCGTGTACGCCGTAGCCTGCAACGCCTAGGGCTGCGGCCGGTCTACAAACGCCCGTATCGGGTGACGACAGATTCGACCCACCGCCTACCGGTGGTGCCCAATCTGCTTGATCGTCGTTTTGACAGCTGGCAGCCCGATCAGGCTTGGGTGAGCGACATCACATTCATCAGGACCGGCGAGGGCTGGTTATACCTGGCTGCCGTTATGGATCTGGCAAGCCGACGCATCGTAGGCTGGTCAATGTCAGAGCGCATCAACGCGGAACTTGTCTGCCAGGCACTGCGCAGCGCGTGCTGGCAGCGCAAGCCCGCGCCAGGATTGTTGTTACATTCCGATCGCGGAAGTCAATATGCAAGCCGTGCGTACCGGAAACTGGCCGCCGACTCCAAGATGACCGTTTCGATGAGTCGCCGCGCTAATGCATGGGACAACGCACCAATGGAAAGCTTCTTCAAAACCCTGAAAGTCGAGCGAATCTATCAGGTGCGCTACGAAACGCGCGCTGAGGCTCGTCTGGATATCGTCGACTGGATCGAGGGCTACTACAATCGACAACGCCTGCACACCTCTATCGATTTCTCCACTCCCGTCGATTACGAGGCTAGGATGATCGCTGCATAATTTGCTGTACGTGGAAACGAGGCAGGATCA
>NZ_FCNX02000046.1 GCF_001544835.2 Caballeronia fortuita | reverse complement strand
TGTAGGTCCCAAGTTCAGATGTCGTGTTTGCGCCAAGTAGAGATGTCGCGTTTTGACGTAGGTTCGTTGCCAGACAGGCGTTTGAGGAGCGCTGGCGATGAACACGACCGGGACCATCACCATGTCGATGCGCGAACTGGACCGACTCAGAGTGATTCAGGCAGTCGACGAACGCCAACTCAAGCCAGGCCGTGCCGCCGAGCGGCTACGCGTGAGCGTGCGGCAGATCGAACGGCTCGTCTTGCGTTATCGTGCGGACGGTGCACGCGGTCTGGTGTCTGGCAAGCGCGCACGCCCGAGTAATCACCGGTTGCCGGGCGGCGTGGCGCAGCGTGCGCTCGCGCTGATCCGTGAGCGCTATGCCGATTTTGGTCCCACGCTGGCCTGCGAGAAGTTACGGGAATGCCACGGCATTGAACTGGCCGTTGAGACGATTCGTTCCCTGATGACGGCTGCGGGCCTTTGGGTGCCTCGCAAACAGCGCCCGCCGCGGATTCACCAGCCGCGCAACCGCCGCTCGTGTCTGGGCGAGTTAGTCCAGATCGATGGCAGCGATCACCGCTGGTTCGAGGATCGCGCGCCGGCGTGCACGCTGCTGGTATTTGTCGACGACGCGACAGGCCGGCTGATGACGCTTCATTTCACCGCCACCGAGTCGACCTTCAGCTATTTCGAGGCGCTCTCGAAGTACCTGCGTGCGCACGGCAAGCCGATGGCGTTCTACAGCGACAAGGCGAGCGTCTTCTACGTCAAGAACCGTTCGCAGACCGCTGGCAAAGGCGTGACGCAGTTCGGGCGAGCCTTGTACGAACTGAACATTGATGCGTTCTGCGCAAATACGAGCCAGGCCAAGGGGCGTGTCGAGCGGGCCAACCTGACGCTGCAGGACCGGCTGGTCAAGGAGTTGCGCTTGCGCGGCATCAGCACCTGGGAGGCGGCCAACGCCTACGCGCCCTCCTTCATCGCTGATTTCAATCAACGTTTCGGCAAGCCGCCACATAGCGACCACGATGCTCATCGGCCTCTGCGTGCTGACGACGATTTGACGCAATTGCTGGCACATCGCGTCTGGCGCAAGGTCACGCACGCGCTGACGGTGCAATACGACCGGGTGATGTATCTGCTGGAAGACACGCCTGCCAATCACCTATTGATTCACCAGCAAGTCGAGGTGGTCGAATACCCGAGTGGCTGCGTCGAGGTGCAGGCGGACGGCCAGGTGCTTTCCTGCGGCACTTACGACCGTATTGCGCGGATTGATCAGGGCGCGGAAGTCGAGAACAAGCGCTTGGCGCATGCACTCGAAGCCGCACGATTGCTGCAAGCCAAACGAGACGATCGTCGTGCGTGTGATGCACCGTCACGCACGCATCGCGGTGAACAGGTTCGAGCCAAGAAGGCGCTTGAAGGACTAAAGAAGCAACGTGCACTGAGCATCGCAGACGTGAACGAAGCGATTCTCGAAGTCAGCGCAAAAGCAACGAGGCAACGGGGGGCGGCTGCGCCGCCCCAACCCCACAACCTGAACAGAAACATCCGTTCCAAACCCGACATCTCTACTTAGCGGCAACC
>NZ_FCNX02000045.1 GCF_001544835.2 Caballeronia fortuita | reverse complement strand
AGTTCCGGCACGACCGAGAACAGATCGCCGACGAGACCGTAATCGGCCACGCTGAAAATCGGCGCTTCCGGGTCCTTGTTGATCGCGACGATAACCTTGCTGTCCTTCATGCCGGCCAGATGCTGGATCGCGCCCGAGATGCCGACCGCCACATACAGTTGCGGCGCGACGATCTTGCCCGTCTGGCCGACCTGGAAGTCGTTCGGCACATAGCCTGCATCGACCGCCGCGCGCGATGCGCCCAGCGCCGCGCCGAGCTTGTCGGCGAGCGGTTCGAGCGTCTTCGTGTAGTTCTCGCCGCTGCCGAGTCCGCGGCCGCCCGACACGATGATATGCGCGCTCGTCAACTCAGGACGATCGAGCTTCGTCACTTCGCGCGATACGAACGACGAGATGCCTGCGTCGGCTGCGGCTTCGATCTTTTCCACTTGAGCATTGCCGCCTTCTGCAGCAACCGGATCGAAACCCGTCGCGCGGACGGTGATGACCTTGATCGGATCGCTCGATTGAACGGTCGCAATCGCGTTGCCTGCGTAGATCGGGCGCTCGAACGTATCGGCGCTGTCGACGGCGGTAATGTCGCTGATCTGCGCGACGTCCAGATGCGCGGCGATGCGCGGCGCGATGTTTTTGCCGTAAGCCGTCGCCGGAGCAAGAATATGCGAGTAATCCTTCGCGATGTTCAGCACCGTGCCTTCGACGTTTTCCGCGAGACCTTCGGCGAGTTGAGGCGCATCGGCGAGCAGCACTTTGCCGACGCCTGCGATCTTCGCTGCCGCGTCCGCCGCGCCCTGCGCGTTCGAACCCGCGACCAGCACATGCACGTCGCCACCGATCTTCGATGCCGCCGCAACCGTGTTCAGCGTCGCTGCCTTGATCGACGCGTTATCGTGTTCCGCAATCACAAGAGTCGTCATCAGATTACCTTCGCTTCGTTCTTCAGTTTTTCGACCAGCGTCTTCACGTCCGGCACCGTGATGCCCGCGCTGCGCTTCGGCGGCTCGACGACTTTCAGCGTCTTCAGACGCGGCGCGACATCGACGCCGAGATCGGCGGGTTTCACCGTCGTCAGCGGTTTCTTCTTCGCCTTCATGATGTTCGGCAGCGTCACGTAGCGCGGCTCGTTCAGGCGCAGGTCCGTCGTGACCACTGCGGGCAGCTTGAGCGACAGCGTTTCCGCGCCGCCATCGACTTCGCGCGACACGGTCGCCTTGCCATCGGCGACAACGACCTTCGATGCGAACGTCGCTTGCGGCAGGCCTGCCAGCGCGGCGAGCATCTGACCGGTCTGGTTCGAATCGTCATCGATGGCTTGTTTGCCGAGAATTACGAGCTCAGGCTTTTCCTGATCGACCAGTGCCTTGAGAATCTTCGCGACCGCCAGCGGCTGCAGTTCATCGGCCGATTCGACGAGAATCGCGCGATCCGCACCAATAGCCAGCGCCGTGCGCAGCGTTTCCTGACATTGCGTCACGCCGCACGACACCGCGATCACTTCGGTTGCAACGCCCGCTTCCTTCAACCGCACCGCTTCTTCCACGGCGATTTCATCGAACGGATTCATCGACATCTTCACGTTGGCGATATCGACGCCCGTGTT
>NZ_FCNX02000044.1 GCF_001544835.2 Caballeronia fortuita | reverse complement strand
TAGATAGCGTCAAGCAGCATGGCCGGTTTACCGACAATCATCTTGGCCGGTCGACCGGGATGATTGTCGGTAGTTATCCGGTCATGGTTGTCGCTCCTTGTTGTTGATTGTCGCCGGATGATTGTCGGCGCCGGCTGTTCTGTTTGTCGCTGGCGGTGCGACGACGGTAGCTTTCGACATTCATCTCGAAGATCGTCGAATGATGGACGAGCCGGTCGATTGCAGCGACGGTCATGCCGGGATCAGGAAACACGTCATTCCAGCCCGAGAACGGCTGGTTGGCGGTGATCAGAAGGCTACGACGCTCGTATCGTTCGGCGATCAGTTCGAATAGCACGCTGGTTTCGGCCTGGTCCTTCCGGGCATATGACAGGTCGTCGAGGATGATCAGGTCGAAGCGGTCGAGCTTGGCAAGAGCCGAAGGCAACTGCAGACTCTGACGTGCAGCCTGCAGCTTCTGCACGAGTTCACTGGTCCGTGTGAACAGTACCCGGTAGCCGGCGTCGATCAGCGCGTGTCCGATGGCCGAACCCAGATGACTTTTGCCGGCCCCGGGTGGCCCGAACAGGAGTGCCGTGGCGCCTTTCTCAAGCCACGAATCGCCGGTCGCGAGCGCCATGACGTGCGCCTTCGAAACCATCGGCACCATGCTGAAGTCGAAGGTTGCAAGCGTCTTGGTTGGATCTAGATGCGACTCAGCACGGTGTCGTTCGATGCGCCGCTTGGCTCGCTCGGCCAGTTCGTGTTCGAGCAGTGCGCCGATCAGCCGCGTGGCCTGCCAGCCCTCCTTGTCGGAGCGCTCCGCAAACTCGGGCCATAGGCGGGCGATGGTCGGCAGGCGCAGTTCGTTGAGCATCAAGGCAAGACGGCCAGCATCGTAAGCGGGCGTGCTCATGCGACCTCCTTGCCCAGCAGATCGTCATAGCTGCTTGCGGGTGGCATCTCGACATTGACGACTGGGCAATCGGCGTGACGCGGCGCGAACTCCTCGCGCAGAGCCTTCAGATCAGGCAGCTTGCCGTCAACCAGCAACGCGTTGAGGCGCGCGGCCAGCACGGCCTCGACGCCATCGAGCGCGGCGAGTTCAAGCAATGAAACGATGACTTTGCACGCCTCGCGTTGCGTCAGTCTTGCCTCCAACTGTTCCCACGTCCGGCGATACGCCTCACGCGGAAACAGCTCGTCTCGAAACGCAAGCCCCTTGAAGGCCTGCGGCTTGCGTTTGAGGCTCTCAATAAAGTGTCGGTAATCGAGCGCGCGGCGGTTGTCGCCAGCACGCGAGCCTCGCGAGGTGGTATGCACCAGCGCACCCGACAGATAGCAGTCGAGCCGGTCACCGTAGACGCGCACCTTCAGGCGATGACCGATCAGTCGCGATGGCGCGCTGTACAGAATGCCGCGTACCGTGAAGGTGCTGCAGCGTGTAACGCGCGCTTCTTCCTCGACGAAGTCGGTGGTGCGCCTTGACGGCAGATCCATGAGCTGTTCGCGCTCAAGGCGGAACGCTGCTGCGTTGCGCCGGTTGCGACGCATGACGACCTCGCGCAGAAACTCATCGTAGGCCGCACGATCGACGAAGTCCCGGTGACCGCGCAACATCAACGCCTGGTCGACGGCTTCCTTCAGGTAACGATGCGATGACTCAACGCTACCGTTCTCGTGAGCCAGGCCACGATTATTGCGTGTCCCGTTCATGCCATAGTGCTCAAGCAGCGCCGCATAGCGCACCGTGAAGTCGTCCTCGTCCGCGAGGTTTCTAAACGCCGCTGACAG
Organism: Caballeronia fortuita; assembly: GCF_001544835.2. Lineage (GTDB taxonomy): Bacteria > Pseudomonadota > Gammaproteobacteria > Burkholderiales > Burkholderiaceae > Caballeronia > Caballeronia fortuita. The sequence continues at coordinate 772 of NZ_FCNX02000044.1, read as the reverse complement.
ACTGTCGGTGCGATGCTCGCGCGGACATCCCCCGGCCTGCCAAAGTGCGTTCTGCAATCCCATGGACAGGGCTTCGAAGCTCTCGCCACCTTCAACGACATTGGCGTATTCCCAGCGCGAGAACGCGAGCACGAAGTGATACAGCCGGTGTTCGAACGGCACGCCAGCGATCGTCACTCGCAGTTCGGCCATGTTGGTAAAGTCGGACAGGCCACGTGCGCCGGGCTCATGCAGTTGCGGGAAGAAGACTTCCTTCGGTGGGCCGGACATCGCCCTCCAGTGCCGCACGCGTCGCTCGAGCGTGCGGCGTGTGCTGTCGGGAAACTCCCCGGGATGATCGTCCTGCAGCTTGCGCAGGATCGTGACCGCCTGAAGTTGCGGCGCGTTCGCGAGCATCTGAACGACTTCAGTATCCCAGACGTCCGCGAAGGGATCGGGACGGGAACGCCAGTAACGACGAGGTTTCTGGGATGGCAGTAAGGCGTCTCGTTCTATGCGACGCGCGCTGCGCACGCTGATGCCGGCCTTGGCGGCGGCGATCTCCTGAGAGTGATGTTTGCGTTTGGACATGTAGAGGCGAACCTGTTGGTCGGTAATACGGGTTCCGGACATGCGGCTGATCGCTTCTTCTTGATTTGATCAGCCATCGTAGAACCCGGCCGACTCGGCGCCGCCGTTGGTGAGAGCTCTCCGGCGGCTACGCCGCCTCCGACCTCTCACCAACGGCCAAAACCTCTGTCGCTATACCGGCCAAGATGATTGTCGCCGCGCA
>NZ_FCNX02000043.1 GCF_001544835.2 Caballeronia fortuita | reverse complement strand
GGGTGACGGCGTACCTTTTGTATAATGGGTCAGCGACTTACGTTCAGTAGCGAGCTTAACTGATTAAGGCAGGCGTAGCGAAAGCGAGTCCGAACAGGGCGATCAGTTGCTGGGCGTAGACCCGAAACCAAGTGATCTATCCATGGCCAGGTTGAAGGTGCGGTAACACGTACTGGAGGACCGAACCCACTAACGTTGAAAAGTTAGGGGATGAGCTGTGGATAGGGGTGAAAGGCTAAACAAACTTGGAAATAGCTGGTTCTCTCCGAAAACTATTTAGGTAGTGCCTCGTGTATCACCTTCGGGGGTAGAGCACTGTCATGGTTGTGGGGTCCATTGCGGATTACTACGCCATAGCAAACTCCGAATACCGAAGAGTGCAATCACGGGAGACAGACATCGGGTGCTAACGTCCGGTGTCAAGAGGGAAACAACCCAGACCGCCAGCTAAGGTCCCAAAGATTGGCTAAGTGGGAAACGAAGTGGGAAGGCTAAAACAGTCAGGAGGTTGGCTTAGAAGCAGCCACCCTTTAAAGAAAGCGTAATAGCTCACTGATCGAGTCGTCCTGCGCGGAAGATGTAACGGGGCTCAAGCCAGTCACCGAAGCTGCGGATGCGCACGTAAGTGCGTGTGGTAGGAGAGCGTTCCGTAAGCCTGCGAAGGTGCGTTGAAAAGCGTGCTGGAGGTATCGGAAGTGCGAATGCTGACATGAGTAGCGATAAAGGGGGTGAAAAGCCCCCTCGCCGTAAGCCCAAGGTTTCCTACGCAACGTTCATCGGCGTAGGGTGAGTCGGCCCCTAAGGCGAGGCAGAAATGCGTAGCTGATGGGAAGCAGGTCAATATTCCTGCACCATTGTTAGATGCGATGGGGGGACGGATCGCGGAAGGTTGTCCGGGTGTTGGACGTCCCGGTCCTTGCATTGGAGAAGGCGCTTAGGCAAATCCGGGCGCGGAATTCAAGGGTGCGAGGCCATTCACTTCGGTGAAGAAGCAATCGGAAGTGGTTCCAAGAAAAGCCTCTAAGCTTCAGTCTAACAGTGACCGTACCGCAAACCGACACAGGTGGGCGAGATGAGTATTCTAAGGCGCTTGAGAGAACTCGGGAGAAGGAACTCGGCAAATTGGTACCGTAACTTCGGGATAAGGTACGCCTCTGTAGCTTGACTGGCCTGCGCCAGGAGGGTGAAGAGGTTGCAATAAACTGGTGGCTGCGACTGTTTAATAAAAACACAGCACTCTGCAAACACGAAAGTGGACGTATAGGGTGTGACGCCTGCCCGGTGCCGGAAGATTAAATGATGGGGTGCAAGCTCTTGATTGAAGTCCCGGTAAACGGCGGCCGTAACTATAACGGTCCTAAGGTAGCGAAATTCCTTGTCGGGTAAGTTCCGACCTGCACGAATGGCGTAACGATGGCCACACTGTCTCCTCCCGAGACTCAGCGAAGTTGAAGTGTTTGTGATGATGCAATCTCCCCGCGGCTAGACGGAAAGACCCCATGAACCTTTACTGTAGCTTTGCATTGGACTTTGAACCGATCTGTGTAGGATAGGTGGGAGGCTATGAAAGCAGGACGCTAGTCTTGCTGGAGCCGTCCTTGAAATACCACCCTGGTTTGTTTGAGGTTCTAACCTTGGTCCGTGATCCGGATCGGGGACAGTGCATGGTAGGCAGTTTGACTGGGGCGGTCTCCTCCCAAAGCGTAACGGAGGAGTACGAAGGTACGCTAGGTACGGTCGGAAATCGTGCTGATAGTGCAATGGCATAAGCGTGCTTAACTGCGAGACCGACAAGTCGAGCAGGTGCGAAAGCAGGTCATAGTGATCCGGTGGTTCTGTATGGAAGGGCCATCGCTCAACGGATAAAAGGTACTCTGGGGATAACAGGCTGATACCGCCCAAGAGTTCATATCGACGGCGGTGTTTGGCACCTCGATGTCGGCTCATCTCATCCTGGGGCTGTAGCCGGTCCCAAGGGTATGGCTGTTCGCCATTTAAAGAGGTACGTGAGCTGGGTTTAAAACGTCGTGAGACAGTTTGGTCCCTATCTGCCGTGGGCGTTGGATATTTGAAGGGGGCTGCTCCTAGTACGAGAGGACCGGAGTGGACGAACCTCTGGTGTACCGGTTGTGACGCCAGTCGCATCGCCGGGTAGCTATGTTCGGAAGAGATAACCGCTGAAAGCATCTAAGCGGGAAACTCGCCTTAAGATGAGATATCCCCGGGGCTTCGAGCCCCTTGAAGGGTCGTTCCAGACCAGGACGTTGATAGGTCAGGTGTGTAAGTGCAGTAATGCATTGAGCTAACTGATACTAATTGCCCGTAAGGCTTGATCCTATAACCAGTGTGTCTTCCTGGTCGAGTCACCAAAGCGTGTGCGATGCAATCGCCACCCCAACTCAATACTGCTTCTTCCCAGATTGGCTGTACCGTCCACCCGACGACACAGCAACAAGTCATGCCTGATGACCATAGCGAGTCGGTCCCACCCCTTCCCATCCCGAACAGGACCGTGAAACGACTCCACGCCGATGATAGTGCGGATTCCCGTGTGAAAGTAGGTAATCGTCAGGCTCCTCATGCTCCAAACAAAAACCCCACCCC
>NZ_FCNX02000042.1 GCF_001544835.2 Caballeronia fortuita | reverse complement strand
GGCTCCGACTGTTTGTATGCATGCGGTTTCAGGATCTATTTCACTCCCCTCCCGGGGTTCTTTTCGCCTTTCCCTCACGGTACTGGTTCACTATCGGTCGATCACGAGTATTTAGCCTTGGAGGATGGTCCCCCCATCTTCAGACAGGATTTCACGTGTCCCGCCCTACTTGTCGTACCCCTAGTTCTTCCACACTGTTTTCGCTTACAGGGCTATCACCTGCTATGGCCGCACTTTCCAGAGCGTTCAGCTAACAACATAGATAAAGAGTACAGGCTGATCCCATTTCGCTCGCCACTACTTTGGGAATCTCGGTTGATTTCTGTTCCTGCGGTTACTTAGATGTTTCAGTTCACCGCGTTCGCCCCACATGACCTATGTATTCAGTCATGGGTACTCCATAAGGAGTGGGTTTCCCCATTCGGACATTTGTGGATCAAAGCTCGTTTGCCAGCTCCCCACAACTTTTCGCAGGCTACCGCGTCCTTCATCGCCTGTGATCGCCAAGGCATCCACCACATGCACTTGTTCGCTTGACCCTATAACAAGTGTGTCTCTCGACACACTGCTACAGGCTGAGTATTCGCGTTGTGCCGTATTCCAAGTCATCATTAAGATCACTTTTCATACTTGATACAATCACTACCCTGAATCTTCCTACTCACACCCATCTCTAAGTGCTTTCCAAGATTCTCTTTACTACTTCTTCCAGATTGTTAAAGAACGTTTAGCCGACCGAGTCACTTCATTACCCGTCCGCATCAACTGGCTTTCAATCGCCAATGCAAAGTGCTTACTCGAAACACTTGGCATTGAGGACTTGGTGGAGGATGACGGGATCGAACCGACGACCCCCTGCTTGCAAAGCAGGTGCTCTCCCAGCTGAGCTAATCCCCCGCGTCCTGAGTCTGTCGACTCGTCTCGACGTTGGTGGGTCTGGTTGGATTCGAACCAACGACCCCCGCCTTATCAAGACGGTGCTCTAACCGACTGAGCTACAGACCCAAAGCCTGTCTCAAACAACAGCCGATAAGCGTGAGCGCTTAATTTTTGAAGTGCGAAGCTCGAGAAAGGAGGTGATCCAGCCGCACCTTCCGATACGGCTACCTTGTTACGACTTCACCCCAGTCATGAATCCCACCGTGGTAAGCGCCCTCCTTACGGTTAGGCTACCTACTTCTGGTGAAACCCACTCCCATGGTGTGACGGGCGGTGTGTACAAGACCCGGGAACGTATTCACCGCGGCATGCTGATCCGCGATTACTAGCGATTCCAGCTTCACGCAGTCGAGTTGCAGACTGCGATCCGGACTACGATCGGTTTTCTGGGATTGGCTCCACCTCGCGGCTTGGCAACCCTCTGTTCCGACCATTGTATGACGTGTGAAGCCCTACCCATAAGGGCCATGAGGACTTGACGTCATCCCCACCTTCCTCCGGTTTGTCACCGGCAGTCTCCTTAGAGTGCTCTTGCGTAGCAACTAAGGACAAGGGTTGCGCTCGTTGCGGGACTTAACCCAACATCTCACGACACGAGCTGACGACAGCCATGCAGCACCTGTGCGCCGGTTCTCTTTCGAGCACGTCCGCCTCTCAGCAGACTTCCGACCATGTCAAGGGTAGGTAAGGTTTTTCGCGTTGCATCGAATTAATCCACATCATCCACCGCTTGTGCGGGTCCCCGTCAATTCCTTTGAGTTTTAATCTTGCGACCGTACTCCCCAGGCGGTCAACTTCACGCGTTAGCTACGTTACTAAGGAAATGAATCCCCAACAACTAGTTGACATCGTTTAGGGCGTGGACTACCAGGGTATCTAATCCTGTTTGCTCCCCACGCTTTCGTGCATGAGCGTCAGTGTTGGCCCAGGGGGCTGCCTTCGCCATCGGTATTCCTCCACATCTCTACGCATTTCACTGCTACACGTGGAATTCTACCCCCCTCTGCCACACTCAAAGCCTGCCAGTCACCAATGCAGTTCCCAGGTTAAGCCCGGGGATTTCACATCGGTCTTAACAGACCGCCTGCGCACGCTTTACGCCCAGTAATTCCGATTAACGCTCGCACCCTACGTATTACCGCGGCTGCTGGCACGTAGTTAGCCGGTGCTTATTCTTCCGGTACCGTCATCCCACCACCATATTAGGGCGATGGTTTTCTTTCCGGACAAAAGTGCTTTACAACCCGAAGGCCTTCTTCACACACGCGGCATTGCTGGATCAGGGTTGCCCCCATTGTCCAAAATTCCCCACTGCTGCCTCCCGTAGGAGTCTGGGCCGTGTCTCAGTCCCAGTGTGGCTGGTCGTCCTCTCAGACCAGCTACAGATCGTCGCCTTGGTAGGCCTTTACCCCACCAACTAGCTAATCTGCCATCGGCCGCCCCTATAGCGCGAGGTCCGAAGATCCCCCGCTTTCTCCCTTAGGTCGTATGCGGTATTAATCCGGCTTTCGCCGGGCTATCCCCCACTACAGGACACGTTCCGATGTATTACTCACCCGTTCGCCACTCGCCACCAGGGTTGCCCCCGTGCTGCCGTTCGACTTGCATGTGTAAGGCATGCCGCCAGCGTTCAATCTGAGCCAGGATCAAACTCTTCAGTTCAAACCCTGTTACTGTTTTTCGGTTCCGTTAGAAACCGGTCGCTCACTCAACGTACTGACGATGATTATTGTCCTAAGACAAAAACCTTCCTCTGATACTTCGTGTGAGACTCTTGATACTTTTGCT
>NZ_FCNX02000041.1 GCF_001544835.2 Caballeronia fortuita | reverse complement strand
CCTTGCCCGACGCAGACCTCAAGTGGAACGAAGAGCGTCAGGCGCACGACTACGGCGCAATCGACTGGGATGAGTTCTGGCGCGTGGTGAACGGCGATGGCCCGTGCAACAAGGAACGTCTCGCCACGCGCGTGAAAGCACACGACGACGGCGCGTGGGTGCGCGAAGCCGCACTCGCATACGCAGAGAAGCAGAAAGCCCGCGCCCAAAAACAGGCTGCATGAGCAAGGAGACGATGAAGATGAACAAGGAATGGCCGATCTGGGAAGTGTTCGTGCGCAGCAAGCAGGGACTGGATCACAAGCATTGCGGCAGCCTGCACGCACCGGACGCGGGCGCGGCGCTGCGCATGGCGCGCGACGTGTACACGCGGCGTCAGGAAGGCGTGAGCATCTGGGTGGTGCCGTCGGCGGCGATCACGGCATCGGACCCGGCGGACAAGGCGGAGTTGTTCGAGCCTGCGGGCGACAAGATCTATCGGCATCCGACGTTCTTCGTGCTGCCCGACGAAATCAATCACATGTAAGGCGCGCGACATGAGCCAGAAAGAACATCTCGCCTACGTGCTGCGCCTTGCGGACAACGCGCTGATTCTCGGTCAGCGCAACGCCGAGTGGTGCAGTCACGGCCCGGCGCTGGAAGAAGACATCGCGCTGGCGAACATGAGTCTCGATCTGATCGGTCAGGCGCGTTTGCTCTATACGCATGCAGCGACGCTCGATGCATCGCTCAATGGCACGCAGAAGACTGAGGACGACTACGCGTACTTCCGCACCGAGCGCGAGTTCGCCAACTACACGATGACCGAACTGCCGCACTTCGGCCCGCTCGCGGGCACCACGCGCACCGAGCGCGATTACGCGGTGACGATCGTGCGCAACTTCCTGTACTCGGCGTTGATGATCGAAGTGTGGAGCGCCTTGCAAGCATCGAGCGATGCGCAACTCGCGGCGATCGCGGCGAAGTCGATCAAGGAGACGCGCTATCACCTGCATCATGCGCGCGACTGGCTGGTGCGTTTCGGCGATGGCACGGAGGAATCGCATCGGCGTGCGCAGGCCGCGCTCGATTATCTGATGCCGTACACGCGCGAGTTCTTCGCGACCGATGCGATCGAACAAGCCGTCGCCGATGCGGGCATCGCGCCGCTGGCGAGCGAGTTCGAAGCAGCCTGGCGCGATGAAGTGCACGCCGCACTCGATGAAGCCACGCTCGAGGCGCCAGCCCAAGTGCAGCACATCACCACGGGCAAGCATGGCGAGCACTCGGAGCACATGGGCTATCTGCTCGCGGAGATGCAGAGCCTGGCGCGTCAGCATCCGGGCGCGAGCTGGTGATGCAGGCCACCATGCAAAAGACGCAAACGACGCAAACGACGCAACCGATGCAAACGACGATCGAACGCGCATGGCACGTGCTCGAAGCGGTGCCCGATCCGGAGATTCCGGTGGTGTCGATACGCGAGCTGGGCATCTTGCGCGACGTGCGTCACGGCGACGATGGCGTGCTTGAAGTGGTGATCACGCCGACATACTCGGGGTGTCCGGCGATGTCGCAGATTGCGGAAGATATCGCGCATGCGATCGACGATGCGCAACTCGGCGCGCATCGCATCGAGACGGTGCTTGCGCCTGCGTGGACCACTGACTGGATCACCGATGAAGCGCGCGAGAAGCTGCGCCGCTATGGCATCGCACCGCCGACCGGCGCATGCGTGAGCGCAGAAAAACCGATCCGCTTCGTGCCTCGCAAGCCCGCGACGATCGAATGTCCGCGCTGCGGCTCGACGCACACCGAGAAGCTCGCGCAATTCGGATCGACGGCGTGCAAGGCGCTGTATCGCTGCATCGATTGCCGCGAGCCGTTCGATTACTTCAAGCCGTACTGAACCGATTTCACATCATCAAGATCATGGCGACTCCGCAATTCCATCCGCTGCGCATCCGCGATGTGCGACCCGAAACCGCCGATGCGGTCACCGTTTCGTTCGACGTGCCGCCCGCGTTGCGCGATGCGTTTCGCTTCACGCAAGGACAGTTCGTGACGCTCAAGACGCATATCGACGGCGAGGAGACGCGCCGCTCGTATTCGATCTGCGTGGGCGTGACCGACTACGATCGCGACGGCGAATTGCGCATCGGCATCAAGCGCGTGCGTGGCGGGCGCTTCTCGAACTTCGCGTTCGATACTTTGAAGCCCGGCCACGAGATCGACGTGATGACGCCCGATGGCCGCTTCTTCACGCATCTGAACGCGGATCATGCGAAGCACTACGTGGCGTTCTCGGGCGGCTCGGGCATCACGCCGGTGCTTGCGATCATCAAGACGACGCTGGACATGGAGCCGACGAGCCGCTTCACGCTGGTGTACGGCAATCGCAGCGTGGACGCGATCATGTTCGCCGAGGAACTTGAAGATCTGAAGAATCGGTATATGGACCGGTTCTCGCTGTATCACGTGCTGTCCGACGATCTGCAGGATGTGGAGTTGTTCAACGGCGTGCTGGATCGAGAGAAGTGCAAGGCGTTTCTGTCGACGTTGCTCTCTGCCGAAGAAATCGATGAAGCGTTCATCTGCGGCCCCGGACCGATGATGGATGCGGCCGAAGCTGCGCTGAAGGATTCGGGTGTTGCGCCCAGGCAGATTCATGTGGAGCGCTTCGGCACGCCTCTGCCGCAGGCGGGTGCGCCGACGATCGAGATCACGGAGAGCACGCCGGCGGCGGATCTGGAACTGATCATCGATGGCAAGAAGCGCAAGCTGCGCTTGCCGTATGAAGGCGTGAGCGTGCTCGATGTCGGACTGAAGGCGGGCCTTGCGTTGCCTTACGCATGCAAGGGCGGTGTGTGCTGTACGTGCCGCGCGAAGGTGATCGAAGGCGAAGTGAAGATGGACAAGAACTACACGCTCGAACAGCACGAGATCGATGACGGGTTCGTGCTCACGTGCCAGTGTCATCCG
>NZ_FCNX02000040.1 GCF_001544835.2 Caballeronia fortuita | reverse complement strand
GGGGTCTAGCATGGCTGAAGCCGTAAAAAAACCAAGGCCGGAGTACCGGAACATCGGGATCGGTCAGATCGCGAAGTATCGCTTGCCGCTGGCGGGGAAGGTATCGATCCTGCATCGCGTGAGCGGGCTGCTGCTCTTCGTGTCTCTGCCGTTCATCCTGTATCTGCTCGATCAGAGCCTCACGTCGGAAATCTCGTTCGACGCGTTCAAGGGCTTTCTCGCCAACCCCATCGTCAAGATCATCACGCTCGTGCTGTCGTGGTCGTATCTGCATCACTTCTGCGCGGGCATCCGCTTCCTGCTGCTCGACACGCACGTCGGCGTGAATAAGGAAGGCGGCAAACAAAGCGCGCTCATCGTGCTGATCGTCTCGCTGTTGCTCACGCTCGCGATGGCTCTCAAGATCTTCGGAGTGTTCTAACCATGGCAACGCAAAACCGGGTCGGCCCGAAGCGCCTCGTCGTCGGCGCGCACTATGGCCTGCGCGACTGGCTCGCGCAACGCATTACCGCGGTCGTGATGGCCGTGTACACCGTCATCCTTCTGTTCTGGTTCTTCGCCGCGCACAACTTCTCCTACGAAGGCTGGGCGGGCATCTTCGCGACCCAGTGGATGAAGCTCGCGACGTTCGTCACCTTGCTTTGCCTGTTCTATCACGCGTGGGTCGGCATCCGCGACATCTGGATGGACTACGTGAAGCCCATGGGTCTGCGCCTGCTCTTGCAAGTGCTGACGATCCTGTGGCTCGTCGGATGCGCCGGCTACGCTGCACAGATTCTCTGGAGAGTTTAAAGAACATGGCTGCAATCAAGACTTCCTTGCCGCGTCGTCGCTTTGACGTGGTTATCGTCGGCGCGGGCGGATCGGGCATGCGCGCATCGCTGCAACTCGCGCGCGCGGGGCTCTCCGTCGCGGTGCTCTCGAAAGTGTTCCCGACGCGCTCGCATACGGTGGCCGCGCAAGGCGGCATCGGTGCATCGCTCGGCAACATGAGCGAAGACAACTGGCACTATCACTTCTACGACACCATCAAGGGCTCGGACTGGCTCGGCGATCAGGACGCGATCGAGTTCATGTGCCGCGAAGCGCCCAACGCGGTCTATGAACTCGAACACATGGGCATGCCGTTCGACCGCAATCCGGATGGCACGATCTATCAGCGCCCGTTCGGCGGCCACACGGCGAACTATGGCGAGAAGCCCGTGCAACGCGCATGCGCCGCGGCTGACCGCACGGGTCACGCGCTGCTGCACACGCTGTATCAACAGAACGTCGCGGCCAAGACGCACTTCTTCGTCGAATGGATGGCGCTCGATCTGATCCGCGACGCCGATGGCGACGTGCTCGGCGTCACCGCGCTCGAAATGGAAACGGGCGACGTCTATATCCTCGAAGGCAAGACGACGCTGTTCGCCACGGGCGGCGCGGGCCGCATCTTTGCGGCATCGACGAATGCGTTCATCAATACGGGCGACGGCCTCGGCATGGCCGCGCGTTCGGGCATCGCGCTGCAGGACATGGAGTTCTGGCAGTTCCACCCGACGGGCGTTGCAGGCGCGGGCGTGCTGATCACCGAAGGCGTGCGCGGCGAAGGCGGCATTCTGCGCAACTCGAACGGCGATCGCTTCATGGAACGCTATGCGCCGACGCTGAAGGATCTCGCGCCGCGCGACTTCGTCTCGCGTTCGATGGATCAGGAGATCAAGGAAGGACGCGGCGTCGGTCCGAACAAGGATCACGTGCTGCTCGATCTGTCGCATATCGGCGCCGAGACGATCATGAAGCGTCTGCCGTCGATTCGCGAGATCGCGCTGAAGTTCGCGAACGTCGATTGCATCAAGGAGCCGATCCCCGTCGTGCCGACCATCCACTATCAGATGGGCGGTATTCCGACGAACATGCATGGGCAAGTGGTCGGTACGAGCAAGGGCTATGACGATCCGGTCAACGGTTTCTACGCAGTGGGCGAATGCTCGTGCGTATCGGTGCACGGCGCGAACCGTCTGGGCACGAACTCGCTGCTGGACCTCGTCGTCTTTGGCCGCGCGGCGGGCAATCACATCATCAAGCATGCAACGGAAATGAAGGAGCACAAGCCCCTTCCCGCCGATGCCGCCGACTTCGCGATGGAACGTCTCGCGGTGCTGGAGAAATCCACGTCGGGCGAATACACGCAGAACATCGCCAACGACATCCGCGCGACGATGCAGGCGCATGCGGGCGTGTTCCGCACGTCGAAGCTGCTGGAAGAGGGCGTCGGCAAGATCGCGGAGCTGAGCGAGCGCGTGAAGCACGTTCACTTGAAGGACAAGTCGAAGGTGTTCAACACCGCGAAGGTCGAGGCGCTCGAACTCGCGAACCTGATCGAAGTGGCGCGCGCGACGATGGTATCGGCCGAAGCGCGCAAGGAAAGCCGCGGGGCGCATGCGCATAGCGACTACGAGCATCGCGACGACGAGAACTGGATGCGTCATACGCTGTGGTTCAGCGAAGGCGATCGCCTGGATTACAAGCCGGTGCAGATGAAGCCGCTGACGGTCGAATCGGTGCCGCCGAAGGCGCGTACCTTCTAAGGGAAAGCGCAAGGAAATCGAAATGGCAAAGAGAATTTTTGAAGTCTATCGTTACGATCCGGACAAGGACGCGGCGCCGCGCATGCAGAGCTACGAGCTCGATCTGACGCATGAACGCATGCTGCTCGACGCGCTCGTGAAGCTGAAGGAAGTCGATGAGACGCTGTCGTTCCGCCGCTCGTGCCGCGAAGGCGTGTGCGGGTCGGACGCGATGAACATCAACGGCAAGAATGGCCTCGCGTGCCTGACGAATCTGAACGAGTTGCCGCAGCGTATCGTGCTGCGTCCGCTGCCGGGTCTGCCGGTGGTGCGCGATCTGATCTGCGACTTCACGCAGTTCTTCAACCAGTATCATTCGATCAAGCCGTATCTGATCAACGATACGCCGCCGCCCGAGAAGGAGCGTCTGCAATCGCCGGTCGAACGCGATGAGCTCGACGGCTTGTACGAGTGCATTCTGTGCGCGAGCTGCTCGACGTCGTGCCCGAGCTTCTGGTGGAACCCGGACAAGTTCGTGGGACCGGCGGGCTTGCTGCAGGCTTATCGCTTCATCGCGGATAGCCGCGATCAGGCGACGGGCGAACGTCTGGACAACCTGGAAGATCCGTATCGTCTGTTCCGTTGCCACACGATCATGAACTGCGTCGACGTGTGCCCGAAGGGGCTCAACCCGACCAAGGCGATCGGCAAGATCAAGGAATTGATGGTGCGCCGGGCGGTTTGA
>NZ_FCNX02000039.1 GCF_001544835.2 Caballeronia fortuita | reverse complement strand
ACTTCGCGATCTGACCGATCCCGATGTTCCGGTACTCCGGCCTTGGTTTTTTTACGGCTTCAGCCATGCTAGACCCCAACTTGTTAATACACCAATCCGCGATTTTAGCGCCTTTTTATTTCGCGCTGCAGCGTAACGGCCGCTAAGAGACCGTTGCTCCATGCGTGAAAATAACCTTGCCAGCGTGCGTATTCAGCGCACACCCGGTTCGTGCCCGCAGCCCCGTTTTCATTCGATCAACTCAAGTCGTTCTGATAGTAATAACCGGTCGTGACATACCATCCGCGACGCACTTCGACAGGCCGGTCGCCATAGGTATAAGACACACGCTCCACCGACAGCAGCGGAAAACCCTGCGCCACGTCGAGGAACTGCGCGACGGTTTCGTCGGCGGCGACGGCGCGAATCTTCTCCGTCGCGCGAATCATGCGCGTGCCGAACTCGGTCTCGAACATCGCGTAGAGCGGGCCTTTATACTCGGCGAGCCGCTCGGCCGTCAGTCCGCGAAAGACCGCGCCGGGCAGCCAGATTTCGTCGAATACGGTCGTCACGCCATCAAACTGCAACAGGCGTTTGATAAGAACGACGGGGTCGGCGGGCTTCAGATCCAGCTGACGCGCGATCTCGGCCGGCGCGCGCAGGCGTCTGCATTCGAGCAGCCGGCTGACGTGGGGATGCGCGTCGCCATCGTCGGGCAGAAGGCGCAGGAAGCGGAATTGCACGCGGTCTTCATTGTGCGTCGCAACGAACGTGCCTTTGCCCTGACGGCGAACGAGGAGATTGTCGGCGGCAAGTTCGTCGATCGCCTTGCGCACGGTGCCCTGGCTCACCTTATAGCGCGCGGCCAGTTCGACCTCGCTCGGAATGATCTCGCCGGGCTTCCATTCGCCGGATTCGAGCCCTTGCGTGATGAGCGCCTTGATCTGCTGATACAGCGGGCTGAACGTCGGCGACGGCGTGCTCGCGGCCTCAGCCGCCGGTGCAGTGCCGTTGGGGGTCGTCGGGCTCGCCGGGTTGGAATTCATGCCGCGCATTTCAACACATGGGCCGCCATGCGTCCAGAGCTTTCCCTTAGATTCCTATGTCTTATATAAGACATAAGATAGTGTTGACTTTACCTCGGAGCGCTCCTACACTCCTTGTCGAGCAAGGGTTTGCGGGTCGTTGCGCGAGCGCAGGAAGCGGCGGTCAGCGCGTTTTCCACGGCGGTCTTCGCCGGGTAAGCGGCTTGAATCGCGGCATCCGCACTTCGCGCGGCAAACCGCCAGGCACGCCCTTTCGCTTTCGCCTCACGCCGATCGGCCACTCGATTCGCGCGCCGCTGCCTGCCCCACGTCTCGCAACGTCAAGCGCCGTCTCGAATGGGCGCGTTGCCGTCAGACTCGAGCGAAATTCTTCGCGTCCCCATCGAAACATCCCGCATACCTTCCGCTCGAAGAAGGATTCATGGCATGACGTGCGTCGAGCGCGGTGCGCCGGTGCTTTCACCGACACACACGCGGCACGGCCTGCATGTCTTCATCAACGCTTGGCGTATCGCGCATAAAATGGCGTTTTCCCTAGCGTTCCACGCACCGTCCAGGAGAGTTTCAATGGCTAAGTCCGCAAAGCGCGTTGCCGTAACCGGCGCCGCAGGTCAAATCGGCTACTCGCTGCTGTTCCGCATCGCCAATGGCGATCTGCTCGGCAAAGACCAGCCCGTGATTCTTCAGTTGCTCGATCTGCCGCAAGCGCAAGCCGCCGTGAAGGGCGTCGTGATGGAGCTGGAAGATTGCGCATTCCCGCTGCTCGCCGGCGTGGTCGTCACGGACGATCCCAAGGTCGCGTTCAAGGATGCCGACGTCGCGCTGCTCGTGGGCGCACGTCCGCGCTCGAAGGGCATGGAGCGCAAGGACCTGCTGTCGGCGAACGCCGAAATCTTCACGGTTCAGGGCAAGGCGCTGAACGATGTCGCGAGCCGCGACGTGAAGGTGCTGGTCGTCGGCAACCCGGCAAACACGAACGCCTACATCGCGATGAAGTCGGCGCCGGATCTGCCGAAGAAGAACTTCACCGCCATGCTGCGTCTGGACCACAACCGCGCGCTGTCGCAACTGGCGGCCAAGTCGGGCAAGCCGGTCGCGTCGATCGAAAAACTCGCCGTGTGGGGCAACCACTCGCCGACGATGTACCCGGACTTCCGCTTCGCGACCGCCGAAGGCGAGAACCTCACGAAGCTCATCAACGACGACGAGTGGAACCGCAACACGTTCATCCCGACGGTCGGCAAGCGCGGCGCGGCGATCATCGAAGCGCGCGGTCTGTCGTCGGCGGCATCGGCGGCCAATGCGGCGATCGATCACGTGCGTGACTGGGTGCTCGGCACGAACGGCAAGTGGGTCACGATGGGCATTCCGTCGGACGGCTCGTACGGCATTCCGGAAGACATCATCTACGGCGTGCCCGTCACGTGCGAAAACGGCGAGTACAAGCGCGTCGAAGGTCTGGAAATCGACGCGTTCTCGCGCGAGAAGATGGACGGCACGCTGAACGAGCTGCTCGAAGAGCGCGACGGCGTCTCGCATCTGCTCGGCAAGTAAGCACCGCAGGTCACGGAAGCCCGCCAGGGCTTCCGGCAAGCGCGAACGCTTCGCGGCGTTCGCGCGTGGTTCGAACGCGCTTGAAAAAGGCTCGAGCGCGCTCGAATCATCGAAACAGATCGAATCCATTTCCCCAATCGGACCCGACGCCGACGATGCCCGATCTCACTCCCGCCGAAGTGCTGTTTGACGGCGAACCGCAACCCGCTGTGCTTCCGCCCTGTGACCACTATGCCGGCAGCGAGAAGCTGATCCGCAAGTCGCTGGCGTTGCAGGCGCAACTGGGGCCGGTATTCGACATCACGCTCGATTGCGAGGACGGCGCGCAGTTCGGTCACGAGGCCGAGCATGCGGAGCTGGTCGCATCGTTCGTCGGCGGCGAGGACGATCGCTTCGGGCGCGTGGGCGTGCGCATCCACGACTTCGATCATCGTGGGTGGCGCGACGACGTGCGCATCATCCTGCGTCACGCGAAGAAGGCACCGGCGTTCGTCATGCTGCCGAAAATCCGCAGCGTCGCCGATGCCGCCGAGATGGTCGCATTCATCGAAGCATCGCGGCGCGAGTTCGGCATCGAGCGCGCAATTCCCTGTCATCTGCTGGTCGAAACACACGGCGCGCTCGCGAATGCGTTTGAACTGGCCGCGCTGCCGGGCGTCGAATCGCTGAGCTTCGGCCTGATGGACTTCGTCTCCGCGCACAATGGCGCGATTCCCGATACCGCAATGCGCTCGCCGGGCCAGTTCGATCATCCGCTCGTGCGGCGGGCGAAGCTCGAGATCGCAGCCGCGTGTCACGCGCACGGCAAGGTGCCCTCGCACAATGTATCGACGGAAGTGCGCGACATGAGCGTCGTCGCGGACGATGCGGCGCGCGCCCGCAACGAATTCGGCTATACGCGCATGTGGAGCATCCATCCGGAGCAGATTGCGCCGATCGTCGCGGCCTTTTCGCCGCGCGCGGACGAAATTGCGCTCGCCGCCGATATCCTGCTGGCCGCGCAACGCGCGCACTGGGGTCCGACGCGTCACGGCGACACGCTGCACGATCGCGCGAGTTATCGCTATTACTGGTCGGTGCTGCGCCGTGCGCACGCGACCGGCCAGACGATGCCGGATGAATGCGCGCCGCTCTTCGCTTCGTCATCTCGACAGGACACATGACGCCGCCTCGCGAGCGTGCAACAGGAGACTAGAGACAATGACCGACATGGCATCGACCGAAGCACCCGCAACCGGCGCGTTCAAGCCGAAGAAATCCGTCGCGCTGTCGGGCGTGACCGCGGGCAATACCGCGCTGTGCACCGTCGGCAA
>NZ_FCNX02000038.1 GCF_001544835.2 Caballeronia fortuita | reverse complement strand
GGCATCCAGTCCTGCGGCTCGATCTTGCCGTCGGCTTGCATCACCGCGTCGAAGCGGGTTTGGGCGGGGGATGCGGAGTTCTGATCGCCGTCTGCCGCGGAAGTGGCGCTGGGGATGTCCAGGGATTGCGTGTACATGTCGGCACTCGCTCTGAGAAAGTCGCTGTCCGGCGATTATAAACCGACCGGACGGTCGGTGAATGAGTTTTTGAGACGTACTCGGGTAACTCCGCATGAGAGAAGCGGACTCGATCGCGCGGATGCGCGCGCTTCCAATCTAGTTCAGGCGGGAGCGAAAACGAAAAGAGCGGCAGACGAAGCATCGTCTGCCGCTCTTCAAGGGGAATCGGAGAAAAGTCTTAGCGAGGCTGCTGCGCGGCGAAGTCTTCCGCGTCGACGTCATAGCCCGACGGTTCCCAGCGAACCGCCAGCAGCGCGACGAGCCCGGCGAGCGGCGCGACGGCGATGATCCAGAACACCTTCGTGCCGAGCGCCGCCGACAGCACCGGGAACAGGAAGAGCGAGACCGTCGAACTGGCGCGCATCAGCGTCTGATTGAAGCCGACGCCCACGCCGCGCAGCGACGTCGGATAACTCAGCGACGCGAACGTCATGCTGTGCGAGCCCGGCCCGACGCCTTGCCCGAGCAGAAACGCCGCGAGAAACGCGATCGCGACGACGACTTGCGCGCCCGTCGACGGCTTTCCGACAATCGCGAGCCCGACCAGCGCGGCCAGCTGGAACGCATAGCCGACGAACGACAGCTTCCACGCGCCGTATTTCGGCACGGTGCGCACGGAGAACAGGCCGCCCGCGAACGCGAAGCATAGATTGAGCGCGAGCGACGCGAGAATCGTGGTGAGCATCGATTGCGCAAGAAAGCTCGAAATGATGACCGGCAAGCCGAACGCGACGGCGTTATACGCGAACGACGACGCAATCGCGATGACGGTCGCCAGCACCGTCCGGCGCAGATAGACGCCGCGCAGCAGCGCGCCGTAGTTGCTCCACGTCGCGCGCCGCGCTTTCGGCGCAACGCCGGCGGTTTCGTCGACGCGCGCATCGATGCCGTAGGAGCGCTTCAGGATCGCGGCCGCGCCTTTCAGATCGCCCTGATTCGCGGCCCACACCGGCGATTCGCTCATATATCGGCTGCGGATCAGGATGATCGCGATCGCCGGCACCGCGCCGAAACCGAGAATCAGGCGCCAGAGCCAACCGGCGTTGTGCGCGGGCAAGACCGCGTACAGGCCGAGCACGAGCAGATACGAGACGCTGATCGCCGCATACCAGACCGGACACCACATCGCGACGCGGGCCGCCTTGTTGCCACGCCCCTGCAAGCGCGAGAACTCGGCGAGGAAGGCCATCGCGACCGGCAGATCGATGCCGACGCCCAGGCCCATCACGAAGCGCGCACCGCCGAGCACCCACGCGTTGGGCGCGAGCGCGCACGCAATGGCCGCGACGACGAAGAAGAACATGTCGGCCATGAAGACGCGATAGCGCCCGACCTTGTCGGTGAGATAACCGCCGAGAAACGCGCCGATGATCGCGCCGAACGT
Source organism: Caballeronia fortuita (assembly GCF_001544835.2). GTDB lineage: Bacteria > Pseudomonadota > Gammaproteobacteria > Burkholderiales > Burkholderiaceae > Caballeronia > Caballeronia fortuita. The sequence goes on along the minus strand of NZ_FCNX02000038.1, from coordinate 4,733 downwards.
GATCGCGGATGCCACGAATCCCGCGCCCGTCGGCGTCAGCGAGAACTCGCGGGCGATGTCCTTCATGCCGAAGGCGAGCGCGCCGAGATCGTAGGCATCGAGAAAAATCCCGCCGAGCGCGATGGCGACCACCACGCGCGCATCGCTGCCGATCGCGGCGCCGTGGTTGACGAGACTGGAGACATCGGCGGCGCTTTTGATGACCGGCCGCGAATCGGCGTCAACGCGGGCGTTCGCGCGATCGGGCGCAAGAGATACGGACATGATCTGGCTATCAGTAAAAAGTTGTCGATGCAATGAATCGCCGGATCGTACTGGCCCAAGCGCGGCCGGCCAAATTCTTTTTTGTTATTTAATGACTTACGCGCGGCGGCGGAGCTTTCGGCGAGACGGAGCGGCGATGCGACAATGTCGCCTCGTTCCGTTCCTTTTATTCAGGCATGTCGTCGTCAATGGAAAACATCGAATCGGTGAACGTCGCGGTCGTTGGCGGAGGCCCGGCCGGACTCATGGCCGCGGAGGCGCTCGCTGCGGGCGGCGCGCGCGTCGATGTGTTCGACGCGATGCCTTCCGTCGGACGTAAATTCCTGATGGCCGGCAAGGGCGGCATGAATCTCACGCATTCCGAGCCCGCCGACGCGTTTCTCGTCCGCTATGGCGCGCGCAGCCCGGACATCGCGCCGCTGCTCGCGCGCTTCGACGCGGCCGCGCTGCGCGATTGGGTGCACGGTCTGGGCGTCGAGACGTTCGTCGGCAGCTCGGGCCGCGTGTTTCCGACCGACATGAAAGCCGCGCCGATGCTGCGCGCGTGGCTGCATCGGCTGCGCGCGTCCGGCGTGACGTTCCATATGCGGCATCGCTGGCTCGGCTGGGGCGACGAAGGTACGTCGATATCGCGTTTCGCGACGCCATCGGGCGAAAAACGCGTTCGGCACGACGCGCTTCTGCTCGCACTCGGCGGCGCAAGCTGGCCGCAACTCGGCTCGGACGGCCGCGCGTTGCCGATACTTGCCGCGCGCGGCGTGGACACGCGTCCGTTCGCGCCGTCGAATTGCGGTTTCGATGTCGGCTGGAGCGAGCATTTCAGCAGCCGCTTCGCCGGCGAGCCGTTGAAATCCGTCGCGATCGGCGTGGCGCGCGCGGACGGCGCGCTCGACTGGCGCGTCGGCGAATGTCTGATCACCGATCAGGGCATCGAGGGCAGCCTGATTTACGCGTTGTCGGCGCCGATCCGCGATCGGATCGACGAGAACGGCGGCGCGGGCGCGATGATCTTGCTGGATCTCGCGCCGCAGCTTTCAGCCGAGCGCGTGCGCGACGAAGTGCTGCATCCGCGTGGCGCGCGCTCGATTTCCAGTCATCTGCAAAGCCGTCTGCATCTGACGGGCGTGAAGGCGGGTTTGCTGCGCGAGTGCACAAGCAAGGAAGAATTCGCCGATCTCGACACGCTCGCCGCGCGGATCAAGGCGCTGCCGTTGCGCGTGCTGCGGCCGCGTCCCATCGAAGAGGTCATCAGCAGCGCGGGCGGCGTCGAATTCCAGGCGCTCGACGCGCGCTCGATGCTGCGCGCGCTTCCGGGCGTGTTCTGCGCGGGCGAAATGCTCGACTGGGAAGCGCCGACCGGCGGCTATCTGCTGACGGCGTGCTTCGCAAGCGGGCTCGTCGCGGGTGAGGGCGCGCTCGCATGGCTGGCTGGGCGCGACTGATCCGGTCAGGTTTGGTCAAGCAGCGACGAGCCGCCACAACGACGTTACTTCCGCCGAGCGCGCGGCGTGTAGCGGATCCGACTTGTCCATCGCTTTCGAATGGCGCGGCTTGATGTCGATTCGGCCGTCGACCTTGAGTCCGGCATGGTCGATCCATTCCTGCAATTGCGCGCGCGTGCGCAGGCCCAGATGTTCCGCGAAGTCCGACAAAATCAGCCAGCCTTCGCCGCCCGGCGTCAGATGCGCGGCGAGGCCGTCGAGAAAACCGCGCAGCATGCGGCTGTCCGGATCGTAGATGGCGTGCTCGATTGTCGCGCTCGGCCGGGCGGGCAGCCAGGGCGGATTGCAGACGATCAGCGGCGCGCGGCCTTCCGGAAACATGTCGGTTTCGACGACCTTTACCTGTCGATCGAGCCCGAGCCGCCCGATATTCTCGCGGGCGCAGTCGAGCGCGCGGGCATCGACGTCGGTTGCGACGATCCGCTCGATGCCGCGGCGCGCGAGCACGGCGGCGAGGACGCCGGTTCCCGTGCCGATATCGAACGCAAGTTCCTTCGACGGAAGCGGCTGATTCGCGACGAGATCGATATACTCGCCCCGGACCGGCGAGAAAACGCCGTAATAGGGATGAATCCGCCCGCCGACCGCGCCAATTTCGACGCCCTTCTTGCGCCACTCGTGCGCGCCTACCAGCCCCAGCACTTCACGCAACGAAACGACCGATGCTTCATCGGACGGCGGACCGTACGCTTCTTCACAGGCCTCGCGCACATTCGGCGCGCGGCGCAGCGGAATGTCGTAGTGCTCGTCGAGCGGGAGGATCAGCATTGCCAGCGTGCGCGCGCGTTGCGACTGCGCGAGACGGTGCAGATTGAATGCATCGATGGGCGATGTCGGCGTCGCCGGCTTCTTTGCCTTGCGCGGCTTGTTGTCGATGCGACGCGCCATCGCCTGCAACAGTTGCCGCGCGTTCTGGAAGTCGCCGCGCCAGAGAATCGCGGTGCCTTCGCAGGCGAGCCGGTACGCGTGATCGGCCGTCATCTGATCGTGCCCGATGACGACGCGCTTCGCCGGCGGATTGCCGCTTTCCGATCTCCAGCGGGCGGTGCGGCTTTCGCCGTCTTCGTCCCAGGCGAGGTGTTGCGGTGCTGAACTTTTCGATTGCATATTTATATGGATGCCTCACGCGATCGTCGCGCCGGCGAAAAATGAACTGGCAGCATTGTGAGGCCATTTCGGGCGCATCGCTGCGGCTTGCGCGTACTCGGGGCGATTCGCGGCGCGCGCTTTGTGACACTTAAGGCACAATCGAGCCTTTTCCGAACGCCATCGCCGAATGAAACTTCGAGTTCTCGCCGCGATTTGCGCGGCCACGCTTCTCGCGCAGTTCAACTTCGCGCCGCAGGCGTTCGCCGCCGACAACGCCGAATCGCCCGCCAACGAACACTGGGTCAGCGCGTGGGGCACTTCGTTGCAGTCGATTCCGCAAATGGCGAATCTTCCGCCGCTGTATCGCGCGCCGGATGTCGCCGGCCGCACCGTCCGTCAGTTGGTTTATCCGCAACTGGAGGGCAAGCGGCTGCGTCTGCGGATCAGCAATCTATACGGGACGGAGCCGCTCGTCGTCGAATCGATGAGCGTCGCGCGGGCGGTTGCGGGTAGCGGCGCCGCGCTGCGCGCCGGCAGCGTTCGGCCTGTGCTGTTCGGCGGACACAAGAGCGTGACGGTCGCGCCCGGCGCGCAGGCTACGAGCGATCCGGTAAGTTTTGATGTCGCGGCGTTCCAGCCTGTCGCGGTCAGCATGTTCATGGGGAAGGAGCAGAAGCTCGTCGCGTGGCACCGCGTGTCGAGCCAGGTGAATTACATTTCGACGCCGGGCGATCGTACTGAAGACACGTCGGCGGGCGCGTTCCGCGCGCGTTTTACCCAGTATGCGTGGCTGACCAGCGTGGCGGTGGGAAACGCGTCGGCGCAGGCGGTCGTGGCGATCGGAGATTCGATCACGGACGGCATGCGCTCGTCGATCAACGCGAACCGGCGTTGGCCGGACGCGCTCGGGAAGGAGCTCGCGGGTAAGAGTGGCGGGCAAGTCGCGGTGGTGAATGCGGGCATCAGCGGTAATCGATTGCTCAGTAATTCGCCTTGCTACGGCGAGGCGGTTGTGAGCCGCTTTGAGCGCGACGCGCTGCGGCACCCGGGCGTGCGCGCTGTCATCGTGCTGATCGGCATCAACGACATAAATTTCATGGCGATGCCCGCGCACTCCGGACTCGACTGCGATGCGCCGCATACCGAAGTCAACGCCGATGCCCTTGTGCGTGGATATCAACGGCTGATCGCGCAGGCGCATCAGCGGGGCGTCAAGATTTACGGCGCGACGTTGACGCCGGCTTCGCTGCCGCCCGATCGCGAGGCGATCCGCACGGCGGTGAACGAATCGATTCGTTCGAGCCGCGCGTTCGACGGCGTGATCGACTTCGATCAGGCGCTGCGCGATCCGGCGCGCCCGAGCGTGCTGCAACGCCGATATGACAGCGGCGATCACATTCACCCGAGCGACTTGGGTTACGCGGCGATGGCGGCGACAGTGCCGATCGGGCTCGTCGTAGGCGGCGTAAAAGCGACGCATTGAAGCAGGCGCAAAAAAAGTCGGTTCATCACCTTGTCATTCGAGTCTGCTTGACCTAATATTCAGCCCCTCGTCGCAAGACGAGAGCCGCTGAGCGAAACGAGCGGCCTCCAAAGTCGGCAGTTTTTGAAGCGAAAGCAAAAAATACTGTTGACAAGGAGAAAAAGATTCTTCATAATCTCGTTTCTCTGCTGCTGATGCAGCGACGCAAGACGATGGTTGGGTTTGACGGTCTTGCGATGTGCTCTTTAAAAACTAACAGCCGATAAGTGTGGGCGCTTGATGGCGAGTGCGGTTGCAGTGCTTAGGTGCTGCAGCAATAGCAAAAGTATCAAGAGTCTCACACGAAGTATCAGAGGAAGGTTTTTGTCTTAGGACAATAATCATCGTCAGTACGT
>NZ_FCNX02000037.1 GCF_001544835.2 Caballeronia fortuita | reverse complement strand
ACGGCGGTGGCGGCAATGGCGGTGGCGGTCACGGTGGTGGCGGCAACGGCGGTGGCGGTCACGGCGGCGGTGGCGGCCACGGCGGTGGTGGCGGCCATGGCGGCGGCGGCGGCGGCGGTGGCGGTGGCGGTGGCGGTGGCGGTGGCGGTGGCGGTGGCGGCGGCGGCGGCGGTCACCGTTAATCCAGCATCACAACGCAAGGAGGAGCCGATGTCCCCAACGGGACATCGGTTTTTTTCTTTTGCGCGACCGTCGAATAAAAGAGCAACTCGGCACGTTCACAACGACGCGCGCAAACCAGGCCCATCTCTCCTCGCGAGAAAGTACCCGTCCATGCCCGCCCAGGATCAAAACCTGGCCGGCCGCGTCCCACCCGTGACCGGCGGCGCTCGCGGCATCGGTTGAGCGATATCGTTTGCCCACGCTGCGTCAGGCGCGTCGGTTGCAGTCAACTATCGGAAACGTGAGAAGGGAGCCGTCGATACCGTCGCGGACATCGAACGCATCGGCAATCCGGCGATCGCGGTGCGCGCGGACGTCTCCATCGGCGGCGACGTCCACGTGATGATCGACGACATCACGCAACGCCGCGGCCACATCGACATTCTCGTGAGCAACGCGGGCATCGCGACGATGAACGATCTTTATGATCTCACCGAAGCCGAGTTCGACCGCACCGTCGCCGTGAATCTGAAGTCCGCGTTTCTCTGCACGCAAGCCGTGCTGCCCGGCGCCGTCGATGTGTCGTCGGGGGCGGCGCGCGGGACGGGTCTTCGGCATTCATTACAACGCCTCGAAGGCGGCCCTCGAAGGTCTGACGCGCGGCTATGCGGCCCGGCGCGCGCGCGACGGCATCGCGGTGAACGCGGTCGCCCCCGGCCCGATCGATACCGAAATGGCCGGCCCGCTCAAGGCATCGAGCGTGGCGGAGAAGCTGACCGTGGGCCGGCCAGGCGAAGCGAGCGAAGCCGCGGACGTGGTGACGTTGCTCGTCCGCAATGCCTTCATTCCCGGTCAGACGATTCGGGCAACGGCGGCGTTAGCTTCATCTGAATTTCGCTGCACGACGAAGAAGCGCGGCTAAACCACCTGCGGCCCGTCGTGCATCACGACGTCCTTCACGCCCGGCGCGTTTTCCGCCGCGACGCGAACGGCCTTCGCCTCGTCCTCGCTGATGCCGCGAATCCACAGATGCACAGTCCCGTTCTCGACGATGATGTTCTCCCGCGCGAGCGCCCACGGATGCTCGGCCATCGCGGCGAAGATCGCCTCGCGGATCGAGTGATCGCTGATGTCAGCATCGACGGGCATCTCGGGCGCCATCGTCACGAGCGCGCGGATCAGATTCGCGCGGCTCACGACGCCGACGACCTTGCCATCGCGTAGCACGGGCACACGCTTGATGCGTTTGCGTTCAAGTAACTCGGCGATATCGGCGACGGAGCACGTCTCGGTCACGGTCGCGACATCGGTGGTCATCACGTCCCGGACCTTTCGCGCGTGCTCCTTGACGTACTGGCTCGCCAGTTCGCGCGTCGATGCCACGAGCTCGAGCCACCACGCGCGTTGCCTCACACCGGTCCCGATCTCCGCGCGGTGCATCAGATCGCCTTCCGTGACGATGCCGAGCAGCGCGCCGTCCTCGTCGATGACGGGCATTCCGCTGATGCCCGCGAAAACCATGGTTCCCGCAGCCTGGCGCACGGACATGTCGGGACTCGCGGATACGATCCTTGTCGTCATGATGTCGGCAGCTCGCACGTTTATCTCCTTCATGAAGGACAGCGACGTTCTGGGAAGGGAGTTGACGCCGGCGGCACCGCTTATCGTCGAAACTCGCGGGGCGGTCATTTTTGCTTCCGGCGCCGAGATTAACGATACAACAGAAAGTCCCGCGCAACACGACGCGATTTTTCCTTGCTCACAATCGCGCCGCATCAAGTTTCTAAAATGTGGAGCGCCTTACCAGGAAAGGGTTTCCGGCCTTTTCGGAGATGAAGAAACTGTATCGGTCAATCTTACTAAGTAAGTTTTTCTGCCAACGCTGGACAGCTGCAGATTTTTTTACTGTGACAGGGATTTACATTCATCTCATAAGACGATAACCTTCATTCCGTCGATCAAGTCCGGAAACGGTTGCCGATAAAGCGGGGAGAAGCCGAAACTAAACGGCAACTTTGACCGCAAACGCGCAAACGTTACCGTATGCGACGACGACGCCTTCGAACTGAGCAGGTTTGTCATTTCGTAAGGCCCACGATGGCAAATGCAATCGTTTGCCTGACTCCGCCATCCAGAGCGCTTGCCGTATCGCGCACTGGGCCAGCAGTGAATCCGTGCCGTCTGGTTGGTCCTCAGCGTTTTTCGTTTCGACGCCGAGCACGCAAACCTGTTCTGAGCATGTAGTTCGGATGACTAATTAGCGTCATTCGACGACAAAGCGGATCAGCACGATGTCCATGTACCCATGCGACACCGTGAGTCACTGAAGAGGTCCGGGAGCGTTCTGGGTTTTAGAGCCTTACGCATATCAACTTAGCACTGCTAACATAATGACGAACTTCAATCAGACCTCCATTCGTGGCTTCAACCTCTTCTCGGCGCGCAAGGCAGCGGCGATCGCGGCGGCAGCGCTCACGAGCGTGCTGCTTGCCGCATGCGGCGGCGGCGGCGACACCGCACTCGACGACGCTACTGCCAGGAGCGCAGCCGCGCCGGAGTCGACCGCGAAAGCGGCGACCAGCACGTCGATCTTCTACGGTGCGAACGGCCGCAACACGAACGGCGGCGCGTATGACTCGACGCCCGTGGCGACCCAGCTTGCGCAACTGAAGGACATCGGCGCGACGATCTATCGTAACGACGTGTACAACCTGGCCTCGGCGAAGGTCGTCGCAAAGATGGCGCAGACGATGGCCGCCAGCGGCGTGACCGTGTATCCCGTGATTCTGCTCGGCACCGGCTTCAACACGGAACAGGACGCCTACAACTCGGCCTACACGCTCGGTCAGCAGGTGGCGAGCACGTACAAGTACAAGTATTACGAAGTCGGCAACGAACTCGAAGCGCAGGCGCTCAACGGCAACGTCGACGGCACGAGCTGGACGCACTACAAGAACCAGCCTTACGTTATCGCGCGCGGCGTGATTCGCGGCCTGATCGCGGGCGTGAAGTCGCAGGACAGTTCGGCGAAAATCGTCGTGAACGGCACGTGGCTGCACTACGCGTTCTTCCAGATGCTGATGGACGGCTCGCAACCCGATGGCACGCGCGGCCATCCGACCGTGAACTGGGACATCACCGCATGGCACTGGTACTCGGACCAGAAAGACATGACGCGCGCTTGCGGCGGCACGGGTTGCTACGACATGCTGGGCATTCTTCACTCGTTCGGCAAGCCGGTGTGGCTCAGCGAGTTTGGCGTGCGCCCGAACTACGGCACGGATCAGGCCATCGCGAACTACATGGTCGGCACGACGATGATGGCGCAGTTCCAGAGCGTCGCTTCGAAGTACAACATCCAGTCGATCCAGGCGTTCGAACTCTATGACGACAACGAAGGCAACTTCGGCCTGATGAAGTCCGACGGTCAGACGACGAAGCCCGCTTACTGGTCGTTCAAGAACTTCGTGGCTACCCATCCGATGTAAATGACGCGGGGTCGAGCGGCCCCGTTGCATCGACCGTTTCTTCACGAGCGACCCTTGGCGGTCGCTCGTTGCGTTTGGGGACGCATCGTGCGCGCGTTATCGGCGTGACGGTATGACTGGTATTCCGCCAGAGCGCCTTGCCGGCGGCAGCGCCGCGCCCTACTCTGAACGCGAGCCTGTCCCCTCGAATAGCTGCCGGGCCGGCCATCCCATACGATCCATACACCGTGCGTCTTCCGCTCGCGGAGACACGAGCTTTGTTGGAGAGAATATGCGCGACAACGTGATGCCGGTCATCGAACGCGACGAGTCATTCGCCGGAATCGAGCAAGGTGCCCCAATCGTGCCTGACGAGCGCGTGCGGTCCATTCTGTATTGCGGCGGGACGGGCGCCGCGTCGATCGTCGGGATCGCGAAGCGGCTCGCGTCGGCTGGGCGAAGCTTCGAGTTGCACAGCTTTGCGCAATCGGTCGATCGTGCGGCTTTCGTCGATGCCTTCGACGCCTTGCGCGATCACGGCAAGGTCTACCATCATTTCGATCTGACCGACGATCTGCGCGCGCAGAAAAGTGCTTCCGCGATGAGTCCGACGCACGCGAACACGCGCATCTATTGCAGCGGCCCGCGCGCGTTCACGGATGTCGTCGTGCGGCAGGCGCGGCAATGGGTGCATGCGTCGAACATCCACAAGATCGTTTCCGAGGATCTCTCCGCGCGGCGTGACATCGACTAGCGCGAACCGTCAGAACGCCGACGCATCCAGACCCAGCGCACGCGCCAGTTCACGCGGCGAACGCACGACCTGCGCTTCCGTCGGAAAGCGCGAGGCGCCTTCATCGTCGAAGGGCCAGGCGAGCACGCGCATGTTCGCCGCAATCGCCGCACGCGCGCCGGTCGGGCTATCTTCCACCGCGATCACTTCGCCGGGCGCGAGACGCAACAGCCATGCCGCGCGCTCGTAGGGTTCGGGGCTCGGCTTGCCGCTGCGCACATCGTTGACGCTGATGGTCACGAGCGACGGCTCTTCGATGCCGAGCGCGCGCAGATTCGCTTCGAGCAACATGCGCGATGCATTCGACACGATCGCCTGCGTGATGCCCGCCGCCTTCGCCGCGCGATACACCTCGAGCGCGCCAGGACGCGGAACGAGCGCGGGCGCGCCTTCGAGATAGGCGCGGGCGCGAAACATCGACCATTCCGTGTAATCCACCGACAAGCCGAAGCGCTCGCAACACAGCGCGTGCACCTCACGTCCCGTCTTACCGAAGATGAGAGGATGCATCTCGTCGCCCGCCTTCACGCCGTGACGCGCCAGCGCCGCGATCAGCGTGCGCAAATGCAGCGACTCGCTTTCCGCGAGCGTGCCGTCCATGTCCCACAAGATTGCCTTGATCAAAGCTCGACTCTTCCTTGTCGTTCGCGCGCGGTCGGCGCGATGTGGGCGCAGCCTATCACGCCATTGCGTACTGGCTTTCGACGTTGCATTTATTCATACGGCCATATCATATCTGCTTCAACATCGAATGACTTCTTCTCGATGATCTCGACGTTGCGCGGCATGATGCGCTTCGTTGAGCCGAAATCGTGCGGTGCGCTGTTGTCGGAGCGTGAGGTTCGGCGTGTCACGCCGAGGCGAGGGCGTTGTTGTCTGGGGGCTGTTTTTGCCGGATCCCGTTTTCTTTTTGGTTTATTAGCACTGCCCCTGTGCGGGGCGGCAGTCACTTTCTTTGCTGCTGCAAAGAAAGTAACCAAAAAAAGCAGCTTCTGTCACGCCCGCGGTCACACGCACGTTGGGTAGTCCTCTCTTTCATCGTGACACTCGCCTAAAAAGTGCCCTCAAGGGAATCACCCGGCGTGGGTCGCGCACGGTCTGACTAGCCATACCGTTTAGGGCGCTGGTCCAGCGCGAAATAGTTTCGGCACAGCGCTTCGCGCTGCCGTGGGGTTTGCTAGCAAAACCGACGGTGCGCATGCTCTCACGCTTGCACTTGTGCTCGTGCCCGCGCTTGCGCTTGCGCACGCAGACGCGCACCCGCTGAACCGATCGGCCGCGTAGCAGGCCGGTGCAATTTTGTGCTGAACCAGTTCGTCACGTGGTGCGATGAGTCAGACCGTGCGCGATCCAAGCCCGGCTGTCTTTGTGAGGGCGCTCTTTAGGCGAGTGCCACGATGAACGAGAGAACTACTCAACGTGCGTATGACCGCGGGCCTGAAAAGCTGCTTTCTTTGGTTACTTTCTTTGCAGCAGCAAAGAAAGTGACTGCCGCCCCGCACAGGGGCAATGCTAATAGACCGACACGAATTCAGGAAACCGAAACAAGCAAAATCAATCTGCCGCTACGGCGCAAACGTCAGCGCGAATGACATCCACCACCCACCTCCGCTACAACGAAGATGCAGCAACAGTCACCGTCTATGCCGACGACGGCGCCGACGCAAACGTCTTCTCGCACAAAGTGCCCGGCATGTCGACCCTCAAGAAACACGCGCACGCCCGTCGTCGATACGATGCAGTACAGCTTCAGGCCCAACGTGCTTGCGGATTACGTCGACAATCGCGCGCTCGCGCCGCATGATGCCATTCTCTTCGACATGGCGCGGAAATGCGCCGCAGCGATTTCGTCGGAAGAATTGCTCAGCCGCGCGGCGGCGACTCCGGCACGCACGTGAACGAAACGGTGGAGGTCTGCGCTTCGAGCGAACGCACGCCGCTCGTCGCTTCGGATCTAATCGCAACCCGCTGCGAGCGCTGCTTGCAATAATCAGAGGCAGCGTCCAACGCGGCGTTGCGCGCGGTGACCCACGACATGCGCGTGCCCGTCGCCTTGCCCGTGACGGTGTATGTATCGGGCTGCGCGCCGGCCGTGACGCCGTTCGTTGTGCCGCATGCCGCGACGAGGCAGGTGAGTCCGATCGCGCTCAACGCGCGCGGCGTCGAAAACATCGATCTGATGAAAGTGAACATGCCGATGGACCGTGAATGAAGTTACGGCCCGAATGGTACAAGCGCGCGCGAATTTCTTCACGGATCAGAGGAATGCACGCGGGCGCGACTCGACATTCACGCTCAAGCCTGTGCGATGCGATCCAGCAACCGCTGCAGACGGGAATGCTGCGCGGGCGCGAGTCCCGGCGTTGAAAGCGCCTGCACTACGCGACCGCGCCAGTACGTCTGCGAGAAAAGGGAATTCGCGCCTTCGACGCTCAACACTTGCTCGAGATGCTTGATCGTCGAATCGAGATGGCAGACGCTATAGCGATATGCGCCTGCACTGAAGTTCGTCATCGCAGAGTCATTTCTAATGAAGATTGGCTAGAAGCGATAAGCAGCGAGCGGCACGCGACGACTCGCGCGCCGCTCGCGTGCATCAACTCATATGCTGGCCGCCGTTGATCGCGATGTTCGATCCGGTGACGAAGCCCGCATCGTCCGAGCACAGGAACGCGACAAGCGCCGCGACTTCCTCGGGCTTGCCGAGACGGCCGGCCGGAATCTGCGGAAGAATCTTCGTGTCGAGTATCTCCTGCGGAATCGCGGTGACCATCTTCGTTGCGAGATAGCCCGGCGAAATCGTGTTCACGGTCACGCCCTTCTTCGCGACTTCGAGCGCGAGCGACTTCGTGAAGCCGTGCATGCCCGCCTTCGCCGCCGCGTAGTTCGTCTGGCCAATCTGGCCTTTCGAACCGTTCACCGACGAAATATTGATGATGCGGCCCCAGCCGCGCGACACCATCTCTTCGCACACCGGCTTGGTCATGTTGAAGACCGAATCGAGATTGGTGCGCAACACGGCGTCCCAGTTCACCTTGGTCATCTTCTTGAAGGTCGTGTCCTGGGTGATGCCGGCGTTGTTCACGAGGATATCGACGGGGCCGACTTCCGACTGAATCTTCGCCACGCAATGCTGGGCGGAATCGTAATCGGCGACGTCGACGCCATATGCGCGGAAGTTATAGCCCTGGCGGTCCATCTCCGCGAGCCATTCGCCGGCCTTCGTGTTGCCCGGCGAATGCGTCACGACGACCGCGTATCCGGCGTCATGCAGCTTCATGCTGATGGCTTCGCCCAGACCGCCCATGCCGCCCGTCACCACTGCGATTCGCTTAGTCATGCTGATACTCCTCGTCAATTCTCTCAGGTTGATGAAGCTCGGAATGCAACCGGCGCTGCCATGTTGCCTCGACGCTTTTGGTGTTTTGATGACGCGTCGGGCCGCGCGTAAGCTGCGCCGGTGTGATGCCTGGTTACAGACGTTCCACCGCCAGCGCGACGCCCATCCCGCCGCCGATGCACAGCGAAGCGAGACCCTTCTTCGCATCGCGCTTCTGCATTTCGTGCAGCAGCGTGACGAGAATCCGGCAGCCCGATGCGCCGAT
>NZ_FCNX02000036.1 GCF_001544835.2 Caballeronia fortuita | reverse complement strand
GGCGGCACCTACTTTCTTTGCTGCTGCAAAGAAAGTAGGCAAAGAAAGCAGCTTTTCAGGCCCGCGGTCACACGCACTTTGGGTAGTCCTCTCGTCCAAGGCGGCACTCGCCTAAAGAGTGCCCTCAAACACCTAAGCGGGCTTGGATCGCGCACGGTCTGACTTGCCATTACTTTGAGCGCGCTGGTTCAGCACCAAACAGTTTCGGCACAGCGCTGCGCGCTGCCGTCGGGTATGCGAGGGAAACCGAGGGTACGCGAGCGCGCTCGCGTACCGATTAACCCAACGGCCGCGAAGCGGGCTGGAGCTATTTGGTGCTGAACCAACGAGCCACGCGATGCTATATGACAGACCGTGCGCGAGCCAAGCCGGGTAATTGTGATGAGGGCACTCTTTAGGTGAGTGCCACGGTGGACGAGAGAACTACTCAACGTGCGTGTGACCGCGGGCCTGAAAAGCTGCTTTCTTTGCCTACTTTCTTTGCAGCAGCAAAGAAAGTAGGTGCCGCCCCGCACAGGGGCAACGCTAATAGACCACAAAGAAATCGGGATCCGGCGAACAAAAAAACAAACCAAAAAACCAAACCAAAAAACCAAACCAGAAACCTAACCCACAACAACCTCCACCCCCCGCGCCGCCAAGGCGCGCCGCACCCCCCCTTCAGGCGCTGCCTCGCAAACCAGAAACCTCACCGCCTCGAACCCGGCGATCCGAACGGGCGTAACCAGCCCGAACTTCGAATAATCGGCCACGACAATCGGACAGGCAGCACAAGAAATCATCCTCCCTCTCACCTCGGCGGCAAGCCGCGAATAATCCGTGAGATGGGCATCATCCGTAATGCCTCCCGCCCCGATAAAAGCAAAATCCGCGTGATACTGCGCAAGCTGCTGAATCGTATCCAGCCCAAAGGTCGCGTCTTCGAGATCGGCGATCTCTCCGCCCAGCAACGTCACGCGATTGCCATTGCGCCGCGCAAGCAACATCGCGATCCGCCAGTCGTTCGTATAAACAGTCAGCCGATGCCGCTCCGCCAGCGCCCGCGCCACCGCCTGCGTCGTGCTGCCCGAATCGATGATGAGCGACGCCCCGTCGCGCACGAACGCCGCCGCGCGCACACCGATCGCACGCTTCGCCGCCGCGTTCTCCGTCTCGCGCACATCGACATGCGGCTCGCGGCGGTCGATCGACAACGCGCCGCCATGCGTCGTCGTCACGAGGCCGCGCCCGGCCAGCATGTTGAGATCGCGCCGCACGGTCTCGCGCGACACCGACAACGCGCGCACGATATCCGCCACCGCGAGCGCGCCATGCTTTTCCAACTCGGCGAGAATGTACTGATGACGTTGTTCGGCAAGCATCGATCGATGAAGGTAAAGGAACCGAGGCGGCATGTGGAGTTTAGCGGCCTCATGTGGCATTTCTTTGGCAACGCGCGTTTCGTCAAGCCGACGCGCGCAATGCATTCTTTCCGCCACGTGCGCAATCCACACGCGCGCGTCGGCTAGACTTCGACGTTCCGCATGTGCTCTCGTCCAAGGCAAGCCGATGTACAAGAAAGGCGTGGTGATCGAAATCCAGTTCCCTCCCGACCGTCTGAACGACGCCGCCGGCGATCCCTTCTGGATCGATCTCACACTCGACGAAGCAAAGCGGCTGCACGCGCAACTGTCGCGGCGCTTCGAAGGCGATGCCCGCGCCAATCAGCCGCTCGACACCTTCACGATCGAATAAGAGTGCAGACTTAGACAAGACCGACGCGCGCAATCGGCCGATACTGCGGCATCTCTTTCGCCGCATGCCGTGAATGATTTCGACTCTCGCCGCACCCGTCTTCGTGTTTCTCTGGTCGACTGGCTTCATCGTCGCGCGGGCAATCACGCCTTACGTCGACCCGAATCTGTATCTGCTCGCGCGCTTCGGCGGCACGACGCTGCTCTTCATCGCCATCGCCGCGATCACGCGTGCGCCCTGGCCCCAACGCGGTGAAATCGGCCGGCACCTGTTCGCCGGCGCGCTGCTGCAGGGCGTCTACCTCGGCGCGGGCTACTGGGCCGTCGCGCAAGGGCTCGGCGCGGGCATCATGGCGCTGCTCGGCGCGCTGCAACCGCTGCTGACCGCCGCCGTCGCCACGCGGCTTTTCGGCGAACGGCTCACCCCGCGCGCGTGGATCGGGCTCGTGCTCGGCCTGGCGGGCGTCGCGCTCGTGCTCGCGCCGAAAATCGCGGCAGGCGGCACGCACGTCGATAACGCGTTTGCCGGTCACGCGCCGCAATGGCTCGTCGTGACGGTCGCGATATTCGCCGTCGTCGCGATCACCGCGGGCACGCTGTATCAAAAGACCTCGCTCGCCCGCGCCGATATCCGCAGCGCCAGTGCATTGCAAAACGCGGGCGCGGCGATCGTTGCCCTCGTGCTGGTCATGGCGCTCGGCGAGCATCGCTTCATCGCATCGGCGACGACGTGGCTTTCGCTCGCATGGGGCGTCCTCATGCTCTCGGGCGTCGCGACGACGCTGCTCGTGTGGATGGTCCGGCGCGGCGACGCATCGCGCGCGACCGCCCTGCTTTTTCTCGCGCCGCCGCTCGCCGCGCTCGAGAGCTATCTCGCGTTCGGGGAGACGCTCGGCGCGGTGCAGCTCGCGGGCTTCGGCGTGGCGCTCGCGGGCGTGCTGCTCGCGCGCACGAGATAAGGCTTCGGACGCGATTCAATCGACCGTATCCGCGCCCGCCGGAATGTGTGCGCGCACGGCCTTGCCCGGACCCGGCGACCACGCGGGCCGCGACTTCCTGCCCGTATCGACGACGACGAGATAGTGCCCCGCCCACGGCGTCGTGCTGCGCGTCGCCTTGAGTACCCACATCGACTGTCCATCGGACGCGCGTGCTTCATATTGCGCATCGAGGACGCCGTGATGATCGAAGAACGTATTGAGCGTCGATGGAATCCGCACGCAGCCCTTCGAATGCCGCATGCCGAGCAGCGGTTCGAGCTTTTCGGGATCGGTCGCGTGCATCTGGAAGCGCATCGGCGATTTGCCGCCCTTGCCCCAGCCACGCTCGCCATCGGCCCAGCCGAAATCGTAGATGCGCATGTCGCGCGCGCCGTAGCCCCGGATCTTGAACTCGTTCAGCGTGCCTTCGGCGCGGAAGTCCATGTTGCCCGGCACGTGCTGGAACACGCCGAGCGGCGTGACGAAGTGGTCGTAGGTGCCCGGGCGGCCCGTCGATACCGGCGATGCGCCGATCATCGACCACGCATCGCCCGGTTTCGCGCGAAAGTACACGAACACTGCCTGCACGTTCTCGCTGCGATCGACGAGCACGACGAACTCGTTGGCGAGATCGCCGTGACCGTCCTGCTCGAGCGTGCGTTGTAAAAGCCGGCCGTACGCCTGCTGATCCGCGACGGGCACCGTCAGGCGCCGATCGACTTCCTTCGCGAAGGTCTGCCGCATGGCATAGGCGCCGGCTGGCGGCGTGCCGGTGCGCTGCGCGATATTGGGTTCGGGCGGCTCCGGCGGCAAGGGCACTTCCGGCGCTTGCGCCTCGGACGCGGCACTTGCGGCACTCGCAGCGGACGCAGCCGATGCCGCGCTGGCAGCCGAAGCCGCCGGCGCCGCCAAAGCTTCCACCGCAGGCTGCAAAGGCATCGGCACAGGCATGGCGGGCAATGCGCGCTCGGGTGCGCTCGCGCCGTGCGGGATGCTCGCGCTCTGCGGCATCGGCGGCACGGGCGCGGCGGAAACAGCCGGCGCGACGGGCATCGCCGTCACGCGTTCCTGCGCGAAGGCCGCTGTGGTGATCGAAAAAAGCGCGAGCGCGGCCGCGCCCACGAGGTGTCTTGCGCCGATCGGCGTCTTGTTCGTCCTGCTCTTTCCTGCCTGATGCATCGATATGAATGATCCGCGTTGCCGACCGCTGAAGGCGCAGCAAGGTTCATTCCGCCTGGACGCGCAACGTCAATGCAGGCGAGTGGATGCGTCGGCGGAAGCGGATGCGCGGGCGCGCAGCGGCTCATCGTGAAAGCGCTGATGGCAAAGCTTTTGCGCGATCGCCTCGCCGATGTAAGGCACATCGGTCGCGAGCTTGACGGTCGCATAGGCGTCAGCGGTGCCCGCGCCGTGAACTTCGATATCGCTCGCGTAACCGCCGAGCTCCTCCTTCAGAAAGCGCCGCACGTCGCGCGCGGCGCAACGTTGAGGAAGGTTCCAGACGAGCAGATTCATCGCCCTTACCTCCTTGCGCGCACGGGCGCGGCTTGCCGGCGCTGCTTGACGATCATGCGGGCAGCGAGCGTGCCGACGACGAAAAGGGACACATAGGCGAGCATCATGGCGACTCCACGGCGAATTTTCGAGATAGCTCCATACTAATCCCGCAGACCCGGCGCGCGCTGCGACATTCCGTCTTTTTCAATAGATGTTCTAAATCGGACGGATGCGCAGGCCCAATCGTCGGACGCCTGAGTCAGAAGCCCGAGCAGGACATGCTGGAAAGATTCGGATAGCGATTCGACCAGTCGCCCGCCATCGCCGATTGCGCTTCTTTCAGCGTGATGTCGCCGGTGCAGACGCAGCGCTTCAGATAAACCGCGAGCCGTTCCTTGCGGCGCTGGCCTTCGCGCCCTTCCCAGCGGCGCAGATCGAGATTCGCGGGCGAGTTGGGCGAGCCGCCGAGCAGCACCGGCATGCGATGATCGAGCGCATATTCCGACGCGAACGACGCATCGATGCTGCGCTGCTTGAGCAGCCGCTCCTTCTGCCGCATCTGGGTTTCGAACGACGGCAGCACGCGGTCGACATAGCCCGGCATGCAGATCGTATCGACGATGGTCGCCTGCGTGACGCGCGCGTCGAGCCATTCGGCACGCTGCGCACGCGACGCGACCGGCGCGAAAGCGAGCATCGCGCAGCAGTACGCCAGCGCCGCGCGCGCGGCCGGCCGCGTCCGGCTCGTCCGGCCAGTGCCTGGGTTCGGTGCCTCGGTGAATCCGGTGTCCCTTCGAATCATGCCTCTTTGCGCCATCCATCGCGGCCGCGGACGCCGCTTGTTTTAGAGATGATCGGAGGTTCAATTAAAACACACGATAGGCACGCTGCACGCGAATGAGTCGCGCGCGGTTCCGGAACTGCATTACGCCGATGCGTCCGATGCTGGCGACGCGCACGCGGTGCGCCCGGCGAGCGCGGCATCGAGCGTCTCGCCGCCGCGACAAACTGCGCGAACGACGCCGCGATGCGCGCATCGTCCTCGCCGTTGCGGTCCTCGTCGACGGCAAGCTCGCAGTCATGTTGGAGCGCGACGCACGCGCGCATGAACGGCGCCGCGCCAACCACCGCCGCCGCGCCCTTCATGCGATGCGCGATGTCGCGCAGCAACGCGTGGTCGCTGTCGGCGAACGCGGCGCGCGCGTCGGCGAGATCGGCCGTATTGGCGGATGTCAGCGTGTCGACGAGCGCGCCCGCCTGATCGCCGAAGCCCGCGAGCAGCGCCGCGTCGAAGACCGGATCGCCGGAATCGTGCGGCAGCGATACGGCGGGCGATGTGGTCGATACGCGGCCGTCGCGCGTCGCGGCGAGCAGCGCTTCACGCAGTGCGTCGAGGCCGAGCGGCTTCACGAGGCACGCGGTCATGCCGGACTCGACCGCGCGCATCGCCGCTTCGGGCTGCGCATTCGCGGTCAGCCCGATGATCGGCACGGCGCGCGGTTTCGATACGTTCGATGCGTTCGATGCGTCCTTCGCTTCGTCGTCGCGGATCGTGCGCGCCAGTTCCTCGCCGCTCATTTCGGGCATCGAGCAGTCGGTCAGAATCACGTCGAACGCGTGCGGATCGGCGCGCCAGCGCGAAAGCGCCTGCCTGCCGTCGACGGCCAGCCGCGCGACGCCGCCGAGCAGCCGGATTTGTCCTTCGAGGACGATGCGGTTCGCCGGATGATCGTCCACGACGAGCACGCGCAAGCCCGCCAGCGATTTCGCCGGCAGTCCAGCATGAGCGGCCGGCACATCGACGGGGCCAGCGGCCACGTCCGCCTCGGGCAACGTCAGCCGTACCGTGAAACGCGTGCCTCGCCCGGGCTCGCTCGACAGTTCGATCACGCCGCCCATCATCGTGACGAGCCGCTTGCTGATCGTGAGGCCGAGGCCCGTGCCGCCCACGCTGCGCGCGCGGCCATCGTGCGTCTGCACGAACGGCGTGAAGAGCAGCGCCTGCTTCGCGGGCGCAATGCCGATGCCGGTATCCGACACGGCGAGCGTCACCGCGCGTTTGCCGTCGAGCGGCGGCGCGAGATCGTATTCGAGCGTGACCGCGCCGCGATCGGTGAACTTGATGGCGTTCGAAAGCAGATTGCCGACGATCTGCCGCAGCCGTTGGCCATCGGCGAGAATCCACGCGGGGCCGTCGCCCGATACGCGCTTCACGAGGAGCGCGATGCCCTTCGCGCGCGCGGCCGGCTCGTAGATTGCCGCGACGCCCGCGATCCACGCTTCGATTTCGAGCGGCGCCGGCGCGAGCACGAGGCGCTCGGCTTCGATTTTCGCGACATCGAGCAGATCGTCGATCATGCCGAGCAGGTCGCGCGCGGCCCGATGCGCGGTCGAGAGCGCGCGTTCGGTCGCGGCACGTTCGCCGGGCGCGCGCAACTCCATTTCGAGCAGGCCGAGCACGGCGTTCATCGGCGTGCGGATTTCGTGGCTCATCGTCGCAAGGAAGGTCGATTTCGCGCGATTGGCGGTCTCCGCTTCTTCCTTCGCGGCGCGCATGGCTTTCTCGGCGGCGATCCGGCGCACGATCTGCACGCGCAGCGTCAGCGCCCAGCCCGCGAGCACGAGCACGAGCGCAATGCCGAGCAGCGCGCCGAGTTCGACTTGCGGACGGCGGCGCTCCCACAGCATTTCCGGATGCTCCGACAGCTTCCAGCGCGCGCGAATGGTTTCGAGCTCGGGCGGCGGCAGGCTTGCGATCGCGCGATTCACGATGCCGAGCAGAACGGGCTCATTTGCCGCAACGATGAGTCCGTGCGGAATCGGCTTCGTCGACAGCACACCGCTGATCGTGAGCGTGTTGCGGAAGGGATTGCCCACGACGTAGTTGGCGACGGGGAGATCGATGACGGTCGCATCGGCGTCGCCGTTGGCCACGGCGCGAAGCGCACCGTCGAAAGGCCTCATCTCGACGATGCGTGCGCCCGGCGCCTCGGCCCGGATGAAACTGGCCAGCAGCGAATCGCTTGGAATCGCGACGCGCTTCCCGGCAAGCGCGGCGGCGTCGCGCAAGGACGGACGGCCCGTGGCGGTCACGATTGCAAGAATGGTCTCGCCCGTCGGCACGGTCGCCTCGCCGCCGGGCAGCGCCGCCTGCGCGCCGCGGCTGAATGGCACGATCGCCGACGCGCCACTTTTCAGATCGGCGGCGAGTTGCGCTACCGATGTGCGAGCCCGCGCTTCGAAGCGCAGTCCGGTCACGCGCGCAATCGCGTCGAGAACGTCGACCAGGCTGCCCGCCGCATTGCCGTGCTGATCGCGGAACGTGAGCGGAGCAGCCTGCGCGAGCATCGAGTAAGTCACGGCGGGGTGCGCGCTCATCCACGCGCGCTCCTCCGGCGATAGTTCGATGCGCTTCTCCAGCGTGATCGTCGACGCGCCGGGATTCCAGCGCGCATGCTCGATCAGGACGAACCCCGGACGCAAAGCGGCAAGCGCGTCGTCGACGCGTTCCCGCAGCGCCGGGCCGTTACGGCCGGCCGCGAACGCGAAGCGATAGCCGCCCTCGTCGGACGGCGCGAAGCCTGTGATCGTCAGGTTCGGCAGCTCGAAATGCGCGATCGTGTAGGCGGCGGCGGTCATGTCTCCGACGTAGGCATCCGCGTCGCCGAGCGCCACGGCGAGCAACGCGCCGAGCATGTCGGGATACGCGACCGGCGACATCGACGGATACGCGGCTTGCAAGCGCGCCGGCGAAGCTTGCGTGTCGACGTAAGCGAGCTGATGTGTCGGCGGTCGTTTTGCAAACGGCTCGACGAACACCTGTCGGATGGGGAGATAAGGACGGCTGTAGACGAGCGCCACGCTGCGATCCTCGCCGTCCGCGCCTGTCGCCATGTCGATCTCGCCGTGGACGAGTGCCGTAACCAGCGCGGCACGGTCGGGATAAAGACGCCATTGCACGTCGAGATCGAGTACTTCGGCAACGGCGTTGGCGTAGTCGACCGAGATGCCGCGAGGCGCGGCGGCACGCGGATACGCCATGTCGAGCGGCGGCGCGATGCCAGGCGCCGAACCTATGACGATCCGGCCTCGGGCCTGTGCCGCGCCCGCGCACAGCATCCACGTCAGGATAAGGAGAAAGACGGCTGCACGCGCCGCGCCGCCACGAAGTCTCGCGCGATGAAACAAGCCGCACCCCCGAAATGACTGGTGCGGCTAGTGTCTCAAAAAGCTCGGAACGCGTATATCGCCGTTACGGGCATCGTCGTGCCCGTCGTTGCGCGCCGCGAAACGCGTCAGGCGGGCACCGACTCCGCCTTCTGCGCGCGTGACCACACGCGATGCTTGCTCATCGCCTCGATGAAGCTCTTCAGCACCGTCTTGGCATCGCTGCCCACGGCAACGCCTTCCTCGCCGCTCGGCAGATGCGCGGCCGCGAGCACGTCCTCGCCGTCGCCGATCGCGCCGATCGCCTTCAGGTGCTTGAATGCTTCGAGCACGAAGTGACGCGCATCGCCGGATTCGGACAGCGTTTTCGCGCTGTCCTTGCCGCCCGCGACGATCACACCGTCGAACATGATGGACGGCATGCCGAGAATGGTGGCGTCCGCTTCGATGCCTTGCGCGGGCGAGCCGAGCGTCGGCGAGATGACTTTGGCGTGCGCGCCTTCGGCCTTCAGCGCGTCCTGCGCGGCCTTGATGCTCGCGGCATCGGCGCCGGGCGCGGCGAGAATCGCGACCTTGCGCGTCTTTACCGACGGCTTCGCCTTCGCGATGATCGACAGCGCCGGCGATTCCGTCACCGACGACTTGCCGAGCTCGTCGGCGTCCGCGTTTTTCTTGGGCGCGGGCAGGCCGAGATTTTCGGCGACGCGCGCGGCGAGCGTCTCGTCGATATTCGCGAGAATGCCGAGCTGGCGCTCGCGGATAGGCTTGCGCTCGACCTTCGACAATTCGAAAGAATACGCGCCGACGATGTGATCCTTTTCCGGATCGGTCATGCTGTTCCAGAAGAGCGTCGCCTGCGAGTAATGATCCTTGAACGACGGGCTGCGCACGCGAATCTTCGAACCTTCGACGCGCTCGGTGTAGCTCTCGAAACCGCCACCCGCCGCGGCCGGCGCGGTTTCTTTCGGCCATCCGCCGTCGATGGAATTCGGCTCGTAGGAAGCCTGACCCTTGTCGATCGTCTGGCGATGCATCGCGTCGCGCTGGCCGTTGTGCAGCGGCGCGAGCGGACGGTTGATCGGAATCTCGTGGAAGTTCGGGCCGCCGAGACGGCTGATCTGCGTGTCGGTGTACGAGAAGAGGCGGCCTTGCAGCAGCGGATCGTTCGTGAAGTCGAGGCCCGGCACGATATGACCCGGGCAGAACGCGACCTGCTCGGTTTCGGCGAAGAAGTTATCGGGATTGCGATTCAGCGTGAGCTTGCCGATCATCTTCAGCGGCACGAGTTCTTCGGGGATGATCTTGGTCGGATCGAGCAGATCGAAGTCGAACTTGTGCTCGTCTTCCTCTTCGACGATCTGCACGCCGAGTTCCCACTCGGGGTAATCGCCGTTGTCGATTGCTTCCCACAAATCCCGCCGATGGAAGTCGGAGTCCTTGCCTGCGAGCTTTTGCGCTTCGTCCCACAGCAGCGATGCAGAGCCGATCGTCGGGCGCCAGTGGAATTTCACGAAGCGGCCTTTGCCTTGCGCGTTGACGAAGCGGAAGGTATGGATGCCGAAACCTTCCATCGTGCGCAGGCTGCGCGGAATGGCGCGATCGGACATGGTCCAGAGCACCATGTGCGCCGATTCGGGCACGAGCGAGACGAAGTCCCAGAAGGTATCGTGCGCGGATGCGCCTTGCGGCATTTCGTTGTGCGGTTCGGGTTTGACCGCGTGAACGAAGTCGGGGAACTTGATTGCGTCCTGGATGAAGAACACGGGCATGTTATTGCCGACGAGGTCGAAGTTGCCTTCTTCCGTGTAGAACTTGACGGCGAAACCGCGCACGTCGCGCACGGTGTCGGCCGAGCCGCGCGAGCCTTGCACGGTCGAGAAGCGCACGTAGACGGGCGTTTCCTTCGACGGGTCTTGCAGGAACGCGGCCTTGGTGAGTTCGGCCTGCGATTCGTAGACCTTGAAGACGCCATGCGCAGCGGAACCGCGAGCATGGACGATCCGTTCTGGAATGCGCTCGTGATCGAAGTGCGTGATTTTTTCACGCATGATGAAGTCTTCGAGCAGCGACGGACCGCGCTCGCCGGCGCGCAGGGTGTTCTGGTTATCGGCGATTTTTACGCCCTGATTCGTGGTCAGGGCTTGATTCGTGGCGTCGGCGCGGAAGGTTTCGAGGGCTTCGACTTTCTGGTTCGTGTTGATGTGCGACGGGCTCGGGGCGACGCCGGTCGCCGGCGGCTGCTTCTTTGTTGCCATGTTGTGCGGACTCCGGGGTGGGGATTTTGTTTTTGCTCGTCGCAAGGGGCGTTCCTGGTTTTTGTTTTTTTCGCGGATCCCGGTTTTGTGTCGGTCTATTAGCAATGCCTTTGTTGGCAAAGAACGCAGCTTTTCAGGCCCGCGGTCATACGCACGTTGGGGAGTTCTCTCCTCGTCCGTGGCTCGCGCCTAGAGAATGCCCTCGTAGGCGCCGGATCCCGATTTGTTATTGGTCTATTAGCGTTGCCCCTGTGCGGGGCGGCACCTACTTTCTTTGCTGCTGCAAAGAAAGTAGGCAAAGAAAGCAGCTTTTCAGGCCCGCGGTCACACGCACGTTGAGTAGTCCTCTCGTCCACCGTGGCACTCGCCTAAAGAGTGCCCTCATCACAATCACCGGGCTTGGCTCGCGCACGGTCTGCCATATTGCATCGCGTGGCTCGTTGGTTCAGCACCAAATAGCTCCAGCCCGCTTCGCGGCCGATGGGTTAATCGGAACGCGAGCGCGCTCGCGTCCCATCGGTTTCCCTCGCATACTCGCCGGCAGCGCGCAGCGCTGTGCCGAAACTGTTTGGTGCTGAACCAGCGCGCTCAAAGTAATGGCAAGTCAGACCGTGCGCGATCCAAGCCCGCTTAGGTGTTTGAGGGCACTCTTTAGGCGAGTGCCGCCGTGGACGAGAGGACTACCCAAACTGCGTATGACCGCGGGCCTGAAAAGCTGCTTTCTTTGCCTACTTTCTTTGCAGCAGCAAAGAAAGTAGGTGCCGCCCCGCACAGGGGCAACGCTAACAGACCAA
>NZ_FCNX02000035.1 GCF_001544835.2 Caballeronia fortuita | reverse complement strand
AAGGACCCGGAAGCGCCGATTTTCAGCGTGGCCGATTACGGTCTCGTCGGCGATCTGTTCTCGGTCGTGCCGGAACTCGTCGCGGCTGCATAACGCGTCGAGACCATCATGGAACGCGACCTGCTCCACACGCGCCGGATCGAGATCCACGGCTACAAACGCGCCGATGGCCTCTACGACATCGAAGGCACGCTCACGGACACGAAAGCCTACGACCGCACGTCGAACGGCGTCGTGCGCCGGGCAGGCGAGCCGATCCACGCGATGAAGCTGCGCATCACGCTCGGCAAGGACTTCCTCATCACCGATGCTCACGCCGAAGCGCCGAGTCTGCCCTATGCGGGCCATTGCGACGACGCGCCGCCCGTGTACGCGAAGCTCATCGGCATGACGCTCGCGCCGGGCTTCATGCGCGAAGTGCGCGAGCGTTTCGGCGGCGTGAAGGGCTGCACGCATCTGACCGAGCTGATCGGCGCGGTGGCGACCGTCGCGTTCCAGACGATGAGCGAAGAGTTGAACGCATCGAACGATGCAAGACCGTTCCAGCTCGACGGCTGCATCGCGCTGCGCACCGACGGCGCGGCCGTGCAGCGCTTCTATCCCGCGTGGTATCGCGGCGGCGCGGCGAAGGTGGAGTGAGCGCGTGGATACGCCGATAGAGCCGATAAAGCGCCGCCCGACATCGTCCACGCTGCGCTACCAGACCTTCACGCTCGGCTGCACGCTCGCGATCCAGGCCTTCGCGACCGGCGCGACGCTCGCTTTCCCGATCCTCGCCTCGATGATGCCCGGCTTGCGTCCCGCGCAGGTCGGCGTCTTTCTCGCGGTGGTGTACTTCGGCGCGATGATCGGCAGCGTGCTCGGCAGCGGTTTCGTGACGGGCTTCGGTCCCGTGCGCGCGTCGCAGGGCGCGCTCGTGCTGCAGGCCGCGGGCCTCGGATTGCTCGCGCTCGGTGAACCGAATCTGCGGCTCGTCGCGGCGCTGTTATGCGGCTTCGGCTACGGTCCGATCACGCCCGCCAGCTCGCAGATTCTCGCGCGCACGACGCCGCCCGAGCGCATGGGTCTCGCGTTCTCGCTCAAGCAGACGGGCGTGCCGCTCGGCGGGCTGCTGGCGGGCGCGGCGCTGCCGCTCGCGGCATCGCTGATGTCGTGGCAGGCGGCATTCGCCGCGCTCGCCTTATCGACGCTGATCGTGGCCGTCGCGAGCGGCGCGCTGCGCAGCCTCGACGATCAGGCGAGCGGGCACATCGCGATTTCGTCGACATGGCATCGGCCGATCATCGAAGTGCTCGCGCATCGCGGATTGCGCGCGATGGCCGTCGTCTCCCTGCTGTTTTCGGCGTGCCAGTTGTCGGTGAGCGGCTATTTGATGGCTTATCTGCATCAGCAGTTCGGTCTCGGGCTCGCGCAGTCGAGCGTGATCTACGCGGTGACGCAGGCGGCGGGCATCGGCGGGCGGCTCTTGTGGGGACATCTCGCGGATCGCACCGGCTCGTCGCGGCGCGTGCTGATCGGCGTATGCGTGCTGATGGCCGTGAGCGCGGCGGCCGTCGGCGCGTGGCCTGTGCAGTGGGGCGTGGTCGCGCTCGCGATCGCATCGGCGGTGTTGGGCGCGACGGCCATCGGCTGGAACGGCGTGTTTCTCGGCGAAGTCGCGCGGCTCGCACCAGCCGGGCGCGTCGCGGCCGTGACCGGCGGCGCGCTCTTTTTCACCTACTTCGGCGTCGTGATCGGGCCGCCCTGTTTCGGCTGGGCGGCGGAGCATTTGAACAGCATCGGGTTCGCGTATTGCGGGCTCGCGATCATGCCCGTCATCGCGCTCGTGCTGCTTCTGCGCCGCTTCTGACGCAGCGCGCGGGCGCTCGCCCGCATTCGCCCGCATTCTCCCGCCTTTTCCCGTTGCGCCCGCTTTGATCCGACGCAATGTGGACTCAACGATTGTTTCCGTCTGGCACTAACTTCCTGGATTTTTCGCTGTGGATACTCGGGCATCGGTTCGCCGCGCGCGCGAGCGGACCTGCACCGGAACAGGGAACGCCGCGCACCGGCGAGCCCGATTCTCCACTCCTCCAGGAAAGCACATGAAAACGATCCGCGCCTCTGGCTTCAAGTTCCTGCCCGGCAAGCTGCTTCGAAGGTTCGCGCCGGTGCGCGCGCTCGCCACGCTCGCGATCGCCGCGTGCGCGTGGGGCATCGCGCAGCCCGGCCACGCCGAAGAGAAGGAAGTGACGATCGCGTACCAGCAGATCGTCGATCCGTGGGTCGTCGGCATCGCCGATGGCTCCATCGCCAGGGCGACCGGCTACAAGATCAACTGGCGCCAGTTCGAATCCGGCGCGAAGGTGGCGACCGCGATGGCATCGGGCGATGTCAAGATCGGCGTGATCGGATCGAGCCCGCTTGCCGCCGCCGTCAGTCAGGGCGTCGACGCGCAGCTCTTCTGGATCCTCGACAACATCAACGAAGCCGAAGCGATGGTCGTGCGCAACGGCTCGGGCATCGCAAAACCGGCCGATCTGAAGGGCAAGACCATCGGCGTGCCGTTCGTTTCGACGACGCACTATCACACGATGTTCGCGCTCAAGCACTGGGGCATCGATCCGTCGTCGGTGAAGATTCTCAACATGCAGCCGAATCAGATCGCGGCGGCGTGGGAGCGCGGCGACATCGACGCGGCCTATGTGTGGGACCCGGCGCTCTCGCAGCTCAAGAAGAGCGGCAAGGTGCTCGTCACGTCGGGCGATCTGTCGAAGCTCGGCAAGCCGACTTTCGATGGCATCGCGGTCGATCGCGCGTGGGGCGAAGCGAACAGGGACTTCATGGCGAAGTTCGTCAAGGCCATCGCCGATCTCGACGCGCAGTATCGCAACGATCCGTCGAAATGGACCGCGCAGTCGCAGCAGGCCGCGGCCATCGCGAAGACGATCGGCGGCGCGCCCGCGGACGTGCCGGGATCGCTCGCGCTGTACGGCTATCCGTCGGCGCAGGAGCAGGCATCGAAGCAATGGCTCGGCGGCGGCGCATCGAGCCGCGCAGCCTTCGCGCTCAAGGACACGGCGGACTTCCTGAAGGAGCAGAAGCGCGTCAACGCGGTGCTGCCCGACTATTCGAAGTACGTGACGGCGGAATACGTCGAGGCCGCCGAAAAGCTGAAATGAGCCCGGCCTCGCGCCGCTTGAACTTGCCTATCCGAGTCCGGGAGGACATATGGGTTGCATGCAGGTAAGGAACGTCAGTGTGGTATTTCCCGGACGACGCCCGGGCGAGCGCGTGCAGGCGCTCGATGGCATCGATCTCACGATCGGCGATGGCGAGTTCGTCGTCGCGCTCGGTGCGTCGGGGTGCGGAAAGACGACGCTGCTGTCGCTGATGGCGGGATTCATCGCGCCTTCGTCCGGTGAGATGCTGCTCAACGGCAGGCCGGTCGAAGGGCCGGGCGCCGATCGCGGCGTGGTGTTTCAGAAGCATGCGCTCCTGCCGTGGCTCAACGTGCTCGACAACGCCACGTTCGGCCTCAAGCTGCAAGGCGTGCCGAAGGCGCAGCGCGAGGACATCGCGAAACGCAATCTCGCGCTCGTCGGCTTGCAGGATTTTCATCGGCACATGATCTATCAGTTGTCGGGCGGCATGCAGCAGCGCGTGGGCATTGCGCGCGCGCTGACCTGCGATCCCGCGATGCTGCTGATGGACGAGCCGATGGCCGCGCTCGATGCGCTCACGCGCGAGACCATCCAGGAACTGCTGCTCGACGTGTGGCAGCGCACGCAGAAGATGTTCTTCTTCATCACGCACAGCGTGGAGGAAGCGCTCTTTCTGGCGAGCCGGCTGATCGTGATGTCGCCGCGGCCTGGCCGCATCACGCATAGCTACGATCTCGATTTCAACCGGCGCTTTCTTGCCACCCGCGATGCGCGCGCGATCAAGTCGAGCCCGGATTTCATCGAGATGCGCGAGCGCGTGCTCGGCATCATCTACGGCGACGAGCGCGCCGCGCATCACGCCGAGGAGGTTCATCATGGATAAGCGCGCATCGATGACGGTGCCGGGCGCCGCGCTCGAAAGCGGCATCGGCGCATCGCGGCAGCCGCCGGGACGCCCCGCGCGGCAGTCGAAGAAAAAGCCGGTCAAACCGGGCGATACCTTCGGCGTGCCCGGTTACGGCAGCAGTCTTGCGATGAGCATCGCGACCGTCGCGGTGCTTCTTGCCGGATGGTTTCTGATTACCGGCATGCACTGGGTCAAGCCGCTCTTTCTGCCTTCGCCGCAAGCGGTGTATGCGAAGTTCGTTTCGGTGGCAAGCGAAGGCTTCGCCAATTCGACGCTCACGGAACATATCGCCGCGAGCTTGCTGCGCGTGTTCGGCGCGTTCGCGCTCGCCTGCGCGACGGCGATTCCCGTCGGCGTGCTGATGGGCGTCTCGCGTCACGCGCGCGGCGTGTTCGATCCGCCGATCGAGTTCTATCGGCCGCTGCCGCCGCTCGCTTATCTGCCGCTCATCATCATCTGGTTCGGCATCGGCGAGTTCTCGAAGGTCTTCCTGATCTATCTCGCGATCTTCGCGCCGCTCGCGATCGCCGCGCGCGCGGGCGTGCGTTCGGTATCGATCGAGCAGATTCATGCCGCGTATTCGATGGGCGCGTCGCGTGCGCAAGTCGTCACGCACGTGATTCTGAAGTCCGCATTGCCGGAGATTTTCACGGGGATGCGCATCGGCATCGGCGTGGGCTGGACGACGCTCGTCGCCGCGGAGATGGTCGCATCGACGCGCGGCCTCGGCTTCATGGTGCTCAATGCCGCCGAGTTCCTCGCGAGCGATGTCGTCATCATGGGCATCATCGTCATCGGCTTTTTCGCGCTGTGCTTCGATGTATTGATGCGCTATCTCGAGAAGGCGATGGTGCCGTGGAAAGGCCGCGTCTGAGCGCCCGCGACGAGTCCGGGGGCGCTCTCGAGCACGCTCAGACTTGCGCCATGCCGCCGTCGACGAACAACTCGGTGGCGTTGATGAAACTCGCCGAGTCCGACGCAAGGAAAGCCACCGCCTTGCCGATTTCCTCGGGCTCGCCGAGACGTCCGAGCGGCACCTGCGATGCGAGCGCGTCGTACAGTCCCTGACGGGCTTCCTCGGGCACGAGGCCGCCGAGGCCCGGCGTGCGGATCGGGCCGGGGCTCACGACGTTCACGCGAATGCCGCGATCCTTCAGGTCCAACGCCCACGAGCGCGCAAAATTGCGCACGGCTGCCTTGCTCGCGCTGTACACGCTGAAGCTGGCCGTGCCGGTGACCGACGTGATCGACGAAGTGAGGATCACCGACGCGCCATCGACGAGCAGCGGCAGCGCCTTTTGCACCGTGAACAGCACACCCCGCACGTTGGTGCCGAAGATGCGGTCGAAGTGCTCTTCGGTGATCGCGCCAAGCGGCATCATGTCGCCGCCGCCCGCGTTGGCGAAGAGGATGTCGAGCTTGCCGGCGGTTTCGGCGATTTGCGCATACACCCCGTCCAGATCCGACAGCACCGATGCATCCGCGCGAATCGCGGTGGCCGCCGCGCCGATTGCCGCGACGGCTGCATCGAGTTCGGCCTGACGACGGCCCGTGATGAAGACGCGCGCGCCTTGCTGCGCGAGTTCCTTCGCCGCCGCGAGGCCGATGCCCGTGCTGCCGCCGGTGACGAGGGCGATCTTTCCGTTCAGTTGCTTGTTCATGACGTGCTCCGTTTCGTGAGTTGAGAGACTTTTGGCTTAGCCCTGCGTCGGGCATGAATGCACTTTAAGCGCGCGCCGTTTATTGATAAATGGCGATAAAACGAAATGACTATCCACGCGCATGTATAATCGGCGGATCTTCTTGCCGGGACGAATCGAATGGATCAGTTATTGGCGATGCGCGCATTCGCCCGCGTCGTGGAGGCGGGCAGTTTCACGCGCGCGGCGGATTCGCTTGACGTCCCCAACGCGACGATGAGCAAGCTGGTTCAGGAACTCGAAGCGCATCTGGGTGCGCGGCTGTTGCAGCGCACTACGCGCCGCGTCACGGTCACGCCGGAAGGCCAGGAATACTATGCGAAGGCTACGCGCATTCTTCGCGATCTCGAAGACATCGACACATCGTTCAACGTCGCGCGCGGCAACCCGCGCGGGCACTTGCGGATCGATGTCGGCGGTCTGCCGGCAAGGGAAGTGCTGATCCCGCTGCTGCCCGATTTCGTCGCACGCTATCCCGACATCCGCATCGACCTCGGCGTGGCCGATCGCGCCGTCGATCTCATCAGCGACAACGTGGATTGCGTGATTCGCGGCGGACCGCTGGACAACTCGTCGCTGATTGCCCGGTCCATCGGCGAAGCGCCGATGATTACGTGCGCGACGCCGGCCTATCTGAAGCAGTTCGGCGTGCCGGCGTATCCGGAGGAACTCAAGAACGGGCACAGGCTGATCGGCTACTTGTCGCCGCAGAACGGCCGGGCGATGCCGTTTCGCTTCGAGCGCGATGGCGAGCGCAGTGAAATCAAGGTGGAGCATCGCATCGGCGTCAACGAGAGCAATGCGCATCTGGCGGCGTGCCTTGCGGGTCTCGGCATCGTTCAGACGTTTGCGTATGCGGCGAATCCGGCGATCCGCGATGGCGCGCTCGTGGAGATTCTGAAGAAATGGCGGCCGCCGGCGTATCCGTTTCATGTCGTTTATCCGCAGAACCGGCACGTGACGCATCGGTTGCGCGTGTTCATCGACTGGCTGCTGGCGTGCTTTCCGGCGGCGCTTCATGCGGCGACGCGGCCGGCGCGCGCGGAGTCCCGAACCGAGCGATAGGGCGGACATGCGGCACGGCGGTTGCTGTGTCGGGTCAGCGAGAAAACGCTCGCGCCTGGCGATCACTTCGACATTTCAACGGAGGCACTCATGGACGATCAAAAAGAGCAGGACCGCATTCGACGCCGCGCCTATGAGATGTGGGAACGCGAGGGCGGCCCCGAGGGACGCGCCGAAGAGTTTTGGGAAAAGGCGATAGCGTCGCTCGAGGCCGAGGACTCGCAGGGTTCGGGCGGCGGCGAGGCCGGCGAGAAGACGAGCGCGGCCGCGAAGTAAGCGCGCCGGTTATCGTTTCAGAAGGTCCATCACGATCGACTCGGCGTTGCTCAGCCGTTTGATGTCGGCCGAGAGTGTGCGGCCTTCTTCCTCCGACGCGGTTTCGAGCCGCGCCCTCGCAAGCGAGATGCGCTCCTGGATCCCGCGCAGCACGGACCAGAGCGCTTCTTCGCTTCGCCGTTCCTGCGATGCGTGCAATGTCGCGGCAGAGAATGCGTGACCGGTGTGGCACCGGTAGCGCAGCGGCGGATAGTGATTCACTTTCGACAGAACGCCGCCGCACTCCGGGCATGTGAGGTCGCTTGGGGTCGCGATGGCGCGCAGCTCGTCAGGGTCGGCGGTGCCGCGCATCGCGAGCGCGGTTTCGACATCGGCGACATGCCTGATGAGTTCGTCCGTCGATGCAAGATCGGCGGGCGCTTTCGCCAGCAGCACGGAAATGAGCTGTCCGATCTCCGCTGCAGGCGCGATAAGCGCGTCGCGCACCGCATCGATCGCGTTCTGCGGCATGCTCGCCGCGCGGCATTCGGCGGGATTCTGGACGAGCGCAATGCCGCCGCACGCGCGCACGGCATAGAGCCCGGCGGCGCCGTCGTCGAGTTCGCCGCTCAGCACGATCCCGATGACGCGCGAACCGTAATTCACCGCCGCCGACCGGAACAGCGGATCGGCTGCGGGCCGCGAGAAATTCTCCTTGGCGCCGGAAGACAGGAAGGTCTTGCCGTTCTCGATGAGCAAGTGGCGATCGGGCGGCGCGATGTAAATCGCGGACGTGTCGAACGGCTGGCCGTCTTCGGCGTGCCGGATGGGCAGGGCGCAATCGCCCTGGAAGATCTCCGGCAGGATGCTCGTCTGCGTACCGATGTGCATGACGACGAAGACGGTCGCCTGCAGATCGGCCGGCAATGCCGCGAGTAGTTCCTTGAGCGGCCCGAATCCGCCGGTCGATCCAGCAATGACGACAATGTCCCGGTTATGCATGATTTTTCGCTTGTGGTCAGATCGCATGTGTGTGGCTTTTCATGCGTTCCTAGCACGAGCTATGCCGGGGCGGGCGGCGGGTCGAAGATCGTTCTATCCCAGCCTCACCGCCCCTTCCAGGGCACGAGCCGCCGCTCCAGCACGCGCATGCCGAAGTCGAAGACCCACGCGATCGCGCCGATCAGCACGATGCCCATCACGACGACATCGGTGCGCAGGAAGCTCGACGCATTGAGCACCATCTGCCCGAGGCCGGCGGTCGCGGCCACCATCTCCGCCGCGACGAGCGTCGTCCAGCCGAAGCCCACGGCGATGCGCAAGCCCGTCAATATCTCGGGCAGCGCGGCCGGCAGCACGACATGCCGCACGACCTGCCGGAAGTTCGCGCCGAGCGACCACGCGGCGTTCACCTGCTCGGCAGTCGCGCTCCTGACGCCGGCGCGCGCGGCCATCGCGATCGGCGCGAAACACGCGAGCCAGATGACGACGATCTTCGCGGTCTCGTCGATACCGAAGTAGATAACGACGAGCGGCAGATAAGCGAGCGGCGGAAGCGGCCGATAAAACTCCAGCGGCGGATCGAGCACGCCGCGCGCGATGCGGCTCACGCCCATCAGAATGCCGACGGGCACCGCCGTCACGACCGCCAGCGCGAACGCACCGAACACACGGATCGCGCTCCACAAAAGATGCTCGGAGAGCGGCAATCCGCCCTGAAGCCGCCCATGCGAGGCGTCGACGAACGCGTGCCACACCGCCTCGGGCGACGGCAAGAAGAGCGGCGGCAGCCAGTGGAAATGCGTGGCGGCCCACCACAGCGCCGCGAGCGTCGCGACGCACAGCGCGCTGGGCAGCGCGGTTGGGCCCGCGCCCGGCATCCCGCGATAACGTCCGCCACGCCTCGGGCTTTTCCGTCGAGCGGCAGGCAGCGCGGCTGCATGCGGCATCGGCATATCGTGAGCGCGCCGGTTCACGCCGCCTCCGTTTCGGTGCGATGCAGCCGGCGCGTCAACCGCTCGCGCCATTCGATGAACGCGGGCGACGACTTCACCGCGCGCGCATCGCGGTGGCGAACGTAGTCGCGCGAAAAGGGGAGTTCATGCACTTCGTCGATACGCCCCGGACCCGGAGTCATCAGCACGAGCCGCGTCGCGAGAAAGAGCGCTTCCTCCACGCTATGCGTGATGAAGAACACCGTCTTGCCCGTGCGCGACCAGACATCGAGCACGAGTTCCTGCACGGTCTCGCGCGTGAGCGCATCGAGCGCGCCCATCGGTTCGTCCATCAACAGGACTTCCGGATCGCTCGCGAGCGCCCGCGCAATGCCGACGCGTTGCTGCATGCCGCCCGACAGCGCATGGACCTTCGCCTGTTCATGTCGCGCGAGGCCGACGAGCGCAAGCGTGCGACGCGCGATCTCGTAGCGTTCGTCGCGCTTCACGCCGCGAAAGCGCAGGCCGAGCGCGACATTGTCGATGACGTTGAGCCACGGCATCAACGCGTGCTTCTGGAACACGACGCCGCGTTCCGCGCCGGGACCGTCGATGGGTTCGCCATTGAGCGACGCTTCGCCTTCGGTCGGCTCCAGAAACCCCGCGAGGCAATTCAAGAGCGTGGTCTTGCCGCATCCCGATGCACCCAGCGCCACGACGAATTCGCCGCTGCCGATCTGCAAGTCGACGCCCTTCAACGCGGGCGTGCTCGCGCCTTCATACGTGACGCCGAGATTGCGGATGGAGAGCGATGTCATTTCGCGGCCTGCTGCACGAAGCGCGGATCGACGCCCGTGGAGTAATCCGCGAGCACGTTCTGGATCGTGCCCTGTTGCTTGAGAAACTGCGCGGTGGCCGCGAGCGACTTCGCCGCGCCCGACTGCGCGCCACCGCCGAGCCATGTCGCCGATGCCTGTTCGCCCGCGCTCGGGAACGCGTAGAGCGCGAGACTCGCGGGCACGTCGGCGGCGTTCGCGCCGGATTCCTGCGCGACGGCCTGCACCTGTTTCGATGCGGCCGTCCAGTCGGCTTTGTGGTCGCGATATTGCGCGTCGGTATCGGCGAGAACCTTGACGAAGCCGTTCAGGAACGCGGCGTTGTCCTGCGCGAACTTGCGCGACGCGACGAAGCCGTCGAAGGTCGCCTTGCCCGATTCCTTTGCGACTTCGCCCGACGTGACGATCACCTTGCCGTTCTGCTTGGCCTTGGCGAGCACCGGGTCCCAGATGTACGTCGCGTCGATGTTGCCGCGCTCCCACGCGGCCGCGACTTCCGGCGGACGCAGATTGACGATCTTCACCGTCGACGGATCGACGCCTGCCTGCTGCAACGCGACGAGCGCATGAAAGTGCGACGTCGACACATACGGCACGCCGAGCGTCTTGCCCTTCAGATCGGCGAGCTTCGTCACGCCGGAGCCGTTGCGCGCGACGAGCGCTTCGGCGTCGTTGATGTTGTCGAGAATCCAGAAGAGCGAAAGATCGACGCCTTGCGACAGCCCCGCCGCGATCGGGCTCGATCCGGCTTCGCCCAACTGTATCGAACCGGACGCGAGCGCGCGGATGACGTCCGCGCCGCTGCCCAGCTTGCGATACGTGACCTTGTAGCCGGTCGCCTTCTCCACCGCGCCGCTCGCCTGCGCGTAACGCCAGGGCACGACCATGTCCTGATAGCCGATGACCACTTCGCGTGTTTCGGCGTTTGCGTGAGCGGGTGCAAGTGCAGCAATAACGATGGACGCGATGCCGGCGATCAGCGCGCGGCGATGGATCGAATGTTTCATGGAGCGGACGAAGGGATGTGTGGTGAAGCCTTCGACTATAGGCACTTCGCGTGCCTCCGCTACCAATCTTTCGTGCGTAGCAAATGAAGCGGAACGTGCTTCACTTATACGTTTTCGCCGCGCTGGCGGGCTTTCAGCCGACGAAGCCCTTCCGCGCACTCATGCCTGCGGCGGCTGTCCGTTGGACGCGCTGAGACCGCCATCCACGGGCAGATTGACGCCGGTCACGAAGCGCGCGTCGTCGCTTGCGAGGAAGGCGATGACCGCCGCGATATCGTCGGGCTTCGCCGCGCGTCCGAGCGGAATGCGCTCGCGGAAATTCGCCATCAGTTGTTCGTTGCCGAGCATATCCTGCGTGAGGTCGGATTCGGTGAGGCTCGGGCAGACGGCGTTGACACGCACACCGTCGCGGCCGTGATCCATCGCGAGCGCGCGCGTGAAGTTGGTCACCGCGCCCTTCGCCGCGTTGTAGAAGCTCATGCCCCAGTCGCCGCCCAATCCCGATACCGAAGATACATTCACGATCGAGCCTCGCGCATCGATCAGATGTCGTATCGCTGCACGGCTGCAATAAAACACGCCGTCGAGATCGGTCGACATGATCGCGCGCCAGTCATCGAGCGATGCTTCGTCGATGCGTCCCGTCGGCGCGACGCCCGCGTTGTTGACGAGCACGTCGATGCGCCCGAAGCGCGCAACGGTTGCATCGATCAATTGCTGCGCCTCTTCGTATTTCGATGCATCGAAGGTATGCACGAGCGTGCGCGCATCGTCGAGATCGCGCGCGACACGATCGAGCTTCTCGCGCGTGCGTCCGGCCAGCACGACCGATGCTCCTTCGGCCGCGAAACGCCGTGCCGCGCCTTCGCCGATGCCTGATCCCGCGCCGGTCACGATGATCACTTTCGATTGGAAACGGGTGCTGTGTCGAGAGTCGTTCATGGTCGTTCAAAAGAAGAAGTTGCGGCGATCGAATGCGCCGTGGATATGCCGGTGACGACAGCAGTCGGTGTGCCCGTCGCTTCTGAACGAGAACGGTTTCAGTGTGCCAAAGCCACGCGTATGTACTTCGAAAGCTGCGGTTGATACATTGATTTATCCCGCTTTGAATACACGCACATGAACCTGAAAAATCCCTTTCCCGATGCCGCGCCGATGGACACCGTCCCATCGACATCGAGCCCGGGCTATGCCAAGGCAAACCCTGTCACGCGCGCGTTCGATGCGTTCGCGAGCACCGTCACGCGCTGGGCCGGATCGCCCGTTGCGTTCGGGCTCGCGGTCATTTCCATCGTCGTATGGCTCGTGGCCGGTCCCATCTTCAAGTTCTCGGAAGGCTGGCAACTCGTCATCAACACGGGCACGACCATCGTCACGTTTCTGATGGTGTTCCTCATTCAACAGAGCGCGAACAAGGACAGCGTCGCCATGCATCTGAAGCTCAACGAATTGCTTGCGTCGCACAAGCGGGCGAGCAATCAGCTCATCGGCATCGAAGACGCGACGGAGGACGATCTACGCAAGCTGGCCGCCGCGTATCTGCAACTCGCATCGGAAAAGAACAGCGAAGGCGCACCCGCCGCCGACGATGGCGCTACGGCCGAAATTGCGCGCCGGCTCGCGAAAGCACATGCGCGCAACGCGCGATGACGGCGTGCCGCGCTACGCGATGCCGTGCTACTTCAGATCGGCAGGCACCTTGCCGCCGTTTTCCGCGAGCTTCGTCATGACCTGCTTGTGAAGCCAGATGTTCATCGCGGCGGAGTCGTCGGTGTTGCCGGTGTAGTGCAGTTCCTTCGCCAGTTCCTTGCGCGATTCGAGACTGCTGTCGAGATCGAGCAGCTTCAACAGATCGACGATGGATGTGCGCCAGTTGAGCGTCGCGCCGCTTTGCTGCTGCTTCTGCGTGAGGATCGCATCGACGTCCACTTCGGGTAGCGGCGTGACCGGCGTGCGCGCAGGCTCGACGCCGGGCGTCGCGGGCGTGCCGGCCGCGCCGCTTGCCGAACCGATCGGCGTGCTCGTCGGATTGCGCGATGGCGTCGAGTTCGATGCAGGCGCGGCATTCGGCGCGGCAGGCGGCACGGTCCCGCCCGAAGCGGCGGTCGCCGGATGGTCGTGCGGGAAGATCTTGTTCAGGATGTTCGAAAAGATACTCATGGTTTCCTCCATGCACAGTTGATGTATGTTGCCGAACGCTTCGCGCATGAAACGTGCCGCGCGCGTTCGAGCGTGCAGGACGTAAGGGCACGCGGTTTGCTCGAACCGCTCGTCCAATCACCGAAGCAAACTCATGCAATCCACTGCAAAGCGCGCGCGCAAACCGCTCGACCGCGACCTCGAAAACGCGTTGCGCAAAGTCTTCGGCTTCCCGCATCTGCGGCCGGGACAAGACGATGTCATCCGCAGCGTGATGGACGGACACGATACGCTCGCCGTCATGCCGACCGGCGCGGGGAAGTCGCTGTGCTATCAGTTGCCCGCGCTGCAATTTGAAGGCGTGACGCTCATCGTGTCGCCGCTGATATCGCTCATGCGCGATCAGGCGACGAAGCTCGATGAAGCCGGCATCGCCGCCGCCGTGCTCAACAGCGCGCTGCCCGCGAGCGAAGCGCGCGACGCAATGGACGCCTTCCGCAATCACGCGTTGCGCATGCTCTTCGTCACGCCGGAGCGTCTCGTCGATCCGGCATTCAT
The DNA here is from genome assembly GCF_001544835.2 of Caballeronia fortuita. Taxonomy (GTDB): domain Bacteria; phylum Pseudomonadota; class Gammaproteobacteria; order Burkholderiales; family Burkholderiaceae; genus Caballeronia; species Caballeronia fortuita. The sequence continues at coordinate 2,284 of NZ_FCNX02000035.1, read as the reverse complement.
CGACGATCTGAACGCGCAAGGCGCGCCTGAAATCGCGCTCGTCGTGGTCGATGAAGCGCATTGCATTTCGCAGTGGGGTCACGACTTCCGGCCCGCGTATGTCGAACTCGTTCACGCGATAAAACAGCTCGGCCGCCCGCCGATACTCGCGCTTACCGCGACCGCGACGCCTGCCGTCATGGTCGATATCGTGCGTGAACTCGGCATGCGGCAAGTCAATGTGATTCATACGGGCGTGTATCGCGAGAACCTGCACTTCACCGTCGAACAACTGACGAATCCCGAGGACAAGCGCAGGCGCGTGATCGAACTCGCGCGCGAAGAAGCAGGCAGCGGCATCGTGTATTGCGCCACGATCGCGCAATGCGAGGCGCTTCATGCTGCGCTCGTCGATTCCGGCGTGACGGCCGAGCGCTATCACGGCAAGCTCGCGGCGAGCGCGCGCTCCGCATCGCAGGATGCGTTCATGGAGGACCGCGTGCGCGTGATGGTCGCGACGAATGCGTTCGGCATGGGCATCGACAAGCCCGATATCCGCTTTGTCATTCATGCGCAGATGCCGGGCAGTCTCGATGCGTATTACCAGGAAGCGGGCCGCGCGGGACGCGATGGCGAGCCTGCGCGCTGCACGCTGCTGTTCGAACTGAAGGACAAGCAGGTGCAGCAGTTCTTTCTCAGCGGACGCTATCCGAGCGCGCAGACGATCGAACGCGTCGCGCGGACCGTGCGCGATCTCGCGAACGAAACCAGCGGCAAGACGCTCGAAAAGCCGATCGCGCGTTTGCGTGAAGCAATGCCCGACATCGGCGCAAACAAGCTGCGCGTGGCGGCGACCTTGCTCAACGATATCGGCATGACGCGGCGCACGCGTCGTGGCGGCATGAAACTGATCGATGCCGGCGACGACAAGTCCGCCATTCGTCTCGACGATGCATCGCGCGAATACGCGGCCCGCGCCGAGCGCGATCGCGCGGTGCTGGAACGCATCATCGGCTATGCACAGAGCGCGCAGTGCCGCTGGCGCATGTTGCTCGACTACTTCGCGCACAACATCGACGAGCGTCGCGCGTCTGCCGAGTTCGCCGTCGATGCGCGCTACAGCACACCCGACGACGAACTCGACGGCAAGACATGCGGCGTGTGCGACAACTGCCTGCATCCGCCGGAGGTGATCGAGAGTCCGCGCGAGCATCGCGAGCAGATGCGTATCGACGAAGAAGCGAAGCCGAAGCGGGTTGCACGCACGTTCGAGACGGGCGAGCGCGTGCGTGTGCGGCGCTATGGCGAAGGCGTCGTTGAGATGGTGAGCGGCGAGCGCGTCGCCGTGCGCTTCCCCGACGATGCGACGCGCACGTTCGTCGCGGAATTCGTGAGAAGGGTGCCTGGCGAATTGCGTTGAGTTGCGATGAACTCCGGTCACCGCGCGGGCGGTGTCGGCAGGAAGTGGCGAAGCAGTGGCGCGAACGTCGTTGCATCGGTCGGCTTGGCGCAGAACGCGTCGAAGCCGGCGTGCCGCGCGCGTTCCAGATCGGCCTCACTGGCCGCCGCCGAATGAGCGATCAGGATCGTCTCGGATGTATTCGCGTCCGCGCGCAGGCGGGCGGCGACTTCGAGGCCGGACATGTCGGGCATCCAGATATCGAGCAGGACGACTTCGGGCTTGCAGCGTGCGGTCGCATCGATGGCGAGGCGGCCGCCGTAGACGGCGTCGGCGTCGAAACCGCAGATGGCGAGCACCATGCTGATGGCGTCGGCGGTATCGGCGTAGTCGTCGACCACCAGCACGCGTGGCGTGCCGGGCGCGGTCTTCTTTCTGCGCGTCCAGATCGCGCATTTCGGTGTCAGGTAATCGCTCGCGGCATTCATGATGGTTGATCTCAACGGAATGATTCGAGCCTCGGTCGTGCCATCGGCGGCGCTGCCGCGAGTCGCGGCAGCGCCGGCCGGTCTTACACCTCGTTGGCCTTGCCCGCGCCCAGATCGGCGCCTGTGGTCGGATCGGCGGACGGATCGGACGCCGTGCGCGATGCCATCGCCTGCAGCACTTCGACGTCCTGTTCGGTCACGGTGACGGTCGCCGTGCCATCGCCGCCATCGACTGCCGGCTGCGGATCCTCGACGAACTTCCAGTCGCCGCCTTCGTTCCAGGGACCGCGCGCGTCGTCGCCCTTCGACATGTTGAAGTAGACGCTCGTGAACTCCGGCTCGCCCGGCAGCTTGCCTTGCGGGAAGTTCGGCTGGATCGAATGCAGCGCCTTTTCGAACGACTTCTGATGCGCGATTT
>NZ_FCNX02000034.1 GCF_001544835.2 Caballeronia fortuita | reverse complement strand
TTGCCGACGGTGCACAGCGCGGTATTGCCCGCGGTCACGCCCGACAGCGCGACGGATTTCTTCGGCTTGAACGCGCCCGCGCTGGCCGTGCTGTTGTCTGCTTCGCTCATGAATTCGTCTCCTGAAACAAGGGTTATTTTTTCGCTGCGAACAATTGGTCGAGCTTGTCTTCGTAGGCGTGATAGCCGAGATACTTATACAGATCGGCGCGCGTCTGCATCGTTTCGACGGCGGCTTTCTGCGTGCCGTCGCGCTTCACCGTCTCGTAGAAATTCAAAGCCGCCGCGTTCATCGCGCGATAGGCGCCGCAACAATACAACGCGATATCGACGTTCGCCTCCTTCAGTTCATCGACGGTGAAGAACGGCGTCGAGCCGAACTCGGTCAGATTCGCGAGGATCGGCACGCGCACGGCGGCCTTGAAGCGCCGATAGTCGTCGAGCGACTTCATCGCTTCGGGGAAGATCATGTCCGCGCCCGCTTCGACGTACGCGACGGCGCGCTCGATCGCCGCGTCGATGCCTTCGCTGGCGGCGGCATCGGTGCGCGCCATGATGACGAACGAGTCGTCGGTGCGCGCATCGACGGCGGCCTTCACGCGATCGACCATTTCGTCCTTCGGCACGACTTCCTTGCCCGGCCGATGCCCGCAGCGTTTCTGCCCGACCTGATCTTCGATATGCACCGCCGCGACGCCCGCCTTGATGAACGAGCGGATCGTGCGCGCGATGTTGAAGGCGCCGCCCCAGCCGGTATCGATATCGACCATCAGCGGCAGCGACGAGGCGTCGGTGATGCGGCGCGCGTCGATCAGCACGTCTTCCATCGTGCTGATGCCGAGGTCCGGCATGCCGAGCGAATTCGCGGCCACGCCGCCGCCCGACAGATAGAGCGCCTTGAACCCGACGGCTTCGGCCATCTTCGCGGCATAGGCGGTGATCGCGCCGACGACCTGCAACGGGGATTCGTCGCGGACGGCCTGACGGAAGCGCGCGCCGGCCGTATGTGCGGATTGGAATTCGGAACTCACGTTTGTCTCCTGAGAAAGTCGGCCCTATTAAAGCAACTAGCTTGCCATCGCGAGGCGCTTTCATAAGGCATTGATTTTATTGAGAAACTGGAAAGGCGTCCGGCAATGCAAATTTCATCCATGAAATTTCAGATTTCGAAGATGAAACCGATGTTGCATACTGAAAGACCGTTCCCGCGTTCACGATAATCCCGTTATGCCAACAGAAGCTGCGTCCCGCCCGCGCATCTGGGCCATCGGCATCAGCCGTCTGAGAGACTTGTTCATCGATCTGGCTGGCGCCTATGCCGATCGCGCCGAACTGGACGTCGTCGCGCTCGGCTTCGAGGATGCCGCAAGGCGCATCGAATCGGCGGGCGGCGAGCGGCCGGACGTCGTCGTGGCGGGCGGCTCCAACGGCGCGTATCTCAAGAATCGCGTGTCGTTGCCGGTCGTCGTCATCAGCCCGACGGGTTTCGACGTGATGCACGCGCTGACGAAAGCGCGTCGCGAAGGCGCGAGCGTCGCGCTCGTCACGCACGGCGAAACGCCCGCGGAGATTCGCCGCTTTCTCGCCGTGTACGGCATCGACGTGATCTGCGAGTCGTATCGCTCGGCGCAGGACGCGGAGAATCTCGTGCTCGATCTGCGCGATCGCGGCGTCGATGTCGTGGCGGGCCCCGGCCTCGTCGCGGACCTCGCGACGGAGGCGGGCATGAGCGCGGTGTTTCTCTACTCACGCACGTCGGTCGTCGCCGCGTTCGAAACGGCGCTCGAAGTCGCGCAGGCGATGCGCGGCGAGGCCGCACGGCGCAACCGGCTCGACAATCTCTTGCAGCATCTTCGCGACGGCGTCGTTGCCGTCGATGCGCTCGGCCGCATCGAAGCGATCAATCGGCGGCTGGCCGCCGCGCTCGGCATCGCGGATGCATCGCGCGCGGTCGGTCAGGCGCTGCTCGATGTCGCGCCCGAACTCGACGGCGTGCTCCCCGCCACCGACGGCGACGTTTTCGGCGCGGTGCGCGGCGTGAGCTACGCGATCCATCGGGGACCGCTCGCGAGCGACGGCGCATCGGGCGGCACGATCTTCACGTTTCAGGAATCGCGCGCCGTCGAGCGGCTCGACCGGACATTGCGCTCGCGTCGAGGCGCGCAGGAATTCGTCGCGCGTTACCGGCTGGAGGATGTCGTCGGCGAGTCGGAATCGATCGAACGCGTGCGCGCGCTGGTGCGCCGCTACGCGAAGTCCGATGCCACCGTGCTGATCCTCGGCGAAAGCGGCACGGGCAAGGAGATGGTCGCGCAAAGCATGCATCGGCTGAGCCGCCGCAAGGACTTTCCGTTCGTCGCGATGAACTGCGGCGCGTTTCCCGAAGCGTTGCTGGAAAGCGAGCTTTTCGGCTACGAGGAAGGCGCGTTCACCGGCGCGCGCAAGGGCGGCAAGGCGGGGCTGATCGAGGCGGCGCATCGCGGCACCTTGTTTCTCGACGAAATCGGCGAGATGCCGCCGTCGCTGCAAAGCCGTCTGCTGCGCGTGCTGCAGGAAAGAGAAGTCATACGCCTCGGATCGACGGAGCCGACGCGCGTCGATATCCGCGTGATCGCGGCGACGCATCGCTCGCTGGCCGAAGGCGTCGCCGATGGCTCGTTTCGCGCCGATCTCTTCTATCGCATCAACATTCTGAGCATCGCGCTGCCGCCGCTACGCGCACGTTCGAGCGATATCCTGCCGCTCGCGACGGCGCTCTTGCTGCAGGCCGCGCGACGCGACAAGGCGCTCGCGTCGCGCGTGCCGGGACGCGACGCGGCCGCGCGCGTGCTCGCGCCGCTCGAAGAGGCGCTCGGCCGCTATCCGTGGCCAGGCAACGTGCGCGAGTTGCAGAACATCGTGGAGCGCATCGCGGTGGAATTAGCGGACAGGGATGCGCCCGTGGCGCTTTCGATAGGCGAACTGGTAGCGATCGCGCCCGAACTCTTCGAAGCGAAGCTCGCTGCCAACGCGGATGTGTCGTTGCGCGATCTGAGCCGCTCGGTCGAGGCCGATCAGGTGCGCGCGTCGCTCGCCGCATTCGGCGGGGACCGCGACGCCGTCTGCAAGGCGCTCGGCATCAGCAAGACGACCTTGTGGCGCAGGCTCAATTCGAAGTGATAAACGCGATGCGCCGGTGCATCGGCGAAAAAATCACGCACCGCGAACGCACAATCAAGCACTCAAATAGGGAAAATCAATCAAAAACTAAAGTTGGATAAGCGCTCGCCGTTAGCACGGCATATCGGTCCGACTCGACCTTCGGCCGGCGCGCGACACCATTCAAAGGGACCATCCCGGCTTCACCTCCGATCCGGCCGCCCTCGCGCCGCGTCATGCATCGCGCGAGGACCCTTGAATCGGGCGGAGGAAATCGTTTCATGAAGCGCAATATCTTTTTCGGACTGCTCGCGCGGCTGCGAGTCGGCCACAAACTGCTGCTCATCTATCTGCTCGATTTGAGCGCGGTGATTTATATCAGCGGCATCCTGATCCACGAGAAATATCTCGCCATCGATTTCTCCAACAAGGAGATCGTCGGCAACGCGTATGTGCGCGGCGTGCAGGACGCATTGATCGATGTCGCGCTCGAGGGCGCGGGGCAGCATCGGCCGCGGGCGGAATGGCAGGCGACCATCGACGGCCTCGCGAAGGATGAAGCGCAATACGGGGACCACATGAAGAGCGCCGCGCTCAACCGCGATCTGCGCGCCGCGCTCGATACGCTGTCGCGCGAAACGCGCCCGAACGCGGCCACGACGACCGCCGCGCTCGCCGCGTGCCGCGAACTCATCACGCGCATCGGGAATCAGTCGAACCTGATTCTCGATCCCGATCTCGACAGCTACTACGCCATGTCCCAGTCGATCCTGCGTTATCCGGCGCTGCTCGGCGCGGCCAGCGACATCGGCCGTCATCTGCACGAGGGCCTCAGCACGGCGCGCTCGCGCGAGGAAGTGCGCACGCGTTATCTCGTGCTCGAAGGTCAGCTCGATGCGGTCATGCAAGGTCTGCGCTCCGATTTCGCGGAAGCGGGCGCGGCCAATCGCGAACTGGAAACGTCGCTCGCGCCGTCGGTCGCGCGCATGCGCACGGCTGTCGAGGCGTTCCGTCATGCGGCGCGCATCGTCGTCGATGGCGACGGCGCGCCCGACGCCGCGGTGCTGTCCATCGTCGATACGGCGCAACAGGCGCTGGTCGCGAGCGCGAGCGTGAGCTGGGGCCTCACGGGCGAGCATCTCGACGAACTGCTGCATGCGCGCGTAGAAGGGCTGTTCTCGCGGATGTGGCTGCATCTAGGCACCGCGCTCTTCCTGTTGTGCACGATCCTCGCGATGGTCTATTGCGTCGCGCAGCAGATTTCGTCGCCGTTGCGCAAGCTCGCGCGCGTGATGGACCTCGTGCGGCGCACGGGCGATCATTCGAAGCGCGCGGTCTGGCATAGCCAGGACGAAATCGGCCAGCTCGTGCGCGGCTTCAACGAGATGCTCGCGCAGCTCGATCACGAACGTGACGTGCAGAAGGAGCTTGCGGCGACGACGCGCGCATCGGCGGCGCAGTACGCGCTCGTCGAAGCAACGCCGGTACCGATGGTCGTCACTGCGATTCCGGGTCATGAAGTGCTGCATGCGAATCAGCCGGGCCTTTTCTGGCTGAACGGCTGCGCGACCGATCCCTGGGCTTTCGGACTCGATTCCTCGACGCGCGCCCGCTTTTTCCAGCAGTTGTCGGATCGCGAGGCCATCGACGAATTCGAGGTTCACTGGAAAGCGACCGCGCAGCCGACCTGGGCGATGCTGTCCGCGCGCCGCCTCGACTTCCAGGGCCGCGACGCGATCCTCACGGCGTTCACGCCGATCAACCAGATCAAGCTGATGGAGCAGCGGCTGGAACTGTGGGGCAGGGTGTTCGAGGCGTCGTCGGAGGCGATCGTGATTCTCGATGCCGACGCGCGTCTCGTGACCGCGAATCCGTCGTTCTATCGCGCGACGGGCTTTCGCAGCGACGACGTGGTCGGCAAGCCGCCCGGCTTCATCGCCGTGGATGCGCCGGACGACGAGCGCGGCATCGTCGCGCGGCTCTTCGAGCGCATCGAGCGCAGCGGCACCTGGAACGGCGAGGCGCAAGTGCGGCGGCGCGAGGGCGGCGGCTATCCCGCGTGGCTCATGATCAGCACCGTGCGCGACAAGCGCAGCAGCGTGTCGCATTACATCTGCACGCTGATCGACATCACGGACCGCAAGAAAAGCGAAGCGCGCATCCAGTTTCTCGCGGAGCACGACGTGCTCACCGAGCTGCCCAACCGCGCGCTCTTCGGCACGCGTCTCGAGGTGGCGATCGCGCAGGCGCAACGCGCGGGCAAGCGCGTCGCCGTGCTGTTCATCGACCTGGACCGCTTCAAGAACATCAACGATTCGCTCGGTCATCATGTCGGCGACGGCCTGTTGCGCTCGGTGTCGCGCCGTCTGCTTCAGGCGGTGCGCAGCAAGGACACGGTCAGCCGTCTGGGCGGCGACGAATTCACCGTGATCCTGAACGACGTGAGCAACGCGAACGACGTGATGCGTACCATCGACCAAAGGCTCGTCGCGCTGTTGCGGCAGCCGCACGATGTCGCCGGCATGACCTTGCAGGTGTCGTGCAGCGTGGGCGTCGCGCTCTATCCCGACGACGGCGGGGACACCGACACGCTCATGCAGAACGCCGACGCCGCGATGTATCAGGCGAAGGCGGCGGGGCGCAATCTCGTCAAGTTTTTCTCGGCCGACATGGCGGAGCACGCGCGTCACCGGCTTTCGCTCGAAGTGTGCCTGCGCACGGCGGTCGAGCGGCGCGAACTGAGCCTCGCGTGGCAGCCGTGCCTCGATGCGCGCACGGGCATGCTGACGAGCGTCGAAGGCTTGCTGCGCTGGAACAGCGCGCTGCTCGGCAAGGTGATGCCGACGCAGTTCATTCCGGTCGCGGAGGAAACGCGCCTCATCATTTCCATCGGCGCATGGGTGATCGACGAAGCGTGCAGGCAGGTCGCGGCATGGCGCGAGCGCGACGGTCTCACGCTGAGCGCGTCCGTCAACGTGTCGGCGATCCAGCTCGGCGATCCGGAACTCGTCGGCACGCTCGCGCGCAGTCTCGCGACGCATCGCGTGCCGCCGCATTGCCTCGAACTTGAGATCACCGAGACCGTGCTGATGGACGGCGCGGAGAGCTACGTGTCCGCGATTCGCGCCATTCGCGCGCTCGGCGTGAAGCTCTCGCTCGACGACTTCGGCACCGGTTATTCGAGCCTCAGCTATCTGAACCGCTTTCCGCTCGATCGCCTGAAGATCGATCGAAAGTTCGTGCACGACATGCTCGATGCGCCGACGGATCTCGCCATCGTCAAGGCGATCATCGATCTCGGTCACGAGCTCGGCTTGCGCGTGGTCGCCGAGGGCGTCGAGAGCGAGCATCAGGCCGATACCTTGCGCGGCATCGGCTGTGACGAACTGCAGGGCTTTCTGTTCTCCGAGGCGCTGCCAGCGGACGTATTAGCCGATTGGTCGCGCACGCTCGACGCGCGCGAAGCGGCGCTGCCCGGCGGCTAGGCGCCCGCGCGCTCAGCCGTTCGACGTGAGCTTGCGCGCGAGCCTTCGCATGCCGTCGAAGATCGCATCGGCGACGTCCGACGGGAAATCGTCCGGCAACTGCGCGGCCGTTTCGTCGATGACGAGCGGCGTGCGCGCGGCGAGTTCGTCGATCATCGTTTCGACATCGGCGGCGGCGAGCCCGACGCGCCGCCCTTGCGCGATCCAGTGCCGCCGCTGGATCTCGCCGATCAGATAGTGGACGTTCTTGCCGCGCACGGCCATCGCGAGCCGCACGCGCTGCGCGGCGAACTGGTTGTGCCCCGCGCCGATCACCGGATGCGCGGACAGCACGTCGTAAAGCGGCGTCGATTCGTACTGATTGCCCGGCAGATGCGCGATGCTGAAGTTCTTCGCGTGGCCATCGGTCGCGGCGAGCAGCCAGAAGATGATCTGCGTGATGAAGAAGCGGCGGCGGTCCTGCGCGGCGCGCACCGATCCGGCGAGCACGTCCATGATCCGTTCGATGCCCGGGCCGCCATCGGCTTCGTATTTGAGCAGCGCGGGCGTGCCGGTCGCCTGGCACATGTCTTCCTGCGGCAGACGCAGGATCCACGACTTGTCGCTCGACATACGCCGATCGAAACGTTCGACGACGAGCACCTTCTGATCGTCGAAGCGTTCCATCTCGCATCGCGCGATGGGCAGTCCATATGCCGCGACGATCTTCGAGCAGAGCCATTCGTTCTCGACCGACGTGCGCATGTCGGCGCGCATGTTGCCGACGAGTCCGAGCGGCAGCTTGAAGATATGCGTGGTCGGCGTGCTGCCTTCGGGAAGGAGCCAGCGCCTGCCGCGACGCAGCAGCGCGGTCTTTTCCTGCGCGCCGGCGATCGACAGGCGCAGGTCGTCTACCGGTTCGTGCTGGCCGAATTGCGGCGCGGACGTGGTCTCGCGCAACAGACGCGCGATCTGCGCTTCGCTGAGCGCGCGGCCCCTGATACTTTCCAGATCGACGGGTTCTTCGCCGGGCGGCAGCATCTGCAATGCGCCGACGCAATCGCGGCCGAGCTGCGCGAGCAACTGGAACGGCGCGGTGCCGCCAGTGCGAAAGCGCGTGGCGATGCGGCGGCGGATCGGCTCGCTGTCGGGCAGGAGGTTATCGAAGAAATCGGTGACGACCTGGCCGCGCCACGGCTGGTTGCCCGGCGTGAAGGGCAGCGATAGCGATAGCGGACGGCCTTGACTGTCGGCGATCCAGTCATCGCGATAGACGAGGCGTTCGCCGTTTGCGCCCGTTTCCCAATGTCCGACGGGCAGGCCGTTCATCCACAGATCGAGCCGTCCGGTTTGCGTGCGTCGCGCCATCACCAGTTCTCCCGTTTCTTCGCGGCCGAAGCGCGTTTGCGTGCGGGCGTTGCCTTCGCGGCGACGGGCGGCGGGGCGGGCGCGGCGACCGCTTTGTCCTTCGTGGGGCGGCTGAGGGCGATGTCCACATCCAGCACGCGCAGGACCTTGAACAGGCGTTCGACGCTCACCGCCGCCGGATTCGCTTCGAGTTGCGCGTAGGTTTGCTGCGTGACGCCCAGACGCGCCGCGACGTCTGCCTGCGTCAAGCCCGCGGCCTTGCGAAAGCCGAGCAGGATCGGCCTCAACTGGCTCGATGTTTTGAGGGAATAGTCCACCGCATGCTCCTACAGGCCAGAAACTGTAAATCGATTTTACAGCTTTTGGGCTGTTTGTCGATAAAACAGTCTATCGCCTGTAAAAATAGATTCATCGGCGCGAATAGGTGCTTTCCCCACTCTCCCTTGACAGTGCAAAATCGCTAATCGATACTTTGTCCGTACAAACAACCAAGGTGTACAGGAGAGGCGGAAATGATGCAGGCACAGGAAATGGGCAATCAGCGTTATCGGGCGAGTTACGGCCGCTATCTGGAAGATTTCACCGTCGGCGACATTTACGAGCATCGCCCCGGACGCACGATCACCGAGGCGGACAACATCCAGTTCTCGCTGCTCACGATGAATTTTCATCCGATGCATTGCGACGCGCATCACGCCTCGAAAAGCGAATTCGGCCGGCTGCTCGTGAGCAGCGGCCTCACGGTGGCGATCGTGCTCGGCATGTCGGTCAACGACGTGAGCGGCAAGGCCATCGCCAATCTCGGCTGGAAGGACATCAAGCTGACGGGACCGGTCTTCGCCGGCGACACGCTCTATGCGGAATCGGAAGTGCTCGAAGTGCGCGAGTCGAAATCGCGTCCGACGCAGGGCATCGTGACGGTCCACACGCGCGCGTTCAAGCAGGACGGCAGCCCGGTGCTCGACTTCGTGCGCAGCGCGCTGATCGCGAAGCGCGGCTTCGGCACGGGCGACTGAAATACGCGCATAGGACGAATGGCCGGACCCGGGCGCATATGAGCCGCAGAAAAACGGGCCGCAAAAAAGCGCCGGCAGCGGCGCTCACTCACAGTCATGGAGACATCTGTGAATCACAACGTTAGCTCAGGCGCGCGTCTGGACCGGCTCCCGATGTCGCGCTTTCACTGGAAGATTCTCGGCCTCATCGGCGCGGGCGCGGCCCTCGACGCGTTCGATGTCTATCTCGCCGGCGGCGTCGCGGCAGCGATGGTCAAGCAAGGCTTCTCGACGCTGCATCTCAACGCGATCTTCGTCTCGGTCGGCTTCTTCGGCATGCTGATCGGCGCGGGCTTTTCGGGCTATCTCGGCGATCGCTTCGGACGCCGTTCGTCGTATCAGATCAACCTCGCGCTCTTCGGCCTCACCTCGATCGCGGCGGCGTTCGCGCCGTCGATCTACTGGCTGATCGGCCTGCGCTTCGTGATGGGCATCGGCCTCGGCGCGGAACTGGTCGTCGCGGCGGGCACGCTCTGCGAATTCATCCCGCCCGCGTATCGCGGACGCTGGACCGCGCTGCTCGCTTTGATGATCAACTCGGGCCTGCTCATCGCGACGAGCGTGGGCTATGTCGTGATCCCCGCGCTCGGCTGGCGCTGGATGTTCGGCATCGCGGGCATCGGGGCGGTGATCGTGTGGATTCTGCGTCACTCGATGCCCGAGTCGCCGCGCTGGCTCGAATCCGTCGGTCGCCTGCAGGAAGCGGAGCAGACCGTGAGCGCCATCGAACGCGAAGTCGAAGCGCAGCACGGCGCGCTGCCGCCTTGCTCGCGCATCCAGAATCTCGAAGTGCCGCCGCAGCCGTTTCGTGCGCTGCTCGGCCGCGGCATGATCGGCCGCACGATCACGGCGGCGCTGACGGTGATCGCGGTGAACGTCGCGGTGTACGGCTTCGTCGCGTGGCTGCCGACGTTCTTCGTGAAGGAAGGGCGCGATGTCGTCACCTCGCTCGGCTTCACGATGCTGATGTCCTTCGGCGCACCCGCCGGCGCGCTGCTCGGCTTCCTGTGCGCGGACCGTATCGGACGTTCGCGCGGCATCGTGTTCTTCAGCCTCGCGACCATCGTGCTCGGCTTCGTCTATCCGCACATGGTGTCGAACGCGGCGATCGCGTGCGTCGGCTTCACGCTCGTCTCCTGCATCTACGTGCTGGTAACGCTCGGCCTCTTCAGCTATGTGCCCGAACTCTTCCCGACGGCGCTGCGGCTGCGCGGCACCGGCACGGCGGGCGTATGCGGCCGGCTCGCGTCGATGGTGACGTCGTACGGCGCGGTCGTGCTGTTCGCGCAGTTTGGGATCGTCGGCGTGCTCGTGATGGTGTCGACGGTGCTGCTGCTGCTCGTGATCGCGATCCTCGCGCTCGGCATCGACGCCAACCAGTATTCACTCGAAGCGGTATCGCCCGACAACGTCATCGTCGACGGACCGCTCGCTCTGCAAAACGGAGACGCAACGCAATGAATTCGACCGGAAACAACGCCCGCATTTCCACGACGCTCGCGCAGTTCGCGCTCGAACTGAAGCTCGAAGACATTCCGCAGACGGTGCGTGAACGCGCGCGGCATCTGATTCTCGATGGCATCGGCCTTGCCTTCGCAACCTCCGCGCTCGGTTACGCAGACATCACGCTTGGCGCGATGCGCGAACTCGGCACGGGCGCATCGACGGTCTTCGGCAGGACCGAAAAGCTCGGGCTGCGCGATGCAATGCTCGCCAACGGCCTGCTCGTGCACGGCCTCGATTTCGACGACACGCATTCGCGCGGCGTGATCCATTCGACCGCGAGCGCGCTGCCGTGCGCATTCGGACTCGCGGAACGCGAAGGCGCGGGCGGCGCGCAGATGCTCACCGCCTATGTCGCCGCGATGGAAGTCTCGACGCGCATCGGCGCGGTCGCGCAGGGCGGCTTCCACAAGGTCGGCTTTCATCCGACGGGACTCGTCGGCGCATTCGGTTGCTCGCTTGCCGCAGCGAAGCTGATGGGCTTGTCGATGGAAGCCGCGATTCACGCGCAGGGCATCGTGCTCTCGATGGCCTCGGGCAGCATGGAGTTCCTCGAAGACGGCGCGTGGACCAAGCGCCTGCATCCGGGCTGGGCCGCCGCGAGCGCGGCTACGGCGGCGACGCTCGCGAAGCACGGCTATGTCGGACCCGGCGCGACCTACGAAGGCCGCTATGGACTCTACGCGCTGCATCTTTCCGATGGCGCCACGCCCGATCTTTCGATCGCCACGGCGGGCCTGCGCGAGACATGGGAGATCGAGCACGTCGCGCTCAAGCCGATTCCCGCGTGCCACTTCACGCACGCATCGTCGGATGCGGCAATCGCGCTTCATCGCGAGCACGGCCTCGCCGTCGATGCAATCGAGAAAGTGGTCGTGCGCGTGCCCGGTCCGGTCGTCGAAGTCGTGTGCGAGCCGGTGGCGAACAAGAAGCGTCCGGCCAACAGCTACGACGCGCAGTTCAGCATTCCGTACATCGTCGCGACGGGGCTGCAGAAGGGCCGCTTCACGCTCGACGATCTCGACGACGCCGCGCTCGCGGACCCCGCCGTGCTGGCGCTCGCGCAACGCGTCGAATACGAGGTCGATCCCGAATCGACGTTCCCGCGCCATTACACAGGCGAAGTGATCGTGATGACGCGCGACGGCCGCCGCCTCGCGCATCGCGAAGCGGTCAACCGCGGCTCGTCGGACCGGCCGATGACCAATGCTGGCATCGTCGACAAGTTCTACGACAACGCGCTGCGCGTCGTCTCGCGCGAGCGCGCCGATCAGGTGCGTGAAGCGGTGCTCGGCATCGAGCGCACGAGCGCCGCCGGGCTCGCGAACATTTTGCGTCAAGCCGATTGAGGAGAGCATCACATGGCAACCGTCGAAACCGATAAGGCACAGGAAGCACGCGAAGCGCAGGAGAACGAGGTGCTGATCCTCGACATGCTGGACCGCTTTCTGAAAACCGAAGTCAAACCCTATGTGCACGCGCTCGAAGCCGCCGACGAATATCCGCACGAGATCGTCGAGAAGATGAAGGACATGGGCCTGTTCGGCTGCCTCATCGCGCCGGAATACGGCGGCCTCGGGCTGTCGACGTCGACCTACGCGAAGATCATCGACCGCATGTCGGCGGTGTGGATGTCGGTGAGCGGCATCATCAACTCGCACGTCATCATGGCGATGACGCTGCAGCGCAACGGCACCGACGAACAGAAGCGCGAATTCCTGCCGCGCATGGCGACGGGCGAGCTGCGCGGCGGCATCGGCCTCACCGAGCCGGATTGCGGCACCGATCTGCAGGCGATTCGCACGACCGCGCGCCGCGAAGGCGACGAGTACGTAGTGAACGGCAACAAGACGTGGATCACCAACAGTCTCTACGGCAACACGCTCGCGCTGCTCGTGAAGACCGATCCGAAGGCCGAACCGCGTCATCGCGGCATGAGTCTGCTGCTGATCGAAAAAGGCCCGGGCTTCGAAGTGAGCCGCAAGCTGCCGAAGCTCGGCTACAAAGGCATCGATACGTGCGAGCTCAGTTTCACCGATTTCCGCGTGCCGGTTTCGCGGCTGATCGGCGGCGTGGAAGGGCGCGGCCTGAAGCAGATTCTGAGCGGGCTCGAACTTGGGCGCATCAACGTGGCGGCGCGCGGCGTCGGCATCGCGCAGGCGGCGCTCGACGAAGCGGTGTCGTACTCGCAGCAGCGCAAGACCTTCGGCAAGCCGATCTGCGAGCATCAGGCGATCGCGCTCAAGCTCGGCGAGATGGCAACGCGCGTGCAGGCGGCGCGTCTTCTCACCGATGCCGCCGCGCGCGCCTACGATCGCGGCGAACGCTGCGACATGGAAGCGGGCATGGCGAAGTACTTCGCCACCGAAGCGGGCCTCGAAAACAGCATCGAAGCCATGCGCATTCATGGCGCTTACGGCTACTCGAAGGAATTCAACGTCGAGCGGCTTTATCGCGACGCGCCGCTATTGACCATCGGCGAAGGCACGAACGAGCTGCAACGCATCATCATCGCCAAGCAACTGATCGAGAGGAACCCGGTATGAGCTTGCCGCTTTCAGGCGTTCGCATCGTCGCCGTCGAACAATACGGCGCGGGGCCGTTCGCGACCCAGCATCTCGCCGATCTCGGCGCCGAGATCATCAAGATCGAAAACTTCCGCGAAGGCGGTGACGTGGGGCGTCTCGTCGGGCCGCACTTCTTCGGCGAAGGCGATAGTCATTTCTTCGAGGCGTTCAACCGCAACAAGTCGAGCTTCACGCTCGATCTGAAGAAGCCCGAAGCGCGTCAGGTGCTGCTCGATCTCGTCAAGACGAGCGATGCCGTGTTCAACAACCTGCGCGGCGATCTGCCCGCGAAACTCGGCCTCACTTACGAAAGCCTGAGCGAAGCGAATCCGGCGATCGTCTGCGCGCATCTTTCGGCATACGGGCGCACGGGCAGCCGCGCATCGTGGCCGGGCTACGACTATCTGATGCAGGCCGAGGCCGGCTATCTCTCGGTGACGGGCGAGCCGGACAGCCCGCCCGCGCGCTTCGGCCTGTCGATCATCGATCTGATGACCGGCACGACCGCCGCGATGGCGCTGCTTGCGGCGCTCGTCGAATCGCGCGCGACGGGCATCGGCCGCGATATCGACACGAGTCTCTTCGATGTCGCGCTGCATAACCTCGCCTATGTCGCGACGTGGTATCTGAACGGCGATGTCGTGACGGGCCGCGACCGCCGCTCCGCGCATCCGTCGCTGACGCCGAGCCAGCTCTACAAGACGAAGGACGGCTGGATCTTCCTCATGTGCAACAAGGAGAAGTTCTGGAGCGTGCTCGCCGAAGTGCTCGACAAGCCGTCCTGGGTGACGGACCCGCGCTTTTGCAACTTCAAGGCGCGGCTCGCGAATCGCGACGTGCTGGAACAGGAACTCGACGCCGCGCTCTCCGCCGCGACGACCGACGAATGGCTCAAGCGCCTCGGCGGCCGCGTGCCCGCCGCGCCGGTGAACGACGTCAGGCAGGCGCTGGACAATCCGTTCGTCGCGGAGCGCGAAGGTGTGGTGAGCGCGAGCCATCCGCGTTTCGGCGGCATTCGCGGCGTCGCGGCGCCGGTGCGCGTGAACGAGCCTTTGCCCAAGCGCGCGGCGCCCGAACTGGGCCAGGACACGGACCGGCTGCTCGCCGAACTCGGTTACGATGCAGGCAGAATTGCCGCGCTCCGTGAGCAGGCCGTCGTGCAGTGAGGCTCGCATGCAATCCGCGATGACCCATGCACAGGAGGCCGGCGGACGCGCGCGCGTGTCCAACTCTTCCCGTGCAGACATATCGATGGTCACAGTCCTCAGTCAGCAACCGCGCTACATGCAGCTCGCGCAGACGCTCGTCAACGAAATCCAGAGCGGCCGGTATCCGGTGGGTTCCACCATACCGACGGAGTTCGAGCTGTGCGAGCAGTTCGGCGCGAGCCGCTCGACCGTGCGCGAAGCGGTGAAGCAGCTCGTGCAGCTCGGCATGGTCGTGCGGCAGCCGGGCGTCGGCACGACCGTGAAGGCGCTGAAGGCCGAGGGTGCGTATCGGCAGGTGATGCAGCAGTTGAGCGATCTGCAGCGCTATACGGCGGATACGGTGCTGCAGATTCTGTCGACGCGCACCGAGGCGCTCGACGACCCGGCGATATGCGACATGCTGCGCGCGAACGCGGGCGAGACATGGCTGCATGTGACGAGCATCCGCCGCTCGCAGGGCAGTCCCGATCCGATCTGCCATACCGATGCGTACATCCATCCGGCGTTCCGGTCGCTGCGTATCGACGAGGGCGAATTGCACACGCCGCTATTCACGATGATCGAGCGTCAGTTCGGCGAGCAGATCGCGGAAGTGCAGCAGGAGATTCGCGCAGTCGCGTTGTCCGCGCGCATTGCGAAGCTCGTCAACGCTAAGCCGCAATCGCCGGCGCTGTGGGTCTGCCGTCGCTATCTGAACCGGCGCGGCGATGTGGTCGAAGGCGCGATCAACATCCATCCCGCCGACCGGTACACCTATCTGGAAACGTTCCAGCGCGGCTGGAATCCGGCCTGACGCCGGCACTGTCTGGAGACATGCAAGATGCAGCGCAGTTATCTCTTCGTTCCCGGCGACAGGCCGGAACGCTTCGCGAAGGCGTTCGCGAGCGCCGCGCATCGCGTGGTGATCGATCTCGAAGACGCGGTGTCGCCCGATGCGAAAGTCGCGGCGCGCGCACAGATCGCGGATTGGCTGGTCAGGCAATTGGCCGATGACGCACGCCCGCGTCTGATGGTGCGCGTGAATGCGCCCGGCACGCCGTGGCACGCCGACGACGTCGCGATGCTGCGAGAGTTGCGCGTGCGGCAGTTGATGGTGCCGAAGTCGGAAAGCGCGGATGCGCTCGCGGACGTCGCGGCGCGCAGCGCGGACGACGCGGAACTGACCGCGCTCGTCGAAAGCGTGGCGGGCATCGTGCATATGCGGGAGATCGCGGGCGCCGCGGCGGTGGCGCGGCTCGCGTTCGGATCGTTCGATTATTGCGTCGATGCGGGCGTCGAAGGCATGGATCGCGAACTCGACGCGGTGCGCTCGGCGTTCGTGATCGAGTCGCGCTTCGCGGGCTTGCCGGCGCCCGTCGACGGCGTGACGCTCGCCACCGACGACGCGCGTCTCATCGCACGCGACGTCGCCTTCGCGCGCGGCTTCGGCTTCGGCGGCAAGCTGTGCATCCATCCGAAGCAGGTGGACGCGGTCAATCAGGGATTCGCGCCGAGCGCCGACGAGCGCGCATGGGCTGCGCGCGTGCTTGCGCGGCTTGCCGAGAATCCGCGAGGCGCGTTCGCGATCGACGGCAAGCTCGTCGATAAACCGATCATCGATCGGGCGCGGCGCATCGCGGCCGAACAGTGAACAATCAATGGGAGAGAGCGTGAAGATTCTGGTGCCAGTCAAGCGAGTGGTCGATTACAACGTGAAGGTGCGCGTGAAGTCGGACAACACGGGCGTCGATATCGCCAACGTGAAGATGTCGATGAATCCGTTCGATGAAATCGCCGTGGAAGAAGCGGTGCG
>NZ_FCNX02000033.1 GCF_001544835.2 Caballeronia fortuita | reverse complement strand
AGCTTCTCTGACATTCGAACCTCCGTACAAACAGAAATTAGCAAATTTCTGCTGTACGCGAAATCGAGGCACGGTCAGGGAACCTAGAGGCTTTAGGCCGAGATGATGATCAGCTGCGCATCGCTCTTTGATGCGACGCCATCCATTGCGTGCCCGGATCGCATCCGAAAGGATGTCCAAATATTCGTCATGGTCGACGCGCTCATCCGGAGGCAGCCCATGCTCTTCATGGCAGCTCAGGGCCGCTTGCCGTGCGGCTGCTCCGGGAGCTGACACAAGTATTTGGCTGTATGCTTCACAAGCATAGGCGAACGTCTCCCGCTTGCCAAAGGCGATGTCGAGCGGGTTCGGACAGCTCCGGCGTTCTGCCAGCCCTATCGCTGCGCGGCGGCAGTTGTGTAGCACGTGGGCAGCTTCATGCACGACGTAGTCAGCGAAAGGATCAGTATCGCGAAAGTAGGCCAGGGAGACGTAGCAGGTGGTGTCTTGACTCATGCCGACAACGGGATCGGAATCCTCTCGAAGAGGGGTAGCGCCCAAACTGTCCAAATAAATGTCGGCCTGTTTCCATGCGGTCGATAGCCACGTCTCCTTGGTCAGTACTTGCACGATGTTGCTTGGCGTGAGGAAAACGATGCCCGCTACGAGGGTGCGAAGAACGACCTCCCGTTCGCCGGCGGAAAATAGGCCATATACCATGGGCTTGAGCTTGTCACAAAGCCACGGCAATGTCGGCTCCGGCACGAAGCCCCGTTGGTCGAAGTCCCCTGCGCGCAACAGAGTCTCAGCGATGAGCGCAGCGCGCAATTTCTGACTGGCGCGCGAAGCAGTGTCAGTTACAGATTCCCCCGGCCATCCCACGAAGAAGCTGTCGTAGTCTCCGGTCTTGAGATAGTGCTGGACCTGCATTTCAACCCATTTTGCAGAGCCGACCGTCGACTGGCCACTTAAAGCTCCCAGGTGTTCGTGGAACGGCGACACGGGCGCGTTGAACCGCCAAATCAGATTGCCGGTTGGGTCTGAGCAAAGACGCGACGCGTTAGAGACGGGTCGCGCCAGCGTCGTGCCAATCAGCTTTCCTGCGGCCAACATGATATGCGCAGCTGTCGATCCGCTACCGAGCTAGAGGGTAACAGGATGGGATCGGCGCGTCAGTAACGATAGTTAAAGCTCGCTTGTCGGCCATTGCTGACGTTCAGATGTAGGCTTGGGTATGTCGGCTCTACAACGCTCTTCGGCCGTTCCACCAAAGCGGCCGTGGGCGACGCGTTTCGCCAACCGCCAACGCGTACTTACGACCCACATCGGCCGATCGCCATCGAACATATGCGATGGCCGTTTGGAGCGTGCAACGGCCATTCGCCTTTCCCGGTCTCTGGTCTATCCGCGAACCAACGGCCGAAGTCACCGTTTAGATGTTGCTCTTGTTTTTGAGATCGTCGTACTGTGGACGGAATATGCGTATCAAGGTGTTTTCCGACAGGCTAGCAGTTGAGCGAAAAAAAATTGCCCCGAGGGTGAGGCCAGCGTGTCAGGATAAACGTGGTTGGCCATTCAAGTTAGCTGATCTTCCCAGGCATTTCCGTTTGGAGCGTGCCAATTACAGCCTTGAGCCGCCGCTCTTCGTCGATTCTGAGAATTTCCTTTCCTCGCTCGACTTGTTCGCTCGACATTTCCTCAAGCTCTGGGAGCTTGTTGAACCACTTGGTCCAACGATTCTCGATTGCCTTTATCGAGATGTCGTCCGTCTTGCCTCGGCGCATGTGGGCATATACGAGGGCCTCCAATTCCGGCGGAAGTTCGACTCCTTCCATCGCACGCTTAAAAACCCATAGATGTATGTCAACGAGTTCGAGCCCGCAACTGTCCGTGCTACTCGAAAACTCGATGGGAACATCCGGGGTGTGCGTATGATCAACGAGGGGCATACCCGGACCAAGCGACGATTTGAATCCACGGGCGTTGCGATAGAATTCGGCGAGTGTGCGCTGTGCCTTGTTGAATTGAGACTGCTGATCGACGACAATTCTCGACGCACGCGCCCCCGTGGTTCCCAGTCGATCCGCGATTCCATGCATCACTGACTGAAATCCGACCACGTTGGGTGTAATCTGCAGTATATCTCTCTTGCTCGGCACGTTGTACGAAATCTCACTGGGATTTGCCTCTGCCCACGCCAGCGCATCTCCTATCAATTGCCTTGAGCGCGCATCGGGCAGAACGTCGACCCGCTCCCGAAGAACTCTGCACACTTGCTGCATTATCGGAAGAGCAATATCGTCGTTAGGCGTGATTCGCGCTCGCCATGCCGATTTGGCGAGCTCCTCGTCAAACAATGACGCGACCTTGATCAAGAGAACATATCGAAGTGGCGTCCAGTAGCCAGTCCACGTTATTGCCGGGTTCAGTCCTTGATCAAACACTTGATCAAAGAAGCAGATGATCGCGTGATCTGGTTTGGCAACACGATAAACGTTGAATCGAATATCGAATTGCTTTACAAGGGGCAACACGTCCGGAATCAGATCGACCAAGCGACCGTTTCCCAGCTCCGCCGCGTGCAGCCGCTGCACGCCAAGTTTCTTGCGGACCCGCTTCACGCGCTCGAGCGCTACCGCATCAAGATTGACACGGCTGGAAAGCACGCCGTAGTAAAGGATTGGTTGCGCCGGATCGAAAAGGTTCGGCCCCGTGTGCCCCGACTCGTCGACATAAAAATGCATTGCATCCCCTATTTTCTAATTGGATTTGTTCGATCGGAACCTGTCAGACGGCCTGCTCACGACCGATCCCGGGCGACGACCGCAGCGCGAAAACGATCGTTTATGTTTTTTTCTGCGCGATGGTGCCGGCAATCACGCGCTTTACGCTCGAAGGCTTGACGACGCCGGCATGTTTGGCTGCTTCGATCGTCTTGCCAGTAGCTCTTCAACGCCGGCTTCTCAGAGACTTGCGCCAGCGCGTCAGGCAAAATGAATCCACCAGCGGCTGCATTCCGTACCGCAGTCACCGGGGTCTTCATTCCTTTGTAGCCAGCTGTTCTGCGGCCGTCAACCTGCCAAGCGGCAGACGATGGAAACCGGACTTCGGCAATGCATTCCCGCTCTCCATTTCCCTGATCCACTCGCGCATCTGATCGGCGGTATCAAATCCCAGCAGTACGCGCAGCTTGTGGAAGTATTTCTTCGAGTTCGCGCGGGCGAAGACGGGCAACGCCGAATGACTCATGCCAAGGAAAACCGTCGTCAGTGGATACCACCAGGAGTCGGGCTTGCGTTTGAAATACAGATAGAGAATGAGGTCGGCCTGCGCCAGCGATTCAAACCGGACCGCGCCCGACTTACTGCGGTCGCGCAGCAGGTCTGCCTGTACGGATTCCCTGCGCATGTTCAACCTGCTGTTTCGGTATTCAAGCGATTTCAGCTGTCCGTCAATCGCGCTTGATGCAACCATGGGTTCATTACCAAAGCGATGGTTTCGCCCCACGTAGAACTCCGTTGCGATCAGGTATCGGGCCTGCCCGAACTGTTCGGCGTCGATAAAGATCGCCAGCGTGTGCAGGAAGAGCTCATACGTGACGAACACGAAATTGTCGAAGTCCGTGTCGGACCACTGCATGACATCGGGAGCTGGAAAGTAGTACCTCAGGAGTGCCTCAAAAAACCGGTGGATTTTTTTAACGTTCTCGTCGCTCGGTTCATACCGCGCCACGGCCTGGATGACTGTGAGTACTTCGTCCCGTGTCTGCAGGAAAGACTCGATGGACTGGACCACCTGGTCGTCAAACTGCACGCCTTTCTCTTTGATGATCCGCAATCTTTCAAAATCCTCGGCAACGCTCGACAGATAGTCCCCGACAGCGCCCGATGCAGTTGGCTTGCCGTCGCGCAACTGCTCTAGCGCTCGTTTCATCGCCGACCGGTTGCCCACTCTTGCACTAGGCGCTTCCGACAGGAACGCCGGCTTCTTTCCCCGGGACGGCTTGACGTAGACCGGCTGGTCATAGACCCATCGAAGCAGTCGCTCGTATTCCTCCTCATGGCGCCCGGCATCCGACAGGTCGATGTAAATTCGGCCTTTGTAATAAACGGGAACGAGCGCATTTCCTTCCGCATCCTTTTCCGCAATCACGGCAACGAACTTGTCCTGCGTCGTGTTGCTATAGATTTCGCCCGTGATGATCTGCGTCTCGGTTCCCACGCCCCTGGCGCGCCGGTTTGCCTTTTCCACGTACGCGGCATCACAAATCATGACGACTTTCGTGATCTCCGGGTCGGTCACCATCTGCTCCATGAATGCATGGGCGTCGTGACCTTCCCGCAAGGCCCATTTGTCGATGATCACATCGACATCGTCTTCCGCCAGACGCTCAGCGAGGTCCATCACCCACTGTTCGTGCATCGGCGTCGTCCAGCTATATGAGATAAAGAGTTTCGGCTGTGGTGTATCTGCTGTCATTGGATGCGTCTTCCTTGTTGCCCGGTGCCATCATATCTCGAACGAAAAGGTCGAACTTTTCAGCAGACACATTAGCGACCTCATCGTGGAAAACGCTTGGAAGATTAAAAGTGCCGTTGAATCGACAGTTTGCTCCAAGCGGCGCTCGACCGATGAAACGCCGCATCTGTCGGCCCTCCGAATGACCGCTTGCTGAGCAGAATAGCCCTCAGAATGCCCGTGCTGCGCTTAAATGTTCCGTCATGCAGTCCGCGGTCTGACGTCCACCGCGCCCCGTCATGATTGTTCGGCTCGAAAGTACCCCACCGTAGCCAGGCCGCATCGGCGCAGCCAGTACACCGACTATGCTGGATATGCAGTACCCGCTATGCAACTGCCGCCCTGTCCCGCGACACGCGTCTTATCGCTCACGATCGTCGCTGCGATCAAGATGACTGGAACTGGCGGTGCGCTGCCGGATGACCGACATGGGCGCGGCGGCCGCGGCCGATGGTCGTCGATCGACTCTAGGCCGGTTGCTCACCAATCCAGAGTGGCAGTTCGTCGCACGGCGACGTCGAATTGCAGTTACCAGTACAGATGCCCTATGTCATATGACCTGGCGTCGTGGAAATCGTATACTGCCTCGCACTATCAGCCTGGAACTGACCAAATGCAGGTATTCAGCTATCGAAGTGCAGGACAATGGCAACAGACACGCTCAACCAGCGAGCACCGTGGCTCGCCGGCTGATCCGGCGCTCGACGAAATCCAGCGCAGTCTGTCCGACTGTTTCCGGTGCAATAATCTGGTTGTTCTCACGGGTCTTGGGACGTCCCTGCACGTAAACGTTGACGGTACCAATCGCGCAGGCGGGCGCAACCCGATTGAGGGGAAAAAACTTGCACCGACGATGTGGGATCTGTGGACACGAGTACAGGCAGCGACCGGCGAGCATTTCGAAAAGGTACTCGGGCTTTCACGGTTGCCAGACGATGAGCGTCAAAAGAGCAATATCGAGGCGCTTCTTTCGCACTGCAAGGTCGCCGCGGAGTTCCTGGCGGATTCAGATGAACGTGAAGTCGTTCGCCGGTTCATTCACACGGCGGAATCGACCGTTCGGGACGCCGTCCGGTTCCTTGAGCCCGACGATGACGTAACCGTGCACGCAGATTTTCTGCGTCGGCTGTCGCGCCGCTCACCACGCAAGATGCGCAGCAAGCTCTTCACGACGAACTATGATTTGTGCTTCGAGTACGCCGCGCGCCAGGGACGTTACGTTGTCGTCGATGGCTTCTCGCACTCTAGCCCACAGGTCTTCGACAGTCTGTATTTCACGTACGACATCGTCCGTCGCGACACTAACCTTGATAGCCACGACTTCATATCGAATGTCTTTCTGCTCTACAAGCTGCATGGCTCGATTGATTGGATGCGGAACCCGACAACAAACGAGATCGAGAAAAAGCCTGACTGTGAAAGTCCTCTGCTGGTTTATCCGCGCAACACGAAATATGAGCTTGCGTTCGAGCAACCCTATTTCGAGATGATGTCGTCGCTTCAGGCGGCACTTCGACAGCCAGACACTGGCCTGCTGATTCTCGGTTTTGGCTTCAACGACAACCACATTGCGGAGCCAATACTGTCGGCAATCAACTCGAACCTTAGTCTAAAGGTTGCCGTATGTGACCCGGGACTGGGTCCGCGCGTGGACGATTCGACAAGAGCAGGGATTGACGCAACGAACGCACACCTGAAGAAGATCCGTTACCTCATCGAGCACGGCGATGCCCGTCTTGCGCTGATCGGCGCGACCTTCGAGGAAATAGTGCCCCAGCTGCCCGACATTGCTGCCGAAACGGACCTTGAACAACACCTCGAGCGTATCCGGCGTCTCCGGGGCGAAAACACATGAACAGGCGCCTGTCCACAAGCCCCTTCGATCCTAGTAGATACGTTGGCTCCGTGTCGTACGTCAGTCCCGACGCTGCAAAGATCAATCTGCCACTCGCGGCGAGCGTGTCGGCGCGTCAATATTCAGGGTACGCCGTTCTCGGTGGCCAGGTCGGAGAATTTGTCTTCATCGAGGGCGAAGGACTTACCGTGCTCGGCCGAATTACTGAAGTCCGACTGCCTGACAATGAACGGCTCGAAGCTGAGCCGGCCCTGGGCGGGCGTCCGGATTCGCATCCGATCGGTTTCGTGCAGTTGCTGACAACCCTGGAGCTCTCTACCGGCAAGGTGATCTCGGGCATTCCTGTTCATCCTCGCATCGGCCAGCAGGTCTTTTCAGCGCATCCGCTTCTAGTCAAGCATATCGTCGAAGGCGACAACGCTGGTTTTGACGGGCTAATCGAACTGGCGACGATCGCACAGGAGTCCAGTACCCGGGTAAACGTCAGTCCCGCGCACATGTTTGGACGGCATTGCGCGGTGCTTGGTGCTACGGGCGGGGGCAAGAGCTGGACCGTGGCGCGTATCGTCCAGGAAGCTGCACGTATTGGCGGCAAGATCATCCTAATCGACCCCACTGGCGAATTTCACACATGCACGGATCGTGTGCGGGCAATACACCTTGGAGGGGAGCGAGACGGCGACGACGACCCGCGCCAGTTCGTCGCTTTTCCCTACTGGCAGCTGACAG
Organism: Caballeronia fortuita; assembly: GCF_001544835.2. Classification (GTDB taxonomy): domain Bacteria; phylum Pseudomonadota; class Gammaproteobacteria; order Burkholderiales; family Burkholderiaceae; genus Caballeronia; species Caballeronia fortuita. The sequence goes on along the minus strand of NZ_FCNX02000033.1, from coordinate 12,662 downwards.
AGCCGGATCTATTCGCTATTTTTCAGCCGAGTCCCGGAGCACAGGTCCCGAAGTTGCGCGAGGCGTTGCGCAGTCTCAAGCTGAACTATGTTCTCCACGGAGAAAACGAGCCTCGTACCGTCAAAAAGGCAGGCACCGTGCGCAGGGACTTCAATGTGGCCTGGGCACAGCATGAATCCGCCGTCGAAGCCGAGGGTGCCAAGTATCTCATCTCACAGCTCGGTAGGCAGATATTCGAGGAATGCGTCTCTGAAAACGGTGGCACGCTCCGGGAACCGGACTATACGGTCTGGGGCGGATATGACGAACGCACAAAAGGATATTGCGAAACGCTAGTCGCAAAGATCTATTCCATTACTCGCTCGAGATCTTTGCGTTGCCTTTTCCACCCGGAATTATTCGGGTCTTCGTTGACCGAGAATATCGACGAGTTTCTCGGTTCCACGGATCGGGTGCTCCGGATCTCGATGGAGTTCCTTCCGTTCGACCACAATGCGCGCGAGCTGCTAGCGAATGCGATCGGACGACATCTTCTCGGAATGGCACGCCAGGGCTCATTTGCGGAAATGCCAGTGGTCGTCGTGCTGGACGAGGCGCATCAGTTCCTCAACAAAAACATGGGCGACGAAAATAATCGCATTCGCCTTGATGCGTTTGGACTGGTTGCGAAAGAGGGCCGGAAATACGGTTTGACGACAATCCTGGCGACGCAACGCCCCAGAGACGTACCGGAAGATGTACTGAGCCAGCTGGGGGTGTTCATTGTCCACCGGCTCATTAATGAGCGAGACCGTGACGTTGTCGAAAAAGCCTGCGGGAATCTCGACGGTTCGGCCGCGGCGTTCCTGCCGACGCTTGGCCAAGGAGAGGCCATTCTGGTGGGCGTTGACTTTCCGATGCCCACCCCCGTGAGGATTACTCGGCCGCAGCACCCCCCGAAGTCGGAAGGACCCGCTTATCACAGATTCTGGACCGTGTAGTCCTATGCTGTGATTTGCTGGCCAACGAACGGTCGCTCCTTATACTGGAGCGCCCGTCTCGGCGCCGACCGAAAACGTCCGCAATGGCCGATGCCCTCCGGTTGGCTCGGCAACCAAAACGCGTCGCTCTTGTCATCGCTGGCGGTGTCAAGCCCGAAATGCCGCCACGCTTCTGTGGCGAAGATTTCCTTTGCGGGATCGACGCAAGGGCGCAGGCCGCCCGGGCCCATGGCGGGGCAACACGTGAAGCCCGCGCGACGATGGAGCTCCGTGGACATGCGCCTGCCACTCACTCGTGCTCGCGGACGGCGACTTGCAGTGCGCAGCCAAGCTGCTCGTGGGCGGGAAGTTCCGGAACGCGGGACAAATGTGCGTATCGTCTGCGCGTCCTCGGATCTCGTAACCTACTTCTTGCCTTCCTTGATGACAGGCTCCCCGCGCTTAAACAGGTCCGCGTTCGCGCCCGGCAGATAGGTTGCGATCGCGGCGTTGACGGCCTTTTCCGCAACGTTCAGCAGGGTTTTCTTGGCCGCCTCGTTGACCTCTTTGATCACGGTCTCGTGTATCTTGACGACATGAGGCTCGAATGCAGGAATTCCGTTCACTAGAAGCTGGTACTGGTAGCCTGCGACCGCCTTGTGATCGTCCCAAATTAGGCCCTTGTCCGTTTCTATCTTGACGTACGGGAAGATTGCCACGCTGAACAGCTTGGTCTGAGTCGCGATTTCCAGTCGTAGTTGGGCTTTGGCTTCGTTAGCGGCATTCTCCCGCTCCTGTACTATCGCGCTCCGATGATCCGACTCCAGCCGCGTCTTTTCGAGCAGGTAGTCTTTTTCACATTCGCTCTTGCCCAGCGCCACGCCTTCTTCCCTGGCTTCTTCGCGAGCGAGCCGAAGCGCTTCGAAATGGAGCAACTCCGAGTCGTTCTTTGCTCGAAGTGCTTCAGCATCTTTAAGGTGAAGTTGCTTTTCCAGATCGCGGATCTTGAGAAGCTGGCCGTCAGCCTCGGCAAGAGATTGCTTCGTTTTACCCCTGGAATAAAGGATCGTTCCAGTGGCCGTCACGATAAATACGATGACGCAGTAAAATGCAGTTTCCAAACGCTCTCCATTATTGTTTATTGCTGCCTGATTATTCCGTAGCGATGCGCGTCGGCGGTTAGAATCTGATAACGGCACCGGCACACTGAGTTTGAGCGTGATGTTCGCGCAGCAGACTCGTGGGATGCTACGCCGTTATCTGGCTGCCGGCTTTGAGCGCACCTTCTGGCGTGCCAGCAAAAACGGGCCGAATTCAATCTCACCGAGCGTGCGCCGCGCCGCGCCCCTTTCGACGAGATCGTCACGGAACGCGGTCAACTGCTCCATGAAGAGCTGATAACCGGTCGGATTCGTTGCATATCCGAGACCGAAGCTCAGCACCTCGTCGAGAACGGAGAAGAGGTCCGGGTCCAAAAACCGCATGATTCGCCGCAGGGCGGAAGCACCAATCTCGGCCATCTGGCCTCGCGCGGCCACTTGCCGCCGCATGCTCATCCGACGAAGGTGTCGCTCGAGTGGCTGGTTCGCTGTTGAGGTCAACGCGCATCGGCTTACTCCGCGATAAAGGTACCTTTGAGAAGCACGTTCGGAGCCCCTTCCAGCTTGGTTAAAACTAGCTTATCTCCTCGGACGTTGGCTTCGAACTTTGCCTGTTCTGCAACGAATGACGGAGGGTACAGCGAGCCGTTATGGACGGTGATAACGTTACGCTCACTTGACGATGTCCAGTCCGCAGCGCTGCCTTCGCCGAACAGCAGATCGGGATCGTTGCGAGGCGCGCGCGGGGCGGCTGTGAAATTTGTCTCAATGCGTCCGTCTTCGCGGAATCGAATCCAAAGCGCGTCCGCAATGTTCCCCTGCTGCTTGTCGACGATCCCCGAGTCCAGACTCTTGCTTGTCACCTCGACTGTGTGAGGGGGATGCTTCTTTTGTTCGACGATCCAATTTTCGTATTGCCCCCTCTGCAGGTACCACTGCCTCCCAACGAGCGCAGCTACTTTCGATGCGGGCGTCTGCTTCTCGTCGCGAATCCGCTTGTCAACTTCCAAGGCACACTTCGTGAAGATATCAAATGCCTTGATTCTGTCGTCGCTCTTGAGCGTTCCGTCGCTGATTAGGCTGGCACGGACTGTCGAGAGCGCTTCAGCGCTGACTTCTCCGCCATGACTCAGCTCAGCCGTCGCTTTCGCCCCGATAGATTCGTCGAGCCCTCCCCCGCATGTTGCTAGGATGGTCACGGAATGGTCACGCGCCTCCGCTCCCAGTGTAGAAGTCTTTGTAGCGCACCCGGCAGTTACGGCAACGGCCACACATGCAACAATGCTCGCCAGCTTATCTTTCATTCTGCAGCACCTGACCTTGTTTGGTTCCTGTATGAGTATCGGACTGTCGCGCCAAAACTTTAGTGCGACACAGCCGACTCATAGTTTCCGCCCCGGAGCCTCCTACCGTGTGCCATTTTCAGCCCATCCGATAGCTGAACGCTGAACCCTGAATGAAAGTACATCCGAGAGCCAAGCATGGCAACAACCGAGATGCCCCCTAGTCGCGCGAAAATTCTTTGATACTTGAAGGCTGTTTGCGCGGCGTGTTGCCCCAAGCGATCATCTTGCTGTGCGGCACACTGAATGTCGGCAGGGCACCAGACTGCTGACTTCAACGAGAGCCTCCTCAGAGGTCCGCTAAGGCCGAAGACTCAACACTCATCGTGAGGGGAGGCTCGGCCAGGAGCTGGTGGTCGCCGGAGCGTCGTGATATCGACTGCACAAGAGCACCGGCGTCAACAATTTCGTGAGCGCGAACCCGTGCGCGGGCACCGGGGCGCTGGCCTTACGCTGGTCGGTATGAGTCCATGCGTGAGATATCATCAAGCGCCGCGTGCGAGAGCAGCGCGCGGCATCGGGACACGGGTTCTTCAGGGGCGGAGCGAGCCATATGGCCGATCAAAAGGAAGCCGAGTATCGCGTTCGAACGCGCCGCTCAACAACGGCCGGCAGGAAATCGGACATCGTGATGGCGTGGGGGAGAGACCGTGAAACCGGCCGACCCCGACACATTCTCGAACTAACGCCCGCCGAGAACGGCAATGACTGCTCGTGTGACTGCGCCGGTTGCGGCCTTCCGCTCCAAGCCGTTAATGCGGGAAGGATCGAGTATCGGCTGCGTCCTCACTTCCGGCATGCGGCGGGAGTGGAACGAAACACTTGCCTTATCGCCGCTGCTCGCGCGGCGATTTTGCTATCGCTGCCGGAAGACGGTTATGTCACTCTACCGGGACACCGGCGCGACGCACAAATCGTCGGCATCAGCGGGCGAGTGTACGACGGTTGGAGCGAGGTACCTCCGGAGCTCGCGAAAATCTCATCGACCACAATCGTCGATGAAATCACGGCGGTTGTTCGTCTCGACGACGACCGCGAATTCCGGGTAAAGCTTGTCGCGACGCGGAAGAACACGACCCCGGACGGCGGCCCAATCATCGAGGTTGTGGTCAGTGACCCAGCGCTTTCCGCGCTTTCCCCTGACGAGTTGCGCGAACGCATGCGCTTGGAACTGCGCAACGCAAACTGGTGCGGGCATTGGAAGGAAGACGAGTGCGCCGCCGCCGCGGAGAAAGACGCTATCGCGCGCGCAGTCGATGCGATCGACTACGGCAGCGCGAGCACCGAATCCGCACTTCACAAAGCCACGAAGGAAATCCTGCAGCAAGAATGCAGCTTGGTCGTTCCGGCGCTGAGACGCTCTGACGGACTTCAGGTTCGGCCGCACGCGTCATTGGCTCTTAAAAATGTCTGTCTCGAACGCCCGCTCGGAACAATACGTCCTGACGTTATGGCGCGCACGGTCGAGCAACCTGGCTGGCCAGCAGAGGATTTGCTGGTTGAGGTTACTGTCACAAATGGCATCGGGTGGGAGCGCGAGGCTAGGATAAGAGCCCGCAACGTGGCCGCCCTAGAGATAGATCTATCACGGCTCGCTGGGAGACTAAACATGAAACAGTTCCGCGATTTGATCGCGGGCGAACTGGTCGGTAAGCGTTGGGTGTACCATCCCGCACTCGACGCGTCCGAGAAGCTCCTGAAAGAAGCCGAAGCCGAGCGGCGTAGGAAAGCTCTGGACGCGCTGCGCGATGCCGAGCCCGGGGCTCGCCGTCCGGGAGATCTAAGTTCGGCGCCGACGGCGCGGCTCTCGTTGCGTAATCCTCATCCGTCGAGGAAGTCCACTGAGAAACTGGGTCTCGAGGAAGGAACGTATATAACCGTTCCTGACCTTAGAACCCGAACACCCGTTGTGCGCGGCTTAAACGAGCGTCACGTCATTCGACGCGCCTGCGATCTGCGCATAAAGTCCGTCACCACGGCAGCATCGTCGGACGAAGACCGGCCGGCATTGCGGCTGGAAACGTTCGCGACAGAAAACTGGCCAGCGGGAACCATGTTCGTTGAACTCGCAAGCCGCGAACGGGAACGAGATCCAAATCGCCGAAAGCGGGTCCAAGAGCGTGGCCATCCCACTCTGGTGATCTTGGTTTCGGCGGTCGACCTAGCTATGAGCGACGAATCGAGACTCAAGGATCTCGTTTTCAGCGAACGTGCCTCGCGCGAATGGGCTTTTCACCCTGCGATCGAGGAATTTATGCGCCGGTTTGAAAAGGTGACGCACTTCCAACGGCAGGGATTCGGAGAAGTCGACCAGCGACGAGACCAATAGTCGTCACATAGATCAGCCGAGTCGCCGGGGCAAGGGCTCAATATCAGCGTCGTCCTATCTCGGCTCGCGTCGGGTGTTCAAGTCCAGTAAGACCATCCGCATACGGCCAAAGCGCGCCTCGGAACGATTGCCTGGCGCAGGCTTTCGTCAAGGCCAATTCACGGCTTGTATGGGTGCATGTCCAGAGACCTTGCCTCGCATCTGGCTCGCAACACCTTTCTCGTTGCCATTTTGGCGTCCTCGTCGGGTCGTCGTAAGCGTGAATTTCGTGATCAGATCGATTGGGGTGCTGCCGCGCGACGGCTGCAACGTCAGGTTTCCACTGGGCTGCCGATCTGAACGCGACCCGGGTCAATGCCGGCTATGGCCGACGACGCGTCGGCGACGCATAGTTGAAATTGGCTACGATAAAAACGATCGCCGAAAGCCCGTCGATTATCACGTTAGTAGGCGAAGCAAACGGGCCTCTTTTCTGTTTCCCTTCGCGGATTCTGAGATCTTGTAATCCGGTAGGTTATTCGTCGGGTGCGACGCCTCCTTTCGATCTGTACCGCTCCTCGAGATTTGCGACCAGTTCCGAGAACTCGCCAAGATCGTACATACACGCCTTATGCATGCCATATCCGGCAAATGACGATACCGCAAACTTGAGTTCGGTGTCGGTGTCTGGACTAAAACGCGTCTTGTCGACTTTGCTGAGCAGCTGTCCGAGTCTGCTCGCGCCGGGATGATGGTTGGCTAGCAAAAACACGATTTCCGGCGCATCGGACGACACTTCGAGTTGCTTTTTCTGCCTGATATTGACCAGCCCCAGTCGAGTGAGCTGATTGAATAAGTCCACGGCGACCTGAGTCAGCGCCTGTCGCGCGCCGGGGATGCGTAGAGTTTCTTCCAGCGCGTGTAAATGCTCAGCTAAGCCGGAGACGCCTTCCAATGCGCCGTCGCCATATTTCATCTCGATTACTGCGAGCCGGAACCTGTTGGTGAACTTCCTGTCCTTGGTGAGCCAGCGAATCGCGAGCATGTCGAATCTCGCACTGCCGTGAGCGTACTCAATGTCGGCGATGAAATAGTCTGTTTCGTTCGAAATCACCGACTGGTTGTTCTCGCGGGCCACGAGCTGCTGGAACTCCCGCTCTTGCTTGGGGCGGCGTGCGAAGAAGCGGTCCATCAGCAGCTTGAGATACGGAATGCGCTCGAGCCAAAGTTGCAGGTCGTGGGCCTCGCTCACCACGCTCGACGATGTTGGCACGGCGGGATGTTCGCCGTAGTTCGGATCGAAGGTGATGACAAACCGGTCGCACGCCGCGCTCGTGCAAGCGACTTTCATCAGGCTGCCGCCCCGGTAGTAGACGTTGACGTATGTACCTCGCAGACCCATCATCAACGTGTGATCCGACTTGAAGTAGGTCAGAAGCGGATGGAGCAAGCCTCCTTCATTCTCCAGCGCCCGGACGAACGCTTCGGACAGCGCGCGCGGCTGGAACGGACCATCGTTCGAGTCTGATTGCAGTACATCGTCAGTCGGCATCTCACTGTCCTTCAAAGGTCGTGCGGCTGACCATCTGCAAGCCGCGTGATAGATGGGAAGCCGTCGGGCGCCGGGTCCCAGGCCACGCCGTGGATGGGTATCGTGGTTCGCGCGTCGACGCGGCGCGCGAACGCGATCAGGTCCGCCTGGGACGCGTGGCCGCTCGTATGCAGATGACGAGCCGTCGCGCCGCCTTCTTCGCACCAGTCCTGAACGCGCTGGCCGTCAGACTGATCCAGGTATCCACGCCACATGGACCAGCTCCAGCCGTCGTCGACGCACGGGATAACGCCGTTTCGCTCGAAGTCATCGAGTAACGAAGGTCGCAACATGATGACCCACCGCGAAGGCTGGTTCGCAAGCGCGCTCGCGGCGATACCGTGCTTCGCCATACGCTCCACGAACGCTCCGTCACCCCGTCTGCGATAGAGCCGCGCGAATCGCGATGTCACGACGACTTCCAATCCTGGCCAGCCGGGTTGAGGTATGCGTCCATAATCTTTCAGCGTATGGAGCACGCTTGCCGTGTATAGATCGACGGCCAGCATACGTTTCGCCTTGAGCGCCGCGCGATACAGCGTGACCGTGCGGTCGACATTCTGTGCCGACCACGATACGAACACTCGGCCACGCGTCTCCGCGAAGAGCGCGGCAAATTGCCGTTCGACTTCGTCTTCCGTCACGCACGGTTTGACGCTGCCGAGATTAGTACCCTCGAGCAGCAGCGCATCCATTCGGTCGGGCAGCGATTGCAGCAGTCGCTCAACCAACGATGCCTTTCGCCCATGAACGCGGAAATCGCCCGAACCCGGACGGTCAGTTGAAACTCCCCCAGTTTTGGTCGCGTAAATTCCCCCACCGGGTGAAGCAGGACGAGGTCGAGTTTTATTCCTCTTTCGTTTTCTGTGCAAGGGCCTCGGCGGCTTCCTTGAGGCGGTAGCTCCGGCCGTTGAACTCGAGCTGATGGCAATGATGCATGAGGCGATCGAGGATCGTGGTGCTCATCGTCTTATCGCCCAGATACGCCCCCCAGTCCTGCACGACGCGATTGGAGGTGACGATGATGCTTCGGCGCAGTTTGTAGCGCTGATGGACCAGTGTCTGTAATAGCGCGCCGGCCTCGTCCGGTATCGAGCGGGCGAGGAACAGATCATCGAGCACCAGCAGGTCAGCCTCGAGTATCGCGCGCACTCGCGTCTGTCGCTGCTCCGCCGCGCTGAGCGCGTAGCGGTTAAAGAAGTCATCGGTTTCGAGATACTGTACCTTGTGGCCTTGCAGAACTGCCTGATACGCGACGGCCTTGGCAACGTGCGACTTCCCGGTGCCAGGTTTGCCGATGATCAATCCGTTCTCGCCGGCGGCCATGAACTTCAGCGCGTTGAGCTGGAAGCAGGCCTGACGCGGGATTTTCGGATTGAACGACCAGTCGAACTCGGCGAGCGTGAGCTTCTCCTCGAGTCCGGACTGCTGATAGCGCCGCTCGATGAGCCGCGACTGACGCCGGTCGAGTTCGTCCTGCAGGATCAGGGCGAAGGTCTCGAGGAACGGCTGCTGGGTGCCCTGTGCCTGCAACACGCGGGTTTCGAGTGTGTCGCGTACGCCTGACAGGCGCAGCAGCCTGAGCGCCCGCTCGATGTCGGGTAGCGTGGTGTTCATGCTGTTTCTCCATTTGTTGATGGATGAGAGCCGGCGCTGTGTTGCGCGCCGACGTTGAAGAACTCGCCGTATTCGTCACCCGGACGGATCAGGGGGTGTTCCTGTGTGAGCGGCAAGGCCAGCTGTGGCGCACGATCGAGACGCTCAAGGGCCTGCTCGAACAGCCGCTCGACGACGGCACGTACCTGCCGGTATCGATAGAGGTGGTGACGCAGGGCGTGATCGCAGGCCTGCTCGACGAGCCACGCGGGATACTTCTTCGCGAGCGCGACGATGCCCCACATGCCACGGTGGCCGACGCGACCTTCGGCGTCGAACAGGTGCTGGCACAGCGCCTTCGTTTGTGGACCGATGTCGGTGGCGCTGGCCAGCGCGAGACTGGTCTGGCGCGATGGATTGAACGGGCGCTCGCTGTCGGGCAGGTCGAGGGAACCGGGCTGAGCGTGGCGTGGATGGGTGCGCAGCAGTTCCTGCGAGCGGCGATCACGGATCTCGATCGTGGTGTCGTAGACGCGTACGCACACGAGACTCCCAATGGGCGCGGGCCGCGCCGCATAGTTGCTCCGATCAATGCTCACCGTGGTGTCGTCCCAGACGGTGCGCACGACCTCGGTAAAGTAGCGGAATACCGTGGTCGGCAATGGCTTCAGGTGCGGCTTCTCCTCCTGGAACATCGCTTCAACCTGTCGCCGTGCACGACCATGGATGCGTTTGGCGGCCCAGTTCTCTTCCCAGTGCATCAGGAATTCATTCTGGGCCTCGAGCGACTCGAAGCGCCGGCCGGTGAGCGCGGTATTCTGTGTATGCTGGATGGCGTTTTCAACAGAACCCTTGCGATTTGGATCGCGTACGCGGGCCGGGTCGGCGACGACGCCGTAATGTTCGAGCATCGCGGCGTAAAGGCGGTTGATCTCTGGCTCATACAGGTCGGGCGTGATCACGCCCTCCCGTAAATTATCGAGGACGACGTAGCTCACGCTTCCGCCGAAATACCGGAAGGCTTCTTCGTGAAGCTGTGCCCAGACCTGTTTGCTGGACTTCCAGACGACGCGCCGGAAGCTGCGCCGCGAATACCTCAACGTCATGAGGAACAGGCGTGGCCGGCGATAGCGGCCCGTCTTCGGATCGCGGGTCGGCGCGCCTTCGCCGTAATCCACTTGGGCCTCTTCACCGGCGGTGAACTCGAGACGGTCGAACTGTTCCGGATCGACGTGCCGCAGCGCCCGGACGAAACGTTTGACGCTCTCGTAACTGGCTGTAAAGCCATACTGGTCAACGAGGTCTTGGTAGATCGCCTGGGCGTTGCGCTTCAACCGCACCTGCTGTTCGATCCATTCCCGGTGGGGCTCACTGGCCGAACGGGCGAAGTTGAAGGAACTGACCGGCACTCCGCTTGGAGCCGGCGGTCGCGGAAGTGGAGGATTTTGCGGCGGGGGAGTTTGCGCGACCACCGGATCGCCGGAGCCGGTGGTCGCGGCGGTGGAGGATTTTGCGCCACCCGCCCGCCGCGCCTCATACAGCGTTTGATAGCGGCGAATCGTCTTGCGATCGATACCCGTGAGCTCGTGGATCCTGTGCTGGCTCACGCCGCGCTCAAGCAGCGTGAATATCGCGCTTTGCAGATGCTGCTTCAAGACATTCTATATGAACGCGCCCCTTGAACAAGCGCTCATAAGCTCTGACATAACAGGATCGGTTGCAGCTCTATATCCGGGCATATTGCAGCGGCTAAGCTGCGGCCCACTATGAAATCCGCTGACCCGCGCCTCATTCACTCCGCGAGCTCAAGGCTCTTCATGTCTTTCAGGCTTGGCGGGCCACGGTCCTACCTGTTTGTCATCACATACGATCGCCTGTGCAACCTTCGAAGCTCGTACTACATTACTGTTGGTCTGCGGGTTTGAATGGTGCCTTACACCGGCTTCGCGCCCAGATAGTCCTTTTGGTAACGCCTGTTATGGGCCAGAAGGGCCCAGATCGTACGCGCCATCTTGTTGGCTAGCGCGACGGTTACCACGTTCGGCGGTCGGCGTTTGATGATTTGATTGATCCACGGCCCTGGCTCCTTCGCATGGGTCAGCACGCTGCGCGCGCCGTGAATCAGCAACTTTCGCAGATAGGTGTCGCCCATCTTGCTAATGCCGTGCAAATGTACCTTGCCGCCCGAACCGGTTTGCCTCGGCACGAGACCTGCCCATGCTGCAAATTCGCGTCCGGACCGAAAAGCTTTGGGATTGCCCATCATTGCGACCGCCGCCGTTGCCGTCAGCAGTCCTACGCCGGGAATCTCGCTGATTGCCTTCACTGCTGGGTCGTCCTTCTTCCACTCGCGCATGCGCCGTTCGATCCCGGCTATCTGTTCGTCGAGCGCCACGAGCCCGTTCCACTGTTCCCGCATCGTATCAATGAGCACAGCCGGCAGTCGTTCAGCCACTCGTGCAAGCACTTCCGGCATCGCCTTATCCAATGCAGTTCGTCCCTTGCCCATCACCTCGCCATATTCGGTCAACAAACCGCGCAATGCGTTGATTTGCATCGTGCGAAATTTCACAAGCTGCTCGCGCATTCGGTGTAGCGCTAGCACAGCCTGCTGCATTTCCGTTTTGACCGCGACTGGTTTGCTAGGCTGCTGCACTGCCAGCCAGATCGCTCGAGCATCTGCAGGATCGTTTTTGCTGCGGATATTGAACGCCTTAACGAATTCGCCGGGCATCAGCTTTACCTGGTGGCCCATCTTCGTGAGGCGCCGGGCCCAGTGATGCGCACCGCCGCACGCCTCCATCCCGATGAGGCAAGGAGCTCGGTTTGCAAAAAACTCGAGAAACTTTGACCGCTTGATCTGCTTGTTCACGATCTCGCCCGAGTCCTGGTCAACGTAATGCACCTGAAACACCATCTTCGCGATATCGACACCCACCGCTGTGCCGTTCATATTGGGACCTCCGCTTGTCGGGAACACTCGCATTCTCCACCGTTGACGCATCAACGTCGCTCACCTTGAAAATCCAAGCTCCCTTATGGAGGTTACGGGTGGGGCGCGTTCATTTCAATTCACTCCCTGGTCTCCTTCTTCTCTGAAGGAGACGACAATAAATGTCCTGCAGCACCGCTAAGGACCGCTCAGCCGGCGGTCGTTAACTGGGGGATTTTGAAGTGACCATACATGGGGGCATTTGACCGACCGCCGGGGGCCCGAATACAGGACGCGCCGGCCTGCGCACTCGACGAGGATCATGCTCGCGTCGAAGGCCGAATGGTCGGTGAGAAAGCGCGTGACGGTGAATGGCCCAATCGACTCGGGAACGCCCGACTTCAAGAAGCAGAAGGTCTGGTCGAATCCTCGACCAGTCAAATCTTGAGTCAGACGCATGAGTGCTGCAGACGCTTCGCCGCAATAGATCGGCCAATCTCGTGGGATCTCATTCAACAAGCCGTAGTGATCCTGATGCGGGTGTGAGATAACCACGCCTAAAACGGGTGCGTGGAGGTCCAGCGTGGCCGGGAGGAGGCCACTTGCATCGGGTGTTGCGTTTAGCGGACGACCTACGTCGAGCAATAGGCGAGCCCCACAAGGCGCTCGCAGTTCGATGCAGTTGCCGCCAATCTCGTGCGTGGCGCGATGGACAATCAACCTTAGCGACATGAAGCAGCACTCCCACGGGATGCGTGCGCGGCGACAATCATCTTGGCCGGTATAGCGACAGAGGTTTTGGCCGTTGGTGAGAGGTCGGAGGCGGCGTAGCC
>NZ_FCNX02000032.1 GCF_001544835.2 Caballeronia fortuita | reverse complement strand
ACGTACTGACGATGATTATTGTCCTAAGACAAAAACCTTCCTCTGATACTTCGTGTGAGACTCTTGATACTTTTGCTTGACTGATCCCGAAAGACCAGCTGCACTCGCTATCAAGCGCCCACACTTATCGGCTGTTAGTTTTTAAAGAGCACATCGCAAGACCGTCAAACCCGACCACCGTCTTGCGTCGCTGCATCGGCAGCAGAGAAACGAGATTATGGCGGGGCGATGACAGCTTCGCAAGTCCCTTTCGCAAATTTTTTTCCCGACCCGCCATCGACGCCTCAGCTGCCAAAAAACGGCGTACAGAAACTCGCGGGCCCCACGCAGTCCGACGCCGGCGTCGAACCGTGCTTCATGGACATCGGCGCGCGCATCGAGCCGGCTCCGGACGCCGTGCCACCGGCATGCGTGCCGCCGTACGCCTCATTGGCTTCGTTCGCGTTCTGCTGCGCGGCGACCTTCGCCTCCGCAGCCTGAATATCGGATGGATAGTTTGCTTGCTCGCCGGTCGCAGGCGAATAGCCCGCCTGTTCGAGCTGGACGAGTTCGGCCTTCACTTGTGCGCGCGTCAACGGGGCACTCTGATCCTGCGCGAATGCAAACGCGGGCGCTGCGGCCACAGCGAGGGACACGACGACTTTGGCGATGGCGTTCATGATGTTCACTCCGACAGAAAAGGTTGACCGGATCGCACGCGATCCACGAACCTCATCGAACGCACAGGGCCCTTGCCCGGCTTCGACTCACTCGACCTAGGTGTCGAGCGTAGAGGCTTCGATTGGTTAACCCGTGTGCGTGGCGATCTATTCCCACGTCGAAGCGGAACATCGAGGAAGAGCAAAACGGAGGGAAGCGCGGAGGACGAACCGGATGAGGAGTCCGGCAAGGCGCCAGCCAGCGCCCGTCCACCGCGATCGAATTGTCGCGCGAGGCGGCGCGAAGATCATCGCCGCCCGCGTTGAAGATGCCTTGTCGATCTCGCAACAATCAAGCTTGCGCTACACGTGCTCAACGCGCAGCCGGCACGAGATGCACACGCTTCTCAGTCGCTGCCTCGACAGCCGCGCGCGAATACAGGAGCGGGAAGTATTGTCCGTCGAGCCACATCTGTGCGAGATCGCGATAATGCGGGCTATCCGGATCGCCCGATTCGCCCGGCAGATTCACCGCACGCGAGTCGTCCCAGTTCCCGACATCGACGACCACGCGAAACGACGGCCCGTTGGTCTCGCGAAAATCGCTCGCACGATACGTCGACTGATTCGGTGTAAAAGCGCTGCCGCCCTTTCCGATTGGCCCGACATTGAGCTTTGCGCGCATATCGGCGTCGACGACATCGGCCAGAGGATGCGCGTTCAGGTTGGTCTGCAGCTTGCCCCATTGCCATTGACTCGAATCTGCACCTTGCAGATGCATCATCTCCGCGTACGCATCGTGCAGACTCGAAAGCAGCACCGCATCGCGCTTCGCTTGCGCGTCGTCGCCAAAGCGCGTCTCGGGGTGTTCGAGCGTATCGAGCATCACGGCGGTATCGGGCGCGCCAAAAGATGCGGCCGCGTTCTTCGGCAACACCGCATCCTTGAACGCGCGTCCGAGATGCCGCGAGAGCCATACTTCCTCGAGCGCGGCCTGCGGCGAATCGGCGTTCATGCGCGCATCCCAGCGCTTGAGCATCGAGAGCGCCGCACGCGTGCTCTCGTCACCGCTCGAAAGCGGCGCGAGCAACGCGACGAGCCTGCGCGCCGGAATCGACACGATATCGTTCTGCAAGCGCTCAGAGTCTTCGATCGATACCTTGGGCAACGCTTTCAACACTTCATCGATACGTTGATGCCGTGACCCGTTGGTCCATTCGAATCCGAGCTTGCGCTCCGCATACGGGTAATCTGCCGGCAGATTCATTTCATTCGACGTGGTGAAGTATCCCTGCGCCGGGTTATAGACCGACGGCATCGCATCGCGTGGCCAGAAGCCTGCCCATTCATAGCGGCCATCGCCGGGCACGGGCATGAGGCCGTCCCAGTTCGGGCGTTTCGGCGCCAGCCCGCTCGGCACCCATCCGATATTGCCGTCTTTGTCCGCATAGACCTGATTCACGGTCGGCGCGCCCCAAGTCGCAAGCGATGCCTTGAACTGCGCGTAATTCTTCGCGCGCATGTAGCGCATCGAGTCGAAGTACGGCGACATGCCTGGCGACAGCCACGCCGTGCGCACCGCAAACGCGCGATGCTTGCTCTCTTCGGTATAAATCACGGGTCCATGCCGCGTGAAAAGCAGATCCGCGGTCACGGGTGCGCCATTGCGCACGGCGATTTGCTCGCGCACGACGCGCATCGGTTCCCACTTGCCTTTGTAGCGATATTGCCTCACATTTGCCGGATTCAGCTCATACACATAAAGATCTTCCTGATCGATATTGAAGATCGTGAGCCCATAGGCGATCGAACCGTTATGCCCGATCGAAATGCCCGGCGCCGATGGCTCGCCCCCACCGATAATATCGAGCGTCGGCGTGCTGATCTGTTGGATATAGCGAAGACTCGGCGCCGCGTACGCGCGATGCGGATCGTTGGCCATGATCGCGCGGCCAGTCGCCGATTTCGATGGCGCGACCACCCAGTTGTTGCTGCCTTCGGTGATTTCTTCGGGGTTGTCGGCAGCGGCAATCACGGTCGTCGATACATCCGCGCTTTTCATCGATTCTCTCGTCACGCGCACGCCTTGCGTTGCGAGCGTGAAGACCTTGAGCACGTCATCGGGAAGACATGGATCGAGGCCCGCGGGCATGTGCGCTTTCCATTGCGGCTGCAGGCCGAAACGCACGGTATCGGCGTCGAGCGAACTCTCGCATGCGACGCGCGCGCGTGCCACTTCGCTCGTGAGATTTCGCGTGAGACCGTGGCTGCGAATACGCACGATGTCGTCGGCGCTCCATTTCGCGGGCCAATAGCCGATCTTGCGAAACTCATACGGCATGCGGTCCGGATGTGCGGCAAGCCAGTCGATATACGCATTCACACCGGCGGCGAAACGCGTAGCAGCAGGCTTCGCATCGGGACCGTAGCGCTGCCATTCGGTCGCCATGTCACCACGATAGAGAAAGAGGCGCGTGGCCTTGTCCTGTTCCACGTAGGCAGGCCCGAACACATCCGATAGCTCGCCCAGTCCGCGCCTGCGCCAGAGATCGATCTGGAACATGCGGTCACGCGCCGCATTGAAGCCTTGCACGAAGAACGCGTCGCTGTCGTTGGCCGCGAAGATGTGCGGTACGCCCCAGCGGTCGATCAAGATATCGGAAGGTTGCGAGAGACCCGCAACAGCGATCGTTTCATCGCCTGGCGTCTCGGCGCATGTCGATTGCGTCGCGAGCGGCCCGATCAGCGATGCGCCGATCATCAGTGTGAGCAGACGTTGCCTCTTCTTTCCGGTCATCGTGGCGTCTCCATTTTTATCGATGTCGATTCAAGTCACGCGGATATCGAAATGTAATCGATTGCGGCGGAGACGCAAAGCGACCTGGAAAAGCACTTCCAGATAATTTGTTCGACGTCCGAATCAGTTCACGTGTGGGACATCATTCTTCCGCGCATTCTGGGCACGAAATCCGTATCCGTCGTTTTTACCTACCAACGCGATAGAAACGGTATTCTTGTCCCGAACTGAACCGCTTGACAGCAAGAACTCGACTCACGTATTGTTTGGTAGACCAACCAAGCGTCACCGTTCCCATCATGGAGCCCGCCATGAGCCGCTTCACCGGCATGCCGATCTGCCTGCTGTTCGCCGCGGCGCTCGCGGCTTGCTCTCATCAGGACCGCGACACCTATCAGGGTTACATCGAAGGAGAGTTCGTCTATCTCGGCTCGTCGCAATCGGGCAAGCTCACTGCGTTGTCCGTCGCGCGCGGTCAAACTATAGAAGCGGGTTCGAACACGTTCGCACTCGAATCCGTCGATGAAACCGCCGCACTCGATCAGGCCCAGCGTCAACTCGCCGCCGCTCAATCGCAACTCGACGACATCCTCACGGGAAAGCGCGCTCCGGAAGTCGCATCGGTGCGCGCGCAACTCGCGCAGGCACGCGCGAACGCACGCAAGGCCGCGCTGCAGTTGAGCCGCGACGAAGCGCAGTTCAGCGCGGGCGGCATCGCCAAAGGTCAGCTCGACGATTCACGGGCCAACGCCGAGGCCACCGCCGCACAAGTGCGCGATCTCGCCGAGCAGGTCGATATCGCACGTCTGCCAGGCCGTCCGCAGCAGATCGCCGCACAACGCGCGCAAGTGGCCGCCGCGCAGGCGTTCGTCGCTCAAGCGCAATGGAAGGTCGATCAGAAGCGCGTTGCCGCGCCATCGGGTGGACTCGTCTACGACACGCTCTATCGAGTGGGTGAATGGGTGCAGGCGGGCAGCCCGGTCGTGCAGATGTTGCCGCCGCAGAACATCAAGGTGCGCTTTTTCGTGCCGGAGAACGTCGTGGGCAGCCTCGCGATCGGACGCGCGCTATCGATTCATTGCGACGGCTGCGCGCAAGACGTGGCCGCGAAGATCACTTACGTATCGAATGAGGCGGAGTACACACCGCCGGTCATCTACAGCAATGAAAGCCGCTCGAAACTCGTGTTCATGGTCGAGGCGCATCCTCAACCGGCCGATGCGTCGAAGCTTCATCCGGGCCAACCCGTCGCGGTGAGGTTGCAATGAGCGCACAGGACACGCCGTACGTCATCGACGTGCACAACCTCAACAAGCACTTCGGCGACAAGCATGTCGTCAACGACGTATCGCTGCAAGTCGCGCGCGGCGAGATCTTCGGCTTCCTCGGTCCGAACGGCAGCGGCAAGACGACATCGATCCGTCTGATGTGCGGCCTGCTCACGCCCGACTCCGGCAGCGGCACGTGTCTCGGCTACGACATCGTGCGCGAAAGCGAAGAGATCAAGCGCAACGTCGGCTACATGACGCAGCGCTTCTCTTACTGGGAAGATCTGACGATCCGCGAGAACCTCGACTTCGTCGCGCGCATCTATCAGATGTCCAATCGCCGCGACGCCGTCGATCGCGCGCTCGAAGCGCTCGGGCTTCAGAGCCGCGCGAGCCAGTTGACGGGTTCGCTATCCGGCGGATGGAAGCAACGTCTCGCGCTCGCGGCCTGCATGTTGCACGAGCCGAAGCTGCTGCTGCTCGACGAACCCACCGCGGGCGTCGATCCCACCGCGCGCCGCGACTTCTGGGAAGAGCTGCATCGCCTCGCGGCCAAAGGCATCTCCGTACTCGTCAGCACGCACTACATGGACGAAGCCGAGCGCTGCCACAAGCTCGCTTACATCGCATACGGCAAGCTGCTCGCGCAAGGCACCGCGAACGAAGTCATCGCATCGCAAAACCTCGCGACGTGGAGCATACATGGCGAACATCTCAGCGCGCTTTCGGAGCGCCTGCGCAAGACGCCCGGCATCGATCAGACGGTCGTGTTCGGTTCGGCCCTGCACGTGAGCGGCAGCGATCACGCGGCGCTCGAGCAGGCCGTGCGCGACGTGACGAAAGACGGCGCAACGCGCGCGGAGCCCATCGAAACCGGACTTGAAGATGTGTTCATCTATTTGATGAGCCGCTCCACCGACAACTTCAAGGTGACGTCATGAAGGCACGCGGCCCGTTCGCAGGCTTCGCGCGCTTCTCCGTCACGCGGTGGTGGAGCATCGTCATCAAGGAGTTCCTGCAACTGCGGCGCGATCGCATCACGTTCGGCATGATCGTCGGCCTGCCTATCGTGCAGCTCGCGCTCTTCGGATATGCGATCAATACGGACCCGAAGCATCTCCCGACCGCCGTGATCGTCGGCGATCAAAGCCCGTTCTCGCGCAGCTTCATCGCGGCGATGAAGCACTCCGAATACTTCGATATCGTCGACACGCTCCCCGACGACGAAGCCGGCCGCCGCGCGCTCGCGCAAGGACGCGTGCTCTTCGTGCTCAACATTCCCGTCGATTTCTCGCGCAAGCTGCTGCGCGGCGAGCGGCCCGCGCTGCTCGTCGAAGCGGACGCCACCGACCCGAACGCGGTGAGCAAGGCGAGCAGTGCGCTCTCATCGCTCGTGCAATCGGTCGCGAGCAAGGACATCACGGGCACGCTAGCGCATCTAAACGGATCGCCCGCCGCGTTCGACGTGCAAGTCCACAACCTCTACAACCCCGAAGGCATCACGCAATACAACGTCGTGCCGGGGCTGATGGGCGTCATCCTCACGATGACGCTCGTCATGATGACCGGCCTCGCGATGACGCGCGAACGCGAGCGCGGCACGATGGAAAATCTTCTTGCGACGCCCGTGCGTCCCGTCGAAGTGATGACGGGCAAGATCGTGCCTTATGTGTTCATCGGTCTCATCCAGGCGTCGATCATTCTCGCGGCCACGCGCTTTGTGTTTCATGTGCCGTTCGTCGGCAATCCGCTCGCGATCTATCTCGCCGCGCTGCTCTTCATCGCAGCGAATCTGACGGTGGGCATCACATTGTCCTCGCTCGCGCAGAACCAGCTTCAGGCGATGCAGCTGACCATGTTCTATTTCCTGCCGAACATCCTTCTCTCGGGCTTCATGTTTCCGTTCGCGGGCATGCCCTCATGGGCGCAGTTCATTGGCAATCTGCTGCCGCTCACCTACTTCAACCGCCTGATTCGCGGCATTCTGCTCAAGGGCAACGGCTGGGCCGACCTGTGGCCCTCGGTATGGCCGATGGCGCTCTTCACCGTCATCGTGATGGGCATAGCGTTGCGCTTCTACCGGCGCACGCTCGATTAGGAAGACATCGATGAAAGCGATTCTTTCCCTCTGCGCACTCGCGATATGCGGCTGCACCGTCGGGCCGGACTTTCATGCGCCCGCGCCGCCCGATACGCAGAGCTACGTCAAAACCTCCACCACATCGCAGGCGCTTCCAGTGACCGATCATGCGCTTTCGCAGTGGTGGACGCAGTTCGGCTCCGACGCGTTGAATCGTCTCGTCGATCGCGCGTTGAACGACAGCCCCACGCTCGAACAGGCGCGCGCGAAACTCGTGCAGGCGCGCGAAGACTACCGCGCGCAAGCGGGCGCGACCTACTATCCCGCCGTCGATGCGTCCCTGTTCGGCACGCGCCAGAAGGTCGATCCCGCCGCCTTCGGCGTGCCGATTCCGAGCCCCGGACCATTCACGCTTTACGACGCATCGGTCAGTGTGTCGTACACGCTCGATGTCTTCGGCGGCGAACGTCGCGCGCTCGAAGCGTTGCGCGCGCAAGTGGACTACCAGTCCTTCGAACTCGACGCTGCACGTCTGTCCATTGCGGGCAATGTCGTCGCCACCGCGATCCGGCGTGCTTCGTTGCAGCAGCAGATCACGCTGACCGAGCGTCTCGTCGATGCACAGGCCCGGCAGTTGTCGATCATGCAAGGCCGCTTGAACGCGGGCGGCGTCGCGGCGTTGGACGTGCGTGGCCAGCGCACGCTCGTCGAACAGACGCGCGCGAGCTTGCCCGCGCTCGTCACGCAACGCGATCAGGCCGATCACCGGCTCGCGGTGTTGCTTGGCGTCGAGCCGTCCAAGGCCGACTTCGATGCGATCACGCTCGATTCACTTCATCACGCCGGCGACGTTCCGCTCACGTTACCTTCGACGCTCGCACGCGAACGCCCCGACATACGCGCATCCGAAGCGTTACTGCATCAGGCGAGCGCGAATGTCGGTGTGGCGGCCGCCGATCTCTATCCAAAGTTCTCGTTGTCGGCGGGCGTCGGAAGTCAGCGCACGAACATCCACGACATGCTCAATAGCCTGAACGTGTGGAACGTCGGCCTGAATCTCACGCAACCACTCTTTCACGGCGGCGAGTTGCGCGCGAAGAAGCGTTCGTCGGAAGCCGCCTACGATGCAGCCGCGCAAGCGTATCGACAGACCGTGCTCGACGCGCTGCAACAGGTCGCCGATAGTCTGACCGCCTTGCAAAACGACGCCGATACGTTGCACGCGCGCGAGATCGCCGCAAACGAAGCGCAGGCCAATCTCGAAACGACGAACGCACGATACGCGGCCGGCGGAGTGAGCCGCTTCGATCTGCTCGACACGCAACGTCAGGCGCTGCAGACGCAACTCGATTTCGCGCTCGCGCAAGCGAGCCGTCTTTCCGATACCGCCGCGCTGTATCAATCTCTCGGTGGCGCAGGCGAAGATATGAAAGCCGCGGCTAACTAACGAGTTTCCCGAGCCGGTGCTTAAGCACCTTTCCGCTCGCGGACACGGGCAACGCATCGAGTATGCGAATCGACGAAGGCCGCTTGTAGGGTGCAAGCCGCCCGCACACCCACGCGTGCAGTTCGCGTTCATCGACCATCCAGCCGCGCCTCAGTTCGACGAACGCGAGCACGTCTTCATTGCCCTGCACGCTGCGTCCGATCACGGCCGAATGCAGCACGGCGGGATGACTGTTGAACGCCTGCTCCACTTCGGCGGGATAGACATTGAAGCCCGAGCGGATGATGAGTTCCTTGCTGCGCCCCACGATATACAGATTGCCGTTTTCGATGCGCGCGAGATCGCCCGTCTTGAGCCAGCCATCCTGCGTCACCGTAGCGGCCGTCTGCGCCGCGTCGCGGTAATAGCCGAGCATCACGTTCGGGCCGCGCACCCATAGCTCGCCGGTATCGTCGGCATTGCCTTGCTGCACGAGCGGCACGATGCGCGCCTCGATGCCCGGAATCAACGGACCGACCGACGAATCGCGCGCGGGCGCGTCGAGCAGCGTGTTCGATACCGTCGGGCTGCTTTCGGTCATGCCGTAACCGTTGTGCAAGGGCACGCCATAGAACGTTTCGGCGGCAGCCTTCAGCGACATGTCGAGCGGCGAACCGCCGCAATAGACGAAGCGCAGCGACGGCGCATCCAGCCCGCCGCGCGGCGTGAAATGATCGATCAGCTTCGCGTGCATCGCGGGCACGCCCTGAAAGATCGTCATGCGTTCGTCCTGCAACACGCGTCCGGCGCGCTCGGCATCGAAACGCGCGGCCAGGCGCAGCGTGGCGCCTGCATACAAGGAACCGAGACACATCGAGGCAAGACCGAACACATGCGATATCGGCAGCACGGCATAGACGCGATCGCTCGGACCGACGCGGCGCAGCGTGCTCGATACCGTCGCGACGAACAGCAAATTCCGATGCGACAGCATCACGCCCTTCGGCGCGCCCGTGGTGCCCGTCGTGTAGACGAGCGCCGCGCATTGTGCATCCGATGGCAGTCCGTGCGGCTCTTGCATCGAAGCCGCATCGATCGCGCTCAAGGCGAACGCGCCGATCGGCGTCGCGTCGAGCGATTCCATCGAAGCGCCTTCGCGTTGCGCGTGATGCGCGGCATCGTCGGAAGCTTCGACGGTATAAAGCGCGATGCGCGGCTTCCCATGGGCGCGGATCGCATCCAGTTCGACGGCGGACAAACGCGCGTTCGCGATCAGCGCCCATGCATCGAGACGGCTCGCGGCAAAGAGCGATGCGACGAGTGCGACGCTGTTTTCACCGATCAGCATGACGCGATCGCCCGCCCGGACACCCGCATCCGCAAGACGCGCGGCGAGCGCATCGACGGCGTCGTCGAGTTGCGCGTAGCTCAGCGAGCGCGCATCTTCATAGAGCGCGATGTGATCGGGATGCGCCTTCGCGCCGTGCGAAACGATCGCGTCGATGCGCGCGGGCATCGAGGCGATGAGCTTGTTCGTATCCATGTCGAGCGATAGCGTTCGTGACTTGACTGTCAGGCTCGAATGATAACGCTCATGCATCATCCGGCGAAACGCGGCTCGGGAATGCCGCGCACGCCGAGCCCCGTCACCGCGAACAGTCCGCCCTTGTCGCGCTCTTTTTGCGGAATGCCCCACATCGGGCGGCCCATCGTCGATACATAGAGAATGTCGAGCTTCGGCCCGCCGAACATCACGCTCGTCAGATTGCGCACTGGAAACGGCACGACGCGATCGAGCTTGCCATCGGGCGCGAAGCGCAGAATGCGTCCGCCGAACACAAGCGCGGACCAGACATAGCCTTCTTCATCGACGGTGGCGCCATCGAAGGTGCCCGCCATGTCGTGCGCGGATGCGAAGAGGCGCTTGTTCGACACCGCGCCCGTCTCGATGTCGTAATCGTAGGCGTACATCTCCTTGCTGTACGTGTCCGTGAAGTAGAACGTCTTGTCGTCGGGGCTCCAGCAAGGGCCGTTCGAACAACTGATGCCGCTGTCGAGCCGCGTGACCTTGCCGTCCGTATCGAGCCGATATAGCCCGCCGCTGCGTGTCGATCTCTGTCCGCGATCGGCGTCGTAGCGATCGAAATCGTAGGACATCGTGCCCGCGACGAAGCGGCCACGCCGATCCACCTTGCCGTCGTTGAAGCGCGTCTCGGGATCGTCGCTTTCGGGGTCGGCGATGAACTGCACGGTCTGCGCGTCGAAGTCGTAGAAATGCAGGCCGTTCGCGAGCGCGACCACCGCGCCGCCCTGTTCACGCAGCGCCATCGAACCGATATGGCGCGGCACGAAATAGCGCTTCACGTCGCTGCCGTCCGCGCGGCAGCTATAAATTTCCGCAGCCGTGCTGTCGATCCAGTAGAGCCGTTCCTCCTTCACGTCCCACAGCGGTCCTTCACCGAGATGATTGTTCGCATCGACCAGCAAGCGTACTTCGGGCATCGTCGTCTCCTTGGGTCAGGCTTCGCCATTCTCGATATCGCGCCGGTGCGCGAGCAGCGCCATCAAGCGGCGATCGCGCCAGCGGCTGCGTTCTTCGATCTTGTCGCGCGGGAGCAGCGCGCGGCGCTCCGCATCGAGCTTGCCGAGCGTGTCGTCCGGCCAGTCGAACGGCTTGCGGCTTTGAGCGATGCTCTTGTACGTGCCGCCATAACGTGCCGCGTAATCGGCCACGCCGCCGGGCGCGTTCAGGTCGATCGTTTCGAACGGGCCCATGAAGGACCAGCGCATCGCGAGACCGTCGCGTATCACGGTGTCGAGATCGGCGGCGCTTGCATAACCTTGCTCATAGAGACTCAGCGCTTCGTCGAGCAATGCGCCTTGCAAGCGGTTGAGCAGAAAGCCCGAGATCTCGCGATTGACGGTCACGGGCTTTTGCCGCGCTGCTTCATAGATGGCGCGCGCGCGTTCCATCGTCTGTTGCGACGTCCAGGGCGCGCCGCACAACTCGACGAGCGGCACGAGCGAAGGCGGATTCACCGGATGCGCCACGAGACATCGCGCGCGGCCTTCGATGCCTTCCGTGAACGTCGATGCAGGCAAGCCCGATGTCGAGCTCGCTAGAATCGCATCGGGCTTCGTGAGCCGATCGAGTTCGACGAACAACGCGCGCTTCGCTTCCACCACTTCGGCGATGTTCTCCTGCACGAGATCGGCGTCGGCGAGCGCATCGGCGAGGCTTTCGCATGCGCTGATGCGCGCCGCAATCGTATCGACGGATTCATCGAGCAGATCGAACGATGCGAAATCCTTCAAGGTCTCGCGAATCGAGGGAATCGCGCCTGCGAGCATCTCTTTCGATGCATCGTGAATCGTTACGTTGAAGCCGCTTTTGGCGAACACGATGGCCCACGCGCGGCCGATGCGGCCCGAACCGATCACCGCAATGTTGTTTGCTTGCATCTGAGTGCGATCCTCATTCGATTGATCTAGCCCTTCTTGTCCCGCAACGTGATGACCGCCGCCAGCACGACCAGCCCGTTGATGATGTCGCGCACCGCAGGCGGCACGGTCGTGCCCGCGAGCAAGGTGCCGAGCGCCGTGAGCAACAACGCGCCGCCGAATACGCCCAGATAGTGTCCGCGTCCGCCTGTGATCAGCGCGCCGCCGACGACGACCACCGCAATCGACGGCAGCAGATACGGATCGCCCATGCCGAGAAACGCTTGCGAGCTGAAGCCCGCGAGCAGCAGGCCGACGACCGCCGAGCAAAGACCCGAGAGGCAATACACGGCGATCAACGTCGTGCCGACCCGCACGCCCGACAACTTCGCTGCGACGGGCGAGTTGCCGACCGCATACACGCGCCGTCCGAACGGCGTTCGATGCAGCAGCAACAACGCGATCGCGAGAAACAGCGGCACGCTCCACGCCGCGAGCGACAGCGGCCCGACGCGCCCATTCGTGAACTCGCTGATCGTCGATGGCGACCATCCCTGCGGCGAACCGTTGCAATAGATCAGCGTGATGCCTTGCAGCAAGCCGTTCGCCGCGAGCGTAACGACAATGGGCGGCAAGCCGAGCATCACGACGCCCACACCGTTGAACACGCCGACGAGCAAGCCGACGCCGAGGACCAACGGCACGGCCCATGCAGCCGCGCCGTTCAAGCCGTGCGTGAGTCCCGTCAGCAGCACGCCCGATAACGTGATGAGCCACGGCATCGAGAGATCGAGACCTCCTGTGAGGATCACTGCGCCTTGGCCCAGACCGAGTATCGCGAGGAACAAGGTCAGCGTGAGGAGGCTGCTATAGAAGTTCGCGCTGACGAGCACGCCGGGGCCATAGACGAAGCCCGTGATGACCACCACCGCGAAGAACAGCAAATAGGCCGGCACCACATACTTGACCCATTCCCGGTTGCGTTCGATCCAGTCTCCGATCGCGCGTCCCTTCAGTTCCGTGTTCTCGACCGGGCGGAAGTCATCGACTTCGAACGTAACGCGCCGCGCGTTCTTGTCGTCGCGTGCGCGTGTGCGCGTTCGCACGGCCTTCAACCATTGCGCCGCGTGACGCGCGCATTCGTGCGCCGCCGATTGCTTGCCGATCGACGAACCGAGCACCGCGAGAATCAGGATCACCGCTTCGGCAATCGTCGTGAAGAACGCGGATACGTTCAGCACGAGCAGGATGTTCACGGTGATCATCAGCGTCATTGCGGCGAACACGGTGCCGACGCAGCCGCCTCGCCCGCCGCCGAGCAGCGTGCCGCCGAGCACGACCGCCGTGAACATCGACAGCAGCAGCGGGCGGCCGACGAGTGGATCTGCCGAACCCGTCTGCGCCGAAACATAAAGTCCCGCCGCGGCGTAGAACATACCCGCGAGCGCATAGGTGGCGATGCGATAGCGCGTGACGGGCATGCCATTCGCATACGCGCCGTCGGGGTCGCTGCCGAGTGCGTAGAGTCCCACGCCGTAACGCGTGCGCTTGATGAACGACCAGACCAGCAGCGCGATGATCAGCAGCGCGGCCGACATCGGCATCTTGTCGGGGATGAGATCGGCGGTGAGCACCGCACCGAACTGATCGCCGACGCTGCCGCCTGGCTTGTTCTGGATCAGCAGCGTCAAGCCTTGGACCATGAACATCGTCGCGAGTGTGACGACGATAGATTGCAAGCGGAACCATGCGATCAACGCGCCGTTCACGAGCCCGATGCCGCCGCCGATCGCGAGAATCAGCGCGGCGCCGCCCCATTGCTCGACCGGCGATCCCTGCACGAAGCGCACCGCGAGCACGTTCGCGAGCGACACGACGGCCGACGCCGACAGATCGAAGCCGCCCGACAACACGACGATGGTCTGCCCGATCGCCGCGAGCGCGAGCGTGGTCGCGCTCGAGATGACCGATCCGATGTCGTACAGCCCCACAGGCGTCGCGGACAGCGCGACCCATGCGGCGAGCATCGCGAGCAACGCACTGATCGCGATGATGAGCCCGCGATGATGATCGATGCGCGCACCCAGTCCCACGCGCGCGCCCGGCCGCACAACCTCGCTATCGGGCGACGCAACGGCTATCTTCATGAGCATCCCCTCAACTTGAAAGCATCTTGCGCATGACGTTTTCTTCGGTCAGCGCGTCGCCGCTCAGCTCGCCGGCATTGCGTCCGCGATACATGACGGAGACGCGGTCGCAGACGTTGACGAGCTCGGGCACGTCGGTCGAATAGAACAGCACGGAGCCGCCCGCCGCCGCGAACGCGCGCATCAGCACGAAAATCTGATGCTTCGTGCCGACGTCGATCCCGCGCGTCGGATCGAACATGAGCCACACGCGGCTTTGCGTGAGCAGCCATTTGGCCATCGCGATCTTCTGCTGATTGCCGCCGGAAAACGACAGACACGGCTTGTACAGCGCGCGCGGATTCACTTCCATCTGCGCGAGCGAACGGCGGATTGCGGCCTGTTCGCGCTTGCGGTCGATGATCCCGAAACGCGCATAGCGGCCGATCACCGGCAGCGACACGTTCTCGCCGCCGGGCAATCGCAGAAAGAGTCCCTCGGTCTTGCGATCCTCGGGCAGAAAGCTCGTCGATACGCCTGCCTTCAGCGAATCCGCCGTCGATGTCAGCGTGACCGGCTTGCCGTCGATGCGAATCTCGCCATCGTCGATGTAGGTCGCGCCGAACAGCGCCTCGAACAGCTCGCGTTGCCCCATGCCCTGCAGCGCGGCGATGCCATGCACTTCGCCCGGCTTCAACGTGAGATCGAAGTCGCTCACGACACCGTCGACGCGAATGCCGCGCGTTTCGATCGCCGGCGTCGCATCGCTTGAAACCGGCGCGATCTTCGGCGGATACTTCGCCTCCATCGAACGTCCGATGACGAGACGAATTACTTCGTCATCCGATATATCCGCCGCGTCGAACGTGCCCACGTCGCGGCCATTGCGATACACCGTGAGACTGTCGCAGAACTCGCGCACTTCCTGCATGCGATGCGAGATGAACACGAAGGTCACGCCGCTCGTCTTCAGTTCGTCGATACGCCGCGACAGCCACGCGACATCGCGGCCCGAAAGCGCGGAAGTGGGTTCATCGAGCAGCAGCACTTCCGGTCCGCGCACGATCGCCTTCGCAATCTCGATCTTCTGCCGCACGGGCAACGACAGATCGCGGATATACGCGCCGGGGCGTACATCGGGCAATTCAAGTTTGTCGAGCCATTCGGCGGCCTGCCGTTGCGCGTCGCGCTTCCTGATGCGTCCGAGAAAGCCGGTCGGTTCATACGACATCAACAGGTTCTGCGCGACGGTGAGATCGCGCACGAGCGTCATCTCCTGAAACGCCGTCTGTACGCCTGCGCGATGCGCGTCCTTCGGGCTCTTCATCGTTACGTCGCGGCCCATCACGCGGATGCTGCCCGCATCGGGATGCATGAGTCCCGACAGCAGCTTGACCGTGGTGGACTTGCCCGCGCCGTTCTCGCCGAGCAGCGCATGCACCGCGCCGCGCTTCACCGAGAACGACGCGCCATCGAGCGCGACGGTCGCGCCGAAGCGCTTCGTCACGTTCGACAGATCGATCGCCAATGATGCGTCGTTCATCGCGCCCTCAGTCCTGATTGCCCGTCAAGGCCGCATTGAAACCGACTTCCTTCGTGTCTTCCGAATAGATGTCCGCGAACCAGCCCGGCGGCACCTTGTCGGGCGGAAACGCGGTGCAGCCTGCCTTCAGTTCGTCGATGCTGCCCGTCTTGCAGAGCTTCGATTCCGATGTCAGCACGAGCGGCAGCTTGAGCGTCACGCGCGCGGGAAAGTCGCCGCCATCGAGCTTCTTCACGGCCATCTTGAGTGCCATTGCGCCGGAGTACGGAGGCGCGCCGTATGAGATCGAGCGATAACCGATCGAGCGATACGCGCCTTGTCCCTTCACTTCGCCTGGCGGCAGCATCTGCACGCGATGCCCGTTCGACGATTCGCCCGCGCACGGCTTGACCTTGTCGTCCGCGATGCCCGCTTCGAGCTGCATCGACGCCGCCGTGAAGCAGCCGACCTGCATCCAGAGGCCGTCGATCTTGTCCCAGCTATTCGTCGCGAGAATCTTCGAAAGCTCGGTCTTCGCGGTCGCCTGACTCCACATGCCCGTGCCTTCCGCGACGATCTTGATGCCCGGGAACTTCGCGAACACGGCCTTCGCCGCCTCGGTGCGCGCGCGATCGACCGACGTGCCCGGCACGCCGTTGATGAGCACGATGTTGCCCTTGCCGTTGATGGTCTTCGCGAGCCATTCGGCCGTGACGGTGCCCGCCTGATGCTGATCGATCGTCACGTTGTGCGCGCACGGCTCGGTCACTTCGCCGTCATACGCCGCGACGACCACGCCCTTCGAGCACGCGTTCTTGATCGCGCGATTGAGCGCCGTCGGCGAAATCGGATAGATGACGATGGCCTTCGCGCCCGCCTGCACCATCGAGTTGATCTGCTGGATCTGCTTTTGCGCGTCGGTGCCCGCGACTTGCACTTCGAGATCGACCTTGTCCTTCAGGCCCGGCGTATTGGCCATCGCCTTGACCATGTTCGCGGCCTCGGTCTGCCAGTCGTTGCCGACATAACTCATCGACAGGAATATCTTGTACTTGCCTGCCGCATGCGCCGGCCCTGATGCGGCAAGCGCCGCGGCAAACGCGAGGCCGAGCGCCGCCCGGCCCGCATGACGAATACATTGCGTCCATGCTTTCATGTCTTCCTCCGGTCCTTCGTTATTGGTCTTCGACTGCGGCCTATTTCGCTACATGAGGCAGCCGTGCACTCGCGGGTAAAGCGATGCCCGCGCTTCCGGGCACGACGTTCGGGTCGTGTCCGGGTATGACGAAATCCGCGATCTGGCGAATACGTGAGAGCGAGCCGATCTCCGCGAGCGTTTCATGCACGATGCCAACAGGCACGAGATCGACGACGTTCTCCATGCAGTTCGCGCAATCGCCCGCGATCAGCACGACGCCATCTTCGGTATCGACCGCGACGGACTGATGCCCTGGCGTATGACCGGGCGTCGGCACGACACGCACGCCCGGCACGATGTCGCTCACGCCGTTCACGAACTGCCAGCGAAAATACGCAAGCGGTTCGCGGCCAATCAGAAACTCCTGGTAGTACGTGGCCTGCGTGGGCAGCGGATGCCCCGCGTATTCCCACTCGGCCGCCTGCACGATAAAGCGCGCGTTCCTGAAGAGCGTGTTGCCGCCGGAATGGTCGTAATGCAGATGCGTGTTGATGACGATATCGACTTCATCCGCGCTCCAGCCTACGTACTCCTTCAACGCGCGTTCGAGTTTCTCCTCGGGCGCCTGATCGCACGGGCACACGAAGTTAGAGACCCACGCCGGATCGTGTATGCCCGTATCGACGATGATCTTCTTCTGCGCGCCGACGATCGCCGTCGACCAGACCGGCACCTTGATCTGCTGGCCGAAGTAGCGGCCATATACCTGCGACGAGCGATCGACGGTGAGCCAGCCCGTCGGCATCGCGACTACTTTCAGCTTGGCGTTCACGATGCCTCCGTCATCAGAAGTTGGTGTCGCTCGCGCCCTTGAGCTTGAGCATCTCGCGCGCTTCGGCAGGCGTCGCGATATCGAGCGAAAGCCCTTCGATCACCTGGCGAATCTTGCGCACTTGCGCCGCGCTCGATTCGGCGAGCTTGCCAGGCTCGATCCACAACGAGTCTTCGAGACCGACACGCACGTTCGATCCTTGCGCGACGCCCATCGACCCGAGCGGAATCTGATGGCGCCCCGCGCCGAGAATCGACCACACGTAGTCGTTGCCGAAGAGACGGTCGGCGGTGCGCTTCATGTGGGCGAGATCTTCGGGATGCGGCCCGATGCCGCCGAGCAGACCGAACACGCTCTGCACGAAGAACGGCGGCTTGACGAGCCCGCGATCGACGAAGTGCGCGAGGTTGTACAGATGCGAGATGTCATAGCACTCGTGCTCGAATCGCGTGCCGTTATCGGTGCATGACGTGAGGATGTATTCGATATCCGCGAAAGTGTTCTTGAACACGAGATCGCGACTGTTCTCCAGATGCTTGCGTTCCCACTCGTACTTGAATTCCTTGAAGCGGTCGAGCATCGGATACAGGCCGAAGTTCATCGAACCCATATTGAGCGATGCGACTTCCGGCTTGAAGTGATGCGCGGGCTTCAGGCGTTCCGCGACCGTCATGTGCGGACTGCCGCCCGTCGTGATGTTGATGACGGCATCGGTTTCGGCCTTGATGCGCGGCAAGAACTCCTGAAACACGGCGGGGTCCTGCGTCGGATGACCATCGTTCGCGTCGCGTGCGTGCAGGTGCAGGATCGCGGCGCCTTCCTTCGCGGCCGCGAGCGCGGCATCGCCGATCTGCTGCGGCGTCAGCGGAAGATACGGCGACATCGAAGGCGTATGAATCGCACCCGTCGGCGCGCACGTGATGATGACCTTGCGTTTCGTTGCCATGTGCTCCTCGGTGTCTTAAAGGACTTCCACGTTGCCGCAGACGGAGATCGCCTGTCCGGAGATGCCGCTGCCCGCGGGCGAGCACAGAAAGAGCGCGGTGGCCGCGACTTCCTCCGGCGTCGTCATGCGGCGCAGCGATATCTTCGCGAGATATTGCTTCTCCATCTCTTCGTAAGGAATGTTCAGTTGCTTCGCGCGCGCCGCGATCACGCGTTCGATGCGCGGCCCTTTCACGATGCCCGGCTGGATCGCGTTGACGCGGATGTTGGACGGCCCCAGTTCGATCGCGAGACTCTTCGTCATGCCGACGACCGCCCACTTCGTCGCGGCATAGGGCGTGCGAAATGCGTAGCCGAGCCGCCCCGCCACCGACGACAGCGCGATGATCGTGCCGCCGCCATGCGCGTCGCGCAGCAACGGCACCGCGCGGCGCGCGAAGTAGAACTGCGCGTTCAGATTGACGTCGATAGTCTGTTCCCATTCGTTCGCGTCGAGCTCGTCGATACCGCCCGTCGGGCCTGCGATGCCCGCGTTGTTCACGAGCACATCGAGTCCGCCGAGTTCGCGTTGCACATCGGCGAACACGCGCTCGACAGCGTCCTTATCCGCCACGTCCGCGTGCGTCGACGTGATCGCGTTGCATTCCAGGTTCGCTTCGGCTTTCGTGAGTTCGTCGATGGCCTCGCGGCTCGCATCGCAGACGTGCACGCGTGCGCCTGCATCGATGAACGCGCGCGCGATCACGAGCCCGATGCCCGATGCGCCGCCCGTGATGAGCACGCGCAATCCCGCGTGCGGTTTCAGCATCTGAAGAACCGTCATCCATGTCTCCGTTGTTGTTATGCGTGTCAGGCGCTTGCCTTGCTGCCCGTCTCGCCGCTTTGCAAACGCTCCTGCAGATCGGCTGCGGCATCGCCGATGTCTTCCTCGATGCCCGCGCGCGCGCCGTCGCCGTCGCCGCGCCAGAGCGCTTCGACAATATGCCGATGCGCCGCCATCGAACGGCGCATGTGCGGGATGTCCGGAGCAACGAGATTCAGGAACGGGCCGATTCGCATCCAGAGGTTCTGGATCGTCGCGAGCGTGAGATCGCTCGCGCCGTGCGTATAAATGGCGATGTGGAATTCGAAATTGCTGCGCAGATACGCGGGCACGTCGCCCGCCTCGACATGCGCGTTCATCGTGTCGAAGATGGACTGCAATGCTTCCAGATGCCCGCGCGTCATGCGCGATGCAGCGCGCTTCGCGACCGCGCCTTCGAGTGCGATGCGCACGTCGCGCAGTTCATCGAGCAAATCGAGCGTCATCGGCGGGACCATCAGCGCGCGGCCGGGACCGTCGATCAGCGCGCCTTCCGCTTGCAGTCGCGTGAGCGCCGCACGCACCGGCATCGTCGACGAACCGACCGCTTCGGCAACACTGCGCAGACTGAGCAGTTGTCCAGGCGCGAAGCGGCCCGTCATGATCGCCTGCCGCAGTTGGGCATAGACGCGGCCAGCCATTGTTTCGCGTGCAACTAATTCGAGCGCGGGTAAATCCGTCGTCGAGCGTGTCGCCACTCTCTGCCTCCGTTCTTTCGCACGGCTGCTGCGGTGCCATCGATTGTTGTGACCTGTGATCACACTTGCATGGCTAAAGTGTCGGACGCGCGAGCGCGCGAGTCAACCTTGAATCGCTAGGTGAAAACGCGAGGTCGCGTCATTCGAAGCGGCCGGAGACCGCGCGCTGGATTTCCTCGAACGCCACCGGCTTCACGAGATGATGATCGAAGCCCGCGTCTTTCGAGCGCTGGCGATCGTGCGCCTGGCCGTAACCCGTGACCGCGATCAGCAACGCATCGGCGGTTGCGGCG
>NZ_FCNX02000031.1 GCF_001544835.2 Caballeronia fortuita | reverse complement strand
CAGACCGTGCGCGATCCAAGCCCGGTTGGGCCTTCGAGGGCGACACTTAGGCGAGTGCCGCCTGGGACGAGAGTACTACCCAAACTGCGTGTGACCGTGGGCCTGAAAAGCTGCTTTCTTTGCCTACTTTCTTTGCAGCAGCAAAGAAAGTAGGTGCCGCCCCGCACAGGGGCAGTGCTTATAGACCAATAACAAATCGGGATCCGGCGAGAAGAAACGAAGCAAAACGAAGCAAAACGAGGCGAAGCAAAACAAAGAGCGAATAAACCCCAAAACCCCCCGCACTTCGCGAGATAGCGATTGCAGAGCGCCCGCGATAATGCCTTCATCGCAAAAACCGCCCAGCTTCGGTCGAAGCCAAAAAGCCAAAAAAAGCCAAAAAAAGCCAAACCGCCAAAGCCCCAAAACACTCAACTTCCCCGGCCATCGGCCGATAAACAAGGCAGCCAAGCGGCATCGCTCGAACCCCGCCGCCTCACCAGGATTCACGCATGTCCAACAACATCTTCAGCATCGGTCTTTCCGGCCTGAATGCGGCCCAGTGGGGCCTGACAACGACGGGCCAGAACATCAGCAACGCCGCGACGCCGGGCTACACGCTCGAGAAAGTCTCCTATCAGGAATCGCCCGGCCAATTCACCGGCTCCGGCTATCTCGGCAACGGCGTGCAGGCAGTCACCGTCACGCGCCAGTACAGCCAGTACCTGACGACGCAGGTCAACAACACGCAGTCGTCGAGCAGCGCGGCAAGCACCTACTACTCGCTGATCTCGCAGCTGAACAACCTCGTCGGCGATCCGACCAAAGGCATCGCGCAAGGCATCACCAATTACTTCTCCGGCCTGCAATCGGTCGCGAACTCCGCGAGCAGCACCGCCGCGCGCCAGTCGCTGATGAGCAGCGCGCAAACGCTCGCCGATCAGATCAATTCCGCGGGCGAGCAATACGATCAACTGCGTCAAAGCGTCAACACGCAACTGACGAGCGCGGTCTCGCAGATCAACAGCTACTCGCAACAGATCGCCGATCTCAACAAGCAGATCAACGTCGCCAGCGCGAGCGGCCAGCAGCCAAATCAACTGCTCGATCAGCGCGATCAGCTCGTGACGAACCTGAGCTCGATGATCGGAGTGCAGGTCGTGCAGCAGGACGGCAACTACAACGTGTTCATCGGCAACGGGCAACCGCTCGTCGTCGGCAATACGCAGTACGGGCTGCAGGCGGTGCCGTCGGCGTCCGATCCGAGCGAGCTCACCGTCGCGTTCCAGACGACCAACGGCGCGACGCAGACGGCCGCGAACACGCAATACATCGACAACTCGGCGCTCACGGGCGGCGTGGTCGGCGGTCTCATCGACTTCCGCACGCAGACGCTCGATCCGGCGCAGGCGCAACTCGGCGCGATCGCCACGAGCTTCGCCAATCAGTTGAACGGTCAGAATGCGCTCGGCCTCGACCTCACCGGCCAGCCGGGCGGCAATCTGTTCGCGACGACCGATCCGAACATCATCGCCAACGCGCGCAACAAGAGCACGGCCATGCCGACGGCGACCATCGCCGATGGCACGCAGCCGCCGACGAACGACTTCACCGTCACCTACGACGGCAGCAAGTACACCGTGACGGACCCGGCGAGCGGCCAGACGCTCGGCACCATCGATCCGGCGACGTCGACGAACAAGACGATCAACGGCTTGAACATCGACGTGTCGTCGATGAGCGGCGTGCAAAAGGGCGATTCGTTCACGATCCAGCCGACGCGCGCCGCGCTCGACAACTTCAAGCTCGCGACGACCAACGGCGCAGCGGTCGCGGCGGCATCGCCCGCGGTGACGTCGGCGGGGAGCGCGAACACCGGCACGGCATCGATTTCGTCGGCGACGGTGACGAGCAACACGATGACCTCCGACGTCAACCTGCAGTACAGCGCGTCGGCGAACGGCTTCACGTCGAATGTCGATGTGACCGTCGGATCGACGACGTACACCGCCGGCACGACGATACCGTACGACGCGAGCAAGGGCCTCACGGTCTCTGCGATGGGCGTCTCCGCGACGATCAGCGGCACGCCGAAGGACAACGACGCGTTCCTGATCGCGCAGAACAAGGGCGGCACGAGCGACGGCAGCAACGCGCTCGCGATGTCGAAGCTGGTTTCGTCGAAGTCGCTTAACGGCGGCACCGACACGCTGACAAGTTCGTACGCGAGCTACATCAACACGATCGGCAACCAGACGAATCAGCTCAAGGCGACGAGCACGGCGCAGACCGCGCTGCTCACGCAGGCGACATCGGCGCAGCAATCGGTGCAGGGCGTGAACCTGAACGAAGAAGCGGCCAACCTGATTCAGTATCAGCAGCTTTACCAAGCGAACAGCAAGGTGATCCAGACCGCCTCGACGCTGTTCCAGGCGCTGCTCGGCATGTTCAACTGAGGCTAAACGCGATGCGTATCTCCAGTTCCCAGTATTTCAATCTGAACGTCGCTTCGATGAGCGACCAGCAGAGCACGCTTGCGTCGATGTATCAGCAGATCTCGTCGGGCAAGCGCATTCTCACGGCATCCGACGATCCGCTCGGCGCCGCGCAGGCCGTGCAACTCACGTTGAAGAGCGGCGCGCTCGCGCAATACAGCACGAATCAGACGACGGCGCTGTCGTCGCTGCAACAGGAAGACTCGACGCTCGGCAACGTCAGCAACGTGCTGCAGAGCATTCAGACGCAGATCGTGCATGCGGGCGATGGCTCGCTCACGGACGCGGACCGCACGTCGGTTGCGAACACGATCGAGGGATTGCGCGATCAGCTTTTCGGTCTCGCGAACACGACGGACAGCGACGGCAACTACATCTTCTCGGGTCTGAAGGGCGGCACGGCGCCGTTCACGAACAACGCATCGGGCACGGGCGCGAGCTATGCGGGCGACTTTGGCCAGCGTACGGTGCAGATCAGCGATGGACGTTCGATTCCGGTCGGCGATACGGGCGTGTCGATTTTCCAGAGCGTATCGCCGACGGAAAGCGATCCGGTTTCGCGCGCGTCCGGCACGAACACGGGCACGGGCACGATCAGTTCGGTGAGCGTGAGCGACACGAGCAACGCGGGCAACGCGAGCACGTACACGATCAAGTTTTCGATCTCCGCGACGGATGGCACGACGAGCTACTCGGTCACGTCGAACCCGGCGGATTCATCGTTGCCGACGAACGTCGCGTACACGGGCAAGGCAGACATTTCGCTCGGCGGCCAGAAGGTGACGATCGACGGTACGCCCGCGAACAACGACGCCTTCACGGTGCAGCCGGCGGCGACGGACAACAACGACATCTTCGCGACGCTCGACAGCCTCGTGAGCGCGCTCAAGCAGCCGACGGGATCGCCCGGTGCGCAGGCGGCGCTGACCAATGCACTGACGACGGCGGGCACGAAGGTGAACAACACGTTCAACAACGTGCTGTCGGCGCAGACGGTGGTGGGTGGACGCGAGCAGGAAGTGCAGTCGACGCAGACTTCGATGCAGACGAGCCAGACGCAGACGGCGAGCGATCTGGCGAATCTGACGAGCATCGATCTCGTGTCGTCGATTAGCCAGTATGAGTTGACGCAGAGTTCGCTTCAGGCCGCGCAGATGGCGTTTTCGCAGATTCAGAAGATGTCGTTGTTTGATTATATTGGTGGCGGCTGAGCTTTTTTTTTCGCCGGATCCCGGTTTCTTGTTGGTTTATTAGCACTGCCCCTGTGCGGGGCGGCACCTACTTTCTTTGCTGCTGCAAAGAAAGTAGGCAAAGAAAGCAGCTTTTCAGGCCCGCGGTCACACGCACGTTGGGTAGTCCTCTCGTCGTCGGTGGCACTCGCCTAAAGAGTGCCCTCACAAATCCAGTCGGGCTTGGATCGCGCACGGTCTGCCGCCCGGCACTGTCTAGCGCGCTGGTTCAGCGCGAAAGAGCATCGGCACAGCGCTACGCGCTGCCGTTGGGTACGCAAGGGAAACCGACGAAGAAGAAGCGCACGCGCACCCGATTGACCCATCGGCCGCGAAGCGGGCCGGGGCTATTTGGTGCTGAACCCGCGCGCGAGACGAACTAGCGAGTCAGACCGTGCGCGAGCCAAGCCGGGTGATTGTGATGAGGGCACTCGTTAGGCGAGTGCCACCTTGGACGAGAGGACTACCCAAAGTGCGTGTGACCGCGGGCGTAACAGAAGCTGCTTTCTTTGGTTACTTTCTTTGCAGCAGCAAAGAAAGTGACTGCCGCCCCGCACAGGGGCAGAGCTAATAGACCAACACGAATACGGGATCCAGCGAAAAAAAACTCAAAACATGCCGGAAGCAACCCTCCCCACCTGCGCAATCCCGACATCGAACATCCGCTGAAAGAACGGCATAAGATTCGGCACCATAAGCTGCAGCAGCAACAACCCGACGAGCATCGTCACCGGAAACCCGACCTGAAAAATCCCGATCTGCGGCGCGGCGCGATTCAAAATCCCGAGCGCGAGATTGGCGATCAACAGCGCCGCCACGATCGGCAACGCCAGCAAAAGCCCGGTAGAAAACACGCTCGCGCCATAGCCGACCAGAACCCGCCACCCCTGCGCATGCGAAGCCGCCGCCACGACATTTGCCTCGATCGGCACGCTCCGAAACGTCGTCACCAGCGCGCTCATCAACTGCAAATGTCCGTCGAACACGAGAAACGCCAGCATCGCCAGCGTGTTCAGATAGCGCGAAACGACCACCGCATTGCCGCCCGCGCGCGGATCGTAAAGCATCGCGAAACCGAGTCCCATCTGTTGCCCGATGAACTCGCCCGCCGCGTCGACGGCTGCAAAGGTGATCTGCATCACCGTGCCGATGGCCGCGCCGATCAGAAACTGATTGACGATGATCCACACGCCCGCCGCCGAGAACACCGTGGCCTGCGGCATGGCCGGCAAGGTCGGCGCGACGATCAGCGCAATGAACGCGGCAAGCGCGATCTTCACGCGCATCGGAATCGCCATGTGGCTCAGCACGGGCGCCGTCGCGATCAGCGCGAGAATGCGTACGAACGGCCACAGGAACGCCGTGAGCCAGCCGTTCAGTTGCGCATAAGTGACGGAGAACATCGAACGAACTCAGCCCGTGATCGCAGGCGTAATCGTGAAAACGTGGCGCATGTAGTCGAGCAGTGTCGATAACATCCACGGTCCCGCGATCACCAGCGTCACCGCCACCGCGAGCAGCTTCGGGATGAACGACAGCGTCGACTCGTTGATCTGCGTGGCCGCCTGAAACAGGCTCACCACGAGACCGACGACCAGCGCAACCAGCAACAAAGGCGCGGCGAGCAACAGGGCGACGTACATCGCCTGATGCGCCATCGTCATGACGGATTCTGGCGTCATTTCAAACTCTCACGTAATCAGGAAACGAAGCTCTGCGCGAGCGAGCCAATCAGCAACTGCCAGCCATCGACGAGCACGAACAGCATCAGCTTGAACGGCAGCGCGATGGTCGAAGGCGACACCATCATCATGCCCATCGACATCAAGACGCTCGCCACCACCATGTCGATGATGAGAAACGGAATGAAGATCGTGAAGCCGATCTGAAAGCCCGTCTTCAGCTCGCTCGTGATGAACGACGGCACGAGCAGCGAAAGCGGCACGTCCTCGGGACCGTTCATCGGCGCGGCATGCGAGATGCGCGCGAACAGCGCGAGATCGGCTTCGCGCGTCTGCTTCAGCATGAACTGCTTGAAGGGCGCGACGCCGCGCGTCATCGCCTGATCCATCGCGATCTGGCCTTCGGAGAAGGGCTTGTACGCGTCGTTGTACGCGCGGTCGAGCACCGGCGACATCACGAAGAACGAGAGAAACAGCGCGAGCCCGACGAGCACCTGGTTCGGCGGCGTGCTCGACGTGCCGAGCGCCTGCCGCAACAGCGACAGCACGATGATGATGCGCGTGAAGCTCGTCATCATCAGGACCATCGCGGGGAGGAACGAGAGCATCGTCAGCAGCAGCATCGTCTGCACGCTGAGCGAGTACGTCGTGCCGCCGTTGGGGCCGGGACTCGTGTTGAAGGCGGGAAGTCCGGCGGTGCTTTGCGCGAACGCGAGATACGGCGCAAGGCCGATCGCGACGGGCAGCGCGAGCTTCACGCCGCGCACGATGTGACGACTGACCTGCATTACTTGCTCCCGCCGACGATGCTTGCGAGGGCATCGAGAATGCGCTGACCTTGAAGAATGACGAACGTGATAGCCATGGGAAACCTGCCTGTTTCGATAGGCTGAATTGTCGGTTACCCCGATGTCGAACGATGGCGCGAACAGAGGGGAAATCCCCGGCTAACTCGTTCTATTGCGAAACGGCGCGGTAAACGCACATCGGGCGCGGCCCTTTCGAACCACGCCCGATGTATCGGCAAAACCGGCTTACTTGTTCGATGAGACGAACTTCTGCAGCCGCTTGTTCGCCTCGCCGGCGAGGGCGTCGCGAAAGCGCGCGCCGAAACTGCCCGCCGTCGATGGCGACGGCGCGCTTACGCCTTCCACGTCGGCCGTTCCGGCGGGCATCGTGTGCAAGAGACGCACGTTGCCGGGACCGGCGCCGAGCACGAGCCACGTATCGCCGACTTCGACGACCGCGACGCGCTCCTTGTTGCCGAGCGATGCACCGCCGACCACCTTCACGAGACCGCCGCGCTTGCCGCCCTGATAGCCGAACTTGCGCGCGAGCCACGCGCATCCGAACACGAAGCCGATCACGACCACGAGTCCGACGAGCGTCTGCAACACCGCGCCGAAACCGAGCGACGGCACGGCAGTGCCCGCGCCGACGCCCGAGGCGATCTGCGCAGCGTGGTTCACCGCGTTCATGTCGGCGGCGTGGACGAAAAGAGGCGCGGCGAAAAGCAGCGCAACGGCCAGGCGTTTCATCGATTCAGTTTCCGGATACGTTCGGACGGCGTGATGATGTCGGTCAGGCGAATGCCGAACTTGTCGTTGACGACGACCACTTCGCCCTGCGCGATGAGGCAGCCGTTCACGAGCACGTCCATCGGTTCGCCGGCGAGGCCGTCGAGTTCGACGACCGAGCCTTGCGCGAGCTGCAGCAGGTTGCGGATCGCGATCTTCGTGCGCCCGAGCTCCACCGTCATCTGCACGGGGATGTCGAGAATCATGTCGATGTCGTTGCGCGTCGACGGCGCCGCGGCCTTCGACAGCGGCTGGAACACGCCCGGGCTCGCGCTGACCGGCGCGTCGTTGCCGTTCTGTTCGGCGAGTGCGCTCGCCCAGTCGTCGAGCATCAGCTCTTCGTCTTTTTCCGGCGCGCCGGGCGCGTCGTTCTGCATCAGGTCACTCATATCCACCTTCCTTCATCGTGTCGGTCGCGCTGATCATCTTCTGTACGCGCAGCGCGTATTGACCATTGAAAATTCCGTAGCCGCATTCCATGACCGGCACGCCATCCACTTTCGCGACGACTTGCTCCGGAATGTCGATCGGCAGCACGTCGCCCGCGCGCATGTTGAGGATCTGTTCGAACGACGAGCGGATCTCAGCGAGATCCACCGTCAGTTCCACTTCCGCCGACTGCACTTGCTGCGACAGCACGCGCACCCAGCGGCGGTCCACTTCGAGCGCTTCGCCCTGGATCGGCGACGAGAGCACGTCGCGGATCGGCTCGATCATCGAATAGGGCATGCAGATGTGCAGCGTGCCGCCCGTCGAACCGAACTCGATCGTGAACTGCGTCACGATGACGATTTCGTTCGGCGTCGCGACGTTCGCGAACTGCGTGTGCATCTCCGAGCGCATGTATTCGAATTGCAGCGGCTTCACGCTGCGCCATGAAGTGGCGTAGTGCTCGAACACCAGATTCAGCAGCTTGGCGATGATGCGTTGCTCGGTCTGCGTGAACTCGCGGCCTTCGACGCGTGTGTGAAAGCGCCCGTCACCGCCGAAGAGGTTATCGACGACGAAGAACACGAGGTTCGGGTCGAACACGAACAGCGACGTGCCGCGCAGGGGCTTCACATGGACGAGGTTGAGGTTCGTCGGGATCGGCAGGTTGCGCGTGAATTCGCTGTATTTCTGCACCTTCACCGGACCGACGGAGATTTCCGCCGAGCGCCGCATGAAGTTGAAGATGCCCACGCGCATGAGGCGCGCGAAGCGGTCGTTGATGATTTCGAGGCCGGGCATCCGGCCGCGGACGATGCGTTCCTGCGTCGCGATGTTGTACGGACGTACGCCGGCGGGTTTCTTTTCGTCAGCTTCCTGATCGATTTCGCCGGTGACGCCCTTGAGGAGGGCATCGACCTCCTCCTGCGACATGAACTCTTCGTGGCCCATGACTCTTTACTCGCTGATGCCGCGTTACTGAACGACGAATTCGGTGAACAGCACTTCTTCGATGCGCACCGGCTTTTCGGCCGAGCTCGCCGCGGTTTCGACGGCTGCGCGCAACTCGCTGGCGAGCTGTTTCTTGCCGTCGACGGTCGCGAGATCGTCGGGGCGTTTGCCGGAGAGCAGGAGCAGCACGCGGCTGCGGACTTCGGGCATGCGCTCGGTGACGAGCAGCTGGACCTTTTCGTCCTTCAGCTTGAGCGTGAGGCCGGCGCGCAGATAGTGCATGGAGCCGTCGTCGGACTGGAGATTCACGGTGAGCGATTCGAGCGGAAAGAACACGGGCGGCGGCTCCGGAGCGGGCTTGGCCGGGCCGTGATTCTTGCCGAGGAAGAAGTAGGCGCCGCCCGCGCCCGCGCCGAGCAGCACGATTGCACCGACGGCGATGATCAGGATCTTCTTGAGCTTCCCGCCTTTCGCGGGGACGATGGGTTGCTGGTTTGCAGTCGTGGTAGCCATTTGCTTGCCTCTTTCGATAGGGTGAATTGTTGGCTATCGAGGTGTAAAGCGATGGGTCGAACAGAGGGGGTATTTGGGGTTATTTGGGGGTATTGGCGGTTTGGATGCTTTTGGTTTTTTGGTTTTTTGTTGCTTAGCCGGATCCCGATTTGTTATTGGTCTATTAGCACTGCCCCTGTGCGGGGCGGCACTTACTTTCTTTGCTGCTGCAAAGAAAGTAAGCAAAGAAAGCAGCTTTTCAGGCCCGCGGTCACACGCAGTTTGGGTAGTACTCTCGTCCCAGGCGGCACTCGCCTAAGTGTCGCCCTCGAAGGCCCAACCGGGCTTGGATCGCGCACGGTCTGCCGCCCGGCACTGTCTAGCGCGCTGGTCCAGCGCGAAAGAGCACCGGCACAGCGCTACGCGCTGCCGTCGGGTATGCGAGGGAAACCGACGAAGAAGAAGCGCACGCGCGCCCGATTGACCCATCGGCCGCGAAGCGGGCCGGAGCTATTTGGTGCTGAACCCGCGCGCGAAACGGACTAGCGAGTCAGACCGTGCGCGAGCCGAGCCCGATTGGGATTGTGAGGGCACTCTTTAGGCGAGTGCCACGGTGAACGAGAGGACTACCCAACGTGCGTGTGACCGCGGGCGTAACAGAAGCTGCTTTCTTTGGTTACTTTCTTTGCAGCAGCAAAGAAAGTGACTGCCGCCCCGCACAGGGGCAGCGCAAATAGACCACAAAGAAACCGGGATCCGGCGAACAAAGAAACCCGCTTAAGCAAAAGTATCGACAAGTCCAACCGTCCGCCGCACAGGCATAGCGACAACGCTTCCGCCGGAAGCCCCATCGACGCTACCGATCCCTCGTCCCGCCCCGCCCCTGCCGCCAGAGCGCTCCTCCCGCCCACCATCCTGCCGCGCAAACGCGGACCCATCCGACACCGAAGCGCTCCCCAAACTGATGCCATTCGCCTCCATCGCCTCGCGCAATTTCGGCATGGCGGCCTCGACCGCCTCACGCACCTGCGCGTGCTGCGACACGAACAAAGCGTGCGCGTGGCTCTCCGATACCTGCAGCGTCACCTGCAACGGTCCCAGGTCCTTCGGATTTAACGTCAGCTCCGCGCTCTGCGCATCGCCTTTCGACAGAAACACGACCTTCTGGCTGAACGCATCGTCCCAGCCAGCGCCGCCCACGTGCGGCGCAATCGCCGCGCTCGTCGCCGATGCCATCGCGCCTTGCGGACTCGACACCGCCGAACCCGCCGACGCCGCCTGCATCGACACCGCATGCGCAGCCGCATCGGCAGCCTGCTTGTAAGCGGCGGTCGCGGCATCGGCGGGCGTTGCCGTCGCAGCGGTCAGCGCGGTCGCATCGGTCGCCTTGGCGTCCGCGTTCGCGATGTTCGCGTTGTTCGCAAGCCCGACCAGCGCCGCGCCCTTGCCGCCCTTCGCGAACAAGCCGCCCTTATCCTCGCCGTTCGCGCCCTCGCGCGCCGTCGCCACCGATCCGTTCGCGGCCGCGTTCGCCGGCAGCGCGTTCGGCTGCGCGTTGTTCATCGCGGCGAGCGCGGCGGCGAGCGCGTCCTGCGGCGATTTCGCGTCGCCGGTCTTGTGCGTCGTGCCGGTCGATTTGTCGTCGTCGGTCGATGCGCCCGCAGTCAAGAGCGACGCGGCATCGGTGGCCACATCGGCGAGCGTCGCGTCGGTGTCGTCGTCGCTGGCGGCGTCCGCGCGCGCTTTCGCTTGCGCAGCGGCAGCGGCCGCATCGGATGAAGAAGATGCCGACGACGCCTGCGCCGCCGGTTTCGATGCCTGAGCCGTCTCGCTCTTGCCCGCGTCCTTCGGCGCTTCTTTCGGCGCGTCCGTCTGATCGGAGCTCGCGGCCGCCTGAGCGTCCGATGCGTCGTCGCTCTTCGAAGCATCGGAGGACGGTTTCGGCGCGTCGTGCACGCTCGATTTGCCGGCCTGCGAATCAGCCAGCGCCTGCGCGGCTTGCGCGTCGGCGTTGGCGCGGTCGGTGATGCCTTGCAGCGTCATGCCGAACGACGTGCCCGCGCTCGCCGCGCGCTGTGCGGCGGACTTGCTCGTTGACGTGGCGCCCGAGAGCGAGCCGAGAAGAGAAACGGAGGACATGCTGAGCCTCTGGATATATCGATGAATGGATTACGACGAAGCCCGCTCGGCGCGCATGCGCAACACCTTCGCGGCGTGCTCGTCGGCTTCGCGCTGCTCGACGCGCGCGGCCTTCTTCGCGAGCATCGCTTCGCCGCGCGCGGCGAGCACTTCGTAACTGCCGAGCTTCTGCTTCTTGAGACGCCAGTCCGGTTTCGCCGCCTCGATGCGCTGATCGGCCATCAACAGCGCCGTGCGCTGCTGCGCGATGGCGTTATCGAGCGTATCGACGAACGCCTGGAAATTGCGCAGCGTCTGCGCCGTAGTGCCTTGCTGCGCCGATGCCGTGAAGCGCGCGTGATATTCGTCGCGGTAAGTCACGAGCGAGTTCAGTTGCGTCTCGACGTCGTTGCGTTCTTGCTGGAGCTTGCCGAGCTTCTTCGTGGCGGCGTCGAGTTCTTCTTCGGCGAGTTCGATGAGCGTGTTGATCGGCAGATTCTTGGACATGGCGTGGCGGTCCCGTATGGTCTTTGGCTATTCTTGTGATGAATGTTTCGGATACTAGTCGAAAACTATTCGAACAGTTGATTCAACATTTCGATGCTCGGCTCGAACGGCGCCTGCTCGCGAAACCCTTGCTGCAGAAACGCTTCCATGCGCGGATACAGCGCGATCGCGCGGTCGAGCAACTGATCGCGCCCGCTCGAATACGCGCCCACGTTGATCAGATCCTTGTTGCGCTGATAGCGCGACAGCATCTGCT
Source organism: Caballeronia fortuita (assembly GCF_001544835.2). GTDB lineage: Bacteria > Pseudomonadota > Gammaproteobacteria > Burkholderiales > Burkholderiaceae > Caballeronia > Caballeronia fortuita. The sequence goes on along the minus strand of NZ_FCNX02000031.1, from coordinate 8,507 downwards.
TGAAGAGGCGCACGCGTTCCAGATGTCTGTCGTCGATGAGCGCGGTCATCGCGCGGCTGATCGATTGTTCGATGTCGATCGCCGGATAGTGACCCGCTTCGGCGAGCGAGCGGTTCAGCACGATATGGCCGTCGAGAATCGCGCGCGCCGAATCGGCGATCGGGTCCTGCTGATCGTCGCCTTCAGTGAGCACGGTGTAGAACGCCGTGATCGAGCCGCCGCCTTCCGGGCCATTCCCGGTGCGCTCGACGAGCGCCGGCAGCTTCGCGAACACCGACGGCGGATAACCCTTCGTCGCGGGCGGCTCGCCGATCGCAAGCGCGATCTCGCGCTGCGCCATCGCGTAACGCGTGAGCGAGTCCATCAACATGAGGACGTGCTTGCCCTGATCGCGGAAATATTCGGCGAGCGAGGTCGTATACGCGGCGGCCTGCATGCGCAGCACCGGCGACACATCCGCGGGGGCGGCCACGACGACCGAGCGCGCGAGTCCGTCCTCGCCGAGAATCTGCTCGATGAATTCCTTCACTTCGCGGCCACGTTCGCCGATCAGCCCGATCACGATGACTTCGGCGCTCGTATAACGCGCCATCGTGCCGAGCAGCACCGATTTACCGACGCCCGAGCCCGCGAACAGGCCCATGCGCTGGCCGCGCCCGACCGTCAGCAGCGAGTTGATCGCACGCACGCCGACGTCGAGCACCTTGTGGATCGGCTCGCGATTCAGCGGATTGATGACCGGCGCGGACAGCGGCGCATCGACCTTCGATGCGAGCGGGCCGAGTCCGTCGAGCGGACGGCCCGAGGCATCGACGACGCGGCCGAGCATTTCCCAGCCGACGGGCAAGCGCTTCGCGCCCGCCATCGGATCGTTGATCGGCGCGCTTTCGAGCGGATAGACGCGCGCGCCCGGCAGCAGGCCGCCCGTTTCGGTCGTCGGCATCAGGAAGAGCTTGTCGCCCGCGAAGCCGACGACTTCCGCTTCGGCGGTCGGGATCGCGCTGCCCGGCGGCAACTCGATCATGCATTCCGAACCGACGCCCATCTTCAGGCCAACCGCTTCCAGCACGAGACCGGCGGCGCGCGTGAGCCGCCCGCACGGACGCAGCGGCTTCGCGATGGCGTTGCGCGAGCGCAGCGCGTCGAGCTTGTCGCGCCACGTGTCGATGTGCGGATTGCCCGCGATATCCGCGAGTTCGGCGATCGTGCGCGCGGCGAGTTCGTCGGGCGAAGCGGCATCGAAGTCGTCGTCGGCGGCGAGCGGGCCGAACGACGCGCGCGCGAGTTCCTGTTCCAGTTCGCTCAGCCCGTCCTGCGTGATCCGTTGATTCACCACGGCTTGCTTCTCCCCAATGCGGCCACGACGCGCTCCCAGCGCGAGACATTGGTCGCGTCGATTTCACCGGTCGCGGCGTGCGCCTTGCAGCCGCCGCGCTCGACTTCAGGATCGGGCCGCACGGTCCAGCCCGCGGCTTCGAGTTCGTCCTTCAGATAGGCATCGACGATCGGCATGTCGGCCGGAGCGACGATGAGCGTCGGCGCGCCGGACAACTCCGGCTCCGCCGCGATGACTTCGCGGGCCACGGCGACGAGCGCGGTCGGATCGAGCGCGAGATGCTGGCGCACGACCTGCTGCGCGATATCGACGGCGAGTTCCGCCAGCGATTCCGCGATGGCCGCGTCGGCGGCTTGCAGCGCGGTCTTGAACGCATCGGCGATGTTGGCGAGCACGGCGGCTTGCGCGAGCGCTTCCTGACGGCCGTCCTCGAAACCCTTCGCCTGACCTTGTTCGTAACCCGCCTGAAACCCGTGCGCCTGACCCGCGACGTGACCCTTCGCGAGACCTTGCTGATACGCGTCGTCCTCGACGCGGCGCAGGTGCGCTTCGAGCGCGGCCTGTTCCGCCGCGCTGTTGTCGACCTTGATTTCGACGGGATCGAACGACGCCATTTCCCAGCGCTGATACGCCGAGAGCGGAGCCTTCTGCGCGCGGGCATCAGACATATGCATCCTCCGCCTTGCCGCCTAGCTGGATCTGACCGTTTTCCGCGAGATTGCGGACGATCTGCAGAATCTTGCGCTGCTGCTGCTCGACTTCCGACACCCGCACCGGGCCGCGCGAATCGAGGTCTTCCGCGAGCAGTTCGGCCGCGCGCTGCGACATGTTCGACAGGAACTTCTGACGCAGCGCGGGCTGCGCGCCCTTCAGCGACACGATCAGCGTCTCCGATTCGACTTCCTTCAACAGAAGCTGGATCGCGCGGTCTTCCAGATCGAGCAGGTTCTCGAACACGAACATCTGGTCGATGATCTTCTGCGCGAGTTCGGCGTCGTATTCGCGCACGTTCGCGATCACGCCTTCCTCGTGGTTGCTCGACATGAAGTTCAGGATCTCCGCCGCCGTGCGGATGCCGCCCATCGGCGCGCGCTTCAGGTTGTCGCTGCCGGAGAGGAGCGTCGTCAGCACGTCGTCGAGTTCGCGCAGCGCGGCGGGCTGAATGCCGTCGAGCGTCGCGATGCGCAGGAGCACGTCGTTGCGCAGGCGATCGGCCAGCAGCGACACGATTTCCGACGCCTGATCGCGGTCCAGGTGCACGAGAATCGTCGCGATGATCTGCGGATGCTCGTTCTTGATGAGTTCCGCGACCGCGCCCGAATCCATCCACTTCAGACCTTCGATACCGCTCGTATCGCTGCCTTGGAGGATACGGTCGATCAGCGCGCCGGCCTTGGTTTCGCCGAGCGCCTTCGTCAGCACCGAGCGGATGTACTCGCTCGAATCCAGCGACAGCGCCGTGTGCTGCTCGGCTTCGGTCACGAATTCGGTCAGCACGTTGTCGAGCTGCTCGCGCGTCACGTTTTTCAGCGCCGCCATCGTCGCGCCGATCTTCTGCACCTCGCGCGGAGCGAGATACTTGAAAACTTCGGCGGCTTCTTCCTCACCGATCGACATCAGGAGGAGAGCGGCTTTGTTCAGGCCTTCAGCGTTCATCGGACACCCAGTTCTTTACGACCGTCGCAACGATTCTCGGGTCCTGACGCGCAACCATGCGCGCGTAGTCGAGATTGCGATCGAATTTGGCTTTCTTGCTTTCATGACCGAGGAGACTCACCTCGGCATCCTTGTCATCGTCTTCCAGCTTCGCAGCGCCGCCGCCTTCGAGCGTCGGGCCGTCGAGCAGCGAGAGTTCGTCCGGCGCGGCGAGCGTCGGCGCGGCTTCGGGCGGCGGCGGGAAGGCGCGGCGCATCGCCGGCTTCACCATGCTGAAGTACAGGAACAGACCGACGATGCCGATGCCCACGTACTTCGCCGCCTGGATGCCCCACGCGATCATCTGCGGGGTACGCCACCACGGTGCGTCCGGCGTCACGTTCAGATCGGCGGAGAACGCGCTGTTGACGACGTTCACCGAGTCGCCGCGCTTGTCGTCGAAGCCCATCGCGTCCTTCACGAGCTGCTGGACCTGCGCGAGCTTGTCGGCGGCGAGCGGCGTCATCGTGACGTTGCCCTTCGCGTCGACCTTCTTCTCGTAGTTCACGACCACCGCGACCGAAAGACGCTTGATGCCGCCCGTCGCCTGCTCGTAGTGGCGCACGGTGCGATCGACTTCGTAGTTCGTCGTCGTGTCCTTGCGCTGGTTCTGCGGCGTGGATTTCGCCGCTGCGCCCGCCGCGCCCGATGCCGCCGCGTCGATCGGCGCGGAAGCCGGCTGCGGCGGCTGGTTCGACAGCGCGCCCGGCACGCCCGAGGCGCCGCTGCCGGACGTTTCGCTCGATTCGCTCGACTGCTGGCTGCGGATCGCCGTGCTTTGCGGATTGCCGTTCGGGCCGTAGCTTTCGGCGGTCTGCTCGAGCTTCGAGAAGTCGATGTCGGCGCTCACTTGCGAACGCGCATTGCCCGCGCCGAACAGCGGCGCCAGGATCGCGTCGATGCGTTTTTGCGTGTTGTGCTCGATCTGCTGCACGTACTTCAGTTGCGATGCGTCGAGACCGCTCGCGGCGCTCTGGCTCGTGAGCAGGTTGCCGTCCTGGTCGACGATGTTCACGTTCTTGACCGGCATGTCCGCCACGCCCGAACTCACCATGTGCGCGATCGCGACCACCTGGCCTTCGTCGAGCACGCGGCCCGGAAAGAGGTTGACCATGACGGACGCGGTCGGCAGTTCCTTGTCGCGCACGAAGACCGAAGGCTTCGGAATCGCGAGATGCACGCGCGCCGACTTCACCGACGAGATCGAGCCGATGGTGCGCTCCAGCTCGCCTTCCAGCGCGCGCTGATAGTTGACCTGCTCGGCGAACTGGCTGATGCCGAACTTCTGGTTGTCCATCAGTTCGAAGCCGACGGAGCCGGCCTTCGGCAACCCTTGGCTCGCGAGGCGCAGGCGCGTTTCGTGAACCTGCTCGCCCGGCACGAGAATGGCGCCGCCGCCGTCGGACAGCTTGTAGGGAATGTTGCCCTGCTGGAGCGCGGCAACGATTGCGCCGCCGTCGCGATCGGAGAGATTGGAGAACAGCACGCGATAGTCCGGCTGGCGCGACCACATGACGAGGCCCGCGACCACCATGACCAGAATCGCGACCGCCACGATCAAGGGCACGCGCGGATTCGAGCGGAACTGGTTGAGCATCGGCACGCGCTGCGCGAAACCGCCGAAGTCGGCGCCCGCGCCGCCCGCGAGGCCCGGGCCCGCGGTGGCCGTCGCGGCTGCGCCCGGCTGTGCGCCCGCCAGGCCCATTCTGGCGTCGGGCGTGATGAGTGAGTTGTTGGGCGTTTCCATTTAGCGTCGAAGCTCCGAATCCTGGGTTCTCCTCCCGCCGCTTCCCGCTTCCCATGAAAGCGGCGGTGGAGGACTTTTCACGATGGGGATTATCCGCAGAACATTGCAAGTCGATTCGGTGAATAGAGCGGGGTTTTCCCCGTTCTTCCAGTGCTTTGAAAAACCGCCGGCTGCTAATCTTTTTCGTACTCGGTGAACCTCCGCCAACGCGGCCCGAGCGCCGGATTTGCGCGACCAGCGGCACCGGCAATTTCCAGTCATCCGGAGTCAACATGAACTTTCCGATCAATCCGCTTTCCGCCGCTCTGTCGTCCATTCAGTCGATGGCGGCACAGGCCGCGGGCGGCGCGGGCGCGACCGTCGCGTCGGGCGCCGTCGCGGGGCAAAGCGGGACATCGGGCGCGGCGAGCGCGGGCAGCTTCGCCGACGCGCTGAAATCCTCCATCGACAAGATCAGCGACAACCAGACGAAGGCGCTCGGCGAGGCGCACGCCTTCGAAATCGGCGCACCGAACGTGTCGCTCAACGACGTGATGGTCGACATGCAGAAGGCGAACGTCGGCCTGCAGTTCGGGTTGCAGGTGCGCAACAAGCTCGTGTCGGCCTACAACGACATCATGCAGATCTCCGTCTGACGCAGCCGCCGGCGTGATCCGTCCCTCGATGGTGCGATGGCGCTAGAGCCTTGAGTCCTAAAGCTTTGCCGCGTTTCTCCGATAACCCCGGTAACGGCACGGCGAACGATGGTTCGCCCGCTTCGGCGGGCGGCCCGCTCGCCTGCACCGGCTTTACCGGACTTCAAACGGGTCAGGACGAGAGGCACGGCGGCCGCATGAAAGCCCGCGGACGCTGCGGCATCGCATAAGGAGAACCGAGAGATGTATTCCCCAGGACACGCTGGAGCCAGCGCCTACGCACGTGTGGGCGTGCAGACGGGAGTGATGGGAGCGAGCCCGCACCGGCTGATCGTGATGCTGTATCAGGGCGCGCGCCAGGCAATCGCGCAGGCGCGCATGCACATGCGGCAGAACAACGTCGGCGCACGCGGCACGGCGATCGGCAAGGCTATCAGCATCATCGAGAGCGGCTTGCAGCAGGCGCTCAACAAGGATGCGGGCGGCGAGATCGCACAGCGGCTGGACGCGCTGTACACCTATATGACGCGCCGGCTGCTCGAGGCGAATCTGAAGCAGGACGAGACGATGCTCGTCGAGATCGACAACCTGCTCGCGACGCTCGAGGAAGCCTGGGTTGGAATTGGACCGGAAGTGGCGCAACTGACCGCCGCGCCCGTTTGACGGGTATGCGCGTCGACTGCCTCGAAAGTATGAAGACGACACAAGAATATTTCGCCCATTACGAAGCCATTGCGGCGGTTTCCGGCCAGATGCTGGCGGCAGCGCGCGGCGGCGAATGGAGCGAGCTGAAGGCGTTGCAAGGCACCTATCGCGATCTGGTCGACCGGCTGAGGGAAGTCGATTCGAGTTCGGAGCTCGATGAAAGCGCCCGCGCCCGCAAGCTGGATCTCGTGAAGAAGATTCTCGCCGACGACGCTGCGATCCGCGATCTGACCTCGCCGAGCCTCGCGCGCCTGTCGGCGCTCTTCACGGTCAACAGTCCGGCGCGCGTACTGAAAAAGATGATCGGACTGCGTTGAACGCAGTTCCGGCCCGGACCGGGCGCTAATGGGGAAGTGGGCATGACTGGACTCGATACCGCGATCGCATCGTTGCTCGCCAGCCGCACCGAACTCCTTCTGTCCGCGATCCGCGCGCCGAACGGCGTCGCCGGCGGCGGCGTGACCAACACCGGCGTTGGGCAGACGACGCAGACCGATATCCCGCCGACCGCCGGCACGCCTGCCGCATCGGCGGGACCGGCGGCATCGGCGCAGACCGAGCTTTCCAGCGTCGCGCGCACGCTCGACGTGATCTCCCGTTTCGGCAGCGCGACGCCCGCGCTGACCAGCGACGCCCCGCTCTGGCCGACGCCGCCGCGCCCCGCGAGCGCCTTCGCCGCGCTCACGACGGGTCTCTTCGATACCGCTTTCTCCTCGAACGCCGCCGCCGTGGCCGCAGCGCGCGCCGCGACGCAGAATCTGCCACCGCTGCCTGCCGCCGCGCTTGCAAGCACGCTCGCGAAGACCGTCGACGAAAGCGGACTTTTCTACGAATCGCATCTGGTGCAATGGCTCGCGGGCCAGCGCAGCGCCGCGTCGCTCGGCAACGAGCCGCAGGCGCGCGCCGATGCCCGTTCGATGTCCTTGCCTTTCGATCTCGCGAACGCGGCGACGCCCGGCGACACCGGCCTCGACGATGCGCGCACGCCGCAGTTCACGCTCGATCTGCCCGACTATCAGACACGCCAGGTCGCGACGCCGCAGACGCCGCAGCAGGCGGCCGCGCTCGCGGCGTCGGTGCGCGATGCGCCGGCGTCGGCGCTGTCGTTATCGCAGAACGGGAACGCGGCGGGCGGCGCGAACGCCCAGAGCGCGCAGAGCGGCCAAGGCGCGAGCGCGCATGAATCGGCGCTGCAGGCGTCGGTTGCAGCGGGCATTCATCCGGCGACGATCAATGTCGTGCGTCAGCAGCTCGACGTGCTCGCGAACCAGCAGTTCCGCTGGCAGGGCGAGGCGTGGCCGGGCACGCGCTTCGAGTGGGAAGTCGCGCGCGAGCCGCGCGATGCCCGCACGTCCGACGACACTAGCGAAAATCCGTGGCGCACGCGCATCACGCTATCGCTGCCCGTGCTCGGGACGGTCGATGCCGAACTCGTGCTGACGGGCGAAAAGCTCGTCGCGCGCATCAAGGCGGGCGGTGCGGGCGCGCAGCGTCTCGCCGCCGACGGCGCGGCGTTCGCGCGCCAGCTCGAGGCGGCGGGCATTGCGCTGGCGTCGTTGTCGGTGCGTTCGATGGACGGCACGACCGATCTCGCGCTTTCCGGCGACAAGCCCGCCGCGAAAAAGCCGGTGCGCTCGCCGCTCGAACATCTGTTCCGCGCGGCTCACGGCGATGGGAGCGAAGCATGAGCGGACAGGAACATACGCCGTACACGCGCAGGCAGGCGACCGCGCTCGCCTATGAGGCGGGCAATCGGGAGGCGACGCCGCGCGTCGTCGCGAAGGGTTACGGGATAGTCGCGGAGATGATCGTGCAGCGCGCGAAGGAAGCGGGGCTGTATGTGCACGAATCGCCGGAAATGGTGTCGCTGCTGATGCAGGTCGATCTCGATTCGCACATTCCGCCCGCCTTGTATCAGGCGGTGGCGGAATTGCTGTCGTGGGTGTATCGGCTCGAGAACGAGGAGCCGTTGAGGGAGGCGGGGCGGGTGGGGCGGTGACTTGCCTGGGCTTCTTTCGGGTCGGTGTATTGGCGTTGCCCCTGTGCGGGGCGGCAGTGACTTTCTTTGCTGCTGCAAAGGAAGCAGCTTTTTTAAGCTCGCGGTCACACGCACGTTGGGTCGTTCTCTCGTGCACCGTGGCACTCGCCTAAGTGGCGCTCTCATAGGCTCAATCGGGCTTGGATCGCGGTGGCTGCTGAGGCGTTTGGTTCAAAGGTTTCTATGTCGCTGGATCCCATTTTGCTATCGGTTTATTAGCGTTGCCCCTGTGCGGGGCGGCACTTACTTTCTTTGCTGCTGCAAAGAAAGTAAGCAAAGAAAGCAGCTTCTGTCACGCCCGCGGTCACACGCAGTTTGAGTAGTCCTCTCGTCCGAGATGGCACTCGCCTA
>NZ_FCNX02000030.1 GCF_001544835.2 Caballeronia fortuita | reverse complement strand
ACGGGACTCGAACCCGCGACCCCCGGCGTGACAGGCCGGTATTCTAACCAACTGAACTACCGCTCCACTTCTTTTCACCGACTCGCGGTGTCACTCGCGAATCTTGCAGCGCTTTAACTAGCAGCCGCCGATGTTTTGGCGTCCCCTAGGGGATTCGAACCCCTGTACTCACCGTGAAAGGGTGATGTCCTAGGCCTCTAGACGAAGGGGACAGAAACTTGTGATTCTGTCTTTACTACTGTTTCGCTGATCTACTTGCCGCCAATCAACGAAGACCGAGATTCTATACAACTTCGTGTTACTTGTGAAGTATTTTTTGCGACTTCCGTTTCCGGAGAACAAGCTTCGCAACTACTTCAACTGTTCTTGGTGGAGGTAAGCGGGATCGAACCGCTGACCTCTTGCATGCCATGCAAGCGCTCTCCCAGCTGAGCTATACCCCCTCGCAGAACAGAAACGAGATTGTATAGGGCGTTTTCGAAGCTGTAAATACCTTCTGACGAGTTAAGTGAAACTTTTTTGTCTCGTCTGAAGGCTAAACGCGCAATGGATGCGCCATGCGATCCACTGCGAAACGTTCACGCAGATGCCTTCTCGAGCCGCCTCAACACGGCATCGCGGCCGAACAGCATCAGCACGGCGTCGATAGACGGCGTATGCGTGGTGCCCGCGACGAGCAAGCGCACCGGCATCGCGAGTTGCGGCATCTTGAGCTTGTGCGCCGCGAGCGTCGATTTGAGCGCCGCCGCGATTGATTCCTTCGTCCACTCGACGTTCACGAGCGCCGCACGCAGCTCCGCGATCGCCGGGCGCACCGCATCCGTGACGTGCTGAGCAAAACCGTCCGCTTCGATGACAGGCTCGCGATAGAACATCGCCGCGTTATCGGCGATTTCCTTCACCGTCGATGCGCGATCCTTCAAGAGCCCGATCACCTGATCGAGCGGCGCGCCGCCATCGATCGCCGCGGCGTCGATGCCCGCCTGCAGCAGGAACGGCTTCGTCAGTTCCGCGAGGCGCGCGTTGTCCGCTTCCTTGATGTAGTGCGCGTTGAGCCAGTTGAGCTTGTCGTGGTCGTACTGCGCGGGTGACTTGCCGAGATGCTCGAGATCGAACCATTCGACGAATTGCTCGCGCGAGAAAATCTCCGCGTCGCCATGCGACCAGCCGAGGCGCGCGAGATAGTTCACGACCGCTTCGGGCAGATAGCCATTGTCTCGATAACCCGTCACGCTCATCGCGCCGTGACGCTTGCTCATCTTCTCGCCCTGCTCGTTGAGCACGGTCGGCAAATGCGCGTACACGGGCGTTTCGCCGCCGAGCGCGCGCAGGATGTTGATCTGGCGCGGCGTGTTGTTCACGTGATCGTCGCCGCGGATGACGTGCGTGATCTTCATGTCGAGATCGTCGACGACCACGCAGAAGTTATAGGTCGGCGTGCCGTCCGGACGCGCGATCACGAGATCGTCGAGTTCCTCGTTCGAAATCTCGATGTGGCCTTTGACAGCGTCGTCCCACGCGACCGCGCCCGAGAGCGGATTGCGAAAGCGCACGACCGGCTTCACGCCTTCCGGCACCGGCGGCAGCACCTTGCCCGGTTCGGGGCGCCACGTGCCGTCGTAGCGCGGCTTCTCGCCGGCTGCGCGCTGGCGTTCGCGCAGCGCTTCGAGTTCCTCCGTCGACATATAGCAGTGGTACGCGAGCCCCTGCTCCATCATCTGCGCGACGACCTCGCGATAACGGTCCATGCGCTGCATCTGATAGAACGGGCCTTCGTCGAAGTCGAGCCCGAGCCACGCCATGCCTTCGAGAATCGCGTCGACCGATGCGTCGGTGGAGCGCTCGACATCCGTATCTTCGATGCGCAACACGAAGGTGCCCTTCATCTTGCGCGCGAACGCCCACGGATACAGCGCGGAACGGATGTTGCCGAGATGGATGAAGCCGGTCGGGCTCGGTGCGAAGCGTGTGCGGACTTGGGTGGTCATTGCGGTCTACTCGATGAATGGCGCTGCGCGCGGGCATTCGAAACCCGCGCAAAATGAGACGAAATTATACTCGCCGCCCGCTTGGCGCCGATTCACGCGCGCCTTTTGTTTTATGATGTGCGCGCTTTTCCCGATCTCCCGCAACGCCTGCACGCACGGGCCGGCCGGGACCCGCTGCATCGCCGGAGTCTGCCTTGAGTTCATCGTCACCCCGTCTATCGCGCCGCGCGTTTTCGCTCGCGGCCGCATCGTCCGTTCTCGCCGCCTGCACGACCACGAGCGGCGGCACGTCAGGCGCAACCGCGACCGGCACGCCGCCCACCACCGCCACGCAGCAGCCGTTGCGCATCGGTCTGGCGCTCGGCGGCGGCGCCGCGCGCGGCTTCGCGCATATCGGCGTCATCAAGGCGCTGGAGGCGCGCAACGTGCGCGTCGATCTCGTCGCTGGCACGAGCGCGGGTTCGGTGATCGCGGCGCTGTACGCATCGGGGATGAACGGCATCGCGATCAACAAGCTCGCGCTGACGATGGACGAAGCCGCCATCAGCGACTGGGCGATGCCCTTCCGCACGCGCGGCATCCTGCAAGGCGTCGCGCTGCAGAACTACCTGAACAAGACGCTCGACAACCGTCCGATCGAGAAGATGGCCAAACCGCTCGGCATCGTCGCGACGGACCTGAAAAGCGGCCAGCCGATTCTCTTTCAGCGCGGCAACACGGGCGTCGCGGTGCGCGCGTCGTGCAGCGTGCCGTCGATCTTCGAGCCGGTGAAGATCGGCGATCGCGAATATGTCGACGGCGGGCTGGTGAGTCCGGTGCCGGCGGCTTTCGCGCACAAGATGGGCGCCGACTTCGTGATCGCCGTCGATATTTCGGCGCGGCCCGAGAGCGGACTCACGTCGAGCTCGTTCGACGTGCTGATGCAGACTTTCACGATCATGGGCCAGACCATCAAGGCTTACGAGCTCGACAAATACGCGAACGCGGTGATCCGCCCGAATCTCAACGCGATGAGCAGCAGCGACTTCAGCCAGCGCAACGCGTCGATCCTCGCGGGCGAGGAAGCGGTCGCGAGAATATGGCCGACGCTGCAGCGGCAACTCGCGGAACGCGGCGCGCGGGTCTGACTCTCTCGCTGCGCCAAGCGACGAGGCCACGCAAATCTGCGTGGCCTCGTTCGTTTTAGCGCAGCGACTTTACCTTGTCGGCGGTGACGTCGCCTGGCTGTCCGCCCCAGGTCGCGCGCAGATAGTTCGCAAGCTGCGCGATCTGCTCATCGCTATAGGTCTGTCCGAAACCCGGCATGTGCTGCATGTTTTCCACGCCGGAAAAACGCTGCGCATCGATGCCGTCGAGCATCGCGACGATGAGATTGCGCGGATCGGCCTGACGCAAGGTCGAATTGCCGTCCATGCCCACGGCGACATGCGGCTTGCCCTGACCGCCGATACCGTGACAGCCCGCGCACGAATCGAGGTAGAGGTTGCGGCCGGTTGCGAGCCGCGCCGGATCGTCGAGCTTCATCGCGGCGAGCGGCGCGGGCTCGGGCGGTGCGTCGCCGAGCAGATATGTGGCGAGCGCGCGCAAGTCTTCGGTATCGAGATGCTGCGTGCTCAGATAGACCACGGGATGCATCTCGCCGAACGCGGTGCCTTGCCGGGCGATGCCGGTGGCGAAGAACGCCTGCAGGTCCGCGCCCGTCCAGCCGCGCGCGGCGAGCGCCGACGGCACGATGTCCGGCGCGCCGATGCGTCCGAGCGCGCCACCCTGGAACGTCCTCGCGCCCTGCATCTGACCGAACGCGCCGCGCGGCGTGTGGCATTCCGCGCAATGACCGAGCGCGTTCGCGAGATAGCGCCCGCGCGTCCAGTCCGCCGATTGCCCCGACGACGCATCCGGCAGCGTGTCCTTCAGGAATAGCATGTCCCAGAAACGCACGGCAAATCGCACGTTGTACGGAAACGCGAGATCGGCTTCGACGTTCGGCACCGCGGCGGGCTTCTGCGTCATCAGGTATGCGTAGATCGCGTCGCTGTCCTCGCGCGACATCTGCCGGTACGACGTGTACGGCATCGCGGGATAGAGCTTGTGCTTCGGCGTCACGCCATCGTGCAGCGCGCCGTAGAAGTCGTCGGCGCTCCATCCGCCGATGCCGTGCTTCGGGTCCGGCGTGATGTTCGTGCCGTAGAACGTGCCGAACTGCGATTCGAGCTTCACGCCGCCCGCGAACGGCGCCCCATGCGGTGCGGTGTGGCACGCGGCGCAATCGGCGGCGTGCGCGAGATAGCGGCCGCGCGCGATCAGTTCGGGCGAGCTTTTTGGCGGCGCCGCGGTATCGCTCGGGGCGCCGCAGCCGGCGAGCACGAAGGTCGCGGCCGCGAGCGGCGCGGCGAGACGGGTCAGGATCGATCGCATCATGCCGCGTCCTTCACGAGTCCGGGCGTCGAAAGCACGAGATCCTTCACCGCTTCGTAGTAGCGCACATAGCCGGTGCAACGGCAGATGTGCTCGTTCAGCGCGGCCATGATCGTCGTTTCGATCTGGTCCTTCGCAACCGGTTCGCGCTTGAGCCGTTCGAGCAGCACGGTCGTCGCGTTGACGAAACCCGGCGTGCAATAGCCGCACTGGAAGCTGAAATGCTCGAGGAACTTGCGCTGCACCGGCGACATCTCGACGACTTCGCCATGCGCGTCGCGCTTCGCGTGGCCTTCGACCGTGCGCAGCGTCTTGCCGTCGAAAAAATGCGCGCCGTTGATGCACGTGCGCACTTCCTCGCTCGTTCCGTCGGCGTTGTCGACGATCACCACGCAGGCGTGGCAAATGCCTTGACCGCAGCCGAGACGCGAGCCTGTCAGCCCGAGATACTCGTGCAGAAAATCGATCATCGGCAGACCGGCGGGCACCTGGACCGGGCCGACCCGGTCGCCGTTGATCGTCATCGAGAGCGCGCGCGATTCGATGCCCGCGGCGGATTGGGTGGCCGTCATGCGAGCACCTCCTGAATGTTTTGCGGCGTCACCGGCAGATCGGTGAAGCGATGGCCGATCGCATGCGCGATCGCGTTGACGATGGCGCCGACCACCGGAATCATCACCACTTCGGCGATGCCCTTCGGCGGATCGGTTTCGGATAGCGGCGGCAGCACTTCGCCCGTCTGCTTCCACACGGCGACGTCGCTCGCGAGCGGCAGCCGATAGCGGTTGAAGTTCCAGGTGCCGTCGCCGGGGCCGTCTTCGTAAAGCGGCATATATTCGTGCAGCGCGTGGCCGATGCCCATCGCGAGGCCGCCCTGCAACTGGCCCGAAACGAGCTGCGGCGCGATCTGATTGCCGCACTCCATGATCGAGTGATGCGAAAGCAGTTCGACCTGGCCGCTCGCCTCGTTCACCGCGAGCTCGACGAGCGTGCCGACGGCGCTGTAATACGTGACCGCCGCGTTGTTGCGTTGCACGGGCGGGATGAAGACACGCTTGCGATCGAGCACGGTGTAGCCGTTGGCCGTGGCTTTCGTGTGGCCGGCGCCCAGGCGCACGGAAAGACCGTCGACCGGAATCCGCACTGCTTCCCCGGCGATGTCGAACTGCGCCTCGCTCCATTGCCAGCGATTGAACGTGTGCACGACCGCGCCCGTCGCAAGCCCGAGTTCGTGCGCCTTCTTCGCGAGCACTTCGAACGCGAGCGGCTCGAGGCCGTCGGCGGATAGCTTGCCGTCGTTCCAGCGCGCGTCTTCGATACGCACGACGAACGACGCCGCCTGACCGCCGCCGATGCCCTGCCCCCAGATCGCGAGCGCCGCGGGCCAGATGCCGTGCCGGAACACGACGCGCGCCGCCTCGTGCGTCGCATGCGTGAAGTAGAACGCCGAATTGGTCGCGCTCGCGGGCGACATGTACGCCGGCGACCAGCGCGGATTCCTGCTCAAACGATCCTGCTCGGCCTGCGACATGATGTACGGATTGCCGCTCGTCACAACCGGCAGGTCCGTCCAGTCGATGATCGCCATGTGCACGTCGGATGCGGGCTTGCCGAGCCACTTCGCGCACGCGAGCGCCTGCGACGTCGATGACCCCGTGCCGATTTCCGCGCCCGAGTGATGAAGCGCGATGCGGCCGTCGGCGTCGAACTCGACCTTGGCGAACGCGCTCTCCGCGCCCGTGCCGAAGTCCTTCTGCGTGCATGCGAAGCCGACGCCGTAGCGCTTGCCGGGATTGGCCGCTTCGAAATCGCTCTTGCGCGCCTTGCGCTCCGTCCACAGCGGATGCGCCTGCGCGCGCCGGAGCACCTCCTGCGCGCGCACGGCGCCTGCCGGAATCGCGCCCTGCGTGTTCTTCATGCCGGTAAGCAGCACGTTCTTCAGGCGCAGTTCGATCGGATCGATGTCGAGCGTCTGCGCGATTTCATCGATCATCATCTCGGTCGCGGCCATGCTCTGCAGCGTGCCGTAACCGCGCGCCGAGCCGGCATCGACCGCGCGCGACGCGATCGCCGTGGCGCTCAGATCGCTCTTCGGGATGTAGTAGATGGACTGCGCCGCCGTGGCGGCCACCATCGCGACGGACGGCGAGAAGTTGCAGCGTCCGCCGCCGTTCGCGACGAAATCGCCCTTGAAGGCCTGAATCAGACCCGATCGGCGATCGATCGCCATGCGATAGCGCATGTCGAACGCGTGGCGTTTGATCGACGTCTGGAACTGCTCGAAGCGATCGTTGGCGAGGCGCACCGGACGGCCGCCGGCGTACAGCGACGCGACGAGGCCGTAGAACGGAAAGTTGTAGTGGTCCTTCGAACCGTAGCCGACCGTGTAGCACGGATGCAGGAACAGATTCTTCACCGTGTAGCGCGATTTCGCCGTCATCTCGATCGCGCTTTCGGCCACTTCGTGCGGACCTTGCGTCGGGATCACCATGTGCAGCGACTGCGTGGCCGCGTCGTACCAGCAGTTGGCGTTATCGGGTTCGAGCGCGGCCGTATCGACCGATTGCGTGCGATACGCGCGATCCACGACGAGCCATTCGCCCGGCGGATGATCGAGCGCGTCGCCGATCGCGTTCGCATGGAACGCGCCCTGCTCGTCGAGCTTGCCGTGCTCGGCGGCGCTCGCCCACACGGGCTCGCGCTTTTTCATCATGTGCGGGAAGAGCGGCGTGTCCTTGAGACTCGAGAACGTATCGTCGTCGTAAGGCGTCTTGCCGCCGACACGCACGAAGCGGAACGCGGCCCACGGATCGCGCTCGATCGGCCCGGTCGTCGCGCCGTAACGAATCACGCCATCGCGGAACTGCAGTTTCTCCTTGGCGAAGCGAAAGCGCGCGAAGTCGTGATAGATCAGGATCGCGACTGCCTGCCCGTGATACGCGGGCGTCTTGCCCGTAGGCAGCAGCATGTCGTCGCCGTAGAAGGCCGGGAACGCCAGCTTGTCGCGCGCGAGATCGTCCGCCGTGACGATGCGATCGGGCGCGAGGCCGGCGTCGAGCATCGAAAGATCGAAACCTTCGTAGATGCGGTCCGCGAGCGTCGTGCGCAGGATCAGCGCGTGCGACTGCTGCTTCGGCCAGTGCGGCATGTCAGCCGCGCGGATGTCGCGCGCGAACACCTTCGCGCCCGTCACCTTCGCAATGCCGTCGATGCGGAACTTCGCGCCGCCGCTCGCCGCGTCCCACTGAACCGGCGTCAGTATCTTCTCTTCGAACAGCGCAGCGAACGCCCGGCTGCCGAGCGGCGCGACGAACACCGACACGCCGGCGAGCGCACCCGCTTTCAGAAAACCGCGCCTGGACAGGCCGAGTTTCCCCATGTACTTCTCCCAAAGTAATCGCCAACGGACCATCCGCAACGAGGCCGACGCCAGTCGCAAAAAATCGGCAATGTGAAATTTGTTCGCAATGCGTAGCATTGCCACGCGGGCGATACCGGTCGGAACCCGTGAACGAGCGCGTCGAAACTCGTTGTCAACGCGCAGCGGGCGCGATTTTAAGTTGCAGTCAGAGGTGCAACAACGCTCGCGACGTCAAGTTCTGTCAAACATGAAACGCGGCGCGCAACCGTGGACGGCGCCGGATGTCGGCGGAAGAAAACAAAAACGGCGGCTCGCAATGAGCCGCCGTACAGGAAAATGCAGGCAGGACCGGGATCAGTAATCCGCGTCCTCGATCCATGCCGCCTGGATCGCCTCGAGAATCTTCTCGTTGGATTTGTCAGGATCGTCGTCGAAACCGTCCAGCTCGGTGATCCAGCGATGCAGGTCAGTGAAACGCACATATTGGGGATCGATATCCTGATGCGCGTCGGTGAGTGCCATCGCGATCTCCTGAGTATCTGTCCACTTCATGAGCGAGCCTCCTGTCAGTGATTTTCTTTGGCGTGGTTGATGGTGTAGCGCGGGATCTCGACCACCAGATCCTCGTCGGCCGGCACCATTGCCTGACATGATAACCGCGATGTCGGCTCCAGCCCCCACGCTTTGTCGAGCAGATCGTCTTCGAGTTCCTCGGACGGCTCGAGCGCGTTGAAACCCTCGCGGATGATGACGTGACAGGTCGTGCACGCGCACGATTTCTCGCAAGCATGCTCGATCTCGATGCCGTGATCCAGCAGGTTGTCGCAGATGCTCTTGGCCGTATCGGCGTCGATCACCGCGCCGTCCGGGCAAAGCTCAACGTGAGGCAGCACAACGATTTGAGGCATGTTTTCCTGATTTCTCGAATGGGGTAATTCAAACGTCGTCGAGCTTGCGGCCCGCGAGCGCCCGGCGGATGCTCTTGTTCATGCGGCGCGCGGCAAATTCGTCGGTGCCGGTGGCGAGCGTCTTTGTCGCATCTTCGATCTTTTCGACCGAATCGCCGTTCGCGAGCGCCGCCAGGTCCGTGACGAGCGTCAGAATTTGCGTGCGCTCGTCGTCGTCGAGCAGTTCGCCGTCGGTGGCGAGCGCCGCGTGCGTCGCTTCGATCAACCGCTCGGCTTCCACCTGCGCCTCGCGCAAGGCGCGCGCGCGCATGTCCGTTTCCGCCGTCGTGAAGCTCTCTTCGAGCATGCGGGCGACTTCGTCGTCGGCGAGACCGTACGACGGCTTCACCACCACCGACGCTTCGACGCCCGAAGTCTGCTCGCGCGCGAACACGGACAGCAGCCCGTCCGCGTCGACCTGATAGGTCACACGAATGCGCGCTGCGCCCGCGGCCATCGGCGGAATGCCGCGCAACTCGAAGCGCGCAAGCGACCGGCAATCCGATACGAGCTCGCGCTCGCCCTGCACGACGTGGATCGCCATCGCGGTCTGGCCGTCCTTGAAGGTCGTGAAATCCTGCGCGCGCGCGGTCGGAATCGTCGAGTTGCGCGGAATGATCTTTTCCGTGAGGCCGCCCATCGTTTCGACGCCGAGCGACAGCGGGATCACGTCGAGCAGCAGCCAGTCATCGCCTTCGCCGCGACGGTTGCCGGCGAGCAGGTCGGCCTGGATCGCAGCGCCGAGCGCGACGACCTGATCCGGGTCGAGATTGACGAGCGGCGGCTGGCCGAAGAAGCCTTCGACCGCGCGGCGGATGACCGGCATGCGCGTCGCGCCGCCGACCAGCACGACGCCCTTGATGTCCTGCGCGGCGACCTTGGCGTCGCGCAATGCCTTCTTCGTCGGCGTGAGCGTGCGCGCGACGAGCGCTTCGGTCAGCGCGGCGAACTGCGCCTCGGTCACGGCGACATCGATTTGCTTGCCCGTGGAAAGCGTCGCCTGCACGCGCGTTTTCTCGGTCGACGAAAGCGTTTCCTTCGCTGTCCGCACGCGATCGAGCAGCAAGCGCACGTCTTCCGGCGCATCGATCGACACGCCCGCTTGCGCCAGGACGTGCCGATACAGCGCGTGATCAAAATCGTCGCCGCCGAGCGCGGAGTCGCCGCCCGCCGCGAGCACTTCGAAGACGCCCTTCGTGAGCTTGAGTATCGACAGGTCGAAGGTGCCGCCGCCCAGGTCGTAGACGGCGTACAGACCTTCCGAGCCGTTATCGAGACCATAGGCGATCGCGGCTGCGGTCGGCTCGTTCAAGAGTCGCAGCACGTTCAGGCCGGCGAGCTTCGCCGCGTCCTTGGTCGCCTGGCGCTGGGCTTCGTCGAAATACGCAGGCACCGTGATGACTGCGCCGACGAGATCCTCGCCGAGCGTGTCTTCCGCGCGATAACGCAGCGTCGCGAGAATTTCCGCCGACACTTCGACCGGGCTCTTCACGCCGTCGATGGTCCGGATCTGCACCATGCCCGGCGCGTCGATGAAGTCGTACGGCGCGTTCTCCGCGCCCTCGACCTCGCTCTTGCCGCGGCCCATGAAACGCTTGACGGAGACGATCGTATTGCGCGGATCGGTGACGGCTTCTTCCTTCGCGGTGCGGCCGATGCGCCGTCCGCCCTTCTCCAGATAGCGCACGACGGACGGCAGCAGCACGTGGCCGTCCTCGTCGGGCAGCGCTTCGGGCACGCTGCTGCGCACGGCCGCGACGAGCGAGTTCGTCGTGCCGAGATCGATGCCGACCGCCACGCGCCGTTGATGCGGCGCCGGCGCCATGCCGGGTTCTGAGATTTGCAGTAAAGCCATCGTTGGTCTTATGGGGTGTTTATGGCGAACGCGTCTTCAGGCGTGCTCCAGCCGTTCGATTTGCGCGCCGATTTCGTCGGCCACGCGTTCGATGAACATCAGTTGCCGCACGGCCTCGCCCGCGGCCTGATCCGAATGGCTGTCGATCAGCGCCTCGAGTTTCGTGAAGCGCACGCGTTCTTCGTCGCGCAATTCGTCGAGCAGCGCTTCGAGCGCGCCGATATTCTTCGCGTTCGCGGCATCCTCGATATTCTCGCGCCATTCCATCTGCTGCATCAGGAACGCGGGTTCCATCGCCGTATTGTTCTCCGCGCCGACGTCCACGCCGCGCTGCCTCAGCATGTAGCGTGCGCGCTTCAGCGGATCGCGCAGCGTCTGATACGCCTCGTTCGCGTGCGTGGCCCATTGCATCGCCAGCCGTTTCTGCGCGTCGCCGGCAGCGGCGAAACGATCGGGATGCACTTGCGCCTGCACGGTGCGATAGGCGTCGTCGAGCTTCTGCGCATCGACGGCAAAAGTCTGCGGCAGAGCGAAGAGATCGAAGTGACTGTCGGTAAGCGAGGCCATGCTGTGTCCAGGGTTTCAGTGTGCGCGAATGAAAAAGGCGGCACGCGCCGCCTCTTTTGCCGATACCGCCGGCGCAATCCGCGTCAGACGCGGAACGATTCGCCGCAGCCGCACTCGTCCTTGGCGTTCGGATTGTTGAACTTGAAGCCTTCGTTCAGCCCTTCGCGCGCGAAATCCAGCTCGGTGCCGTCGAGATACGGGAGACTCTTCGGATCGATGACGATCTTCACGCCCGACGACTCGAACACGGTGTCTTCCGGCGCGAGCTCGTCGACATATTCGAGCTTGTACGCGAGGCCCGAACAGCCCGTCGTGCGTACGCCCAGCCGCAAGCCGACGCCCTTGCCGCGCCGCGTCAGATACTTCTGCACGTGTTGTGCCGCTTTATCCGTCAACGTGATTGCCATAGTCTTCGCTTCTCTCTTCGGGGCGCCGCGCCGGACGCCCGTCGTCCCAATTACGCCGCTGCCTGCTTCGCTTCAGCCGCCGCTTCCGGCGCCGCGACGCCGTGGCGCTGCTTGTAGTCGGCGACCGCCGCCTTGATCGCGTCTTCCGCGAGGATCGAGCAGTGGATCTTCACCGGCGGCAGCGCCAATTCCTCGGCGATCTGCGTGTTCTTGATCGACATGGCTTCGTCGAGCGTCTTGCCCTTCACCCATTCGGTGACGAGCGAGCTCGATGCGATCGCCGAGCCGCAGCCGTACGTCTTGAACTTCGCGTCTTCGATGACGCCGTCCGCGCCGACGCGGATCTGCAGCTTCATCACGTCGCCGCATGCGGGCGCGCCGACCATGCCGGTGCCGACGGTGTCGTCGTCCTTCGAAAAGGAGCCGACGTTGCGCGGGTTTTCGTAGTGGTCCAGAACCTTGTCGCTATAAGCCATGATTCAAACTCTCCTAATATTCGGTGTCGCGTGTCGCTCAGCGGGCGCTCAGTGCGCGGCCCACTGGATGGTCGAGATGTCGATGCCGTCCTTGTGCATTTCCCAGAGCGGCGACAGATCGCGCAGCTTCGCGATCTTGTTCTTCAACAGGTTGATCACGTAATCGACGTCCTGCTCGGTGGTGAAACGGCCGACCGTGAAGCGGATCGAGCTGTGCGCGAGTTCGTCGTTGCGGCCGAGCGCGCGCAGCACATACGAAGGCTCGAGCGATGCCGACGTGCACGCCGAACCCGACGACACCGCGACATCCTTGACCGCCATGATCAGCGATTCGCCTTCGACGAAATTGAAGCTGATGTTGAGGTTGTGCGGCACGCGGCGTTCCATGTCGCCGTTGACGTACACCTCTTCGATATCCTGCAGGCCGCGCAGCAGACGGTCACGCAGCATGCGGATGCGCTCGTTCTCCGTCGCCATTTCCTCACGCGCGATGCGAAACGCCTCGCCCATGCCGACGATCTGATGCGTCGCGAGCGTGCCCGAACGCATGCCGCGCTCGTGACCGCCGCCGTGCATCTGCGCTTCGATGCGCACACGCGGCTTGCGACGCACGTACAGTGCGCCGATGCCCTTCGGACCGTACGTCTTGTGCGCCGAGAACGACATCAGATCGACCTTCAGCTTTTGCAGGTCGATTTCGATCTTGCCGGTGGCCTGCGCTGCATCGACGTGAAAAATGATGCCCTTCTCGCGCGTGATCTCGCCGATCGCCTCGATGTCCTGAATCACGCCGATCTCGTTGTTCACACTCATCACGGAGACGAGGATCGTGTCCGGGCGGATCGCTGCCTTGAACTTATCGAGATCGATGAGACCGTCGTCCTTCACGTCGAGATACGTGACTTCGTAGCCTTCGCGCTCCAGCTCACGCGTGGTGTCGAGCACGGCCTTGTGCTCGGTCTTCACGGTGATGATGTGCTTGCCCTTGCTCTTGTAGAAGTGCGCCGCGCCCTTGATGGCGAGGTTGTCCGACTCCGTCGCGCCCGACGTCCAGATGATCTCGCGCGGATCGCAATTCACAAGCGCCGCGACGTTCTCGCGCGCTTCCTCGACCGCACGCTCCGCATCCCAGCCGTACTGGTGGCTGCGCGAAGCCGGATTGCCGAACTGCTCGCGAAGATACGGGATCATCTTGTCCACCACGCGCGGATCGACGGGCGTCGTCGCGCTGTAATCCATGTAAATGGGCAGGTGGGGAATATCGTTATTCATCAGTCGCTCCGGGAAAATCGGTCAAAGCTCTTGGCTGGGACACTTTCTATCTGCGCGCAGGGCTCGTGCCGCGCGGCGCGATAGGTCATCCGGCCAGGTTGAAAATGGAATTCGGACCCTTGGGCACGACGCGCGTAGTCTCCACACCCGCCGATTCCGAACGCCGGTCGCGCAGCACCGCCGGCGAACCTTCGCGTGCGCGCTGCTGATCGACGAGATCCTTCAGCGAGACGGAATCGAGATACTCGACCATCTTCTGATTGAGCGTCGCCCAGAGTTCGTGGGTCATGCAGTGGCCGTCGTGCTGCTTGGTGCCTTCGCAGGTGCCCTTGCCGCCGCATTGCGTGGCGTCGATCGGCTCGTCGACCGCGATGATGATGTCGGCGACCGTGACGTTCTCCGCGCGGCGCGCGAGGTTGTAGCCGCCGCCCGGCCCGCGGACCGATTCGACGATCTCATGCCGCCGCAGCTTGCCGAAGAGCTGTTCGAGGTAGGAAAGCGAGATGCGCTGGCGCTGACTGATGCCTGCCAGCGTCACCGGGCCCTGCTCCTGGCGCAATGCCAGGTCGATCATCGCCGTGACGGCGAAACGGCCTTTCGTGGTGAGTCTCATAATTGGGGGCTAACGCTAATACTCGATGATTTTCGTCAAGTATAAATATCCCACAGTTTTAGTCAAGTATTCGGGACGAGATAAGTAGCTTTTTAATGGGATTTTTCTCGCGGATGGCGCCTGCCGCCCGCTGGCGCGCTCAGGCAGTTCAATTGGACGCGTAGCGCCTTCAGCAGACCCGCACAAGCGTCCTCGCACTGATCGAGCACTTTTTCGAAGCCTTCGTCGCCGCCGAAATAGGGATCGACGACGACGCGGCTGTCGTCGCGCGTGGCGAACTCCATCAGCAGGCGAATCTTCGAGCGATGCTCGGGCGGACAGACTTCCGTCAGGGCGGTCCAGTTGGCGTCGTCCATGACGATGAGAAGATCGAAGCGCGCGAAGTCGTCGGCGGCGATCTGCCGGCCGCGCAGCATCGACAGGTCGTAGCCGCGTTTTTTCGCAGCCTTCTGGGCGCGCTCGTCCGGAGCCTCGCCGATATGCCAGTCGCCAGTGCCAGCCGAGTCGATGATGATCCGCTCAGCCAGCTTCGCGCGCTCGACGAGTTCGCGCAGCACAGCTTCCGCGCTGGGCGAACGGCAGATGTTGCCAAGACAGACGAAGCAGACCGCGATCGAGTTCATCGGAAGCCGGAAAAGTCGTAGTGCCCGGCGTCGTCAGTAACAGCACCGGAATGCGTCCCGAATTATACAAAGAGGCACAAATTCCCGCCCGACCGGGTCATTACGTCGTGTGGAACGCGTCATCGCTCGTCGCGATGGATGTCGTGGGTGACGAAGCGCGATTCGCCGTTCGGCATGTCGAGCCAGTCGCGGTGCGCGAGCGTGCGCCGCATGTCGGAGAGTCCGCTCTCCCAGTGCTCGCGCATAGTCGAGAAACCGAACTGATAGTCCTTGTAGTGGCCCTCGTATTCCTTGTGCCGATAAATGAGATGGATGATGTTGTAGCGCTTCGAGCACGCGAGATCGGCGGCGAGCCTGCACCATTCGTCGCTCTTGCGGACATCTTCGGGCACGAGATCGAGCACGTGCTGCAACACGTTGCGGTAGCGCTGCGAGCGCTGCATCTGATCCGTGACGAGACGCGTGCGGCTCGAATACTGCACGTCCTTCATGCGCCCCATCACGTCGACGATGCTGTCGGGCACCGGTCCGCGCGCGCTCCAAAGATCGACCTGGAAGGCGAGCGTGTCGCGCCGCGGCGTCGCCTGCGCGATCTCGTAGAGCGGCGTGTTCGACATGAGACCGCCGTCCCAGTAGAACTGTCCGTCGATCTCCACTGCCGCGAAGCCCGGCGGCAGCGCACCCGACGCGATGAAATGCTCGGCGCGCAAACGGATCTGCGTGTTGTCGAAATACGCGAAGTTGCCCGTCGCGACGTTGACCGCGCCGACTGACACGCGCGTCTCGCCGGAGTTGATGCGATCGAAGTCGCAAAGACGCTCGAGCGTGGCTTTGAGCGGCGTGGTGTCGTAGTAGCTCGCGGTTTGCGGCGTGCTCGATGTGATCGGCGACGGCGTGGGAAAGCGCGGGACGAAGAAGCCCTTCTGCCCTTCGACGAGCGCGCCGACCGCCTGCATTGCGGTGAACGCCTTGCGAATTTCATCGGCGGAATCGAACAGCGCGCGTTCGACGAACGCCGGCAGCGGGAAGCCGTACGCGGGCTGGCAGATCGTCTCCCAGAATTCCTGCAGGCGCGCTACGCGATGCTCGGGCGCATTTCCCGCGATGATCGCCGTGTTGAGCGCGCCGATCGAGATACCGGCGATCCAGTTCGGATGAATATCCGCCTCATGCAGCCCCTGATACACGCCCGCCTGATAAGCGCCGAGCGCGCCACCGCCCTGAAGCATCAGCGCGATCGTCTCGTAGGGCGGCAAGTGGATGCGAGACTGGCTCTTGG
The DNA here is from genome assembly GCF_001544835.2 of Caballeronia fortuita. Classification (GTDB taxonomy): domain Bacteria; phylum Pseudomonadota; class Gammaproteobacteria; order Burkholderiales; family Burkholderiaceae; genus Caballeronia; species Caballeronia fortuita. The sequence continues at coordinate 11,094 of NZ_FCNX02000030.1, read as the reverse complement.
CGGCTTCGTTGCGCGCGGCCGATTCGCGAATTCCCGCGCGCCCTTCTGGCACGGCTTCCTGGTTCTCGATGTCCGACATCCCGCGTCTTCTCCCTTATTGCATGAACCAGCCGTGACTCACGACGAACGATTGACCGGTCAGCGCCGCCGTTTCGAACGCGGAGAGAAAGAGCACGGTCTGCGCGACGTCCTCGACGGTGGTAAACACGCCGTCGACCGTGCCGCCCAGCATCACGCGCTTGACGACTTCCTCCTCGCTGATCTTCAACTCCTTCGCCTGCTCGGGAATCTGCTTGTCGACGAGCGGCGTGCGCACGAAGCCCGGACAGACGACGTGCGAGCGCACGTTGTGCTTCGCGCCTTCCTTCGCGAGCACGCGCGCGAGACCGAGCAAGCCGTGCTTCGCGGTCACGTATGCCGACTTGAGCGGCGACGCTTCATGCGAATGCACCGAGCCCATGTAGATCACGACGCCGCCGCGATCGTCCTTGTACATGTGCTTCAGCGCAGCCTTGGTGGTGAGGAAAGCGCCGTCGACGTGGATCGCCATCATCTTTTTCCAGTCGGCGTAGGCGTAGTTTTCGATCGGATTGACGATCTGGATGCCCGCGTTCGACACGAGAATATCCACCGAACCGAGTTCCGACGCCACGCGATCGATGCCTCGATTGACCGCGTCTTCGTTCGTGACATCCATCGCGATGCCGATTGCCTTGCCGCCCTTGCCGCGAATTTCCTCCGCGACCGCGTCCGCGCCCGCCTGATTCAGATCCGCGATAGCGACCGCCGCGCCCGCGCCGGCAAGCGTGAATGCGATCGCGCGGCCGATGCCGCTCGCCGCGCCCGTTACGACCGCGGTCTTGCCGTCGAGCTTACCGTTTGATGACATGCAAACCTCCTATCCTGTGGAAGACATCGGGTGTATGACAACATCCATCGGCGCGGTCATCAAGCTATCTGTTCGGCATAGGACGAGTCGGGCGAAATCTAAGAATGCCTATGCCGATCGGCCGACTGTTCGTGACTGCCCGGGAGCGGCTATTGTGCATGAAGGTAATGCGCAAGACGGTGTCGGCTAGAATAAGCGCCCTTGCGCCGCAGCTTTTCCTTTCCGTTTTTGCGCCCGTCGCGGGCCTCCTGCCATGCTCAGTTACCGTCACGCCTTTCACGCGGGCAATCACGCCGATGTGCTGAAGCACGCGATCGTCATCCAGATGCTTCGCTATCTCGGTCAGAAGGACAAATCGTACTGGTACATCGACACGCACGCGGGCGCAGGAGTCTATTCGCTCACCGAAGGCTTCGCCACGAAGACCGCCGAGTTCGAAACGGGCATCGGCAAGCTTTGGGACCGTGACGATCTGCCCACGCTTCTCGCCGACTACGTCGACGAAGTGAAGGCGCTGAATCCCGATGGCGATCTGCGCTTCTATCCCGGCTCGCCCTATCTCGCCTGGCGCACGATGCGCGAGCAGGATCGCATGCGCCTGTTCGAGCTGCACAGCACGGAGATCGACGTGCTGAGCCACAATTTCCGCGATGCCGGCCGGCGCGCGATGATCTACGAAGGCGACGGTTTCGACGGCATCAAGGCACTGCTTCCGCCGCCGCCGCGCCGCGCGCTCGTGCTGATCGACCCGTCGTATGAGGACAAGCGCGACTACGCCCGCACGCTCGACTGTCTTGAGGAGAGCATCAAGCGCTTCGCGACGGGTACCTATGCGGTCTGGTATCCGATCGTCACGCGCCTGGAGTCGCAGCGTTTCGCCGATCAGCTCAAGGCCATTCAGCCGAAGGGCTGGCTACATGCGGCCTTGACCGTGAGAAAACCGCCGACGGACGGCTTCGGCCTCTTCGGCAGCGGCATGTTCGTGCTCAATCCGCCTTACACGCTGGCGAAGGATCTGAAAGCGTTACTGCCCTATCTCGTCGACGCGCTGGGCGAGGACGACAACGCGTCGTTTAAGCTGGAACATCGCGCGGACTGAGCCAGGCGGACTCACGGATGCGGCGTGCGCGAGACTCTCGGCCGCGTACCGCGGGGCTGTCCGGGTTGACTGGGCTGACTGGGCGCAGCGCCTTGTCCGCTCGAATATTCGACGTAAGGCGAAACGACGATCGGCGGGTCCGCCTGCTGAATGCCCGGCAGCGTCGCCATCGGCACCATGCCCGGGCCTCCGAGCGGCCCGCTCTGGAGCACGGTACCACTCACGCCGCTGTGAATGCCGGTTTGCGTATCGAGCACGAGCGGCTCGCCGCCCGGTTTGGCGTATGCCGCTTGCCAGCCGATGAAGGCTGCGGCAAGCGCGATGCAAAGGCGCACGTTCCGCGCGGCGCGTCCGGCGAGGCGAGTATTCGTCGTGCGGTTGATCTGGACTTGCATCGCGGTCTCTTTGTGTAGACGAAACGGCTTTACCTTACCCCGATGGCAAGCTTTAGGCTAGGCGCTCCGGCACATGGAACCCGCCTCGAACCGTTCTTTTCACAGGAGATACGATGAAAAAAATTAGAATCGCGCTCGTCATCCTCGCCACGCTTTGCAGCGCAAGCGCGATCGCACAGAGCGCGGCGCCTGCCAGCGATGCGATGCCCGGCATGAACATGGAGCAGCACGCGCCGAACCCCACGGATGTTTCGTCGACCGCCGCGTTCCAGGCTGCCGATCAGAAGATGATGTCGGGCATGTCGAGCATCGAGTACACGGGCGACGCCGATCGCGATTTCGTCGCGCACATGATTCCGCATCATCGGGGCGCGGTCGAAATGGCGAAAGTCGAACTGAAGTACGGGAAGGACGCGAAGCTGCGCAAGCTGGCGAGAGAGATCGTCGCGGCACAGAACAAGGAAATCGCATTCATGAAGCAGTGGCTCGAACAGCATCCGCGTGCGCACTGAGGCTGGCGGCTGAACACGGCGCACCAAAGCAAAAGCCCCGCAATGCGGGGCTTTTCAACTTTCACGTTCGACGTTCTCGACGCCAGAACGAAACGCTTATGCGTTATAGCCGTTCGATTCGAGCGAGCGGATGCGCTGTTCGAGCTGAACGATGTCCGTCGATTGCGCAAGGTACGCTTCGCGGCGGCGTTGCTCGGCGGCTTCGAACCAAATGCTCAGTTTTTCGATCAGAAATGCAAACATGATGTTCTCCAAGGTCTTCAAAAGATCCCTGGCGTTTCGGGTCAGGGATTACCCGCGTTAGGGAATACCCGGATTATAGAGGAGAACGCGCCACGCGTGGTAGTGAATTGCTTGAATACTGTGCATTCGGTTTCGGAATGGTGCAGAGAGATAACTGCTGTAACTCACTGTTTTCTCGGATGAAGCTTAGTTGCGCCGGCTTTCACCCTTGATATTCGCACCAATCAAGTGCTTTTACTGCGCCAGCTTGTCCAGAATCGGGCAATCGGGTCGTGCATCGCCGTGACAGTGATTCGCCAGATGTGACAGCGTGTCGCGCATTTCCGTCAATTCCGCGATTCGCCGGTTCAGTTCCGTAACGTGTTCGAGCGCGATCGTTTTCACTTCGGCGCTCGCGCGCGAGCGGTCTTGCCACAAGGCCAGCAGCTTGCGGATATCGTCGACGAGAAACCCGAGCCTGCGCGCCTGCCGCACGAAACGCAGCGCATGGACCTCCTGGTCGCCATAGACGCGATATCCCGAGGACGTGCGCCCGAGCGGATTGAGCAGTCCGACGCTCTCGTAATAGCGGATCATCTTCGCCGTCACGCCCGAAGCGCGGGCCGCTTCACCGATATTCATCGTTCGCTCCTGAAAAAATGTCATCTCGACTCTACACCTTCCCATGATGGGAAGGGATACGATGACGCTGATCGAAGCTCTTTCAAGGAAAACCACAATGACCGAATTCGAAGTTCAAGGCATGAGTTGCCAGCACTGCGTCGCGGCCGTGACGCGCTCGATTCAGGAAATCGATCCGCACGCGCGGGTTCGTGTCGATCTGGAACGCGGCCGGGTCGCCGTCGAGTCCGCGCAATCGAACGAGGCGTTGAAGGACGCCATCGACGAGGCCGGCTATACGGTCGTCGGCGTCGGGGCTGCATGAGCGCGGACGGACGTTTTACCGTCGCGCTCATCGGTGCATCGGGATTGCTGGGTCGCGCGGTCGCAGCCGAACTGGCCAGCGCGCCCGGCGCGCGCGACTGGCGCGTCGTGCGCACGGCCCGCAGTCGCGCCGACGCGGCCAGCGTGAAACTCGACCTGCTCGACCACGACGCCGTGCGCGGCTTCCTTCGCGAACTTGCGCCGGACGCGATCGTGGTCGCGGCGGCGGAGCGGCGTCCGGACGTCTGCGAGAACGATCCGGCGCTCGCGCGCGCGTTGAACGTCGATGCGCTGAGCGTGATCGCAAGCGAGGCGCGCGCGCTCGGCGCGTGGGTGCTGTCGATATCGACCGACTATGTGTTCGACGGCACGTCGCCGCCCTATTCTCCCGGCGACGCGCCCGCGCCGCTCAACGCCTACGGCAAAAGCAAGGTCGACGGCGAGCGCGCGCTGCTCGCGAGCGATCCGTCGTCCTGCGTGCTGCGCCTGCCGCTGCTTTACGGGCCGTTCAGCGAATGGAACGAATCGGCGGTGACGAGCCTGACGCCCGCGATCGTGAAGTCCGCCGATCCGGCAAATCCACCTGCCTCGATGGACGCATGGGCGACGCGCTATCCGACCTTCACGCCCGATGTCGCAGTCGTGATCCGCGGCATGCTGGAGCATCGCGCGAAAGGCGCGACGATCTCCGGCATCACGCAATGGTCCGGCGACGAACCGATGACGAAATTCGATATCGCCCAAGGCATCGCGCGAGCCTTGAAGGTGGACGCGAAGCTCGTCGCGCAGCTCACGCCGACCGACGCGACACCGCGCCCACGCGACTGCCATCTCGATTCCGGGCGGCTCGAAGCGCTCGGCATCGGCCGGCGCACGCCGTTCGACATCGCGATCGGCGGACTGCTCGCGAAGTATCCGGACGTCTCGCCTCAGTGAAAATCGCGGCTCGGCGCGGCGAGGCGGCCAAGCAAAGCGCTGTGGTCCTCGAGCCGCTGCGCGACCAGATGGCGCACGTCGCCATCCATTTGCCAGACGCCGTGCACGCCGAGCAGCGACGCCCCTAGCAACACTTTGCGCTGCTTCTCGACGAGCCCCGGCCAGACGATCACGTTGATCGCGCCCGTTTCGTCCTCGATCGACACGAAAATCGTGCCGTTGGCGGTGCCCGGCCGTTGCCGTACCGTTACGATGCCGCACGCCCGCACGAAGCGTCCGTTTCTGATCTGCGCCAGATCGGCGGCCGTATTGAAGCGCATGCGCGACAGCTTCCCGCGCAACAGCGCGAGCGGATGACGATTGAGCGTGAGCCCGAGACTCGCGTAATCGTCGACGATTTCGCGCCCTTCCGATGCTTCCGGCAGCAAAAGCGGCGTCTCGCTCATCGGCGCGTCGCGCAGCAATTCGGGCGCGCGCTGCTGCGCGGTGACCGCCCACCACGCCTGACGCCGGTGCCCCGCGATGCTCGCAAGCGCGTTTCCAGCGGCGAGCGCTTCGAGTTCGCGGCGCGACAAGGCAGCGCGGCGCGTCAGATCGTCCACGTCGATGAACGGCGCTTGCGCGCGCGCGATCATGATCCGCTCGGCGGCCGCTTGCGGCAGGCCTTTGATCAGTTGCAGCCCGATCCGCACGCCCGGCCCTTTCGCTCCGTATTGCCTCGCGTCCAGCATGACGCGCTCTCTGAGTCTGCGCGCCGCGCGTTGCACGGTCCGCCGGAATACGCTACCCGACGGCGCCGCGCCATAAAACTGCTGACGCCGCCGCTCCTTGCCGGCATCGAACACGATGCGCGCACCGTCGCCCGAGCGCGCCTCCAGCACCGACTCCCAATCGCTCAGGGAAACATCGGGCGCGAACACCGGCACGCCGTGACGCCGCGCGTCCTGCACGAGTTGCGACGGCGAATAGAAACCGAGCGGCTGGCTGTTCAGCAGGCCGGCCAGAAACGCCGCGGGCTCGTAACGCTTGATCCACGCGCTGAAATAGACGAGCAGCGCGAAGCTTGCCGAGTGACTCTCCGGAAAGCCGTATTCGCCGAAACCCTCGATCTGCTTGCACACGCGCGCGGCGAAGTCGTGCTCGTAGCCGCGCGCGAGCATCCTTTGCATGAGATCGGCCTGATACTTTTCCAGATGACTGCCGCGGCGCCACGCGGCCATCGCGCGGCGCAACTGATCGGCCTGTTCCGCCGTGTAGCCCGCCGCGACCATCGCGAGCTTCATCACCTGCTCCTGAAAGATCGGCACGCCGAGCGTGCGGCCGAGCACCGGGCGCAATTCCTCTTTCGGATATTCCTCGTCCTCCAGTCCCTGCTTTCGGCGCAGATACGGATGCACCATGCCGCCCTGAATCGGACCGGGCCGCACGATCGCCACTTCGATCACGAGGTCGTAATACTTATTGGGCCGCAAGCGCGGCAGCATGCTCTGCTGCGCGCGCGACTCGATCTGAAACACGCCGATGGTGTCCGCGCGGCAGCACATCTCATAGACGGCTTTATCCTCGCGGCGAATATGCGACAGCCCGAAGCCCGGCACGCCACGCCGCAGCGCGACGAATTCGAGCGCGCGACGGATCGCCGAAAGCATGCCGAGCGCAAGCACGTCCACTTTCAGAAGCTTCAGCTGATCGATGTCGTCCTTGTCCCACTGGATCACGCAGCGGTCCTTCATTGCGGCGTTTTCGATCGGCACGAGCCGCGACAAGCGTTCCCGCGCGATCACGAAACCGCCGACGTGCTGCGACAGATGCCGCGGAAAACCGCGCAACTCGCGCGTAAGGCGGATCAGATGCTTCGTGACGTGCGAATCGTCGCTGAAGCCCGCTTCGCGCAGATAACCCGCCACCGCCGACGGCCCGTCCCACCATTGCTGAGACTTGCCGATACGCTCGATCAGCGACGCATCGAGCCCGAGCGCACGGCCGACATCCTTCAGCGCGCTGCGCGTGTGATACGTGATGAGCGACGCCGCCAGCGACGCGCGATGCCGCCCGTACTTCCGATAGATGTACTGGATGACTTCCTCGCGCCGCTGATGCTCGAAATCGACGTCGATATCGGGCGGCTCGTTGCGCGCGTGCGAGATGAAGCGCTCGATCAAAAGGCCCATCCGGACAGGATCGAGCTCTGTGATGAACAGGCAATAGCAGATGATCGAATTCGCCGCCGAGCCGCGCCCCTGACAAAGGATTCCTCTGCTGCGCGCAAACGCGACGATGTCGTAGACCGTCAAAAAGTACTTCTCATATCCCAGCTTCGCGACGAGCGCCAGTTCCTTTTCGATGAGACCGATCGTCTCGGCATCCATGCCGTTAGGCCAGCGTTGCAGCGCGCCCGCGATCACCCGCTTGCGCAAATAACTCGCGGGCGTCTCGCCGGGCGGCACCAGTTCTTCGGGATACTCGTACTTGAGCTCGTCGAGCGAGAAGGTGCAGCGAGCGGCCACCTTCAGCGTTTCCCGGATCGCCTCTTTCGGATACAACGCGCCGATGCGCAACCGCGTGCGCAGATGCCGCTCCGCGTTCGCTTCGAGCGCATAACCGCATTCGGCGAGCGGACGGTTCAGGCGAATCGCGGTGAGCGTATCCTGCAACGGCTTGCGCGAGCGCGCGTGCATCAGCGCGCCGCTTGCCGCGACGAGCGGCAATCCGCTCGCCTGCGCAATCACACGGCACGAAGCGAGCCGCTCGTCGTCGCTGCCGTCCTGCCAGAGTTCGAGCGCAAGCCACGCGCGGCCCGCGGCGAAACCGGCCAGCCAGTGCGCGCGATCGAGCGTATCGGCGAGCGTCGCTGCGCGCTGCGGCACGAGAATCAGCAGGCAATCGGGCAAATGCTTCAGATGCGCGACATCGCCGCGCAGGTCCGCCGAATCGGATGACGCGGCGGGATCGGTGAAATCTTCCGGACCGATCCGGTAGCTGCCCTTGGGCGCACGCGCGCGCGCGTGCGAAATCAGCTCTGACAGATTTCCGTAGCCCGCGCGATTCGTCGCGAGCGCGATGAGCGTGCAGAACGGCTCGCCGTCGGCATCGGTGAGATGCAGTTCGCTGCCGACGATCAGCTTCAGTTCCTGCTTCTTGGGCGGCGGTTCGCCGGCACGCTGCGCGGCTTCGGCATCGGCTTTCGCCTTCGCTTCGATGTCCTTGATCGCGGCATGCGCCCGCACGACGCCCGCGAGCGAACATTCGTCCGTGATCGCGAGCGCGCAATAGCCGTGTTCGAGCGCGGCCGCCGCCAGTTCCTGCGGATGCGACGCGCCGCGCAAAAACGAGAAATTGCTCAGGCAATGCAGTTCGGCGTATCCGGGCAGCAACGCCGACGCCGACATCGCGCCGGGAAACGCACTGTCATCGTCCAGACCGATGATGTCGCTCAGATCATCCATCGCGCATCATCCGAAAAAACCGTGCAGGAACCAGTCGCCCGTGAGACGTTCGCGATAAAGCCAGAACATGCGCCCGCGATCGTCTGCGGCGACGTAGTAATCGCGCTGGACGCCGTTGCCGTCCCACCATCCGGCCTCGATGCGCTCGGTCCGGCTGATCAGCTTCAGCGGACGTCGATAAAACGGCCGCTCGTTGCGCAGCATCAGTTTTTGCGGCATCTCGAGTATCCACGACGGACGCGGCTGCTGAGGCACGGCGAGATCGGGAAGTTCGAGCGGTTCGTCTGACTCCGTTTGCACTTCGGGTTCTGCTTCTGGCTTTGCCATTGGCGTCTTCGGCGTCTTTTTACCGCGCTTGGGCTTCGTGTCGCTCGCAGACTTATAGGCCTCGACCGTCATCGCCGCTTCGGGCCGGTGATCGTCGCGCGCGACCAGTTGCACGACATTCTCCGCGCCGAGCCGCGCGCTCAGACGTTCGAGCAGTTGCGCCATCGACTCGCCGTCGGAACCGGGCATCGGAAACAGGGTGTCGGGCGGCGGCGCATGCTCGCTGACCTTGTCGGCCAGAATCTTCATTTCGATGACGGGCGCGGCGAGCGTCGTCTGATTCAGCTTCTCGCGCAGCAGCCACAGGATGTGGTCGGCTTCGCGCGTCGGCACGGCCCACGCCACTTTGAACGTCGACGTTTTTGGCGCGTGACGCGCGGCCAGTTCGTGTTCAAGCAAGAGCGAAAATTCGCTGACCGCCGCATGGTGCGCACAAAGCCAGCCGGCGAGCTGCAGCACCAGCCGGCGCGCGGCGAACAACAACGCCTCGGCGCTTTCCACGCGCGCCTGCAATTCGAGTCGCGCTTCGAACGACGCCGGCGCGCAAAAGGCCTCGCGCGGATCGGGCGCCTGTCCGTACGCTTGCGCGAGCCATTGGAGGACGCCTTGCCCGAACCGGCGCGCGACGCCCTTGCGCGGCAAACGGCGCAAGTCGGCGAGCGTCGCGCAGCCGATCTGCTCGAACGCATTGCCGTGTGAATGCGCCGACGGGATGAGCGAGACGGGCAAATTATCGAGTACGTATACGAGCGTCGTCTCTTTCACGATACGCACGCGCCGCGCGACCCGGCGCGTGCGCGCGTGCGCCAGCAGCCACGCGCCCCACGCCGTCGGCGCGCAGCCCATGCGCGAGGTGAAACCGCACCCCTTCACCGTCGATGTCACCTTGGACAGCAACGCGCGCAATCCGCCGAAGAGCCGCATACTGGCGCCGACTTCGAGCAGCACGGTATTCGCATGCGCGAGCACGACCTTGGGCGTGAACGCGAGCAGCGCTAGTGCCACGGCTTCGAGCGCGCTCTGCTCCTTGCGAATGTCGACGGCGAGCAGCGTCAGTTGCGGCGCCAGCGCGAACGCATGCGAACGCGTGCTGCCGGGCCGCACGCCGAGCCGAAACGCGACGAGATCGGGCATCAGGATGCGTGCGTGATCGGCGAGCGCGAAGCATGGCTGATCGATATCGTCATTCGCCGTCGAGCTCGCTCCAGGCGATGTCGAGTTCGCCGGCGCTGAGGGCATCGAAGGCGGCCTGACGGCTTCGAGCGATAAAAGCGGCAATGTCACCGCTATCCACAACATGTTTGACCTCTCGTGCTTTCCTTGCCTGATGCTCACGACGAATATGTTCGGGCAGAGCAGGCATCTGCAGTGGCAAGCTCAATTGCAACGGCTTGCCAAGCAATGGACCACGCCGCTTGATGATGTCGATTTCAAGCATGACGGCCTGCATCCATTCGCGACGGTTCATCGTCTGCGCGTTGGCGGGAAGTATCGGCTTGCAGACCATACGCAACGGCGCTGCGGACGACTGCTTCGCCGCTTTGAGCGGACGGAACAGAAAAGCCAGCGACTGCGCTTCCTGAGCCGCCACCTGAAGCCTTCTGAGGGCATCGGAACGCACTTGCGGTAGCCAGATCAGCACCGCGCCGATGCCTTCCTGCTTCAGCGACTGTTCCGCTGCCCAGAGCACCTGATCCTCGGGCGCTTTGACCCACACGAGCTTGTTCACCGCGATGTTCATCGTCCGAAGCGCGGCCAGATTGGGCTTCCACGGCGGCGCGACGAAGATGACGGAGCGGCCTTTGCTTGCTGTCAGTTCCCGGATCGTTCGCGCGAGCAGTCTGATTTCGCCGACGCCGCTCTCTTCGATCAGCAGTTCGGTGACAGTGCCGGGCATCCAGCCTGCACCAGGCAAGGCCAGATCAAGCGCCCGAAACCCGCTCGAGACGATGTTCGACTCCGGATCGTCGATCGGGCTGCCTTGCCAGATCTGGCGTTGCAGATGCGACGTCAGCCCGATGTCGAGCAATGAAAGTGCGGCACCCATGTGTTTCCCCCGTCAGCGCGAATGCAAGGGCCTGCTCAGGGTACGAGCACTCGAAGGCCTCTGGTTTTACTGTATATTTATACAGTATTTTGAGGCGGAGGGTAAGCAACGTGGGGGTGGAATGAGAGGAAAAGCTAGGAAGAAAGACGGGTTTCAGACAGCGAATTTCGCCACCCCAACGCAAAAACCCCACCTTTGTGGGGTGGGGTTTTTGTTTGGAGCATGAGGAGCCTGACGATTACCTACTTTCACACGGGAATCCGCACTATCATCGGC
>NZ_FCNX02000029.1 GCF_001544835.2 Caballeronia fortuita | reverse complement strand
GCCGCGCTATTCTTCAGACTTTCGGGACATTTGCCGTCCGCATTGATGGCCTTGCGGATTTTCGCGGGGAGCGCCAGCCATGCTTTCTGAAGTTCGGCCAGCCCTTTTTCCGTGACCATTTGCAGGCTGTCGCGGGCGCGCTGCGCTTCTGCATCCACCTGGCTGCCGCCGTCGATCCATTCGCGGATAGCCGCGCCGTGTTCATAGCCCAGGAAGCCTTTGTGCCAGCCGACCGTGCCCACGATGGCTTCCAGATCAGGATGGCTTTTCAGCACTTCGCGCTGCTTGCCGCCGTCGTGCATCATGATGGAAACCGTCAGTTCGAACGGGAAGTTCTTTTCGCAAATCGGCTGGATGCCTTGCGGCACGTATTCCGTTTTCCCGTTGACGCGCTCCATCTTCGTTTTCTCGCGAGCACGCATGCAGGCGATGATGTGCATGGGCGACGAAAGCAGGGCGTTCATGAACCGCTTATGTTCGGCCTTCGCGTCGTTCCACTTCGAAATCTTCAGGTTCGAACCGGGCGGGTTCGCGATTTCTTCGCATCCGCCCGTGCCTTCCCATTCGTGCGAAATGCTGTCGATAATCAGCACTTCGAACCCGGCATTGGCCGCGCCTTCGATCACGTCGATATATCGCTGCGGCGAGAACGGCGCATATAAATCGTGAATGAAAAACTTTTTCACGTTGCCGTCCGCATCTTTCAGCACGCGGGCGAACAGGCGGCCACGGCGGTTTTCCGTGCAGACGAAGCCGATTTTCGACGTGTCGCCACGGACCAGCCCGTGGCCGAGTTCCAGGCCCGTGCGCGTTTTCCCGCTGCCACTCACGCCAGCCAGGCCGATGACGATGCGCGCGCCTTCGCGTTCCGCCAGTTCAAATTTGATAGCCACTTTTTAGGAGTCCTTATGCTGCAAGCTGTTGTGCGCGGCTGTTCAGATACCAGCCAGGCAATGCCAAATGTTCGATGCGTTCGCTATAGGCGGGATACTGTCCCGATGCCAAGCATTCCGCATATACCGCCAAATCCCTGCTGTACTGCATCCGTCCGAGTTCCACCGCCGCCGCATCGAGCACGTACACGCCGACCGCATATGGCGCTTTCTTTTCGCATGCGATGAACACAAACGCGCGGGGCTTCCTGCCTACTGCCGTCAAGCCATCCCAATAAAACGGATGCTGGACGTGATAGCGATAGTTCGCCACTGACTTCGCAAATTCTTCCGGGCTGGCGTCTTCCGTTGACTTCAGATCGATTAAGTAATCGTCATCGGTCAAGTAGTCCGGCCTGCATCGGCACAGCACGCCAGTAACGGCATCGTGCCAGTACACAGATTGTTCCGCCTTGCCTGGCTTCGAAAGCAGCGCCGCCGCCTTCGGGTGAGCCATCACCGCATCACGCATCGCGTGGAGTTGGTCCCATTCTTCCGCGCTCAACACGGTGCGGTGGCCATTGTTGCGTTCCCATTCGGCCTTCAAATCGCGCCACAGCGTAACGGGCTTACCGTTCGCGCGGAGCGTTTCCGCAAGCTGTTCCGTGCTGCCGCTGACTGATAGGAGTCCTGTACGTTCCTTGTTCAGCGTTTCAATCAAATTCTTTAGTTCCGCGCCCTTCATTTCGTCCAGGTTTTCCGGATTCGCCCAGTTTGCCGCCGCCCGAATTCGTTCAATCTGTTCCTGCTTGCTGCCCGTGGTGGCCAGCTTCGGCTGCCGCGTGGCGTTCAGTGCGGCGACCATGCCCACCAGAACTTCCTTATCGTCCACCGCTTCGGGATAGTCCGACCGCCGCAGGCCCAGGGTGTATTCCTTCGCGAACACGCCAGGTTCCAAAACCAGCGCATGGAAGGCCGTTCCTATGGCCTGCGCTGCCGTTGGCGTTCGTTCTTCGGGCGGGCGATCCAGCGCGGCTTTCATGTGGGCGGGGCTTCGCGCGATCAAATCCAGCAGGGATTTGGAAACGCCAGGGCCGCCATGATATTCCGCGTTTGTCAAGCCATCTTTGATTCCAGGCCGCATTTTGATGTTTCACCAGAATGTGGCGCCCGGTAAAAAATTCTGTGTGAATCGTTTAGCGGATGCCTAATTGTGTGATTTATGTTTCCATAGGTCAACACCCGCAAAACATTTTTTTACAAGTTGCGACTTTACAACGAGCATTCCTGACCTATTCGGTAATTATGACCGAACTTGTGGAAATCGGTCATAATTACTTCAGTTCGTTGTTTAGGGGCAACACGGTGGCGGTTCAGCTTCGCGATTATCAGGAAGTGCTAGTGCAGCGCGCGCGTGATGCGCTGCGCACGCATCGGCGCGTGCTGATCCAATCGGCCACGGGTTCCGGTAAGACGGCGTTAGCCACTTTCATCGCGGACGCCACGCAGCAGCGCGGCGGAACGGTCAATTTCATATGCCACCGCGCGGAACTGGTGGAAGGCACGTCGAAGACGTTTCATAAGTTCGGCGTACATCACGGGTTCGTGGCCAGCGGCATGCCGATGAACGGCAATGCGCTGGTGAATGTGTGCAGCATCGACACATTGAAGACGCGCCTAATGGTCGTGAAAGAACCGAAAGTGGCTATCTGGGATGAATGCCACCACATGGGCGCGAAGGGCTGGCAGCTTGTGCAGGCCGCCTGGCCGAACGCCAAGCATATTGGCCTAAGCGCGACGCCCTGGCGCCTGGACGGCACCGGCCTGGGCGATTTCTTCGATGTGATGGTAATGGGGCCATCTGTCGCCTGGCTGATCGAAAACGGCTTTCTGTCGCAGTACCGCGTTTATGCGCCGCATGCGCCCGATATGAAGGGCGCGAAAAAATCGATGGGCGATTTCGCCAAGGGCGATGCCGAAGCCCGTATGGATAAGCCTAAGCTGACTGGCGACGCCATCGCGCACTGGCGCAGGCACGCGAACGGCATGCGGACGGTGGTTTTTGCCGTGACCATCGCGCACAGCAAACACATCGCGGACCAGTTCAACCTGGCGGGCATCGCGGCGGCGCACCTGGACGGAGGCACGCCGAAGGGCGAGCGGAAAAGAATCATCCAGGACTATGCAGCGGGGCGAATCCTGGTCCTGTGCAATGTGGACCTGTTTGGGGAAGGTTTCGACCTGGCATCCATCGCGGGCTGCGATGTGACGATTGATTGCGTGATGCTGATGCGACCCACGCAAAGCCTTTCCCTGTTCCTGCAAATGGTGGGCCGCGCCCTGCGCCCTGCGCTGGCGAAAATCGCCATCATCCTAGACCACGCGGGCAACACGTCGCGCCACGGCTTCCCTGATGACGAGCGGGAATGGAGCCTGGAAGGCCGCGAGAAAGGCAAGGGCGGGAAGAAACCGGAAGGCCCGCCACCGCCCATTACGTGCGACCACTGTTTCATGCAAATCCGCCGCCCGCTTCCAGAACAATGCCCGTCCTGCGGTAAGCGCCTGTTCGCTGAAGCGCGCTTACCCGATGCCGACGATGGCGAATTGCAGGAAGTCACGGAAGCCGATAAGCGCCGCATCCGCGCCGAACTGAAGCGCGAGGAAGCCGAAGCGAAAGACCTGGGCGCACTTATCGCGCTGGGTTCAAAGCGCGGCTATAAAAACCCGGTCGGCTGGGCGCACAAAAAATTCTCAAATAGCCCGTGGCGTAAGGCTTTGGGTGGGAAACAACAGGCTGCTACATAAACTGCTTGTGTTTGCTTTTGGAAACAGTTAATATAACGAATGGCTAGGGGGATTTCATGATTTTCCACGTGCTGCTGGGCTGTTTACTTGCCGCGCTGGCGTGCTTCGCCCTGGCCATCTTCGAACCGCAAACGCATCGGGGGATGCTAAAAATGTTTAAGAAAGTGGCTTTCGAATGGATTGGCGGCTGCGTGCTGGGGTTGATTCTGTGCAGTGGCCCCATTCTGGATTTCGTGCTTCACCGCTAATATGGCGCGCTTCCATGTCCGATGCAGGCATTGCGAAAAACGGCGGGTTTTACGCAAGCGCCCTGGGGAGTATGAAACCCAGCCCGCCTGCGAATCCTGCGGAACACGCAATTACCGCATCGATGCGTGGATGCAAAAACGGAACACGCGCGCGATGGCCTGCACTTGTTCCGGTTACCACTTTTGGCATCGCCAGGGCAGTTACTACTGTTGGAAGCGTCCAGACGGTTCCGGCAGATACCCAGGCGATGCAGATTTTCGCGACCGATGGGCCGAAGCGGCCTAACACTAGGAGAACTAACGATGGCAACGAAGCAAAAAAGTTACCGTGATTTGCTCGCTGAAGGCACGGCGGCACGCGTCAACGCATACCGCATCAAGCTGGACGAAATTCACGAACAGCCTGGTTTCAACCTGCGCGACGAAAACGCCATCGATGAAAACGGTGAGACTTTCCAGGAAGGCATCGAGCGCCTGGCGTCATACATTGCCAGCGGCGGCATGTATCCGCCCATCGAAGTTCGCATCCGCGACGAAGGCGGGGTGTGGATCGTAGACGGCCACCGCCGCACGCGTGCGGTAAAGCGCGCCGTGGAAATGGGTGCGCCGCTGCAAGACAAGGAAGGCGAAGTGTGGGTGGACGTTATCACCTTCACCGGAAACGATGTGGACCGCTTGACGCGCATCATGACTTCGAACGAGTCGCGCAAGCTGACCGATTTGGAGCGCGCGGAAGGCTATAAGCGCCTGGCTGCCTTCGGCCTGAAGCCCGCCGAAATCGCGGAAAAAATCGGCCGCAGCCGTCCGCACGTGGAACAAATGCTGATTCTGGCGAACGCGAATCACGACGTTCAACAGATGGTCCGTGAAGGCAAGGTGAGCGCCACGGCAGCCATCGAAATTGTCCGCAAGCACGGCGAGAAAGCAGGCGCCGAAATCGCGGGCAAGGTGAAGGCCGCAGGCGGTGGCCGCGTGAAAGAAGGCGACCTGAAGCCCAAAGCGCTGCCGCGCACGGTCGTGGACGAAGTGGAACAGTGCGTTTCGTTCGTTTCCAGTTCGCTGACGAAGGCCCAGCGCGCCGTCCTGGCCCGCGCAGAGAAAGACCCAGCCCAGCACGCTGGCGACAAAATCGAAATCGACGCGGGCACGATGCTGGAAGTGTTGAAGGCCGCCGAACTGATCCGCAACGAGCGCGCCCGCCAGGCCGAAAAGGCCGCAGCGAAAGCCCAGGCAGCCAGCCAGGGCGAACTTAGCGAGGAAAGCGCAGCGTGACTGAGCACGGCATCCAGAACAGCATCCGCAACGAACTGGCAGGCCATTGCCTGCTGTTCCGCGCGAACGTTGGTCGCGGCTGGACTGGTGATATCCACCGCCTGCCCGATGGTTCGATTCTGATTCGCAACCCGCGCCCGTTCGATACGGGCCTTCCGCCTGGGTTCTCCGACCTGTTCGGCGGCGAGTTCGTGACCATCACGCCCGAAATGGTGGGCCAGCAGTTCCTGCGCTTCCTGGCTGGCGAGTGCAAGACGAAAGACGGGCGGGTTTCGAAGCAGCAGCGGGCCTTTCTGGATGCCATCAACCGCCACGGCGGAAAAGCCGATGTGTGGCGCAGCGTAGCAGATGCGAAGCGGACGTTAGGGCTATGAAACGCAATCGCGCGCAGCGACCCGCTGCCGACTTCGGGCCGACGCCCACCAGGCTGGTAAGCGGTAACGTGCAGCGCGATGCGGAATATGTCCTGGCGCTGCCGACGAAGCCACGGCGCCACCATGAACTATGGCGCCTGGGGCATATACACGGGTTCGAACATAAAAGCGCCGTTGAAAAACGGGTTCTGGAAATTTGGGATAGCAAACGAAATGATGCGAGTGAAAATCAAAAAGCTGCATGATGCAGCGGTGGTTCCGAAGCTGGCCAGCGCAGGCGCTGCGTGCTTTGATTTGTGCGCTGTCGATGCCGACAAATTCAAACCGCATCCGACAGACAGGCACGCCGCTATTTTTCGAACCGGCCTGGCGTTCGAAGTTCCGGAAGGCTTCGCGCTGATGGTGTACAGCCGAAGCGGGCATGGGTTTAAAGACGCCATCCGTCTATCGAATTGTGTTGGCATCATCGATAGTGACTATCGGGGAGAACTAATGGTGAGCCTGCGGGCTGACGGCGAGCCGCGCGCGAACTACATTCGAACCGGCGACCGCATCGCCCAGGCCATGATTCTGCCCGTGCCTGCCGTCCAATTCGTCCTGGCTGACGAACTGACGGAAACGGCACGCGGGGCTGGTGGCTTCGGTTCCACGGGGGCGTGATGCAATCCACGCGCGACTACCTTATGGAATTGCTGCGCTGCGGCGACAGCACGGCGGGCGATATGGCCGATGAACAGCGCATGCACCGCAACACGGTGGACTATCACCTGAAGCGCGCCCATAAGGAAGGCCGCGCGCATATCGCTGGCTGGAAGCGCCATTTCGAAATCAAGGGCAAGTGGGCGCCCGTGTTCCGCTTCGGTCCTGGCGAGGATAAGCCAGAACCGAAGCGCACGAAGGCGGACAAATCGAAGGACAGCAAACGCTATTACGCGCGGAATCGCCTGCTGGTGCGGGCACGGCATAACGCGAAGAATGGCAAGCCAGTCAATCCGTATTACCAATTAATGCAGCACTGAAAACCACTTTCATAAGGCGGCCATAATGAATGCGGCGCAATTCTCAAGGGCAAGGCAGCGCATCGAGCGCGAAGCGAAGGACCGCAAGGGCTTTGGCCCGAAGGCGATGCGCAAGCTGATCCGCGAATCGCGTGCCGTGACCGTCATATGGGGCCAGCGCATCGTGGGCTGGCGCATGCGCGATGGTTCGATGGTTTGCAAGAAAGACCGCTATGCGACGCGAGAACAGGCGGTGGCCGTGATGCTGGGCATTCAGGCCGAATATGGGAAGCAGGGCAAGCCGCGCCGTGCCTACCAGTGCGAGTTCTGCGGCGGCCACCATCTAACCAGCAAGATACCCGTAAGCGAGTGAAAAAATGCTTTGTCCGAAATGTGGGATTAAAACGCGAGTGCTGGACAGTCGAGACTATGGCCAGCGGCGCCGCCGCCAGTGCATGAACAGCGCCTGCGGCCATCGATTTGCCACCACTGAAATTGTGGTTTCTGAGAAGGCGGAAGGGAAAGCCCATTACGTCTGCGCCGTCAAACGCGATCCGCCGCCGCCAGCGAGCGCGCCAGAACCAGACAAAAGTGCGACTGTTCCGACCAAACAGAAAACCACTTTCCCCGCGTTTTCGTTCGCACTTACAATGCCACCTGGCGCAGCCGTCAGACTAAACAGGTAAAAACTGTTTCCTTTTGCAAACACTAGCTGTTAGAATTGCGGCTAGTGTTTTTCCTATTTGGCCACTATAAAAATGATCCGCAAAGATAGCGCAAGACCAGTTCCACCAAAACACGAACGCACTGTTCGGCTTCTGGAAATCATGCGGACGCGCCGACTTAAAAGCCCTGATGTGGCCAAGATGCTGGACCGTTCCAGCCAAACAATCCGCATGTGGCGCTGCGAATCTAAAATAATCCCTGACCACGCGCTAACAGCTTTGGAAGTAGCGGTGGCCGAACTTGACAAGCGACGCGCTGACGAAGCGAAAAAACGCGCATGATTGATTTCCGAAAAGTTAATGCGGCGCTGAGTGCGGAGCTTGTTGTTCCGGACTGGCTGCCAAACGGAACCAGGCGTGGCGCTGAGTGGGTAACGACGAACCCAACGCGCAACGACAAGAACGCGGGTTCATTTAGCGTGAAACTCACCACGGGCCAGTGGTGCGATTTCGTGACTAAGGAAAGCGGCGGCGACCTGGTGGGCCTTTACGCATACATCAAGGGACTAACGCAAGTCGAAGCAGCCCGCGCGCTGATCCAGCAGCACGCCATAACGGACTACCAGCAAGGCACTGGACAGCAGCCCGCCGAACAGGCGCAAAGCAAAAACGTGCTGCCGATTGACGAGAACAAACCGCAGCCCGTTTTCCCCGTTCCTGACGATGCACCACCGCTTGAGAACTTCAAGCACTGGAAATTTGGCGAAGCGTCCCGCGTGTGGCAATACTTCACGAAGGAAGGGAAGCTGCTGTGCCATATCGCGCGCTATGACGTGCAGCCGCGCAAGCAGATTGTTCCCTGGTCCTGGGCGTTCGATCCGAAGCAGAAGAAACATCGCTGGGCCAATGTCGGCTTTTCTGGTTCGAAGCCGCGTCCGCTTTATGGCCTGCAAAAGCTGAACGATTTTCCAGATCACGACATTCTGATTGTGGAAGGCGAAAAGGCCGCCGATGCCGCCCAAGAAATCATGGGCGATTCGTGCCTGGTGCTGTCCTGGATGGGCGGCACGGCTGCCGCCGATAAAGTGAAGCTGGACGCGCTGAAGGGCCGCCGCCGCGTGTTCCTGTGGCCTGACTTCGATTCGCAGCGCGAGAAAACCGCCGAAGGCGAAGGCCCGCTGCTGCCGATCCACAAGCAGCCTGGCGCCGCCGCCATGCTCGCCATTTCCGCACGCCTGCGCGGCCTGGTAGACGATGCGGGCATTCGCGTGGTGAATTACCGCCTGGGCGAAAAACAGGATGGCTGGGATTTGGCGGATGGCCAGGCCGAAGGCATCACGCGGAATGAAGTGCTGGAAATGCTTGCGCAGCGCTCGCAAGACCCGCGCGCCTTCGCGATGGGCGAAGCGCCTGCGCAGGACGAAGGCCAGGAGGATGGCAGCCAGGAAAGTGATGCCGTTCCGCTGAACGTGGCGGTTAATCCGTTCGGCTTCCCTGACCGTGGCGAGAAGGGGCCGCAGGATACCATCGAGAACATGGCCTATATGCTGAGTGAATACGGCATTCAGGCACGATACAACGTGATTGCGAAGGATATCGAAATATCGATTCCTGGCAAGCGGTTCAGTCAAGACAACCACACGGAAAACTGCTTTTCTACTATCGAAAGCCTGTGCGCCCGTAACAGCATGTCACGCGCGAACGTGCGCGGCTATATCATCGCCCTGGCTGACGATAACTCATACAACCCGGCAGCCGAATGGATCGATTCGAAGCCCTGGGATGGCGTGGACCGCATCACGGCGCTGGCCGCGAGCACGGACGCGCGCCATCCTGAACTGGCGCTGTCGCTGCTGCGCAAATGGATGGTGGGCGCGGTGGCCTGCGTGTATGAACACGAAGGGTTTGCGATGCAGGGCGCCATCGTGCTGCAAGGCGCGCAAGGGCTGGGCAAGACCACGTGGATTATGAGCCTTGCTAACGATAACCGCGCGCTGATTAAGGAAGGCGCGGAAATCAACACGGACAAACAGGACACCATCAAACAGGCCGTTTCTTACTGGCTGGTGGAACTTGGCGAACTGGAAGCCACTTTCTCGAAATCGGATATCGGCACGCTGCGGAACTTCATCACGCGCAAGGTGGACGAAATGCGCCTTCCGTATGCCAAGGCCGCCAGCAAGTTCCCACGGCGCACAGCGTTCGCGGCGAGCGTGAATGACAAGGCGTATCTGCGCGACGAACAGGGAAACCGCCGATACTGGACGATTGAATGCGGCGATGGCTTCCAGGCGTTCCACGGCGTCGATATGCAGCAAGCCTGGGCGCAGGCGAAGCAGCTTTACCTGGCGGGCGAACAGCACTCGCTGACGCGCGAGGAAAACGCGGCGCTGGCGGAACACAATCTGGCCTTTACGGAACAGAACCCGATTGATGAACTGATCGGCGGCCATTTCGATTGGGCGGCGCCTGGCCAGTATCGCCACACGGCCACGGAAGTGGCGGTGATGATTGGTTATACGAAACCCACGCAGAAGGAAACGAAGGCGGCGGCGGCATCGCTGCGCAAGTACACGGGGAAAGACCCCTACAAGTACGGCGGGCGCCTTGTGTTTGAAGTGCCACCGACCAGTCACAAATCGACACAAAATTACAACGATAACGACGACCGCCCGATTTGATTTTCGCTTATACTCGCAGACAAGAGCCAGCGTTTTGGCTTTTGTCAACGTGTGGGTTTAAGAAAATTATATCAGGGGTAGCCATGAAATCGGTAAACGTTACAAAAACGCAACCACCTGCGCTTACTGGTTTCGGGGCGCCTGTCGAAGACGTGCGCGAAGCGGAACTGCGCGGAATGCAGCGGATGCTGTCGCTGGTGGCAAACAGCGATAGAAAGGACTTTCCGACTATCATCGGACGGATGCGCCGCGTCTTGGAAGCCGCTCAGGAAGAAGTGGCGCACTGACGCGAAGGATTTACGGGGATTGGAAAGCCACCGCAGGGTGGCTTTTTTTATGCGCGGAGGGGTTCACATGCCATTACTCGGGCTTTCCGAAATCGAGCGCCTTTACGTTACCAGGGCGAACACAGCGCCAAGCGGCGCGATCACTCCGAAGGGCAGCCACCAGATTAGCGTTTGCGAACGCCTGGTGGAAAAGGGTGAATTTGTGAGGCTTGCTGACGGCGCGTACACCACGCCATCTGTGGCGCAGGAGCTTGGTTTGCGTTCAGCAGACAAATAATGCTTGTGTTTGCTTTTGGAAATGGTCAATAATTCGGCCTGTAGCAATTCACTACGGGGTGAGTGATGGAAATAATTATCGTGCTTCTGCTGTTCTTTCTGATGCTGGCCGTCTTCTTCGGTGCCGTGTGGTTCCTGGTTATGTCCGTGGGCCTGCTGCGCGCCGCTAACCAGCTTGAACGCCAGGTTAAGGCTTCGCGGGGTGGGCGATGACTTTTGCTTGTGTGGGCGCTGGCATCGCGCTGCTGGCGGTGGTGGGTCTGATCCGCAACACGGCAAACGATTGGAGGGAAGCGTGACAACAGCGGCATTTGATAGCCACGCGCACTATAAGCGCATGACAGACGGCGGCATACCGCCCGACCAGGCGGAAGCCACGCTGGCCGTCATCCAGGACGCCATCGCATCGCAGGACGCGCGCCTAGCCACGAAATCGGACGTGGACCTGGCGAAAGAATCGATGCTGCGCGCAGTGTCGGACCTGAAGGCGCATATCGTCTGGTACATGCTCGCGTTCAGTTTGGGCCAGGTGGCGCTTATCGTCGGGCTGGTGAAGGCGTTCGGGAGGGTGGGCGCGTGAGTGCAGAAACGTATCCGTGGACGCTGGTTTGCAGGACGTGCGGCGGGCCAGCCATCCACATGAAGCGCATTCCGCTGCCGTGCGATCCGGTAAGCCCGGTAATCGCTGAACACATCGACGGAAGGCCAGTGCAGCCCAGCGATCCGATGGTTTGCGATTCGTGCGGCCATTCTCTTCATGAGTACGGGCCTGGCGGTTTCGCCTGGATGACGAACCCAGCGCACTGGCGAAGGCGGGAAGCCTGAAAGCCACTATCGAGTAAGCCACCTTCGTGTGGCTTTTTTTGCGTTTAAACGCAGTTAGTGCTTGTGTTTGCTTTTGGAGACACTTATAGTTACTCCATCGACAACGCAACGGGGTAACGAAATGGAATTCATCAAGGGCGCACGTTACAAAGTTATCGGCACTTCGGACTATCCGGTCTGCGACTGCTGCGGCAAAACGAACCTGACGCGCGCTATTCGCCTGGCCAGTGACCACGGCGATGATTTCAATGTGGGCGTTATCTGCGCTTCGAAGCTGCTGCGCCAGAACTACATGGGCAAGACCTACCCGGCATCGTCGGCGGCCATCATTTCGATGGGCAAGCACGCAAAGCAGGGCGAAACGATTTACCTTACCGCGAAGTAATCACCGCGCCCGCTTCGGCGGGCATCGGTAGGGCAGACCGTTCGTTGCGTTTTTAAACGCATCTAACCGTCTGCCGTTCTCACATCCACGAATAGGAGTGCTAAGAGTGCAGCAGGAAATCATTTCGCGGGCAGATTCGATTGCGCGGGGGTTGAAACGGTATTTCACGGGGAAGCCGTGTAAGCGCGGGCATGTTTCGGAAAGAAACGTGGCCGCGCTTACATGCATTCAATGCTCAAACGAAAAAAGCGCCGCACGCTACCAATCGGACCCGGACCGCTTCCGATCTGAAGCGCGCGAAAGGATGGCAAAGAAAAGACCGGAGCCGATCAAACGGGCTAAAGCTGCTGTGCCAGCAGAACAGTTATGCATTTTGTTGCATGTATTGGACCGTAGAACGGCACTTGATCGCGGGCTTAGGCATTACTTCACTGGCTGCCAATGCGTGAATGGCCATCTTTGCGAACGAATCACTTCTGATCGACAGTGCATCCAGTGCAAAAGGGCGAGGACGCGGAAATGGGTGGTCGATAACCGAGAGTCCGTGAATGCTAGGCAGAGGGATAAACAATTGAGTCGATACAGAAGCAGAAGCGCAGAGGAAAAGAAGGCAGACCGCGCGAAACGAAGGACATGGATTTCCTCCTACATGGCGCAATACATGCGCGACAACAAAGAAAGGTACGTTCATTACGCTACAAGGAGACGCGCAGCAAAGCTCAGGGCCATCCCGGCCTGGTATGGCGAGTTAGACGAATTCGTGATGGAAGAGGCCGCGCTGCTTTGTAGGATTAGACGCGAGCTAACAGGGGTAATCTGGCATGTAGACCATATGATCCCGCTGCGGGCGAAGGATGCGTGCGGGCTGCACTGGTCGGCAAACGTACAATTGTTGCCTGGCGCCATAAATGCGAGCAAGTCTAACCGAATGATACTGACTGAGCCGCGCGAATGGATACTCCATCTATAGACGCCATGCCTGGATGCCACCACGAAAGCCGCTTTCAGTTCGAAGCGGCTTTTTTAATAAAGTGCTTGTGTTTGCAAAAGGAAACACTTTATAATCGAGCCATCGATAACGAACAAGCGAGGCAGACCATGAAGACCCTTCACGCAGTCATCCACAACGGAGCCCACGTCGCAAACCAATTGGCTGGCACGGAAGAACGCGCTGGTTTCCTGGCATGCAAAAAACTTGGCCTTACGTACAGCCGTGAAAATACGCGCGCCGTGAATTACTCAGCTTGCGCGGATTGGAAACGCGCCATTGATGTGGCGTGCATGGAAACGGTGCGCGGCGAAGACTTCGAGCCGTGCGAGGAAACCCCGCTGGCTGATTTATTGATCCGCAAGAACTGAACGAACGAAGCCCGCCGCGTGCGGGCTTAAGCACTGAAATGGTAGGACTACTTAAAACGCTATCGGGGGATAGATGAAAACACTAACGAAGGCCAGTTTGATCGCGGACACGAAAACCATTATCGAGCGGAGCCAGGCCGCGCTGGCGTCGCTGGGCGATGTGGGCCGTGAATCGCATGTGGTCGCGATGGGCGGCATGTTCATGGCGTACAGCGTGGACGGCACGGGGCGCTATATCGACCCGCGCCCGGTGGCCGTGGCGAACGCCACGCGCATGCCTCAGGCCGTGGCCATCGGCATGGCTAACTGCACGAAAAACGGCGCAGGCCAGCGTGGTGAAGCCCTGCACGTGCGCGATGCGATGCGGAGGAACCTGGACAACCTGCTGGGCGTGCTGGCGGATTTGCGGGGCGTTTGACATAAACGTTTTAATCGAAGTTTGTTTGGCAGCCAGGCAGGTGCTTGGCTGAATTCATCGGGGGATGATATGCAGGTGTTTAAACGAAGTTCGGCTGGACGTATCGGCAAACCGCAGCCCGTGGCCGTGGTTATCATGGGCGTTTCGTCGTTCGATGGGTCCGTTATGATCCAGGCGGGCAATACCATGATGCGCGTGGAGCGCGGCGAGATTCAGCGGATTGCGGGCGCGGCTGGGATGGTGGACAGCTACACGATTTTGACGAACCTTCGCAGCCTGGCTGCGAGTTTGGCGGGGTGATTAAGATGACGGAAGAACAGAAAACCGCAGTGGAAGGCGCGCTGCGCGAACTGCACACGGCGCTGTGTGGCGTGCGCCAGGTGGGCGATATCGACGGCCACGGCGTTATCCGCCGCGAATCGGTCCTGGACCTGGTGAGCCAGCGGATTTTCAGCGTGACGAATGCGCAGGCGTCGGCAGACACAGAGTACGCGCTACGCGAGAGAATCAGATATCTGGAAAAGCGCATCAACGATTACCAGTCCCCAGCGTGCGCCCCGGCCATCGCCGACACAGCGAAGCCGTCGCTGAAGGATCACGCGCGCCGCTTCGTTACCGACTTCTCGCGCGATGTGGGTTTCGTGATGAGCGACGCGCAACAAGAGATCATGCTCAACCTATTCCTGAAGCACGCTGCAAGTGCGCAAGGCATCGCCGACACAGCGGGGGCGAAGCCGGTGGCGGTCATAACAGAATCTCACTTCGTGAGCGGGGGCATTGCCGTCAAGCTCTTGAAGCAAGACCTTCCTGTCGGAACAGAACTCTACGCTTCCGGTGCTATCGACGCAGCGGGGGCGAGTTCGGATGATGTGCTGGTGGACGAAAACGAACAGTTCGAAGCCGCGTACATAGAAGCGAACGGGTTTCTGTCATTCGATAACAAGCAGAACGTGGCCTGGCAGATTTGGCAGGCTGCGCGCAAGGCTGGCAAATGAGCCGCCAGCGCCTTGAACAATTCGCAGCGGTGGCCGCCCTGCTTTGCCTGGCTGCCGCGATTTCGTGGGTTCAATACAGATGATCTAGCCACCCACTACCACCCTCACATACACAGCCACCCATTGGGTGGCTTTTTTGTTGCTTGAAAACAACGCTAGAACATTGGGCATGCCCATATTGCGCTACCCGTATGGGAGCCAACGGGAAGAAACAAACCGCGAAAAACAGGTTCCTTTAGTGCCATTGCTTCCCATATGTGTATCCGCTATTATCTACATACCCTCTGATACTCAACGTTCTAGGGCGGATTGTTCATCAACAAATCACGTACACAACACATGCGCACAATCGAAGACCTGATTATTGAAGCCAACAGCCTGCTATATCGCGATGACGTGATGGTGGGCGCCGTTACGGCGGATGGCATCCTGGCTGCCTTGGCCATTCTGGAAGCCGCCAAGCGCGCACCGCAGCCCACCGCGCGCCGTTCGCGTGAGCCATACCAGCCCGTCAATCCTGATCGCGTCCTGGAGCATTTCACGACCGAAGGCAGCCAGGTGGAGCTAACCACGGCGCCAGAGGCTTACGCGGCCATCTACGGGCGCGACGCCAACACCGCCGAACTGCGCACGATGGCGGCGGCGCTGCGGGCTGCTGGCTGGGTTGCTTACCGCTCCAATGGCCGCACCATGTTCCGGCGCCGCAACCCCGCCACGGACGGTTACCTGGGCCTGGAAAACAGCGCGGAAATCTACAACCGCGTGCGGGCGTGGGCGGCGGACCAGGAAAAAGTCTTCGCCACCGCATCCGAAGTGTTCCGCCACATTTTCGAGCGCGAACCCAGCGGGACCGAGGCGCGCGCGGTGGGCACGGTGCTGCGTGAAGCGGGGTTCGTTTCGAAGAAATACGGCGGGCGATTGATTTTCACGGTTCGCTGATTTGGGTAGGGTTTGGAACGACTTGGCAGCACTAAAAAACGACGCTCCCCAACTCCAAACCCTTATCCTATATAGGTTCTCTACTACTCTGGAAGGATGTGGAGGATTAATAGGAAAGTAGATAGAAAATAGGATGACTAGGGTATAAGTAGATTATCGATAATAACCACTATATCCACTAAAACAAAAGTCTAGGTTTGGCGCTCCCCGTGCCACCCAAAACGGTAATTTCGACCGAAGCGGGCGTACAATACCCACACGCGGAAAAAATTACCGAATTGGGGTACGGCATGAATCTACCGGGGACGCTGCGGGACGTGGCGGACGTGATTGGCGAGGAACGAGCCTTGTATTTGGTTCGTAACTGGCCTACCGCTTATCGGGCTGGGAAGCCTGGCCGCCAATCCATCCGCATTTCGGTCTATGTGCCTAAGCGGTTCCGTGGCGGCCATGCGCTTATCGACGTGCTGGGCCAGGAAGAAGCCCAGCGGATGGTGGATGCGTTCGGCGGCGAATGCCTGCATCTGCCGAACTGCACGGGAAACCGTGGTGGGCGTCCGCCGAGAAACCCACACGGGGAATCTATCGCGGAACACGCCGACAATCTGGCCACCATTCCACATGGGGCCATGAGCATGCCTAACAAATCGCGCGGGGCTGCCGCGTATGTATGACTTCCTGCACAAGCACTTCCCTGGGTTCGAGTGGGCCGCTGCTGCCCTTGTCGGCGCCCTGGTCGCTGTGCCATTCCACGACGAACTGAAGACGCGACGCGGTTTCGCTGTGTTCGTGCTTACGGGCGTGGCCTGCGGTTACTTCCTTACGGGAATGGCAGCGCGCTATTTCCACATCGAGCCGGAATCAGCCGGTGGCGTGGGCTTCCTGCTTGGCGCGTTCGGCGGTTCGATGCTGTCGGCAATCCAGCGGGCTATCCGCGATGCCGATTTGTGGAGCCTGGTGAAAGCCCGTTTCGGGGGTGACAAGTGACCACAGCCGCAATCAACGTGTGCGCCGCATCCATCCTGATCGTGTGGGCCGTGTGGTGCGGTATGTCCCGAAGTGTAAATGACGGCGTGATCGGCAAAGCCATTTATGCCGTCATCGCGATGGCCAGTTTTTCCGTGGCGAAACAGCCCAGCGATAACCAGGCGGCCTTTACGGTCCTGCTGGTGACGTTCGCAATGCTGGGGATTCGCCATTACTTCCTGCGTAAGTTCAAGGGGAAATTCAAGTGGCTGTAAATAACCTGATCGCAAGCCAATCCTGCGTGGACCGCATCAAGGCCACGGAAGAACTGCGTTTGGTGGGCTATCTGTGCCCTGCTGGCGTTCCTACCGATGGCTGGGGCCATACGGGTCCGGAAGTTCGTGTGGGCCGCCAAATCACGCTGGCGACAGCGCAGGCGAACTTCGATGGCGACCTGTACCGAAAGGCCGAACAGCCGATTCTTAACAGCGTGAAAGTCCCGCTGAACCAGAACCAGTTCGATGCGCTGGTTTCCCTGGTCTTCAATATCGGCGCTGGCAATTTCGCTTCCAGCACTCTGCTGCAAAAGCTGAATAACCGCGACTATGCGGGCGCTGCTGGCCAGTTCCTTGTCTGGAACAAGGTGCGCGATCCGCATACGAAACAGCTTGTGGTTTCCAATGGCCTGTCTGCGCGACGTGCTGCTGAGAAAGCCACTTTCGAAACGGCGGTGGCGTGATGCGCTTATTCATTTCGAAGGAAGCCGCGAAGCTGACCGGCGCAACCCATGAAGGCACGATTTGCGGCGTGCCTGTTTGGATGGGTGTTCAGGACGATGAAACGGTTTTCGCGTGCGCGAAGTTCGTTCCGTTCGAACTGTGGCTGGGCTTCTGCTGCTGGGCGTTCGATGCGCTTCTGGCGTTCGTGCCGGAAGACCAGGTGGTGGAGTTTCCGATTGTTCAGGGTGAGGCTATCTAGCCTGCCCATTTTCATAACCATAAAGGCTGACTGTGAAAAAACTTCTGAAGACGCTTCTTGATATCGCCGCCCTTCCCGTCGTTTATTTCGGCGGGTTTTCGGACGCAACCAATCACCGAAGCCCCTACCTGTTTCCGTGCCTTTACGTGGGCGTGGCTATTGTCGTTGCGGCTGTCCTGGCAGTGAAGGAAGCGCGCAAGGCTAAGGCGGCAGCGTAATGAGCATTTACGCGAAGGGCGTGGCGGTCCTGCTGGCCATCCTGGCGCTGGTGGCGTTCGGATGGCGCGAGCATCACCAGGGCTATGTGGCGGGCCAGGCTGAAGTCCAGGCGAGATGGGATAAGCAGACGGCGGCCATCGATACGGCGGCCACGGCTGCCATTCAACAGGCGGCAAGCGATGCGCTGGCCAATACGCGGGCTGCATCGGTGGCAGCGGATACGGCAGCACAACACCAGGCCGAACAGGCCGATTTCAAGAAAGCCATTATCAAACGGGTGAGCGAGTATGCGGAACGACAAACTACCGAAGGCAGCGCGGCTGCTGGGGCTGCTGGCGCTTCTGGCGTTTGCCAGCTTGACGCTGATGGGCTGCGCATCTGGAACGATGCAAACGCAGGCCGTGCAGGTGGTGCAGCCGCAGGCGCATCCGACGATTCGGGCAAGTCTGCTGGTGCCGTGCAGTGATGCTGGCCCCGCTACTTCTGGCCGCCTGGCTGATCTGCTTTCCAATCACGTGGACGTGGCGCTGGCATTGGCGGATTGCAGGCAGCGCCAGGCTGATTTGTCCGCAGCGGTGCGTGGGCAGAAAGGTATTGACGTGCTGCCGTAGCCTGCCATCCCGGTATGCGTACTGGCATGGCTATGCGGCAGGCATGACGGACGCAGCGCCGACCATTCCATACAGGCGCAGCAGGATGCTGGGCCATACGTGGGAAGCGTGGACGGCTGGCTGGTGGGCGGGCAGCGAAGGATTGACATTGCGCGGGGTGGCGTGGTATGCGCGGATGTGTTATCCACAGCCTTCGCACGATGGTGGTGCAGATGCGTGAGTTATCCACAGCCTCGTTTCGCATCGTGAGATATCCACAGATTGTCCACAGCCTTGTAAAATTTACGGGTCCTTCCTGGGGCCAGTGCCCTGCGGGGGCCAAGCACTCGCGTTTTAAAAAATCTGCGTGGCTTTTTGAAACTCAAACTATGACTATTGGCCGCTTGTCAAGTGTTTGAGCGTTAACGATAAAAAGAATTTACAGAAATAGTTTACGTATGCAAACACCAGCGAAAGGAACCACGGTAAATCGCGCTGGCCTGGCCGATGTTTTCGGCGTGGCGCTGACCACGATTGACACCTGGGTCCGCTCTGGCTGCCCGGTTGTTCAGAAGGGCGGGCGCGGCCAGGAATGGAAATTCAATACCGCCGCCGTCGCGCGCTGGCGTGAAGAAACCGCCGCCGCAGCCGCTGCGGGCGACGCGCCCGACGATATCGAAAAGCTGGACCTGCGAAAAGCCGCCGCCGAAACCCAAATGGCGGAACTGAAGCTGGCCCAGGCCCGCGCAGAGGTGGCGCCCGTGGCTGAGTTTGAGAAGGCCACCGCACGGTTAATGGCGACCATCCGCGCGAACATAACCAACGTGCCCGCACGCGCCGTGCTGCGCCTGCTTGGCGAAAAGGATTCCGCAACGTTTAAACGCATTCTGAAAGAAGAATTGACGCTTGCGCTTGAGCAGTCCGCCGAAGCGGACTTGGCGCTGGACGATGACGAAGACGGGGAAAACGACGAATGAGCGACAAGGAAATGCGCGCCGAGTATGACGCGCAGCATAACGAATGGCCTGGCCTGGATTGGTTCACTTGGCAATTAGCGTGGCATGCAGCGCGCCCTTCGGCGGCGCCCGCCATCCCTGAAGGCTTCGCCCTGGTCCCGATTCGTCCAAATCAAGACATGTGCTACGCGGGGCAGATTAAGGCCCGCGAGTGGCCGAAATTCCCGCTGCGCATCGCGCCGATTTACCAGGCCATGCTGGCCGCCGCGCCGAAGGCGGGCGAATGACCGCCAAATTCGATCGCCACCGCGCTGCGCGCCTTGCCGATGAACTGGCCGCCGAACTGGCGAAGCTGCAACCCATGCCCATGAGTTTGCAGAAGGCTGGCGACGTTATGACAACGGTCAAATTCTGCATGGAACCGCTGGCGCGTAACCTTCGCGGCGGCCTTTATGAATGCCTGGAACCCGGCCA
Organism: Caballeronia fortuita; assembly: GCF_001544835.2. Classification (GTDB taxonomy): domain Bacteria; phylum Pseudomonadota; class Gammaproteobacteria; order Burkholderiales; family Burkholderiaceae; genus Caballeronia; species Caballeronia fortuita. The sequence continues at coordinate 22,831 of NZ_FCNX02000029.1, read as the reverse complement.
GGAAATCCCTGCATGGATGAAGGACTGACATGGATAAGCCGGTAGGCATTCTCACGCGCGACGAAGCGAAGGCGCTGGGGCTTCAGCGCTATTTCACGGGAAGGCCGTGCAAGCATGGCCACATCGCATGGCGTGCGGTTTCTAACCATACGTGCTGGGGTTGCATTTCAATCGCAAAGCGCGATGAATACGCAGCAAACCCAGATAAGTCGAAGCAGCGCCGCGCCCGCTATTACTCGAAAAATCGCGAAGCGGAGATTGCATCGATGCGCGCTTATAACGAGAAAAACAAAGAATCGGCAGCCGCAAAAAGCAAAATCCGATATACGGAAAACAGAGATACGAAGCGGGCGAAGGCGCGCGAATGGGCGAAGCTGAATCCAGGGAAGCGCCGCGCGCAGCATATCGAGCGGAAGGCGCGGAAAAAATCCGCTACTCCACCGTGGTATGGGGAGTGGGACATTTTTGTTATGCAGGAAGCGGGCGATTTGTGCGTAAGGCGCGGCGAAGTAACGGGGCGCGAATGGCATATTGACCACATGATTCCGCTTCGCGCCAGGAACGCCAGCGGCCTTCATTGCGCGTCGAATGTCCAGGTTATCCCCGCCGCTTTGAACATGGCGAAGAAAAACAAGATGATTCTTACGCAGCCGCTTGAATGGCTGAAGCACATTTAAGAAAGCCACTTTCATGAATCACCCATTCAGCAACCTGGCTGCCGTCCAAGAAGCGGCGACGCGCGCCGTGCAAAATCTTATCCCGCCTGCGGATATGCTGCCCAGCGAGTGGGCCAGCAAAAATATCCAAATTCCAATCGGTAATGCCGTGCCTGGGCCAATTAATTTCGACAATGCCCCATATCAGCGCGGCATGGTTAATTCTGTGGTTGAGCCAGGAATAAAGCGCGTTACGTTTATGACGGGCGCCCAATTGGGAAAGACCACGACGCAACAGGTTATCACTGGATTTTTCGTGGATCACGACCCGCGATCACAGATTTTTGTGATGCCGACGCAAAATGACGTCCACACTTTTCAGGAAACGAAACTAAAGCCAATGCTCGAAGCCAATCCGCGAATCACGCGGAAAATGGCGAAATCGCGCGGGCGCGATGGCGTGAATAACAGCAGAATGATTTCGTTTGTCGGCGGATTTTTGCTTTTTAGTTGGGCGGGCAGCCCGCGCACTCTGCGAGGACGTTCTGCGCCAATCACCCAGGCCGATGAAATAGACGGCATGGAAATGCTTGAAGGTGAAGGCGACCCGCTTGAACTGCTTGACCAGCGGGCATCGACTTTCGGAGACCTGGCGGTAAATACCGCATCGAGCACGCCGACTGTTAAGGGCCACTCGCGCATCGAAAAGCGGTTCGAAGACGGCGACCAGCGGCGCTATTACGTGCCCTGCCCTGACTGCGGCGAAGGCCAGTATCTGAAATGGTCGCAGGTTTCCTGGGAAGGCCGCGACAACCCGGAAGGCGAGCAAGACCCGGATAGCGCGCGGTATATCTGCGAGCACTGCGGCAGCGCTTGGTCTGACGGCGACAGAATCGCGGCAATCCGTGGCGCCGAAGCAAAGGGATTCGGCTGGAAGGCCGCCAAGCCGTTCAAAGGCCACGCCAGCTTCCATGCGCCAGAAATGCTTTCGACGTTCAGGCGCCTGCGGGATATCGTGCAAAGTTATTTAAACAAGCTTTCCGCAGGTGACTTGCAATCGTTCGTTAATGTCTCGCTTGGCGAAACCTTTGAGGAGACGGCAGAGAAAGCCGACCCTGACAGCCTGTACGCTCGCCGCGAGGAATATACGCATCCCGTGCCGATGCGTGGCCTGTACCTTACCGCTGGCGTGGATATGCAGCCCGACCGCCTGGAAGTCGAAATCGTGGCCTGGGGGTTGTTCGAAGAATCGTTCAGCGTGGCTTATCGCGTGCTGTATGGCGACCCTGATGGCTCGGACGTGTGGAACGACCTGGACGACCTGCTGGCCGAAGAATTCGACCACGAAAGCGGCGCCGCGCTGTCCATTCAGGCCACCTGCCTGGACACTGGCGGCACGGGTGGAAACACGCAGAGCGCCTATGAATACATTCGCGCCCGCCGTGGCCGCAAAATCTTCGCCATCAAGGGCGTGGGCGGATGGGGGCGGCAGATTGTGGAAAAGCCGCAGCGCAAGCAGTCCGGCAAGCACAGCCGGAAAGTGGACCTGTACCTAGTCGGATCGGACGAAGCCAAGCTGGTGGTGATGCGCCGCCTGGCGCTGCAAAAAGTCGGGCCTGGCTACTGCCACTTCCCCGCCGACGACGAGCACGGCCAGGAATACTTCAAGCAGATAACCGCTGAAAAGCTGGTAACGCGCTATGTGAAGGGCTTCCCCGTGCGCGAGTGGCACAAGCCCGAAAAGGCGCGGAATGAAGCCCTGGATTGCCGCGTTTATGCGCTGGCAGCCCTAAAAATCATGAATCCATCGTTTAAACAGCTTGCAAAACGGCTGATTTTGGACGAAAAAACGCCGGAAATCGCCCGAAAACAGCCCGAATCACGCGAGGAATGGGCCGAAAAAACGGCGGAAAGGGCGCTGCTCATAAAGGATGCGCTGGAGAAAGTCCGCGCCGCAACAGCCGAAAAACGGCCAGAAACTAACCCACACGTGGAACCTGAAGCCCCAAAAACAGAGACTAGGCCCATTAAGCGGGCGAAATCTCTAAGTGGCGGGCGCCGTCGCGGAGGATTCGCCACCAACTGGTGACGATGAAAGGCCAATTTCCTGCCAGCCTTCGCGCTGGCGTGACGTTCGATTGCACGCTGAAGCTGAACCGATACCAGGCGCCCGATTGGGCGCTTTCGGTGCTTCTGCGCGGGCCTGCCGCCATCGATATTTCGAGTCAGGCCGATGGCCAGGACCACCATCTGGTGGCCGATGCCGCGACCACCGCCGAATGGATCGCGGGCGATTACGTTTATGCGATTCACGCCATCAATGGCGGCACTGTCCTGGAAATCGAAGGCGGCCAAATCGCCATCCTTCCCAGCCTGGCTGCCATCGCGCCTGGCACTGACGTGCGGACGCATGCGCAGATTGCGCTGGCGAACATCGAAGCCGTTCTGGCTAAGCGTTCCACGCAGGACCAGGAACGCTACACCATCAATAACCGCGAATTGTGGCGCACGCCGCTGGGCGACCTGCTGAAGCTGCGCGATTACTACCGCGCCGAAGTTCGCCGCGAAAAGCAAGCACAGCGCGGCGCCCTGTTCGGTCGGCAAGTAAAGGCGGTTTTCTAAATGGCACTTTTCGATTTCATCCGCTCGCGCGCTGGCCTGCCCGTGGCCGCTCGCGCGCCTGCGCCCGATGCGCGCCCTGCCCGCGCCATGCGCGCCGCAGCCCGCGCCATCCGTTCCGCGTTCTCTTTCAATGCCGCATCCAGCGACCGCCTGAACGGCACGATTCCGGCCGCCCTGCCCGCCGATTGGGTTATCACGCGCAACTACCGCCCGCTGGTGGCACGTTCGCGCGAACAGGCGATGAACAACGACTATGCGAAGGCGTTTCTGCGCATGTGTCGCCAAAACATCGTCGGGCCTAACGGCATCGTGATGAAAGCCGCTTTCAAAAAGGCGGACAACACGCTGGACGCCGACGTTAATGCGGCGCTGAAAGACGCGTTCGAAGAATGGGGCCACAAGCTGAACGCGGACGTTTCGGGCGGCCAGTCCTGGCGTTCGATGCAGGGCGCGGCAGCCGTTAGCGCGGGCCAGGACGGTGAATTTTTCTTCCGCATCGTGACCGGAAAGGATGCTGGCCCGTGGGGTTTCGCGCTGCAAGTCATCGACCCGCTGCGGGTTCCGATTGACTACAACGTGGACAACTACAACCAGAAAAACTTCATTCGCCACGGAATCGAGTTCAACCGCTACGGGCGCCCGCTGAATTACCACCTGACCACGGTGGACGATGGCGAAGCCGAGTATCAGTATGCGGGCGTCGGCTATATCACGGTCCCGGCCAGCGAAATGATTCACGGCTTTCGCCGCGACCTGGTGGGCCAAAAGCGCGGCCTGCCGTGGATGGCCACCGCCCTATTCCGCCTGCGCCACATCATCGGATTCGAAGACGCGGCCATTGTAAATGCGCGTGTTGGCGCATCGAAAATGGGCTTCATCCAGTGGAAGGAAGGCCAGGGGCCGCAAGATGACGAGGCAGACCCGGATATGGAAATCGACGCAGAGCCGGGCGCGTTTCCTGTCCTGCCTGACGGCGCCGAAGTTTCCCCGTGGCTGCCGCAGTATCCCAGCGGCGAATTCCTGCCCGTGTTCAAAACGCTTCTGCGCGGTGCCACCGCTGGCATGGGCGTGGCCTACAACAACTTGGCGAACGACCTGGAAGGCGTGAACTTCAGTTCGATTCGCCAGGGCACGCTGGACGAGCGCGAGCACTGGAAAGAGCTTCAGGAATGGCTAACGGAAGACCTGGTGCAGCCAGTCTTCGAAGCATGGCTGAAATACAGCCTGCTGGCTGGCCGAATCAAGGTAAAGGGAAAGCCGCTTTCACCTGTCCTGTTTGCCGATCTCAAAAAGGCGGTTTCGTGGCAGCCGCGCCGCTGGCAGTGGATCGATCCTAGCGCCGACGTTGCGGCAGCCGTTGATTCGAAAAACAACCTGCTGACAACGCCGAGCCGAATCATCCGCGAGTGGGGCGGCGACCCTAACGAAGTGTTCGCGGAATACGCGGCGGATATCAAGGCGATGGAAGCCGCAGGCATCGACGAAAAATATATTTTGGCCGCCATGAACCAAAAGCTTGTTCAGCCAGTGAATAGCCAAGGTTCCCACCCTAACAGCTAAACGATTATGCCGACGACAAACAAACAACCCGTTTCGCTGCGGGACATTCAGGCCCGTGACAAGGGCATCACCTGGCGCCAGGCCGAGGTGGGCGCCATCGACGCCGAAGCCCGCACGGTGGAACTGGCGTTCAGTTCGGAAGCCGAAGTGGCGCGCTGGTGGGGCATCGAAGTGCTGTCGCACGAACCCGATGCGGTGGACCTGTCGCGCATGAACGATGGCGGCGCCCTGCTGATGGACCACAACCCGCGCGACCAGGTGGGCGTGGTGGAAACGGCCAGCATCGACGCCGACAAACGCGGGCGCGCGAAGGTTCGTTTTGGCCGCAGCGTGCGTGCCAGCGAAGTGTTCCAGGACGTTATCGACGGCATCCGCAAACACATTTCCGTGGGCTATGCCATCAACGCGATGCAGCTTACGGAAGAACGCGAAAACGGCGACCTGGTTTATACGATCACGTCCTGGCTGCCCTGCGAAATTTCGTTCGTGAGCATTCCTGCGGATACGTCCGTGGGCGTGGGCCGCGCACTGGAAAACCCACACGTGGAACCGGAACGCGCTGCGCCCGAAAATTCCAACGTGCATCAAAACATCCCCGTTTCCACACAGGAAAACCGAAGCATGACCGACAAAACGCAGGAAGCGCCGACCATCGACGCCAACGCAGAGCGCCGCGCAGGTGGCGATGCCGAACGCGCCCGCGTTCGGGACATCATCGAAATGGGCGACCAGTACGGCGCAGCCGACCTGGCGCGCGAGTTCGTGAAAGACGGCAAGACCGCTGGCGAGTTCCAGCGCGCCCTGCTTCAGCACGTCGAGCAGCGCCAATCGCGCCCGCTGTCCGAGCAAACGGCGGACGCCGCCGTGGGCCTGACGGACAAGGAAATCGCAGGCTATCGCTTCATGAACGTGGTTCGCGCACTCGCGAATCCGACCGACAAGAAAGCGCAGAACGCCGCCGCATTCGAAATCGAAGCGGGCCGCGCAGCAGCCGACAAGGCAGGCAAGGAAGCCCAGGGCATCATGGTCCCGGCTGAAGTCCTGTCGCGCAACGTGTTCGGCCAGCGTTCGTTCAACGCGGGCACGAACGGCCAAACCGGCGCAGGCAGCACGGGCGGCGCATCGATCGCCACGGAACTGATGGCGTCCGCGTTCGTGGACATGCTGCGCAACAGCACGACCATCATGCAGCTTGGCCGCACGCTTGGCGGCCTGGTCGGCAACGTCGATATCCCGAAGAAAACGGCGCGTTCGCAAGGCTACTGGCTGGGCGAAGGCGACGACGCGACCGAAGGCGAAATCGACCTGGGCCAAATCGCCCTGTCGCCCAAGACGGTGGCCGCGTATTCCGATATCACGCGCAAACTGATGATGCAGTCCAGCCTGGACGTGGAAGCCCTGGTGCGCGCCGACTTGGCCGAAGCCCTGGGTCTGGCCATCGACTACGCGGGCTACTACGGCAGCGGTTCGGCGCACCAGCCGAAGGGGCTTTCGAACTACAACGGCGTGAATGCTGTTGCGTTCGCGGCGGCGAATCCGACCTATGCGGAAATCGTGGCGATGGAAACGGCCATCGCAGCGAAAAACGCGGCGGTTTCGAACATGGCCTATGTGGTCAACGCGACCACGAAGGGCGCAGCGAAGACCACGCAGAAATTCCCGGCAACGCCGACCGGCGCAACGCTGTGGGCCGACGACAACACCATGAACGGCTACCAGACGCGCGTTACGAACCAGCTTGCTGGTGACGACGTGTTTTTCGGCAACTTCGCGGATTTGATTATCGCGCTGTGGGGCGGGCTTGACCTGACGGTGGACACGTCCAGCCTGTCGAAGTCGGGCGGAACGCGCATCGTAGTGTTCCAGGATTGCGATTTCGCAGCCCGCCGCGTTGAGTCGTTTTGCGTGGGCCGCCACACGTCCTAATCGACGGCGGAACAGCGAAGCAGTGAAGTAAGAACGGGCCGCGAAAGCGGCCTGTTTCACACTCAAACATGGGAGTTCTGAAAGTGGCTTTCGAACGCGGTGAAATTCTCGAAGTTATCAGCCCGTTCATGGTGGACGGCGAAATGGTCCTGGCGGGCGACCTGATCGAAGTTCCGACCCGCGACGCGGCGGACCTGAAGGCGCGGAAGAAGGCGCGCACGCCGCAGGACAAGGGCGCGAAGGCAGCCAGTAAAGCGAAGGCCGCCTGATGCCGACGAAGCCCGCCTGGGACGAATTAGACACGTTCCTGGACCCTGACGATTTCGGCAGCGTGGCCACCATCACGCTGAAGGATGGCACGGTGCTAACGGCTGTCGGGCTGCTGGATGAACCTGGCCTGGCTGCCGCATTGGGCACGTTCCAGCAGGACACGACGCGCCCTGTTTTCACCTGCAAATACGCGGACGTTTCCCGCGTGCGCCGTGGCGATTTGTTCCTGATCGAAGGCAAGGAATACGACGCCCATAAATCGCCGCACCAAGACGGCCACGGTTTAGCCGCCATCGAACTGGAGCCGCATCTTGCCATTCCTGGAAATTGACGAGCGCGGCAGCCTAGAGCAAGTTGCGCACGATCTGGCCGCCACGCAGAAGGAAATCGACAAGGCGCTGGCGTCCACGCTATCGAAAATGGCGACCTGGCTTCGCGCCAAGTCTGTGCGCGAACTTGCCAAGCATCTGAAACTTCCGCCGAAGGAAGTAAAGCGCCGTCTGAAGACTTTCCGTCTGCGCCGGAACGCGCGCGGTAAGTCCGTGACCGTCTGGTATGGCCTGGACCCGATGGGCGTTATTCACCTGGGCGCCTGGGAAGAAAGGGCGATGGCGGGCGGGGTTCATGCGTTTGGCGAGCGGTTTTACCAGGGCGCGTTCATCGCGAACGGGCGCGCGGGGAATGGCGGCGCAGCCGCTTCGAACAAGCAGGTATTCCAGCGCGTCGGAAAGTCGCGCCTGAAAATCAAAAAGGTAACCGCGGACCTGGGCGACGAAGCGCAGAAATATATCGAAGACCACCTGCTGGGCGGGTTTGCCTTCGAACAGCGGTTTTACATGGTGTTTGAACGGGAATTGAAATGGCGCCAATCGAAGTAACCATAGCGGGCTACCAGGGCGCCATCTGCGCGCAGCTTCAGGCCGCCTTCCCTGACTTCAAGCTGGTGGAATTCGACCGCGAGGAAGACGACCGCGACGAACTGGAAGCGGAAGACTTGCCCGCCCTGCTGCTGGATTTCACCGAGTTCGAAACGGCGGAAGAACACGAAGACAGGGGAACGGGCCAGCTTCCCATCCGCTGCCGCCTGGAAGCGCGCCTGGTGCTGCCGTACAGGGCCGCCAGGGCGAAGACCTACGCGCGAACGATGGCCGCTGCTATCGCCGCCTGGCTGCGAGCGAAACGCTTTACCGCCGATGGCGTCCGCACGGAACCCGCCCACCCTATCGGCGCCTGGCGCGACGATTTCGCGGGCCAGGATCGTTACGTGGTTTGGCGCATCGAGTGGACGCAGGTTATTCAAATCGGCACGAACATTTATGCGGATGAAGTCCTGCCCGTGCCATGCGTGCGCTTCAGCTTCGCGCCGGATATCGGCATCGAGAACAAACAAAAATACCGGCCCGTTTAAACGCTATGAGCGCACAAGACATAGGCGAATTGCAGCGCCAGATTTCCCAGCTTCTGCGCATCGGCACGGTGGTGCAGGTGGTGGCTGGAACCGATACGGCCATTGTTGAAATCGGCGGGGTTCAGTCCGATCCGATGCAATGGGCTGTCCAGCGCGCTGGGCCGGATGCGTCTTGGTGGGCGCCGGAACCTGGGGAACAGGTGGTGATTTTCGCGCCATACGGCGACCCGGCGCAGGCCATCATCCTGTTTTCGCTCTATCAGGATTTGTATGCGGCGCCGTCCACGAATCCGAACGTGCGGCGCACGACCTATAAGGACGGCGCGGTGGAGCAGTACGACCGCAGCGCGCATGCCTATCTGTTGTCGATTCCCAGCGGCGGCAGCTTCACGGTGCAGGTGGGCGGTTCCTCTATGGTGCTGACGGACGGAAAGCTAACGCTGAATGTCTCGCAGCTTGAGCATGTGGGCGACGCGGCCACATTCGACGGAACGGCCACCATCAAAAAGCTGCTGTCGTGGCTGTCTGGTGTGGCTGGCAACGCGGGCGGAAGCGGCGGGAATAACGCCATCGTGGGCGGGGTGAATGTCACGGGCGGAGATGTGGTTGTGGACGGCATCGGCACGAAATCCCACCACCATAACGAGCACGACGGACCGCCGACAAGCGCAGCCCAGGCATAACCCACACGTGGAACCGGGGGCTGGCAAACGCCAGAATCCCTGGCATGAACGGGACAAGTGCCACCACTGGAAAGCCACTTTCAGGAATCGACCACCTGCGGCAATCCATCGCTGACATTCTCACGACGCCGATAGGCAGCCGTGTGATGCGCCGCGACTACGGCAGCGACTTGCCCAAGCTGATTGACGCGCCCATGAACCTGTCCACGCTGTCGCGCATCTATGCCGCGACCGCCAGGGCACTTGCGAAGTGGGAACCGCGCTTCAAGACCACAAAAATTTCCGTTTCGAGCGCCGCGCCTGGCCAAATCGTCTTCGATCTTACGGGCATTTACCTGCCTGATGGCCAGCGCGTGACCATCGACGGCATACGGGTTTCCTAATGGCGAATGCTTATGTAACGGTGGACCTATCCACCCTGGCGGCGCCGGAAATCATCGAATCGCTGGATTACGAAACCATCCTGGCTGACATGCTGGTGGACCTGATCGCACGAGATTCGACATATACCGCGCTGGTGGAATCCGACCCGGTTTATAAGGCGCTGGAAGTCGCTGCGTATCGTGAATACATGCTGCGCCAGCGCGTGAATGAAGCGGCTAAGGCGCTGCTGCTGGCGTTCGCCCAGGACACTGACTTGGACCAAATCGGCGCGGGCATGGATATGCAGCGCCTGACGCTGACGCCCGCCGACGATACGACCGTTCCGCCCACGGCTGCCGTGATGGAGTCGGACGACGACTATCGCGCCCGTATTCAAATGTCGCCAGAAGGCTACACGAACGCGGGCAGCATCGGCGCCTATACGTTTTTCGCGCTGTCCGCTGACGGCATGGTGCTGGACGTAAGCGTGACCGTTCCGCAGCCTGGCACGGTGATGGTTTCTGTGCTGTCGCGCGATGGCGATGGCACGGCTGCGCAGCCGCTGATCGACACGGTAACGGCTGCGCTGAACGATGAAAAGGTTCGCCCGCTGTGCGATACGGTACTGGTCCAGTCTGCCGCCATTCTGAACTACAGCATCAACGCCACGCTTGAAATCTACGCGAGCGTGGACAAAGACGCGGTGCTGGCCATCGCGCAGGCGAATGCGCAGGACTACGCGAATTCCGTCCACAAGTGCGGCCAGGCGCCGACCCTGGCAGGCGTCTATGCGGCGCTGTTCGTGACTGGCGTTCAAAACGTGACTCTGAACGCGCCAGGCATCCAGGCGGATATGGTGGCGGGCGACACGCAGGCATCGTACTGCACGGGCATTTTGCTTGCCACGCAGGTGGTTTCGTAAGTGGCTGATATCACCCTTCTGCCGCCGAACGCCACAGCGCAGGAAGTCGCGCTGGAAGGCGCTATGGCGCGAATCAGCGATGTGCCAGTCCCGCTGCGCACGCTGAACAACGAAAACACGCTTGCGCTGAATCTGCTTCCCTGGCTGGCATGGGCGCGCGCCGTTAATGAGTGGGATTCGAAATGGTCCGAATCGACTAAGCGGGCGGTGATTGCAGCAAGCATCCCGCTGCATCGTCTGAAAGGCACTATCTATTCCATCAAATTGGCGCTGTCTTCGGCTGGCTATCCGGACGCGCAAATCATCGAAGGCACATCGCGAAACACCTATAACGGCGCGATTCAGCACGATGGAACGACCACATACGGCCAGCCCAGCACGACAAGCTGGGCATATTACCGCGTCATTTTGGGCCATCCAATTTCGAACGCGCAGGCCGCCCAGGTGCAGCGAATTCTGCGCAACACGGCGCCCGCGCGCTGCGTTCTCGCGTCCCTGGAATTCAGCAAGGTGGCGGCGACCTATGACGGAACGCTGACTTACAACGGCGCATTTAATTACGGGATTGTTTCCTAAATGGCAAATCAACCAGAAGCAGACCAGTACGATGCTGGCGTTTATCAGCTTGAGCAGACAGACCCTGTTCTGGCTGGCCTGGGCGGGATCACGAATAAGCCGCTGCTGAACCTGGCGAACCGCACGAAATACCTTTATCAGCGCATCCAGGAAATTCTGGGCGTGAATAAAGGCTATTCGGTCGCGGGCGGCACGGCTAACGCCATCACTGCGATTTACACGCCCGCCATCACCACGGTGGTGGACGGCATGGTGTTGCGCTTCAAGGGCACGGCGGCAAATACTGGCCCTGCCACCTTCACGCCGAACAGCGCGACAATCGCAGCACAAGCGATTTACGGCATGGACCATGCGCCGCTGCTGGGCGGCGAAATCGTGGTGAATGGCGAATGTGAAGTGCAGTTCGATGCAGCACTGAACAGCGGCGCTGGCGCCTGGGTTCTGGTTCGCAACAGCGGCGGCAGCCGGAACGGCATCACGGCGGCAATCAGCGACTACACGAACCGTTACGCCACCACTAAGTTTGTGCTGAATCAGGCTTCGTCAAACCTGCCGCAGAGCATGACGGCTGCGGGCGCTGTTGGTACGTCCGCGAGTTTCTCGCGCGAGGATCACGTCCACCCGCAAGTGGGCGTTACGCCCGCGCTGGGCGACAACAGCTTGAGCCTGGCAACCACAGAATTTGTGCAGCGCCTGGCGGGGAATTTTCAGGCGTGCCAAAGCATCACGGGCAGCATAACGCTGGCGCTCGCGCAGTCCGGAATGTTCTTCGAACTTGCGGCGGGCACATACACGGTGACGCTTCCCGCGCCGACAACGAAAAACCTTCGTTACACCCTGTACGGCGCTGCTTCGGGCGTGGCCGCCACTTTGGCGACGCCTTCGGGCAGCATCTACTGCGCAGGCGTGGCGCGTTCCTCAATGGCGCTGGGCGGGTTCGTGGTGCTTGACCTGATTTCCGATGGCGGCAATTGGGTGGCGTTCAACGCTGGCCCGACTGTATCGCTATCCAATTCTGGTTATCAAAAGCTGCCATCGGGGCTGATTATCCAGTGGGCGCAGGCTGCCTGCGCTGCTGGCGCGACCACCACCACAGCATTTCCCATCGCCTTCCCAACAGCGTGCCTGAACGTCGCGGGGAGTGGTTACCAGGCGGCTGGCAATCAGCAGGCGTATGCCGTTGTCAACGGGAAGACGGCGGCCAATTTCACCTGGAACGCGTTTCTTGCGGCCGGAGGATCGGCGCCGACACTGGCCGCCACTGGTGGCGCCGTTCAAATGTGGTATATCGCAATCGGGTATTGATATCATGCGCCAAAAACAAGCAGCATACGACAGCAGCGGCGCGATTTTCGCGTTCTACGACACCATCGACAGCCCTGCGCCGGAAGGCGTGGACACTATCGATATTTCGGAAGCCGAATGGCAGGCCGCCATCGAGTCGCAGCGTTACACGGTGGTTAATGGCGTGTTGACGCCGCCCGCCGCGCCCACCGCCGCAGAACTTCTGGCCGCCGCGCAAAGCGCCAAGGTGGCAGAACTGTCCGCCGCCTGCAAGGCCGCCATCTATGCGGGCTTCACGTCCAAGGCGCTGGGCGCGTCCTACAGCTACCCGGCGAAGGACACGGACCAGCAGAACCTGGCTTCGAGCGTTATCGATTCGCTGCTGAACGCATCAAACGCAGAATGGGCCACGCCGTTCTGGTGCGCGGATGCATCGGGCGCCTGGGCATTCCGCATGCACACGGCTGCGCAAATCCAGCAGGTTGGCAAGGAAGGGAAGGCCGCCATTCTGTCCGCGATGGCCCGCAATCAGTCCCTGGCTGCCGCTGTTATGGCTGCCGCCACGGTGGATGAAGTAGACGCCATCGCCTGGGCCTAACCGATGCTGTCTAGATGGTTCTGGAACGTCCTTATCGCCATCGACCAACTAGGCAACGCGCTAACCCTTGGCGACCCTGACGAAACCATTTCGAGCAGGGCAGCCAAGGCCCAGGCAAAAGGCCGCCGATGGGGTTGCATCCTATGCCGCGCGCTGAACCTGATTCAGCGCGACCACTGCCAAAGATCACTGGAACCAGACGAAGGCGCCCGCGCCATCATTCCAGACTGAAAGCCACTTTCAGCAGCGCCAGTTTGGCCACCTTCGGGTGGCCTTTTTTGTTGAAACCCACACGTGGAACCAAGGGCCGCGCAAACGGATGATTACGGCAATATCCCGGAGGCTTTAGCCAATAATGAGCACAGACTTTTTGCATGGCGTCGAGTACCAGGACATTGACGACGGTTCGCGCACTATCAGCATCGCGTCGAGTTCTGTTATCGGCATCATCGGCACGGCGCCGAATGCCGATCCGGCGGCATTCCCGCTGAACACGCCCGTACTTATCGCGGGTTCGCGCGTGGATGCTGCCAAGCTGGTGGCCCTGACCACTTCCGTGGACAACGGAACGTTGCCTGACGCCATCGATACGATTCTGGACCAGTCCAGCGCCGTTATTATCGTGGTGCGCGTGGACGTGGCCCAGGACGCAGCGGCGCAGCGTGCGCTGGTTATCGGCGGCACGGACGCAAACGGCAATTACCTTGGCATCCAGGCGTTTCTGGCCGCCGAGCATTTGACCGGTTCGAAGCCGCGCATTCTGCTGGCGCCTGGCTTCACGCATCAACGCATCGCCAATGGCGTTTCCACGCTGACCGTGGGCAACCAGGGCGCAGGCTACACGGACGGCAGCTATCCGGTGACGTTCTCGGGTGGCGGTGGCGGCACGGGCGCGGCGGCCACGGCGACCGTGAGCGGCGGCAAGGTGGCGAGCGTTCAAGTTACCAAGGGCGGCAGCGGCTATACCGCCGCGCCCACGGCAGCGCTTCCCGCTGGCGCAGGCACGCCGACCACCGCCGCGACGCTTACCGCCACGGTGGGCATCGTCGCCAATGCTGTGGTGGCCGAAATGATCGGACCGGCAACGATGCTGCGCGCCGTCATCATCGCGGACGGTCCGAGCACGACCGATGCGGACGCCATCGCCTATGCGGGCGACTTCGGCAGCGAGCGCATTTACCTGGTTGACCCGACCGTAACGAAGACGGACGACAGCGGCAACAACGTTATCGCCTATTCCAGCCCGGTGGCCGCTGGCCTGCTGGCGCAATCGGACAACGCGCGGGGCTTCTGGTGGTCGCCTTCGAACCTGGCCATTAACGGCATCACGGGCACGGGCCGCGCCATCGATTTCCGCATGGGTGACACCACCTGTCGCGCAAACCTGCTGAACGCCGCGAACGTTGCGACGATCATTCGCCAGGACGGTTTCCGCCTGTGGGGCAATCGCACGCTGGCCAGCGATCAAAAATGGCAGTTCCTGTGCGTGGTCCGCACTCGCGACATTATCGCGGATTCGCTGATGGCGGCGCATCTGTGGGCGGTGGACCGTGGCATCACGAAAAACTACATCAATGATGTGGTGGAAGGCGTGAATGCGTTCCTGCGCAACCTGACGGCGCGCGGCGCAATCCTGGGCGGTAACTGCTGGGTGGACGCATCGCTGAACACGCCCGACCAAATCGCGGATGGCCACGTGTATTTCGATTTCGATTTCACGCCCACCTATCCGTCCGAGCGCGTAACGTTCCGTGGCCATATGACGAACGGCTACATCACCAGCATCTTTTCGACTTCGGGAAACTAAGCCGTGGCCATCCAAGACATTCGCAAGTATTTCAATGCCTTCGTGGACGGTCGCGGATACGCGGGCAAGTTCGAAGAAGTCAACCCGCCGAAAATCACGGCAAAGATGGACGAATTCACGGGCGGCGGCATGTTCGCGCCTGCGGAAATCATCATGGGCATGGAAAAGCTGGAAGCAGACGTGACCAGCCGCGCCTATGACAAAAACCTGTTGGGTTCGTTCGGCGTGACCGAAGGATCGGAAATCACGATTTCCCTTCGCGAAGCCCTGGAAGACCAGGACGGCACGGAAACGGGCGTGGTGCATACGATGCGCGGCAAGGTTAAGGAACTGGACCAGGGCACGGTCCAGCCTGGCCAGGCCGCCAAACTGAAGGTTTCGTTTGCGCTGACCTATTACAAGCTGGTCCACGGCGGCACCACGGTGCTGGAAATCGACACCATTAACATGGTGTTTAAGCAGAACGGCACGGACAAGCTGGCGAACATTCGCAACCTGCTGGGCATCTAAGAACCGCGAACGGCCAGGGCTTCGGTCCTGGCTGAAAGTGGCTTTCAAAAATACAAAGGAATTCGAATCATGGCTGGCAGCCGCAAAAACACGGAACAGAAACCGGAAGACTTCGTGCAGCATCACGATGGCCACGCATCCATCACGCTGTCGCGCCCTATGAACG
The DNA here is from genome assembly GCF_001544835.2 of Caballeronia fortuita. Taxonomy (GTDB): domain Bacteria; phylum Pseudomonadota; class Gammaproteobacteria; order Burkholderiales; family Burkholderiaceae; genus Caballeronia; species Caballeronia fortuita. Next base: position 7,480 of record NZ_FCNX02000029.1, on the reverse strand, counting down.
TCGGCGGCGCACCTGTCACGGCGCTGAAAATGCGGGAACCGCTGCTGCGCGACCAGGTGGCGATGCAGGAACAGAAGGGCACGGACCTGGAACGCGAAATTTTCCTGTTCGCGAATCTCTGCGAAATCACGCCCGACCAATTGAAGGCGCTGCCGGTGCGCGACTATAACCGCATCGTGGCGGCCTACGTGGGTTTTCCTTCCTAGCGCCCGAATTCATCCGACGCGGAGCGCTTACCCTGGCCAGCCATACCGGCTGGGGTGAATCGGAAATCATGGCCATGCCGTCTTCGCGGTTCGTGTGGTGGCTGGACGGGCTAAAGGAACTGCAAGGGTAATGTCTAACAAGCGGCTGAACGCTTCAATCATCATAGGCGGTTCGATCACCAGCGGCCTGAAAGGCGCTTTCGGTTCGACCACGACCGCCCTTCGCGAAATCGGAAAGGAAATTCGCGAAGTAGCAGCCCGCCAGCGCCTGCTGGGAAAGTCCATTTCTACCCTGCGCGACGCAGGCAAAGACGTGGACAGCCTGCGTTCCAAATACGCGCAGACCGTTACCACCATCGACCGCCTGCGCGCGGCGCAGGACAAGTTAAACCGCTCGCAGGAACGCTATGAAAAAATGCGTTCCGTGGGCGGCAAACTCGCTGGTGCGGGCGTGGCTGCTGGCGCCACTGGCCTGGCGATGGGCGGGGCGCTGTCGAAGGGCATCCATGCCGCCATCGAGCGCGAAAACGTGGTGGCTGTTATCCGCAATTCGGGCGTTTCTAAGCATGATGCTGATGAAATGATCGGCGCTGCGGAGCGTTCCAAACAGTTTGGCGTTTCTGTCACGAAGGCCACGGATACCGTTAGCGAACTGCGCACGGCGCTTGGCGATGCCCACCACGCCATCGAAGCGCTGCCGACCGCGCTAAAGGCCATTTCAGGGCTGAAGCTATACGACCGCTTGCACCACACGGACCTGGCTTCCGGTGATTCGGCCTACCAAATGGCGAAGGTGGCGGAAGAACGCGGCGGCGCTGCCGACCCTGCGGCCATGCGTGAAAAATACAATTGGGGCTTTAAGGCGCTGACCGGTTCCAATGGCAAGGTGACAGTTAGCGACCTGCTGACCGCATCGCGAACAGGTAAGGCCGCAGCGCAGGCCATGAGCGACGAAGCATTCTATGGCGATACGTTCCTTCAGCAGATGATGGGCGCCGACCGTTACGGCACGTCAGGCAGCACGCTGGTTAATTCATGGATCGGCGGCCACCAGACGCATGGCGCCTTCGATCACATGATGCAGCTTGGTCTGTTGAATCGGTCGGGCGTGAAGTTCGACAAAACCGGCAAGGTGAAAACCGTTTCGCCTGACGCGCTGATCGATGCGCAGACGTTCCTAAAAGACCCACAAACCTGGGTTGACCGGCATTTGATTCCGCTGGCGAAAAAGCGTGGCGTGGATACAAGCGACCCGGCGCAGGTGTTGGCTTTCGTTAATGCCATCGCGTCGAATACTAACGCCGCCAGCATGCTGGTTAATCGCGTGCTTTTCAGTTCGAACATTTGGAAGGACCGTCGAAACGTCCTGCAAGCCGCAGGCTATGAAGAATCCGACCAGGCTAACCAGAAGTCCACGGCGGGCAAAATCGATAACGCGCATGCACGCCTGGACGATGCCCAGGAACGTGTGGGGCGCGTGCTGACGCCTGCACTTGCCAGCGCAATGGAGCGCGTAGCATCGGCGCTCGAGTCCGTGAATCACTTCGCGGACGAAAACCCGCGATTCATGAAGGCTGTTGTTATCGGCATCGGCGGGCTTACGGTGGGCGCCATTGCGGCGGCGCCCGTGCTGACGGCAGCGGGCGGGGCGCTTACGCTGATGGCGGGCATCAAACTGGCGCGCACCGTCGCATCCCTTAAGGAACTGGAAGGTGCGGCCAATGGCGTAAGCGGCGCGGCTGGCGGTGCGGCTAAGGGCGTGCTGGGCTTCGTCGGCAAGCTGGGCCTGGCTGCCGGTCTTGCTGGCATTGCGCTGGAAGCCGCGAAGGCTGCGGGCCTGCCCGATGTGGACGAAGACCAGGGCAAAAAAGATATGGCGAAGGGCGACTGGCTGGCCGCATCGTTCCACATGCCCGCTGGCCAGTTCCTTAAGGCGCGTTTCAGGAACCTGATGGGCTGGGATAAGGACGAAATGCCCGCGCCCGCAGCGAAGACGGCAGGCGGCACAACGCAGGATAACCGCCAATACAACATCAATTTCCACCAGCAGCCTGGCCAGTCCGGTAAGGACGCGGCGCTGGAAGTTAGCAGGATGCTAGGCGTTCCGCAGCCGCGCCTGGGTTCTGGCCTTTACGACAGCGGATTCTAAGCATGGCGAACGATAGCGGTAACAGCCCCGTTTTGATGGTGCTGGATGACTTCCAGTTTTCGCTAAACACCATTGTGTTTCAGGAATGGCAGCGCACCACGGGCTGGAAGTGGCCAGCGCAAGAACGCTTCGGCCAAATGGACGCGCTGCAATTCACGGGACCGGAAAACGACACGCTGGTTTTGCCTGGCGTGCTGTATCCGAACTGGAAGGGCGATATCGAAAGCCTGGACGCGCTGCGGCAAATGGCCGACCAGGGCAGCCCTTACCAGCTTGTCGATAGCATGGGCTTTGTGCAGGGCCGCTGGGTTATCGAAAAGCTGGACGAAAAGCAGGCGGCGCACGACACCAGCGGCACGCCGCGCAAAGTGGAGTTCTCGCTGTCACTGAAGAAATTCGATGATGGCGAAACCGCCAGCGATGCCAGCGATATCCTGGATAACGCATCGAGCGCGGCGGGCGCGGTGACCGGCGCCACATCATCGACCGCCAGCGCGCTGTCTGGTTTTTCCGGCATGGTGAAGTCCGTTCAATCGACGGCGGCCACGGCGCTGGGCAGCCTGAAAAGCGCGGCGGCGCAGGTAACGGCTGCCGTGGCGCCGGTGATGGCCGAAGCGGCCAGCGCAGTGGGCGCGCTGAACCGATCCATCGATGTGGTGAATGACCTACGCGCGACCGCCGCAGACGTGGCCGCACAAGTTAAATCCATCGGCACGGTGGCGGGCGCATTGAGCGGCACGAAAACGCTGATGGATAAAGTTGGTGCGCTGGGTTCTCACGCGGCATCGGCCACGCGCGTGGTGGATAACATCAAGCTGATGGCGAGCGGGATTCCGGCGAGCGCCACCAGCGCGCTTGACGCGGCATCGACGGCAACCACGGGCGTTTCTTCTCTGCTGGCGAGCACGGAAAGCGCCGCAAACTCGCTGCTTAAAAAGCTGACTTCATGAGCCTGACTTACATTACCCGCGATGGCGACACGCTGGACTATATCGCCTGGAAGCAATACGGCGCGGCCACCACCGCAATCGTGAATGCCCTGCTGGCCGCTAATTTCGGCCTGGCTGACCTGGGGCCGGTTCTGTCGGCTGGCGTTTCCGTGGTGCTGCCGACCATCGACGCCGACACGAAGAAAGCGACCACGCAGGAGGTAACGCTGTGGACGTGAATGTGCTTCCCGCTTATACCGTGACCGCGAACGATTCGGACATTACGGCCATCATCGCGGAACGGTTCGTTTCGCTGGACCTGGTGGACGAATCGGGCGAGAACGCCGACAAGCTGGAAATCGTCCTGGCGGACAGCGACCCGCAAAAGCCCATCGCGCTGCCGCCCACGGGCGCCGAACTGGCGCTATCGCTGGGATACGCGGGCGCCCTGCAAGCGAAAGGCATTTTCGTCTGTGACGATGTGAGCATTCAAGGCTGGCCGCAGCAGCTTGTTATTGGCGCGAACGCTGCGCCGTGGGATCAAACGCCGAAAGGCAAAGTGGATTTTCAGAGCCATAAGACGCGCGCCTGGAAGGTGGGAACCACCATTGGCGCGATGGTCCAAAAGATGGCCAGCGAACACGGCATGGATGCGCTGGTTTCCGGCGACCTGGCCAGCGTGAATCTGCCGCATATTGACCAGTCCGAAGAATCGGATATGAATTTGCTGCTGCGAGTGGCGAAGAAATACGACGCCATAGCGAAGCCTGCGGGCGGCAAGCTGATTTTCACGAAGCGGGGCGCGGCCACGACCGCGAGCGGCGCAGCGCTGCCCACAATCTCCATCACGGCGGATATGTGCGGGGCGTTCAGCATGCGACGATCAACGCGCGAATCGGCTGGTACGGTGGTGGCGTATTACCACGCCAAGCGAGCGGCAAGGCGCCACGAAGTAACGGCTGGCACTGGCGAACCAGTTAAGCGCTTGAAGCAGTATTTTCCCACGCAGGAAATGGCGCTGGCCGCCGCCAAGGCCGAACTGGCGCGGCGGGCGCGCGGAGCGTTCAGCCTGTCCATCAACACGCCAGGCGATCCGCGCATCACGGCGGAATGTCTGCTGGAACTGTCCGGATTCCGAAAGGACGTGAATGGCACCTGGCTGGTGAAGCGCGTTCGCCACTCGCTTTCGAAGGCTGGCTATCGATGCGTTATCGATTGTGAACTGCCGAACAGTGATGGCGAAGTGGAAGACGTGATGAACGGGACCGTTTCGGACAACGCAGAATAATAAGCACTTGCGCAGCCCAATTTCCGCAGGTAAAATTTACTTTCTTGCTGTGAATCCTTCCCGGTGTAGCAGCTTGCTGGCGCATCCCCCGGTGTAGCCAATCAGCCGATACAGTGGAAACCGCTGTGGCTGCGGAGCGCGCAGAAACTGCCGTTCAAGTCTCCGACGAAAAACCCGCCGCGTGCGGGTTTTTTCACGTCTGCGCTATCCAGAAGAACGAAACACCATCGCGCGACCGCGCCACGCGCCCGTGGCGCCGCTGGCGGGCTGTCGCTGGCGCCAGACTATCCAGAAGGACAAAGCAGGCCGCTGGCGCGGCCTGCTGGTGGCTTACTCTGTTTCTTCCGGTTCATCCGCCGCATCGGTTTCCATCGCGCCGTGGTCGGGGCAGTGGGGCGGGCCGACTTCGAGCCAGCGCGCGGTAACGCGCACGGTGTAGCCACATTCGGCGCAGCAGGCTTTAATCAGCCGCGTTTTCTGCTTTTTCTTCTGGTTAGAACTGGCCTTCCCGGCATCCAGGCCAGAACCTTCGCCGCCTTCTTCGCCGCCGTCGCCACTGCCGCCCGCCGTGGGCCACGACAGCTTCGCATGCGGGATCGGGCCAAGTTCAGAGATGAACGGCGCGACCCAGGCGGAAAACACGGGGCTGGGCATGCTGTGCGTAACGGGGCGTTCCAGGCCGATGGCCAGCGCCATTTTCAGGAAATCGCCCTTGTGGCCGCACTCGAACCCCACCGCCGCGTGGATCAATTCGTGTGCGAGCGTGGCCGCGATACGGTCGGATTCTTCGCTGCCACGGATGGGCGAAATCAGGATTTCGAAACGGTTATCTGCGCTGGTGCTGCTGTGCCAGCATTCGCCGCTTACCTGCATCGACTTGCCCGAAGACGTGAAACCCACCGCGACGCGGAAGGGCGGCACCTTCATGCCCAATTCTTCGAAGCGCGGCAGCATTTTTGCGGCCATCGCGTTAAGCCAGGTTTCCCGGTTCATGGTCTGCATGTGAAAGCCCCTTTCTTTTGTTTGTGATAGCGTTTAAACGCAGTGAGCACAGTATATGTGTTTGCTTTTGGAAACACAAGTGGGCGCAAAAAAGCCCGCGCTGGGCGGGCTTCTGCCGGGCTGGGTAACCGCTCAAAACGGGATATCATCGTCCATTTCATCGAACCCGCCGCCGCTGGGCTTCGATGCGGGCGGGCGCTGCTGGCCGCTGGATGCGGGGCGCGCGCTTCGCTCGCCACCTTCCTGGCTGCCGCCTTCACGGCGACCGCCAAGCATCAGCATTTTGTCCGCGCGAATTTCGGTGCTGTACCGTTCCACGCCTTGCTGGTCCGTCCACTTGCGGGTTTGCAGGCTGCCTTCGATGTACACCTGCGCGCCCTTGCGCAGATATTCATTCATGATTTCGGCCAGCTTGCCGAACGCACTAACGCGATGCCATTCCGTGCGTTCCTTCCGTTCGCCGCTTTCTTTGTCCTTCCAGCTTTCTGAAGTCGCGATGCGAAGCGACGTTACTGCATCGCCGCTGGGCAGATATCGGCTTTCAGGATCGGCGCCAAGGTGGCCGATCAATTCGACTTTATTAAGGGATGCCATGTAGTTTTCGATTCTGTGGGGCGTGCTGCGGTTAGGCGAACGTGGACGGCTGCGCTACAGCGCGCGTCAATTGCATGAAGCCCAGGCGCAGGAATCGAATGCCTTCCTCTTCCCAGCCCATCGCTTCGATGGCGACCGCCTGCAATTCTTCGTCGCCCTTCGCTGCGGTGTACTGCTTCGCTGTGCGGCGCTGAACTTCATCCACCAGCTTTTTCGTTTCTTCCCCGTGCGCCTTGATTCGGTTAATCAAGTCGATATCGGCCTGGTCAAGTTCGCGATACCCGCTGATTTGTTTGTGCTGATTATCCATTTTTATGCCTGTTTTCCCGGTGTAAAAACCGCCAGAAGGCCATCTGGCGGTAAGCCTAAATTATCGCTTAAATCTGTCGAATTCGCGAGCACAATTAGGACCACAAAACAGTCTTTCATTGTCGCCCGCAAACTCTTCCCCGCACTTCGGGTTATGACAAAAACCCGAAGGTACAACCAGCGCCGATGCCTTGGCGCGTTCCCTTTGAACCTGCATGGCCTGGGCCAGATCGATTTCGATTCTGTCCTGCGCCGCGTCGAGCAAATCAGGCATGGTGAGCGCGTTCCATTGCGATGACTGCGCCAGCCAGGTACACGATGGAACCAAGCAATTCGCGGATCGCAGCATCATGCTGAAGGCGCTGCGATTCTTCGGATTTCTTGAACGCCTGAAACAGCAGGGCGCCGACGCCGAACCGCTTTGCGCCTTCCTGCATAACCTGCGAATCGAACGGTTCGCCATCCTGCGCGTGGCGTTCCTTTCCCTTTCCGTGCGCGGCCTGCGCGAACGCGCGCGCCAGCACTCGGGCCAGGCTTTGATAGCCAGGCGCGTCCAGAATCACGGCATCGTCCCGAATGTCAAAAACCTTCGCCATATCCTGCTGGACCGCTTCGCGCGTGATGCCCAGGGCGGTGGCCGTCGCATCGAATTCGTCGGGCAGCTTCACGGCTTCCACCATCACCACCAGATCAATGTCCGATTCGTGCAAATGCCACGTGCGCGACATTTCGGATTCGTTGCCGTCCAGCATCACTACGATGGACGATCCTTTGACGTTCAGGACCGTGCCTTGGCGGCCTGCAACGGGGCTAACTTTCGCGACTACGCGATCACCTTGTTCGAACTTCATGCGCCCACCTGTGCATTCAAATCTGCCAGTTCCTTCCCACCAGCTTGCGCTGCCGTGCGCTGCCGATCGAATTCAGCCGCGCTATTCTTCAGACTTTCGGGACATTTGCCGTCCGCATTGATGGCCTTGCGGATTTTCGCGGGGAGCGCCAG
>NZ_FCNX02000028.1 GCF_001544835.2 Caballeronia fortuita | reverse complement strand
TGAAGATGGACAAGAACTACACGCTCGAACAGCACGAGATCGATGACGGGTTCGTGCTCACGTGCCAGTGTCATCCGGTAAGCGAACGGGTGGTGGTGAGTTTCGACGAGCGCTAAACCCATTCTCGAAACTGCGAAAGACGCGCATCGCAACGATGCGCCTGAAGCCGAAGCATTCCAGATTTCATAAGTATTCCAAGCCGAAGCCGCCAGCGATGCAACCGTCGTGCGGCCTCGTTGCGATCGACTATTTTCAACATCGGGACTTGTCATGACTGAAGCCTTTATCTGCGACGCGATTCGTACGCCCATCGGCCGCTATGGCGGTGTATTCAAGGACCTTCGCGCCGACGATCTCGGCGCCGTGCCCATCGCCGCGCTCATGAAGCGCAATGCATTGGTGGACTGGACGCAGATCGACGACGTGATCTATGGCTGCGCGAATCAAGCTGGCGAAGATAACCGCAACATCGCGCGCATGTCGAGCCTGCTGGCGGGCTTGCCTGTCGACGTGCCCGGCTCGACGCTCAATCGTCTCTGCGGCTCGGGCATGGACGCGGTAGGCAGCGCCGCGCGCGCGATCAAGGCGGGCGATGGTTCTTTATATCTGGCAGGCGGCGTAGAAAGCATGACGCGCGCGCCGTTCGTGATGAGCAAGGCGAACAGCGCTTTCTCGCGCTCGGCCGATATCTTCGATACGACCATCGGCTGGCGTTTCATCAATCCGCTGATGAAGAAGCAGTACGGCGTCGATTCGATGCCCGAGACCGCGGAAAACGTCGCCGTCGATTTCGGCATTTCGCGCGATGCACAGGATCGCTTCGCGCTGCGCAGTCAGCAGCGCGCCGCGCGTGCGCAAGCCGATGGCACGCTCGTGCAGGAAATCGTCGCGGTAAATGTGCCGCAAAAGAAGGGCGAAACGATGGCGATCGACCGCGACGAGCATCCGCGCGAAACATCGCTCGAATCGCTCGCGAAGCTGAAGGGCGTCGTGCGTCCCGATGGCAGCGTGACGGCGGGCAACGCATCCGGCGTCAACGACGGCGCGTGCGCACTCATCATCGCGAACGAAGAAGCGGCGAAGCGTCACGGACTCGCTCCACGAGCGCGCATCATCGGCATGGCGACGGCGGGCGTCGAGCCACGCATCATGGGCATCGGTCCCGCGCCTGCAACGAAGAAGCTTCTCGCGCGCACGGGCCTCGCGCTGGAACAGTTCGATGTGATTGAACTCAACGAAGCCTTCGCATCGCAAGGCATTGCGGTGTTGCGTCAACTCGGTCTCGCCGAAGACGATCCGCGAGTGAACGCGAACGGCGGCGCCATCGCGTTGGGTCATCCGCTCGGCGCGTCCGGTGCGCGTCTCGTCACGACCGCGATGTACGAGCTCGAACGACGCAACGGCCGCTATGCGTTATGCACGATGTGCATCGGCGTAGGCCAGGGCATCGCGATCGCAATCGAGCGCGTATAAGGGCATCGCGACATGACACAGGCCATTCAGACATCGGCGATAGTCGGTGTGATCGGTGCAGGCGCGATGGGCGCAGGCATCGCGCAAGTCGCGGCGCTCGCGGGGCATACCGTGCTGCTCTACGATCTCGACGCGAAAGCGCTCGACAAGGCGCGCGCCGGCATTGCAACGAACGTGCAGCGCCTGATCGAGAAGAAGAAGCTCGATGCGTCCGATGGACATCGCGCCATCGATGGCGTGCGCATTGTCACGAGCCTTGCCGATTTGCGCACGGCATCGCTCGTCATCGAAGCCGTCGCCGAACGGCTCGACGTCAAACGCGCGCTCTTCGACGAGCTCGAGAGCATCGTGACGCCCGAGTGCATTCTCGCGACCAACACGTCATCGATTTCGATCACGGCGATCGCCGCGCCTCTGAAGCATCCGTCGCGCGTGGTCGGCATGCACTTCTTCAATCCAGCACCGTTGATGGCGCTCGTCGAAGTCGTGCGCGGACTCGCGACATCCGATGCGGTCGCGCAAACGATCTACGCGACTTCGACGGCATGGGGCAAGAAGCCCGTTCATGCGAAGTCGACGCCGGGCTTCATCGTCAATCGCGTGGCGCGGCCGTTTTATGCGGAAGGCTTGCGCGTGCTCGGCGAACAGGCTGCCGATGCCGCTTCCATCGATACCGTCATGCGCGATGCGGGTGGCTTTCGCATGGGTCCGTTCGAGTTGATGGACCTCATCGGTCACGACGTGAACTTCGCCGTGACGCGCTCGGTGTTCGATGCGTACTTCTACGATCCGCGCTTCACGCCTTCGCTGATACAGCAGGAGTTGGTGAGTGCAGGCTTTCTCGGCCGCAAGACGGGCCGCGGCTTCTATGACTATGGCGCGGGCGCCGCGAAACCCGTCGCGCGTATCGAAACGCAGACGCGCAAGCCATCGAAGATCGTGCTCGGTGAAAGCGTCGCTCTGTACGAACCGCTGCAAACGCGCATCGCCGATGCGGGCACGAGCCGTAATGATATGGACGGTCTCATCGCCAAGATCGACGATGCATATCTCTTCCTCACCGATGGCCGCACGGCGACCGAACGCGCGCATGCACTCGGCATCGATAACATCGTGCTGATCGATCTCGCGCTCGACTACGCGAACGCACGGAGCATTGCACTCACGCGCGCGCGGCAATGCAGCGTGGCGGCATACGCGGTCGTTGCAGGCACGTTGACGGATGCGGGGTATGCCGTGGTTCCCTTGAACGATGTCGCCGGCATGGCCGTGATGCGCACGGTCGCGATGCTCGTCAACGAAGCCGCGGACGCCATCAATCAGGGCGTCTGCACGAGCGCCGATCTCGATCTCGCGATGGAGAAGGGCGTGAACTATCCGCTCGGGCCGCTCGCGTGGGGCGAGCGCATCGGCATCGAACGCATTCACGACGTGCTGCTTCATCTCGCGGCGCATTACGGCGAAGACCGCTATCGCGCATCGCCGCTTATATCGGCGCTGCGCTATTCGGGACAACGTTTTCACTGAAACGCATTCGCGTCATTCATTCATCGAGCATTCATGCAGGAGACAACCGTGGTCCAATCCAATGCACAGCGAAGCGAACTGGAACCGATCGAGCGCGCGAGCCGGGACGAACTTCAGGCGCTGCAGCTAGAACGCCTGAAGTGGACGTTGCGCCACGCTTACGAAAACGTCGCGCACTATCGCCGCGCATTCGATGCGGCAGGCGTGCATCCCGACGACTTGCGCGAGCTATCCGATCTCGCGCGTTTTCCGACGACATCGAAGACCGATCTGCGTGACAACTATCCGTTCGGGCTCTTCGCCGTGCCGCGCGATCAGGTCGTGCGCGTGCACGCATCGAGCGGCACGACGGGCAAGCCAACGGTCGTCGGTTACACGGCGAACGACATCGATACATGGGCCAACGTCACCGCGCGCTCGATCCGTGCGGCGGGCGGCCGCAAGGGCGATACGCTGCACAACGCATTCGGCTATGGCCTCTTCACCGGCGGTCTCGGCATTCACTATGGCGCGGAACGTCTTGGCTGCATGGTCGTGCCGATGTCGGGCGGACAGACCGAAAAGCAGGTTCAACTGATCCGCGACTTCGAGCCGAAGATCATTCTAGTGACGCCGTCGTACATGCTGAATCTTCTCGACGAGATGGCGCGTCAGGGCATGGACCCCGCAGAAACATCGCTTGAGTTAGGGATCTTTGGCGCCGAACCGTGGAGCCAGGGCCTGCGGGCCGAGATCGAAAAGCGCGCCGGCATCCAGGCAATCGATATCTACGGGCTGTCTGAAATCATGGGCCCGGGCGTTGCGTGCGAATGCATCGAAACGAAAGACGGCCCGACGATCTGGGAAGATCATTTCTATCCCGAGATCATCGATCCCTTGACGGGCGAAGTGCTTCCCGAAGGCAGCACGGGTGAACTCGTCTTCACGTCGCTCACGAAAGAAGCCATGCCGATGATCCGCTATCGCACGCGCGATCTCACGTCGCTGCTGCCGCCGAGCGCGCGCTCGATGCGCCGTCTCGCCAAGATCACCGGCCGCTCGGACGACATGCTGATCATTCGCGGTGTGAATGTATTTCCGAGCCAGATCGAAGAACTGATTCTCGCGATTCCGCGATTGAGCGGCCAATATCAGTTATGCATCTCGCGCGATGGCCACATGGATTCGCTGGCCGTTTCGGTCGAAGCGCGCGCCGAAGTGTGCGCGACGTTGAGCGAAAGCGAGCGCTCGGGGCTTTCACGTGAGCTTCAACATCGCGTGAAGACGATGGTCGGTGTTTCGACGCAAGTGCGCGTGCTCGACTCCGGCGAATTACCGACGACCGCGACCGGCAAGGCAAAGCGCGTGGTCGACATGCGCCCGGCCACCGTATAACGCTTCATTGCGTCAAGCGCCTCGCGTTCCGCGTGGCGCAATTCGATTCCCACCAATTGGAGCGCGTGTTCTACTTCGGGTGCGGCCACGCATTCTTCTGCAGAAAACATTCCGCATAAACCCTCGCAACCGTTTGCGCAAATTGTTTTGTAAGCTTCAATTGTGTCATCGTAGCGTTTGCATTCGCGCGGCAGTCGCAAAAGCATTCGAATAACGAACATCAATCGGGGCAGGCGGAATTTAGATGTGGATCGTCAGACTCGCGCTCAAGCGACCGTACACGTTCATCGTCCTGTCGCTGCTTTTGCTGATCATCGGTCCGCTCGTCATTCTGCGCACGCCGACCGATATCTTCCCCAACATCGATATTCCTGTCGTCAGCGTCATCTGGTCTTATACAGGCTTGCCGCCCGATCAGATGGAGCGCCGCATCACGCTCAACTACGAGCGCGGCTTATCGGTAGCGGTGAACGACATCGAGCATATCGAGTCCGAATCGCTGCCGGGCATTGCGGTGATTCGCATCTACTTTCAGCCGGGTGCGAATGTCGATGAAGCTATCGCCGAGATCACCGCGCTTTCGCAAACGCAATTGCGCTCGCTGCCGCCGGGCATCACGCCGCCAAATATATTGCGCTTCAATGCATCGACGGTGCCGATCCTTCGGCTCGCGTTATCGTCGATGGAACTCACCGAGCAACAGCTCTACGACTTCGGCAATAGCTTCCTGAAGACGCAGCTCGCGACGGTGCAGGGCGCTTCCGTGCCTTTGCCTTATGGCGGCAAGCAGCGTCAGATCATGGTCGATATCGACTCGCGCAAGTTGCAGGCGAAGAACCTCGCGCCTACCGATGTCGTCAATGCGATCAGCGCGCAGAACCTCATTCTGCCGACGGGCACGACGAAAATCGGTTCGACGGAATATTCGGTCGGCCTGAATGCGAGTCCATCGTCGATAGAAGGGCTGAACGACATACCGATTCGCACCGGTCCCGGCGGCACGATCTATATCAAGGATGTCGCGCATGTGCGCGATGGCTTTCAGCCGCAGACCAACATCGTGCGCGTGAACGGCACGCGCGCATCGCTACTCACGATCAACAAGAGCGGCAATGCATCGACGCTCGATATCGTCGCGCGCGTGAAGAACCTCTTGCCGACATTGCGCGGCATGGTGCCCGAGTCGCTGAAGATCGAGCCGGTCGCGGATCAATCGTTGTTCGTGCGCGCATCGGTGTCGGGCGTGCTGCGCGAAGCGGTGATCGCAGCGGGTCTCACGGCGTTGATGGTCCTGTTGTTCCTCGGAAGCTGGCGCGCGACGCTCATCATCGCAATCTCGATACCGCTATCGATGCTGACATCGATCGTCGCGCTTTCCGCGATCGGCCAGACCATCAATATCATGACGCTGGGCGGCCTCGCGTTGGCAGTGGGTATTCTCGTCGACGACGCGACCGTTGCAATCGAAAACATCAGCCAGAATCTCGAACAGGGCAAGGAACTGGAGCAGGCCATCCTCGATGGCGCGCAGCAGATCGCGGTGCCGACGCTCGTCTCGACGCTCTCCATCTGCATCGTTTTCTTGCCGATGTTCCTGCTCACGGGCGTCGCGCATTATCTCTTCGTGCCGATGGCCGAGGCCGTCGTGTTCGCGATGCTCGCGTCGTACTTCTTCTCGCGCACGCTGATCCCGACGCTCGCGAAGTATCTGTTGCGCCATCACGAGCATATGGGCGGCGATGTCGAATCGATGAAGGGCTCGCGCAATCCGTTCGTGCGCATTCATCTTGGATTCGAGCGTCATTTCGAATCCGTGCGTCATCGCTATCGACGCTTTCTCGAAGCGCAACTCGCGCATCCGGGACGCTTCGCATCGCTCTTTCTTCTATGCTGCGTGCTGTCTCTCGGACTCGCACCGTTTCTCGGGCGCGACTTCTTTCCTTCCATCGATTCGGGCGTGATCGCGCTGCATATGCGCGCGAAAACCGGGACACGTATCGAAGAAACAGCGGCGCTTACGGATCGCGTCGATGCGCGCATCAGGCAATTGATTCCACGCGGCGAGATCCGCTCGATCATCGACAACATGGGACTGCCGGTATCGGGCATCAATCTCTCGTACAACAACACGGGCACCGTGAGTTCCGCGGATGCCGACGTGCTCATCAGCCTCAACGAAGATCACGCGCCGACCGAAGACTACATTCACGAGTTGAGAAGACGTCTGCCGCAGGAGTTTCCCGGCGTGACGTTTTCGTTTTTGCCCGCGGATATCGTGAGCCAGATCCTCAACTTCGGCGTGCCCGCGCCGATCGATATCGCCATTACCGGGCGCGACGTGCGCGGCAATCGCGCGCTTGCCAATCGCATGCTGGAGAAGATTCGCCGCGTGCCGGGTCTCGTCGATGCACGCATCCAGCAGCCTTCCGATCTGCCGTCGATCAACGTGGAAGTCGATCGCACGAAGGCCTTGCAGGCGGGCTTCACACAGCGCGACGTCGCGAACAATCTGCTCATCACACTTTCCGGCAGCCAGCAGACGACGCCCACGTTCTGGCTCAATCCGGTGAATGGCGTGAGCTATAACGTCATCACGACCGCGCCGCAATACGACATGAACTCGCTGCAATCGGTGGCGAACATTCCGGTGACATCGTCGAGCGGGAAGACCAACATTCTCGGCGCGCTCGCATCGCTGTCGCGCAGCGCGCGCGATGCCGTCGTGTATCACTACAACGCGCAGACCACCATCAATCTTTATGCGAGCACCGAGCGGCGCGATCTCGGCGCGGTATCGGACGACGTGCAGCGCATCATCGACGAAGCGCGCGGCGAGTTGCCCAAAGGCTCGACGATCGACATGCGCGGTCAGGTCGAAACGATGAACGGTTCGTTCTCCGGTCTCGCGTTCGGTCTCATTCTGGCGGTCGTGCTCGTGTACTTGCTGATCGTCGTGAACTTCCAGTCGTGGCTCGACCCGTTCATCATCATCACCGCATTGCCGGGCGCCCTTGCGGGCATCGTGTGGATGTTGTTCCTCACGCATACGACGCTGTCGATTCCCGCGCTGACCGGCGCGATCATGTGTATCGGCATCGCGACGGCGAACAGCATTCTCGTCGTGAGCTTCGCGCGCACGGCGCTCGCCGAACATGGCGATGCGTTGCGCTCCGCGCTCGAAGCGGGCTACACGCGATTCAGGCCGGTGCTGATGACGGCGCTCGCGATGATGATCGGCATGGTGCCGATGGCGATCGGTCTCGGCGAAGGCGGCGAGCAGAACGCACCGCTCGGTCGCGCGGTAATCGGCGGCCTCATGGTCGGCACCGTCGCGACGCTGTTCTTCGTGCCGGTGGTGTTCTCGATCGTCTATCGGTGGATGGAAGCGCGCGGCAAGGGCCCGAAACCGGCGGCGAAAGAAGCGGCGCAATAAAACAATCGAACAGCAGGCGGAGCAAGAATGGAAGAGCAGTTGTCGCAACGATCGGGCAACAGGCGGCGAGGGCGCTTATGGCTCGTGATCGCGCTCGTGATCATCGTCGCGCTCATCGCGCAAGGGATATGGTCGCGGCACGCGGCGCATGCCGAACTCGAACGCGACGCGAGCGAGCATGGCATGCAGACCGTCGAGGTCATCAAGCCGACGCGCATGAAGGCGTCGCAAGACCTCGTGCTCGCGGGCGATATCCGCGCATACACCGACGCGCCGATCTTCGCGCGCACCAATGGCTATCTGAAGCGCTGGACCGTCGATATCGGCACGAAGGTGAAGAAGGGCCAGTTGCTCGCGGAGATCGATGCGCCCGAGATCAACGATCAGCTTCGCCAGGCGCGCGCCGATGCGCAAACGGCGCGCGCAAACTATTTGCTTGCACGGACGACATCGGAACGCTGGGCGCAGATGCTGAAGAACAATTCGGTCTCGCGTCAGGAGACCGATGAGAAGAACGGCGACATGCTCGCGAAAGAAGCGGCGTTCAATGCGGCGCAGGCGAACGTATCGCGGCTCGAACAGCTCGTGTCGTTTCAGAAGATCTATGCGCCTTTCGATGGCGTCGTCACCGCGCGCAATACCGATGTCGGCCAGTTGATCGATGCAGGCAGCGGCGCTTCCGGACGCGAGCTGTTTCACATTCAGGATGCGTCGACACTGCGCGTGTTCGTCGATGTGCCGCAGGCCTATGCGCGCATGGTCACGGTCGGCTTGCCCGCCGAACTGCTGCTCAACGAGGAACGCAATCGAAAGTTCGAGGGCGTCACGGTGCGCACGTCGGGCGCGGTCGATCCCGTCGCGCGCACGATGCGCGTCGAAGTCGACGTGAAGAACCCGACCGGCGAGTTGCTCGCGGGCGCGTATGCGCAAGTGCGCTTTCGTCTCACGAGCGCGAATCCTTCGTACACGCTGCCGGGCAACGCACTGCTGTTTCGTCCCGATGGCGTGCATGCCGCGAGCGTCGATGCAAACAATCGCGTGAAGCTCCTGCCGATCACGCTCGGCACGGATTACGGCACGCGCGTGTCCATCGTCTCGGGATTGAATGGCGATGAACGCGTGATCGTGAACCCGCCCGATTCGATCATCGATGGCGCGTCGGTGCGCATAGGCCGCGCGCGTGCGGGCGAAGCCGCGAGCGGCGGCGCAGCGAAAGCGGAAGGAAGCGAGTCGTGATGATGCGGGCATCGGCACGACTCGTTGCATGGCTCGCTATCGTCGCATTGGGCGGCTGTGCGATGGGTCCGGATTACGTTCGCCCCGATGTGCCGGTGCCTGCATCGTATAAGGCGAGTGCATCGGCATCGCAAGACTGGAAGCCCGCGCAGCCCGCCGACGCGAAGCCGCGCGCGCCGTGGTGGGAAGTCTATGGCGACCCGCAACTGAACGCGCTCGAAGCGCGCGTCGCGACCGCGAACCAGACCGTTGCCGCAGCGGCCGCGCGTTTTCGCGGCGCGCGCGCGGCGGCCGCGCAAGCGCGTTCGGCATACTTTCCGACGGTCACCGCGAACGCCGCGTTCAATCAGTCGCGCGTGTCGTCCAACGTGCTGTACAAATCGAGCGCGGGCGTCACCGTGCCCGACTATCTGATCGACGCGCAAATCTCGTGGGAGCCGGACCTGTGGGGCCGCATTTCACGCGCAGTGGAAGGCGGACGTGCGCAAGCGCAGGCGAGCGCCGCGGATCTGCAAAGCGCGATTCTGTCGATGCAGGCCGAGCTCGCCACCGACTATTTCGATCTGCGCGGCACCGTCGAGGAAGAGCGGCTGTTGCAGGCGACGCTGCAAGCCTATGAGAAAGCGCTCGATCTCACGCGCGATCGTTTCGCGGGCGGCGTCGCGGCGGAATCCGATGTCGCGCAGGCCGAGGAGCAATTGCGGGCGACGCAGGCGCAATTCATCGATCTGGAGACGACGCGCACGAGCCTCGTCAATGCGATCGCGATACTCGTCGGCGAGAATCCGTCGAACTTCACGCTCGATGTCGCGCCGCTCAACGAAGCGCATTCGCCACAGCCATCGGCGGCGCTCGCGGCCTTGCCGCTCAGCGTGCCGTCCGCGCTGCTCGAACGGCGGCCGGATATCGCGGCGGCCGAGCGGCGCGTCGCGGAGGCAAATGCGCGCGTCGGCGTGGCGACGGCGGCGTTCTTCCCGAACCTGCTGCTCGCTGCAACGGGCGGTCTCGAAGCGACGCGCTTCACGTCGTGGCTCGAAGCGCCGAGCCGCTTCTGGTCGCTCGGGCCGCAACTCGCATTCACCGTGCTGGATTTCGGCGGTCGCGCGGCGGCTCGCGATGCGGCGCGCGCCGCCTACGACGAGAACGTCGCCGATTACCGGCAGACGGTCCTCGTCGCGTTCGGGCAGGTAGAAGACAACCTGAACGCGCTCGACGTATTGCGCCGCGAAAGCGAAGCGCAGCGACAGGCAGTCGACGCCGCCCAGCGCGCGCTCGGCAAAGTGGGCAATCGCTACGAGAACGGCGCGATCACGTATCTGAGCGTCGTGGTGACGCAGGCGATCGTGCTGTCGGATCAACGCGCGGCGGTGCGTATCGAACGGCGGCGCATGGCGGCGAGCGTCGCGCTCGTTAAAGCGCTCGGCGGCGGCTGGACCTCGGCCGAGCTGCCGAGCGCGGAGGAAGTCTCGCGGCGCGAATGAATTGCGCACGATGCATGCGAAATGCCATCGCGCATGATGTATGCAAAATGCGATGTGCGCGAAGGAGTCGGGGCTGGAGGCGTCGGCGTCGGCGTCAGACGAACAGAAACACGCCGCATGCGATCAACGCTGCGCTCCAGAGCCAATCGACGTTGATCCAGCCGCTTCGCAAGAAGCCGAGCCCGCCGCGTTCCTGAACCGACATCGCGAACATCGATATCACCGCGATCACGACGAGCATCGCGCCGGTGTGGACGCTCAACGCGAGCGCGCTCGCTTCGATCGCCGTATGTGCAACCGCGTCCGAGCAGAGCGGCAGGAGCG
Source organism: Caballeronia fortuita (assembly GCF_001544835.2). GTDB lineage: Bacteria > Pseudomonadota > Gammaproteobacteria > Burkholderiales > Burkholderiaceae > Caballeronia > Caballeronia fortuita. The sequence goes on along the minus strand of NZ_FCNX02000028.1, from coordinate 33,462 downwards.
CCGGCACGAGCATCAGCCCCGCGCCGTGCGCGCTCGACATCACGAATGACCACAGCGCAAGCCCCGCGAGTCCGGTGCGCATGCCGACGGTCGGCCGGCCCCGGTGCCCGCGCCACGCGCTCCACACGCCCCAGCCGATCAGCAGCGTCCCGCACGCGCGCGCCAGCATGTCATGGCCGATCGCCGCGCCGAGCGTGAGCGCGCCTGCGAGCACGAGCGCGACCGATGCAGCATGCCCGAGCGCGATCGGCACGAGGGACACGAGCGCGACCCGCCGGCTTCGCGCATAGAGGCCGAGCGCGACGGCGAAGAGCCAGCCCATCGCGGGATTGAGCCCGTGAAACGCGCCGAGGCCCGCGGCGGTGGCGAGAAGCGCGGGCGATGCGGCATCCATGCGGCGAGGCTCGCGTCGAATCAGGGATAGCAATACGAATCGGACGAGCAGTCGCCGCCTTGAAGACGGATCTGATGCGGCCGATGCCCCTTCGGCCAGTCGATGAAAAACTTCTCGTCGACGGCAAGACCGCCATCGGGGCCGGCGTCGAGCTTCACCATCCAGCCGTCGATGCCTTCGGGATAGAACTGCGCATCGACCGCGCCGTACAGCGAGTTCGTGAAGTAGACGCGCCGGCCGTCGCGGCTCACTTCGACCATCTGCGGGCCGCCATTGAGCGCGCCATTGCCTGTGCCGTTTTTCGCGCCCGGATGCGTCGCCCGCGCGACCACGCCGCCGATGCGGACCTTGCCCGTCAGCTTGGGCGCGAAGGGATCGGAGACGTCGTATTGCAGCATGTCGCCCGTGCCCCAGCACGACACGTAGAGGAAGCGGTCGTCCATCGACAGATCGATATCGGAGACGAGCGGCGGCACCGCGCCGAAGCCTTGCAGCAAGGGCGGCAGCACGCTCGCGTCGGCGGGTTCGGCGGGAATGTCGATGATCTTTTTCACCGCCCATTTATCTCCGTCGCGATACCAGGTCCAGATCGACGACGACAGATCCTTCAGACTGATCACGCAATTGACGAAGCCGTACGCCTTGGTCGGATCGTGCGCGGGACGCAACTCGAAAACGAGTTGATACTCGTCGCCGAAATCGATCTCCTGGATATGCTTGCGCTTCGTGAAGTCCCAGAAATGCAGCTTGCGCCCGTACTTCGCTCCGAGCAGGAGTTCGGGCACGAGGCCGTTCTCGAAGGTATCGGGCGTGCCCCATTCGCTCGTGACCATCGTGTCGTAACCGAGATGCCACCAGCCGTCATACGCAAGTTGTTGCGGGCCGCGATCCACTTCCCAGCGGCCGAGCGGATCGAAGCTTTGCTGATCGAGCAGCAGCACGCCGCCGGGCGCTTTGCCTTCGGCGTTGCCGAGCGCGGTGATGTAGATGCCGCCCGGCCCGCAATGCACGGTGTGAGGCCGCGTATAGCCGGTTTTTTCCGCGAGTTCTTCCGGCTCGATCGTCTTCACGATGACCGGCTTCTTCGGATCGGGCTTCGTATCGATGATATGCACGCGCGACGAACGCAGCCCCGGCACGACGAGATAGCGCCGCTCCATGTGCGGATGCGGCGCGTTCGGGCACAGGCACGACGAGCACGCGTTCCAGCCGAAGTGATGCAGTTCGTCGCCGGTATCGGGCATCGCGACTTCGCCGACGATTTTCGTATAGTCCGGCGAATCCGGATCGACATCGACCACCGCGATCTTGTCGGGCGACTTGCGCTCGGGATCGAAGGTCGCGACATAGGCCAGCGTTTCACGCGGCGCTTTCGCCGCGAGGCGCGGGGAAGGGTAGAAGCTCGGATCGGGTTTCCATGTCGCCATCTGCGTCTCCGGTTGATGTCGCGCGTGCAAACGGACTGCTCAAGCACTATAGGACATGGGGACACGTCGCGCTTCCGGCGCCTTGGATGCGTTCGTGCAAAGCATATGCACGCGCCGCATGATCGATCGCGCAAAACAGCGCCTAAAATACAGGCATCGTTCCTTGACGGAAACAGGAGGCAGCGATGGCCGAGCCGATGATCAGCCTGATGGCGGGACTCGTTCTGGTGTTATGTGTCGCGGTGGTCATCGTGATGCATCACCGGCATCCCCATATCCACACGCCCAAAGCGCGCTGGCTGGACACGCATCCGCCGCGCGACTGGCGGCACAGGCATTGAACGTGCAGTGGACTTTGAATGAAGTGGACGGAGAGTGCGCCGGCATCGACCGGCGCTTTTCCTGTGCGGCGCGAATCAACGCCGCAAACCCGCGTATCAGCGTCGCGGCCCTTTCATCGCTTCGGCTTCCATTGCGGCGTGCCATTCCTCGCTGTTCTCGATCGGGTCCATGCCTTCGTCGATGAACGCCGACGCGCGCTCCGCGGCCGAGCGCGTCTCTTCGTCCGTGTCGTCGTCGATGGCGCCGTCCTCGTCGCCGGGCGGCTCGAGCATGTCCTGCAGCATCGCCTCCAGTTCCGGCGTGTCCCACGGTTCGCCGCGCTGCTTTTTCTTCTTGATGTAATGCCGCACTTCGGCATCCTGTTCGGCGGTCAGCGGAAGCCCGCGGAAGGTGCGGTTGGCGTCGAAGTCACTCATGTTCGCTCCTCTCGCGCGTAAGCTGTCGTGCGTTTCAAGCGCCTTTAGTGTAACGCCGTTCGTCTGCAGGTAAAACGCGCGGGGCGTCAGGCGAGCGGCGGCAGCCGTCGTTCGATAGGCGTCGTCTTCACGATGGCCGTGCTCGTCGCGGCGCGCTCGGTGACGCGCGAGAGGATATCGTCGAGATGCGCGATCGAGCGCAGATAGAGCCGGCACACGAAGCAGTCGTCGCCCGTCACCTTGTCGCACTCGACGAATTCGGGAATGCGCCGGATCGCGTCCTCGACGAGATGCAGCTGCCCCGGCAACGGCTGCACGCGCACGATGGCCTGCAGCGTGTAGCCGAGCGCGCGCGGATCGATATCGACGGTGAAGCCGCGTATCACGCCCTGCGTTTCGAGCCGGCGCATGCGCTCGGCCGTGCTCGGCGCCGACAAGCCGATGCGCTTCGCGAGCTCGCTCACCGCGATGCGCCCGTCGCTCGCGAGCACGGCGATGAGTTCGCGGTCGATCGCATCGATGCCCGGCAACGCAGGGCTCCCAAGGTTCTTTCCCATGATGGCCTTCGATTCAAAGGTCGCACGAAGCGCGAGCCTCATTTTAAGCATGGTTTTGCATGACGCGCATCGATAAACTTTGCATCATCGAAACCTGCATGGCGGACATGAAATGGATATGGAAAGAATCGATGCGCGTCATGCCGGTGCATCGCAGGCGCGTGAACTGCGGCGCGGCGCGATCGAAATGTCGCTCGCGATGCTGATGTCGGGCACGATCGGCTGGCTCGTCGTGTCGTCGGGGCAGCCGACCTGGAACGTGGTGTTCTTTCGCTGCGTATTCGGAGGTGCGACGCTCGTCGCCGTGTGCGCGGCGCTCGGCTTTCTGAAGGCGCGCTATTTCTCGTGGCGCATGATCGGCCTGATCGCGCTCGGCAGCGTGGCAATCGTCGGCAACTGGCTGCTGCTGTTCGCCGCATACTCGCGCGCCTCGATCTCGATGGCGACGACCGTCTACAACACGCAGCCGTTCATGCTCGTCGCGTTGGGCGCGCTCGTGCTGCGCGAGCGCGTGTCGGCATCGACGATCGCGTGGCTCGTCGTCGCGTTCGTGGGACTGGTGATGGTGGTGCGCGTCGAGCCCGCCGTGCTCGCGATGCCGGGTCGGTACTTCGAAGGCATCGCGTATGCGCTCGGCGCGGCCTTGCTGTACGCGTTATCGTCGATCGTCACGAAGCATCTGAAGGGCACGCCGCCGCATCTCATCGCGATGCTGCATGTGCTGTTCGGCATCGTCATGCTCGCGCCATTCGCGCGCTTCGCCGAGACGCCCGCGTCGATCGGCGGCTGGTCCGACCTCGTCGTGCTCGGCGTCGTCAATACGGGGCTGATGTACGTGCTCCTGTACGGCGCGATCCAGAAGCTGCCGACCGCGACGACCGGCGCGCTGTCGTTCATCTATCCGGTCGTGGCGATCGTCGTCGACTGGCTCGCCTTCGATCAGCGGCTCGCATGGCTGCAAGTAGCTGGCGCCGCGCTGATCCTGCTCGCGGCGGCAGGGGTGAATCTGCAATGGCGCATCGTGCCGCGAAAAGAGCGCCCGAACGTTTGACGCGCGCTCGTATAGAATGGCGCCCCTTCCCGACTACATCGAAATCTCGCGCCATGTGGTTCAAGAATCTCCAGCTTCACCGTCTTCCCGCACACTGGTCCGTCACGCCGCAACAGATGCAGCAATGGCTTGCGCCGCTCGCGTTCAGCGCGGCGTCGAGCATCGAAAACGAACGGCGCGGCTGGGTCTCGCCGCGCGGCGGCGATGAACTCGTCTACGCCGCGAACCGTCAGATGCTCATTGTCTATCGCGCGGAGAAGAAGCTGCTGCCCGCGTCGGTCGTCACGCAATTCGTGAAGGAACGCGCCGCCGAGCTCGAAGAGCAGCAGGGCTTCAAACCCGGCCGCAAACAGATGAAAGAGCTCAAGGAGCAGATCACCGACGAACTCCTGCCGCGCGCATTCAGCATTCGCCGCGATACGCGCGTGTGGATCGATCCGGTGCATGGCTGGCTCGCCATCGATTCGTCGTCGGCGACGCTGTGCGATGACATCGTCGGCTTGCTGGTGAAGTCCGTCACCGATCTGCCGCTCGCCAGCGTGCGCACCGCGCGCTCGCCCGTGTCCGCGATGACAGAATGGCTTCTCTCGGGCGACGCACCCGCGGGCTTCACGCTCGATCGCGATACCGAACTGCGCTCGACGGGCGAGGGCAACGCGACCGTGCGCTACGTCGGCCACGCGCTCGAAACGGAAGACATGCGCCGCCATATCGAAGCGGGCAAGCAATGCATGCGACTCGCCATGACGTGGGACGACCGCGTGTCGTACGTGCTGACGCCGTCGCTGACGTTGAAGCGCGTGAGCGCGCTCGATGTCATCAAGGAAGCCGCCGATCCCACCGCATCGAACGACGACGAGCGCTTCGAGTCCGATTTCATCCTGATGACGGGCGAACTGGCGCGCATGCTGTGGGCGTTGACCAGCGCACTCGGCGGCGAAGAAGACCTGCGCGCGGCAGCGTGAAGACGCGGCAAGCGGAAGCAGGAGCGGTTCAGGCCGACGGCGCGAACGCGTAACCGTTCTTGCCGTTGCGCTTGACGGTGTACATCGTGTCGTCGGCGGCGGCGACGAGCCGCCAGTAATCGTCGACGCGATCCGGAAAACTCGCGATGCCGATGCTCGCGCGCACGATCGACAAGCCCATCTGCGCATCGGTTTCGCCGACGCACGCGATGATTCTCTGCGCGATCACGGCGAGTTCGCCATCGCTCGAAAACTCGCGCACGAGCAGCGCGAATTCGTCGCCGCCGATGCGCGCGACCAGATCGCCGCCGCGCACCGCCTGACGAAAACGCCGCGACACGGCAATCAGAAATTCATCGCCGATGCGGTGGCCGTGCGTATCGTTGACGCGCTTGAAGCCGTCTAGATCGATGTACAGCACCGCGATGCGCGCCGATCCGCGCGCGCCGCTCGCAAGCGCATTCGCCGATTCCTCCAGCGCCGCGAAAAGCTTGCGGCGGTTGGGGAGGCCCGTCATCGGATCGTGCAGCGAAGCCTGCTCGAACTCGTTCGATATGCCCAGAAGCTGTCGATTGCGTTTTGCATACATGCCAAGCGCGGTAATGAGCACGCCGAACACGATTGCCGACAAGGCGATCAGCGTATGCGACACGCTCAGGATGCGCTCGCGCACGTCCGCGCTTGCGCGCTCGCGCTCCGCACGCCACCACGCATAGGCGGAATCGAGCGCGGAACTCGCCTCGCCGAGCGTGGCCGACGGCGCGAGCACGGCGGCAGGCAGCGACGGCGCCGACATCGGACTCGACGACACCAGCGCGCGCAGCGCAGCGAGCCGCGCGGCCAGCTCGATGCGCGCTTCGCGATACGCGGCCTGATGCTGCGTATCGGCGGCGGGCGTGTTTTGCAACGAAAGCGCAGCGGCGCGGGCGGTATCGGCGCGCTCGACAGCTTCGAGCACGAGCCCGACATACTCCTGCTGCAACTGTGCCGAAAAGATCGCCCGGACCTGCAGCGCGAGGAACAGCAGCCCGACGAGCAGCAACAGCAACGCGGCGCCCGCGAGCGGCGCGGGACCGGGCACGCGCACGCGCTGGAGCACACGCCGCACGCGGCTCTCCAGCGTCTCCTCAGGGACGCGAATACTCCTCTCGCTGACGGGTCGGAACATTGTGTCGATAACTCACTCGATGAAAGAACGCGCCCACGCGGGCGAAGAGACCGCTATCGGGTTTCGCGCGCGTCTGCTGGGACTGATGCCGGCGCGATTGCGCGTACTGATCGGCGCGATCGGCCCGATTGCCGCGATCGACGGCGGCACGCTGCGTCGCCGATGGACTGCCGCGACGTTGCACCGCCAGCTGCGTCTGCGGTTGCGCCGCAGTTGTGGCAAGCGCGGCGGTTCCGGCAGCGGCGGCGCCGGAGCCGTCGGCGACGACGGTTTCATCGGTTGCATCGGCCACGGGCGCGTTATCCGCGAGCGAGGCCGACTCGATCGACGGGTAAGGGACGGTGCCGGCAGGCGCGCCAGACACAGCGGACAGCGGCGTCTCCACGACACCGCCCGATTGCGTCTGCGCGGCAATCGCGGGCTGATCGATGCCCAAGGTGCGGCGCGCGCTCGCCATCGCTTCGGCGTAGACGCGCTGATCGTGGTTGAACCACATCCCGTAAGCGACGGTGCCCAGCACGCCGATGCCGAGCGCGCTTGCGGAAGCCATCCACAATGCCAGGCGCCCGAAACGCAGCGGTGCGCGCAAGGGGCCGGCGTCGTCATCGAAATCGATTGCAGGCTCGGGCAAATGAGTGACCGTGGGATCATTCGCAGGGCTTGCGCGTTCCGCGATGCTCTCTTCGGGTAGCTTTGCGTGCTGAGGCATGACAGCGCTCTCCAGAACGTAATCGTCAGACAGCGGACCCGCGCGGAACGCATGACACGCGCGCGGACCTGTAATTCACCTCGCGCGTCCCATCATATGAACAAAAAACGCGATGCGGCTTCGTCGGACGTACAGCCGGTTGCCGGTTCGGCGTGAGCCGCCGGCGCTAAATTGCCAAACAATGTAACTCGCACCACACATCCCAACAACCCGGAACACCGATGACGCGTCTGAACGACGACGCAAATCGTTGCGCAAAACGCCCGCGATTCGCGCGTGGAAGGCGTCCGGAGGGCCCGCTGCACGGTGCTTCGACTGGATCGCACGGCAAGACGGCGGAACAAGTTCGGCCGTTATTACACAGCATTATTCGTTCCAGCCCTGTTTTCATGCGGCAGCTTCGCATCATTCTTCAGATGAAGTTCCCGGACGTATGTGAGGTGGCGCACATACGGGAGCGGCGGCGCTCACTCCGTGGTGAAAGGGCGCGGGGGAATGTCGTTCGCGGTGCCGAAGCGCTCGAATTCGGAGATGACCTGCGCGCCGAAGAGCAGGAGCGTCGCGAGCGCTTCGAGGCTGAACAGCACGACGATCGATGTCGTGAGCGATCCGTAGACGACGCTCACCTGCGATAGCGTCGCGAAATACCACACGAGCACGTGCCGGGTGATTTCCCAGAGCACGGCGGCCGTCACGCTGCCGAGCAGCGCGAGGCGCAGCGAGGGCCGGCCGACCGGCATCACGAGATAGATCGATGTCAGCACGAAGATTTCGCCCGCGACGCCGAGCAGATAAAGCAGCAGCCGCGACACGCCTTTGAGCGACACCTCGACGCCGAGCAGATCGACGCTGTTGCTGCCCATCGCCTGCAGGCCGTTGGACACGAGCGTGACAATCAACATGCCGACGCCGAGAAAGAGGATGTAGCAGTACGGCAGCAGCGCGGAGAGCAGAAAGTGCCGCCGCCTGATCGCGACGCGATGCACGAAGATCACCGACATCGCGTTCTCCAGCACGGTGAAGGCGAGCGAGCTGAAGAAGATCATCGTGACGAGCAGCACCCAGCCGAGCACCGCGCGATGCGCGAGAAAGTTAGCCAATTCGTGCACGATGGCGCGCGCCTGGCCCGGTACGAGCCATTCGAGCAGATGCGCGAGCGTGTCGAGCAACTGCTGCTGGCCGACGAATTTCGACAGCACGATGACGATGAGAATCAGCAGCGGCACGATCGACAGGAGCGCGTAATACGCGACGGCCCCAGCGAGCAGCAAGCCCTGATTGGCGCGAAACGCCTTGATCGTGCGCAGCGCGAAATCGAACGGATGGCGCGCGACGCTTCTCACCTGCGGGCCCAGCACTGGGCCGAGAATCTTCGACATGGGACCTCCGCCGCGCGAACGCCGCCCATCCCTTATGGACCTCGATGGACGAGCAAGTTCCGCACCCATGACGGAGACGCGATGGATTATCCCGGTCGGCGCGCCTCGCTGCGGGCGGCCGCGATCTGCGCAGCTTCCTCGAAGGCGAGATCGAGAAAGGTATCGATCTCGCATGCGGGCAACTCGGCCGCATCGACATTACGCAGACGGCAGAAGAGCGCGAGCGCCTCGGCTGCGGCGGCGAAGGCGTTGTTCATGTCGCTGGAGTTAAGGCGTTTTTTTCTCATGCTCCGCATAACGGCAAACGCACGGGCGGACTTTAACGCGCTGCTTACGGTTTATTCGCTTGCGGCGGCGCAGCGCGCGCACCGTTTCACCTTCCGTTTTTGATGCATTAATCTAGGTGCATAACACGAGCCGTCGACGGCACCTGGAGGACATCATGGCCGCATCCCACGCAACCTCCGCCGCCGACGCCGCCGCGCTCGGCGCCGACGCGGAAATCGTCAACGCCGACGAACGCCTCTATAACCACGATCTCGCGCCCGTGCCGCGCGCGAAGCGCACGTGGACCGGCTACAGCATCTTCGCGATGTGGATGTCGGACGTGCACAGCGTCGGCGGCTATACCTTTGCGGCGAGCCTCTTCTTGCTCGGCATCTCGGGCTGGCAAGTGCTGCTCGCGCTGACCATCGGTATCCTCGTCGTGTATGTGCTGATGAACTGGGTCGGTCGGCCAAGCCTGCGGCACGGCATTCCATTCCCGGTGATGGCGCGCGTCTCGATGGGCGTGATGGGCGCGAATCTCGCCGCGCTGATTCGCGGCGTCGTCGGCATCGTGTGGTATGGCGTGCAGACCTATTTCGCGTCGAAAGCGGTGGCCACCTTGCTGCTGCTCTTCGTGCCGTCGGTCGCCGCGTGGCGCGACACGAGCTTTCTCCGGCTCGACATGCTCGGCTGGGTGAGCTTTCTCTTCATGTGGCTGCTGCAACTCATCATCTTCCAGCGCGGCATGGAGATCATCCGCAAGTTCATCGACTTTTGCGGGCCGGCCGTATATGTCGTGATGTTCGTGCTGATGGGATGGATTCTCTATCGCGCGGGTCTCGGCAGCCTGAACCTCACGCTCTCGGGCAAGGTGCTCACCGGCGACGAACAACTGCACGCGATGGTCAACGCGATCCTGCTCGTCGTGAGCTACTTCGCCGCGCTGCTGCTGAACTTCGGCGACTTCTCGCGCTTCGCGAAAAGCGAGCGGCAGATGAAGGTCGGCAATTTCCTCGGGCTGCCGTTCAATTTCGTGGCGTTCGCGATCATCACGGTGATCGTCACGGCGGGCAGCGAGAAAGTGTTCGGCACGATGATCATGGACCCGGTCGATATCGTCTCGCGCATCGAGAACAAGGTGTGGGTGGCGATCGGCAGCATCACGTTCGTCATCGCGACGATGGGCATCAATATCGTCGCGAACTTCGTGTCGCCGGCGTACGACATCGCCAATCTCTTTCCGAAGCACGTGGACTTCAAGAAGGGCGGCCTGATCGCGTCGATACTCGCGGTGCTCGTGTGTCCGTGGATCTTCGTCGACAGCCCGAAGGCGATCACGATCTTCGTGAGCGTGTTCGGCGCCGTGCTCGCGCCGATGTACGGCGTCATGATGTCCGACTACTACCTCGTGAAGCGGCAGCAGGTGCGAACCGCCGAACTCTATTCGATGCAGCCCGGCGGACGCTTCTATTACGACGGCGGCTGGAACAAGGTCGGGCTCGCGGCGCTGATCGTATCGGGCGTGATCTCGGTCGGCTGGGAACTGTCGACGCAATTCTTCAAGCTCCTGCCGCCCAACAATCTCGGCTGGCTGATCGGCGCCGTGGCGGGCGCGCTGCTCTACGTGCTGTTCATGCGCATGGCGAAGCGCACATAACGCTTCATTTGAGCCACTTCCGCACGTCCTGCTCCCATTCGGGCTGGCCGCAGTTCGGTGGATTTTCCGGGCCGAGCACGGTGATGTAGCCCTTGTCCTTCATGCACGCCTCGTAAGCGCGCACCTGCGTGCAGCGGCCCGCGCCGGCTTGCTTCGCGGCGGTCTTGCACGCGGACATCGAATTGTCCATGCCGCTGAAATCGGCGTCGCCGTCGTTGTTCCATGAAGGCGGATTCGCGCTCGCCGAAAACTCGACGGGCGTGCTGCACGCGGCAAGCATCGATGCGGCAACGGCAGCGGGAACGAGGCATGAGCGCAAAAGTCGATTCATCTGCTTGAACTCCCTTTATTAAGCTCTTGTTGAAGGCGCGCGATTCGCCGCCTATTATTCCTCGCTGCCGTTGGCGCGTCGCGCTTTTTCTTTGCCCGACAGGAGTCTCGATAATCGTGCTGATCGTGCCTCTTGCCCGTTTCGCGTCGTCGTGCGTGGCTGTCGCCGCGTGGTCGATCGCATCGCCCGCATTCGCCTTCGATATCTCCTTCGGCAAGAGTCAGCTATGCGGTCTGCAAACCGCGCGGCCCGACCGCGTGCCCGGCGTGCAAGTGAAAACGCTGCAGGGCAGAAATGGCCCGATCGGCTATGCGCGCTTCGGGCACGGCACGCCGCTTCTACTCATCACCGGTTATCGCGCGACGCTCGGCGAGTGGAACGCGTATTTTCTCGGCGCGCTCGCGCGGCAGCATGAAGTCATCGTGTTCGACAATCGCGGTGTCGGACGGTCAACGCCGGCAGCGGGGCATTACGGCATCGACTACGGCATGAGCGACATGGCCGCCGATGCCGCCGATGTCATCGCGGGCCTGAAGCTCGCGCGCGTGGACGTCGTCGGCTGGTCGATGGGCGGCATGATCGCGCAACGGCTCGCGCTCGATGCGCCGGAGAAGGTCGCGTCGCTCACGCTGATCGCGACCGCGCCGCCCGGACCGGAAGCGGTGCCGCTCACGCCTGAAATGACGAACGTGCTGTCCGGCTCGGGCGCGGACGCGTTTCCGAAGATCATGAGCGCGCTCTTTCCCGCGAATGCCGTCGCGGATGCGTCGAAGTGCTTCATCGGCGACATGTTCGCGCCGCCTGGCTACAAGGGCCGTCCCGTGCCCGATGCGGTCGCGGACCAGCAGAACCGCGCGATGACCGCATGGTTCGCCGATACCGCCGCCGCCGACGCATTGCGCCGCTCGCCGGTGCGCACGCTGATCGTCGCGGGCGCGAACGACGAAGTTCTCGCCGACACCAACGCGCGCCGCCTCGAACAGATGATTCCGCGCGCGACGCTCGACGTGGTCGCGGATGCGGGGCACGCGCTGATGTTCCAGTATCCGCTCGAACTCGCGCGCCATATCGATGCCTTCGTCGCGAAGTGAACGTTGACGCACGCAACGCTCGCGTTATCGCTTGTCAGCGTATTCGACCGGCCTCCATACTGACGCGCAATCGCGATGCCGAAAGCATGCGCGTCGATAAGAAGAGAGCCGGGGAACCCATCATGAAGTCACGTTTCACCGCCGTTCATCTGCGTCCCGTCGAACTGGCCGATTCGCATCTCGCGCATCTGTACATGGAATGCGTCGATGCCGAAGCGCGTCTGTCGGGCGCGAGCAGGCTCGCGGCGGTCGCCGTGCACGAAGCGCGCGAGAAAGCGCTCGACACGCTATGGACGCGCCTCGACGCGCTCGACCCGAAACTATGCCGGGAAATGAAGCGCGCGGTGCGCGACTGGCACGACATCGCCGTGAAATTGCGCGGCGGCGAGTGATTTGAGACGCGCGAGCAGCGCAATGAGACGCCGCGACATTCGCGCACAAGGGCATCGGCACTAACCTTTCTCCAACGACGCAACTCATGGAGAAGGGCAATGAACAGCAACAATGGCACGACCAATCGCACACCGATGCCGGTCGCGTTCTTCGGCATCGCCGTCGGTGCGCTCGCGCTCGCAGGTGCATGGCGCGCGGCGGCTCGCGTGTGGACCATTCCCGATGCCGTGCCGATGCTCCTGACGGCGGGCGCGCTCGTCGTGTGGCTTGCGGTTGCGGTCGCGTACGGGCGCAAGTGGCTCTTGCAGCGCGATGCGGCCATCGCCGAAATGAGTCATCCGGTGCAGTCTTCGTTTGCGGCGCTCGTGCCGGTATCGACGATGCTCGCCGCGCAAGCCGTGCAGACGTATTCGCGTCCGCTTGCAGTTGCGCTTTTCGCGCTCGGCGTCGCGAGTTCGCTCGCACTCGGCGCATACCTCCACGGACGCTTCTGGCAAGGCGGACGCAAGCCCGAACTGACCACGCCCGCCGTCTATCTGCCGACCGTCGCACCGAGCTTCGTCGGCGCCACCGCCGCGGCCGGCCTCGGCTTCACGCAGATCGCGATGTTGCTGTTCGGCGCAGGCGTGTTCTCGTGGCTTGCGATCGAATCGGTCGTGCTGCATCGCGCCGCCGTGCATGAACCGCTGCCCGAAGCCTTGCGCCCGACGCTCGGCATCCAGCTTGCGCCGCCGGTCGTCGGTGGCGTGTCGTATCTCGCGATCACGCATGGCGTGCCCGACATGTTCGCCTACATGCTGCTCGGCTACGGTCTCTATCAGGCGCTGATGCTCACGCGTCTCGTCCCGTGGATTCGTCAGCGCGCGTTCACGCCGTCGTACTGGGCCTTCAGCTTCGGCGCGGCCGCTCTGCCGACGATGGCGATCCGCATGCTCGAGCGCGGCGCAATCGGCCCGATGGCGTGGATCGCACCGGCGGCGTTCATCGTCGCGAACGTGGTGATCGGGCTGATGATCGCGGCAACGGTGCGGGCGATTGTGCGCGGCGAGTTGCTGCCGGCAGCCGCTTCGGCGACGCCGTCCAACGTCACGCCGATCAAAGGATCGAGCAGCGAAACGATCCGCGCACGGCGCACGGCAGCAGGCGCGCGTTGAGCCACTACAACGTGAATACTTCGCCGGAACGCAGCGCACGCAGCGAAACATCCGGCAACGCGGCGCGCAATTCCTCCAGGATTTGCGCGCCGTGCGGCGGTTTCAGATGCGAGATCAGCAACTCCGCGTTCAATTGCACGCCGCGCAGATCGTCGGCGATGAGCTTCGGGCAATAGTGATGCGCGGCATGCGCGAGCGCGATCTGGGCATCGGGAAATGCGGTCTCGACGATCACATGCCGCAGCCCCGGCAACGCGCACACGGCGGTCCAGAAGGCGGGATGGCTCGTCGTATCGCCGCTGAACGCAAGACACGCCTCGCCGCTCGATACGGCGAACCCCATCGACGGCACCGTATGGCGCGCGGGCAAAGCCGTCACGGTGCGGCCATCGAGCACGACATGCTCGCCCACTTCCAACGCTTCGAAACGCAAGCCCGGCGCATCCACGGAAGGAATGCGCGTGAAGTCCGGCCAGATCAGGTTGTTGAAGATATGCGCCTGAAGGATGCCGAGCGTCGCGCGGCTCGCGTGGACGACGAGCGGCGCGGCGCGCGCGTCGCCGACCGCATCGATCATCAGCGGCAGATACGCGATGTGATCCAGATGCGAATGCGTGATGAAGACGTGATCGATGCGCGCGAGTTCGTCGTCGGTGAGCATGGCGACGCCCGTGCCCGCATCGATCATGATGTCGTCATCGACGAGCAGCGCGGTCGTGCCGCCCACATCTTCGCCGCCGCCGATCGCGCCGCTGCAGCCCAATACCCGAACGTTCATGATGGCTTCATTTCGTGTCGAATTCGCTGACGCAATCCCAGTCCTCGGGCAACGCGACGCCGCGCAATGCCTCGATGCGCTTGCGATATAGCCCATACACCTGACGCTCAGGATACTGCGCGGCGAGCGTCGCGAGCAGCGACTGCGCTTCGTCCCATTCGCGCGCCCGGTAGTGCGCGAGCGCGGCGTGCCAGCGCGCGAGCGCGTCGCCGTGTTCGTGCGCGGGCTGCGGCTCGTACACGGCGATCGGCGCGACGCGTCCCTTCACGCGCACGCGATCGATCTCGCGGAACACGATATCCGGCACCTGCTCGCGCGTCGCCTCGCCGACGATGATGTCGATATCGAAGCGCCGCGTGAGCCCTTCCAGACGCGCCGCGACGTTCACGGCATCGCCCATCACGGTGTAGGCGCGGCGCACGTGCGAACCCATGTCGCCGACGGTCATCGGCCCCGTATTGATGCCGATGCCGATCCACAGCGTCGGCCAGCCGCGCGCCGTGAGCGTGCGGTTCAGTTCGACGAGCGCCGCGCGCATGCCGAGCGCCGCCGCGACCGCATGGCGCGCGTGCTCCGGATCGTCGACGGGCGCGCCCCAGAAACCCATGATCGCATCGCCGATGTACTTGTCGAGCGTGCCGCGATGCGCGCGGATCACTTCGGTCATCGTGCCGAGATACTCGTTCATCAGACGCGCGAGCGCTTCCGGCTCCAGTGTTTCCGCGATGGCCGTGAAGCCGAGCACATCGCAAAAGAGCACCGTGAGTTCCGCGCGCCGGCCCGCCATGCTGTAGTCCTCCGGATGCCGGCTCATTTCCTCGACGAGTTCGGGCGGCACGTATTGCCCGAACAGCGCGGCGAAATGGCGTTTCGCGCGCGCCTCGACGAAATAGCCGTACGACATGTTGAGCACGTAGAGCGCGAGCACCGCGAGCAGGAGCGACGCGATCGGGATCGACCAGCCGCGCCGCGCGAACGCCGCGAGATCCGCCGCGACCACGAGCGCGGCGAGCGCCACGGTCAGCAGCGTCGCGCGCGCGGGCATGCGCCACGGCCACAGAAAGATCATCGCGAGGCCGAGGATTGCGAGCATCGACGCCTGCAATGCCCGTGCGAACGGCGGCTCGAAGCGGATCGTGCCATCGAGCATGCCGCCGATCAGATTCGCGTTCACCTCGACGCCCGGATAGACCTCGCCGACGGGCGTCGTGCGCTGATCCATGAGGCCCGGCGCGGTCGTGCCGACGAGCGCGATCTTGCCCGCGAGCGCGCCCGCCGGAACGCGCTGCGCGAGCACGTCGGCGATGGAGTAATACGGGAAACTGCCGGTGCCGCCGCGGTAAGGCACGAGCGCCGCGCCGTTCGCATCGACGGGAATGATGCGCGTGCCGCGCGGCGTCGTGAGCGCGAGGCCGGCGAGCGGCGCGGCGGGATCGGCGGGATCGTCGAACACGGGCGCGAGCGCCGCGTCGCCGAACAATGCGCGAATCACTTCGAGCGAGAGCGCGCCGTACACGCCGGAGCGAAACGCGGCGATCAAGGGCACGCGGCGCACCGCGCCGTCGAAATCGATCACCGGATTGAAGTAGCCCGCACGCTTTGCCGCGTCCTGCAGCGCGCCCAGATTGCCGCCGTAGCTCGTCCAGTCGAACAGCATGAAAGGATGCGCGCCGAACGCGCGCGCGCTCATCGATGGCGATGGAATCGCGCCGCTCGACGTGTCCCGATTTGAGAAGTAGAACCCGAGCACGACGGGATGACCCGCGAGGGCATCGGCGAAGCGGCGGTCGTAGTCGAGGCGCGGCGCGAGCGCATCGAGCGCGCGCCGGTACGCGGTGTCGCCTTCGAGCGTGCCGCGCGCGAGTTCGTCGAGCACGGCGAGACCCGAGCTCGCGTCGGGTTCCGCGAACACCATGTCGAAGCCGAGCACCGCAATGTGCTCGCGCGAAAACAGCGTATCGACGAGCATCGCCATGCGCGCGCGGTCCCACGGCCAGCGGCCGAGTTCCGCGAGGCTTTTTTCGTCGATGTCGAGAATCGCGATGCGCGAATCGGTCGTGCGCGGCATGAAGAGGCGCACTTTGGCGTCGTAGATCATCGCGTCGAGCGTGTCGACAAAGCGCATGTCGACACGCGACAGCGCGTGCCCCGCGAGCACGACGACGATCGCGAGCCCGAGCACCCAGCGCGCGCCGGAGCGCCGCAGCACGAACGCGAGCGATTCGCGCGATCTCATTGCGCTGCCCGTATCTGTTCGTTCGCGATGACGAGCCGCGCCGCGAGCACGCGCGCGACGAACTTGTGCATGCGCGCGGCGAGCGCGGGATCGTCGTCTTCCAGACGCCTGAGCGTCGAGAGCGCGAGGCGCAGCACGACCGTCGGCTCGTCGGCGACGACATCCGCGCTGCGCCGCGCGCCCGTGTACACGGCCATTTCGCCGACGATCGTGCCCGCGCCGAAGCTGCGCAGCCGCAAGGCGCGTCCTTCGCCGACGGAAAGCGCGACCGTCACGCGGCCGGTCTCGACGAAGTAGATCGCATCGCCCGGATCGGCCTGGCGGAACACGTACTCGCCGGGCGCGAGTGAGAGCGTGTCGAGATGCGGGCGCAGCGCGTCGAGCGTATCGGGCAGGCTCGATGTGAAGCCGCCGCGTCCTGCGCGCGACGCGAGGTTTGCACGCAGCATCTGCGTTTCGATCCATTCGAGACCGCTATCGAGATCGGCGAATTCGTGCGGACCGCTCGGGCCTTTCACGTCGATGATGCCCCTGGCGAACCACGCCTTCAGCGCGGGCGACAGTCCCGTCAGCACGAGTTGCGCGTTGGCGCGCGCGCACGCCTGGCGCAGCCGCACGAAGCTCGCGGTGCTCGACACGTCGACGCCATGCACGCGCGCGAAATCGACGAGCACGAAGCGCACGCCATCGGCGGACGATCCTTCGATGCGCGCGCGGATATGCGTGAGGATCGAATACGCGGTGCCGAAGAAGAGGAAGCCCTGCAGCGAGACGCCGTAGAGCGTGCGCGCCTGGGTATCGAGCGTGCGGTTTTCGTCGACGGTGCGCTCGACGTTCGACCGCCGCGCGCGCCCGTCGAACTCGAGGCGAAAGCAGTTCACGCGGCCATAGCGCACGACGAACAGCAGACACGCGGCGATGACGCCGAGCAGCACGCCCGCGACGATCCCGTACACCGCGATGATGACCATGATCGCGGGAATCAGCAGATAGTCGTGCCACGGCAGACGCCTGAATGCGTTGACGAGCCACTCGATCAGCATCGCCGCGCCGATGAAAATCTGCAGCCCGACGAGCACCGGCTTCGGCAGCAGCGCCATCAGACTCGGAAAGCCCGCGATCACCACGAGGCAAAAGAGCGCGGCCAGCACGCCCGCGCGCCGGCTGCGCACGCCCAGACGCCAGTTGGTCATCGTGCGCGTCATCGACTGCGTGCCGACGAGCCCGCCCGCGAGACCGGTCAGCAGGTTCGCGATGCCGGCCGCGCGCATCTCGCGATTGAAGTCGACATCGCGCGATACCGTCACGCCGATGCTCGTCGCGTTCAGTAGCACCGTCATCGCCGATACGGCCGCCACCGCGAGGATCGCGGGCGCCTGTGCGAGCAGCGTCGGCAGCCAGGCTTCGTGCAGCAGCGCGAAGGGCAGACGCATGCCGCTCACCGGCTCGTAGTGAAAGAGCAGGCCCATGCGGCGCGCGTCGTCGAGACTCTTGCCCGACCCATGCAGGCCGCCGTAGAAGATGGCGATGCCGAGCGCGATCATCGAAGGCAGCACGATCGCGTATCGCGACAGCGGCGTGATACGCGTGAGCACGATCAAGCCGATGCCCACGACGAGCGCGGGCACGCTCGCGAGCCACGGCAGCGCCATGAAGATCGCGGGCGTCGCGGCGCTCACGGGCGCATCGGTGAGCACGCGCAGCGCGCCTTCGAGCAACAGCAGGCCCGTGCCCGCGAGAAACCCGCCGATCACCGGAAACGGAATGTACTGGATCGCGTTGCCGCGCTTCCAGTGCGCGAGCGCGAAGAGCAGCGCGCCCGTCGTCAGCGACGACGCCGCGATCAGCACGAGCACCGTGGCGAGCACGGCGCCGTCGTCGCCGCCCGCCGCATGCACCGACAGCGCCACCGATGCGGCAAGCCCCGCGATCAGCGCCGTCGCGTTCGAATCCGGCCCGGCGATCATGAAGGGCACGGAGCTCGTCAGCGCGATTACGAGCGCGACGATCACGCAGCTCAGGAGCGCGGTCGGCATGCCGGCGGCGATCCACGGCGTGAGGCCGGCGGAGAAGATCATCGCGCCGTAGCCCGCCGCGTAGGCGAGCGCGAGCAGGGCGGTGAGTCCGCCCGCGAGCACGTCCACGCCGAAAGACGCGAGCGCCGCGTGCCATTGCGCGGGGCGCATCGCTTGCGTGGGGCGGCTCGCGTTTTCGCTCATCGCGGCGCTCCTAGCGGCACGCCGCCGACGGCACGACCGGGCTCACGCGCGATGCCGGCAGCACGCCGAACGGCAGGCGCGCACTCACGACGATCGCGCCTTCGCCCGCGCGCACGATCTGCCGGTCGACTTCGTTGACGACGACGATCTGGCCGTCGTAGACGACGATCTGATCGCCCTTGCAATCGGCGTTCGCGCCCGGTTCGAGATTGGCGCAATCGGTGACGGAGTACTCGGTGCCGCGTATGCCGATGGTCGATGTCGGCGTTTTCACGCGATAGTTCTCCGGCTTGCCTTCCTTCGCGACGAGCCCGTCGAGCGCGCGCAATCCGCCTTTGACGAGCGACAGGAAACTGCGGTCGTCCTGCGGCGCATTCGCGGCGTAATGGAAATCGTCGACGCGAAACACCGAGCCGGGCTTCAGATACACGCGCTGCCTGTCGGTGAAGATCATCACGATCTCGGAGCCGACGCCGGTCTGCACCGTGTCGCCGTTGTCGATGCCGCCACCGATCGCCGCCACGCGCTGCGCGCCGCCCGCCGACTGGATCGCCACGTTGCCGACGAGCGCCGTGATGGTCGCGACGGGTTCGGCGCACGCCGCGCGCGCGATCAGCACGATCAGCGCGGGAAGAAGCAGGAGCAAACGTGAATGGGCGCGCATCGTGATCGGCCTCAGAAAGACTTCGTGAGCGCGACCCAGAAGCGGTTCGCGTGGCCGGTGCCGAGCGTCGACGGCACGTAACCCACGGTGTGCGCGTACGACATCGACAGCAGAAAGTCGTGCGGCGCGGCGAAGGTCGCGCCCGCGCCGAGTCCCGAGAGCCGCACGTGATCGCTGCCGCCGGCGACCGGATGCGCGGCGATCTTGCCGTCGGCGGTATCGACGAAAGCGGCCAGCGTGACGAGCACCGGCACGAGCGATTGTCTGATCGCCTGCCGCACTTCGAAGGTCGCGATATACGCTTCGTCGACGGGCGCGTCGCCGGTCGCGTAGGCGCGCACCGCGTACGGGCCGCCGAGCGAAATCTGCTCGGACGAGTCGAGATTGCGCGAACTCGCCTGGCCGTTGATCGCGAAGTAGAGCTGCGTGCCGCTGGACTGTGCGCCGATCACCTGCGTGTGCGTCGCGGCGAACACGAGCTTCGTGAACGAACCCGCGATGTGCGATGCGACCTGTTCCGGCAGCGGCGACTTGTAGCGCAGGTTGCCTTGCTGGACGCTCGTGTCGAAGGTCGTGATGCTTTTTTCGAGCGTGAGATTGCCCGACAGCCCGAGACGGCCGACGTCGCTCGTCTTGTCGCTCACGGAATCGAACGCGCCGAGATGATCCGACAGCAGCTTGTGGTCGTAGCCGAGCGTCGTGTACACATTCGCGGCGGGCGAGCGCAGGATCGGGTAGCTGATGAACGTCGAGACGACGTTGGCGCTGCCGTAGGCATCGAGTTCGTCGAACTGGCCGCCGACCGAATACGTCGAGCGCGTGTAGCCGGCGCCCCACGCGAGTCCGCTGCCGCCGAGCGGCACCGTATAGCCGATGTTGCCGTAAAACTGCCCGGTGACCGAGCCGAGAAGCCGCGCGCCCAACTGATCGCCGATGCCGAGCGGATTGTTCCATTGCAGCGCGCCGATGAGACGCGCGGTGCCGGTCGTCGTCTGGCCGTAGTTGTCGGCCTGCACGCTGCCGGACACGGGCCGCGCCTTCGGCACCGCGAGCGTCATGTCGGAGGTGCCGGGAAAGCGGCCCGGCGAGATGGTCGCGTTTGCGCCCGTCGTGCCGGCCGCGTCCTGCGCGAGCAGCGTCGCGCGGGTGAGGGCGCGCTCGTCGATCACGTCGCCGGTCTTGAGCGCGCCGAAGAATCGTGCGATGACGGCATCGCGCGTGCGCGACTGGTTGTCGATGCCGATGCGCCCGTAGCGCCCCTCGCTCACCGCGATCCGCACGATGCCGCCGTCGATCTGCTGCGGCGGCACGTAAGCGCGCGCGACGAGATAGCCGTGCCGGCGATAAAACGCGCTCACGCGATCGGCGGCGCCTTCGAGATCGTCGAGCGAACGCGCCGGACCGATCAGCGGCCGCACGATATCGAGCAGTTCCGCCGTGGAAAACAACGTGTTGCCGCTGAACGCGAAGCCCTTCACCTCGAAGCGGATGCCGCCCGTCGCGCCCGGAACCGGCGACGCTGCGGGCGCGGGCGTCACGTTCAGGCGCAGATCGGACGGCGGCACCGGCGCAGGCGCTTGCTGCTGCTGTTCGCGCAGCGTGCTGCCCGCGTTCGGCAGCGTCTGCGCGTGCGCGTCGCGCATATCGCGCGCGGTCGCGGCGACGAGCGTCGCGAACAGGACGGCGAGCCGGCGCGAAGCCGCGGCGCGGTATCGTTCGCGGGGCCCGAAGCGTCGCACGCGCCGGGGCCTCACATGCGGCATACGTGACCGGGCCATGCGTCGTCCGGCAGACGGCTGCCGTCGCTCGACGAATCGGTGCGCTGCTGCACGAGCGGCGCGGACTCCGGCTGCAATCCGGGCGTCGCGTTGCCGAGCGGCGCGGGGTTGGCGGCGTCGGTGCGCACGGAATCGAGAATGCCGGGAACCGTCGCCGCCGTCGTGACGACGGTCTGCGGCGCGTCGGGCAGTATCGGTTCAACGGGCGGCGGCGGCGGTGCGGGCGTGCCCGCAATGCGCAGCGTGCCGCCCTGCGTCGTGATCCTGTAACCCGTGGGGCCGCCCGCCGCCGTGATCGTGATCGCGTAGGTGCCGATCGCCGCGCCCGGGGTCGCGCCCGTGCTCGTCACCGTGAAGATGAACGGCTCGTGCGTCGTGGGGCTGTCGGCGAACGCGTTGCCGTAGTGCGCGCCGTCGTAGCGCAGCGCGATGGATACGTCGTTCGGGCCGAGCACGTGCGGCGTGTTGAACGGCACGTCGATGTTGACCGCCGTCAGCGTGACCTGCTGGAGCGCGTTGAACGCGAACCGGTTGCCCGTCGCGGATGCCGCGCGCGCGTCGGCGCCGCCGGTGAAGGCATCGCCCCACAGCGCGAGGTTGCCGCTTTGCAGGCCGCCGAAAGCATCGGATTCGGGTGCGTCGGAATAGACGAGCCAGCGCCCGTTTGGCGTGGCGAGCGCCTGCGCGCCCGCGCGATTGACGAAGCTCGCGGCGGCGAGCGTGATCGCCGTGCCGTTCGCGCGGCTTTTAACCGGCGCGGCGAGCGTGAGCGAAGGGGCGGTCAGCGTGACGGCGCCGCTCGCCGATACACCCGACAATCCCGCAACATTGCCGATGACGAGCGGCGCGCCATCGTCGAGCGCGATCGAGCCGGCGTTCGCCGCGAGCGTGCCGATGCGATTGCCCGCGTTCATCAGCGTGTAGACGCCCGCGCCGCCTTGCAGCGCAAGATTGGCCGCTTCGATCGGCGCCTTTTGCGTGGCGGTGCCGGCGGTCGTCATCGCCAGCGTGCCGTGCGGCGCGCGGATCGGCGCATCGAGCCGGATGCCGCTTTGCGCGGCGAGCGAAAGCGTGTTGACGCCGTTCCACGCGACCGGGCCGTCGATCAGCACGAAGCCGGACGGCGCGAAGCCTGGCGGCGACGCGGCGTCGATCGACACATTGGTCGATTCGAGCACGCGTGAAAGCGTCGCGCTGCCGATCGTGCCGAAGCGCTGCCCGATGGCGTCGCCGCTGCCGACGAGCGCCGCGAAATCGCTCGCGATGCGCCACGTCTCGGTTTGCCCCGGTGCCGCCGCCGTCGTGACCTGCGCATCGGGCGCGACGCGGACCTGCGTGCCCGCCGTCTCGATCGCGCCGCCATGGCCGCCGTTGGGCGCGGACGCGTCGAGCGTGCCGCCGACCTGCACGACGCCCGTTTCCGCGACGAGCCGGATCACGCCGTTCTGGTTCACGGCGCTGCGCGCGCGGATGATGCCGGTGTTGTTCACGACGTTGGCGAAGAGCGCGTCCTCGGCGCTCGCGGCGAGCCAGGCCTGCCCGCCGTCGGCCTGAATAAGTCCGTGATTGGCGGCCAGCGCGTCGAGCGCGCCGCGTTCCACCGACAGGCCGATCATGCTGTGGTCGCCGAGCGTCACCGCGACGCGTTCGCCCGCCGCGAGCGCGGCGAATCCGCCGGGCGAATCGATGGTGCCGGCGTTGATCGCGCGCGCGCCGATCAGCGCGACATAGCCGCCGGGCGCGCTCGTGATCGTGCCGAGATTGACGACGGCCGCGCCTTCATCGTGATGATGATGGCGATGCCAGCGCCCGTCGCCGGCGAAGGTGTAGTGGCCGCTCATGAAATCGCTCGTCGACAGATTGAGCGTCGACGCGAGCAATCCGCCGACGTTCACCTGCGCGCCCGGCCCGAAAATCACGCCGTTCGGATTGACGATGAACACTTGGCCATTCGCGTCGAGCTTGCCGAAGAACGCTGTCGGACGCGGCCCGACGACGCGGTTGAGCGCGATCGCGTTGGCGCCCGGCTGATTGAACGTGACGGATTCGCCGGGGCGCGTGCTGAACGAACGCCAGTCGATGGCGAGGCGGCTGCTCGTCTGCTGAATGGTCGTGTTCGCGCCCGTGCTCGTCACCGTGCCGGAACCGCCGACGACGCGCGCGCCGCTCGGCTCCGCGTGCGGGCACACGTACGCCGTAGCGCAAAGCATGGCGGCACACAAGCGCAGCGCGGAGAATGCGCTGCGTGCGCGCAGGGACTCGTTCATGTCGGCCGGCTCCTCTCTGTTGCGGTGCATCGACGCATCGCGATGCAGGCGCACCATCAAGCAGTTTAGTGTTCCGAACCATGCTTGCAACTACGCGTTTAGAGAACGTGCGCGGCGTCTATTTGTCTTAGGGATGCGATGTTTTATCCGATGAACAGGCGGGCTCGCTCGCGAGCGTACCTTCGACGAATTCGCGCAGGAACGCGACCCACGTGCGAATTTTTGCGTCGAGGTACTGGCGGGACGCGTACATCGCGTAGATGGTCATGGTCTGGAGTTCACAGTCCGGCAGCACGCGCACGAGCGCGCCGCTTTGCAGCCACGGCAGCGCGGCGAGCATCGGCAAGGGCGCGATGCCGAGCCCGTTCGACAGCGCGACGGCGAGCGCGTCGGCGGAATTCACGCGCAGGCGGCCCGGCTTCAGTTCCACTTCGACCTGTCCACGCGGGCCCTCGAAAATCCATCGGTCGACGGGAAAGAAGGTCGTCACGAGTTGCAGGCACGCATGATCCGACAGGTCATCGATGCGCCGCGGCACGCCCGCGCGCTTCAGATAATCCGGCGATGCGCACAGCACGCTCGGCATCGAGCAGATTTTCGTGGAGACGAGCGCGGAGTCGGGCAGGGCGGATGTCGCGACTTGCAGGAAGACGTCGAAGCCTTCGTCGAGCATGTCGGGGACATGCTGCGAAAGCGTCAGTTCGACGCGGACCTGCGGATGCTCTTCCAGATAACGCGTGAGCGCGGGCACGACATAGTGCTGACCGAAGGTGATCGGCGCGTGCATGCGCAGCACGCCCGCCGGCGACACCTGCGCGTTGCTCGCTTCGGCCTCGGAGAGATCGACGAGTTCGAGCACTTCCTTGCAGCGCGTGAGATAGCGGTTGCCGGCGTCGGTGAGCGCGACGCGGCGCGTCGTCCGGTTCAGCAAACGCGTGCGCAGATGCGTTTCCAGCTCGGTGACGGCGCGCGACGCCTGCGCCGTGGTGATGTCCATTTGCTGCGCCGCGACGGTAAAGCTCGCCGCTTCCGCCACGCGCGCAAAGATTCTCATGCTTCGCAACAGGTCCATCGTCCCGCCATTCGTTTGACGAAGCCGGAACTATCCCACGGGCGCGCGACGGCGCGCAACCTGCCCGCGCGATGCCGCTTGACGACGCCGCACCCGGCATCGGCCGTCGTTTACGCACATTCGTTTCAGGATTCACATCTGTTACAGGGCTTGTAACTCAGTGCTCCGGCGCCCCGGCTAACATGGATTCATGACTGCATGTGAGTTCAGGAACGCATCGCGGTCCGTCGCGGTCTTCGGGTGGGTCTTCTCAGCAGAGGAAGAAATGAACGTCAAAGGCTTGGTCGGGATTGGAATCGCGCTGTCGGCGGCACTCGTTTGCGAAGCCGCGATGGCGCGCGTGAGCGTCGGCATCAATCTCGGCGTTCCGGTGGCGCCCGTGTATGCCGCGCCGGTGTATGTCCAGCCCGCGCCGGTCTATATGGCGCCGCCGCCTCCGCCGCCGGTCGTCTATCAGCCGTATCAGACGTATCAGCCTGCCCCGGTCATGGTGGCGCCGGCGCCCGCCATCGTCGTCGGATGGCACGGCGACCGCTACTGGGATGGGTATCGCTATTGGGGACGCCGCGACTGGTACGCGCGTCACGGCGGCTACTACGGCTATCGCCACTGGTAAGCCGGGCGCAAGAGGGAACGGGGCAATATCATGAACGATCAATCTCGAACTCGAACCCGGGCGCGCGCGGCGCGCTCGCTCATCGTGCCGGTTGCGCTGGCGCTCGCCGCCGGTCTCGGCGGATGCGTCTACGCACCGCCTTATGGCTACGCGCCCGCACCCGCGCCTGTCTACGGATACGCGCCGGCGTATGGCTATGCCTATGGGCCGGGATATTACCCGGCGCCGTCGGTGTCGCTCGGTATCGGCTTTTCGGGCGGCGGCGGAGGGCATTGGCACGGACGCTGACGCTAACGCGTGCGCGAATTCGCGTGGCGCATATCGTCGGACGGGAATGTGCGTTGCTGTGCTTTCTCCGACTCTTTCGGAGAAGCGCAAGATGGCTGAGCAAATCGTAAGCCTTCAGTCGCAGCACGCCCGCTGCGAGCATTTCATGCTGCCGCCCAATGGCTGGGTGCCGAACAACACGCGTCTGCCGGTGCTCGTGTGGCGCGGCGCGATCGATCCCAAATCCGCCGACTGCGCCGCGCGCTTCGAAGCCCTGTTCGCTCAGAACGGCTGGCCGCCGCAATGGCGCGACGGCGTCTTCGACTATCACCACTTTCATTCGACCGCGCACGAGGTGCTCGGCGTCGCCTCGGGCGATGCGGAGCTCATCCTGGGCGGTCCGCACGGCCGCGTGATTTCAATCAGCGCCGGCGATGCGCTCGTCCTGCCCGCCGGCACCGGTCACTGCCGGCTGACGGCGGGACGGCGCTTTCAGGTCGTCGGCGCATATCCGCCCGGACAGCAATGGGACATCCGCCGCGAGGCCATCAGCGAAGCGGAACGTGTCGCGATGGAAGCGCTGCCGTTTCCGCGAAGCGATCCCGTCGCCGGTGAGGACGGGCCGCTTACGCTTCACTGGCACTAGCCGGCTTACGCCTTACTTTCCTTGGCGCATTGCGTCCGGCGTGCGCCGATCAACGGCACGCGCTTGACGACGCCCGTCGCCAGTGCCGTGCCGACGAGCACGATCGCGCAGGCCGCCGCCATCCCCGCCGATACCCGTTCGGCGAGAAACAGCGCGCCCCAGAGAATCCCGAAGATCGGAATAAGAAACGTGACGGTGATGGCGCGCGCCGGTCCGGCTACCGAGATCAGATGGAAGAACATCATGTAGGCGATGCCCGTGCACGCGACGCCCAGGCCGAGCACCGCGCTCCACGCGTGCAGCGAAACCGCGCCCGCCGGCCAGAAAGCGAGCGCGAAGGGCAGCAGCACGAGCGTCGCGGCGCTCATCGTGCCGGCGGCGACCGTCAGCGAATCGACGCCCATCAGATGCTTCTTCGTGTAGCTTGCAGCGACGCCATAGCTCGCCGATGCCGCGAGCGCGGCCAATGCGGCGAGCGTGGTCGACATCGGCGAGATCGGCGCGATGCTCGCGTCGTGCACGAACATCTGATCCCAGACCAGCGCGAGCACGCCCGCGAAGCCGATCGCGAGTCCCGCGACGCGCATGCGCGTGAGGCGGTCGCCGAGCCAGGCGTAGGCGACGATCGCGCCGAAGAGCGGCGTCGTCGCGTTGATGACGGACGTGACACCCGCCGACAGCGTCAATTCCGCATACGCGAACAGGCAGAACGGCGCCGCCGAATTGAGCACGCCGACGACGAGCAATGGCCAGGCGCGCTCGCGCATCGTCGAGAAAGCCTGCTTCGCCCGGCCGCGCAGCGCGAGCATCAAGAGTAGAAAAAGCGCGCCGATACCCACGCGCAACGCCATCAGCGGCGCGACGCCGAGATCGGTCACGCCGACGCGGATGAACAGGAACGAGCCGCCCCATAGCGCGGCGAGGACGAACAGTTGAGCGAGATTGACGGGCTTCATGGCGGGCTTCGCGATAGGAGTGAAGAGGCGAAGCCATCGTATCGGCGTGTGCCATGCCAATGTTTCGGCGCGGCGTGAAACGAAAGATGCGGCGTTGTCGGCGCGGCTCGTGCATCGCCGCTTCTTTCGGGACGCTCGCCCGGCTTCGCTCTGTGTCAGGCATCGTACGGCGCGCGCCCGTGCATCGGCAAACGAGCAATTCTCACCGTCTTGTGAGAAAAATTGACAAGTACGATGCCGCCTTTTCCGCGGCCGATGCCCTGGTTGCCGGCGCGCGGATTCGGTGCGACTCTTGCGTCATGGTCAGGGGGAGTCGGACGAAGGCTTTGCAGCGCGATGGACGCAGTCAACCGGAGAACAGCCATGGACAATGCAAACGGCAGCACGTCGACGGTTCAGTCGATGCCGGACGGTGCTCGGGACAATCCGCCGCTCGCGCGCCGCACGGTGGCGAGCGCGATGGAGGCCGCGCTCGCGCCCGGCATGGCGCAGGCGCAAGCCGCAAGCGTGACGCCGCTCGCGCCGGGCGAGGCGCACAAGCCCGCGAAGCACGCGCCGTATCACGTGCACGGTTCCGTGCTCGAAGGCGGCGATAGTCCGACGGTGCTCGCGCAGCCCGCCGCGACGCACGCGCAGGGGCAGGGCAGCCGATACCATCCGTCGCGGCCGATGCCTCGCCGCGCGCGCGAGGCGCTGGCGGGCGCGCAGGACGTCATCGCGAAGCAGTACCGGCAGGCGAAGGAGGGCACCGACGACTACGTGCACGCGAATCCGTGGAAGTCGATTGGATTGGCGGCCGTCGGCGGGCTGATCGTCGGCCTGCTCGCTGCCCGCTGAAAACGCCGCGGCCCGCGATGAGCGGGCCTCAACCTTGCTGAAGCGGATTTATCGGCATGCGCTCGTCGCCATGCCGGGCCGATATGGAAGATCGCTCGTACGACATCTGCACCGACCGGTGCGAAATCTGGAACCCGCTGACGATGGCGCTCGCCGGTCCGCGGCGCGTGCTGATCGTGCATTCGGAGTCCAATGTCGGCGATTCTTTCGCGCTCCTGCTGGCGATGCGCGGTTTCGAAGCCGTGCAGATCGGCGATGCGCCGAGCGCCGCGCAGCTCACGCGCCGGTGGCGTCCGCAGGTGCTGTTCGTCGATACGCTCATCGGCGAGCCGCACGATCACGCGCTCGCGCGCATGCTGCGCGAAGTGCTGATGGCCGACAAAGCCGAAGGGGACGTGGAGTTGCTGATCGCGCTCGCCGCCGATGCGGACCGCGATCCGCGCGACGCGCTGCATGCCGCCGGCTACGATGGCTTCTGCAGAACGCCTTGCCCGGTCTGGTGGATGTTCGACGTGCTGAAGTGCTTCTACGCGCATTGACCGGGCGGCGCATCATGCCGCCGCCCGTACCCGGAAAGGCATGGAACCGAGGCTCAGACCGCCTTGGATGCCTTGAAATCGTTGGTTTCCAGTTCGACCGACTGGCCGCCGTTGCGCTCCAAGGCGCGCCGGGCCGCGTCTTCGATTTGCAAGCGTCCGCCTTCGAACGCGGAGAGGAGATCGTGCGACGACGTCCCGCTATTGCCGAAGTGATCGTTGAGCGCATCGAGGGAAATGCTGCACCACACCTCGCGGCCGTCCACCTTGGCCTCGAACGCGACACGCGCTGCCGCCACCACGTGACGCCGCCCGCTGAACTCTATCGTCATCCTTATCACCTCCTGTTGTTCGGAACACGTTAAGCGGGATCATCGCGGGAAGCGAAACGCCGGCCCGCGATGGCGATGCCTTCCGACCGCACGCAGCCTTGCGCGCCGCGTACTGTCGTATTGCATGATACGCCCGGCTCGCCGGAGCCGGGCGCGGGATGCCACGGCGCTGAGTTTGCAATGGCCGTGCCCGCACTAGCGGCAGCAGAGACAGCCGCCGCGATGCGTCATGCCATAGCTTCCGGCATCTTCGCCGCTGTCGCCGGACGCACGTGCGCCGCCGACGCTCGGCGCGCCGATCGTCACACGCGCGGCCGTCGCGCCGCACTGCGGACAGGGTGCGGGATCGTCGCGCTCGGCGATGCGGCGGACGGCTTCGAATGCGCCGCAGTCTGCGCACGCGTAATCGTAGACAGGCATGAGATTTCCGTTCGGAAGAGTTCGGGGTGGTTGGGCCAGTGTAACAAGCGATGCATCGATGCGTGGTGGCACCACCATTGCTGAAACGAACCTGACCACTTAC
The DNA here is from genome assembly GCF_001544835.2 of Caballeronia fortuita. Classification (GTDB taxonomy): domain Bacteria; phylum Pseudomonadota; class Gammaproteobacteria; order Burkholderiales; family Burkholderiaceae; genus Caballeronia; species Caballeronia fortuita. Next base: position 4,434 of record NZ_FCNX02000028.1, on the reverse strand, counting down.
TCAGGAGGCCACATTCATGAACCGCAAAGCAACGCTACGCACTACGCTCGCCGCCGCACTCATCGCCACGCTGCCGCTCGGCGCGCTCGCCCAGACCGAAGCCGCCAGCACGACGATGGCGAACGATCTCGCCCCCGTCGACAAGGCTTTCGTACAGGCCGCGTCGTCGTCGGGATCGACGGAAATCGATGCCGCCAAGCTCGCCACGAAGCAATCGCAGGACAAGGACGTGAAGTCCTTCGCGCACCACATGATGGTCGATCACACCAAGCTCACGATGCAGCTTAAGATGGCCGCGCCGCACGGCGTCACCGTGCCGAAGGACAACTCGGACACGTCGGTGCTCGATTCGCTCAAGCCGCTGCACGGCAAGGACTTCGATACCGCGTATATCCAGAAGGTCGGCGTGCAGGGACACCAGGAGGCCGTTCAGGCGTTCCAGAAGGAAGCGCAGGAAGGACAGAACGCGAAGCTCAAGCAGGCCGCGCAGAAGGCGCTGCCGACCATCCAGGAGCACTTGAAGATGGCGCAGGATCTCGCCGCGAAGAAGGGCGTGCAATAACGCGATGCAGCCGCGCGTTCATGCGCGTTTTGATGGGCGTTTCGGGCGCGCGGCGTCGCGTGGAGCGCGGCGTCTAGCGCGCGTCCTTGCGCAACATGCGCAGGCGCGCTTCTTCGAGCGACTCGAACTTGCTGTCGGCTTCGTCGTAGATCGAGACCTTGCCGCGCCCGATGTCGTACACCCAGCCCTGCACTTGCAACTTGCCGAGCGCGAGCCGTCCCGCGACCGCCGGGTGCGTGCGCAGGTGCGTCAGTTGCAGGCGGATGTTCTCTTCGACCATCGCCTGCACGATGCGCTCTTCTTCAAGCTTTCTCGCCATGACGACGCTGCGCGCGGCTTCGGCGTTGCGCAGCCATGCGTGAACCGTCGGCATTTCATCCGCGATGGCTGCGCCGGACGAGAGACCTTTCATCGCGCCGCAATCCGAATGGCCGCAGATCACGATCTGCCGCACGTTGAGCGCGAGCACCGCGAATTCGACCACCGCCGACACGCCGCCCAGCATCTCGCCATACGCCGGCACGATATTGCCGATGTTGCGGCACACGAAAAGCTCGCCCGGACGCGTTTGCGTAATCATCTCCGGCGACACGCGCGAATCCGCGCAGGTGATGAAAAGGGTGTGGGGCGCCTGCTGACGCGCGAGGCTCTGGAAGAGGGCTTCGCTGTCGGGGAAGACGTTGCGGCTGAAGTCATCGGCGCCTTGCAGTAGATACAGGAGATCGTGCGGATCGGCGCCGTTGCGTTCGCTCATCGATTTGTCGGACATGATGTTGCCTTTTCGTTCGGTTACGGCACGCGTTCACGCGCGCCGCGTCAAGGCGAGAGCTTGCGGGGTTTTGAGATAGATCGCAAGCGGCATGCGGCTTTGCTTCTCTCGCTGATGTTCGTCGGCTTGCACCAGTGCGGTGCGACGTCATCGTTCGGTTCGGTTTTATCGAACTAAAGCGCTCAAAATCTCGCATTTTTCGATTTCACGCCTTCCGCTAGATTGCTTTACATTGAAAGCAAACGGAAAGGAATCGACATGAAATGCCCGGTATGTCCCGCCACCGAACTGCTGATGACCGTACGCGAAGGCATCGAGATCGACTATTGCCCGCAGTGCCGTGGCGTGTGGCTCGATCGCGGCGAACTCGATCAGATCATCCGTCGCGCGGCGCAGGCATCGCTCGCCGAGGCGCAGGCAGGCGAGCACGACGACCGGCACGAGCGCGGACACGAGCGCGAGCGCCGTGCACATCGGCATGACGGTTATCAATACGGCGACTCGCGCGGCAAACGCGAACACGGGCGTCGCAAGAAATCGTTTCTCGGCGATTTGTTCGACTTCGATTGAGCGCGTCGGGTGCTTCAGCGTTTGAGTTGGGCGAGCGATACGGTTTCAATGCGAAACAGCTATGGAGAACGGCAAATGGCAACGGTGAAGCAAGTCTTGAAGGCGAAGATCGACACGACGGTTCATATGATCGATGTGAATGCGAGCGTGTATGAAGCGGTCGCGCTGATGTCGCGGGCGCAAGTCGGGGCGCTCGTCGTGATGACGCGCGATGCGGTATGCGGGATCGTCACCGAGCGGGACTACGCGCGCAAGGTGATTCTGCAGGACAAGGCTTCGCGCTCGACGGCGGTACGCGACATCATGACCGCGCCCGTGATGGCCGTGACGCTCATGACGAACACCGACGAGTGCATGACGCTGATGACGCAGCAGCGCATCCGTCATCTGCCGGTGATCGAAGGCGACAGACTCGTCGGCATGATTTCGATCGGCGACATGGTGCGGCATCTTATCGAGGAACAGCAGTTCGCCATCGATCAGCTTGAAACGTACGTGCGCGGACCGCAGCCCGAGCTACCGACGTGCGCGCTCACGCGGCGCAGTCCGATCCCGCAGACGCTCGCGGCACGGTTTGCGTAACGAGGCGCGCCACGTTCAGGTTGCTTCGCTCGTGAGCAGGCGCTGCAGCGTGCGCACGACGTCGTCCCAGTCGCCGAGGCGGCGGGCGCGCACGAGACGCATCGACGGATACCACGGCGTGCGGTGCGGATCGCGCTCATAACGCCACTCCGCGACCTCGTTGAGGAAAAGATGGCACGCCTTGCCGAGCGCGCCCGCGATGTGCGAGAGGGCGCCGTCGTTGCCAACGAACGCATCGAGCGCGTCGACGATATTCACGCTGTGAGCGAGCGTTACGTCGGGCGGGAGCGTGGTGAAGCGTTCGGATTCGTGCGCGCGCGGATCGTCGAGCCAGCGCTTGCGCTCGAAGCCGCGCTGCATGATGACCCAGTGGATGTCGGGTGTACTGTCGAAGAGCGGGTGCAGATCCGGCAGCGTGAGACTGCGATTGGCGAAATTGTTCGCCGAGTCGCACGACGACCAGAAGATGCCGACACAGCGCCGTCCGCCCGCGCGCCGGCGTATGTCGCCGACGATCGCATCGACGGAGGAAGGCTCGATCGGTTCGATGTAGCGTGCCGATGATGCATGGCCGAGCACGGGGAAGAGAGAGGTGAAGAGGGCGAATGGCTCGGTCCACGACGCGCCATCCGCCGCGACGACGAAGCCCGCTGCGCGAAGCGCTTCGGCGTCGCGCGCCTGCTCGGCCGCGGGCATCGCGAAGCGATACGTGCGGTCCGATCCGTCGTTGTATTCGATATGCACGCCCAAGGCTTGGAGTGCGCCCGCGTAACGCACCCAGTTGACCTGATCGCCGTGCCCCGATGCGATCGACGTCAACGTCATTTGCGCCGGCAGCGCGCGGTCTCCGCACCAGTAGTGTTCGGTATCGACATGGGGAAACAGCACGCGACGCGCTTCCCGCGAAGACCAGTAGCGGTGAAACAATTCGACGCCGCGCGCGATGCCGTTCAGACGCATCGCACTGCGTCCCTGATGATGTCCGAGCACGTACGCCGAATGTTCGTCGACGCCTTCCGGGCTAAGGTTCAGAACATCCTCGTCGGCGCCGAGGTAATGCCAGCCGTACACGCGCCACAGAAACGGCATGAGCGGGTGAACATCAGGCTTTGTACCGACGTACTCGATCATGGCGAGCGCGACTTCTTTCAGTCCGAGATGCGCACACGCATCACACAACGCATGCATCTGGAATCCGAACGTGTTCGAGCGACGGGTGATCTGGCAGCAAAGGTCGACCGTGCGCAGAAACTCTCCGGCGCGCAAATGCGCGACCGCGCGCCAATGCCAGTAATCCGCCGTACCGCCGTCGGCCGCGGCGCGTTCGTCGAGAAAACGGAAGCACGCTGCGACTTCACCGGCATAGAGCTTCGAATAAAGGTGCGCGTAGTCTTCGATCATGGATAAGCGTCGGTTCGTCGGTGAGCGGCATTATGCGCAGTGTCTGGCCATTGATTCGCAAATGAGAAATTTTCTTACCAAGATTGAAAATTTTTGAATAATGTTTTGGCAGGCGAACGCGGCTTGAAAGTGAAAGACACCGTCGTGTCTCGCCTGATTATAGGAAATGCGTCAGGACGACCTGGCTGGAAACCTTGGTCGGACTGAATGCGTTAGCGTCGCTAACTGAATCTACGCGGTAGTTTCTTGTCGAGCGAAAACACAGGCTGAACTTGGGACTTACGCCAAATGTCACGGCAAGATACAAATGTCGGGTGTTTGGCTCATTAGAGACCGTTCATGACGGAACTCCTTGAAGACGCTGGCACTGAGCGTGCGCTTCACGGAGCGAAACCGGACATTTCTAACGAGCCCAAACCCGACATTAGGATATAGCCGCTACACCAAATGTTGCTGCAAAGTTCAAATGTCGGGGTTGCCGCTAAGTAGAGATGTCGGGTTTGGAACGGATGTTTCTGTTCAGGTTGTGGGGTTGGGGCGGCGCAGCCGC
>NZ_FCNX02000027.1 GCF_001544835.2 Caballeronia fortuita | reverse complement strand
GCCCAGGTGGCGGAATTGGTAGACGCACTAGGTTCAGGTCCTAGCGGTGGCAACACCGTGGAGGTTCGAGTCCTCTCCTGGGCACCAAGGTCCTTCTTTCGCGAGACGCTCATTCGAGCGCATCGCAATCAGAAACCCCGCGCATCGTCGCGGGGTTTTTTGTTTTCCGCCTTCGTTTTCCAATCGACTTCCTTTCGACTTGAATTCGATTATTGCCATGTCGAATTGGAAATGAATTGAATCCGTATTATTCAATTCATCAAGCCGTCGCATTCGACCGCTTCCAACCTTTCCGTTTAAGCACGCGTTTAAAGCGCGGCGTACACTGATCGTGCGCAGCGCCGGCAATGCCCGTCCGGCGCGGCTGCGGCCGGTTTGATAATTGCTGTGCCGCATTGCACCACTTGCCCATCGATAATCAAATCGGAGACTTCGGCAATGAGTTGGACGCGCGAACAGAGAAACGTGACAGTGGCCGCCTATCTGGGCTGGACCCTCGACGCCTTCGATTTCTTTCTGATGGTCTTCGTCCTGAAGGATATCGCCGCCGAATTCAATACGAAAATACCGGACGTCGCGTTTGCCATCACGCTCACGCTCGCGATGCGTCCTCTGGGCGCGCTGATTTTCGGCCGCCTCGCCGACAAGTTCGGCCGCCGTCCGACGCTGATGATCAACATCGCGTGCTACTCGCTGCTCGAACTGCTTTCCGGCCTTTCGCCAAATCTCACGACGCTCCTAATTCTGCGCGCCCTGTTCGGCATCGCGATGGGCGGCGAATGGGGCGTCGGCTCGGCGCTGACGATGGAAACCGTGCCGCCATCATCGCGCGGCTTCGTGTCCGGACTCTTGCAGGCGGGCTATCCGACCGGCTATCTGCTCGCGTCGATCGCATTCGGCGTGCTGTATCAGTTCGTCGGCTGGCGCGGGATGTTCTTCATCGGCGTCGCGCCCGCGCTGCTCGTGATGTACGTGCGCGCCCACGTGCCCGAATCGCCCGCATGGCGCGCGATGGAAAAGCGCCCGCGCCCCGGCCTCATCGCGACGCTCAAGCGGAACTGGACGCTCTCGCTTTACGCGATCGTGCTGATGACCGCGTTCAACTTCTTCTCGCACGGCACGCAGGACCTCTACCCCACGTTCCTGCGCGAGCAGCATCACTTCGATCCGCACACCGTATCGCTCATCACGATTACGCTGAACATCGGCGCGATTGTCGGCGGGCTGATTTTCGGTGCGTTGTCCGAGAAGATCGGGCGGCGCGTGGCGATATTCATCGCCGCATTGATCGCGCTGCCGGTGCTGTACGTGTGGGCGTTCTCCACCACGCCGGTCATGCTCGCGGTCGGCGCGTTTCTCATGCAGATTTCGGTGCAAGGCGCGTGGGGCGTGATTCCCGTGCATCTGAACGAGATATCGCCCGATGAAATTCGCGCGACTTTTCCGGGACTCGTGTATCAGCTCGGCAACCTGCTCGCCGCGGTGAACGCGACGATGCAGGCCTCGCTTGCCACGTCACACGGCAACAACTACGGCATGGCAATGGCGATCGTCGCGGGCGTCGTTGCCGTCGTGATCGCGGCGCTGATCTTCTTCAGCCGCGAACGCCGGGGTATCGATATGACACGCTCCGCGCGCGAGGTAGGCGCGACGGGATAGCTGCGCCTCCTTGCGACACGCTCTGCGCATCGACATTTACCTCACCGGAAGGCAAGCATCCGAAGCAGCGAATTCGTGTTCTGAGGGCGCAACGCGACGAGGCCTTGCAACTCCCGGCGATATCGATACGCCGTCGTCACCGACAAATTGACGCCGCGCGATACTTCCATGACCGGCGCGCCATCGTTCAGCAATGCCAGCGCCTGGAATTTTCGCCTGTAGTCGATGCGTCCGCGTGGTTTGCCAGGCGGCGCCTCGACGACGCGCAGATCGTTGCACAACTTCCTGGGCGCCGCGCAGTCGAGCGACACAGACTCGTAGCCATATCCGTCTTTCCCGTTGCTGAACAGATAGAGCTTGCTGTCGAAAACGTAGCTCTGGTCGATCGGCGCAGTTTCTCTGAAGAGCGAGTTTAGTTTTAGCTCGACCTGGTAAACACATTTATTTAGGAACACTTACTCTCCCATTGCCGCTTGCCGACGGCAGATGATTACTGACAACAGGCGCATTTCCCTCGAACGTACTCAGCTTGAGCAGTTGGGGTGAGCGTTCATGATCGGTGACATCGTCAGCAAAATGCCGGACATCGAGCAACCGGTTCATCGTCGCTTCCGTCAAACCGAGTTCCTGCCGAATGGCATCGATCGGCACGTTCTGCCGCAAGAACACCGACGCCAGATATAAGGCAAGCGGCGTCGGCTCACCTCGGCAGTTCCGATACACGCCGCCCGCATTGCCCCTGGTCGACTTGCGCACGCTCTCGATCATTTCCAGATCCAGTGGAACATGCAGGTAGCGCACCTCCCCGCTGCCACGCCAAAGCAGATAGAGCAGGTCTCCCGTAAGCAGCATCGAGTCCGGAATACCCATTTCCTCTTGAATGGCGCCAATCGTTAGCCTGACTAATTGATCCCTCGTCTCCATTTCCGAATATGCTCCAATGGCCACCGTACGCGTGGCAGGTGGTCACACCGGAAGCGTTCCGGCATGACTTTGCTGTGGCGCATCCCGCGAAGATCGATCCACAGCGCCTTTGATGCCCCGCTCATGCGGGGCATCAAGAAAATTCTCCCCGTTATTTCGTTTAGCTAAAAAAACTAATCATTCGATTTTCTCACTGCTAACACGAATGAAAAGCATAGCTCCCGAATATTGGATTTTTGAAGTGGACACATCCTAAAGCCAACGTCGTCCGAATGACTCTTCTAATCGGACGGCGACTCGTTTTCGTCTTATGTGGCATGGTGTGTGCTTCCCGCAAGCGAGTACCGGAGGCCGTGATGCCCGCCCTTTACGTGATCGCCTGGTTCTTGCTGGGAGGCGCTCTCGCGATCATGCAAGCGCGGTCTCAGCGACGAAAACGAGCGGCGGCTGCCCCCGAATGGGCCGCGCACGCGCGCGGAGCGGTGAAAGTCGATGATTTTTCCGCAGACTTCGGTATCCTCGAAGCATTGCAAAAGCGCAGCGCGGCGCTCGCGCGGCAACTGCCCGAAATGATTGCCTGAGAACGTGTCCAGGCCAACGGCAGCGCGGCGCGCGCCCGACGACCGATCGCCAATCGATGAAAGACCGCTATCTCGACTTCGTCAATTCGCCCTTCGGCACGAGCATCGCTCGCTCGCTGGGCCTCCCGCGTCCGGAAGTGCTGCGCCGCCATCGCGCGGACCGGGCCGAATTCAGCGGCATGGCCGCGATCGGCGCGGGGCCGTCGCCCGCGCTGTTCGATGACCTGATGGCCGTGCTGTCCGCCATCGGCATGACCGGCATCGCGCACGAGAGCGCGTCCGGCTGGCTACCCGTCGCCGCTCGGCACGGCGCGATGAGCGGCCGCTTCGAGCCGCGCGCGCGCGACGCATCAGCGAACGACCGCGTACAGGCGCTGATCTTCGATGCCACCGGCATCGTCGAAAGCGGACAACTCCGTTCGCTCTACGCCTTCTTTCACGACGCGCTGCGCTCGCTCGCGAAGAACGGGCGCATCGTCGTGCTCGGGCGTGTACCCGCCACGCGCGCGAGCGTGCCGGCGGCGACCGCGCAGCACGCGCTCGAAGGCATGGTCCGCTCGCTCGGCAAGGAAGCGCGCAACGGCATCACGTCGAATCTGCTGCGCGTGGCCGACGGCGCGCACATCGAGTCGGCGCTGCGCTTTTTTCTCTCGCCGCGCTCGGCGTATGTGTCGGGCCAGGCCGTTTCGATCGATGCGCCCGCCACGCCGCCCGAAAGCTGGGCTAGACCGCTCGCGGGCAAGCGCGCGCTCGTGACGGGCGCGGCGCGCGGCATCGGCGCATCGATCGCGGCGGTGCTGGCCGAACACGGCGCGATCGTCACCGGGCTCGATATCGACGCCGCCCGCGACGCGCTCGATCAGACCATGCTCGCCATCGAAGACGCGTCGCCGTCGGGCGGCGCGCACGCTGCGCTCGTCGTGGATATCGCCGCATCCGAAGCGCCCGTCGAAATCGCGGCGGCGCTGGCGGCCGCGGGCGGCATCGATATCGTCGTGCACAACGCGGGCATCACCCGCGACAAGACCATCGCGCGCATGAGCGCCGACATGTGGGATAGCGTCATCGACATCAATCTGCTCGCGCAGGAACGCATCGACGACGTGCTGCTCGCGCAAAACGTGCTGCGCGAGAACGGGCGCATCGTCGCGGTGTCGTCGATCAGCGGCATCGCGGGCAATCGCGGACAGACCAATTACGCGACATCGAAAGCCGGCGTGATCGGCCGCGTGCACGCGATGGCGCCGTTACTGCGCGCGCGCGGCATCACGATCAATGCCGTCGCGCCGGGCTTCATCGAAACGCATATGACCGCGCGCATGCCGTTCGGCGTGCGCGAGGCCGGCAGACGGCTCAATTCGATGGGACAAGGCGGCTTGCCCGTCGATGTCGGGGAGACCGTCGCGTGGCTCGCGAGTCCCGGCAGCGCGGGCATCACGGGCAACGTGGTGCGCGTGTGCGGTCAGAGCCTGATCGGCGCGTGAGGAGACAGAACGCGATGCACGCACCGACCATGCCGCGCGCCCGCACCGTCGTCATCGATACGCTGCCGCCGCCCGCGAAGCTCTATGGCCGCGCGCTGCCCGCGCTGTTCCGGCGTGCGCGCGCGCCCGAATTGCCCGCGCTGCGGCTCGTGCGCCCGAGCGTGAGGCTCGACGCGGAACAGGTCGGGCGTTATGCGCGCGTGTGCGGGTTCATCCCCGAACACGGCGTGCCGCTCACGTTTCCGCACGTGCTCGCGTTTCCGCTGCATCTGATGATGCTCACCGATCCGTCGTTTCCGTGGTCCGCGCTCGGCGTCGTGCATCTGTCGAACAGCGTGCGGCTGCGCCGTCCGCTCGCGGCAGGGCAGGATTTGCGCATCGAAGTCGAATGCGGACCGCTGATGCCGCATCAGAAAGGACAGGCGTTCGCGCTGCATACGCGCATCTACCGGCGCGGCGAGGCGGTGTGGGACGGCGACAGCGTGTATTTGAAGCGCGGCGTGCGCAGCGCCGCACCTGCAATCGAGACCGCCGATGCGCCCGATGCCGCCGATGCCCGCGCGCTGCTTCTCGCGCGTGAAGCGCGCTGGCAGCTTCCGCCGCAACTCGGCCGCGACTACGCGAAGGCATCGGGCGATTTCAATCCGATCCATCTGCACATGCTGAGCGCGAAAGCGTTCGGCTTTCCGCGCGCGATCGCGCACGGCATGTGGACGCTCGCGCGCACGCTCGCGGCGCTGCATCCGGTGAAGTCGCTCGCGTCGGCCCAAGCGCACGGCGATTTCAAGACGCCGCTCTACATTCCCGGCGACGCGACGCTGTGGACCGCCGCGCCCTCGCCCGTCACGCGCGCTTTCGAAGTGCGCGATCTCGCGGGCGCACGGCCGCATCTGCGTGGCCATTTCGAATGGGAGCTGCCATGAGCGAAGCGCGGCGCGAAGTTCGGCGGGTAGCGATCATCGGCAGCAACCGCATTCCGTTCGCGCGCTCGAATACGGCCTACGCGAGCGCGTCGAATCAGGACATGCTGAGCTTCACGCTGCAAGGGCTCGTCGATCGCTTCGATCTGCACGGCGCGCGGCTCGGCGAGGTGGCGGCAGGCGCGGTCGTCAAACATTCGCGCGATTTCAACCTGACGCGCGAGGCCGCGCTCTCGACGACGCTCGCGAAGGAAACGCCCGCCTATGACGTGCAGCAGGCCTGCGGCACCGGCCTCGAAACCGCGATTCTGGTCGCCAACAAGATCGCGCTCGGACAGATCGACGCGGGCATCGCGGGCGGCGTCGATACGGCGTCGGACGCGCCCATCGCGGTGAACGAGCGCATGCGTCAGATTCTGCTGGAAGCGAATCGCGGACGTTCGCCGGGACAGCGCCTGGGCGCCTTCGCGAAGCTGCGGCCCGGCATGTTCTTCAGGCCGCTCCTGCCGCGCAACGCGGAGCCGCGCACCGGTCTGTCGATGGGCGAGCACTGCGAACTGATGGCCAAGCGCTGGAAGATCGCGCGCGAGGCGCAGGACGCGCTCGCGCAGGAGAGTCATCGCAAGCTCGCGGCGGCGTACGGACGCGGCTTCTTCAACGATCTGATGACGCCGTACAAGGGCCTCGCGCGCGACAACACGCTGCGCCCCGATATCTCGCTCGACCGGCTATCGGCGCTGACGCCCGTCTTCGATCGCGACGCGGGCACGCTCACCGCGGGCAACTCGACGCCGCTCACCGACGGCGCATCGGCGGTGCTGCTCGCCTCCGAGCAATGGGCGTCCGAGCGCGGGCTGCCCGTGCAGGCGTTCCTGACGTTCTCCGCGACTGCCGCCGTCGATTACTTCGACAAGCGCGAAGGCCTTCTGATGGCGCCCGTTCACGCGATCCCGCCGATGCTCGAGCGCGCGCACCTCACCTTGCAGGACTTCGATTTCTACGAGATCCACGAAGCGTTCGCCGCGCAGGTGCTCTGCACGCTCGCGGCGTGGGAAGACTACGAATACTGCCGCACCGTGCTCGGTCTCGACGCGCCGCCCGGATCGATCGACCGCGCGCGGCTCAATGTATACGGCAGCTCGCTCGCGGCGGGACATCCATTCGCGGCAACGGGCGGACGCATCGTCGGCACGCTCGCGAAGCTGCTCGCGAACGCGCCGGCACGCAGCGACGGCAAGCCGTTGCGCGGATTGATATCGATTTGCGCGGCGGGCGGCCAGGGCGTCGTCGCGATACTGGAGCGGTAGGCGGGAAGCATCGGCATAAAAATAACAGCCGGCGGAGACACCACATGATTTCGGGACACGCAGCGCCGCACGCGACGGACGGCATCTGGTACGCGTCGTATCCGCCCGATGTCGTGCGCGAGATCGATCCTGGGCGGTATCGCTCGCTCGCGCATTTCTTCGACGATTGCGTCGCGCGCTTCACCGATCGCGTCGCGTTCGTGAGCCTCGGCTCGGAGATGAAGTTCGCGACGCTCGGCGGCAAGGCGCATGCGTTCGCATCGTATCTGCAGAGCGTCGGCGTGAAGCCCGGCGATCGCGTCGCGCTGATGATGCCTAATACGCTCGCCTATCCGGTCACGCTTTTCGGCACGCTGCTCGCGGGCGCGATCGTCGTCAACGTGAATCCGCTCTACACCGTGCGCGAACTCGGTCATCAACTGAAGGACAGCGGCGCGCAGACCGTCGTCGTGTTCGAGAACTTCGCGAAGACCGTGCAGGACGCGCAGCCGGGAACGCGCGTGCGCAATATCGTCGTGACCGCGCTCGGCGACCTGCTCGGCAACGCGCTCAACCTGAAAGGACGCGCGATCGATCTTATCCTGCGCCACGTCAAGAAGCAGGTGCCCGCCTATGCGCTGCCCGATGCCGTGCGCCTGCCGCAGGCGCTCGCGCGCGGCGCGCGGCGCAAGTTCGAGCCGGTGAGGATCGGGCATGGCGACATCGCGTTCATCCAGTACACGGGCGGCACGACGGGCGTCGCGAAAGGCGCGATGCTCACGCATCGCAATGTGATCGCCAATCTGCTGCAGGCGCTCGCGTGGGCGGGCGGACGGCTCGTCGAGGGCGAGGAGATCATCGTCACGCCGCTGCCGCTCTATCACATCTATTCGCTCACGGTGAACGCGCTCGCGTTTTTCGCGATCGGGGCGCGCAACGTGCTGATCGTCAATCCACGCGATATCGACGGACTCATGCGCGCGCTGCGCCACGAGAACTTCACGGCGATCACCGCGCTCAACACGCTCTACAGCGCGCTCATGGACAACGAGGCATTCCGCGCGCGCGACTTCTCCTCGCTCAAGCTCGCGATGGCGGGCGGCATGGCGACGCAGCGCGTGATCGCCGAGCGTTTCAGGGCGATGACCGGCAGAACGCTCGTCGAAGGCTACGGTCTCACTGAATGTTCGCCGCTCGTCGCCGCGACGCCGCTCGACACGCACGGTCGAAGCGATTTCGATGGGACCATCGGCGTGCCGGTGCCGTCGACACGCGTGCGCCTGCGCCGCGAGGACGGCGCGTGGGCGCACGCCGGCGAAGCGGGCGAACTCTGCGTGCAAGGCCCGCAGGTGATGAAAGGCTACTGGAACCGCCCAGAGGACACGGCGCAAGCCATCGACGCAAACGGCTGGCTCGCGACTGGCGACATCGGCGTGATGGATGCGCGCGGCATCATCCGGCTCATCGACCGCAAGAAGGACATGATGATCGTGTCGGGCTTCAACGTGTACCCGAACGAAATAGAAGACGTGCTCGCGGCGCATCCGAAAGTGCGCGCGGTCGCGGCCGTGGGCGTGCCCGATCCGGTGACGGGCGAACGCGTGAAGGCATTCGTCGTGCGCCGCGACGACACGCTCACGGTGGAAGAACTGCTGAAGTTTGCCCGTTTACACCTGACCGGCTACAAGGTGCCCGCTTTCGTCGAGTTTCGCGACACGCTGCCGCTCACGTCGATCGGCAAGGTGCTCAGGCGTGAATTGCGGGAATCGCGCGATACCGGATCGAAACCGCAAGACTGAATCACGGAGAAACACATGCCGCGCGCGGCTTCTGGCTTGCGGTTCGCTTGCGCGAGCCTTCTGTGTCTCGTGCTCGCGTCTTTGCGCGCACACGCCGATACCGCCGATGAGGCCGCGCGCATCGGCAGTCTTGGCGTCGAGCAGCAGGTGCAATGGCTGTCGCAGTCGGCGGCGAGCGGCGCGTTGACGAAGCTCGACGACGCGCAACTCGTCGCCCTCTTCCGCACACTGGACACTCGCACGCTGCCGCGCTATCTGCAGGCAGGCTCGGGCGATTTTGCATCGTACGAGTTCACGATGCGCCGGCGCGAACGTATCAAGGGAAAATGGCCCAAACGCGACGATCACATGCTCGTGCGTGTCACGCGCGAGCCGTTGCGCATCTACGCGAAGTGGCTGCCCGATGGCGCGCACGCGGGCCAGGAAGTGATCTACGACGATTCCAAACGCCCCGATCAGCTCTACGGTCATCTCGGCGGTTTTCTGGGCGTCGTGCCGATGTGGGCATCGGTGAATGGCGCGCTCGCCCGCGCGCAGTCGAATCATTCGATCCGCGAACTTGGAATCGATGCGATCACGCAGCGCTTCATCGACGAAGGACGCAAGTTCGCCGAAGCGGGCATCACGAAGCCGTCGAATATCGAGGTGAAAACGATCGACGGACTGCGCGTCGTCGCGCTCACGTATGAGACGACCGAAGGGCAACCGGCTTTCTATGCAAAGAAGGAAGTGCTCGGGCTGGACCTGGAACGGCCGTTGTTCCGCACGCTGGAGTCTTACGACAACGACGGTGAAGTTTTCGAAAGCGTCGTGTTCGAGCGTATCGAGGCAAAAGCCTTCGACGACCTGACGTTCGACCCGAAAAATCCCGACTATCGCTTCTGAATCGAAACGCTCTTGCCGCGTGACATCGGGTGTAACAACTCGCCGCGCCCCGCGCCGCGCGTTTTAAGTTTCGCCTAAGAGTCGGCCGATAATCTGCCCGCACTCCATCGACATCAAGGGTCGCGCACACGCGTCATGCGAGAAGCGCCGCACATCGTCATGCAAAACTGAGGACATCCTTATGAACCTCCGCCGTCCGGCCTCCGCACCCGTGCGGGCCATCAAGAAACTTCTGAGCCATCACGAGATCGCCACGTTGCTGTTGCTGCTGCACGCGCCTATCGATGTCATGGCGGCTACGCCCGATGTCGCCTCGCTGCAGGAGTACGGCTATGTCGAGATCGTGTCGCCGGACGCCGGCAATCCGAAGGTGCGTCTCACCGAGGACGGCAACGCGGTGCTGCGCGGACTCGGCGTCAAGTAAGGTTTAGTCGGGCCTCGCAAGGTCTCGCAAGGTCTCGCAAGGTCTCGCAAGCTCACGGGCAGCGGACGCCCGGAAACGCGAACTCTGTAATAATCGGTCGATCTTTTCACTATCGACCAAGGAGTGATTCGCGATGTCCGCCCTCTCACCCATCGTGCAACGCGTGCTCATCACCAACGACGACGGCATCGACGCGCCCGGCCTCGCCGTGCTCGAAGCGGTCGCCGCCGAACTCGCGCACGAAGTCTGGGTCATCGCGCCCGAACACGATCAAAGCGGCACGTCGCATTCCATCAGCCTGCATTCGCCGCTGCGCGTTTCGCGTCAGGGCGAGCGCCGCTACGGCGTGCAAGGTACGCCCGGCGACTGCGTCGTGATGGGCGCGCGTCATATCATGAAAGACGCGCCGCCGACGCTCGTGCTCTCCGGCATCAACCGTGGCGCGAATCTCGGCGTCGAAACGATGTTCTCCGGCACCGTCGGCGCGGCGATGACGGGCCTCCTGCTCGGCCTGCCGTCGATCGCGCTCAGCCAGACCTTCACCGATCGCGACAACGTGCGCTGGGACACGGCGCGGGCGCTCGCGCCGGGCGTGATCCGCGCATTGCTTTCGATCTCGCATGACGCGCCCACGTGCCTGAACGTCAATTTCCCCGACTGCGATGCATCGGCTGCCGGTCCGCTCACCGTGACGCGGCAAGGCGTGGGACTCGTGGAAGGCATCGATGTGCTGCCGCTCGTCGATCCGCGCGGCATCGATTATCACTGGCTGCGGTTTCAGCGCGGCCCGCGCCCGAACTCGCCCGACAGCGAAACGGCGGTGGTCGCGTCCGGCCGCGTGTCGGTCACGCCGCTGCATTTCGATCGCACCGACGAGCGCACGTTCGCCACGCTTGAAGCGGGCTTGAAGCGGGCCTGAAGCGGGCCTGAAGCGGCCTTGAAGCACGGCGTCTGAGCGACAAGCGCGCCGCTAGAACGTTTCCTCCCAGACGGGAACGATCGCTTTCTCGTATGCTCGGGCGATCATAACAAGGAGACGAGATGACCTCATCCATCGGCTCGCGCGGCGCGCGCGTGGTGTTCGGCGCGCTGTGCGCCACCTTCGCCGCGAGCGCGTTCGCTCAGGCGGCGACGCCCGTCGGCACGTGGCAGACCATCGACGACCGGAGCGGCAAGGCGAAGGCCATCATCCAGATCGTCGATGACGGCAGCGGTCAGTTGTCGGGCAAGGTCGTGCGCGGCATCGGCGAATTCGATCAGCCGGCCAAGCGCTGCACGGCCTGCACGGACGAGCGCAAGGATCAGTTGATCAAGGGCATGACGATCATCACCGGCATGCGGCAGAACGGCGATACGTGGGACGGGGGCCAGATTCTCGACCCCGAGAGCGGCAAACTCTACAAGTGCAAGATGACGATGGAAGACGGCGGGCAGAAGCTAGTTGTGCGCGGGTATATCGGCGTGTCGTTGCTGGGGCGCTCGCAAACCTGGGTGCGCGAACAATAGGCAATAGACGAACGCGAAAAGTCGTAAAAGACAAAGCCGGTCGAGGCTATGCGGCTTCGACCGGCTTCGGACTTGCTGGACTCGTGCGATGCAATCAGGCGGCGCGGCGCTGCTCCCCGTGCGCTTGCGCTTTTTCGGCTTGCACGACGAGTGGCAGTTCCGGCGCCGGCAGCTTGAACTCCGCCGGCACGCGCATGCGCGATGTCATCAACGCGTACAGCGATTCGCCGGCCGGCCCGAACAGTTGCGACATCACGCGCAGCAGAACGCCCGACTCGTGCCACGCCTTGAAACGCCGATGACACGTCTGATACGACGGATATTTGCGCGGCAGCGTGGACCACGACGCGCCGCTATACATGACCCAGAGCACACCGTTGAGCACAGCGCGGGTATTGGCGAGGGGCCGGCCGCGCAGCTCCGAACGCGGACGCAGTTCGGGAAGCAGCGGTGCGACCATCTGCCATTCTTCATCGGACATGTCGCGGTAGGGCTTCACGGTAATTTCTCCAAGTTGCTGACTGATAACCGGTATCGACGATACCGAGTACCCGAAAGCCGGCAAATCGGAGTGATCCGAATCTTGAAAAGGCCGTCGAAGCCTTATGCCGATTGGCTAACCGCAGATTTTTGATTCTCGTTTTAAGTCAGCGAAATATCGGTCACGCGGCGCGGCGCTTCGAGATACTCCTTCGACTGCATCTCGACGATGCGCGATACCGTGCGCGCGAACTCGTTGGCCATCGGCCCTTCCACGTACAGTTCCTCGGCGGGAACGGCCGCCGACATCAACAGCTTCACCTTGTGGTCATAGAACACATCGATCAGCCACGTGAAGCGGCGCGCTTCGGAGGCCATGCGCGGCGTCATCTGCGGCACGTCGGACAGAATCACCGCGTGAAAGCGGTTCGCCAGTTCGAGGTAGTCGTTCTGCGAGCGCGGGCCGCCGCATAGCGTCGCGAAGTCGAACCACACGACGCCGTCGGCCTTGCGCAGCGCCTTGATCTCGCGCTTCTCGATGTGCAGGATCGGGCTTTCGTCGGGCACGGCCGCGAGTTTCGCGAAGTCCGCCCGCAGCGCCTCGCTCGCCGCCGCGCCGAGCGGCGTGTGATACGCCTTCACCTGCGACAGCGTCTGCCTGCGGTAGTCGGTGCCGGCATCGACGTTGAGCACGTCGAGATGCTCTTTGATGAGCTCGATCGCGGGCAGAAGGCGGTCGCGATGCAGCCCTTCCGGATACAGCGTGTCGGGCTCGTAGTTGGACGTCATCACGAACTGCACGCCGGCCTTGAAGAGGCGGTCGAGCAGGCGATAGAGAATCATCGCGTCGGCGATATCGGAGACGTGAAATTCGTCGAAGCAGATCAGGCGATAACGCTTCGCGATGCGCTTCGCGAGTTCGTCGAGCGGATCGGCCTGCCCTTTCAGCTCTTCCAGCTCGCGATGCACTTCGCGCATGAATTCGTGAAAATGCAGACGCGTCTTGCGCTGCACGGGCACGGCGGCGTAGAAGCTGTCCATCAGGAAACTCTTGCCGCGCCCGACGCCGCCCCACATGTAAACACCGCGCGGCAAATCCGGATGCACGAGGAACTTCTTGAACGCATTCGAACGGCGCGACTTGTACGCGACCCATTCCTCGTAGCAGCGCTGCAGTCGCGCGACCGCCGCGATCTGTGCCTCGTCCGATTGATAACCCCGCGTGCGCAGTTCGTTTTCGTAGTATTCGGTGACGTTCATCTTCGGCCGTTTTTAACGTGACGAAGGCGAGCGGTGTGATCCGCTCGCCTTCGTTGTACTGCCTTGTTGCCCGAAGGCGAACTTACATGTTCAACGCGCGCTTATCCACCGCGAGCGCCGCTTCACGCATCACTTCCGACAGCGACGGATGCGGATGGCAAATGCGGCCGATGTCTTCCGACGCCGCCTTGAACTCCATCGCCACCACCGCTTCCGCGATCAGGTCGGACGCGTCCGCCGCGATCACGTGCACGCCGAGGATTTCATCGGTCTTCGCATCCGCGATCATCTTGACGAAGCCTTCAGCACGGCCGATACCCAATGCACGGCCATTTGCCATCATCGGGAACTGGCCGGTCTTGATCTCGCGGCCTTTGGCCTTGAGCTGCTGTTCCGTCTTGCCGACCCACGCGATTTCCGGTTCCGTGTAGATGACCCACGGCACGCAGTTGTAGTCGATATGCGGCTTCTGACCGTCGATGATTTCCGCCACCGCCACGCCTTCGTCTTCCGCCTTGTGCGCGAGCATCGGGCCGCGCACGACATCGCCGATCGCGTACACGTTCGGCACGCTCGTCGCGCAATGATCGTCCACGTCGATGAAGCCGCGCTCGTTCGCCTTCAGGCCGATGGCTTCCAGCCCGAGGTTATCGGTATTCGGCACGCGGCCGATCGACACGATCAGGCGATCCGCTTCCAGCGTTTGCGCGTTACCGGCGTTGTCCGTATAAGCGATCGACACGCCATTGTCCGACGTCTTCACTTCGCCGATCTTCACGCCGAGGTGAATGTCGAGGCCTTGCTTCTTGAACTGCTTCGCGGCTTCCTTCGCGAGCGACTCGTCCGCCGCGCCGAGGAATTGCGGCAGCGCTTCGAGCACGGTCACGTCGGCGCCGAGACGACGCCACACCGAGCCGAGTTCCAGGCCGATCACGCCCGCGCCGATGACGGCGAGCTTCTTCGGCACGGCGTCGAATGACAGCGCGCCTTCGTTGTCGGCGACGATCTTGTTGTCGACCGGAATGTTCGGCAGATGACGCGCCTTCGAACCCGTCGCGATGATCACGTTCTTCGCCGTGACCGTTTCCGTTTCACCCTCGCCCGACACCTCGATCTGCACGCCGGCTTCATTCTTGCCGGTGAACTTGCCATGACCCTTGAGCCACGTGATCTTGTTCTTGCGGAACAGGAACTCGATGCCCTTCGTCATTTTCTCGACGATGCCGTCCTTGCGCGCCAGCATCTTCGACACGTCAAGCTTCACGTCCGACACGCTGATGCCGTGATCGGCCAGATGCTTCGACGCATTCTCGAATTCTTCCGACGACGCGAGCAGCGCCTTCGACGGGATGCAGCCCACATTCAGACACGTGCCGCCGAGCTTGAGCGCGCCCGCCGGGTTCTTCCACTTCTCGATACACGCAACCGTCTTGCCGAGTTGCGCTGCGCGAATCGCCGCGATATAGCCGCCGGGGCCCGCGCCGATCACGACGACATCAAATTCCTTGGACATGACTTTCCTTTCGCTTGACTGCGCTCTTGCGCAGACGCCTTCTTCGAGGCGCGCGCGAGCCTATCGCGCGCGCCCGAAGGCACGTTTGAGTTCTTACAGGTCCAGCAGCAGACGCGCCGGATCTTCCAGCGCATCCTTCATCGCGACCAGCGACAGCACGGCTTCGCGGCCGTCGATGATGCGGTGGTCGTACGACAGCGCGAGGTAGTTCATCGGACGGATCACGATCTGGCCGTTTTCGACGACCGCGCGTTCCTTCGTCGCGTGCACGCCGAGAATCGCGGATTGCGGCGGGTTGATGATCGGCGTCGAGAGCATGGAGCCGAACACGCCGCCGTTCGAGATCGAGAACGTGCCGCCGGTCATTTCTTCGATCGACAGCTTGCCGTCCTTGGCCTTCTGGCCGAATTCGGCGATCTTCTTCTCGATGTCGGCGAGGCTCATCTGATCCGCATTGCGCAGGATCGGCACGACGAGGCCGCGCGGCGAACCGACCGCAATACCGATGTCGAAGTAGCCGTGATAGACGATGTCATTGCCGTCGATCGATGCGTTCACGAGCGGGAATTTCTTCAGCGCGTGGACGGCGGCCTTCACGAAGAACGACATGAAGCCGAGCTTCACGCCGTGTTCCTTTTCGAAGCGGTCCTTGTACTTGTTGCGCAGATCCATGACCGGCGCCATGTTGACTTCGTTGAACGTCGTCAGGATGGCGTTGGTCTGCTGCGATTCGAGCAGACGCTCGGCGATACGCGCGCGCAGACGCGACATCGGCACGCGTTGTTCCGGGCGGTCCTTCAGCCACTGATCGGCCGATGCCGGTGCGCTGACTTGCGGCAGCGACGGCTTCGCGGCCTTCGAAGGCGCAGCGGCCGGAGCCGGTGCCTTTGCGGCAGCCGGGGCGCCGGCCTGAGCGGCGAGTGCATCGCCCTTCGTAATGCGGCCGTCGCGGCCCGAACCGGAAACCTGGTCGGCCGACACGCCCTTCTCCGCAAGAATCTTCGTCGCGGACGGCGACGCCGCGCCACCCGTTGCGCCCGCCGATGCCTGCGCGGCAGCCGGCGCCGATGCGGCAGCCGTTTCCGCGACCGGCGCGGGCTTCACTTCGGCGTCACCGGCAGCGGCGACGGCGGCAGGCGCTTCGCCCGCTTTCGCTTCGGTGTCGATCTTCGCGATGAGTTCGTCGGCGGTGACGATATCGCCATCGTGCTTGATGACTTGCGCGAGCACGCCAGCCGACGGAGCCGGCACTTCGAGCACGACCTTGTCGGTCTCGATTTCGATGAGGATTTCGTCCTGGGCGACAGCCTCACCCGGCTTCTTCTTCCATTGCAGCATGGTTGCTTCCGAGACCGACTCGGAGAGCTGGGGAACCTTGACTTCTACGATAGCCATTTCTGTATTGTCCTAATGCGTGTCTGTGTGTACGAGCGTCGGAACCGGCGCGCTTGCCGCACGCCGGCTCCGATCAGGCAACGATTACTTCGCGATGGTCTGCGCACCCTTCAGGCGGCCGAACGCGCCTTCTACCAGCGCCTTTTGCTGCTCGTAGTGCTTCGCGTAGTAGCCGACCGCGGGCGACGCCGAGGCGGGACGGCCGCTGTAGGCGAGCTTCATGCCTTCGCGCATGCCTTCGCGCAGATGGTGCTCGACGTAGAACCAGGCGCCCTGATTCTGCGGCTCGTCCTGCACCCACACGACTTCGGTCGCGTTCTCGTACTTCTTGAGTTCCGCGTCGAACTGCTTGTGCGCGAACGGATACAACTGCTCGATACGCACGATGGCGACATCGTTGCTCTTCGCTTCACGGCGATGCGCGACGATGTCGTAGTACACGCGGCCCGAGCACACGATCACGCGCTTGACCTTCTTCGGCTCGATTGCTTCGTCCACTTCGCCGATGACCGGCTGGAACGAACCCTTCGCCAGTTCCGACAGATCCGACACGGCTTCCTTGTGACGCAGCAGCGACTTCGGCGTCGCGATGATGAGCGGCTTGCGGAACAGGCGGATCATCTGGCGGCGCAGCAGGTGGAAGATCTGCGCCGGCGTCGTCGGCTGGACCACTTGCATGTTGTGATCCGCGCACAGTTGCAGGAAACGCTCGATACGCGCCGACGAGTGCTCCGGACCCTGGCCTTCGTAGCCGTGCGGCAGCATCATCGTGAGACCGGAGACGCGGCCCCACTTCACTTCGCCCGACGAGATGAACTGGTCGATCACCACTTGCGCGCCGTTCACGAAGTCGCCGAACTGCGCTTCCCACGCGACGAACGTGTTCGGTTCGGCGGTCGAATAGCCGTATTCGAAGCCCAGCACCGCTTCTTCGGACAGCACGGAGTCGATCACGGTGAACTTGGCCTGACCTTCCGCGATGTTCTGCAGCGGAATGTATGTGCCGTCGTTCCAGCGCTCGCGGTTCTGATCGTGCAGCACCGCGTGACGATGCGTGAACGTGCCGCGGCCCGAATCCTGGCCCGTCAGACGCACCGCATAGCCCGATGCCACCAGCGACGCGAACGCGAGATGCTCGCCCATGCCCCAGTCGAGCTTGGCTTCGCCCAGACCCATCGCGCGGCGGTCGTTGATGACGCGCTCGACGAGCGGGTGAACCTTGAAGTTTTCCGGAATCGTCGTGATGCGCTCGGCGAGACGCTTCAGTTCCGCGAGCGGGACGGCCGTGTCGGCGGCGTCGGTCCACTTGCGGTTCAGGAACGGCACCCAGTCGACCGCGTACTTGCTCTTGTAGTTCGAGAGCACGGGATCGATCGTGTGATGGCCTTCGTCCATCGCCTGACGATATTCCTTGACGAAGTTGTCCGCGTCTTCGGCCGTGATGACGCCTTGCTGCACGAGCTTTTCGGCGTAGACGGCGCGCGTGCCCGGATGCTTCGCGATGGTCTTGTACATCAGCGGCTGCGTGACCGCCGGCGTGTCCTGCTCGTTGTGACCGAGCTTGCGGAAGCAGATGATGTCGACGACCACGTCCTTGTGGAACTTCATGCGGAAGTCGATGGCAAGCTGCGTGGCGAGCACGACGGCTTCGGGATCGTCGCCGTTCACGTGCAGCACCGGCGCCTCGATCATCTTGACGACGTCCGAGCAATACAGCGTCGAGCGCGCGTCGCGCGGGTCCGACGTCGTGAAACCGATCTGGTTGTTGATGACGATATGCAGCGTGCCGTGCGTGCCGTAACCGCGCGTCTGCGCGAGGTTCAGCGTCTCCATGACGACGCCCTGGCCCGCGAAGGCCGCGTCGCCATGCACTTGCACCGGCAGCACTTGCAGGCCTTCTTCGTCGCCACGGCGATCCATACGCGCCTTGGCCGAGCCTTCGACCACCGGATTCACGATTTCCAGGTGCGACGGGTTGAACGCGAGCGACAGGTGCACCGGACCGCCTTCGGTCGAGACGTCCGACGAGAAGCCCTTGTGGTACTTCACGTCGCCGGCCGGCAGGTCATCGACGTGCTTGCCTTCGAACTCGGCGAAGAGGTCCGCCGGCATCTTGCCGAGCGTATTGACCAGCACGTTCAGACGCCCACGGTGCGCCATGCCGATGACGATCTCCTGCACGCCGTTCTTGCCCGCGTGCCGCACGACTTCGTCCATCGACGCGATGAAGCTCTCGCCGCCTTCCAGCGAGAAGCGCTTCTGGCCGACGTACTTGGTGTGCAGGAAACGCTCGAGGCCTTCGGCGGCCGTCAGGCGACCCAGGATGTGCTTCTTCTTGTCGTTCGAGAAGTTCGGCGTCGAGCGGATCGACTCGAGCTGCTCCTTCCACCAGCGCTTCTGCTCCGGATCGCTGATGTACATGAATTCAGCGCCGATCGTGCCGCAGTACGTGTCGCGCAGCGCCTTGACGATGTCGCGCAGCGATGCCTGCTCGAAACCGAAGTACAGGTTGTTCGCGTTGAACACCTGGTCCATGTCGGCTTCGGTGAAGTCGTAGAAGCCGGGTTCGAGTTCGGGAATGGCGGGACGCTCGCGGCGCTTGAGCGGATCGAGATTGGCCCATTGCGTGCCAAGGAAGCGATACGCGCCGATGAGCGATTGAACGTAGACTTGCTTTCGCGCGGTGGTCAGATCACCGGTGCTTTCGCGCGGCAGAAAGGCGTTGGCCTTCGCGCGCTGGGCGAAAGATTCGACGATGGGGCCGTGAGCCACGTCGTTGTGAGCCGTGCCGTCGGATGCGGGCACGTTCTGCAACGCGTCGAAATAGGCGCGCCAGGTCTCGGGCACTGACGCGGGATTATCGAGATATTGCTCGTACAACTCTTCGACGTACGGAGCATTACCGCCGAACAGATAAGAGTTCGACTGGAATTGCTTCATCATTTTACGCTCACCTTTCTTCGAGTTTCTCGAGGAAGTGCGGGTTACGAAACCTTCCGCGCCACGGCCTGACCGTTTAGCGGATTGCGCGAATCAAGTCTGCTTGGAAGGACCTAAAAAGCGACAGTTAATCCAGAAAGCATAGCACAGAACGAATAGTCATATGACGTATCGCCGCATGTGCCGTGCTCTCGCTTCCGTTACGCAACAAGGATGTGCGGGCTTTTCTGAGATAAGCAAGGGTCTCTTGCAGCGCGCCAGACAATGACAAAAGCCGCCCGAAGGCGGCTTTTGTTCTTACGTTGCGAACGGATGCGTTTGCACTTTATTCGGCGTTGGCTTCGCGACTCGCGCGGCGACGCTCGTGCTCTTTGAGATGACGCTTGCGCAGGCGGATCGATTGCGGCGTGACTTCGACGAGTTCGTCGTCGTCGATGAACTCGACCGCGTATTCCAGCGAAAGCTGGATCGGCGGAACGAGACGCACGGCTTCGTCGGTGCCCGATGCACGCACGTTGGTCAGCTGCTTGCCCTTGATCGGGTTCACGACGAGGTCGTTGTCGCGGCTGTGAATGCCGATGATCATGCCTTCATAGAGTGCATCGCCCGGCGACACGAACATGCGGCCGCGATCCTGCAGCTTCCACAGTGCGTAGGCGACGGCCGCGCCATCGTCCTGCGAGATCAGCACGCCGTTGCGGCGCTCGCCGACCGAACCTTCCTTGACCGGCGCGTAGGAATCGAACGTGTGGCTCATCAGGCCCGTACCGCGCGTGAGCGTGAGGAACTCGCTCTGGAAGCCGATCAGTCCGCGCGCCGAGATCTTGTACTCGAGACGCGTGCGGCCGCGGCCGTCCGACGTCATGTCGAGCATTTCGCCCTTGCGTCGGCCGAGTTCTTCCATCACGCCGCCCTGATGCTGGTCTTCGATATCGACAGTCAGGTTTTCGTACGGCTCGCACTTCACGCCGTCGATCTCCTGCAACACGACGCGCGGACGCGACACGGCCAGTTCGTAACCTTCACGGCGCATGTTCTCGACGAGAATCGTCAGATGCAGTTCGCCGCGGCCCGACACTTCGAACGTGGTTTCGTCGCCAGTATCTTTCACGCGCAGCGCGACGTTGTGATTCAGTTCCTTCGTCAGACGATCGCGAATCTGGCGGCTCGTCACGAACTTGCCTTCCTTGCCCGCGAGCGGCGACGAGTTCACGAGGAAGTTCATCGTGAGCGTCGGTTCGTCGACGGTAATCATCGGCAGCGCCTCGGGAGTGTCCGGCGAGCAGATGGTCACGCCGATGCCGATCTCCTCGATGCCGTTGATCAGCACGATATCGCCGGCTTGCGCTTCTTCCACTTGCACGCGCTCCAGACCGTGGAACGACAGCACCTGATTGATCTTGCGGTTCAGGATCGCGCCGTCCGGGCCCGAGCGCACGGCGACTTGCATGCCAGGACGGATGCGGCCACGCGCGACACGGCCCACGCCGATACGGCCGACGTACGAGTTGTAATCGAGCGACGTGATCTGAAGCTGCAAAGGACCGTCCGGATCGGCCGGGCGCACGGGAACGTGTTCGAGAATGGCTTCGAACAGCGGGCGCATCGTGCCCTCGCGGACATCGGGCTCGAGCCCGGCGAAGCCGTTGAGACCGGATGCGTAGACGATCGGGAAGTCGAGCTGCTCTTCGGTCGCGCCGAGCTTGTCGAACAGATCGAAGGTCTGGTTGATCACCCAGTCGATCCGTGCGCCCGGACGGTCCACCTTGTTGACGACGACGATCGGCTTCAGACCGAGCGCGAGCGCCTTCTTCGTGACGAAGCGCGTTTGCGGCATGGGGCCTTCGACGGCGTCGACGAGCAGCAGCACGGAGTCGACCATCGACAGCACGCGCTCCACTTCACCGCCGAAGTCCGCGTGTCCCGGCGTATCGACGATGTTGATGTGCGTGCCTTCGTATTCGACGGCGCAGTTCTTCGCCAGGATCGTGATGCCACGTTCCTTTTCGATGTCGTTCGAGTCCATGACCCGCTCGGCGACCTGTTGATTTTCCCGGAAGGTGCCCGACTGACGGAGCAACTGGTCGACGAGCGTGGTCTTGCCGTGGTCGACGTGGGCGATGATGGCGATATTGCGGAGGGCGCGAGTCATAGAAAGATGTCTTGGTTGTGCGCCGTCGGAGCGAGTCCCCTTAACTTCAACGAGACTCCATAACTCGGCAAGCCCCTCTGAAAAACCATCATGCAAGCATGACGACGCGGGCCCGGCGCGGTGAGAACCGTAAAGTATAGCACGCACGGATGTCCAGGCCTTGCAATAGGACTCAACCCGTAATCCGTCTTGAGCAAGCGTTGTGCGCCCGACACGCCGGCCCTCCGTTACGCAGCACGCGTTGCGGCGATTGTTAAGCACTTCCAGAAAAGATCCTTGCAGCGCCTGCAACGCCCGCCTATAATCCTGCCTAGTCAACTATTGCAATCGCATAATTATTTCCATGAGCGACGCTCCGAAACCTGCGGCGATCGGCGACTATGTGCTCGCCGAGAGCGTCGGCTATCTGATCAGCCGGGTGCGCTCGACCATGTGGAACATGGTCACGCAACACACCACTTCTGAACTGGGCATCACCAGCACGCAGGCCAGCATTCTGTTCATGCTGGCGGTCGGCAAATGCCTGACGGCGGCGGACATCGCCCGCGAATACGGCATCGACGCAAGCGCAGTCACGCGCCTCATCGACCGTCTGGAAAAGCGCGGCCTGCTCTCGCGCGTGCGCAGTGAGGAGGACCGGCGCGTCGTGCGCCTCGCGCTCACCGACGAAGGCCAGACGACGGCCGAGAAGATTCCGGCCATTTTCACGCGCGTCCTGGACAATCTGCTCGCGGGCTTCACGCCGGAAGAAGTCGGCTTCCTGAAAAGCATGCTGCGTCGAATCCTTGCCAACTCCTGCGATCCGTCCGTGGCGCCTTTGCTCGGCGGTAATGATAAGCCAGGTACGTCATTGCGATGACAAGCAAATCGGTCATCGCAAGCCTACAAAATGATTGCAATGTCCATCTTTAATTCTCATCTCAAGAGACGAGATATGAAACACCTCTCCCCGTCCGCGATTCGCGGCGAAAGCCGTGTGAAGAGCGCCGTCGCCGCTGCGGTTGCCGCGCTGGCGCTCGCCGGTTGCGCGAACTACGCGGGCATTTCGAGCGACAAGCAGATCGCCGCGCCGGAAAACTTCGAGGCCACGCAAAGCGTGCCGGGACAAGGCGGCCAGTGGCCCACGCTCGACTGGGCCAGGCAGTTCGGCGATCCGCAACTGCCGCAACTGATCGACGAAGCGCTCGCCGACAATCCGACCATCGCGCAGGCGCAATCGCGCATTGCCAAGGCGTCGTCGTATATCGAGACGTCGCGCTCGGCGCTCTATCCGAAGGTCAACGGCTCGTATTCGTGGACGCGCGAGCTCTATTCGGCCAACGCCCTCTTCCCGCCGCCCTACGGCGGCACGTGGTTCAGCGAGAACAACGTGCTCGCGAGCGCGTCGTGGGAGCTGGACCTGTGGGGCAAGAACCGTTCGCGCCTGAACATGGCGGTATCGCAGCAGAAAGCCGCCGAAGCCGACATGCAGCAGGCGCGCGTGACGCTGGCCGCATCGGTCGCGCGCACGTACAACCAGCTCGCGCTGCTCTATGCGCTGCGTGACGTGGCGCTGCGCGAGATCGCGAACCGGCAGGACGTCGGACGCATCACGAACGGGCGCGTCGCGGCCGGCCTCGACACGAACGTCGAGCGTCAGACGGCGGAAGGCAACGTAGCGACGAGCCAGACGAACTCGACCGAACTCGACGGCCAGATCGAAACGGTCCGCTATCAGCTGGCCGCGCTGCTCGGCAAGGGCCCGGATCGCGGTCTCACGATCGCGAAGCCGGTCATCGACCCCAACGTCAACGTGACGCTGCCCGACAACGTGCCCGCCGATCTCGTCTCGCGCCGCCCGGACATCGTCGCCGCGCGCTGGCAGGTCGAATCCGCGACGCACAACATCAAGGAAGCGAAGGCCGAGTTCTTCCCGGACATCAACCTCGCGGCAGGCTTCGGTTTCGACGCGTTCGGCTGGGGCCGCTTCCTCCAGGCGAGCAGCCGGCAAATCCAGATCGGGCCGGCTGTGCATCTGCCGATCTTCGACGCCGGCGCGCTGCGCGCCCAGTTGAAGGGCCGTTACGCCGATTTCGAAGGCGATGTCGCGAACTACAATCAGACGCTCATCAACGCGATGAACGACGTCGCGACCAACATCTCCGCGATCCGCTCGCTCGACAAGCAGATGGCCGACGCCCAGCGCGCGCTCGCGGCGGCGACGAGCGCCTATCAGCTCGCCGTGATCCGCTACAAGGCGGGCCTCTCGCCGCAACTGCAGGTGTTGAACGCCGACGAGAACCGTCTCGCCAACGAGCAGACCGTGACGAACCTGCGCCTGAAGCGCACCGATCTGCAAATCGCGCTGATCAAGGCGCTCGGCGGCGGTTTCGACGCCACGAGCACGAATCTGGCGATCGACGGCAGCGGACAGAATCAGGCCACGGCGGCGAAGTAAGCCGCGCAAAGAATACGCATCGGACCAAATACGGAATCTTCGGAGTCTTTCATGAGCGACCCTCAACAAAACGCAGCCGCGGCAGCCGCGCCGGCGCCGAAACAGAGCAACGGCAAACGCCGCGTGCTGATGACGCTGATCGTGCTCGTCATCATCATTGCGGCCGTCGCGTACGGGCTGTACTACTTCCTCGTCGCGCGCTTTCACGAATCCACCGACGACGCCTACGTGAACGGAAACGTCGTGCAGATCACGCCGCAGGTCGTCGGCACGGTGATTTCGGTGAACGCGGACGATACGCAGACGGTGAAGACCGGCGATCCGCTCGTCGCCCTCGATCCGGCCGATTCGAAAGTCGCGCTCGATCAGGCCGAGGCCAATCTTGCGCAGACGGTGCGCCAGGTCCGCACGTTCTTCGTGAACAACAACCAGTACGAAGCGCAGATCGCGTTGCGCAAGTCGGATCTGTCGCGCGCGCAGGACGATCTGAAGCGCCGCATGCAGGTCGCGCAGACGGGCGCCGTGTCGCAGGAAGAAATTTCGCATGCCCGCGACGCGGTGCGCAGCGCGCAGGCCGCGCTCGACGCCGCCCAGCAGGAACTCGCATCGAACCGCTCGCTCACGGCCAACACGACCATCGCCGATCACCCGAACGTGCTCGCGGCCGCCGCGAAGGTCCGCGATTCGTACATCAACTACGCGCGCAACACGCTGCCGGCGCCGGTGACCGGCTATGTCGCGAAGCGCTCGGTGCAGGTGGGCCAGCGCGTGTCGCCAGGCAATCCGCTGATGGCGATCGTGCCGCTCAACGGCGTCTGGGTCGACGCGAACTTCAAGGAAGTGCAGTTGAAGCACATGCGCATCGGCCAGCCGGTCGAACTGACGGCCGATCTGTACGGCTCGAACGTCGTGTATCACGGCAAGGTGATCGGCTTCTCGGCGGGCACCGGCTCGGCGTTCTCGCTCCTGCCCGCGCAGAACGCGACGGGCAACTGGATCAAGGTCGTGCAGCGCCTGCCGGTGCGCATCCAGCTCGATCCGAAGGAACTGGAAGAACATCCGCTGCGCATCGGTCTTTCCATGAACGTCGACGTAACGATCAAGGACGAGCAAGGCGGCCAGCTCGGCAACGCCCAGAACACGGTCTACCAGACCAACGTGTTCGACAACTACGGTGCGCAGGCCGATCAGGAAATCGCGCGCATCATCCAGCAGAACGCGGGCACGGGCGCGGGCGCTGGATCGGTATCGCAGAGCACGTCGTCGGCGCACGGACGCGCGACGAAGTCCGCATCGGCCACCAAGCTGATGTAAGCGGACGCGCCCATGTCTTCGCAAAACGTCGTTCATCCGCCGCTATCGGGCGGCAAACTCGTCATCGGGACGATCGCCGTGTCGCTCGCGGTGTTCATGAACGTGCTCGACACGTCCATTGCGAACGTCTCGATTCCGTCGATCTCCGGCGATCTCGGCGTGTCCTCGGATCAAGGCACGTGGGTCATCACGTCGTTTGCGGTCGCCAACGCGATCTCGGTGCCGCTCACCGGCTGGCTCACGCAGCGGCTCGGGCAGGTCCGGCTCTTTCTCGGCTCGATCATCCTGTTCGTGATCGCGTCGTGGCTTTGCGGCCTCGCGCCGACGCTGCCCTTCCTGCTCGCCGCGCGCGTCTTCCAGGGTGCGGTCGCCGGCCCGATGATCCCGCTGTCGCAAACGCTGCTGCTCGCGAGCTATCCGCGTGAAAAGGCGCCGATGGCCTTGTCGATGTGGTCAATGACCACGCTGATCGCGCCGGTCGCGGGTCCGGTGCTCGGCGGCTGGATTTCGGACAACATCTCGTGGCCGTGGATCTTCTACGTGAACATTCCGGTCGGCATCGCGGCGGCGCTCGCCACGTTCGCGATCTTCCGCGACCGCGATTCGACGATCCGCAAGGCGCCGATCGACACGGTCGGTCTCGGGCTGCTCGTCGTCTGGGTCGGCTCGCTGCAAATTATGCTCGACAAAGGCAAGGATCTCGACTGGTTCAATTCGACCACGATCGTCGTGCTCGCGCTCATCGCCGTCATCGCGTTCGCGTTCTTCATCGTGTGGGAGCTGACGGCGGAGCATCCGGTCGTCGACCTGTCGCTCTTCGAGCTGCGCAATTTCACGGGCGGCACGATCGCGCTATCGATCGGTTACGGGCTCTACTTCGGCAATCTCGTGCTGCTGCCGTTGTGGCTGCAGACGGACATCGGCTATACGGCGACGAACGCCGGTCTCGTGATGGCGCCCGTCGGCGTCTTCGCGATCCTGCTCTCGCCGATCACGGGCAAGTTCCTGCCGCGCACCGATCCGCGCTTTATCGCGACCGCGGCCTTCCTCGTGTTCGCGCTGTGCTTCTGGATGCGCTCGCGTTACACGACCGGCGTCGACACGTGGGCGCTGACGCTGCCGACGCTGATTCAGGGCATCGGCATGGCGGGCTTCTTCATCCCGCTCGTGTCGATCACGCTGTCGGGCTTGCCGGGGCATCGGATACCGGCGGCGTCGGGGCTGTCGAACTTCGTGCGGATCATGTGCGGCGGCATCGGCACGTCGATCTTTTCGACGGCGTGGGAGCATCGTTCGATTGTGCATCACGCGCAGCTCGTCGAAAGCGCGAACTCGTACAACCCCGTGTTCGCTAATTCGATGCAGCAAATGGGCGCGCTCGGCCTCTCGCACGAGCAGACCGTCGGCCTCTACAACAGCATGGCGACCCAGCAGGCCGCGCAACTCGGCGTGAACGACATGTTCTATATATCGGCTGGGATCTTCGTCGCGCTGATCGTGCTGATCTGGATCACGAAGCCCGAGCGGTCCGGCGGCGGGGATTCGGCGGCGGCGGCATCGGCGG
The DNA here is from genome assembly GCF_001544835.2 of Caballeronia fortuita. Lineage (GTDB taxonomy): Bacteria > Pseudomonadota > Gammaproteobacteria > Burkholderiales > Burkholderiaceae > Caballeronia > Caballeronia fortuita. The sequence continues at coordinate 17,882 of NZ_FCNX02000027.1, read as the reverse complement.
CGCACTGAACGCCTTTGGTTAGCACCCAAGAAAGAGCCTGGTCGATCTCGACCGGGCTCTTTTTCATTGTGCCGTGACGACGAGCCTTTCCGGCGCGAGCACGCCCTCGCCCGCACGCGCGACGCCGAGCAGCCGGCCGCCTTCCTGCGCATAGACGCGCACGCGGCCTTCTTCGAGACGAGTCTTCGCAACATCGGCGAGCTTCAGGCGCTGGCCGTGCAGGAAGCGCTTCGTCGCTTCATCGTTCAACTGAACGGCGGGAAAGGTGGAAAGGAGCGCGTCGACGGGCTGGAGCCGCGCGTCGCGTTCGGCTTCGGTCAGGCGCGCGAGCTGATCGAGCGTGACCGCGTGTTCGAGCGTGAGCGCGCCGACGCCCGTGCGCCGCAGCGCCGTCAGATGTGCGCCGCATCCGAGCGCTTCGCCGATGTCCTCTGCCAGCGTGCGAACATACGTGCCCTTGCTGCACGTCACGCGAAACGTCACGAGCGGCAATGCACACGCGATCAAATGCAACGCGTGGATCGTCACATTGCGCCCTTCGCGCTCGACCGTCTGACCGGCGCGCGCATATTCGTAGAGCGGCTTGCCGTCGCGCTTCAGAGCGGAGTACATCGGCGGAATTTGGACGATATCGCCGATGAATCGCTCCATCGCATCGGCGACCGACGCTTCATCGCACGTCACCTCGCGCGTGTCGATGGCTTCGCCTTCGGCATCGCCCGTCGTCGTGCGGATACCCAGACGCATCGTCGCTTCGTAGGTCTTGTCGGCGTCGAGCAGGTCTTGCGAAAACTTCGTCGCCTCGCCGAAACACAGCGGCAGCAGGCCGGTCGCGAGCGGATCGAGCGTGCCGGTGTGACCGGCCTTCTTCGCCAGATAAATCCGCTTTGCCTTGATGAGCGCGTCGTTGCTGGATAGGCCGAGCGGCTTGTCCAGCAGAAGCACGCCGTCCAGCGCGCGACGTGGAATCTTCGGACCGCCCTTCACTCACGCACCTTCCTGATCGTCGTCCGCATCTTTCGCGCGCGTCGCGTTCGCTTCGTCGATGAGACGCGACATCTCGACGGCCTTCTCGATCGTCTGGTCGTAGTGGAAATGCAGCCTCGGCACCGTATGAATATGCAGGCGCTTGAAAAGCATGTTGTGCAGATGGCCCGCCGCGTGATTGAGCCCTTCCTGCGTCTGCTTCGGATCGCCGGTCAGCGTCGTGAAGTAGACCTTCGCGTGCGCGTAGTCGGGCGTGAGCTCGACGCTCTGAATCGTCACGAGGCCCACGCGCGGGTCTTTCACCTCGCGCATGAGCTCGGAAAGATCGCGCTGGATCTGGTCCGCAATCTGCACGTTGCGGTTCGCGGATGTCCGTTTTTTAGCCATGATGTCGTTTCCGTAGTTCCTTTCCTGCCGCGCTAAACAAAAAGGGCGGAGCAAGCCGCAAGGCTCGCCCCGCCCTTTTCTCAGCGGCTAACGCATTACAGCGTGCGGGCCACTTCCGTCACTTCGAAGACTTCGAACTGATCGCCTTCGACGATGTCGCTGAAGTTCTTGATCGACATACCGCACTCGAAGCCCTGGCGCACTTCCTTGACGTCGTCCTTGAAGCGCTTGAGCGAATCGAGCTCGCCGGTGTGGATCACGACGTTGTTGCGGATCACGCGCACCGACGAGGAACGCTTCACCACGCCGTCCGTGACCATACAACCCGCGATCAGGCCGACCTTCGGCACGCGGATGACCTGACGCACCTCGACCATGCCCGTCACCGTCTCGCGCTTCTCCGGCGCGAGCATGCCGGACATCGCCGCCTTCACCTCATCCACGGCGTCGTAGATGATGTTGTAGTAGCGGATGTCGATGCCGTTCGCCTCGGCCAGCTTGCGGGCTTGCGCATCCGCACGCGTGTTGAAGCCGATGATGACCGCCTTCGACGCCGTCGCCAGGTTGACGTCCGATTCGCTGATCGCGCCGACCGCGCTGTGCACGATCTGCACCCGCACTTCGTTGGTCGAGAGCTTCTGCAGCGACTGAACCAGCGCTTCCTGCGAGCCCTGCACGTCCGCCTTGACGATGAGCGGCAGGTTCTGCACTTCGCCTTCGCCCATCTGCTCGAGCATGTTTTCGAGCTTCGCGGCCTGCTGCTTGGCAAGCTTCACGTCGCGGAACTTGCCTTGACGGAACAGCGCGATTTCGCGCGCCTTGCGCTCGTCCGGCAACACGATGACTTCCTCGCCCGCCGCCGGCACTTCCGACAGACCTTGAATTTCGACCGGAATCGACGGACCCGCCGTCTTCGTCGGCTTGCCGGTTTCGTCCAGCATTGCGCGAACGCGGCCGTATGCGCTGCCCGCCAGCACCACGTCGCCGCGGTTCAGCGTGCCCGACTGCACCAGAATGGTCGCGACCGGGCCCTTACCCTTGTCCAGCTTCGCTTCGATGACGAGACCCTTCGCAGGGGCGTCGACCGGCGCGGTAAGTTCCAGCACTTCGGCTTGCAGCGACACGTTTTCCAGCAGATCGTCGATACCGCGGCCCGTCTTTGCCGACACTTCGATGAACGGCGAATCGCCGCCGTATTCTTCCGGCACCACGCCTTCCGCGACGAGTTCCTGCTTCACGCGGTCGGGGTTGGCTTCCGGCTTGTCGATCTTGTTGATCGCGACGACGATCGGCACGCCGCCCGCCTTCGCGTGGGCGATCGCTTCCTTCGTCTGCGGCATCACGCCGTCATCGGCCGCGACGACCAGAATGACGATGTCGGTTGCCTTCGCGCCGCGCGCACGCATGGCCGTAAAGGCCTCGTGACCCGGCGTGTCGAGGAAGGTGATGACGCCGCGCGGCGTCTCGACGTGATACGCGCCGATATGCTGCGTGATGCCGCCCGCTTCGCCCGCCGCCACTTTCGCGCGACGGATGTAGTCCAGGAGCGAGGTCTTGCCGTGGTCGACGTGACCCATGACTGTGACGACCGGCGGACGCGGCAGCTTCTCCGCCGTTTCCTCGGTGGTTTCGCCTTCGATCAGGAGCGCTTCCGGATCGTCCAGCTTCGCCGCGACCGCGCGATGGCCCAGTTCCTCGACGACGATCATCGCCGTTTCCTGATCCAGCACCTGATTGATCGTGACCATCTGGCCGAGCTTCATCATCACCTTGATGACTTCCGAAGCCTTCACCGACATCTTGTGCGCAAGGTCGGCCACCGAGATGGTTTCCGGCACGTGCACTTCACGGATGATCGGCTCGGTTGGCGCCTGGAACGACGTCGACTGATCCTGATGCTTGCCGCGACCCTTCGGACCGCCGCGCCAGCCGCGATCGACACCGCCGCTCGAATCGCCGCGCGTCTTCATGCCGCGACGCTTCGATGCGTCGTCCTGCTGCCAGCCGCCCTTGCCAGCCTTCTTCTTGTCGCCAGCGCCTGCCGGTGCCGTCGATGCGGGCGCCGGCGCGCCGCCTGCAGCCGGCTTCTTCGCCGCTGCGGGACGGGCCGCCTGTGCGCCTTCCGGCTTCGCGGGCTTGTGCAGCGTGCCCTTCGCTTCGGCGGCCTTCGCCGCTTCGGCCGGCTTAGGTGCGGGCGCGGGTTCCGGCGCCTTCACCTGCGCCTTGCGCGGCGTGTTCATCATTTCGCGGATCGCGCGGGCTTCGGCTTCTGCCGCCGCACGGCGCTTCGCGACCGCTTCCTGCTCGAGGCGCGCCTTTTCGGCCTTGGCCTTCGCGTCTTCTTCCGCCTTCTTCGCGGCTTCGCGCTGCGCGGCACGTTCGCTCGCGGCCTTTTCTTCCGCAGCTTTTTCAGCGGCTTCGCGTTGGGCAGTGTCGTCCTGCTTCGGCTCCGGCTTCGCTTCGACAGCCGCCGGTTGCACGCGCGTTTCCTGCCGCGCGGCCTGCGCCGCACGCGAGATTTCCGCAGCCTGAGCCGCAGCCGCCGCACGGCGCGCCGCTTCTTCTTCCTGCTTGCGACGCTCGGCTTCCGCCGCTTCCTCGCGTGCGCGGCGCTCGGCTTCTTCCTGCTCGAACTTCGCCTGACGCTCCTTCAGCTCGCGCTCTTCGCGCTCGAGCTGCTCGGCAGCGTGACGCGCTTCTTCCTCGCGGCGCTGCAGTTCGGCCTCGTCGACTTCCGGCTCTTCGACATGATTCGCCTGCGCCTCGGCCTGCTCGAGACCGGGTTCGTCGCGCTTCACGAAAACACGCTTTTTGCGCACCTCGACCTGAATGGTGCGAGCTTTACCCGTTGCGTCGGATTGCTTGATTTCCGACGTATGCCGGCGGGTCAAAGTGATCTTGCGCTTGTCGGCGTCGGCGGAACCGTGCGACTTGCGCAAATGATCGAGCAGACGCGCCTTGTCCGTCTCGGACAGGTCGTCGTTCGCGCTCGCTTTCTGGACGCCAGCCGCCTGCAACTGCTCGAGCAGGACGCCCGCAGGCATTTTGAGTTCCGCGGCAAATTGGGCTACGTTGTTACTCGCCATTCATTCCTCTTGATGCAAGGACCAATCCTTGCGGTTAGATCGGGGTCACGCGGCCAGACAGGCCGCCAAATATCAGTGCGCCATGGTCATTTCTCACTGGAACCAGTGTTCACGTGCTTTCATGATCAACGCCTTAGCGGCATCCTCTTCCATACCGGTCATTTCGACCAGTTCATCTACTGCCAGCTCCGCGAGGTCGTCGCGGGTCTGAATCTGATGCTCTGCAAGCTTCGCGAGCAGTTCGCTGTCCATGCCCTCGAGACTCTTCAGATCGAGCGCGACGCCTTCGACTTTCTCTTCGTTGGCGATCGCCATCGTGAGCAGCGCGTCGCGCGAGCGATTGCGCAACTCGTGCACCGTGTCTTCGTCGAAGGCTTCGATTTCGAGCATTTCGTTGAGCGGCACGTAGGCGATTTCTTCGAGGCTCGTGAAGCCTTCGTCGATCAGGATGTCGGCGACTTCCTCGTCCACATCCAGACGCGCCATGAACAGCTCGCGCAACTTGCCACGCTCTTCGTTCTGCTTCAACGCCGATTCGTCCGGCGTCATGATATTGATTTGCCAGCCGGTGAGCTCGCTCGCGAGCCTCACGTTCTGGCCGGCGCGGCCGATGGCGACGGCGAGTTCGTTCTCGTCAACGACGACGTCCATCGCGTGCTTTTCTTCATCGACGACGATCGACTGGACGGCTGCCGGCGCGAGCGCGCCGATCACGAACTGGGCGGGATCTTCCGACCATAGCACGATGTCCACGTTCTCGCCACCGAGCTCATTCCTCACTGCCTGCACGCGCGAACCGCGGATGCCCACGCACGTACCGATCGGATCGATGCGCTTGTCGTACGCGATCACACCGATTTTCGCACGCACGCCGGGATCGCGCGCAGCCGCCTTGATTTCCAGCAGGCCTTGCTCGATTTCCGGCACTTCGAGTTCGAACAGCTTCATCAGGAACTCGGGCGCGGTGCGCGAGAGTTCGATCTGCGGGCCGCGCGCGGTGCGATCGACCTTGGCGATGTACGCACGCACGCGGTCGCCCACACGCAGGTTTTCCTTCGGAATGAGCTGGTCGCGGCGCAAGAGCGCTTCGACGCGTCCCGATTCGACGATGAAATTGCCCTTGTCCAGGCGCTTCACCGAGCCGGTCATGATCTTTTCGCCGCGCTCGAGGAAGTCGTTCAGGATCTGCTCGCGCTCGGCGTCGCGCACCTTCTGCAGGATGACCTGCTTGGCGGCCTGCGCGCCGATACGGCCGAATTCGATCGACGGAATCGGCTCCTCGATAAACTCGTCTACCTGTGCGTCGGGCTTTTGCTCCTTCGCTTCGAACAGCAGGATTTCCTGATCCGGCTCTTGCAGGCCGGCCTCGTCCGGCACGACGCGCCAGCGGCGGAAGGTCTCGTGCTCGCCGCTTTCACGGTCGATGGCGACGCGGATATCTACATCTTCCTCGAAGAGCTTCTTCGTTGCCGAAGCAAGCGCAGCTTCCAGCGCTGCGTACACGACGTCCTTGTTGACGTTCTTTTCGCGTGCCAGCGCATCCGCCAGCATCAATACTTCGCGACTCATTGTTTGCGGCTCCTAAAGTCAACCTTGGGGACGAGACGTGCCTTATCGAGGTCCGCGAGCGTGAAATCGAGCATCGCGGCGCCGTCCTTCCCTTCAAATTCCAATCCGATCGTTTCGCCGTCGGGGGCGTGCAGAATGCCACGGAACGACTTGCGCCCGTCCAGCGGCTTCCTCAATGTAATGGCGACCTCGCTCCCCGCGAAGCGCTCGAAATCCGCCAGTTTCTTGAGCGGGCGGTCGAGCCCCGGCGACGATACTTCGAGCCGGTCGTAATCGATATTCTCGACTTCGAACAAATATTGGAGCTGGCGCGTGACCTTCTCGCAGTCTTCGATGGCAATACCGGTCGGCTGGTCGATATAGACACGCAACATGCCGCCTCCCGAACGCTCGAGATCGACAAGCTCGTAGCCCAGGCCCGAGACCGTGGTTTCTATCAATTCCGTCAGTTGCACAGTAACTCCAAGGTGTTCGCGCGCTCCACGCCGAAACACCTGCGGGCGAGCGCCTTCATGCGGGCGCGCACCCCTGCTCCCGAGATGCCGAACCGAAAAGCCAAAAAAAAATGGGCGCAACGCCCACATTTTTCAACCGAGGTCGAACTCAGGGCAGCAAAAAAACTACGTGCCCAGCGACTTCATGATTTTAGCCATTTTTCAGGATAAACGCAAACGTAAAGCGCCCTTTCGGCCCTGTTGAGGCCGGTTTGACGCTCGTTTGTCTTTCCGATGCGTAGTTTCGCGCGCGCGCATTCGTTGCCGGAAGCGGGATCATGCTGCTTACCCGCGTCCGGCCGACCTCTTTGCACTTCTTTACGATCTCACGCTCAACGGCCGCGCGAGCGATTGCGCGTTCCGCGGCCCGCGCCGCCCGGCTTGGCTTGCCCCGCACCCTGCTGGCCGCCGCCCTGGCGATTGCCACGCGGGGCATTGCCGCCCGCTGCGCGCTTGCCCGGACCACCCGCGCCCTGCGGCCCGCCTTGCGGACGCGCGCCGCGCGGACCCGGACGCGCACCGCCCGCGCGATTACCGTTCGGTTCGTTGCCGATACGGTTGCCGTTCGGCTCGCGGCCGCCGCGACGGCCCGCGCCTGCATTGCCCGCGTTGCCGGCATTGCCGCCGAATCCGCCCATTCCACCCGCTCCACCCATTCCGCCGCCGAGCCCGAAGCTGCCGGGCAATCCGCCCGGCTGACCGCGCCGGCCAGCGCCGCCGCGGCCGGGCGTCTGCTGCGTCATGCGCGAGTGCGAGCTCAGCACCGGCTCGCGCGTGATGAAGCCCATCGACGTCTGCATCGGATCGGGTTGCACGCGCGGCGCGGCGCTGCGTCCGCCTTTCTCGGCCGTCGGCAGCTTCAGACCCACCGACGCCATCAGGCTGCGCACCTGATTGTCTTCGAGCTCTTCCCAGCGGCCGCGCTTCAGGCCGCGCGGCAGCGCGATCGGACCGTGACGCGTGCGGATGAGACGGCTCACCATCAGACCCGCCGCCTCGAACATCCGACGCACTTCGCGATTGCGCCCCTCGGCGAGCGCGACGTGATACCAGTGATTCGTTCCTTCGCCGCCGCCGTCCTGAATGCGCAGGAAGTTGGCGGGACCGTCGTCGAGTTCGACGCCCTTCAGCAGCTTCTGCTTCATGGCCTCGGACAATTGCCCGACCACGCGCACCGCATACTCACGCTCGACGCTGTAGCGCGGATGCATGAAGCGGTTGGCCAGATCGCCCGAAGTCGTGAGCAGCAGCAGGCCTTCCGTGTTGAAGTCGAGCCGGCCGACCGCGAGCCACTTCGCCGTTTTCATCGACGGCAGTTTGTCGAAAACGGACGGACGGCCTTCCGGGTCCGCGTGACTGACGATCTCGCCCGTCGGCTTGTGATACAGCAGGATGCGCGGCGGCTTGCTCGCGAGCTTGCGCCTGACCGGCTTGCCGTTGATGCGCACCTGGTCCGTCGGCATGATGCGCTGGCCGATGTGCGCCGGCTCGCCGTTCACCGACACGCGCCCGGCGATGATCAGTTCTTCCATGTCGCGGCGCGAGCCCATGCCCGCATCGGCGAGCACCTTGTGCAGCTTCGGCGCGTCGTCGTCCGGTTCCAGCACACGCTTTTGCTGCGGGGCATTGCGGCCACGACGCAGCATCGGCGCGCGCACGCCGGCCGAACCGTTGTCGGCGTCGAAGGCGGGCGAGGTCACGTAAGCGAAGACGTCGTCGACGGCGGCTGCAGCCGCGCTTTCGACCGTTGCGGGACCGGCATCGTTGCGCTTGCCGCGCTTTTGCTGCGGCGGATTCTTGCGCCGGCCGCCTTCACGCGGTGCGGGCGCGGCGGCCTGTGCGGCCGGCTCGTCCGCTGCCTCGGCACGTGCTTCGCCGGCTTCGGCGCGCGCGTTCCGGCGACCGCGCGGGTTCGCCCCCTCGCTCTTGCGCGGCTTCGCTGCGGGATCCTTGCGCGGCGTGCGGACCTGCGCGGCGACGACGCCATCGGGCGGCGTGTCGGCCGCGGCGTCAGGCGCGTCCGGTGCGGCGTCGGTGCCTTTCGTCTTCGCGACAGCGCGACGCCGCGCGATCAGGCTGCGCGGCCCGCGACGCAGTCCGCGGCGCGGACGGTCATCGCCCTCGCCGCCTTCATCGGCGCGGTCGGTGCGCGTGCTTTCGCCGGCATCGGCCGACTCAGGTGCGTCCGCGGCATGCACGGGGCGCGCGGATTCAGGCGAATCGCTGTCGTGGGAGTGTGTCAAAACAACCTCAAATGTCGAATCGCGCGCCCGTCGCGGGCGCGTCAAAAAATCCGCTGATCGGTCCGGCTGGTCGTCTCGAAATAATCTTTTATGGAGAGCCGGTTGCCGGATCAGGGGCTATGCAATTTGCGTCAGGCGCGGCGCGCCTTCGGTTCTTCGGAGTCGTCGTCCAGTTCGGCTTCGTTCGATGGACTCGCGTCTGGTTCCTCGTCACGCGGCGCCCGCTCGGACGCTTCGTGCGTCGTGCTCAAAGGCTGTGCGTGAATCCCGGCCGGCGACAACGCGCGCTCGTCGAGCGTATCCGCATGTTCCGTTCCGAGTGTTTCCTGCTGTTCTTCTGACTGTTCTTGCTCAGCCGCAACGTCGGCGGCGGCCTCGTGCAATTGCGGTGCTTCATCGGCGTTGACCGGCGCGGGCGCGTCGTGTTCCCCGCCGTTCGATGCCGCCGCGTCCTGCGCCCCGATATCCGCTGCCGGCGCATCGCCCGCGACGCTATCGGGAAATTCGATCGAATGCTGCGCGAGCAGCGATGCCTCCAGTTGCGCCGACGGATTGTCCAGCGCGGGCAGTTCGTCAAGCGCGGTCAGCCCGAGATCGTCGAGAAACTGCTTGGTCGTTGCATACAGCGCCGGGCGGCCCGGCACGTCGCGATGGCCGATCACCTCGATCCAGCCACGGTCTTCCAGTTGCTTCACGACCTGCGTATTCACAGTGACGCCGCGGATTTCTTCGATATCGCCGCGCGTAACCGGCTGCCGATAAGCAATGATTGCCAGCGTTTCCAGTACGGCCCGCGAATACTTCGGCGGTTTTTCGGGGTGCAGTCTGTCGAGATAGGCCCGCATTGCGGGTTTGCTCTGAAAACGCCAGCCCGAGGCAAGCGTCACGAGTTCGACACCGCGTCCCGACCAGTCGGCCTTGAGCGCTTCGAGCAACGTGCGAACGGTATCCGCCGATATGTCGTCGGCGAACAGCTTGCGCAATTCATTCAGCCTCAGCGGTTCCTGCGCGCAAATCAAGGCAGTCTCGAGGACGATCTTCGCCTCTTGGGTATTCATGCAGCTTGGGTCAACCCTGTATGGTCAATGATTCAATTCAAATCGGGCTTGCGCAGGTCCGAACGCGACCAAAATGGTGCGAACGATAAAGCTGGACGCGGAGTTTCAAGACGCGCTCGCCCGATTGTAATCGGTCATATTGATTGGGAGCACGCACCGGGGAGAGGCGTTACAGGGCGACCGGTGAGCGGTCGCCGGGCCCTCCCAGCCGGACGAGGTGGCGCTTTCCTAGGCGAAAGCGCGTGACTGAGCGCCATATTACGCAAAAACAACCGGGGCGTAAAGGTGATCGATCGACACCCGCCGACCTCACTCGACGCCGCGCGCCGCCAGAAAACGCCGCAAGCGTTCGACCCCCGCGTCGAGCCGTGCGGGATCGCACGCGTAGCACCAGCGCACGAAGCCCTCGCCCTCCGGCCCGAACGCGCTGCCCGGTGCGAGCCCGAGCCCGGCATCGCGCACGAGCGATTTGCACAGTACGAGACTGTCGCGCGCGCCCGGCAGCGAGAAGAAAAGATACATCGCGCCGTCCGGTGCGCGCACGTCGACGCCGTCGATCGTCTGCAGCGCCTTCACCAGATGATCGCGGCTCGCGCGCAGATCGGCGACGAGCGCCTGCGTGAAGCGCTCGCCTTCTTCGACGGCCACGATGCCCGCCTGCTGCACGAACGACGGCGCGCACGAGGTGTTGTATTCGACGAGCTTGCCGAGATCGTCCATCAGTTGCGCAGGCGCGACGAGCCAGCCGAGCCGCCAGCCGGTCATCAGCCACGCCTTCGAGAAAGAATTCACCGAGATCACGCGTTCGTCGCGTGCGGCGAGATCGAGAAAGGACGGCGCCGTGCGGCCGGGCGCGTCGTCGCTGTAATAGAGGCGCTCGTAGACTTCGTCCGCCACGATCCAGATGCCGTGACGGCGGCAATGCTCAAGCACGGCGCGCTGCTGATCGCGCGTCATCGTCCAGCCGGTCGGGTTGTTCGGCGAGTTGATCATCAGCATGCGCGTGCCGGGCGTGAGCGCCGCAAGCAGGCGATCGAGATCGAGCGTCCAGCCGCGCGGGCCGTAGGTTAGCGAAACCGTGTCGACGCTCGCGCCGAGGATCTTCGGTATTTCGACGAGATTCGGCCATAGCGGCGTCACCGCGACGACCCGGTCGCCCGCGCCGACGACGAGCTGCGCCGCAAGCATCAGCGCGTTCACGCCCGCGCTCGTCACCGCGACGTGCGCGGGCGCGGTCGCTCCGTGCAACGCGCTCACGTAGCGGCTGAGCGCTTCGCGCAGCGGCGCGATGCCGAGGTTGTGCGTGTAGAACGTGGCGCCATCGGTGAGCGCGCGGCTCGCGGCGTCGCGGATGAACTCCGGCGTCACGCGGTCCGACTCGCCGAACCAGAACGGCAGTACATCGGCGATGCCGAAACCCGCGTTCGCCACCTCGCGAATCTGCGACGGCCTCAGTGCCCGCACGGCATCGCGCGCATTCGGCGCACCGGTTCCGTGCGCGCCGCCGATCACCGCTCCTTCCGCTTCACTCATCGCTCGCCCCGTCGTCTCGTCTTAAAAAAGCAAGTCTAACGCGCGCGTGCTTTTTTCGACGCGCGCGGCGGGCTTATCCGAGGTCTTCCGCACGCCGCGGCAGCGATGCGATCAGCGACCAGACCGACTCCGCCGCCGGCGACAACGACCGGTCGCGCCGCCGAACCAGCTCGACGGTACGCTCGGCGCGCGGCTCGAGCGGCAGCGCCACCAGCGACGAATCCGCCGGCAGCGGCAGCGCGAGCCACGGCAACACGCTCACACCGACGCCCGCCTCCACGAGCCCGAACACCGTCGCCGAATGGCCGAGCTCCTGCACGACCTGCGCCTCGACGCCGTGCTCCTGCATCACAGCATCGATGATCGGCCGGCTGCCGGACGCGTAGTCGAGCATCACGAGCCGCTCGCCGTCGAGCGCTTTCCACGGCACCGCCGCCTCGTGCGCGAGCGCATGATCGCGCCGCGCGACGAGACAGAACGAATCGGTCATCACCGGTTCGCCGTGAAGTTCATCGGACGAAAATGGGCCGATCACCACGCCGAAATCGACTTCGCCCGATTTCACCTTGCGCAGGACGTCGGACTGGACGTCGTCGCGCAGGCTCAGGGTAATCAGCGGGAACTGCCGTAGACACGACGCGATGACACGCGGCATCAAGCGGCACGCGACCGTTGGGCTGGCCGCGACGATCACGCGTCCACGACGCTGCTCCCCGAGGTCGCGCACTTCGCGCAACGCTTCGTCGAGATCGGCCAGAAGGCGCGACACCGTGCCGACGAGATTCACGCCGACATCGGTCAATTGGACTTCGCGCGTCGTCCGGTCGATCAGCTTGAGGCCGATTTCCCCTTCCAGCTCGCGCACGCAGCGGCTCACCGCGGATTGCGTGAGGCCGATCTCATCGCCCGCGCGGCTAAAACTGCGCAGTCTCGATACTTCGATAAAGACGCGCAGTTGCCGCAACGTCACGTTCAAGGGCGCGTTCATTCAGCCAGCTCATCAATAATCGTAATTCATGCGCAAATTATAGCGATCAATGGTGTGATCTCATCCATGAACGCGCGTTTCGCTGCGGTGCAGCATATAACCCACACGCACGCTGGATGGGCCTATTGCACTTGATTGGTGATTGTCCCGATTTCTTAATCAGTCTGTTTCGGGTCTTATACGGGCCATGCTGGCATCGCGTCAGCCTACTGCCATGCGGGTTTCCCGGATTTCGCGACATGCATGGCACGGTTCTCGCATTTCATTGCGCACAGAGGTTGGAGCCATTCGCGGTTACATCGAACATCGTCCGCCGCAATCGCTCTGGCCTTCCCAGGTATTCGTTCATCGGATTCCGACCAGAGTGCGCGGCGCGGGGCAGCGCACCGGGGTTAGCTTCGCTGAGGTGAGATATGGTGCTGTTCGACGATTTGAGAGATAACGAGTGGGCGCTGGTTGAGGCGTTGTTCTGTTCCGAGCCGGCGCGTAGCGAACGGCGCGGACGTCCGCGCGTCGAAGCGCGGGCCGTGGTCAACGCGGTCTTGTGGGTGCTGTCGACGGGCGAAGGCTGGTCGAAGCTGCCCGGACGCTATCCGTCCCCGCCGACTTGCCGCCGCCGCTTCGACGAGTGGCAGGCCGACGGCACGCTGGCCGAGATCGTGAAGCGCCTCTCCGGCAATGGCCGCGAAGTGTCGCTGCGTGGGCGCATCGGTTCGAGCGCCGCGAAGCCGCCCGCGCCGCCGAGCCGTGATCGCCTGCGCGGCGCGTTCTGGACGAATCCGGAATCGTGGCGCGCGCCTGCCAAGATGGCCTGATCGGCTCGGCTTCGCACGAAGCCGGCGCGCCGGCTTCATTCACGCGTTTCACCTTGCGCGCAGCGCCGCAGCCTGCGCCAACTCGCCTCCCCTTCCGAATGCGTTGCTCGCGGCGTAGCACAGTCGCGCGCGACGCATCGTGGGCGAAACAACTCTTTACGATTCCTTACAGCGTCGCGGCGTGCCGCGGCATAGCTTGGTGAATGATCGAACAGGCCTTACGAAGGCTTCGAGGATTTCACCATGAAGGCATCGACTCTGCTCGTTAGCGGCGGCCTTGTCGCGCTGACGGGCATCGCCACGATGAGCCAGGCACAGCCGCCGCCGGCGTCCGATTTCCACGTCAGTACGAAGGCTACCATGGCCGCGCCGCAGAACGCCGGTCAGAACCACGATGCGACGCCACCGGCGCCGCGTGGAGACTTGCGCGGCGATATCGCGAGTAACGTGCGCGCCCGTCCCGATGCGGAACGCGATCCGCGCGCGCGGCATCGTTGATCACATCGCGACGATGCGCGCGGCGCGGAACCAGTGCGCCTCGCGCCAGTCACACCCGATGCCATGAGCACAGCATGGCGACAGTGAAATCCGGTCTGCCCGTGTCGCGTGCGGCACGGGCACTTTTTTGTCCCAACGATGCCTCTTTCATCCGACGACAGCGCCCCCTCGACCCGTGCGTCGACTGTCGACCGCTGCCGGCTCATGCGGCGATGCTAGACTCGCGCCTCCAGGACAGCTTCCTGACCACCGAACGTATAAGGCTCCGAGCGGCGCAAATCCCAGTCGGTGCCGCGCTCGTCGCGCGAAAGCCGCGTGAATTCGTGCTTGCCGCGCTCGGTGACGACCGCGATGTCGACCGGTGCGTGAAAGCCGGGCGCGGGCGCCACGGTGCGCTGCCGCGCGAGTTCGAGCAAGCCGAGCGCGCGCAAGAGATCGAAAACGTTGGGGCGTTTCGCCCAGGGAACCTGACGATACTGCGCTCGGCGAAGTGCTTCGAGTACAACTTCGTTGGAATACGTGGTCATCTCGTTCTTTCTTCCTGTGCAGCCATGACGACGCTCGTGACGGTCGCAAGACGGTCCGCGACGTCGACTAAACGCGGCGCGCCGAATTCCGTTTGCGATGTACGACTCGCAGCCGAATGTTTGGCCACCGCTTGCGTTAGGTGCTGCTTTCTATTACAAGCCCCCGTTGAGAGCGCGCTAATCACGCGCTTTACTGCGACATCCGCCGATGCGTTCCGATGCCCGCGATGGCAGAACGAATTGTCCTGAAACCAATACGTTACCCCAATCAAATTGGTTCTATTCACTTTATTGCTGCTTTTTTTTGCATTATTTGCGCTGTGGCGACGCCGGCGCGCCCAGATCGCAGTCGTCGCGGCGGCGCTCGCGTGGGCGGTCGGCGCGGGATGGTTCGCGACGCCTTTGCTCGATCTCGCCCAGCACGGCTATCGTCACACGGACGTGCCTTCGTTCGCGCCGCAAACGTCGATCGTGTTAATGGGTGGCGGCACTTATCGTAGCGAGTCGGGACTCGTTCCGCGCGCCAATGCGATGCGGCGCATCGACGCCGTCGGCATGCTTTATCGCGAATGCCGCGAGACGGGCGCCTCGTGCAAGGTAATTCTGAGCGGCGGCGATCCCGAGCACCACGGCCAGGCGGAAGCCGACAACTACGCGCCCTACGTGCTCGCACAAGGCGTCGCTTCGGACGATCTCGTGCGCGAGAACCAAAGCCTCAACACTTACCAGAACGCGCGCAACGTGGCCGGGATTCTCGGGCCCGCACATGACAGCCGTTTGATCGTGGTCACATCCGCGTATCACATGCGGCGCTCGATGCGCGCCTTCGAGGCGTTCGGCTATGCGCCCGTGCCGTTCGTGTCGGACGTGCGGCCCAATCACCCCACGTTCTTTCCGCGCATCCGCGGCTTCGCGAACAGCGAACTCGCGATGCATGAACTCGTGGGGCTTGCACGCTTCGACGTGTATCGCTGGCTGCATCTCTACTGATCGCGATGCGCGCAATGCTAAGCACTCTGGAATATTTCGACGATTGCGCGAGATCAGCATCGGCCGGTATCGAACGGGCACGCGACACACGGCTGCCCGATTCCCGGCTTATGATTAGATTGTCTGATCGTCGGACGCGCGAGGTTCGCGGCTGACATCCCGCCATGCGGCGGGAGCGTTTTTTGCTCAGGCTCAACCGTCTTTCCACCGGATCGGACAGACGATTCCCGGGTTCAACTACTACTAGGAGGTAACAATGAAGAAAGTGTCCCTGGCTGTTCTGTTGTCCCTCAGCGCGGTCGCAACGGGCGCCTTTGCCCAGAGCGATCAAGGCGTGACCATGAGCACCGATCCCGCCAAAATCTCCGATGTCGAATCCCGCGCCCAAGCTCTGCAATCGCGTCAGGAGACGCAGCAGATGACAGAGCAGGCGCCGGCTCACAAGTCGATGCATCACAAGAAGTCGCACAGCAAGCCGGCGGCAGGTTCGAGCCAGTAAGCCGGTTTTACCAAGCACGGGGCCATTCGCGCCGCCTGAGAACGGGCGGCGCGAACGAGACTCCTGTCGTTTCCTCGCGCTCAGGCGCGCGCCACGCGATGCGCAATCCAGTCGCCGCCTTCGATGCGCGGCAGTCCGTCCACGGCGGCAGCCGCGACAGGATAGATCAGGCAATCGATCCGATCCCTTCGTCCCTCGATCCCCACTTCCACATGCAGACGATGCGCGCGGAATAGACCTTCCACACCCGGATATACGTCTTCGATCTCATCGAGCACGGGCACGAGCGCGTCTTCGATCCGATAAACGTCGCCACGAATCGGTGCGCCGTGCTCGTCGATGACGAGGCCCGGATAAGTGCCGAAGTCGAAGAGTTGGCCGTGCACGTGCGCGACGCCGATCCATTCGGGCATCGCGATGCCACGCCGCGCAGCCGCCCGGTTGATATCGTTGACCTCGCCCGCGCGCAGCGTGCCGTAGACAAAAACGTATTGCATCGGAAGAAGCGCCCTGTCGTCGAAAGATGGATGAGCGGCCATTATGCGCCGCGCAAAATCCGCGGCGCGCCGGCGCGTGCGCTTTCGGCTACCATCGGCGCGTGGCGGCTCATGAGACGGCTGCCCAAACCCAGTTCAACCCGAGCGCACATGACCACGTTTGTCGAATCGAGGACGTCGAGTGAGGAAGTCGAGCATCTCGATATCCCGATTGAGCATTCGCCGACGCTCGATCATCCGATTCGCGTGCGATCGCGGCCGGTTCCGTATGGCGTGCGTATCGCGCTGCATACGCATCCTTGGGCGCAGGTCGCCTACACGTCGCGCGGCGTGTTGCGCGTCGCAACCGCCGATTCGACCTGGATGGTGCCGCCCTCGCGCGCAATCTGGGTGCCGCCCAACGTGACGCACGAAGTCGTGATCGTCGAGGATGCGTATCTGCGGACGTTGTATGTCGATGCGAGCGTCGTGCCGGCGGGTCTCGGCGCGTGCCGCGTCGTCGAGGTATCGCCGCTTCTGCGCGAAGTCATCGCGGCGCTCGACGAGGAAGCGATCTCGCGACAGCGCGAGCGGCTGCTCGGCACTCTCGCGCTCGACGAAATCATCCGTTCGCAGCCGCTGCCGCTCTCCGTGCCGATGCCGAACGAGAAGCGCCTGCGCGCGTTGTGCAACGCCGTGCTCGCCGATCCATCGCATTCGGATCTGGAGCGTTGGTCTTCGGAAGCAGGCGCGAGTTCGCGCACCATCGCGCGGCTTTTCCGTCGGGAACTCGGCGTGAGCTTTTCGCAGTGGCGGCAGCAAGCGGTGCTCGCGCGCGCGATTCCGCTGCTGAGCCAGGGCCGGCCGCTTGCGCAGGTCGCGCGCGAACTGGGATATCAGAGTCAGAGCGCCTTTTCCGCGATGTTCCGGCGCGCGTTCGGCGAAAGTCCCCGCGCGTTCTTTGCGCGCGATACCCGCGATGAACGCGACATCGACGGCAGTTAGAAACTGCCCTCAGACGTGCCGCACCATGTGGCGAATCGCGCCAAGCTGCGCGAGACGCGGACCCGCCGGCCGATAGCCGAGCCGGATATAGAGCCGCGCCGCCGGATTATCGACGAACACGCGCAACTGACACTCGGCCAGCCCGCGCGCCCTCGCCCAGCGATGCGCCGTATTGAGCAGGAACGTTCCCGCGCCACGCCCGCGATAACCTTGCGCAATCTGCACGTCGCGAATATGCAGCGAATTGTCTTCTTCGGTGACGCGCATGACGCCGATCGGCACGCCGTCCGCCTGCAGGATGAAATTCTCGGACTCGCGCCAGCTGGATAGAAACAGGTCGCCGCGCCACACGAGATTATGACGACGGTAATAGCCGACCATGTTGTCGTGGGTCAGCGCTTCGGCGAAGGCAAAGTCCGCCATGGACGCCTGGCGCAATTGATAGAGCGAGAGATCTTCGGTCGGGTCGAGCATCGCACGGGCACGAGAACAAGTGCCTAAACACTAAGACAGTGCGCGCGGGCTGGCAATGGCCATTATCACCGTCGAGGGCGACCGGATGTGTACGAAAGGGAATCGGACGCGGCGAACGCAAGAAAAAGCGGACGAAAAAAATCCAGCGCGAGGGCTGGATTTTTCAAACAACGATTTGGCGGAGCGGACGGGACTCGAACCCGCGACCCCCGGCGTGACAGGCCGGTATTCTAACCAACTGAACTACCGCTCC
>NZ_FCNX02000026.1 GCF_001544835.2 Caballeronia fortuita | reverse complement strand
GCCGATGATAGTGCGGATTCCCGTGTGAAAGTAGGTAATCGTCAGGCTCCTCATGCTCCAAACAAAAACCCCACCCCGCAAAGGTGGGGTTTTTGCGTTGGAGCGGCGCAGTAGCGATGCAGCGAAGCATCCGCCGCTCAAGCGTTAGAATCCTCTCTACGTATTTTAAAAAAACGCGGCCCGCGCCGTCGATGTCCTCATGCTACGTCTAAGCGAACTCAAGCTCTCGCTCGATCATCCCGAATCGGCCATTGAAATTGCAGTGCTCGCGCGTCTTGCGGAAATTGGCGTTGCCGCGAACGAACTCGTGAGTTTCCACGTCTTTCGTCGCGCACACGATGCCCGCAAGCGCGCCGACATCAAACTCACATACATCATCGATGTCGAGTTGCAAGACGAAGCGTCGGTACTGAAGCGCCTCGAAGCACGTCCACATCCGCATTGCGGCGTGACGCCGGACATGGCGTATCGTTTTGTCGCGAAAGCACCAGCGTCGTCGACGATGCTGCGTCCGGTCGTCATCGGCATGGGACCGTGCGGGCTTTTTGCCGGCTTGATCCTCGCGCAAATGGGCTTTCGGCCGATCATCCTCGAGCGCGGCAAAGCCGTGCGCGAGCGGACGAAAGACACGTGGGGCCTCTGGCGACGCAACGAGCTCAATCCGGAGTCGAACGTGCAGTTCGGCGAAGGCGGCGCCGGCACGTTCTCCGACGGCAAGCTCTACAGTCAGATCAAGGATCCGAAACACTACGGCCGCAAAGTGCTCGACGAGTTCGTCAAGGCCGGCGCGCCGGAAGACATTCTCTATCTGAGCCGCCCGCATATCGGTACGTTCCGGCTCGTGAGCATGGTCGAAAAGATGCGCGCGCAGATCCATCAGCTCGGCGGCGAAGTGCGGTTTCAGCAGCGCGTCGAAGATATCGACATCGATAACGGCAAGGTGCGCGGGCTCAAACTCTCGACCGGCGAAACGCTGCGCTGCGATCACGTCGTGCTGGCCGTCGGTCACAGCGCGCGCGATACGTTCGAGATGCTGCACGACCGTGGCGTCTATATGGAAGCCAAGCCGTTCTCGCTCGGCTTTCGCATCGAGCATCCACAAGGGGTGATCGACAGAAGCCGCTTCGGTAAATTCGCGGGACACGAAAAGCTCGGCGCGGCCGACTACAAAGTGGTCCATCACTGCAGCAACGGGCGCGCGGTCTATAGCTTCTGCATGTGCCCGGGCGGCACGGTCGTCGCGGCGACATCGGAGCCGGGACGCGTCGTGACGAACGGCATGAGCCAGTATTCCCGCGCCGAGCGCAATGCGAATGCAGGCATCGTCGTCGGCATTACGCCCGAAGACTATCCGGGCGGTCCGCTGGCCGGCATCGCGTTTCAGCGAAAGTGGGAAGAGCGCGCGTTCGAACTGGGCGGCGGCGACTACTCCGCGCCGGGGCAGCTCGTCGGGGATTTCATCGCGGGTCGCGCGTCGACATCGCTTGGTTCCGTGACGCCGTCGTACAAACCGGGCGTGAAGCCGACCGATCTGAGCACCGCACTGCCCGATTACGTGATCGAAGCGATCCGCGAGGCGTTGCCCGAGCTCGACAAGAAGATCAAGGGATTCGCGATGCACGACGCCGTGCTGACCGGCGTCGAGACGCGCACGTCGTCACCGATTCGCGTGCGTCGCAAGGACGACTATCAGAGCATGAACGTTGAAGGCCTGTACCCGGCAGGCGAGGGCGCGGGCTACGCTGGCGGAATCTATTCCGCGGCGATCGACGGCATCGAAGTGGCGGAAGCCGTCGCGATGCAGATGATGGCGCAGCACGCCGCCACGGTCTGATCCACCGCATTAACGACGAAGTCGCGCATAAGTCATCCGATGCGCTGCTGATCGCAATCGAGTTATTGCCGTCGTACTGCCGAAGCAGCCGTTCGTCGGCTGGATCAATCGCGCCGATCCTGTTCGGAGACGCAGCATTCGATTGTTTTCGATGACGCGCGACGACGCCAGCAAGTTTGCCGCGAAAGCAATCGCTCAAGCCATTTTGCGAATGATGCAAAGTGCGGGTTCATGGCACGGTGTTCGACTGTCCCGAAAAGTCGATCGAAATCGACCTCGGACCTGCCTGACGCAAAAAAGGCGCATCGGCAAAACCGGTGCGCCTTTCGAAGACCACTCGAACAACAAACTCAAGTCACAACACCCACCTGCCACGGCACGAACTCACTCTGCCCGTATCCATGCAGTTCGCTCTTCGACGCCACGCCTGACGCGCAGTCGAGCATCATCTGGAAGATCGCATCGCCGAGCTGTTCGATGGTCGCGGAGCCGTCGATCACGCCGCCGCAATTGATATCCATGTCCTCTTCCTGCCGCTCCCACAGCGCGGTGTTCGTCGCGAGCTTGAGGGACGGCGACGGCGCGCAGCCATAAGCGGAGCCGCGGCCGGTCGTGAAGCAGATCAGGTTCGCGCCCGACGCAACCTGGCCCGTCGCCGACATCGGATCGTAGCCGGGCGAATCCATGAACACGAAGCCCTTCGCATCGATGTGCTGCGCGTACTCGTACACTTCGACGAGATTCGTCGTCCCACCCTTGGCGACCGCGCCGAGCGATTTTTCGAGGATCGTCGTCAATCCGCCGACCTTGTTGCCCGCCGACGGATTGTTGTCCATCGCCGCGCCATTGCGCGCACAGTACTCTTCCCACCACTTGATGCGCGCGAGCAACTTTTCGCCGACTTCGCGGCTCACGGCGCGGCGCGTCAGCAAATGCTCCGCGCCATAGACCTCCGGCGTCTCGGAAAGAATCGCCGTGCCGCCATGCGCGACGAGCTTGTCGACAGCGGCGCCGAGCGCGGGATTTGCCGAAATGCCCGAGTAGCCGTCCGATCCGCCGCACTGCAGTCCGACGATCAGATGCGACGCCGGTAACGGTTCGCGCTGCACACGATTCGCATCGGCGAGCATTTCCTTCACCGTTGCGATGCCCCGCTCGATCGTCTTGCGTGTGCCGCCGCTGTCCTGAATCGTGAAGCTCTTGAGATGCGAGCCGTCCTTCAGTCCGCTCGATTCGAGCACGCCCGAAATCTGATTCGTCTCGCATCCCAGGCCGACGAACAGCACCGAATGAAAGTTTGGATGCACCGCGTAACCCGATAGCGTGCGCCGCAAGATGCCGAGCCCTTCGCCTTGCATGTCGATGCCGCATCCGAGACCGTGTGTCAGCGCGATCACGCCATCGACGTTCGGATAGTCCGCAAGCGCCTCCGGATGCACGTCGCGCCGGAAATGATCGGCGATCGCGCGCGCGACCGTCGCCGAGCAATTCACGCTCGTCAGCACGCCGACGAAGTTGCGCGTCGCCACGCGGCCGTCCTCGCGGCGAATGCCCATGAACGTCGCGGGTTCGTCGACGAACGGCGTCGGATGCTGATCGACACCGAATTCGTGCTCGCGTGCGAAATCGGCCATCGACAGATTGTGCGTGTGCACGTGCTGTCCGCGCGCGATCGCGTCCTTCGCCACGCCGATGATCTGGTTGTAGCGCTTCACGGGCGCGCCCGCGGCGATATCGCGCGTGGCGATCTTGTGCCCCGGCGGAATCAGCCCCGCGACGACGAGATCCTCCGACGCGATCCGCGCGCCGGAGAGCAACTGACGCGTCGCGATCACGACATCGTCGTTGGGATGCAGACGGATGACCGCATGGTCGGTGGATGTGGTGGACATGGTTTTAGTCTCAGACCGTGGAAGGTGCGCGGCTGTCGTCGCGCCGGGCTCGCTCTTCTTCGGCGCGATTGAGCGGTTCGATCTTGCCGACAATAACAAGATAGCTGAACGCGCCGAGGAAGCAGAAGCCGCCCGCGACGCACAGCGGAATCACGAACGAGCCCTTGGTGATCGCGAGCATCACGCCGGTGAACGTCGTGATGACGATGCCCGCCAGATTCGATGCAAAGTTCTGAATGCCGCCGATCGACGCGACGTGATCCGGCGTCGGCGCGACGTCGCTCGGCAGCGACCAGATCGACGCAGCCGCGAACGCGAGGCTCGCGTAAGCGATGCCGAAGAACGCGAGCATCAGATAGATGTTTTCGACGAACGCGCACAGCGTGATGACCGACGACATCAACATGCCGCCGACCATGCAGGTCTTGCGCGCGGCGGTGAGGCTCCAGCCGCGCTTGAAGAGCGAATCGGAGATGAAGCCGCCGAGCCAGCCGCCCGGAATCGACATCAGGGCGGGAATCGTGCCGAGCGTGCCGAGCGATTTGAGCGAGAAGCCGTGCGCCTGGACGAGATAACTCGGGAACCACGTGATGAAGAAATAGATAACGAAGTTCAGGCAGAAGAAGCCGAGCATCATGCCCCACAGCGTGCGGTACTTGAACAGCGACGCCCACGACACCTTGTTCTTCGGCGCGACCGGTTGGACCGGCGCGGCGTCGGCTTCACCCGTCAGATCGCCCTTCGACTTGTTACGGTAGATCAGGAACCAGCCGAGAATCCACACGAAGCCGATCACGCCCGTGATGATGAACGACGCTTCCCAGCCGAACGAGCTGATGATGAACGCGACGACCGGAATCGACAGCGCGGAACCCACGCGCGAGCCCGAATCGAAAATGCTGGTGGCGAATGCGCGCTGCGCTTTCGTGAACCATTGCGACACGAGCTTCGCGCAAGACGGATAAGCGCCCGCTTCGCCGATACCCAGCATCAGGCGGCAGCCGAACATGCCGCCGACGCTCGTCGCGACCGCCGTGAGCGCGGTGAATACCGACCACCAGCCGACCGCGAGCGGCAACGCGATGCGCGCGCCGACGCGATCGACGAACCAGCCGAACGGCATCTGCATGAGCGCGTAGCTCCAGAAGAAGCCGCTCAGGATAAAGCCCATTTCAGCCGGGCCGATGTTGAGCGCCTTTTCGATTTGCGGCGCGGCGACCGCTAGATTCGCGCGATCGATGTAATTGATCGCGATAGCCAGAAAAGCCAGAAAAATCACTACCCAACGCATTTTGCGCATCGTTTTGTCTCCTCAATGGGGCGGCACTTCATCTTTATGGACGTCGCCGCGATGCCGGCGCGGCGCGTCGTGATTCGAAATTGGTGCTGCTCTTTCAGGCGGCTGCGAGTGCGTCGGAGAGACGCTTCTGTTCGATATCGAGGTGCAGTTCGCGCGCGAGATCGATGACGGGCTGAAAGCGTCGGACTTTCTTCTCGTCGTGATTGCGCGCGATGTCCGCGAGCCGATGCACGAGAAACGGATTCTCGAAGCGGTCGCGCACGTTCGCGAGATATTCGGTTGCGACGTCGCCCTTGCCGAGCGCCGCGAACACCGGCAGCACTTCGTCGCGCCACGTCGCTTCGAGCGGCTCGCGGTAGGCCGGATCGCGCATCGCGTCGAGCACGGTCATCTCGGGCGCGCCGCCGCGCGTGCGCCAGATCTGCGCGAGCATTGTGTGGCCAAGATTCAGCAGCAAGAGCTTGAGGCGCTCGTAATGGGCGAGATCGTCGGTGACGACGATGTCCTCGTGCTCGCACGGCAGCACCATGCCTTCCTGACGCTCGATCGCCCAGAGCGCGTAAGGCTCGGCAATGGCGCCAACGGGCTGGATCGGCTCCGACACGATGCGGTCGACGAGCGAATTCACCCACACGCAGCCATTATTCAGATAGTCGATGAAGGCTTCGTCGACGTTCCAGCCGCGCGCCACGCCGATCACCAGATCGCGCAGCGTGTCGCCATTGCGCGAAACGAGCTCGCAAGGCAATAGCGTGATCGGCTGCGCGCCGGCCTGAAACCGCGCGTGCAGCAGCACGGCGAGCTTCGCCGCGAAACCGCGCGGCGTGCGCGCACCGTCGAGCAGACCGGCGGTGTCTTCATCGAAAAGCGCGTAGCCGGCGTCCGCCGTATTCGACACGATCACTTTCACGTCACGCTTCACGCGTTCGATCAGCAGCGGCCAATCCTCGTTCGCATGCAGCGCTTCGGTGATGGAGTCGCACTCGACGGTGGTATCGATGGTTTCGTCGCGCTGACGGCCGCGAATACGCACCGGATAGTGTCCGGCCGCGCGCAGGGCGTCGACGCGCGCGCGACTGTCGGCGCTCGACGTCGTCTGAACGACGGTAATCTTGCCGAGCGCTTTCGCCGGATCGTGGCGCGCCGCGACGGTCACGAAAAAATCGACGTGCGCCTGCAGGAAACGGCTCGTGCCGAATTGAAGAATCGGATTGCTCATCGTCGGGCGCGCTTGTGAAGAAGATCGTGGGAACGGTTCCAGATCGCCGCAAAAAAAATTGGCCCACCTGGCCTTACCGGATTGCATACTAGTGTCTCGAAATGGAATTGGTCAAGCCACTTGTAAGCAGTCTGGGAACGGCAAATACCCGTCGCACGGCGCGTCAACCCTTCCACTGATTACAATCCACGTTTTCCCCGAGACGAAAGCAGGAGCCAGCACGTGAACGTGAAACCAGCCGAAACGCGCCGCCTCTATCTACAGATCGCCGACAAGCTGCGCGGGCTGATCGAACAACAGGGTTTCGCGCCGAACGGACGGTTGCCGTCGGAGCGCGAACTGGCCCAGACGCTCGGTGTATCGCGGCCGTCGGTGCGCGAGGCATTGGTTGCGCTGGAACTGGAAGGGCGCGTCGAAATCCGCATGGGTTCGGGCGTGTATATCGTCGCGGCGCCGGCCGCCAAGCCGCCCGCGACGGAAGCGGAACTGGGCGAAAGTCCGATCGAGATCATGAACGCGCGCAGCGTGATCGAAGGCGCGATCGCGGCGAGCGTCGCGCCTTTCGCGAAACCGAAAGAGTTGAAGGCGCTGCGCGCAGTGTACGAGACGATGGCGCGCGAAGTAGAAAACGGCCAGGTGCCGATGGCCGCCGATCGCGCGTTTCACATCGCAATCGCGCAAATGACAGGCAACGACGTGCTGGTGCGCACCGTCGGCAGCCTGTATGACGAGCGGCACAGTCCGCTGTCATCGACGCTGCGTGGGCACTTCGAAGGGGAAGAAACGTGGGCGGCCGCGCTAGGCGAGCATCGCGAGATTCTCGAGGCGCTGGAGGCGCGCGATGCGGTAAGAGCACACGCCGCAATGCAGCGGCACATGCGTCATTCCGCAGCGCGCCTCATGTCGAGACGCAAAAGCTGACGCCGGCGCGCGCTCGGAACGCGCACCGGCTTCGAGAACGTAGTCGTCTCAGCCCGGATAGGCTTCATCGACCTTCAGACCAGCCAGCTTGAAGATGACGCGCAGCGTTTGCGGCGCGATATCCCGGCGTGAGGCGAGCGTCGTCAGGACGAAATCCATCACCTTGGCGTACTTCAGCATCGTCAGGCATGTTTCGATATCGGTGGAGCCGTCGCGCATCGACTCGGCGAGGCGCAGCATCTCCACGGAAATCTCTCGGGCCATCTCCAGTTCCAGCTGCTGCTTCTCACTCCACGCGGGCATCGCGGTCAGTGCCGCGAGCATCTCCTGAAATTGTTTCTCTGCTTTCTTGTCCGGGATCGCATCCATCGCCGTCCTCTCATGTTCATGGCGCCGGCGAGTCGCATTCGCCGCGCTGTGCGTTAGGTGTTACGTAACAAGGTTAGGCGCGGGTGACGACGCTCTACGTGTCGAGGCGCGGCTTGCTACTGCGTGTTGCTCCTGCTTGCTGCATCGGTACGCGGCCGCGAGGCCACGCTGTGTCGTCTTTTCAAAGGCCTCATTGTCCGACGATGCACAATCTGTTCCATGCGTGCCGCTGCCACGCATCGGCCGATCAGCCAGTACTGGAACAAGAGCGTCTTCGCGCTTTTGGGTAAACTTCCCCTTTTGAGACGGCAGAACCAGCGGTTAGCGCACATTCGGCGCGAACATGCTCCGCTTTTTTTATTCGATACACCTTCAAGATGACCAGGAAGTCTTCCGCGCCGGCTCCGGGCACACCCGACCCCTTCACCAAACACGAGATTCGTCCCGGGCAGTCGATCGAACTGCTGAAGGAACTTCACATACTGACGCGCGACGGCAAGATGAACCAGGACAGCCGCCGCAAACTGAAACAGGTCTATCACCTCTATCAGTTCATCGAACCGCTGCTCGCCGACGTGCATTCGCGCCAAGGGGCCGTATCACTCGTTGACCACGGCGCGGGAAAATCCTATCTCGGGTTTATTCTCTACGATCTCTTCTTCAAGTCTCTGCGCGATCGGTCACACATCTTTGGAATCGAGACGCGCGAAGAGCTTGTCAGCAAATCCGAGGAATTGGCGGAGCGCCTCGGGTTTACGGGGATGTCGTTTCTGAATCTGTCGGTGGCCGAATCGATTGATTCAGATCGTCTACCTGATTCGATCGATATCGTCACTGCACTCCATGCGTGCAACACCGCCACCGACGACGCCATCCAGTTCGCTCTGCAAAAGAAAGCGAAGTACATCGTCGTAGTGCCGTGCTGTCAGGCCGAAGTGGCTTCGGTGCTGCGCAAGAATAAGGGACACGCGCTTTCGAAGAACGTGCTGACGGAAATCTGGCGGCATCCGCTGCACACGCGGGAGTTCGGCAGCCAGATCACGAACGTGCTGCGCTGCCTGCAACTCGAATCGCATGGGTATCAGGTCAGCGTGACGGAACTCGTCGGCTGGGAGCATTCGATGAAAAACGAGCTCATCGTCGCGCAGTTCAAGGACTTGCCACGCGGCCGCCCCGCGCAACGGCTGTCTGACGTACTCGAAACGCTCGGACTGGATGAATTGCGTGAGCGTTTCTTCGCGTCCGCGCCTTGATCAGGATTTGTCCATCATCCACGCATCGAAGCCGTCGTGTCCGAGTCGGCGCAAGGTTTCGATGTTGCGCTCATAAATCTCCGATGCTTCGGGGAACGCAGCAACTGCGCGATCGATGCTCGCTTCGCGCAGAAGATGAAAGATCGGATACGGGGCGCGATTCGTGTAGTTGTCGATATCGTCAGGCGCGGTGCCTTCGAACCGATAGTGCGGATGAAAACTTGCGATCTGGAGTTCGCCCGCGAGCCCGAGCTGATCGACGAGGCGCTCGGCGAAGAACAGCGCGTCGTTGTAATCGGTGAAATCGGCGAATGCGTGCGGCGTGATGAAAAGCGTGGTGTCGACGCTTTCAGGGTCTGTATCGCGCAACAGGCGAAGTTCATCGGTCAATTCCACGATCAGATCGTCGACGTCGCGCGCCTCGCTCACCACGTAACGAATCTGTTTTTTTACGTGCACGCTCTTCGCGAACGGGCACAGATTGAGTCCGATCACCGCGCGGGTGAGCCAGTGCCGGGTGGCCGCGATCACGTCGTCGCGGGTGCTGCTGTCAGTCATGAACCTTCCTGTTTGCGATGCGCGGAACACGCCGCGCCGATCAACGTGCGCGCGATGCGCGGCGCGGCGAGCAGCGGGCCCGAGCCGGGGCCGTATGTCTGGCTCGTCGCGTAGATGCCATCGACCAGCAACGCGAGTGATTCCGCCAGTTCCACCGGATTATCCGCGCCGGCCGACGCCGAAATCTCGACAAGACGCGTCATCAGGTAACTTTTATTGCGTTCGACCGACTGCCGCGCCGGATGCGCCGGATCGCCAAATTCACATGCGATGTTGACGAACGGGCAGCCGCGATAGTCCGGCGACGACGCCCGCTTCACCAGATCTTCCAGCGCCTGCAGGAGCTGCTTCGCCGGCTCGCCCGGATGTTTCGCGACGCTCGCCTCGAAGCGCTGCCGGAATCGGTCGTCCATGCGCTCCAGATACGCGACGACGAGTTCGTCCTTTGATGCAAATTGCCGATACAAGCTCATCTTGTTGACGCCCGCGCGCTCGACGACGGCATCGACACCGATCGCGCGGATGCCGTCGCGATAGAAAAGCGCCTGCGCGGCGTCGAGCAATTGCTCCTGCGCGGTCGCGCCGTCGGTGCGCACGCTTCGGCGCGCGTGATTTCTGGGCGGGTCGGAAAGGGATCGTGTCAAAGCCGGCTCCTTCATGATTTCTGCGGCATGCTTGACATGTTACCGATCGGTAACTAAGCTCGCAACTCTAATGTGACAGAGCGGTAACGTCGCAAGACACAATCCAACCTGACGGAGCAGCGATGAATTGGGTAGCGAGACGGCTGAACGGCCGGATACATTACGGCTGGATTGCGGTGGGCATCGTGTTTTTCGTGCTGCTCGCGGCAGCCGGCACGCGCGCGACGCCGAGCGTCATGATGTTGCCGCTCGAAAAGCAGTTCGGCTGGTCGCGTGGCACGATTTCGCTTGCGATCTCGATCAACCTCGCGCTCTACGGTCTCGCTGGCCCGTTCGCCGCGGCCGCGATGCAGCGCTTCGGCGTGCGTCCGACCGTGCTGGCCGCAATCGCGACGCTGGCCGCGGGCGTCGGCATCTCGTCGATGATGACCGAGCCGTGGCAGATGGTGCTCGTCTGGGGCGTGATGGTCGGCAGCGCGACGGGCGTCGCGGCGCTGACCTTGTCGGCGACGATCGTGAATCGCTGGTTTACGACGCATCGCGGTCTCGCGATGGGCATTCTCACCGCGAGCTCCGCGACCGGACAGCTCGTGTTCCTGCCGTTCCTCGCGTCGATTTCCGAGCATTACGGCTGGCGCCCGGTCGTGTTCGTTGTCGCGGCGGCGGCGGCGATCGTGCTGCCGCTCGTCGCCTGGCTGCTGCCCGAGCGTCCGGCCGATCTTTCGCTGCGTCCCGTCGGCGAGAAGGCCGATTTGCCGCCCGGCGCGCTTCCGCCGCCGAAAAACCCGATCAAGGTCGCGTTCGGCACGCTCGCATCGGCGAGCAAGACGCGCGATTTCTGGCTCCTGTTCTTCAGCTTCTTCGTCTGCGGCGCGAGCACGAACGGTTACGTCGGCACGCATCTGATCGCGATGTGCTCCGACTACGGCATGACACAAGTGCAGGGCGCGACGCTGCTCGCCGCGATGGGCATCTTCGATCTTTTCGGCACGACGCTTTCCGGCTGGCTTTCCGATCGCTTCAACGCGCGCGTGCTGCTGTTCTGGTACTACGGGCTGCGTGGGCTGTCGCTGATTTATCTGCCGTATGCGTTCGGCATCGATTTCTTCGGTCTGCCGCTGTTCGCGGTGTTCTACGGCCTCGACTGGATCGCGACCGTGCCGCCGACCGTGCGCCTCGCGACCGATGTCTATGGCAAGGAATCGGCGCCGATCGTGTTCGGCTGGATCGTCGCGGGCCATCAACTCGGCGCGGCGTTCGCGGCGCTCGGTGGCGGCATGCTGCGCTCGAGCCTCGGTAGCTACACCGTCGCGACGATGATCTCCGGCGGCCTGTGTCTCGTCGCCGCCGTGATGGTCTTGCGCATCAATCGCGCGGGCCGGTCGATGGGCGTCGCCACGACCTGAATCTCCGAACGCGCTGCACGCGCGCGCTTGCTATCCTTGTCGCCTCGAACGGCGCCCATCGTTGCCGATGCGCGCCGTTTGTCTCTCATCAAGTCAACGAGGACCGAACATGAGCATGAAACCCGCTCCGACCGATGTCGACATCCACGAGCTGATCGCCGGCCGCTGGAGCCCGCGCGCTTTCTCCGATGCGCCGATCGAGCGCGCCACGTTGCATCGGCTGCTGGAAGCGGCGCGCTGGGCGCCGTCGTCGAACAATCTGCAGCCGTGGCGCTTCATCGCGTTCGATCGTCAGCGCGACGAAGCCGCGTTCAGGCGCGCGTTCGACACGCTCGCGCCGTCGAATCAGAAGTGGAACGTGAGCGTGCCGCTGCTCGTCTGCGTGACGGCCTCGACGCTCACGCCGAAGGGCGAGCTCAACCGCACCGCGACCTACGACACCGGTGCGGCCGCGATGGCGCTCGTGCTCGAAGCGCACGCGCTCGGTCTTGCGACGCATCAGATGGGCGGGTTCGATCGCGACGCGTTCCGTCAGGCGTTCTCGATTCCGGCGGATGTCGAGATCATCGCGATGATCGCGATCGGACATCATGGCGACGCGAGCCTGCTCGACGAAGCCCTGCGCGAACGCGAAGCCGCGCCGCGCGCGCGTAAGACGCTCGCCGAAACCGCCTTCGAAGGCGCGTGGGACAAGGCGTTCAACTAATAGGGCTCAATGCTCGTCCGCCGCCGACAGCGGGCGAGCAACGTCCTCCAGCGATTTGCGCTCCGCCGCGACGCCCCAGATTCCGGCAACGACCGCCGCGGCGATCATCAGCAACGAGCCGATCAGATAGCCGACGAACACGGCGCCGCGCTCGTGCGTGTCAATCAAATGCCCGAAGAGCGTCGGCCCGATGATGCCGCCGAGCGCGGTGCCGAACGCGTAAAAGACCGCGATCGCGAGGGCGCGGATTTCGAGCGGGAACGTTTCGCTCACCGTCAGATACGCCGAACTCGCCGCCGCCGACGCGAAGAAGAAAATCACCATCCACGCGATGGTTTGCGTCGTCACCGTGAGCATGCCGTGCATGAACATCCAGCCGCTCACGGTCAGCAGCACGCCCGAGATCGCATACGTGAACGCGATCATCCGGCGACGCCCGAGCACATCGAAAAGCTTGCCCAGCAGCACCGGACCGAGGAAATTCCCGGCGGCGAACGGCAGCACGTACCAGCCGATGTGATCGCCCGGCACCTGATAGAAATCGGTCAGCACGAGCGCGTAAGTGAAGAAGATCGCGTTGTAGAAGAACGCCTGCGCGGTCATCAGCGTCAATCCGACGAGCGAGCGGCTGCGATGCGCCTTGAACAGCGTGTGCACGACTTCGCGGATCGGCGTTTCTTCGCGCGCGTGCAGGCGTAGCAGCTTCACGGGCGTGTCGGGAACCTCGACGCCATGCTGCCGGAAATGCGCCTCGATGTCCTCGACGACCCGCTTCGCTTCATCCGCGCGATTGTGCGTGATGAGCCAGCGCGGACTTTCCGGCACCCACATCCGCATGAAGAGAATCGTGAGTCCGAGCGCCGCGCCGATCAGAAAGCATGCGCGCCAGCCCCAGTCGGGCGGCAGCAGGCCGGGATCGAGCAGCACGATGGAACCCGCCGCGCCGATGCCCGCGCCGATCCAGAACGTGCCGTTGATCGCGAGATCGGTCCAGCCGCGCAGGCGCGCGGGCGTGAACTCCTGAATCGTCGAATTGATCGCGGTGTACTCGCCGCCGATGCCCGCGCCCGTCAGGAAGCGGAAGAGCACGAAGCTCGCGAGATTCCACGAGAACGCGGTCGCGGCGGTCGCAGCCGCGTAGAGAAAGAGCGTGATGAAAAAGAGCTTGCGCCGTCCGAGCCGGTCCGTGAGCCAGCCAAAACCGAGCGCGCCGAGCACCGCGCCCGCGATATACGCGCTGCCCGCAATGCCCACATCGGCGTTGGAAAACTGCAGCGCCGGACTCGATTTCAGCGCGCTCGCGACCGCGCCCGCGAGCGTCACTTCGAGGCCGTCGAGCAGCCAGGTGATGCCCAGCGCGGATACGATCAGCGTATGAAAGCGGCCCCACGGCAGACGATCGAGTCGCCCGGGTAGGTCGGTCCCAATGATGTCCGGACGATCGCTGACGGAATCGTCCGGGCGCTTCTCCTGTTTCGCGGCGGTTTCGTTCATGCGTCGAATGTGTGAATTCGCTGCGTTTCCACACGCGGAAGAGTGAACAAATTGCCGCATGGCCAGCAAATCGCATTCCGCATTTATCGAATAAACTCAATGGTTTAAAAATAGCGGAAACGCGGTTGATGCGCCTTGCGGAACGTGTTAAAAACGCCGTCCATGTTTGAATCTGGCGCTTTCCGCGCCGCCGATGCCCATGACTTATTGCGCGATCGATTTCGGCACGTCGAATTCTGCGGTGGCTGTGCCGGACGGCTCGTCGATCCGGCTGGCGCCCGTCGAAGGTGAGGCGACCACGCTGCCCACCGCCGTTTTCTTCAATACCGACGAGAATAACCAGTCCTATGGCCGCGCGGCGCTCGAAGCGTACATCGACGGCTTCGACGGCCGCCTGATGCGCTCGATGAAGAGCATTCTCGGCTCGCCGCTCGCGGAAAACAGCACCGACCTCGGCGACGGCTCCGCCATCAAGTACACCGACGTCATCACGCTCTTCCTGCAGCATCTGAAGCAGAAGGCGCAGGCGCTCGCTGCAGAGCCGCTCACGCGCGCGGTGCTCGGACGCCCGGTTTTTTTCGTCGATGACGATCCGCGCGCCGATCTTCTCGCGCAAAAGCAGCTCGAAGCGTGCGCGCACGCGGTCGGCTTGCGCGAGATCCATTTCCAGTACGAGCCGATCGCCGCGGCCTTCGACTACGAAGCCGGACTGTCGCAGGAAGGTCTCGTGCTCGTCGCGGATATCGGCGGCGGTACGTCGGACTTTTCGCTCGTGCGCGTCGGTCCGCAGCGCGCTCGCAATCTAGAGCGCAAGGACGACGTGCTCGCGCATCATGGCGTGCACGTCGCCGGGACGGATTTCGACCGGCGCGTCGAACTCGCGACCGTGCTGCGCGAACTCGGCTACCAGTCGCTCGATCCGAAGGGCCGCGAAGTGCCGAGCCCCGTGTACTTCGATCTGGCGACGTGGCATCTGATCAACACGGTGTACACGCCCAAGCGCGTGAGCGAACTGCAACTGATGCGTCATCTCTACACCGACGCGCGCCATCACGATCGTCTGATGCGCGTGGTGTATCGCCGGCTCGGCCACGCGCTGACCGCACACGCCGAAGAAGCGAAGATCGAGGTCGCTGCGGGCGGCACGACCGAAATCGACATGGAAGAGGTGGAAGAAGCGCTGCGCGTCGCGTTCGACGAAGCGCAACTGATCGCTTCGGGCGCGGACGAAACACGGCGGATCGTCGAGGCGGCGCAGGAGACGCTCAAGCGCGCGGGCGTGGCTCCGGCGGATGTCGGCGCCATCTATTTCACCGGCGGCACGACGGGGCTGCGATTTTTGTCGGAAGCGCTGTCGGCGGCGTTTCCCGCCGCGAAGCCGGTCTTCGGCGATCGCCTGGCGAGCGTGGCGAAGGGACTCGGCATCTACGCGCAGCGCGTCTTCGTGTGACACACGCAGCGAAGCGAACGCAGAAAACAAAAAACCCCGCCGAAGCGGGGTTTTTCGTTACGAATTCTCGCGGGTGCTAAGGAGCTTAGACCGGCTTGATGTTCGCGGCTTGCTTGCCCTTCGGGCCCGTCTTCACTTCGTAGGAAACCTTCTGGTTTTCCTGAAGCGTCTTGAAGCCTTCGATGCGGATTTCCGAGAAGTGCGCGAACAGATCTTCGCCGCCGCCATCCGGAGTGATGAAGCCAAAGCCCTTTGCGTCATTGAACCACTTGACGGTACCGGTTTCCATGTTACTTGTTCCAAAAAAAAGATGAATAAGGCCGAAGCCCAGGGGTGCGGAAAATCAAGGAAGGGGCAATGGGACCAACCGGAGTACCGTGATGGCGAACTCGAAAGAACCAATTCACTCGCCACTTGAAATCCTGCAAGAAGCTTTATACGGCGAAACCATTTCGCGGTCAATTAATATCCGACAACTCTGAAGGGATTTTTTTGGGATGCGTAACAAACGCTTACGAAACTTGCAATTTTGACCGCTAATGACGTGGAAAACACAACTTTGGGGCAATTTTTTTCTTTCCAGTATGCACTGAATTCGAAAGGTGCAACCGGTAAACTACGCGCCTTCGTAGGGTTGCACCGACATCGCCGGCGCGCCGGGAATGTTCCTCGCGTTCGCCGGCGATCGCGGCTCTGCCGGCCGCAAGCGATGCGCGCGCTGCGCGAGACACTGGAGAGAGAATTGAAGAGTTCGATACAAAGAAATATCGGCCCGATGGCGCTCATGTTGACCGGCCTCGGTTCCATCATAGGGTCCGGCTGGCTGTTCGGGGCGTGGAAGGCCGCCAAGATCGCCGGACCGGCGGCGATCGTCGCGTGGGTCATCGGCGCGGTGGTGATCCTTGCGATCGCGCTAACGTACGCCGAGCTCGGGGCGATGTTCCCCGAATCCGGCGGCATGGTGCGCTACGCGCGCTACTCGCACGGCGCGCTCGTCGGCTTCA
This sequence comes from Caballeronia fortuita, assembly GCF_001544835.2. GTDB lineage: Bacteria > Pseudomonadota > Gammaproteobacteria > Burkholderiales > Burkholderiaceae > Caballeronia > Caballeronia fortuita. Next base: position 35,248 of record NZ_FCNX02000026.1, on the reverse strand, counting down.
TCAGCGCGTGGGCGAACTGGATCGCGATCGTGTCGGTGATTCCGATCGAAGCGGAAGCATCGATCCAGTACATGAGCACGTGGCCGTATGACTGGGCGCACGCGCTGTTCGTCAACGAGTCGCTCACGCCGATGGGCCTCGGCCTGTCGGCGCTCCTCGTGATCGTGTACTTCATGCTGAACTATTGGGGCGTGAAGGTCTTCGCGCGCGCAAACTCCGCGATCACAGTCTTCAAGTTCCTCATTCCGGGCGCGACCATCGCCGGTCTGATCATCGCCGGGTTCCATTCGGAGAATCTCGGCACCGCGTCGAGCTTCGCGCCGTACGGCTGGCCGGCCGTGCTGACGGCGGTGGCGACGAGCGGCATCGTGTTCAGCTTCAACGGCTTCCAGAGCCCGGTGAACCTCGCCGGCGAAGCGCGCAATCCGGCGCGTAGCGTGCCGTTCGCCGTGATCGGATCGATCCTGCTCGCGCTCGTGATCTACGTGCTGCTGCAGATTGCGTACATCGGCGCGGTGAATCCGGCGGACGTGGCGAAGGGCTGGTCGCACTTCAACTTCGCGTCGCCGTTCGCGGAATTGGCACTCGCGCTGAACCTGAACTGGCTCGCGATCCTGCTTTACGTCGATGCTTTCGTGAGCCCGAGCGGCACTGGCACGACTTACATGGCGACGACCACGCGCATGATCTACGCGATGGAGCGCAACAACACGATGCCGAAGATCTTCGGCGTCGTGCATCCGTTCTACGGCGTGCCGCGCCCCGCGATGTGGTTCAACCTGTTCGTCGCGTTCGTGTTCCTGTTCTTCTTCCGCGGCTGGAGTTCGCTCGCGGCGGTGATCTCGGTCGCGACGGTCATTTCATATCTCACCGGCCCCGTCAGTCTGATGGCGCTGCGCCGCTCGGCCACTGATCTCCATCGCCCGCTCAGACTGCCGATGATGGGCGTGATCGCGCCGTTTGCGTTCGTGTGCGCGTCGCTGGTGCTGTTCTGGGCAAAGTGGCCGCTGACCGGCGAAATCATCCTGCTGATGGTCGTCGCGTTGCCTGTGTACTTCTACTTCCAGAGCAAGGTCGGATTTGCGGGCTGGGGCCGCGATCTGAAGGCGGCGTGGTGGCTGGTGGCGTATCTGCCGTCGATGGCAGTCATGTCGCTGATCGGCAGCAAGGACTTCGGCGGAAACGGCTTGCTGCCTTACGGCTGGGACATGGCGGCGGTCGCCGTGCTCGCGTTGATCTTCTATTACTGGGGCGTGCACACGGGATATCGCACGAACTATCTCGACGAGCGCGAAAGCCGCGACGACATTCTTCACGAAGTGGGCGCCTAAGCGTTTCGCACCGGCAAGACAAAGCCCGCCTGAGCGATCAGGCGGGCTTTTTTGCGCTCAGTCGTCGGTGAAGATGTAGTTGGTCATCGCGAGCGCGCGCTGGAACGTGCCGAGCGATTGAATGCCCAGCCGATACTCGTCCGACGCCGCGCCGAGCGCGCTGAACACCGGCAGCAGATGTTCGTCGGTCGGATGCATCAGCGCGGCATGCGGCGCGCGGGCGCGATAGTCGAGCAGGGCGCCGATATCGCGTTCGGCCATGCGGCTTTCGAACCAGTCGGTGAACTCGGACACGCGTGGATCGGCATCTTCCGGGCGCGCGCCGAAATCCGCCATGCGCAGATTGTGCGTAATCTGCCCCGAACCGACGATCATCACGCCGTCATCGCGCAAATCTCGCAACGCGCGTCCGATGCGGAAATGATGCGCGGCATCGAGATTCGGCTGAATCGAAAGCTGCGCGATCGGCACGCCGGCGTCCGGATACATCAGGAGCATCGGCACCCAGGCGCCGTGATCGAGCCCGTGGTCCGCCGTCGCGGCAGGAATGCCTTGCGCGGCGAGCAACGCGACGGCGCGCTTCGCCAGTTCGGGCGCGCCCGGCGACGGATAGCGAATCTCATACAGCGCGCGCGGAAAGCCGTAGAAATCGTGGATGGTCTCCGGACGTTCAGCCGTGCTCGCCACCGGCTGCGCCGTGCCCCAGTGCGCGGAAAGCATCAAAATCGCGCGGGGACGCGGCAGCGTGTTACCGAGCGATGTGAATTCGGCGGACGGCATCGACGGATCGATCGGCAATGTCGGGGCGCCGTGGGAAACAAAGACGGAAGGCAGTCGGCTCATGGCGGCAAATTCCTTATGCGGTATGCCGTCAATGTAATGCCGTCAGTCGTGTTAATAAACGGCTGACGGAGCAACGAATTATGTCGCAGGTGTTGTCAATCGTCTTCGCCGCGCAAACCTTGCCACGACGAAGCGACCGGCTGCGCGATCCCGAAAAGATCGATGACGCGCGCGACCGTGTGATCGACCATTTCGTCGATGCTCGCGGGCTTTTGATAGAACGCAGGCAACGGCGGAAAGATCACGCCGCCCATTTCGGTGACGGCCGTCATGTTGCGCAGATGCGCGAGATTGAGCGGCGTTTCGCGCACGAGCAGCACGAGTCGGCGGCGTTCTTTCAGGACGACGTCGGCAGCGCGGGTGATGAGGTTGTCGGAGAGGCCGTGCGCGATGCTCGCGAGCGTGCGCATCGAGCAGGGCGCGACGACCATGCCGTCGGTCGAAAACGAACCCGACGCAATGGTCGCGCCGACATCGCGAACGCTATGGACGACATCCGCGAGCGCGTGGACGGCGGCCTTGTCGAGATCGAGTTCGTGCTGGATGTTGAGCCAGCCGGCGCTTGATACGAGCAGATGCGTCTCGACGCCGGAAAGCCGACGCAGCGTCTCGAGCAGACGCACGCCGTAGATGGCGCCCGTTGCGCCGGTAATCGCGACGATGAGCCGTCGTTTTGCGGCAGCGGGCGCGCTCACTTATTAAAAGCTCAGGCGGCTGCGAAAAGCTGCTGCAGTTCGCCCGACTGATACATCTCCATCATGATGTCCGAACCGCCAATGAACTCGCCGTTCACGTAAAGCTGCGGGATGGTCGGCCAGTTGGAAAATTCCTTGATGCCCTGGCGGATTTCGTCGTCTTCGAGAACGTTCACGGTCTTGATCTGATCGACGCCGCATGCCTTGAGCACTTGAATCGCGCGGCCGGAGAAGCCGCACATCGGAAATTGCGCCGTGCCCTTCATGAAGAGGACGACCGCGTTTTGATCGACGATTTGCTTGATGCGTTCTTGCGTATCCATGGCGTTCCTGCGCTTGAGATTTCGGTGAGAGTTCTTGAAATGATAGCGGATTTCGATTACTCGAGCCGCGCCGCTCTCGCGATGAACCGTCCTCCGGAGCAGCGTTCGATGCCGGCGAGATCGCGCACCGAGCGCACGTCGGTAAAGCCGCGCGCCGTGAGCAGCGCGCGAACGAAGGCCGCCTGGTCGTACCCGTGTTCGAGCCACAGCGTGCGGTTGCCCGCGAGCAGAAACGGCGCCGTTTCGATGATCGCGCGGATCGCGGACAGGCCGTCTGCGTCGTCGGTGAGCGCGCCGCGCGGTTCGAAGCGCAGATCGCCTTGTTGGAGATGCGGATCGTCGCTCGCGATATACGGCGGATTGCTGACGATCGTGTCGAATGCCAGCGACGGATCGATGTTCGCGGTCCAGTCGCTTTCAATGAACGTGACGGTGTTCTTGTCCAGCAGACGCGCGGCATTGGCTCGCGCGACTTGCAATGCAGCGCCCGATCGATCCACGGCCCACATGCGCGCATCGGCACGCGCATGCGCGATCGAAATCGCGATCGCGCCGGTTCCCGTGCCGAGATCGAGCACGCGCGGGTTCGGTGTATCGGCGATGGCTTCGAGCGCGAGTTCCACGAGCAATTCCGTTTCCGGGCGCGGAATCAGCACGTCCGGCGTGACATCGAAGTCGAGGCCGAAGAATTCGCGCTTGGCCGTAAGTTGCGCGATCGGCTCGCCGTTCAGACGTCTTGCCGCGAGCGCTTCGAAACGCGCGACGGCTTCTTGCGGCAGAATCTCGCGATCGCGCGTGATGAGTTCCGTGCGCCGCCAGCCGAGCACGTGCATCAACAGGATGCGCGCTTCGAGCTGCGGCAGCGCGCACGAACGCAGCAATGCGGCGGCATCGCTCACTCGGATTCTCCGAGCGCCGCGAGCAGTTCCGCCTGATGCTCGGACACGAGCGCGCCGATGAGTTCGTCGAGATCGCCGTCCATGATGTACTCGAGCTTGTAGAGCGTCAGGTTGATGCGGTGATCCGTCATACGGCCTTGCGGGAAGTTGTACGTACGGATGCGCTCCGAGCGGTCGCCCGAACCGATCAGGCTCTTGCGCGTCGCGGCTTCCTTCGCGTGCTGCTCGTGATACTGCTTGTCCTTGATGCGCGCGGCGAGCACCTTCAGCGCGCGATCCTTGTTCTTGTGCTGCGAACGGTCGTCCTGACATTCGACGACGATGCCCGTCGGCAAGTGCGTCACGCGCACCGCCGAATCCGTCTTGTTGATGTGCTGCCCGCCCGCGCCCGACGCGCGGAACGTATCGATGCGCAGATCGGCCGGATTGATGACGACCTCGCTGATTTCATCGGCTTCCGGCATCACCGCGACCGTGCACGCGGACGTATGAATGCGCCCCTGCGTTTCCGTCGCCGGAACGCGCTGCACGCGATGCCCGCCCGATTCGAACTTGAGCCGCGAATACGCGCCTTGTCCCGCGAGCCGCACGATCACTTCCTTGTAGCCACCGAGATCGGAGACGCTTTCCGACATCGTTTCTGCCGTCCAGCGATTGCGTTCCGCGTAACGCAGATACATGCGCAGCAGATCGCCCGCGAACAGCGCGGATTCGTCGCCGCCCGTGCCCGCGCGAATTTCGATGAAGATGTTGCGGTCATCGTTCGGATCTTTCGGGAGCAACATGGTTTGCAGATCGCTTTCGATCTTCGTCATGCGCTCGCGTGCCTCGCCGATTTCCTCTTCGGCGAAATCGCGCATCGACGGATCGGAGAGCAGTTCCTGCGCGGTGGCTTCGTCGGTCAGGGCCTGCCGCCAGAGCGCGTACTGATCGACGATCGGGCTGATTTCCGCGTGTTCGCGTGTGAGCCGCCGATATTGATCCATATCGGAAGTCACGTCTTCACGGCTCAATAGTTCGTTGAGATCGACCTGCCGTTTTGCAAGCTGGTCGAGCTTGCTTTGCATGCTCGTTTTCATCGGACGGAGATGACGCGCTGGGCGTCAGAGATTACTGCGATCGGGGAAAGCCGCCGCGCGCGCCGCGGGCAGCCTTTGAGAATAGCAAAGAGGTGGCCGCTAACGGTCCGACGAATTCGACGGATCGGACGGCGAGCCGTGACGGTAGAAGCCGCTCATCAGATCGATGAGCTGGCTGCGCTCCTCGCTGCTCGCGCGGTTGAGCGCGTGCGTCGGGCCGTGAATGAGCTTGTTCGTGAGCGACTGCGAGAGCGCTTCGAGCACGGCGGCGGGATCGTCGCCGCGCGCGAGCATCTTGCGCGCGCGTTCGAGTTCGGCGCGGCGCAGCGCGTCCGCCTGCGTGTGCATGTGGCGGATGACCGGCACGATGCTGCGCGCATCGAGCCATTGCATGAAATTCGCGACACGCGTCTCGATGATCGATTCGGCCTGCGCGACCGCCGCCTGGCGCGACGCATTGCCTTCGCGCACGATCGCGCCGAGATCGTCGACGGTGTAGAGGAACACGTCCTGAAGATTGCCGACTTCCGGCTCGATGTCGCGCGGCACGGCGAGATCGACCATGAAGATCGGCCGATGGCGGCGCGCGCGCACCGCACGCTCGACCGCGCCCAGCCCGATGATCGGCAGCGTCGACGCCGTGCAGGACACGATGATGTCGAAGTCGGCCATGCGCGTGGGCAGTTCGGAAAGCGGAATCGCGCGGCCGTTGAAGCGGCTGGCGAGCTTCTCGCCGCGCTCGGCCGTGCGGTTCGCGACGACCAGCTCACGCGGATTCTGCGCGGCGAAGTGCGTGGCGCAGAGCTCGATCATTTCGCCCGCGCCGATGAACAGCACGCGCTGGCTCGAAATGTTCTCGAAGATGCGCTGCGCGAGACGCACGGCGGCGGCGGCCATCGACACGGACTGCGCGCCGATTTCGGTCGTCGTGCGCACTTCTTTCGCCACGGCGAAGGTGCGCTGGAACAACTGGTTGAGATACGTGCCGAGCGCGCCGGCTTCCGATGCGGTGCGTACCGCGTCTTTCATCTGCCCGACGATCTGCGTTTCGCCGAGCACCATCGAGTCGAGTCCGGACGCGACGCGAAACGCGTGACGCACGGCTTCGGACTGCGGCAGCGCGTAGACGTGCGGCGCGAGTTCGGGAACGGGAATGTTGTGGTACTGCGAGAGCCACTGGATCGCGGCTTCGCGGGCGGCGGCGTCGTCGGTGGCGCAGTACAGTTCGGTGCGATTGCAGGTCGAAAGAATCGCCGCTTCCGGCGACGCCTTCGCGAGCGGCCCCAGCCAGATGTCCTTCAGCGCGCCCAGCGCGGGCTTCAGTTGTTCGAGCGGAAACGCCACGCGTTCGCGCAGGGCGACAGGCGCAGTGTGGTGATTGATTCCGATCGTGAGGAGCTGCATTGTTTTGGGCTGATGCTTTGGGCCTAAGCCGATGGCCTTTCAGATAGCCCAATATTATAGCGTTTTGCGCATTTGTTCATTTATAGGTGGCATTTGGGGCGCGAGCGGCCCGGGGAAGGCGCAAAAGCTTACGCAGCTTGACGATGGCGTCGTTCGCCCGCCGAAGTGGGACGGAACGCCGCGGCGTCAGCCGAAGTACTTCGACAGTTCGGCGGCGCGCGCCTGCAGATCTTCGATGGGCATCTCACTGGTCTGACGCGCCATCTCGCGGTTTTTCGCGCTCTTATCGTCCGCGACGATGTCAAAGCGATGAGCAGAGTCGTGATTCAGGTGAAATAGCGAAGAGGCCGGGCCGGTGAGCGAATGCCAGCGCAAACCGAGCCGCGCGGCGCGCACGAACAGATCGTCGTCCTCACCGCCCCAGCCCGTGAACTGCGGATCGAGACCGCCGATACGAATGAAATCCGGGCGCTTGAAGAGATTGATCGCGCCCGGCGTGTTCGCGTACAGCACGTTGATATCCTCGGGCAAGTCGCCATCCATGAATGGCGCGAATTCGTCGAAATTGCCTGATTCGATGAAAGATTGGCGGCGATCGCCTGAAACATTCAATACGCGGGAAAAAGGACAGAGGACGTCGCTGCTATCGCCGTCCATCAATGAATCCACACATCCTCTCATCATATGCGGATTGGCGATCATATCAGCGTCGTGCATGCAGATAATCGGGCTTCTAGCGACGAGCGCCCCGAGATTGACCAGCCTTGCCTTCGGAAATGGCCCAGTGTCGTGCACGAATATATGCCGGATGCGTGAATCGCCGAGTTCGCTCCAGTTGAACGTAGGCGCAGCGTCAGCCTCGATCAGCCAGATCCGATAATCCGAATAGGTGCGCCCCAAGTGACGCAGCACGCCGCGCAGGTTATCGCGCCTTTCCTGTCCTGAACCGCGATATGTCATGATTATTTCGAGGCCGCGCAGGGAAATCGGATTAATTTCGATCATAGGAAAAATAATGCTTTCATCGCTGCTTCGTTAAACCGGTTGGTGAGCAATAGGTTCAGCGAATCAAAGAGGATGTTAATTTCGCTTTTTGCATGTTTTATCTGTCCAATAAATAAAAGCGAAACCGGAATAAACATTTTATCATTCGGTCGATCCGTTGAAATTCAGAAAACTCGCATATCGGCTCAAGGATTCGCTTATTTCTGTTTTTCAAACTTGCGCACCGGAGTGTTGCGCTCCCTTTATCCGGCCCCTAAACTCAACCGCTACGTCCCGTCGAGAGCCGCGCAAAGCCATGCCCATCAACCGAAACGCTCCGCTTCCCCGAGAACCGGCTTCAACCAAGCGACGCTGCTGATGGGCTGGATCGGGCTGATTTTTCTCGGCGCGGTGATCGGCGCGGCGGGCTGGTGGCTGCATCCCCTGCGGCGCGCGGGACGCGTCGTGCACGCTCCGGCGGGGCGCATCTGGACGGCCATCGCGGCTGGCATACTGGCGACGATCGTCGCGCGCATGCTCGGCAACATCGTCGACGTGTACCACGACGGCGACACGCTCGAATGGCTCGCGTGCGCGGTTTTCGCGCTCGTCGTCGTGACGACGACGGTCGCGCTGGCGGCACGCCGCTGACTCTTTTTCTGGCGCGCGGCGGGCGATCCTCGCCGCGCCCGAGCTTCTGGTGCCCCACGCGGGCTTTCAAGCAGGTGAATTCATGAACGATCGCATTGCAGATTCAGCCATTCCCGAGCCGGCCATGTTTGCGCGGCGCATCGAGTCGTTGCGCGGCCAGATGGCGCTCGAAAAGCTCGCCGCCGTGCTGATTCCATCGGCGGATCCGCATCTTTCCGAATATCTGCCGGAGCGCTGGCAAGGCCGCCAGTGGCTTTCGGGCTTCACCGGCTCGGTCGGCACGCTGGTCGTGACGGCGGATTTCGCGGGCGTCTGGGTCGACAGCCGCTACTGGACGCAGGCCGAAGCGCAACTCGCGGGCACCGGCGTCGTGCTGATGAAGATGATGGGCGGCCAGCAGACTGCGCCGCACGTCGAATGGCTCGCGGAGAACGTGCCGTCCGGCGCGACCGTCGCGGTCGACGGCACCGTGCTCGGCGTTGCGGCAGCGCGTGCATTGTCCGATGCGCTGAGCGCGCGCGGCATCGCGCTGCGCACCGATCTCGATCTGCTCGATTCCGTATGGCCCGCGCGTCCCGGCTTGCCGGAAGCGACCGTCTACGAACACGCCGCACCGCATGCGAGCGTCGCACGCGCCGACAAGCTCGCGCAGGTTCGCGAGGCGATGCGCGCGAAAGGGGCGCAATGGCACTTCGTTTCCACGCTCGACGATCTCGCGTGGATCTTCAACCTGCGCGGGGGCGACGTAAGCTATAACCCGGTGTTCGTCGCGCACGCGCTGATCGGGCTGAACGACGCGACGATCTTCGTCGCCGACGGCAAGGTTCCGGCCGCGCTCGTCGAATCGCTCGCGCGCGATGGCGTGCGGGTCGCGCCGTATGCATCGGCGCCCGCATCGCTCGCGTCGCTGCCGGCGGGATCGACGTTGCTGATCGACCCGCGCCGCATCACGCACGGCTTGCTGGAACGCGTTCCGTCGACGGTGAAGACGGTCGAGGCGGTGAATCCGTCGACTTTCGCGAAGTCGCGCAAGACCGCGGCCGAAGCGGCGCACATCCGCGCGACGATGGAGCAGGACGGCGCCGCGCTCGCCGAATTCTTCGCGTGGTTCGAAGGCGCGCTCGGCCGCGAGCGCATCACGGAACTGACCATCGACGAAAAACTGACTGCCGCGCGTGCGCGCCGTCCGGGCTTCGTTACGCTTAGCTTCGGCACGATCGCGGGCTTCAACGCGAACGGCGCGATGCCGCATTACCGCGCGACGGCGGCGTCGCACGCGGTGATCCAAGGCAACGGCTTGCTGCTGATCGACTCCGGAGGCCAGTATCTGAGCGGCACGACGGACATCACGCGCGTCGTGCCGATCGGCGATATCACGGCGGAACACAAGCGCGATTTCACGACGGTCCTGAAGGGCACGATCGCGCTGTCGCGGGCGAAATTCCCGCGCGGCATCCGCTCGCCGATGCTCGATTCGATCGCGCGCGCGCCGATCTGGGAAGCAGGCGCGGATTACGGGCACGGCACGGGCCACGGCGTCGGCTACTTCCTGAACGTGCACGAAGGCCCGCAGGTGATTTCGCACTACGCGCCCGCCGAATCGTGGACGGCGATGGAAGAGGGCATGATCACGTCGATCGAGCCGGGCATTTATCGGCCGGGCAAGTGGGGCATCCGCATCGAGAATCTCGTGCTGAATCAGGCGGCGGGCAAGACCGAGTTCGGCGATTTCCTCGAATTCGAAACGCTGACGCTGTGCCCGATCGACACGCGCTGCATCGACCTGGCGCTGTTGCGCGAGGACGAGCGCGCGTGGCTCAACGCGTATCACGAAACCGTGCGCCGCCGCGTGTCGCCGCATGTGTCGGGCGACGCGCTGGCGTGGCTCGGAACGCGGACGCAGGCGATCTGACCGGCGGAGCGGCGAACAATGACAATCAAGGCAGTCGTATTCGATTTCGGCGGCGTGCTGATCGACTGGAATCGCGAGTATCTTTACAAGCAACTGATTGCCGACGAAACCGAGCGCCGCTGGTTTCTCGACAACGTCTGCAAGATGGAATGGGTCGTGCAGCAGGACGGCGGCCAGACGATCGAAGACGGCACCGCCGAACTGATCGCGATGTATCCCGAGCACGAAGCGCTGATCCGCGCCTTCTACGCGCGCTGGCCGGAGATGGTGTCGGGCGTGCTGGAAGAGGGCGTCGCGCTCGTCGACCGGCTCGAAGCGGCGGGCGTGCCGCTCTTCGGTCTCACGAACTGGTCGGCGGAGACGTTTCCCTACGCGTGGGAGCGCTTCGACGTGCTGCGGAAGTTTCGCGAGATCGTCGTGTCGGGGCGCGTGGGGCTCGTCAAGCCCGATCCGCGGATTTTCGGTTTGATGCGCGCGGAAATCGAACGGCATCTGCCGGGCATTCAACCGGACGAACTCGTGTTCATCGACGATAACCTCATGAACGCGCAAGCCGCGACTGCGCTCGGCTGGCGCGGCGTTCACTACACCGGCGGGCTGGCAACGGAAACGAAGCTGCGCGCGCTGAATCTGCCCATCTGAAAGCAGAAGCCTGTCGGCAACGCGCTACTGCCCCAGCAGATTCTTCAGCGCGTTGCCGATCCCACGCACCGTATCGCCCGCGCCGCGCGCGACGCCTTCCGCGCTCACGCCGAGCGCCTTTGCAAACCCTGCCGCGAGCTTCTTCGAAAGACTTTCGCTGAGCGAAAATTTCGGATCGCGCAGATCGCCGTCGAGCACGAAATCCAGCTTGATCTGCTCCTTGCGATCCTTCAGCGCGGCGATCGCGGCCTTCGTCGGAATCGAGAGGAAAGTGTCGAGCGCATTGCCGTTGTTGCTGATCTGCAAGTGATTCAGCACCAGCGTGCCGGGCGCGTGGATGCGGTAATTCTTCACGTTGGCATCGATCGTCAAGTCGATGGTGCCACCCGTCACCGCCGCCTTCGCGCCGGCCTTCTTCAGCAGATACGGATCGAGCGTGGCGACATCCACGTTGCGCAGCGTCGCGCGCGTCTGCGAATCCTTGTTGGCGATGACCATCCAGCCGCCCCACGTGACATTGCCCGTGTGCGACGGACCTTTGATGGAACCGGTCATCGACAGCTCCGTGCGATCGGCGAGCGCGGGCAGATGAATGTGATCGACGGTGGCGCGCGCATCGCTGATCAGCACACGATACGGCGGGTTCTGCGCGGTGCTGTCGAAGAATTCCATCGAGCCGCGCTCGAACGACACGCGATCGATGAGCTTTTCTTCCTGCGCGTGCTCGCGCGCGTTGTCGTCGGCTTTGGCGTCGGCATCGCGCGCGGTTTCCCTGAGTCCCGGCAGGATCAGGACGCGGCCATCGGCGGTGCGCACGATCGACAGATAGTAGTTGTCGACGCTCACGCTGCGCAGATGAAGCGGCTTCGACACGAGCGAGTGCATGTCGACGTCGAGCACGATGCGCTCGGCGCGCATCGCGTCGCTGGCGGGCCAGCCTTTCGGACCGCGCAGGCGCACGCGCGAGAGCGTGACCTGGCCGAAGCCGACGTCGATTTCCTCGACCGTGCCATTCAGTCCGAGCGTTTCGAGGATGCGCTCCTTCATCTGATGCACGACGAAAAGCCATCCGCCGACCATCACGACGACCAGCGCCACGATGATGCCGATTGCCCAAAGCGCTCCCCGCCGCGCGCTCGATCCCGCCATCTGCGTGTGTCTCCGGTGCCGGCTTATCTAAAAACGCCGCTCGAAAAAGAAAGTGGCGACTGCGCCGTACACAGTCGCCACTTTTACGCCTGATGTCGGTGCGCGCGCCCGCATAGGCCGTTTCGTCAGACGTTAGCGCGTGATCGGCTTGTAGCGCAGACGCTTCGGCTTCGCGGCTTCTTCGCCGAGACGCTTACGCTTGTCGGCTTCATATTCCTGATAGTTGCCGTCGAAGAACTCGACGTGCGAATCGCCTTCGAACGCAAGGATGTGCGTCGCGATGCGGTCGAGGAACCAGCGATCGTGCGAGATCACCATCACCGAGCCGGCAAATTCGAGCAGCGCGTCTTCGAGTGCGCGCAGCGTTTCGACGTCGAGATCGTTCGACGGTTCGTCGAGCAGCAAAACGTTGCCGCCCGCGATGAGCGTCTTCGCCAGATGCAGACGCCCGCGCTCGCCGCCCGACAGATTGCCGACGAGCTTTTGCTGATCGCTGCCCTTGAAGTTGAATCGGCCGATGTACGCGCGCGACGGCGTTTCGTACTTGCCGACCGTCAGCACGTCCGCACCGCCGGAGATTTCCTCGAACACGGTTTTGTCGGCGCCGAGCGCGTCGCGGCTTTGATCGACGTAGGCGAGCTTGACCGTCGGTCCCTTGATGATTTCACCTGAATCCGGTTGTTCCTTACCGGTCAGCATGCGGAACAGCGTGGACTTGCCCGCGCCGTTCGGCCCGATGATGCCGACGATCGCGCCCGCCGGAATCTTCATGTTCAGATTGTCGATGAGCAGGCGATCGCCGTATGCCTTGCTGACGCTCTTGAACTCGATGACTTCGTTGCCAAGGCGATCGCCGACCGGAATGAAGATTTCCTGCGTTTCGTTGCGCTTCTGATATTCCTGGCTGTTGAGTTCCTCGAAACGCGCGATACGCGCTTTCGATTTCGCCTGACGGCCCTTCGGGTTCTGGCGCACCCATTCGAGTTCTTTCTTGATGGCCTTCTGACGCGCGGATTCGCTCGCTTCTTCCTGCTTCAGGCGATCTTCCTTCTGATCGAGCCAGCTCGAATAGTTGCCCTTCCACGGAATGCCGTGGCCGCGGTCGAGTTCGAGAATCCATTCGGCGGCGTTATCGAGGAAGTAGCGATCGTGCGTCACCGCGACGACCGTGCCCGGATAGCGCGTGAGGAATTGTTCGAGCCATTCGACGGATTCGGCGTCGAGGTGGTTGGTCGGTTCGTCGAGCAGGAGCATGTCGGGCTTTTGCAGGAGCAGCTTGCACAGCGCGACGCGACGCTTTTCGCCGCCCGAAAGGTGTTCGATTTTCGCGTCCCACGCGGGCAGGCGCAGCGCGTCGGCGGCGACTTCGAGCTGCTGCTCGGGGCTGCCGCCGTCGCTCGTCGAAAGGATGGCTTCGTACTTGGCTTGCTCGGCGGCGAGGGCGTCGAAGTCGGCGTCGGGTTCGGCGTAGGCGGCGTAGATTTCGTCGAGCTTCTTTTGCGCCTGGAAGACATCGCCGAGACCTTCTTCGACGGCCTGACGCACGGTCTGCTGCGGATCGAGCTGCGGCTCCTGCGGCAGATAGCCGATGTTCAGGTTGGGCATCGGCGTGGCATCGCCTTCGATGTCCTTGTCGACGCCGGCCATGATGCGGATGAGCGTGGACTTGCCGGAACCGTTCAGGCCGAGCAGACCGATTTTCGCGCCGGGGAAGAACGAGAGGGAGATGTCTTTCAGGATCTGACGCTTCGGCGGGACGATCTTGCCGACGCGGTTCATGGTGAAGACGTATTGGGCCATGTTGTCCTAGCTGGATGGATGAATGCGGGGCGCCCGGATTCGGCGCGCGAGGATGTTCAGTGGCGCGTTTTGCGCGTTCCCGCCGGCGCGGATTGCGTGGGCGGGATTACATGGCATTGTACTTCGCGGCGCAAACGCTCACTGCCAGCTCGCGACCCCGCCGTGCCGCGAGCACGTGCCGCTGTGATGCTGGCTGAAACTGTAGGAACCGTCGCGGCATTGGGCCGTCGCGCCTGCCGGGACATTGCCGGAACGTGAGTGCGCCGGCGAGTGGACGACGTTGCCGTCGTGGTTGATGTAGTGCCCGTGGTTGGAGAGGTCTGACTCGTCGGGTTGCGGTTGATTTTCGTATTGGTTGCCGCGATAGGCGAAGGCGTCGGGTGTACTGAAGATGCTCGCCGCGATGAGTGTGGTGATCGCGAATGCGCGCAGTGCATGTCTCTGCATATTTTGATTTTGTCTCTTTGTTCTAATCGGATGCGCGTCGCCGCGCTGCCTCGTCCGCGCAATAAAAAAGCGGAGTGCCTATGAAAAGACACTCCGCTCTACGACACAAGCAGCTTGACGGTTCTTTACGATCGCGTCAGACGTTGAACAAGAAGTTCATGACATCCCCGTCATGCACGACATATTCCTTCCCTTCGGCCCGCATCTTTCCGGCTTCCTTCGCCCCTTGCTCGCCCTTGTACTGAACGTAGTCATCGAACGAAATGGTCTGAGCGCGAATGAACCCACGCTCGAAATCGGTGTGAATGGCGCCGGCCGCCTGAGGCGCCGTATCGCCGATATGAATCGTCCACGCGCGCACTTCTTTCACACCCGCCGTGAAATACGTCTGCAAGCCGAGCAGCTTGAAACCCGCACGAATCACGCGATTCAGCCCCGGCTCGTCCATGCCCATATCCGCGAGGAATTCCTGCTTGTCGGCATCGTCGAGATCGGCGATTTCCGCTTCGATCGCCGCGCACACCGCGACCACCGGCGCGTTCTCCGCTTCCGCGTGCTTGCGCACCATGTCGAGATACGGGTTGTTCTCGAAGCCGTCGTCCTTCACGTTCGCGACGTACATCGTCGGTTTCGACGTAATCAGGCAGAACGGCTTGATGAGCAGCAGTTCTTCCTCCGAAAGCGAAAGGCCGCGCACCGGCTTCGCCTGGTCGAGCTGCGCGCGCACCTTTTCCAGCACGGCGACGAGCTTGATCGCTTCCTTGTCGTTGCCTGACTTCGCCGCCTTCGAATAACGCGCTTGCGCCTTCTCGACCGTCGCGAGATCGGCCAGCGCGAGTTCCGTGTTGATGACTTCGATATCCGCGATCGGATCGATCTTGCCCGCGACGTGAATCACGTTGTCGTCTTCGAAGCAGCGCACGACGTGGGTGATCGCGTCCGTTTCGCGGATGTTCGCGAGGAACTGGTTGCCCAGACCTTCGCCCTTCGACGCGCCCGCAACGAGTCCCGCGATATCGACGAATTCGACCACCGCCGGCAGGATGCGCTCGGGCTTCACGATCTCGGCGAGCGCGGTCAGGCGCGCATCCGGCACTTCTACCACGCCGACGTTCGGCTCGATCGTGCAGAACGGATAGTTTTCCGCGGCGATACCCGCCTTGGTCAAAGCATTGAATAGTGTGGACTTGCCGACGTTAGGCAAGCCGACGATGCCGCATTGGAGGCTCATGGAATCCTTCGAACTGGTAAGACGGCGCGGGCCGCGCAGGTTTCGTCAAAATTGGTGCGCAATGCGCGGGCGAGGACCGCCCGCCACGCCGCGGCCGCGTCCGGCGGCCAGGCAAACCGCTATTGTACCGCCGCGCCGCCGTGCCGAAACGCCGCCCGCGGCCCCGAAACCCCATGGAACCCCGCGGCTATAATGCCCGGATGACTTCGCATCCCCTCAAATTTCACGCGGTCGTCGTCGGTGGCGGGCTCGTCGGCAAGACCGCCGCGCTTGCGCTCGCGCAATCCGGGCTGCGCACGGCGCTCGTCGCGCCGCAGGCCGCCGGGCTGCCGCCGGGCGCGGCGTTCGATTCGCGCATCTACGCGCTGTCGTCGAGTTCGCAGGCGCTGCTGGAACGGCTGCGCGTCTGGCAGGCGCTCGATCGCGCGCGGCTCGGTCCCGTCTTCGACATGCGCGTTTTCGGCGATGCCCACGCGGAACTGCATTTTTCCGCCTTTCAGGCGTCGGTGCCGCAGCTCGCGTGGATCGTGGAATCGTCGCTGATCGAACAATCGCTCGATGCCGCGTTGCGCTTTTCGCCGAGTCTGTCGTGGTTCGAATCGCGCGCGCACGGCATGACGGTCGAATCCGGCGCCGCGCACGTCGCGCTCGCGAGCGGCGACATGCTGGAGACGGACCTGATCGTCGGCGCGGATGGCGCGCATTCGTGGGTCCGCGCGCAGATGGGCGCGAAGATGAACCGGCGGGATTATCGGCAAACGGGCGTCGTCGCCAATTTCAAGGCCGAAAAGCCGCACGGCGAAACGGCGTATCAATGGTTCCGCGATACCGAAATCATCGCGCTGCTGCCGCTGCCGGGCGATCACGTTTCGCTCGTCTGGTCCGCGCGCACCGAGCACGCCGACGAACTGCTCGCGCTCGATCCCGCGCAACTCGCGGCGCACGTCGAACAGGCCACTCAGAACACGCTCGGCACGCTCGATTGCGTGACGCCCGCGCAGGGTTTTCCGCTCGGCCTGCAGACCGTCGACAAGCTCATCGCGCCGCGCGTCGCGCTCGTCGGCGATGCCGCGCATCTGATTCATCCGCTCGCGGGGCAAGGCATGAACCTCGGCCTTCGCGACGTGGCCGCGCTCGCGGATGTCATCGCGAACAAGGAGTCGTTCCGCGATCTGGGCGATCCGATCCTGTTGCGCCGCTACGAACGCGCGCGCCGCGAAGACATCCAGAAGCTGATGTTCGCGACCGACGGCCTGCAGCGGCTCTTCGCCGTGCCGGGCACGCTCGCGCGCGCGGTCCGCAACACCGGCATGGCGTTCGTCGGCGCGCAGCCGCTCATCAAGCGCTGGCTGGTGTCTGCGGCGCTCGGCTGAAACAATCTCACTCCATGAGCGCGATGCCGCGCGACATACAGGAAACCGCATGAAAACCACCTTTCGATTCGCCCTCGCGACGGCCGCGGCGCTCGCCGTGACGTTCGGCATCGGCTGCTCCGCGCAGGCCGATCAGACCATCGACAAGATCAAGTCGACCCTCGAAGCGCGCATGGGTGACGCGACCATCAAGAGCATCGAAAAGACGCCGATCGCCGGTCTCTACGAAGTCAATCTCGGCTCGCAGATCGTCTACAGCGATGCAAGCGGCAACTACGTGCTGATCGGCGATCTCGTCGATACGCGCAGCAGCAGGAATCTCACCGAGGCGCGGCTTTCGGAAACCAACAAGATCGATTTCGCGAAACTGCCGTTCGAAAACGCGGTGAAAGTCGTGAAGGGCAACGGCAGCCGCAAGATCGCCGTGTTCTCCGACCCGAACTGCCCGTACTGCAAGCAGCTCGAATCGACGTTGAAGTCCATCGATAACGTGACCGTGTACACGTTCCTCTATCCGGTGCTTTCGCCGGATTCGACGGCCAAGTCGAAGTCGATCTGGTGCGCGAAGGATCGCGGCGTGTCGTGGGAAAGCTGGATGCTCGATCACAAGGCGCCGAGCGCGTCGGCATCGTGCGATACGACCGCCATCGACAAGAATCTGAAGCTCGGCCGCTCGATGAACGTCACCGGCACGCCGACCGTATTTCTCGCGGATGGGCATCGTCTGCCGGGTGCCGTGCCCGCCGACCGGCTCGAGAAGGAACTGTCCGCGGTGCGCTGAGCGCGAAGTCGAAACGAGAAAGGAGGCGCGTCATGCGCCTCCTGCGTTTTTACGGCCCCGCTTTCGCGAAAGCGCGGCGTAAAGAAGGCAGACCCGGGCGCGCGCATTCACGATCGGAGCGCGCCCAGAACAAGAAGAAAGGACATCGAGATGACTACGCTCATGCAAACGGTGCAGCCCGTGCGCTACCGCATCGTTCCTAAAAATCCCGCCGCGCATCTATTCGAAGTGACGCTCACCGTCGCCGTTCCCGATCCGGCCGGCCAGCGTTTCATGCTGCCGGTGTGGATTCCCGGCAGCTACATGATCCGCGAGTTCGCGCGCAACATCGTGACGTTGCAGGCGTTCAGCGCGGCGGGCCGCAAGATCGCCATCGAAAAAATCGACAAGCACGCGTGGCAGGCCGCGCCCGCCGAAGGCCCGCTCACGCTGCGCTACGAGGTCTATGCGTGGGACATGTCGGTGCGCGCCGCGCATCTCGACGACACCGTCGGTTTCTTCAACGGCACGAGCACCTTTCTCGCGGTGGAAGGGCAGTCGGATGCGCCTTGCATCGTCGATATCGAACCGCCGCAGGGCGGCGCGTACCGCAACTGGCGCGTCGCGACGGCGCTTTCCGAAGCGCGCGGCACGAAGCGCTACGGCTTCGGCGCGTACGAGGCGGCGAACTACGACGAGCTCGTCGATTATCCCGTCACGCTCGGCGAATTTGCGCTCGGCAGCTTCATCGCGCATGGCGTGAAGCACGACATCGTCATTTCGGGCCGCGTCCTCAATCTCGACATGAACCGGCTCGCCGCGGATCTGAAGCGCGTCTGCGAAGCGCAGATCGCGCTGTTCGAACCGCGCACGAAGAAGGCGCCTGTGGATCGCTACGTGTTCATGACCGTTGCCGTCAGCGATGGATACGGCGGCCTCGAGCACCGCGCATCGACGGCGCTGATCTGCAATCGCACCGATCTGCCGGTGCAGGGACGCCCGGAAACGACCGAGGGTTATCGCACGTATCTCGGTTTGTGCAGCCACGAATACTTCCATACGTGGAACGTGAAGCGCATCAAGCCGGCGGCGTTCGCGCCGTACGACCTTTCGCAGGAAAACTACACGACGCTCCTGTGGCTCTTCGAAGGCTTCACGTCTTACTACGACGATCTGATGCTCGTGCGCAGCGGCCTCATTTCGGCGGGCGACTACTTCAACCTGCTCGGCAAGACGATCGGTGGCGTGCTGCGCGGCACGGGGCGTCTCAAGCAATCCGTCGCGCAAAGCTCGTTCGACGCCTGGGTCAAGTACTACCGCGCCGACGAGAACGCGCCGAACGCGATCGTCAGTTACTACCAGAAAGGCTCGCTCGTTGCGCTGGCGTTCGATCTGTCGATTCGCGCGCAGACCGGCAACCGCAAATCGCTCGACGACGTGATGCGTCTTTTGTGGCAGCGCTACGGCCGCGAGTTCTACAACGGCAAGGCGCGCGGCATCCGCGAGGACGACGTCGAAGCGCTTTTCGCCGAAGCGACCGGCGCGGATTTGCGCTCGCTGTTCCGCGACGGCGTGCGCGGCACCCGCGATCTGCCGCTCGATGCGCTCTTAGAGCCGTTCGGCATCGCGCTCGCGGCCGATGTGCCGGGCAACGGCGCGTCCGTGAAGCCGTCGCTCGGCGCGCGCGTGCGCGGCGGCGCGGATTGCACGCTGGCCGTGGTGCACGAAGGCAGCGCGGCGCAGAAAGCGGGCTTGTCGGCGGGCGACGTGCTCGTCGCGATCGACGGGCTGCGCGTCACCGGCTCGAATCTCGACGCGCTGCTGTCGCGTTATCTGCCGGGCGCGAAGGTCGAAGTACATGCGTTCCGCCGCGACGAGCTGCGCCGCGCCGAAGTGAAGCTCGACGGTCCGGAAGTCGCGCGCTACGTGCTGACGGCAATCGACGGCCGCGGCCCGTCGAAACAATGGCGCGAGCGCTGGCTGAGAGGTTGATCGACGCAAGACGTGGCGGATTGTTCTACCGATGCAACGATCCGTCACGACCGGACGGCTTTTTCTCGGACGTCGAAAAACGAAGAATGCTTCCAAGCCGGACGCCCCGAGCGCCCGAAACCTCACAGAGACTGGAAGCCATCATGACGACGATTCTGCAAATCAACTCCGCCGCCCGTTCGCAAGGCGCTCAATCGACGTTGCTCGCCGACGAACTGACCGCGAAGCTGCAACAAAGCAATCCGGGCGCGAACGTGGTCGTTCGCAATCTGCTGGGCGACGCGCTGCCGCATCTCGACGACGCGACGCTCGGCGCGTTCTTCACGCCCGCCGATCAGCGCACCGCGGAACAAGCCGCGATCAACGCAAAGAGCGAAGCGCTGATCGCTGAATTGCAGGCTGCGGACATCGTCGTGATCGCGGCGCCGCTGTACAACTTCGGCATTTCGTCGCAATTGAAGACCTATTTCGACTGGATCGCGCGAGCCGGCATCACGTTCAGCTACACGGCGAACGGCCCGGAAGGTCTCGTGAAGGGCAAGAAGGTGTACGTGGTGTCGGCGCGCGGCGGCAAGTACGCAGGCACGCCGAACGATTCGCAGACGCCGTTCCTCAAGACGTTCCTCGGCTTCCTCGGCATGACCGACGTGAGCTTTATCTACGCCGAAGGACTGAACATGGGACCGGAAGCGGCGGGCGCGGCGCTGGCGTCGGCGCGTGAGGCGATCGCCGCTGTGTAAGTGATCACGTTGCAAGCAAAAAACCCCGCAGACGCGGGGTTTTTTGCATTTCAGGCGAGCAATTCGGGCGTGGCGGGCAGACGCCAGTCGATCGGCTCGCGCCCATGCTTGGTCAGATAGTCGTTGGCGAGCGCGAAGTGTCCGCAGCCGAAGAATCCGCGATAAGCCGACAACGGCGACGGATGTGCCGCCTCCAGCACGCAATGCGCCTTCCCGGTGCCTTCGATCAAACCGCGTTTTGCCTGCGCATGCGAGCCCCACAGCATGAATACCAGCCCGTCGTGACGCTGCGCCATTTCGTGGATCAGCGTGTCCGTGCATTGCTCCCAGCCGCGTTTCGCGTGGCTTCCGGCTTTATCGCGCTCGACGGTCAGCGACGTGTTCAGCAGCAGCACGCCCTGCTTCGCCCAGGAATCGAGACAGCCGTGCGCAGGCGCGGGAAAACCGAGGCTCGCGTGAATCTCCTTGAAGATGTTGCGCAAGGACGGCGGCGGGCGCACGGGCGCGGGCACCGAAAACGCGAGGCCGTGGGCTTGCGGCGCGCCCTTGTCCTCGCCGTGATACGGGTCTTGTCCGAGGATCACGACTTTAACGTCGGCGGGGCTCGTCAGGCGCAGCGCACGGAAGACATCGGCGGGATAGACGGTCTTGCCGGCGGCGCGCTCGGCATCGACGAACGCGCACAGCGCCGCGTAGTGCTTGCTGTCGATGAACGGCTTCAGATGACGGCGCCAGTCGGCGGGCAGCGCGTCGAATTGACTTTCGAGCGTCGTGAACGCCGACAGCGCGTTCGCGGCTTCGCTATCGGCGAATAGAGACGGCTGCTGGTTCATGCGTTGCGGTTCTTGCCTTCGCGCGGCTCGCGCAGCAGATAGCCGCGCTGAGCCTTGCTTTGATCTTCTGGAACGATCTCGGGAAACGCGCCGCGCAATTCCGCCGCGAGCATCGAAAGCGCGCTCTCCTCGCCGGACTTCAGTTCCAGTTCCAACTCGCTGATGTCGGCGCGGCGCGTTTCACCGTCGACTTCGGCGGTGATCTTGCCGTGATCGAGCGCGACTTCGATATGCGATCCTTCGCGCTCGATGTCCCACACGATGCGCCTGAAGTCGGTCTTGAATAGCGCGATGAGGTCGGGCGCCGCGCGTTCCAGCGCGTCACGCGCGACGTCGTTGTCGCAGGCGGCGATGAGCGCGTCGATTTCGAGCGCATCGCCTTGCACAGGCAATTCCCACTCGTGCCGATTGCTCAAACCCGCGACCGACTTGCCGAGCGTCTTGAACGTCTGCAGCCATTGCTCAGGCGTGCGGCGCAGGCGCAGCGCGGCCTTCGCCTTCGCGAGCGCGCAGTCGGGCGTGTCGAAGTAGACGTTGGCAAGCGCGATCGGCTTGCCCGCGCCGGTGCGTTCGTCGAAAAAGCGCGCGACGTCGTCGTGCTGCGACGGCGCGAGCGAGAGTTTCAGTTCCCGTTCGATGCCCATGCGATTCCTGTCGATGAAATCAGAAAAACATGCGCGCGAGTTCCGCGCCCGGATCGTCGGCGCGCATGAACGCTTCGCCGACGAGGAACGTATGCACGCGCATCGCGCGCAGCCGGTCGACATCGACGCGCGACAGAATGCCGGATTCCGTCACGACGATACGGTCGTCCGGCACTTGTTCGAGCATGCCGATGGTCGTGTCGATCGTCGTCTCGAACGTGCGCAGATTGCGGTTGTTGATGCCGATGAGCGGCGTTTTCAGCGTGAGCGCGTCGCGCAGTTCGTCGGCATCGTGCACTTCGACCAGCACCGCGAGCCCGAGCGAATGCGCGTACGCTTCGAGATCCTGCATCTGCGAAAGTTCGAGCGCGGCGGCGATCAGCAGGATGCAGTCCGCGCCCATCGCGCGCGCTTCCATGATCTGATAAGGATCGACGATGAAGTCCTTGCGCAGAACCGGCAGGCTGCACGCGGCGCGCGCCTCCTCCAGATACGCGACGCTGCCTTTGAAGAACTGCACGTCGGTCAGCACGGAAAGGCACGCGGCGCCGCCTTTCTCGTACGAGCGTGCAATCTCGGCGGGCACGAAGTTCTCGCGCAACACGCCTTTGGACGGACTCGCCTTCTTCACTTCGGCAATCACGGCTGCCTTGCCCTCGGCGTGCTTCGCGCGCAACGCGCCGACAAAATCGCGCAAATCGCGCGCGCTCGCTTCGAGCTTCAACTCTTCGAGCGGCGCGCTTTGTTCGGCGGCGCGAACCTCTTCGCGCTTCACCGCGATGATGCGATCCAGAATGTCACTCATGATTGGCTTCCGTTATTTCTTCGCGAATTGCTGCGTGAACTTCACGAGCGTCTCGATCTTCTCGCGCGCCGCGCCGCTTTCGATCGCTTCGCGCGCGGCGGCCATGCCCGCGTCGATCGAATCGACGATATCCGCAGCATAGAGCGCCGTTCCCGCGTTCAATGTGACGATCTCGCGCGCGACGCCCGCCTTGTTGTTCAGCGCGCCGAGCAGCATCGCCTTCGATTCCTGCGCGTCCTGCACCTTCAGCGAGCGGTTCGACACCATCTGAAGGCCGAAGTCCTCCGGATGGATCTCGTACTCGGTCACTTCGCCGTTCTTCAGTTCGCCGACGCGCGTCGCCGCGCCGAGCGACACTTCGTCCATGCCGTCCTTGCCGTAGACGACGAGCACGTGCTTCGCGCCGAGACGCTGCATCACGCGCACCTGAATGCCGACGAGGTCTTCGTGAAATACACCCTGAAGCTGATTCGGCGCGCTCGCCGGATTGGTCAGCGGCCCGAGAATGTTGAAGATGGTCCGCACGCCGAGTTCGCGGCGCACGGGCGCGATGTTCTTCATCGCCGGATGATGGTTCGGCGCGAACATGAAGCCCATGCCCGTTTCGGCAATGGAAGCGGCCACTTGTTCCGGTGTCAGATCGATGTTCACGCCGAGCGCTTCGAGCACGTCCGCGCTGCCCGATTTGCTCGACACGCCGCGATTGCCGTGCTTCGCGACCTTCGCGCCCGCCGCCGCCGCGACGAACATCGACGCCGTGGAGATGTTGAACGTGTGCGAGCCGTCGCCGCCCGTGCCGACGATATCGACGAAATTCGAGTTGTCCGCCACTTCGACGTGATTCGCGAACTCGCGCATGACCGTCGCGGCCGCCGCGATTTCGCCGATGGTTTCCTTCTTCACGCGCAAGCCGGTGATGATCGCGGCAGCCATGACGGGCGACATCTCGCCGCGCATGATCTGGCGCATCAGATGCAGCATTTCGTCGTGAAAGATTTCGCGATGCTCGATCGTGCGTTGCAGCGCTTCTTGTGCCGTGATGGTCATATCGTCAGGCCCGCTTTCCGGTCGAAGAGTTTTTCACGAAGTTTTCGAGCAGCGCGTGGCCGTGCTCGGAAAGAATCGATTCCGGATGGAACTGCACGCCTTCCACTTCCAGTTCACGGTGACGAACACCCATGATTTCACCGTCAGGCGTCCATGCGGACACTTCGAGACAGTCGGGCAAAGACTCGCGTTCAATTGCCAGCGAGTGATAGCGCGTCACGTTGAAGTGTTTGGGGAGATCGGAGAACACGCCTTTGCAGTCTGTCTCGATCTGACTGACTTTGCCGTGCATGATGGTCTGCGCGCGCACGACACGTCCGCCGAAGGCTTCGCCAATCGCCTGATGGCCAAGACAGACGCCGAGAATCGGCAGCTTGCCGGAAAACTCGCGCAGCACGTCGAGCGTGATGCCTGCGTGTTGCGGATTGCTCGGTCCCGGCGAAAGACAGATGCGCTCGGGATTGAGCTTCGCGATTTCGTCGAGCGTGATTTCGTCGTTGCGATAGGTGCGCACGTCCTCGCCGAGTTCGCCGAAGTACTGGACCAGGTTGTAGGTGAAGGAATCGTAATTGTCGATCATCAGCAGCATGGTCTTGTCTCCTCAGAAGTCGCTGTCGAGGCCGTCTTGCACTTGCTCGGCGGCGCGCAACACGGCGCGCGCCTTGTTCTCCGTTTCCTGCCATTCGGATTCGGGCACGGAATCGGCGACGACGCCCGCAGCCGCCTGAACGTAGAGATTGCCTTTGTGAATCAGGCCGGTGCGGATCGCGATGGCCAGATCCATTTCGCCGCTGAACGACAGATAACCGACGGCGCCGCCGTACAGCCCGCGCTTGATCGGCTCCAGTTCGTCGATGAGTTCCATCGCGCGGACTTTCGGCGCGCCGGACAGCGTGCCGGCGGGGAACGTGGCGCGCAGCACGTCGAAGTTGTTCATGTCTTCCTTGAGCTTGCCTTCGACCGAACTGACGATGTGCTGCACGTGCGAATATTTTTCAATGATCAGCTTGTCCGTCACCGCGACCGAACCCGTCTTCGCGATGCGGCCCACGTCGTTGCGGGCGAGATCGATCAGCATCACGTGCTCGGCGACTTCTTTCGGATCGTTCAGCAGTTCGGTGGCGAGTTCGGCATCGCGCTCGGGCGTATTGCCGCGCGGACGCGTGCCGGCGAGCGGACGGATCGTCACGATGCGATCGTCGGCGCGCTTCTCCTGACGCACGAGAATTTCCGGCGACGCGCCGACCACATGCACGTCGCCGCCGAAGTTGTAGTAATACATGTACGGCGACGGATTCAGCGAACGCAGCGCGCGATACAGCGAGAGCGGGTTGTCGCGGAACGGCTTGACGAGCCGCTGGCCGACCTGCACCTGCATCAGCTCGCCCGCCGCGATGTATTCCTTCGCCTTGCGCACGGCGTTCAGATAGTCGTCCTTCTTGAACTCGCGGAATGTTTCGGTGCGCACGCTCGCCGACGTCACCGGCGGCTGAACCGTCACGCGCAGACGCGCGCGCAGTTCGCGCAGACGATGCTTCGCCTTTGCGTACGCTTCGGGCTTCGTCGGATCAGCGTAGACGATGAGGTAGAGCTTGCCCGCGAGGTTGTCGATGACCGCGACTTCTTCGGTCAGCAGCAGTTGAATATCGGGCAAATTGAGATCGTCGGGCGGCGCGCTGTGCGCGAGCTTCTTTTCGATGTAGCGCACCGCGTCATAGCCGAAGTAACCCGCGAGACCGCCGCAGAAACGCGGCAGGCCGGGGCGCGTCGCCACTTTGAAGCGCTTCTGATATCGCTCGATGAACGCAAGCGGATCGCCTTCGTCCGTTTCGACGACGTTGCCGTCGGTCACGACTTGCGTCTTGCCGTTCTGCACGCTGACGATCGTGCGCGCCGGCAGCCCGATGAACGAGTAACGCCCGAAGCGTTCGCCGCCGACGACGGATTCCAGCAGGAACGAGTTGGCGCCGTTGCGCTCGGTCTGCGCGAGCTTGAGATAGAGCGAGAGCGGAGTTTCGAGGTCGGCGAGGGCTTCGGCGATGAGCGGAATGCGGTTGAAGCCTTCGTTCGCCAGCGATTGGAATTCGAGTTCGGTCATGTTGCGATCCTTGAGCGACGCGCGCTTCGAAGGTTGGCGCGGCGTCGGGGAGTGCAGGGCGCTGCGGTCGGTCGAATCCCGTGATGATCGCATACGACGGCCCCGCCGCTTCGATCTGCAGAAGCGGACAGGACGACTCGCGGCACTACACGACGCGTGCGTGAGCGAGGCTCGATATACGGCGATTCAACAGGAACGGCGCGGGAACGGCAGCGAAACAAAAAACGGATGCTGAAGCGCGATCACACATGATGGCTTCAGCGCACCTCGGGCGAGGTTAGCGCGACCAGCGACGCCAGGGCCAGGCTCCCCGGTCGATGCTGCTCAGACTCCGTTTTCTGTTGAGAAACATGAATGGATGGGCTTATTCAGTCAGTGTGGTGTCCGGCGGCGCCAATGTGGCGGCAATCGCCGATGCTGCGGTGCGCAGCGAGGAAACTATACCATCCGATTTCACGGACCGTACAGGCTTCCCATGGTTGTAACCGTACGGAACGGTCAAGGTTGCGAGGCCTGCCGCACGCCCCGCGAGCGCATCGTTTTCCGAGTCGCCGACCGCCACGGTCTCGCGCGGCAGGACGTCCAGCCGTTCGCACGCGGTGAGCATCGGCAGCGGGTCGGGCTTCTTCGCGGGCAGCGAGTCGCCGCCGAGAATCACCTTGAAGTAGTCTGCGATGCCGAAGTGCGTGAGTAGCTCCACGGCGAACCGATGCGGCTTGTTCGTCACGCACGCGAGCGCGACGCCGCTTTCGCGCATCGCTTCGAGGCCTTCCTTCACGTCCGGAAAGAGCGTGGAATGCTTGCCGTTGACCTTCGCGTATTCGCTCTGGTAGATCGCCAGCGCGTCGTCGAATTGCGCGGCCGCTTGCGACGGCGACAGCCGCACGGCGAGTACGCTGCGAATCAGATTTTCCGAACCCTTGCCAACGTAACCCGTGACTTCTTCGCGCGTGACCGGTGGCTCGAGCGGAATGCGCGCGAGCATGGCGTTCAGTGCGGCGACGAAATCGTCGGCGGTGTCGACCATCGTGCCGTCGAGATCGATGATCGCCGCGCGGATCGGACGATTCACGAAAGGCGCCGGCGTCGCTGCGATCTCGCTCATGCTTGCGCTCCCGATTCGACTTTCGCCAGTTCGGCGCGCATCGCGTCGATCACTGCCTTGTAGTCGTGCTTGCCGAAGATCGCCGATCCCGCGACGAACGAATCCGCGCCGGCCGCCGCGATTTCCGCGATGTTATCGACCTTGACGCCGCCATCGACCTCGAGATGAATCTCGCGGCCCGTGCGATCGCGGTACGCGTCGATGCGCGCGCGCGCCTCGCGCAGCTTGTTGAGCGCCTCGGGAATGAACGACTGTCCACCGAACCCGGGATTCACCGACATGATGAGCACGAGATCGACCTTGTCCATCACGTGATCGAGATAATTAAGCGATGTCGCGGGATTGAACACGAGTCCCGCCTTGCAGCCGTGATCGCGGATGAGCGACAACGTGCGATCGATATGATCCGAACCTTCCGGATGAAAACTGATCGTATTGGCGCCGGCCTTCGCGAAATCGGGCACGATGCGGTCGACGGGACGCACCATCAGATGCACGTCGATGGGAACGTCCACGTGCGGGCGGATGGCTTCGCACACCAACGGCCCGATCGTCAGATTCGGAACGTAGTGGTTGTCCATGACGTCGAAGTGGATCCAGTCGGCGCCGGCGGCGACGACGTTGCGGACTTCCTCGCCGAGGCGGGAAAAGTCGGCGGACAGGATGCTGGGAGCGATGTGGAATTGCGCCATGGACGTGTGCGGGTAGCGACGTAAAGGCATGATTTTAACCCGCGTTTTCCTTCGAGTCCTTCGTCCGAACGGCTAACGGAACGCGCGCCGATGTGGTCGCCGGGCGCCAATCGTATTGCGGGCGCCGCGCGCATCAAGCAGAATGCCAGACCAATAGCGGCGCGCCCGCGCGCGTCTGTCTGGCGGCGCAGCGGCCAATCGAATGGAAATTGGAACAACGATGAGCCAGTACGAATTCAGCGTTTCCGTGGAGACGCGCTATTTGCCGGATCAGTCCGACCCGGATAGCAAGCAGTACGCATTCGCCTACACGCTGACGATTCGCAACACAGGCCAGGTCGCGGCGCAATTGATTTCGCGGCACTGGATCATCACCGACAGCAACGATCACGTGCAGGAAGTGAAGGGGCTCGGCGTGGTCGGGCACCAACCGCTTCTGCCGCCGGGCGAACAGTTTGAGTACACGAGCTGGGCTGTGATCGCGACGCCGGTCGGCACGATGCGCGGCGAGTATTTCTGCGTGGCGGAGGACGGCGAGCGCTTCGAGGCGCCCGTAGCGGAATTCGCACTGCATATGCCGCGCACGCTCCACTGAGCCAGAAGCGGCGGCGCTCTGCGCGAATCAGCGGCGTTTAACCGGATCGTTCGTGCGATTCTGGTTTTTCTTCTTGCCCGATGCCGTCCATACGACGATGAAGATCAGCAAGGCGAGCGCCACGATCGACTCGAGCGCAAAAATAAGCATTGGATATTCGTCGAACAGATCAGACATGGCGGTTCCCATCAAGAACGAGCATTGTATGCGTTTCGCGCGGCCCATCGCGCGAGCAGCGGCTTGGGCCGCATCGATTTCAGCCGCTGTCCTGCTCGCCTCGTGCGGCGGCAGTAACTATGTGAAGCCGGGGCCGGCCACGGCGACCGGCACGCCGATCGTGCCGGGCCAGCGCGCTGCCTCGCGCCTCACGGCGGTGAGCTGGCAGCAGGTGCCCGGCTGGCAGGACGATTCGCTGATCGGCGCGACCGCCGCGCTGCGGCAGAATTGCAGCCGGCTCGCGCGGCAGGCCAACTGGCAGAAGGCGTGTGCGGCGGCGGTGCGTCTGGACGACCTCGATATGTCGGCGGCGCGCAGCTTCTTCGAAACCTATTTCACGCCGTTCCAGCTTTCGAACACCGACGGCACCCTCGACGGTCTCGTCACCGGTTATTACGAGCCGCTTCTGCGCGGATCGCGCACGCGTCACGGCGTGTATCAGTACGCGCTGTATCGCTGGCCGTATCGGTACAAGCCCGGCTCCGCGTTGCCCGCGCGCGCGCAGCTCGAACGTTCGGGCGCCTTGAACGGCAATGAACTCGTGTGGGTCGACGACCCGATCGAGGCCTTCTTTCTGCAGGTGCAAGGTTCGGGGCGCGTCGTCATGGAAGACGGCGGCGTGATGCGGGTCGGTTTCGGCGGCACGAACAATCAGCCGTATCGGTCGATCGGCAAGGAACTGCTCGATCGCGGCGAACTCACGCCCGCGCAGGCGACGATGCAAGGCATCAAGGCGTGGGCCAAGGCGAATCCGGCGCGCGTCGATGCATTGCTGGACGTGAATCCGCGATTCGTCTTTTTCCGCGAGATGCCCGCGAACGAAACGATGCCGGCGAGCCTCGGCGATGGCCCAGTCGGCGCGCTGGGCGTACCGTTGACGCCCGAACGTTCGATCGCCGTCGATCCCGCCGCGATTCCGCTCGGAACGCCGGTGTTCTTGCAGACGACGCGTCCGCTCAGCAACCAGCCGATGAATCGCCTCGTGTTCGCGCAGGACACCGGCACGGCGATCAAGGGCGGCGTGCGCGCAGATTATTT
Organism: Caballeronia fortuita; assembly: GCF_001544835.2. Lineage (GTDB taxonomy): Bacteria > Pseudomonadota > Gammaproteobacteria > Burkholderiales > Burkholderiaceae > Caballeronia > Caballeronia fortuita. The sequence continues at coordinate 5,920 of NZ_FCNX02000026.1, read as the reverse complement.
CTGGGGTCTCGGCGACGATGCCGGCGATCTCGCCGGACGCATGAAACAGGGCGGCCGTATGTGGCTGCTGCTGCCGAACTCCTGATTCCCGCGCGCCTTCAATCGCGTTATCGAAAGCTCGCGGCCGTCATGGCTCGCGAGCTTTTTCACATCACGACGCGATGTTGCGCCGATCGATCACGCGGCGCGCCTTGCCGACCGAACGTTCAATGCCGTTCACCGCGAGCACGTTCACCACTGCGCTGACGCCGATCAGCGCCTTGATGTCGTAGGCCAGCGCGGACTTCGCGCTCTCGAGCGCTGCGATATCCGGCGCAGATTCCGGGCATGGTTCGACGTTCAGCGTGAGAACGTCGAGCGGGCCTTCCTTGGTGAGCACGATCTGATAGTGCGGCGCGAGTACCGGGCGTTTGAGCAGCAGCTCTTCGATCTGCGTCGGGAAGACGTTGACGCCGCGCACGATCATCATGTCGTCCGAGCGGCCGGTGATTTTTTCCATGCGGCGCATCGTGCGAGCGGTGCCGGGCAGGAGGCGCGTCAGATCACGCGTTCGATAGCGGATGATCGGCAGCGCTTCCTTCGTGAGCGAGGTGAACACGAGTTCGCCAAATTCGCCGTCGGGCAGCACTTCGCCGGTGTCCGGATCGATGATCTCGGGATAGAAGTGATCCTCCCAGATCGTCGGGCCGTCCTTGGTCTCCGCGCATTCGGATGCCACGCCCGGCCCCATCACTTCCGATAGCCCGTAAATGTCGACGGCGTCGATACCCATGCGCGTTTCGATCGCGCGACGCATGTCGTTGGTCCACGGCTCCGCGCCGAAGATGCCGATGCGCAGCGAGCAACCTGCCGGATCGATGCCTTGACGCTCCAGTTCATCGGCGATCGAGAGCATATAGCTCGGCGTGACCATGATGATGTCCGGCCGGAAGTCCTGAATCAGTTGCACCTGCTTCTCGGTCTGGCCGCCGCCGAAAGGAATGACGGTCAGTCCCGCTCGTTCGGCGCCGTAGTGCGCGCCGAGTCCGCCAGTGAAGAGACCGTAGCCGTAACTCACGTGTACCTTGTCGCCGCGTCGCGCGCCAGCCGCCCGGATCGAGCGCGCGACGAGGTTCGCCCAGTTGTCGATATCCTGCGCCGTATATCCGACGACGGTCGGCTTGCCAGTCGTGCCGGACGACGCGTGAATACGCGAGACGCGATCCTGTGGAACGGCGAACATGCCGAAGGGGTAGCTGTCGCGCAGATCCTTCTTGGTCGTGAACGGAAAGCGCGCGAGATCGGAAAGCGACGTGACGTCATCCGGATGGACACCCGCTTCGTCGAACTTGCGCCGATAGACTGGCGAATTCTCATAAGCGTGTCTGAGCGACCATTTGAGGCGCTCGAGCTGCAGCGACGTGAGTTCGTCGCGGCTCGCCTTCTCGATCGGATCGAGCGGCAGCGGTGTGGTCATTGCTGTCTCCTTGATGCTGACTAAGCGGCGCGGCTTTTCATGCCGCGTCCGCCACTGAATCTGTCCCGTCATGCGGGGATCACGGTGCCTCGGATCTGAGCCGACTTGCCGCGGAACATCGCGACCGGTTCGCCTTCCCGATTCGTCACGCGGATATCGTAGATGCCCGTGCGTCCGCTCAAGGTTTGCTCGATCGCCTCGGCGGTCAAGCGATCGCCGCCTTGCACCGGACGCAGAAACTCGATCGAGCAGCCCGCCGCGACCGTGCTGATGTTGTACGAATTGCAGGCGAACGCGAATGCGGAATCCGCGAGCGTGAACATCAGGCCGCCGTGGCAAATCGCATGGCCGTTGAGGAAGTCGGGGCGTACGTCCATTTGCAGCCGCGCGTAGCCGGGCCTGACTTCGATCAGTTCGATGCCGAGCGCGCGCGTGCATGCGTCCGATTCGTACATGGCCTTCGCTGTGGCTTCCGCGAGTTGTTGTGGCGTCACAGATGTCTCCAGTTTTCCGTTGTCACAGACCTTCGAAGCGCGGCGCGCGTTTTTCCTTGAACGCCGCGACGCCTCCGATGTAATCGGGCGACGCGCCCAGTTCGCGTTGCAGATCGCGCTCGAGATCGAGTTGCTCGTCGAACGTCTTGTTCGCGCTCGCGCGGATCGCCTGCTTGATCGCGACGATCGCGCGTGCCGGTTGCTGCGCCAGTTGGGCCGCTAGTTGCGCCGCTGAGGGCTGCAGTTCGGCGTCATCGACGACGCGCCAGACGATGCCCCACGCCTCCGCCTTTTCAGCGCCAAGCTTTTCGCCCGTCAGCGCGAGGCCGAGCGCGCGTGCCTCGCCGACGCGGCGCGGAAGGAGCCATGTCCCGCCCGAATCGGGCACGAGGCCGATCTTCACGAACGCCTGGATGAAGCTGGCCGAGCGCGCCGCAACGATGAGGTCGCACGCCATCGCGAGATTCGCGCCCGCGCCGGCAGCCGTGCCGTTCACGGCGGCGATGATCGGCAGCCGCATGGCCTGAAGCCGACGCACGAGAGGATTGAAGTACTCATCGATGAGATCGCCGAGATCCGACATCGAACCCGGCGTGAAATCCAGATCCGCGAGATCCTGCCCCGCGCAAAATCCGCGACCCGCGCCCGTGATGACGAGCGCGCGAGTGTGACTCGCTTCGATCTCGGTGAGCGCCTGATTCAACTCGCGATGCATTTCGCGCGTGAAGCTGTTGAGCTTGTCTGGACGGTTGAGCGTCAATGTCGCGACGCGCGTCTCGCCATCGACATGGAACAACACGGACTTCTCTGTCATTGCATCTCCTCATTCCCGATTCTGGTCGCGGCGGCGCGTGCTTGCCGGCATTCCATACATGCCGATACTAGCCGCGCGGCCGCCGCGTTTCCATTAGGCCGAATGGCATAAGCCGTTTGCACGGCCATCCGGGCTCCCGACCTTTTGTGTCGATCGGCTTATGCCGTTTGGCCGACTTCCGCCGATGCGGCCTTCGGTGCAACATGGACCCGGCTTTGCACCACGCGGAAGCGGTTGGCAACGAAAGCCGCGTCCGAAAGCGCGGCATTCGCCGCCGGGTTCGCGCCGGTGCCGTGAAAGTCCGAGAACGCGGCCGTCTGGTTGACGAAAACACCGCCGGTAAGGTTGATCGAGAGCGCGACGCCGCCTTCGATCGCCGCTTCGTGCGCGGCTTCGATCACCTTGTCGTCGGTGCTGTACACCGAGAATGTCAATGCGCCGTGCGTGCGCGCGATCGAACCGGCGCGCTCCAGCGATTGCGCGGTCGAATCGGTTGCGACGACGAACGAAATCGGGCCGAACCATTCCTTCGTGAATTTGGTTTCGTCGGTGCGCGCGTCGAGTTTGAGCATGAGCGGCGTTTGAATGCAGGCATTGGGAAATGCCGGGTGCGCGAGCGATTGGCTGTCGAGCAGCACATTGCCGAGCTTGCGCGCTTCGGCGACACGCTCGACGACGCCCTCGTTCTGGATCGCACCCGTGAATTCGACAGCACGAGCAGGATCGGATACCAGCTTTTCGACAGCGTTCGCGAGTGCTTTCGCGACGTCGTCGAAGCTCAGTTGGCCTTCGGCAGTGCGGATGCCATCGCGCGGCACGTAGATGTTTTGCGGCGCCGTGCACATCTGGCCGGAGTAGAGCGCGAGCGAGAAGGCGATGTTGCGCGCAACGGCTTTCATGTCATCCACGGAATCGATGACGATCTGATTGACGCCCGCCTTTTCGGTGTACACCTGCGCCTGATGCGCGTTGCGCTCGAGCCAGTTGCCGTTCTGCGTGCTGCCGGTGAAGTCGATCACCTTGATTTCAGGACGCACCGCGAGTTCCTGAACGAGCGCGCCGTCGTTCGGATCGGTAGCCAGCAAAGTGACGACGTTCGGATCGAATCCCGCTTCGCGAAGCACGTCACGCGCGATACGCACGGTGATTGCAAGCGGCAGGATGGCGCCGGGGTGCGGCTTGACGATGACGGTGTTGCCCGTCGCGAGATCGGCGAACATGCCCGGATAACCGTTCCAGGTCGGGAACGTGCAGCAGCCGAGCACGAGCCCGGTGCCGCGTGGGACGACGGAGAAACGCTTCTGCATCGCGAGGGGCGGATTCTTGCCTTGCGGTTTTTCCCAATGGGCTTCGGCGGGAATGCGGCGCAACTGGTCCCACGCATAAACGACTGCTTCCAGCGCGCGGTCTTGTGCGTGCGGGCCGCCCGCCTGAAACGCCATCATGAATGCCTGGCCAGTCGTGTGCATGACGCTGTAGGCGATCTCGAAACTGGCGCGGTTCAAACGCGACAAAATTTCGAGGCTCACGCCTATCCAGGCCTGCGGGCCGGCGGCGCGCCAGCCGGATTGCGCTTTGGCTGCGGCCTGGATCAGCGCGTCGGGATCGGCTTTCGGATACCGGATGCCAAGCGCGACGCCGAACGGCGACCGCTCTTCTCCGACCGTTTCGCCCGTCGAAGGCTGATCGAGTTCGAATGTCTTGCCGATGTGCGCCTTGAACGCGGCCTCCCCGTCGGCGCTGGCCGTTTCCCCGTACACTTTGGGGCTCGGCATTTCGGCGAACGGGCTCCAGTAGCCGCGCGTTTCGATGGCTGCGAGCGCTTTGTCGAGCGTCGCTTCATGCTTCGTGAATAGCGGATGTGTCATGGTCGCGAGAAGAGTACGAGGAAAGGTGTCGGGTCGAATAATTAACCGACCGGTTGGTTGGTGATGTTAGCATTATCGAGATGCTGTGACGACGTCTTTTCATTAGGGCTTACCTGAGGATCCAAGGAGGAGCGAATGGCTTACGAGAATCTGCTGATCGAGACGCGCGGTCGGGTCGGGCTGATCACGCTGAACCGTCCGAAAGCGCTGAATGCGCTCAACGACGCGCTGATGGACGAGCTGGGCGCGGCGCTCAAGGCGTTCGACGCCGACGACGACATCGGCGCGATCGTGCTGACGGGCAGCGAGAAGGCGTTCGCGGCCGGCGCGGATATCGGCATGATGGCCAGCTATTCCTATATGGATGTCTACAAGGGCGACTACATCACGCGCAATTGGGAGACGATTCGCACGATTCGCAAGCCGATCATCGCCGCGGTCGCCGGATTCGCGCTGGGCGGCGGATGCGAACTCGCGATGATGTGCGACATCGTCATCGCCGCCGACACCGCCAAGTTCGGTCAGCCCGAAATCAAGCTCGGCGTGATTCCCGGCGCGGGCGGCACGCAGCGCCTGCCGCGCGCGGTGTCCAAGGCCAAGGCAATGGACATGTGCCTGACAGCGCGCATGATGGACGCGAGCGAGGCGGAGCGTGCGGGGCTGGTGTCGCGAGTCGTGGAAGCGCAACGTCTACTCGACGAGGCCATCGAGGCCGCGACGGTCATCGCCGGTTTCTCTCTGCCCGCGGTGATGATGGCCAAGGAGGCGGTCAATCGCGCATACGAGACGACGCTCGCGGAAGGCGTTCATTTCGAGAGACGGCTGTTCCATTCGCTGTTCGCCACGGAAGACCAGAAAGAGGGGATGGCGGCGTTCGTCGAGAAGCGTAAGCCGGTTTTCAAGCACCGGTAAATTGGGTTCGAGAAAGCGCTTGCGCTTAGCGACATCACTCACTAAAATTCCGTTCCTTCGCGATTCGATGAACGCGAAGGAAGCGGGAGTTGGGGTGGTCGGCAAGAAAGCGAAGCGGTAAATTCTTGTTGACACGAACCGAAGCGGTGTTCATAATCTCGTTTCTCTGCTGCTGATGCAGCGACGCAAGACGGTGGTTGGGTTTGACGGTCTTGCGATGTGCTCTTTAAAAACTAACAGCCGATAAGTGTGGGCGCTTGATGGCGAGTGCGGTTGCAGTGCTTAGGTGCTGCGGCAATAGCAAAAGTATCAAGAGTCTCACACGAAGTATCAGAGGAAGGTTTTTGTCTTAGGACAATAATCATCGTCAGTACGT
>NZ_FCNX02000025.1 GCF_001544835.2 Caballeronia fortuita | reverse complement strand
GGCTGGGCCGCGCACATCATCGAGCAACGCATCGACAACAAGATCATCCGGCCGAGCGCGAATTACACGGGACCGGACAATCTCGAGTTCGTCCCGCTGGCAAAGCGTGCATAAAGCCTAGCGACGCGCGACCGCGCCGCCGCGACCGGCGGCGCGTTATTTTCGAAAACGGCGCCTAAAATAGCCCGAATCCAGATGGACGGGGTTTTCCCCACAATACCTTTGAGCATGGCGCGCGAAAGACCATGCCATGACCGAGACACGCGATGAATACTGCAAACCGCAAACCCCTGCCTGGCACCTCGCTCGATTACTTCGATGCGCGCGCCGCCGTTGAAGCCATCGCGCCGGGCGCCTACGACAAGCTGCCTTACACCTCGCGCGTGCTCGCGGAGAATCTCGTGCGCCGCTGCGATCCGGCAATCCTCGAACAATCGCTGATGCAGCTCGTCGAACGCAAGCGCGAGCGCGACTTTCCGTGGTTTCCCGCGCGCGTCGTGTGTCATGACATTCTCGGCCAGACGGCGCTCGTCGATCTCGCCGGCTTGCGCGATGCCATCGCGGATCAGGGCGGCGATCCCGCGAAGGTGAACCCAGTGGTGCCGGTGCAGCTCATCGTCGATCATTCGCTCGCGGTGGAATGCGGCGGTTTCGATCCCGATGCGTTCGCGAAGAATCGCGCGATCGAAGACCGGCGCAACGAGGATCGTTTCGACTTCATCAACTGGACCAAGAAAGCGTTCAAGAATGTCGATGTCATCCCGCCGGGCAACGGCATCATGCATCAGATCAATCTGGAGCGCATGTCGCCGGTGATTCACGCGATCGCTGGCCTCGCGTATCCCGACACGCTCGTCGGCACCGACAGCCACACGCCGCACGTCGATGCGCTCGGCGTCATCGCGATCGGCGTCGGCGGGCTCGAAGCGGAGAACGTGATGCTCGGCCGCGCATCGTGGATGCGTCTGCCGGATATCGTCGGCGTCGAGCTTTCGGGCAAGCGGCAGCCCGGCATCACCGCGACCGATATCGTGCTCGCGCTCACCGAATTCCTGCGCCGCGAAAAGGTCGTCGGCGCGTATCTCGAGTTCTATGGCGAAGGCGCGTCGAGCCTCACGCTCGGCGATCGCGCGACGATCTCGAACATGGCGCCCGAGTACGGCGCGACCGCCGCGATGTTCTACATCGACGAGCAGACCATCGAGTATCTGCGTCTCACCGGCCGCGACGACAAGCAGGTGAGCCTCGTCGAGACATACGCGAAAACCGCTGGCCTCTGGGCTGATTCGTTGACGCACGCCGAATACGAACGCGTGCTGCGCTTCGATCTGTCGACGGTCGTGCGCAACATGGCCGGCCCGTCGAATCCGCACAAGCGCCTGCCGGTGTCCGAACTCGCGGCGCGCGGCATCGCGGGCCAATGGGAAGAAACGCCGGGACGCATGCCCGATGGCGCGGTCATCATCGCGGCGATCACGAGCTGCACGAACACGAGCAATCCGCGCAACGTGATCGCGGCGGCGCTTCTCGCGCGCAATGCGAATGCGCAAGGGCTCATGCGCAAGCCGTGGGTGAAGTCGTCGCTCGCGCCGGGATCGAAAGCGGTCGAACTGTATTTGCAGGAAGCCGGTCTGCTGCCAGATCTCGAGAAGCTCGGTTTCGGCATCGTCGCGTTCGCGTGCACGACGTGCAACGGCATGTCCGGCGCGCTCGATCCGGCGATCCAGCAGGAGATCATCGATCGCGATCTGTACGCGACGGCCGTGCTCTCGGGCAACCGCAATTTCGACGGCCGCATTCATCCGTATGCGAAGCAGGCGTTTCTCGCATCGCCGCCGCTCGTCGTCGCGTATGCGATCGCGGGCACGATCCGCTTCGATATCGAACGCGACGCGCTCGGCGTTGGCAAGAACGGCCAGCCCGTGTACCTGAAGGACATCTGGCCGAGCGATGAGGAAATCGACGCCATCGTGAAGCAGAGCGTGAAGCCCGAGCAGTTCCGTCGCGTCTACGAACCGATGTTCGCACTCACCGAAGCTCGCGGCGACGCCGTCAGCCCGCTATACGACTGGCGCGGGCAAAGCACGTACATCCGCCGTCCGCCGTATTGGGAAGGCGCGCTTGCAGGCGCTCGCACGCTCAGCGGAATGCGTCCGCTTGCGGTGCTCGGCGACAACATCACGACGGACCATCTCTCGCCGTCCAACGCGATTCTCGCGAACAGCGCGGCAGGCGAATACCTCGCGAAGATGGGCTTGCCCGAAGAAGACTTCAACTCGTACGCGACACATCGCGGCGATCATCTGACGGCGCAGCGCGCGACCTTCGCGAATCCGACGCTCATCAACGAAATGGCTATCGTCGATGGTCAGGTGAAGAAAGGCTCGCTCGCGCGCATCGAGCCGGAAGGCCGCGTCACGCGCATGTGGGAAGCCATCGAAACGTATATGGAGCGCAAGCAGCCGCTCATCATCGTCGCGGGTGCGGATTACGGGCAAGGCTCGTCGCGCGACTGGGCCGCGAAAGGCGTGCGGCTCGCGGGCGTGGAGGCGATCGTCGCGGAAGGCTTCGAGCGGATCCATCGCACGAACCTGATCGGCATGGGCGTGCTGCCGCTCGAATTCAAGGCGGGCGAGAACCGGCAGACGTTCGGTATCGACGGCACCGAGACTTTCGACGTCATCGGCGAGCGCAAGCCGCGCGCGGATCTCACGCTCGTGATTCATCGCGCGAACGGCGAGCGTGTCGAAGCGCGCGTGACGTGCCGGCTCGATACGGCCGAGGAAGTCTCGATCTACGAGGCCGGCGGCGTGCTGCAGCGTTTCGCGCAGGACTTCCTCGAGTCGTCGAAAGAAGCGGCCTGACATTCAATCAAGGACACGAACGACATGGCACACGCACCTCAGATCAAGATCGCCGCGACCTACATGCGCGGCGGCACCAGCAAGGGCGTTTTCTTTCGCCTGAACGACTTGCCCGAAGCCGCGCGCGTGCCCGGCCCCGCGCGCGATGCGCTCTTTCTGCGCGTGATCGGCAGCCCGGATCCGTATGGCAAGCAGATCGACGGCATGGGCGGCGCGACATCGAGCACGAGCAAGACGGTCATCGTGTCGAAGAGCGCGCGCGACGGACATGACGTCGATTATCTTTTCGGGCAGGTCGCCATCGACAAACCGTTCGTCGACTGGAGCGGCAACTGCGGCAATCTGTCGGCGGCGGTCGGGCCGTTCGCGATCGCAAGCGGTCTGGTCGATCCCGGACGCGTGCCGGACAACGGCATTGCGGTCGTGCGTATCTGGCAGGCGAACATCGGCAAGACGATCATCGCGCATGTACCGATGACCAACGGCGCGGTGCAGGAAACCGGCGACTTCGAGCTCGACGGCGTGACCTTCCCCGCCGCCGAAGTGCAGCTCGAATTTCTCGATCCCGCTGCCGAGGAAGAAGGCGCGCAAGGCGCGATGTTTCCGACGGGCAATCTCGTCGACGATCTGGAAGTGCCCGGCATCGGCACCTTCAAGGCGACGATGATCAACGCAGGCATCCCGACGATCTTCCTGAACGCGGACGACATCGGCTACACGGGCACGGAGCTTCAGGACGCGATCAACGGCGACGATGCCGCGTTGAAGCGCTTCGAGACCATTCGCGCGTACGGTGCGCTGCGCATGGGGCTCATCAGGAATCTCGATGAGATCGCGAAACGTCAGCACACGCCGAAGGTCGCGTTCGTCGCGCCGCCGGCGGAGTATGTCGCATCGAGCGGCAAGCGCATCGGCGTAGGCGATGTCGACGTGCTCGTGCGCGCGATGTCGATGGGCAAGCTGCATCACGCGATGATGGGCACGGCGGCGGTCGCGATCGGCACGGCGGCGGCAATTCCCGGCACACTCGTCAATCTCGCGGCGGGCGGCGGCGAGCGTCAGTCGGTGCGCTTCGGGCATCCGTCGGGCACGCTGCGCGTCGGTGCGGAAGCGGTCGAGGTGAACGGTGAATGGCAGGTGAAGAAGGCGATCATGAGCCGCAGTGCGCGGGTTTTGATGGAGGGGCGCGTGAGGGTGCCGGAGCCGGTGGTGGGGTGAGGCTGGCGGTTACTGGATGGAAGAAAAGCCCCGTTCGCGGGGCTTCTTCATGTTCAGCCGGCACACATATCCATAGTTCATCTGTCGTTGCCTTGTATCTTGCGGATTCCGATTGATAAGGTTTCCCAACTACATGGCTTATTCTGAAACGGCATGCGACGATCCGCGCTGCCCGGTCTGTTACCCGAAGCGGAAAGAAGAAGAGAAAGCGGCCCGCAAAAAAGCAGAGACAGACAAGGAGGACTGTCTCCGTTGCTGGCGCAACTTGCAGAAGGAGGCCGAGCGCATCGTATCGAACGCGAACCCGATCGTGCGCAACCGCCGTATCAACGCTGCCTACGCGCAGCTCTGGCTGGAAGACCGACGCTTCCAATGGGCGGGCCTCGCTGCCTTCGCATCCAAGCAGGTCGGATGCGGCCTGCTCAACTCCGCCGAGTTGATCCAGAAATCCAATCAGCAGCGCGACGCGTATCAGCGTTGGGAGCAGAACGCGTCGGCGCTGGACAGGATGTCGCCTTACGGCTCACCCCGCATGCCGATGCAGGATCAGATTATGGGGGAAGGTGCGCAGAAGGTGTATCAAATGCTCGCGCTGGGCAACACTGCCTTGTTCCTCGAAATCTGGCCGCTGCACAAGTTCTACGAGGCGTTCGGACTGGCCCGGTTGAAACGTTGCTACCCGCTGCGACAATCGATCGGTGATGAAGTGTATTGGCCGCTCAGAAAGAAGATCGAATTCGGTCGGGAGTGGTCCGAAGTCGTTGACGCTTTTACCGCTATCGATAGCGGCAACATCAGCCAGGGTGTGCGGTTGATGGCTCGACATGAGCAGATAAACATCTTGCAAACGGCGATTTATTCGGACCCGATGTTCGCTACGCTAATGCGCGGCAATCAGTTCGCATGGGCGCTCAGCATTCCCACGGGATCCGCCAGGGAAATACAATTGACGCTGGCTAATCAATGCACGGTGACGGGAGCGAGTGCACAGCGAGAGCCGTTTAGCAGACTGCCCCTTGCCAATCTTGCTGATCCGGGACAACGCATGAATTTCGTCATGCGCGCCGCCGACCGCTTCGACAGGTTGCTTCATGATCCGCTGCTGAAACATGACGTGGAGAACTCGCTCTACTTGATCGGCGGGCCGAGATGATGACGCGCAATACGAGAAGAATCCAGTTGGTAGTCGCAACAGTGCTGCTGCTGACTATCGCAGTCTGGGCGTATCGGCAGCGTGAGTCGGCGGTCGTGACGTTGAGACTCGGCGAGCCTTACGAACTGGTTCAGAAAGCGTCGCCGGTATTGCCGGATCGCAACCGGGGCTGGGGAGCATTGCCGGAGGTCATCGCGAAGTTTCGATTCGACGACCCGGTCTATGGTTTCACGACACCGCGTTCAGTGATTCTGGATCTGGGCATGGGCGGCCCTGATAACCGGAATGTGACTTCCATCCGGCTATCGCCACAAACGAAGCCGTTGCCGCTGGACGATGCCTTGTCCGTCGTCGCGAACATTCAGGATCAGTTGCATCGTTCGGGCTGGCGTCCGTTTCAATACAGCGAGATGCGTGCTATCGAGGATACGCCGCAACTCCGGAGCGATCTTCACGAGTGCCGGTTTCCGATGTCGGTCTGGAACGGCGGCGACCGGTATCAGGTATCGCTTGACGTCGGATGCCACTCCGTGCCGCAGCAACCCGGAAAAGAACGGTACATCGTGACACTCGAGCTTGGGCCGCCATTCTGGACGGACCGGTCCGGCGAGTGACGAACGACCTCAACTGCATCGCCGCACTCGCCCTTACATGGCATAAGCCCCCGACTCTCTGCGGAGGCTTTCATACTTCAAGAAAAGCCGCTTACTTGCAGTGACGTTCCCAATGATGATGCACGCGCACCTTATGGCAAACCGGATGGTGGCCATGCGATGCAGCGAAAGCCGGAGCAACCGAAAGGAACGTGGTGCCAGCAACCAATACGGCGAGAACAGCTTTTTTCATGAGTTCGATGTCGTGGAAAGAAAGGAGGCGCCATCGTAGCAGCGCGAGCTTACGGCCACATATACGCACCGCGCGATCTGCGATGCCATTGAAAGCCGGTTTCCAGGCCATCAATCACGCTCGCGCTTCGCCAACGCCGCTTCTTCATCGGCGGGCAAGTCGAGCGGCGGCGTGCCATCCGCCGGCAGCGTAAACCAGAACCGCGCGCCTTCCACGCTTCCGCTCGCATCCACGCGATTCTCCGCGCCGATGCGCCCGCCATGCGCCTCCACGATCGCGCGGCAAATCGCGAGCCCCAGCCCCACGCCCGATTGCGCCGACTCCTTCTCTCCGCGCGTGAACTTCTCGAAGAGACGCGTCTCGATGCCCGGCTGAATACCCGGCCCGTAATCGTCGATGCACACGCGCACGAAGCGCTCGCCGCCAATCTCTTCCTCGCGCGCGGAGATATCGATGCCGGCATCTTTCGGCGTGTACTTCGCCGCGTTCTCCAGCAGGTTAGCAAGAAGCCGGTCCATCAGCACGGCATCGAGTTGCAGAAGCGGCAGATCGGGCGGAATGCGCGTCTTTACGCGGCGTCCCGCAAGCGTGCGCCTGAGCGCCGGAAGCGTCGCGCCGACGGTCTCTTCGAGCATCGACCATTGCCGGTTCAGGCGGATCGCGCCCGCTTGCAGACGCGCCATATCGAGCAGATTGGTCACGAGGCCGGTCATGCGCAACGCTTCCTCGTGGATCGCATGCACGAGTTCGGGCGCGCGCCCGGCGCCCTGCTCTTCCAGAATCGATGCAAAGCCGACGATCGATGTCAGCGGCGTGCGCAGATCGTGCGATATCGCGGACAGCAGCGAGTTGCGCAAGCGCTCCGATTCCATGTTGACGAGCGCGTCCCGCGCAATATCGACGTAATGCACGCGCTCGATCGCAAGCGCAATCTGCGATGCGAACGTCTCGATCATCCGATGCTGCTCGGGAACTGCGAGATCGGCCACGCGCTGCGGCGCGAAGGCGAGCACCCCGCGCGTGCGCATCGGCGCCTTGAGCGGCAGATAGAGCGCCTGCGCGGCGGGCAGCGTGTCGGTGCCGAGTCCCGCGGGCTTCTGCTGGTCGTAGACCCATTGCGCGATGTCGAGATCGAGTTGCGCGGTGTCGAGCGTCGTCTCCGGATTCACGTCGGTCACCTTCTGCTGCAGTTTCTCGGCGCTGTCGGGCAAAAGGATCGCGGCTTTCGCCTGAAACACTTCCGCGACGTGGCGCGTGCCGATCTCGATGATCTGCTCGGTCATCAGCGCGGCGGCGAGCTCTTTCGTCATCGCGTACATCGCCCCGGTGCGCCGTTCGCGTTGCGATGCGATGCGCGCCTCGCGCCGCAAACTCGACGTCAGATGGCTGATCGTCAGCGACGTCAGCAGCATCACGGCGAAGGTCAGAAGATACTGCGTGTCGCTGACCGAGAACGACATCACCGGCGCGACGAAGAAGTAATCGAACGCCGCGACCGACAGGAACGACAGCATCACGCCCGGCCCGCGCCCGAGTTTCGCCGCCGCGAAAATCACGCCGAGCAGATACAGCATCACGAGATTGGTCAGCGCGAAACGCTGCGCGGCAAGCGCGTTCGCGACCAGCGTGATGCCCGCGCCAATCGCGAGCGCAATGGCATAGGAACGCGGCGACGAATGCATGCCGTCGCGCAGCGCGCCGAACGTGAGCGCCGGGCGTTGGCCGCCATCGCGCGTGCCCGTCGATACGAGCGTCACGTCGATATCCGCAGCCTGCCGAATGATGCGCTCGCTCACCGGCCGATCGATATGGCGCCGCCAGCCTTTCGTCGCCGGCGCGCCGGCCACGAGCTTCGACACGTTGCGCATGCGCGCATAGTCGATGAGCGTCGCGGCGGCATCCGCGCCATCGAGCGTCACCGTTTCCGCGCCGAGTTCGGACGCGAGCTTGAGCGCATCGAGCGTGCGGCGGCGTTCGTCGTCGGAGAGGCGTTGCAGTTTCGGCGTTTCGACATAGACCGCGAGCCAGTCCGCCTTCAATGCCGCCGCGAGCCGCGCGGCCGCGCGAACCAGCGCCGCGCTGTCCACGCCCGGACCGACGCACGCAATCAGGCGCTCGCGCGCACGCCAGATGCGTTCGATCGATTGATCCGCGCGATATTCGCGCATCTGCGCATCGACGCGATCCGCCGTGCGCCGCAACGCGAGTTCGCGCAGCGCGATCAGATTGCCCTTGCGAAAGAAATTGCGCACCGCGTGTTCGGCTTGCGTCGGCAGATAGACCTTGCCGTCGCGCAGACGGTCGAGCAGTTCCTCGGGCGGCAGATCGACGAGCGTGACTTCGTCGGCGAGATCGAACACGCGGTCGGGCACCGTCTCCCACACGCGAATGCCGGTGATGCGCCCGACGATATCGTTCAGGCTTTCGAGGTGCTGGACGTTGAGCGTCGTGTACACGTCGATGCCCGCGTCGAGCAATTCCTGCACGTCCTGCCAGCGCTTCAGATGACGCGAGCCCTGCACGTTCGAATGCGCGAGTTCATCGACGAGAATCAGTTCCGGCTTGCGCGCGAGCGCGGCGTCGAGATCGAATTCCGCAAGCAGCCGCCCGCGATATTCGACACGCGCCGCCGGCACGATGTCGAAGCCGTCGACGAGCGCGAGCGTCTCGCGCCGCCCATGCGTCTCCACGACGCCGACGACGACATCCGCGCCCTCCTCGCGACGACGCCGCGCCGCCTGCAGCATCGCGAACGTCTTGCCGACGCCCGCGCAGGCGCCGAAGAACACCTTCAGCCGCCCGCGCCGGCGCTTTTCCTCTTCGCGCTGGAGCTTGCCGAGCAGTTCGTCGGGATCGGGCCGTGTCATCGCCGTCGTTCAGCCTCAGAGATGCGCCGCGTCCAGCGCGAGATTGAGCTTCAGCACGTTCACGCGCGGCTCGCCGAGCACGCCGAACTGAGGCCCGCTCGTCGCCTGCGCGACGAGCGCCTCGACCTGCGCGGCCGGCATGCCGCGCGCCTTCGCGACCCGCGCGACCTGATACGCAGCCGCCGCCGGGCTGATCTCGGGGTCGAGCCCGCTGCCCGACGACGTCACCAGATCGACCGGCACCGGCGCGGCGTTATCCGGATCGGCGGCGTGGAGCGCGTCGATTCGACCTTTGATTTCATCGGCGAGCGCGGGATTCGTCGGCCCGAGATTGGAGCCGCTCGAATTACCCGCGTTGTACGGATTCGGCGTCGTCGCGGAGAGACGGCCCCAGAAGTAGCGCGGCGCGTCGAACTGCTGGCCGATGATCTCCGAGCCGACCGTCTTGCCGTCGCGCTCGATGAGGCTGCCGTTCGCCTGATGCGCAAACGCTGCCTGGCCGATCGCCGTCACGACCGCCGGATAGATCAGGCCGGTGACCACGGAGAGCGCGACCAGCAAAACGAGCGCGGCACGCAGAATAGTCTTCATGATTTCAACTCCAGCCGAGTGCGGCAATGACCATGTCGATGAGCTTGATGAACGGGAATGGCAGCAGAATACCGCCCAGGCCGTAAATCAGCAGATTGCGGCGCAGCAACGACGCCGCGCCGAGCGCGCGATACTTCACGCCCTTCAATGCGAGCGGGATCAGGAACACGATGATGAGCGCGTTGAAGATCACCGCCGACAATATCGCCGAGGACGGCGACGCGAGATGCATCACGTCCAGCACGCGCAACTGCGGATACGTCGTCGCGAACGCGGCCGGGATGATCGCGAAGTACTTGGCGACGTCGTTGGCTATCGAGAACGTCGTGAGCGAGCCGCGCGTCATCAGCATCTGCTTGCCGATCTCCACGATCTCGATGAGCTTCGTCGGGTTCGAATCCAGATCGACCATGTTGCCCGCTTCCTTCGCGGCCTGCGTGCCGGTGTTCATCGCGACGGCGACGTCGGCCTGCGCGAGCGCAGGCGCGTCGTTGGTGCCGTCGCCGGTCATCGCGACGAGTCGTCCTTCCGACTGATGCGCGCGGATCGTCGCGAGCTTCGCTTCGGGCGTCGCTTCGGCAAGGAAGTCGTCGACGCCCGCTTCCGCCGCGATCGCCGCCGCCGTCAGCCGGTTGTCGCCCGTCACCATCACCGTCTTGATGCCCATCTTGCGCAACTCCGCGAAGCGCTCCTTGATGCCGCCCTTCACGATGTCCTTCAGTTCGATCACGCCGAGCGCGCGCGACGCGCCGCTCACCCGTTCCGCGACGACGAGCGGCGTGCTGCCGCGACGCGCGACCTCGTCGACAGCATGCTGCACTTCCTGCGGAAAGCGCCCGCCGCCATCCTCGATATAGCGCTTCACCGCAACGGCCGAACCCTTGCGAATCTCGCGCTCGGGCAGATCGACGCCGCTCATGCGCGACTGCGCGCTGAAGGCGAGGAACGTCGCGTGCAGCGTCGCCATGTCGCGCTCGCGGATATTGAAGCGCTGCTTCGCCAGCACGACGATGCTGCGGCCTTCCGGCGTTTCGTCGGCGAGCGAGGCGAGTTGCGCCGCGTCGGCGAGATCGCGCTCGGCCACGCCGGGCGCGGCCACGAACGCCGACGCCTGACGGTTGCCGAGCGTGATCGTGCCGGTCTTGTCGAGCAGGAGCACGTCGACGTCGCCGGCCGCTTCGACCGCGCGGCCCGACGTGGCGATCACGTTCGCCTGCATCATGCGGCTCATGCCCGCGACGCCGATCGCCGAAAGCAGCCCGCCGATGGTCGTCGGGATCAGGCACACCAGCAGCGCGACGAGCGCGGTGATCGTCACGACGTGGCCTTGCTTCGCGGCATCCACGGCGAACATCGAGAACGGCAGCAACGTCGCGGTCGCGAAGAGCAGCACGAGCGTGAGCGCGACGAGCAGGATCGTCAGCGCGATTTCGTTCGGCGTCTTGCGGCGTTTCGCGCCTTCGACCATCGCGATCATGCGGTCGAGAAACGCCTCGCCGGGATTCACGGAAACGCGCACGACGATCCAGTCCGACAGGACGCGCGTGCCGCCCGTCACCGACGAAAAGTCGCCGCCCGACTCGCGGATCACCGGCGCGGATTCGCCCGTGATCGCGGATTCGTCGACCGACGCGACGCCTTCGATCACGTCGCCGTCAGCGGGAATGACGTCGCCCGCTTCGACGAGCACTACGTCGTCCTTGCGCAGGTCTGTGGATGTCGTGATGCGGATCGGCGATTTCGGATGCGGCTCGTTGAGCTTCTTCGCCATCACGTTGTGCTTCGCCTGACGCAGCGACGCCGCCTGCGCCTTCGAGCGCCCTTCCGCGAGCGCTTCAGCGAAGTTTGCGAAGAGCACCGTGAACCACAGCCACAGCGCGATCGCGAGGATGAAGCCCGCGGGCGCTTCCGCCTGACCTGCGAGCGCGGCGATCCAGAGCACCGTCGTCAGAATGCTGCCGACGTACACGCAGCACATCACCGGATTGCGCAACTGCGTGCGCGGTGCGAGCTTTCTGAACGAATCGACGATCGCCGGCTTCAGGAGCGACGGATCGAACATCGAACGTGCGGCCGTGCGCGCCTGGCCCAGATTCTCGGGACGGTGCATCGGCATTTGATTGGGTTGATTCATGCTGTCCTCGAAATTCAATGGCCTGCGATCATCGATATCTGCTCGACGATCGGCCCGAGCGCGAGCGCCGGGACATACGTAAGCGCGCCCACGAGCAGGAGCGTGCCGAGCAGCAGCACCACGAAGAGCGGTCCGTGCGTGGGCAACGTGCCCGCCGTCACGGCAAGACGCTTTTTCGCGGCGAGCGATCCGGCGATGGCGAGAATCGGGATGAGCGTGCCGAAGCGGCCGAACCACATCGCGATGCCGAGCATCGAGTTGTAGAACGGCGTGTTCACCGACAATCCGCCGAACGCGCTGCCGTTGTTGTTCGCGGCGGAGCTGAACGCGTAGAGGATTTCGGAGAAGCCGTGCGCGCCGGGATTCGCGATGCCCGCCGTGCCCGCCGCGCTCAGCACCGCGACCGACGTGCCCGCGAGCACGACGAGCGGCGTCAGCAAAATGACGATCGACACCATCTTCATCTCGAACGATTCGATCTTCTTGCCGACGTATTCCGGCGTGCGCCCGATCATCAGCCCCGCGACGAACACGGCCAGCAGCGCGAAGGCGAGCATGCCGTACAGCCCCGAGCCGACGCCGCCGAAGATCACTTCGCCGAGCTGGATGAGAAGCATCGGCACGAGGCCGCCGAGCGGCGTGAGCGAATCGTGCATGTTGGCGACCGCGCCGCAGGACGCGGCCGTCGTCGCCACGGTGAAGATCCCCGATTGCGCGATGCCGAAGCGCGTTTCCTTGCCTTCCATGTTGCCGCCGGACTGGAACGCGGACGCCTGCGTATCGACCTTCATCGACGCGAACACGGGATTGCCCGCCTGCTCGGCCGAAATCTCGCCCCAGCACGCGAGCGCGAACGCAATGGTCATCGCCGCAAGCACGGCGTAGCCCTGCCGCCTGTCGCCGACGGTGCGCCCGAACACGACGCACAGCGCCGCCGGGATGATGAGCATCGCGAGCATCTGCATGAAGTTCGAGAACGGCGTCGGGTTCTCGTACGGATGCGCGGAGTTGGCGTTGAAGAAGCCGCCGCCGTTGGTGCCGAGCATCTTGATCGCTTCCTGCGAGGCGACCGGGCCCATCGGCAGGGTTTGCTTGTCGGCCTTCAGCGTCTGCGGCGCGGCGCTGCCCGCTGCCGGCGTCTGATACGTGGTCACTTGCAGCGTGGGCACGTCCTGATACGACCTGAAGTTCTGGATCGCGCCCTGGCTCACGAAGACGAGCGCGAACACGATTGCGAGCGGTGCGAGGATGTAGAGCGTCGTGCGCGTGAGATCGACCCAGAAGTTGCCGATGGTCTGCGCGCTATGCCGCTTGAAACCGCGAATCAGCGCGATTACGACCGCGATGCCGGTCGCCGCCGACACGAAGTTCTGCACGGTGAGGCCGAGCATCTGCGCGAGATAGCCGAGCGTGCTCTCGCCGCCGTAGTCCTGCCAGTTCGTGTTGGTCACGAAGCTGATGGCGGTGTTGAACGCGGCATCGGGCGTCATGCCGGCCATGCCTTGCGGATTGGCCGGCAGCACGCCTTGCAGACGCAGGATCGCGTACAGCGCGAGCGCGCCGAGCACGTTGAAGAGCATGACGGCGAGCGCGTAATGCTTCCATGACATCTCCGCTTCCGGATCGACGCCGGCGATGCGATACAGCAGCGCCTCGACCGGCCGCCCGATCCTGCGCACGACGACGGACGATCCGTCGAGCACGTTCGATATATAGCGGCCAAGCGGCATCGCGAGCGCGATCAGCACGACGACGAAGAGCGCCGTCTGCATGAACGTATTGGCGTTCATTCGAGATCCTCCGCACGCAGAAGCGCGTACACGAGGTACACGAACAGCAGCAGCGTCGACGCCGCCGCGAGCCACATCATCCAGGCGCTCATGGACGGCCTCCCGTCGCGCGGCGGCTCAATCGATCGCAGCCGCGCGTGAGCGCCACGCAGAGTCCCCAGACGAGGACGATGCCGGCGAGGTAAATCAGGTCCATTTCGTGTTCTCCCCATAGACGGTTCAGGACAGGCTGGAGAGTACAAAATCGGACGTAAAGGACTTAGTAAGAGCGTTGGGGAACGTATAAATATCGCGTAAAGACGCCGCGCCGAACCGTCATTCGCGCGCGCTCACCGGCACGGAGGCCGGCGTGGGCGCGTCGGCGAGTGAATGCGATTCGCGCGTCACGCCGATGAGACGCCGGCCTTGCGGACCGTGCACGGCATCGGGTTCGGGAAAGCGCCACAGCATCGCCAGATACAGCACGCCGCCGATTGCGAACGACACCGGCACGCTCAGGTCGCAGCCTCCCGCGAGCGCGCCGAGCGGCCCGACGAACTGTCCCGGCAGATTCACGAACGCGAGGCCGATGAACGCCGCGGGCAGCCACGCGCCCATCGCGCGCCAGTTCCAGCCGTGCGCGAACCAGTAGTGGCCGCCGCGCCCGCCGCGGTTGAAGACCTGCAGATCGTCGGCGAGATAGAAGCCGCCGCGCTGCACGAAGCCGATCACCATGATCGCCATCCACGGGCAACTGAAGGTGCAGATGAGCGTCGAGAACGTCGCGACGCTTTCGACGAGATTGAACGCGAAGCGCCCGAGAAAGATGAAGCCGATGGCAAGCGTGCCGATCAGCATCGTCGCGCGCACGCGATCGAGGTATTTCGGGAACATGCTCGACATGTCGAGGCCGGTGCCGTAGAGCGCGGTCGTGCCCGTCGACATGCCGCCGATGATCGCGATGAGGCACATCGGCAAGAGGAACCATCGGGGCGACACCGCGAGCAAGCCGCCCACGTAATCGTTCGACGTGATGTAATTCGGCGCGTGCGTCGCGATGATCGTCGCGGTCGCGAGGCCGAAGAAGAACGGCACGAACGTCGCGATCTGCGCGGCGAACACGGCGCCCATCACGCGATGACGCGGCGTCGATTGCGGGATGTAGCGCGCCCAGTCGCCGAGCGTGGACGCAAACGAAACCGGATTGGAAAGCGCAACCAGCGCCGCGCCGATGAACGCCGCCCAGAAGCCCGCGCTGCCATGCCGCAGCGTGCCCGCGTAATGCACGTCGAACGCGTTCGCGAAGGCAAGCGCGCCGAGCACGAACATGAGGCTCGCCGCCCACACCGCGATCTTGTTGACCCACAGCATGAAGCGGAACCCGTAGATGCACACGATCAGCACGAGCACGGCAAACACCATGTACGCGGTGCCGAGCGTCCACGGATTGACCGGCAGGCCGACCATGTCGTGCGCGCCGCCGACGAGCGCATCGCCCGAACTCCACACGGCGAGCGAGAAGAACGCGACCGACGTGAGCACCGCGAGAAACGATCCGACGATGCGGCCATGAATGCCGAAGTGCGCGCCCGACGACACCGGATCGCTCGTGCCGTTGCGCGGGCCGAAGAGACTCATCGGCGCGAGGATGCAGGTGCCGGCAAGCACGCCGAGCACGATGGCCCACAGGCTCGCTTCGAACGAAAGCCCGACGAGGATCGGGAAGCTGCCGAGCACCGATGTCGAAAACGTGTTGCAGCCGCCGAACAGGAGGCGGAACAGGTCGATGGGCCGCGCGTAGCGCGACGCATCGGGAATGCGCTCGAAACCGAAGGTCTCGATTCGGGTAATGCTCGTGTCCTGGCTTTTGTCGTCTGCCATGCTGTCTCGCTCCATTGTTATCGGCGCGCTCCGGTGCGGGCGGATGCGCGCCGTATTGCGTAGTCGAACCGTTCACGGACTTTCCGCGCGAACCTCCCGCGTGCCGTAGACATCGAAAAGGTCTTCGCAGAAGGCGCGCACGATCGGCTGGTCGGCCATGCCGCGCTTCATCGCGAGATGCAGCGGCACGTCGAAGCCAAAGGCGGTGCGCCCGAGCACGCGGATGAGGCCGCGCTGCTCGAACGGTTCCGCGTGATGCGCGGGCAGATAGCCGATGTGGCTGCCCGACAGAATCAGCACGGTCGCGGCGCGATGCTGTCCGCGATCGCCGTCACGCGCCGCTCGCCGATGCTCGCGAGTTCTTCCGGCACGGAATAGCTGCGCCAGATCCAGTCGTGCGCGCGCAGATCGTCGAGCGTTACGTGCGGGTTCGCGTGAAAGAGCGGATGGCCGCGCCCGCAACACAGCACTTGCCGCTCGCTGAAAAGCCTGCTGTACGACAATCCCGCGACGCGATGCCAGAAGTAGCCGATCGCCATATCGAGCTGCCGGTTGACGAGGCTCTCTTCGAGCTCCTGCGGCGGCGCGACGTGCATCGCGAAGCGCACGGCCTGATCGCGCTTGCGAAACGCGCCGATCGCTTCGGCGAGCCGCGCGTTCTCGACATGCGACGCCTGGCCGATCAGCCCGATAGACAGCGTGCCGACGAGCTTGCGATCGATATCGCGCACCTGTGCGACGAATTGCGATGTCGCCGCCGTCAGCGCGCGCGCCGATGCCACGAAGCGCTCGCCTTTCGACGTCAGCCGGAAACCGCCGCGCCCGCGTTCGCAGAGCGTGAAGCCCATGCGCGCTTCCAGCGCCGAAAGCTGCGCGCTGATGGTCGACTGGCGCACGCCGAGCGACGCTTGCGCGGCGGTGACGCCGCGCGCATCGACGACTGCGAGAAATACGCGCACGAGGCGCAGGTCAAGATCCGACGCGTTTGAAAACATGTCGCCGCGCTCACATCGGAAAGCCCATCGCCTTGATGCCCCTGATCCACGCGCGTTTCCAGCCGCCCTCGGCATCGGCGCCATCGAACGCGTGGAAGGTCACCTTCGCGGCGAGCCATCGGACCGGCTCGGGCGGAATGTAGGTCGGACTCTGATTGGCGATGTCGAGCGCGCGCTCGGGGCTGTCGCGATCGAACAGGATGTTCAGACCCATGAACGCGCCGAAGCGGCTCGCGGCGACGCCGAAACCCGTGTAGCCCGCGACGAACACGGCCTTGTCGCCGAGATAGCGCTTCGCGAACACGGAGCCGCGCGAGCAGTAGTCGATCGGGCCGCCCCACGCGTGCGAGAAGCGCACGTCGCCCAGTTGCGGGAAGGTCTTGTAGAACGCGTCCGCGAGACGGTAGTACGTGTCGCGCTGCTGATCGCGCGGCGGGTTCGGATCGCCGTCGAAGTGATAGCTCACGAGGCCGCCGAAGATGATGTTGTTGCGCTTCGTGAGACGGAAATAGTTGAGCTGCGTGCGCGTGTCGTAGATGCCCTGACGCTGCTTCCAGCCGATGCGCGCGAGTTGCTCGCCGGTGAGCGGCTCGGTCGCGAGCACGTGATCGCGCACTTGCAGCACGCGCCGGTTGATATCGGGAATGCCGACTTTCGCGGTGCCGCTGCCGAACAGCACACGCGGCGCGCGCACGCTGCCCGCGGGCGTTTTGACGAAAACGGTCGCGCCTTCGTCGGTGACGTCGATCAGCGGACTATGCTCGTGGACACGCACGCCGAGTTGCAGCGCCGCGCGCTTCAAACCCCACGCGAGCTTCGCCGGATGCACGATGCCGCTGCGATTGCGCGACCACAGCGCGCCCGCGAACAGCGGCGAATCGAGTTGCTCGCGCGTCGCGGCCGCATCGAGCAGCACGACATCGTGGCCGTAGGACCTGTGCAGATCGTGATCGGCGCGCAGATGATCGATGTGATCGGGGTCGACGGCGACCGTCATCTCGCCGTTCCATTCGATATCGGCGTCGATGCCGTATCGTTCGAGCGTTTCCTCGAAGCCGTCCAGATTGCGCTGGCCGAAGGCTTCGAGCTGCGCGATGTCGTTCGGGAACACGCGCACGGCGTTGGGCAACCCGTGCATCACCGATGTCGAGATGATGCCGCCCGCGCGCCCCGATGCGCCATGCGCAACGCGGCCCGCTTCGATCAGCACGACATCGAGTTCGGGCATCCGCTCCTTCGCCTGCACGGCGGCCCATAAACCGGTGAAACCGCCGCCGACGATCAGCAGATCCGCGCGCGTCTCGCCCGCGAGCGCGGGTTCGGCGGGCGGCTCGGCGGGATCGTCGAGCCAGTAGGGCATGAGCCGCGTGCGCGCGAGCGCTTCCTCGACGGTCAGCTTCACAGGCGTGCGGCGCACGGCTTGCGGCGGCGCGGCGCTATCGCCTATAGCGGGTTCGAAAAGTTGCGCGCTTTCGTTCATGACGTGTCTCCTCCTCGGGCGCGGCGCGCGGCGGTTATTGCTGCGGTTCGAGCACGACGTAAAACTTCTTCGCGTCTTCGATCGTTTCCCAGCGGCCCGCGAAACCTGCCGGCAACAGATAGCCCTCGCCCGCCGAGAATTCGCGGCGCGCGCCGTTCACGTCGATGAGCGCGATGCGGCCTTCGACGAGCCACACGGCTTCGTCGGCAGTGGTCGCGGGAAAATCAACGGCGCCGATCTTGCCTTCCCACCAGCCGATCACGAAGTTGCCGCTCTTGCCCTCGGCCGCGCGCCAGTCGCTTTCGTCCATGCCGTAGTCGAGCTTCGTGAATTGCCCGATGCCTGCGCCGAGCGGCGCGATGTCCTGAATCAGCTTGCTCACGTGTCGTTTCCTTCGATGCGTCGTTTCAAAATCAATCGATGCACCGAAGTTACCGGGTCGACATGCCCCGGTATGCCCCCCCGCAGGGGGGACAAGCCGCGTTTTAGCGAAGCGCGGGTAAATACCTAAAAGTGCAGAAAACCCCTTCTGGCAAGGCATGCGGCGCATGATCTACAATCGGAGAGCCTTTTTTCTGGGGCACGCCATGCTGCTCAACGTACCCCCGCTCAATTCCGATCACGCCGCGTTTCCGCTCTCGTTCAAGACGCTCGGCAAAGTCATCGAAGCTGTCGGCACGCCGGATTTCGTGCCGCGTCTCACGCTGCTTCTCAATGAAGTCGTGCCGCTCAATGTCGTGCATATCGAGCGTTCGCGTGTCGATCGCAGCAAGCCGACGGGCTTTCGCTGCGAGTGGATCGGCAGCAGCGGCGTCGGCATGGACTCGGGCGTCATCTCCGAAGTCATGACGCTCTACTATGACCGCTTCTACGACAGCGATCCGCTCTTCGCGGGCATTCGCGGCAAGGTCGGGACGATGCTCGTCGTGCGCGACATCGGCGCGATTCCGCCCGGCGAATTCCGTCAGCGACTTTTCGATGAAGCGTCGATCGCGCACGAATGCGTGCTCGCGCGCGGCACGCTGCATGCGCAGGATTCCATCGCGCTCGAACGCGCGCTCGATGCGCCGCCGTTCACGCTCGCCGAGATGAACCGCTTTCGCAGCGTGAGCGAATTCCTGTTTCCGCTGCTGGAGCTGCACGCATCGACGAGCGCGGCGAGACGCGTCGCGCATCCGACATCGTTTCTGCATCCGCTCGCGCAATTCGACGCGCGCATCGCTGCCGATCACGTGCGTCTGTCCAGGCGCGAATACGAAATCTGCACGCATCTCATCACGGGGCGCACGGTGCCCGAGGCGGCGGAGATCGTCGGCGTGCGGGTGGGCACGGCGGAGTCATATGTGAAGCGCGCGTTCGCGAAGCTCGGCGTGCGCACGAAGCGCGATCTGATCGCGTGGGGTCAGAGGTAGCGCCGCCTTCACATAGAACCGGATCGATGTGAACATCTCCACTTCGTGATTCGCGCGGCGCTCGCGTCGCCTAACATCGCCCCGTTCATACAACGATGACGGGAGACGTATCGATGCAGCGCGAACTCAACCAGCCGCTTGGCGGCAACGACATGCCGCGCTTCGGCGGCATCGCCACCATGATGCGCCTGCCGCACGCGGCCAGCGCCGAAGGACTCGATGCGTGCTTCGTCGGCGTGCCGCTCGATATCGGCACGTCGAATCGCTCGGGCGCGCGTTTTGGGCCGCGTCAGATTCGTTCGGAATCCGTACTGCTTCGGCCTTACAACATGGCGACGCGCGCCGCCCCGTTCGATTCGCTGCAAGTAGCCGATATCGGCGATGTCGCGACCAATCCCTATGATCTCAAGGATTCGATGCGCCTGATCGAATGCGCATACGATGCGATCGTCGCGAACGGCTGCCGCCCGATCACGCTCGGCGGCGATCACACCATCGCATGGCCGATCCTGCGCGCGCTGCACAAGAAGTACGGCAAGGTCGCGGTCGTTCACGTCGATGCGCACGCCGACGTCAACGACACCATGTTCGGCGAGAAGATCGCGCACGGCACGCCGTTTCGACGCGCGGTGGAAGACGGCCTGCTTCAATGCGACAAGGTCACGCAGATCGGTCTGCGCGGCACCGGCTATCACGCCGACGACTTCGACTGGTGCCGCGCGCAGGGCTTTACCGTCGTACAGGCTGAAGCGTGCTGGAACCGGTCGCTCGCGCCGTTGATGGAAGAAGTGCGCGCGCGCGTGGGCGAGACGCCCGTGTATCTGAGCTTTGATATCGACGGGCTCGATCCCGCGTTCGCGCCCGGCACCGGCACGCCGGAAATCGGCGGACTCAGCGTGCAGCAAGGGCTCGAAATCGTGCGCGGCATGAGAGGGTTGAACGTCGTGGGCGCGGATCTCGTCGAAGTGTCGCCGCCTTACGATCAGGCCGGCACCACGGCGCTCGTCGGCGCGAATCTCGCGTTCGAAATGCTCTGCGTGATGCCGGGCGTGCATTATCGTCAAGCGAATGGGGTGCAAGCATGAACATGCGCGAAGACCGCTCGTTGCTTCTACCCGCCGCGACGATCGCGGGGACGCGCTACGGCGCATCGGTGCTCGAATCGGGCAATGCGATTCATGATGCATCGACGGGCGATGTCATCGGCTGGCAGGAACACGCCGATGCCGCGCAGGTCGACGCCGCCGTGCGTGCCGCGCACGCCGCGCGCGATGCGTGGCGCGACCGCACGCCCGCATCGCGCGGCGTAGTGCTGCGCAGAATCGCGGAACTCATCGCGGCGGATCGCGCGCGTCTTTCGTCGATGCAGCAAAAGGTCAGCGGCAAGCCGCCGCTCGAAGCCGATACCGATGTCAGCGACGCCATCGCCACGTTCGAGTATTACGGCGGCTTGTGCGCGGACGCAGCGCTTTTCGCCGTCGAAAAAGTGAGCTTGCCCGACGATACCGTTTCGGGCGAACGACATCACGAAGCGGTGGGCGTGGCCGCGCTGATCGTGCCGTGGAATTTCCCGATGGTCACGACCGCGTGGAAGATCGCGCCCGCGCTCGCGGCGGGCTGCACGGCGGTGCTGAAGCCATCGGAACTCACGTCGCCGGTGGAGCATATGCTGGCGGACATCATGACGGCGGCGGGCGTGCCCGATGGCGTCGTGAATATCGTGAACGGCGGCGGCGAAGTCGGCGCGCTGCTCGCGGCGCATCCGCTCGTCGACAAGATTTCGTTCACCGGCAGCACCGCCGTCGGCCGCAAGGTCATGCAGACGGCGGCAGAGGACATGAAGCGCGTGACGCTCGAACTCGGCGGCAAGTCCGCGCTGATCGTGCGCGCCGATGCGGACATCGGTCACGCGGTCGCGCTCGCCATCGGCGGTGCGTTCACGAACGCCGGGCAGATGTGCTCGGCGACCTCGCGCATCATCGTGCACGACGATGTCTACCGCAAGTTCATCGCCGCGCTCGAAGTGGCGGTGCGCGCGCACGTGGTGGCGCCGCCGCATGTCGGCAATGTCGCGATGGGTCCGCTCGTTTCGCGCGCGCAGCGTGAACGCGTGCAGGCGTTACTCGATGAAGGCATCGCGGACGGCGCGCGCATCGCGTTCAGCGGCGCGCTCGATAGCGCGTGCGAGGGAGGTTTCTTCATGGCGCCGGTCGTCATTGCGGAACCGGATGCGCGCAACGTCTTATGGACCGACGAAGTGTTCGGGCCGGTCGCATGCGTCATATCCTTTCGCACCGACGATGAAGCGATCGCGCTCGCCAACGATACGCGTTATGGACTCGTCGCGACCGTCGTAACACGCGACGACGAGGCCGCGCGGCGCTACAGGAAAGCGCTGCGCGCGGGCCTCGTGTGGATCGACACGCCGCAATTGATCTTCCCCCAGGTGAGCTGGGGCGGGCTCGGGCTGAGCGGCATCGGCCGCGAGCTCGGCGTGGCGGGATTGCGCAGCTATCAGGAACTGCGCCACGCGATCATGGCGTGAGCGCCTTCGCGCGTCAGCTGCGCGAACGCGGCGGCCTGTCGCCGGCACCGCGTCCTTCGCGATGATTCGGGCGAGCGGGCGCGCCGTGATCTTCGCAGATGGTCGAGATCGCATGCTTGAAGAGCACTTGCGATCCGGCGGTCGAGTTGAGATAGACCATATATGTGTCGAACGACTGGATATGGCCGGTCAGCTTGATCCCGTTGACCAGATAGATGGAGACGCGCTTGCGTTCTTTTCGGAGCGCGTTGAGAAAATCGCCTTGAATGCTGCTGGCTGGAGTGTTGGACATTTGAGACTCGTTTCGGATGGAGCGCGGGCGCCCGGCTGACGGTTCTCAGTCGTCGCACCCGCGGCTCGGCGTGTTTTCTTTGGACGAGTCATTATCCCGTTTCCGCGCGCTTGGTGCGAAGAAAAGTAAATCAGTCTGTAAAGTCCGCACCGAAAACTTCAAAATCGTCGTATGAAACGTAACAATCTGGCAGCGGCGCGCCGTTTCACTTGAGCACCGTTGCTTCCACGGCGGCCAGATACGCGGCCAGCGCCCGCCTGACTTCCCGCAGATAACGCCGCGCGAGTTGCACGTCGCCCATTGCGGGACGCAGCTTGACGGCGAGCGCGCCGCTTGCGAGCGCGTGCAGCATGTCGACGTAAAGCTCACGCTCGGACGCTTTTACGCCGGGCATACGCGCGTCGATCACCTTGCGCATCATGCTGGACTTGCGCTTCTTCTTCGCTTCGTCGTGCGGCATCACCGACATCAAAATCAGAAGATCCGTCTTGCGCTCGAAATACTCGATGTGCGGCGTCATGATGCGATCGATCACCGCTTCCGCCGACAACCCGCGCCACGTCTCGCTGTCGATGCGCGCCAGTTCGTCTTCCAGTTCCTCCAGCGCCGCCGCGTGACGATCCCACAACGCGGCGAGCAGCGCGTCGCGATCTGGAAAAAAGTGATACATCGAGCCGATCGGCGTTTGCGCCCGCCGCGCGACGCCGTGCATCGTCACGCCTTCCAGACCCTTTTCGACGATCAGTTCGGCAGTCGCGTCCAGCACGGCTTCGATGCGCGCGCGCCCGCGCGCCTGCAGCGGCGAACGCGCAGTGCTGCCGCGCTCCGTATCCTGCAATTCGCTTTCATCGTCGGCGCGAGGCTTTTTCATCGTGTCTCCACAAGGCAGGGGCAAACTAGACGCTCGCGTCTAGATTCGTGCATACTAGACGGCATCGTCTAGTTTGGCGAGCGCATCGCGCGGTGATTTTCGCCCGGAACGCGCTCGTTGTCTCGCATTCGTCGAAGGCTGCCGCACGCGCGGCGCCGCGCAAGCTCCCGGAGAAATCATGTCAGTCACAGCGCCCCCGCACGGCGGCCAACCCGCCGACGCCGCTCAAGGCAAACCGTCGCGCAAGCGCCTTCTCATCGCGGCGGGCATCGTCGCGGTCATCGCGGGCCTCGCGTGGGGCGCACGCTGGTGGATGGTCGGCCGCTTCATCGAAACCACCGACGACGCCTATCTCAAGGCCGACAGCGTGACCATCGCGCCGAAGGTGAGCGGCTATATCACCGAAGTGCTCGTCGGCGACAACCAGGCGGTCGCGGCGGGCGCGCCGCTCGCGAAGCTCGATACGCGCCAGTATCAGGCCGCGCTCGATCAGGCGCAGGCCACGCTCGACGCCCGCGCCGCCGACATCCTGCGCGCCGAAGCAGAACTCAAGCAGCATCACGCCAACGCCGATCAGGCGAAGGCGCAGGCCGAAGTCTCGCGCGTGAGTCTCGCGCACGCGGAGGACGACGTGACGCGTTATCGTCCGCTCGTCGCGACGGGCGCCGAAACCGCCGAGCGTCTCGCGAGCCTGGTTTCCACGCGCGATCAGGCGCGCGCGACGCTCGCCGCGAATCTCGCCGCCGCGCGATCGGCCGCGACGCAGATCGGCGCGACCGAAGCGCAGATCGCCCAGGCGCGCGCGCAACTCGAAGCGGCGCAGGCGCAAATGAATCAGTCGAAGCTCGATCTCGGCGACACGACGCTCGCGAGCCCGGTCGCGGGGCGCGTCGGTGACCGTACGGTGCGCGTCGGCCAGTACGTGCAGCCGGGCACGCGTCTGATGACGGTCGTGCCGGTCGATGCGCTCTATCTCGAAGCGAACTTCAAGGAAACGCAGGTCGGCCGCATGCGCGTGGGGCAGCCCGCGACGCTGCATGTCGATGCGCTCAAGGGCACCGATCTGCACGGCGTCGTCGAGAGCTTCGCGCCCGGCACCGGCGCGCAGTTCGCGCTCCTGCCGCCGGAGAACGCGACCGGCAACTTCACGAAGATCGTGCAGCGCGTGCCGGTGCGCATTCGCGTCGATACGGGGCCGCAAACCCGCAAGGTGCTGCTGCCGGGCTTGTCCGTCACCGTCGATGTCGACACGAAGAACGCCACCGACGACAGCCATCGCATCGCTGCGGAAAACCGTCATGACTGAAGGTCACGCACGCGCGAGCGCAAGCGACTGGATCGCCGTCACGGCCGGCGCGCTCGGCGCGCTGATGGCCACGCTCGACATCTCCATCACCAACTCGGCGCTGCCGCAGATTCAGGGCGAGATCGGCGTGACCGGCACCGAAGGCACGTGGATTTCCACCGGCTATCTGATGTCGGAAATCGTGATGATTCCGCTTGCCGCATGGCTCACGCGCGTCTTCGGGCTGCGCAATTTCCTGCTCGGCAACGCAGTGCTATTCACGCTGTTCTCGGTGATGTGCGGCTTCTCCACCTCGCTTTCGATGATGGTCGCAGGCCGCATCGGGCAAGGCTTCACCGGCGGCGCGATGATTCCGACCGCGCAGACCATCATTCGCACGCGGCTGCCGCGCGAGCAGATGCCCGTCGGCATGACCATCTTCGGCCTGATCGTGTTGCTCGGGCCGCTGCTCGGACCCGTGCTGGGCGGCTGGCTCGCGGAGAACATCTCGTGGTCGTGGTGCTTTTTCGTCAACGTGCCGGTGGGCTTCGCGCTCGTCGCGCTGCTCGTCACCGGGCTGCCGGCGGAAAAATCGCACTGGGAGTCCTTTTTCAAGGCCGACTGGATCGGCATTGCGGGGCTTGCGATCGGCCTGAGTTCGCTCACGGTCGTGCTCGAAGAGGGCCAGCGCAATCAATGGTTCGAGTCGCATGAAATCGTGCTGCTGTCGTGCGTCACGGCGTTCGGCTTTCTGCTCATCGCGATCTCGCAGCTCGTCGCGAAAAAGCCGATCGTGCGGCTTTCGCTCCTGCGCAATCCGCGTTATGCGAGCGTGATCCTGATCGTGTTCGCGGTGGGCGCGGGTCTTTATTGCGTGTCGTTCCTGCTGCCGCAGTTTCTGAGCATCGTCGCCGGTTATAACGCGCTGCAGTCCGGCGCGATCATGCTCGTGTCGGGCGTGCCCGCGTTTCTCATCATGCCGGTGCTGCCGCGTCTGCTCGGCAAGGTGGATTTTCGCGTGCTCGTCATCACGGGGCTGCTGTTTTTCGCCGCGAGCTGTCTGCTCGATATCTCGCTGACCGCGCAAAGCGTCGGCCACGATTTCTTCTGGTCGCAGATTCTGCGCGGCTGCGGGCAGATGCTCGCGATGATGCCGCTCAATCAGGCGTCGATGGCCGCCGTCTCGCGCGAGGAATCCGGCGATGCAGCCGGGCTCTACAACATGGCGCGCAATCTCGGCGGCTCGGTCGGGCTCGCGATCCTCGGCACGGTGATCGACCGGCGCAACGACTTCCACACCGCGTCGATCCGCGAATCGCTGACGGCGAACTCCGTCATCGGTCAGGAACGCATGGCCGCGAGCGCCGCGAATTTCTTCGCGCAAGGCGGCGATATGGCGCACGCGAAGATGCAGGCGCTCGGCCAGTTGTCGGCGCAGATCGGGCAACAGGCCATCGTCATGACATATTCCGAAACTTTCTACGTGCTGGCGATCGCGCTGCTCGCGTGTCTTCCGCTCGCGCTCCTGCTCAAGACGCCGCGCGCTCAATCCGGCGACATGTCCTCCGCCGGCCACTGATTCATGAATCCTTTCACGATGTTTCCCCGCACGCTCCGCCTCACCGCCCTGCTCCCGCTCGCCGCATGCGCGCTCGCCGCGTGCACGGTCGGCCCCGACTATCGCGGCGCGCCGGATATCGCGCCCGACGCCACGAAAAGCGGCGCGTTCGTGCGCACGCCGGCGCAGGGCGTCGTCGCGACGCACGCGCCCACGGCGTGGTGGCAAGCGCTCAACGATCCGCAGCTGAACGCGCTGATCGATGCCGCATTCGCCCACAATCCCGACCTGAAAATGGCGCAGGCGCGTCTGCGTCAATCGCGCTCGCAATTGCGCGGGCAGCGCGCCAACGCGTTGCCGAAGGTGTCGGGCAGCGCGGCGGCGTTGCGCATGCGCTCGCCGGACACGTCGTTCTTCGGCTCGTCGGGCGATGACGGTTCGTCGGGATCGTCGGGATCGACCGGGCGCGGTCCCGTCGACTTCTATACCGTCGGTTTCGATGCCTCGTGGGAGCTCGATCTCTTCGGCGGCACGCGCCGCGCGATCGAAGCGGCATCGGACGAAGCCGACGCCGTGCACGCCGATCTGTCGGACGCGCAAGTGTCGCTCGCGGCGGAAGTGGCGTCGGTCTATATCGATCTGCGCGATCAGCAGGAGCGTCTCGCGCTCGCCGAACGGACCGCCGACTATCAGCAGCAGATGCTCACGCTCACCGAGCAGCGGCGCGCGCGCGGCACGGCGGCGGAAGTGGACGTCGAGCGGCTCACGACGCAGGTCGGCACGACGCGCGCGACGCTCGTGCCCTTGCAGGTGCAGATCACCGATTCGCTCGATCAGCTCGCCGTGCTGACGGGCCGGGCGCCCGGCGCGCTCGATGCCGAACTGGGCGCACGTGCGCCGTTGCCCGCGTTGCCGTCGTCGGTGCCCATTGGCGATCCGGCGGCGATGCTTCAGGAGCGCCCCGACATCCGCGCGGCCGAGCGTCGTCTCGCGTCGAGCAATGCGCAGATCGGCGAGCATATCGCCGATTATTTCCCGAAGGTGACGCTGCTCGGCGATATCGGCTTCTCGGCTTCCGAGCCGAGCCATCTATTGCGCAAGCAGAATTTCTCGTGGGTCGGCGTGCCTTATCTGCAATGGAATCTGTTCGACTTCGGGCGCACCGCGGCGAACGTCGATGCCGCCGAAGCCGCGCGCGACGAAGCACAGGCGCGCTACGAGAAAGCCGTGTTGGGCGCGCTGAAGGACGCGAATTCATCGCTGTCGCGGTACGGCAACCAGCGTGAGCATGTGGCGCGGCTGCAGCAGGTGCAGGCGTCGGCGGAGCGCTCGGCGGCGCTCGTGCGGCAACGTTACACGGCGGGCGTGTCGACGCTCATCGATCTGCTCGACGCGCAGCGCACGCAATTCGCCGCGCAGCAGGACGTGGTGGCCGCGCAAGGCGAATTGCTGCGGGATTTCGTCGCGCTGCAGAAGAGTCTCGGACTCGGCTGGGCATCCTGAGCGTCTTGCGTTAGCCGACGCTGCGACGCCATCTCACGCTCGAACATCGGCTTATAGAACGCGACGGCCTTGCGCAAGATGTCGTTCACTTCCCTGAGCGCGACATTCTCTTGTTCGAGTTGTGCGATGCGTCGAAACGGGTCGTCGTCTGCGGCTTGCGTCGTCATGTGCGTTCGCGTGATGTGCGCTATCGATGCGACAGCGCCTTTGCCGATTGCAGAAGATCGTCGAGCATCGCCTGCCGCCGCTGCGGATCGGTATCGCGGCCGGTCATGAAGCACAGCGCCGCGACCGGCAGTCCGGCGCGGTCGCGCACGGGCGCCGCCATGCACAGCCGAAACGCGTTCGACAGACCTTCCGTGCAGCAATAGCCCTGCTCTTTCGCGGCCTGAACGTCGCGCATGAATTCATCGAAGTCGATGCGCACGCCGTTATCGAGCGTGAAGTCTCCTTCCGGAATCAACGCGCGGATCTCGCCCGCGTTCATGTGACCGAGCAGCAGGCGTCCGGTCGCGGTCCACGGAATCGGCACGCGCACGCCGATATCCGAGCTGATGTTGAACGGCCGCGCGCTGTTCTCCGACAGCACCACCGTGTACTTGCTGCCTTCGAGCATGCACAGCTGCGTCGTCTCGTCGTACTTGCGCACGAGCGCGAGAATCGACTGATGCGCGCGGCTGATGAGATCGTTGTGCGTTGCGTAGTCGGAGCCGTAGTAATGCATCTCGCGTCCGAAGAACACGCTTCCATCGGCGGACGTTTCGAGCCAGCCCACTTCGGCCAGAATTGCGACCAGTTCGTAGATGCTCGAACGCGGCGCGCCGGTCGCTTCGATCAGCTCGCGCATCGTCATCGGGCGCTGGGCGAGATGCAGTTGCCGAAACATCGCAATGACGCGGTCCACGCCTCTTGCTCGCGACGATTCCGTGACAGCCATTCATTCACTCCGTAAGCGTCAGTGATCGAGCACGCGATGCAGGAACTGCCGCGTGCGCTCGTTCGATGGATCGACGAAAATCTGCTCCGGCTCGCCCTGCTCCGCGATCACGCCCTTATCCATGAACACGACGCGATCGGCCGTCTTGCGCGCGAAGCCCATCTCATGCGTGACGACGACCATCGTCATGCCGTCGCGCGCGAGTCCGCGCATTACTTCGGTGACTTCGCCGACGAGTTCGGGGTCGAGCGCGGAGGTCGCTTCATCGAAGAATATGATGCCCGGCTCCACGGCGAGCGCCCGCGCGATCGCGACGCGCTGCTGCTGTCCGCCCGACAACTGGCTCGGATAATGATCCGCGCGATCCGCAAGCCCGACGCGATCGAGCACGTCCATCGCGCGCTTGCGTGCATCGGCGGGACTCATCTTGCGCGCCTTGATGAGCGCGAGCGTCACGTTGCCGAGCGCGGTCTTGTGCGGAAAGAGGTTGAATTGCTGGAACACCATGCCGACGTGACCGCGGATGTCGCGCGCGCGTTTCGGGTCGTGCAGCGGCACTTCGTTGACCCACACTTCGCCGGAATCCGTGGTTTCAAGTCCTGCCATGATGCGCAGCACCGTGCTCTTGCCCGAACCCGATGCGCCGATCAGCACGAGCACTTCGCCCGAACGCACGTCGAGATTGATCTCGTTGAGCACGCGCGTCGCGCCGAACGCCTTGCTGACGCCCGAAAGGGAAATGATCGGCCTGGTCTGGCTTTGATTGCTCACGACAGTCTCCTGCGGTCATGGTGGCGCACCCATTGCGAAAGCGGGAAGCACACGACGAAATAGATGATGGCGACGAGTCCGTAAATCTCGACCGGCTTGCCGATGCGATCGACGATCGCCTGGCCGCCGTGCATCAGTTCGGACATGCCGATCATGCTGACGATCGACGTGTCCTTGATGAGCGAAAGATATTGGCCGATGAGCGGCGGCAGCACGATCTTGCCCGTCTGCGGCAGCACGACGAACGCGAACGCCTGCGTGCGCGACAGACCGAGAATCTGCGAGACTTCCCACTGCCCTTTCGGCACCGCTTCGATTCCCGAGCGGAACACTTCGGCGATATAGGCGCCCTGATAGACGCTCAGACCGATGACGCCGGCGGCGAAGACATCGATCGCATAGCCGAAGTACGAGACGCCGAAGTAGATGAACATCAGCGTGATGAGCACGGGCGTGCCGCGAAAGAGTTCGGTGTAGAGCCGCGCGATGCGGTCGGTGCCCCACGGTCCGAACGATCGCAACACGGCGGCGATGAGGCCGATCAGCGTGCCGCCGACGATCGACGCGACGGACAGCAGCAGCGTCGTCACGAGACCTTGCAGCAGGATCGACAGACTGGTTCCCAGCAATTCGATTGACATGATGCGACTCCGGTTCGGGCATCAGGCGCGATTGGCGCGGCGCAGCGCAAAGCCGCCGAAGCGTGCGCGCGGCCGGACGACGAGCGGCGGATGGAACATTCGCGCGCCGAGCTGGCCTGCGATCCACGAGAGCACATTGCTCAGCACGAGATACGCGACGAGCACGACCGCGAAGGTTTGCACGTAAAGGAGCGTGCGCGAATTGATGACGGTCGCGGTGCCCGTCAGTTCCGGCAGCGCGATCGCAGACAGGAGCGACGTGCCGAGCAGCAACTGGATCAGATAGTTGACGATCGCCGGATAGACGGCGCGCGCCGCCTGCGGCAGGACGATCTCGGTGAAGATCTGGCCGCGTTCGAGGCCGAGAATGCCGGCGGCTTCGAGCTGCCCGCGCGGCACCGACTGAATGCCCGCGCGAAACACTTCCGACAGATAAGCGCCCACGTTGAGCCCGAGTGCGATGACGCCGGCCCAGTAGGCATCGAGCGAGATGCCCGCCGACGGCAGCCCGAAGAACACGATAAAGATCTGCAGCAGAACCGGCGTATTGCGGATGATCTCGACATACGCCCGCGCGACGAAGCGGATCACGCCGAGCGGCGACATGCTGGCCAGCGCCGTCAACAGCCCGAGCACCAGCGACAGCACGAACGCGAGCACCGTCACCTGCAGGGTCAGCCAGCCGGCTTTCAGGAATTCGGGTACATAGCCCCACAAGGTCAGCCACTCGTAACTCATATCGGTCTCCGCATTGCTATCGGCATCGCCGTGTGGTCAGAACTGCGGATTCAACGGGAAGCGCGGATCGGTGCCGAACCACTTCTTGTAGAGCTGCGCGTTGAGCTTCGACGCGTTGATGTTGAAGAGGAACAGGTTCAGGTAATTGAGCCACGCTTGATCGCCGGCCTTCACGCCGAACGCGTTGTACTCGAGCGGCACGAGCGCTTCGTTCGTCACGGTCAGTTCGGGATCGAGCTTCGCCTGATACGCGAGGAAGTTGTTGTCCTCGATCATCGCGTCGGCCTGGCCTTGCTTGACGGCGAGAATCGCGGCCTGCGAGCTGTCGTATTCCTGAATCTTGACCGGGATGTTCAGCGAGCGGACTTCGTCGCCGTTGGTCGAGCCCTTCACGGTCGCGATCGTGCGGTTGCCCATGTCTTTCACCGACTGGATGCCGCTGCTCTTCTTGACCAGCAGCGCCTCGCTCGCGACGACATACGGCGTCGTGAATTCGATGACCTTCGCGCGCTCGAGATTGCGTGTGAAGTTGCAGAAGACGACATCGACCTTGCTCGTTTGCAGGTTCGGAATGCGGTTCGCGCTCGTCGTGTTCACGACTTCGAGCTTCACGCCCATTTGTTTCGCGAGTTCCTTGGCGAGATCGACGTCGTAGCCGTCGGGCTGGCCGTCCTTGTCGTAGAAGCCGAACGGCGCGAAGGTCAGGCAGTCGCCGACGCGCAAGGTCCCGCGCTGAAGCACTGCCTGAAGCGTCGATGAACCTGCCGTCGCGCTGCCGCCGCTTTCGGCGGGCGTCGAAACCTTGGTACATGCCGACATCGCCAGCGCCCCGGCGATGACGAACAGGGAAACAGTTCTGGCGCCGATGTTCGAGAGTTTCATGTGCAGATCCTGATTGACGATGATGACGTGAGGAACCGGTTCCAGAACGCTCTGGAAGGATAAGGCTGGCGGTCAGTGCCGTCCGGTATATCGGACAGGCATCTGGCTTATCGGATTGATTTGCAGTGTTGAGTAAGAGAATTCCGAGCACAAGCGGCCCGAACCCTAATTGCGCGCGGCTTTTTGGTCGGATATCAAACGCGACGCGCGCGCGGAGGCCGGCTCGCGATGAGCCTCGCGTGTCCGGATGTAGAGAATTTCGGCCGACGCGAGATTACTGGCTCGCGCCCGCGCCGATTCCCGCCTTCTTTTGGGCGTTCTGGATGTCCTGCGGATAATTCGGGTCGTTCGCCCGGGCCGGGTTGTAGCCCGCGTCTTCGAGCTTCTTGAGCTCGGCGTTCTTTTTCGCGCGCGCCTGTTTGCGCGCAGCTTTTTTATCGGCTTTCGATGCAGGTGCGGCTTGTGTCGCGTCGGTGGCCGCCGAACCGGTATCCTGAGCATAAGAAAGCGAGGCCGCCGATACACACGCGACGCCGATGAAGAATGACACAGCCATGCTTGCCAGCTTCGTTCTCACGGTGATTCTCCGTTCGCCTGGGAAAAATGCGCTCACGGAAGTATAGGCGCTCGAAACAAACTCATGACTCCGGATGCCAATTGATGCAAATCATCGTCGATGCAGACGCCTGCCCCGCCGTCGTAAAGGACATTCTCTTTCGCGCGGCCACGCGTATGAAGGTGGACGTGACGCTCGTCGCGAATCAGTTTCTCCGCACGCCGCCCTCGCCGCACATACGCGCGATTCAGGTGCCGGCGGGCTTCGACGTGGCCGATGCGCGCATCGTCGAGATGACGCAGACGGGCGATCTCATCATCACGGCGGATATACCGCTGGCCGCCGCGGTGATCGAGAAAGGCGCGTTCGCGCTCGATCCGCGCGGCGAGTGGATGAGTGCGGAGAATATCGAGGAACGTCTGTCGATCCGCGCGATGATGGATCAGCTGCGCGGTTCTGGCGTGCAGACAGGCGGACCGCCGCCGTACGCACCGCGCGACGGCAAGAACTTCGCCGCGCAGCTCGACCGGTTTCTTGCGAAGCAGGAAACCCTCATGCGCTCCCGTCGATGATCTTGCGGATCGCTTCCTCGAACGCCTCGGACGGCTGACCGCCGCTCAACAAATACTTGTTGTCGAAGATGATGGCGGGTACCGACTGAATGCCGAGTTGCTGAACCTCGTGCTCTTCGGCGCGGACTTCGTCGGCATAGGCGCCGCTTTCGAGGACCGCGCGCGCCTGCTCGACGTCGAGACCGGCGCTTCGGGCCGCCTTGATCAGCACTTCGTGATTGCTCGTGTCCTTGCCCTCGCCGTGATAAGCGCGCAGCAGCGCGAGCTTCAGCGGCAACTGCTTGCCTTCGATGCGCGCCCAATGCAGCAACCGATGCGCATCGAACGTGTTGTAGACCCAGTTGCGATCGCCGAACGCGAAGCCTTCGCGCGCGCCGCGCTCGCGGATCATCGCCTGCGCCTCGCTGATCTGCTCGGGCGTGCGGCCGTACTTCCGGCCAAGATAAACGACGATGCGCTCGCCCTGCGGTCCCATGTCCGGATTCAGTTCGAACGGATGCAGCGTGATGTGCGCATCGACGGCATCGCCGATGCGTTCCAGCGCGCGTTGCAGCGAGGACAGGCCGACGGCGCACCACGGGCAGGCGATATCGGAGACAAAGTCGATTTGAAGAGTGCGGGACATGGCTTGATGGAAAACGTATTCGAGCGAAACAGGCTAGCTCAATTCGGGCGTGCTTGCCGGCTAGCTCGATGGAAGCGCGCAGCTTCGACCGTTAGTTGCGGGTTGGTGGATGACGAGAGGCGGCTGATTAGCTTCTTGCTTTTCCCGGCCGCATCTTGTTGAACACGTATCCGGAGAATCCGTCGCGCAGATCGGGATATTTATGGATGACCGCTTCGACGAGTTCGCTCGTCGGATCGATGCCCAGTCTGCGCAGCGTCAGCTTGCCCGCGGGACTCGTCCTGTAAGTGCGCCGCCAGTCGTCGCGCTGCCGTGCCGTGGCGGCCTCATATATCTCCCAGCCGCGCCGCACTTCATCGACGATACGGTTCTGCGCGTTCACGTCCTGAGCCGCGACCAGCAACGCCCGACGCGCCTCGGCCTGCTCCTTCGCTTCGGCCTCGCGTTGATCTGTCAGCGCGAGGTCCACCTGAACCTGGACCATCTGCCGCTCTGCATCCGAGACGATCCAGCCTTCTTTCAGCGCCTTCATGAAAAAGCCGGCCGGGCTCTTCGATACCTTGCCGAGCTTCAGGCTGAAACGCGTGCGTTCGATGGCCTGCTCGAGCCGTTCGTCCGT
The DNA here is from genome assembly GCF_001544835.2 of Caballeronia fortuita. Classification (GTDB taxonomy): domain Bacteria; phylum Pseudomonadota; class Gammaproteobacteria; order Burkholderiales; family Burkholderiaceae; genus Caballeronia; species Caballeronia fortuita. The sequence continues at coordinate 26,058 of NZ_FCNX02000025.1, read as the reverse complement.
ATAGGTGTCGCGGTCGGAGGCGATCTGATTGAACTGCGCGCTCGACAGACCGATCTCCTGCTTGAGCGTCTGATACAAGGCCTGGGCGTGCTCGTGCGTGTGAAGCAGGCGCTCGGCCATCTCCTTGCGCTCGACGCGAAAGCGCATCCGCCCGATCTTGCGCGAGCCGGGCTCGTTGCGCGTCTCGTACGACAGAGATAGATCGGACACCTCATTGATCTGATCCACTGCCGGAGCGAGCCAGTCGCGCTTGAAGTATTTGAATTCCTGCGCCTTCGCGCCCATTGTGCCTTGCCACGCGCGCAACTCGTCCAAAGTGAACCAGTCGGTTACGCCCTCGCCCGCATATGGAAGGAGATGGTCGTACATCACGCGCGCATAACTGAGCGTGAAGAGCGACGTGATGCGCAGGCTTAGCCAGTGGGATTTGCCGGGACCGCGAATGATCCCGATGAGATCGGGGGGTACGCGAAACTGAAACCGCCCGCCAAGGTATGAGATGCGTCCGATCAGTTGCACGGAGCCGAACGGCTTCGATCCATCGGCGTCGGGTTCGGCGGTGGCCTGAATAAGCGCTCGCTGCGCCTCGGTGATGACCTGTTCAAGGTGCGCGTTGTTGCGGCTCGAATAGCGCATCAGCCACTTGAAGTAGTCGAGCTCGACGTCGTACAGGTCGTGAACCTTGTCTTCCTGCGCGACGATGAAATACGCCGCATCGATAAGGCGACGCGCCGCCACGCCGAGATCGACGATGCGGATCAGCACGTTCTTGCGTGAGAAGCCGATGTCCGAGCGAGCCGTTTCGACGGGCAAACCTTCGGCGCTTGCATCGTCGAATAGTGCCAGCGCCAGTTGTCTGGACGTGGCCACCTGCCCCGCTGTCGTCATCCTGCCTCCGTGTTTGCACGTATCGTGTGCTATCGAGCCGAACGTTAACGCCTGCATGGTGAGCTGTCAACACAGATCACCTCACCTTGAAACAAGGCGGACACAGGAAACCTCACTTTGCTCTGGCCGCTTCACAATTTCCCTCACCATCCCGCCCAAACGTCTCACCCTCGGCGCCAAGACGCCTCACTTGTGCGGGGTAAACACGGCACTTAGCGGCTCAATCAACAGCACCTGTAGCACAAAACGGCTCACCTTGCGGGTCTAACGCATTGATTTTTCTAAGTATCAGGTGGACCTGTTAGTGGTGGTTGGTTTTCGTCTTTATTAAATAACCAACAAACCGGGTGGTAATGGATTCTGCGCGCAGCCTACGAGCGAGTCGGTGTCGATGAGCGAACTCGGTCGATTCGCAACAAGGAACCGGCATTTGATAGGTGAGGCGTTTTGTGTTTGGCCAAGCGGCGCGGCTGAACAGGTTATTCATCCACATGCTGAGGTGAGGTGTTTTGTGATCGCCAACGGGCCTTCTTATGTTCGTCGTATGAGATCTCGACTCGTATGCAGTTTCTTAACGTATCAACCAGGCTGCAGACTTGCTCGCAACGTACTGAAATCTATGATCTTTTGTCCCAAACGCGCCGCAATCGAAAATTTCGGGCAATTGGGATAGCCATTCATCACCGTGGCGCGTATTCTACGGTTCGACATCGACTCACATTAAAACCGTGGAAACAGCGCTGGGCGTGTAGAAAACGCCTCACCGTGGACCCACAAGGAAGCGTGCGAATGAATTTAAGCGAACTGCCAGAGATTAACCGAAGAGTGAAACTTTCCAATCTTGGAGAGTTTGCAGAGCGTTTGTCGGTCATGACGAACGAGCTGCGAGACCAAATACTGGCTCCCCGACCACGAAAAACGGCACCCGTTTTCACAATCGGCGAGTTGTCGGAGATGTGCGGTATCGACCGTCAGAAGATCAACTATTTGGCGACCAAGGATGGTACCGATCTGCCGCAGGGCGAAACGCACGGTACCGGCCGCGCGCGCATCTTCTCGCTGAAGGATGCGCGGACATGGGTCCAGCAAGTCTCCGACATCTACCAGACGCCGCTTGTCACCGGAACACGTGAACATCGCGGGCGCGTGCTTATCACGGCGAACTTCAAGGGCGGATCGTGCAAGACGACGACGTCGATGTGCATCGGCCAAGGACTCAGTCTGCGTGGCCGAAAGGTTCTCATGATCGACCTTGATCCACAAGCATCGCTTTCAGAACTGTGCGGTCTCTACGCCGAGAAGGATGTGACTTGGGAAGACACGGTTCTCCCCTACATCTACGATCCGGACATCGAGGGCGGTCTGTCGGCCAAAGTGCAGACGACCTACTGGGACGGCTTGGACGTGATCCCGGCGCACAACTATTTGCACGACGCGGAATTTCATCTTCCGACGGCGCAAAAGACCAATGCGAATTTCGAATTCTGGTCGGTGTTGCGGAAAGGAATCGAACCGCTGCGTGCGCATTACGACTACATCATCCTCGACACCGCGCCGTCGCTTTCCTACATGACGCTGAACGGACTGATGGCGGCCGATTCGATGGTCATGCCGCTTGTGCCCGAGAGTCTGGACTTCATATCGTCGGTATCGTTCTGGTCTCTGTTTGCCGAGGTCGCGAACGGCTTCGTGGAGCATGAAGTCGACAAGACGTATGACTTCGTGTCGGTGCTTTTGTCGCGAGTTGATTACGGGAACACGTCGTCTGCGCCAGTTGTGCGCTCGTGGTCACAGCGCGCCTACGGCGACTGGCTGCACACGACCGAAATCCCCGCGAGTTCGGTCATGAGTAACGGCGCGTTGGCTTTTTCGACGGTGTTCGACTTGTCGCGCGCTGAGACCGTCGCGAAGACCTTGGCGCGCGTGAAGCAGCCAATGGTCGATTACTGCAAATGGATCGACGATCAATATGTCGAGCAATGGAGAGCCGGACAATGAGCAGCCTTCGTGACCGCATGATGAGCAAGACCGCCGAAGTCCGCGCGGCTAAAGACATACAACTCGATCCGCAGCAAGAAAAGGCGACCAGTCCGCGTACCGCACCTGGGATGGCGGCCGCGCTCGCCGCCGCACAGCAGCGCATTGCTCAGTTGGAACAGGCTGGTCCGGCGTCCGAGGCATCGGTATCGGAGATCGTTCCGAATCCTTGGCAGCCTCGTCAGGTATTCAATGATGCAAAGCTCGTCCAACTGGCTGAGTCGATTCGCGAAGCCGGGCTGGTTCAGCCGATCGTGGTTCGGCGCGTTGGCGGTGGATATCAGATCGTTGCCGGCGAACGTCGATGGCGCGCGCACAAGATGATCGGGAAAGAGACGATCAAGGTTCTGGTCGTCGATCTATCCGATGAAGAAATGGCGATGCTCGCGCTCGTTGAAAACGTCGCGCGCGAGGATTTGTGCGATTACGAGATCTCGCGATCCATCCGACGCACAGAAAAGGAGTTTCCGAATCGCAAGCGCATGGCCGAAGCGTTGGGCATCTCCCGGTCGGAGCTTTATCGATATCTGTCGTTTAGCGAGTTGCCTGAGTTCATCGTTCAGGATCTTGATGTTCAGCCTCGGCTGCTAGGCGCCACGGCGGCGGAAAATGTCGTTTCGGTTCTTCGTGGACGAAATGGGGCGGCGTTTGAGATTGCGAAGAGTCTATGGTCGAAGGTGATTGCTGGTGATCTGGATCAGCTCAAGCTGGGACGTGCGATCAAGCAGGCTCTGGATGACGAAGGCAAGCCTGCGGCTGGCGTTAGTGATCGGAGCATCGACAAGATTTTTGCAGGCGGGTCGCATGCCGGATCGATTACAAAGGACTCGACGGGGCTGACTGTCAAGATCAAGGCGGGTTTGCTGACGTCGGAAAAGGAAGAGCAAATTCGCGAGTTGATCGGGCAGTTGTTTGCCGATAACAGTTAAGGATTTTGTCAATCGGTTACGGTGCCGGCCGCAGCACCTACGGTCCTGTTGTTTACCTCTTTCCCGTCGCGGATGTCCCAACTTGGGACACTCGCGACGCGGCATCCTGAGACGCGAAGCGTCCTCTTTTCACGACGTGTCCCGACTTGGGACATGTCACGCGGATCAGGGGCACATCCTGATCCGGTGACCGTCACGCCCTCGTGGTTCTTTTGATCGGCTGGGCGTACCCATCCGCCAACGTTTAGTACGGACGAGACGCACGAGCGCAGAGTCGGCGGTGAAAGGAATCTTTTGCTTTAGCCGGTCGGTCACGAAAAATCGTTTGGCAAGCCCGTCAATTTCGATCTGGATCGCCCGCGGGGGAGCCGACAACAGTCGCAAGTTAAACGCAGTTGTGCCGATAACCTTCCACCTCTTTGCGATGTCATCTGCCGACTGCAGCCGCGACACTCGCAGACGGAAGGCCGAATGCATCAATCGCGACATGAAAGTCGCGCGCTGGACACGCGTGGCGCGGTCTTCCGCCGCGAGCGATAAAGTTGGCCGAGAAAGTGTCCCGACTTGGGACACGTAACGTCCGGAAACTGCACATCGCTTGAGCGAGCCGACTGCCCTATTTTCTACCGTATAACTTCCGGGCGCGTGGCCTTGGTCCCGCCGCTGCTGACGCCCGTTCATCGCAGCGCGAAACACGATGGCCAGGCACAACCTGAACAGAAGACCGGGCGGATGGAGCTGACCTCAATGGAAGCGAGGCGGGCGTTCATCGATATGCAGCGCCGCACGGACGTCGCAAAACGAGATGCCGTGTGGCGTATGCGACCGTCGAACTGGCGTTGAACTGAAGGGGTGGGGCGAAAGCTCACGAGCGCGCGGCTCGGCTCTTTCGAGCCCGAGCACGCCGGATTGATCTCTAGGATAGGAAGGCGACGTTGATTTACGTCGCTTCGCATCGCGCGGTCTGTACTCCGTGTCGAGAGGGTGCAGACCGCGCGCCGCCTTTTCGCACGAGATCACAGAAGCGGAGCGCGGAGGTACCGGGTGCGACTTTTGTGCTCTTGCATCAGCGGAACCGCAGACGCTGCGAATACCCTCCGCATGTTAAGGCGGTAACGTTGACGGGACAATGCGCGGTACTGCGGCGACCGAATCCCGCGTGATACGACTAGCCTCGACGTTAGGAATTCTGTCGGGTCCGTCCGCGAGTGCCTGCGCAGCATTGGCCGGACGTCGCTTCTTCCGGATCTGCTGAAGGTCACGAAGAACCGTCGAAGTTGACGGATAAGTTGCTCATTAGAGCACCGATGCCGGCCCCGTCAACAACGAGTGTCCCGACTTGGGACACGTCGAGCATGCGCGCGGAGGTCCATTCTTCCGACGCTGCCTCGGCGGCCAGCGCCACTTCGGGTGTATGAACTGCGCGGAAGTTGACACCAAGCGAAACTGCCCTGGCATGCGGGAGGGCGTCGTAAGCAATATTGCGTGAGCACGATCCCTTTTAGTGCACGCAACGTTGAGACGCACTTCGCAGCCGAAGAACATGTCCCAAACGTACTCATGCCTTCTGCAAGCAATCGAAACTGGACCGTGCAGGCTTTGTGCAAGCGTTCTCTGGGCGCAAGTGCAGGCCGCTTGGAATGTCAAACTGCCCGTGTCCGTCGCATCGATAGCAGAGTTGTTAAGGGACTGGGCAAAGTCGAAAGCGCGATCGTTACCGCCTTCAAACGGCCGTGAAACATCCGAAGCACGCTTAGAAACTAACCGAAGGCCTGCTGGCAAAGGGCTGCGCCGCGTTTTTCATGCAATATCGAAGAAATGTTTCACGAAATGTAAGCGACTTGCGATAAGAACGCACAGCTATCGGTCTGTAGCTACCTGGATCGCCGACCGTTCTCAGTAGCCGTAGTAAACAACACGCTTTGCGTAGCAGGCCTACCTAACGCAAAAACTACCGTGCCCGCACCTGTTGCTCCCTCCGACTCGGCTCCCCGCTAACCCGAGCCTTCCGCAGCACCGGCATCTTGCGCGGAAAGAACACATCCAGCATTGCAAGCAGACCAAGCAGCACGACCGCAACAAACCCAATCGTCCCAAGAAACTCGAGCAAGAACATACCCCACCTCATCCGGTCGCGAATCGCGTTGTATTGGAACATCTACCGGAACCGAGTATGCGCGCGGCGTTGCAACAACAATCCCGCGATAAGCCGCCACAACCCGCGTCAATTCGATGCTTGAACCGACCGGCCACGTCCCGCATCACCTGAGAGCCAGATTTGTGCCCCCGATCGCGCGTGCTGTCTCGACCACCTGCGGTCCTAACTCCGCCATCGCACTTGCAAGCGTCCAGCGCGTAGAAGGCGCCGACACATTGACCGCGCCCACCGGCTTACCATTAGGTGCAAGGATCGCCGCAGCGATGTTGATGTCGCCGTTGTAGTACTCGCCATTGGCCCAGGCGAAGCCGCGCTCCCGGGCTTCGACGAGCAACGCGTTCAAGCGCCCCAGATCGGTGACGGTCTCCGACGTGTACGGCACGCGCTCGCACGCTTCGAGCAAACTGGCGGCCGTAACGTCAGGCAGACGCGAGAGGAGGGCGCGCCCCGTTGCCGTGCAATAGACCGGCAGGCGCATGCCGATCGGCATATTGACGAACATCTCGCGATGCGTCGGGAAGCGGGCGATATACACCACATCGCAACCATCGAGTTCAGCGACGATGCACGTCTCCTTGCATGCGCGATTCAACGCGTGGACATAAGGATTGGCGCTTTTCACAAGTGTGCTCGTCTGCAGATAGCGCAATCCGACGTCGAGCGAGCGCGGCGCAAGCGAATACACCTTCGTCGTCTCGTTCTTGTGCAGATACCCGAGCGCGACGAGCGTGTAGGCGAAACGCTGCGCGGCGCTCTTCGTCATGCCGGCAGCTTCCGCAAGATCGCCGAGCTTCATCGACGGACGATCTTCCGAAAATGCGGTCAGCAGTTGCAGGCCGCGCGCGAGCGAGTTGATATACAGGCGACTTTCATCGCCCTGCGTCGGGTCGTTCATATGATGTCCGGTTGAGCGCGCTTCTCGCGAGCGTCATCGGCGCGTGCTTCAGGCGACGATCTGCCCGAGGAACTCGCGCGCCCGCGCCGATTGCGGCGCATTGAAGAAGCGCTGCGGCTCGCAGCTTTCAACGATCTTGCCATGATCCATGAACACGATGCGATCGCCCACTTCACGCGCGAAACCCATCTCGTGCGTGACGCAGATCATGGTCATGCCGTCGCGCGCGAGCTGCATCATCGTGTCGAGCACTTCCTTGACCATCTCGGGATCGAGCGCGGAAGTCGGCTCGTCGAACAGCATGATGCGCGGCTGCATGCACAGGCTGCGCGCGATCGCGACCCGCTGCTTCTGTCCACCCGACAACTGGCCCGGATGCTTGTGCGCATGCGCGCCGAGTTTCACGCGCTCGAGATAATGCATGGCGAGCGCGTCGGCATCTTTCGCGGACATCTTCTTGACGAGCCGCAGCGCCGCGGTGCAATTGCCGAGCGCGCTCAGATGAGGGAAGAGGTTGAAATGCTGAAACACCATGCCGACGTCCGCGCGCACGCGGCGAATACTGATCGCGCGGCCATCGAGCGTGACGCCGTTCACGACGACCTCGCCTTCCTGATGATCCTCGAGCGCGTTGACGAGACGAATCGTCGTCGACTTGCCTGAGCCGGAGGGGCCGCACAGAATGAGTCGTTCACCGGGCTGCACGTCGAGATCGACGTTGTCGAGCACTTGGAAGTCGCCATACCACTTGGAGACGGCGCGCATCGAGATGATCGGTTCCATGCGTCGCTCCTGTCAGATTATTGCGGCGGGATTGTGATCCGGCGCACCGCTCCAGTAGCCTGGAATCGACAGCGACTTCTCCGCGCGACGAAAGAGATACGACAGCACGCCGCACATCACGAAGTAAATCGCGCCGACGAGCGAGTACACGAGCAGCGAACGAAACGTGGCGCCGGCAAGCATCTGCCCCGCGCGCATCAACTCGTACACGCTGATGACGGCGACGAGCGACGTATCCTTCACGAGCACCAGCGCGTAATTGCCGAGCGCCGGGAAAATCGTGCGCAGCGCCTGCGGCATCACGATCACGCGCATGCGCTGGGCGCGCGTCATGCCGAGCGCGCGCGATGCTTCGAACTGCCCGTTATCGACCGACTGGATGCCGCCGCGAAAAAGCTCCGCGAGATACGCGCCGAAGTTGAGCACCAACCCGAGCACGCCGGCGACGAAACCGGGGATCACGACGCCAAGCTCGGGCAGGCCATAGTAGAGAAAGAAAAGCTGCACGAGCAGCGGCGTGCCGCGAACGATGTCGATGTAGACCTTCGCGGCCGTTCGCACCGGCTTCATCGACGACATGCGGCAGAAGCACACCGCCAGCCCGAGCGCCACCGCGAGCAGCGACGACGCCGCGAAGAGCGCGATCGTCCACCATGCGCCTTGCAAGAGCGGCTCCAGATAGGTCTTGAGTATCTCGGGCGTCATCGCGTGCTCCGTTCAATGGCTTTCCATGTTCGCGACGCCCCACTTCGCGAGGATCGTATGCAGTTCGCCGTCCTGCTTCATCTTCGCGAGCGCGTCGTTGACGGCAGCGAGCAGCGTCGGATTGTTCTTTTGCGTGCACGCGCCGACTTGCCATTGCTTCTGCGCGCGATAACCCGCGTCGAGCTTCACGCCGGGAATCGACTTCGCCTTGATCTGATAAAGCACGCTCGGCGGATCGACCACGCCGAGATCGATGCGGCCCACGCGCACATCGGCGAGCAGCGAAAAGTAATCCTGATACGTCGATACATCGGTGCCCGGAAGCGCCTTGATCATCTTGTACTGCACGCTGTCGACGAGCGTGCCGACCTTCGCGCCCTTGAAATCGTCGAGCGAGCCGTAGTGCTTCTTGTCGCCGTCGCGGACCGCGACGCCTTCACCCCAGCCGTAGATCGGCGCGCTGAAATCGACCACTTGCGCGCGCTCTTCCGTGATGAAAAGCGGCGCGGCCATGACATCGGCGCGGCCGGACGTGAGCGTCGGAATGAGGCCGTCGAACGGCACGTCGGTGAGTTTCACCGTGACGCCCAAACGCTTGCCGATCGCATCGGCGACATCGACCATGATGCCTTTCATCGAGTTCGATGCCGGATCGAGAAAGCCGTGCGGCGGACTCGATGCCGTCGTCACGACGTTCAGCGTTTTGGTCTGCATGACCTCGGCGAGCGTGCGTGCGCCGGCGGGCAGCGCGATCAGGCTCGCGCACGACGCGACGAGCAACGACAGCGTTTTCAGACTGCTCATGACGGGTCTCTTTCGCAAGTGTTGGAACGATGAACCGGCGTGCGGCTAACGAGAGGGCGTCTGCGCGGCGAGCGCGCAGCATTCCAGCATCACGGTCGCGGCGAGAAACGCGGTGGCGTCGCCGATGTCCTGCGCGGGCGAAACGGTGTTCACATCGAACGAAACGAAGTTCATGCCCGCGAACGCGCGCAACAGCGCGATGCCTTCCTTCGGATTGAATCCGCCCCATTCCGGCGTGCAGACGCCGGGCGCGCATGACGGATCGAAGATATCCATGTCGAAGCACAGATAAACGGGCCGCTCGCCGATGCGCTCCCGGATCCGCGCGATGCAGCCTTCGCGATCCGCTTCGAACTCGGAGAAGGGCACGACGTTGAAGCCGAGCGAGCGCCCGAACCCGATCACGCCGTCGATGAACGTCGTGCCGCGTGCGCCGACGTGAAAGCTGGCGTGTGCATCGACCAATTTTTCTTCGGCAGCGCGCGTGAACGTCGTGGCCGTGTTGAAGCCGTCGAGATCGTAAGTGTCGGTGTGTGCATCGATATGCAACACGACCAGGTCGGAATAACGCTTCCTCACCGCGCGCAGTTGCGGCAGCGTCACTGCGCCGTCGCCGCCCATCGTGACGGGTGTCATGCCGGCGTCGAGCAACTCGTCCATCGCGCGTTCGATCAGCGGGTAGCTACGCGCGATGTCGCCGGGATGGCAATGTACATTGCCTGCATCGACGAGGCGAAGCGCTTCGAGCGGATTGGCGGGACGCCCTTGCGGATCGACGAAAAACGGACGCAGAAGACGCGATTGCCGGCGGATTGCATCCGGACCTTCACGCGAGCCGACGCGAAACGGATGCGTGCCGCAATCGAATGGAACGCCGAGCACGCAGGCGCGCGACGCGCCCGTTGCGGCCGCGTCGGTCTTCATCGGAACGCCCATGAACGTTGCGAATGACATCGATCGTTCCTCCCGGTGCGATGTACGAACCGATGATAGTTGCGCACATGTCGTCACGCAAAGCGGTAAACAAAGATCGCTATGCGATATAAGCAGATGAATGGACTCGCGTCTGAGAGTCTTTACATCGCAAATTCGATCGAATAGCATCCATCACGACATACGTGTATCCAGTCTTACAGTTGTAAATCGACGCATCGATCATGCGAGGAACAACATGGATTCGAGCGAAGTCAGCACGCTGTCGCAACGCGACGCACAGTTCCACCTGCATCCGTTCACGAACGCCGTAAAGAACGCGCACGAAGGCGGGAAAGTCATGATGCGCGGCGAAGGCATCCATGTTTTCGACGAACACGGGCAGAAGTACATCGAAGCGCTGTCGGGCTTATGGAGCGTGGCGCTGGGTTTCAGCGAGCAGCGCCTCATCGATGCCGCCTTGCGGCAGATGTCCGTGCTGCCGTTCTATCACTCGTTCGTGCAGCGCTCGCATCAGCCATTGATCGATCTAGCTGCAAAGCTGATCGACATGGCGCCCGTGCCGATGAGCAAGGTGTTCTTCACCAATTCCGGGTCGGAGGCGAACGACACCGCGATCAAGCTGCTTTGGTACTGGGCGAACGCGCTCGGCAAGCCGGCGAAAAAGAAGATCATCAGCCGGCAACGCGCGTATCACGGCGTGACGATCGGCTCCGCGAGTCTCACCGGCATGCCGCACGTTCACGGCGGTTTCGACCTGCCGCTCGACGGCTTTCTGCACTTGAGCGCACCGCATTTCTATCGCGAAGGTCAGGCGGGCGAAACCGAGGACGCATTCTCGACGCGCCTCGCAAGCGAACTCGACGCGCTGATCCGGCGCGAAGGCGCGGATACCATCGTCGCGATGTTCGCGGAACCGCTGATCGGCGCCGGCGGCGTCATTCCGCCGCCTTCGGGCTATTGGCCGAAGATGCAGGCGGTGTTGCGCAAGTACGAGATTCCGCTCGTCGCCGATGAAGTCATCTGCGGATTCGGGCGTCTCGGGCGCGCATTTGGTTCGGAACACTATGAATTGACGCCAGACATCATGATCCTGTCCAAGCAACTGTCGTCTTCGTACATGCCGATATCGGCGGTGATGATCAGCGAGAGGATTTATCGGCCGGTGGCCGAGGAAAGCGAGCGTCGCATGACCTTCGGACACGGCTTTACTGCTGGCGGTCATCCGGTCGCGGCGGCGGTTGCGCTGGAGAACCTCGCGATCATCGAGGAACGCGGGCTCGTCGAACGCGCGCGCGTGCTTGGAGAGCGCATGCACGCGCGGCTCGCGGAACTGGCCGCGCATCCGCTGGTCGGCGAGGTGCGCGGCGTCGGGCTGATCGGCGCGATAGAACTCGTGGCGTCGAAGGAAGACAAGACGCCTCTCGAGATGCCGGGCAAGCTCGGTGCGCTCGCGTCCGAAGCGCTTGCGCGACGCCATGTCATCACGCGCAATATCGGCGATGCGGTCGCATTGTGTCCGCCGCTCATCATCAGCGAGCAGGAACTCGACGATCTTCTGAACCGCGTGAGCGCCGCCATCGACGATGTCGCCCGGCAGGTGAAACCATGACGGACGAGAGCATGCGTATCGAAAGCCGATTGCGGGACATGAGCATCGAACTTCCGCTGAACGAAGTCGGGCCGTCGTACTACGGCACGAAGTACGGCAAGATGAAGCCGCACTACGAGTACGGCCAGTTGCTGCTGCTGTCGGGACAGACGGCGGGAATCGACGCCGATGGCAACGCGCGCTTTCCCGGCCGCGTGGGCCGCTCGATCTCCGTCGAAGACGCGAGGCAGGCCGCGCGTCAGACGGGCATCAATTGCGTCGCGGCGATCAAGAACGCGGTCGGCGATCTGGATCGCGTCGTCGGATTCGCGCGCGTGCTGAACTTCGTCGCATGCGATCCGGATTTCACTGCGCCGCATCTTGTCGCGAGCGCAATGACCGATTTCCTCGTCGATGTCTTCGGCGAAGAGATCGCGGTTGCGCCGCGCGCGACCATCGGCGTGACATCGCTCGCCGACGACTATTGCTTCGAAACCTGGGTCACCGTCGAAATAGCGGAGCCCGCAAGGAGACCATGATGCCCGACCTTCTCGCGACGAGCGGCGTCTCGCTTTCGGCCGAAGACGAAGCCTATCGCTTCATCGAGAGCGCGATCCGCGCGGGACGTTATCGCGCGGGCGAACGTCTCGTCGCCGAGGACATCGCAGCAGAGATCGGCACGAGCCGCATGCCGGTGCGCGAAGCGTTTCGCCGGCTGTCGGCGGAGGGTTTGCTGCGCATCCGGCCGAATCGCGGCGTCGTCGTGCGCGGACTCGACGCCGACGAAATGCGCGAAGTGTTCGAAATTCGCGCCGCGCTCGAAGGCCTCGCGGCGCGCATGGCGGTGCCGAAGATCGATCGGCACGGCATCGCCAATCTCGAACATCTGCTCGATCGCATGGAGAACGCCAACGCGGATCACTCGCTGTGGGTTACGTATCACCGCGATTTTCACGAGTATCTGACCGGCCTCGCGGGCATGCCGCGCCTCGTGCGCCAGTTGTCCGGACTTCACTCCGCGATCGAGCCATATATGCGTATCTGGCTCGAGCATGCCGACAAGCCGATGACATCGCGCGAAGATCACGGCGGTCTCATCGACGTGCTGCAAAGCGGCGATCCGAAGCGCGTCGAAGAGGCCGTGCGCGAGCATGTCCGCGCGACGATTCCCGCGCTGGTCGAATTCGTGAAATCGTAGTTCCGTGCTTTGCGAGGAAACAGCGAGATGAGAAATTTCGAGGCGCCGGGGCGCTCCATCGTGATGGCGAAGGACGGCATGGCAGCGACCTCTCATCCGGCGTCGTCGTATGCGGCCATCCGCATTCTCGAAGCGGGCGGCAACGCGATGGACGCGGCGGTTGCGGCGTGCGCGGTGCAGTGCGTCGTCGAGCCGGGATCGACGGGCATCGGCGGCGATTGCTTCGCGCTCTATTCGAAGCGCGGCACGGACGACATCATCGCGTTCAACGGCTCGGGATGGGCGCCGCAAGCCGCCAGCGTCGACGCGTTGCACGCGCTCGGCGTGACGGCGATCGCGCGTCGGTCGCCGCACGCGGTTACGGTGCCGGGCGCGGTCGATGCATGGGCGACGCTCGTCGCGGATCACGGCTCGATGCCGCTCGGCCGCCTGCTTGCAGCGGCCGTCGCGCTCGCGCGTGACGGCTATGCGGTGGCGCCGCGCGCGGCGTCGGATTGGGCGAAGCAGCGCGACGTGCTCGCCGCCGACGACATAAGCCGCACGCGCATGCTGATCGACGGACGCGCGCCCGAAGCCGGCGCGCTGCACGCGCAGCCCGAGCTTGCGCGCGCGTTCGAGCTCATCGCCGCGCGCGGGCGCGATGCGTTTTATCGCGGGCCGATCGCGCGCGACATCGTCGACTGTCTGCGCGGTCATGGCGGCCTGCACACGCTGGACGACTTCGCGCGTTATCGCGGCGAATACGTGCAGCCGATCAAGGCGAGCTTTCGCGGATACGACGTTCACGAATGTCCGCCGAACGGGCAGGGCGTCGTTGCGCTGCTGATTCTGAAGATACTCGAAGGCTTCGCGGCGGACGGCGATCCCTTGAGCGCGGAACGTCTGCATCGCGAGATCGAGGCAACGCGTCTTGCCTATTCGATACGCGATGCATCGCTCGGCGATCCGCGCGCAGGCGGCAAGCTGAACGTAGACGAATTGCTGTCGGACGCGAACGTCGATGCGTTGCGCGCGAAGATCGATGCGAAGCAGTCGCGTCACGCGATGGAAGCATCGTCCGCGACGGAGCACAAGGACACGGTGTACATCTGCGTCGTCGACAAGGACCGCAACTGCGCGAGCTTCATCAACTCGCTCTTTCATCCGTTCGGCTCGGGCATCATGTCGCCGGAATTCGGCGTGATGCTGCACAACCGCGGCCAGAGTTTCTCGATGCAGGCGGGCCATCCGAACGCCATCGCGCCACACGTGCGGCCGATGCACACGATCATCCCCGGCATGATGACGCGCGACGGCAAGGTGCGCACGGTGTTCGGCGTGATGGGCGGACATTATCAGGCGATGGGTCACGCGCATTTCGTCTCGAAGCTGCTCGACTACGGTCTCGACATGCAGACGGCGCTCGATCTGCCGCGCGTGTTTCCGGTGCCCGGCACGGATCACGTCGAGGCAGAAGGCACGCTGCCCGAAGCGGTCAAAAGCGCATTGACCGAACGCGGCTTCAGGCTCGTGCCGCCGAGCTGGGCGATCGGCGGCGGCCAGGCGATCTCCATCGACTGGGAGAACGGCACGCTGTCGGGCGCGTCGGATCATCGCAAGGACGGCTGCGCGCTCGGGATTTGAACGAGATGGCTAGAAGCCGTAAACCTCGGCCGCGTTGTCGACCATGATGCGTGCGGCGGTACGCGCGTTACCGCACCACTGCATGAACAGATCGATCAGATGACCGTCGTCGGGCGGTGCATCGGGCTTGCTCGGATGCGGCCAGTTGGTCGCGAAGAGACATCGCTCGGGCGCGGCATCGATCAGCTTTTTCGCGAGCACCGCGACATCCGCGTAGCCCGGCGCGCCCGCAAGCGATGTCTCGTACACGCCCGACGTCTTGACCCACGTATTGCCGCGATCGACAAGCTCGAGCAGCGTGCGAAAGCCCGCGTGCGTCGTCTCGACGGGCGCGAGGAATTTGCCATTGTGATCGATGACGAGCCTGCACGGCAGCGCATGCAGCAACGACGCGCGATCGGCGAGCGTGCTGCCATCGGTTTGCAGTTGCACGTGCCAGCCGAAGGGCGCGACGCGCGCCGCTAGATCGGCCAGACAATCCCAGGGTAACGCTCCGCCCGGCAGCATGAAGAAGCGCACGCCGCGCGCGCCGAGTGCCGTCAGTTGAGATAGTTCGTCATCCGAAACATAAGGCGGGACCACTACGATACCGCGTCCGTTCTCGCCGAGCGCGGCCATCGCCGCGAGCGTCGGTGAGTTGTCGAAGCCGTAGACCGAAGGTTGCACGACGACCGCGCGCGATAGTCCGAGGCGCTTCTGCACGTCGAGATAGTTTGCGATGCTGCCATGCGGCACCGGCGGAAACGCGGCGGCGGCATCGGTCGGCAATTCGGACGGCGCGAGATACGCGTGCATGTGGCAATCCGTGGCGCCTGCGGGCAGCGGCGTCGCGGGTGCGGACGGATAGCGGATATCGCGCGCCGTCATACGCCGCTCCGCGCAAGGCGCGCCGCACGATGCGCGTCGCGCGGATTCACCGCGAGCGCCACGGGCCGGCCCGCGAGCAGATCGCGCACCTGTTGCACCGTTTCGACCGCCTGATAATCCGACGCTTCCGGCGTGAGGCCGGCCACATGCGGCGTCGCGATGACATTCGGCAAACGCGCGATGGCCGGATTCGGCTGCTCGTCCTTGCCACGTCCGACATCGAGACCCGCGCCCGCGATTCGTCCCGACGTGAGCGCGGCTTCGAGCGCGGCTTCATCGACGAGCACCCCGCGCGATATGTTGACGAAGAAGGCGTCGCTGCGCATCTGCGCGAAGGCGCGCTCGTCGAACATATTGGTGGTTTCCGGCGTCGCGTAGGCTGCGCAGACGACGAAATGCGCCTCGCGCAACAGATCGGGCAAAGCCACCTGCGTCACCGCGCCGTGATGAATCTCGACATACGGATCGTTGACGAGCACGCGCATGCCGAACGCAAGCGCGAGATCGACGATGCGCCGTCCGATCGCGCCATAGCCGACCACGCCGATCGTGCTGCCGTAGAGCTGGCGGCCGAGCACCATCGGATGATCGGCGATGCCGTCCTTGTAACGCGCATCGCTCTCGCTGACCTTGCGCGCTAGATCGATCATCAGGCCGAGCGCGAGTTCGGAGACGGCTTCAGCATAGCCCGCGCTGCAGCGCACGACGAGAATGCCATTGCGCGACGCCGCCGCGACATCGACATTGCGGATATCGACCGCGCAGCGCAGATAGGCGGCAAGCTGTGGCAGGCGGTCGAAGACATCGGCGGTGCCGGGCGCGAGGCGATCCGAAATGACGATGTCGCAATCCTGCGCGGCCTCGACGAGCGCATCGCCCTGAAGCGGTGTGTCCGTGCCGTTCATCTTCACGTCGACGAACTCGCGCAGACGCTCGACGGCGCGCGCGCTATAGAAGTTTTCGAGCAGAGCGTTGTTATGGGTGATGAGCACGCGCGTCACGCGGATCCTCCTGTGAGATGGGCGGGCAGCCGCGCGGCGACCCAACTGTTCATCGCGTGCACCACGTCGTCGCGCGACGACAGCACGCCCGGCCTGTACAGCACGGAACCCACGCCGCGCTGCTGCTTTTCGAGTATCGCGACGTCCTCGCGCGCGACCGCTTCCCAGCGCTCGAAGTACGGACGCGCACGCTCGTCGAAGTCGGGCATCTCGGTGTATGCACGCGGGAAGCATCCGCCGACGCTCAGCACCGAACGGTCTGCGGCCAACGGAAGAACGGCGAGCCACCACATGCAGTCCTGCGCGAAAACAAGCTGCGTGAGCGGCTCGATCAGCGTGAAGAACGTGCCCTTGCGCGCGATGTCGCTCAAGCCATCGATCTGCGGAAAGGGCGGCGGTGCGCTCTTGTCGAGCACGGCGGTCGATACGTCCGATTGCACCTGAATCGCGTGCCAGTTCGGGCCGCCGGGAAACGTCAGGCTGGTTTGCGCACCCACCGTGCGCGCGTGAACGAGTCCCGTGTGATATGTCTCCATCGCGTTTTCGAGCAGCATTTTCCAGTTGCACGCGGCCGGTAGATCGACGCGAAACATGCAACGCATGTCCTCCACGCGATGCGACGCGAAGAGTTCCGGATAGGTACCGAGATGCGTGTCGAGATCGTCGGCACCGGCATCGAAGTTGAGGAAGAGGTTCCCTTTCCAGTCGCTCATGCGCACCGGTATCAGGCCTTCCGATGCGGCATCGAAGCCCGGCACGTCCTGCGTGCCCGGCGCGCGCAGCAACGAACCGTCGAGCCGGTACGACCACGCGTGATAGGGGCACACGATGCTGCGTTTCGCGCCGCAGCCTTCGAGCAGTTGCGCGCCGCGATGCCGGCACGTATTGGCGAACGCATGCAGTTCGCCGTTTTCGTCGCGCGTGAGGAGGACGGGGCCGCCCGCGGTGTCGATCGCGCGATAGTCGCCCGGCTTGCGCAGCTCGTCCGCGCGCCCGGCGAAGAACCAGTGCCTGAGAAACACATGCTCGCGCTCGGCCTCGAACACTTCGCGCGAGGTATAGAAGCTGCCCGGCATGCTGCGCGCCTGTCCGAGCGACTTGCCCGACCAGATGAACGGCGCCGGGCGCTGCGTGATGTCGGAGTGCATGGTGTCGTCCTTCATGCGCGACTCATTTCTGCTGTCCGGCGAGCGCGAACTTGCCGTCGTGCGCGGTGAAGAAATAGAGCGTGCCCTTGCGATCGCCGCTCTTTTCGAACGATACCGGTCCCGTCACGCCCGCGACGTTCACCGTCGATAACGCCGCGTTCACCGAATCGCGCGTGACCGGTCCTTTCGCTTTCGCTGCCTTCACCGCGTTGCCGATGGCAAGCCCCGCGTCGTAGCCGAGCGCGGCCCAGCTATCCGGCGCCTCGCCGTATTTCGCGGTGAACGCCTTCACGAACGCCGCGCTCTGCGACGAGGAATGCGACGACGCATCGGGATCGAACATGCCGTAGAGCGTCATGCCATCGACGGCATTGTTGGAAAGACTGATGAGCTGCGGCGACAACGAGCCATCGGTGCCGAGAATCTTCGCATCGATGCCGAGCGCCTTTGCCTGCGTGACGATCTGCGCGGCCTCCGTATAAAAGCCGCCGATGAAAAGCCCGTCCGGATGCGCCGCCTTCACCTTGGTCAGAATCGTGCGGAAGTCTTTCGTGCCGAGCACGTAACCGCCTTCGCCGACGATCTTTCCGCCCGCTTCCTGATACGCCGCCTTGAACGCGCCGTTCACGCCGAGCCCATAGTCGTCCTGCTGATAAAGCGTGTACACGGTCTTCACATGCAGCTGACTGGCCGTGTACTGGCCCATCATCTTGCCTTGAATGGCGTCGGTCAGCACCACGCGGCGAAACCACGGACTGCTATTCGAGAGTTGCGGGCTCGTGACCGCCGTGCCGATCGTCGGCATCTTGCACTTCTTGTAGAGCGGCACGGTGGCGAGCGCGATCGAACTGAACGTGTAGCCGACGACCGCCACGGTGCCATCGTCGCCGCAGAAGCGGTTCGCGGCGAGCACGCCGTCGTTCGGCTGGCCGTGATCGTCGACAGTATCGACGGCGATCTTCGGCCCGCCTTGCGCGGCAAGGTCCGCGATGGCGAGATCGAAACCCTTCTTGCCGCTCACGCCGTAGGTGGCGAAATCGCCCGTGAGCGTGGCGGTGAAGGCGACGTGCACCGCGTCGTCCGCCCACGCCGGCGATGCGGCGAGCGAAAGCGCGAGCGCGATAGGACACAGGCTGCGAAGAACGTTCATGATCGTTTTCCCTTCGAGTGTGAATGATCGATGTGCGTGTTCAGCTCAGATAGAACGCCTTGAGCGATGACTCGGTGATGCTCGCGCCGCTCTGACGGCTGACGACTTCACCGACGCGCATCGCATAGACGTGATCGGCCATGCGGATGGCTTCGACGGTGTTCTGCTCGACGAGCAGGATCGGTATGCGCTTCTCGCGAATCTTGTGCAGCGTGTCGAGCACGACGCCGATCATGCGCGGCGAGAGACCCATCGTCGGTTCGTCGAGGATGAGCAGCGCGGGGCGCGACATCATCGCGCGGGCGATCGCGAGCATCTGCTGTTCGCCGCCCGACAGCGTGCCCGCCGCCTGACGCCGGCGTTCGTGAAGAATCGGGAAGAGCGCGAACATGTCGGCCATGTCGCGTTTGATCTCGCGGCGATCGCGCCGCAGATACGCGCCGAGTTGCAGGTTCTCTTCGACGCTCAGGCCCGGGAACACGCGGCGTCCTTCCGGAACGTGCGCGATGCCCGCCTTCACGCGCTGATCGGGCGTGAGCGCGTCGATGAGCGCGCCGCGAAAGCGCACGCTGCCCGTTGCGCCGCGATGCAGACCCGAGATTGCCTGCAAGGTGCTCGTCTTACCCGCGCCGTTGCTGCCGACGAGACTCACCACTTCGCCATCGCCGACATCGAAGGACACGCCGCGCACGGCCTTCACACCGCCGTACGACACGCACAGATCGCGGACTTCGAGTAGCGGCGCGTTCATCGGCTTTTCCCCAGATAGGCGGACTGCACGTCGTCGTGGGCGAGCACGGCGGCGGCCGCGCCCTCGATCAGCTTGCTGCCGAAGTGAAGCACGGTGACGCGGTCGGCAAGCGTGCGGATCACGTCCATATCGTGTTCGATGAGAAGGATCGCCACGCCCGATGCGCGTATCTGCTGAATCAGGCCGCTGAGTTCCAGCTTTTCGCTGACGTTCATGCCGGCGAGCGGTTCGTCGAGCAGCAGCACGCGCGGCTGTGCGATCAGCGCGCGCGCGAGCTCCACGCGCCGTTGATGACCATACGACAACGCGCTCGCCTGCTTGCCCGCGGCATCGGCGCCGAGCCCGACGAATTCGATGAGCCGATGCGCGTCGGCGATCGCCGCCTGTTCCTGTTCGCGCGCCTTCTTCGTGCGCAGCAGCGCCGCGAGCGCGCCTCCGTCGAAGCGGCTGTGCGCGCCGACGAGCACGGTCTCCAGCACGTTCATCGAACCGAAGAGACGCGTGTTCTGAAAAGTGCGGCCGAGCCCGGCGCGCGCGAGCGTGTGCGAACGCCAGCGCGGCGAACTCGCGCCGTTGATCCAGACCTCGCCGGCTGTCGGCCGCACGAAGCCCGACAGCGCGTTGACGACCGTCGTCTTGCCCGCGCCATTCGGTCCGATGAGCGCGTGTATCTCGTGCTGTTGGACATCGAGATCGAGCTGCTTCACGGCGGTCAGTCCGCCGAAGGTCACGGTCAGGCCTTGCGCGCGGAGCGGCACGCCGACGCTGCCTTGCGTCGCGGCGCGCGTGGCATCGGCGTGAGCGTGCGCGGTGTCGACGGTCATGGCGATGGAAGGTGCGCGAGCGTTCGTCATCGTCACTCCATCGTGAGACGAAGACGCGCCTTCGCGGCGATGCCTTCGGGGCGGAACAGCATCAGCGCGACGAGCAGCACGCCGAGCAGCACGTAGCGGGACTCGGGATAGGCGGACACGAACGGTATCTTCAACGAGAGTTGCAGGAATACGATCCAGATGGCCGCGCCGATGAACGGCCCGACGAGCGTGCCGAGGCCGCCGAGCACGATCAGCATCAGCACGAGAATGTTTTCGAACAGCGTGAAGCTCGCAGGACTCACGTATTGTTGAAGATGCGCGTAGAACACGCCTACGACGCCGCCGACGAAACCGCTGCACGCATATGCGAGCAGCTTGAAGCGCGTGCCGGCGACGCCCATCATCTCGGCGGCGTCTTCGTCCTCGCGCAGCGCGACCCAGGCGCGTCCTACATACGATCGCGACAATCGCGCGACTGCGAACAGCACGATCGCGGTCAATGCGAGCGCGAAGAAGAACTGCGTGCGCGGTTCATCGAAACTCATGCCGAAGAACTGCGGCGAGGGAATGCCGCGCACGCCCATCGGACCATTGGTGACGGAAATCCAGTTCGTTGCGACGATGCGCACGATCTCGCCGAAGCCGAGCGTCATGATCGCGAGATAGTCGCCGCGCACGCGCAGTGTCGGATAGCCGAGGATCGCGCCGAGCAGCGCCGCAAGCAGGCCGCCCACGATCAGGTTCGGATAGAAGAGCCACCAGATCGACGCGGTGTCCACGCCGAAGTGGTTCTGCATCACGCTCACGAAGATAAGCGACGAGAAGTACGCGCCGATCGCGAAGAACGCGATGAAGCCGAGATCGAGCAGACCCGCCAGCCCGACGACGATGTTCAGCCCGCTTGCGAGCATGCCGTAGACGAGCACCATCACGAGGATGCTCAGCCAGTAGTCGGAACGGATCGCGACGCCGAGCGCGACCGCAATGGCCATCGCGCCGAACGCGACGCGCTTTTCGCCGAAGCGCCCGAGCGCGGCGAACGCGCGATCCAGCGATCCGAACATTTTGACGAGCGCCGGTGCGCGCCTGGAGCCACCGCCCGACATCAGACTGCCGCGCGCGCTCACGTTGAGATCGGCGCGGCCGAGCAGACCTTGTGGGCGCACCAGCAGGAGCAACACGAGCAGTGCGAAGCTGAGCGCATCCTGATAGACGGAGCCATCGGGCAGATAACCCGCGCACACCGATTCGGCGACGCCCAGAATGATGCCGCCGAGCGCGGCGCCCGGAATGCTGCCGATGCCGCCGAGCACCGCCGCGGTCAGCGCCTTCAGACCGGGCACGAAGCCCATCGTCGGACTGACGAACTGGAAGGATTGTGCATAGAGAATGCCGGCGAACGCCGCGAGCGCCGAACCTAGCACGAACGCGGCGCAGATGATGCGGTTCACGGGAATGCCGACGAGATATGCGGCCGTCGAATCCTGCGCGGCAGCGCGCATCGCGCGGCCGAGCGACGTCGCGGAAACGAAGAACTGCACGCCGATCATCGCGACGATGGCGCATCCGAAGACCGCAAGCTCCGATGGCGTCACGGTCAGATCCACGCCGAGCGACAGCGGCGGCAATCCGCCGACCGGCAGCGGCGGAAAGCGCAGCGATGTCGGACCCCACACGGTCTGCGCGACGCTTTGCAGCAGCACGGAAATCGCGATCGACGTGATGAGCGGCGCCAGGCGCGGCGCGTTGCGCAACGGCCGATACGCGACCACGTCGATGAGCGCGCCGAGCGCGGCCACACCGGCGATCGCGAGCGGCCCGGCGATGTAGAAGTCGAGTCCGGGCATCGGCATCTGAATGCCGAAGAGCGTCATCTGCTTCGTCATCAACGTGAGCGTGAGGAATCCACCCAGCATGAAGAGTTCGCCGAAAGCGAAATTCACCAGCTTGACGACGCCATAGACCAGCGTGTACGCGACGGCAGCGAGCGCGTAGATGGAGCCGATCACGAGACCATTGAGGAGCAGTTGTTCGAAATACGGCATGACGTTCGTTTTCTCCGTGCGTCGATCGGGCAGGGGAACGTGCTTCTGTTACCGTGGCAAGTTAATTCGGATGACGAATCAACGAGTGTGATGCATCATCGATAGCGAGACGAGACGCGGCTTCAGCGGACGAGCTCGACCAGCGGTCCGATCGTCGCGCGGACGTGCTCGCGCACGAGTTGTTCGACGACATCGCGGTCGCCGCTTTCAACCGCGTTCAGGATGGCTTCGTGAAACTGGCGGGAAGTCATCGGCTTTTCTCCGTGTTCGAGCCAGATACGCATGTGCGGCTCGATGATCGAATGCAGGCTCGATATCTGCCGTTGCAGGCGCGGCATTGCGGCGAGTCCGCTCAGATATTCATGAAACTCGCGATGACGCGTGACCCATTCGGCGACGTCGTCGCTGACACTTTCCATGCGCTCCAGCAAATGCCTGAGCGTCGCCATGTCTTTCTTCGTCATGCGCGTCGCGGCCACGCCGGCGGCGAGCCCTTCGAGCACCGCGCGCGTTTCGAAGACTTCGTGCATCTCGGCGGCGTCGAGCCCCCGCACGATAGCGCCGCGATTCGCACGGATCAGCAAAAGCCCTTCGGCCGCGAGCCGACGAAACGCTTCGCGCACCGGCATGCGGCTCGTCCCGACATCGCCCGCGATTTCCTCTGCGATGAGCCGCTCGCCCGCGCGATATCGTCCGCTGCGGATGGCCTGTTCGATATAGCGATACGCCTCGTCTTCCGCCGAGAGGCCGTGGATGCCGTGCCATTCAGCCATGCAACCCCCGTCGCGAGACGTAAAGTTTGTAAGGGTGTATCCATGCATGAATGGATGAACCTTAGACCCTCAAAAATCGGGTGTCACTACTGGGGTTTACCCTTAGTCATTTACATGCAACTAACCGTCGATCGCGTGCGTTTGCTGCAAGGAAAGAGGGCGCCCAGTGCGTGTTTGGCGCCCGCGTCACACGCCTTACTTGGTGGCAGCCACCACGAAGGCATCCGACCGGTCGGGAAGCGTCAAAGCCGCGAGTATCTCGTGGCCCGTGAAGAAGGTGACGCCCGTGACCTTCGCGTTTGGATACAGACAAGGCGCGGCGCCGAACGTGATCGTCGTATCGAGGTAGTTCTTGTCGGCGTGAGGCGTCGCCGTTCCGCTGAACGTGCAGCCGCTCAAGCCCGAGCCCTTGATCGCGCCGTCCTGGCCGATAGAGAACGTCGTGGTCTCGTTGCCCTTCGTCGATCCAGCCGCGCCCGAGTACGCTCCGGCAACCGACGATAACGAGATCGGACGTTCATATGCCGCGTCATACACGACGTTGAAGCGGATGCTCGCCTGCTTCGCCGCGCTCGTATAGACCGCGCCCTGAATGCTGTTCTTTTCGTTGTAGCCCGCGAGGACGGGCGTATCCGTTGCGCTCTTGCCGGTGATGTCGAAGGTGCGCGCATTGTCGGACTGAAACGTTCCATGCGATGCCGACGCCGCACCTTGCACGAGCCCGAACGCGTTGGTCGTCGTGTTGGCGTACACGAAATAGAACGCGCCCGTGTCGAGCACGACGCCGCCGATCACGTTGTTGTTCGCATCGGTGCCGGAATAAAGGCCTTGGGCGGCGTTCGCCTCGGGCACTGCGGGCGTGTTATCGGAACTGCCTCCGCCTCCACCGCCACCACATCCGGCCAGAACGAGTGCGAATGCTGATACCGCAACGACGAGTTTCATGCTTGTTCTTATGTATTGACTTGCGTGCCCGCAAGATGTTGATGAAGCGCCCGCAGTTAAACGTTACGGTCGTTCCCGTCGATAACGGCATCGAATGTCAGGACTTTAGAGCAAGGCGTTCAGTCGACCACTCATTTGCCCTTGCCGAGATCGCGCAGACGCATGCCGGCCATCAGATCGCTGCCGAGCTTTTCGAGCGAGACACCGCGCGTCTCGGGCACGAAGAAGAACACGAAGATCGCAAAGACCACGTTGAGGATCGCGTACAGCACGAAGGTATTCGCTTCGCCGACCGTCGACAACAAGCTGAGGAACGTCGCCGCGACCGCCATGTTGGCCACCCAGTTGACGAGCGTCGACACGGCGATGCCGAAGTCGCGTCCCTGCTGCGGCTGGATCTCCGAGCACAGGATCCACACGAGCGGACCGGCGGACATGGCGAAGCCCGCGATGAAGAACAACAGCGAGGCGACCGCGAGAATCTGCGACGTTAGACCCGCAACGCCAGCATGCAGAAGGAAACCGAGCGAGCACATGCCGGCAGCCATGACGGCGCACCCCGCATAGAGAATCGGCTTGCGGCCCCAACGATCAACGAAGGCGATCGCGCCGAACGTCGCCAATACATTGACGAGACCGACGATGACCGTTGCCCACAATTGCTGCTCGTGCGTCGCGAATCCGGCCAGTTCGAAGATGCGCGGCGCGTAGTACATCACGACGTTGATGCCGGTAAGTTGCTGGAAAATTTGCAGCACGACGCCCAGCAGCACCGAGCGGCGGAAGTTCGAGTTCTTGCGCAGCAGGCTCCATCCGCGTTGCGGGCGCGTGTTGTCGTCGTTGACCTGTTCCAGTTCGGCTTGTGCATCGTCCGGATTGGCATAGAGACGCTGCAGGACGGCGCGCGCTTCGTCGGCGCGGTTGCGCTGAAGCAGCCAGCGGGGACTGTCGGGAAGGGCGAGCACGCCGGCGAGGAAGAACGCGGCGGGAATCGCGATGACGCCGAGCATCCAGCGCCAGTCGGCCACGTACGAAAGCCCGATGTTCGACAGAAACGCGGCCAGAATGCCGACGGTGATCATCAACTGATACGTCGAGATCATTGCGCCACGCACATGCCGCGGCGCGACCTCGGATAGATAAAGCGGCGCGGTGAACGACGCCATGCCGACAGCAAGGCCGAGCAGCAGTCTCGCGCCGATCAGATGTTCCGGACTCGGCGCGAAGCCGGACCACAACGATCCGGCGATGAAGAGTATCGCGGCGAGCACGAGCGCGTAGCGGCGGCCGAGACGCCACGACAGCCAACCGGCGCCCAACGCGCCGATCGCCGCGCCGACCATCATCGAACTGACGATCCATTCCTGCGCGCGGTCGCCGAGAACGAAGTGCTTCGCGATGAAGGGCAGCGCGCCCGAGATCACGCCGATGTCGAGACCGAACAGCAGGCCGGCAAGCGCCGCCATGAGGCAGACAAAAAGACCATAGCGTCTGGATTTGGAGGGTGTGCTGATGCGGCTGTCGGCGAAAGTGCTCATTCGATGAGGCTCCAGGTTGATCGCGGGCGGGCGGCGTCGCGTCGACCGTCCATCTGTGAGCATCATCGAACACGAGAATTAGCGCGGCGTGAGCGCCCGCGCGATTGTCTCAGCACGGGGCGGGTCGGCGCTACTGCGTTGCGGCGTCAATTGTCAGCTTATTGTGTCCGATCAATTCTTCGGTCTTGGATTTCGCTCGAAATAACCCGATCAAATTTTTTTAAAGAGACGCTTGACGCCGATGAAATAGCCCCGCATAATTCGCCTCCCGTTGAATGACGGCGCGCAAGAAACGAAGCGAAAACGCTAAGAAATCTTGGGCAATTGCTCTTTAAAAACTAACAGCCGATAAGTGTGGGCGCTTGATGGCGGGTGCGGCTGCAGTGCTTAGGTGCTGCGGCAATAGCAAAAGTATCAAGAGTCTCACACGAAGTATCAGAGGAAGGTTTTTGTCTTAGGACAATAATCATCGTCAGTACGT
>NZ_FCNX02000024.1 GCF_001544835.2 Caballeronia fortuita | reverse complement strand
GAGAGGACTCGAACCTCCACGGTGTTGCCACCGCTAGGACCTGAACCTAGTGCGTCTACCAATTCCGCCACCTGGGCAAGGGTGCGTGTGCAGCAAAGATCGCCATTATAGCGGCCCGGCGGCGACTGTCAAGCATTTCGATGCGATGCGCGCATTCGTGCGTCAGCGCCCGCGCGAGCCGCGCCGGATCGGTCGGCAGGCCCCGTGGCGCTTAAAAGACGGGTGTTAGAATGACTCGCGACGATGACCGCAGTATTGGTTGCAAAGCACCGCAAAAGTCCCATCCAACGAGAAAAATCACGACTACGCCCTTGAGCAAATATCCGTATCCGATTCCGAGCCGCGAAGAAATTCTCGGCGTGCTGCGCACGAGCGAGACACCGCATGCCGCGAACGACATCGCCGAGGCGCTGTCGATCAAGCGCCAGGAGCGCGAAGGATTTTTCAAGCGACTGGCGGCAATGGAACGCGACGGGCAGATCCGCCTCGACAAGCGCGGCCACTATCAACTCACGCATCCTTCGAATTTCGTTGCCGGTCGCGTGCAAGGACATCGCGACGGCTTCGGCTTCCTGATCCGTGACGACGGCCAGGACGATCTCTTCCTTCCTAACGGCGAAATGCAGAAGGTCATGCACAACGATCGCGTGCTCGCGCGCATCGTCGGCTATGACCGGCGCGGGCGGCCGGAAGGGCATATCGTCGAGGTGACGGACCGCGCGAACAAGCGCGTCATCGGGCGGCTCGTCAATGAGAACGGCGCGCTCATTCTAGTGCCCGAAGACAAGCGCATCGGCCACGACATTCTCATCACGCAGAATCCGAAGAAGGCGAAGGTCGGGCAGGTCGTATCCGTCGATCTGACAGATTTTCCGAGCCGCCATTCGCAGCCGCTCGGGCGCGTGGCCGAAGTGATCGGCGATATCGACGATCCCGGCATGGAAATCGAGATCGCGGTGCGCAAATACGGCGTGCCGCACCAGTTCAGCGATGCCGCGCTCGCCGCAGCCGCGAAGCTGCCCGACGAAGTGCGCCCGGTCGACATTCGCCATCGCGTGGATCTGCGCGACGTGCCGCTCGTCACCATCGACGGCGAAGACGCGCGCGATTTCGACGACGCCGTGTATTGCGAACCGGTCACCGTCGGCCGCGGCCAGGGCTTTCGCCTGCTGGTCGCGATCGCGGACGTGTCGCATTACGTGCGGCCGAACGAAGCACTGGACGTCGACGCGCTCGATCGCAGCACGTCGGTGTATTTCCCGCGCCGCGTGATTCCGATGCTGCCGGAGAAGCTCTCGAACGGTCTGTGCTCGCTGAATCCGCATGTCGATCGCTGCGTGCTCGTGTGCGACATGGTCATCACCGCGCGCGGCGAGATCAAGGCGTATCAGTTCTATCCGGGCGTGATGCACTCGGCGGCGCGCCTCACGTACACCGAAGTCGCGGCCGTGCTCACCAACACGAAGGGCCCGGAAGCTGCGAAGCGCGCCGATCTCCTGCCGCAATTGCAGAACCTGTACGGCGTCTTCAAGTCGCTGCACGCGGCGCGCCAGAAGCGCGGCGCGATCGATTTCGACACGACCGAGACGTACATCGTCGTGAACTCGCAGGGCAAGATCGAGCAGATCGTGCCGCGTCATCGCAACGACGCGCATCGGCTGATCGAGGAATGCATGCTGGCCGCGAACGTCTGCGCGGCGGATTTTCTGAAGCGCAACAAGCATCCGGGTCTGTATCGCGTGCACGCGGGGCCGACGGAAGAGAAGCTCGAGAACCTGCGCACGTTTCTGCGCGGCGTCGGCCTGACGCTGACAGGCGGCGACAAGCCGCACGCGAGCGATTACGCCGCGTTGATCGCGCAGATCCGCGACCGGCCCGACGCGCAGATGTTGCAGTCGATGGTGCTGCGCTCGATGCAGCAGGCGGTGTACAGCCCGGACAACATCGGTCACTTCGGCCTCGCGTATGAAGCTTACGCGCACTTCACGAGTCCGATCCGGCGCTATCCCGATCTGCTCACGCATCGGGCGATCTACGCGATATTGCAGGGCAAGAAGTATCTGCCGGACATCGGTCACGATGTATCGCTGAGCACGGGCCTCACGAAAGCCGCACGCGAACTGCAGAAATCGGACGACACCGCCCGCGGCCGCGCGCGCAACAGCGTCGCGATCTGGGAAGAGCTCGGCCTGCATTGCTCGTCGAACGAACGCCGCGCCGACGAAGCCTCGCGCGACGTCGAAGCGTGGCTCAAGTGCTACTTCATGCGCGACAAGCTCGGCGAAGAATACGGCGGCATGGTGAACGGCGTGACGTCGTTCGGCATTTTCGTGCAGCTCGATTCGCTTTTCATCGAAGGGCTCGTGCACGTGACCGAGCTCGGCTCGGATTACTTCCAGTACGACGAGATCAAGAACGAATT
This sequence comes from Caballeronia fortuita, assembly GCF_001544835.2. GTDB lineage: Bacteria > Pseudomonadota > Gammaproteobacteria > Burkholderiales > Burkholderiaceae > Caballeronia > Caballeronia fortuita. The sequence goes on along the minus strand of NZ_FCNX02000024.1, from coordinate 90,686 downwards.
GCGCGGCGAGCGCACCGGCATTCGCTACCGGATGTCGGATCGCGTGCGCGTGCAGGTCGGCCGCGTCGATCTCGATGCGCGCAAGATCGATTTCCGGCTCGTGCGCGATACGCCGGTGAAGCCGCCGTCGCCGCGTCCGTCGCCGGGTGCGGGCGATGCCGCGAGCGCGGGCAATGGCGCAGGACCGCGCATTCGCCCGTTCGCCGACAACGACGCGCCGAGCACGCGCGCACGCGGCGGCACGAAAAAGGGCGCATCGTCCGCGGTGGGCCCGCGCGGCGGCGCGGCGAAGAAGCGCGGGGCGGCGTCGAAATCCGCGTCGCAGGGACGCCCGGCGCGCAAGAAACGTTAGGGCGGCCCAACAGGCAGCCGCCATGAACACGCGCGGTCCGATGCTTCGTGCTTCGGACCGCGTCGTGCTTTTCAAGTTTTCATCGAAGGTTCGAATCAGCCATGTCACGTCTTAAGGTTCTATACGGTTTTCACGCGGTGACCGCGCGTTTGCGCGCGGATGCATCGTCGATCGAGGAGGTGCTGTACGACCCGACGCGCAAGGATCGGCGCATGCAGGATTTCCTGCGGACCGCGAAGGAAGCGGGCGTGCGTCTGATCGCGGCCGACGAAGGCCGTCTCTGGGGTCTGTCGGGCAACGTGCAGCATCAGGGCGTGGTAGCGCGCGCGCAGGATTTGCCGCTCGCGCAGAATCTGGCTGAACTGCTCGATGGCATTTCCGGCACGCCGTTGCTGCTGGTGCTCGACGGCGTCACCGATCCGCATAATCTCGGCGCGTGTCTGCGCGTCGCGGATGCGGCGGGCGCGCATGCGGTGATCGCGCCGCGCGATCGTTCGGCGGGCCTGAACGCGACCGCGGCGAAGGTCGCGAGCGGGGCGGCGGAGAGCGTGCCGTACATCACGGTGACGAATCTGGCGCGCGCGCTTCGTGAGTTGAAGGACGCCGGCGTCTGGGTGATCGGCACGGCGGGCGAAGCGACGGCGTCGCTCTATGAGACGAAGCTCGATGGCCCGGTGGCGATCGTCGTCGGCGCGGAAGGCGAGGGCATGCGCCGTCTGACACGCGAGACGTGCGACGAGATCATGAATATCCCGATGGCCGGAACGGTCGAAAGTCTTAATGTGTCGGTGGCGAGCGGCGTCTGCCTGTTCGAGGCGGTGCGGCAGCGGGGGGTGAAGAAGTAAGCAAGGACGCCTGCAATCCCTATCGGCATGAAGAAAGCGCTAACCCTGGCCGCGACGATCTCGGCCTGCCTCCTCACCGCCTGCACCACCACCATGCAAGACCGCGCCACCTACATCGTCGACACGCAATACCACGCGAAAAACGCCGATTCCCGCATCCGTTTCCTCGTGATGCACTACACGGAAATCGACGAGGCGCAATCCCTCGCGGTGCTTACCGGCAACCAGGTCAGCGTGCACTACGTCGTCCCGGATGCCCCGCGCATCGAAAAAGGGGAGCCGGTCGTCTATCAACTGGTGCCGGAAGACAAGCGCGCGTGGCATGCGGGCGTGAGTTCGTGGCAGGGCGCGACGGAATTGAACGCATCGTCGATCGGCATCGAGAACGTGAATCTCGGCCCGATCGGCCCGCTCACCGACGGCAAATGGCAGCCGTATCCGCCCGCGCAGGTCGACGCGCTCATCAAGCTATCGCGCGATATCGTCGCGCGCTACAACCTTCCGCCGACGCGCATCGTCGGTCATAGCGATATCGCGCCGCAGCGCAAGATCGATCCCGGCCCGCTTTTTCCGTGGCGTGCGCTGTACGACGCCGGCGTGGGCGCATGGCCAGACGACGTAACCGTCGCCGCGCATCTCGCCGGGCGCAATCCCAAAGCGCCCGCCGACGTGCGCGCGTTGCAGGAAAAGCTAAAGCGTTACGGCTACGAGGTCGCGACCGACGGCGTGCTCGACGACAAGACGCGCCGCGTCTTCAGCGCCTTCCAGATGCACTTCCGCCCAAGCGACTACGCGGGCGACGCGGACGCCGAAAGCGACGCCATCGCCCAGGCCTTGCTCGATAAATACTTCTCCCAATGAACGAATATTTCCTGCCGCTGCGCGCCATCCACATGACGTGCGCGGCCCTCTCGATCGCCGGCTTCGTGCTGCGCTGGATCTGGATGCTGACGGACTCGCGCCTTCTCACCGCGCGGGCGGCGAAAATCCTGCCGCATATCGTCGATACGCTGCTGCTCGCAAGCGCCGTCGCGCTCGTCGCGATCATCGGGTTCTCCCCAAACGCCGCGTGGCTCGGCGCGAAGATCGCCGGTCTCGTCGTCTATATCGTGCTCGGCACGCTGGCGCTCAAGCGCGGCCGCACGAAAGCTGCGCGCGCCGTCTACGGCGTGCTGGCCATCATCGTGTTCGCGTTCATCGCGTCGGTGGCGCGCACGCACGATCCGCTCGGCTTCCTGCACGCGATCGCGTGATGTGCACGAACCGTGCGGCCCCATCGCGCGCTTCGCTAAAATCTTAGTTTTCTCCGATAAAGCAGCACCGCTCCCATGACTCAAGACGAACTCAAGCAACTCGTCGGCCAGGCCGCCGCCGACTACGTGAACGCGAACGTGCCCGAAGGCGCGATCATCGGCGTCGGCACCGGATCGACGGCCAACTGCTTCATCGACGCCATCGCGAAAACGAAGGCGCGGTATCGCGGCGCGGTATCGAGTTCGCTCGCGACCACGGCGCGGCTCGAAGCGCACGGCTTCAAGGTGTTCGATCTGAACGACATCGAAACGCTCTCCATCTATGTCGACGGCGCCGATGAAATCGACGCGAGCGGCGCGATGATCAAAGGCGGCGGCGGCGCGCTCACGCGCGAGAAGATCGTCGCATCGGTGGCGGACGTGTTCGTGTGCATCGCCGATGCCAGCAAGCGCGTGCCGGTAATGGGCACGTTTCCGTTGCCCGTCGAAGTCGTGCCGATGGCGCGCACCGCAATCGGCCGCAAGCTCGCCGCGCTCGGCGGCGTGCCGATCGTGCGCGTGACGAAAGACGGCGCGCCGTACATCACGGACAACGGTAACGAGATCATCGACGTGAAGGGCTTGTCGATCACCGATCCGCGCGCGCTCGAAGCGCAGATCAACGCGTGGCCAGGCGTCGTGACGGTGGGGCTCTTCGCCGCGCGCGGCGCGAATCTCTGCCTGCTCGGCACGGAAAACGGCGTCGAGCGGATCGACTACAAGTAAAAACAAAGCCCGGCGATGCAGGCATCGCCGGGCTTTTTACCGTCGCGTCGATCAGTACGCGTTGCGTCCGATGAATCCCTTGAACATCGTCATAGCGACGATCTTGATGTCGAACCAGAACGACCAGTTGTGAATGTAGAAGAGGTCGAACTTCACGCGGCTCTGCATCTTCTCGACCTTCTCCGTCGCGCCGCGATAGCCGTTCACCTGCGCCCAGCCCGTGATGCCCGGCTTGATGCGATAGCGGAACATGTAGCCGTAGACGAGATCCTTGTAGAGGTCGTCGTGCTCGATCGCGTGCGGGCGCGGGCCGACCACCGACATATGCCCGAACAGCACGTTGAGGAACTGCGGCAGCTCGTCGAGGCTCGTGCGCCGCAGGAACGCGCCGACCTTCGTCACGCGCGGATCGTTGCGCGTCGCCTGCGTGACCTGTCCGTGTTCGCGATGCACGCCCATCGAACGGAACTTGTAGATGCGGAACGGCCGGCCGTCCGCGCCCTTGCGGTGCTGCGTGAAGAACACGGGACCCTGCGAGGTCGCCTTCACGGCAATGGCGATCGCGATCATCAGCGGCGAAAGCGCGAGCAGCGCGGCTGCGGCGAACAGGCGATCGAACAGCATCTTCGGCCACATCTGCAGCGTATGGACCGGTGAGGTCGTCAGATTGATGGTCGCGAGGCCGGCGACATCGGTCATCGAATGATTGAAGAGCGAGATGCTGCGCGTGTCCGGAATCAGCCGGAGATTCACGAAATCGTGCCGCAGCGCGTGCACGAAGCGGTAGATCGTGTGCTCCTGCGACAGCGGTAACGCGAGCCACACTTCGTTGATGTCGTCGGTGCGCACTTTCTCGACGAGCTCGTCGAAATCGTTCAGCACGGGCAAACGATTGCCTCCCATGCCGATTGCAGTCGTCGGCGTGGGCATGCCGCTGATGCCGCTCGCGTGGAGCTCTTCGTCGCCGGTGGTGTCGAGAATGCACACGGGCGTGAAGCCTTGCTCGGGCGTGCTGCACAGATGCGCGAGCAGCGTGCGCGAGAAACCTTGCGCGCCGACGATCGCCACCGTGCGCTGGTTCAGGCCTTGTCCGCGCATCAGGCGCAGTCCCGAATACACGATCAGCTTCGCCGCAATGATGAGCGCGCCGCAGATGATCGTGGAGTACGCGAACCAGAGCCGCGACACCGAATCCATACGATGCAGCGTGAATGCCAGCACGAGGCCGCCCGCGACGACCGCCATCCACGCCAGCGTGACGCGCGCGAGCATCATGGCGAACGGCTTGCCGCGCCAGGTTTCGTATACGCCGAATGCGGGGAAGAGCAGGAGAGCGAGCGCGGAATTGAACGCGATCAGCAGCCTTTCAATATCGCTGACGTCCAGCGACGAGAAGCGTACTTCATGTGCGATCAATCCGCCCGCGACGATGAGACAGACATCCAGACAGCGTGCGAGCCATGAGAACAGGTCGTGGTTTTTTTCTTGCATTAATCCTAGCCGTTAGACACTTGAGGCCGATGCCGCCTCGGTTGCACGAAGACGCGGAAGTAGTCGATCGAACTCCCGCTTGACGAGCCCGTAGCACTCGCATGCGCGTGCTTCGAGACCCTCGCGATCCACGACCTTGATGCAGCCGCGGCTGTGATGAATGAGACCCGCGTCGTGAAGCTTGCCTGCCGCTTCGGTGACGCCTTCGCGACGCACGCCGAGCATGTCGGCGATCAGTTGCTGCGTCACTTGCAGCTCGTTCGACGCGGTCCGATCGATTTCGATCAGCAACCAGCGGCAAAGTTGCTTGTTCAGCGAGTGATGGCGATTGCACGCGGCCGTCTGCGCGACCTGCGTCAGAAGCGCTTGCATGTAGAGCAGCATCAGGCGGCGCAGGAAGTCCGAGCGGCCGAACTGCTCGCGCAATGCCTGCGCGCTCATGCGATATGCGAAGCCGGGGCATTGCACCTGCACGCGCGTCGGCATCGTTTCGCCGCCGGTCAGAACGGGCACGCCCGTCATGCCTTCGCGGCCCACTGCGGCAATTTCGACCGAACCGCCGTCTTCCATCGTATGCAGCAGCGAGATGATGGCCGTCGTCGGGAAGTAGACGTGATGAATGCGTTGGCCCGAGTCGCACAACAGTTGCTCGGTGCGCAGCTGCACGAGTTCGAGATGCGGCGTGAGCGCCTGCCATTCGTGCGCCGGAAGCGCGCCGAGCAGATGATTGCCGTGCAGGTCGGACTGGAGGGTCAGCATGATTGTTCTCTCTCGAAACTTCGCGCATTGCGCTTCAATTTTTATCTACCGATGTGACGGTTTTCGTAGCGCGCCGAAAAAACTTCGTTTTCGGCGCTTCGGAAGGCACATCACATCGGCCCCGTAGCGGCCCGTCGGCGCATGGATTGATTTTTTGTGTTCGCGCTGGTTCGGGTTGCGCGACTCTATTAGCGAGGACTGTGCCAATGCGATCAATCGCAATGCTGGCGGGGCCTCATAACGGATGCACTTTTTCTGGTGCAGCGCAGCGCACCATTTTTGTTTCAGTAATGAACATTGGTGGTCTTAGGAATAGGCGCGGGCGGCACGAGTTTCCTCAGTGCAAACCGCCCGCGCGATGCTCCGCGCATTTCCGACCACCGTGCGACAAGCCTCACAGGTCGACATCCCTTCGACAGGACACCTGCTTTCGTAGGGACAATGAAAAATGATTCATCCGTGTTCCATCGGGTTATGACGTTATCGAACGCGCGTTATTTTCGATGCCGCGCGATGCGCTGAAAAGCCCTGTCGCACAAGGCTTTGCCGGCAACTGGAAAACTCTGCCGCCACGCTTCGCACGATGGGGAAACCTTGCGCGCTTCGCATGAAATGGAGAGTCTGCGTGAGATGGCGCTCGTACGGACGCGCCGCAAGCCTTGCGCTAAAGGGCCAATTTGCCCATGCGGGGCTTGCAAGAGGCCCTTTCACTGGACACTTTTGACCGGCGAGACTTCGAGAAACGTTTGCTGTCCTTCGTCGGATTCACGCGTTCGCGCCGGTCGTTTCCAACAGACATGAGAAAGCCCGAAATGTTTCATCGCGGACAAACTCATGCGGAACCGATTAACTCAGGAGAAAGGTGCCGGTTCAACTCTTCGCGGCGACGTCACGCGGTCATCAAAGGCAATGCGCCATGCAGGCGTAAGCGAATGAAAAAGCCCTTGAAACAAGGGCTCGAATATGTTGTGCGGAATAAGTGGGGACGATCAGCACACGATATCCGCAAGCCGTGGAACAACGCGCTCATACGCGTCCTCGATCACGTCGAACGATGTCTCGCACAACTCGCGACGGCCACGCGAAAGCGCACGCGCGAGACGGCATTGCATGACCATCGTTTCGCTCGCGATCTTGCGCGCGCCCGCGTGGGTTTGCGCCGGAATATCGAAGCCTTGCTCGCGCATCCATTGCAGGTAATGCGCAAGCAATTCGAAGTTCGCGCCGAGCTGTCGCATCACGTTGAACGCATAGAGGCGCGCATACGATTCGCCGCGCGCGATCATCGTGTCGACATGCTCGGGAAACGCGGCGCGCCATCGCGTGATGGGGTTGTGCATCGGACGCCGCAGCAGATGCGCGCACAGCAGATCCGCCGATACTTCCGCGAGCGGCGTGCCCGACAGCGGCTCGCGCACGCGCTTGACGAACTCGACGTGCGGAAAGAGCGCGGGCTCGTGCATCGTGCTCGAGCGCAAGACGCCGTCATAGTCGTCGCCGTCGAGCAGGTGATAACCCGTGTGATGAAAGTAGCCGAGACGCCGCGCATCGGGATCGATCACATCGATGCCGATAGTCGTCTTCACATGCTCGCGGTGATACGACGCCGTGCGCATGTCGGGAAGAAAGAACGCATCGACTTCGACGAGCACGATATTCGCGCGGCGCGTCTGCACGAGCGCGCGCTCTTCGAGCGAATCGAAAACGGACAGCTCCTGCACTTGCAGGCCGTACAGCTTTTCGATGTCCTCGAACGGCAGCTTGCCGAGTGAGAACTGATCGGCTTCGAAGTCCTGCGCGACGGTGAACGCGAGCGCGGCGCGCGGTTCGAGCCCGTTGCCATGCAGGATTTCGATCCACAGATCGACAGGCGCGACCGCTTCACGCCAGATGCGCTCGCCGCGATGAAGCGCATGCGCGTGATGGCGCCGCGCGCGCATGCGCAGAGGGTCGAGTGACACGACGCGGGAACGACTTGCGCCCGAATCCGTCACACCGCTCGTATGGAACGCGTTCATGCCGTGACCTCGGGCCGGGAAGGCCTGCGTTCGTTACCGCGTGCGCGCCGGAGCGAATGTGCTTGTAGTTGTGCGTCCCTGTCGCGTTCGATGGCGGTATGCATTGTGATTTTCCCATGAAGGTGCCGGATTACGCGAGCGCTATCGACGCCATGCGAACGCGCGCGGCAGCCCATATCGCGGGCTGCCGCGCGGTCGCGTTTTATCGTCGGGCAAAGGCGTCCTTTTTCCCCGGGACGCCTTTTTGCGTGTGGTCGGGCTTATTTGAAAGGCACGCGCGGCCTGGGTCGGTGCGATGCCGCACTGAAATTAAGCGGGCCGGCAAGTAACGTCTAATCGTCGCAAGCACCGGTTATTACCGGTAATGCATGGAGATAATCGATGAACTGGAAAGTCCTGGATTTCGAACAACTCACTGCGCGAGAGCTTTATTTGATATTGCGCGCGCGCAGTGCGGTGTTCGTCGTCGAACAGTCGCACGTCCATCTCGATCCGGATGGCCGCGATGAAACCGGCACGCATGTCTTCGCCGCGGAAGACATGAGCCGTTCGATGCCCGTGCTCGCCTATGCACGCATCCACGGAGGCGACGCGGAAGATCCGGAAGTGGTGGTGGACAAGATTCTGACGAGCCCGCTGCGCCGTGGCGACGGCACGGCGCACGCGCTGATCGAGCGCGTGCTCGCGGTGAGCGCCGAGCGCTGGCCCGGACGCAGCGTGCGCCTGACCGCGCCCGTGAGTCTTCGAGGCTTCTACGAAGCGTTCGGCTTTCGCAAGACCGAAGGTCCGTTCCTCGAGCACGGCATGCCTTATATCGGTCTGACGAGAAAAAGCCGTCAGTCGCGCGAGACGTCCGGCACGAGCTTCACGCCGGGGGAGCAGGCTACGACGTACGAATTGTTGTAAGCGCCACCAGAGACGCATTGCGCGCGCCGCGAATCCGCAAATCGCGCGCGTAGTGAAAGCAGCCAGCGCAGCAATCAGCAGCAAACATCAGCATCACAAGAGGCGTGGACCGTCCGGGCATCGAGGCAAGAACGAAGCGATAAGAACGCGATAACAAAGCGATCAAAAGCGATCACAAGCGATCGACAAAGCAATACGCGCGTCCTCGAAACAATAAGATCAACGCCGCCGGCAAGGGCCGGTGAGCGTACAAAAAAGCCTATCTCATGCGAATAGTCCATCTCGCCAACCACGCGCAGACGATCGGCAACGGCACCGTCAACATGATGGTCGATCTCGCCTGCATGCAGGCGCGCATGGCGCAGGACGTCGTGGTGGCGTCGTCGGGTGGCAGCTTCGAGCCGCTCCTGCGCCGTCACGGCATCACGCATATTCCGCTGCAACAATCGCGGCAGCCGTGGCGCGTGCCGTCGATGATCGCAGGCTTCAATCGTCTCATCGATCGTTTCGATCCCGACATCGTGCACGCGCACATGATGACCGGCGCGCTCATATCGCGTTTCGGCAGCATGCGAAGGCGCTTTGCGCTCGTGACGACGGCGCATCACGAACTGCAGAGAAGCGCATCGCTCGTACGCGCTGGCGATCGCATCGTGGCCGTGAGCCGCGAGCTCGCGAACGATCTGGAGGCGCGCGGCATCGGCGCTTCGCGCATGTCGGTCGTGCTCAACGGCGCGGTGGGCGCGCCGCGCCTCGTCACGCGGCCGGCCGCGAAGCCGGTGTGGCTCAAGCACCCGAATATCGTCTGCGTGGCGGGCATGTACCGGAGAAAAGGTATTGCCGATCTTCTGCAGGCGTTCGCGCTCGTGCGCGAGCAGTCCGCGAGCGAGCGCGAGTTCATGGCCGAGCCGCATCTGTATCTCGTCGGCGATGGTCCCGATCGCGGTTCGATGGAAGCGCTCGCGGCTGAACTCGGCATCGCGGAGGTGACGCACTTTACCGGCTTCGTCGCCGATGCGCGCCCGTATTTCGCAAGCGCCGATGTCTTCGCGCTGCTCTCGCGCCAGGACCCGGGACCGCTCGTGATCGCGGAGGCGCGCGAGGCGGGCTGCGCGATCGTCGCGACGCGCGTGGGCGGCATTCCCGAGATGCTCGACGACGGCGCCGCGGGCGTGCTCGTGCCCGCGGGCGATATCGCGCAGGCGGCGTCGAAGCTGCGCTGGCTCCTGCTCGACAGGCAGGCGCGCGGTCAGTTGTCGATGCGCGCGCGGCAGAACCTGCAGCAGCTTTCGATCGAAAGAGTATGCAACGACTACATGGCGGTCTATCAGCAGACTCTTGCCGAGCGCGAAGCGATGCAGCGCCGGCAAGTGCCGCTCGATGCGCGCACGCCGCGCACGACAGATGGCGCGATTTAAGCATAGGGCTGACAAATCGCCCGGCTTGCACCACGCCACGGTACTTTCGTCCAAACCGTCCGATCATACAAAAGGCAAAAGCGCGCCGCCTTCCGTTCGCGTTCGCACAGAAAGCCTACGAGATGCTTGCTCAAATGAGTGCATGATCGGTCCGATGTTGCAAAGGGCCGGGAAAGAACGCACACGCCGCGACGCGACGCAGCCATTCTTCAGTTTCCCTGATGAATGGCTGCGCGCGCGCGGCGCGAGTGCAAGTGATGCACGTGCAGCGGCAACGAAGAAATAAAGAATCAGCGATGCCGAGGTGAGAGGGATTACCCTGTCAGGAAATTCCTCACTGGCATTCGAAGCAACGAAGACGCAACGTATCAAGCACGACGAATGGACCTGTCGGGAACCCGTCGTGCCTTTCGCAGCCCGGTCAAGCGAAAGCGATGCGCTCATACACACGGCTACGGAACAGGCGAGAAGGGGAGAAGCGAGATGGATGACAACAAAGAGCGATCGCTGGTGGCGAAGGTCATGGACGGACTCGTCTCAGGGATCGTCGAGCAAAAATATGGCGCGATACTGCCACCGCAGGACATCCTCTCGAAGGAGTTCGACGTGAGCCGCACCGTCATGCGCGAGGCGCTGTCGATGCTGCTCGCGCGGCACATGCTGGACGTGCGGCCGAAGACGGGCACGCGTATCCGTCCGATGAGCGACTGGCGTCTCATCGACGAGGACGTGGTGAGCTGGCGCTTTCGCGCCAAGCCGGATCAGACATTCTTGCGCGATGTAATCGAATTCCGCATGCTGATCGAACCGCGCGCGGCGGCGCTCGCTGCGGCACGCGCAACGCCGGACGAGATCGCCGGCATCCGCGATGCATTCGACACGCTGTCGCGTCTGCAGGTCGGCGAGCCGGAATATCAGGCAGCCGATGAAGTGCTGCACACGCGCATCGTCGCGGCGAGCGGCAACCAGTTCTTCCGTCAGATGACGGCGATCGTGCGCGGCGCGCTGGTGACGGTCAATCCGATCGTCGACGGCATCGAGTCCGTGCGCGAAGCGACGCTCGCGGCGCAGAAGAGCGTCGTCGAGGCGATCGAGTCGAAGGATCCCGCCGCCGCCGAATCCGCGACGCGCGCGCTCGTCGATCTCGCCGCGGAGGAAGTCGGCCGCGCCTTCTCGCTGGAGCGGGTGAACAGCCAGCCGGCGTCGCCGAACGTGAACGCGTCGGCGGGCGTGTGACGCGTTCCTGAACGCAACCAGGCGGTAAGCGCATCGAGCCGGGACATGTCCCGGCTTTTTGCCGTCTGTGCGCGTCCGGCGAATCCGTCGCGCGAGGCAATGAGGCACAATCGTCGCAACGAAGAACATGGCGCACGGAGGCCGGTTGATGAATTCGAGCATCGAAGAAACGACGATCCGCTGGGGCATCGTCGGCGCGGGGCGCATCGCGCGGCGCTTCGCGGACAGCCTCACGCACGTCGAAGGCGCGCGTCTCGCGGGTGTGTGGTCGCGCCGCGAGGAACCGGCGCGCGCGCTGGCCGATGCGTTCGGCGCACGCGCCTTCGCGGATTTCGACGCGCTGCTCGGCTCGATCGATGCGCTCTATATCGCGACCCTGCAGGACAGCCATCCCGAGTACGCAATGCGTGCTTTCGCGGCGGGCAAGCCGGTGCTGTGCGAAAAGCCCGCCGCCGTGAACGCGCGCGAACTGCAGCGCATGATCGACGCGGCGCGCGCGGGCAAGCTGCTTTTCATGGAAGCGATGAAGCCGCCGTTCTACCCGCTGTATCGCCGTTTGCGTGCGCATCTCGAACGCGATCCTATCGGCGAGATCGGCCTCGTGCGCGCGGGCTGCTCAATGGCGAACGTGCCGCTCGATCATCCGTCGTTCTCGCTTGACGCGGGCGGCGGCGCGCTGCTCGATATCGGCGTCTACGAGGCGTTTCTCGCCGTCGACTGGCTCGGCGAAGCGCTCGACGTCCAGACCATCGGACGTCTCGGCGCGACCGGCGTCGATGTGTTCGCAAGCCTCAACGTGCGCCACGAGCGCGGCATCGCGCAACTGTTCTGCGGACTCGATCTGCAAGGCCGCGGCGATGCGCTCATCGGCGGCACGCTCGGCACGGTGACGATCCACGAGAACTGGTGGAATCCCGCGCGGGCGACGATCGCCTATACGGACGGCAGAAAGGTGGAACTCGACGAGCCGTTGACGGGCGGCGGCCTCAATTACGAAACCGCGCACTTTTGCGAGCTGCTGCGCGCGGGCGCGATCGAAAGCCCGGTGATGACGCATGCGATGTCGATGCGCATGATCGCGATCATCGACGCCGCGCGCCGCGATCTGAATCTGCGCTTTCCATTCGAGACCGACTGATACGAAAAAGCCGCTTGTTCAGCGGCTTTTTCATTCAGTGCCGTCCTGGCAGCGCGAGCCGCCGCTCGAAAATCCGCTGCACGAATTCGAGCACGCTGCACAAAACCCAATAGACGAACGCCGCCGCGAGATAGAGCGGCAACGGCTGATAGGTCGCCGCGATCACTTCCTGCGCGCTGCGCAGCAACTCGGTCACCGTGATGACCGATACGAGCGACGTGTCCTTGATCAGACTGATGAGACTGTTCGACAGGCTCGGCACCGCGATGCGCAGCGCCTGCGGCCCGATCACGTAGCGCAGCGTCTGCGCGCGCGAGAGCCCGAGGCTGTAAGCCGCGAGCCACTGCCCGGCGTGAATCCCGAGAATCGCGCCGCGCATGCTCTCCGACAAATACGCCGCCACGTTCGCCGATAGCGCGATCACGCCCGCAGGCGTCGGTTCGAGCGAAATGCCGAGGCTCGGCAGCCCGTAATAGATCACGAAGATCTGCACGAGTAATGGCGTGCCGCGCATCACGCTGACATAGCAGCGTCCGATCGCGACGAGCGCGCGATTCTGGCTGATGCCCATCAACGCCAGCACGACGGCCGCGACGAGGCCGAAGAACATCGAGTAGAGCGCGAACTTGATCGTCAGCAGCGCGCCTTGCGCCAGCACGGGCGCCGATTGAACGAGCAGGGATGTCGTGGACATTTAAGAGACGCGTTGACTGAAACGGTGCTGAAGTGAAACAAATCGGCACATATTAAACCGAGCCGGCAAAAGAGAAGGGCGGCACCGTGACGATGCCGCCCTCGCGACGCCGGGAACGACGCGGCTTACTTCGCCGGCTTCGTCACGTCGATGCCGAACCACTTGTCGGAGATCTTCGCGAACGTGCCGTCGGCTTCGAGCTGGGTCATCGCGTCGTCGATCGCCTTCGCGAACTTCGGATTACCCTTCTTGAACGGAATGCCCGACGGGTTGCCCGCGCCGACGTTCGCGCCCGTACGCAGCGGCAGTTGCGAGTTCTTCAGCAGATACGCGAGCATCAGGCGGTCGTTGAGCGCGGCGTCCAGACGTCCGGCTGCGAGGTCACGCAGATACTCGGGCGCGCCCGGATACGTCTTCACGTCGATGCCCGGCACCGACTTCGCCATGTCCATATAGTTCGTGCCGAGTCCGACGCCGAGCTTCTTGCCCTTCAGTTCCTCGAGCGACTTGAACTCGCGCTTGTCGTCGTTGCGCTGGATCAGTTGCGCGTTCGAGTACGTGTATGCGGGCGAGAAGTCGAGCGTCTGCTTGCGCGCATCGGTGATGCCGACCTGGTTCACGATCACGTCGAACTTGCCCGCCTGCAAACCGGCGATGATGCCGCTCCATTCGGTCGTGACGAACTCCGGCTTCACGCCGAGCTTGGCGGCGACGGCCTTGGCGATGTCGACGTCGAAGCCGACCAGTTCGCCTTGCGGATTCTTCGAGTTGAACGGCGGGAACGTGCCTTCCAGGCCGACGCGCAGTGTGCCGCGCTGCTTGACCTGATCGAGCAGGTCTTCGGCGTGCGCGGCGGTCGTGACGGCGGTGAATGCGGCGCCGATAAGGCTAGCGGCGACGAGCTTCTTGAGCGTGGACAGTTTCATCGTGTTGTTTTCCTCTTGATGGGCACAGCGTCTTTTTTCGATGCGGCGATCATAGTGAGAATGCAATCGCCGCGTAATATCGTTTGCTCATGTCTATATGCCGGATCGTCGGCATCACGCGAGCGCTTCGACGCACTCTCTTACCAGCGCGGGACCGCGATAGATCAGCCCGGTGTAGATCTGCACGAGCGATGCGCCCGCCGCGAGCTTCGCGCGCGCGTCTTCGCCCGAGAAAATTCCGCCCACGCCGATGATCGGCACGTCGGTTCCGACTTCCGCACGCAGCTTGCGGATCACCTCGTTCGATGCATCGAAAACCGGACGCCCCGACAGGCCGCCCGCTTCGTCGCCGTGCTTCATGCCGGTGACGGCGGTGCGCGAGAGCGTCGTGTTGGTCGCGATGACGCCGTCGATCTTGTGAGCCAGCAACGTGCCCGCGATGGACTTGATCTGCTCGTCGTCGAGATCGGGCGCGATCTTCAGTGCGAGCGGCACGAGCTTGCCGTGCAGATCGGACAGACGCGCCTGCTTCTCCTTGAGCGCGCCGAGCAGCGCATCGAGTTCGCCCGCGCCCTGAAGCTGCCGCAGATTCTTCGTGTTCGGCGACGAGATGTTGATCGTCACGTAGCTCGCGAACGGATAGACGCGCTCGAGGCAATACAGATAGTCCTCGGCGGCGCGCTCGATCGGCGTATCGGCGTTCTTGCCGATGTTGAGCCCCAGCACGCCGCGATAATGCGCCGCTTTCACGTTCGCGACGAACTGATCGACGCCGCGATTGTTGAAGCCCATCCGGTTGATCAGCGCCTCGGCCTCGGGCAGCCGGAAAATGCGCGGACGCGGATTGCCGGATTGCGCGCGCGGCGTCACGGTGCCCACTTCGATGAAGCCGAAGCCGAGCGCCGCGAGCCCGTCGATGCACGCGCCGTCCTTGTCCAGCCCCGCCGCGAGACCGACCGGATTGCGGAACGTGATGCCCATGACGGTGCGGGGCGAATCGGGGCCGCGTTTGGCGAGCATGCCGGCGAGCCCGGTGCGGCCGGCCGCGCCCAGCATGCGCAGCGTCAGGTGATGAGCGTCTTCCGCGTCCATCTTGAAGAGATGCGAACGCGCGATCGGATAGAGGGAACTGAACACGAAATGAAAGCCGGCGACGGCGAATTTTCTTAAAGGCCGCTATTTTAGCGGTTTCGGACCGCGTGCCGGACCGGCCGCGCACGGCGCGATTCCGGCGGCTATTTCGGCTGGCCCGGACCGTGGATGCGTCCCGGCATCGGCAGCGTGCCGGCCGATTGCGTGTTCGCGGGATCGAGCAGCGTCCAGTGGCCGTCGACGAGACCTTCCAGCGGCCTGAAATTCGCCTTGTAGGCCATCTTTTCGCTTTCGCGGATCCAGTAGCCGAGATAGACGTGGGGCAGGTCGAGACTCTTCGCCTGCTCGATCTGCCAAAGGATGTTGAAGGTGCCGTAGCTCGTCTTCGGCAGATCGGGTTCGAAGAACGTGTACACCGACGACAAGCCGTCGCCGAGAATGTCGATCATGCTGATCATGCGCAGTTCGCCGGGCTCGTCCGGATGCCCCGCATGCGCGGGTTCGCGAAACTCGACGAGACGCGAATTGATACGGCTTTGCAGCAGGAACTGCTCGTACTGATCGCGGCTGTCGCGGTCCATGCCGCCGCCCGCGTGGCGCGCCGACTGATAGCGCATGTAGAGCGCGTAATGCTCTTCGTCGTAATGCAGCGGCGCGACGCTCGCGACCAGATTGCCGTGCAGCTTCCACACGCGCCGCTGCACGCGGTTCGGCACGAAGCGCGCGACCGGCACGCGCACCGGCACGCAGGCGCGGCAGCCGTCGCAATATGGACGATACGTGAAGACGCCCGAGCGCCGGAAGCCGGCCTTGACGAGTTCGGTGTAGACGTCGGAGTTGATCAGATGGCTCGGCGTGGCGACTTGCGAGCGTGCGACGCGCCCTTCCAGATAACTGCAAGGGTAGGGCGCTGTTGCATAGAATTGCAGCGCGGAAAGCGGTGACAGCGGCAGCTCGTTCGGATGTGTCACGTTGGCGGCTCTCGCAGGCGTCGTCTCGTCGTTGCCGGCCGGCGCGCGAATGCGTCTTCGGGCGCGCGGCGGCTGCAGTTCATGTGTCGCTCGGGTGTCAAGCGTGTAGCGTTCAGCGTGCCAGCACGTCGAGAAGGACGGACTTGTCGAAGCGCCAGCCGATGCCCGGCTCCGCGGTCGCCCGTCTCAGATGCGTGACGAACGCGCGGCGCGCGATCTCGCGGCCGCCCAGCGACGCCAGATGCGACGTGTTCTGCTGGCAGTCTATCATCTCAATTTGATTGCGGCGCAAGTGTCCGACGAGCGCCGCGAGCGCGATTTTCGATGCATCGGTCTTGTGCGCGAACATCGATTCGCCGAAGAACATGCGCCCGAACGAGACGCCGTAGAGCCCGCCCACGCGCACGCCTTCGAACCACGTTTCGACGCTGTGCGCGCTGCCCGCGCGATGCAGGCTCGTGTACGCATCGACGATATCCGGCGTGATCCACGTGCCGCGCTGGCCGTCGCGCGGCGTGTCGGCGCAGGCGCGCATCACGGCGGCGAAGTCGTCGTCGACGCGGACTTCCCAGACGGGATCGCGCACCACGCGTTTCAAGGTCTTGCGCAGCGAATCCGACACCTTGAACTCGGCGGGAAACAGCACCATGCGCGGATCGGGACTCCACCACAGCACGGGCTGGCCGTCGGAATACCACGGGAAGATGCCGCGCCCGTAGGCATCGACGAGCCGCGACGGCAGCAGATCCGCGCTCGCGGCGAGCAGGCCCGGCGCGCCGCTCGACGCGCCGAGCGCGCGCTCGACGGGCGGGAAGGGATCGTCGTCGGCGAGCCAGGGAACCATGTTCTCGGGAGGGCGGCGTTCTGTGACGTGTTGGCGGACGATGCGTTCAGCCGTCGCGCAGCGTGCGGAAGATATCGCCCGTGTGCAGCGTGAAATTGCCGGCGGCGCGGTCGGCGAAGAAGAATCGCAGCGTCTGGCCGACCGTCGGAAAGGCGATCTCGTCCCACGGAATCTCGTTCTCGGCGAAGAGCTTCACTTCCAGACTCTCCTCGCCGGGATCCACCTCGATATCGAGCAGCCGCGCGAGATAGAACAGATGCACCTGATGCACATGCGGCACGTTCAGCAGCGTGAAAAGGCTCTGGATCTCGACGCGCGCGCCCGCTTCCTCGAGCGTCTCGCGCGCGGCGCCTTCGCTCGTCGTCTCCTGCATCTCCATGAAGCCGGCGGGCAGCGTCCAGTAGCCGTAGCGCGGCTCGATCGCGCGCCGGCAGAGCAGCACCTTGTCGTCCCACACCGGCACGGTGCCCACGACGTTGCGCGGATTCTGATAGTGAACGGTGCCGCAGTTGTTGCAGACGAAGCGTTCGCGGTTGTCGCCCGGCGGAATGGCGAGACCGACCTCGTGGCCGCAGACGGAACAGAATTTCATGGAGATGGACGTGGGAAGTGTGCTGCGAGTGTATCACCGCCCCGCGGCGCTTTCGGACGCGCAAATGGATCGCGGTATCGGTCCCGGCGCATGTCCGGCGTGCCCGAGGCCGACGATGCTACGCCTGCCTTCTCGTTACAATAGTTGACTTGCATTGCAGTGTCCCTTTTCACGATCTGGACGCCTCGCGCGTCCGAAGCGAACTCCATGTCATCCACGCCAGCCGCTTCCAGCCGTCCTCCGATGCTCGCCACCGCCGACGCGCTCGGCCGTCTGCTCGAAGCCGCGCGTCCGGTCGATGCCCGCGAGCGCGTCGATACGCTCGACGCACTGAATCGCGTGCTCGCCGCCGACGTGACCTCGCCGCTCGACGTCCCGCCGATGCACACGAGCGCGATGGACGGCTACGCGGTGCGCGCCGCCGATCTCGCGGGCGCGAGCGAAGGCGCGCCGGTCGCGCTGCCGGTGTCCCAGCGCATTCCGGCGGGCCACGCGGCCGAACCGCTCGCAGCGGGCACGGCGGCGCGCATTTTCACCGGCGCGACGGTGCCGCCGGGCGCGGATGCGGTCGTCATGCAGGAGATGGCGCAAGTATCCGACGATGGCCGCGTCGCGTTCGCGCAGGCGCCATCGGCGGGCGAATGGATCACGCGGCAAGGCGCGGACATCACGCGCGATTCGGTGATTCTGCACGCGGGCACGCGTCTGACGCCGCAGGCGCTCGGGCTCGCTTCGTCGGTCGGCTGCGCGCAACTCGAAGTCGTGCGGCGCGTGCGCGTCGCGATCTTCTTCACCGGCGACGAGTTGCGCATGCCGGGCGAGCCGCTCGAGCCGGGCGCGATCTACAACTCGAATCGCTTCACGCTGCGCGCGCTGCTCGCGAAACTCGGCTGCGAAGTGACCGATCTCGGCATCGTGCCCGACCGGCTGGATGCGACGCGCGAAACGTTGCGGCGCGCGGCGACGGACCACGATCTCATCCTGACGTGCGGCGGCGTGTCGGTCGGCGAGGAAGATCACGTGAAGCCGGCGGTCGAGGCCGAAGGACGCATCTCGATGTGGCAGATCGCGATGAAGCCCGGCAAGCCGCTCGCGTTCGGCGCCGTGCGGCGCGGCGAAGCGGGCAGCGGCGGAGCGAACGAGGCGTTTTTCATCGGCTTGCCTGGCAATCCGGTGTCGAGCTTCTGCACGTTCCTGTTGTTCGTGCGGCCGTTTCTTTTGCGTCTCGCAGGTGTGAACGACGTCGCGCCGCGCGTCTATTCGATGCGCGCCGACTTCAGCCAGAAGAAAGGCGATCGCCGCAACGAGTTCCTGCGCGCCCGGGTGAACGAATCGGGCGGGCTCGATCTCTTCGAGAATCAGAGTTCGGCCGTGCTGACATCGACCGTGTGGGGCGACGGTCTCATCGACAATCCGCCGAATCACGCGATCGGCGCGGGCGAGATCGTGCGTTTCATTCCCTTTTCAGAACTGATGCGGTAAAGCGATGAAGATCGATCTGAGGTTTTTTGCGAGTGTGCGCGAAGCGCTGGGCGTCGCGAACGAGACGGTAAGCGTGCCGGACACGGTGGTCAACGTCGGCGACGTGCGCGCGTGGCTGCGCACGCGCGGCGGCGTGTGGGAGGAAGCGCTCGCGGAAGGCCGCGCGCTGCGCATGGCCTGCAATCACGTCATGACGAATCCGTCGCAGCGCATCACGGAAGGCTGCGAAGTCGCGTTCTTTCCGCCGGTCACGGGCGGCTGACATGAACACGCGTTCGAAGGTCCGTGTGCAGGAAGCCGATTTCGACATCAGCGCCGAAGTGGCCGCGTTACGCGCCGACAATCCGAAGGTGGGCGCGGTCGCGTGCTTCGTCGGCACGGTGCGCGACCTGAACGAAGGCAGCGCCGTCGAGACGATGGAACTCGAGCATTACCCCGGCATGACCGAGAAATCGCTCGAAGCGATCGCCGATCGGGCGCGCGGGCGCTGGCGCGGCTCCGACGTGCTGATCGTGCATCGCGTGGGCAAGCTGAAGCCGCTCGACCAGATCGTGCTCGTCGCGACGACGGCGATGCATCGCGGCGAAGCGTTCGAATCGTGCGCGTTCGTCATGGACTATCTGAAGACGCAGGCGCCGTTCTGGAAGAAGGAAAAGACCGAAGCGGGCGAGCGCTGGGTCGATGCGCGCGAATCCGACGATGCCGCCCTCGCGCGCTGGCAGCCTGAACGCGGCTGAGCGGCGTCACTGCTCGTCGGCGGATTTGCCGATGAACTTCGCCGGGAACGGCTCGGCGTCCGGGCGCTCGGGAAAGCGCGGCTCGGGCGCGCCGCCCGTGCGCTGCCGTTTGAGTGCCGCAAGCAATTCCTGCTGTTCGACAGGAATCTGGTAATCCCAGCCGAACTTGCTCAACTGCAGACTCTGCGCGATGCGCAGCGCCGGCTCCATGAACTGCACGGCGGCGGCCGGCTCGTAACGCGACTCCACCGTGCTCAGAAAGAGCGATAGCCAGCGCGCGAAGTGACGCGGCTCGACGTCGTCGATCGGGCGGTGCGCTTCCTGCACGTTCCCCCGATATTGTTTCGACCCGAGCACGAGGCTCGACCAGAAGGTCGTCATCGTGGCGAGATGCTCGTCCCAGCGGCCGGCGAGCGCGCGCGCGAAGATCGGGCCGAGCAGCGGGTCGTCGTCGACGCGGCGATAGAAGGTTTCGACCAGCGCGCGGACGTTGGCTTCGGTGGGTTCGCGCTCGCGTGCTGCGGCATCGGGGAGTTCGTGGTTCATCGTCGAAGGTGAAACAAAGGGCCAGTTGATCCGATATTTTGCTGACGAAGCATATCAAGATGACGCAGAATGTTGCTTTCGTGCCGAACCGCCCTGGCTCCGGTAACGCACGCCCTTGATCGTCCGAATTGCATGCTCGTTCCGTTCAGATTGCTTGCATTTCGGTCGATATGCGCTCTCGCGTCGAAATTATTGCCGACGCACCGCCGATGCGCTCCTGCCTTCACCTTTCATCGCGCGAACTCATGCGACTCACCGACTACACCGATTATTCGTTGCGCGTGCTGTTGTATCTTTCCGTTCGACCATCCGGACTGTCGACCATTCAGGAAATCTCCGAGGCCTACGGCATCTCGAAGAATCACTTGATGAAGATCGTTCAGCAACTCGGCGAGCTCGGCTGGGTCGAAACCGTGCGCGGGCGCAACGGCGGTTTGCGGCTGTCGTCGCGATCGAAAGAATTGACGATCGGCGATGTCGTCCGCAAGACCGAAAGCGATTTTGCGATCGTCGCCTGTTTCGCGAATCAGACGGGCGAGCAGGACGCGGCGCCGCCGCAGCAGCGGTGCGTGATCCAGCCGAGCTGCCGGCTGCGCAACGTGCTCGTCGCCGCGCGCGATGCGTTTCTGGCCGAACTCGACAAGCATACGGTCGGCGAACTCGCGCATCCCGCGAACGAACTCGCGCGTCTGCTCGGCGTCGTCAGCATCGCGCCGGTGAAGGCGGGCGGCTTCGCGCCGATGGCCGGCCGGTCCTGACTGGAAAGGCGGCCGCCGCTGTCATTGTCGAAGAGCAAAAAATGCACTTTTCGAGCCAAAGCGTGCTTGAAAGTGACCAAAAGCGCCTCATTTTGATCGTATTCAGAATTGGAGCTTTTAAAAAATGAGAATCGACAAACTCACCACCAAATTCCAGGAAGCGCTCTCCGACGCGCAAAGCCTGGCGGTCGGACGTGACAACCAGTACATCGAGCCCGTGCATCTGCTCGCGGCGCTCATCGCGCAGCAGGACGGCTCGGCGCGCTCGCTGCTCTCCCACGCGGGCGTGCAGGTTCAGGCGCTGCAGGCATCGCTGAACGAGGCGATCAACCGTCTGCCTCAAGTTCAGGGCACGGACGGCAACGTTCAGGTGAGCCGCGAACTCGCGGGCCTGCTCAACGCCGCCGACAAGGAAGCGCAAAAGCTGAACGACACGTACATCGCGAGCGAGATGTTCCTGATCGCGGTCGCGGACGATCGCGGCGAAGCGGGACGGCTCGCGAAGCAGCACGGCCTGTCGCGCCGTGCGCTCGAAGCGGCGATCAACGCCGTGCGCGGCGGCGCGCAGGTCGATAGCCAGGACGCCGAAAGCCAGCGCGAGGCGCTCAAGAAATACACCGTCGATCTGACCGAGCGCGCGCGCGCGGGCAAGCTCGATCCGGTGATCGGCCGCGACGACGAGATCCGCCGCAGCATCCAGATCCTGCAACGCCGCACGAAGAACAATCCGGTGCTGATCGGCGAGCCGGGCGTGGGCAAGACGGCGATCGTCGAAGGGCTTGCGCAGCGCATCGTCAACGGCGAAGTGCCGGAAACGCTCAAGGGCAAGCGCGTGCTGTCGCTCGACATGGCGGCGCTGCTCGCGGGCGCGAAGTATCGCGGCGAGTTCGAAGAGCGCCTGAAGGCCGTGCTGAACGACATCGCGAAGGACGAAGGGCAAACCATCGTCTTCATCGACGAAATTCATACGATGGTCGGCGCGGGCAAGGCCGAAGGCGCGATGGACGCGGGCAACATGCTGAAGCCGGCGCTCTCGCGCGGCGAGCTGCATTGCATCGGCGCGACCACGCTCGACGAATACCGCAAATACATCGAGAAGGATGCGGCGCTGGAGCGGCGTTTCCAGAAAGTGCTGGTCGATGAACCGTCGGTGGAAGCGACCATCGCGATCCTGCGCGGCTTGCAGGAAAAGTACGAACTGCATCACGGCGTCGAGATCACCGATCCGGCGATCGTCGCGGCGGCGGAACTGTCGCATCGCTACATCACGGATCGCTTCTTGCCGGACAAGGCCATCGATCTGATCGATGAAGCGGCGTCGCGCATCAAGATGGAAATCGATTCGAAGCCCGAAGAGATGGACAAGCTGGACCGCCGTCTCATTCAGTTGAAGATCGAGCGCGAGGCCGTGAAGAAGGAGAAGGACGAGGCGTCGCAGAAGCGCCTGCAATTGATCGAAGAGGAAATCGACCGATTGAATCGCGAATATTCGGACCTCGAAGAAATCTGGACCGCCGAGAAAGCGGCGGTGCAGGGCAGCGCGCAACTGAAGGAAGAGATCGAGAAGGTGCGCGCGGACATCACGCGTCTGCAGCGCGAAGGCAAGCTCGAAAAGGTCGCCGAATTGCAGTACGGCAAGCTGCCCGAGCTCGAAGCGCGTCTCAAGCAGGTGACGCAGGCGGAGTCGCAGGAGCAGAACAATCCGACGCGTCCGCGTCTGTTGCGCACGCAGGTCGGCGCGGAGGAAATCGCGGAAGTGGTGTCGCGTTCGACCGGCATTCCGGTATCGCGCATGATGCAGGGCGAGCGCGAGAAGCTGTTGCAGATCGAAGCGAAGCTGCACGAGCGCGTGATCGGCCAGGACGAGGCGATCGGCGCGGTGGCCGATGCGATCCGCCGTTCGCGCGCGGGCTTGTCGGACCCGAACCGGCCGTATGGCTCGTTCCTGTTCCTCGGGCCGACGGGCGTCGGCAAGACGGAACTGTGCAAGGCGCTCGCGGCGTTCCTGTTCGATTCGGAAGATCATCTGATCCGCATCGACATGAGCGAGTTCATGGAGAAGCACAGCGTTGCGCGGCTGATCGGCGCGCCGCCGGGATATGTCGGCTACGAGGAAGGCGGTTATCTGACCGAAGCCGTGCGCCGCAAGCCGTACAGCGTAATTTTGCTCGATGAAATCGAGAAGGCGCATCCCGATGTCTTCAACGTGCTGCTGCAAGTGCTCGACGATGGCCGCATGACCGATGGACAGGGACGCACCGTCGACTTCAAGAACACGGTGATCGTGATGACGTCGAACCTCGGTTCGCAAGTCATTCAAGGCATGGTCGGCGAGCCGCAGGAAAGGGTGAAGGACGCCGTCTGGGAAGAAGTGAAGCTTCATTTCCGGCCGGAATTCCTGAACCGTATCGACGATGTCGTCGTGTTCCACGCGCTCGATCGCACGAACATCGAGTCGATCGCGAAGATTCAGTTGCAGCGTCTGCACGAGCGGCTTGCGAAGCTCGATATGCAGCTCGACGTGTCGGACACTGCGCTGGAACAGATCGGCAAGGTCGGCTACGACCCGCTCTTCGGCGCGCGGCCGCTGAAGCGCGCGATACAGCAGGAGATCGAGAATCCGGTCGCCAAGCTGATTCTCGCGGGTAGGTTCGGACCGAAGGACGTCATTCCGGTCGATGTACGGGACGGGAAGTTCGTGTTCGATCGCGTCGTGCATTGAGCAGGCTCGGGCCGCCTGGAGGCTGGGCGGCTGGGCGAATCGAAGGGCAACGAGGGATTCGTTGCCCTTTTTTTTCGAACCCAGAATCCGTGCGTTCGCATGGATCTGGTCGTCGTGGTCTACCTATTCATTAAAATCTTTGCGTTTGCACGGATTTGCCCGGCTGGATACAATCAGGCACATTCATCCATGCGATCGCAAGGATTTTCCATGGAAATCGATATTCGTAGCGCAAGTGACATCGGTATCGCGGTTCGCGCCGCTCGCAAGGCGCAGCGGCTTCGCCAGGACGACGCTGCCGGCAGCATCGGCGTGAGCGAAAGTTTTCTCGGCAAGTTGGAGAAGGGCGCGCAGAGCGTGCAGTGGGGCAAGCTCTTCCAAGTGCTCGACGGCCTGGGCGTTCGCGTGATCGTCGATGTACCGGACGAAGCCGGCGAGCTGTTCGCGGGCGAGGAAGTCAAACGGTACGCGCGTGTCGGGCGCGCGGAGAAACGCCGCCGTGCACGGGAGGATGCGGATGAATCCTGAGTCCGGCGCGCCGTTCGAGGGCCAGCGCAACCTGATTGCAAGCATCAACGATGTCGATGTGGGCGTACTCAACGCCGACGACGACATCTGGTCCTTCTCCTATTTGCCAACGTGGCGCGACAGCGCGGATGGCTATGCGCTCAGCCCCGCGCTGCCGCTGCGAACGAATGTGCTGCGCGACGGCAGTACGCGCCGCCCGGTGCAATGGTATTTCGACAATCTCCTGCCGGAAGAAGGCCAGCGCACGCTGCTTGCACGCGATGCCGCCATCCGCAATGAAGCGGACGCCTTCGCGCTGCTCGCGCATTACGGCGCGGAATCAGCGGGTTCGGTGACGCTGCATCCGCCCGGCGCGAAAGAGGAGCCGCCGCCAGCCGAGCGCCTGCTGTCCGACGAAGCGTTGCAGGCGCGCATCGATGCCTTGCCGCGCGTGCCCCTCACGCACGACGCGCTGAAGCGCATGTCGCTTGCCGGCGCGCAGCACAAGCTCGCGGTGTTGCTACGCGACGACGCGCTGTTCGAGCCCGGTGGCCGCACGCCGTCGACACACATTCTGAAGCCGAATCATCAGGACACCGATGACTATCCGCACTCGGTCATCAACGAATGGTTCGTGATGAAGCTCGCCGACCGGCTGCGGCTTGGCGTGCCCGGCGTGCATCGGCGTTATGTGCCGTCCCCGGTCTATCTCGTCGATCGCTTCGATCGCGAATCGCGCGCGGGACATTGGCGCCGGCTGCATAGCATCGACGCCTGCCAGATGCTCGATCTCGCGCGCACGTTCAAGTACGAGCAGGGCAGCGTCGAGCAGCTTGCGACGCTCGCCGCGCGTTGCCGCAATCAGGCGGCGGCGCGCACACGGCTTTTCTCGTGGCTCGTGTTCAACGTGCTCGTCGGCAATTCGGACGCGCATCTGAAGAACCTCAGCTTTCTCGTTTCGCGCGATGGCATTCAGCTCGCGCCTTTCTACGATCTTCTGAGCGTCGCGGCCTACGGTACGCCGTCGTATCAGAAGAACGAATGGCCATCGCGCGCGTCGTTCGCGTGGGACATTCTCGGCGCGCGTTACTACGACGACTTCGACCGCGCGTTGATGCTGCGTGCGGGCGAAGTGCTCGGCATCGCGAGAAGGACGGCGGAACGTCTGCTGGATGCGCTGACGAACTCGATCGCACGCACGGCGGCCGATCTGTACGGGCGCGTCGAAGAGGAGAATGCGGCGTTGCTGGCCGCGCGCCCGCAACTCGCCGCGACGCTCGGTGGAGAGCTGATGTGCCTGCGCGTGATCCGCCACACCATCATCGAGGACATGACCCGCAAGCTGTCAGCCTCTTGAAACGCAAAAGCCCCGCCCGGTTTCGCACCGGTTGGGGCTTTCCAGCAAGGCAAAGCCTGGAAAAAGCTCAACCCTGCTTCGGCTCCTCGCTCTTGCCGAAAAGGCCCGCGAGGCCGCCGAGCGAGCCCAGCACGCCGGTCAGATCGAGCTGGCCTTCGGCCGGCACCTGGCCGTTCGGCGTCGCGCGATCGACGATATGCGGCAGCACCGCCGCGAGCATCCCCGAAAGCTGATCGCCGGAAACGCCGGCCTTCTGCGCGAGCGCGCCGACGTTGTCGTGGCCGAGGACGTTCGTGAGCGTGTCGGGGCTGATCGGCTTGTTCTCGCCGGTGCCGATCCACGACTGGACGACATCGCCCGCGCCATGCTGCTGGAAGCGCTGGATCAGGCCCATCAGGCCGCCCGGCTGGCTGTTGACGAATGCGAGCGCCGCCGCGATCAGCGCGGCCTGGCCCGACTGGGCAGGCTGGCCGCCGGGTTGTTGCGACGAATTGCCGAGGGTGGAGGCGAGGATATCGATTAGGCTCATGGCAGTCTCACTACGAGAGGTTGCGGGGTGGATTCGCTCGCGCCGCGGTTCGGATAACCGGACTTTTCGGCGCGAGCATCGGCCGCGAGCGGCCGTTCAACGATAGTCATACGAAGGCAATTTCCCTTCGGCAAGGTTCCCCGAAGAATCACTGACTGACCGCCGCGGCGCTGGCGGCCTTGTCTTTTTTGCTGCGTTTCGATTTGGCGGGCTTCGACTCGCTCGCGGCGGACGGGCCCGAAGCGCTCGCTGCCGAAGCCGCCGTCGCAGTAGCGGCTTCCTTTTTCGACTTCTTCGACGCTTTGGTAGTCGACGCGGCCGCGGCGGGCGTGGCGGCAGGCGTCTGCGCGGTCGTGGCCGCGGGCGATGTCGCAGCGGTCGCGGCGGTCGACGACTTCACCGTCGAATTCGGCGCGGCGCTGC
This sequence comes from Caballeronia fortuita, assembly GCF_001544835.2. GTDB lineage: Bacteria > Pseudomonadota > Gammaproteobacteria > Burkholderiales > Burkholderiaceae > Caballeronia > Caballeronia fortuita. The sequence continues at coordinate 64,325 of NZ_FCNX02000024.1, read as the reverse complement.
CGCCTTGTGTCGACGATGTGGCGGGCTTCGACGTCTTGCCCGTCGGCGGCAGCGACGATCCGCCGATCGTCAGGCCGTTCTGCTCCAGATTGCTCACCGACTTCGTGCCGAGACCCTTGACGCGGGTCGCGAGATCGTCGGCGTCCTTGTACGGACCGTTCTTCGTGCGCTCGTCGATGATCGCCTTCGACTTCACCGGCCCGAGACCCTTCACCGATTCCAGTGCAGCCTGATCGGCTGTGTTGACATCGACCGCGGCGAAAGCCGCACCCATCGACAACATGAACGCTAGGCACAGCATCAGCAGCTTTTTCAGCATGACGGCACTCCAGGCTTGAGAGAAAGGAAGAATCGATAAGTTCGGGCCGGACGGGAAGATGCCGTTAAGGATAGGGCAAAAACCCGTCCCGGACGATGGCGCTCGCATTGTGCACGACCCCGCCGCGCGCACTCCGCTCACGCACAATCTTTAACGTTGCGAAACGCCGGATGGATGACGTTGCGTTTCGCGTTGCCGATCGCGCGTCACTTCGCCGCGCGCGCTGTCGGTTTCGCGAAGGCGCCGCGAACTTCGAAGCCGACTTGATCGACGACGCCGCCGTTCGCATCGACGAGTTGGAGCACGTGCCGGCCCGGCCACGGCAGCCACGCCGCGCGGGCGTCATGACCGTAAGGCTTGCCGTCGAGCCGCCACGCAAGAGGCGCGCCGCTGCCCGCGCGCTCGAACCACACGCGCTGGCGCGCGGGCGGAATGTCCGGGTCGAGCGCGAAGATCGTGCCGTTCGTGGGCGCGCCGATGCGTGCCGATTGCGCGCCGGTGGTCACGCCGCCCGTCGACCGCGCCGCGTTCGCCGTCAGGCCGACGGCGCTCATCTGCGTGCCGCGCACGAACCATTCGTCGCGCGCGGGTTCGAGGTCGTCCTGATACGTGACGCGCGTCGTCACGACGCCCGGCGGCGCGTGCGGGGCACGGCTATCCGACCGCCGGTTCAGATAGTTGACGATCGCGTTCCATGCAGGCGCCGCGCCCGTCACGCCTGAAACGTCCCACATCGGCGCGCCGTCCGCGTTGCCGACCCAGACGGCCACGGTGTACCGCGACGTGAAACCGGCCGCCCAGTTGTCGCGCATGTCCTTGCTCGTGCCGGTTTTCACCGCGCTGAAGGTGCGCGTGGCGAGCACGCTGTCGAAGCCGAAGGTGCGCGTGCGGGCGTTATTGTCGGCGAGGATATCGGTGACGATGAAGCTCGCTTCCGGGCTGAAGACGCGCGTGCCCGCCGGCGCCGGCCTATGGTCCGCGATATCGAAAAGCGGTTTCGCGATGCCGCCGTTCGCGAGCGCGCGATACGCATTGGCGAGCGACGCCAGCGTGACGTCGGCGCTGCCGAGCGCGAGGCTGAAGCCGTAGTAATCGCCCGCTTGCGACAGAGGCAGGCCGAGCGCGACGAGCGTTTTCGCGAAACGATGCGGCGTCACCATCACGAGCGTTCGCACTGCCGGCACGTTCAGCGACGAGCCGAGCGCCGTGCGCACGCTCACCCAGCCCTTGAAGTCGTGATCGTAGTTCTGCGGAATGTAGAGGCCGCCGCCGGTCGCGAGATCGAGCGGCGCATCGTCGAGCAGCGTGGCGGCGGTGACGCGCCTTTCGTCGATGGCCTGCGCATACAGGAAAGGCTTGAGCGTCGAGCCGGCCTGACGCGCGGCGAGCACGGCGTCGACTTCCGGCGCGTTCGACAAACCGCCCGCCGAGCCGACCCACGCGAGCACGTCGCCGGAAGCGTTGTCGATCACGATGGCCGCCGCGTCGTGCACGTTGCGCGGATGCGCGCGCGCGTTCAGTTCCGCCAGCGTGCGGGCGAGCGTGTCGCGCGTGAAGCGCTGTAGCCGCGCGTCGAGCGTCGAGCGCACGCGCGCGCCTGCCGCCGGATGCACTTCGCCCGCGATGCGTCGCGCGAGATGCGGCGCGAGCGCGTCGTCGCCCTGGGCCACGGCGGGTACTGCGGCCGTGCGGGTGAGCGCGAGCTGCACGTAGCTGTCGAGATTGACGCACGGATCGGCGGAGCGCGCGTCGGCATGCAGCGCCCGCATGTCCCGCAGGATCACGCAGGCGCGCGCGGCGACTTTCGCGTACGGCGCATTCGGCGCGCGCACGAGCGCGGCGGCGAGCGCGGCCTCGCGTTCGTCGAGACCGGACGGCGCCTTGCCGAACATCGTCTGCGACAGCGCGGACAAACCGACGATCTCGCCGCGAAATGGCACGAGATTCAGATACGCCTCGAGAATCTGATCCTTGCGCCAGCTTCGTTCGAGCCACAGCGCGCCGATCGTCTGCTGCGCCTTTTCGCCGATGGAGCGGCGGCCGTTCGGCTTGCCGTCATCGTCGATAAGGCCGGTGAGCTGCATCGTCACCGTCGATGCGCCGCGCGTGCGCGTGTTCCACAGGTTGCCCCAGGCCGCCGCCGCCGCGCCGCGCCAGTCGACGCCCGCGTGTGCGTAGAAGCGCTTGTCCTCCGACACGACGATCGCCTCGCGCAACGCCGGCGACACATCCGCGAGCGCGATCCAGTCGCCGCGCCGCGCGCGCTTGTCGATGCGCGTGCGCGCCAGCGGCTCGCCGTCGCGCGAGAGCAGCACCCAGTCGGAGCTGCGCCATTGCGCGCGCACGTCGTCGAAGCCCGGCTGCGCGTGCGCCGGCATCGACAGAACGCATGCGATGACGAGAACGGCGGCGCGTTTCATCGCATCACTTCGCGGCGAGCGGCTTGACGACGACCGGCGCATTCGGCGACGCGCCGAACGACGAAGGCGCGTAAAGCGCTTCGACGCGCGTCGGCGGCAGGCCGAAGGTGCCGGAATTGTTCACGCGCATCGTGTATTCGACGCTCAGCTTGCCTTTCGGCAGATAGTCGTAATACGCGCGATAGCCGTCGAAGCCGCGCTCCACGAACGCCGGCCACGCACCGCGATCCTGCTTTTCGCCTTGCGTCGCCGCTTCCGAATCGCGGCCGAGGCCGGAGCCGAGGATCGTCGCGCCCGCGGGGATCGGATCGTTGACGACGACCCACGTCATGTCGCTTTGCGCGTCGATGTCGAGATGCACGCGCACGATGTCGCCGCGCGAGAGCACGCCCTTGACGGCCGGATCGACCGGCGTGACCGTCTTCGCGATGCGATAGCCCGCCGCGAACGGCGCCTTCAGCGCGACGGCCGCGAGGCTTTCGATCGTCGCCCACGGCTTGCCGGTGCCGTCTTGCGTGAGCGCGAGCGAACCGGCGCTCCACGGCAGCACCACGCTGCGCGCGTTCGCGCTTTTCGTCGCAGGCGTGGCCGATGCGAGTGCTGGTGCAGGTGCCGCGTTCCAGTCGACGCTTTGCGTAGCCGCACCGAGCTGAATCGACGTATGGCCCGTGACCGGCGTGCTCTCGAAGAGCCGCGAGAACCGGCCGACCGCGAGCGCGCCCCACAGATTGGCGGTCGTCGTATGCCAGGCGCCGTTCTTCTGCAACGCAAGCAGGCCCGCGACGACGCGCGGCATCTCGTCCTTCCAGCCGGGCGCATCGGCGAAGAGGAGCGCGGTGCGCGCGGCGTTCGTTTCGGCGCCGGTCATGAGCCACCAGAGATCGTCGTCGCGTTCGGTGGAGAAGGTGAGGCGCGTGCCCTGATACGTCAGGCGCGCGCGGATGATCTGCTCGGCCTGCGCGCGCTTTTCGTCGCGATTCGGAATGCCGTCGGCACGCGAGAGGATCGCGTAGTAGTCGAGCACGGCGGACGTCGGCCATTGATCCGGCGCGACCGTGATCGAGTCGAGCATGCGCGGCTGCGCGATCCCGTAGCGCGACAGCGCTTCGATCGCGGCGAGCTTCGTCACGTCGAGATCGTTGCGCGGCGCCCAGAACTTGCGCTCGATCCTGCCGTCGACGAAATTCGCGAGACCCGCCGCCATCTGGTTGCGCAGATCGACGGGCAGGGCGAACCGGCGATCCTGCTTCGCGGCTTCGTCGGTGACGGCGAGCAGATACGCGGTGAGCGCGGGGCTGCCGGTCGGGCGCTCGTCGTCGGCGGGCGGAAAGTAGTTCGCAAGGCCGTCGCGGTCAAGGTAGGACGGCATTCTCGCGAGCACGCCTTGCCATTGCGCCGCGTCCATCAGGCCGAGCGCGCGCGAGGTCTGCTGTTCGAGGCAGTTGTACGGATACCGCTCGAACCAGCGGCGCACGCCCGGCAGGCCGTCCGCGAGCTTCGGCTGCAGGGACACCGCGATGCCGCCGCGCACCGCGCCATCGTCGGACTTGATTGCGTCGGCGGGCGGCGCGACGGGCAGCGTGAGCGTGCCGTCGACTTGCGCGATGGTCGCCTGCTGCACGGTGACCGGAATCGCCGCGACGACTTTCTGCGTCAGCTTGACGGCATCGCTTGCCCTGGGCGCGGCTTGCTCGGACGCAGTCACGTTCCACTCCAACGCTGCGGAGGACTGTGCGCCGAGCACATCGGGCGTCGTCACATCCCACGCCACTTCCTGCGACGATTCCGGCGCGATCTCGACCGTGCGCGCATCGAGCGTGAGCGTGCCGGCATGCGGCGTGACGACGACGCGCATCGTCCGCGCGGTCGTGTTGCGCAGCGTGAACTGCGCGCGGAACGCATCGCCGACGCGCACGAGCGGCGGCAGTCCCGAGATCAGTTGCAAGTCCTGGGTACTTTGGATCGAAGCGCTGCCGGTGCCGAAGCGCTCCGCGCCGACGGCCGCCACCGCGACGATCCGGAAACGCGTGAGGGCGTCGTTCAGCGGCACGTCGACCGTGGCTTCGCCATGCGCATCGAGCGTGACGCGTGGATTCCACAAGAGCAGCGTGTCGAAGAGTTCGCGCGTCGCGCTGTGCCCGCCGCCGCCGCCCGCGGGCACCGCCTTGCGCCCGAAGTGACGCCGCCCGACGATCTCCATCTGCGCGGTCGCGGTTTCGACGCCGTAGGCGCGCTGTTGCAGCATCGCGTCGAGCACGTCCCAGCTTCGATTCGGCATCAGTTCGAGCAAGGCTTCGTCAACGGCAGCGACCGCGATCTGCGTCCCGGCGGGCGCGGGCTTGCCGCCGGGCAGCGCGACCTTCACCTTGACGTGCGCACGGCTGCGCACGGTGTACGACTTCGCGTCCGGACTCACGCTCACCGCGAGCCTGTGCGACGCAGTGCCGACCTTGATCGACGCCAGCCCGTAACGGAACGCGGGTTTGCTCAGATCGACGAGCGGCGTCGGCGCCTGATACTGCCGGCCTTCGTACCAGAACGCGCGCGCCCATTCGACCGGCGCCTTCCATCCCCACGTGAAGAACGAATACCACGGCACCTCGCGGATGCGCCCGCGCAACGCGAGCACCGACACGTAGACGTTCGGCCCCCACGCGTCATCCACTTTCAGCTCGACGGTCGGGTCCTTGCCGTTCAGCTCGGCCACGCGCGTCTCGATGATTCCCTCGCGCTCGACCGCAATGAGCGCCGTCGCCGAACGGAAGGGCATACGGACCTGGAATCGCGCGGTTTCGCCGGGCTCGTAGCTCGTCTTTTCCGGCAATACGTCGATGCGGTCCGTGTTCTCGCCGCCGAACCACAACTCGTCCTCGCGCGTCACCCACACCGACGTGCTCGCGTTGGCCGCGCGCCCGTCGCCGTCTTTCGCGATCGCGATGAGATCGACGTTGCCTGCTTCCTTCAGGTTCGCATCGCACGAGACGATGCCGTGATCGTCGCTCTTGCCGCTGCAAAGCGTGCCGAGATCCTTGATTTCCGTGTGGTTGTCGTAGGCATAGAAGCCGCCGACCATGCGCTTTCTCGAGCTCGACATTACACGCGCGACGGCCTTGATCTCCACCGATACGCCCGCGCGCGCCTTGCCTTGCAGGTCGAGCGCGATCGCCTGCACCGGCAGCGCGCCGCCGACCGATACCCAATGCCCTGCCTTCACGCCGACCGCGACGGCGGCGGGCCACAAGGTCGTGCCGCCGCTGATCGTCTGGATCTCGCCGTTCGGATCGGCGAAGCTCGCTTCGAGCGCGAGGCGCTTCGGCGCTTCGACCGCCGGCAGCGGCTTGACCGTGATCTTGCCCGCGCCATCGCGATCGAGCGTGACGCGCAGTTTGTCGGCGATGAGCTTCGTCGTCGCGTGCTCCTCCTGCTCGTTATCTTCGTCCTCGGCGGGCGCGCTCGCGCCGTCGTCCGCCGGCTTGCGATACGGCGCGAAGCTGAACGCTTCGTATTGCGAAGCGAAGGGCGGCGCGACATCGCGCACGAGCGCCGACACCTGCACCGGCAGATTCGATGCCGGACCGCCTTGCACATATTCGAGCCGCACCGCGACCGGCGCTTCCTGCGCCGCGACGAGGCCGGCGGTTTTCGAATCGCCCGCCGTGACCGAGCCTTTGAACACCGGCAGGCGGAATTCCTCGACGCGGAAGCTGCCCGATTCGTACGACTGCGTCACCGCGTTGTCGTTGCCGTCGTCGTCCGATGAAGCCGCGCCATTATCGAGCGTCACGCTGTATTCGCCGAGCTTCGCCGCGACGGGCACGGTGAAGGTCGAATCGGCGCTGTGATCGGCCGCCCATTGCAGCGGCAGATGCCAGGTCTGTCCGCTGCCGACGTGACGGATCGTCACGCGGCTCGGATAGTTCTTCGGAAACGCGAAGCCGCCGAGCGTCTCGACGCGCAGCAGATGCTTCATCGACACCGTTTCGCCCGCGCGCAGCAGCGTGCGGTCGAACACGGTATGCGCGCGCGTCGTGCGCGTTGCGCTCATGTCGGTCGGCACGTTGAAGCGCCACGATTCGATGCCGCGATTCCAGTCTGAGGTCGCGAAAGCCATGTCCGCGCCGGTGACCGGATCGTTCACGCGCGCCGACACGAAGAAGCCGCCCCACGCGAGACTGTCCTCGTCGCAGCGGCGCACGGACACGAGCGGCTTGCCGATCTTCGCGATGCCTTGCGCATCCGTTTTGGCGGTGGCGATTTCGTCGCCGTTGCAATCGGTGATGCGCACGTCGGCGTTCGGGACCGGCTTGCCCTTGTCGAGCGTCGTCACCCACACGACGCTGTTCTCGCGTCCCTGCTTGAAGTGCACGCCGAGATTGGTGACGAGCACCGAAGTCCGCACGAACATCGACTGATTCTTGCCGAGCAGCGACGCGCCGAGCGCGGGCGAACTCAGTTCGACGACATAGAAACCGGGCTTCGGGAACGGAATGCCGACGACTTCGAACGGCCGCAGCGCCCTCGGATCTGCGGCGGGCAGCGTCAGCGTTTCGACGCCGCGTTGCTTTGCGAGCAGCGACAGCGAGCGGATATCGATCTGTGGATCTTCGGACACCGTGCCGTCGCTGTTCGGGATGACGACCGGCGCGATGCCGTTGTTCAGCAGCGCGGGCATGCGTTCTTCGATCGTCGAGCGCGACATCGACACGCCGTCGAACATATCGACGGTGCGCATCCATTGACGGATGTCCGCGTCGGCGTCGAGCTCGAGCTTCGTGATCTTCGACGTGCCCGAATCGAGCCCCTGCACATGCAGGTCGGCTTCGACGTGGCGCAACGTCACGGGCAGCATCGCGGGCATGCCGGGTTCCGCGAATCGCTCGATGATGCCGAACGTGCCCGACGAGAACTTCGCGAGCGGCGGCATTGCGGCGGTCGCGGCTTTCAGCGGAAAGAGGTCGGCGTTCGCGAGCGCGCGGCCGCTCACGTCTTTCAGATTCGCGGGCGCGTCGATGGTGAGATCGGTGCGCTCGGGCAGCGGCGCGGCAAACTCGATGTTGCTGACTTCGGCGTCCTTGTCGTTCGCATCGAAACGGGGAGAGGCGTTGCCCTTCGGGCCGCGCAGCACGAACTTCTGCGCGTCGGCGCGGCTGATCGGCGCGGTGAAATTCAGGCGCAGCGGGCGCAACGGCGTGCATGGCGCTTTCGCGTTCTCGCGCTCGCACGAGAAGCTCGCCGTGAAAGGCTCGCGCACGTTGAAGTCGAAGCGCTTTTCGACATCGTTCGCGATACCGCCCGGACCCGTCACGCCCACGCCGTACACGAGCTGCATCTTCGTGGCCGACGGCAATGTCTGCCGGCACGCGAGCGTCAGCACGCGATCGCTTTCTTTTTCGAGGCGGAATTGCTTGAGCAGGGCGGCGCGCGTGGCGTCATCGACGGCGCGCACCGGAATGCGATTGCCGAGCGCGTTCGATTCGCACCAGACGTGTTCGAGCACGGACGCCTGCGTCGCGGGACCGTTCAGACGCAGCACGAACGCCTGATTCTCTTCGATGTCGCCGTAACTCGGCATGACGCGCGTGACGAACGGTCCGCCCGTCTGGAACGCGAAGTGGCGCGGGCCGGCAAGCGCATTTCCCGCCGTGGACTTCAGACCGTCGGAGAGGTCGAGCGCGCAGCGCACGCCGGGCGGCAGATCGCGCTCGAAGTCGAAGGCCCATGTCTTGGCGTCGATCCAGCGGCCCGTGTTCGCCGTCGCCGATGCGTCCGCGCCGCTGCACGCGATCTTGCCGGGCGCGGCGGCGGCCGCGTTGCCGAAGGCGGTCATCGGTTCGTCGAATTTGGCGACGACCTGCCGCACCTGCGCAACCTTGCCTTGCGGCGATACGCTCGTGATGCGCGCGGCATCGGCCCGATGCAGCGCCGCGCCCAAGCCCAGCGCGGCGAAAAGCGTGGTCGCGGCCAGAATCCATTTTTTTTGTGACGTCGTAATGCGGCTCATCCACTCGCTCCGAGTTTTCCTCGACGCGAAATTCTACTGGAGCCTTACGCCGAACTTTCTGGCGCGCGGATCGGACAACGCTTTTTGACGGCCGATCAGACCGCGTCCACGTTCGACAGATGCCGCGAACTGACGCGCCGCCAGTAGAGGAACAGTCCGACGCCCGCCGCGCCCAGACTCGCCGAATTCGCGATCCAGAAGCCGCGCGCGCCCTGGAGCCATTCGGGCACGCCGCCGCCCACGTCGAAGCCGAGCAGATAGCCGCCGCCGAGCCCGATGCCCCACAACGCGACCGCGTAGATCACGGTCGGCACGAGCGTCACCTTGTACGCGCGCAGGATGAACGCGGTGGTGATCTGCAGCGCGTCGCAGAAGTGATAGAAGAAGATGATGAGCACGAGCGGCATCGCGGCCGCGATCACGTTTGCATCGGGTGTGTAGGCCGCGATCACGTGCGAGCGCGCGGCAAGCAGGATCACGCCATACACGAACGCCAGCACGCACGCCATGCCGATGCCGTGACGCGAGATCGAGCGCGCGTCGTCGGGACGTTGCGCGCCGAGCGCCTGCGATACGAGCGTCGACGACGCGATGCCGATCGACAGCGGCGTCATGTACAGCACCGCGCCGAGATTGCCCGCGATCTGATGACCGGCGAGCGTCGTCGTGCCGAAGCGCGAGATGAAGAGCGCCATGAACGTGTACGACGTGACTTCGATGAGATAGGAGAGACCCATCGGAATGCCGAGCCGCAGGAGCGCGAGCTGACGCCGCCAGACCGGCCAGCAGAAGCGCGAAAAGATGCCGAACGGGCGGAAGAACTCGAACCGGAAGAGCACCGTCATGCCGACGGCCGCGAGCACCCAGTTGATGAGCGTGCTCGCGAGCGCGCAGCCCGGGCCGCCGAGCGCGGGCACGCCGAATCCGCCGAAGATGAACCACGTGTTGAGCGGAAACTTGAGCAGGAGGCCGCCGACCTGCAGGAACATCACGAGGCGCGGCTTGCCTACCGCGTTCGTGAGCGAACTGTAGACGCGAAACGCGAGGCTCGCGGGCAGGCCGAACGACAGAATGCGCAGATAGTCGACGGTGCGGTCGTGCAGCGCGGGCGGCGTTTTCGCGAGCGACAGCAGCGGCTCGGGTTGGAAGAGCAGCACGAAGCCGATCACGGCGAGCGCGGCGGCGAGCCAGAACGCCTGCCGCGTTTCCTCGCCGATCTCGCTTTCGCGCCCCGCGCCGAAAAGCTGGCCGGCGATCGGCTGCAACGCGACGAGAATCCCCGTCAAGCCGATATACACCGATATATAGATGGAGCCGCCGAGGCCGAGCGCGGCGAGATCGGTGGCGGAGAAGCGGCCGACCATCGCGGTGTCGATCACGCCGAACGCGATCACCGCAAGCTGGCCGATCAGCACGGGCCACGCGAGCGCGGCGATCTTGCGCACGTCGCGCCACATGCCGGTCGTACCCGCCGATGTCGAGAGCGCGCGCATCGGATTACTGCACGCGGCGCAGGCTCTTCGGACGCAGCGGCTTCTTCGCCGGCGGCACGGGACGCTCGATACGCACGTAGAGACGGAAGCGCTCGTCGCGGTCGGCGACGCGCCGGCCTTCCCACACGAGCTTCCACTGGAACGCCGACATCGACGACGGCTCGCCGTAGTCCGCCGGATCCTGACGCAGGATCACGTCGCAATCCTCGTCGAACGCGAAATGCATGCCGCCGAAATAGGCGAAGGTCGCGATCTGCGCATCACCGAGACGCACGGGCGAGATGCAGGTGTAATCGGGCGGCAGATGATCGGCGATCTGCTCGGCGACGTCGCGATACGTCCGGCTGTAATTCACGACCGGCAGCCATAGCGTCATCAACAGCACCCACATGAGCGTGGTGCCCGCGCTCGACAGCACGACGCTGCGCCACAGCACCTTCGGATGACGCGCGAGCCGCCAGCGCGCGAGCAGGAACCAGCAGACCGTCACGGCGACCGCGCACGCGAACGAAATCAGCTTGAATTCGGGATGAAAGCCCGGCGCGAGGCGCGCGAGATTGCGCGCCATCGTCGCGGGAACGCCGAACATGCCGGCGCTCCACACGAGCCACACGAGCGAGCCGATGATCGTGAAGCTCAGCATCGCGAACCAGTCGATCGCGTTGATCGCGCCGCGCTTGAGCGTAGGCAGCGCGAATGTCGCGAGCACGGAGAGCGGCGGCAGAAGCAGCATGAAGAGGCGATTCGTTTCGTGCGCCTGCAGCACGACGAGCACGAGCAGCGGCCCGATGATCGACAGCGGCACGCCGACGTGCGGCGAGCGGCGCAGCCCGCCCCAGCTCACGAAGGCCCACACCGCAAGCGGCCACGCGGGCCATGTGAAGAGCGGCAGATTCTTGATCGCGTAGCCGAAGATCGAGCCGGGCGTGCCCGAGAAGAACGAGAAGCTGTTGCGCCACCATTGGCGCAGCCACCATTCGCCGTCGTCGGGAAAGTAATGCAGCGTCGGCAGGACCCACGCGGCGATCAGCACGATCGCGACCGGCAGGCCGTAGATCAGGAGCGGCAGCGAGCGCACCTGCTTCACGACGATCGTCATCGCGAGCGTGCAAAGCAAAAGCGCGAACACGAGCACCGGCGAGCTGGACAGTCCGACCACGCCGATCGCCACGCCCCACACGAGGCCGCCGTGAACCGGCTTGTCGAGACTGCGCACGAGCGCGTAAAGCAGCATCGCGGTGCCGGCGAATTGCGCGAGCTGCGGCGTCGTTTCGTGACCGCGCTCGGCGAGGCCGAAGCACGCGAGCAGGATGAGGAGCGCGCCGTCGGCGAGCGTGCGGCCGTAGTCGCGCGGCTCTGGTTCGCCGCCGAACGCGTATTTGAACGGCTGCGCTTCTTCGCGCCGGCCGAGCAGATACGCCGAATACCAGACGAATGCGCACGCGAGACAGAAGAGCAGGCCGGTGATCACGCGCGACGCGTTGCTCGCATCGACCCAGGGGCTCAAAAGCCGTATCGCCGATGCGCCGAGCCAGTACATCAGCGGGCCATCGGCGGTGGGCGCCTTGCCGACGAGGTTCGGCAGCAGCCAGTCGCGCGCGTCGCCGTTGGCCATCGTCCACATGACGCCGAAGCCCGCCGCGTCCTCGTTCTTCCACGGATCGCGGCCGAACAGCCCAAACGACGCATAGGTGATGCAGATGGCGAGCAGCAGCCAGCGCGGCAGGGCGCTGGTGGCGGAGGCGGTCAGACGAACGACAGATCGCATGCGAGAAGGCTTGATGAATGACGGTCCGCGGATCTCACGGAAGCGGGCGCGGGGCCGAAGCAACCGGCATTGTAGTCGCGCGGCGGCTTAAAGGGCGGATTGAGGCAGATTGGGACGGATCGGGGCGGCTCATCGATGCTGCCCGAAGCCGGGCGCCACAATGTTGACGAACGCAGCAAGGCCGATGCCGCAACGCGCGGCAAACCGCGCGGCGACAAAAAAGGGCAGCCAAAGCTGCCCTTTTTGCTTGAAGCCGAAGTCCGACTTACTTCTTGGTGGAGAAGCGTGCGAACTTGTTGTTGAACTTTTCGACGCGGCCGGCCGTGTCCATGATCTTCTGCTGACCGGTGTAAAACGGGTGCGATTCCGACGACACTTCGATCTTCGCGAGCGGGTAGGTCTTGCCGTTGAATTCGGCGGTTTCGCGCGTCTGGATGGTCGAGCGGGTCACGAACTTGAAGTCGTTCGACATGTCGACGAACAGGACTTCGCGGTAATCCGGGTGAATGCCTTGTTTCATGGTCTTTCCTGGTATCTGGCGGTAGCCAACCCGTTGCACTTGCTTTACGAGTGCCGCGCGAGTCACTTGCCTAGGGTCGAAAAACGGCGATTATGCCAGAAAATCAGTCGGTTGACATCTTTTTGAAGGTCGCGGCACAGTTCACTCGACGAGCGCGCCGACGCCCGCCGGGTCTTGCCGATAGTAACGCGCGAGCAGCCGGTACAACTCGGGATATTCGGCTTCGAACGGTTTGGGCGTGACGAAAAGCGCCTCGCTGCACACCGCGAAGAATTCCGACGGATGATCGGTCGCGTACGGGTCGATCAGCGATTCGCGCTCGAAGCGGGCGTAGCGCGACTGCGGCACGGCGTCCACGCGCGCGCAGAACTGATCGTAGGCGTTGTCGAAGATATCGGACCACGCGCTCGAATCGAGCGGCGCGTGCCAGCGTCGAAAGAGCGGCGGATGGCCGTGGGCTTCGCCCGTCACCATGTCGATCTTGTGGGCGAACTCGTGGATCACCACGTTGTAGGCGTCGGAGCCGTCGGCCATCTGCGCGTCTTCCCATGAGAGCACGACCGGGCCGCCTTCCCACGCTTCGCCGCTCGCATCGTGCTCGACTTCATGCACGACGCCGTCTTCGTCCTCGACCGTCTTCCTGATGATGAACTCGCCCGGATACACGATGACGCCGACCCAGCCGCGATACAGATCGAGATCGAGATTGAGCACCGGCAGGCAAGCCTGCGCCGCGATCGACACGATCATCTGGTCCGTCAGTTCGAGATCGTGCGCGGTCGAGAATTCCTTCTGCGCGATGAAAAGGCTCGCGGTCTCGCGCAGACGCGCGAGATCGTTGGCGCCGAGATGGCCGAAGCACGGATACGTGTCGAGCGTGCGTTGCCAGAGCGCGTCGTCGATCGCGTATTTGCGCAGCGCGCGCTCGCGGCGTTGCGCGCCGAACCAGCGGGTGAAGAGGTTGGCCATGCGTTGAATCGGAAGACTGGACTAGTTGCGGATTGTACGCACGGCCCCAATAAAAAACCGCCTGACGTTGCAGGCGGTTTTCTTGTCTCGAAGCAGCGGCGATCAGCCTCCGCCGCGACGCATCATGTCGAAGAACTCGGCGTTGTTCTTCGTCTGACGGATCTTGTCGAGCAGGAATTCCATCGCTTCGACTTCGTCCATGTCGTGGATGAACTTGCGCAGCACCCAGACCTTTTGCAGCAGGTCCGGCTTGATGAGCAGTTCTTCGCGGCGCGTGCCCGACTTGTTCAAATTGATGGACGGATACACGCGCTTTTCCGCGAGACGGCGTTCGAGGTGCACTTCCATGTTGCCGGTGCCCTTGAACTCTTCGTAGATCACGTCGTCCATGCGGCTGCCGGTTTCGATGAGCGCCGTGCCGATGATCGTCAGCGAACCGCCTTCCTCGATATTGCGCGCCGCGCCGAAGAAACGCTTCGGACGCTGCAGCGCGTTGGCGTCGACACCGCCCGTCAGCACCTTGCCCGACGCCGGCACGACCGTGTTGTAGGCGCGCGCGAGACGCGTGATCGAGTCGAGCAGAATCACGACGTCGTGCTTCATTTCGACGAGACGCTTCGCCTTCTCGATGACCATTTCGGCCACTTGAACGTGACGCGCGGCGGGTTCGTCGAATGTCGATGCGATGACTTCGCCGCGCACCGAGCGCTGCATTTCCGTCACTTCTTCGGGGCGCTCGTCGATGAGCAGCACGAACAGGATGACGTCCGGATGATTGGCCTTCACCGCATGCGCGATGTGCTGGAGCATGACCGTCTTGCCCGACTTCGGCGATGCGACGAGCAGGCCGCGCTGACCCTTGCCGATAGGCGAGATCATGTCGATGATCCGGCCGGTGACGTTTTCCTCGCCGCGCATTTCGCGTTCGAGCGGCAGCGGCTTGTTCGGATGCAGCGGCGTGAGGTTCTCGAACATGATCTTGTGTTTCGAGGCCTCGGGCGGCTGCCCGTTGACTTTGTCGACCTTCACGAGCGCGAAATAGCGTTCGCCGTCCTTCGGCGTGCGCACTTCGCCTTCGATCGTGTCGCCGGTGTGCAGATTGAAGCGGCGGATTTGCGACGGGCTGATGTAAATGTCGTCCGTGCTCGCGAGATACGAAGTCTCGGGAGAGCGCAGGAAGCCGAAGCCATCGGGCAGCACTTCGAGCGTGCCGTCGCCGAAAATCGTGTCGCCAGCCTTGGCGCGCTTTTTAAGAATCGCGAACATGAGTTCCTGCTTGCGCAGGCGGTTCGCATTTTCGATCTCGAGGCCATTGGCCATCTCGATCAGTGCGGAGACGTGCTGAGACTTGAGCTCGGATAAATGCATACGGGTTTCCCGCCGGGGAGAGAGGTACGACAGAAAGATTTGGGAGAAGAGGTGAGCGGAACCGCTCGAGACTTAATACTTCTTGAACTCTTATGATTCTAGCATAGCACACGCCACAGGCGCCTCGGGTGGGCTTTGGGCGGGCCTTTTCGGCCGATGTTGTCGCGTGACAACATCGGCTGCATCGGATAACGCTTTTAGCGCGTCATGGACGCTCAGTCGGATGCGGGCGCGGGCGCCGGGACATACCGGCGCCTGCCCACATACCGTTACAGGTTGCTGTCGAGGAACGCAGTGAGCTGCGACTTGGACAATGCGCCGACCTTCTGCGCGGCGACCGCACCGTTCTTGAAGAGGATCAGCGTGGGAATGCCACGCACGCCGAACTTCACCGGCGTCGACTGATGTTCGTCGACGTTGATCTTCGCGATCTGCAGGCGATCGCCGTAATCCTTCGCGACTTCATCGAGGATCGGGGCAATCATCTTGCACGGACCGCACCACTCGGCCCAGAAGTCGAGCAGGACAGGTTTATCCGACTTGACGACATCCTGTTCGAAAGAAGCGTCGCTGATGTGCTTGATTGATTCGCTCATTGTCTGAATACCTCTATTGATTCGAGGCCCGCGTTTGAATGCTCGCCACGATACACGAAAACTGAAAAAAATTTTGTCGCCAACGGGCGGGGTTCAGCCCGCGCACCGTGCGCCAGAATGGCACGCAAACGGCGGCGAATGATCTGCGGGAGGGCGAAATGCACCACTTCCGCGTAATTCACATGTCATCTTAGCCTACTTTGCTATCCGTTGCCGGGTACTGATAGGGACCATCTGAGGCCGGTAATACGAAGCACAAGAGGGCACCGCGAAGGTGCCGCCAAGTTTCGCGCATTCGGCCGACGCCTTCCGGGTATGCCATCGTCCGTGTTATGATTCGACGTGACGGGCCTCCTCGCATGGTGGCGCGGTCAACCTGGTCAGGTCGGGAACGAAGCAGCCACAGCCGTTTTCCACCAGTGCCGAGGGTCGGGCTCGTCACCTTCCGCTTTTCTTCCGCAGTTCGCCTTTTCCCTTATTCGTTTGTGCCCCGCACGCCATTGCGCGTGATGCTTCCGTGTGTCTGTTCGCCTTGCCGGAGCGGCGTTTGAGCAAGGTCGTTGCTGATACAATTTCGCGCATGACCTATCAAGTTCTCGCACGCAAATGGCGGCCGAAATCATTCGAGTCGCTCGTCGGCCAGGAGCACGTCGTTCGTGCGCTCACGCACGCGCTCGACGGCGGCCGTCTGCATCACGCGTATCTCTTCACCGGCACGCGCGGCGTCGGCAAGACGACGCTCTCGCGCATCTTCGCGAAGGCGCTCAACTGTGAAACCGGTGTGTCCTCGAAGCCGTGCGGCGTGTGCCGCGCGTGCCGGGAAATCGACGAAGGGCGTTTCGTCGATTACGTCGAAATGGATGCGGCGAGCAATCGCGGCATCGACGACATTCGCGCATTGCTTGAACGTGCGGTCTACGCGCCGGTGGATGCGCGCTTCAAGGTCTACATGATCGACGAAGTGCACATGCTCACGAAGGAAGCATTCAACGCGATGCTGAAGACGCTGGAAGAGCCGCCGCCGCATATGAAGTTCATCCTCGCGACGACCGATCCGCAGAAGATTCCGGTCACCGTGCTCTCGCGCTGCCTCCAGTTCAATCTGAAGCAGATGCCGGCGGGGCACATCGTGTCGCACCTGGAGAACATTCTTCAGCAAGAGAATATTGCGTTCGAGACGCAGGCGCTGCGGCTCTTGTCGCGCGCGGCGGACGGCTCTATGCGCGACGCGCTTTCGCTGACCGACCAGGCCATCGCGTATTCGGCGAACGAAGTCACCGAGGAAGCCGTGCGCGGCATGCTCGGCGCGCTCGATCAAAGCTATCTCATCCGCCTGATCGACGCGCTCGCCGCCGACGACGGCCCCGGCGTGCTTGCCATCGCCGACGAAATGGCGCTGCGCAGCCTGTCCTTCTCGACGGCGCTGCAGGATCTCGCGAGTCTGCTGCATCGAATCGGCTGGGCGCAGTTCGCGCCGGCGTCGGTGCTGGACGAATGGCCGGAAGCCGCGGACATTCGCCGCTTCGCGGACATGCTGTCGGCGGAACAGGTTCAGTTGTTCTATCAGATCGCCACGGTCGGACGCAGCGAACTCGGTCTCGCGCCCGACGAATACGCCGGCTTCACGATGACGCTGCTGCGCATGCTCGCGTTCGAACCGGCTGGCGGACCGGGCGGTGGCGTGGCGCTCGCCGCGCCTTCGGGCGCGAAGCCCGCGCGCAGCGCCGCGCTCGCGGGCGCGATGGCCGAGCGCGCTGTGGCGCCCGCGCCCGTGGCGAAAGCGCCTGCGCCCGCCGTGCAGACGGTCATCGTCGAGGCGAAGGAAACGCCGCCCGAAGAGAGCGCCGAACCTGCGCGGACGGTCATCGTCGCGGCGAAAAGCGCCGAGCCCGCGCCGACGCCGACCGCCGATACGCGCGAGCCCGTTGCGGCGAAGCCGATGCAAAGCGCGGTGCGTCAGGCCGTCGAGGCGTCCGTGGCCGAGCCTGAACCCGCCGCGCCGCGTCCCTCGAGCGGCGCAAGCGCGGCGCTCGATGTGTTGCGCAGCGCGGGCATGCGCCTTTCCTCCGATCGCGGCGCACGAAACGCGGCGGCGCCCGCAGCGGCTCAATCCGCCGCGAAGCCCGTAGCGAAGCCCGCCGCGCAGATCCCGGTGCCGACGCCGCGCCGCGCGCCGCCCGCCGCGCCCGAACCGAAGCCCGCCGCGGCCACGGCGGCGAAGCCGAGCGTCATTCCGCCGTGGGAAGACATGCCGCCCGGCGACTATCCGCCGGCGGGATCGGAAGACGCTTACTTCATGCCGCCGGACGACGGCTTCGTGCCCGCGTTCGATAGCGGTCCCGACGACATGCACTTCAACGCCGCGCCGCCCGCGAAGCTCGCGCCCGCCGTCGACACGACGCCGCTGCCGCCCGCCGTGCCGCTCGACGCGCTTGGCGTGTCGACCGAATGGGCCGTGCTCGCCGTCGATCTGCCGTTGAAAGGCGTCGCCTATCAGCTCGCGTTCAATAGCGAACTCACCGCGTGCGATGCGGATTCCGTGACGCTCGCCGTTCCCGTCCAGATGTACACCGACGCCGCGCACGTCGCGAAACTGAAGGCCGCGCTCGCGGAGAAGCTCGGCCGCGCGATCGAAGTCAGCGTCGCCGTCGCGCCCGCGCGCCGCACTGCCGCCGCGCTCGATGCCGCCCAGCGCGCGCGCCGTCAGCAGGAAGCGGAGCAGGAAATCAGGCAGGATCCGTTCGTGCAATCGCTGATCCGCGATTTCGGCGCGAGCATCGTGCAGGGTTCGATCAAGCCGATCGCCGCATCGGGTGCGAATCCGTCGTGAATTGAGGCGCGCGGCGCGCTCTCGGGCGTCGCGCAGCCGCACTGAATATCGGGCGCGCGCATCGCGCGTGCCTTTGCCACACGTTTTCCAGTAAGGAGCCGAACCATGATGAAGAACCAACTCGCCGGGCTGATGAAACAGGCTCAGCAGATGCAGGAAAACATGAAGAAGATGCAGGATCAGCTCGCGCAGATCGAGGTCGAGGGCCAGTCCGGCGCCGGTCTCGTGAAGGTGACGATGACCTGCAAGAACGACGTGCGCCGCGTGCAGATCGACCCGAGCCTGCTCGCCGACGACAAGGACATGCTCGAAGACCTCGTCGCCGCCGCGTTCAACGACGCCGTGCGCAAAGCCGAAGCCACCACGCAAGAGAAGATGAGCGGCATGACCGCCGGCATGCCGATGCCGCCAGGATTCAAGATGCCGTTTTGATTGCGCGGCCATCGGACGAACCCGATCCGATGGCTCGCCACCGAGGACACATGAAACAACCTTCCGCCCTGTCGGCGCTCGTCGAAGCGCTGCGCGCGCTGCCCGGCGTCGGTCCGAAGTCGGCGCAGCGCATGGCGTATCACCTGATGCAGCACGACCGCGCAGGCGCTGAAAAGCTCGGCAATTCGCTGCTGTTCGCGACCGGGAATCTGAAGCACTGCGAGAAGTGCAACACCTTCACGGAAAGCGAGATCTGCGAAGTCTGCAGCGACGAAGAGCGCGATCCGGCGTTGCTGTGCGTGGTGGAAACGCCCGCCGATCAGATCATGCTCGAACAGACGCTCACGTATCGCGGGCTCTACTTCGTGCTGATGGGGCGCCTGAGCCCGCTCGACGGCATCGGGCCGAAGGAAATCCACTTCGAGCGGCTCATCAACCGCGCGCTCGACGGCGTCGTGCAGGAAATCGTGCTCGCCACCAACTTCACGAACGAAGGCGAAGCGACCGCACACTATCTCGCGCAGACGCTCAAGAGCAAGGGCCTAAAGGTGACGCGGCTCGCGCGCGGCGTGCCCGTCGGCGGCGAGCTCGAATATGTCGATGCCGGCACGATCGCGCGTGCGATGCTCGATCGCCGCTCCGTATGAAAGGACTCCAGTCGATGACAGAAACCGAAGCACTCGCGCTCGCGACGCATCGTCACTACAAGGGCGGGCTGTATCGCGTGATCGGCGTGGCGCGCCACTCGGAAACCGAAGAAGCGATGATCGTCTACGAGCATCTCTGGCCGCATGAACGCGGCTTGTGGGTGCGGCCCGCCGCGATGTTCAACGAGACGCTCGCCGACGGCACGCCGCGCTTCAAGCCGCTCGATATCCCGCTCTGAGAAAACACATAAAAGGAGACGCAGCCATGACCACAACGACGGGACCGCTCGCCGGGGTCAAGGTGCTGGAACTCGGCACGCTCATCGCCGGCCCGTTCGCCGCGCGCTTCATGGGCGAGTTCGGCGCCGACGTCATCAAGATCGAGGACCCGAACGGCGGCGATCCGCTGCGCAAGTGGCGCAAGCTTTATCCGGAAGTCGGCGGCACGTCGCTGTGGTGGGCGGTGCAGGCGCGCAACAAGAAGTCCGTGACGATCAATCTCAAGGCGGACGAAGGCAAGGAAATCGTGCGCCGGCTCGCGAAGGAAGCCGATATCGTCATCGAAAACTTCCGGCCCGGTCTGCTCGAAAAGCTCGGCCTCGGCTACGAAACGCTCTCGGCGGAGAATCCCGCTCTCGTGATGGTGCGGCTGTCCGGCTACGGCCAGACCGGTCCGTATCGCGATCGCCCGGGCTTCGGCGCGATCGCGGAATCGATGGGCGGTCTGCGCCATATCACCGGCTATCCGGACTTGCCGCCACCGCGCATCGGCATATCGATCGGCGACTCCATCGCGGCGTTGCACGGCGTGATCGGCGCGATGATGGCGCTGCATAACGTGCGCGTGAACGGCGGCAAGGGGCAGGTCGTCGACGTCGCGCTGTACGAAGCCGTCTTCAACATGATGGAAAGCGTCGTTCCGGAATACGGCGTGTACGGCATGGTGCGCGAGCGCACGGGTGCGTCGCTGCCGGGCATCGTGCCGTCGAATACGTATCCGTGCCGCGATGGCAGCATCGTGATCGGCGGCAACAGCGATCCGATCTTCAAGCGCCTCATGAACGCGATCGAGCGCGCCGATCTCGCCGACGATCCCGCGCTCGCCTCGAACGACGGGCGCGTGCCGCGCACGCAGGAAATCGACGACGCCATCGCCGCGTGGCTGTCCACGCGCAGCATCGACGAAGCGCTCGCCGTGCTCAATGCCGCCGACGTGCCCGCAGGCCGCATCTACAGCGTGGCCGACATGTTCACCGATCCGCAGTACATCGCGCGTCAGATGCTGCAGCGTTTTCCGTGGCAGGACGGCCGCGAGATCACGTTGCCGAACGTGACGCCGAAGCTCTCCGAGACGCCCGGCGAAACGCGCTGGCTCGGGCCGCAACTCGGTGAACACACGGATGAAGTACTTCAGACGCTCGGGTATCATGCCGACGATATCGCGCGGCTGCGCGCGGCCAAGGTGATCTGAGGCACGCGCGGACAACAAGAATTCCAGGAGACACAACGATGAAACGCAGAACGTTCATCGCGAGCGGCGTCGTGCTCGCGGGTGGAGCGATGTCGGGCATGCCGCTCGCGCTCGCGCAGAGCAAGCTCGAGCAGACCAAGGTATCGATCGCGGTCGGCGGCAAAAATCTCTTCTACTATCTGCCGCTCACCATTGCGGAGCGCCGCAACTACTTCAAGGACGAAGGGCTCAACATCGAGATCGCCGATTTCGCGGGCGGCGCGAAGGCGCTGCAGGCGGCGGTCGGCGGCAGCGCGGATGTCGTCTCGGGCGCGTTCGAGCACACGCTGCTCCTGCAGGCGAAAAACCAGTATTTCCGCGAATTCGTGCTGCAGGGGCGCGCGCCGCAGATCGTGCTTGCCGTATCGAAGAAGGCGATGCCGAACTACAAATCGGTCGCGGACCTGAAAGGCAAGAAGATCGGCGTGACGGCGCCGGGCTCGTCGACGTCGATCATGGCGAGCTTCGTGCTCGCGCAGGCAGGGCTGAAGGCGACCGATGTGTCGTTCATCGGCGTGGGCGCGGGCGCGGGTGCGATCGCCGCGCTGCAATCCGGCCAGATCGACGCCATCGCCAATCTCGATCCGGTGATGACCAAGCTCGACCGCGCGGGCGATATCCGCATCGTGTCGGACACGCGCACGCTCGCGGACACGGTCAAGGTGTTCGGCGGCAACATGCCGGCGGGTTGCCTGTACGCATCGCAGAGCTTCATCACGAAGAATCCGAACACGACGCAGGCGCTCACGAACGCGATGGTGCGCGCGCTGAAATGGCTGCAAGGCGCCTCGGGCAAGGACCTCATCTCGACGGTGCCGGAGAGCTATCTGCTCGGCGATCGCGCGCTGTATCTGGATTCGTGGCAGCACGTGAAGGAAGCGCTGTCGCCGGACGGCCTGATGCCCGCCGACGGTCCCGCGACCTCGCTCAAGACGCTGCAGGCCTTCGACGAAACCGTGAAGGGCAAGCCGATCGACCTGTCGAAGACCTGGACCAACGATTTCGTCAAGAAGGCGCTCGCGAGCGTCAAGGTCTGATCGATGTCCTCGTCATCGAACTATGCGCTCGCGCTGGAAGACGTCACGTGCACGTTCGCATCGCGCGAGCGTCGCCGCGATCGTTATACGGCGGTCCGCGATACGAACCTCGCGATCGCGCCCGGCGAGTTCGTGTCGGTCGTCGGGCCGACCGGCTGCGGCAAGTCGACGCTGCTCAACGTATCGGCGGGATTGCTCGAACCTTCATCGGGCACGGTAAGCGTGTTCGGCGAGAAGCTGAAGGGCATCAACCGGCGCGCGGGCTACATGTTTCAGGCCGATGGCCTCATGCCGTGGCGCTCGGCCCTCGACAACGTGACGGCCGGCCTTGCGTTTCAGGGCGTGCCGAAGGCCGAAGCCGAAAAACGCGGCGAGGAATGGCTGAAGCGCGTAGGCCTCGGCGGATTCGGCGATCGTTATCCGCATCAGTTGTCGGGCGGCATGAGAAAGCGCGTCGCGATGGCGCAGACGCTCATCCTCGATCCCGACATCATCCTGATGGACGAGCCGTTCTCCGCGCTGGACATTCAAACGCGTCAGTTGATGGAAAACGAACTGCTCGACCTTTGGGCCGCCAAGCGCAAGGCCGTGCTCTTCATCACGCACGATCTCGACGAAGCGATCTCGATGTCCGACCGGGTCGTCGTGCTGGCGGCGGGACCGGGCACGCATCCGATCGGTGAATTCGCGATCGATCTGCCGCGTCCGCGCGATGTCGCCGAGATCCGCTCGCATCCGCGCTTCGTCGAATTGCACGCGCAAATCTGGGGCGTGCTGCGCGAGGAAGTGTTGAAGGGCTATCAGCAGCAACTGAAGCCCGCCGCCGCCGAATAAGACGATAACGACCATGTGGAACAAGCTGCGCCCGAATCGAGCGAATCTCATCGTGTGGCAATGGCTGCTGCTGCTCGCGTGCTTTGCGCTGTGGTACGTGCTGACGAGCCCGACGCTCGTGCCGCCTTTCTATTTCGACGACGCCAACAAGGCCGCGTTCTTTTTCGGCGAGCCGCAGAAGGTGCTCGTGCGTATCTGGGAGTGGTTTACGGGCGGCGAGATCTACATCCATCTGTGGGTGACGCTGATCGAAACGGTGCTGGCGTTCGTCATCGGCACGGTGTCCGGACTCGGTGTCGGTCTGTGGCTCGCGCTCGCGCCGACGACGAGCGCGCTCCTCGATCCCTACATCAAGGCCGCCAACTCGATGCCGCGCGTGATTCTCGCGCCGATCTTCGCGGTGTGGTTCGGCTTGGGCATCTGGTCGAAGGTCGCGCTCGGCGTGACGCTGGTCTTCTTCATCGTGTTCTTCAACGTCTATCAGGGCGTGAAGGAAGTGAGCCCGGTCGTGCTCGCGAACGCGCGCATGCTCGGCGCGAATCGCAAGCAACTGCTGCGGCATGTCTATCTGCCGAGCGCGACGAGCTGGGTGTTTTCGAGCCTGCATACGTCGGTGGGACTTGCGTTCGTCGGCTCGGTGGTCGGTGAATATCTCGGCTCGGCGCGCGGCGTCGGCTATCTGATTCTTCAAGCCGAAGGCACGTTCGATATCAACACGGTCTTCGCGGGCATTCTCGTGCTGACCGCATTCGCGCTCGTGCTCGACGGCCTCGTCGCGCTGGTCGAGCGCAGGCTGATGAAGTGGCAGCCGAAGAGCGGCGAAACCGAGAAGCTCTGAGGCAGGCGACGCTTGCGGCAACGCGCAGGACCTTTTTGGGAATATCCGTTCTGGCACGGTACTTCCGACCTCGCTATCATGCTGCGCTGAACCGGCGTCGTGCGGCGGGCTGCGAACTGGCCGCCGTCATTTTCGGGTGAACGGACGCCAAAGGCACATCAAGCCGTAACGCAATCGAGCGACACTTTGCAGCCGCACATCATGCGCGGAATCTGCGCGGCGTTCGCCGACGCGCTTCCCGCGAGACCAGCAATGAAACTGCGAACTGACGGTTCGATAGCGGTGGTGTTGCCATCGCCGATCGGCGACAGCCTCATCGGGCTCGTGCTCGTCGACAATCTCATCCGCAACGGATATCGCCCGGTCGTGTTCGGCTGGGTTGCGGAGCAACTCGCCGACTGGTTTCCCCGCATCACCGTCGGACATCGCGACGCTTGCCAGGGCGCGTTCGACACCGTGATCGAGCTTCGCCCGACCGACTACGCCGCCACGCTGAGCCGCTCCGGCAAGACCCTCTGTCTCGCTGCGCTGCCGGAATACGGCGGTTCGAAGCACATGGTGGACCGTATCGTCGATATCGCGGCGAACGTGCTCGGTCTTGCGGACGTGACGCGCGCGAACGGTCTCGTCGTGCCGGCCGGCGTCATGCGCGGGCGCTTCGCCGATCGCGTCGTCATTCATCCGACGGGCAGCCATCCCGAGAAGATGTGGAGCCGCAGGAAATTTCTCGCGCTATCGCGTGTGCTCGCGCGTCGCCGCTTGCAGCCGAGCTTTCTCGTCGCGCCGGCGGAATTCGGCGTCTGGGGCGATATCGCGGAAGAAGGCTGCGAGGTCAACGCGCTGCCGCGTCTGAACGAAGTTGCGGCGTGGATCGCGGAGTCGTCGTGGTTCATCGGCAACGATTCCGGTCTCGGTCATCTCGCATCGTGCATCGGCGTGCCAACTCTTTCCCTCTTCATGCGTCAAGGTCTCGCGCGCTCGTGGCGTCCGGGCTGGGGTCCGGGCGCGGTCGTGTTGCCGCCGTCCTTGCTGCCGTTCGGCAGCCTTCGCGAACGCTTGTGGCAACGCCTGCTGAGCGTGCGGCGCGTGACGTCCGCGTTTCAGCGGCTGCATGGCAAGCATGCGCGCGCGCCGCATCATTATCCGATGACCGATTTCGCCGATGCCAAGCCGATGCAGACGCCGCAAGCGACGCGCATCGGCATGTTGCCCGGCGCGCAATCGCGGCGCTTCTGAGCGCGAGCATCACGGCTCGATCACGACCTTCCCGGTGACGCGGCGATTCATCATGTCGTCGAGCGCTTGCGGCGTCTCATCGAGCGAATAACGTTTCGTGACGACGGGCCGCAGCTTGCCGGCCTTGATCCAGTCGACCATCGTCGCAAATTCCTCGTCAGCGCGCGCGTGCTCGCGCTGCATGTGACCGCCCCAGAAAACGCCGACGATGCTCGCGCCTTTCAGCAGCGCGAGATTGAGCGGCAGTTTCGGAATCTCGCCGTTCGCGAAGCCGACGACGAGATACCGCCCGCGCCAGCCGATGCTGCGAAACGCGGGTTCCGCGTACGCGCCGCCGACGGGATCGAAGATGACATCCGGCCCGTTGCCCGCCGTCAACGTCTTGACGCGCTCGCGCAAGTCTTCGCTCGTGTAGTCGATGACCTCGTCCGCGCCATGCTCGCGGCAGAACGCGAGTTTCTCGGCGCTCGATGCGGCCGCGATCACGCGCGCGCCGACGATCTTGCCGATCTGGATCGCCGCGACGCCGACGCCGCCCGCCGCGCCGAGCACGAGCAGCGTGTCGCCGGCTTTCAGTTCGCCGCGATCGACGAGCGCGTGATACGACGTGCCGTAAGCGAGCGTGAACGCGGCGGAATCGGCGAGATCGACGTCATCGGGCAACACGACGCAATCCGTCTCCTTCGCGCGCGCCTGTTCCGCGAACGCGCCTTGCGCGGTGTAGGCGGCCACGCGCATGCCGGGCGCAAGACGCGTGACGCCCGCGCCGGTTTCGCGCACGACGCCCGCGAATTCCGCGCCGGGCGTGAAAGGCAGCGGCGGCTTGAACTGGTACTTGTTCTGGATGATGAGCACGTCGGGAAAGTTCACGCTCGCCGCCTTCACGTCGATGATGACTTCGCCCGCTTCCGGACGCAGATCGGGCAGCGTTTCGATCGAAAGCGTATGGGGCAATCCGTGTTCGTTGCATCGTACTGCGCGCATGGTTTCTCCTCGTTGAACGTGGCTCAGTGTATGGCAGTTCGAGTCGTCGTCGCGCCACTTTCCTCGGTTACAATCGTCGGATGCGAATCCTACTCAGCAACGACGACGGTTATCTGGCGCGCGGCATCAATGTGCTGCACGGCGTCCTGCAGCCGCTCGGCGAAGTGACGGTGATGGCGCCGGAGCAGAACTGCAGCGGCTCGTCAAACTCGCTTACGCTGTCGCGGCCCTTGAGCGTTCATCAGGCGCCCAACGGTTTCAATTTCGTGAACGGTACGCCGACCGATTCCGTGCACATCGCGCTCACGGGCATGCTCGAGCATCGGCCGGATCTCGTCGTGTCGGGCATCAACAACGGGCAGAACGTCGGCGAAGACACGCTGTATTCCGGCACGGTGGCCGCCGCGACCGAAGGCTTCATGTTCGGCATTCCGGCGATCGCGTTTTCGCTCGTCGGACGCGACTGGCTCCATCTCGACGACGCCGCGCGCGTCGCGGCCGAGATCGTCGCGCATTTCCTCGAACATCCGATGCCGGGTCATCCGTTGCTGAACGTGAACATTCCGAGCCTGCCTTATGATGAGTTGGGCGACTGGAAAGTGACGCGCCTCGGCAAGCGTCATCCGTCGCAGCCAGTCATCCGTCAAAGCGATCCGCGCGGCAATCCGATCTACTGGATCGGCCCGTCGGGCGACGCGCTCGACGCGAGCGAAGGCACGGATTTTCACGCGGTCGCGAACGGCTTCGTTTCGATCACGCCGCTGCAACTCGACCTGACGCATACGAAGCTCATGGCCGAGACCCGCGAATGGGCGCGCGCCGGGAGCGGTCGCACATGAGCGACGAGCGCGCCAAGCGCTTTCCGCTGGCGCTCGCGGATCTGGTTCGCGAGCCGCGCAAGCCCGCGGCGCGCGGGCAAGACACGCGCGGCAAGCAGGCCGCCGTTTCGGCCGTGAAGCCTGCGGCGGCGGCGCCGGTCAAACCGGGTTCGTCGCGCGCGGCGAGCGTGCCGATGAAAAATCCCGCGACGGCGGCGGCATCCGCAAAGCCGGCTTCGTCCGTGTTTCCCGCGCGTCCTGTCGCGAAGCCGGCCATTGGCGTGGCGAAACCGGTTCCGGGTGCAGGCAAGAGCGCGGCGCCGGCACATCATGCGTCGCATGCGCTGCGCACGGCCACGCGTCCCGCCGAGCGCGATGCGAACGCCGCCGCGACCGCGACCAGGAAAGGCGCGCCCAACGTCGCGCTGGCAAGCACGCAGACGCTCACGTCGGAACGGGTGCGTGAGCGCATGGTCGAACGGCTGCGCTCGAACGGCGTGACCGATCCGCGCGTGCTGAACGCAATGTCGGTCGTGCCGCGCCACATGTTCGTCGATCCGGGGCTCGCGGCGCAGGCGTATGAAGACGCCGCGCTGCCGATCGGCCATCACCAGACCATCTCGAAGCCGTCGGTCGTCGCGCGCATGATCGAACTGGTCGCGACGGGGCGCGCGTTGAACAAGGTGCTGGAGATCGGCACCGGCTGTGGCTATCAGGCGGCGGTGCTGTCGCAGGTCGCCACTGAGGTTTATTCGATCGAACGCGTGCGTCCGCTCTCGGAGCGCGCGAAGCTCAACCTTCGGCCGTTGCGTGTGCCGAACATCAGGCTGCATTACGGCGATGGCCGCCTTGGCTTGCCGGCAGCCGCGCCGTTCGACGCGATCGTGATCGCGTGCGCGGGCCTCGACGTGCCGCAAGCCTTGCTCGATCAACTGGCGGTGGGCGGCAGGCTCGTCGCGCCGGTCGGATCGCAGGCCGCGCAGTCGCAGGTGCTGACGCTTGTCACGCGCGTATCGGCGAGTCAATGGCGGGAAGAGCAGCTCGATCGCGTTTTCTTTGTACCCTTAAAATCTGGAGTGATTTGACACCGATGAGTATCCTGCGTGCTTTGCGAGTAGGAAGTGCGGACCAAGCCTTGAGCGCGGCGCAGCGCGGCGTGTGCGTGCTTGCGTTATCGGCGCTGGCGGCGTGTTCGACGCGCATGGACATGGCCCCGGTCGTCGACAGAACGGGCGCGCCCCTCAGCACGACGGCGGCGCAGACGCCCGACAACGGCCCGCCGCCGCCGGGCTATTACCGTGTGAAGCCGGGCGACACCCTATATCGGATCGCCCTCGAAAACGGTCAGAATTATCACGACATCGCGGCGTGGAACAACCTGACCAACCCGAACCAGATCGAAGTCGGCCAGTTGATGCGCGTGGCGCCTCCGGGCGCGAACGTCGCGGCGGCGACGCCTGGCGTGGCGACCGCGCCGATCGTCGGTGGCGGCGTGCAGACGCAACCGTTGAATGGCGCGAACGCTTACGCGAACCCGCAACCGGGCGCGACCGCGCAGCCGCCGTATTACGGTGCGAATTCAGGCATGGGCGCGACGCCGGGAACGGCGGGCGCGGCAGCTGGCATGGCGTCGGCGCCGGGCGTTCCCGGTGCGGCGGGCGTGCCCGGCGCGGACGCGAACGCGACGGCGCCGAGCGGTCAGCCGGCGTTCATCTGGCCGGCGCGCGGTCCGATCATCGGCACGTTCGACGACGCGAAAAACAAGGGCTTGAATATTGGCGGTGCGGCGGGAGATGCGGTCAACGCGTCAGCGGATGGCCGAGTGGTTTACTCCGGAAATGGGCTGCGCGGCTACGGCAATCTCATTATCATCAAACACGACGCGACTTTTCTGACTGCGTATGCACATAACCGTGCTTTGATGGTAAAAGAGGGAGACGCGGTGACTAAAGGGCAGAAGATCGCTGAGATGGGGAACAGCGATTCGGACCGCGTGATGTTGCATTTCGAAGTTCGCCGGCAGGGAAAACCTGTTGACCCACTGAAGTATTTGCCGCCGCAATAAAGCGAAACCATCATGCCAAAAACGAAGCGCCGCTCCCCGCAAGCCGAGACTGAGACGATCAGCCGACCTTTGCAAGTGTCGGTGGAAGACGGTGCTTCGACCCAGGATGAGGACATCGACAACGTAGACGTCGATGTCGACTCAGAGGAAGAGGGTGGCAGCCGCGGAAAGAACAGCGAGGAATCCGGCGAAGGCGAGCGGGAAGCCGCGCCGGACGCCGACGATTTCCGCTCGCTCCTGCAGGCCGAACTCACGGCCGACACCATTCAGCATTACCTGAACCGCATCAGCGTGAAGCCTCTGCTTACCGTCGAGGAAGAGCAACGCTATTCGCGGCTCGCGAAGGCGGGCGAATTCGAGGCGCGGCAGGTCATGATCGAGCGCAATCTGCGGCTCGTCGTCAGTATCGCGAAGGGTTATCTCAATCGCGGCGTGCCGCTGCTCGATCTGATCGAGGAAGGCAATCTCGGCCTCATGCACGCGATCGAAAAATTCGATCCGACGCGCGGTTTTCGTTTCTCGACGTACGCCACCTGGTGGATCCGCCAGAGCATCGAGCGCGCGATCATGAATCAGGCGCGCACGGTGCGTCTGCCGGTGCACGTGATCCGCGAGCTCAATCAGGTGCTCCGCGCGAAGCGTCATCTGGAAAAAAATTCCGCCAATTCGAACGACAGCGTCGCGCCCGAGCGCCGCGACGCGAGCATCGACGATATCGCGTATCTCACCGGCAAGACGCCCGAGGAAGTCACCGATATCCTCGCGCTCAACGAGCACACGGCTTCGCTCGACGCGCCGCTCGATCTCGATCCGGGCAGCAGCCTGCTCGATCTGCTGTCGGACGACCAGAGCCAGTCGCCCGACGCGGAAGTGCAGCATCGCGAACTCGAATCGCTGACGCGGCTGTGGCTCTCGCGCCTGTCCGACAAGCACCGGCACGTGATCGAACGGCGTTTCGGGCTGAACCATATCGAGCCCGCGACGCTCGAAGAGCTCGCCGACGAAATGGGCCTCACGCGCGAACGTGTGCGCCAGATCCAGCAAGAGGCGCTCGTGCGGCTCAAGCGCTTTTTCGCATCCAACGGCGTTCGCAAGGACGCCGTGCTTTAACGCTTTGGCGGCGCCTCTCGACGAAAGGCGTCGCGCTCCAGGATTCAATGACACCGATTCTCGTTTTCGACATCGAGACCATCCCCGATGTCGACGGCATTCGCCGTCTCGAAGATTTGCCCGACGATCTCTCCGACCGCGAGGTCGCCGAACATGCGTTCGAAGCGCGCCGCGAGCGCGTCGGCAATGACTTTCTGCCGCATCACTTGCAGCGCGTCGCGGCGATTTCCTGCGTGTTCCGCGACAACAGCGGCTTTCGCGTGCGCTCGCTCGGCACGGCGGCCGACGGCGAGGCCGCGCTCATTCAGTCGTTCTATCGCGTGATCGAAAAGTACACGCCGCAACTCGTGTCGTGGAACGGCGGCGGCTTCGATCTGCCCGTGCTCCATTATCGTGCGCTGGTTCACGGCATCGCCGCGCCGCGCTATTGGGATCTCGGTCAGGACGACCGCGAGTTCAAGTTCAACAACTACATCAGCCGCTATCACATGCGGCACATCGACCTGATGGACGTGCTCGCGATGTATCAGGCGCGCGCGAATGCGCCGCTCGATGCGCTCGCGAAACTATGCGGCTTTCCCGGCAAGCTCGGCATGGACGGCGGCAAGGTCTGGGACGCATATTGCGACGGCCATATCGACGAAATCCGCAACTATTGCGAGACCGATGTCGTCAACACGTATCTGATGTACTGCCGCTTTCAGATGATGCGCGGCGGCTTTACGCCCGGCGAGTACACGGACGAAATCAGCTTCGTGAAAAACGCGCTCGCGCAGGAGACTTCGCCGCACTGGGCGGAATATCTGGCGGCGTTCGCCGAATGAGCGCGTAACGTTCGTCTACAATCTCGCCTTTGCCTTAACGATCAGCAGGAAGTACGCAGGTGTCCGAAGCCGCTCGAAAAAACCAGCATCGCCGCCGCGCCGCGCCGGCCAAATCCGTCACGCCCGATCCGAACTTCGTCGCGCCCGAACTCGAAATCGAGTCGCTCGATATGGAAGCGCGCGGCGTCGGCCGCACGGTCAACGAAGACGGCGAGCCGGGCAAGGTCATCTTCGTCGAGGGCGCGCTGCCGGGCGAACGAGTGAGCTATTCGAGCTATCGCAAGAAGCCCAGTTTCGAGCAGGCGCAAGTGGTGCGCGTGCTGCGCGAGAGCGTGATCCGCGCGAAGCCGAAGTGCCAGTTCTTCGGCACCTGCGGCGGTTGCTCGATGCAGCATCTCGACGTGCGCGCGCAGATCGCCGTGAAGCAGCGCGTGCTCGAAGACAATCTGCAACATCTGTCGAAGCTGCGCGCCGAAGTCATGTTCCGGCCGATCCACGGACCGTCGTGGGGCTACCGCTATCGCGCGCGCCTGACCGTGCGGCACGTCGAGAAGAAGGGCGGCGTGCTGGTCGGCTTTCACGAAAGAAAGAGCAGCTATGTCGCCGACATGACGAGCTGCGAAGTGCTGCCGCCGCACGTTTCCGCGATGCTTGTGCCGCTGCGTCATCTGGTGGCGGGGCTGTCGATTCGCGATCGTATGCCGCAGATCGAGCTTGCGGTCGGATCGGACGTGACGGCGCTCGTGTTGCGCATTCTGGAGCCGCTGACCGAAGCCGACGAAGCGCTGCTGCGCACGTTCGCCGACGAGCACGGCGTTCAGTGGTGGCTCCAGCCGAAAGGCCCGGACACCGTCTACCAGTTTTATCCGCTCGATAGCGAACTGGCTTACACGCTGCCGGAATTCGATATCCGCATGCCGTTCAAGCCGACCGATTTCACGCAAGTGAATCACCAGATCAATCGCGTGCTGGTGAGCCGCGCGTTGAGCCTGCTCGCGCCAGAGAAGTCGGATCGCGTGCTCGACCTCTTTTGCGGTATCGGCAACTTCACGCTGCCGCTCGCGCGCGTGTCGCGGGAAGTTGTCGGGATCGAAGGCAGCGAGGCACTGACGGCGCGTGCGCTCGAGAATGTGAAGGCGAACGGCGTCGACGGACATACGTCGTTCGCGTGCCGCAATCTGTTCGAAGTCACCGCCGACGATCTGCGCGCGCTCGGGCATTTCGACAAATTTCTCATCGATCCGCCGCGCGAAGGCGCGCTCGCCGTGTCGAAGGCGCTCGCGGACATCGCGCAGAGCGGCGACGGGCCGTTGCCTAAACGCATCGTCTATGTGTCGTGCAATCCGGCGACGCTCGCGCGCGATGCGGGCCTTCTGGTGCACGAAGCGGGATACCGGATGAAGGGCGCAGGCGTCGTGAACATGTTCCCGCATACGTCGCACGTCGAATCGATTGCACTATTCGAGCGCGACTGAGCTCCGCTGCGGCCACGACGCCGCGCGCAGGCGTAAAAAAACCGGCCCGAAGGCCGGTTTTTCGTTTCTGCCGCGTTCATCTGGCTTAGTTGCGGTTGCCGCCGAAAATGCCGAGCAGCGCCAGGAGGTTCGTGAACACGTTGTACAGGTCGAGGTAGATCGCGAGCGTTGCGCTGATGTAGTTCGTCTCGCCGCCGTTCACCACGCGCTGCACGTCGAACAACATGTACGCCGAGAAGATCACGATGGCGAGCACGGAGATCGTCATCATCAGCGCGGGCAATTGCAGGAAGATGTTCGCGAACGCCGCCAGCAGGATGACGATCACGCCCATGAACAGGAACTTGCCCAGGCCCGAAAAATCACGCTTGCTGACGGTGGCAATGGTCGCCATGGCCGCGAAGATCACGCCCGTGCCGCCGAAGGCCATCATGATGAGCTGCGGTCCGTTCGAAAAGCCGAGAATGAAGCTCAGAAGACGCGAGAGCATCAGGCCCATGAAGAACGTGAAGCCGAGTAGGACGACTACGCCCATGCCGCTGTTCTTGGTCTTTTCGATGGCGAACATGAAGCCGAATGCAATCGCGAGGAACGCGATG
This sequence comes from Caballeronia fortuita, assembly GCF_001544835.2. GTDB lineage: Bacteria > Pseudomonadota > Gammaproteobacteria > Burkholderiales > Burkholderiaceae > Caballeronia > Caballeronia fortuita. The sequence continues at coordinate 31,632 of NZ_FCNX02000024.1, read as the reverse complement.
AAGCTCATTGCCGGGCTCGTGGCCGCGAACAGCGAAAAGCCCGTCGCGACGCCGACCCACGCGCCGAGCACCGTCGGCACCATCGAGAGCGCGAGCAGCCAGTAAGTGTTGCGCAGCACGCGGTTGCGCGTCTCGACCGAAGTGACGCTGCCATTACGGCCAAAGCTGTAGGGTGATTCGTTCATGGTTTCTCCTTGCTTCAATTGTCTGTCGTTTGGTCTGCCCGCCACATCCGTCATATACGAATGATAAGGTGCGCCGACTTAAACCAATATTAGGACCGCCTGGCTGCCGCTCGCCCCGCGAAATGCCGTTGCAATGCGGCGGTTTGCTCCAATATGGCCCCGGCGCGCGCCGAATTCAATAGTCCGAATGGCTGATCCGGCAGTCCGGAGGTTCAAGTCATCGCTGAGTTTGATCCTTACGGCGTCGTAAGGTTTCAATCGCAATCATACCTTGCTTCGTGCTACAATTGTCGATTCGTTTTAATTCGTAAACCGTTCATTTTTTGGAGTTTTTCATGGCGATCGAGCGCACCCTGTCGATTATCAAGCCGGACGCAGTGGCAAAGAACGTTATCGGTCAGATCTACAGCCGTTTCGAGAACGCGGGTCTGAAGATCATCGCGTCGCGCATGGTTCATCTGTCGCGCGCCGACGCCGAGAAGTTTTACGCCGTGCACGCCGCGCGTCCGTTCTTCAAGGATCTGGTCGAATTCATGATCTCGGGTCCGGTGATGATTCAAGTGCTGGAAGGCGAAAACGCCATCCTGAAGAATCGCGACCTGATGGGCGCGACCGATCCGAAGAAGGCCGACAAGGGCACGATCCGCGCCGACTTCGCCGACAGCATCGACGCCAATGCCGTGCACGGTTCGGACGCGCCGGAAACGGCTGCGCAGGAAGTTGCGTTCTTCTTCCCGCAAGTGAACGTCTACTCGCGTTAATTCTTGCGTGTGTCGCCGTGCTGGCCGCATCGTCAGCACGGCATCGCGCCTCGACGCACTGGAAGTCGTATTAAGCAGAATCGGCGCGAACGGTCTCGGGCAACCCATGTTCCGGGCTTCGCAACCTGAAATGGCACATCTCGACATGACGAGCAGCACCACCGTCAATCTTCTCGATCTCGACGCCGCCGGGCTCACCGCGTACTGCGCGAGCCTGGGCGAAAAGCCGTTTCGCGCCAAGCAATTGCAACGCTGGATCCATCAATACGGTGCCGAAGACTTCGACGGCATGACGGATCTCGCGAAATCGCTGCGCGAAAAACTCAAGGGCCGCGCCAATATGGCGATGCCCGACATCATCAGCGACCACGTTTCCGCCGACGGCACCCGCAAGTGGCTGATCGACGTCGGCAACGGCAACGCGGTCGAAACCGTATTCATCCCCGAAGAGACGCGCGGCACGCTGTGCGTATCGTCGCAGGCGGGCTGCGCGGTGAATTGCCGGTTTTGTTCCACCGGCAAGCAGGGCTTTTCCCGCAACCTGACGACAGGCGAGATCATCGGCCAGTTGCGCATGGCGGAGTTCGCGCTGCGCAAATCGCTTGGGCGCGAGGTCGGCGGGCCGGGCAAGGGCGAGCGCGTCGTCACGAACGTCGTGATGATGGGCATGGGCGAGCCGATGCTCAATTACGATGCCGTCGTGCCGGCCATGCGCCTGATGCTCGACGACAACGCATATGGCTTGTCGCGCCGCCGCGTGACGTTGTCCACGTCCGGCGTCGTGCCGATGATGGACCGCCTCGCCGCGGATCTGCCGGTGGCGCTCGCCGTATCGCTGCACGCGCCGAACGATCCGCTGCGCGACATGCTCGTGCCGCTCAACAAGAAGTACCCGCTGCGCGAATTGATGGCGGCGTGTCAGCGTTATTTGAAAGTCGCGCCGCGCGACTTCATCACGTTCGAATATTGCATGCTCGACGGCGTCAACGACACCGAGGCGCACGCGCACGAACTGCTTGCCGTGACGCGCGACGTGCCGTGCAAGTTCAACCTCATTCCGTTCAACCCGTTTCCGGAATCCGGCCTGACGCGTTCGAAGAACGAGCAGATCAAGCGTTTCGCGCAGGTTCTCATCGACGCGGGCGTGGTGACCACCGTGCGCAAGACGCGCGGTGACGATATCGACGCCGCCTGCGGTCAGCTCGCGGGCGCGGTGCAGGATCGCACGCGCCTGGCTGAACGGATGAGCCGCGCAGGCGGCAAAACGATCGAGGTCCGGCCGATCTGATGGGCGTTCTAACGGAGAAGGCCGCAGCGAGGAAGCGCGTCGAGCGTCGCCGGGCGGCACGAAAACCGAACATTTTGTTATAAAGCGGTTTGCAATGGCGCCGGAGTTGTATCGTTCGCGTGGTTTTTCAAACCGAACCCAGCGACAGCGCTTTATAAAAGAATCGATGTGAGGAATTTGGCATGAGTGAGCCGCAGCACCCGACGCCTATCGGCAGTCATTCCGTCAAACGGTCCGGCAGTCAGTACGACGGCCAGCCCGACGGAGAGAGTGCGGCATCGAATGCGAGCCAGGCGGGGCCGCTTGACTCGATACAGGCGGTCGGCGCGCGTCTCGCGCAACTGCGCCAGGCGAAGGCATGGTCGATCGACGACGTTTCCGCGCGTCTGAAGGTGTCGACGTCGAAACTGCTCGCGCTCGAAGCGGGCGATATCAGCCAGTTGCCGGACCGCACTTTTGCCGCTGGCATCGTGCGCAGTTACGCGAAAGTGCTTGGCGCCGATCCGGCGACCTTCACACAGGCGTTTCGCCGCGACGGCGACAGCATCGAGCACAATCTGAAGGTGCCGGCCTCCGCCGGTGCGGGTCTTCCGCGCGCGCGCATGTCGGTGCCGCTGGGTAATCCGTCAGGCCGCAAGCGTTCGTGGCTGTGGGGCGTGCTGGCGATCATCGTCGTGCTGGCGGTGCTCGTAATGTGGCACACCGGCGGCGACTCGAACAACTGGCTCGCACGTCTGAAAGCGACGACAGGCGTGGGCTTGTCGTCGACGTCGACATCCGGTGCGAACGAAGCGGCGGGCACGACGTCCACGCCGACGCCCGACGAGGCCGCCGCGGCCAACACCGGCCAGGCGTCGCTGCCCGAAGTGGCGGCCGCGCCGGGCGAGCAGCCGATGCCGCGTCCGCTCGGCACGAACGCGCTGCCGGCTTCGTCGTCGACGTTGTCAGCCGTGCAGGGCGCGAGTGCGCCGGCAGCGGCGAGCGCGCCGGCTGCGAAGGCTGCGTCGGGCGCCGCGACGGCGGCTGCCGCAACGGCAGAACCGGCTGTCGCGGGAAGCGGCTCGAGCGCGGTCGAATTGAAAGTGAAGGAAGATAGCTGGTTCAGCGTGCGCGGCAAGGACGGCAAGGAACTGTTCTCCGGCCTCGTCCATTCGGGCAGCACGCAGCGCGTGCAAGGCGAGGCGCCGTTCAAGGTGACCGTCGGCAACGTCAAGGGCGTCGAGTCGTTGTCCGTCGACGACGAACCCGTCGATGCCAAGCGCTATGCCTCGGCACGCGGAAACGTCGCACGCCTCTCGCTGCCTTGAGTTTGCGAGACCGGTCCGGCGAGCGCGACGAACAAGTCGAGGGCGTCACGGTGCAAGCCGTGACGCCCGTTTGAGGTTCCACACACGCAACTCGGCGCCGTATCGGCGGCAAGGTTGCCAAAGGGTTTTTCGATGCAATCCGAAGCTCAATCCCTGATCAGCAGCAAGATTTGTTCGACCGAGCCGGTTTTCGGCGGTCCGCTGACGCGCCGTTCGTCGCATGCCGTCGACGTGCGCTGGGGCGGCCAGCTCGTGACGATCGGCGGCGATTCGCCGGTGCGCGTGCAGTCGATGACCAACACGGACACCGCCGACGCCATCGGCACCGCGATCCAGATCAAGGAACTGGCGCAGGCTGGCTCCGAGCTCGTGCGCATCACGGTGAACACGCCGGAAGCGGCCGCCGCCGTGCCGCATATCCGCGAGCAGCTCGACCGCATGGGCGTGACGGTGCCGCTCGTGGGCGACTTCCACTACAACGGCCATCTGCTGCTGCGCGATCATCCCGCGTGCGCCGAGACGCTGTCGAAGTACCGGATCAATCCGGGCAACGTCGGCCAGGGTGCGAAACGCGACACGCAATTCGCGCAGATGATCGAAGCCGCGATCAAGTACGACAAGCCGGTGCGCATCGGCGTGAACTGGGGCAGTCTCGATCAGGACCTGCTCGCGCGCATGATGGATGAAAACGCCGCGCGCTCGGCGCCGTGGGAACTGCAAAGCGTGATGTACGAAGCGCTGATCCAGTCGGCGATCGGTTCGGCCGAACGCGCCGTCGAACTGGGCCTCGGCCGCGACAAGATCATCCTGTCGTGCAAGGTCAGCGGTGTGCAGGATCTGATCGCGGTGTATCGCGAACTCGCGAAGCGCTGCAGCTTCGCGCTGCATCTCGGCCTGACCGAGGCGGGCATGGGCTCGAAGGGCATCGTCGCGTCGACGGCGGCGCTCTCGGTGCTGCTGCAGGAAGGCATCGGCGACACCATCCGTATTTCGCTGACGCCGGAACCCGGCGGCGCGCGCACGGGCGAAGTCGTCGTCGGCCAGGAAATCCTGCAGACGATGGGCCTGCGCTCCTTCACGCCGATGGTCATCGCGTGTCCGGGCTGCGGCCGCACCACGAGCACGCTGTTCCAGGAACTCGCATCGCAGATTCAAAGCTATCTGCGCAACTCGATGCCCACGTGGCGCGACCAGTACCCCGGCGTCGAGAAGATGCACGTCGCGGTGATGGGCTGCATCGTCAACGGGCCGGGCGAGTCGAAGCACGCGAATATCGGCATCAGCCTGCCGGGTTCGGGCGAGAATCCGGCCGCGCCCGTGTTCATCGACGGCGTGAAGGTGAAGACGCTGCGCGGCGAGCGCATCGCCGAGGAATTTCAGCAAATCGTCAGCGACTATGTCGAGCGCACTTACGGACAGCGCGTCGAGACATCCGCGGCATCACTCTAAGAAAAGATGACTGAACAGAAGAAACGGCTCGAAAAACTGAGCGGTGTGAAAGGCATGAACGACATCCTCCCGCAGGATGCCGCGCTGTGGGATTTCTTCGAGACCACCGTCAAGTCGATGCTGCGCGCATACGGCTATCAGAACATCCGCACGCCGATCGTCGAGCATACGCAGTTGTTCACGCGCGGTATCGGTGAAGTGACCGACATCGTCGAGAAGGAGATGTACAGCTTCACCGACGCGCTCAACGGCGAGCATCTGACCATGCGCCCGGAGAACACGGCGGCGGTCGTGCGCGCGACCATCGAGCACAACCTGCTGTACGACGGCCCGAAGCGCCTGTGGTACGTCGGCCCGATGTTCCGTCACGAGCGTCCGCAGCGCGGGCGGTATCGCCAGTTTCATCAGGTCGGCGTGGAAGCACTCGGCTTCGCCGGCCCGGATACCGACGCCGAAATCATCATGATGTGCCAGCGTCTGTGGGACGACCTCGGGCTCACGGGCATTCGCCTCGAACTGAATTCGCTCGGGCAGGCCGAAGAGCGCGCGGCGCATCGCAAGGAGCTGATCGCATATCTGGAGAAGCACGTCGATTCACTCGACGAGGAAGCGAAGCGCCGTCTCTACACGAACCCGCTGCGCGTGCTCGACACGAAGAATCCGGCGATGCAGGAAATCGCGCAGAACGCGCCGAAGCTCGTCGATTTTCTCGGCGATGAGTCGCGCAAGCACTTCGAAGGGGTGCAGCGTCTGCTCAAGGCGAACAACATTCCGTTCACGATCAATCCGCGTCTCGTGCGCGGCCTCGACTATTACAACCTCACCGTGTTCGAGTGGGTCACCGACAAGCTCGGCGCGCAAGGCACGGTCGCGGGCGGCGGGCGCTACGATCCGCTCATCGAGCAACTCGGCGGCAAGCCGACGGCCGCATGCGGCTGGGCGATGGGCGTCGAGCGCATCCTCGAACTGCTGAAGGAAGAGCAACTCGTGCCGGAAGCCGAAGGCACGGACGTCTATGTCGTGCATCAGGGCGAAGCGGCGGCGGAGCAGGCGTTCATCGTCGCGGAGCGGCTGCGCGACACCGGTCTCGACGTCATCCTGCATTGCAGCCCGGACGGCGCATCGGCGAGCTTCAAGTCGCAGATGAAGAAGGCCGACGCGAGCGGCGCGGCATTCGCTGTCGTGCTCGGCGAGGACGAACTCGCGCAAGGCATGATCGGCGTCAAGTCGCTGCGTCGTTCGGTCGACGAAACGTCGGGCGGGCAAAAGAACGAGCAAGTGAACGTTCCGGCGGAAGACTTGACCGAATACCTAATCAATGCGATGGTTGCAACCGCCGATGACGAGGGCGCCTGAGATCAGGCGCATGACCGCGCGCATCGGCCAGGATCGCAACGATCCGGCATCGCGCGCGGCGCTCGTTGAGGGAATTGAAACGCAGGAAGGATCAGCTGGACGATGAGCTATCACGACGAACAAGAATCACTTGAAAGCGTAAAGGCCTGGTGGGGCAAATGGGGTAACACCACGACGTGGGTCGTGCTCGTGGCGCTCCTCATTGGGGCCGGGTACAACGGATGGAATTTCTGGCAGCGCCGCCAGGCAGCCGAAGCGTCGGTGCTCTACGATCATTTGCAGCAGGCCGTGAACGGCAACGACCAGGCGCTCGTTGCGCGTGTCGCGTCGGACATGGAAGACAAGTTCGGCAGCACGGGCTACGCGCAGATGTCGGCGCTCGCGGCGGCGAAGTCGCTCTATATGGCGGGCAACGCGGCGGGCGCGAAGGCGCAACTGCAATGGGCCATCGATCATGCGAAGGACGACGAGTACAAGCAGATCGCGAAGCTGCGTCTCGCGCTCGTGCTGCTCGACGAGAAGAACTACGACGCGGGCCTGAAGCTGCTCGCGGATCAGCCGCTCGATGCGTTCAAAGGCGTGATCGCGGATCGCCGTGGCGACCTGCTCGCCGCGCAGGGCAAACGCGACGACGCGCGCGCCGCCTACAAGGTCGCGCTCGAAGCGCTGCCCGAGAACGACACGTCCGCGCGTCAACTGATCCAGTTCAAGCTCGATGCGCTCGGCGGCTGATCGTCATCGATTCAATCGGTATCCGTCCATACAGCCATCAGTCAATCAAGCCGCCCGTCACGGTGTCGCCATGAAGCGATGCGGCGGGCAGCGCCGATCAACCCAATTCACCAATCCATGTTGCGTCCACCGATGACTTTTTTGAAACGCTACGCCGTGCCGCTCGCCTGTGCGATGACCGTCTTGTTGACCGCTTGCTCGTCGACCAAGGATGAACGCCGCGTGCCGGTCCCGCTCGCGGACTTCAAGCCGGTGCTGAACGTCAACCAGACGTGGAAGGCGAGCGTCGGCAAGGCGGGGCGCTATCTGTTCGCGCCGGTCGCCGTGGGCGACTACGTCTTCGCCGCGGGCACGAACGGCACCGTCGCCAAGATCGACGCGAAGACCGGGCAGGACGTCTGGCGCACCAAGCTCAAGGACGATCTGTCGGCGGGCGTCGGCAGCGACGGCAATCTCACCGCCGTCGGCGGCCTGAAGGGCCAGGTCGACGTGCTCGGCAGCGACGGCAAGCTGCTGTGGACGGCCACCGCGCCGGGCGAGATCGTGTCGCCGCCGCTCGTCGGCAACGATCTCGTGGTCGTGCGCACCATCGACGGCAAGGTCATCGCATTCAACGCGCAGACCGGCGAACAGAAGTGGGTCTTTCAGTTGCGCGCCGTGCCTCTGAATCTGCGCGTCGCGGCGGGCATGACGTTCGCGGGCAATCAGGCCGTGCTCGCGGGCTTCCCCGGAGGCACGTTCGCGGCGATCAACCTGCAAACGGGCGATGCCTACTGGCAGGCGCCGGTGTCGTATCCGAAGGGCGTGACCGAAGTCGAACGCATCAACGACGTGACCGGCGCGCCGGGGCTCGTCGGCGCGCAGACTTGCGCGGTGACGTTCCAGGGCCGCATCGGCTGCTTCGATGCGAACTCGGGCCGCCCGGTGTGGGAAAAGAACTTCTCGAGCGACAGCGGCCTCGCGCAGGACGAGCAGATCGTCGCGGCAGGCGACGACTGGTCGGTCGTCAACGCGTTCCGCGCATCGGATGGTTCGCCGCTCTGGAAGACCGACGTGCTGAAGAACCGCGTCGTCAGCGTGCCGTTCATACTCGGCCGCGCGGTCGTCGTGGGCGACTACAAGGGCTTCGTTCATTTCCTCAACACGGAAAACGGCCAGCTCATCGGCCGCGCGCCGACCGATGGCAGTGCGATCACCGCGGCACCCGTGCTGGCGGGCAGCACGCTCGTCGTGCAGACGCATGACGGCGATCTCTACGGTTTCCGTCCGGGCAACTGATCGAAGGCGGGCCGCGAGCGGGCGACGCTCTCTCGCGGTCCATCGGAAAAAGCGCGGCGCGAGCAGCAGGCGGCGCGGCAGGCTCGCCACGACGAGCCGCACGAGAAAGAAGCGCCACGCCACGCGTGCGGCGCGATAAAACCCGCAAGCAAAAGCAGGGTCGCAAGAACGAAGCGCGCCGCGCGAAGGCGTCGCGCAAAAAAAGAGCCTCGAACGAGGCAAGACCGGCGATCGACCGCCGACGATCCGTCCAACCGCGCGCCTCGCGTGCGGCAGGCCGAATCCATGCTAATTTTCGACAAGCGCAGCCATTGCGCGGCGTAGCGGAACGCAACGAGACGGTTGTACCGCCCGTTCCGCGTTCGCCTTGCGTTCAACTTTGAACAAAATCAGATGAAACCCGTGATTGCCCTCGTCGGGCGCCCCAATGTTGGGAAATCGACTCTTTTCAACCGGCTGACGCGCTCGCGTGACGCGCTTGTCGCCGACCTGCCGGGCCTCACCCGCGACCGCCATTACGGCGAAGGCCGCGTGGGCGGTGAGCGTCCGTATCTCGTCGTCGACACGGGCGGCTTCGAGCCGGTCGCGAAGGACGGCATCCTCCACGAGATGGCGCGGCAGACGCGTCAGGCGGTGGAAGAGGCAGACATCGTCGTGTTCATCGTCGATGGGCGTAACGGCCTTGCGCCGCAGGACAAGTCGATCGCCGACTATCTGCGCAAGACGGGCCGGCCACTCTTTCTCGTCGTGAACAAGGCCGAGGGCATGAAGTACTCGGCGGTCGCGGCGGACTTCTACGAGCTCGGTCTTGGCGACCCGCGCGCGATCTCGGCGGCGCACGGGGACGGCGTCGTCGAAATGATCAACGACGCGCTCGACATCGCGTACAAGGATCAGCCGGAAGAGACGGAAGCGGAGAAGGCGCAGCACGGCGTGAAGATCGCGATCGTCGGGCGTCCGAACGTCGGCAAGTCGACGCTCGTGAACACGCTGATCGGCGAGGAGCGCGTGATCGCGTTCGACATGCCCGGCACCACGCGCGATTCGATCTATGTTGATTTCGAGCGACAAGGCCGCAAATACACGTTGATCGACACGGCGGGCTTGCGCCGGCGCGGCAAGGTGTTCGAAGCCATCGAGAAGTTTTCGGTCGTGAAGACGCTGCAGTCGATTTCCGATGCCAACGTCGTCATCCTATTGCTCGACGCCCAGCAGGACATTTCGGAGCAGGACGCGCATATCGCCGGTTTCGTGGTCGAACAGGGCCGCGCATTGGTAGTGGGCGTGAACAAGTGGGACGGGCTCGATTCGCATGTGCGCGAGCGCACGAAGGCGGACCTGACACGCAAGCTCAAGTTTTTGGACTTTGCTAAATTCCACTACGTTTCCGCGCTGGAAAAGACGGGCATCGGCGCGCTGATGAAATCGGTCGACGACGCCTACGCCGCCGCAATGGCCAAGCTGCCGACGCCGAAGCTGACGCGCGCGCTGATCGAGGCGGTGGAGTTCCAGCAGCCGCGCCGTCGCGGACCCGTACGCCCGAAGCTGCGTTATGCGCATCAGGGCGGGCAGAATCCGCCGATCATCGTCGTGCACGGCAATGCGCTCGACGCGATCACGGACACATACAAGCGATATCTGGAAGGGCGTTTTCGCGAAACTTTCGGACTTGCCGGCACTCCACTTCGCATAGAGTTTCGGTCGAGCCGAAATCCTTACGCGGACAAGGAGTAAGAGTCGCGCAAAGCCTTACGGTTCGGTGCCGTTGGCCATTTGGCCGATCCGGCGCCGGAAACGTGAAACAGCGAAAATCAGCTATAGTGTAGCGATTGTCGGCGGATCTCTTTTTCTTCGCCCGCAATAAACCCAACCTGCAAAAAAACACGGAGTTTGCTATGAGCAACAAAGGGCAATTGTTACAAGACCCGTTTTTGAACGCGCTGCGTAAAGAGCACGTGCCGGTCTCGATCTATCTGGTCAACGGCATCAAGCTCCAAGGGAACATCGAATCGTTCGACCAGTACGTCGTGTTGCTCCGAAATACGGTCACCCAGATGGTCTATAAGCACGCCATTTCGACGGTCGTGCCGGCCCGCCCGGTGAATTTCCACCCGGACGCTGAATCGTCCTAAACCATGTCGCGGCCGGCGCGAATTGCTAATTCAAAAGCGAACATTAAGCAACTCGCCGGTCGCTTCAAATACTTAAACATATTAATTTGATCAACGCAGCGCTCGTCGGCATCGACTTCGGCAAGATCGATTTCGAAGCCAGTCTGGAAGAACTCAGCCTGCTCGCACAAAGTGCGGGCGCCCATCCCGCCGTCACGCTCACAGGCCGCCGTCAGAGTCCCGATGCCAAAATGTTCATCGGCAGCGGCAAGGTCGAAGAACTGCGTCTGCAGTGTGAGGCGAACGACGTCGAACTCGTCATCTTCAATCACGCGCTCGCGCCCGCGCAGCAGCGCAATCTCGAAGTCGCGCTGAATCGCCGCGTGGTCGATCGTACGAGCCTCATTCTCGACATCTTCGCGCAGCGCGCCCGCAGTCACGAAGGCAAACTGCAGGTCGAGCTCGCGCAACTGCAATATCTGTCGACGCGCCTCATTCGCGCATGGACTCACCTCGAACGCCAGAAGGGCGGTATCGGCTTGCGCGGTCCGGGTGAAACGCAGCTCGAAACCGACCGCCGGCTGATCGGCGAGCGCATCAAGGCGCTCAAGTCGCGGCTCGAAAAGCTGCGTCGCCAGCACGGCACGCAGCGGCGCCAGCGCGTGCGCAATCGCACGATGTCGGTGTCGCTCGTCGGCTATACGAACGCGGGCAAGTCCACGTTGTTCAACGCGCTCACGAAGGCGCAGGCGTACGCGGCCAACCAGCTTTTCGCCACGCTCGATACGACCTCGCGCCGCGTCTTTCTCGGCGAGGAAGCGGGTCATGTGGTCGTGTCGGACACGGTCGGCTTCATCCGCGAACTGCCGCACCAGCTTGTCGCCGCCTTTCGCGCCACGCTCGAAGAGACCATCCATGCGGACGTGCTGCTGCATGTCGTCGATGCATCGAGCGCGGTGCGCCTGGATCAGATCGATCAGGTGAACGAGGTGTTGCGCGGCATCGGCGCGGACAACATCCGCCAGATCCTCGTTTTCAACAAGATCGATTCGGTGCCGGAGCTCGCGGCCCGCGACGAGGCGGTTGAAAGGGACGAGTATGGTAATATTTCGCGCGTTTTCTTGAGCGCACGCACGGGTCAGGGGCTCGATGCGCTGCGCGCTGCCATCGCCGAAATCGCCACGGCGGAATCCGAAGAAACCGATGCGGGCCTTCCCAGCGTGCTCGCCGAATTATCGGAGCCGCACGAAACGTCCGAAGCAACGCAATCCACGCAGTCCGGGTCAAACGCCACACACGACACCAACGCGCAGCCGGAACACGACCGGCCGGCCGCTGAACGTGACGATCGCAAGGTTCCCGAGCACGGACATTGAGTTGCTTCGGAATCGCATCGACCTGGCGTCGACCCCGGCTGTCTAATGGTGAATCACCGAGTGAACGACTACAAAGAGCGGGTTTTCCGGCAAGCTGAGCATGCCGTCTTTTCGATCAACGACCCGCGCTGGGGGCGGGGCGACGGCAATGGCGTGAAGAACGATTCGAAGCGTCCGCAGGACGGCAAGCGCCCGAACGGAAAGGACGAAGGCCCGCCCGATCTCGACGAGATGTGGCGCGAGTTCAATCGCCGCATTGCCGGGGTGTTCGGCAGGAAGCCCGGCAACGGCGCGCCGCGCGAGAACGGCCGTGGCACGAAGATCGGCCTTGGCATCGTCATCGGCGTGCTGATCGCCATTTATCTCGGCAGCGGCGTGTTCGTCGTGCAGGACGGCCATGTCGGCGTCGTCTCGCAGTTCGGGCAGTATCGTCAGACGGTCGCGCAAGGTATTCACTGGCGTCTGCCGTATCCGTTCCAGACAAGCGAAATCGTCGATACGTCGCAGATCCGTTCGGTCGAAGTCGGCCGCGGCACGGCGCTCTCGCAAGGCAACGTGCGCGACGCGTCGCTTTTGACGAACGACGCGGACATTGTCGACGTGCGCTTCGCCGTTCAGTATCAGATCAAGTCACCCACCGATTTCCTGTTCCGCAGCGTCAATGCCGACGACAGCGTCACGCAGGCCGCGCAGTCCGCGATCCGCGAGATCGCGGGCGGTCTGTCGACGGACGACATGCTCTACAAGGATCGCGAGGCGCTGCGCGCGCGCCTGATCGAGACGATCCAGCGCTCGCTCGATACCTACCGTACGGGCCTGCAGGTCACGGGCGTCGCGGTGCAAAGCGTGCAGGTGCCGCAGCAGGTACAGTCGGCGTTCGAAGAAGCGGCGCGCGTGCGTCAGGACAACGAGCGCGCGCGCGACACCGCGCAGGCCTATGCGGATCAACTGCTGCCGCGCGCGAAAGCCGACGCGGGCAAGCTGATCGACGAGGCGAGGGCTTACAGCAATCGCCAGGTCACGCAGGCGCAAGGCGACGCCGAGCGCTTCAAGGAAGTCTACGCGGAGTACTCGAAGGCGCCCGCGGTCATTCGTCAACGCATGTACCTGGACACGATGCAGCAGATTTACTCGCGCACCACGAAGGTGTTCGTCGACAGCAAGGCCGGCAATAACGTCGTGTACCTGCCGCTCGACAAGCTCGTCGAAGCCAACCGGCAGCAGGCGAAGGAATCGACGGACGCCGGCGGCGGCGCGGGTACGCCCGCGATGACGGAAACGCCGCAGGCGCGCGCGCAGGGCGCGGCGAGCGCATCGGCGCCGGCCGCGGCCGCACCCGCCAGCGCGGCGAGCGCGGCCAGCGGCGCGAGTGCGAATGCCGGCGGTGATCCGCTGCGCTCGCGCGATGCGTTTCGCTCGCGCAGCCGGTCCGAAGACCTGCAATAAGGAGCGCGAACATGAATCGAATCATTGCGCTCATCGTCGCAGTCGTGATCGTGCTGTTCATCGGATCGTCGATGATCTTCACGGTCGACGAAAGACACGCCGCCGTCGTCGCCGCGCACGGCGAAGGCAATCCGCGTCTCGAAGGCCCGGGGCTGCACTTCAAGCTGCCGCTGCCGTTCCAGACGCTCACGCTCATCGACACGCGCACGCTCACCATCGACGAATCCGGCGCCGATCGTTTCTCGACCTCGGACAAGAACGAAGTGCTCGTGAACACGGTCGTCAAGTATCGCGTCGCCGATCCCTTGAAGCTCTTCGAAAGCAACGAAAAGAACACGCAGACGGCGCAGGAGCGCATCACCGCGCTCGCGCGCACGGCGCTCGCGAGCGGTTTCGCCAAGCGCACGCTCACCGATGCGCTCGGCAACCAGCAGGCGATCGAAACCGACGCGCAGAAGAACATCGAAGGCGCGGCTGCGGCGTTCGGCGTGCAACTCGTCGATCTGCAGATGACGCGCATCGACTTTCCGTCGGCGGTGGCCGATTCGGTGTACAAGCGCATGATCGCGGCCCGCCAGCAAGCCGCGGCGAACGAGCGCGCGAAGGGCACGGCGGAAGCGGACAAGATCAAGGCCGACGCGGAACGCACGCAGCAGGCCATCCTCGCGGACGCCTACAGCCAGGCGCAGTCGATCAAGGGCGAAGGAGACAGCAAGGCGGCGGCCATAGCGGCCGATGCGTACGGACGCGATCCGCAGTTCTACCAGTTCTATCAGAGCCTCGAAGCGTATAAGAAGACGTTCAAGCCGGGCGACGTGATGATCGTCGACCCGAGCAGCGATTTCTTCCGCTTCATGAAGAGCCCGAACGGCGGCGCGGCGGACACGCCTGCTTCGCCCACGGCGAAGCGCTGATCCCGTGCGCGCTGCGCGGTCGGATCGTCCCGGCCGCGCGGCATCGATAAAAATCCCTTGGACATGGCCGAGACGTTACTGCTCGCACTTGCGTTGATGCTGATCATCGAAGGTATGTTTCCCTTCGTTTTTCCGACCGCGTGGCGCGACACCTTTCGCCGCATCGCGGAGCGGCCGGTTCACCACATCCGCATCGGCGGGCTGGTCGCGATGGTGCTCGGGCTGATCCTGCTCCTGATCGCGACGTGAGCGGGCGCCGGCAGCATCGCGTCGTTTGGCCTATCTTGTTTCTATCTTTCTGTCCCTGACCGACGAGCGCCACGCACGAAGCGTCGAGCCTCGCGTCCCGTAGGAATCGCATCGATGTCCACCTGGTTACTTCCCGAGAATATCGCCGACGTTTTGCCGTCGGAAGCCCGCAAGATCGAAGAGTTGCGCCGGCGTCTGCTCGACCGTTTCCGTTCGTACGGCTACGAGCTCGTGATGCCGCCGATGCTCGAGTATCTCGAATCGCTGCTGACGAGCGGCGGCAGCGATCTGAACCTGCGCACCTTCAAGCTCGTCGATCAGTTGTCGGGGCGCACGCTCGGCCTGCGCGCGGACATCACGCCGCAGGTATCGCGCATCGACGCGCATCTGCTCAATCGTCAGGGCGTGACGCGTCTGTGCTACGCGGGCGTGGTGCTGCATACGCGCCCGCGCGGTCTGCACGCGACGCGCGAGCAGATTCAGATCGGCGCGGAAATCTACGGTCACGCGGGTCTCGAAGCGGACCTCGAGATCCAGCAGCTGATGCTCGATTCGCTGCATCTCGCAGGTCTGAAGAAAGTGCGCCTCGATCTGTGCCACGCGGGCGTGCTCGCCGCGCTGCTCGAACTGGAGCCGGCCGCCGCATCGCTCGGCGAGGCGCTCTACGACGCGCTCGCGAGCAAGGACGTGCCGCGCCTGAACGAACTGACCGCGCATCTCGGGCAAGTGCCGCGCGAGGCGCTGCGCGCGCTGCCGTCGCTGTATGGCGATGCATCGGTGTTGCAGATCGCGCGCGGCCGTTTGCCGAATCTGCCGGTGATCGCGCGCGCGCTCGATGACCTCGCGTTCCTCGCGGCCCAGGTCGAAGGCGCGGAGCTGATGATCGATCTCGCGGATCTGCGCGGCTACGCGTATCACAGCGGCGTGATGTTCTCGGCTTATGTCGATGGCGTGCCGAACGCGGTCGCGCGCGGCGGCCGGTACGATGACGTCGGTCTCGCCTACGGCCGCGCGCGCCCTGCGACGGGCTTCTCGCTCGATCTGCGTGAAGTGGCGCGCATTTCGCCGATGGACGCGCGCGGCAGCGCGATCCTCGCGCCGTGGAAGCACGACGAGCCGTTGCGCGTGGCGATTCTCGCGCTGCGCGACGCGGGCGAAGTGGTGATTCAGGCGCTGCCCGGCCACGACCACGATCTCGACGAATTCGCGTTCGACCGCGTGCTCGTCGAGCGCGACGGCACATGGACCGTCGAAACGCGCGCGTGATGCGGACGGTGCATATAGTCGCTTGATCGGCAACGGATTTTGCTTAGTGCAATCCAATCGCGCGACCGTGACGAAATCGCGAAACGCGTCCCGAAAAACTCGGAACCTTCCGCGAACATAGGTAAAATACGTTTTTAACCAGCTAACGAATCAACATGTCTGCCAGTGCAGTGAATGTGAACCCGGGGCGCAACGTCGTCGTGGTGGGCACCCAGTGGGGTGATGAGGGCAAGGGCAAGATCGTCGACTGGCTGACGGACCACGCCCAGGGCGTCGTGCGCTTCCAGGGCGGTCACAATGCCGGCCATACGCTCATCATCGGCGGCAAGAAGACCATTCTGCGCCTCATTCCGTCGGGCATCATGCGCGCGGGTACGGCCTGCTACATCGGCAATGGCGTCGTGTTGTCGCCGGAAGCGCTGTTCAAGGAAATCGACGAACTCGAAGCGGCGGGTATCGACGTCCAGAAGCGCCTGTTCATTTCGGAAGCCGCCACGCTCGTGCTTCCGTATCACGTCGCCATCGACCAGGCGCGCGAAGCCAAGCGCGGCGCCGGCAAGATCGGCACGACCGGCCGCGGTATCGGCCCGGCGTATGAAGACAAGGTCGCGCGCCGCGGTTTGCGCGTTCAGGATCTGTTCGATCGCCCGGTGTTCGAAGAACGCCTGCGCGAAGCGCTCGATTTCCATAACTTCGTGCTGACGCAGTATCTCGGTGCTGCGGCCGTCGATTTCCAGAAAACGCTCGACACGATGCTCGGCTACGCCGACCGTCTCGCGCCGATGGTCACCGACGTCTCCCGCCGTCTCTACGACGCGAACCACGCGGGCAGCAATCTGCTGTTCGAAGGCGCGCAAGGCACGCTGCTCGATATCGACCACGGCACGTATCCGTTCGTCACGTCGAGCAATTGCGTCGCGGGCGCGGCGACTGCGGGCGCGGGCATCGGGCCGCAGCGCCTGAATTACATTCTCGGCATCACGAAGGCGTACTGCACGCGCGTCGGTTCGGGCCCATTCCCGAGCGAGTTGTACGACGCGGACAATCCGCAGCGCCAGGAGAAGGTCGGTCTCGACCTCGCGACCGTCGGCAAGGAATTCGGTTCGGTCACGGGCCGTCCGCGCCGCACCGGCTGGCTCGACGCCGCCGCGCTGCGCCGCGCGATCCAGATCAACGGCGTTTCGGGCCTGTGCATCACGAAGCTCGACGTGCTCGACGGCCTCGACGAAGTGAAGCTCTGCACGGGCTACACACTCGATGGCAAGCCGGTCGATATCCTGCCGCGCGGCGCATCGGAAGTCGCGCGCTGCGAGCCGGTGTACGAAACGTTCGGCGGCTGGAAGGAAAGCACCATCGGCATCACGCAATGGGACGGCCTGCCGGAAAACGCGCGCGCCTATCTGACGCGTGTGCAGGAAGTGGCGGGCGTGCCGATCGACATGGTGTCGACCGGTCCGGACCGCGATGAAACCATCCTGCTTCGCCATCCGTTCAAGGTCTGAGCGCCGCACGCGCATCGACCGGAACCGGACGCCGTAAAAATGTGGCCGCATCAGCGGCCACATTTCGTATATAACCTAAGCATTCGAAAGAGCCTCACCATGATCGCGATGACGGACCCGCGCAACGACGACAAGAACCTCTGGGTCGGCTGGGATGAATATCACCGGCTGATCGAACTGCTCGCACTGAAGGTGCACGAATCGGGCTGGAAGTTCGACAAGATCCTGTGCCTCGCGCGTGGCGGCCTGCGGGTGGGCGACCAGCTTTCGCGCATCTACGATCTGCCGCTTGCCATTCTCGCGACGAGTTCGTACCGCGAGGCGGCGGGCACGGAGCAGGGCGATCTCGACATCGCGCAATACATCACGATGACGCGCGGCGACCTGTCCGGCAACGTGCTGCTCGTCGACGATCTGGTCGATTCGGGCGTCACGCTCGCACGCGTGCAGGAGCATCTGAAGGAGCGTTATCCGGCGATCACGGCGGTGCGCTCGGCGGTGCTGTGGTACAAGGCCTGCTCGAAGGTCAAGCCCGACTATCACGTTCAGCATCTTGAAACGAATCCGTGGATACATCAGCCATTCGAAGAGTGGGACACGGTGCGTCCGCACAACCTCGGCGCATGGATCAAGCGCGGCACGCAGAACGGACGTGCATGAATCGCAAGCTCTGATTGTTTCGAATGACGCCGCCGCTCTACCTGGCACACGCCCGGTGCAGCGGCGTTTTTCTTTGACCGAAGCGCACACGACTGTATTCGACGCGCCCGCCGACGCACGCGGAGCACGATGCTACACTCTCTCTCGCGCCTCTCGTCGCGCTGTAGCAACACGCGAGAAGGCGTCTTCGCGTGCGACGTTAGATAGAATGGCGTTCGTTTCTTTCCGCTCTGGACGGATATCTCGCTTTTATGACTAACACGACTCACGCGCACGAGCATAAACAGCCTTTACACTCGCTTGCGCTCGCGGCGATCGGTGTCGTTTTCGGCGACATCGGCACGAGTCCTCTCTACTCACTCAAAGAAGCCTTCAGCCCGTCGCACGGCATCGGCTTGTCGGAAGCGTCGATTCTCGGCGTCATCTCCTTGCTCTTCTGGGCGATCGTCATGGTCGTCGCCGTCAAGTACGTGCTCTTCGTCATGCGCGCCGACAACAACGGCGAAGGCGGCGTGTTCGCGATGACCACGCTCGCGCTGCGCAGCGTAAGAGAGGCCGGAAAGGTCTCCGGCGTGCTGATGATGCTCGGCATTTTCGGCGCATGCATGTTCTATGGCGATGCCGTCATCACGCCCGCGATGTCCGTGCTTTCGGCCGTCGAAGGTCTGGAGATCGCGGCGCCCAAACTCACGCCCTATGTGCTGCCGATCACCATCGTCATCCTGATCCTGCTCTTCTGGATTCAGCGTCATGGCACGGCGGTCGTCGGCAAGCTCTTCGGTCCGATCATGGTCGTGTGGTTCGCGACGCTCGCGGTGCTCGGCGCCGCGCATATCGTGATGGAGCCGCGCATCATTGTCGCGCTCAATCCGTATTACGCGGCGTCCTTCATGGCGCAGCACGTCTTGCAGGCGTATATCGTGCTCGGCTCGGTCGTGCTCGTGCTGACCGGCGCGGAAGCGCTTTACGCGGACATGGGCCACTTCGGCGTGAAGCCGATCCGCTACGGCTGGTATGGCTTTGTGATGCCTTCGCTGCTGCTCAACTACTTCGGTCAGGGCGCGTTGCTGATGCACTCGCCGCAGGCCATCGAGAATCCGTTCTTCCTGCTCGCGCCCGACTGGGCGTTGCTGCCGCTCGTGATCCTGTCGACGGTCGCGACGGTGATCGCGTCGCAAGCGGTGATCTCCGGCGCGTATTCGCTGACGAGTCAGGCGATCCAGCTCGGCTACGTGCCGCGCATGAAGATAATGCATACGTCTGAACTGGCGATCGGCCAGATCTATATTCCCCTCGTCAACTGGATGCTGCTTTTCATCATCCTTTGCATCGTCATCGGCTTCAAGAGTTCGGAGAATCTTGCCGCCGCATACGGTCTCGCCGTCACCGCGACCATGTTGACGACCACGATCCTCGTGTCGGTCGTGATGGTGAATCTGTGGGGCTGGAACCGCTGGCTCGTCGGCGGGATGATCACCGTGTTCCTGATGATCGACATCGGCTTTTTCGGTGCGAGCCTGCTCAAGATCGAGCAGGGCGGCTGGCTGCCGCTATGCATCGGCGGGGCGCTCTTCTTCCTGCTGATGACCTGGTACAAAGGCCGTATGATCGTGAAGGATCGCACGGCGGCGGACGGCATTCCGCTGATGCCGTTCCTGCAGGGCTTGCTCGCGCATCCGCCGCATCGCGTGTCGGGCACGGCGATCTATCTCACCGGCAGCGATTCGCTCGTGCCCGTGAGTCTCTTGCACAACCTCAAGCACAACAAGGTGCTGCACGAACGCACCATCTTCATGAACTTCCTGACGCGCGACATTCCTTATGTCGACGACGCGCATCGTGTCGAAGTGAAGGACATCGGCGGCGGACTGTTTCTCGTGAAGGCGGCGTATGGCTTCAACGAGACGCCCGATGTGAAGGCCGTGCTAGAACAGATCACGCGCACCCACGCGATGACCTTCGAGCTGATGGACACGTCGTTCTTCATGGCGCGCGAGACGGTCGTGCCGACGGAGTTGCCGGGCATGTCGGTATGGCGCGAGCGCGTGTTTGCGTGGATGCATCAGAACGCCGCTAAGCCGACGGATTTCTTCAGTATTCCAGCCAATCGCGTGGTGGAACTGGGTACGAAGATCGAGATCTGACGCTGCGTCGTCCATCGCCCGCCAGCGATAAAAAAACCCCACGTCGCAAAACGTGGGGTTTTTTGTTGACGGCGCGAAACGTCACCGCTTCAGTTTCGCGAACGCCGCGGCCATCGCGCCGGATGGTTCCGGCTCGCGACGCTGCTGCGGACGCTGCCCCGAACATCGATCCTGCGAACCGCGCGATTGCGATGCACCTGCGCCACCGCCCGCGTTCGATGAAGCCTGCGCGAAATCGTCGTCCAGACGCATGGTGAGGGCGATGCGCTGGCGCTTCACATCCACTTCCAGCACTTTTACCTTGACGACCTGGCCGGCCTTCACGACTTCGTGCGGGTCTTTGATGAACTTCGTGGACATCGCCGAGACGTGCACGAGCCCGTCCTGATGCACGCCGATATCGACGAACGCGCCGAAAGCCGCAACGTTCGTCACGACGCCTTCGAGGATCATGCCCGGCACGAGATCGGAGATCTTCTCGATGCCTTCCTTGAACGTCGCCGTCTTGAACTCGGGGCGCGGATCGCGGCCCGGCTTCTCGAGCTCGCTGAGAATGTCGCGCACGGTCGGCAGGCCGAAACGATCGTCGACGAATTCGGCGGGCGAAAGACCCGTCAACGCTTCGCGCTTGCCGAGCACATCGCCGATATGCTTCTTGATCTTCGCGAGAATGCGTTCGACGACCGGATACGCTTCCGGATGCACCGACGAACGATCGAGCGGATTCTCGCCGTTGTTGATGCGCAGGAAGCCGGCTGCCTGCTCGAAAGTTTTATCGCCCAGACGCGGCACCTTCTTCAGATGCTCGCGCGACGGGAACGGCCCGTTGGCATCGCGAAAATCGACGATGTTGCGCGCGAGCGTCGCGTTCAGCCCCGACACGCGCGCGAGCAGCGCGACCGATGCCGTGTTCGCATCGACGCCGACCGCGTTCACGCAATCCTCGACGACCGCATCGAGCGAACGCGCGAGTTCGCGCTGATTCACGTCGTGCTGATACTGGCCGACGCCGATCGCCTTCGGCTCAATCTTGACGAGTTCCGCGAGCGGGTCTTGCAGACGCCGCGCAATCGATACCGCGCCGCGCAGCGAGACGTCGAGCTCCGGAAACTCCTTCGCGGCGAGTTCGGACGCCGAATACACCGACGCACCCGCTTCCGACACGACGATCTTCTGCAGCTTCAGTTCCGGATGCTTCGCGATGAGTTCGCTCGCGAGCTTGTCGGTTTCGCGCGATGCCGTGCCGTTGCCGATCGAGATCAGCTCCGCCTGCGTGGCCTGCGCGATGCGCGCGAGCTTCGCGAGCGAGCCGTCCCAGTCGCGGCGCGGCTCGTGCGGATAGATGGTGTCGGTCGCGAGCAGCTTGCCGGTGCGATCGACGACCGCAACCTTTACGCCCGTGCGCAAACCCGGATCGAGACCGATCACAGCCTTCGGGCCGGCGGGCGCCGCAAGCAGCAGGTCCTTCAGATTGCGCGCGAACACGTGAATGGCATCGTGCTCCGCGTTTTCGCGCAGTTGCGTCAGCAATTCGGTTTCGATGTGCGGCTGCACCTTCACGCGCCAGCACCAGCGGCACACGTCGGAGAGCCATTTGTCGGCGGCGCGCCCGCGATTGGCGATGCCGAAGTGTCCCGCGATCATCGCTTCGCACGGGTGCGGAACCTGCGCATCGAGTTCTTCGCCCAGTCCGAGCTTCACACTCAGCACGCCCGCGTTGCGGCCGCGGAACAGTGCGAGCGCACGGTGCGACGGCACGGTGCGGATCGTTTCGCTGTAGTCGTAGTAGTCGCGGAATTTTTCGCCTTCCTCGCTCTGCTTGCCGTCCACCACGGTCGACATGACGAGGCCCTGGTTGAACAGGTGCTCGCGCAGCTTGCCGAGGACTTCGGCCGTTTCGCCGAATTGCTCGGAGAGGATGTCGCGCGCGCCGTCGAGCGCGGCTTTGATATCGGCGACGCCTTTGTCGGTATCGACGAACTTCGCGGCTTCGGCCTGCGGATCGAGCGTGGGATCGGCGAGAAGCGCCTGCGCGAGCGGCTCGAGACCCGCTTCGCGCGCGATCTGCGCGCGCGTGCGGCGCTTCGGCTTATACGGCAGATAGAGGTCTTCCAGCACCTGCTTGCTGTCCGCACCTTCGATGGCGCCGCGCAATTCGTTGCTCAGCTTGCCTTGCTCGTCGATGCTTTGCAGGATCGTCGCGCGGCGATCTTCGAGTTCGCGCAGATACAGCAGGCGTTCTTCGAGCGTGCGCAGTTGCGTGTCGTCGAGGTTGCCGGTGACTTCCTTTCGATATCGGGCGATGAACGGAACAGTCGAGCCTTCGTCGAGAAGCTCCACGGCGGCGGCGACCTGACGCGGCTGCACGGTGAGTTCGGTGGCAATGCGCTGTACGATCTTGAGTGCTACGGTTTGCGTCATGATTCTGCACTGTCTGCGGCTCGCCGGCGAGATCCGCTGCGCACGCGCGGCCTTCGCGAAAGCGGGGCGGCGCGTGCGGCTTGAGCGCGTGGCGAGCCAGGTTCGGACCGGGTTGCTGAGCGGGGCATTTTGCCATAAATGAAAGAGCGCTCCGGCGCGCGATGATAGAATTTGGACATCGCACAAGCCGTTTCGCACCTGATTCTTTATCACGTTGCCGCCCATTCATTTGCCCAACTTCCGCCTTTCGAACACGCCGGCTTTCGCGGCTGTCCTGCTGCTGTGCGCGGCGGGCGCATTCGCGCCGCAACGCGCGTTCGCGCAAGCCGCCGGTCCGGCCGGTTCCGCATCATCCGTGAGCGCGCAGGCAGCGCCCGCCGCCGGCGATTCGCCGCAAGCCGATTTCGCGCAACGCCAGAAGGCACTCGACCGGCGGACCTCCGAGAACGACTACCGCTACGGCGTCAAGGAGCACGACTGCTATAGCAAGTTCTTCGTGAATCACTGTATCGACAACGCGCGCAACGAAATGCGCGAGACGCGTCAGCAGATTCGCCAGGAGCAGCTCGCGCTCGACGACGAACAACGCGCCGAGCGGGCGAAGCAGCGCGATCAGCAGACGGCCATCAAGCGCGCGCAATACGAAGCGGAAGCGCCGCAGCGCGCCGCGAACGAGAAAGCGAGCCAGCAGGCTTACGAGGACAGGCAGCGCCAGAACGCGCTGGCCGCCGCGCAGCGCGAGGCCGAAGCCCCTCAGCGCGCAGCCAATCAGGCAGCGTACGATCGCAAGCAGGCGGATTATCAGAAGCAGCTCGACGAGGCGCGCGCGCGCGGCGTGCAGGATGCGCAGGAACGCGATCAAAAGGCGCAGCGCTACGAGCAGAAGCAGCAGGAAGCCGCACAGCATCGCGCGGAAGTCGAGGCGCGTCAGAAGGAAGCCGCCAGAAAAGCGCAGGAAAAGGCGCAACAGCAGGAACAGGAGCGCCAGGAGCAGTTGAAACTGCAACAGCAACAACAGCAGCAAGGTAAATAGGGCACTCGGGCTCGCTGTCCGGGCCCGCGCCAAGTGGATGAAAGGAGGCGAGCATGCAGCAGCGCTTTAGTGAATCCCCGCGCGCACCCCGACAACCCGCCATGGATGCCGCCGTGCTGCGCGATCGCATCGCGCAATTGCAGGACGAGCATCACAGTCTGGCCACGCTGATCGAAAAGATGACCGGCATCGACGACCTGGAGCTGAGGCGCCTGAAAAAGCGCAAGCTCAAGGTCAAGGACACCATTCTCCTGCTGCAATTGCAGCTGGACTCGGACGCGCACTGAACGCCGCGCGCCGGCCGCGGTTTCGTGCCGGCGACGGCGCTTTTCGCGTGCGCGCCGAGAGTCGCTGTCACTCACTGTCACTTACTGTCATTCGCCGAAACCCGCCGCAGGATTTAGCACGCCTTGAACTCATCCGCACAACCCAGTGACGACGCAGCCGCGCCGCTCGCGCTAAACGACAAGCGCGGCGCCGAGCTCGACGCCATCTTCTCCGCGCAGGGGCTGCTCGCGCGCGCGATCGACGGATATCGGCCGCGCGCATCGCAGATCGAAATGGCGCGCTCGGTCGCTGCCGCGATGGAAGCGTCCGGACGCGCGATGCCCGAGCCCGCGATGTTCGAGGCGCAGCGCCGCCCCGCGCGCAAGCTAGGTCCGTCCGACAAGCCCTACGCGCCGGAAGAAGAGCAGCCCGCCGACGACATCGGCATCGCGACGGCGAAGACGGCCATCGACGGTGGCGAGAATACGCTCATCGTCGAGGCCGGCACGGGCACCGGCAAGACCTATGCGTATCTCGTCCCGGCGATGTTGTGGGGCGGCAAGGTGATCGTGTCGACGGGCACGAAGCATCTGCAGGACCAGCTTTTTCAGCGCGACATCCCGACCGTGCGCGACGCGCTCGCGGTGCCGGTTTCGGTCGCGATGCTCAAAGGCCGCGCCAACTATCTGTGCCACTACTACCTCGAGCGCACCGCCGACAACGGCCGTCTGCCGACGCGCCAGGACACTTCGCATCTGCAGGAGATCGTCCGTTTCGCGAAGATCACGCGCACCGGCGACAAGGCCGAACTCGCGAGCGTGCCTGAGAACTCGCCCGTCTGGCCGATGGTCACGTCCACGCGCGACAACTGCCTCGGCCAGGAATGCCCGCATTACAAGGAATGCTTCGTGATGCAGGCGCGCAAGGAGGCGCAGCAGGCGGATATCGTCGTGGTGAATCACCATCTGTTTTTCGCCGATGTGATGCTGCGCGACACCGGCATGGCCGAACTCCTGCCGATGGCCAACACGATCATCTTCGACGAAGCGCATCAGTTGCCCGAAACCGCGACGCTTTTCTTCGGCGATACGCTTTCGACCACGCAACTGCTCGAACTCGCGCGCGATACGGTCGCCGAAGGTCTGTCGCACGCGCGCGACGCCGCCGACTGGACCAAGCTCGGCGCGGCCCTCGAGCGCGCGGCGCGCGACGTGCGGCTCGCGTTCAAGGAAGATTCGGTGCGGCTGTCGCTCGGCCAGTTGCCGGACAGTCATCCAATATTCGAGTCGCTTGACACGCTCGAGACGCACCTGTCGGCGCTCGCGGCGGCGCTGTCGTCGCATGCGGAGCGGGCCGAATCGTTGCAGGCGCTGGTGCGTCGCGCGCGCGAGTTGCAGGATCTGCTCGCGGGCTGGACGACGCCGCCGACCTCGCTCGAACGCGCCGTCGTCGCGGACGAGGATGTCGCCCGCGAGGCGGCGAAGGAAGAGCCGAACGAAATGGTGCGCTGGATCGAAGTGTTCTCGCACACGGTGCAGTTGCACGAGACGCCGCTCTCGGTCGCGCCGATTTTCGCGAAGCAGCGCGCGGGCGTGCCGCGCGCGTGGATTTTCACGTCCGCGACGCTTTCGGTGCGCGGCGACTTCACGCATTACGCCGCGCAGATGGGGCTGAACGCGCGCCGTTCGATGACCTTGCCGAGCCCGTTCGATTACCCGTCGCAAGGGCTCTTGTATGTGCCGCGCAATCTGCCGCAGCCGTCGTCACCGCAGTTCACCGACGCGGTCTTCGAAGCCGCGCTGCCGGTAATCGAGTCGGCGGGCGGCGGCGCGTTCGTGTTGTGCACGACGCTGCGCGCGGTGGACCGCATCGCCAATCGTCTGCGCGAGGTGATCGAGCGGCGCGGCTGGGACAATCCGCTGCTTGTGCAGGGCGATGCGAGCCGCACCGAACTGCTCGACCGTTTCCGCGCATACGGCAACGCGATTCTCGTCGGTAGCCAGAGCTTTTGGGAGGGTGTCGATGTGCGCGGCGACGCGCTGTCGCTCGTCGTCATCGACAAATTGCCGTTCGCGCCGCCCGACGATCCGGTGCTCGCCGCGCGTCTCGATGCGCTGACGAAAAAAGGCCTGAGTCCGTTCGCCGTGCATCAACTGCCGCAGGCGGTCATCACGCTCAAGCAGGGCGCGGGGCGGCTGATTCGTGCGGAGACGGATCGCGGCGTCTTGATGATCTGCGACACGCGTCTCGTCGACAAGCCTTACGGCCGGCGCATCTGGCAAAGTCTGCCGCCGTTCAAGCGCACGCGCGAACTGGACGTGGTGCGCGAGTTTTTCAGCGACGCGGCGAAGTGGAAAACGGAACTGGCCGAATAAGCATCGGGTTCCTGAGTTTTCGTCGACATAAAAAAACGGCCGGTGATCAACCGGCCGTTTCGCTTTTTGCTTTCTGGATTACCAGATCTGGTACCAGGGCTTGTCGGTGCCCGCGCGGCGCTTGCCGGTGACATACGGGCTGTCCGGGAACGTCGCCGCGAGCACGCGCTTGGTGTCGTCGGCGAGTTGCGGCTGATCGAGCTTTTCGTACGACAGCATCATGATATGCAGCGCGTCTTCGGTCGCCGGCGCGTTCCGGTACTCGCGGATGGCGAGCTGCGCGCGGTTGATCGCGGCGACATACGCGCCACGGCGATAGTAATAATCGGCCGCGTGCACTTCATGCGACGCCAGCGCGTTCACGATGTAGCGCATGCGCTGCGCGGCATCCGGCGCGTACTTGCTCTGCGGATATTTGTCGACGACGACCTTGAACGCGTCATAGGACTCGCGCAGCGACTTCGGGTCGCGCTCGCTCATGTCCTGACCGGAGAAGCGGCCGAAGAGGCCGAGGTCGTCATTGAAGTGGATCATGCCCTTGAGATAATACGCGTACGCGATCTCGGGATGATCCGGATGCAGCTTGATGAAACGGTCGATGGCCTGGTCGGCGTTGGCGGTTTCGCTGTCCTTCCAGTCGCAGTAAGCGACGTTGATCTGCGCCTGCTGCGCGAAGTGGCCGAACGGATCGCGGCCTTCGAGCGCTTCGAAATACTTCGCGCACTTGCCCCAGTCGCTGCCGGATAGCGCGTCCTGGGCCTCCGTATATAATTTGTTGTTATTCCAAGTCGCCGTTTCGTCGGTCTTCTCGGGCAGGCCGTGGCAGGCCGTGACGATGGCGACGCTCGCGGCCAGCGCCAGATACTTGATCGATTGACGCATCGAGTGATGAATGATGTTGAAGGCTCGCATCAGTGCTTGCTGTTCCTGGCTGATTCTTGCTGATTCTTCGCTGTTCTAGCTGTGTTTCCGGCGCGGCTTTTCTTACATGCCGCCGAATCTCGTTCAAATGACCCGCTCAAGTACACGTCGTACCAAAGACCAACTCAAAGATTATAGCCCATGCGCCACCGGCGACGACTCGGCGTCGGTCGATTCGACCGCCGGCGCGGACCGTGAAGCGCCGCGCACGGCGCGCGTACCCGACGAACTCGCGGGCGACCGGCTCGACAAGGTGCTCGCGAAAGTTTTCCCGGAGTTCTCGCGCAGCCGGCTGCAGGGCTGGATCGAGGAAGGGCGCGTGCTCGTCGACGGCGCGAAAGCGAAAGTGCGCCAGCCCGTGCCGCTCGGCGCAACGATCACGCTCGTTCCGGACCTTCTGCCCGAGCAGCTCGCGTTCACGCCCGAACCGGTGCCGCTGCACATCGTGTACGAGGACGAGACGCTCGTCGTCATCAACAAGCCGGCGGGCATGGTCGTGCATCCGGCGGCGGGCAACTGGAGCGGCACGCTGCTCAACGGTCTGCTGCATCGTTACGGCGATGCCGCCGCCGGGCTGCCGCGTGCGGGCATCGTGCATCGGCTGGACAAGGAAACGTCCGGGCTGATGGTCGTCGCGCGCACGCTCGAAGCGCAGACCGACCTCGTGCGCCAGTTGCAGGCGCGCACGGTGAAGCGCCGCTACGTCGCGTTCGTGTGGGGCAACATGCCCGACGACGGCACGATCGACGCGCCCATCGGCCGCGATCCGCGCGAGCGCACGCGCATGGCGGTCGTGAAGACCGCATCGGGGAAGCCGGCGCGCACGCATTTCCGCACCGTCGACCGCACCACGTGGCACGGCCAGCCCGTCAGCGCGATTCATTGCGATCTGGAAACCGGCCGCACGCATCAGATTCGCGTGCATTGCGCGCATGTGCAGCATCCGCTGCTGGGCGATCCGGTGTACGGGCACGCGCGCGGCAAACGTTCGGTCAGGCCGCTGCCCAACGACTTCGCGCGTCAGGCGCTGCACGCGTGGCGGCTCGGCCTGATTCATCCCGCAACCGGCAAGGAAGTGCACTGGCGCGCGGACGTTCCCGAGGACATCGCGGCGCTCGCGGCGGAGCTCGGCTTCGGACAGGATGAGGAAGTCGAATTCGACGAGGACGAAGACTTCGCCGAAGTGTATGAAATGGGCGAGGGCGAAGAAGGCGAAGAAGGCGAAGACTGGGACGACGAAGACGAAAACTACGAGGACGACGAAGCATGATGCGCGAGAACGACTGTGTCTGGCCGCAATGGAACGTGTCGCCGCGTGTGCGCGCATTCGTCACGACGCGCGCGGGCGGCGTGAGCGACGCACCTTATGGTGGAGCGCCCGGCGCCGGCGGCCTCAATCTCGGTTTCTCGTCGGGCGACGCGCCGGAAGCCGTCACGGAAAACCGCCGCCGCGCGCTCGCGCTGACGGGCTCGCGTAATGCGGCGTGGCTCGAACAGATCCACGGCACGCAAGTCGAGGATGCACATACGATCATCGAGCGCCTCGCACGCGGTGAGCGCACCCGGGCAGATGCGAGCGCGACGGATCGCGCGGGCGTGGTTTGCGTCGTGATGACGGCCGATTGCCTCCCGGTCCTTCTCTGCGACGACGAAGGCCGCGCGGTAGGCGCCGCGCACGCGGGCTGGCGCGGTCTCGCGGGCGGGATCGTCGAGAAGACGGGCGAGCGCGTCGCGAATCTCGCGGGCGTGCCGTCGTCGAAGCTCAACGCGTTTCTCGGACCGGCGATCGGACCGCAAGCCTTCGAAGTGGGCGAGGACGTGCTCGATGCGTTCGTCGCGGCGGCGCGTGCGCAGCGCCGTGACGCGACCGCAGCGGCATTCGCGCCATTGGGCGGAACGCCCGCCAAATATCTCGCGGATATCTACGCGCTCGCGCGCCTGCGACTCGCCGATCTCGGCATCGACGACTCGCGCATTCACGGCGGCACACTTTGCACGGTCATCGAGAAAGAGCGTTTCTATTCCTATCGGCGCGATCGCGTGACGGGCCGCATGGCCGCGATGATCTGGCTAAACGACTGACCGTTATCATCAATATCGGAACTTACCCGACGATCGTTTCGCGCCCATGACGAAACCCGTGCGAATGCAATAATTCGCATGGGGGAAAACGATAATTAAAAAAATATCGCACTGCGGCAAAATCGGGACGAAGCATTGACATGCCTGACATCATGGAGCAAGAATGTTCCCGGAATTCATTCAATCGGGCACGGCGTAGCAAGGTTCTTTCTTGCCGCGCGCATAAGGCGCATCAACACTTGCGCGCTGGCCAGAAAGCCCGGCGATGCCTGCATTAGCAATCCAAGTCTTGCGAGACTCACAGGTCAAAAGCGGGTATGGCTTCCAAATCTACTTCCTCATCTTCCCGCTCCCGTACCGCCGACAGCACCTCGGCCGAAGCTCCATCCGCCGATACGACTGGCGTACAGCAGGCGTTCGATCAATGGCTGAACGCGTGGCGCAGCGTAGCTGATCCCGCGCAATGGTCGAAACTCACTCCGCAGACGAATACCGCGAGCGACGCGGCGGCTTCGCCGTTCGCTGCTTTCGGCGCATTTGCCAACGGGCTTCCCAACGGGTTCCCGTCCGCGGCATTTCCTGCTGCATTCCCTGCCGGTTTTCCCGCTGCTTTTCCGTCATTCGGCGCCATGCCGCAGATGCCCGATTTCACGAAGATGAACGGCATGGCGGAATTCGCGAAGCTCGCGAGCAGCATGCCGGGCTTCGGCGCGGCGATGCAGGGATTGCCTACACTGCCGAAGATTCCGACCGCCGCGATCGCTCCCGAGCGTCTGCATGAATTGCAGAGCAACTATTCGCGCGATGCCGCCGAGTTGCTCAAGCAGGCGAGCGCGCAGAGCATCGATCCTTCGTCGCTGAAGGACCGGCGCTTCACCGACACCGCCTGGCAATCGACGCCCGCGTATGCGTTCACCGCGGCGTGGTATCTGCTGAACGCGCGTTATCTGCAGGAACTCGCCGACGCCGTGCAGAGCGATCCGAAGACGCGCGAGCGTATCCGCTTCACCGTCCAGCAATGGGCCGCCGCCGCTGCGCCGAGCAACTTCCTTGCGTTCAATCCCGAAGCGCAGAAGACGCTCATCGAAAGCAAGGGCGAGAGCCTGCGCCAGGGCATGATGAATCTGCTTGCCGACATGCAGCGCGGCAAGATTTCGCAGTCGGACGAATCGCGCTTTTTCGTCGGCAAGAACATTGCGTCGACGCAAGGCTCGGTCGTATTCGAGAACGAACTGCTGCAGCTGATCCAGTACAAGCCGCTCACGCCGAAGGTGTATGCGCGGCCGCTGCTCATCGTGCCGCCTTGCATCAACAAGTTCTATATCCTCGATCTGTCGCCGGAAGGCTCGCTCGTGCGTTATGCGCTCGAGCAGGGTCATCAGGTGTTCATGCTGTCGTGGCGCAACGCGGATCAGTCGATCGCGCACAAGACGTGGGACGACTACGTCGAAGAAGGCGCGCTCGAATCGATCCGCGTCGTGCGCGAGATCAGCGGCGCGGACAAGATCAACACGCTCGGCTTCTGCATCGGCGGGACGATTCTCGCAAACGCGCTCGCGGTGGCGTCGGCGCGCGGCGAGGATCCGGCCGCTTCGATGACCCTGCTCACCTCGATGCTCGATTTCTCCGACACGGGCGTGCTCGACGTGTTCATCGACGAGGCGCACGTGCAGATGCGCGAGCAGTCGATCGGCGGCAAGAACGGCGCGCCTGCGGGACTCATTCGCGGCGTCGAGTTCGCGAATACGTTCTCGTATCTGCGCCCGAACGATCTCGTGTGGAATTACGTCGTCGATAACTATCTCAAGGGCCGCACGCCGCAGGCGTTCGACCTGCTCTTCTGGAACAGCGACTCGACGAACCTGCCCGGACCGATGGCTGTCTGGTATCTGCGCAACACGTATCTCGAGAACAAGATGAGGGTGCCGAACGCGGTGACGGTGTGCGGCACGCCGCTCGACTTGTCGCGTCTCACGCTGCCGACGTTCATCTACGGCTCGCGCGAAGACCATATCGTGCCGTGGAAATCGGCGTACGCGTCCGCGCCGGTGCTGAACGGGCAGCAGAAGTTCGTGCTCGGCGCGTCCGGGCATATCGCGGGCGTGATCAACCCGCCATCGAAGAACAAACGCAGTTTCTGGACGATCGACAGCGATACCGAGCGTCTGCCCGAGAATCCAGACGCGTGGATCGAGGCAGCGACGGAGCATCCCGGAAGCTGGTGGCCGACCTGGACCGACTGGCTCGCGAAGAGCGCGGGCGAGCAGGTCAAGGCGGCTACGGCGCAGGGATCGAAGACTTACCCGGTGATCGAGGCAGCGCCCGGCCGTTACGTGCTGGAACGCGATTTCTGAGCGGCGCGCGCGAGCCGTGCGCGCGAGCGCATGGAACCGTCCGGAGCCGCATTAACATTCGATGCCAAAAGGAAACTGAAATGACTGACGTAGTGATCGTATCGGCCGCGCGTACGGCGGTAGGCAAGTTCGGCGGCTCGCTCGCGAAGATCGCG
>NZ_FCNX02000023.1 GCF_001544835.2 Caballeronia fortuita | reverse complement strand
GCCGATGATAGTGCGGATTCCCGTGTGAAAGTAGGTAATCGTCAGGCTCCTCATGCTCCAAACAAAAACCCCACCCCGCAAAGGTGGGGTTTTTGCGTTTCGTCTTCACTATAAGTGAAAGCCTCGGTTATATCGGGTCGTAATAAACGCTTGACAACACCGCGTTGTTACCCCATAATCGATAGTTCTCTGCGGAGGGGTGCCCGAGTGGCTAAAGGGGGCAGACTGTAAATCTGTTGGCTTACGCCTACGTTGGTTCGAATCCAACCTCCTCCACCAGAATATAAGCGGTCAGGGAATCCAACCCTCGCGGGTGTAGCTCAATGGTAGAGCAGAAGCCTTCCAAGCTTACGACGAGGGTTCGATTCCCTTCACCCGCTCCAGTGTCGGTTTTGTAGTGCCCATGTGGCTCAGTGGTAGAGCACTCCCTTGGTAAGGGAGAGGTCGGCAGTTCGATCCTGCCCATGGGCACCAGCTGTATCAGTCCAGTAAGTTGCGCGCGGCGCAAGGTGCGAAAATCCTGTTAGGAGTCGAAAATGGCCAAAGGTAAATTCGAGCGGACCAAGCCGCACGTGAACGTGGGCACGATCGGTCACGTTGACCACGGCAAGACCACGCTGACGGCAGCGATCACGACGGTGCTGACCAAGAAGTTCGGCGGCGAAGCCAAGGCGTACGACCAGATCGACGCGGCGCCGGAAGAAAAGGCACGTGGTATCACGATCAACACCGCGCACGTCGAGTACAAAACGGCAAACCGCCACTACGCACACGTCGACTGCCCGGGCCACGCTGACTATGTGAAGAACATGATCACGGGCGCCGCGCAGATGGACGGCGCGATCCTGGTGTGCTCGGCCGCTGACGGCCCGATGCCGCAAACGCGTGAGCACATCCTGCTGGCCCGTCAGGTTGGCGTGCCGTACATCATCGTGTTCCTGAACAAGTGCGACATGGTGGACGACGCCGAGCTGCTCGAGCTCGTCGAAATGGAAGTGCGCGAGCTTCTCTCGAAGTACGACTTCCCGGGCGACGACACCCCGATCATCAAGGGTTCGGCAAAGCTGGCGCTGGAAGGCGACACGGGCGAGCTGGGCGAAGTGGCGATCATGAACCTGGCCGATGCGCTGGACACGTACATCCCGACGCCGGAGCGCGCTGTGGACGGTTCGTTCCTGATGCCGGTGGAAGACGTGTTCTCGATCTCGGGCCGCGGCACGGTGGTGACGGGCCGCGTCGAGCGCGGCGTGGTGAAGGTCGGCGAGGAAATCGAAATTGTCGGTATCAAGCCGACGGTGAAGACGACCTGCACGGGCGTGGAAATGTTCCGCAAGCTGCTCGACCAAGGTCAGGCAGGCGACAACGTCGGTATCCTGCTGCGCGGCACGAAGCGTGAAGACGTGGAGCGCGGCCAGGTTCTGGCCAAGCCGGGTTCGATCACGCCGCACACGCACTTCACGGCTGAAGTGTACGTGCTGAGCAAGGACGAAGGCGGCCGTCACACGCCGTTCTTCAACAACTACCGTCCGCAGTTCTACTTCCGTACAACGGACGTGACGGGCTCGATCGAGCTGCCGAAGGACAAGGAAATGGTGATGCCGGGCGACAACGTGTCGATCACGGTCAAGCTGATCGCCCCGATCGCCATGGAAGAAGGTCTGCGCTTCGCAATCCGCGAAGGCGGCCGTACCGTCGGCGCCGGTGTCGTGGCGAAGATTATCGAGTAAGAGCCAGAGATCTTCTCGGTAGCAAGTGTTTCGGGGTCGGCGCAGTCCGTCGGCCCCAAATGGTTTAGGGGTATAGCTCAACTGGCAGAGCGTCGGTCTCCAAAACCGAAGGTTGGGGGTTCGATTCCCTCTGCCCCTGCCAAAATTCATGCGCCAAGTGGCGCTGTTTAAGGTGTTATGGCGAATCCTTCCGTCGAAACTGTAAATACTTCCGGCGACAAGTTCATGTTGGTGGCGGGCGTATTGTTGGTCTTGGCCGGGTTCGTTGGATTCTTCTGGCTTTCCGGCCAAGAATGGTACGTCCGCGGCGCAGCGCTTGCTGTTGGTGTCATCGCGGGTGTCGCAGTTGGCCTTCTCTCTGCGCCCGGCAAGGGATTCATCGCCTTCGCCAAAGACTCGTACAAAGAAGTTCGTAAGGTTGTCTGGCCAACGCGCAAAGAGGCCACGCAAACGACCTTGGTGGTCTTCGCGTTTGTTCTGATCATGGCCATTTTCCTTTGGCTTAGCGATAAGTCGATCGAATGGGTGATTTTCTCGGCGATTCTGGGTTGGAAATGATATGAGCGATACTCCGACATCCCCGAGCGGAAAGCGTTGGTATGTGGTGCACGCCTACTCCGGCATGGAGAAGAGCGTGCAACGTGCGCTTCAAGAGCGCATCGAACGTGCAGGCATGCAAGATCAGTTCGGTCAGATCCTCGTCCCGACCGAAGAAGTGGTTGAAGTGAAGGGCGGTCACAAGTCGGTCACCGAGCGTCGTTTCTTCCCGGGCTATGTCCTGGTCGAGATGGAAATGACGGATGAAACGTGGCACTTGGTCAAGAACACGGCCAAGGTTACGGGATTCGTCGGTGGTGCGCGCAATCGCCCGAGCCCGATCTCGCCGCGCGAAGTCGAAAAGATCATGTCGCAGATGCAGGAAGGTGTCGAGAAGCCGCGGCCGAAGACGCTTTTCGAAGTTGGCGAGATGGTTCGCGTGAAGGAAGGCCCTTTCACCGACTTCAACGGCAATGTCGAAGAAGTGAACTACGAAAAGTCCCGAGTACGCGTCTCCGTGACGATCTTCGGGCGCTCGACGCCGGTCGAACTCGAGTTCGGTCAGGTCGAAAAGCTTTAATCGAATACATCGCGCGTGGCTCCCGGGCCATCGCGCGATTCGCGCTTACGGTCCGCGTAATGGCCGTTGAGGAGCGTCAGTAGCCGGCAACGTCGAAGGCGCGCTATCACTCACCGAACGCTCACGCGTTCAGCAGAGGTTTTCAACATGGCAAAAAAAATCATCGGCTTTATCAAGCTGCAGATTCCTGCAGGTAAAGCCAACCCGTCGCCGCCGGTCGGTCCGGCACTGGGCCAGCGCGGCCTGAACATCATGGAGTTCTGCAAGGCGTTCAACGCGCAGACTCAAGGCATGGAGCCGGGTCTGCCGGTGCCGGTCGTCATCACGGCGTTCGCGGACAAGAGCTTCACGTTCATCATGAAGACGCCGCCGGCTACCGTTCTGATCAAGAAGGCAGCCGCAGTGCAGAAGGGTTCGAGCAAGCCGCACACCGACAAGGTCGGCAACATCACCCGCGCTCAAGCGGAAGAAATCGCGAAGACCAAGATGCCGGATCTTACGGCAGCTGATCTGGACGCTGCCGTGCGCACGATCGCTGGCAGCGCGCGTTCGATGGGCATCACTGTGGAGGGCGTGTAAATGGCTAAGCTTTCTAAGCGCCTTCAGGCATTCGCAAGCAAGGTCGATCGTCAGAAGATGTATCCGATCGACGACGCACTGGCTCTCGTGAAAGAATGCGCGAGCGCAAAGTTCGACGAGTCGATCGACGTTGCCGTGCAACTCGGCATCGATGCGAAGAAGTCGGACCAGGTCGTTCGTGGCTCCGTCGTGCTGCCGGCCGGTACCGGTAAGTCGGTGCGCGTGGCAGTGTTCGCGCAAGGCGACAAGGCCGAGCAAGCTCGTGCAGCTGGTGCGGACGTGGTCGGTATGGAAGACCTGGCTGAGCAAGTCAAGGCCGGCAACCTGAATTTCGACGTTGTGATCGCTTCGCCCGACACGATGCGTGTCGTCGGTACGCTCGGTCAGATCCTCGGCCCCCGTGGCCTGATGCCGAACCCGAAGGTTGGTACGGTCACGCCCGACGTCGCTCAAGCGGTCAAGAATGCGAAGGCGGGTCAGGTTCAGTTCCGCGTCGACAAGGCCGGTATCATCCACGGCACGATCGGTCGCGCATCGTTCGAGCCGGCATCGCTGCGTCAAAACCTGGCTGCG
Organism: Caballeronia fortuita; assembly: GCF_001544835.2. GTDB lineage: Bacteria > Pseudomonadota > Gammaproteobacteria > Burkholderiales > Burkholderiaceae > Caballeronia > Caballeronia fortuita. The sequence goes on along the minus strand of NZ_FCNX02000023.1, from coordinate 98,384 downwards.
CTGATCGAAGCGCTGCAAAAGGCAAAGCCGGCGACGAGCAAGGGCGTGTACCTGCGCAAGATCGCTGTGTCGAGCACGATGGGTGTCGGCGTTCGCGTGGATCAGTCCACGCTCGCGCAACAGTAAGAATTCGAGCGCGATCGTGTGATCGCGCTTCATATGGGCTTTGGGCGGTTGCGAGATTGCAGCTTTGAGTCGCGCAACCGGTTGTCAAAGACCGTTGGTGGGGATGCAGCAGGCAGGCATCGCCTTAATTCAAGCCAACGCAGATGGCGAACCCGGAACAGTTTTGCAGTGGTGGAAATCGGTTCTCGAGCGTCGTGAGATGTCTCACCAACCGATCGAAATACTCCTAACAGTCGGACGCCGTTGTCGAACGTGGTGCATGAGGGTAGTTCGCCCGAGTGCATCGAATCTGGAGGTTTAACCGTGCCACTGAACAAAGAAGATAAGCAGGCAGTCGTCGCTGAAGTCGCCGCGCAAGTCGCGAAGGCTCAGACGATGGTGCTCGCTGAGTATCGTGGGATCACGGTTGGCGATCTGACCAAGCTGCGCGCGAAAGCGCGTGAGCAACAAGTGTATCTGCGCGTGTTGAAGAACACGCTGGCGCGTCGCGCCGTCGAAGGTACGCCGTTCGCTCCGCTGGCCGAGCAGATGACCGGTCCTTTGATCTACGGCATCTCGGAAGATGCCATTGCCGCTGCCAAGGTCGTCAACGACTTCGGCAAGAGCAATGACAAGTTGATCATCAAGGCTGGTTCCTACGAAGGCAACGTGATGGACAAGGCAGGCGTGCAAGCGCTGGCCAACATCCCGAGCCGCGAAGAACTGCTCTCCAAGCTGCTGTTCGTCATGCAAGCACCTGTTTCCGGCTTTGCGCGTGCTCTGGCCGCGCTGGCTGAAAAGAAACAAGGCGAAGCTGCATAACGTTCGCGCTTGGGCGCTAGCCGCTTAAGTTGGGCAAAGCTAGATCGCTAGCTCGATCCGAATTCAAATTAGGAGTATTTCAAATGGCAATCGCAAAAGAAGACATCCTCGAAGCCGTTGGCTCGATGTCCGTTCTGGAACTGAACGAGCTGGTCAAGGCGTTCGAAGAGAAGTTTGGCGTGTCGGCTGCTGCTGTTGCAGTCGCTGGCCCGGCGGGTGCTGGTGGCGCCGCTGCTGCTGCTGAAGAGCAGACCGAGTTCACCGTGAACCTGCTCGAAGCAGGCGCGAACAAGGTTTCCGTGATTAAGGCTGTTCGTGAACTGACGGGTCTTGGCCTGAAGGAAGCGAAGGACCTGGTCGACGGCGCGCCGAAGCCCATCAAGGAAGCCGTGCCCAAGGCTGCTGCTGAAGAAGCCAAGAAGAAGCTGGAAGACGCTGGCGCGAAGGCTGAAATCAAGTAAGTTTCATTGCGCTACGCGAAGGCTGGCGGTTTTTCACCGCCGGCCTTTTTGTGCTTTGTGGGGACGCAGTTTTCATGCTTGCCAGCAAGCATAAATGTCCCCATAGAAGCCAAAGAAAACGCTCGGATCCGCAAATTATTCCGATTGTTTTCTTTGTCTTCTGAAGCGACTGCAGAAGGCAAGTTTGGTCGGGTAGCGGGAAACACAGGCATCCGCTGCCGTCAGCCAGCGGTTGGTAGCGGCCAACCACCAAGCTTCTAGATTCGCGCGTCCTCCCCGGACATTCGCGCGGGTCTCAGTCGGTGAACACCGGGCTGTGACATCGAGGTATCCCGCCTCGGTAACGCCCGCCGTGATTCGGAGATCGTATGCAATATTCCTTCACCGAGAAGAAGCGTATTCGCAAGAGTTTCGCGAAGCGCCCCATCGTTCACCAAGTTCCCTTTTTGCTGGCGACCCAGCTTGAATCATTCCAGACGTTTCTGCAAGCAGACACGTCGTCGTCGCAGCGCAAGTCGGAAGGCTTGCAGGCTGCGTTCAGCTCCGTTTTCCCGATCGTCTCGCACAACGGCTTCGCGCGGCTCGAGTTCGTCAGCTACATGCTGTCGTCGCCCGCTTTCAACATCAAGGAATGCCAGCAGCGCGGCCTCACGTACTGCTCGGCACTGCGCGCGAAAGTGCGCCTGGTTCTGCTCGACAAGGAATCGCCGAGCAAGCCGGTCGTCAAGGAAGTGAAAGAACAGGAAGTGTACATGGGCGAAATTCCGCTCATGACGCCGACGGGTTCGTTCGTCATCAACGGTACCGAGCGCGTGATCGTGTCGCAGCTCCACCGTTCGCCTGGCGTGTTCTTCGAGCACGACAAGGGCAAGACGCATAGCTCCGGCAAGCTGCTGTTCTCGGCTCGTATCATTCCTTACCGCGGCTCGTGGCTCGATTTCGAATTCGATCCGAAAGACGTGCTGTACTTCCGCGTCGACCGTCGCCGCAAGATGCCGGTCACGATTCTGCTGAAGGCCATCGGCATGACGCCGGAGCAGATCCTCGCGAACTTCTTCGTGTTCGACAACTTCGGTCTGATGAGCGAAGGCGCGCAGATGGAATTCGTTCCGGAGCGTCTGCGCGGTGAAGTCGCGCGCTTCGACATCCAGGATCGCGACGGCAACGTCATCGTCACGAAGGACAAGCGCATCAACGCGAAGCACATTCGCGACCTCGAAAACGCCAAGACGAAGTTTATCTCGGTGCCCGAGGAGTACTTGCTCGGCCGCGTGCTGGCGAAGAACGTGATCGATCCGGAAACGGGCGAAGTGATCGCGAACGCCAACGAAGAAATCACGGAAACGGTTCTCGAAAAGCTGCGCGAAGCGAAGGTCAAAGATATCCAGACGCTCTATACGAACGATCTGGATCAGGGCCCGTACATCTCGTCGACGCTGCGTATCGACGAAACCGCCGACAAGATGGCCGCGCGCATCGCGATCTACCGCATGATGCGTCCGGGCGAGCCGCCGACCGAAGAAGCGGTCGAGGCGCTGTTCAACCGTCTGTTTTACAGCGAAGATGCGTACGACCTGTCGAAGGTCGGCCGCATGAAGTTCAATCGCCGCGTCGGCCGTGACGAAATCATCGGACCGATGACGCTGCAGGACGACGACATCCTCGCAACGATCAAGATCCTCGTCGAGCTGCGTAACGGCAAGGGCGAAGTGGACGACATCGACCACCTCGGAAATCGTCGCGTGCGTTGCGTCGGCGAACTCGCGGAGAACCAGTTCCGCGCGGGTCTCGTGCGTGTCGAACGTGCCGTGAAGGAACGCCTCGGCCAGGCCGAAAGCGAAAACCTGATGCCGCACGACCTGATCAACTCGAAGCCGATTTCGTCGGCGATTCGCGAGTTCTTCGGTTCGTCGCAGCTCTCGCAGTTCATGGACCAGACCAACCCGCTGTCGGAAATCACGCACAAGCGTCGCGTGTCCGCACTGGGACCGGGCGGTCTGACGCGCGAGCGCGCGGGCTTCGAAGTTCGCGACGTGCATCCGACGCACTATGGCCGCGTGTGCCCGATCGAAACGCCGGAAGGTCCGAACATCGGCCTGATCAACTCGCTCGCTCTGTACGCGCATCTGAACGAATACGGCTTCCTCGAAACGCCGTACCGCAAGGTCGTGGACAGCAAGGTGACGGATCAGATCGACTATCTGTCGGCGATCGAAGAAGGCCGCTACGTGATCGCGCAGGCGAATGCCGCCGTCAGCGAAGACGGCACCCTGACCGACGAACTCGTCTCCTCGCGTGAAGCGGGCGAAACGCTGATGGTCACGCCGGACCGCATCCAGTACATGGACGTGGCGCCGTCGCAGATCGTGTCGGTGGCTGCATCGCTGATCCCGTTCCTCGAGCACGACGACGCGAACCGCGCGTTGATGGGTTCGAACATGCAGCGTCAGGCCGTGCCTTGCCTGCGTCCGGAAAAGCCGGTCGTCGGTACGGGCATCGAGCGCACGGTGGCGGTCGACTCGGGTACGACGGTTCAGGCGCTGCGCGGTGGCGTGGTGGATTACGTCGACGCGGGCCGTATCGTGATTCGCGTGAACGACGATGAAGCCGTCGCCGGCGATGTCGGCGTGGACATCTACAACCTCATCAAGTACACGCGTTCGAACCAGAACACGAACATCAACCAGCGTCCGATCGCGAAGGTCGGCGACAAGGTTGCGCGCGGCGACGTGCTGGCTGACGGCGCGTCGACCGATCTGGGCGAGCTCGCGCTTGGCCAGAACATGCTGGTCGCGTTCATGCCGTGGAACGGCTACAACTTCGAAGACTCGATTTTGATCTCGGAGAAGGTCGTCGCTGACGATCGCTATACGTCGATCCACATCGAAGAACTGAACGTCGTTGCTCGCGACACGAAGCTCGGACCGGAAGAAATCACGCGCGACATTTCGAATCTCGCGGAAGTGCAGCTTGGCCGTCTCGACGAGTCGGGCATCGTGTACATCGGCGCGGAAGTCGAAGCGGGCGACGTGCTCGTCGGCAAGGTCACGCCGAAGGGCGAAACCCAGCTGACGCCGGAAGAAAAGCTGCTGCGCGCGATTTTCGGCGAGAAGGCATCGGACGTGAAGGACACGTCGCTGCGCGTGCCGTCGGGCATGAGCGGCACGGTGATCGACGTGCAAGTGTTCACGCGCGAAGGCATCACGCGTGACAAGCGCGCGCAACAGATCATCGACGACGAACTGAAGCGCTATCGCCTCGATTTGAACGACCAGCTGCGCATCGTGGAAGGCGACGCGTTCCAGCGTCTCGCGCGCATGCTGAACGGCAAGGTTGCGAACGGCGGTCCGAAGAAGCTCGCGAAGGGCACGAAGATCGACCTCGCGTACCTCGAAGATCTCGACCACTATCACTGGTTCGACATCCGCCTCGCCGACGAAGAAGCAGCGGCTCAGCTGGAAGCGATCAAGGATTCGATCGAGCAGAAGCGTCACCAGTTCGATCTCGCGTTCGAAGAGAAGCGCAAGAAGCTCACGCAAGGCGACGAACTGCCGCCGGGCGTGCTGAAGATGGTCAAGGTGTACCTCGCGGTCAAGCGTCGTCTGCAGCCCGGCGACAAGATGGCGGGTCGTCACGGTAACAAGGGTGTTGTGTCGAAGATCGTGCCGATCGAAGACATGCCGTACATGGCCGATGGCCGTCCGGCCGACGTCGTGCTGAATCCGCTCGGCGTGCCGTCGCGGATGAACGTGGGTCAGATTCTCGAAGTGCACCTGGGCTGGGCCGCGAAGGGTCTCGGCTGGCGTATCGGCGAAATGCTGGCGCGTCAGACGAAGATCGAGGAACTGCGCCAGTTCCTGACGAAGATCTACAACGAATCGGGCCGCAAGGAAGAGCTGGAAAGCTTCTCCGATGACGAAATCTTCGAACTCGCGAAGAACCTGCGCGAAGGCGTGCCGTTCGCAACGCCGGTGTTCGATGGCGCAACCGAAGAGGAAATGGGGCGTGCGCTCGATCTGGCGTATCCGGACGACATCGCCACGAACCTCGGCATGAACTCGTCGAAGAATCAGGTTCAACTGCACGATGGTCGCACCGGCGAGCCGTTTGAGCGCAAGGTCACGGTCGGCTACATGCACTATCTGAAGCTGCACCACCTGGTCGACGACAAGATGCACGCGCGTTCGACCGGTCCGTACTCGCTCGTCACGCAGCAGCCGCTGGGTGGTAAGGCGCAGTTCGGTGGTCAGCGCTTCGGTGAAATGGAAGTGTGGGCACTCGAAGCGTACGGCGCGTCGTATGTGCTGCAGGAAATGCTGACGGTCAAGTCGGACGACGTGACGGGCCGGACGAAGGTTTATGAGAACCTCGTCAAGGGCGACCACGTGATCGACGCGGGCATGCCGGAATCCTTCAATGTGTTGGTGAAGGAAATCCGCTCGCTCGGTATCGATATCGATCTGGACCGCAACTAATCGGACTACGGAGAGAAAGCAATGAAAGCTCTGCTCGATCTATTCAAGCAAGTCCAACAAGAAGAAGTTTTTGATGCGATCAAGATCGGCCTCGCGTCGCCCGACAAGATTCGTTCTTGGTCGTTTGGCGAAGTGAAGAAGCCGGAGACCATCAACTACCGCACGTTCAAGCCGGAGCGGGATGGTCTGTTCTGCGCGAAGATCTTTGGTCCGATCAAGGACTATGAATGCCTTTGCGGCAAGTACAAGCGCCTGAAGCATCGCGGCGTGATCTGCGAAAAGTGCGGCGTCGAAGTGACGCTGGCGAAGGTGCGTCGCGAGCGGATGGGTCACATCGAGCTCGCGTCGCCGGTCGCGCACATCTGGTTCCTGAAGTCGCTGCCGTCGCGTCTGGGCATGGTGCTCGACATGACGCTGCGCGACATCGAGCGCGTGCTGTACTTCGAAGCATACGTGGTGATCGATCCGGGCATGACGCCGCTGAAAGCGCGGCAGATCATGACGGAAGAGGATTACTACAACAAGGTCGAAGAGTACGGTGACGAATTCCGTGCCGAAATGGGCGCGGAAGGCGTGCGCGAGCTGCTGCGCGCGATCAACATCGACGAACAGGTCGAGACGCTGCGCACGGAACTGAAGAACACCGGTTCCGAAGCGAAGATCAAGAAGTATGCGAAGCGCCTGAAAGTGCTCGAGGCTTTCCAGCGTTCGGGCATCAAGCCGGACTGGATGGTGCTCGACGTGCTGCCGGTGCTGCCGCCGGAACTGCGTCCGCTCGTGCCGCTCGACGGCGGCCGTTTCGCGACGTCGGACCTGAACGACCTGTATCGCCGCGTCATCAACCGTAACAACCGGTTGAAGCGTCTGCTCGAACTGAAGGCGCCTGAAATCATCGTCCGCAACGAAAAGCGGATGCTGCAGGAAGCCGTCGATTCGCTGCTCGACAACGGCCGTCGCGGCAAGGCGATGACCGGCGCGAACAAGCGTCCGCTGAAGTCGCTCGCCGACATGATCAAGGGTAAGGGCGGCCGCTTCCGTCAGAACCTGCTCGGTAAGCGCGTCGACTACTCGGGCCGTTCGGTGATCGTGGTCGGCCCGACGCTCAAGCTGCATCAGTGCGGTCTGCCGAAGCTGATGGCGCTCGAACTGTTCAAGCCTTTCATCTTCAACAAGCTGGAAGTGATGGGCGTGGCTACGACCATCAAGGCCGCGAAGAAGGAAGTCGAGAACCAGACGCCGGTGGTGTGGGACATTCTCGAGGAAGTCATTCGCGAACATCCGGTCATGCTGAACCGTGCGCCTACGCTTCACCGTCTCGGCATTCAAGCGTTCGAGCCGGTGCTGATCGAAGGGAAGGCGATTCAGCTGCACCCGCTCGTCTGCGCGGCGTTCAACGCCGACTTCGACGGTGACCAGATGGCCGTTCACGTGCCGCTGTCGCTCGAAGCGCAGATGGAAGCGCGCACGCTGATGCTGGCGTCGAACAACGTCTTGTTCCCGGCCAACGGCGATCCGTCGATCGTGCCGTCGCAGGATATCGTGCTGGGCCTTTACTACGCGTCGCGTGAAGCGATCAACGGCAAGGGCGAAGGCATGACGTTCACGGGCGTGTCGGAAGTGATCCGCGCGTACGAAAACAAGGAAGTCGAACTGGCTTCGCGCGTCAACGTGCGTATCACCGAAATGGTGGCGAACGAAGACACGAGCGAAGGCGCGCCGAAGTTCGTGCCGAAGATCTCGCTGTACGCGACGACCGTCGGCCGTTCGATCCTGTCGGAGATTCTGCCGCCGGGTCTGCCTTTCACGGTGCTGAACAAGCCGCTGAAGAAGAAAGAAATCTCGCGCCTGATCAACACGGCGTTCCGCAAGTGCGGTCTGCGCGAGACGGTGATCTTCGCCGACCAGTTGATGCAGATGGGTTTCCGTCTCGCGACGCGCGCCGGCATCTCGATCTGCGTGGACGACATGCTCGTGCCGCCGCAGAAAGAGACGATCGTCGGCGACGCCGCGAAGAAGGTGAAGGAGTACGACCGCCAGTACATGTCGGGTCTCGTCACCGCGCAAGAGCGCTACAACAACGTGGTCGATATCTGGTCGGCGACGTCGGAAGCGGTCGGCAAGGCGATGATGGAGCAGCTCGCGACGGAACCCGTCACGGATCGTGACGGCAACGAGACGAAGCAGGAGTCGTTCAACTCCATCTACATGATGGCCGACTCGGGCGCGCGCGGTTCCGCGGTGCAGATTCGTCAGCTCGCCGGTATGCGCGGCCTGATGGCGAAGCCGGACGGCTCGATTATCGAGACGCCGATTACCGCGAACTTCCGCGAAGGTCTGAACGTGTTGCAGTACTTCATCTCGACCCACGGTGCACGTAAGGGTCTGGCTGATACGGCACTGAAGACCGCGAACTCGGGTTACCTGACGCGTCGTCTCGTCGACGTGACGCAGGATCTCGTGGTCGTCGAAGACGATTGCGGCACGTCGAACGGCGTGGCGATGAAGGCGTTGGTCGAAGGCGGTGAAGTTGTCGAAGCGCTGCGTGACCGTATCCTCGGTCGCGTCGCGGTGGCGGACGTCGTCAATCCGGAAACGCAGGAAACGCTGTACGCGTCGGGCGATCTGCTCGATGAAGACGCGGTCGAAGAGATCGAACGCCTCGGCATCGACGAAGTGCGCGTGCGCACGCCGCTTACGTGCGAAACGCGTTATGGCCTCTGCGCCGCGTGCTACGGCCGCGACCTGGGCCGCGGTTCGCGCGTGAACGTCGGTGAGGCAGTCGGTGTGATCGCTGCTCAGTCGATCGGTGAGCCGGGCACGCAGCTGACGATGCGTACGTTCCACATCGGTGGTGCGGCATCGCGCGCGGCGGTGGCTTCGACGGTGGAAGCGAAGAGCAACGGTACGCTGCGCTTCACGGCCACGATGCGTTACGTCACCAACGCGAAGGGCGAGCAGGTCGTCATTTCGCGTTCGGGCGAGGCGATCATCGCGGACGACTTCGGTCGCGAGCGTGAGCGTCACAAGATCCCGTACGGCGCGACGCTGCTGCAACTCGACGGCGCTGCGATCAAGGCCGGCGCGCAACTGGCGCAATGGGATCCGCTGACGCGTCCGATCATCACCGAGTGGGGCGGTACGGTGAAGTTCGAGAACGTCGAGGAAGGCGTGACGGTTGCGAAGCAGATCGACGACGTGACCGGTCTTTCGACCCTGGTCGTGATCGACGTGAAGCGTCGCGGCTCGCAGGCTTCGAAGAGCGTGCGTCCGCAGGTGAAACTGCTCGACGCCAACGGCGAGGAAGTGAAGATCCCGAACACCGAGCATTCGGTGCAGATCGGCTTCCAGGTCGGCGCACTGATCACCGTGAAGGATGGTCAGCAAGTGCAGGTCGGTGAAGTGCTGGCGCGTATCCCGGTTGAAGCGCAGAAGACGCGCGACATTACCGGCGGTCTGCCGCGCGTGGCCGAACTGTTCGAAGCGCGCTCGCCGAAGGACGCCGGCATTCTGGCGGAAGTCACGGGCACGACGTCGTTCGGTAAGGACACGAAGGGCAAGCAGCGTCTCGTCATCACGGACCTCGAAGGCAATCAGCACGAGTTCCTGATCGCGAAGGAAAAGCAGGTTCTGGTGCACGATGGTCAGGTCGTCAACAAGGGCGAAATGATCGTCGACGGTCCTGCCGATCCGCACGACATCCTGCGCCTGCAGGGTATCGAGGCGTTGTCGCGCTACATCGTGGACGAAGTGCAGGACGTGTACCGTCTGCAGGGCGTGAAGATCAACGACAAGCACATCGAAGTGATTGTGCGTCAGATGCTGCGCCGCGTGCAGATCGTCGACAACGGCGATACGCGTTTCATCCCTGGCGAACAAGTCGAGCGTTCGGACATGCTCGACGAGAACGACAAGATGATCGCGGAAGACAAGCGTCCGGCGACGTACGACAACGTGCTGCTCGGTATCACGAAGGCATCGCTGTCGACCGACTCGTTCATCTCGGCAGCATCGTTCCAGGAAACGACGCGCGTGCTGACCGAAGCGGCGATCATGGGCAAGCGCGACGATCTGCGTGGCCTGAAGGAAAACGTGATCGTCGGCCGTCTGATTCCGGCCGGTACGGGTCTCGCGTTCCACAAGGCGCGCAAGGCGAAGGAATCGTCGGATCGCGAGCGTTTCGACCAGATCGCGGCCGAAGAAGCCTTCGACTTTGGTACGCCGGAAACCCCGGCAGCGGAGCAGCAACAGCCGCACACCAACGAGTAAGCGTCTTACGCTCGTAGCACCCGCAAACCGCTCAGCTTCGGCTGGGCGGTTTTTTTTCGTCTGCACGTGCCGCTGCCGCCATCGTCCGAATGGCTAACGTCGTTTTGACAGGCGGATGCGTTGGTAGAATTCGTTATCTCTCTCGTCGCAGTGCGCGCTCTTGTCCATGTCCCGGTCGCTCGAAATACTCAACGAAATCTTCGGCTATCCCGCGTTTCGCGGACAACAGGCGGAGATCGTCGAGCACGTCGCGAACGGTGGCGATTCGCTCGTGCTGATGCCGACAGGCGGCGGCAAGTCGCTGTGTTATCAGATTCCGTCACTCGTGCGGCGCGAGTCGGGGTTCGGCGCGGGAATCGTCGTGTCGCCACTCATCGCGTTGATGCAGGATCAGGTGGCCGCGTTGACCGAAGTTGGCGTGCGCGCGGCGTATCTCAATTCGACGCTCTCCGGCGCCGAAGCCGCCGCGACCGAGCGTGCGCTGCGCAATGGCGAGATCGACCTGCTGTACGTCGCGCCGGAACGCCTGATGACGCCGCGCTTTCTCGACTTGCTCGACAGCGCGCCGGTCGGTCTCTTCGCGATCGACGAAGCGCATTGCGTCTCGCAATGGGGCCACGATTTTCGCCCGGAGTACATCCAGCTTTCCGTGCTGCACGAGCGGTTCCCGGACGTGCCGCGTATCGCGCTCACCGCGACCGCCGACGCGATCACGCGCGATGAGATCGTCCATCGTCTGGCACTCGACGACGCGCGCATTTTCGTTTCCAGCTTTGACCGGCCGAACATCCGCTATCGGATCGTCGAAAAGGACAATGCGCGCTCCCAATTGCTCGACTTCATTCGCGCCGAGCACACGAACAAGGACGGCACGACCGACGCGGGCGTCGTCTACTGTCTGTCGCGCCGCAAAGTCGAGGAAACGGCGGACTGGCTGAAAGGGCAGGGCGTCCGCGCGCTGCCTTATCACGCGGGCATGGAGTTCGAGACGCGGCAGAAGCATCAGGAGATGTTCCAGCGCGAGGAAGGCATCGTCATGTGCGCGACGATCGCATTCGGCATGGGCATCGACAAGCCGGACGTGCGCTTCGTAGCGCACCTGGATTTGCCGAAGAGCGTCGAGGGCTACTATCAGGAAACCGGGCGCGCGGGCCGTGACGGCTTGCCCGCGAACGCGTGGATGGCCTACGGATTGGGCGACGTCGTGCAGCAACGCAAGATGATCGACGAATCCGACGCCGACGACGCCCACAAGCGCGTGCAGACCGGCAAGCTCGATGCGCTGCTCGGGCTCTGCGAAGCCGCGTCATGCCGCCGCGTGCGTCTGCTCGCGTACTTCGGCGAGACGAGCACGCCGTGCGGCAACTGCGATACGTGCATCGAACCGCCCGCCTCGTTCGACGCCATGCGCGAGGCGCAGATGGCGCTGTCGTGTGTGTATCGGGCGCAGAGGGCGAGCGGATTTCACTTCGGGGCCGGGCATCTGATCGACATTTTGCGTGGCACGCGCAGCGAAAAGGTTTTGCAACGCGGACACGAGAAGATCTCGACGTTCGGCGTCGGCGCCGCGCTTTCCGAGGCGGAATGGCGGGCAGTGTTCCGTCAACTGGTCGCGTTCGGCTATCTGGCTGTCGATCACGACGGCTTCGGCGCACTGGTTCTGACCGACGCCAGCAAGCCCGTGCTCAAGGGCGAAGAGCACGTCACGTTGCGCAAGTACGTGAAGCCGACGCGCGCGCGACAGTCCTCCAGCCGCACGGGCGAGCGCGCCGATCCTACCGCCGGCATGTCGCCGCGCGAGAAAGCACGCTGGGAACGCTTGCGCGCCTGGCGCGCGGAAACCGCGAAGAGCGACGGCGTGCCCGCGTATGTCATCTTTCACGACGCCACGCTCGCGGAGATCGCGCGGAGCGACCCTGACACAGTCGACGATCTGCGTCATATTCCCGGCATCGGCGTGCGCAAACTCGAGCGCTTCGGCGACGAACTGCTCGACGTCGTCGGTTCGGATTGAAGATCGTCGCTGGAAATTGCGTCGAAATCGATGCAACGTATTGACCCGATTGCGATTTTCGGAATATCATGCTTGGTTCTCGTTTTTGGTTCTTCTTCGGATCTGGCCTAGCGTCGGACGCGAATCGTGGAATTCAGTGGCGAGACTGTTGAACACGCAATTCATTGCGCTTTGCCCGTAAATGTTGCGTGGATTTCGTTCATTTTTAGGATTAGACAATGCCAACCATCAATCAACTGGTTCGCAAAGGCCGCACGTCGGAAACGACGAAGAGCAAGTCGCCGGCCCTGCAGGACTGCCCGCAGCGTCGCGGCGTGTGCACCCGCGTGTACACGACGACGCCGAAGAAGCCGAACTCGGCACTCCGTAAGGTCGCCAAGGTTCGCCTGACCAACGGCTTCGAAGTCATTTCGTACATCGGCGGTGAAGGCCACAACCTGCAAGAGCACTCGGTCGTGCTGATTCGCGGCGGCCGTGTGAAGGACTTGCCGGGTGTGCGTTACCACATGGTTCGCGGCTCGCTGGATACCCAGGGCGTCAAGGACCGTAAGCAAGCTCGTTCGAAGTACGGTGCGAAGCGCGCTAAGGCTGGCAAGTAAAACGCCGGTCTGCTGCAAGAAATCAGGTCGCCGCAAGGCGGTTTTAGGCGGTGGTGCCGGAATAGCCGGTGCTGTCGAGTAAGTGGTCACCCGGCCAAGCTGGTTAGTCGAATAGATGGATCGGGTTAGTTGGTGACCGCGGAGCGGGAAAGTCGCTCCAACTGAAAAGGTAAAGGAAGAATCATGCCGCGTCGTCGCGAAGTCCCCAAGCGGGAAGTGTTGCCGGATCCGAAGTTCGGTAACGTAGATGTAGCCAAGTTCATGAACGTGCTGATGCTCTCCGGCAAGAAGTCGGTTGCCGAGCGTATCGTGTACGGCGCTTTTGAGCAGATCCAGACCAAGGGTGGCAAGGACCCGCTGGAAGTGTTCACGGTTGCGCTCAACAACGTGAAGCCGGTGGTCGAAGTGAAGAGCCGTCGCGTTGGTGGTGCCAACTATCAAGTTCCGGTCGAAGTGCGTCCCTCGCGTCGTATGGCATTGGCGATGCGTTGGTTGCGTGAAGCCGCGAAGAAGCGCAGCGAAAAGTCGATGGCCCTGCGTCTCGCAGGTGAACTGCAGGAAGCGGCGGAAGGCCGTGGTGGCGCGATGAAGAAGCGCGACGAAGTTCACCGCATGGCAGAAGCCAACAAGGCATTCTCGCACTTCCGTTTCTAAGCTCCCGCTCACCGGGCAAACGGAAAATCAGGGCGGGTGCGCTAGTTTTGGCGCCTCGCCCGTTTGTGTTAAGACGCCGCCGGCAATCCGCCGGCGCGTCGACCGAAAAAGGATCCAAAGTGGCTCGCAAGACACCTATCGAGCGCTACCGCAATATCGGTATTAGCGCTCACATCGACGCCGGCAAGACGACGACGACCGAGCGCATCCTGTTCTACACGGGCGTGAACCACAAGATCGGTGAAGTTCACGACGGCGCAGCAACGATGGACTGGATGGAGCAGGAGCAGGAGCGCGGCATCACCATCACGTCGGCTGCTACGACGGCCTTCTGGAAGGGCATGGGCGGCAACTATCCCGAGCACCGCATCAACATCATCGACACCCCGGGACACGTCGACTTCACGATCGAAGTGGAGCGCTCGATGCGCGTTCTCGACGGCGCGTGCATGGTCTACTGCGCGGTGGGCGGTGTGCAGCCGCAGTCGGAAACCGTGTGGCGTCAGGCGAACAAGTACAAGGTTCCCCGTCTCGCGTTCGTCAACAAGATGGACCGTACCGGCGCAAACTTCTTCAAGGTCTACGACCAGCTGAAGACCCGCCTGAAGGCGAACCCGGTTCCGGTCGTGGTGCCGATCGGCGCGGAAGAAAACTTCAAGGGCGTCGTCGACCTGCTGAAGATGAAGGCGATCATTTGGGACGAAGCGTCCCAAGGCACGAAGTTCGACTACGTCGATATCCCCGCTGAACTCGTCGACACGTGCAACGAGTGGCGCGAGAAGATGATCGAATCGGCTGCGGAAGCCAGCGAAGAGCTGATGGAAAAGTACCTCGGCGGCGAAGAGCTGAGCGAAGCGGAAATCGTCAAGGCGATCCGCGACCGGACCATCGCGTGCGAAATCCAGCCGATGCTATGCGGCACTGCGTTCAAGAACAAGGGCGTGCAGCGCATGCTCGACGCCGTGATCGACTTCCTGCCGTCGCCGGTCGACATTCCCCCGGTTACGGGCGAACTCGAGAGCGGTGAGAAGGCCGAGCGTCGCGCAGCCGACGACGAGAAGTTCTCGTCGCTGGCGTTCAAGATCATGACGGACCCGTTCGTCGGTCAGCTGATCTTCTTCCGCGTGTACTCGGGCGTCGTGAATTCGGGTGACACCGTGCTGAACGCGACCAAGGACAAGAAGGAACGTCTGGGCCGTATTCTGCAGATGCACGCGAACCAGCGCGAGGAAATCAAGGAAGTGCGCGCGGGCGACATCGCCGCAGCCGTCGGCCTGAAGGAAGCAACCACGGGCGACACGCTGTGCGATCCGCAGCACCCGATCGTTCTCGAACGCATGATTTTCCCGGAGCCGGTGATTTCGCAGGCAGTCGAGCCGAAGACGAAGGCTGACCAGGAAAAGATGGGCCTGGCGCTGAACCGTCTCGCGCAGGAAGATCCGTCGTTCCGCGTCCAGACGGACGAAGAATCGGGCCAGACGATCATTTCGGGCATGGGCGAACTCCACCTCGAAATTCTGGTCGACCGCATGAAGCGCGAATTCAACGTGGAAGCGACCGTCGGCAAGCCGCAGGTTGCATACCGCGAAACGATCCGCACGACGGCGGCAGATGTCGACGGCAAGTTCGTCAAGCAGTCGGGTGGTCGCGGCCAGTACGGTCACGCGGTCATCACGCTCGAACCGAACGAGCAGGGCAAGGGCTACGAGTTCCTGGACGAGATCAAGGGCGGCGTAATTCCGCGCGAATACATCCCGGCCGTGGACAAGGGTATCCAGGAAACGCTGAAGTCAGGCGTGCTGGCTGGCTTCCCGGTCGTGGACGTGAAGGTTCACCTGACGTTCGGTTCGTACCACGACGTCGACTCGAACGAAAACGCGTTCCGTATGGCCGGCTCGATGGCCTTCAAGGAAGCAATGCGCAAGGCAAGCCCGGTCATCCTCGAACCGATGATGGCCGTGGAAGTCGAAACGCCTGAAGACTACATGGGCAACGTGATGGGCGACCTGTCAGGCCGTCGCGGTATCGTCCAGGGCATGGAAGACATGGTTGGCGGCGGCAAGATCGTCCGCGCCGAAGTGCCGCTGTCGGAAATGTTCGGCTATTCGACGTCGCTGCGCTCGCTGACGCAAGGCCGCGCTACGTACACGATGGAATTCAAGCACTATGCTGAAGCTCCGCGTAACGTCGCCGACGCGATCATCAACGCCAAGGGCAAGTAAGCCCGCAAGTAATTCGGCGCAAGCCACAAGCTTTAACCGATAACCAAACTTTGAACGAAGGTAATCATGGCAAAAGGTAAATTCGAGCGGACCAAGCCGCACGTGAACGTGGGCACGATCGGTCACGTTGACCACGGCAAGACCACGCTGACGGCAGCGATCACGACGGTGCTGACCAAGAAGTTCGGCGGCGAAGCCAAGGCGTACGACCAGATCGACGCGGCGCCGGAAGAAAAGGCACGTGGTATCACGATCAACACCGCGCACGTCGAGTACGAAACGGCTAACCGCCACTACGCACACGTCGACTGCCCGGGCCACGCTGACTATGTGAAGAACATGATCACGGGCGCCGCGCAGATGGACGGCGCGATCCTGGTGTGCTCGGCCGCTGACGGCCCGATGCCGCAAACGCGTGAGCACATCCTGCTGGCCCGTCAGGTTGGCGTGCCGTACATCATCGTGTTCCTGAACAAGTGCGACATGGTGGACGACGCCGAGCTGCTCGAGCTCGTCGAAATGGAAGTGCGCGAGCTTCTCTCGAAGTACGACTTCCCGGGCGACGACACCCCGATCATCAAGGGTTCGGCAAAGCTGGCGCTGGAAGGCGACACGGGCGAGCTGGGCGAAGTGGCGATCATGAACCTGGCCGATGCGCTGGACACGTACATCCCGACGCCGGAGCGCGCTGTGGACGGTTCGTTCCTGATGCCGGTGGAAGACGTGTTCTCGATCTCGGGCCGCGGCACGGTGGTGACGGGCCGCGTCGAGCGCGGCGTGGTGAAGGTCGGCGAGGAAATCGAAATTGTCGGTATCAAGCCGACGGTGAAGACGACCTGCACGGGCGTGGAAATGTTCCGCAAGCTGCTCGACCAAGGTCAGGCAGGCGACAACGTCGGTATCCTGCTGCGCGGCACGAAGCGTGAAGACGTGGAGCGCGGCCAGGTTCTGGCCAAGCCGGGTTCGATCACGCCGCACACGCACTTCACGGCTGAAGTGTACGTGCTGAGCAAGGACGAAGGCGGCCGTCACACGCCGTTCTTCAACAACTACCGTCCGCAGTTCTACTTCCGTACAACGGACGTGACGGGCTCGATCGAGCTGCCGAAGGACAAGGAAATGGTGATGCCGGGCGACAACGTGTCGATCACGGTCAAGCTGATCGCCCCGATCGCCATGGAAGAAGGTCTGCGCTTCGCAATCCGCGAAGGCGGCCGTACCGTCGGCGCCGGTGTCGTGGCGAAGATTATCGAGTAAGATATCGGGCTTGCTCGATTGAACTCGAAGTAAAGCAGTAGCAGTACCTACCGGGACCGGGCGTTCGCTCTCCGCGAGCGCCCGGTCCCATGCTCTTTTGCCAATGTGCGGTGCAATACCGCCTCGCTCTTTTCAAGGAATCGTCATGCAGAACCAGAAAATCCGCATTCGTCTGAAGGCTTTCGACTATCGTCTGATCGATCAATCGGCAGCTGAAATCGTCGATACGGCGAAGCGGACTGGCGCGATCGTCCGTGGCCCGGTGCCGCTGCCGACGCGTATTCAGCGTTTTGACATCCTGCGTTCGCCGCACGTCAACAAGACGTCGCGCGACCAGCTCGAAATCCGTACCCACCAGCGCCTGATGGACATCGTCGATCCGACGGACAAGACCGTCGACGCGCTGATGAAGCTCGACCTGCCGGCTGGCGTCGACGTCGAAATCAAGCTGCAGTAAGTCTTCAGAGCTCCGCTGGCCTGCCAGACGGAGCTAAGTCTTTGATTGCTTGCGGGATTCGAAAAGCCTTGTTATACTCCAAGGCTTTTCGCGCCCATGCACATGCAAAGGCGCAAGATAGCCGGCCCAGTTTCTCGTAACGAAGCCGGCATTTGTAAATCAGCCCCGACCAATCGCAGTCGGGAATGGAGAAAACGATGAGCCTTGGACTCGTAGGTCGCAAGGTTGGCATGACCCGTATCTTCACGCCTGAAGGGGACTCGATCCCCGTCACCGTGCTGGACGTGTCGGACAACCGCGTGACGCAGATCAAGACCGTTGAAACGGATGGTTATACCGCCGTTCAGGTTGCATTCGGTGCTCGCCGCGCATCGCGCGTGACGAAGCCGCTGGCGGGTCATCTCGCCAAAGCCGGTGTTCAAGCCGGTGAAATCCTCAAGGAATTCCATATCGATGCAGCCAAGGCAGGTGAACTGTCGAACGGCGCTGTCATCGCTACGGATATCTTCGAAGTCGGCCAGAAGGTCGATGTGCAAGGCACGTCGATCGGTAAGGGCTACGCCGGCACGATCAAGCGCTACAACTTCGCCTCGGGTCGCGCGACGCACGGTAACTCGCGTTCGCACAACGTTCCGGGTTCGATCGGTATGGCGCAGGATCCGGGTCGCGTGTTCCCGGGCAAGCGCATGACCGGCCACCTCGGTGACGAGACCGTGACGGTTCAAAACCTCGAAATCGCCCGCATCGACGCTGAGCGCAATCTGCTGCTCGTCCGCGGTGCTGTTCCGGGTGCGAAGGGCGGCAAGGTCTTCGTGACCCCGGCCGTCAAGACGCGTGCTGTGAAAGGAGCGAAATAATGGAACTTAAGCTCCTGAATGCCAATGGTCAGGAAGGCGCTGGCGTGAACGCATCGGACGTCGTGTTCGGTCGCGATTACAACGAAGCCCTGATTCACCAGGTCGTCGTCGCCTATCAGGCGAACGCACGTAGCGGCAACCGCGCGCAGAAGGACCGCGAGCAGGTCAAGCACACCACCAAGAAGCCGTGGCGCCAGAAGGGTACGGGTCGCGCTCGTGCCGGTATGTCGTCGAGCCCGTTGTGGCGCGGCGGTGGTCGCATCTTCCCGAATTCGCCGGAAGAGAACTTCTCGCACAAGGTCAACAAGAAGATGCATCGCGCGGGTCTCCGCTCGATCTTCTCGCAGTTGGCTCGCGAAGGCCGTATCGCCGTGGTTGAAGACTTCGTGCTCGAAGCGCCGAAGACCAAGCTGCTGGCCGAAAAATTCAAGGCGATGGGTCTCGACTCCGTGTTGGTCATCACCGATACGGTTGACGAAAACCTGTACCTCGCGTCGCGCAATCTGGCCCATGTGGCCGTTGTCGAGCCGCGTTACGCCGACCCGCTCTCGCTGATCTACTTCAAGAAAGTGCTGATCACGAAGGCTGCGGTCGCTCAGATCGAGGAGTTGCTGTCATGAGCGAAGTTCGCAAAAACGATCATCGTTTGATGCAAGTTCTGCTCGCGCCGGTGATCTCCGAAAAGGCGACGCTGGTTGCCGACAAGAACGAACAAGTCGTGTTCGAAGTCGCGCCGGACGCCACGAAGCAGGAAGTGAAGGCTGCTGTCGAGCTGCTGTTCAAGGTCGAAGTCAATTCCGTCAATGTGCTCGTCACGAAGGGCAAGGCAAAGCGCTTTGGCCGCTTCAACGGCAAGCGCAAGGACGTGAAGAAGGCGTACGTCTGCCTGAAGCCCGGCCAGGAAATCAACTTTGAAGCGGAGGCCAAGTAATCATGGCAATCGTGAAAGTTAAGCCGACCTCGCCGGGTCGCCGCGCGATGGTCAAGATCGTCAACAAGGATCTGCATAAGGGCAAGCCGCACGCAGCGCTGCTCGACTCGCAATCCAAGTCGGCGGGCCGTAACAACAACGGCCGTATCACCACGCGTCACCAGGGCGGTGGTCACAAGCAACACTATCGTATCGTCGATTTCCGTCGCAACAAGGACGGCATCCCGGCAAAGGTCGAGCGTCTCGAGTATGACCCGAACCGTAGCGCGAACATCGCGCTGGTTCTGTACGCAGACGGCGAGCGTCGCTACATCATCGCGCCGAAGGGCGTGACGGTCGGCACGCAGCTGATGTCCGGTTCGGAAGCGCCGATCCGCGCAGGCAACGCCCTGCCGATCCGCAACATCCCGGTCGGTACGACGATCCACTGCATCGAGATGCTGCCGGGCAAGGGCGCGCAAATGGCGCGTTCGGCTGGCACGTCCGCCATGCTGCTGGCGCGCGAGGGCGTCTATGCTCAAGTGCGCCTGCGTTCGGGTGAGATTCGCCGCGTGCACGTCGAGTGCCGCGCGACCATCGGCGAAGTGGGCAACGAAGAGCACAGCCTCCGCCAGATCGGTAAGGCCGGTGCGAATCGCTGGCGCGGTATCCGTCCGACGGTGCGTGGTGTTGCAATGAACCCGATCGATCACCCGCACGGTGGTGGTGAAGGCCGTACTGCAGCAGGTCGCGATCCGGTGAGCCCGTGGGGCACGCCGACGAAGGGTTATCGCACCCGCAGCAACAAGCGCACGACGACGATGATCGTCCAGCGCCGTCACAAGCGTTAAGGAGTAGGCAATGACACGTTCTGCTAAAAAAGGTCCGTTCTGCGACGCTCATTTGCTGAAGAAAGTTGAGACGGCTGCGTCCACGCGTGACAAGAAGCCGATCAAGACCTGGTCGCGTCGCTCGACGATTCTGCCGGACTTCATCGGCCTGACGATCGCCGTTCACAACGGCCGTCAACACGTTCCGGTTTATGTCACGGAAAACATGGTCGGCCATAAACTTGGCGAGTTCGCACTGACCCGTACGTTCAAGGGTCACGCGGCCGACAAGAAGGCCAAGAAATAAGGGGCAATCAAGATGGAAGTGAAAGCAATTCATCGCGGTGCCCGCATCTCGGCGCAGAAGACGCGCCTTGTGGCTGACCAGATTCGTGGTTTGCCGGTCGACAAGGCGCTGAACGTTCTGACGTTCTCGCCGAAGAAGGCGGCGGGTATCGTCAAGAAGGTCGTGCTGTCTGCGATCGCGAATGCGGAACACAACGAAGGCGCCGACATCGACGAGCTCAAGATCACGAGCATCTACGTCGACAAGGCTGCTTCGCTGAAGCGTTTCACCGCACGCGCAAAGGGTCGCGGTAACCGCATCGAGAAGCAATCCTGTCACATCACTGTGACGGTCGGGAATTAAGGAGCCAACGATGGGACAGAAAATTCATCCGACTGGCTTCCGTTTGGCCGTCAGCCGCAATTGGGCTTCGCGCTGGTACGCGAACAACAACAATTTCGCGGCGATGTTGCAGGAAGACATCGGTGTTCGTGAATACCTGAAGAAGAAGCTGAAGAACGCTTCTGTCGGTCGGGTCGTCATCGAGCGTCCGGCGAAGAACGCGCGCATCACGATTTACAGTTCGCGTCCGGGCGTTGTCATCGGCAAGAAGGGCGAGGACATCGAATCGCTGAAGGCTG
Organism: Caballeronia fortuita; assembly: GCF_001544835.2. Taxonomy (GTDB): domain Bacteria; phylum Pseudomonadota; class Gammaproteobacteria; order Burkholderiales; family Burkholderiaceae; genus Caballeronia; species Caballeronia fortuita. The sequence continues at coordinate 77,528 of NZ_FCNX02000023.1, read as the reverse complement.
AACTGCAGAAGCGCATGGGCGTTCCGGTTCACGTCAACATCGAAGAGATTCGCAAGCCGGAAACCGATGCTCAGCTGATCGCTGATTCCATCACGCAGCAGCTCGAGCGCCGGATCATGTTCCGCCGCGCGATGAAGCGCGCGATGCAAAACGCGATGCGTCTTGGCGCTCAAGGCATCAAGATCATGAGCGCGGGCCGTCTGAACGGTATCGAAATCGCTCGTACCGAGTGGTATCGCGAAGGTCGCGTGCCCCTCCATACGCTGCGCGCCGATATCGACTACGCGACGTCGGAAGCGAAGACCACGTACGGCATCATCGGCGTGAAGGTGTGGGTCTACAAGGGCGACACGCTGGGCCGCAACGAAGCGCCGGTGGTGGAAGAAGTGGCTGAAGAAAAGCGTCCGCGCCGCAACGCACGTCCGGGTGGCGATCGCCGTCCGCGCCGTGACGGTGAAGGCGCTCCGGCTGGCGCGCGTCGTGGTGCACCCCGTCGCGCTGGCGGTGACGCGAAGACTGGAGAATAACGATGCTGCAACCGAAACGCAGAAAGTATCGCAAAGAGCAAAAAGGTCGTAACACCGGCAAGGCGACGCGCGGAAACGCGGTGTCGTTCGGTGAATACGGTCTGAAGGCTATCGGTCGCGGCCGTTTGACCGCGCGTCAGATCGAAGCGGCGCGTCGTGCAATGACGCGTCACATCAAGCGTGGCGGCCGGATCTGGATCCGTATCTTCCCGGACAAGCCGATTTCGCAAAAGCCGGCCGAAGTGCGTATGGGTAACGGTAAGGGTAACCCGGAGTACTACGTCGCTGAAATTCAACCGGGCAAGATGCTGTACGAAATGGACGGTGTCTCCGAAGAACTGGCGCGCGAAGCGTTCCGTCTGGCCGCAGCCAAGCTGCCGCTCAAGACGAACTTCGTGGTCCGTCAGCTCGGCGCCTAAGGAGTAAATGATGAAGGCAACTGAACTTCGCCAGAAAGACCAGGCCGCGCTCAACAAGGAGCTGTCGGATCTGCTCAAGGCGCAATTTGGCTTGCGTATGCAACTCGCGACCCAGCAGCTCACGAACACGAGCCAGCTGAAGAAGGTCCGTCGCGACATCGCACGCGTGCGCACCGTCATGACCGAGAAGGCGAACCAGAAATGAACGATAGCGTAAAAACCTCGCTCAAGCGGACGCTGGTCGGCAAGGTCGTCAGCAATAAGATGGACAAGACGGTCACCGTTCTGGTCGAGCACCGCGTGAAGCATCCGATCTACGGCAAGTACGTCGTGCGTTCGAAGAAGTATCACGCGCATGACGACGCGAACACGTACAACGAAGGCGATCTCGTCGAAATCCAGGAAACTCGTCCGATTTCGAAGACGAAAGCCTGGGTTGTGTCGAAGCTGGTCGAAGCCGCTCGCGTGATCTAAAGCTGAAGTTGTAGGACAGCGATGCTGTAAGTAGCTGTATCGCAGTAAGTTTCGCTTGCAAGACCGAGATTATTTGTTATAATCTCGGTCTTCCCTCTTTGTGGGAGCCCCGTCGCGGGCGAAATTGGTGGGGGAAGCCGGTTCGGGCGCCAGCCTGTGCCGACAGATTCACCGGATTGCGATGGCGGGTTTCGTCTGCCGTTGCTGCCTGTTCTAACCCAAGCAGCCATTTGGCTGACGGGACCAAGACTGACCGGCTGTGCCATGGTGGTGCAATCGGATTAAGTTGGGAAAGATAAACCATGATCCAGACCGAAACTCGGCTTGAAGTGGCCGACAACACGGGTGCGCGTGAAGTCATGTGCATCAAGGTGCTCGGCGGCTCGAAGCGTCGTTACGCAAGCATTGGCGACATCATCAAGGTGACCGTCAAGGAAGCGACGCCGCGCGGACGCGTCAAAAAGGGCGAAATCTACAACGCCGTGGTCGTTCGTACGGCCAAGGGCGTGCGTCGCCAGGATGGCTCGCTCATCAAGTTCGACGGCAATGCCGCCGTTCTGCTGAACACGAAGCTCGAGCCGATCGGCACGCGTATTTTCGGGCCGGTTACGCGTGAACTGCGTAGCGAACGATTCATGAAGATCGTTTCGCTCGCTCCGGAAGTGCTGTAAGGAGTCGCGATGAATAAGATTCGCAAGGGTGACGAAGTCATCGTCACCACCGGCAAGGACAAGGGCAAGCGCGGCACCGTGCTGGTCGTTGCGGACGACCGTGTGACCGTCGAGGGCATCAACCTCGTCAAGAAGCACGTGAAGCCGAACCCGATGAAGGGTACGACGGGCGGCGTGGAAGCCAAAACGATGCCGCTGCATATTTCGAACGTCGCATTGGTCGACGCGAACGGCAAGGCATCGCGCGTTGGCATCAAGGTCGAAGACGGCAAGAAGGTTCGCTTCTTGAAGTCGACCGGCGCCACGTTGAACGCCTGACGCGGAGTTAAAAATGGCTCGTCTGCAAGAGATTTACAAAGAAAAGGTTGTACCGGAACTGGTCGAAAAGTTCGGTTACAAGTCGGTTATGGAAGTGCCGCGCCTCACCAAGATCACCCTGAACATGGGTCTTGGGGAAGCCGTCGCTGACAAGAAGGTGCTTGAGCACGCCGTTGGCGACCTCACGAAGATCGCGGGTCAAAAGCCTGTCATCACGAAGTCGCGTAAGGCAATCGCTGGTTTCAAGATCCGCGAAGGCTACCCGATTGGCACGATGGTTACCCTGCGTGGCAATGCCATGTACGAATTCCTGGACCGTTTCGTGACGGTCGCGCTGCCCCGCGTGCGCGACTTCCGCGGCGTGTCGGGCAAGGCGTTCGACGGCCGCGGTAACTACAACATCGGTGTGAAAGAGCAGATCATTTTCCCCGAAATCGACTACGACAAGATCGACGCGCTGCGTGGGCTGAACATCAGCATCACGACCACCGCGAAGACCGACGAAGAAGCAAAGGCACTGCTCGCCGGCTTCAAGTTCCCGTTCAGAAACTGAGGTTACCGTGGCTAAACTGGCACTGATCGAACGTGAAAAGAAGCGCGCGCGCCTGGCAGCCAAGTACGCTCCGAAGCGTGCTGAGCTGAAGGCTGTGATCGACGACGCAAGCAAGTCGGACGAAGAGCGCTACCTCGCGCGTCTGGCGCTGCAACAACTGCCGCGTAACTCGAACCCCACTCGCAAGCGTAACCGCTGCGCGATCACGGGTCGTCCGCGTGGCACGTTCCGCAAGTTCGGACTCGCACGCGGCAAGATTCGTGAAATCGCTTTCCGCGGCGAAATCCCTGGCCTGACCAAGGCGAGCTGGTAATAGGAGAAACATAAATGAGCATGAGTGATCCTATCGCCGATATGCTGACTCGCATCCGCAATGCGCAGATGGTCGAGAAGGTTTCGGTGACTATGCCCTCGTCGAAAGTCAAGGTTGCGATTGCGCAGGTTTTGAAGGACGAAGGTTATATCGACGACTTCGCAGTGAAGGCTGAAGGCGCGAAGATCGAATTGAATATCGCGTTGAAGTACTACGCTGGCCGTCCGGTGATCGAGCGCCTCGAGCGCGTTTCGAAGCCTGGCCTGCGCGTGTACCGCGGTCGCAACGACATTCCGCAGGTCATGAACGGCCTGGGCGTTGCAATCGTGTCGACGCCGAAGGGTGTGATGACCGACCGCAAGGCGCGCCAGAACGGCGTCGGTGGCGAAGTCATCTGCTACGTCGCTTAACGCCTAAGGAGAAGAAACATGTCTCGAGTAGGTAAAAGCCCGATCGCGCTGCCGCAAGGCGCGGAAGTGGCCATCAAGGGCGACGTCATCACCGTTAAGGGCCCGCTCGGCACGATCTCGCAACCGGCGAACAAGCTGGTGACCGTGACGAACGACAACGGCACGCTGAAGTTGGCTCCGGCCGACGAAAGCCGTGAAGCAAACGCGATGTCCGGCACGATGCGCGCCCTGGTGGCGAACATGGTGCAGGGCGTTACCAAGGGTTTCGAGCGCAAGCTGACGCTGGTTGGCGTCGGTTATCGTGCGCAAGCGCAGGGCGACAAGCTGAATCTGTCGCTGGGTTTCTCGCACCCGGTGGTGCACCAGATGCCGGAAGGCGTCAAGGCTGAAACCCCGTCGCAGACCGAAATCGTGATCAAGGGCATCGACAAGCAGAAAGTCGGACAGACCGCAGCAGAAGTGCGCGGCTATCGTCCGCCTGAGCCGTACAAGGGCAAGGGCGTGCGCTATTCCGACGAGGTCGTGATCCTCAAAGAAACGAAGAAGAAGTAAGGGTGCGCAATCATGGATAAGACTCAATCTCGCCTGCGCCGCGCTCGTCAGACGCGTATCAAGATCGCTGAGCTGCAGGTTCCGCGTCTGGCCGTGCATCGCACGAATACGCATATCTACGCGCAAGTGTTCTCGGCATGCGGTACGAAGGTCGTGGCAAGCGCCTCGACGCTCGAAGCTGAAGTGCGCGCCGAACTCGCCGACAAGTCGGGCAAGGGCGGCAACGTCAATGCCGCGACCCTGATCGGAAAGCGTATCGCCGAAAAGGCCAAGGCTGCCGGCATCGAATCCGTCGCCTTTGACCGCTCGGGTTTCCGCTACCACGGCCGCGTGAAGGCGCTGGCTGATGCGGCGCGTGAAGCCGGGCTCAAGTTCTAAGGGAAGAATTCGTCATGGCAAAGATGCAAGCGAAAGTTCAGGCTGACGAACGCGACGACGGCCTGCGCGAAAAGATGATTTCGGTCAACCGCGTGACCAAGGTCGTGAAGGGTGGCCGTATTCTCGGCTTCGCCGCACTGACCGTGGTTGGCGACGGCGATGGCCGGATCGGCATGGGCAAGGGCAAGGCCAAAGAAGTTCCGGTCGCTGTTCAGAAGGCAATGGAACAGGCCCGCCGCAACATGTTCAAGGTGCCCCTGAAGAACGGCACGCTGCAACACGAAGTGCACGGCAAGCACGGCGCATCGGCAGTCCTCCTCGCTCCGGCGAAGGACGGTACTGGCGTGATCGCTGGCGGCCCGATGCGCGCAGTGTTCGACGTGATGGGCGTGCAAAACGTCGTGGCCAAGAGCCACGGTTCGACGAACCCGTACAACCTCGTTCGTGCGACGCTGGACGGCCTGCGCAAGCAGTCGACCCCGGCAGACATCGCGGCGAAGCGTGGTAAGTCCGTCGAAGACATTCTGGGCTAAGGTGGTCACCATGTCTGAAAAAACTGTCAAGGTTCAGCTCGTCAAGAGCCTGATCGGGACCCGCGAATCGCACCGCGCAACGGTGCGTGGCCTCGGCCTGCGTCGCCTGAACTCGGTTTCCGAGCTGCAGGACACGCCGGCAGTGCGCGGGATGATCAACAAGGTCTCGTACCTCGTTAAGGTCATCGCCTGAGCGCGACCTACGGATCCAAGGAGTTGAACATGGAATTGAATAACCTGAAGCCGGCGGAAGGCGCGAAGCACGCTAAGCGTCGCGTCGGTCGCGGTATCGGCTCGGGCCTCGGCAAGACCGCTGGTCGCGGTCACAAGGGTCAGAAATCGCGTTCGGGCGGCTTTCACAAGGTCGGCTTCGAAGGCGGTCAGATGCCTCTGCAGCGTCGTCTGCCGAAGCGTGGCTTCACGTCGCTGACGAAGGAATTCGTCGGTGAAGTGCGCCTGGCTGATCTCGAGAAGCTGCCGGTCGACGAAATCGATCTGCTGGCGTTGAAGCAAGCAGGTCTGGTCGGCGAGCTCATCAAGAGCGCGAAGATCATCAAGACCGGCGAGATCACGCGCAAGGTCACGGTGAAGGGCCTGACGGCAACGAAGGGCGCCCGCGAGGCAATCGAAGCCGCTGGCGGCTCGTTCGCCGAGTAACGCGCTAATCGCCGTTACTAGCACTAGCATCGGAGAAGGTACTTGGCTAACAGCCCGAGTCTCGCAAAAACCGGTCGAAGCGCGGCGAAATTTGGCGATCTGCGTCGGCGTGCAGTGTTCCTGCTGCTGGCGTTGATCGTCTACCGCATTGGTGCGCATATTCCGGTACCCGGCATCGATCCGGATCAACTGGCGAAGCTTTTCCAAAGCCAGTCGGGCGGCATCCTCGGCATGTTCAACATGTTCTCGGGTGGCGCTCTGTCGCGATTCACGATCTTTGCGCTGGGCATCATGCCCTACATTTCGGCGTCGATCATCATGCAGTTGCTGTCGATCGTGTCGCCGCAGATGGAGGCGTTGAAGAAGGAAGGGCAGGCAGGACAACGGAAGATCACGCAGTACACGCGAATCTTCACCGTGGTTCTAGCGACCTTTCAGGCGTTCGGTATTGCAGTCGCGCTGGAAAATCAGCCGGCTCTGGTGCTGGACCCCGGCATGGTGTTCCGGCTGACGACGGTCGTCACGCTAGTGACGGGCACGATGTTCCTGATGTGGCTCGGTGAGCAGATCACGGAACGCGGTCTCGGCAACGGCATCTCGATCATCATCTTCGGTGGTATCGCGGCGGGCTTTCCGAACGCAATCGGTGGTCTGTTCGAGCTGGTTCGCACCGGTTCGATGAGCATCATCTCGGCGATCATCATCGTGGTTCTGATCGCGGCGGTCACGTATCTGGTCGTGTTCATCGAACGTGGTCAGCGCAAGATCCTCGTGAACTACGCGAAGCGCCAGGTCGGTAACAAGATTTACGGCGGACAGTCGTCTCATCTGCCGCTGAAGTTGAACATGTCGGGTGTGATTCCGCCGATCTTCGCGTCGTCGATCATCCTCTTCCCGGCAACCATCCTGAACTGGTTCAGTTCGGGTACGCGCACCAACTGGTTCGCGAACACGCTGCACAGCGTGGCCGAGGCGCTGAAGCCCGGTCAACCCGTGTACGTGCTGCTGTATGCGTTGGCGATTGTCTTCTTCTGCTTCTTTTACACCGCACTGGTGTTCAACAGCCGTGAGACCGCCGACAACTTGAAGAAGAGCGGTGCTTTCGTTCCGGGTATCCGTCCGGGCGATCAGACTGCACGATATATCGACCGCATCCTCACGCGTCTGACGCTGGCTGGTGCGATCTACATCGTATTCGTGTGCCTGCTGCCTGAGTTTCTGGTATTGCGCTGGAACGTGCCGTTTTATTTTGGTGGAACGTCGCTGCTGATCATTGTCGTCGTCACGATGGACTTCATGGCTCAGGTGCAGTCGTACGTTATGTCGCAACAATATGAATCGCTGCTCAAGAAGGCAAACTTCAAGGGTGGCAACGTCCCGATGCGTTAATAAGGACTATGGCCAAAGACGATGTTATCCAGATGCAGGGTGAGGTCATCGAAAACCTGCCCAACGCTACTTTCCGGGTGAAATTGGAAAATGGCCATGTCGTCCTGGGACATATTTCCGGAAAGATGCGGATGCACTACATCCGCATCCTGCCGGGCGACAAGGTTACGGTTGAATTGACGCCTTACGATCTGTCTCGTGCACGGATCGTGTTCCGGGCGAAGTGATTTGAAAAAAGGGTAATATCATGAAAGTGATGGCATCGGTTAAGCGCATTTGCCGCAATTGCAAGATCATCAAGCGCAAGGGCGTTGTGCGCGTGATTTGCAGCTCTGATCCGCGCCACAAACAGCGTCAAGGCTGAACGCCGCGCTTTTGCTTGCGCTTTTTGTTTGAGGAAAAACAATGGCTCGTATCGCAGGGGTTAACATCCCGAATCACCAGCATACCGAGATCGGCCTGACGGCAATCTTCGGCATCGGTCGCACGCGTTCCCGCGGCATTTGCACGGCAGCTGGTGTGGAATTTTCGAAGAAGGTCAAGGACCTTACCGACGCAGACCTCGAAAAGCTGCGTGACGAAGTGGGCAAGTTCATCGTCGAAGGCGACCTGCGCCGTGAAGTGACGATGAACATCAAGCGCCTGATGGACTTGGGTTGCTACCGCGGCATGCGCCATCGCAAGGGCCTGCCCCTGCGTGGCCAGCGCACGCGCACGAATGCCCGTACGCGCAAGGGTCCGCGTCGTGCAGCGCAATCGCTGAAGAAGTAAGCGGAACTGACAGTTACAGGAAAACGTAATGGCTAAGGCTTCGAACAACTCCGCGGCGCAACGCGTTCGCAAGAAGGTCAAGAAGAACGTCGCCGAGGGCGTGGTTCACGTTCACGCGTCGTTCAACAACACCATTATCACGATCACCGACCGTCAAGGTAACGCGCTCGCTTGGGCGACCTCGGGTGGTCAGGGCTTCAAGGGTTCGCGTAAATCGACTCCCTTCGCAGCTCAGGTCGCAGCCGAGTCGGCTGGCCGCGTGGCAATGGAATACGGCGTGAAGAACCTCGAAGTGCGGATCAAGGGCCCCGGTCCTGGCCGCGAATCGGCGGTGCGCGCGCTGCATGGTCTTGGCATCAAGATCACCGCGATCTCCGACGTGACGCCGGTCCCGCACAACGGCTGCCGTCCGCCGAAGCGCCGTCGTATCTAATACGTCGACGCAACCGCATGTTGCCTGTCGATGCGCGAGTATCGACGGGTTTCGTGCGTTAGTAAGTTTTGACTAAGCCCACCGTTCGGCCCAAAGGGTTCGGACTAGCGCAGACCGAAGTTCAACGGAAGTCTGCGTGATCAATATTTAAGGATGCAACGTGGCACGCTATACCGGTCCCAAAGCAAAGCTGTCCCGCCGTGAAGGCACCGATCTGTTCCTGAAGAGCGCACGCCGCTCCCTCGCCGACAAGTGCAAGCTCGACAGCAAGCCCGGCCAGCACGGCCGCACGTCGGGCGCGCGTACGTCCGACTACGGCACCCAGTTGCGCGAAAAGCAGAAAGTGAAGCGTATCTACGGTGTGCTGGAACGTCAGTTCCGCCGCTACTTCGCTGAAGCCGACCGCCGCAAGGGCCCGACGGGCGAAAACCTGCTGCAATTGCTCGAGTCGCGTCTCGACAACGTCGTCTATCGCATGGGCTTCGGCTCGACGCGCGCTGAAGCTCGTCAGCTCGTCAGCCACAAGGCGATCATGGTGAACGGCCAAGTCGCGAACATTCCGTCGCTGCAAGTGAAGTCGGGCGACGTCGTGTCCGTGCGCGAGCAGTCGCGCAAGCAGGCTCGTATCGTCGAAGCGCTCTCGCTGGCGCAGCAAGGCGGCATGCCGAGCTGGGTGTCGGTCGACGAGAAGAAGTTCGAAGGCACGTTCAAGTCGATGCCCGAGCGTAGCGATATCGCCGGCGACATCAACGAAAGCCTGATCGTCGAATTGTATTCGCGTTAATCGCGGCGGTAATGGATGGACAGCCGGGGAGGCTGATTGCTCGTGGCAAGAGGTGGCCTCGGCTGTTTATTTTCAGGTTGTCACCGGTCAGCCTTATCGGCGTAACGAGCCGAGGGTATTGAAAAGGAAAACCTATGCAAACCAGTTTGTTGAAGCCCAAGATCATTGCAGTTGAATCGCTTGGTGAGAACCATGCGAAAGTGGTTATGGAGCCGTTCGAACGCGGCTATGGCCACACCTTGGGTAACGCGCTTCGGCGCGTGCTGCTGTCGTCGATGATCGGCTACGCGCCGACCGAAGTGACGATCGCAGGCGTCGTGCACGAATACTCGACGCTCGATGGTGTGCAAGAGGATGTGGTCAACCTGCTGCTGAACCTGAAGGGCGTCGTCTTCAAGCTGCACAACCGCGACGAAGTCACGGTGACGCTGCGCAAGGAAGGCGAAGGCGTCGTCACGGCCGGCGATATCGAACTCGCGCACGACTGCGAGGTCATCAATCCCGAGCACGTGGTCGCGCACCTGTCGAAGGGCGGCAAGCTCGACGTTCAGATCAAGATCGAAAAAGGCCGCGGCTATGTGCCGGGCAACGTGCGCCGTTACGGCGAAGAGTCGGCGAAGATCATCGGCCGTATCGTGCTGGACGCGTCGTTCTCGCCGGTTCGCCGCGTGAGCTACGCCGTGGAAAGCGCGCGTGTCGAACAGCGTACCGACCTCGACAAGCTCGTGATGAACATCGAGACCAACGGCGTGATCTCGCCGGAAGAAGCGATCCGCCAGTCGGCTCGCATCCTGGTCGATCAGTTGTCGGTGTTCGCGGCCCTCGAAGGTACCGAAGCGGCAGCGGAAGCGCCGTCGCGCGCGCCGCAGATCGATCCGATCCTGCTGCGTCCGGTCGATGATCTGGAACTCACGGTTCGTTCCGCGAACTGCCTGAAGGCCGAGAACATCTACTACATCGGCGATCTGATCCAGCGCACGGAAAACGAGCTGCTCAAGACGCCGAACCTGGGCCGCAAGTCGCTGAATGAAATCAAGGAAGTGCTGGCTTCGCGCGGTCTGACGCTCGGTATGAAGCTCGAAAACTGGCCGCCGGCTGGTTTGGACAAGTAAGTCGGACGTCACAGGCGTTACTGGCAAAGACGTGGATTTTCCTTTAAAATCCGCGTCTTGCTTTTTCTCCGACCGGCCCGTGCCCCGCAGTCAGGGAGCAATAGAAGAGCTGGCTCTAAACTCGTTATAGGAAGCTGAAAAATGCGTCATAAGCATGGTCTGCGGAAACTGAACCGCACGAGCAGCCATCGTCTGGCAATGCTCCGCAATATGTCGAATTCGCTCATCGAGCACGAAGTCATCAAGACGACGCTGCCGAAGGCCAAGGAACTGCGCAAGGTCGTCGAGCCCCTCATCACGCTGGGCAAGAAGCCGTCGCTCGCGAACCGTCGTCTGGCGTTCAACCGCCTGCGCGATCGTGATTCCGTTGCGAAGCTGTTCGACGTCCTCGGCCCGCGCTACGCGAACCGTCCGGGTGGCTACCTCAGCATCCTGAAGTTCGGTTTCCGTGTCGGCGACAACGCGCCGATGGCGCTGGTCCAGTTGATGGATCGCCCGGAAGTCGAAGAGACGGAAGAAGTGCAAGAAGCGGAATAAATCCCGTTTTCGGTTGTTCGCAGAAAGGCCAGGCTCGAAGCTTGGCCTTTTTGCTTTTCGGGTGCGACGTCTCAGCGCGCCGATACGTCAAAGTACGTGTCAGCCGGCAATGCTACGATATGTGGCTGGCTTTGCGCGTCTTTCGGAGTTTTGCAAGTGAACGTCCCCGTCGTTTTGATGCTTTCCACGCTGCCCGATGCCGCCGCTGCCGATGCGCTCGCGCAGGCCGCGCTGGAATCGCGCCTCGCCGCGTGCGTGACGAAGCTCGGGTCGGTGTCGTCGCAATACCATTGGAAAGGCGCGCTGGAGTCGTCGCAAGAAGTGCAGTTGCTGTTCAAGACGAGCGTTGCGCGCTGCGAAGAACTGCAGCGCTTCGTCGAGAGTCGGCATCCGTATGAAACGCCCGAAATCCTCGCCTGGCAGGCCGATGCCTCGCCCGGCTACGGTCAATGGGTCAACGCAGAAACGCAGCGTCCTCTTCATGTTTGAGTCTTCCGGTCTCTTCGCGCGGCGTTTCTTCGGCGCGCTCCTGTTCCTGACGGCATTCGCGTTGCTCTCGGGCGCCGCGCGCGCGGCCGACGATTTTCTCGATCCCGACGTCGCGTTCAAATTCAGCGCATCGGAAAAGCCGGGCGAGGTCGACGTGCGCTACAAGATCGCGGACGGCTACTACATGTACCGTGAACGTTTCGCGTTCGCGGTGAAAAGCGGCGACGCGACCGTCGGCGCTGCGCAACTGCCGGCAGGCAAAGTCCACTTCGATCAGACCTTCGACAAGAACGTCGAAACGTATCGCGGCGAGTTGCTCATCCGCATCCCGGTGACGAAGGCGAGCGGACCGTTCGAGCTCGCAGTGACCTCGCAGGGTTGCGCGGATGGCGGCATCTGCTATCCGCCGATGGAAAAGACGTATTGCGTGCGCGGCGACGCGCTGCAACCCGCAGGCGCGGCGCCCGCCGCAGCCACGCACGCTGACTCGGGCGGCTCTTGGTTCGATCGCGCGACCAGCGCCGACTATGCGCAATCGATGCTCGAAGGCGGCGGCTTCTTCACCGTCGTCGGACTGTATTTCCTTGCGGGCACGGTGCTGAGCCTCTTGCCGTGTTCATATCCGATGATCCCGATCCTGTCCGCAATTATCGTCGGCGAGGGCGCGCGCGTGACGCGCTCGCGTGGATTTGCGCTGTCCGTCTCCTATGTGATCGGCATGGCGCTCGTGTACACCGTGCTCGGTATCGCCGCCGCGCTGATCGGTCAGAGCCTCGGCGCGTGGCTGCAGAATCCGTGGGTGCTCGGCGCATTCGGCGCACTGCTCGCGGCGTTTGCCGTTGCGTTGATATCGGGCGTCGATATAACGTTGCCCGAGCGCTGGCAAAGCGGCGTCAACGAGGCATCGCAGAGACGCAGCGGCGGCAAGTTCGCCGCGGTCGCGGTGATGGGCGCGCTGTCGGCGCTCGTCGTCGGTGCGTGCATGACGGCGCCGCTTTTCGCGGTGCTCGCGTTCATCGCCCATACGGGCAACGCGGCGCTCGGCGGCGCGGCGCTTTTCGCGATGGGCATCGGGCTCGGCGTGCCGCTGCTGATCATCGGGCTGGGCGCGGGCTCGATCTTGCCGCGCGCCGGCGCGTGGATGGATGGCGTGAAAGTGTTCTTCGGCGTGCTCTTACTCGCGGCCGCGCTGTGGATCGTGTGGCCGGTCATCGGCGGCGTCGCGCAAATGCTGCTCGCGGCGCTGTGGCTGCTGATCGCAGCGGCGTCGCTGGGACTGTTTTCGTCGGGCGCGGGTGTGTCTGTCGGCGTCTGGAAGCGGCTCGGACGCGGCCTCGGCGCGGCGTTCGCGATCTGGGCGGCGACCCTGCTCGTCGGTCTGGCCGCGGGTTCGACGGATCCGCTTCGTCCGCTCGCCGTGCTGGCTTCCCGCGGCGACGCGTCTGCGGCAGCGAACGCGCAAGCGCAAGGGCCGGCTTTCGCGCCGGTGCGCTCGTCGGCGGAACTGGATTCGGCGGTGAAGGCCGCAGCGCGCCCGGCGATGCTCGACTTCTACGCGGACTGGTGCGTGTCGTGCAAGGAAATGGAGAAGCTGACGTTCTCCGATGCCCGCGTGCAAGCGCGCCTTGCGCAATTGAATCTGCTGCGCGCGGACGTGACCGCCAACAACGTGAACGACCAGATTCTGCTCAAGCGCTTCAAGTTGTTCGGCCCGCCAGGAATCATCTTTTTCGATGCGCAAGGCAACGAAGTCGCTCGCGTGGTCGGCTACGAATCGGCGGACACGTTCCTGAAAAGTCTCGAAAAACTGAGCGGATAAAAAAGGGCGATGCGCTCGCATCGCCCCGTGGCGCTTACCTGGACGCCCGAAGAATCCGCGCCGCGTCCAGCGCGAAGTAAGTCAGCACGCCGTCCGCGCCTGCGCGTTTGAACGCGAGCAGCGCTTCCATCATGACCTTGTCATGATCGATCCACCCGTTCTGCGCGGCCGCCTTGATCATCGCGTACTCGCCGCTCACCTGATACGCGTACGTCGGGAAGCGGAATTCGTCCTTCACGCGACGCACGATGTCGAGATACGGCAGCCCTGGCTTGACCATCACCATGTCCGCGCCTTCCTCGATGTCCATGCGCACTTCGCGCATTGCTTCGTCGGAGTTGGCCGGGTCCATCTGATACGTCATCTTGTTGCTCTTGCCGAGATTCGCCGCCGAGCCGACGGCATCGCGGAACGGGCCATAGAACGCCGACGCGTACTTCGCCGCGTACGCCATGATGCGCGTGTGGATGTGGCTTTCGCTCTCGAGCATTTCGCGGATCGCGCCGATGCGTCCGTCCATCATGTCTGAAGGCGCGACGATATCCACGCCCGCTTCCGCCTGCGTACGCGCCTGCTCGACGAGAATCTCGCTCGTTTCGTCGTTCTTCACGTAGCCTTCTTCGTCGAGCACGCCGTCCTGGCCGTGACTCGTGTAGGGATCGAGCGCGACGTCGGTCAGCACGCCGAGCATCGGGAAGTTCTTCTTGAGTTCGCGCACGGCGCGCGGGATCAGACCTTCGGGATTCGTGGCTTCGCGGCCATCGGGCGTCTTGATCGACGGCTCGATCGCCGGAAACAGCGACAGTACCGGCACGCCCAGTTCGACGCACTGCTCTGCGACCTTCATCAGCAGATCGACGGACGTGCGCTCCACGCCGGGCATCGACGGCACGGCCTGCCGCACATTCGTCCCTTCGACGATGAACACGGGGTAAATGAGGTCGTTCGTCGTGAGGACGTTTTCGCGCATCAGACGGCGCGAGAAGTCATCGCGGCGCATGCGGCGCGGGCGATGGTGAGGGTAGAAGCTCATGTCTGGACTCGAATTTGGAGGGGTATTCCGGGGACGTCGAAAACGGCTTTCGACACGGCTAAAACCTTGCCGAACAAGCACTTGGCTGTGTCTGAAACCGTTTTGAGACAATGGTATATCATACCGATCGAGCGAGGCGCTTGCCGCCGGACTCCCCGCTTCTCCTCCCTGAGCGGGCGCCTGTCGATATTCGATAAGGCTGTTAACCCGCCGTCATGCGGCGGGTTTTTTTATGCCGCCGCGTGCATGCGGCGCTTCATTCGCCGCTTCAGTCGGCCGCATCTTCCGACGCGTTCTCGCCGGCTTCTTCAGGCATCAGCCAGCCTTCGATCTGCTCGTGCGCTTCATCGAGGCCGGTACGCTTGAGCGCGGAAAAAAGCTGAACCGTGAGCTCGCCGCGATACCCGGCATCCTTGTATTCGGCGAGCGATTTCTTCGTTGCGCGCAGGGCGTTGGTCATCTCCTGTCGCGTCAATTTGTCGCATTTGGTGAGCAGCGAGTGAATCGGCTTACCGGTCGGCGCGAACCAGTCGATCATGATCCGATCGAGCTCGGTGAGCGGACGGCGCGCATCCATCATCAGGATCATGCCGCGCAGTTGCGCGCGGCTTTGCAGATACGTGGACAGCAGCCGCTGCCAGTGCTCCTTCGCGGCGCCAGGCACTTCGGCGTAACCGTAGCCGGGAAGATCGACGAGATAGCCGACCGGCGCGGCTTCCGGCCCGACCGAGAAGTAATTGATGTGCTGCGTGCGGCCCGGCGTCTTACTCGCGAAGGCGAGCCGCTTCTGGTTGCACAGAATATTGATCGCCGTCGATTTACCCGCGTTCGAGCGGCCCGCGAATGCGATTTCGGGCTGCGGCGTGGGCGGCAGATCGCGCAGGTGGTTGACGGTCGTGAAGAAACGGGATTGATGAAGCAGGAATGACATGGGCGGGTCCAATCGAAAGCGCTGCGAAAACCGAAGCCTTGAGAACCCGGCGAATACTGGGCATGCCCCGACTGGCGTCTTTGCGTGTAGCGGGTTATTGTACAATACGACGGATTTTTAAAGATCAGCGCGGGCACGCAAGACCCAAGCCGCAGGCGGCACCCACAAGGAGCGAGACAGTTTTCAGAGGCATACTTTTGGGCCTCTTCGTTCAGAAGGCAGGGTATCTTGCGGCGATGATCGGTCGCCGTCGTTTTTTGCAGAACCTCACATTCTCACAAGACGAAAAACAGGGTACGCGAATGAACCGACTGTACAGGTCTCTGGTAGTGATTCGGGCAGCGGCGGCTTTCGGTGCAGGGTTGAGTGGACTAGCAGTATCGATGTCGGTGAATGCGGCCGAGCCCGCGCAAGCGGCAAAGCCGGATGTGACGCGCGGGCAGGCCATCGCGACACAGGTATGCGCGGCGTGTCACGCGGCGGACGGCAACAGCGCCGGCGCGGCGTTTCCGAAGCTCGCGGGTCAGCACGCCGAGTACATCGTCAAGCAGTTGAAGGACTACAAGACGCAGCCAGGTGCAAAGGCGCCGGCGCGCAACAATCCGATCATGGCGGGTATAGCGGGCGCCCTATCGGATCAGGATATGGTGAACGTGGCGGCATACTTTGCGTCGCAGAAGGCCAAGGCCAATTACGCGCGCGACAAGAACGACGTCGCGCTGGGGCAGAAGATCTACCGTGGCGGCATCGCGGATAAGGGCGTCCCGGCGTGCGCGGCGTGCCACGGCGCGACGGGCATGGGCATTCCGGTGCAGTATCCGCGGCTGTCGTGGCAATGGGGCGATTACACGGTGGCGCAGTTGAACGCCTTCGCATCCGGACAACGCAACAATAGCGAGCCGATGCACCAGATTTCCTCGCGCCTGAACGAAGCCGAGATGAAGGCGGTTGCCGACTACATCGCCGGTTTGCATTAAACGCGCAGCAGTCAGCGTCCAGCGGTTCTCCTCGTCGAAACGGAGAATTGCCCATACTAGAAGCCGGTCCCGGGAAGATCCGAGAAGACCGGCGCAAAAACAAGAAAAGGGTGGGACGTCGGTCGATAAGACCGCCAGCGTCTCCACCCTTTTTTGCTGTCCAGCCGGAGTTTGAATGAGCGTCACCACATCGGGTTTGCAGTCGAAGTCGAGCCGTCGGGCCATCAGGCATTTCGTCGAACTCGTGAGTTCGATGCGCTTCGCCATCGCGTTGCTGGTCATCCTGGCGATCGCGAGCGTCATCGGCACGGTGCTTACGCAGGACGATCCCTATCCCAACTACGTCAATCAGTTCGGCCCGTTCTGGGCGGACATCTTCCGTGGCTTGAGCATCTACACCGTGTACAGCGCATGGTGGTTCATGCTGATCCTGATCTTCCTGGTGATCTCGGTGTCGCTATGCGTGATCCGCAACAGCCCGAAGATGATCGCGGACATCAAGAGCTGGAAGGATCGCGTGCATGAAGGTGGGCTGCGCGCGTTCCATCACAAGGGCGAGTTCACGGTCACGGCTGATCGCGCGCAAACGGCGGCGACGCTCGAACGCCTGTCCGCGAAGATGGGCTACCGCTTCAAGACGCGCGAGACCGACAACGGCGCGACGCTCATCACCGCCAAGCGCGGCGCGATGACGAAGATCGGCTATATCTCGGCGCATCTGGCGATCGTCGTGATCTGCGTCGGCGGCCTGCTCGACAGCAATCTGCCCATCAAACTGCAGATGTGGATGTTCAACAAGACGCCGATCAACAGCAACGCCGTCATCAACGACATTCCGCCGGGACATCGTCTGTCGACGTCGAACCCGACGTTTCGCGGCTACGCGTGGGTGCCCGAAGGCCAGTTCGTCGGCACGGCGATCCTGAACCAGCAGGACGGTTCGATCATTCAGGACTTGCCGTTCTCGATCCAGTTGAACAAGTTCATCGTCGATTACTACTCGACGGGCATGCCGAAGCTCTTTGCGAGCGACATCGTCGTGATCGATCACAAGACGGGCAAGCGCATTCCAGCGCGCGTCGAGGTGAACAAGCCGTTCACCTACGACGGCATTTCCATCTATCAGTCGAGCTTTCAGGACGGCGGCTCGAAGCTCGACATGACCGCCTGGCCGATGACCGGCGGCAGCGCGAAGACCTCGCCGTTCAGCGGGACGATCGGCGGCACCGCGCCCATCGGCACGCAGTTCACGGGCGCGCAGGGCGAAACCGTCGAATTCACGGACTTCCGCGCGATCAATGTCGAGAACATGACCGATGGCAGCGGCGCACCCGACGCGCGCGGCGTCGGCAAGAAGGAAACCCTGCGCGATGCGTTCGACGAGCGTCTCGGCTCCGGCGCGAAAACATCGAAGCCAACGGATCTGCGCAATATCGGCCCGTCGGTGCAATACAAGGTGCGCGGCACGGACGGTCAGGCGCGCGAGTACAGCAACTACATGTTGCCGGTCGATGTCAGCGGTCAGCGCATGTTCCTCGCCGGCATGCGCGTGAGTCCGAACGATCCGTTCCGCTATCTGCGCATTCCCGCCGACGAACAGGGCACGATCAAACAGTGGATGGACCTGCGCGCCGCGCTCGCCACGCCCGCGACGCGCGCCGAGGCCGCCCACCGTTTCGCGCTGCGCTCGGTGCCGCAGGAAAACGGCGAATTGCAGAAGCATCTGGAAGAGAGCGCGGTTCGCGTGCTGAATCTCTTCGCAGGCGCCGACGAAACCGGCAAGGCGGCGAGCAATCCTCAGATGAACGGCGGCTTCCAGAGCATTGCGATGTTCATCGACAAATCGGTGCCGAAGGGTGAGCAGGAGAAAGCCGCCGGCTTGCTGATGCGCATGCTCGAAGGCGCGATGTGGGACGTCTGGCAGATTTCCCGCGAGCAGAACGGCCAGCCCGCGGCTAAAGTGGATGACAAGAACGCCGCGTTCGTACAGTCGTCGATCAACGCGCTTTCCGACAGCTTTCTGTACGGTTCGCCGGTCTTTCTGCAACTGGACAACTTCAGGCAGGTGCAAGCTTCGGTATTCCAGTTGACGCGCGCGCCAGGTAAAAATCTGGTGTATCTTGGCAGCCTTCTGCTCGTTGTGGGCATTTTCGCGATGTTCTACGTGCGCGAACGACGGCTCTGGTTCTGGCTCAAAGATTCGGGCCAAGGCGGGGCGAGCGTGCTGATGGCGATGTCCACGGCCCGCCGCACGTTCGATTTCGAAAAGGAATTCGTGCGCACGCGCGCGCAGATCGCGGCGGCGCTCGGTGTGAAACCGGCCGAGACCGGTGATCCGTCCCCGGCGCATGAAGCGCCCCGGCATTCGCAATCCGAGACATCGAGCTCGGAAGTTTCAACACGGTAAGATCATGGACCTCACACAGACTTCCTCCCACGCCTCCGCCAAGACGGAACGTCCGGCTTCGGGACTCCCCGATGTCGCCGTGTTCGACGATCGTCCGTTCCTGCGCAGGCTGACGCTCGTCGACTGGCTGTTCGCCCTCGCGATGGTCGCCGGCGCGGGCTTCGCGCTGAATCGCTATCACGCGTACATGGACGTGTACGACACGGCCGTGCTGATCGGCGCGGTGCCGACCTTCGTCGTGCTCGGATGGCGCTGGAAACCGGTGCGTCTGCTGATCGCGATGATCGCGGTCCTGTCGCTCTTTTCGATCCAGCTCTATCAGCACGACCTCGCGCGCGCCGAAACGAATTTCTTCCTCAAGTACTTTCTTTCGAGCCAGTCCGCGATTTTGTGGATGAGCGCGCTCTTCATCCTCGCGACGCTGTTCTACTGGATCGGTCTCGTGACGCGCTCGCAGACGGGCGGCGCGATCGGCTCGCGCATGACGTGGGTCGCCGTGCTGATGGGCTTCACCGGCCTGATGGTCCGCTGGTACGAGTCGTACATGATCGGCGCGGACGTCGGTCACATTCCCATCTCGAACCTGTACGAAGTCTTCGTGCTGTTCTGCCTGATTACGTCGCTGTTCTATCTCTACTACGAGCAGCATTACTCGACGCGCGCAATGGGCGCGTTCGTGCTGCTCGTCATCAGCGCGGCGGTCGGCTTCCTGATGTGGTATTCGATCGCGCGGGACGCGCAGCAGATCCAACCGCTCGTGCCCGCGCTGCAAAGCTGGTGGATGAAGATCCACGTGCCGGCGAACTTCATCGGCTACGGCAGCTTCGCGCTTTCCGCGATGGTTTCCGTCGCGTATCTCGGCAAGCAGCGCGGCTTCATGGCGGACCGCCTGCCGTCGCTCGAAGTGCTCGACGACGTGATGTACAAGTCGATCGCCGTCGGCTTCGCCTTCTTCACGATCGCGACGATTCTCGGCGCGCTGTGGGCGGCGGAAGCGTGGGGCGGCTACTGGAGCTGGGACCCGAAGGAAACGTGGGCGCTGATAGTCTGGCTGAACTACGCGGCATGGCTGCACATGCGTCTGATGAAGGGCCTGCGCGGCGCCGCTGCGGCATGGTGGGCGCTGACCGGTCTGGTCGTCACGACTTTTGCGTTCCTCGGCGTGAACATGTTCCTGTCGGGCCTGCATAGCTACGGCAAGCTTTGATCGGCGGCATTGGCCGAAAAAAAACCGCCATGCGTGACGCTGGCGGTTTTTTTTCGTTTTGCGGTGGAATACTGGCACTCAAACTGCTGTTTCCTCTTACAGGAATGAACGGAAGGAGTAGCGCTTCATGTGGATCAAACGCAATCGCCATCTATACGGCGATGACATCGCCGGTCACGAAATCACGCCGCGCGACGTGTTCGAGAACCGCCGGCGCGTGCTGCGCTCGATGGGCGCGATGGGCATGTTGAGCGCGAGCGGCCTCGCCCACGCGACGCTGACATCGCCCGACGCCAAGGGCCAGAAGCTCGCGGCGACCACCAACGCAAAGTTCGTCGCGCTCGACAAGCCGACGCCGTTCAAGGACATCACGAGCTACAACAACTTCTACGAATTCGGCACCGACAAGAGCGATCCCGCGGAGCACGCGGGCACGTTGCGTCCGCGCCCGTGGAAGGTGTCCGTCGAAGGCGCGATCAAGAATCCGAAGGTCTACGACCTCGACGACCTGCTCAAGCTCGCGCCGCTCGAAGAACGCGTGTACCGGCTGCGCTGCGTCGAGGGCTGGTCGATGGTGATTCCGTGGATCGGCGTGCCGCTGTCGGAACTCATCAAACGCGCCGAGCCGACGGGCAATGCCAAATACGTGCAGTTCATCACGCTTGCGGATGCGTCGCAGATGCCGGGACTTTCGACGCCAATCCTCGAATGGCCCTATTCCGAAGGCCTGCGCATGGACGAGGCGATGAACCCGCTCGCGCTGCTGACCGTCGGTCTGTACGGGCAAGTGCTGCCGAATCAGAACGGTGCGCCGGTGCGTATCGTCGTGCCGTGGAAGTACGGCTTCAAGAGCGCGAAATCGCTGGTGAAAATCCGCTTCGTCGAGAAGCAGCCGCCGACGAGCTGGAACCTCTACGCGCCGAGCGAATACGGCTTCTATTCGAACGTGAATCCGAACGTCGATCATCCGCGCTGGAGTCAGGCGACCGAGCGGCGCATCGGCGAAGACGGATTCTTCCAGCCGAAGCGCAAGACGCTGATGTTCAATGGCTACGGCGATCAGGTCGCGTCGCTTTACACGGGCATGGATCTCAAGAAGAACTTCTGAACGATGTCGTCGGCTTCCCAAATCAAGGGCGTGCGCGTCGCGTCCGGTCCGCGCTGGCTCGTGCCGGTGAAGATCGTCGTCTTCATCGCGATGCTGTTTCCGCTTGCGCGTCTCGTGCTGCTCGGCGCGACCGGAGGCCTGGGCGCGAATCCGATCGAGTTCATCACGCGCTCGACCGGGCTCTGGACGCTCGTCTATCTCTGCATCACGCTCGCGATCACGCCCGTGCGTCGGCTGACCGGCGTGACGGCGCTCGTGCGCTTTCGGCGGATGATCGGCCTCTTCGCGTTTTTCTACGCCGTGCTGCACTTCACGACGTACATCTGGTTCGACAAATGGTTCGATGTCGCCGCGATGCTGAAGGACATCGGCAAGCGGCCGTTCATCACGGTGGGATTCGCGGCGTTCCTGCTGCTGATCCCGCTCGCGGTCACATCGCCGAAAGCGATGGTGCGCAAGCTCGGTCGCCGCTGGCAGACCTTGCATCGCGCGATCTATCTGATTGCCGTGCTCGCGATCCTGCATTTCTGGTGGATGAAAGCAGGCAAGCACGATCTCGAATTGCCGAAGATTTATGGCGCGATCATGATCGTGCTGCTCGGCTGGCGTGTGATCGCGTGGCTCAGAACGCGGCGTGCATGAAAAAAGCGATGCTTCTCAGGGCATCGCTTTTTGTTGGAAGCGCGCGATTCAGTCCGGCAGGATCGATTCGCCGGCGAACAACTGCTTGACGTCCTCACGCTCGCGCACGAGCCGCGCGCGTTCGCCGTCGACCATGATTTCGGCGGCGCGGGGACGCGTGTTGTAGTTCGAGCTCATCACGAAGCCGTACGCGCCCGCCGAGCAGATCGCGAGCAGATCGCCGGATGCGATGGCCAGTTCGCGATCGCGCCCGAGCCAGTCGCCGCTTTCGCAAACCGGGCCGACGACATCGTAAACGTGAGCTTTCTCGTCGCGCTTCACGACCGGCACGATGCGATGGAACGCCTCGTACATGGCGGGACGCGCGAGATCGTTCATCGCGGCATCGACGATGGCAAAGTTCTTTTCCTCGCCCGGCTTCAGGAACTCGACGCGCGTCAGCAGCACGCCCGCATTGCCGACGAGCGAGCGCCCCGGCTCGAAATACACCTCGCGCTGGCCGTGGCCGCGCGCTTCGATGTGATCGAGCAGCGTCTTTACGAAAAGGCCGATCTCGGGCGGCGTTTCGTCGTCGTAGGTGATACCCAGACCGCCGCCGACATCCACGTGACGAATGCTCATGCCGTCCGCTTCGATCTGATCGACGAGTTCGAGCAGCTTGTCGAGCGCGTCGAGATACGGGCTGATCTCGGTGATCTGCGAGCCGATATGACAATCGATGCCGACGACATCGAGATTCGGCATGGCGTGGGCTTCGCGATACGTGGCGCGCGCATCGGCGAAGGCGACGCCGAACTTGTTCGACTTGAGGCCGGTGGAAATATACGGATGCGTTTTCGCGTCGACGTCGGGATTCACGCGCAATGAAACGGGTGCCTTCTTGCCGAGCGACTTCGCGACTTCGTTCAACGCGTGCAACTCGGGAATCGATTCGACGTTGAAGCACTTCACGCCTGCTTCGAGCGCCTCGCGCATTTCCGCCGCCGTCTTGCCGACGCCCGAGAACACCGTGTTTTCTGCCTTGCCGCCTGCGGCGAGCACGCGCGCGAGTTCGCCCGACGACACGATGTCGAAGCCCGCGCCCATGCGCGCGAACACGTTGAGCACCGCGAGATTGCTGTTCGCCTTCACCGCGACGTGCACGGTTGCCTTGCGGCCGGCGCAGGCATCGGCGTAAGCGTGATACGCGCGCGTCAGCGCATCGCGCGAATAGACATAGAGCGGCGTGCCGAACTGCTCCGCGAGCGACGCGGCTGAGACGCCTTCGACGTAGAGCACGCCGTCGACGTAATGGAATGCGGAATCACTCATGCGTGGAATCGAAAGTGCGCGTGTCAGCGCGCGAGGCGGAAGATCAGTCGGCGGACGAAGCGGGCTTGGGCGCCGAATTCAGATTGGTTTCGGGCGACAGCGACAGCGGTTGTCTCGATGCCGTTTCGTTACCCGGAGCGACGTTCGAAGGCGGCGTATTCTGGAGATTGTCAGGACGTTGCGGCAGCGGCGGCACCTTCGGCAGATACAGCGGACCACGTTGCCCACACCCGCCGAGCGAGAGTGTTGCGGCGGCGCCGATGCTCAAAGCCGCTACAATCGCGCTCATCCTGAAAACAACTCGCATGACCGTCCCTATACGTTTAATCGATGGAGTTTAGCATGACAGACCAGGAATACCTGACGCTGGCGGAGGCCGCGCTGACGGCCATCGAGCGCTCGGTGGACA
Organism: Caballeronia fortuita; assembly: GCF_001544835.2. Taxonomy (GTDB): domain Bacteria; phylum Pseudomonadota; class Gammaproteobacteria; order Burkholderiales; family Burkholderiaceae; genus Caballeronia; species Caballeronia fortuita. The sequence continues at coordinate 54,364 of NZ_FCNX02000023.1, read as the reverse complement.
ACGCCGACGCCGACATCGAATTCGAGCGCAGCGGCAATGTTTTGACGCTGGAATTCGAGAATCGCACGAAGGTGATCGTCAATCTGCAGCCGCCGAAGCACGAGATCTGGCTCGCCGCGAAGGCGGGCGGATTCCACTACAAGTACGTCGACGGCGCCTGGCGCGACACGCGCGACAACAGCGAATTCTTCGCGACGCTGAGCAAGTATTCGAGCGAGCAGGCGGGCGAACCGATCCGCTTCAAGGCGTAAAAAAAACGGGCGGACCGCGTGATCCGCCCGCTTCGGGAAGCGCCGGGGCGCGCTTACTGCCCCTTGAACAGATTCATGATGTCCTGCTTTTCCTGCTCGCCGACTTCAGGCGCGGGCGCGGTGACGCCCGAGACGCCCTCCTGCGGCGGCGCCTGACTGACACCGATAGTCGCGACGAAGCCGCGGCCTGGCGTCATGTCGTCGTAGTACAGCTCATTGCCGAGCGAAGTGATATCGGGCGGCATCATCGGCTTGTACTCGGGCACGCCCTTCAACGCGCGGCTCATGTAATCCATCCACACCGGCAGCGCAAGGCCTCCGCCCGTTTCCTTGTCGCCGAGGCTGCGCGGATTGTCGTAGCCGATCCACGCGATCGCGACGAGCGTGCGCTGATAGCCGGCGAACCACGCATCGCGCGAGTCGTTCGTCGTGCCCGTCTTGCCGGCGAGATCGCCGCGCTTCAACTGATTCGTCTTCGCGCCCGTGCCGTGCTGCGCGACGCTCTGCAACAGGCTGTTCATGACGAACGCATTGCGCGGTGTGATCGCGAGCGGCGCGCTCTGCTGCGCGACGAGCGGCTGCGGATGCGACACGACGCGGCCGTAAGGATCGGTGATGTCGGCGATCAGATACGGATTCACGCGATAGCCGCCGTTCGCGAACACCGCGTAACCGGCCGCCATTTGCAGCGGCGTGACGAGACCCGCGCCGAGCGCCATCGGCAGATAGGCGGGATGACGATCCGCATCGAAGCCGAAGCGCGTGATGTACTGCTGCGCGTACTTCGTGCCGATATGACTCAGGATGCGGATCGACACCATGTTCTTCGAGCGCTGCAACGCCGAGCGCATGGTCATCGGGCCGTCGAAACCGCCGCCGTAGTTCTTCGGCTCCCACGCCTGCCCGCCGGTTTCGGCGGCGCTGAAGAAGAGCGGTCCGTCGTTGATGATCGTCGCGGGCGAAAGACCTTTTTCGAGCGATGCGGAATAAATGAACGGCTTGAAGCTCGAACCCGGCTGACGCCACGCCTGCGTGACGTGGTTGAACTTGTTCTTGTTGAAGTCGAAGCCGCCGACGAGCGCGCGGATCGCGCCGTCCTGCGGCACCATCGAGACGAGCGCGCCTTCGACCTGCGGCAGCTGCGTGATGATCCAGTCGCCGTCGTCGTTCTTCACGAGACGCACGATCGCGCCCGGACGGATGCGCGAATTCGGCTGTGCGCGCGCGCTGAGGGCGTATTGCACGAAGCGCAGATCGTTGCCGCTGATGGTCGCCGTATTGCCGTCGATGAAGCTCGCTTTCACTTCCTTCGGACTCGCCGACGTCACCACGGCCGCGACGATTTCGCCGTTGTCGGGATGCTCGGCGAGTGCATCGTCGATGGCCTGCTCGCGGTCGTCCGCATCCGCCGGCAAATCGATATAGCCCTCCGGCCCGCGATAGCCGTGACGGTGCTCGTAGTCCATCAGGCCTTTACGCACCGCGCGATAGGCGGCGTCCTGATCGGCGGAATCGATCGTCGTCACGACGTTCAGGCCGCGCGTGTACGCTTCCTCGCGATACTGCGCGTACAACATCTGACGCACCATTTCCGCCACGTACTCGGCGTGCACGCTGAACTCGCGGCCCTGTCCCTTCACGACGAGCGGCTGTTTTACGGCCTCGTCGTAGTCCGCCTGCGTGATGAAATTCAACTCGCGCATGCGTTGCAGGATGTACTCCTGCCGCACCTTCGCGCGCTTCGGATTGACGACCGGGTTATATGCCGACGGCGCTTTCGGCAGACCCGCGAGCATCGCGGCCTCGGCGAGCGAGACGTCCTTCAGATCCTTGCCGAAGTAGACGCGCGCGGCGCTCGCGAAACCGTACGCACGCTGTCCGAGATAGATCTGATTCATATAGACCTCGAGAATCTGATCCTTCGTCAACGCGCGTTCGATCTTGTACGCGAGCAGCATTTCGTAAATCTTGCGCGTGTAGGTCTTTTCGCTCGACAGAAAGAAGTTGCGCGCGACCTGCATCGTGATCGTGCTCGCGCCCTGCGACGCGTGGCCGTTGGTCAGCGCGACCGAGCCCGCACGCAGGATGCCGGTCAGATCGACGCCGCCGTGATCGTAGAAGCGCGCGTCTTCGATCGCGAGCACGGCTTTTTTCAGATGATCGGGCACGTCCTGAATTCGCACGACGCTGCGGCGTTCCTCGCCGAATTCGCCGATGAGAACGTGATCCGCCGTATAGATGCGCAGCGGCACCTTCGGCTTGTAGTCCGTCAGCGCTTCGAGCGACGGCAGGTTCGGCATCGCGACGACGAGCGCATAGCCGAGCACGAGGCCCGCGCAGACGACCAGCGCAAAAATGCCGACGAGACATCCGAGCATGACCCGCGCCCACCAGGGGCGTGCGGCTTTTTTCGGTTTCTCGGGCGGCGTGGACGGCGGGTTGGACGGGGAAGAGGATTGCATAGCACCACCAAAAACAGTCACGCGATTATAGCTGCCCCGATTTAGGACTTTTCCGGACGCTCTCGGCGCCCGCGCCCGCCGCGTGCGCTGGCACGCGCTGGCATACACGGTTGCCGCTTTCTTCAAGATACGCGCGATCCTGCCTGGAATCATCTTTCCATCGCGAGCGTTAGCCATTCGGCCGAGTGTTCGCCGCAGGCGACGCTCGCGACAATCCATCCGACCTCGAGCGCCCGAACGGTTCGGTGCGCGAGCGAACGGAAGGAGTGGTTCATGAGCAAGGAAAACACGCTGCGCGGCACGATGCTGACGGTCACGCGGCGCTATGCGGCGGGCATCGACGTGAGCGAGGACGCGGTGCGCGTCGCTGTCGTGAGCAGACGATTACGCGCGAACGCGTCGGTGTGCGTCGAGCATCTGGAAACGGTGGCGCTGCCGTCGGGCGCGGTGATCGATGGCGATTTCGTCGATCGCGCGGCGATCGTCGCGTCGTTGCGCGAGGCGTTCGGGCGTCTGCCGGAAAGCGGCGCGTGGCGCGCGTTGCGTTGCGCAATGGGGCTGCCCGCGTCCGCGACGCTGACCACGCAGATCCCACTCGCGCGGCTGATCGACGGCAGCGAACCGCTCGCTCCGTCGATCGGCGGCGATCCGCGCGGCATGCTCGAACCCGCCGTGCTCGCGCATGCCGAGCGCGCGGCGGGCATCGAACGCGGCGCGCTGGCGGTCGACTGGTCCGTGCAGACGCGGGAAGACAGCGAGGCGCTCGTGTCGATCGCGGCGACGGCGCGCCGGCACGTCGAGGCGCGCGTCGAGACGGCGGCGGAGGCGGGCATCGCGCTATCGGCGATCGATGGTGAGCCGGCCGCCGCCTTGCGCGCAATGCGCCACGCGGGTTCGGTCGAGCTCGATGCGGATGCGCGCTATCTCGTCTGCTGGCTGGAAAGCACCGGCCTGCACGGCTGGCTCGCCGGCGCGCGCGGCATCGAAAACGAGGTCCGTTATCCGGCGCCGGAGCATCGAAGCATCGCCGACGCCTTGCACGAACTCGCGGGCGACGCCGCGCCGCTCGATTGCATCTACATGGGCGGGCAGATCGAATTGCTGGCGCATGCGGGCGTTCCGCTTCCCGTGCTCGGCAAGACTTTCGGTTGCCCGGCGCTGCCGTTCGAGGCCGCGCCATATTGCAACGGCACCGCCGACATCCAGACGGCGCACAAGCATTCGCCGCGCTTCGCGGTGGCCTTCGGACTGGCTTTGCGCGAGGTGATGCAATGAACGCCGCCATGCACGAGGGATTCAACCTGCTGCCATATCGTGCGCGCAAGCGTCGTGAATTGCGGCGTCAGCGGCTCACGCTGATCGGGGCGGTCGGTCTTGCGGCCTTCGCGGCAGTGGGCGCCGTCGCGGGCTGGGACGCGTTCGAGCGCGTTCGTCTCGACGAAAGGCGCGTGGCGCTGGAGACGTCGCTGCGTGCATCGAGCGCACAGTTCGACGAACACGCACGGCTCCTGCGCGCCGAAAGCGAGCGGCGGCGTGCGCGTGAGGCCGCGCAGCCTCTGGCATTGCCGCGCGAGCGCTTTCTCGCGCTGCTCGAAGCGCTCGCAGACGCGCCCGCGCAACGCGGCGTCGCGCTCGCTCGCGTATCGCAGCGAACGAACGAGGTCGAACTCGCCGCGCTCGCGCCCGATTCGCAGTCGGCCACGCAATGGCTCAAGCGTCTGGAACGCCTGCGCGGCGTGCAGGCGGTGGAGGTAATCGAAATGAAGCGGCGCGCCGAGCCTGTGCAGGCGGCAAAACGCGGGGCACCGGCGTCGTTCGAAGCGCACGCTGCGCATTTTGAATTCGTCGCGCTCGTACGTTATGCGCCGGAACATTCATCCGATGAAGCGGCGGCGCGTCAGGCGCGCCCGGTCCTGGCGGCGGCAAAGGGGAAACGTCCATGAGCACGATCCCGATGAATATCGCGGTAAAGACGCGCGCGCGTACGGGTACACGCGGCGCGCGGTTCTTCTTCAGGGCGCTCGACGAATGGTCGTGGCGTCGAACGGCCGCGGCTGCGCTTGCGCTGGGTCTGCTCGTGTTCGCGTTCGGCGTGCATGCATGGCGGATGTCGGATGCAAACCAGCTCGACGCAAGCCGCGCTGCGTTGACGGCGACGCAGGCGAAAGTGCAGGACGCGGGGCGCATCGCTGGCGCATTGTCGGCGCTGCGGGCGCGCGCATCGTCGGATCGGCTGGAGCCGGAGCACTGGAGCGCCGCCGACGCGCTGCGTGATATTGCCGAACTCGCCGCGCAGAGCGGTTTGCGCGTCGCGGGCATCGAGCCTGTCGCGGGCAAGAGCGGCGGGCCGGTTCCGGAGCGCGCGCTCAAACTGCGCGCTGACGCGACCTTCGCGGAAATGCGGCGCTTTCTCGACGCGCTGGCCGGTCTGCCGCGACTCGTCGTGCCGGAGAACGTGCAGATCAAGCGGCAGGCGGGCGCGCTCGTCATCGAAGCGACGTTGCGCGTCTTCGAAACGCTGCCGCCGGTCGTGCACACGGCGGCGCCGCGCGCGAACGCGTTCATCGTCGATCCGTTCGGCAGCGCGGATGCGGCCGCGCAGACCGGCGACATGTTGCTCGTCGGCACGATCGTCGGACGTCGCCGCGCGATGGCGCTGCTGCAAAGCGGCCGCGACGTCGACAGTTTCGCGCCGGGCCAGAAGATCGGCGACGAGCGTATCGGAAGCGTCGTGCCGCGCGCGGTCGAGCTTGCTCGTCGGGACGGCGTGTCGCGCAAGCTGATGTTCGAGGAGGATCGCACGTGAGACATCCCGCGAAGCTTGCACGCATTTTCACGACGATGAGCGCGGCGTTGCTGCTCACGGCACACGCGGCGCTGGCCGCCGATAGCGCCGACGCGGTCATCGCGCCGCTTCCGCCGCTGCCCGCATCGTTCGATGCGCAGTCCGTCGATCAAGCCGCGTCCATCGCGCCCCTCGCGCCCCTCGCGCCCCTCGCGTCCGACGTGCCCGCCGTCCAGAGTGCGGACGCCGCCGCGCCCGCGAAGCCGGCTGCGGAATCGACGGATGCGCTGGAAGGCCCGCCCGTGCCTTTGCCGGCACTCGAACGTCTGAGCGGCGCATCGTCCGGCAACGACGACGGCAAGCCGATCACGCTCGACCTGAAAAACGCCGACCTCGCCGCCGCGCTCCACGCCTTCGCGCGGTTTGCTGGCGTGAACATCGTCGCGAGCGACAAGGTGCGCGGACAGGTGTCGATGAATCTCGTCGCCGTGCCGTGGCGGCGCGCGTTCGACACCTTCCTCGAAGTCCACGGTCTCGCGATGGAGCAGCACGGCAACGTGATCTGGGTCGCGCCGCTCGCCGAACTCGCCGCGCGCGAAAAGCTGCGCTTCGAAGCCCACGCGCGCGCCGCGGATCTCGAACCGCTCGCGAGCCGTACGTTCGTGCTGCGCTATTCGCGCGCGGATGAACTGCGCAAGATGCTGTCCGGCTCGGGGAGTCAGCGCGTCTTGTCCAAACGCGGCTCCGCCATTTCCGATCCGCGCACGAATCTGCTCTTCATCACCGATCTCGATGCACGCGTGCGGCAGATCGCGGAGCTGATCGCGCTGATCGACAAGCCGACTCCGCAAGTGATGATCGAAGCGCAGATCGTCGAAGGCGAGGCCGGGCTGTCGCGCAATCTCGGCGTCAAGTTGAGCGTCGCGCCGCGAAACGATCCGTCGACCGGCGTCGCGGGCGGCAAGGACGGTGTGGTATACGATCTGACGGCAGGGCCGATCAACGGTTTCGACGCGGCGAGCGCCGGACTCACGCTCTTCGTCGCGCAGGCGACCCGGCTGCTCAACCTGGAACTAAGCGCGATGGAAGCCGAAGGGCGCGGGCAGATCGTCTCGCGGCCGCGCGTCGTGACGGCGGACCGGGTGAAATCCATCGTCGAGCAAGGCATGGAAGTGCCGTATCAGGCGAAGGTCGGCAACGGTATGTCGGGCGTGCAGTTTCGGCGCGCAACGCTCAAACTGGAGGTCGAGCCTCAGATCACGCCGCATGGCCACGTCATCCTCGATCTCGACGTCACCAAAGACAGTGTCGGCGAGCAGACGGCGAACGGGCCGGCCATCCATACCAAGCATGTGCAGACGCGCGTGGAAGTGGAGAACGGCGGCACGGTCGCGATCGGCGGAATTTACTCCGATGACGAGCGGCAGGATACGACCGGCGTGCCGTTACTGTCGAAGCTGCCGCTCGTCGGATGGCTCTTCCGTCACCACGCGCGCCGCAGCTCGAAGAGCGAGCTCGTCGTGCTGATTACGCCGCACGTGATCGCGCCGGGCGGATGAGCCCGCCGCGGCGCCGCCAAAGGGCCGCGCGACTCGACAAAGCGGGCGGTTTGCCCTTAAGCTGCCGCACGAACAAATTGCATCGAACTGGAAGGAAACCGAGTTGCAGGAAGGGCACGCGAACGCGAACATTTATTTCGTCGGACTCATGGGGGCGGGTAAAACCACCGTGGGCCGTGCGGTTGCGCGCCGTCTGCAGCGCTCGTTCATCGATTCGGATCACGAGATCGAGGCGCGCACGGGCGCCCGCATTCCGGTGATCTGGGAACTCGAGGGCGAAGCGGGCTTCCGTCAGCGCGAGGCGAATGTCATCGACGAGCTGTCGCAGCGAAGCGGCATCGTGCTCGCGACGGGCGGCGGCGCGGTGCTGCGCCCGGAGAATCGCGAACATCTGAGGAATCGCGGCATCGTCATCTATCTGCGCGCCAATCCGCACGATCTCTGGCAGCGCACGCGGCGCGACAAGAATCGTCCGCTTCTGCAGACGGAAGATCCGCGCGGCAAGCTCGAAGCGCTCTTTCAGACGCGCGATCCGCTGTATCAGGAATGCGCGCATTTCGTCGTGGAAACGGGTCGGCCGACCGTGAACGCGCTCGTCAATATGGTCCTGATGCAACTGGAGGTCGCCGGCGTCGTCAAGTCGGCTGAGTCATAATGTCCGCCATGATTACCGTCAACGTCGAACTGGGCGAGCGCGCCTATCCCATTCACATCGGTGCGGGCCTGACCGGCCGCACGGAACTCTTCGCGCCGCATATCAAGGGCGCGTCCGTGGCGATCGTCACGAACTCGACCGTCGATCCGCTCTATGGCGACCGCTTGCGCGCGGCGCTCGAGCCGCTCGGCAAGAAAGTGACGACGGTCGTCCTGCCGGATGGCGAGGCGCACAAGAACTGGGAAACGCTCAACACGATCTTCGATGCGCTCCTCACCGAGCGCGCCGATCGCAAAACGACGCTGATTGCGCTCGGCGGCGGCGTCGTCGGCGACATGACGGGTTTTGCGGCCGCGTGCTACATGCGCGGCGTGCCGTTCATCCAGGTGCCGACCACGCTGCTTTCGCAAGTGGATTCGTCGGTCGGCGGCAAGACGGGCATCAATCATCCGCTCGGCAAGAACATGATCGGCGCGTTCTATCAGCCGCAGGCGGTGATCGCGGATATCGGCGCGCTGCACACGCTGCCGGAGCGCGAACTGGCGGCGGGCATCGCCGAGGTTATCAAGACCGCCGCCATCGCGGACGCCGAATTCTTCGACTGGATCGAAAGCAATGTCGACGCGCTCAATCGCCGCGACGACGAAGCGCTTGCGCACGCGGTGAAGCGTTCGTGCGAGATCAAGGCGTCGGTGGTGGCGTCGGACGAGCGCGAAGGCGGGCAGCGCGCGATCCTCAATTTCGGCCACACGTTCGGCCATGCAATCGAAGCCGGGCTCGGTTACGGCGAATGGCTGCACGGCGAAGCGGTCGGTTGCGGCATGGTGATGGCGGCGGATCTTTCGGTGCGTCTCGGCAGGCTCGACGAAGCCGCGCGCCAGCGGCTCGTGCGCGTGATCGAGGCGGCGAAGCTGCCGGTCATCGCGCCGAAGCTCGGCGACGATCGCTACGTGGACCTGATGAAGGTCGACAAGAAAGCCGAAGCCGGCGAGATCAAATTCATTCTGCTGACCCGTTTCGGCGCGACCGAAATCACGGGCGCGCCCGATCAGGCCGTGCGCGCGACGCTCGCAGCCAGCGTCTGATCCGCGCGAACGGCGGCTAGAACCACGACGATGCGGAGCAGCCGGTGAGCGAAACAGAAGATCAACCTTTGCCGGGCACGCCGTCGACGCGCGCGCTCGAAGAACATCTCGCGCCGTATGCGGCGCACGCGTCGCAATCGCGCGGGCGGCGCTTCGCCGAGACGCCGCCAGCGGCACGCACGGAGTTTCAGCGCGACCGCGACCGCATCGTCCATTCGACCGCGTTTCGCCGGCTCGAATACAAGACGCAGGTCTTCGTCAATCACGAAGGCGATCTCTTTCGCACGCGCCTCACGCACAGTCTCGAAGTCGCGCAGATCGCGCGTTCCGTCGCGCGAAATCTGCGGCTGAACGAGGATCTCGTCGAAGCCATTTCGCTCGCGCACGATCTCGGCCATACGCCCTTCGGCCACGCGGGACAGGACGCGCTGCACGACTGCATGCGCGATCACGGCGGCTTCGAGCACAATCTGCAAAGCCTCGCGGTGGTCGATCAACTCGAAGAGCACTACGGCGCGTTCAACGGCCTGAACCTGTGCTTCGAAACACGTGAAGGCATCCTCAAACATTGCTCGCGTGAAAACGCGCGCAAGCTCGGTGATCTCGGCGAGCGCTTTCTCACGGGCAAGCAGCCGTCGCTCGAAGCGCAGATCGCCAATGTCGCCGATGAAATCGCGTATAACAATCACGATGTCGACGACGGTCTGCGCTCCGGTCTCATCACGCTCGAACAGCTTTCCGAAGTGAGTCTCTGGCACACGCATTTCGATGCCGCGCGCGAGGACTATCCGGACATCGAAGGGCGCAGGCTAATTCATGAAACCATCCGCCGCATCATCAATACGCTGATCGTCGATCTGATCGAGGCGACGAGCCGCAATCTCGAACGTGTCGCGCCGCAATCGGTCGACGACGTGCGCAATGCGCCGTCGCTCGTCGCACACAGCGATGAAGTCGCGGCTCAGGCGGCGCAACTCAAGCGCTTCCTGTTCAAGAACCTGTACAGGCACTATCGCGTGATGCGGATGGCCAACAAGGCGAAGCGCGTGGTGACGGGTCTCTTCGAAGCCTTCACCGACGATCCGCGTCTCTTGCCGCCGGCGTATCAGGCGCGCGGGCCGGTCATCGAAGAATCCGCGAACGACGCGCCGTCGTCCACTCACGACAGTTCGCAGGCGCGGCTCATCGCGCATTACATCGCCGGGATGACTGACCGCTACGCATTGAAGGAGTATCAACGACTGTTTGTCATCGATAACAACTAACTTATAACGTTTAGACACGGAGACTCATCGATGGTCCGCAAGCCCTTGTTTCGCCTGATCACGACTGCTGCCGCTTTGACGTTCGGCCTCAGCACTGCCGCGCACGCCGCGACGGAAATCCAGTTCTGGCACGCGATGGAAGCCGCGCTCGGCGAACGCGTAAACGACATCGCCAACGACTTCAACAAGTCGCAGAGCGATTACAAGATCATCCCCGTGTTCAAGGGCACCTACGATCAGGCGCTCGCGGCGGGCATCGCGGCGTATCGCAGCGGCAATGCGCCCGCGATCCTGCAAGTCTATGAAGTCGGCACCGCGACGATGATGCAGGCGAAGAAGGCCGTCATTCCGGTCTACGACGTGTTCAAGCAGGCGGGCGTGCCGCTCGACGAAAAGGCGTTCGTGCCGACCATCGCCGGTTATTACAGCGACGCCAAGACGGGGCATCTGATCTCGATGCCGTTCAATAGCTCGACGCCCGTTCTTTACTACAACAAGGACGCGTTCAAGAAGGCCGGCCTCGATCCGAACCAGCCGCCGAAGACCTGGGCCGATGTCGAAGCCGACGCGAAGAAGCTGAAGGCCGCGGGCTATTCGTGCGGCTATTCATCGGGCTGGCAAAGCTGGATTCAGCTCGAAAACTACAGCGCATGGCACGCCGCGCCGTTCGCGACGAAGAACAACGGTTTCGACGGCCTCGACGCCAAGCTCGAATTCAACAAGCCGCTGCAGGTCGCGCACATCCAGTTCCTGCAGAACATGGCGAAGGAAGGCACGTTCACGTATGTCGGCCGCAAGGACGAGCCGGTGTCGAAGTTCTATAGCGGCGATTGCGGGATCATCACGAACTCGTCGGGCTCGCGCGCGACCATCGCCAAATTCGCGAAGTTCGATTACGGCGTCGGCATGATGCCGTACGACGCGAGCGTGAAGGGCGCGCCGCAGAACGCGATCATCGGCGGCGCGAGTCTGTGGGTGTTGTCGGGCAAGGACCCGGCCGTCTACAAGGGCGTCGCGAAGTTCCTCGCGTACCTGTCGACGCCGGAAGTCGCGGCGAAGTGGCATCAGGACACGGGCTATCTGCCGGTCACGCAGGCCGCGTACGAACTCACGCAGAAACAGGGCTTCTACGACAAGAATCCCGGCGCCGACATCGCCATCAAGCAAATGTTGAACAAGCCGCCGCTCGCGTACACGAAGGGCCTGCGTCTGGGCAACATGCCGCAGATCCGCACGATCGTCGACGAAGAGCTCGAGCAGGTCTGGGCCGAGAAGAAGACGCCGCAACAGGCGCTCGACGCGTCGGTGCAACGCGGCGACGAACTGCTGCGCCGCTTCGAAAAGAGCGGCAACTAAGCTCACGCGCCCGCGCGTTGAAAGCGCGGGCGCCTCGGGAAATCGAACCATGGAAAAACGCTCTCGTTTCGATACGAGCGTCTTGCCGTATCTGCTCGTCGCGCCGCAGCTCGCAATCACCGCGCTGTTCTTTCTCTGGCCCGCGGGCGAAGCGCTCTGGCAGGCGACGCAAAGCCAGGATGCGTTCGGCACGTCGAGCGAGTTCGTCGGGCTGCAAAACTTCAGGCAGTTGTTCGCCGATCCGCTCTATCTCTCGTCGTTCAGCACGACGATGATCTTCTGCGCGCTCGTCACGGTGTCGGGTCTCGTGATCTCGCTGTTGCTCGCCGCATGCGCCGATCGCGTGACGCGCGGCGCGAAGGCGTATCAGACGCTGCTGATCTGGCCGTATGCGGTCGCGCCCGCGATCGCCGCCGTGCTGTGGTCGTTCCTGTTCAATCCGAGCATCGGGCTCGTGACGTACGCATTGGCCAAGCAAGGCATCGTCTGGAATCACGCATTGAACGGCGCGCAGGCGATGTTCCTCGTCGTGCTTGCGTCGGTGTGGAAGCAGGTCAGCTACAACTTCCTGTTCTTCTACGCGGGTTTGCAGGCGATTCCGCAATCGCTGATCGAAGCGGCCGCGATCGACGGCGCCGGTCCCGTGCGCCGCTTCTTCGGTATCGCGCTGCCGCTCTTGTCGCCGACGTCGTTCTTTCTGCTCGTCGTGAATCTGGTCTACGCGTTCTTCGATACTTTCCCCGTCATCGATGCCGCGACCGGCGGCGGTCCTGCGCAATCGACCAAGACGCTCATCTACAAGATTTTCGCGGAAGGCTTCCAGGGACTCGACATTGGCAGTTCGGGCGCGCAGTCGGTCGTACTGATGGTGATCGTCGTCGTGTTGACGGTGGTGCAGTTCCGCTTCGTCGAACGCAGGGTGCAATACTCATGATCGAAAACCGTCGCGGCTTCGATATCTTCTGTCACGTCGTGCTGCTTCTCGGCGTCGCGCTGATCGTGTTTCCGGTGTACGTCGCGTTCTGCGCGGCCACGATGAACGCAAAGGAAGTGTTCAGCGTGCCGCTCTCGCTCGTGCCGAGCACGCATCTGTTCGAGAATATGGCGTACATCTGGGCGCACGGCAGCGGCAACGCGGCGGCGCCCTTCGGCCGCATGCTGCTGAACAGTCTCGTGATGGCGCTCGTGATTTCGCTCGGCAAGATCGCGGTGTCGATCGTCTCCGCCTACGCGATCGTCTTCTTCCGTTTCCCGATGAAGAACCTCGCGTTCTGGCTCATCTTCATCACGCTGATGCTGCCCGTCGAAGTGCGCATCTTTCCGACGGTGCAGGTCGTGTCGTCGATGCATCTGTCGAACACATATGCCGGACTGACACTGCCGCTGATCGCCTCTGCAACGGCTACGTTCCTGTTCCGCCAGTTCTTCATGACGCTGCCCGACGAACTGATGGAAGCCGCACGCATCGACGGCGCGGGGCCGCTGCGCTTCTTCTGGGACGTCGTGCTGCCGCTTTCGAAGACGAACATCGCGGCGCTGTTCGTCATCACGTTCATCTACGGCTGGAATCAGTATCTCTGGCCGATTCTCATCACCAACGAGGTGTCGCTGCAAACGGCGGTGGTCGGCATCAAGAGCATGATCGCTTCCGGCGATACCGCGACCGAATGGCATTACGTGATGGCCGCGACGCTGCTCGCGATGCTGCCGCCGCTCGCCGTCGTGCTGACGATGCAGCGCTGGTTCGTGCGTGGACTCGTCGATTCCGAGAAATAAAACATGGCTGCGTTGAATCTCAAAGGCGTCAAGAAAACCTACGACGGCACGAACTACGTGCTGCATGGCATCGATGTGGCGGTCGACGATGGCGAGTTCGTCGTGATGGTCGGTCCGTCCGGCTGCGGAAAGTCGACGCTGCTGCGCATGGTCGCGGGTCTCGAAAGCGTGTCGGATGGCGCGATCGAAATCGGCGGCAAGGTCGTGAACAAGCTGGAGCCGAAGGACCGCGATATCGCGATGGTCTTTCAGAACTATGCGCTGTATCCGCACATGAGCGTCGCGCAGAACATGGCGTATGCGCTGAAGATCGGCGGCGCGGACAGGAAGTCGATCGAATCGCGCGTCGCGAATGCCGCGCGTATCCTCGAACTCGAACATCTGCTCGAACGCAAGCCGCGCGAATTGTCGGGCGGTCAGCGGCAGCGCGTCGCGATGGGCCGCGCGATCGTGCGCGAACCGGCGGTCTTTCTGTTCGACGAACCGTTGTCCAATCTCGATGCGAAGCTGCGCGTGCAGATGCGGCTCGAAATCCAGCGCCTGCACGCGCGTCTCGCGACCACGAGCCTGTACGTCACGCACGATCAGATCGAGGCGATGACGCTCGCACAACGCGTCATCGTGATGAACAAGGGTCACGCGGAACAGATCGGCGCGCCGACCGAAGTGTACGAGCGTCCGGCGACGGTGTTCGTCGCGAGCTTCATCGGCTCGCCGGCGATGAATTTGCTCGAAGGACGTTTGTCGGATGACGGATCGACGTTTGCCGTTGCCGGCGACGGCCCTGCATTGCCGGTTTCCGGCGTGAATGGCGCGATGCACGGGCGCGAGTGGATCATCGGCATTCGTCCGGAGCATATGACGCCGGGCAATGAAAACGCGCCGAGCGCGCCGCTCGAAGTGGACTCGGCCGAGTTGCTGGGCGCGGACAATCTCGCGCATGGCAAGTGGGGCAAGCACGACATGGCGGCGCGCTTGCCGCATGAGCATCGGCCGCGGCGTGGCGAGCGGCTCGACGTGTCGTTGCCCGCGCGCCATCTGCATTTCTTCGATCCGGCAACGGGAATCCGCGCCAACTGAATGGAGCACACGCGATGAGAACCTGGCCTTATCCCGCGATCGTCGCGCATCGCGGCGGCGGCAAGCTCGCGCCGGAGAACACGCTCGAAGCGATCGACGTCGGCGCGCGTTTCGGCCACAAGATGATCGAGTTCGACGCGAAGCTCTCCGCCGACGATATCGTCTTCCTGCTGCACGATGACGCGGTCGATCGCACGTCGAACGAGCGCGGCGCGGCCAAGGCGATGACCTATGCGCAGTTGCGCGCGCTCGACGCGGGCACGTGGTTCAGCGCCGAGTTCGCGAACGCGCGCATGCCGACGCTCGCGCAAGTGCACGAACGATGCATGAAGCATGGGCTCGCGGCGAACATCGAGATCAAGCCGAGTCAGGGCCGCGACGTCGAAACGGGCGTGCTCGTCGCGCGCGAGGCGGCGCATTTATGGGCCGATGCGGAGGTCGCGCCGCTGGTGTCATCGTTTTCATATGCGGCGCTCGAAGCCGCGCGCGATGTCGCGCCGAATCTGCCGCGCGGCATGCTCTACGAGCGCGTGCCCGCGAACTGGCGTGCGCAGACTCAGGCGTTGTCGTGCGTGTCGCTGCACGCCAATCACCGCACGCTCGATGAAGCGCTCGTAGCGCAGATCAAGGACGCGGGCTTGCGCATTCTCGCTTATACGGTCAACGACCCGGCGCGCGCACGGCTGCTCGCGCAATGGGGCGTCGACGCGATCTGCACGGACCGCATCGACATCATCGGCGCTGATTTCCTGGAAGCGCCGGCCGGTTGAGACGTCAGCGCACGCGAGCCAGCAATACGCCTGCAACGAGCGCGAGCCCGCCGACGAGCGCGATGGTTTGCCACGGCTTTTCGTGGAGATAGGCGTCGGCGTCATCCAAGGCGGCGCCCGCGCGTTCGCGAAGCACCGCGTGGGTATCGTTCAGACGTGCGCGCGCGTTGTCGAGGCGTTGACCGATTTGCGCGCGCAGTGCGGCGGCATCGGCCGATGTGCCCTCGGCCAGCGCGCTTTCGAGTTCGCCCAGAAGCGTTCTGAGCTCGACGCCGATATCCTCGGCTGCTTCACGTCCATGCCGTGCCATGCGGCGTGCGCGGCGGCTCGTCGTGGTCCATGAATCTCCGATGGCGTCTCGCGTGTTAGGCAATGCGTTCATAGATCGCTCCGTCGATGGATGAGTCGTGGATGATCCGCCCGAGGCGGGAAAACCCATGATGCAGCAAATTCGATGCCGATGCTTCGACGTTGCGCAACGCTTCGGTAACCGCGACCGCGACTGTCACTCGACTCGAACGAACGCGTAAGAACTGCAAGCGACGCGTTTCGATGAAGGTCACATTTACAAGCGACATGCAAAAAATAACGCCGGCATTTGTGAATCATGCCGGCGCTATCCTGGTTTGCGATGACGCCTGTATCGTCGTTACATGCTCGAGAGCAGTTTGACTTTAGAAACGATAGCCGACTCGCAAATATGTGACGATCGGGTTGAGCGTGATTTTCGCCTGAGACTGGACATTGAGCGTACCGACCGGCGTTTGCGCCTGCGTGCTCAGCTTCGCCGTGGCCTTCAAAGGAATGAACGACACTGAAAATCCGGCGAACCAGTGTTCTGTGAAATTGTAAGTCGCACCGACATTAAACACCGGCGCCCACGAACTATCCGTATCGACGGTGGTCGGACCATGCAGGACCGAGCCTTCGAATTGCTGATTTGTGATCTTTGCGTCGGTGAACCACGTCCGCGTCACACCAACGCCGACGAACGGACGAAACTTCGCCGTAGGCGCATTGAAGAAGTATTTGAAGAGCAGCGTCGGGCTCCATTGCTTCGCGCTGCCGAGTTTGCCGTACTGGGAGAAGCTGCCCGTGCCTTCGAGGTCGAACGTGGGCGGCACGCCCATTTCGAGTTCGGCGGCGATATGGTCGGTGGCGAAGTAGCCTACCGTGAAGCCGGCTGTATCAGCACTCGAAATGCCCGCGCCTGTTCCTGGAACATCGATATTGACCGGAGATCCGCCTACACTTGTTTCTTTGAGCGGACCGCTGCTGTCTTGCGGGGCAAAGTGAAACCAGCCTGCCGTGGCATAGAAGGATCCGGCAGATTGCGCATGTGCCACAGTCGACACACACGCTAATGCCGCAATCCCCGTGATGACTTGTTTTATTTTCAATTTGTGCTCCTCCAAAAAGCACGCTCATTATGAACACAACATTTCACATAAACCATAGCGGCGCCGTAGAGCATTTTCCCTAGGGCAAAGAGCGGCTTTGGGGCCTCGTTGCACGGCACTTGCATGTGTTTTGTCCATGCTGCCGCTTAAGGCTCCGAAAGGCCCCCAATTGGGGTAACACAAACGCGACCAACGGAATATCCAGAATGGCACGGCTTGCACGACTCTACGTTCCCGAACAGCCGCAGCATGTCATCCTGCGTGGTCTCGACCAGCAGCCCGCATTCGTCGACGACCAGGACTACGAGCTCTTCATCGACTGCTTGAGGACGGCTTCGCGCGATCATCATCTTTCCATCCACGCCTATGCGCTGATGCCGCAAGCCGTGCATCTGCTCGTCACGCCGCGCGACGAAGCGAGCTTGCCCAAGGCGATGCAGGCCGTGGGACGTCGTTACGTAGCGCACTTCAATCGCCGTTACATGCGACGCGGCACGCTATGGGAAGGCCGCTATCGTGCCACGGTCATCGAAGGCGAACGTTACTTTCTGCTCGCCACGCGCGTCGTCGAAATGGCGCCCGTGCGGGCGCAGCTCGTCACGGCACCGCAGGACTACAAGTGGTCCAGCTTCCGCCATCACATCGGCGTCACGCTCGATGGACTCATCACCGACCATCCGCTGTTCTGGTCGCTCGGCAATACGCCGTTCGAACGCCAGCACGCCTATAAGGAGTTGTGCGAACAGCCGCTCGACGAGCGCGAGGCCAACCGTCTCTTGCAAGCGACACTCAAAGGCTGGGTGCTCGGCAGCGAGGCCTATCGCGAATGGGCGTCGGGCGCCGCGAACCGCCGCGTCTCGCCGCTGCCGCGCGGACGTCCACGCAAGATCCGCGAGACCCCCCAGCCTCAATAACGGCCTTACGCGGGCGTTCCTGAAGCCAAAGATGAAACGGCGTCTCGTATTTTCGCGGGTCGCCGTTTCTTTTTTTCGATGATTGATGCGGCCCCATTATATTGGGGCGCGTTTGCACCACATCGATAATTGGTGTCGTATCATCAAGTTTTATTTGCCATCGCTTTGATTCGTCGCGTATATTTCGATTTCCGGCGATTGCCGCGGTGCAGCGAGCCGCGCACGACCGTGCTTCGTGACACATCAAGTTGAAAAAGTCGTCGCAAGCGACAAGAAAACGGTTCAACGGCCGAGTCGATTCGGCCCCTCACAGTAGAGACGGTGTCCCCATGAACGATCATCAGCAACCGGCAGCCGGTTCGCTTCCCGCCGCGCAGGGCATGTACGACCCTGCGAACGAACACGACGCCTGCGGCGTCGGCTTCGTCGCCCATATCAAGGGGAAAAAGAGCCACGAGATCATTCAGCAGGGTCTCAAGATTCTCGAGAATCTCGATCACCGCGGCGCGGTTGGCGCTGATCCGCTCATGGGCGACGGCGCGGGCATCCTGATCCAGGTGCCGGACGGCTTCTACCGCGAGGAAATGGCCAAGCAGGGCGTGACGTTGCCGCCGGCTGGCGAATACGGCGTCGGCATGATTTTTCTGCCGAAGGAACACGCGTCGCGTCTCGCGTGCGAGCAGGAACTGGAACGCACGGTCAAGGCCGAAGGCCAGGTCGTGCTCGGCTGGCGCGACGTGCCCGTCGACGGCAACATGCCCATTTCGCCGACGGTCAAGGCGAGCGAGCCGCTGATTCGCCAGATCTTCATCGGGCGCGGCAAGGACATCGTCGTGACGGACGCGCTCGAGCGCAAGCTGTACATCATCCGCAAGACGGCGAGCCATCGCATCCAGGCGCTCAAGCTCAAGCACGGCAAGGAATACTTCGTGCCGTCGATGTCCTCGCGCACGGTCGTCTACAAGGGACTGCTGCTGGCCGGCCAGGTCGGCGTGTATTACCGCGATCTGCAGGACGAGCGCGTCGTATCGGCGCTCGCGCTTGTGCACCAGCGCTTCTCGACGAACACGTTCCCGGCATGGGAACTCGCGCATCCGTATCGGATGATCGCGCACAACGGTGAAATCAACACCGTGAAGGGCAACGTCAACTGGCTGAACGCCCGCACCGGCGCGATCGCCTCCTACGTGCTCGGCGACGATCTGCCGAAGCTCTGGCCGCTGATCTATCCGGGCCAGTCGGACACGGCTTCGTTCGACAACTGTCTCGAACTGCTCGTGATGGCCGGCTACCCGCTCGTCCACGCGATGATGATGATGATCCCGGAAGCGTGGGAACAGCACACGCTGATGGACGACAACCGCCGCGCGTTCTACGAATATCACGCCGCGATGATGGAGCCGTGGGACGGCCCCGCCGCGATCGCGTTCACGGACGGCCGTCAGATCGGCGCGACGCTCGACCGCAACGGTCTGCGTCCGGCGCGTTATCTCATCACCGACGACGATCTCGTGATCCTCGCGTCGGAATCCGGCGTGCTGCCGATTCCCGAGTCGAAGATCGTCAAGAAGTGGCGTCTGCAGCCGGGCAAGATGTTCCTGATCGACATGGAGCAGGGCCGCATCATCGAGGACAAGGAACTGAAGGACAACCTGTCCAACGCGAAGCCGTACAAGAGCTGGATCGATGCCGTGCGCATCAAGCTCGACGAAATCGAGCCGAAGGCCGAAGACGTCGAAACGCAACGCCGCGAAGCCGCCGCGCTGCTGGACCGTCAGCAGGCGTTCGGCTACACGCAGGAAGACCTCAAGTTCCTGATGGCGCCGATGGCGCAAGCGGGCGAAGAGGCCGTCGGCTCGATGGGCAACGACTCGCCGCTCGCGGTCATGTCCAACAAGAACAAGACGCTCTACAACTACTTCAAGCAGTTGTTCGCGCAAGTGACGAACCCGCCGATCGATCCGATCCGCGAAAACATGGTGATGTCGCTGAATTCGTTCATCGGACCGAAGCCGAACCTGCTCGACACGACCAACATCAACCCGACGATGCGCCTCGAAGTGTCGCAGCCCGTGCTCGACTTCAAGGACATCGCGAAGATTCGCGCGATCGACAAGTACACGGGCGGCAAGTTCAGCTCGTACGAACTGAACATCTGCTATCCGGTCGCGTGGGGCAAGGAAGGCATCGAAGCGCGCATCGCGTCGTTGTGCGCGGAAGCGGTCGATGCCGTGAAGTCCGGCTACAACATCCTGATCGTCTCCGATCGCAAGATGGACCGCGATAACGTCGCGATTCCCGCGCTGCTCGCCACGTCGGCGATTCACTCGCATCTCGTCGCGCACGGTCTGCGCACGAGCACGGGTCTCGTCGTGGAAACGGGCTCGGCGCGCGAGACGCATCACTTCGCGCTGCTCGCGGGCTACGGCGCGGAAGCCGTTCATCCGTACCTCGCGCTGGAAACGCTCGCGAACATGGCCGAGGGCCTGAAGGGCGATCTGTCGGCCGACAAGGTCATCTACAACTTCACGAAGGCGGTCGGCAAGGGCTTGCTGAAGGTCATGTCGAAGATGGGCATTTCGACGTACATGTCCTATACCGGCGCGCAGATTTTCGAAGGCGTGGGCCTGTCGTCGGAACTGGTCGAAAAGTACTTCAAGGGCACGGCGACGAAGGTCGGCGGCATCGGCATCTTCGAAGTGGCGGAAGAGGCGATCCATCTGCATCGCGATGCGTTCGGCGACAACCCGGTCCTCGCGACGATGCTCGACGCGGGTGGCGAGTACGCCTATCGCGTGCGCGGCGAAGAGCACATGTGGACGCCGGATGCGATCGCGAAGCTCCAGCACTCCGCGCGCAGCAATTCGTACCAGACGTACAAGGAATACGCCCACATCATCAATGACCAGACGAAGCGTCACATGACGTTCCGCGGTCTTTTCGAGTTCAAGGTGTCGCCATCGAAGGCGATTCCGCTCGATGAAGTCGAATCGGCGAAGGACATCGTCAAGCGTTTCGCGACCGGCGCGATGTCGCTCGGCTCGATCAGCACGGAAGCGCACGCCACGCTCGCCGTCGCAATGAACCGCATCGGCGGCAAGTCGAACACGGGCGAAGGCGGCGAGGACGAAACGCGTTATCGCAACGAACTGCGCGGCATCCCGATCAAGAACGGCGACACGCTGCAATCGATCATCGGCCGCGAAGTCGTCACCGACATTCCGCTGAAGGACGGCGATTCGCTGCGCTCGAAGATCAAGCAGGTCGCGTCTGGACGTTTCGGCGTGACGGCGGAATATCTGTCGTCGGCGGATCAGATTCAGATCAAGATGGCGCAGGGCGCAAAGCCCGGCGAAGGCGGCCAGTTGCCGGGCCACAAGGTCTCGGATTACATCGGCAAGCTGCGTTACTCGGTGCCGGGCGTCGGCCTCATTTCGCCGCCGCCGCACCACGACATCTATTCGATCGAAGACCTGGCGCAGCTCATTCACGATCTGAAGAACGTGAATTCGTCGTCGAGTATTTCGGTGAAGCTGGTGTCGGAAGTCGGCGTCGGCACGGTGGCCGCTGGCGTGGCGAAGGCGAAGGCGGATCACGTCGTGATCGCGGGACATGACGGCGGCACGGGTGCATCGCCGCTGTCGTCGCTCAAGCACGCGGGCACGCCGTGGGAACTGGGTCTCGCCGAAACGCAGCAGACGCTGGTGCTGAACCGTCTGCGCGGCCGTATCCGCGTTCAGGCCGACGGCCAGATGAAGACCGGCCGCGATGTCGTGATCGGCGCGCTGCTGGGCGCGGACGAGTTCGGCTTCGCGACGGCGCCGCTCGTCGTCGAAGGCTGCATCATGATGCGCAAGTGCCATCTGAATACGTGCCCGGTCGGCGTCGCGACGCAAGACCCCGTGCTGCGCGCGAAATTCTCGGGCCAGCCGGAACACGTCGTCAACTTCTTCTTCTTCGTTGCTGAAGAAGTGCGCGAGATCATGGCGCAGTTCGGCATCCGCAAGTTCGACGATCTCATCGGCCGCGTCGATCTGCTCGACATGAAGAAAGGCATCGAGCACTGGAAGGCGAAGGGTCTCGACTTCTCGCGCATCTTCTATCAGGTGCCGGTGGGCGAAGACGTCGCGCGCAAGCACGTCGACGTGCAGGATCACGGTCTCGACAAGGCGCTCGATCACGTGCTGATCGAGAAGTCGAAGGCGGCGATCGAGAAGGGCGAGCATGTGTCGTTCATTCAGCCGGTCCGCAACGTGAACCGCACGGTCGGCGCGATGCTGTCCGGGCTGATCGCGAAGAAGCACGGCCACGACGGCCTGCCCGACGACTCGATCCACATCCAGTTGAAGGGCACGGCGGGCCAGAGCTTCGGCGCGTTCCTCGCGAAGGGCGTGACGCTCGATCTCGTCGGCGACGGCAACGACTACGTCGGCAAGGGGCTGTCGGGCGGACGCATCATCATTCGCCCGACGAACGACTTCCGCGGCAAGTCTGAGGAAAACATCATCTGCGGCAACACGGTGATGTACGGCGCGATCGAAGGCGAATCGTATTTCCGCGGGGTCGCGGGCGAGCGCTTCTGCGTGCGTAACTCAGGCGCGACGGCGGTCGTCGAAGGCACGGGCGATCACGGCTGCGAGTACATGACGGGCGGCACGGTGGTCGTACTCGGCGAGACGGGCCGCAACTTCGCGGCGGGCATGTCGGGCGGCATCGCGTTCGTGTACGACCCGGACGGCACGTTCGCCGGCAAGTGCAACAAGTCGATGGTCGCGCTCGATCCGGTGCTGCAACAGGCCGAACAGGAGCGCACGGTGGATCGCACGCTGTGGCATGCCGGCAAGACCGACGAGGCGCTGCTCAAGGGTTTGATCGAGCGTCATTTCCAGTTCACCGGCTCGCCGCGCGCGAAGTCGCTGCTCGAGAACTGGGATTCGGCCCGACGTCAGTTCGTCAAGGTGTTCCCGACCGAGTACAAGCGTGCGCTCACCGAGCTTGGCGCGAAGAAGGGCAAGGAAGCGGTCGCGGCATAAGCCTCGTTATTCGACAGACGCGCGCTCCGGGAGCGCGCGCGATCCTCACTAAATACAGAGAAAGAAATGGGCAAGGCAACCGGTTTTCTCGAGTTCGAACGCCGCCACGAGGCGTACGAAGCTCCGCTTACCCGCGTCAAGCATTACAAGGAATTCGTCGCCGCGCTGACCGATGAAGACGCGAAGGTTCAAGGCGCGCGCTGCATGGATTGCGGCATCCCGTTCTGCAACAACGGCTGCCCGGTCAACAACATCATTCCGGACTTCAACGATCTCGTGTTCCAGCAGGACTGGAAGAGCGCGATCAACGTGCTGCATTCGACGAACAACTTCCCGGAGTTCACGGGCCGCATCTGCCCGGCGCCGTGCGAAGCGGCGTGCACGCTCGGCATCAACGACGATCCGGTCGGCATCAAGTCGATCGAACACGCGATCATCGACAAAGCGTTCGCCGAAGGCTGGGTCGTGCCGCAGCCGGCGAAGCACAAGACGGGCAAGAAGGTCGCGGTCGTCGGTTCGGGGCCTGCGGGTCTCGCCGCCGCGCAGCAGCTCGGGCGCGCGGGTCACGAAGTGGTCGTGTTCGAGAAGAACGATCGCATCGGCGGTCTGCTGCGTTACGGCATCCCCGATTTCAAGCTGGAGAAGTGGCTGATCGACCGCCGCATGCGCCAGATGGAAGCGGAAGGCGTGTCGTTCCGTACCAACGTGTTCGTCGGAAAGGATGGACTGCCGGCGTACATCGCGAATACGGCGAAGGAAACCATCACGCCGGACGAGCTGAAGGAACAGTTCGACGCGGTCGTGATCGCGGGTGGCTCCGAAACGCCGCGCGATCTGCCGGTGCCGGGGCGCGAGCTCGAAGGCATCTACTACGCGATGGAATTCCTGCCGCAGCAGAACAAGGTCAACGCGGGCGACAAGCTGCCGGATCAACTGCTAGCGAAGGGCAAGCATGTTGTCGTGATCGGCGGCGGCGATACCGGTTCGGATTGCGTCGGCACGTCGAATCGTCATGGCGCGAAGGACGTGACGCAGTTCGAACTGCTCGCTCAGCCGCCCGAGGAAGAGAACAAGCCGCTCGTGTGGCCGTATTGGCCGATCAAGCTGCGCACGTCGTCGTCGCATGAGGAAGGTTGCGAGCGCGACTGGTCGGTTGCGACCAAGCGCTTCGAAGGCAAGAACGGCAAGGTCGAGAAGCTGATCGCGGTGCGTGTCGAATGGAAGGGCGGCAAGATGCAGGAAGTGCCGAATTCCGAGTTCGAGATGAAGGCCGATCTCGTGCTGCTCGCGATGGGCTTCACGCAGCCGGTGTCGCCGGTGCTGGACGCGTTCGGCGTCGAGAAGGATGCGCGCGGCAACGTGCGTGCCGCGACCGAGGGCGACAAGGCGTATTACACGTCGGTAGACAAGGTGTTCACGGCGGGCGATATGCGGCGCGGTCAGTCGCTCGTCGTCTGGGCGATTCGTGAAGGACGCCAGTGCGCGCGGTCGGTCGATGCGTATCTGATGGGAGCGAGCGAGTTGCCGCGGTAAGTTCTCGCGGTTGCGACGAAACGAAAAGGCCACGCGATTGCGTGGCCTTTTGGCTTTAGCGCGATGGAAAGCTCAAGCCTCCGCCATCGCCCGCTCGATCTCGATCTTGTAGTCATGGAACATCGCCACCGACTCGCGGTGCGCCACGCTCAAGATCGCCGCCTTCGGCAGCCGCTCGACGAGCGTGTTGTAGATATGCAGCTCGTTCTCGGCGTCGAGTGCGCTCGTGGCTTCGTCGAGGAACACGAAGTCCGGCTTGTGCAGCAGCACGCGCGCGGCGGCAAGCCGCTGCTGTTCGCCCGGCGACAGACTCCGCGCCCAGTGCGCGCTTTCCTCCAGCCGGTCCGCATAGGCTTCCAGATTGCACAGGCGCAGTGCCTCGCGCGATTCGTCGTCGCTGAACGTGCCGCCTGGCGACGGATACGACAGCGCCGCGCGCAATGTCCCGATCGGCAGATAGCTCATCTGCGGGATGAACATCAGCTTTGCGTCGACGGGTGCGTCGATCGTGCCGTCGCCGAACGGCCACAAGCCGGCGAGCGCGCGCATCAACGTGCTCTTGCCCGAGCCCGACGGACCGACGACCAGCCAGCGCGATCCCGGCTCGATCGACACGTTCGCCACACGCGAGAGCGGCGTGCCGTTGGGCAGCGCGAGCGTGAGCCCCTTCGTCGTGAGCGACGACGTGCTCGTGTAATGCAGGTTGATGCCGCCGCGCTCCGTGGCCGGCGACGTTTCCTCGCGGATATGCGTCGAACGCATCACGCGCTTGAATTCGCGCAGACGATTCACCGTGGCGCGCCATTCGACCAAGGTCGAGTAACTGTTGATGAACCAGGAAAACGAATCGCTGACCGTGCCGAACGCCGATGAAATCTGCATCAGCACGCCGAACGAAAACGCGCCCGCGAAGTAGCGGGGCGCGGCGACCATGATCGGAAAGATGATCGCGATCTGGCCGTAGAACGACAGCACGAAGGTCATGCGCTTCGTGTACTTCATGATCATCCACCAGTTGTCGCGGATGCGCTGGAAGATGGTCTTTGCGTTCGCCGTTTCGGTCGCGATGCCGTCGTAGAACGCGATCTGCTCGGCGTTCTCGCGCACGCGGATCAGGCCGAAACGGAAATCCGCCTCGACCTTCTGCTGCTGATAGTTGATCGACACCAGCGGATGCCCGACCTTCTGAATGATGAGCGAGCCGATGATCGCGTAGAGCGCGGCGGCCCAGACCATGTAGCCCGGGATCGTGATGGGCGTGCCGCCGAGCGAAAACGTCAGCGCGCCCGCGATGGTCCAGAGAATCGTGATGAAGGTGACGAGCGTGACGAGCGTCGAGAGCAGATCGAGCGACAGCGAAAGCGTGGTGGTGGCGAACGACTGCAGGTCGTCGGAGATACGCTGGTCGGGGTTGTCGGCGAGGCGGTCGCGCTCGATCCGGTAGAACGCCTTGTCGCCGAGCCATTGCTCCAGAAACCGGTTCGTGAGCCATTGCCGCCAGCGGAACGCGAGCATCTGCCGCAGATATCGCCCGTACACGGCGAGCAGGATGTATGCGAACGCGAGACCCGTGAAGATCAGCAGCAGATGCGGAAAATCCCGGACGTTCTTGTTCTGCAGCGCGTTGTAGAAGTCCGCGTTCCAGCTATTGAGCCGGACATTGATCCACACGACCGTCATGTTGATCGCGATGATCGCAACGAGCAGTCCCCACGCGATGCCGCGCTCCTCCGACACCCAGAAGGGCTTGATGAGGCTCCAGGCCGAGACATCGTCGGCCTTCTGCTGTGTGTTTTCGGTAGAAGTGTTGGTCATGAGCTTTCTGATGATGCGCCTTACGGCGCCCGATTGTTGCGTCCGCGGACCGGCCGCGCACGGACCTTTCCGGCTCCGCAGATTGTTCCGGGGTTCTCTTAACGCTCACTTAATTTCGCGCGGTCGTTCGGCAAACCGTGTTCGCGGCATTGTGCCAGAGTGCCGCCTTGTACGATAAAAGGCGGGCAATTCCGGTTTGCAGCGGCTTCGCCTTTCATGTTTTAATGACCTTCGACGAAACAGGGGTGCTTCGCGTGCATCGGCGGCCAGAACGGCCGGCAGCGCGGCGAGGCTGAGAGAGACCCTTTGCACCCGATCCGGGTAATACCGGCGAGGGAAGTTTCCGGAGAACGCGCGAGCCTCGCGCCATTCCTCCTGTCTCTTCCAGTACGTCTTTCCGTCCGGCGCATTTTTTCCGATGCCGGGCCGGTCTCTCTCCGCTGATTTCGTCCTTGTGATGTGGCGCCGCGCCCGCACGGTCGAGATCGCGTGTTCCGTCTCCTTCGTGCAGCGCAGCGTCACGCGTACGGAGACATCGAATTGTGAACAGAATCGATCAGGGCGCCGCGCGCGGACCGGATTTCGCCGTCGTCGGTGGCGGGCTCGTCGGACGGCTCGTCGCGTGGCAGCTCGCGGGCGCCGGCCACGACGTCGCGCTCTACGAACGTGGCGACGCCGCGGGCACACAGTCGGCCGCGTGGGTCGCCGCCGCCATGCTCGCGCCGCTCGCGGAGGCGGCGAGCGCGGAGCCGCTCGTCGTCGGGCTCGGGGCGGCATCGCTGGAAAGCTGGCCGCGTCTCATCGCGCAATTGCCTGTGCCGGTCTTTTTTCAGCGCAACGGCACGCTCGTGGTCTGGCACGGCGCGGATCGCGCGGAAGCGCCGCTATTCGAGCGCCGCCTGAAGGCTAATTCGCCCGCCAATCTGCTCGATGGCGGCTTCGTCAAGCTCGCGGGCGCGCAAGTCGCGCAGGCGGAGCCGGCGCTCGGGACGCGCTTTGCCCAAGGCTGGCTGCTGCCGAACGAAGGGCAACTGGACAACCGCCAGGCGCTCGGCGCGCTCGGCGCCGGGCTCGCCGAGCGCGGTGTGCGAACGCACTGGAATACCGCCATCGACGCGATGCCTGACGCGCGCTGGATCATCGATTGCCGGGGGCTCGGCGGCAAGCCCGCGTGGCCGGCGCTGCGCGGCATCCGCGGCGAGGTCGCGCGCGTGCATGCGCCGGGCATCGGATTGACGCGTCCGGTGCGGCTGCTGCATCCGCGCTATCCGCTCTATATCGCGCCGAAGGAAAACGATCTCTACGTGATCGGCGCGACGGAAGTGGAAGGCGAGGACATGTCGCCGGTGAGCGTGCGCTCGGCGCTCGAACTGCTGAGCGCCGCGTTCGCGGTGCATCCGGGTTTCGGCGAGGCGCGCATCCTCGAACTGAATTCGCATTGCCGGCCGACGTTGCCGGATCACCGTCCGGCGATCGTCTGGGACGGGGCGCGTACCTTGCGCGTGAACGGCCTGTACCGGCACGGCTTCATGATCGCGCCGGAAGTGGCGGATGCCGCGTGCGCGCTCGCAGCCGCGCTCGTGTCGGGCGATGTCGCCGATCACGATGCCTTCGCGCAGTTCCGCGAAGCTGCGCGCTGGCCCGAACTGCTCCACGACGAAAACGCCGTCGCCGCGCTCTAATCGACAGGAAAAAGCATGAACATCCACATCAACCAGCGCGTCTTCGATTTGCCCGACGCGACCACCGTCACCGACGCGCTCGCCGCGTTCGGCGCGAAGCCGCCGTTCGCGGTCGCGCTGAACGGCCAGTTCGTCGCGCGCGGCGAACACGCCACCAGAACGCTCGCCGCCGGCGACAAGCTCGATGTCGTGTCGCCCGTCGCGGGCGGCTGAATTCCGAAAACGAAGGATCGAATCATGACCATCTCCACCGCCGACGTCCTCACGCTCTACGGCGAGACGTTCCCGAGCCGCGTGCTGCTCGGCACGTCGCGTTATCCGTCGCTGCAATCGCTTTCCGACTCCATCGACGCCGCGCGGCCGGGCATGGTCACGGTCGCGCTGCGCCGCCAGTCGGAGACCGGCGAGGCCGGTTTCTTCGATGTCCTGAAGCGCCACGGCGTCGCGCTCCTGCCGAATACGGCGGGCTGCCAGAGCGTCGATGAAGTGCTGACGACCGCGCATATGGCGTGCGAAGTCTTCGATACGCCGTGGATCAAGCTGGAGTTGATCGGCGACGACTACACGCTGCAGCCCGATCCGATCGGCCTCGTCGAAGCGGCGGGCAAGCTGATCCGCGACGGCTTCAAGGTTCTGCCGTATTGCACGGAGGATCTCGTCATCGGCCGGCGTCTGCTCGATGCGGGCTGCGAGG
Organism: Caballeronia fortuita; assembly: GCF_001544835.2. Classification (GTDB taxonomy): domain Bacteria; phylum Pseudomonadota; class Gammaproteobacteria; order Burkholderiales; family Burkholderiaceae; genus Caballeronia; species Caballeronia fortuita. The sequence continues at coordinate 26,249 of NZ_FCNX02000023.1, read as the reverse complement.
CGCTGATGCCGTGGGGCGCGCCGATCGGCACCGGCCGTGGCGTGACCAATCCGTACGGGTTGCGCACGCTGCGCGAACGGCTGCCGGATGTACCGCTCATCGTCGATGCGGGTCTCGGCGTGCCGTCGCATGCGTGTCAGGTGATGGAGTGGGGCTTCGACGGCGTGTTGCTCAACACGGCCGTATCGCAGGCGACTTTCCCGCCGCAGATGGCGCGCGCCTTCGCGCTCGGCGTCGAAGCGGGGCGCACCGCGTTCCTCGCCGGACCGATGGCCGAACGCGACAGCGCGCAGGCGAGCACGCCGGTCGTCGGCATGCCGTTCTGGCATCAGGACGGAGGCGCGGCATGAGCTTGCTGAATCGCGAAGTGTTCTGGCCGCCCGCCGACGAACTGACCGAAGTCGCCGAGCGCATTCGCGCGCGTCTGGGCGGCTGGCCGGCCGCCGAAACGCGCTGGCGTATCTGTCTGACCGTGCCGGAAGCGCCGAAAGCGGACGATCTGATCGTGTTCAGCGAGCCGCACGATGGGGCCGTCGAAGGCGCCGGGGCGGTTCTCGAAGCGCACGGCGACCGCGTCACGCTGCGTCGCGGGGAGGAGCGTTTCGCGCTCGAGGGCGATCGGTCGGACGACTGGCTGTCCGCGTTAGCCGCGTTTCTCGATTGCAACTTCGAGCCGCACGACGCGTTGACGCTCGCGCTCGCCTGGCGTTCCGGCGACGAGAACAGGGACGACGCATGGCCCGTCGATTTCGCGACGTTCCCGCGCGTCGCCGATCTGCCGCCTGCGCCGGAAGGCGGATTCCTCGCGTGTCCCAATGCACTCGGTCTTTATCCGGTGCTGCCGAGCGCCGAATGGGTCGAGCGCGTCCTGGATCTCGGTGTGCGGACGACGCAACTGCGCCGCAAATCGGCCGATCCGGCTGATCTGCAACGCGAAATCGCGCGCTCGGTGGAAGCAGGGCGCCGGCATGACGCACAACTCTTCATCAACGATCACTGGCGCGAGGCGATCGCGGCGGGCGCGTATGGCGTACATCTCGGACAGGAAGACGTGCAGACGGCCGACCTGAGCGCGATCGCGAAAGCCGGCGTTCGGCTCGGCCTGTCGACGCACGGTTACTACGAGATGCTGCGCGCATTGCATTTCAGGCCGAGCTATCTTGCGCTGGGCGCCGTCTTCCCGACGACCACGAAAGTCATGCCGACCAAGCCGCAAGGCCTCGCGCGCCTCGGACGCTATGTGCAACTGCTGTCGGGGCGCGTGCCGCTCGTCGCGATCGGCGGAATCGACGCGAAAGTAATGCCGGACGTGCTCGCGACAGGCGTCGGCAGCGCGGCGGTCGTGCGCGCGGTCACGGAAGCGCCGGACACGGCGGCGGCGGTCTCGTCGCTGCAACAAATGTTTGCAAGTCAACGGTGAAAATTCCCAAAAACAAGGGGGCGCAGGCCTAGGCAAAGCACCGATTGCGCGCAGGCCCTATAATTCGGCCTTTTGCGTCAACGGACTCTCTTACCCAGTGCCTGCTTCTTCCGAGACTCTGCTAGAGCTACGCGACGTCGATTTCGGCTACGGCGACCGGCTCGTTCTGTCGAACCTGAACATGCGCTTTACGCGCGGGCAGGTGGTCGCGGTCATGGGCGGCTCAGGCTGCGGCAAAACCACGACCCTGCGCCTCGTCGGCGGCCTCGTGAAGGCGAGCCGCGGCAAAGTCATGTTCGACGGGCAGGACGTCGGCGCGCAATCGCGGGACGGCCTGTACGCGTTGCGCCGCAAGATGGGCATGCTGTTTCAGTTCGGCGCGCTGTTCACGGACCAGACCGTGTTCGAGAACGTCGCGTTTCCGCTGCGCGAACACACTGATCTGCCCGAAGCGTTGATCCGCGATCTCGTGCTCATGAAGCTGAACGCGGTCGGTCTGCGCGGCGCGCGCGATCTCGCGCCGTCGGAGATTTCGGGCGGCATGGCGCGACGCGTGGCGCTCGCACGCGCCATCGCACTCGATCCGCAACTCATGATGTACGACGAGCCCTTCGCCGGTCTCGATCCCATCTCGCTCGGCATTACCGCGCAACTGATCCGCACGATCAACGACGCCCTCGGCGCGACTTCCATTCTCGTCACGCATGACGTGCCGGAGTCTTTCGCGATCGCGGACTACGTGTATTTCATCGCCAACGGCGGCATTCACGCCGAAGGCACGCCGGCGGAGTTGCGCGCGTCGCAGGATCCGACCGTGCGCCAGTTCATCGACGGGACGCCCGACGGCCCGTTCAAGTTCCACTACGCCAGTACGCCGCTCGCGGCCGATTTCGGCATCGGAGGGCAGGCATGATCAGCGCGATCGGACGCTGGGTGCTCGACGGTTTCGGCACCGCGGGTTACGCCACGCGCATGTTCCTGCGCCTCGTGGCGGAATTCTTCGCGCTGCTGCGCCGCCCGCGCCTCGTCACGAAACAGATCCACTTCGTCGGCAATTATTCGCTCGTCATCATCGCGGTGTCGGGCCTGTTCGTCGGCTTCGTGCTTGGCTTGCAGGGCTATTACACGCTGAGCCGCTACGGGTCGGAACAGGCGCTCGGCTTGCTAGTGGCGCTGTCGCTCGTGCGCGAACTCGGGCCGGTCGTCACGGCGCTGCTGTTCGCGGGGCGCGCGGGCACGTCGCTGACGGCGGAAATCGGCTTGATGAAGGCAGGCGAGCAACTGACGGCGATGGAAATGATGGCCGTCGATCCGCTCAAGGTGGTCGTCGCGCCGCGCATGTGGGCGGGCATCATCGCCATGCCGGTGCTGGCGGCCATTTTCAGTGCGGTGGGCATTCTCGGCGGCTATGTCGTCGGCGTGATGCTGATTGGCGTCGATCCGGGCGCGTTCTGGTCGCAGATGCAGGGCGGCGTGGACGTGTGGCGCGACGTCGGCAACGGTGTCATCAAGAGCATCGTGTTCGGCTTCGCGGTGACGTTCATCGCGTTGTTCCAGGGCTACGAGGCGAGACCGACGCCGGAAGGCGTGTCGCGCGCGACGACGAAAACCGTCGTCTACGCGTCGCTCGGCGTGCTCGGGCTCGATTTCCTGCTGACCGCACTGATGTTCAGCTAATGGACCAAGCGCAGGCGCCGGGCAAGGCGCGGGCGTTGTGAAGGGCACAGACCGTCACGCGCCATCTGCGAAAAGATTCTTTTGGAAAGACGATGAAAAAGACTGCTCTCGACTTTTGGGTCGGCCTCTTCGTGGTGCTCGGTTTCGTGGCGCTGCTGTTTCTCGCGCTGAAAGCGGGCAACATGAGCTCCCTGTCGTTCCAGCAAACCTACGCGGTGAAACTCAAGTTCGATAACATCGGCGGGCTGAAGGCGCGCGCGCCTGTCAAGAGCGCGGGCGTGACGGTCGGGCGCGTCGGCGGCATCGGCTTCGACGCGAACACGTACCAGGCCGTCGTCACGATCGATATCGACAAGCAGTACCAGTTCCCGAAAGACTCGTCGGCCAAGATTCTCACGTCGGGCTTGCTCGGCGAGCAATACATCGGCCTCGAGCCGGGCGGCGACGACCAGATGTTGAAGAACGGCGACACCATCACCATGACGCAATCGGCCGTGGTGCTCGAAAACCTGATCGGACAGTTCCTGTACAACAAGGCGGCGGATTCCGGCGCCTCGAAACCGTCGACAGCGCCGGCAGCGCCCGCACCGGCATTCCCGGGCGCGGCGAGCGCGATGGGCGCGTCGGGCGCGGCTCAATAAGGAGAGAAGCATGCAGGCGATGGGGATGCGGCGCGCAATCATCGTGGCAAGTGTCATGACGCTCGCCGGTTGCGCGACGGTAACGACGCCGACGAAAGGTGATCCGTTCGAGCGCTACAACCGGACGATGTTCACGATCAACGACACCGTCGATCAGTACGCGCTGAAGCCGGTCGCGAAGGGTTACGTGTGGGCGGTGCCGGAGCCGGTGCGCAACAGCGTGACCAACTTCTTCTCGAATATCGGCGACGTGTATATCGCCGCGAACAATCTGATGCAGTTGAAGATCGCGGACGGCGTGTCGGACATCATGCGCGTTGCGATCAACACGGTGTTCGGCGTCGGCGGCCTCTTCGACGTCGCGACGCTCGCGAAGCTGCCGAAGCACGCCGGCGATTTCGGCCTGACGCTCGGCCACTACGGTGTGCCGTCCGGTCCGTACGTCGTGCTGCCGCTGCTCGGGCCGAGCACGGTTCGGGATTCCGCGGGGCTCGTCGTCGACTATTTCGGCAATCCGCTCACGTACGTCAGCCCGGATTCGGTGAGCTGGGCGCTCTACGGCGTGAACCTCATCAACGTGCGCGCGAATCTGCTGGGCGCGACCGACGTCCTCGCCGATGCCGCGCTCGACAAGTATTCGTTCGTGCGCAACGCGTATCTGCAACGCCGTCAGTATCTGATCACCGGCGGCGACGGCAATGCGCCGGATTACGGTGAAGCGCCGCTGCCGAACTATGGCGACGATGGCGCGGAAGGCGCGCCGGCCAGTCCGTCCGCCACCACGCCCGCTTCGGGCACGGCCGCCGCGCCTGCTCCGGCAAGCGGCCCGAGCAATACGGTGCCGGGCAACCAGTATGTGCCACCGTCTGGCTTCCCTTCGTTCCGCTTGCGTTAAGCAGCGTTTCGCTAACGCGCGGTAACATATCAAACGACATTTCTTACGCTTTGGCTACCGTGCCGCCTGAACTCGATTCGGGCGGCACGCTCAAACCTAAGCCTCTACTTTTGCAGGGTCCGTGATGAAAAAACTTTTGCTTCTTCCCCTCTTCGCGATGTTCATGGCGATCTGCGGCGCGGCGTCGGCGCAAAGCGTCGACACCAGTTCCCCTGACGTGATGATCAAGACGGTCACGCAACAGGTCCTCGACGAGATCAAGTCGGACCAGAAGATCCAGTCGGGCGACATCAACAAGATCACTCAACTCGTCAACCAGAAGATCCTGCCGTACACGGACTTCACGCGCACGACGCGTCTCGTGATGGGCCGCAACTGGAACTCGGCGACGCCGGAGCAGCAGAAGCAGATCGTCGAGCAGTTCAAGATGCTCCTGATCCGCACGTATTCGGGCGCGCTCGCGCAAGTGCGTAACCAGACGGTTCAGTACAAGCCGTTCCGCGCGAATCCGGACGACACCGACGTCGTCGTTCGCTCGGTCGTGATGAACAATGGCTCGCCGGTCGAACTCGACTATCGTCTGTACAAGACGGCGCAAGGCTGGCGCGTGTACGACATCAACGTGCTCGGCGCATGGCTGATCCAGGCTTATCAGCAGCAGTTCAACGAGCAGATCTCGCAAAACGGCGTGGCCGGTCTGTTGCAGTTCCTGACGCAGCGTAACCAGCAACTCGCAAGCGGCAAGGCATCGTGAGCACGCTGGCTACCGGCGGCCGTTTCCAGACGGCCGCCACTCTGACCCACGAGAGCGCGAAGGCCGCGCTCGACGCGGGTTTGTCGCGCATCGCCGCGGGCGCGACAGAAGTCGATTGCGCGCCGCTCACGCAGTTCGATTCTTCCGCGCTCGCCGTGCTGCTCGCATGGCAACGCGCGGCATCCGCGCGCGGCGCCGCACTGGCCGTCGTCAATCTTCCTTCCGGGCTCGTCAGTCTTGCGCGAGCCTATGGCGTCGATACGCTCCTCTCGTTCCGACATTGATCCTGTTCTGACGACACACTCAGAACGCGGCAGCACACTTCGCTGCCGCAATCAGGATCGCTCCGAAGTCGGCCCCAGCCGCTTTGCCCTATAATCAAACGTTTTTTTCGGGTCCGCACCCGGCCCCTTTTGTCTGAGCCCGGGTCCGTTCGGCGAAATCCCGCACATTCGAGGCGCGGCCGGGCGAGGCGCGCGCACTGTCTACATGTCAGCCATAGAAATCCGAAACGTCCGCAAGCGCTACAAGGATCTTCAGGCGCTCAAGGGCGTGAGCCTCACCGTGGAAGAGGGCGAGTTCTTCGGCTTGCTCGGCCCAAACGGCGCGGGCAAAACCACGTTGATCAGCATCCTGGCGGGCCTCGCGCGCGCCGACAGCGGCACGATCTCCGTGCGCGGCCATGACGTCGTCAGCGACTTCCGGGCTGCGCGCCGCGCGCTCGGCGTCGTGCCGCAGGAACTCGTGTTCGACCCGTTCTTTACCGTGCGCGAGTCGCTGCGCATCCAGTCGGGCTATTTCGGCTTGCGCAACAACGATGACTGGATCGACGAGGTCATGGCCAATCTCGATCTCACCGAGAAAGCCGACGTCAACACGCGCGCGCTCTCGGGCGGGATGAAGCGCCGCGTGCTCGTCGCGCAGGCGCTGGTGCATCGGCCGCCGGTGATCGTCCTCGACGAGCCCACTGCCGGCGTCGATGTCGAACTGCGTCAGACGCTCTGGAAGTTCATCTCGCGCCTGAATCGCGAAGGTCACACCATCGTGCTGACGACGCACTATCTCGAAGAAGCCGAATCGCTGTGTCACCGTCTCGCGATGCTTCGTCGCGGTGAGGTCGTCGCGCTCGAGCGAACGAGCACGCTGCTTCAGCGTTTCTCGGGCATGCAACTGTATCTGCGTTTGTCGAACGGCGCGTTGCCGGCGGAGTTGCGCGCGCTCGAAGTCGATCCGCACGCGGTGACGGGTGCGCAGCATCTGCTACGCCTCACGAGCTACGACGACGTCGAGCCGATTCTCGCGAAATGCCGCGCAGCCGGCTGCACGTTCGATGAGATCGAAGTGCGCAAGGCGGATCTGGAAGACGTGTTCGTGCAGGTGATGAACGAGCCGGAAGTGGTCGAGGGACTTTCATGAGCGGTTTCCAGACGTTGTTCTATAAGGAGCTGCTGCGCTTCTGGAAGGTTTCGTTTCAGACGGTGCTCGCGCCGGTCGTGACGGCGCTCCTGTATCTGACCATTTTCGGTCATGCGCTGTCGGGGCACGTGCAGGTGTATCCGGGCGTCGGCTATACGAGCTTCCTCGTGCCGGGCCTCGTCATGATGAGCGTGCTGCAGAACGCGTTCGCGAACAGTTCGTCGTCGTTGATTCAATCGAAGATCACGGGCAATCTGGTGTTCGTGCTGCTGCCGCCGATCGCGCATTGGGAAATGTTCTTCGCGTATGTGCTGGCGTCGGTCGTGCGCGGCTTGTGCGTGGGTTTCGGCGTGTTCGTCGTGACGATCTGGTTCATCCCGATGTCGTTTTCCGCGCCGCTTTACATCATCGCCTTCGCGATTCTCGGTTCGGGCATTCTCGGCACGCTGGGCCTGATCGCGGGCATCTGGGCCGACAAGTTCGACCAGCTCGCGGCGTTCCAGAATTTCCTCATCATGCCGCTCACGTTTCTCTCCGGCGTGTTCTACTCGACGCATACGCTGCCGCCCGTATGGCGCGCGGTGTCGCATCTGAATCCGTTCTTCTACATGATCGACGGTTTCCGCTACGGATTTTTCGGCCTGTCCGACGTCAACCCGCTGCTGAGTCTCGGCATCGTCGGCGGATTCCTGGCCGTGCTGGCGTTGATCGCCGTGCGACTGCTCGCAAGCGGCTACAAGCTGCGTCACTAATTCACAAGGAGACTTCCACCATGTTGCCGACTCCGGAGCAGGTGAAGGATTACATCGCCAAAGGTCTTGCCTGCCAGCATCTCGAAGTGGAAGGCGACGGCCAGCATTTCTTCGCGACCATCGTGAGCGACGCATTCGTCGGCAAGCGGCTGATCGCGCGTCATCAACTGGTTTATGCGGCGCTCGGCGAGCGCATGAAACAGGAGATTCATGCGCTCAGCATGAAGACCCTGACCCCCGACGAGTGGAAACCGGCCTGAGTCCACCCGGCGAAGCCAATCAGGTCATACGACTCAACCCAAGCAACACCGGCATCACCGGAAAGACAAAGGCAGTAGATAGTGCGATTCATTCAAGATAACCGCGGCGCCGAAAGCGGCACCGCAGGCAGCTCGGTCGAAGGACAAGCCATGGATAAACTGGTCATCACGGGAGGCGCGAAGCTCTCCGGCGAAATCACCGTTTCGGGTGCGAAGAACGCGGCGCTGCCGATTCTCTGCGCGAGCCTTCTCACCGCCGACGACGTCCATCTGTCGAACGTGCCGAATCTCCAGGACGTTCGCACGATGGTCAAGCTGCTGCGGCAGATGGGCGTGCAGTCCGAAGTGTCCGGCGACGGCCGCGTGAACCTGAACGCGTCGAAGGTCGACAAGCTCGTCGCGCCGTACGAAATGGTCAAGACGATGCGCGCGTCGATTCTCGTGCTCGGTCCGCTCGTCGCGCGTTTCGGCGAGGCGAAGGTGTCGCTGCCCGGCGGCTGCGCGATCGGCGCGCGTCCGGTCGATCAGCACATCAAGGGCCTGCAGGCGATGGGCGCCGAGATCAACATCGAGCACGGCTTCATCGAAGCGCGCGCGAAGCGTCTGAAGGGCGCGCGCATCATCACCGACATGATCACCGTCACCGGCACCGAGAACCTGCTGATGGCGGCGGTGCTGTCCGAAGGCGAGACGGTCATCGAGAACGCGGCGCGCGAACCGGAAGTGAGCGACCTTGCGCACCTGCTCGTGAAGATGGGCGCGAAGATCGACGGCATCGGCACGGATCGTCTCGTGATTCAGGGCGTCGACAAACTGCACGGCGCGAAGCACGACGTCGTGCCGGATCGTATCGAAGCGGGCACGTTCCTGTGCGCGGTCGCGGCCGCCGGCGGCGATGTCACGCTGCGTCGGGTAAGTTCGCATCTGCTCGACGCTGTCACGGCGAAGCTGCGCGAAGCGGGCGTGACCATCGAGGAAGGCGACGACTGGATGCGCGTGCGCATGGCGAAGCGCGCCGACGCCGTGAACATCCGCACGTCGGAATATCCGGCGTTCCCGACCGACATGCAGGCGCAGTTCATGGCGCTGAACTCGATCGCGAACGGCACCTCGCAGGTCGTCGAGACGATCTTCGAGAACCGCTTCATGCACGTGCAGGAACTGAATCGCCTGGGCGCGCGCATTACGATCGACGGCAACACGGCGCTCGTCGCGGGCGTCGAAAAGCTGTCCGGCGCGAAGGTCATGGCGACCGATCTGCGCGCGTCGGCGAGTCTCGTGATCGCGGCGATGTGCGCAGACGGCGAAACGCTGATCGACCGCATCTATCACCTGGATCGCGGCTACGACCGCATGGAATCGAAGCTGACGGCGGTCGGCGCGAACGTGCGCCGCATCAAGGGCAGCGGGAGCGAGCAATGAGTTCTCTGCCGCAGACGTCGTCGTCGGTGGGGCCGAGCGCGCCGCTGACGCTCGCGCTGTCGAAAGGGCGTATCTTCGAGGAAACGCTGCCGCTGCTCGCCGCCGCCGGCGTGCAGGTGGCCGAAGATCCGGAAAGCTCGCGCAAGCTGATTCTTCCGACCACGAACCCGAACCTGCGCGTGATCATCGTGCGCGCGACCGATGTGCCGACCTACGTCGAATACGGCGCGGCGGACTTCGGCGTCGCGGGCAAGGACGTGCTGATCGAGCACGGCGGCAGCGGTCTGTATCAGCCGATCGATCTCGATATCGCGCGTTGCCGGATGTCGGTCGCGGTGAAGAACGGTTTCGATTACGCGAGCGCCGTGCGCCAGGGCGCGCGGTTGAAGGTGGCGACGAAGTACACCGAAACCGCGCGTCAGCATTTCGCGGCGAAGGGCGTGCATGTCGACCTGATCAAGCTGTACGGTTCGATGGAACTCGCGCCGCTCGTCGGTCTCGCGGATGCGATCGTCGATCTGGTCAGTTCGGGCGGCACGCTGCGCGCGAACAATCTCGTCGAAGTGGAAGAGATCATGCAGATTTCGTCGCGGCTCGTCGTGAATCAGGCGGCGCTCAAGCTCAAGCGCGCGGCGCTCAAGCCTTACCTCGACGCCTTCGAACGGGCGACTGCGGCAACAGGAAATTAGGCGAGCCGTACGACGCGGCGCGCCACAGCAAAACGGAAAACCAGCATGTCTATCAAGATTCGCAAACTCGATTCCAGCACCGATGGTTTTCACAAGGCGCTGCGTGCGGTCCTCGCCTTCGAAGCAAGCGAGGATGAAGCGATCGAGCGCTCGGTCGCGCAGATTCTCGCGGACGTGAAGGCGCGCGGCGACGACGCCGTGCTCGAATACACCAACAGGTTCGATCGGCTGAAGGCGCACAGCGTCGCGGCGCTCGAACTGCCGCTCTCCGAAATGGAAGCCGCGCTCGAAGGGCTCGAGCCGAAGCGCCGCGCGGCGCTCGAAGCGGCGGCTGCGCGCGTGCGCGGTTATCACGAGAAACAGCGCATCGAATGCGGCAGCCATAGCTGGCAATACACGGAGGCCGACGGCACCGTGCTCGGTCAGAAGGTCATGCCGCTCGATCGCGCGGGCATTTACGTGCCGGGCGGCAAGGCGGCGTATCCATCGTCGGTGTTGATGAACGCGATTCCGGCGCGCGTCGCGGGCGTGAAGGAAATCGTGATGGTCGTGCCGACGCCCGATGGCGTGAAGAATCCGCTCGTGCTTGCGGCGGCGCTGCTCGGCGGTGTGGATCGCGTGTTCACGATCGGCGGCGCGCAGGCTATCGGCGCGCTCGCGTACGGCACGCAGAGCGTTCCGGCCGTCGACAAGATTTGCGGCCCGGGCAACGCGTATGTCGCGTCGGCCAAGCGGCGCGTGTTCGGCACGGTCGGCATCGACATGATCGCGGGGCCGTCCGAAATTCTCGTGATCTGCGACGCCACCACCGATCCGCGCTGGGTCGCGATGGACCTTTTCTCGCAGGCCGAGCACGACGAACTCGCGCAATCCATTCTGCTGTGCCCGGACGATCACTTCATCCAGCGCGTGGAAGACGCGATCGTCGAGATGCTGCCGTCGATGCCGCGCCGCGATGTCATCCAGCGTTCGCTCGAAGATCGCGGCGCGCTCATCAAGGTGAAGGACATGAACGAAGCGTGCGCGATCGCGAACGAGATCGCGCCGGAGCATCTGGAAATCTCGGCGCTCGATCCGCATCAGTGGGCCGCGCAGATTCACAACGCGGGCGCCATGTTCCTCGGCCGCTACACGAGCGAAAGCCTCGGCGATTACTGCGCGGGCCCGAACCACGTGCTGCCGACTTCGCGCACGGCGCGCTTCTCGTCGCCGCTTGGCGTGTATGACTTCATGAAGCGTTCGAGCGTGATCGAAGTCAGCGCGGAAGGCGCGCAGACCCTCGGCGAGATCGCGGCGGAGCTCGCGTACGGCGAAGGCCTGCAGGCGCACGCGAAGAGCGCCGAATATCGAATGAAAAACATCGGCTGAGCCGGATCGAACGAGGCGGCCTGAGAGCCGCCATTCAAAACCGGCGAGAGAGCGCCGGGACAACATGACGACATCACAAGACATCATCCGCCCCGACATCCTCGCGATGACGAGCTATCCCGTGCCCGATTCCACGGGCCTCATCAAGCTCGACGCGATGGAAAATCCCTACAGCTTGCCCGCCGATCTCGCGAAAGCATTGGGCGAGCATCTCGCGGGCGTCGCGCTGAACCGCTATCCGGCGCCGCGTCCGGCCGCGCTGATCGCGAAGATCAAGCGCACGATGAACGTGCCCGACACCTGCGACGTGCTGCTCGGCAACGGCTCGGACGAACTCATCAGCATGATGTCGGTCGCGTGCGCGAAGCCAGGCGCGAAGGTCGTCGCGCCCGTGCCGGGCTTCGTGATGTACGAGATGTCGGCCAGGTTCGCGCATCTGGAGTTCGTCGGCGTGCCGCTGAAGCCGGATTTCACGCTCGACGCCGACGCGCTCATCGCCGCCATCGGCGAACACGCGCCCGCGCTCGTGTACCTTGCGTATCCGAACAATCCGACCGGTACGCTCTACGACGACGCGGACATCGAGCGCGTGATCGCCGCGTCGAAGAAGAGTCTCGTCGTGATCGACGAGGCGTATCAGCCGTTCGCCGAAAAGACGTGGATGCCGCGCGCGGCGGAATTCGACAATGTCGTCGTGATGCGTACGGTCTCGAAGCTCGGACTCGCGGGCATCCGTCTCGGTTACATGGCGGGGCGGCCCGCGTGGATCACGCAATTCGACAAGGTGCGCCCGCCATACAACATCAACGTTCTGACGCAGGCGACCGCCGAATTTCTGCTCGATCATCTGGACGTGCTCGACGCGCAAGCCGCCGAACTGCGCGCGCAACGCACGAAGCTCGCGCGCGAAGTCGCCGCACTTCCCGGCATGACGGTTTTTCCGAGCGCGGGTAATTTCCTGCTCGTGCGCGTGCCGGACGCCGCCGTTGCTTTCGAAACCCTTCTGACTTCGCGGGTTTTGATAAAAAACGTGGGTAAAATGCATCCGTTGCTGGCTAATTGCGTGCGTTTGACCGTCGGCTCGGCAGAAGAGAACGCGCACATGATCGCCGCGCTCAAAAAGCTCCCCACTCTCGATTAAGTCTCAAGGAATCACCATGCGCATTGCGGAAGTCGTTCGCAACACCAGCGAAACGCAGATCCGTGTGAAGCTCGATCTGGACGGCACCGGCAAGCAGAAGCTCGCCACGGGCGTCCCGTTCCTCGATCACATGCTCGATCAGATCGCCCGTCATGGGCTCATCGATCTCGACATCGAAGCGCATGGCGACCTCCATATCGACGATCACCATACCGTCGAAGATACCGGCATCACGCTGGGCATGGCCATCGCGAAGGCGATCGGCGACCGCAAGGGCATTCGTCGCTACGGGCATTCGTACGTGCCGCTCGACGAAGCGCTCTCGCGCGTCGTGATCGATTTTTCGGGGCGTCCGGGTCTGGAGTTCCATGTGCCGTTTACGCGTGCGCGCATCGGCACGTTCGACGTCGATCTGACCATCGAATTTTTCCGCGGCTTCGTGAATCACGCGGGCGTGACGCTGCATATCGACAATCTGCGCGGCATCAACGCGCATCATCAGGTCGAAACCGTGTTCAAGGCGTTCGGCCGCGCGCTGCGCATGGCGTGCGAAGTGGATGAACGCGCGGCGGGACAGATTCCGTCGACCAAGGGCAGTCTCTGATCGACTCACGCCGCTTCGGCGCGCGTGCGTCGAAAACACGATGGATCTGTTCAAGTCGTTCATATCGTTGCTCGCGCTGATCAATCCGATCGGCGCCATACCGTTTTTTCTCAGTCTTACCCAGCAGCAATCGGACATCGAGAGACGCAACACGATTCGCGTCGCGTCGATTTCGGTGTTCTGCGTGATCGCGGTGACGGCGCTGCTCGGGCAGCAGATCATCGCGTTCTTCGGCATTTCGGTCGGCTCGTTCGAAGTGGGCGGCGGCATCATCATGCTGCTCATGGCGATCAGCATGTTGAACGCGCAGGTCGGCAACGCGCGCTCGACGCCGGAAGAACGCATGGAAGCGGAAGAGCGCAACAGCATCGCGGTCGTGCCGCTCGCGATTCCGCTGCTCACCGGCCCTGGCTCGATCAGCACGGTGATCGTCTATGCTGCCAGTGCGCAGCATTGGTACGACCGCTTCGGGCTCGTCGTGCTGGGCGCGATCATCGCGGGGTTGTGCTTCGGCGCGCTGAATCTCGCCGAGCCGATCGCGCGCGTGGTCGGACGCACGGGAATCAATATCGGCACGCGTCTCATGGGTTTGATGTTGTCCGCGTTGGCGGTGGAGTTCATCGTCAATGGGTTGAAGGCCTTGATGCCATCTTTGAAATGAATACTTCGATTGCGATTGTTGATTACGGAATGGGCAACCTGCGCTCGGTGTATCAGGCGCTGAAAAAGGCTGCACCCGAAGCGAACGTGGCGATCGTCGATCAGCCGCAAGGCATCCACGCGGCGGATCGCATCGTGCTGCCGGGTCAGGGCGCGATGCGCGACTGTATGGGACATCTTGCCGAATCCGGCCTGCAGGAAGCGGTGATGCAGGCGGCGCGCGACAAGCCGATGCTCGGCGTGTGCGTCGGCGAGCAGATGCTGTTCGACTGGAGCGAAGAGGGCGACACGAAGGGCCTCGGGCTCTTGCCCGGCAAAGTGGTGCGCTTCCAGCTCGACGGTCTCTTGCAGGACGACGGCTCGCGCTTCAAGGTGCCGCAAATGGGCTGGAACCGCGTTCGTCAGGCGCAGGACCATCCGCTCTGGGACGGCGTCGCGGACGGCGCGTTCTTCTACTTCGTGCACAGCTACTACGTGGTGCCGGACGATCCGGCGCACACCTCCGGCGAAACCGTGTACGGCGGCGCATTTACGTCGGCGGTGGCGCGGGACAATATCTTCGCGACGCAGTTTCACCCGGAGAAGAGCGCGGACGCGGGTTTGCGCCTCTATCGCAATTTCGTGCACTGGAACCCGTGAAATGCCGCGCCCGCTAGCGTTTTCGCTGATTACTACGGGCGCATGACCGTTGCAAGACTTGTACTACACTAGCGAGACGGCCCGCGACACAGGCACGAAAGACCGCACGTGCGCCGTTTTGATCAACTCCACCCAGAAAATACGCGATACCTATGCTGCTCATTCCGGCCATCGATCTTAAGGACGGTCAGTGCGTGCGCCTCAAGCAGGGCGATATGGACCAGGCGACCATTTTTTCAGAGGATCCGGCGGCCATGGCCCGACATTGGGTCGATCGCGGCGCGCGGCGTTTGCATCTGGTCGACCTGAACGGCGCGTTCGCCGGCAAACCGCGCAACGGCGATGCGATCCGTGCGATTCTCGACGAAGTCGGCAGCCAGATTCCCGTGCAACTGGGCGGCGGCATCCGCGATCTGGAAACCATCGAGCGCTATCTGGACGACGGCCTGTCGTACATCATCATCGGCACGGCGGCGGTGAAGAATCCGGGCTTCCTGCAGGACGCGTGCAGCGCGTTCGGCGGCCACATCATCGTCGGGCTGGACGCAAAGGACGGCAAGGTCGCCACCGACGGCTGGAGCAAGCTCACCGGTCACGAAGTCGTCGATCTCGCGCAAAAGTTCGAGGACTACGGCTGCGAATCGATCATCTACACCGACATCGGCCGCGACGGGATGCTTCAGGGCATCAACATCGACGCGACCGTGCGCCTCGCGCAAGCGGTGAAAATTCCGGTGATCGCGAGCGGCGGGTTGTCGAGCATCGCGGACATCGAATCGCTCTGCGAGGTCGAGGACGAAGGCATCGAAGGCGTGATCTGCGGCCGCGCGATCTACTCCGGCGATCTCGATTTCAAGGCCGCCCAGACGCGCGCCGACGCACTGCGCGAGGCCGACGGCGCCTGACACGCTTGAGCGCGAGCACATCGAGCAGCACTCCGGGCGGCCGCGACGCCGCCCTTATCCCGTAAGTGGCAAGAATATGGCTCTCGCAAAACGCATCATTCCCTGTCTCGACGTGACCGCGGGCCGCGTCGTCAAAGGGGTCAACTTCCTCGAGTTGCGCGACGCGGGCGATCCTGTCGAAATCGCGCGCCGCTACGACGATCAGGGCGCCGACGAACTCACGTTCCTCGACATCACCGCAACCTCCGATCAGCGCGACCTCATTCTGCCGATCATTGAGTCGGTGGCGTCGCAGGTGTTCATTCCGCTGACCGTCGGCGGCGGCGTGCGCGCGGTCGAAGACGTGCGGCGACTGCTCAACGCGGGCGCGGACAAGATCAGCATGAATTCGTCGGCGGTGGCGAATCCGCAACTCGTGCGCGACGCGTCGGACAAGCACGGCTCGCAATGCATCGTCGTCGCAATCGACGCGAAGCGCGTGTCGGGCGAAGGCGAAGCGCCGCGCTGGGAAGTCTTCACGCACGGCGGCCGCAAGGCGACGGGCATCGACGCGGTCGAATGGGCGCGCAAGATGGCCGAATACGGCGCGGGCGAAATCCTGCTCACCAGCATGGATCGCGACGGCACGAAAGCCGGCTTCGATCTCGCGTTGACGCGGGCCGTGTCGGACGCGGTGCCGGTGCCGGTGATCGCGTCGGGCGGCGTCGGGTCGTTGCAGCATCTGGCCGATGGCATCGTCGAAGGTCATGCGGACGCGGTGCTCGCCGCGAGCATCTTCCACTACGGCGAGCACACGGTCGGCGAAGCGAAGCGCTTCATGGCCGACCACGGCATTTCGGTGAGGACGTAAGCGGTGAGCGATCAGATGACCTGGCTCGACAAGGTGAAGTGGGACGCGAACGGCCTCGTGCCCGTGATCGCGCAGGAAGCGTCGACCAACGACGTGCTCATGTTCGCGTGGATGAATCGCGAGGCGCTCGCGAAAACCATCGAATTGAAGCGCGCGGTGTACTTTTCGCGCTCGCGGCAGCGTCTGTGGTTCAAAGGCGAAGAATCGGGTCACGTGCAGCACGTGCACGACGTGCGCCTCGATTGCGACGAAGACGTCGTGCTGCTCAAGGTCGAGCAGGTGTCGGGCATCGCGTGCCACACTGGCCGCCATTCGTGTTTTTTCCAGAAATTCGAGGGCACGGCGGATGACGGCGAGTGGGTTGCCGTCGAGCCGGTCCTGAAAGACCCAGAAAGCATCTACAAATGACGCAAGCCAATACGCTGGACACGCTTCTGCGCCTCGCCGCCGTCATCGACAGCCGCAAGGGCGGAGATCCGGAACAATCCTACGTCTCCCGACTCTTTCATAAGGGCGACGATGCGGTCCTGAAGAAGATCGGTGAGGAAGCGACGGAAGTCGTGCTCGCCGCGAAGGACGCGCGTCACGGCGGCGCGCCAAAGGCGCTCGTCGGTGAAGTCGCCGACCTGTGGTTTCATTGTCTCGTGATGCTGTCGCATTTCGACCTGAGCCCCGCCGACGTCGTCGCGGAACTGGAACGCCGCGAAGGTTTATCGGGTATCGAGGAGAAAGCGCTGCGCAAGTCGCGCGAGCGCGAGCAGAACGGCGGCTGACGAGCATTTCGCATCCGCGAAGGAGGGCAAGCATGAACCGGCAGTACGAACCGTATCCGCCACCCGTGGTACAGGACTCGGCCGACCCGCGCAACATGCGCACGTTCACGCATATCCTGTATGCGCTGTACGCGCTTTACTGGTTGACGGGCGGGCTGACCGGCCTCGTCGCCATCATCCTGAATTACATCAAGCGCAGTGACGCTGCCGGCACGCCGTACGAGGATCACTTCACCTGGCAGATCCGCACGTTCTGGATTTCGCTGCTCGGGCATGTCGTCGGCTTCGCATTGATCTGGGTCGTCGGGCTCGGCTTTCTGATCATCGGCGCGGCCTGGATCTGGACGCTCTATCGGATCATCAAGGGCTGGCTCTTCCTCTACGAGAACAAGGCGATCGAACCCCGCGCGTGGTTCTGATCACATCCGTCAACGAAATCCGGCAACTTCATGAGTCAAGACAACTGCATTTTCTGCAAGATCGCTTCCGGGGAACTGCCGAGCACGAAGGTGTACGAAGACGATGAGTTCGTCGCCTTCAACGACATCAATCCCGCCGCGCCGGTGCATGTGTTGGTGATTCCCCGGAAGCATATTGAAACACTTTCCCACTGCACAGAAAGTGACGTTCCGCTACTTGGTAGAATGGTGAGTCTCGTCGGACGGTTGGCGAAAGATCTCGGTGTTGCTTACACGGGAGGCGAAACCGGATTTCGCACGGTAATCAATACCGGTCCGGGTGGCGGGCAAGAGGTGTATCACATTCACGCGCATTTGTTGGCCGGCGAGCGCCCGTGGCGCCGAATGGGTTAACGCCGCGATTATTGTCGGCGTTTTCCTTTCCAATGAAATATTGGGCGAGCAAAATCGATAGTTGACGCTGAGGCGAATTGCCTCGGTCGCGGCCGCGAGGCCGAACGTCCGGCCCGGTATTCACGTCGGGGCGGAATCACGGAGAGTTTTCATTCATGGGTTCGTTTAGCATTTGGCATTGGTTGATCGTTCTGCTGATCGTGGCACTCGTGTTCGGCACGAAGAAGCTGCGCAACATCGGCGGCGATCTGGGCGGCGCGGTCAAGGGCTTCAAGGACGGCATGCGCGAGAACGACACGGCGGCGAATCCGGCCGATCAGCGCGAACTGCCGCGCAATGGCGCCGTCGATGTCGAAGCGAAGGACAAGTCGCGTTCGGGCGACTACCGCTAATCCGTCCCGCCGAGGGTAACCTTCCACTTCTCGTTCAATGCTCGATCTTGGTCTGACCAAAATGGCGGTCATCGGCGTCGTTGCGCTGGTGGTCCTCGGGCCGGAGCGTCTGCCCGGCGTCGCCCGTACGGCGGGCGCGCTTTTCGGGCGCGCGCAGCGCTACATCAACGACGTCAAATCGGAAGTTGCGCGCGAAATGGAGCTCGACGAGCTCAAGAAAATGCGCACCGAGTTCGAGAACGCGGCGTCGAATGTCGAATCGTCGATTCACGACACGCTCAAGCGCCACGAATCCGAACTGAACGACGCCTGGAAAGAGGGCACATCGGTCGCGCCGAGCATCGCCGGCGGCGCGGATGAAGCGGCGGACAGTGCCGCTTCGGACAAGCCCTGGGCCACTTCGTACTCGTCGACGTCGACGTCGACCCGGCGCAAGAACTGGCGCGTGAAGCAGGCCGCGATTCCCAACTGGTACAAGCGCACGACCTCGCGTCGCACGCGGGTTCAATCGGGTGCGGCGCGCGTCGCTCGCCATACGCCCGCCACCCTGCGCCGGCAGACGAAGTTCTTTTGAGCGAGCCGCGTTTCCTTCATCTGATTTCTACCGAGGGCCGGCGTGAGCGACCCGCAACATACTAAAGAAGAGCCCGTCGAAGAGACGTTCATTTCGCATCTTGTCGAACTGCGCGACCGCATCATCCGCGCGGGCGCTTCGGTCATCGTGGTGTTCATTGCGCTGGTTTATTGGGCGCCGGACATCTTCAAGCTGCTGGCGCGTCCGCTGATGCAGAACCTGCCCGCCGACGGCAAGATGATCGTCACCGACGTCACCGGCTCGTTCTTCGTGCCGATGAAAGTGACGATGCTCGTCGCCTTCGTGATCGCGCTCCCGTTCGTGCTGTACCAGGTCTGGGCGTTCGTCGCGCCGGGCTTGTACCAGCATGAGAAGAAGCTTGTCGGGCCGCTCGTTTTCAGCAGTTACACGCTTTTTCTGTGCGGAATGGCGTTCGCGTACTTCGTCGTGTTCCCGACGATTTTCCGCGTCATGGCGCACTACAACGCGCCGCTCGGCGCGGAGATGACGACGGATATCGACAACTACCTGAGCTTCGTGCTGACGATGTTCATCGCGTTCGGCGTGACGTTCGAAGTACCGATCGTCGTCGTGCTGCTCGCGCGCATGGGCGTCGTGTCGATCCAGAAGCTCAAGCAGATTCGCCCTTACGTGATCGTCGGCGCGTTCATCATTTCGGCGGTCGTGACGCCGCCCGATGTCTTCTCGCAACTGATTCTCGCGATTCCGCTCGTCATTCTGTACGAGGCGGGCATCATCGCGGCGCGGCTCGTGATCGGCAAGGATCAGATCAAGACCGAGGAGCCGGCGGCGGAATAAGTGCGGCGTATCGTCGCATGCGCGGATGTCTCACGGACATGAAAAAGGCAGCTTCGATCACTCGAAGCTGCCTTTTTTTTCGTGCGTGCCGCGGTTATTCGTCGCCTTGATCGCCCTGATCTTCGTCGGGCATCTGCGGTGCGCGCGGCGGCGCGGGGCGTTTGCCGATCATCACGTTGACGTCCAGCTCCTTGTTCTTGCGCATCAGGTGAACCTTCACCGACGTGCCCGGCTTGATCTGCGCGACGACGTTGAGCAGACGCGTGGTGTCGGTGATTGTGTCGTCGTTGATCGACACGAGGATGTCGCCCGGCTTGATGCCCGCCTTGTCCGCGGGGCCGCCTTGCAGCACGCCCGCGACGATCGCGCCGGATTTCTGATCCAGCCCGAACGATTCGGCGATCTCCGGCGTCACATCCTGCGGCTCCACACCGATCCAGCCGCGCGTCACGCTGCCCGTCGTGATGATGCTCTCGAGCACGCTGCGCGCGGTCGACACGGGAATCGCGAAGCCGATGCCGAGCGAGCCGCCGCTGCGCGAGTAGATCGCCGTGTTGATGCCGAGCAGGTTGCCATTGACGTCGACGAGCGCTCCGCCCGAATTGCCGGGGTTGATGGCGGCATCGGTCTGGATGAAGTTCTCGAACGTGTTGATGCCAAGGTGATTGCGACCGAGCGCGCTGACGATGCCCATCGTGACCGTCTGACCGACGCCGAACGGATTGCCGATCGCAAGCACGACATCGCCGACGCGCGTCTGATCCATGCGCCCGAGCGTGATCGACGGGAGATTGGTCATGTTGATCTTCAGCACGGCCAGGTCGGTTTCCGGATCGACGCCGATCACCTTCGCGCTTGACGTGCGACCATCTGCGAGAGCGACTTCGATTTGATCCGCTCCGTCGACGACATGCTGGTTCGTTAGAATGTAACCTTCCGAGCTGACGATGACACCTGAGCCGAGATTCGAGGCCGGCGGCTCGTCGCTCTTGCGTTTGTTCTTGTCGCCGAAGAAGTAGCGGAAAAGCGGGTCTTTGGCACGCGGATCGGGCGGCAGATTGCCGTCCTTGCTGGAGAACACGTTCACGACGGCTGGCATCGCCTTTTGCGCGCCTTCCGAATAGGACGATTGAACGGGGCGCGAGCCGATGCTCGGCGCCACTTCCTGCAACGCGACGATCGGCTCGGCAAGCTGCTTGCCGAATTGACCCTGACGTTGAAGCCACTGCGGTTTCAAGGTCGCGATGATGAACATCAGGGCCAAAAGCACGGTGACCGCTTGGGCAAAAAATAGCCAGAAGCGTCTAAGCATTTGAAGGGATAGAGGATTTCATGGATCGGATCGAACTCGAATTGTATCTGAACAATCTGCTGGAAATCGGCCGCTTCAAGGACTATTGCCCGAACGGTCTGCAGGTTGAAGGCGCGCGCCGCGTGCAGAAGATTGCGACCGGCGTGACGGCCTCGCAAGCCTTTCTCGACGCCGCTCTGGAGTGGGGCGCGGACACCGTGCTCGTGCATCACGGCTACTTCTGGCGCAACGAGGCGCCGCAGATCACCGGGCGCAAGTATCGGCGGCTGCGCACGCTGATCGCGAACGACATCAATCTCTTCGCCTATCACCTTCCGCTCGACTCGCATCCGGAGTTCGGCAACAACGCGCAGATCGGCGCGCGACTCGGGCTGATCGCGGATGCGCGTTTCGGCGATCAGGATCTCGGCTGGGTGGCGACGCTCGCGATGCCGCTATCGCTCGAGCACTTCAGCGCGATGGTCGAGAACGCGCTCGGCAGAAAGCCGCTCGTCTTCGGCGATACGAACAGGGAGTTGCGGCGCGTGGCGTGGTGCACGGGCGGCGCGCAGGGCTATTTCGAGAACGCCATCGCGGCGGGCGCGGACGTGTATCTGAGCGGCGAAGTTTCGGAGCAGACGATGCACATTGCGGCGGAATCGGGTGTGGCATATATCTCGGCCGGTCATCACGCGACGGAGCGTTATGGCGTGCAGGCAGTGGGCGCGCATCTGTCGGAGCAATTCGATATCGAGCATCTTTTTATCGATATCGATAATCCCGTTTAATGGCCGATTAAGCTGTGAGCGCGATTATGTGCGCTTGCAGTAGGCTTAAATGAACGCTTCACGATCTTGCGCGCAAAACGTCGGGAAAACCCTGAAGCATCAATCACTTCGAGTGATTTTTGCTAGTCAGGCCTTGTAAATGCCAACTCCATTCGCGCACACTAGCGGCGAACGACTGATGTGACGGTATAAATCCAACTCAGAAGTGGGGCGTGTGATGCGAGACAAGGATGAAAAACGCGTCGACGGCGGCCGCCGTACCTGGCTGATTACGACGACCGCAGTGGGTGGTGTGGGCGCTGTGGCAACCGTGGTTCCTTTTGTGGGTTCGTTTGCTCCATCGGAGAAGGCCAAGGCGGCGGGCGCGCCCGTCGAGGTCGATATCAGCGGACTCAAGCCAGGCGAAATGATGACGGTCGCCTGGCGCGGCAAACCGGTGTGGATCGTGAACCGCACCGACGAGATGCTGGCCGACGTCAAGAAGGCCGACAACGAAGTCGCCGACCCGAAGTCCAAGATGGAATTCTCGATGCCGTTGCCGGAATACTGCAACAACGAGTTCCGGTCGCGCGCGGATCACAAGAACATTCTCGTGGCGGTCGCCGTGTGCACGCATCTCGGCTGTACGCCGACGCCGCGCTTCCAGGAGGGTCCCCAACCCAATCTCCCCGATAACTGGCCGGGCGGTTTCCTCTGCCCGTGCCACGGCTCGACCTACGACATGGCCGGCCGCGTCTTCAAGAACAAGCCCGCGCCGCAGAACCTGGACATTCCTCCGTTCATGTTCACTTCCGCGACGCAACTCGTGATCGGCAAGGACGAAAAGGGAGAGGCGTAAATGGCGACCGCAGACAAGGAAGTAGAGACAACGGGCTTGACCGGTTGGATCGACCGCCGGTTTCCGCTGACCTCGACCTGGAAGAAGCACGTTTCCGAGTACTACGCGCCGAAGAACTTCAACTTCTGGTACTTCTTCGGCTCGCTCGCGTTGCTGGTGCTGGTGAATCAGATCGTCACCGGCATCTTCCTCACGATGAACTACAAGCCCGATGCGACGCTCGCGTTCGCGTCGGTCGAGTACATCATGCGCGAGGTTCCGTGGGGCTGGCTCATTCGATACATGCACTCCACAGGCGCGTCGATGTTCTTCGTCGTCGTCTATCTGCACATGTTCCGCGGGCTGATGTACGGGTCGTATCGCAAGCCGCGCGAGCTCGTGTGGATTTTCGGCTGCGCGATCTTCCTGTGTCTCATGGCCGAAGCGTTCTTCGGCTATCTGCTGCCTTGGGGGCAGATGTCGTTCTGGGGCGCGCAGGTGATCGTGAACCTGTTCTCGGCGATTCCGTTCATCGGTCCTGATCTGTCGTTGTGGATTCGCGGCGACTATGTGGTGTCCGATGTCACGCTCAACCGCTTCTTCGCGTTCCACGTGATCGCGATTCCGCTCGTGCTGATCGGACTTGTCGTCGCGCATCTGGTCGCGTTGCATGAGGTTGGATCGAATAATCCGGACGGCGTCGAAATCAAGGCGAAGAAGGACGCCAACGGCATTCCGCTCGACGGCATTCCGTTTCATCCGTACTACTCGGTGCACGACTTTATGGGCGTGTGCGTGTTTCTGCTGATCTTCGCGGCGATCATCTTCTTCGCGCCGGAAATGGGCGGCTACTTCCTCGAAGCAAATAACTTCGTGCCGGCCAATCCGCTGCAGACGCCGCCGGAGATCGCGCCGGTGTGGTACTTCACGGCGTTCTACGCAATGCTTCGCGCCACGACGGACCCGTTCAAGATCGTGCTGATGATCGTGATCGCGCTGCTCGGCCTGCTGGCGTTGCTGAAGGCGCGCGGAAAATGGAAGCTCGGCCTGCCGGTGCTCGCGGTGCTCGTGCTGGTCTTCATGGCGCTGACGGAGTCGAAGTTCTGGGGCGTGGTCGTGATGGGCACCGCGGTCGTGTCGCTCTTCTTTCTGCCGTGGCTGGATCGCAGTCCGGTGAAGTCGATCCGTTATCGGCCGCTCTTCCATAAGGTCTTCTATGCGATCTTCGTCCTGGCGTTTCTGATGCTCGGCTTTTTGGGCACGCGACCGCCATCGCCGGCCGCGACGCTAATCGCGCAGATCTGCGCGCTGATCTATTTCGCGTTTTTCCTCGGCATGCCTTTCTGGACACCGCGCGGCAGATTCAAGAAGCCGCCTGAGCGCGTGCACTACAAACCTCATTGAGCGCACGTCCGGAGACGAATACGATGAAAAAATGGCTCTCTACAATAGCGATGATCGGCGCGGCGCTGCTCGCGTTCGGCGCGGCGCCGGCGTTCGCGCAGGAAGAAGCGGTGCTGGATCGCGCCCCTGACGGATCGGACAATCTCGCGTCTTTGCAGCACGGCGCTCAAGTTTTTGTAAACTACTGTCTGAACTGCCATAGCGCGACGCTGATGCGGTACAACCGGTTGGCCGATCTCGGCATCAGCGAGAAGCAGATTCAGGAGAATCTGCTCTTCACGACGGACAAGGTCGGCAACACGATGTCCATCGCCATGCGCCCGGAAGACGCGAAAGCGTGGTTCGGCGCATCGCCGCCGGATTTGTCGGTTGAGGCGCGGGCGCGTGGCAAGGACTGGCTGTACACGTACTTGCGGAGTTTTTACCGCGATCCGGCGCGTCCGACCGGCTGGAACAACCGCGTTTATGAAAATGTCGGCATGCCGCACGTGCTGTGGACGCTTCAAGGCATCCGCGATGCGAAGTTCGAGACCGATACGGACGAAAAGACCGGTGAAAAGGTAAGAAGATTCGTCGGTTACACTCAGGTAACGCCTGGTGCGATGTCGTCCGTGGATTATGATTCAACTGTGGCCGATCTGGTTTCGTACATGTCGTGGATGGCGGAACCTGCGCAGCAGACGCGCAAGCGGCTCGGCGTCTGGGTCCTGCTGTTCCTGGCGCTCCTGAGTTTTCTCGCGTGGCGCCTGAACGCGGCATACTGGAAAGATATCAAATAGCGCGCCTTCGAAGGCGTGGGTCGGCGCGACGGCGTTTTCCGCGAGGGAACGCCGCGGCCGGCCCTTCGAGTTTACTGAAGGAACTTTAAAAACATGATGGTTCTGTATTCCGGCACTACTTGCCCCTTCTCCCAGCGCTGCCGGCTGGTGTTGTTCGAGAAGGGCATGGATTTCGAGATTCGCGACGTTGACCTGTTCAACAAGCCGGAAGACATCGCGGTGATGAACCCTTACGGACAGGTGCCGATTCTCGTCGAACGCGACCTGATCCTGTACGAGTCGAATATCATCAACGAATACATCGACGAGCGTTTCCCGCACCCGCAACTGATGCCGGCAGATCCCGTGCAGCGCGCCCGCGCGCGGCTGTTCCTGCTGAACTTCGAGAAGGAATTGTTCGTTCACGTCGGCACGCTCGAGAACGAGAAGGGCAAGGCGGCGGAGAAGAACCACGAGAAGGCGCGCAGCGCGATCCGCGATCGCCTCACGCAGCTCGCGCCCATCTTCCTGAAGAACAAGTACATGCTGGGCGAAGAATTTTCGATGCTCGACGTCGCGATCGCGCCGCTGCTGTGGCGTCTGGATCACTATGGCATCGAACTGTCGAAGAACGCAGCACCGTTGATGAAGTACGCCGAGCGGATTTTCAGCCGCCCGGCTTATATTGAAGCGCTGACGCCTTCCGAAAAGGTGATGCGTCGATAGTTTGAGTGCGTTGGGA
This sequence comes from Caballeronia fortuita, assembly GCF_001544835.2. Classification (GTDB taxonomy): domain Bacteria; phylum Pseudomonadota; class Gammaproteobacteria; order Burkholderiales; family Burkholderiaceae; genus Caballeronia; species Caballeronia fortuita. The sequence continues at coordinate 986 of NZ_FCNX02000023.1, read as the reverse complement.
CGCGGCGGCGCGGGTTTCGCGCGGCCGTATTCCGACAGAGGAAAGTTGATGCAAGAGATTTCCACCAAGCCGTATTTGTTGCGTGCGCTCTACGAGTGGTGCACTGACAACGGTTTTACGCCTCACATCGCCGTGCGGGTAGATGCGGCTACGCGCGTGCCGCGCCAGTTCGTCCGCAACGACGAAATCGTGTTGAACATCAGCTTCGAGGCGACGAGCCAGCTGCAGATGGGCAACGAGTGGATTGAGTTCAGCGCGCGGTTCTCCGGCAAGTCGCACAAGATCGAAGTTCAGGTCGCCAACGTGCTCGCGATTTATGCACGCGAGAACGGGCAAGGGATGGCGTTCCCGGTCGAGCAATCGCATTCGGGAGCGGAGTTGACGAGTCCCCAGGCCGGGGCGCGATCGGCTGAGCGCGAGGCACGGCAGATCGAAGAGGCCGCCGGTGCGCACGCGGATTCCGCGGCGAAAGACGAGTCGCAAGCATCCGCGGACGATGAAGCGGCCAAATCGGCGGCGAGGACTCACCTCAAAGTCGTTAAATGAAGTAGAATCTTGCTCTTCGCCGGCTTAGCTCATCTGGTAGAGCAGTTGATTTGTAATCATCAGGTGGCGGGTTCGAGTCCTGCAGCCGGCACCAAGATTTATGTCGACGGGTCGTGCGATGTCCGCACGGCCCGTTTGTTTTAGGTCGATAGGATGAGTAGGCCGAGTCAATAGGAACGTTCCAAATTCTTGTTGACACGAACCGAAGCGGTGTTCATAATCTCGTTTCTCTGCTGCTGATGCAGCGACGCAAGACGGTGGTTGGGTTTGACGGTCTTGCGATGTGCTCTTTAAAAACTAACAGCCGATAAGTGTGGGCGCTTGATGGCGAGTGCGGCTGCAGTGCTTAGGTGCTGCGGCAATAGCAAAAGTATCAAGAGTCTCACACGAAGTATCAGAGGAAGGTTTTTGTCTTAGGACAATAATCATCGTCAGTACGT
>NZ_FCNX02000022.1 GCF_001544835.2 Caballeronia fortuita | reverse complement strand
ATTTCTCCACTCCCGTCGATTACGAGGCTAGGATGATCGCTGCATAATTTGCTGTACGTGGAAACGAGGCAGGATCACCCTACATTCGGAGCATACAATGTCTGCGCCATCTCATGTCTACACCATCTCGTGCGTAGCCAAGATGCTTCATGAACCAGGAGAATGGCTTGAAGAGCTGGCCAATGTGAATCTGGAACCGGAGGACGGCTGCCTTGGCGTCATCGATGACCTTGACGTGCCGCCCGACGAGATCATCTCGATCACAGCCTTCACTGACGCTGGAATCGAAGCACTCAAGGAACTGGTCGCAGACGCAAAGCGCACAGGCTTGGGAACGGATAGAGGACGCTGAGCAACAGTAAGGATGCGGTCACATCCATTCGGCATATTCAGATCCGCTGGACTTATCGACTTCCCTGGTCCTTGCGCCTCCGAATGGCTCTAAGATTGCGAAGGCGACCTATATCAATCGAGACCTCTTATCGCGCGGAATGGCTTGCCCAGCGATAACGAGAAGAGCGAGCAGCAGTACGACGCATCTCGCATGCGCAAGTAGACAGAATATGTCGCGATGAAGCCCGCGGCGTTGCATAATGCAACAACGCCTTTGCCGCGATAATCCTATGTCTCGCTCAACGACGAACCGCCCCTCCACGCGCAAACCGCCTCGCGGCACGCTGGCTCGTTATCGAGAACGGATCGTCGAAGTGCTGGGCGAGGCCCGCGGCCAACGCGTCATGATCCGGTCCGTCCATGCGGATGGAGCCGAGCGCCGCACGGCGGTGAAACTGGTCAATCTGCTACCGTTGGACAGCCAGCTTTTTTGAGTCGTGGGCGAATCCTGGTCCACTCATGCTCGCTATTATGTTCACGCGCCGGGGATCGCTTTTCCTTGCCGCCGGTAATTCTCATGGTTTCCGCGGCCGGGATGCGACATCGCTCGCCGCCGCCAACTCCGCCGGATGAGTGGCCGACTGTTCCGCGCGCCACTGTCGGCTGCTGCGGCCTGCTATCATTCGGGGGCAACCATCGAACGCGGACTCCTTTCGTTCTCTTATTGCAGCATGTCTTATCGCCACTCAAGTTCCCAAGCTACTCGTTCTCCGTCTCGCAAACACCTCAGCAGAGCGATGTTGCTACCTCTGCCGCTGTCAGCGGCGCAGACGGTTGCGCTGTCCAACCATTTGACGTTCGCGGCCTGTCGGGCCGGCGCCGGATCGGCGTATCTGATCAACGAGCTGATCGAGTTGGTCTACGTCACCTATTTCGTGCAAGATGCGGGCTACGGCGAGACGGACGTTATCATCTATGGTCGCGCCGAAGCCGCTCTCGAGCGCTGCCTGCAGCGAGCCGAAACGGAGAAAATATGGACACTCGATGCAGCCGGGCTGCCGTTATTTGAGGCGGTCTTACAAGAGGCAGATCGTCAACTATCCGCCGCTCCGCGATACGTGCTTCTCGAAGCGCGCGAGAGGCTCAAGCGCTTCGCCGCTAGCGGGCGGGGCTCGCCGCTGGTGTCCGCCGCCCTTGGTCATTGAGGCGAATACATTCGGCCAACGGCGGTCGCACCGGCAGCTCGCAGGAGTAGACAGCCGCCGGTCGAACACGACCGTCGACTCGCCCTAACCGCATTGGATTGAAGCATACTCCGACACTTGAAGCGACAATCATTCAGTGTCAGGGGACCGCCGATATAACCGAGGCGTCGAAACTCACGCATTGCATCTGGAGTTCTAACATGAGCCAACCCCGCGGACCAAATGCGGGATATCGAGGCAAGTCCAGCAGTCGACGCCCACCTCCTCAACATCCGGCCAGCTCTAGTCGCCCGGGACGGGTCCAACCGCCCTTTAAAGCGAGTGAGAGCACACCCGCCCAGGCGTCCATCATTAAGACTCGTTCGTTGAAGTTTCTCGTCGATGCTGTCGGTGAGGAAAATGTTGCGTTGGGCCTGGATTCCAGCTTGACGCGGATAGCTGAACTCTTGCGAGGCGAGCGATTCACGCCCGAGACCGCCTTCCACATGGAAACGACGCTCGGGCTGCCTTCCGGCTTCTTCGACCAGCATCATCCCGTACTTGCGACGGAGGTAATTGCTCGCCTGAAGTCGCCGCTCGAGTTCGTGAGCAGGGACGAAACCAGCGATGAAGGCGAAGTCCAAGAGGCCTCCCTCCTCCCGAATAATCAAAAGCCGTCACTGCCTGCGAGCAGGCTGTCCGAGGAAGCGAAAATGCGTTCGAAGAGTTCGAAGGGCGCGCCCGCCGCGACTAGGGCCCGTTCAGCTGAGACCCCTAAGCAGACGGGCGGCCGACCTTCCACGGTTGGAGGTTCTTCCAACCAGAACGGGCCGCGTCAAGCGGCTCAGCGAGAACGGGCCCATTCAGACGGCGCGGTCTCAGTCGAGGGAATCCGGCGGGCCAACCTTCACGTCCTCACCGGACGCAACGGTTCCAAGGCCAAGCTCGGCGCAGTCATGGGACTGACCGGATCGAACATGGCTCATCGACTGCACGGCAAAAAGCGCATGGATGATCCTGAAGCACAGCGCTTCACCGAGCGGCTCGGTCTGCCCGAAGGCTGGCTCGACACACCTCGTTCGGAGGCCGACGTTCCTGAGTCGGTGGCGCTGCTTTTGGCTCCCGCATCACGCGCGCGCATGCCGGGTCACACGCTGCCGGCATCCGCCGCCGCACGGGACGACGACACGCTTGGCGCAGCCGCTCCCGGAAGCGAGAGCGACCGACTCCGAGCTCGCATCACGATTGACGCAAAAGCCGCGGCATCGCCGAACGAGGCGCCAAGCGCGCAAGGCGGCGTGGTCGGTCGCGAGCATGGGACGGTCAACGAGGCAGTCGCCGCGCCTGCTCACGCGACTGTCGATCCGGACGAAAGGCCAGTGGCAACAGCCGATGCCCGACCGGTGGAATTACCGCTCGCCTCCGCTACGTCCCATCGATCCAGCGCGCCCGCCATCTCCACGGTGCAAACCAATTTGGCCGGACTTGACGGGATAGCACCGATAGCAGAGGCACTTTTGAAAACGCTCGCTGGCAAGGCACGCACAGGTCGGTTAGACGAGGTGAAGGCACTCGAGCTTCTGCAACAAGCAATCCATCTGTGACGGCGAAGTCGAGGCCCGTCTCGCGGCGCGTCTCGATTCACCGTTCGCGCTGCGCTTGACGGTTGTTGCGCGGCTAACAATATCCAACGACCGCCAAGAAATTCCTGGCGGCCACTGTTCTTCCACCCGAAGACGGCCGAGGTCCACTTTAGTCTGGGGGCGCCCTTCGCCGCCGATGCCGCTCCGTCCGCGACGTCCGCGGCGCAGATGACCTTTCGAAGGGCTCGGACGTTACCGCTCAGACGCATATTGCATGTCCAACCCACTGCTGGCGCAGGCGAAGCCGCCCCGCAGCGAATATTCGCTTTCAATTTGCTCCACCACTACGCCGGCGTGCGCGTCGGCAACGTATCTTTCGACGGTCTTGCCGCTTTCCGGGTAGTAGCGATCCCTACGGGGCCAGCCGTTTCAGACAGGAAGGCCATCGAACGGCTTTTCCGCTCGACATTTTGATGGCTGCACATTGCAACGGCCTCTTTGCCCCTTCGGCCTTCCGTCGCGCCAACGCACCGGCCGAACGTCCGCCCACCTCCCGAAGCAGCGGCCGTTGCCGGTCGCGGAAACTTATCGAACGATACATTGTGTCGCGGCGCAGCCCCTGCTGGCGGGCTCGCCCATCAGCTGAGTTGCGTCGGGGGTGTACGGTTCGCTTTCGCATACCGTTCGCTACGAGCATCTTTCGTTGAAACGGACCGCTTCCGGCGGCGTCCGCAGCAACGGTTCCACGGCCCCGCGCCGGCTTCCGACGACCGCCGGCGGCTCTCAGGCAATCGCTCGCTTCGGCGTAACGGCGCGGAGGGAAGTCGCCTGCCGGGGGCAGCACGGGCGCCGTAAAGGCGGCAGCGATTCCGCCGTTCTTGGCGGTGGGCCGCGGCTACTTAATCCTGATAACTCTGGATATCAGGATTACGCTTAATCCGGTCGTTGCAGTACGACCGTTCAAAACGCCTTTGCCGGCCAGGGACACGGAAAACCGACGCCCTCTCCGCTTGATCAATGGTGATAATTCGTATTATCACCATTGCATTTAATGGGTAAAATCCGAGGGTAGGGCATCTACGTCCCGTCCCGACGGGGCTCCGACGAACGAAAAGAAGCCGCTCATGGCTAATAAACCGCAGACCGTCACAAAAAGCCGTGCCGCATACACGCGCAACCATTTCGCGGCGTTGCGCGCGTACGTGCAGCGCATCCCCGCGTCGACGATCACGCGGCTGTATTTTTCTGAGGACGAAGACGGCAACGAAGCGACGCCGGGCTGGGTCGAGTCGTTTCTGCGGCGCATGCAGGCGGAACTGGTCGAGATCGCGGTCGAGTATGGGTCGTCGGTGCTGGCCGATCATTTGAAGTCGTCCGCCAAGGCGCACGGTAGCGCCCGCCTGACCGCGGTGACGCTCAAGATGGTCGAGCAGGCGGCGCTCTTGGCCGTCGCCAAGCCCGAGCCGACGCACGGGGTCGGCATGTGGTTCCGGCCGCTGGTCGCGCGAAGGCTGAAAGACGCAGGCATCCACACGCTGGCGGAACTGGTGGACTTCTGTAACCGCCGGGGCGGAAGCTGGTGGCGGGCGGTCCCGCGCATTGGACCGGGCCGTGCACAACGGGTCGTGTCGTGGCTGCGTCAGAACGAAGACGCGATCGGTGCGCGCGTCGGCGCGGACGTGTCGCTCGACGATCCGTTTTCGGCCCCGGAAGGCGAACTCGTCACGATCGATACGGATTCGGGCGTATTGGCACCACTGGAGCGCGTGCGGCTGCCGAGCGAACTATCGGGCGCCGGTGGCCTCAACCGCCACGCGAGCTTCTCCTACATCATGGCGCATAACGACCTCGAGGCGGTCCGCGCTTACCTGCACCGCTACCGCGAGCAGCCCAAGACCCTACGCGCTTACACGAAGGAACTGGAGCGGTTCCTCTTGTGGACCGTGACCGTCAGGCGCAAACCGCTCAGTTCTCTGCTGGCCGACGATTGCGAGGCCTACCGCGATTTCCTCAAAGCGCCCTCGCCGGCTTTCGTTGGTCCGCGACAGTCACGGGCAAGCGGCCGCTGGCGGCCGTTCGCCGCGAGCGAACTGAGTCCTGAAAGCCAGCGGTACGCGGTCAGAGCACTACGCGCTGCGTTCGCGTGGTTGGTGGACGTCCGCTATTTGGCAGGCAACCCTTGGACTGCCGTATCGGACCCCGTCATTGTTGAACGCGAGAATCTGTTGAAGGTCGAACGCGCCCTGCCCGCCGAGCTTTGGGCGCGCATGCGCGGTTACATCGACAGCCAATGCAAGCCCGACACGGCAACCCATTGGCGATCGGTGCGCGTCGCGCTCCTCCTTGCTGCCGACTCGGGCCTTCGCCGCGAAGAACTGGCGGGCGCACGCAGAGAACGAATGTCTCCGACGACCTACGGGGACGGCGACGATGTTGTGTGGCAATTGTCGATCGTTGGGAAGCGGAATAAGGAGCGGACCGTGCCTGTGAGTCCCGCGACCATCGAAGCGCTGGCGGCACACTGGCGCGATCGCGGGGAGGATTTTGAGAGCGCAACCGCCGGGCCGCTGCTCGCGCCGATTTTCATCCCGTCCACAGAACGCGCTCTTCGGAAGCACGCCGATGGGAAGCCGCTCGCTTATAGCACCAACACCGTCAACGTACTAATGGAGTGGTTCAGGAAACGCATCATCCGAGGGTTGCCGGATTTGACAACGGATGAGATGAAGCTACTGGCAGGCACGTCGACGCACTCACTTCGTCATACGTTCGGCACACACGCCGCAGCCGAGGAAGTTCCGCTCGACGTCGTGCAGAAGATTCTCGGGCATGCGTCGCTTCAAACTACATCTATCTACGTCCAGGCTGAGAAGCAACGGATGCTTCGTGAAGCAGCAGCGTTTTATCGTCGACCCACCCCTGAATCGACTGTGTGACAGCATCGAGCAAACTGCTCACCCCGAAAGAAAACTCAAATGGAATCAAAGACCGTAGCCGAAGCCCTTCTGTCCAGTGGCTTCACCGAGGTACTGCCCGGCACGACCGGACCAACCGGCGTGCAGAACCGAACCGGCCTGATGCCGCGCATCTTCATCAATAACAGTCGTGACCGAGTGGCGAAGATCGCTTCGGACGGCGCATATGCAGTGTTCGTCGACTGGGCGAGACGCAACCCCTCCGTCACCGTACCGAAGTGTTACTGCCATCGCGAACGCGGTAAGCGCGATGCCTACGGGTATTGGACTTACATGCGCATGGAGCGCCTGTTCGAGCTCACAACAAGCGAAGCTTCCGGAGTCGAGAGTTGGTTCAAAGAGTTTGTTGACTCACGCGGACAGACCGCACATGACCCGTTCCGACTGCTATCGACGCTTAAATCGTTGTGGCAGCTCGCTATAGCTTCGTCTTACGGTGTTGAGGTAACGAAGTCCTCTAATGTCATGGTCCGTGTCTGCGGCAATGCCAGACAGTTTGTGTTTTCCGATATGTTGAACTAGCGACGCAACGACAGATGTCCAACGGCCCGTCGGCCGCTGCTGCTCGATGAAGAGGCGTCTCGCGCGACGATCGGCGCGGGGCCGCGCCGATTCGCTACCCCGCTCTGGTGCCGCGCCATGTCATTGCGTTTTCCGCTTCGGTTTGCCCCATGCGGCCCATAGCAACGCTAGCGCAAGTAGCGGCGCGCCTATTACCTGGCCTGCCGAATACGCGGCATTCGACGAACCAGGTGCGGTAATCACGTAGACGAGTACGGCAAGCGCGTACACGGTGACCGCGATACGAACAAACCAGCGGGTCACGCTTACGCGTAAAACGGCGCGCGGGGGCGCGGTGGCCGGCCCGGCAGGAGCTCCGAAAGTCGGCTCGATGCGGTCTTCACGGTCGAATTTAGTCATTTGTTAAAATCCCGATTTATTAGAGAGCCAACGGTAGAAAAGGCAGAGAGCGCTGTACCTCCGCGCGCGCCAACTAGTGCGTCGTTGGTAAAGTCAGTCGACAGACGGTTGGAACTTCGGCCCGCTTAAGTTGATATCGATCCGATAGACGGGGAACTTGGTAGGAACGACGAGGGCCGCACTGAGCTGCGACGACGAAGTAGACATGTATTTTGGTTCGACCATTAGCAGGTGCTCGCCCTTAGCCAGGTAGAGCTCGACCGCGTCGTTAGTACCCAACTCCGCAGTCTTCTCACCGTCCACCTTGAGAAGCAGGTGCATCCCCGAACCGATCATCGTTCCACCGTTGCGGACCACGGTGATCTTCTGTTTTCCCTCACCGGGTGTGGTCTTGTCCGCAGAAAACAGACGCTCGGTCGGGACTTTGTCCGCATCTTTCAATGGCGACATGGTGGAGCCGCAACCGCCAAGTGCGACTGCGACGAGAAGTCCGCCTATAAAACGTTGCATACACTCTCCTTGGACAGCTACATGACTCAGTGGACGCGGGGACATTGCAAAACCTCAGCCCACTGATCATTACGGCACTACCTGCGTAGGCTTTAGGGTGCACTCGCTTGCCAATGCCGCGGCGTGTTGCAGCGACGCTTGCCGCCTGGTCGATGAGTGTAGATCTCGTTACACTGCTCACGTAATTGCTGTCCACCGACCTCGGTAATGCAGCGTTAAGCGCTTATCACCAGGGAGCCAACATGGCCAGCATTAGAGCGCGTGAAACCTCACGCGCGAAGAAAATTTCGACAGCGATCGTGGTCGCGCTCACCGCCGCGACGTCGTTGGCCGCGGCCGACGCCTCTGCTCACATCAGCGTGGGCATCGGCTTGGGATATCCGGCGTCCGTGTACGCCGCACCGCCGGTCTATTACGCCCCGCCGCCTCCGCCGCCCCCTGTGTATTACGCCCCGCCACCGCCATCGGCTGTCGTCTATCAGACGGTACCTGCGCCCGTCGTTTATGGCGAAGACTGGCGGCAACGCGAATGGCGTGAACATGAGTGGCGCGAACGCCGGGGATGGCGGGAGCGCCAAGAGTACGAGCGCCGGCGCGCGTACTACGGCTATTGAACTTTCAAACCGATGATAGGTACGACGATTGCGACGGAGGAGTGTCTTCTCCTCCATGGTCCTCCCCCTCGGACATGGAATTAGCCCGCTCCTTGTGAGCGGGCTTTTTTATTACCCCTTGATCGTCATTTCGGCGCCTGGCTTAGCTTATGCCAGAGGTCGGCCGCCGCTTCTGCCTCTTGCCAAGTGCGAAACAGGCCTGCCCGGATTTTCCAATTGTCTCTAGCAGAAGAGAATGGCAATCCCGAAAGAGGCACTGGCACGCCTGCCGCTTTAAGCCTGTCCATCTATATTTCCGCAGTGTGTTGATCATCAAATGAGGCCAAGTTGACGAAATATTCCTTCGGTGGCGGGCTAGTGCCGCCGCTTATCGGGTTAGATGCCGTTGGCTGATCCTCAGCGGCTGCTGCCGATGCTGCTGCGGCAGCCTCGAGGCCGCTGCGATCGTGCTCAACGCGGACTGATTCGCCTTCGACGACTTCGGAGCAATTGTGGGCAATGGATAACTGGCCGGCGCCGTCGCCGGCGGACTGGCCGGTGGGCTGGACGGTGTACGCGCTTTGCTCGGCGAGGGACGGCCGACCATCAGTCTTCTTGACTGCAAGATGGTCATTGATCCAGGTGTACAGGCAGCTCGCGCCCGCTGCAGATCAAAGAGAGTTCTTACTCCACCCGCGCGCATGACGATTACCGCGGCTCAAGAACGTAAAAAGCGACGACTCGACCATCCGTGGCGATAGCGAGCGCCTATACTCTCGACTATCTAGTCGTCGGGTCCGGGCCATTACCATGAACGACAATACCCCATCACAAGAAGCCGACCGCGACGAATGGAGTTTCGAGGAAGCGTTTGAGTTCACTGATGCGAATCACGAACGACTCAGGCTTCGTATAAAGGACCTGCGCGATTATCCCGAAATTAAGAAAGAGCTTACTTCAAGAAAGCTGGCCGCGTCCTGCCACGACAAGGATGTTAAACCTCATACCATTGACAGCTTTATGAGGGAGGAGTCGATTGCGCTTGGCGAACAATCTCATCACGATCTGGTACGGTATTTGGCCGATAACCATTGGCTAAACGACCAGTGGAAAAGAGAGGGCGCCGCTCGCGACTCCAACTCGCTATTTCGCGCGCTTACTCATTTTCTTCAAATTCATCAGCAAACAATAAATGAACTTGCTGACGAAGCGAGTGGCACGTATGTGATCTGGGCTCCCTCTCTTCATATTCCCGGAAAATACATCCGAGGCAGGCTCGAAATCACTACGAACGACGATGCAGTCCGCATTATCGAAACTCACAATTACTCCGGCCGCGAAGGAACTACCCCTCTAAAGGAGGAGTTTTGCGGCTTCATAATCAAGAAATCTCGGCATTATGTTTTATTCTCGCGGCTGAACAATGGCCACTCCGGTCCACCACGAATGATAATTATCGATAATGCCATCAGCGTAGATTCAAAACTGATGGTGATGCAGGGAATGGCGACCGGTTGCTATGGAGCAAACACGCTTTTTAGCGCCCCCATTTACATCGAAAGATGGATTGGAGAACCGGATGAGCTAGATCGCACCATCGACATAACGGATGATATTCCTGATGTAGTAAGGAATAAGCTTTCTTTTACTGTTTCTAATAACGTGCTTCGTTTTTGAGATTCTAATTGCATATGAAAAAGATTTGTGGTTCACTTCTCCTTCCGGTAAAAGAATCTAAGAACCTCCAAGCGAGGACTAATATGGATAATAAAAAGAACGAGGATCTGTCTACGCAGGGGGGGCGTAAAGCCAGCAAATATGCGGTCGCCTTCGCGACCGCTGCGATTGCAGCATTAGTCGGGGTCGCCTTTACATGGACTCCTGACAAGAAGGCAGAGGACGGTTCGCGCCAACATCAGGAAACGACACAGCAGAACCGCCCGGTTGCAACCAACTTCATGTACCACCAATAAAGCACCCTCAACCGGCGTACGCCAAGCCGGAATAACCGACAAGCAACACCCCAAAGGCGATGAGGCAGCACATGCGGTAGAAAATGCGCTCGTCGGTACGGGCCAGGGCGCCCTTCGCTTTCGACGCACGATAGATGCTGAGACAGGCGCCTGCGAAGATCGCGATCAACATACATCCGCTCCAGCTGAACAGCGGATGCTCGTCATCGAAAAACGAGATGTTGCCAAAAATAAGACCTATCCCGGCCGCGAAGACGAGAACCGAGAGATCAAGTATTGATACGATCGGTAATTGTTTGGGAGATGCGTCCGCAAACGCCTTCGTCACGAGCGGGTTAGCGATTGCGGCCAAGATAGACGTGCCGAACAAAATTGCGACGGCCGTCAAATCCGCAAAGTCGACGTGCGCGCCCAAGTCCAGGACAATGTGGCAGTCGCTCCAAAGATCGCCAGTCCATTGCATGCCAGCATTCCTGGCCGTGAAAACGCAGACGACTACCGTAACGAAGGGCGAAAAAACCAGACCCGTCAAAGTAGACTGATATGCCAGGGCCCATGAGTCAATGTGATCATTGTCGCTAATATCTTTTGCCATCAGATTCCCCAAGGAGAACAGGATTCCAGCGACAAGCGGCGATATGATGGAGAAAAAGACGCTCGTCTGAGAGTTGTCATCACTCGTGAGAACCGTGTACCCCGCACCGGCTGCAATCGTAATCGCCATCGGACCGATCTGCGAGCGATAATCAGGATGCTCTCCCGTGAACAACTTGGTGAGCGCCAGCGTGACCAGCGGATGGACAAGAAACAGCGCGTAGGTAAAGGTCTGTGTTTCGCAGTATGCGAGTGCCAATGTGAGAAAAGCTGCGCACCCCGAGACAACAAGGCCGCGCATCCAGACCTTCGATGTGAGCTTACGCAAGGCGTCCAGCTCGACTGGCGACTTACCCCGCAACGCCTTGCATAGCACGATAAACAAAGTAAAAAGAACGAACGCAAAAATCGCGCGGACAAGCAACATTGGTCCAGCGCTAAATGATTTCGAGATTGGCTTAACTCCTGCCTCGACCCACGCAAACAGCACTGAGGCACCCGTCATACAGAGATACGGCGTATAGCCAGGACTCGGTGCTTTCTCGCCTCCGGTATTGTCTTGCTCCATCGCAACCTCCGCTTGATGTCTCAAGCATACATTAAAAAAGTTGTTGGAGAGGTTTACGACTATTTGGTCGTATATCGATTAACTCGTTCTTTTTGCGACAAAGTAGATGAGATTTTCAAGCTGCATCTTTCTCCTCGCGAATTCAAAGTTAAAGCCGGCGAAATGCGATCTCGATATTGCTGCATAGAACGAAATGAGTTTCGACGTTTTTCGTCTTATTCCTAGAACGTGAGTTCGTTTCGCGAGTTAGCGGAGCGAAATTCGGCCTCCTCGGTCGCGTGTCAGATCGCGCGCCGAATACTTTTCGTTTTGGCGCGCGATCGCCTGGGGCAGTTTGCTGATGTCATTCGTATAGACTCGCGCTTCCGCCCGGGCGCGCGCGATCGCGACGTAGAAGACGTGCTTAGCCGTGGTCCGGCTGTTGGTCTGAGCCTCGATAAGGACACGATCAGCGCTCAGTCCTTGGGCGCTGTGGATCGTCGTCGCATAAGCATGATCGAGGTGAAGGGGCTTGTCGGCCGTTAGCTCACCTGTCGACCAGCGTTCTGCAGGGTGATTTTCTCAGGGGTGACGGCCGCAACCTTGAAACGGTCACCGTTCGCCAGATCGAGCGCGGCATTGTTGCGAGTGATCCTCACCGTGTCGCTATCGACAGTAGCCGGCGGCCAACAGCGCAACTAGCGCCCCTGTAACTCCCGCTAGTCCGCGCAGGTGGGACTCGATCCTTTCCCACAACTTTGGAAGCGGCTTCTTCCCGTTCTCCGTCTTTACTAGCGCTCCTATGAGTCATGGGTCACTTCACTAAAGCATAGCCCTCGGCTCCCGTTTATGCACCGCGGCTATCGCGTTTGATAATTGTTGATAAGCCGTTTAGTATAGGGATGAATCTACTTGGGGACAAAGCCATGATTAGCGCAGAACTTGGACAGCAGCTCGAGGGGTACATTACCAAGCTGGTCGAATCGGGACGCTACGGCTCGAAAAGCGAAGTGCTCCGCGAGGGCGTGCGACTGATTCAGGATCGTGAGACGCAGCTTGCCGCGCTCGATGCCGTGATCGAGCGAGGCCTCGCCGATTCAGACGCGGGTCGAGGAAAACTTGCCGAAGAGGTGTTCGACCGGCTAGAAGCCAAGTATCAGGCGATGGTGAACGGCAAGGAATGATTGTTCGCATCCTTCCTGACGCCGAGTCCGAGCTTGAGGCCATCGGCGATTACATCGCCCGCGACAAGCCCCGCCGTGCCTTGAGCTTCGTTCGGGAGCTGCGTGAGAAGTGCATGAGCCTCGCAGACATGCCCCTCGCCTACCCGCTCGTGCCTCGCTACGAAGATCGCGGTGTGCGCCATCGGGTTCACGGCAGCTACCAGATTTTCTACCGTGTCACCGGGCAGCCCGAGCGCATCGACGTCATTCACGTCCTGCATAGCGCCCGCGACGTCGCCGCGATCCTTTTTCCGCAGGCATAAAAAATAGCCCAGAACGAGTTGAGTGCTGGGACGCCAGCGGCAATGCCCATTAGTCGCGGGAGGACACCCCGGGCGAACGCCCGCACTGCACTCGCACACGAACTTCTTCTTCGTCGGCAACGATCGCGCATTCACCAATGCTGCAGCCCAGCCGCCATGCGCTCCTAAAGACACACACTTGCCGGTAACTTTGATTGTCGGTAGATTCGTATGAAAATACCTGGAGCAACAATGCGTCGCTTTCGGAAGTGGTTCGCGTCAAGACCAAGGAAGAAGCTTGAGGAACTTAGCACCTGGGCGATAGCCGCGCTCGGTGCCTCGTCGTACCTTGAGGCGGTGTTCTACGGTTGGGTGCTTGAAGAATGCGGCCCGTCGTATTGGGAGATCGCGCGCCGCACGCCTCTTTCCCAATGGGGCTTCCAAGGCGTCGGTTGCACCATTGTCCTACTGGGGATTCTCGTTCAATTGTGGTTTTTCAGAGCGATGGGCGATCAATGCAGCAGCCTCCTGAAGCAACGCCTTTTCGCATAACTACGTCTTCGCACATAGAGGGATTCTTGAGGCGCATTTTCGTTCTAGCCGCGCTGGCAATAAGCGCAACCGCATACGCGTCAGCGGACGAACATTGGTGTGATCCCAACAAGGACCGACCGAACGATCCGCTTGTTCCGCACTTCGCCTGCCCGAAGCAGCGCGTCATCACGACCAAGTGCCACAAGGATAGAAATGGCGATCAAGTTTGCCGCTCGGTCGAAACTTACGAGTAACGTCCGGCCACAGCTGCGCAAGTAAGACATTCGATTGCTCTCGCAGCGGTCCGATCGATGCGCTGCCCCGCGTCGATCGGACCGCTGCGGATCTGACGGGGGAACCTCCGTTAGCTCGGCTGCCTCTTCCCCGCGATACGCAAAAAAGCCCAGTACTGTCGTGCTGGGCAAGCCATCGGCGTCGCCTGTGGCGGAGGTGCTAATAAGGAAACTGGCCGTCTGCGGTATCCCGGCAGCGGCCAGTTCTCTAGTACCTAGGCGAGCTACTTGGCTCGCTCAGTCGATTAGTGACCGAAATAGACAGGAGCGACGCTATTGCCGGTGTGAGCCGGGCCGCCCGCTGCTGATGCAGTGTCGGCAACGCCACCGTAGCTGTTCTGGCCCTTCTGTGCAGCAACCTTAGCTTCGGCCGCTTGGATCTGCGCCGGGTACGTCGTGCGATCCATGCCCGGGTTGTAGCCAGCATCCCGGAGCTGGACCAGTTTGGCCTTAACCTGCGCGCGAGTCGCCGGCTGGCTCTGAGCAAACGAGGAAACTGCTGGGATAGCGAGTGCAGCGGCGACGATGAGAGTTGCGAGTTTCATGATGCTTACCTCCAGATCTTTGTTCTTCGCAAACAGCCCTGTTTGCGTTTCAGTCATCTCAGTATAGGTAAGCGTCCGCTTAAGATTAATGAGCGATCGAACAACAATTCGTTGCTGTATTCGGGATAACCCTAACCAACCCGACTGGCCTGGCCTTATCTCTTCGCAGTTTCACCGGTGAAACTCGGCGCCGGTGGCCGCTCTTCGCTACCGCGTCCTTTCGTTGTTCAGTAAGAGGCGCAGCTTCTCGAGCGCAACGAGTTGACCATGCCCCTCCTCTCGCCAGCACTTTTCGATTACCTGCTGACGCTGGTACGCCTCGTCGACAACTCCGCGGAAGCGCTGGACCTCAAGGACGAGACGCTGCACGTCAGGATCGCGTGCCCTGTACCTGCACCAGAGCGCTCTGCGTTCGTGGTAGCTGACCGGCAAGAAACTAGGAAGCGGCATGAGGGTCCGGAACTGTATGGATATACAGTACTCCATTGCCTTTTGGCTGCGTGCTCCAATGCTCCTGGGCGCGTCGCCAAGCAATTATCAGCCGGTTCTTTAAATTCAGTATATCGACTTTGTTTGCGGCCGCGTTACCTTCATTGCTTCTGCTCAGAAGTCCAACGAGCAACCGTCGTTTTCGAAACCGCTAGATCCGCGGCGATCTCGCGAAGCGACCTTCCAGCTACGGTCATACGTTTTGCTATGGCACGCTTGTCTACGCTGTCACCCCAGCGTGCTTTGACGCGACCTGGATTAGCATCGGCATTGCGCTTGAACCGTACGTTCATCATCGCCACCTGGACCAGCGCTGCAATCTCATTGGTACCAGTCATCAACTCTTCGGTCGCGTCTAGCGGAACCTTGAACTCAAAGACCATTGCAGTCTTGTCGCGGCGAACTGCTAATTCCACTCCCTGTTCGGGCCGCACTAGCAACAGCTCCGCCAAAATCTGATCGGTTGTTCTACGGCGAGGTGCGCCCAAGATCTTTTTCGCACGCGCCGTCAACTCGCGTTCACCGATTGCGTTTCGCATTTTTACGAGGATAGCGCCAAGGTCATATGTGAGGCGCCTGAGCTCAAAGAGCTGTAACACCTCGGTCGGAAGCTCTGAGATTGCAATCGCTTTTGCAAGCCGCGTCCGGTCCCACGCCGGAGAAGCGGCGACGGCAGTGACCATCGACGTCCAGCGTCCTTCCTCAATTCCTCGCTGGTATTCGGCCGCTAGCGTCAACGGCGCGATCGCGCGGACGATTCGTTCCGGTGACCGCGCATCCCTCCCGTCAAGAAGATCGATAATCTCGGTCCAGTGCCGTCCTAGCGGATCAATTTCGGTCGCACGCTGAGAGAGGACGTCGGGACCGTGTTTCCAGATTAGTCCTGCCAGGCTTCTAGCCGTCTCATGCCATATCCCGGCCGTTACAAACAATGCCAATACCGGCGGCGGCAGCTTCGAGACAGCAATGGCGCGGTTTAGTGCTCTGTAAGTCACCTTAGGAGTGAATCGGGCGAATGCAGCGACCGCTCCACGTTGAGTTGTCCATGAAGTGCCAAGGCCCGAATGGTAGAGCTCAGCTAGTGCGAGCGGGTCGCGAGATATCGGTGTGCCAGCTAGTGCGGTCATTGTTTTTTGTTCCGTTGCTGCGGCGATTATCTGATCCAGCAGCCCCGCGCAAAACAGCGAAAGGCGGCGAATTCTTTGTTCTTTTCGGCCTATGTGTAAACCGAATGGGGTCCGTCCTACCGGCCAGAATCTTGCGTTTCTTCGCTCAGGCATCGGCCGTCTCGGCTTTGCTGCCGCCCCCGTCGTCAGCACTCAGCGTTTAGCTGGCGAGCGGTTTGGATGTCTACCTCAGCTGGCGGTGAGGGAGAAGACGCCTCATCGTCGGGCGGCTTCCACGCCTTTGCGCATCTCAAACCATTACACCGAGGCCTCGCCGTCAAGTTCCCGGGTCCAACTTTCGATAAGCTGTTTCATGCGCTCAGCTAGCATCTGTTGAGATTCGCCATCGACGCCTTGGAGACTGAGTTCTGTCCTCCCGTCGGCGAACAACTTCAATTCGCCAAGAGGACCACCATCACGCCGCTTGAACTGAACTCGCGATTGGTAGTGAACACGCCTCGAACCTGCCCGGCGCGTCGGTGCTTCTGCGGAGGCAGCTTGCTCAAGCCGTCTCACGCTCGCTCGGCCTTCCAGAATCTCTTGAAGCCAATGTTCGGCTACTGCCTGCCCTCCTCGCTCGAGAATGAGCTTGAGGTTGTACGCATGGGCAAGACCGACAGTATCCGAAGATTGAGCCATCCGGCTTAAGAACGAGGGAGGTAGACTGTTAAGAAGTATCACCTTGTTCACGTGTGTCGGCGCTTCATTCACGGCCGCGGCAAGCTCTGAGTAATCTCGGTAAATGCCTTGTTCGAGAAGGCGGCTCCACGCAATTGCGTCGTCGAAAACCGTTTGCGCGTCGCGCTCTTTGTTCGCCTTGTATGCTCGAAGATAAAGTGCCTTATTTTCCAAGCGCTCTTCGTGCAACTCCGCGTCGATGTACTCTGCGCCGCGTGATTTTGCTGCGCGTACCCGCCGTTCGCCGTCGATGATCACCCATTTTCCGGGATACTCCGAAAGCCGAGTTACCTTAATAGGCTCAAGTTGTCCGTCTACTTCTAGGCTGCGAGCCAAGCCATCAATCGTCTCCGCGCTATAAAAAGTTCGAGGGTTGTAGGGGTTCGAAACCGTATCTGCAATTTTGATTTTTTGCCTCGGGACTCTTGTCGCCACGTCATCGCCGTGAAACGGCGGCACCCCGACAACCGTTGCTGCCTCCCTCAGCGCAGTCTCGGCGACTGCATTCTTCTGCAGGCGCGCCTCCGCAGATTGACGTTCCAAAGCCATGCCGGCTCTAACCCGGCTAGTTAGGTTTAACTTAGCCATGCGACACCTCTGCAGCCTCTTCCTCGCTGTTCAACAACTCCACGAGTTCGTCGAAGAGAGCGTTGATTTCCTCTTTGGCCGGCTTCACGCCGCGAATCCCGCGGACATCAAAAACCGTTCGTCCTAGTGCCGCCGCCTGCGGATAAACCTCTCGCTGCCGTACCGCTGTTCGTAGGAGCAACACATTGCTTTCCCGTAACACCTCGCTCATTTGCTTATGTAAAACAGTTTTCGAATTTGTTTTACTGACCAAAATAGCAAATTTACCGGCTTTGTTATGAAGCCGTGTCCGCTCGATCAGTGCCATCATTCCTTCGCTACTCCAAAGGTCGAGAGGCGACGCATTGGTCGGAACTATGGTTGCATCGGCAACTGCTAGGACGCGACCGGTTGTTAAGTCGTCAATGTTCGGGGGACAGTCGACAAGAACGACGTCGTAGTCGTCCGCCAATCGCCCGATCTCGTTTCCGATGTTCTTTTCAAGCTTGCGGACCGCCCCCACTCGGAAAGGGAGCGGCTTTTCAGGATCTGCAGTCGCGGCCCAACTCATGCACGACTGCTGTCCATCCGCGTCGGCAACGAATACGCGATAGCCCGAGGCGGAGAAGGCTCCCGCCAGGTTCATCGTTGTTGTCGTTTTTCCCACCCCGCCCTTCTGATTCGCGACTGCGATTACGAGTCCCATCATCGGCTCCGGAAGATGTTTAAGAAATTTTTCTTGCGATTCTACAAGCAGGCGCGACCAGAATCTAGAAATTACTTTAGGTACGAACCCGTCTTGTGGGCTAGTCTGGAACTGGCACTACCACGCGGTATTCGTCAATCGAACCGAAACATTGGCTACATGGGCTTAACGTAATCGCTAGTTGCTCGCTTTCCATTAGCTCCGCCGGCGGCAAGCGCGGTGGGCCTTAGTCTCCTTACCGTCTGCCAAATGGTGCGCGCCGGTGTCGCCCGCCGACACACGACCGACCCGGCATTCATCTTACGAATTTGTTCATACAGGGTGTCCGCGACGCACTAGGCGCGACGAGATAGGGAATCGCACTGCGTTGCGGTGTTCCTTTCGCACTGCCACGTGGCAGGAGCGCAGTCGCCTTACGCCAGGTTTCTCTCGAACCACTAACGGTTGGCAGCACTCGCCCACGGCTACGGTTCACGTTCCGCACTACCACGTGCAGCCACGCACACTGCATGAGCGACGTTTCCTGTGCCGCACTACCACGTGGTAGGCACGCACACTGCATGCGCGACGTTTCGTGCGCCGCACTACCACGCGGTAGGCACCCGCACTGCATGAGCGACGTTTCGTGCGCCGCACTACCACGTGGTAGCCACTCATACTGCATGAGCGACGGTTCGTGTGCCGCACTACCACGTGGTAGCCACGCACACTGCATGAGCGACGTTTCGTGCGCCGCACTACCACGTGGTAGCCACGCACACTGCGCGAGCGACGTTTCGTGTGCCGCACTACCACGTGGTAGCCACGCACACTGCGCGAGCGACGTTCGTGTGGCGCACTACCACGTGGTAGGCACGCACACTGCATGAGCGACATTTTGTGTGCCGCACTACCACGTGGTAGGCCCGCACACTGCATGAGCGACGTTTCGTGTGCCGCACTACCACGTGGTAGCCACTCATACTGCATGAGCGACGGTTCGTGTGCCGCACTACCACGTGCTTGGCACGCGGGCCTCCGCGGCGACTGCTCGCGCCGCTTCGCTGGGGCCTATTGCCTCCATTGCCGCATGAACAGCAAGGCTTCCAGCCTGTACCGACCATGAGAAGTTACTAACACGAGGTAGGGGCGCGGGGCCTCCACACGAAGAGAAGAAGCGGCCGCGCTCGCGTCGCTACACGTGTACGCCCAAGCGCCCTTTTGGGAACTCGCGCACGAATATTGGCCAAGAAGTGGAGCCGTGATCGAGGAGGAGACGTTGTGTGGCGCTTGACACGAACGTGGATACCGGGCTTGAAACTTTTTAAAAATTATGGCGTTAGTGAAAACATTCAAATTACTTGTAACCGATTGAGATAATCGGCAAAGCTCGCCCTTGCAAGCGGGTGGGTGACGTCAGGCCTGCTGCCGGGCGACAGTTTTCGAGCTTGTCGGAAATGCTTTCCTTCCGGAGAGCTCAGGAAGCCGTCCCACAGTTCCTGGCGGCTGCCTTCCGGAAGTTGTACCCAATAGTCATCCATCCGATTGCTTTGGTGCTTCCGGGCCGCAGTCCGACGCCGCTCCAGCTCCCGCTCACGGCGTTGATTATCTTCTAACAGCGCCGCCTGCTGCCGCTTTTCTCGGAACAGTGAGAGTTCGGCCTTTTCCGAATTCGTTAGTAGATAACGGTCCTCTTCGTCTCGTAGGGCACTTCTAAACAAAGAGAACCAATTTTTAACGGGGTTTTTCTGTTTATTGAGAACGTAGCGATACAACAAGACATCAGAAATCGCTTCGATTCGTTCTATAGGGAAAGCTTCTGCAATTTCTTTAATCTGCTTCTGATTGAGACCGAATTCTTCCCGAAGTTCTTTGTACCGACCCGGGTCAAGGTAGGCACTCTCAGACAATAGTTTGCTGTTGGGATTTTGAACTATGACGAAGTTAAGTGAAGTGACGAATCGCTTCTCCCGGCCATATCGCACCGAGGCGAAGATGTCGCCCAGCGACTCAAGCTCCACTAGTGCCGGTTGTATCACTCTCATACTCAGACGTTTGAACTCCGTATATTCCTCTGGGCCAACGCCCATTCGCTCTCTGAACTCGTCGAGCGTCATGTAACCCGTCTCACCTCGCCACAGGTTTTCTCGCAACAACTCATATAGGTTGAGGGTGTATTTGCTTTTGAATCGCGCGTTCATCCTCATCGAGACATGATGGTACCGATCCGGCGCGGCGTAGAGCCTGCATAGGAACGCCGGAATTTTGTAGTGTAGGGTCGTCCCTTCGATGAGAACATCCTGAATCATCTGCGTTGAGAACCATCGATTACCATCCGGAATCTGCATTAGCGCTTGCTGCATCTCTGACAGCGACGCTTTCAAGTATGCGTAGTCGTTCACGTTGTGGTCTACTAACCACGATAGATAATCAAGCGAGACCGAGAAGACCTGCTGCGTCGACATTGTCGGACGCGCGACGAAAATGAGAGCGTTATGCAACTTGCTCTGCAGAAGCTTTAGCGGGTTTATAAACCGTACTCGCTGGCTTACTTTTTTCAGGAGGAGTTCTTCTTTTACTTGCGTAACCGGGACCCCTTCCCTGAAAAGATCGAGACTCTGCTGGTAGTTCCTCTTGCCCTCTGATTCGTTGCTCAGATAAAGCCGCGCCATGTCTGTGGAAGACAGCCTCTCAAGAAGCGCAGCCTCGTCTTCTTCAGTGAGAACCTCGACGGCATCGCTGCCGAGTTCGGCGATTGATGCGGTTGTAGCAGGGTAGGAAGGGGCTAACCTCGCCACAGCGACGGGGACCAAGAGTTGATTTTCAATTTTTCTGTTCCTGACGCCCATACTCCCTCCAACGATGTAGGCGCTACTATGACCGCCTCCAGGCCCCATGTCAAAAAAGGTATGTAGTCTTCTCGCACCGGTCACCAATAAATGTAGTCCTGAGGGCGAAGTTATGCGTCTATCAACGGTCGCAACAACCGTGCATGCGCCCATAAAAGTAGTCTTTGAGGATGTTGCGATACCACAACGCGCGACGGACAAGGCAGAAACAACCGTGAGTGAGCGGGGGAACCCTCGGTTCCTTGCCAGTGCGAGGCATTGATGACCACCTTTACTGTGGCGAAAGACGGAACGTGGTCCTTTTTGGCACTTAACGCCGTACCGGACCATCGTGAAGACTACGTTTATCTGGCGCATTGTCTGGCTACGCTTTCGAAATCGCGCTTCTAACTCGGCGGAACAGCCCATTCGCGCGCGCAAGGGCGCTGACCACGAGTGAGGACTACATCTATAGGGGCCTCCCAAGGAAAGGGCCCAATAAATGTAGTCTTTCGCGGGAATTTTGCGGACAGGCGGTGGTAGCACCTCGAGATATGTAGTCCTGGAAGCATTGGCTACGTTGGTTTCGTCGAGCGCCAGCAGGGCTCGAAGCCTTGCCCTGTGCCTTCAATGGGGTAGTGCCGAACTTTCCCGGGTCGATCTGATCTCTAAGTACCAATCCAATCTCATCTGTTAACGTCACCTAACCCATTGATACTTAAGCTGATTTATTCTCATAGGACTACATTTATAGTGGGGATAACCCCGAGAACTGTAGTCTTTGCGGTTCAGGACTACTTTTGTTGGGAGTCGAAAGACTACCTCTGTGGTGGTTTAGGGCTACGTATGTCGGTGAAAGACTACGCCTATAGGTGTAGTCCTAGAAACGCTGGGCGTTGGTTCGGAGTGTGATCTCCGCATCGATGACGACAACGCCTGTATGCGTCGGCGTTGGAACCGCGCGCTAGCCCTGAACAAGTGTTACGACTTGGTCGCCCGCAATGGGTCGAAGCTGAGTTCATCGGCGCGATCGGGTTCCCATGCGATGGGCACTCTCGAGGTTTCACCGACACGTAACCGCCGGACGCACCCCGATCAACAACAACTCCAAGGCGAGTTACCAACCAGTCACGGAAGTGGCTGTTCGATGCCTTACTGCGCAGATAGATACCGATGTCGCCTTCGCCGGCCCAGCAGAGGGGTGAGCGCGCAAAAGAGAAAGAGCAAACGGGACGGGTGCGAGCATTTCAGGGCAGGCCTTTGCTGCGACCAATGGTGACATCCAGACGATAGAGGAGCACGGTGTACTGCGCACCGACGCCGCGGGACATAGAAGTTCGAGCCGTTCAGTCAGGCACGCGCGGCGTTTACGCAATACTCGAACGACGGATGTCTAGGATCCCGCACGCCGCAGCCAGCGACGTCACAAAGCGCGGAAGCTTTTTGACCAACCGCCCTCGACGAACGCGTTGGAACGGGAGGTTCTTGGCTCGCTGAGACAACGGCTCAAACGAGTCCGCGGACGATAAGAGACGCTCTCCGGAGAGCGTCCCACTGCGACCGGGCATTTTGTTAGTTCGCTGAATTTAAAGGAAAAAAGGCTTGTTACAAAATGAGCCGGATATTCACACCCCCCTTAGTCGGCTCACTTTTTGTTTTATGAAACGCTGCATCGCGGGCGATTTGCGCGTTGGTCGCTCTCATTTTTGAGGTCAATTGTGCGCCAGACCATGGAAATGGCGCGCGAAATTAGCCTCCTTTCGAAAAAACAGAGGACGCTCGTGCTGTTTCAATGGTGACCGTTAATAAAGGGTTGCCATGCGTCTTTTCAAAAACAAGCGTCGGGCCGCGCTGTCTAGAGCTCCTGGCATGTACGCGGAGGAAGATCCGAGCCAAGTCATCTTCGAGACAAGCACAAAGCTAAAGCTCGAAGCTAATCGCTGGATGCTGATTTCGTTCGGCCTTGCCGTGATTGCCATCGGCGCGGTATGGACGCGGCAACCGCCGCCCTCGGTCACTCGTGTCGTTGGCGTCTCAGCTGATACCGGCGGTCACTCGATCGTGACCGAGCTCGTCGCCTACAAGCCCGACTCGCAAGCTGTGCGCACGACCGTCAAAGATATGGCGGTTCGTTGGTTCACGATCGAGCCCGTGCTCACGGACCGGCTCGAGACTTCGCGCATGACCGCTAACATCAACGCGGTGAAGGCGCAGATGATCGGCGCGGCAGCCGGTCAGTTTCGCGACTGGCTTAAGGCTGACACACCGTTCCAGCAGATCACGGCAAACCCGAAACTGATCCGCGAAGTCGACGTGCGCAACATCGCGTTGCTGGAAGACTCGACGGTACTTATCGAATTCACGACGACCACGTCACAAGCTGGCGCCACGGGTAAGCCGGACGTGAAGTCGTACGCACTCACGTTGCGCTATCAAATTGTCGCGCCGACTGCTGAACAGGCGTTGACGACGAACCCCTTCGGCATCTTCATTCCGTTCTTCCGCCTCGAGCGGACCGCATAAGCATGACCGCAACCATTCTCGACAAACGGCCGGTCATCGGCATGTGCGTCCTCGCCGCGTGTGCAGCGCTCCTTGCTCAACCGGCTTTGGCCAAGAAAGCCGCGAGCGATTCGGCGTTCAATGCCGCGATGGTCGCAGGCGACCCGATGAGCCCGATCAATCCGTTCAACGGCGGGGCTGATCCTTTGACGATGCCGGGCGATGCGCGCATCGGCGTCTTCCCGTACAGCCGCGACCAGATCTACCGCGTGCTGACCGCACCGCTCAAGCTGACGACGATCGAACTGGAAAAGGGCGAGAAGCTGATTGCTGACCCCGCAATGGGCGATAGCGTCCAGTGGGAGATTGACGACGACAAGATGAACCACGTGTTCATCAAGCCGCACAAGGCCGATCTCGTCAACACGCTGCATCTGACGACGAATCTGCGCGAGTATGACTTCACGCTTATCGCGTCGCCGGCGGGCGGGATGTTCTATCAGACGGTGCGCTTCCAATACCCGCGCGCGCCAATGGCTCGCGTCAGCGCACGCGACGACGCGACGGCCACTGGCAGTCGCGGCGGTGCCGACTCTGGAAGCATCAGTGTGGCGCCGGACAAGCTGAACTGGGACTACAGCGTGGATGGCCGCGCTGAGTTCACGCCGGAGACGGTCTTCGACGACGGCCATGCGGTGTGGATGCGCATGCCGGCGAAGGCACAAGAGTGGCCGGTTCCGTTCATTCTTGACCACGGCGATCGCGTCGTCGCGAACTTCATCCGCCGCGGAGACTTCCTCGTCCTGCAGCGTCTGGCCGACGAGATCGTCCTGCGTTCCGGCAAGGACGAGGTCACGGTGACGCGCGGCCGCCGCCGCCTGTTCGGGGTGTTTTGATCGTGGCGAAGAAACCGGACTCGGCTACGCCCAGCGCGGAGCAGGAAGCACTCGTCAAAGGCAAGACGCCGCGCAATGCGATCATGAGCATCGGCATTCTGGCTGCTGTCGTCATCGGTGGCCTCGGCTTCTACTATCAGTTACAGGCGACAAATAAGGCAGACGAAGAGGCCCGCATTAAGAGGGCGACCGCACTCAAGTCGAGTACGGAGGCGCCCACTGCCGCGAACAACAACGACATCGATCAGATGATCCGTCAGCAGCGCGAAGCAGCGGCGTCGGAGGCAGCAGCTCGCGCAGCGTCTGAAGCAGCGGCTCCGAAGCCCGCCATCAAACCGATGCTGACCGGTGCGGACTTCAAGGAAGAGGTCGCAGGCTCGGGCACGGACACGCGCGAGCTTTCCCGCCAAGCGGCGCAAGACGCGATCTATACGTCTTCCATCTTCAAGCAGGCAGGCGCGTCGCGTTCGGCGAACTCGTCGACCGGCGTACTCCCCGCTGGCGTCCCTTCGTTGGACGAGGTGCGAGCTGCTCGGAACGCTGCGGGAGCCAACACTCCCGATGCGATGGCGATCGCCTTGGCGAAGCAGGGCCAGGCACCGGAAGACCGCGACCGCGCCTTCCTGCGCGATGCGGGTTCGCGCGGCGGCATCGAACGGACAACCTTCAATGGCAGGTCGACCGGTTGCACGTTGACGCCGCCGCACGTCATCCACGTCAAGACGGTCGAGGGGCTGAACTCGGACAAGCCGGGTCGCGTTTCGTTGATGGTGGACGAGGACATCTATGACAGCCTGCGCGGCGACTGCTTGATGATCCCCAAGGGCGCGTTCATCAATGGCATGTACAGCGCGGACGTCAAGGTCGGCCAAGAGCGCCTGCTGGTCGCATCGACGAGTCTGCGTCTGCCCAACGGCAAGAGCGTGCCGCTCAACGGCATGCAGGGTGCCGACCAGAACGGCTACGCCGGTTTCTCGGGCGATGTGAACAACCACTTCCTGAAAATCTTCGGTGCGGGCTTCATTACGGCGATTTTGCTGAAGGCGTTCGACGGCAGTTCGCAAACGGCGACGACGGCTACGCCGAACGGCGTCACCACTTATGGTGACACGGCGGGGCAGGTCGCGGCGGCGACGGCCCAGACCGTCATGCAGCGCAACCAGAATATCCCGCCGACGATCACGGTTGAACCGGGCCAGAAGTTCCTGGTGCAGGTCACGCAGGACATCGTCATGGAGCCGTACCATGACTAAGACATTGGCGGCTGCGTGCCTGACGATGATCGCGTTCGGCGCAAATGCGGCGACCCTCGATTCGGTCATCAGCCCGACGCGCATCGTGGTCGATGACGGCACGAAGCGCGCAATCGTCGAGTTGCCAGGCGAACCGGTGTACGCATGCGGGCTGAAGCCGTTTCTCGCCTGGGCTAACCGATTTGAGGGCCAAACGGTCGAGGCAACGGCCGGCGGTGTTGCGATCAACATCGACGGATCACCCGTGAGCGTCGAAAGCCTTTTCGTGAAGGCTGGATGGCTGCGCCCTGCAACGCTTACGGATGACGCTCAAGCGAGCATCACTGAGCGGCGCGGCGGGTGGTCTTGCGCGTCCGCGCAGGCGCCGTTCGACGCGATGCACACGTCTGTCGATCCGAAAATTCTTGCTGGCATTGCGCTTAATGAGTCGGCATACAACGGTCGTGCATGGCCTTGGACGCTGAATGTCGCGGGTCGCGGCTTCTTCTTTCGCACTCGCGAAGATGCGTATCGCGCGGTCCGCTATTTGATCAGCAACGGCCGGTCGAACTTTGACGTCGGCATCATGCAGATCAACTGGGGCTACCACAGTAAGCGTTTCACGAACGCTTGGGATGCTCTTGCGCCCGCGACAAACATCCGCGTCGCCGAAGACATCCTCAACGAGAACTACCGCCTCACGCACTCCGCCGTAAAGGCCGTCGCGTACTACCACAGCGCCAATCCCGCACCGGGCCGCGAATATCTCGCGCGCTTCGTGAAGCACCTTTCTCAAATCGAACGCGGTCTATGAAGCACACGCTCTCTCTTCTCACTCTCGCGCTGGCCGCGGTCACGCTCAATGCGGCGGCCGCCGGCACCGACCCGCTCGACTTTGACTATGAGATCGCGGGCAATGTGCTCGAGCGGCCCGCGCTCGTCTTTAACGATGGCAGCGACACCTATTTTCAGCCTCGTGCCGGCCAGTCGCTGCGTGTCGATGGTGGACATCCCCAGGGACCCTATATCGTCGTGGCGGGCACGCCCGAAGTAATCCACTACTCGACGGGCGGCTCAAGTGCCACTGCTTACTGGAAGAAGGCCAATCGCTTCATTGGCGACAAGGCGCGCAGCGACACGCCGTCCGGTTTCTCTGGCTTCTCCGGCCGCCTTGCGCTGATCGGACCGCGCAGCAGCCTCGAAAGTACCCGGTCTCTGAACGCCACGCTGCCGCTCGCGCAACTGGTCAAAGCGCTGGTGCCCCAGGGTTGGACGGGATCGGCACAGAAGGACATTGACCTGACGGCCGCGACGAGCTTCGGCACGCGCGATGGCGAGAACTGGATGCAGTCGCTTGATCGGCTGGTGGCCGCGTCCGACCTGTACGCCGACGTCGACTTTAACTCTCACCATGTAACACTTCGCCGCTCGGCTCCGCAGTCAGTGGCGGTGAACTACGTCGCGCCGGTGTCGCAGGTCGCTGCTGCTCCGGCGGCTGCTACTGCGGTGGCCGCGTCGAGCGCAGCTTCTGGCGCAGACCCTATCGCAGACATCGCGAAAAAGGTCGATGCTGAAGCGGCGGCCGCATCGGGGTCCGTGCTTGCGGCCAAGTTTGGCGCACTAGCGATTCGCGATGGCGACGACAGCCATATCCAGATCAAGTTCTCGTCGAAGCCCGCTGCGGCGCTGAAGGTTACCGGTCAAGACGGCAAATCGCTGCGTCCGAAGTGGGATGAGGCGACGGCCGTGGTGACGTTCAACCGCGCGGAGCGCTTCACGATCTCCAACGACACCGACAAGGTCGAAGTTGCCCGAGTCGCGGGAACCGTCTATGAGTTCGACGCCGCGAACAAGGCTGCGCTTCAAAGCGTGTTCGACGAAAACGGCTCGACGTTCTTCAAGTTTGCCGACACCGTCGGCAAGGTGACGGTCGCCGACGTGGGGCACATGGGGTCGGGCGAGCAGAAGGGCCGCTACTACAAGTTCAACGGCACCGCCGAGCAGTTCATCGTCAACGCGGACGGCAACGTCGTCAACGTGCTGCGCAAACACGATGTGCGGTTCTTTGATCGGCCCGCGTCATGAACCGACTATCCCTCTTGTTGCCGCTTCTCTGCGCGAGCCTCCCCCTGCATGTGCGTGCCGATTGTCTTGACGATGCCGCGCGTTACCACCGCGTCAGCGTTCAAGTGGTCCGTGCGATCGCACAGCAGGAGTCCGGAATGCGCCCATATGTGACGAATCGCAATACCGATGGAAGCGAGGACATTGGCTTGATGCAAATCAACTCGTCCTGGCTTCCTAAACTGGGTCGCTTCGGCATCACCCGTCAACACCTGTTCGACGCCTGCGTGAACGCATATGTGGGGACATGGATCCTGGCTTCGAACATCAAGCAGTTCGGTCCGACATGGAAAGCGGTCGGTGCCTACAACGCGGTTTCCTCGAACAAGCAGCTCATCTACGCCAACAACATTTACCGCCGCCTGCAACGCGCGAATTGACCGACATGACGCCTACTTTTTCTCTTCAAACGCATCGCACCGCGCGCATGGTGGCTCACTTGTTCGCGTGTCTGGCACTCACGACTGTGCCGGGTCTTGCGGCCGCCGAGCCTGATCAATCGCGCCTCGCACCGCCGCCCGGGGACGGCTGGCAACTCCTTTCGGCACCCGCCGCGAAAGCCCCAGTGGCTCGAATTGCAATGGCGTCGCCCGCTGCTCCTGTCGTCCGTTCTGCCTCGGTCGCTCAATCTGCAGCTGCCTCTCCGGCCGCGTTCAACGCCGTTGTCGGTGGTGCCGCGCCCGTCGCGCTTCCCGGTGTTGGCGCGCCGTCGCCGGTTGGCTCGATGGACGTCGCCCCTGTCGTCGTACCGTCGCAAAGTGGCGCGACGGTGCCTAGTGGCGTTCTGTCTTTCTCGATCACGCCGCAGGACATCAACCTGCGCAATGCGCTCGATCGCTGGCTTCAGCAGCAGGGCTGGCAGCTCGCCTGGAAGATCGACGACGACTTGCCGCTCGAGTTCAACGCGACGTTCTCGGGCGACTTCAAGTCGGTGCTAACGCAAGTGATGCAGGCGACTAATCACATGCGCACGCCCACGCGGGTTTGCAAGCACACCAATAACGTAATACGCGTCGTCGCACGCGCAGCCAACTGCCAAGAGTAATCGCCATGCGCCTCACGAAAATCAAATCTGCCATAGCCATTCTTGTGGCTGCATCGTTGACCGGCTGCGCGGTCTCGCAATCCGACGTGAATCACGCCTATGACGCGACCAACGCGGAAGCGACGCGCGCGATGGGCAACGGCCCCGAGTCGATGTCGCTCGTTGAGGAAGTGCCGACCGCGTTCCTCGGCGACCGATTGGTGCCAGTCGCTTATGAAGCGACATTGCCCGCGATCTTCCGCGAGAAATCGGTTGTCTTCCCCGGCAATCTCCCGCTGTCGAAGATCGCCACGCTTGTCTCCACCGCTACTGGTTACCCGGTGCATCTGAGCCCGGATGTGTTCATTCCGCGTGACGCGCTGATTCCGAAGACCAACGGCGGAAACGGGCAAAGCGCCCCGATGCAGCCGCAAGCGATCGCGAAGTCGAATGTCGAGCCGGTCTATGCGCAGGCGTGTAACTGCAAGGTGGGTGAGTATCTGCGTGGCGTGACGGAAAACCTTGGCCTCGACTGGACGTTCGATGGCAGCACCATTTCCATCAGCCGGTTCGTCACCAAGACGTTCACGATCGCGGCGATCCCGGGCAAGGTCTCGATCAAGTCGACGATGTCCAAGGGTACGGATACGTCCACGGGCAACCAATCGTCCGGTGGAACGACAGGCGGCACGTCGGGCAACACGGGTTCCTTCTCGTCGGTCACCTCGACGGGCCGCGATGGGACCTTCGACCAGATTGCAATCATTCAGTCCGAGCTGGAAAAGCTGAAGTCGCCGCTCGGTGAGGTGGTGGTCAATCCGCACAGCCGCTTGGTGATGGTTCGCGA
Source organism: Caballeronia fortuita (assembly GCF_001544835.2). Taxonomy (GTDB): domain Bacteria; phylum Pseudomonadota; class Gammaproteobacteria; order Burkholderiales; family Burkholderiaceae; genus Caballeronia; species Caballeronia fortuita. Next base: position 84,226 of record NZ_FCNX02000022.1, on the reverse strand, counting down.
CACCAAAGAAGCCGTCGATCGCATGGGTGCATTGCTTGCGCGCGAGAACGCAATCTCGACGCGTCAGGTCGCGTTGCGCGTGCGAACGCTGCAGGTCGATCTGAGCAATTCATCGCAAGCCGGCGTCAGCGCGGACATCGTTTTCAATCGCATCTCGGACGGACTGAAACGCTATTCGGTCACGGTCGCTTCGCCTACCTCGTTGGCAACTGCAATTGGCGGCACCGTTGGCCTCTCCGTCTTGAAGCCGGGTTCGCCCATGGAAGGTACCAACGCGATCATCAGCGGCCTCAACACCTTCGGCAAGACGGTTCAGGACAACACGCAGACGAAGCTGACGCTAAACGGTCTGCCGGTTTCCATCGGTTCATTCGAGACGAAGGGCTACCTTGCGGCAACCACGCCAAGTATTGGCTCGCTCACCGGCGGAACCGCCGGCGTGCCGGGTCTGCAGCCGGGATCTGTCACGGTCGGTGACTTCGTGAACATCCTGCCATCGGTCAACGACCACAACCAAATCATTCTCTCGTACTGGAGCGATAGCTCGAAGCTGAACGGTCCCTTCACGACCATCAGCACCGGTTCTGGCGACACGCTGCAGCAGATCCAGTTGCCCGACATTCTCGGCAACAAGGACGACCAGACCATTGCACTCTCGGATGGACAAACCGTTGTGCTCTATGGCGCGGTGAGTAATCGCTATGACGGAAGCAATAACAACGGCATTGGTGGTCTGTCAGGTGCCTGGAATAAGGGCCGCACGTTCCAGGTGATCATGCTGACAGCAACCGTCGTCCCGTCGATGTGAGCGCGAGGTAAGCATCCGTATGCACTTCGAATCCATACCGGGAGAAAAGGGCGCGAAGCTCGTATTCGGGCTGGATTGGCGCGCTTATTCCGCCAAGGGCGCTCGCGCCGAACGCCGACACTAGTCCGGTGCGACGCACTACATTGAATACAAGGCGAATGACGAAACCATCGTCGGGTTCTGCGAACTGGAACCTTCGCTTCGCAAGGGCGGCAAACTGTACTCGGCCGCTGCTCGTATTGCGTCGCTGGACCGCGTTCGTCGGCGTCCGGCGGTACTCGTTCTCATCCAGAACGATGAGCGCGTGCACGTGGTGCTCGTGCAGCGCGGCGCTGTCTCGCTCGATCAGGAAATAGCACTTAACGCGCTTGCCGGCAAGCGAGACGAGATCGAGGACGGGTGCGCCAAGGCAGGGCTCGAATTGGCGACCCTTGGTTACGGCGCGCAACTCCACGCGGTCGACGAGTCGTTTGACCTTCGCGAGATGCTCGTTGCGCGCAAGGTCGGGCTAATCAAGAAGGTCCCGGTGGCGGTGCCAACGACGGTGCCGTTGCTCGTCATCCTCGCCGCCGTGTTCTTCGGCGGCAAGCAGTTGATTGACGTGCTCAACCCGCCGCCTCCGCCGCCGGCGCCGCCGCCAACGTTCATGCAGGAGTACGAGTCGGCGGTGATGCGCACACTCGCCGCTCCCGCTCCACTCGCCAGCCAGCTTGCCCCGAAGCTGCTCGCGAGTTTCGGCGCGCAAGAAACGAACGTCGCAGGGTGGCAGTTTCAAAAAGCGTCTTGCTCTATCGCCGGGCCGTGCGTGGTCACGTACAAGCGACAGGGCGGCACGTTCAAGGAGTTCGACGCGCGTGCGCCGGAGTCGCTGCATCCGGTCGTCTTCAATCATGACGGTTGGCATTTGACCGCGCGTGGGCCCGAAGTGGCGGTCGCCGAACGCGTGGCGCTTGGTGAACAGAAGACATGGCCGACTCAGCAGGCTCTCATCAAGACTCTACAGAACGACCCGCAAAAGCTTTCGACCAAGCTCGACACACTCGATAGCCACGGTTACGTGGTGGATATCAAGCCGGCCGAGCGCCTTATCCAGCGCCAACCGACGGCAGGTGAAGTGCAGGGGCCGCTCGTACAGCGCGGCACGTGGCAGATAGACGGATACAAATGGCAAAGCGCCTTACTCGCGCGCCTGCCGGACAACATGGCACTGGACAGCCTCGACGTCGAGTTGAAGGAAGACGGTACCGGGGTGCATTTCACTGCGAAGGGTAAATACTATGTTCTCAACTGAGTGGCCGGTTCGTGCCGCATGCTTTGGCGCGCTCATGCTTGTCGCAAGCGCAGCTCTTTCGCAGGAAAGTCATCTCACGCTAGATGACATTGACAAACTCGCCCGCGAAAAGCTGGTTGATTCGATGCGCAAGGGCCAGGGTGGGGAAAGCAACGCAGCGCCAGCGCCCGGTGGTGTCGCATTGTCATCGGCGTTTGGCAATCCCGGGCCCACGCCTGGCCCCGCGCCAGCTCCGGCCGCTTCCAAGGCCGAACAAAAGGCCAGCTCGCCGTCCAAACGCGTTATTCCCGCCTCGTTCGTTGGCGCGTATTCCGACATGTCTGGCTCATACGTGCTCTACGACTATCAAGGCACGACCTATACCGCACGACGCGGTAGCCGCTTGCTCAACGGCTGGACCGTAGCCTCCATCGACGGCTTTACGGTCGGTCTTGTCGACGGCAAGCGTCACTGGACAGAGACTATCGCGGCACCGGCTGATGTTCCGGCCGTCGTCCCGGACGGACCGGCGGTCAGGGCGATCACGGATCTGTCGTCGCCGCTTCCCCCTGGTGGCGTTTCATCAACTGCTTCTACCTTCGTTCCATTCGGGAAATAAGACATGGGTCTTTTCGCACAAGAAGAGCAGGGCACGCCAGACTCGCCCCGTGGTGGATTCCTCAAGCGTTTTCGCACACCGCGCTCGAGCTTTGTTGAGCCAGGGACGGGGGCTGAGCCGAAATTCTCATCTGCTGAGCCGGTTGCGGGGAAGCGGAAACGGCGAGAAAGACAGTCAGAAATGGAGACGGAGCATACGTCGCCCGGGGGCACGCGCGCCGTGAATCCCCAAGTAACGTTTCTCGGTCGCGCGCTATCGGGCGGTGACGTCGAGGACGTCGAGAGCATAGAGATTGACGATGACTGGCACTCGCCCGCCCAGACTGTGCCCCCTAGGTCGGAAGCGCCGGTAGACGTGGTCACCGACGACGTGGCCTTTCGGCCTTTCGTGCCGCCCAGCTTCGAACGACCCAGCTACGCGAGCATGTCGGCGGCGATGGCTGCTAAGGAGCGCGGCGGACCGACGAATGTCGGAGCGACGAAGGCCGAGCCGTTGAATAGTGAAGCCGTGACCGTCCGAACCGCGACTGCTGCTGCTCAACCGGAACCCGAACCGCAGCCGATGGCCGCGCCGTCGCGACCCGATGCCGGCGCGAGTACAGCCATGGTCGATGCGGATCTTCCGACGCGCGCCAAGTCGGTCGAGAACGCCGATCCGCTACCGCTCGGCCCGAAGCACCCGGACGTCGAGCCCCCACGACCGGCAGGCTCAAACGCTCAAAGGATCGTGCATCCGCCGGTGGCAGTGGACGATCAGCCGTCCGACGACGAAGAACAGACCGAGGGCGGCGGCTTGTCTCCCGGGCGGCCGGAACTTGTATCGCCAGATTCGCTTCCCGATTTCAAGCGCGTTCTGACGGTAGCGGATGACGACGCGGCGCTGCGCATTCCGGCGGCCGCGCGCAAGGAGTTCGTTGCCGTTGAACTGCAACCGGGTGTGGCGATCACGGTGGCCACCGCACGGTTCGCCGAGAAGGCGCAGTACGCGACCTTCATCAAGGATCTGGGTGCGAACGACATTCTCGTGCGCGAGGAGATGATCGCGACCGATGCCGTGATCGCCGCGATCTACTCGGGGAAGGCCGCTGCGTCTGCGAACTCCACGGTTCGCGAAGCGAGCCGGGCGATCGGCAATTTCCGCGACATCGTTGAGGCCGCGCATGCATACGGCGCGAGCGACATTCACTTTGAGCCACGCGAGTTTCACAACGAGGTCGAAGTTCGTTTTCGCGTGAACGGCGACATGTACACGTTCAGCCGCATGCCGAAGGCCATCGTGCGTCGGGCCTTGTTCGCGGCGTACAGCGATCTCGTTCAGCGCAACACGAACTCGGGCAACAGCTTCCAGCCGAGCGCGCCGCAGTCGGCGATGATTCCGCTGGTCGTCAAGACGGACACGGTCAACTTGCGCTGGCAGTCGTCCCCGCTAGTTGGCGGCTACGACGTCACGCTGCGTCTGCTCGACGGCAACTTCAAGAACTATTCGGTGCTGCTGCCCAAAGACATGGGCCTGGAGAAGAGCCAGCTTGAGCTGATCGAAACGCTCAACTATGTGAGCGGCGGCATCACGGCGCTCACCGGCGAGACCGGTTCCGGCAAGACAACGACGCTGCGCGCGCTCTCATACATGCTGCCGGATCGGGAACTCAAGAAGCAGTTCGCAGTGAACGAGCCGTCCGAATATCCGATGCCGTGGCTGTCGGACTACTCGATCATCCGCCGCCCCGATGAGACTGACGACGAAGCGAACCGAAAGTACGCGGAAGTCATCCGAACGCTGATGCGGCAGGACCCAGACGATCTGACGATCGGGGAAGTCCGTGACCGCGTCGTGATGGGATTGGTCGCGGAACTGGCGCTGACCGGCCACCCGGTACGCTTTTCGTTGCACGCGGGCGACATCATCGCTGCCGTGATGCGTATGGCAGGCGGGCGACTACAACTGCCGATCGACGAGCTCGCTTCCGAAGGGTTCATCAATGCAGTCGGCAACCAGAAGCTGATTCCGACGCTTTGCGAGCAATGCAAGCTGCCGGCCGAGGACGTCATGCCCAAAGCTGACCTCGAACTGCTGCGCACAAAGTTTGGCCTCGATACCTCGGCGATGGCGTGCCGCAACTACGACGGCTGCGAACACTGCCGGCTTAAAGGGCTTTTCACGCGCAACGGGAAGGTAGCGGGTGGCACGAAGCGCCCCTCGTTGGCGGCCGAGTTGTATCGCCCGACCCCGGAATTTCTGGAGCGTGTTGCCGAGCGCGATTGGGCGGGTGCGCGCGCAGTTTGGCGCGGGGCGCGTCGTACCGGGTTCGATAACGCTGATATGACTGGAAAGACGCTATATGAACACGCTCTTTTCAAGGCTTCGCGCGGTTTGATTGATCCACAATTCGTCGATCGCTCGATGCAGTCGTTCGCGCAGTACCGCGTGATGCCCGGCATCGATGGTCTGATGGTCTAACCCTAGTCCTCCATGTTCACCACGTTCGCAAAGATGCTGCCCGTGCGGCAGCAGTTGGCCGTCGCGCGCTGGCGGTTTCAGAAAGTGCGCGAGGACTTCTACCGCGAGACGCGTCTCGATATCGCAGCCAAGGGTTTGCGCAACACCGAGACGCTGTTCGACCGGCTTGAAACGTACGAGAAGCGTAGCCGCTCGCGAGGCAAGCTCGAGTGGCGTGTGTTCGCGCGCATCCGCGAGACCATGCAGCGCGGGGAGAGCTTCGCGCTTGCAATCAAGCCATTCGTCCCCGGCGACGAGTACGCGCTGCTGGACATCGCGGACGAGTCTTCGCGCCAAGATGCGGTCGTTCGCGGCTTCGAGCTCGCGGAAATGGCCGCAAAGGCCAAGCGCGTGCTGTCGTCGACCACCTCTGTGCAGATGGCCTATCCGGCGTTGCTGCTGGTCTATATGTACGCGTACTGCATGTTGTTCGGTGGCGTCATCTTCCCGCAAGTGCTCGACGTCCGGCCGCTCGGCGAGTGGCCCGATCTTGGGCGGTTCCTGTATCACGTTGACACATTCTGCTACGAGTACTGGTGGCTCACGCTCACGGCGGTCATCGGCCTCGTGCTCGCTTACTTCTCAAGCCTGAAGCGCTGGACCGGGCCTCTGCGGGACAAGTTCGACCGCATGCCGCTGCTCTGGCGCAATCGTCGCGACCTTCGCGCGGCACTGCTCATTGTTTCGCTTGCGGGCCTGTTCGACTCAAACCTCACGCTGCGTGCGGCGCTGGACAGGCTTCTCAAGACAGCCGATCCGTGGCTGCGCTGGCATTTGAAGATCATGAATCGACGCCTGACGGCTCGATCTGATGAGCCGATGCGCGCGCTCGATACCGGCATCTTCTCGGTAACCATCGTCGACACGATCACCGACGCCGCGGGTCGCGATCAGTTCGAAGCGGCTATCAAGAGTCTAGGCCGCGAGTCGCTCGATCGCGTGGTTGAAGCAGTCAAGCGCAACGCCCGCATGACGCACTTCCTGCTGCTCGGTTTTGCCGCTGCACTGTTTCTAACCCTCGGCATTGGGTCATACGTCGTGACGGGTGCCGTCAACCTCACATCGGGAAATCCCGCCGCTTCAAGCTATTAAGGAAAAGCAAAGTGACCAACGAAAACACGCAAGCAGTTCAAGTCGACCCGATTAAGGAACGCCGGGCGCGCATCCTGAAGATTGCGCGCGCCAAGAAGCAGTCGGGCGAGTTGTCGATGATTGAGGCAGGCGCGGTGATGGCCGGTGCCGCACTGCTCGCGCTGGCCGTCTATGCGGGCGGCAAGTACGTGCTCGATCTGATTCATTCGTCGCAGTTCAAGAGCGAAGCACAGATGTTCCACACCGGGATTCTGAACGCGACGCAGAACGACGCCGATTTCTCCTCTGAAACGCTCACGGTGCTTGCGCAGAATCACGCCTTCGATTCGGCGGGATCGCGCGTCGCATCGGACAAGTCAGCGGTCAAGGGCATGTTCAACGGCACGGTGACGGCTGCCGTCGGAACGCTCGTTACCTCGAATGATTCTTTGATTCTGACGTATCCCGTCACGTCGACGGTTTGCTCGTTGAGTGCGGCTGCGCTGATCACCGTCTACACGCAGGTGACTGTAAACGGCACAACGATCTTCTCGCCGACGGTCACGTTCAACCCGCAGACGGTCGCCACTGCATGCGCGTCGAACGGCGCGATGGCGTCGATGGGACTGTGGACCACCCGTACCTGAGCGCGGATCGCCGACATGGGAAGCATTCTTGAGATGTTGATCGTCCTGGTCGGCGCGGCCTTGCTGACGGTACAGGGTATCAAGGAAGACATCGCTGCCAAACGCCAGAATCTGCTGCAGATCGAAGGGCAGAACATCGCGTCGATCAATTCTGCGCTTGGCAGTTACATCACCAATAACTACGCCTCGCTTATTCCGGTGGGGTATTCCCAGACGACGTCCACGCCGATCGCTGCGCCAACGCTGGCTCAACTTAGCGCGCAGTCGAACAACAAAGTCGCGTTCAAGAACGGGCCGTTCTGGGGCGGCACTTACCAGATCGCGTTGTCGGTTGTGCCCGACAGCTGTTCGACAGCAGCGGGCAATTGCCATATCGCCTCGCAGATCTATCCGAGCCTGCCGCTTATCAGCATGACCGACAAGACGGCTGACATCGCTGGCGCCGGTATCCTGGCTGCGGCCGGGGGAGCGCAGTTCGGCTACTCGACAAACCGAGCACCTGCGACGGTCACTGGCATCCACGGCGGGTGGACATTGCCTAATCCAGTAGGCAGCAAGGCTGGGATGGTCCTCGCGATTAATGGTTTCGGTGCGGACGGCAATTCGCCGTACTACCGCCGTGATGGCGCGCTCCCGCTGACCGGCACGATGAACGCGAATAATCAGGACATGCAGAACGTCGGCAATGTCACGCTCGGCGCGAACAAGGTCTTGAAGTTGCAGGCGGGCAACAGCCTGCAGATCGACAACGGCGCGATGTACTACGGTGACAGCGTGAACGCAGCCGTGCGTACCAAGGGCAACCTCTATGTGCAGAACTATCAGGGAACGGGACCGGCCGGGCTCAACGTCGGGGATGTGAGCTCGTCAGGGACGGTCTCTGGCAACACGATCAACGGCAATGTTGCGAACATCAACTACACCGCCAGCAAGTGCAGCTGGAACGGTGTGACGATTCGTAACAACCTCATGTACGTGTGCAATAAGTGGGGCAACTGGGTAGGTGCGAGCACTTTGGTGAGCAACCAGTCGGCGGATGCCCAGTACAGCGGCTGGTATAACGGATGGGGCGTTACACCTCCGTCGTGCGGCCCCGGCGGCACGGCATGGTATCGCATCACCCCGCAATCGCTGACGACCGACTACTCCAATCGCAATCCGCCGATCTCGGGCGCCCGTTACGCGATGGGTTGGAACGGCTCGCAATGGGTGCTCCAAATCTATGACGTTCTCGCTGACGGCGCAAATACCCTTGTGCAAGATCAGCTCGGCCTGCAAGCGCAAATCGACGTTGGCTGTAACTACTCAAACCAATAAGAACATGAAAAAAACAACGACCGGAATTTCCTTGGCATTGATGGCGACGCTGAGCGGTGTGCTGACGGCTCCAGTCACCTCCAACGCGGAATGGGTACAGAATCCCATCGGCGTTCCGCGTGCTCCCGGTTGCGATCCTGGGTATTCGTGGCAGAAACTTGGCGTGCGATATCAATGCGCCACACCACCGCCGACTTGCGCATATGGCTTCGCTAGCGGACCAGCCTGGACAGGAACAGCTTGGAGCTACTCCTGTAATGTACCGCCGCCTCCGAGCTGTCAAAGTGGGTTTCATCAGACGGCCGCGCCTAGCTGGAATGGCTCCGCCTGGGTGGGGCAGCAATGCCAGCCAGACGCACCGGTCCCAGTACCGGTTCCAAGCGTCCCGTGTGATGGCTATCCGACGCCGGGGTACACTCCCACTCGCGCTTACACATGGATTGATGCAACGGCAGATTACGGCTCCGGAGCCACGAATTGGGCCGTCGTACGTCAGAACGCGGGCGTTCCCGCCAACGCCATGCCGTACTGGGCGAGTTACGATACAGGTAACGGATATTCAATTAACTGGGCCGGCCCGGCTTACCCGACTTGCAGCGGCAGCGGGAACTATTATCGCGCGATATGCTGGGTTGACCCGGGAACCAACAGCGTGATTCGCATGTCGATGGGCGCAGCCTATGTGATGCCGCAAAACGGTTGTGGCCTCCAACATTGAGCCGGCTACCGCACACCTGATAAGCACGCAAGGACGTTTCAGTTGGATAAAGCTGAACGCCCCGCTGAATTTGCGGGGCGTTTCTGCTCTAACGACGGCGAAAAAAACCGCCAACACATCGGCTGGCGGTTCAGTGTTTCTCTTAGTCGTTAGCCAATCACGTTACCGGTGGTGAACGTGAAAGTACGCGAAAAGGCCGTTCCGTTGATCGTACCGCTGATCGAAACCGTGTATGGCGAGTTCGGCGACAACGGCGTGGACGGGTACGCAACACCCATATACGGCGGCAAGAGCTTGTTCGGGTCTTTGGCCGAGTCAAGCACTTGAAGGCTGATCGAATGTCCCGATGAATCCGTCATCGAACCCGACTGCATCACGATGGTATCCGTCACATTGCCTGCAACTGCGACAGGCGTTCCCCAGTTCCCCGACGTGGCAGGCGGGGTCGGCATCTCTCCACCAGCGGAGTACGCAACCCCGGTAGTTCCCTGGCACGGGAATGTCAACGGCACGTTCGTCTTAACAGCCGAATAGTTCGCCAACGTCATCGAGTACCACTCCGTCGGGAAGCCGTTGTACGTCGTGGCGACCTTGCCGATCCCAATGGTGGTAGTCGGCGCAATGGCAATGAAGATGTGATAGACGCCCGAAATCAACCCATAGATGGCTTGCTCACCGTACTGCGCTTCGGTCCACGTTGCGTTTGTATAGAAGCCGCCCGATACGCCGCCGACACCGTTGTTCTGCGTATAGCCAAAATGTGCTGCGCGATCAGCGTAGGACGCTCCCGTGAACCCCGCTGCGCCCGGCGTTTCGGCGTCGGAGATGGTGTTGTTCGTAGCTTGATACTGCGCATGGGCGGCGGCTGCTTGATCAAGCGCCGTGTTTTCCTGAAGCGCCGGGAATCCGCATTGTTGCCTCTGCTTGTTGAGCAGATTGAATGCAGCGAGATGGAAGCTGTCGCTCGGGTACTGAGGCGTTGTCAAATTGGCCGGACTCGTCGGAGTCGCGGGCGTGCTGGCACCGCTTGCGGGGGCCGCAGGCGATGCATCGCTGCTGCCGCCACCGCCACCGCCGCAAGCAGCGACCAAAAGCGATGCAGCGATCGCGGCCATCGAGAGTTTGAAGTCGTTCTGAATCGTCATTTATTGTTTCCGATCTAGTTGTTGCAGTCGCCCCCGCGATCTGCTTACTTTCATCTTATCGAGCGGTGTTCGAAGTCAAGGCGACTCGGAAGTCCGCCGCGAAACCGCTTTCCTCGTTGGCAAATTGCCGTTGGCCAAACGGCGGCGCAGGCATTGTAATCCCCGCTAAGGCTTCGAAATTCCGCACCGTTGTTTGATCGCAACCGTTTGCTATCGCTTCTGCCCGCGAGCGCGGAAGTGCTTTACCCGCAAGGCGACGAAAACGACGCCTAGCACCGCAGCGACGGCGACGGGCTGTGTCGCGCCGACTGAAGAGAGGAGTGCGGTGCCGCCCCAAAGGAGAATGAGAAAAGTCGCGAGCGCGCCGAATGCTTTGCTCTTCGACACAGCCGCGAACTGCCGCCGGCCTGAACCGAACTGCTGGGCGAAACGAACATTGCTTCGCTCGAGGTCGAACGCTTCGTTCGTTTGTGCGGTCGCCCGATCGGCGCGGTAGTGCTTCTCGTACCGTTGGAATCGCGTGTCCCCGCGGCCTTCGAGCCACGCGGCGACGCTGTCTGGAAAGAGGTAAGCGAAGTCCTGCATGAGTCAGTGCATCACGTCTGATTGGAACTCGATCGCACCTATTGCATCGGTGATGCAGCGTCCGTCGGACTCGGCGTGGTACTCGCCGGTCAATAAGTCGAGCCAGCCGAACTGAGGGCGACCGTCGCGGGAGAAGACCACTAGACCGGCCTCGACGTTGAATTCATGCGGCATCAACAACTCCTTTATCTGTGACTATTTTTCGGCCTTACGACCTTTGCTCTTTGGCTCGGTCAAGCGCGGCTTCAGATCGCCAGTGCAGCCGGGACATACGAAGTCCTTCGCCAATTCGATCTTCCCTTCGTCGTTGGCCAAGATGTACTCCGTCGCGCAAGTTCTGCACGGCGCGACATTCAACCTCGAATCGATCGCCATGGAGCGGGTGAGATGGTTCGCGCGGTCAGCAGAAACGGCGAGCCGACTACCGAACATCTTGTCGAGAACGTCGTTGGATGCAATCAGCGCTTCCGGAATGTTCGCTCCGTTCTTCAGCGCGCACCGGTAAAGCCATACGAGCATGGTTGCTTGAAGCCGGTGCACGGGACGCTCGACGTACCACGTCAACGAGCTTGCACTATTCCCGCACGGCGAGCTGACGCCGTGGATCTCGCGATACGTGCTGCGAGTGATGGCCGAGGTCACGCCAAACAAGTTTGTGGCGGTCGAAGCGCGACAGCCCTGGGTCATCATTAATCTTGCGTAGATCTCACGCCTAGCGCGGTCGAGCCGCAGGTCGGACCACAAATGCTTGAACGGTAGACCGCTAGGCTTGAGGTTTGAAGTGCGCATCACATAGTGAGCGACCGAATCTTCGGTGAGCGAATCCGCGCCGTATTGTTTCCAGAAGCGGTCGTCGTCAAACCGCCATCTAAACAAAGGGAAGCGAATCGCACCGATCGCTGCTTCCAGCCGTCCGATCGGCAATCCCATCAGGTAGTCGGCCAACTCAAAGGAGATACCTAGGAGCGGCGCTGCGAGCACACTCTGGTGGAGGACGTCTTTCAGCAGCGAAACATAGGCGCAGTTGTAGTGAAAAATATCGCGCGCCGTCACGTCGTCGACGAAGGGCATCGCTGAGGACAGCTTCGACACTGCAGTCGAAAACATTATCCCGTCGACAAACGTCGCCCAATCGCGAGGATCCTGCAGCGCCGGCGACAGAGCTAGGAACGGCATGTTCATAAGCTTGGCCATTGGTACGGCGTGCGCCTTGAACGTTTCCATGTTGTCGAACGAGACGCCAAAAAATGCTTCGGCGCTGCTGTACCGCGCGAGTACCTTATGGATAACCGCGGTCAGCGAAAAGTTGGTCCTTTGTATCTTCTCAGCGAGATACTGCCGAAGGGCAATGTTGGTCTCAACGGCATCAAGCGTGGTGATCGACATATTATTTGTATTTTTGCTGGCGGATGCGACCCCATCGCGTCCGCCTTATCGTTATGGCAGGTACGTCTTACAGCTTTCGCAAACCCGTCTCAATCTCGCTGAGGTGCTTGCGCATCATTGCGGCCAGGGTTTGGACCAACGGTTCATGCTGCCCAAGCCCATCGGAAGCTTGAACTGCCACCTGAGCCAGCGTGAGCTTGCCCGCGAATTGCTCAAATGCGGATAGCGCTTCTTGCATCGCTGCTTGAACGCGGTTAGCAGCTTCAATGGCGCCGGCCTCTTTCTTCCTGTCGGCCTCGAGTCGTTCCAACTCGGCGCGCCTCTCGACCAGCTGCTCTTCTAGCTGTTTGAGTTCAGCGTTGCGCTTTTCCAGTGATTCGGAAATGCTCTTATATCCAGCCGGAGTCGTCTCAACTTCCTTGATCTGGACTTCCGGCTTCCGGTTGAGCAGCGCGTTTCTTTCGTCGTTCAGCCTTGCAATTTCCTTGTCCTTGTCCGCGAGGTCCTTTTCGAGGTTGGCGAGGCCCGCCTGCCGACCGGTGTAATAGCTGTCCATGCGCTGAAGCTGGGCCTCTTTTTCGGCGATCAGTTTTGCGGTGGCGTCAAGCTGTTGCTGAAGGCGGTTGGCTTCGTCCTCCGCGACCCGCTGAGCGGTTTTGCTGTCCTCGAGCAGCGCCTCGTAGTTGTCTAGCTCTGCTTTTCGGTCAGCGAGTGCCTCTTCCTGCTTCTGCAGCGTCGCCAGCATTTTGCGAATGTCTTCGCGGGTCATATGCTCGTTGGCCTGCTTTGCCGCAAGAATGGCCGCCACCTGCTCGTCGGTCACGTGGTCGGAAGCGAGGATGTCCAGTTCGCCGACGTTGAATACGCGGATAGCCTCGGTGTTGTCAAGAAACGCCTCATAGCAACGCATGTACTTGCGGGCTGCGTGCATTTTCACGCCGAGAGCCATGTCGAAGAAGGAATATCCCAACGTCGCGGCACGTCGCAGGGCAGTTGTCTTGTTGCCCGACGTCGTGAGCAGCGCGTTTTTGATCAGGTGCATGGAGTTGATCAACAGGCCGCCTATCGTTTTGAGGTCGGTTGAAACTCGCTGTCTCGCCTCCGCGATCGTTACCATGTTCTCGACGAGCTGAGCGATAAGATCGGTGAACTCGGGGCCGTCTCCGAAAAGCTGCCGGGCAACCGTTTCGATCTTCGAGCGTTCGGCACCGCCGGCCGAAACTGGGCCAAAAATGTCGTCTAACGGATCGTGAAGTTCCGTTTTCCGCACTTGCAGGTTCTTCTTAGAATCGTCACTACTTGAGGCCATAACTTCTCTCCAGATTTTGCAGCGCCCCCGCGCGCTGCGTTCAAACCCCGCGAGGACTTCGCTCGCGGATAAGAAAATGGTGTCAGTACGCAACCAGCCGCATCCGCCGATATTCATTTGCGCCAGCGGCAGTTCTCATTTCGTGCAACGTTTCCCGCTGTGGGACGTTCTTTCTCACAGATGTAAGCGATCGTAACGGCGCTCCCCAGCGCGTCCGACATCAAAAGACGCCGTTTTTACCCCGTCTTTTGCCTTCCGGAAGCGAAAGACAGTGTTTTTCGGCACTTCTGCAAACGATTAACGGTTCAATTTTGAAACACTTAAGGGTTTCTTAAGCTTTTACATGGAAACAATTACCTAGGGTTAGCGCTTGAAACTTCTCGTGATTACCGGTAGAGGCGCTGTGCACGAACCTTGTGCGCCATGAAACCTTCGGTCGAGGTGTCCGCATACATGAGCACCGCTTCGCGGGCCTTGGCGACGTCCACCGCCGATCTGCCGGTGTGCTCTGCACGCTTCGACCGCAACCAGTGGGGGAGGTCGTCCAGTGCCATTAGATCGGTCGATAGTTCCGGATGGAGGACGACTTCTGCGGACACGAAGAGACCCGCGCCAGCGACCGGCCATATCGCAGGAAGCTGCTCTCGGACGAAACGGATCTTGCTGCGGTTTTGTTCGATAGGCGAGCGGCGCTCGTCCGCTTTTCCGTTGGGCGCAATGCGTGTCAGCATCGCGGTGCAATTTGACGGCGCGATGCGGCCGGACCAATTCTTCGTCTCGAAAACGAAGACGCCGAACGGCGTAATCGCGAGGTGATCGATCTCTGCGGTAGGGAACGCAGTCCCGGGAGCATGTTCTATAAGCAACGTCCCTTCGTGCAGGTAGAAGTTATCGCCGCACAGCCACCTGAGGGTCGTTCGAAGCTTTGCTTGAGCCAGCGCCTCGCCGGCCGCACCGATATCGTCCGACGAGCGTTTCGCGCGATGGGCGCTGCGCGGACCAGATCGGCTCCGCCGCTTGATGGCTCTGAATACGTGATAGCCGCCGACTGCGACAAGCATTTCGAAGAACATTCGCTGCCTCCTGTTGAGCACGTAACTAGCATGCCAAGGGCAAATGGAAGTCAAGGGAGCGCGGCGGCGCTGCCACGCTCCATGCCGAAAATCGAAAGGCGGTGCGAAATTGGGAGCTTTCGCGCGCACGCGCTCGCGGCCCACGCGTAAATTGCCTGTGATCCCCGCGTCACCGACGCATCGACCAAAGCCGCCGCTGAGCATGAGTGCGCGCGCTTGCGATCTCTTCTTCCATCCGCAGTGAGTTGCTTCCGCCACGCCTTCATCGAGCCGTGACGAAAGCGTCTCTCCGCGCGCCCGTTTTTCCCTGCTCACCCGAGCATCGAAAACCATCCAGCGCTGTACTGGCTGGACATCCCCTAGTGCGTCTTTTTCTGGAGAGAAAAATGCCGAAGCAGTTGGTATTGAAGGCGATGAAATCGCCCGGCTGGTTGGTCGCTGTTTGCTTTGCGTTGTGGCTTGCTGCGCACTCGTTCTTCGCCTTTCTGTTTGTTTCTGCCACCGTCGCTGTTTGGATCAAGAGATCCATCAAGGCGGCGCTGAAAGAAGAGAAAGCGGAGGATTCGAAGGCTCCCGCGCACGCCGTTGTCGCTTCGGCTCACGCCGACGCCAACGTCACGCCCATCAAACGTCAGTACGCCAAGTCCGCAGTGGTCGTTCCACTTAAGACAGGCACCGACGACTAGTCGCTACGCCAGAATGTCAAGACTGCCCGCGCGGGCGGTCTTGACCCCTCACCCCAACGGGAAACCATCCCGTTGCGGGCATGGGTTCCCGTTTTAATCGGAGATTCCCATGCAAGCAGAAGTAGCAGCATGGCAACTGGACATGTTCGACGCTCCTCCCGCGCCGATCACGCGTGCCCGACCCAAGCCTGATCCTCTGCCCGATTCGCATCTGTGGAGCGATGCGGTAAAAGACAAAATGGTCGACGCGTTGATCAGTCTTGCGACTGACAGCAGACGCGGCGACAACATGCCCGAGTCGTTGATGGACTGCGCTGTACTGTTCAGCGAGCGACTCAGAAACAGAAAGAAGATGGAACTCGAAGACTACCGAGCAACGCTCGGCTGGGTCATGGAGTTCTGGAGCGGGGCGCTGCCGTATCGGTATGTCTGCAAGATCAACGGCGTCGATCCGGAATTCTTGCAAGACATCATCCTGAGCAACCCGCTGCTCAAGCGCGACATGGAAGAGGTGCGTCGCGAGTGCTTCGGCACGCTGGTGTAGGAGGCCGATGATGAACACTTCAACGTTCGGCCGGCTGATCGGGACGCTTTTCGGAGTGACGCCGCAGCCGCAGCGTCGCAGCGACAATCCCGCAAGCCATTCATCCCCCATTGAGGTCGGCAAGGGCGGCGCCAACGAACGGCACATCGCCATCGCAGGACAACCGATGTTGTTCCGCGATGAAGGTGGCGTCGTCGTGCAGTTTCGTCCGGCGTTCGACTACGAGCTGCGACCAACGGCTGTCGGCATGAAGCTGATACCGGCGCTCGCGCCGCACTGGGAAGTGCTGCACGAGTACAAGGGCACGTTGACCGACGCCATTGCGGCTGCACTCAAGGGCGCTCATGCGCAAGACACGCCTTCGCTCGACGCCAAACCCGTTCGACCAGTCAATGTCAGCGACGCGCGACCCCGGCCAGAAGTTACGGACGCCGTCGTGACAGCGCCCCCTCGACCCGCTGAGTCGTCACATCGGCGGACCGAGCGCGCGAGGTACGGGGTCTTGAGAGAGTGGGGGGAGAAACAATTCCCCGATGGCAAGCGCCCTGGCAAGACGTATGAATCGTTTTGCGTGACGCTCGAGCATCGCGGCGAGACGCACGTTCTCCAAGGCGAGGGCCTCCGTGACGCAATCGCAGAGTCGGCCTGTCGCATCGGTGACCGCGTTGAAGTCAAGCGGATCGGCAAAACCAAAGTGCCAGCAGTCGATGGACGTGGGCGACCTAAGCTAGACGCCAGCGGCGAGCAAGTGCTGTGGGACAAGTGGCTTTGGTCTATTTCCAGAAAATCTTAAGGGAGTTAGTTATGGCATCAGTAAACAAAGTCATCCTCGTCGGCAACCTCGGGGCTGATCCTGAGACGCGCTACCTGCCGAGCGGCGATGCGGTCGCCAATATCCGACTCGCAACGACCGATCGCTATAAAGACAAGGCCTCGGGCGAAATGAAGGAGCAGACCGAATGGCATCGAGTGTCGTTCTTCGGTCGGCTGGCTGAGATCGTCAATGAGTATCTGAAGAAGGGCTCATCGGTGTACATCGAAGGCAGAATCCGCACGCGCAAGTACACGGACCAAGCCGGGCAGGAGCGGTACTCGACGGAAATCGTCGCAGACCAGATGCAAATGCTCGGCGGCCGCTCTACGGGCGATCGTTCATCCAATGACGGCTTCGAGAGCCAACGCCCGGCACGTCAAGAACGCTCGCAGCAGCCGCGATCGAGCAACCCTGCGCCGGCGAGTCGCGAACCGCAATCGACGTCGTATGGTGGAGGAGGCGGCTTCGCAGATGACGACGACATACCCTTCAGGCCGCATCTGATGGGCCGCGAGTGGGCTGCGATCTGATCCCGTAACGGCTCACCTCGCTTCCTGTTTCTTCTCACCTTCGTTGCTTCGTCGAACCGAAAACGGTCGGCGAAGCCGCGAAGCGTCTCTGTCCTACGCGACACGACCTCATTCGTCGCTACACCCACCTTTCGCTTCCCCTGCTGAAAAAAGCCGCCCGCCGCGCTCGCCTCGCGCGAGGCGGACGGCTTTTTTGAGCACGGTTTCACCGCCTGTTCAGGCATCGACCTCAACCACACCATAACTGGAGTGACAATGAATGTGAAGGACATCAAGCTGTCCCCGGAACAGTGGCTTGCGTTGCTCCGGAGGTATGGAGTGCCCGCAAGCTCATTGACCGGGAAGGGTGCACCTTGTCCCATCTGCGGCGGAGACGACCGCTTTACTTACGATAACAATCGCCGCCGGGGCGACTGGGTTTGCCGCAAGTGCAACGACGGCGACCGGAAGGCCGGCGACGGGTTCGAGCTTATCTGCAAGTCCACCGGAATGACCTTCCACGAACTTATGATCGAACTCGAGGGTGGCAGTCTGGCTGAGGTGCGGCAGAACCGAGCACAACCGGCAGCCCCGGCGCCTGGCCGAAAGGTCGATCCCGAGTGGGCGCGCAAGCGCCTCGACTCGATGTGGGATCGAGCGACGCTGGTCGGCACCGATGGCCTCGTTCCTCGGTACCTGCGCGAACGTATTCCGGGCCTCACGGCAGCGCCGTCCGCAGCGCTGCGTATGGCAATGCTCGATTACCGTCACGAGAAGAAGGTAATCGGTCAGTGGCCGGGCATCCTTGCTCGTTTCACGCTGCCGGACGGCCGGCTTGGAACGCTGCACCGCACGTTCCTTGAACGCTCGAAACCGTCGAAGGCGTCGATCGTTACTAACGATGGCGAGATCCTTCCGGCCAAGCTGAACGACGTGACGCTTCACAAGCTAAACGGCGGCGCAGTCCGGCTGATGGATCCAGTCGATGGCGAAATCGGCGTCGCGGAAGGTCTCGAGACGGCGTACGCCGCGCACATGCAGTTTGGTGTGCCGGTCTGGTATTGCCTTAATCGAATCCTTCTCGCCGATTTCGTTGTGCCGGACGGCCTCGGTATCCGCGTCGTCCACATCTTCGCGGACTTTGATGCGGTCGATCCCCGCACCGGTAAATCGCCGGGCGTTGATGCCGCATTGAAGCTGGCGAAGCGGCTGCGAGCTGAAGGCTACACGGCTCTGGTCCACCGGCCTAAAAAGCGGGAAACAGATTTCGCCGACGAGTGGTGTGCGTCTCAGGCAGCGCATCGCCCTGCGGTGGCAATGGTGGTGCGCCGCGACGAACGCGAAGCACTGCACGTTTGATTGTTTGATTCCGCGGCCGTCTGGCCGCTAATAGTAACTTTCTGCCCGGTGGGGATTCGTCCCCGCTGGGGCCGCAATCCGCCCGAGCTTTTCCAATGGAGAAAAGGAAATGAGCTTCAGCATGATTGTTGGCCGGTATGAAATCGTGGCAACTTCCGGTGTCGAGAACGGCTCGGTCAGGGTAGGGAAGTCGCAGGCGGAAGCCTATGACGTCATCGACCGGAAGCGAGGCGGTCACGCCCGACTGGAGAAACAAGGCGTCACGCTGGACACTGCTTGGTTTTACTGCATTCGTCGACAGGCGAGCGCACAAGGTGTATCTCTGCTGCATTGAAAACCCCTTAAGACAAAAGCCCCGACCATTGGTCGGGGCTTTTCTATTTGTGGCTTGCGATTCAGAGGCTACTTGTAGCGCACGACGTACCACAAACGCCACCTCAGGACGAAAAACGTGACCTTGAGGAAAGGCACGAGGAGGCCGGTTGCCCAAAAAATAATGAACGCGCCTGAGCCGATCAGCACCTGAGTCAACCCGCTCTTTGGCAGATAGGCACAGACCCACATCACGAAGAGAGACGCCATGGCGATGAGGAGGCGTCGCGCAAAAAAAGGCAGTGCCATGAATTTAGCGTACATCATCGGCTCCGTTGACTTGGCGGAACAGAGCGCGATGAAACAAATAAGCCGCCTCGCAAGCAGCCAGCGCGGCGGCCACGAGAATCCACATGCGCACGCCGCGCGTCCAGTCAAGCTGTGCCAAGTTTTCGATGAAGCTCATTATTCCTCCGTTGCGTTTGCAGATTGCACTATATATGTCCCTATTCTGCCAACAACTAGGCGAAGTCAAGCCGTCGACGAAAGCCCACGCCGCTGCGCTTCCGTTGGCGCTAAACGCCGATCTGCGAAGCGGCGTGTGCCTCCTCGATCTAGCTTAGGCTCACCCGAGGTTCAAGTTTTCGGCCAGGAACGCGTAGTCGAAATCAGGCTGATCATCCTGAACTGGTGGGATTTGCTTAGCAGCGACGGGAGTTGCCTCGCTGGGCGCAGGACCCCTTGCAGCTTTCGTCGTTGCGGATGCGTTGGCTGACGTTGGCGTGCTAGGCACGCCCGCACGAGGAACCTGGACACTGCCCCGCAAAGCATCTTCTGCTAAGCGCTTGAGCAGCGCTGCGCGTTGCCTCGGATTGGAGACCGCAACTAGAGCATCAAACAACGTTGGCGTCGCGATCTCGCTGATTGTTACCTTGATCTCCAAAGCGCCTGTCATGCGGGCACCGCTTCCTTGCGCTTCTTGTCGCGCAGCAGCGTTGCCTCACCAGCGGCGAGGAATCCCCTGACATTCGTGAAGCATGGTTCTGCCATATGGTCGATCCTCAAATGGGGAAACCGCGCTTGAATCTCGGACCTGTAGAGAGCCGCACCGCCGCCAGTGAGGACGATGGAGCGAATGTCCACTGTGTTCTTTACGCCCGCTTGGATAGCTTTAACCGCTGCGTCGATAACCGTCTGCGCCGCTGGCAGAAACTCCTGTAGGTCATAGTCGTTCCCGTTAAGCAGGAGAGTCGATCCCGTGCGCAGCGCCTTATCGATCCGCTCAATTCCCTGCGTGTCGATATGTAGTTTCTCCTTGATGACAGCGGCGATGGCTTCGTAATAGTGAGACGCACCGCTGTGGTGACCTCCGCTGCGCTCTTCGTCGATAGTCAACCCGGTTGCCACCACCCAATCGGTTGTGAAGTAGCCGACGTCAATGATGAGGTGCGGGTCCTCGTTGTCGAACTCGTGGTAGCGCGAGAAGTTGACCAATGCGCCGAGAGGCTGTGGAAGCACGATGACGCTGCCGACATCGAACTCAACATCGCCGTATGCATTCTTACCGGCGAATGCACTGCGCAAATGCGCAACGTGGGTGTGGAAGTTCCTCATCGGTAGGCCGAGAACTAGGCGGTCAATCGATGCGATGTTCGCGAAGTGAAAAGCGCCGGCTAGCAGCGCGGCATAGCTTGCAGTCGTGCAATAGTCGTCGTTAAGTGTCGCTCCCGCGTCGCCGTTACGCGAGCTCAACAGCACGCCGGGACCGACCTGATAGCGCTTACCGTCGATGTCCACTGCGACAGTCTTGGGCGTCGTTATTAAACCGGCGCTCTCTTTGGCGATCGTGTGAGCCTTGTACGGGGGAGTCAGCGACGGAAACATAAAGGTCGAAACGTCGGAGCCGTTGCGGAAGGCGATCTTGGTGTTGCCATAGCCGACGTCGACGGCAAGGACGGGCGCATGTACTTTCATCGTGTTAATTCTCTCTCCAGAGCAATTCGATAGATTCAACCCATCTTCCAGCTTTCTGACAGAAAACTGGTAGTTGGGCGGTCGCACAGGCTGCTTTTCTCGAAACGTCCGGATAACCGCCAGTTAGCTCCCCATGAACGGTTAGATGGCGAATTAACCGTGTGAAGCAGCCAATACTGTCAGTTATTGAGACGAAACTGGTGGGAAAAGTCCCCGTTACGTCTGTCCAACTCTACAGATCGGCGCGCGATGTCAAGGAAGCAAAAGCTCGCAACATTTAGGCAGCTTTTAACTCTTTGAGTGGTCACGGCGCCGATATTCTTCTAATTACCAACCGCGCGTAGTGCGCATCGACTTTCCTGGAATGGACCGTGAGGGGACCGCTTTGCCTAGCGAAAACCCCTCTGTCGCGGCCGCAAAATGAAGCGGCCTTTTTCTGAATCTAATCAAGTTCAAAGCGACCCAAATTGAGGACGCTGGACACGCGATATCGATTGGGTTTGCGGGCGGTTTTGCCCGATTGTCCGAATTGAGACGGATTGGGAGTGGTCATGGACACATATCCGTGGTCCGCCTTTCATCCCTCAATGACGATGGACGCATCCTTACAGCACACGACGCTGGGTACGTTGCATGAGGTCCGACACACCGCGACCGAGTGAACGCGCTTTGGGATGGGGGAGCAGCTAGGCCGACACGGCAAGCTGCTCCCTGTACGGAAGACGAACGGGCGGCGCACCCGGAAAAAAGACAGCGCAAAGAGATTACCGAGCACTTGGCCGAGGTCGTGCCGTCATAAAGGCGAAGCACACCGGCGCGCAGCAGCGCGCTTGTGGCCGGCGCGGTAGCCGTAGCAGCGGCAATAGCCGAATCGACCGCGCAACAGCGAGCGATTCGACTGCTGGGAGCAGCAGGAAGTACACAACGACGCGAGATCCCGCGAAGCGGGCTACGCGTTGGATGTGCGCCGGCAGCAAATCAGCGGCGGTCAACACGCGAAGCGTGACGACTGGCAGCACGCAGCAGTACGGAGGTCGATGCACGTTTCTTCCACGTGCGGGGCTATCGGATGGAATCGCTAAAGGATAGGAAGGCAGGGCCCGGCGGGGATACGCAGCAGCTGTGCGGCAAGACTCGGGGATAGGCTCCCGAGGTATGCGGCGCGGTGGCACGCAAGGGCACCGCTCATATAGGAGCGCGGTGCTGACTCGGATGCATATAAGGAGAACGCGCTTGCTAGAGCCGCTTAAGAATGACATTGCGCGAGCAGAGATGGTCGCGAACTACGTGGCGATTACGTCCGATGCCCTGGGATGCTACCGCCCGACTGCGAGCGCTGATGTTTGCTGATGCGATCGATGCGTCAGGCGCTGATGCGCTGATGGGCTGACGCGATGGCAGGCTGCGTGGAGGTCTAACGGGACGATACCGAGTGTCGTAGTCGTGGCAGTCGAGCGTTGCCAAGACCAAAGCGGCGGCGCAAATCAGAAACAGACACGGAACGTCTCGACATCCTCTAAACAATGCCAACGACGGCGGATTTTTACGCTGATAGACCACGCGTTGGAAGCCGAAGTCGCGTGGTCTTTATGGCGGCTGTCGATTTCCTACGGTTTTGACGATACCCGATCTCGGCGAAGAGCACTTCGGCACGCGGCCATAGCGGGATGGATTCCTGACACGTGCGCCGGTGGCGTTCCGGATGCCTTCGCGCGGTCGGATGAATTGGCAATGGCATTTGAGAGGGGTCGAGCAATGTACGTCACGGCTATGCAACTGCGAACAACGACCTACGAAGGAGCAACTGAATGACGGTTACCGTCTATGTGAAGGGCATCGTTGCCGATTATCCCGAGCTTCCTGCCGATTTCCGGTCTGGTCTCGAACGGATCTTTACCGACAATGTCAACCGAGTTCACAGTCGGACGCGCGTTAGCGCTAAGCCACTGTCGATAAAGACGCAAAGCTTCCGACTGCGCAGGCTTTGCCGATCGTTCGTCGAGTTGCGCCAGATTGGATTCGCGTTGCAGACGCCATATGCACTCAGGGAAAAGCACATCGAAGGCCTCGTGGCGCTGTGGCATAGGGAAGGCCAGAGTCCTGGAACCATCGAGAACAAGCTAACGTACTTCCGCGCATTTACCAAGTGGATTAACAAGCCAACCGTCGTCAAGACGATGTCGGAGTACATCGATCCCGAAGCACATAACTTTCGGCGCACCTACGTTGCTACCGAAGATAAGTCGTGGGAAGGCAAGGGAATCGACGCGGTAGCCATCATTGAAGAAATCGCGAAGACGGAGCCGGTTGTTGCTGTGCAAATGAAGCTGCAAGCCGCATTCGGTCTAAGGGTCGAAGAGAGTCTTCTTTTGCGGCCCAAAGACGCAGTCCGTAAAGACGGAAAGCTCAGCGTGGTCCACGGCACAAAGGGCGGTCGCGCTCGTGTGGTGCCGATGGACTTAAAGATGGATGTCCTAGTCGAGGCTGCTCAATACACAAACCGGTCTACTGGCTCGACTATCCCAGACGGCTATACCAAGACTCAGTGGAAGGACCATTTCTATACGGTTCTCAAGCATCATGGTGTGACGAAGTCTGGCTTGGGCGTTACGTGCCACGGCCTGAGGCATCAGTTCTTGCAGCAGATGTTTGAAAAGTACACCGGCGTTCCTGCGCCGATCAAGGGCAGCGACCAGAGGGCCGACCCGGCGCTCCACCGCGAAGCGATGCAAGCCGTGGTTGAGGCGGCCGGCCACAGCAAAGAGCAAAAGGCCGGTGCTTACTTGTCCAGCTTTTCTGTCCAGAGGCGACTGAAGGCGCCCAAGGTGACATTTGAACAAGTCCAGGAGGCACTGGCGGCAAGCGATGGCAATAAAAAGGCAGCAGCGAGCGCTCTCGGCATCTCCAGAACGGGCCTGTACCGCATTTTACAATGCGAAAAGTGAGCCGACTAAGGGGGGTGTGAATATCCGGCTCATTTTGTAACAGAGGTTTTTCTATTTGAATTCAGTAGCTTGACTCTTAGAGGTGTTTGAATGGGACGCTCTCCGGAGAGCGTCACTCTCGCGTTTCAGTCCAAGAGCCAACCCAAGTGCGGACTGGTCATCGCGTGATACGTCAGGATCACGCCCAGGGCGAGCAATGTAAAAAGCTGCGGCGCGAGTTTGTTGCGGAGCCGGTAGGCGGCGACGATGTACTGGATGGGTGACATATTCGATCCTTGTTCGCTGTGTCTAGTTTGTAGGTCCCTTCAGTATGATCGCTACCGAATGAAGTCAAGTCACCAGCGGTTGCGGTCGGGGAGGTCATCGACTGCCTCGTTGACGCTGTTCTCAAAGTTGCCTTCGTCACCGCCTGTCGCGGGAATCCGGGGAAACTGCACCGAAGCGATTCCGTCGATGTAAATGCGCTTCGCTAACTGCTGGAGCTTCCGATATCGCGCCGCATCGCGGAGGACTGTGTCGACTGGCCAGAACTCGCTCATCGTGATTTTGCTGTCGGCGATTTTCCTTGCGAGCATCTGGAAAATGGGCCCGCGTTTTTCCCAGTCGTCCTCGTTCCTCGAGAGGAGGTCGATCAGGTAAGCATCGTCAACTGCGCTGATTTCTTTCCTGACGAGCTGAAGCAAATCTCCCTCGGTGGCTTTCGGCCGCCGCATCCGCGCATTCCAAATCTCGCCGGCCTTATCCAGTGCCGCGTAGCGGTCGTTGCCGATCGGGATCCAAGGCGTCTGCATCCCACATTCTTCGCAGAAGATGCAGCAGACCTTCTCGTAAGGGACGTCATATGGTGAGCGCGGCTCCATGTCTTGCATGGGCGGCGTCAGGCTGTTGCCGAGGCGAGCGAAGTCGCGCTCAGGAGCCGACGGACGGCCGACTAATCGCTGGGAGAATCCGAAAGACCACTTTCCGCCGCAATGGTCGCAGGGAAAAAGCTCGTCAGTCATGGCGCCTGTCCTGTCGCCGGCTCGCCGGCGGTTCTAGTTTTGTAAGCCGCCGTTAATTATAGCTACCCGCGTGATGGCACCTGAGCGCGCTCGCCGCAAGTCACCTTTCCAGCCGCCCCACTAGATTTTTCAGTGACACCAGTTGCCTTTCGAGTTCATCGGCAGACAGTCGATGCAATTCGAGTTCATCATCAGTTAGCGGGATGCCGTTTGGCATGCGCTCACTTTCGACGATGTCGCGTAGTGCGTTGATCGCCGTTCGCATCGCTAAACTGGGACCGACCTTCATCGCGGTACCTCCTTGAGAGGATGACGGCGCGAAGCGTCAGTCAAGGGACGTCATGCCGCTACGCGATTCGCCGCAATCCCATTGTAGTCTTCGTGACTGACGAGGCGTAGCGGCGCGAGCGATGGTGCGTCAAAGAGCAGGCGATAGGATCGGCCAACCGGCACGGAAACCAGCTTGCCTGCCGAGGACTTGATGAACTTTCCGTCGAGTGAAAATGGATGCACGCCGCTACTGACCTTTGCGAGCAGGTCTCTTGCCTCTCGTTGTACGGCCGAAAGGTGTCGCACCATGGACAGGTCGATCGGATCGTCGGTGGTCAGGACTCGCTTCGCAGCGCGCTTCTTTTCGAGCGCGAGACGGCGCTCAGCCTTCTGCTTCTCTTCAGCCGCGCACGCGTGGCAGTACTTGCCCTTGCCGCTGTGGCCGCATTCGAAGGTTCGTTTCATGGTGCACTCCTGAGTCGTTGGCGATCTATTGCACCACTGTTCGACGGTTGGTCAAGTGTCGGTAGACGACTTATTCAGGCTTCTTTTCGCCCGGCAACATCGCATCGAGTGCCTGCGATAACTCTAGGATCCGAGCGTCGGCGAGCTCGATTCGAGATTTGAGCCGGTCGACGTGAGCCATCGCAAATGCATACTGCTCGGACAGCATCGACAGCGCCCAAATAGGACTGAGCGTGACGTGACAAACGGCGCACATGACGATATCGCTCTGTTCGACGAGTCGAAGATTTCGGTGTGCACACTTGGCCTTAACATCGCGGGGCGTGTCAGGAGCGACGGCTCGCCTGCCGAAGGGAATGACCTTGCGCATTGACGGTCTTATGAATGACGCATGGCTGTATTGATTGGCGAAGTCTCGACGGCTGCAATGGCGTTGGGCGCGAACAGGACGCTGGAGATGGCTGGGTCGCGGCGATAGCGGAGTTCAACGACATCGAGGAATCGGCGAAAAGACGCGCTATCACCGGCGGCGACTCCCTGGTCCCGATTCGCGAAGCGAAGGTCGGTTGGCGCGAACGCGTGCTGCTCTAGCCATTTAACGTGATCAACGTTGGGCAGCCACCACCGGTTCCAGCGTATCGTGAAAGCGAGCCATCCCTTGCCTGACCGCTCCAGTTCGTCCCAAGTTGCGTGGAAGTCGAGGATTGCACCGAGGGAACTGAAGAACACCGCGCGCAGGGACGTTTCGTCCGCAGCAGCAACGACGATCTGCTTGCGTCGTTCGTCGACCGCGTCGATGGTGCTTGCCATCGCGAGCGCGGGGTAATTCACTTGCCAGTCGGCGTTACGCGCGACTGCACGATTTAAAAAGAACGAGTTCGAGGCCATATCATTTGTTCAGCAGTGGCGGATGCGCTCAAAGTATCCTAGAAGCAGCGACCGTCAAGTCAACGGCTTAGGAAGCCGTACTGACGCAAGGTCGGCCGGCGGTATCCACTCAACACACGGTTTTGCGTCGCGCGCGTACAGCGCCTGTTTCTCTTTCTTGCGGGCAAGGTATTGCTCATTGCCTTGCATCCCATAAATTTCGATTGCCGTCGGCTGTCGGGTATCGGTCAGTTGAAAGTCGGGCAGCATGACGTCGCCGGCCTCGAGCCGCAAAGGCTTGATGAAACGTCGGCGCTCGGCAACGAGCCGGTTGGCCATTTCCACCTCATAGCTCGAATCGCAGGGAACGAAACTGCTGCTGCACAGTTGCAGCGCAAGGTCGATGATCCGAAGATTCCCGTCCCTTGTCCGCTCGACCAAGGCGAGAATCACGACGCGCGCGCTAGGGTCACCCGTCATCGCCCAGGCGGACCTGAACGACGCGGCGGCCGATTCGATAACGGGTGTTGAGGCGAAGAATGTGCGCTTCGTTTGGCGCAGCGCGACGACGAAGCCGTACTTCGAGGCCACCAGGCCGCGGAGCTCGCCGAGCACCAATCGGCGTTGAGAAGCGTGGGGTGTGGTCGTGATCTCGTCTAGGAACGCGTTGAACTCGGCGACAATGGATTGCGCTTGGCTCTCGTCATGTCGACGCATGACATGCAAGACCTCGTGGATGGGCTTACCGTTAAGCTTGCCATCGCCCAGAGCGGCCACGAGCTGTGCGTTGCACTGACCCTAACCGCGCGTAGAACCTCCTTGCCAGACGTGCAAATTGGCCTCGAGCCAAACGCGTTGCAGAAACCCAAGGAGCGGCGCGGCGCGGCGAGTTGTGGTGGTGAGCGAGGAGCCGCCTTCAGCGCGTATCGACCGTTCGAGCGTTCGAACAGATAGCGAGGCGTCGAGCTTGACGTTCAGCCCTGCGGGCGTTTGCTGAATCGCACTGAGGGCGTCGGGCGTTCTTCCATCTTTGATGGGCGCCGCGGCATAAAAGGGACATGAGATCTCGTCGTGGTTTGGCCCGTCGTCAGGCCATCTTGCGAGATGAAAAAGCGCGCCGTAGCGTCGCACAACGAGGCGCAAAAGTCTGCCCGCGACGCGCTCCTGGCAACGGCACACAGAGTAGCCCGGTGACTTCTTTGCGCGTTCGAGATGGCGTGCGTACCGCGCCGGGTTGTCTTGAACGTCTTCGAGTGAGACTGTGAGTCCGTCAAATGACACTTGCACGATGTCTTGAGGCCTCGCTCAGTGTGAGGTCCACCTGATTGGCAGGAACCTTGTGGATGTGTGCCCGGGTCCCGAGGAGATTGGCCACTTTGCGTACGCTTAGGCAAAACTGCTCGGCGTGCTCGCCGCTCGGAAAGCGAAGGCCGATCGTCTTTACAGCGCCGGGCGCGGCTTCGTCGCGCGAAAAGACGGAGCCGGTTCCGACGAGCGCGTCGATCCAGCTGTCGGGGAAGCCAGGAGACGGTACAGAGTCAGCACGCGCGCCGGCGGGGTCCTTCGTGAAGTCCTCGAAGCTAACAACGATCAGATTCATCTTGTTTTGATAAGGCGAGATTGGTCGCACGGCGCTAGGCGGCAATGGCATTGGCTTCGCGCGTGACTCGGCCGCGAGCCACGTGCGCGTCGTAGAGCGCAACGGCCCCCATGATGGCGACGATCGCACTAAAGCCGCATGCCGCCAGCAAAGCGGCTAATCGCTTTTCGTTGGCAGCGAGTTCCGCAGCGCGCAGTCTTTCTGCTGAGTCCAGGTCACGTCGCTGCGCTGCTAGGGCTGCAGCAAGCGCCGTCTCGTCCCTGAAGCCGTATTTAGACAGCAGCGACGGACGGCCAGCGGCCGGGACGTGTTCCATCGCGTCGGACAAGCCCTGAAGTCGTGCGGCGATGCTTGTATCAACGACGACCTGAACGGCTGAGCGTTCGATCGTGAACTGGCGCGCGACAACGCTGACCGCTCCGGTCATGCCGATGGCTGAGGCACTAAGGAACGCGATGGTCGCAATGTGACTTACTTTCATGGACGTGCTCGAAGGGATTGCACGCACGCGCGTGCACCTCGAAATTCTGATCTCAGCAGGCCAGCGGCGGACCGGCGAAAGGGACCGAAATCGTTGCGCCTTTTGAGGAGCATGCGCGCTTGCGCGTTTTCCGCCAACCGTAGATATATCGCCAACGGCGGGCGGCGGCTGAGGTTATCCCCAAGGTTAGCCACAGAAACTGTGGATAAGGTTTCCTAGCCTGAGCACGAAAGGCACCATGAAAAGATCGCCTTTCGTGTCAGCGGCGGAACCTCGTGCATGTACTGTTGCAGTATCACCCGCGCTTCTAGCGCATCGACGATGCGGCGCCTAGCAAGCTCACCGCGCAATCAATCTCCTTTTTCAACCCGCAGGGGCACGTCCCCTTTGCGGGCGTGCGCCTGCTCATTTCTTGGAGCAACGCATGTACACGCAATTGATCGAGCAGTTCAAGACGGCCCAAGCGGCAGCAGCCGTGGCATATCACGCTGTCGTTCAGGCGGAGCGCGATGTCTTCGCAGACGGGCTGACCGAGTATTCGGCGATGGAAGTGCGCAGCGAATACAAGGTCGAACGCGAGCTCAACACGTTCTGTCGTAGGGTGCTGTCTCGGCTTGTGATGGAGGCAAGCCGCAAGTTCGCGCCCGCCGGCGGCAGAATCGAGATCGACCAGAGTCGCGAACTCGACCGATGCGGTCTCGATATCGAAGAGGATCTGAGGAAAAACAAGATCCCTGACTTGGACGGCTTCTGGCAACACCTCGAGCGAACGTTCGGTGGTGAAGCTGGCGAGCGCGTTGCGTTCGAGCAGGCAGCCAAGGCCATCATCAACGGCTTCTGGCTCAAGCCCGATACCGAGATCAAGCGCACCAGCAGCGCGGTGATTCTCGAAAAGCGCGTCACCTCCCAGTCGTGCTTCCATTCGAAGGGGCAACGCGAGGTCTATTACTCCTCTCAGCAGGCGGTCGCCACAACCTTCGACGGCTTGGCGACCTTCGCGAAGAAGCATCAGTTCGGCGCGCTTGCGATGCAACTGCGCAACTTCAGCGTTCACCGACTGACGTTCTCCACTCGCGAGAAGCTGTCGTTCACGGGGCTGGAGATCGTGCTGTTCAACGACAAATGGCAGTTCAAGTTCGCTCACGACGTGGGCGACGCATTGTCCCTCTTCATTAGTGAGTTTGGGGCTGAGTATCTCGCCTCCCGCGACCGGTACTAAGGCGTCCACCGCTTTCTCCTTTCGACCCGCTTCGGCGGGTCTTTTCTTTTCTAGAGGCAATTCATGCAGAGAGATTTGTTTTCGTTTGAGCGGGACTGGTATGAGCCGTTGCGCGCAATCAGAAGTTTGGGATCGCAGGCGCCGTCGATCGCCCATCAGGGCGAACTGGCAGCGGCACGGCGTCAGCACCTCGGGCAATTCTTCACACCGGACGCCATTGCGGCGTTTATGTGGAGCTTCGTGAGCGGCTGGAAGGTCAATCGGCTTATCCGAATCCTGGATAACTCGGTTGGTTCCGGCCGGCTGCTTCAGTACGCAGACCCGGAACGCCATGCCGTGTACGGCGTCGACGTCCACGCTGACGTGATCCAGCAGTGCCAGAAGGTGTTTGAGGACGTAGGGTTTCATTGCGAGTTCCGGCAAGCCGGTATGGAAGACATCCATCCGGCGCGCTTCGATATCGCACTGATCAATCCGCCGTTCTCAATCCATCTCGAGTCGCCGCATCTGCAGACGCTGGAATGCACGACGTGGGGCCGGTACGGCGCGCGCACCAGCGCGTTGAGTCACAACTACGCCGTGCATCAGGCGCTGGAGGCGGCGAACATCGTCGTCGCGCTCCTGCCGATCACGACCGCCGAGTCGATGATCGCGGGCGAGCAGGGCGACCGCTCGAAGCGCCGCGCGGCTGGCCTGTTCGAACTTCCAGGCGACGCGTTCAAGCTCGAAGGCGCGAACGTGCGCACGGCCGTGGTGGTGTTTGACCGTTATCGCGATCGTCCCTCTGACTTCGTGCGGGCGGTCGTCGACGATCTGGCGAAGCCAGGCCCGGATATCGGGCTGCACTTCGAGGATCGTTCCTTCGGGGAAGCTCGGTTGCGACTGCAGAAGCTCGATGACAGCGTGCCGTTCATCACGCGTGCCGTCACGGGAGACAAGTCAGTCATGGTGTCACACGATGGCCGGCGCATTCGCTTGTCCTTTGCGTGTGGCTTCAACGAAGCGATGGTGCTCAACACCGTTCTCGTGAAGCGCATCTACTCGCGCGACGGCCACCGGCTGCCGCGTGGCTTCCGTTACTCCGGGCAAGGCTTGCTAGATATGGAGACGTATCTGGTGCAAGACGATCCGGTCGCGGCCTTTGGTCAGTTGCTCGATCGAATCGGCAGCGTCGGTGGCAACCCGCAACTCGCGCCCGGCTTCATGGAGCACTTCCGCAGACGCATGCGGCGTAGCGCGCGCCAAGCAATACCGCTGAGGCACGTCGCATGGACGACCGGCGCTGGATCGCGAGATCAGGTGTCGGGCATCGCCAAGGAGACCCACAAGGTCGACGCGACGCGCTGGGCCAGTCCGCTAATCAAAGCGGGCGACGAGGTCCAGTTTGATCGCGAAGCCGACGGGCGGTACCGATACGAGCTGCATGGCGTCTGGTACCACCTGTCTGTTGACGAGCTCAATGCGCGGTTCGCGGTCGAGAACGTCAGCGAGGGGTGGGAAGTGGTGCACGAAGGTCTGTGCGCGCGCTTTCCCGACCAAGCAGCGGCGTTGCGCTCGCGCGTGAAGGCGCTCGGCGTCGATCAGTGGCTCGACTGGGAGTTTCAGGTCGATGATCTAGTTGAAACGCTGTTGAAGCCGACCGGTTGCGTCGTTGCGTGGGAGCAGGGCTGCGGCAAGTCCCGGCTCGCGTTGGCGCTGATCCTCGTCTCCGGTGCGAAGCACGGCCTCATCGTCGTTGAGTCCCGGCTCATCGAGGAGATGTTGAAGGAGATCGGCCAGTTGCCGATCGCGGCCGATCAGGTGAAGGTAATCGAATCGGCGGCGGACCTTGGTGACCTGCGGCAAATCAACCTCATCTCGTATGAGCGCCTGCGTATGCCGGTGGACAAAGCCGCATCTGCGCGCGTGACATATGCGCATCGACTGCGGCGTCGCATCGGCCTGCTGGTGGCCGACGAAGGCGAGCGCCTCGCCAACCCTACGAGCGATCAGAGCCGCGCGCTTTGGCAGCTTTCGGCGCGGCGACGGTTCGTTTTGACGGGAAGTCCCATCCCGAACTAACCGAGAGATGCGTTTGGTCTAATCGCGTTTTCCGGTGGTGACGGAACGGCAGCGCAGCCTTACGGCTACCGCGTCGGCTATCTCGAGCAGAACTGGATCAACTCGGTGGAATACGCGATGCGCGGCGTCGATCGATTCAGGGATGACTTCGTGGTGCTGGAGTGGGTGACGTGGCAGTTCGCGGAGAGCCTGCAGGACGGGGCGAAGCGCGAGGTGCCCAAGATCGGCAACCTGCACCTGTACCGGGCGATGCTCGCGCCACATATCAAGCGTCGGCTGGTCGCCGAGCCTGAGGTGTCGCGCTACATCCAGATCGAGCCGCCGCAGTTTGAGGTGGAAACGGTCGACTGGGATCGCGGGCATCTGGCCGCGTACCTACGCGCCGCTGACGAGTTCGCCGATTGGTATCGCTCATCACGCGATGACAAGAAGGCGTGCAACCTCGTGACGATCCTCGCTCGTATCCGCGCGGTTCACTTCTCTGCCAACTACCCGCAGTTCGGGATGGAGGGCGTGGAGTACATCGGCGGGCTGACGAGCAAGCAACGCGCGATCGTGGCCCGGATGAGAGCGATTGCGGCCGAAGGCAAGCAAGCAATCGTGTTCGCCGAAAACCCGGGCGTGCTCGATCTTCTGGCGCGCGAGCTGGATGCGCATGGGGTGCAGACGGTCCCGTTTCATGGCGAGATCCCGATCAAGCGTCGCGTGGCCGATAAGGACAAGCGCTTCTTGGGCGGACTGGCAACCGGGCTGATGGCCACGAAGGCATCGGGCCGCGCCGGTTACAACCTGCCGAACGCCGACTACATCCTCTTCTACGACCGTTCGTGGACGTGGCGCATCGAGTATCAGGCGATGCGGCGCGCGCTGCGATGGAACCGGAAGGGCGTGTTGAAGGTGCTGTATTTCCACTTGCCGGGCAGCATCGACGAGTATCAGGACCAAATGGTCGCGCACAAGCGTGATGCGACGCAGGCGGGGCTGGACTGGGCAACGCCGGAACTGGAAGACGAGACCTTCTTGCACATGGATTCTCTGCTGGATCGCTTCGTTGATGACCTCGCATTGCTGTCGGCGGAAACGTCCGGTGACATGCGCAAACTTTTGAAGGAGGCAGCGTAAATGCCGAAAGACTCAAACGTGTATGTGGTGGTAGGGGAGGGCGTCGTCACGGTTAAACGTGAAGGCTCCAATCGTGCGGTGCTGGCGAACGTCCTCGGCAAGGTACAAGTTGATGGCGTCGAGGTGCTGTGCCTTGACCGCCTCGTTCATGAAAGCCATGAGCAGCAGTTTGGCGAGTGGACGTTGGCGGGCGCGGTCACAACCTTGCTGTCTCGACCTATGTTGCCCACGACTGGCGCGGCATAAGACGTAGCGACGCCCTTAGGTGGCGCTCGTCTCGATCATTTAGTCACAACCCGGCTTTCGAGCCGGGTTTTTTTTGCCTTCGGCGATCGAGTTGTCGTCGCCCGAGAGTTCGTAACTGGGTTCTCGGAGAAGGGCTGTATGCGACCCTGAAGGGACACTCCCAGAAACCCAATACGGACATTCGCGGGCACCACCGACCGTCGGTCTACGTATGACACAATTGCTTAATTTGCGTTGACGGCGAAATTTTATGGCAAACACCCGGGCAGCGAATAACGGAGTTCAAAGCAGCCCATTGCTGACTGCCTTTCCCGAAGTGCTTTGCTCCGAAGTGACCGTCGTCACGGATTTGATTCGACCCAGCACTGCGACTCATCCCGGGGCGGCTGTCGTTGTTCGAGGCGAATCGCTCAACATCCCGTATCGAATTCACCACGAATCCGATGACACGCTATTCCCTCAACTGAACTCGGCTCAAGCGGCCATCTATGCTTGCGTGCTGACGAGGCATCTTGACGGACATGTGCGCCAGCGCCATATCGGGCGGCTGGCCACTTCACCCGAGCCTTGGATTGCGCCTTTCATTGTGCACCTTTGCGGCGAGTATGTAATTGAAATCCTCGCTGAGATTGAAGCGAACTTGCCATCCATGGATCGATGCGTTTACGGCGCGTTTTTCAGGGAAAACGCAGTTTTCATGAAACGCACGCATGATCGAATGATCAGTTACTGGAATTGCTACTACCGTTGGCTGTACAAGCGAAAACTCGATTACGTTGGTTTCCGGGTATTCGAACGGTTCCACGAATGGTGTGTCTCCTCCTGACGGCCATTGGTGCGTCGACCTTGGTCAACGCGAGCGATTGTGAACAATTCGGATGCTCAAGCCGACTGACCGTTCATGGCCGGGTAAAGCCAACGAACGATCCACCAGAAGTCTGCGAAGAACCTTTCATTCGGCCGGTCCCCGAGACCTAATGACGGTTCGGCCACGCGCCGGGGTGTTTTCGCCATCGTGGGCGCGAGCGTTGGTTGCACCGCGTTATTTGGCCCTTAAAGTTATACGCTCCGTTCGCGGTTTGGCGTCCCCCGGTTCTGCGCCGACTGGCTTTGGGCGCCGGCGTTCTGCCGGCGCATTTTTTCGCTCATGGCATCATGCGGACAGACGCAAATTCGAGCGTCCGTCATGCCACCACAATGCAATGAGTAATCCGCCAAGACCCAGCAGCCGATCCATCGCCTTCACCGTCCCGACGCATTTAGCCGAAGCACTCCAAGAGACCGTTGACGATTTCTTCGCGAGAGCGGCGGGCGGAACGACCCCCGCGCAGCGGGCGGCCGAAATACGCGCGCAGAATCGCGATGCGAGCCTGGATTCGCTTGCGCATCTCCTCGACGTAGCGGAGGGCAACTCTCGACAGGCGCGCGTGGCTGCCCAGTTCCTAGCAGGCCTCTACAACGGCGACGACTTCCCCTTCAGCCTCCCTGACTTTCGCCGACTCGATGACGATTTGCTGGAGCATTGCCTTCAGGTGCTGCGGCTGGACAGGCGGCACGCGACGGAAGTGCAACGCTACTTTCCCAATGGCGAAACGCGCTGGCTGGCGATGATCAGACGATGGGGGCTGTCTGATGAGCCAACGCACACGCCGCTGCCCGACGACGACGTGGTGCATTCCTGTCAGTATGAAAACAAGCTAGACGCGCCGGGCTATCGGGACGTGACCTTGTTCGTCAAAGTCGCGGTTGGCGTCGACGATGTCCGCTCGCTGGGCCTCGCGCTGTCGGCGGCCGACTCCGAGCGGCTAGCTGCGGACCTCGTCGCAGTCCATCGCCTTGCGTGGACACGGGGGAAGCCGTTAGATGCCGACGAGAAAGAAACTCGACCTGCGTGGTTGTGAAAGACGGCATGAATTCGTGAGCTTTCGCGCAGCGTGCCCGCAATTTAAACGCTATCTTTACTCCATCACCCGCGTCATAGACGCATCGACCCCGCGCTGACTTTTGTCAGTCCACGTTGTTCAACCCTTTGGGAACCACTCCCAAAGGGGGCAGGTTCCCTCTCAGGAGCCCTGCCATGCAACAGCAACCTACTCTCGCCCTCAAGCAAATTCAGGTCAGCGTCAATCCCCGCAAGTACTTCGATGCGGCGGAGATGGAAGAGCTGACCGCGTCTGTGCGCGAAAAGGGCGTCATCCAGCCTGTCATCGTGCGCACGCTCGCTGACGGCGGCTTCAGCCTCGTCGCTGGTGGCCGCAGATACAAGGCGGCACTCGCGGCGCACGGCGAAGACTATGAAATTCCGGTCGTCGTTCGAGACATCGATGAGATCGAAGCGAAGCAACTCGCCATCATCGAAAACATCCAGCGAGCCGACATGTCGCCCGCCGAAGAAGCCATTGCCGCAGCCGAGCAAGTCGGGCTGTGCAAAGGCGATCGCGACGAAGTCGCGCGCATCTTCGGCTGGTCGCGTGCGACGCTGGATAAGCGTCTCGCGCTGATGAACTGCAGCACTCCCGTGCTCGATGCGCTCAGCACGCGCCAGATCCTGCTCGGTCACGCCGAGCTGCTGGCTGCGCTTCCCAAAGAGACGCAGGACAAGTTGCTGCCGGTCATCATCAAGGAAGGCAAGGCGGTCGCTGAGGTCAAGAAAACCATCGAACAGGTCGCCTGTTCGTTGGCGGCCGCGATCTTCGACAAGGCCGACTGCGCCGGATGCCCGCACAACTCGTCCACGCAGGGCGAGATGTTCGGCGAGTCCATCGGTACGGGCAACTGCACCAACCGCACCTGCTACAACGAGAAGACCGAAAAGATGCTCGAAGCGACGGCCACCGGCCTGCGCGACGAATATCCGGTCGTGCGCATCGTGCGTGCTGGCGACAACCACACCCGCGTGCAGCTCGCTGTCGACGGTCCGAAGGGCGTCGGTGAAGAGCAGGCGAAGGCGTGTCACGCGTGCCAGAACTACGGCGCGGCGGTGAGCGGCCTGCCTGACTCGATCGGCAAGGTCTATCGCGGCCAGTGCTTTGACACCGTCTGCAACATGAAGAAGGTGGCAGCGCAGTTGCAGGCGGTGAAAGCCGCGACGCAGCCGAAGCCCGAAGCAGCCAAGGCGGGCGCGAAAGCGTCGCCTGCAGCAGCGAAGGGAGCGGCCGGTTCGTCCGCGGCATCGACGACAAGCAATCCGCCGGCGACGGTGGTGGCTGAGTCGGATCGGATCAAAGCGTATCGCGTGGCGTTGTGGCGTAAAGCCCTGCGCCGCGAGGTGCGAGCCGATCCCGAGTTGGCTCAGCGATACCTCGTTGCGATCGCACTGTCCGACCAGATGCGCTGCGTCGATCAGAAGACGCTGTCTGGCATCTGGGAAAAGCTCACGCAAGAGCAGATCGCGGCTGGCGACGTCTCGAAAGCGGCTGCGGCATCGACCGCTGCCGACGACGCGCAAATCGCTCATGCCGTAACCGGCGTGACGGTCGCTGCAATTCAAGGCCTTGACGTCCAGCACCTCACGCGTCTGTGTAAGCACCATCACCTCGATCTCGCGAAGCACTGGAAGCTCTGCAAGGAGTTTCTGGAGTTGATCACGAAGTCGGAAATGATGGTGGTCGCTGACGAGTTGGGCATTCGTGCCGCGCTCGGCGACAACTTCAAGAAAGTCTTCGGCAAGTCCAAGTCCGAGGTCATCGACGCGCTTTTGGCGGTCGAAGGCTTCGACTACGCGGGCAAGATCCCGAAGGTGCTCAAGTTCTAACGCGCGGCTCGCCCGTGCATCGATCGTGATTGACATCCCTTTATAGACCGCCTCCGCGCGGTCTTTTTATATTCCTCAGGAGTTTTTCATGTTTGCAGCTATTGAACCGCTTCTGCGTCACTGCACGAAGCTCACGTTGTCCTTGCAGATGAAGGGCGACGAGATGGTTGTCTGCGTTATGCCGCAAGGCACGGCAAAAGACGCCGCCATGCTTCAGCCGCTCGCGCTCACCGCGATGGCGGCTGAACTCGACGCGGGCTTCGTCGACGCGCTCGCGGCCTATACGGGCGCGCACGCGTCGCTCGCCGAGCAGGTTGCTGCGACCACCGCCATCCTCGAAGCCGCCAAGACGACGCAAGTCTCCAAAGCGACCAAGACGCTGGCTAAGGGCGGAAGCAAGCCGGCATTGCCGGCGCCTGGAAGATCGAGCACCGACGCGGACAACGATGATGACGATGGAAGTGCCGATGCTGAAGGGCAGAGCACCGCCCCGAACGCATCGCCCGCATCGGAAGCATCGGCGGAACCGGCTAGCACCGGGACCAACCTCGCATCGCTTTTCGACTAAGGAGCAGACATGGCTATCCAAGTTGCGAAGCTCACGCGCGAGTTCGTCTACAACGGCGTGACGTTCCCCGATCCGGGGCCGACCTTCTCGCCCGACGATGTCCGCGATCTCTACTCCGCGCAGTATCCGGAGCTGACGACCGCGGCGATCGACGGACCGACGACGGAAGGCGATGTGATGCGCTTCACGTTCGTGCGAGCAGCCGGTGCCAAGGGTGCGGTTATGCCCTGCAGCGTCCATGCGTAAGCGCGACCTCCTCAAAGCCCTGTCCGATCCGGACTTGGCTCTTTCTCATCAGCAACCGCCCGGAAGGGCGGTTTTTTTTCATGACAAGGAGATCGAGCAATGTACTTCGATCCTCGCCCGTCTGGTGCAGAAGTCGCTGTCTCGGGAGAGTCTTGGCAATCGCGATGCGCTCCCGTTGCCCGACGTCGACCTCCCAATGATTTTCTAAGCCTGCCGGCCATCGGCTCGGACGTCAAAACGCGCGCAGTGATGCGTTGGCAAGCCGAAAAGGATGTCGCCGGTCTCATCTCCGCCCAGTTCAACTCGCGCGTGCTGAGGCCGCGCGACGTACCGGAGTTCAAAGGCGCGGGGGACGCGCTTGCCCACGGGTTCTTTGCGTGGGCCAAGCGTCATACGCCGCGTCTGGACTGCCTCGGTTTCGACTTCGTACTGTGCGACGTACAGGCGGTGCAAGACGTTGTCCAGTATCAGGAGGACAGCAGCGACTTCAATCCCACCTCGCCCGTGTATCTCGGCATCGAGATAACGGAGGAGAGCATCTTCGAGATCGGCAGGCGTGCCGCCGAACTTCGCAATGTTCATCCGCGGTTAGTGTCTACGGCGATGGTGCTGATCAATCGAGCAGCGGGACGCACGATGTGGATCCGGACGCCGGACGAGTTCCTTGGGGAATTTGCCTCGTGGTTTTGGGACGGCGACTCGAACGCAACCGATGAGGACGCGCGCGAGATGCTGACGGACCGGTTCGGCGATGACGAGGCGGAGATCGAGCATTACCTCCCTTCCGTTGTACGTCCGCAGCTTTGTCCCGACGACATGGACGTCTACCGGTGGCATTCGAAAAGCCTAAGCCATCGACCGCTACATGCTCTTGGCGTGGCTGCGCTCAGGCGGCTTCAGCGCTTTACCTCCGGGCGCACGCGGCGCATCTGTGCTGAGCTCGAACAGCTCTCGCTCATGCTGCAGCGGGTGGGCAATCGCGACCTCTTTGGTTGCGAGTATCGGCCCCGCTGCGCGTATGCGGCCGCCACGCTCACCGTGCAGAACGACGGGCGTGTGGGTGAAGTACTCGATTCGCACTACGAGTACCTCGCCAGCGCCGGCGACGGCACGACCTACCTCGGCTTTACGCCGCTTGCCTCTACGCCTGACGCCATCCGTAAGCAGTACGCGGACTGGTCGCAGGGCTTATCCATTCTTGGCCAACTCGACCGCGTCATCGCGTGTCTCGCGGCATAACTAGGAGTTTTATATGAAAGGGCTTGATATTGGCTCCGACCGCGTCGACGAGCTCGCGGCGACCAGCGCCATCTTGCTGTACGGCCGTCATCAAGATCGCAGCGCAGTCTACGGCACCGTTCATCCGGTGACGCAGGGTAAGAGCGGCCGGGCGACGATTGGAGCCGGAAGGCCGATCGACCGCATGGCGCTTGTTGATTGCCTGCGTGAGCTGGCCCAGAACGCGGCGCCGAAGGCGGAATTTTTGCCTGAGACGGTGCTCGCGGTGTCGCAAGAGGCGGTGATGTGGTGGTGCAGACCGGCGATGCGAAGAGTGTTCTTCGACTGTCAGGAGATCGGGCGGCGCAGTGCGGTCGTCCCGCATCCGGGGTTGGTGTTCCGTGCAGCTTCGAGCGGCTTTTCCGTGTTCGCGCTGCAGGATGACAGCCGGCCAACGCCTGAATCGAAGCTGCACGAACCGCCTTACTTTAACACCTGGGACTGGGGACGGATCTGCATCGGCTCGGCGCATGTGCCTAAGCGCATCGACATCGAGGCGATCGGCGGATGGGAGGACGGATTCTTCGAATCTGCCTTCACACACCCGAACCACGGCAACAAACGTGTTTCGCATGCAAACGGCGAATTCGCTTTCTGGAAGGAAATGCTCGACGGCAAGTACGGCGAGCAATTCCCGAAAGACGCGCTCGTCCCTATGGACCTTACCCTCGCTGAGCTGATCGCCGGCAAACAAGGAGTTCGATGATGAATGCTGGTGCTTTGAATCCTGCCGATGCCGCGCTTCAGCGCTCATTCCCGACTGTCATGGTGCCCCGGCGTGAGCCGGTCGCGCCAATGCAGGCGGCTGGTGAGCGGCTGCTGATGGGCGAGAACGGTGTCTTCCTAGAAATCGATCTGCCGTGGCTCTCGGTCGTTCGCCGCATTGCGCACTACACGGTCCCGACCGCGATCCCCTACGGGAAAGTAGCCGAATCGACCGAGTTGCGCTGTGGTGCGGTGCCGCCCGAGTTGATTGGCGAGTTCGTTGCAATGGCGCGCGCCGCGCATCCGCTGGAGACCGGTGCCTGGATCGTCTGGAATGTGGAGACGAAACGGTTCCGTCTGGCGCCTGTGAAGGTGCTGTCGCAGGGCACCGGTTCGCTGAAGTATGAGCGGCCGGAGCTTCTCGCGAGCGAACTACGCGTGATCGACTGCCACTCGCATGGCGCGCATCCCGCGTACTTCTCGCCGACAGACAACGAAGATGACCGACACGAGACGAAGTTCGCCTTCGTCCTCGGCAACTGCGCATCGTCGGTGCCAAGTATGGCGATGCGGCTGTGCGCCAAAGGCATCTTCGAGAACGTCGAGCGCGTGCCGAGCAGTTGGTACGCGGCGGCTCGCGCTGAGGAGGTTGCATGAACGGGACTATCCGACATCAACTACCTTCGCGGATGCTCGAGCGAAGCTGGAATGTGGTCGTTGTAGGCGCGGGCGGCACCGGAAGTGCGGTGCTCCCGAGCTTGGCGCGGCTGCATCACGCGATGCTCGAACTGGGCCACCCCGGCGGCATCGACTGCACCGTGTTCGATGACGACACCGTCAGTCCGACCAACGTCGGCCGTCAGGGCTTCTATCCGAACGACGTGGGCGAGTACAAAGCCTCGCTTATCGTCAACCGGCTAAACGCACTGATGGGCACGAACTGGCGGGCGGAAACCCGGCGCTTCGGGCCAGGCGAGCCGCTCTACAACGTCGATCTCGTGATCGGCTGCGTCGATACGCGGGCCGCGCGGGCCGCAATTGTTGGTGCCGCCCAGCACACGGGGGCGTACTACCTCGACTGCGGCAACGACACGGATCGCGGGCAAATTGTTATCGGTCAGGTCTGTGGCAAGAGCTACGCGCTGAAACATCCTGAACGGCTGCCGCATGTGGGCGAGTTGTTTCCGGAACTGATCGACGCGAAGCTCGATGCGAAAGACGAGACCCCGTCCTGTTCGATGGCCGAGGCGCTGCGCAAGCAGTCGCTGGTCATCAATCAGGCCATCGCGGTCCAAGCGTTCAACATGCTCTGGACCATGCTTCGAACCGGCGCGGTGCCGTTCTCGGGCGTGTTTGTGAACCTCGCAACGGGGCGCACGAATCCGATCCCGTTGGATGCGACCGCTTGGGCGCGCTTTGGGTACGAAGTCCCGAAGCCGCCTGTGAAGAAAGCGACAAAGAGCCGAAAGGCTAAGCTCGCTGCGTAAGCAGTCGCTTTTCCATCACTGCCGACCTCCGCAAGGGGTCGGCTTTTTTTCGTGCTCAACGGGCACGACAACCTCACAGGAGTATTCGAATGTCGGAAGACATTGATATCGTAGTTTCGGCACCGCTCAAAGTGGCAACGGCGTTGTGGCAAGAGCGCTGGTGGTGCTGTGCGGCCTTTGTTGTCGCAACGGCCGCCTATACGCTCCCGCCGGCGGGCTACCTCGGCATGGCCGTCAGGTTCGCCTACGAGCACTTGTTGCACGACGCATCGGGCGTTGGCCGAATCATGGCCGGGGTCCTTGGCGTTCTGGTGGCTTCGCTCGCATGGCAGCTCGCCTGTCAGCGAGACCGCGCCCGCCCGGGACTCTTCGCCCGTGCGTGCGATTGGGTCGTCAACCGCTTCCTGATGTCGCACATTGCGCGCGGCGTCGCGGTGGTTATCGGCGCGAGCGTCGCGTTCGGCGCACATGGCGCTGTATTCGGCGCGGCATTCGGCGTCTGGCTCGGCCTTGTCATGTGCTGCATGCAGTGCCTGACCGCCTTCTCGGTTATGCCGCGTCTGCGCTAACAGCATTAGCCGCTCCCCCGTGGAGCGGTTCTCTTTTTACCTCAGCGGGTACGCAGCCCGTTGGGGCTGCTCCGCGTACCAATGGAGCAAGACATGGGTTCTTCGATTTTGACGGGCAAGCGCGCAGGCGCAATGCAGAAGGCCGACGGCGAGTGGATCTACGCGTTGTTCGAGCGCGGCTATGAGTCGAACGTCTATCCGCACACCGACCGCTGGTCGGCAGTGGCACTGGGCAACTATGCGCAGGTCATGCGCCGCATCTTCTCGCACGCGACCAGTTGCGAAGGCGGGATGCTACGCAGCCGCAATGGATCGATACGGCCTGAAAACTACATTGCGAGTTGGAGAAGTGAACTCGCCAAGCCCACGCTGCTTCTGGACCGGGCGGTCGATCTGTCGGTTGGCTCCTCGTGCTACTCGGCGGTGCCTGAGTCGCAGTTGGACGATGTCCGGCTGTCGCTGATCCGGGCGGGCTTCGAGTCTCGCATCGAAGAGTTGGTTGGGGGCAGCTTGAGCGTTTCGCTGCACGCGGACATCGACCTGTTGCTCTCGATCTACGGGAACAGCGGGCCGCTCAGCGTTTGGCGAGTGCTGAAGGAATACGACTGTGGGACCGCACGTATCGAAGTGCCGGTGCCGCCCACAACGAAGACGGCGATGGAGCGGATGCCCGAGGTGCGGTGTCATTCCATCGACCAGCACAATGTGTTGGTTGCAATGGGCGCCGCGCCGTTGCGTCACGCTGGCTGGCAATACAGCGCGGTCGGCTCCTTCATCACTGAAGTCGCGTATCCGGTGGAAATGGAAACGCCGGGGTTCGCGAAGAAGGCAATCCCTGCGTTCCGCGACGCCTTGAGCAACGCTGCGCAAGTGCCTGTGGCGACGCGCATCACCGTGACGCGCGCGCCCGAGGGCACCGAAGAGTGGCGGGTTCGCCGCGCTGACGAGCTTGAAGGAACGCTCAGGCTCGTGGCGGAGGGCGCATGCGCTCCGGCTGTCTTCAGCTTCACGTTCGGCGACTTGCTCAATCGCGAAGACACGGACCGGCTGCTATACGGTCTCGGTTCTTTTGGCGATGCGCAACTTCAGTGGGAAGTCCCCGTGGCGCGTGAAGGCGCCGCGCCGGATCCCGCGTTTTTTGCGGCGGACGTTCAGCTTTCGCTGTGTCTCGCCTAGTGCTGTTTTAATCAACGCCACGCTCCCGGTTTCCGGGGCGTGGCTTTTTTTTTCGCCCGCTAGAAGGCGAAGCTCGCTTGTGCCGGGACTGACGCGACTGCGGGTGCCGTGGCATCTGCGTCTTCAACTGAGGCCGCGCCTTGCCGCTGTGCGAGTAGTTCGTCGTAACGGCGCATAACGTCGGCCGCGCTGGTGTAGCCGACCTCGATGCCCACTGTCTGGGCGACGCGGCGGCGCACGCTCGCGAGTAATTCCGCTTCGTCGGGCGTCGGGCGTGCGGTCGGCCACCCCGACGAGAAGAGCAGGTGCGCAGGGATCTCCGCCTCGATGGTTTGGCGCTCTATGGCGGCAGCCTTCGCACGCGCCAAGTCGGCGGCCAGTTCAGGCGGCAGAAGATGGGGTGCGACGTCGGCCAGCCACCGTTGCCCTTGGAAGGCGAACGTCGAGTCGGCTTCCAGGCGCACCATCTCACGGTAGACATCGTGGTTGTCGGTGCAGCTTGCCGCGGCTCGCAGGTCGTCGAGGGAACTCATGATGCAGTAGGCGCATGAGACGCGCGACGCGCCATACACCGTGTATGCCTCATGCAGCGCAAGTCCGGCCGCAGCGATCTCGGTGAAGACCTCGTCCACGGTCCATTCGATGATCGCATTCCACGTCACACCGGTGCGCCCCTTGGT
Organism: Caballeronia fortuita; assembly: GCF_001544835.2. Classification (GTDB taxonomy): domain Bacteria; phylum Pseudomonadota; class Gammaproteobacteria; order Burkholderiales; family Burkholderiaceae; genus Caballeronia; species Caballeronia fortuita. The sequence goes on along the minus strand of NZ_FCNX02000022.1, from coordinate 40,844 downwards.
CGACAGGGGAGCGAGCGGGGCCGCGACAGCCATCTTGCTGCGAGCACTGCTTTCCTGACGTCGAACACCGGTGATACTGACGATGTTGTGGGTCGGGAAGCGCTTGTTCAGCGCGGAATTAATTAGGTTTCCTTTCAACTCTGAGGTGCAGAAGCGCATGGACGGCGTGCTCCACGGCAGGATCAGCCGCACGCAGGAGAGATCGCGATAGCGCTCGACGTTGTTCGACCAGCGCTTCTCCCATCTGGCGAGCATGTCACCGGCTTGCCGTTGCAACGTGAGCAGTTCCCAGCCCAGATGGGCGGCAAGCCGCTCGCACGCCGGACCGCTGTCCTTCCATTCAACACGGCCGAGATCGGAATGAACGAGGACTCGCGGACCGTTGTGGCCGGTGGCGTCCAGATAGCGCGCAACCGCGAGCGCGCAGGCGACGCTGTCCTTGCCGCCGCTCACGCCTATAGCGACGACAGCGTCCGTTGTGAGCAGCGCCGCCACCTCCGGGGTAAGTGCGACGTCGCGGGCACGCGCTGGAGCGTAGGCGTTTGAACGGGTGCGAAGCGAGGACAGGTCGATGGTCTGGAGCATGGTCGAAGAAGAATCGGGGTAGATGATTCATCTTCGCAGCTACAGCGAAAAGTCAAGCTGGGCGGGCTTCCGCGACGAGCTGCCCGAAAAAAAGCCCGCGTCGCGGCGAACGACAGCGGGCGACTGGATGTGATCTACAACAGCGCGCGTCCACAGCCAAGAGGACACGCAGTAGTAGCTTAGTTGCTAAGCTCCGATGCGCAAGAAAAAGCCGCGCATGAGAGAGAAAAGTGATCTGTCCAACAGTCGGTTTTTATTTGTCAGTCTATATTGACCCTACCCGCTAATAAGGGTGCTGAGAGACCAGACAATACAAAACAAGAAAAAACTGAGGCCATCCTGGGGGCATCCCTGGGTGGCCTTTTCTTCGCCCTGCAAATTGGCGGCTATCAACGTCTCTTTGTACCGTGCGCTTTTGTCAGAGCGCCCTGCATTTGCTTCGCTTCCCGTCGTTGGGACGGTGTTTATTCCGAATCGCGACGTTTTTAGCGTCCTTTTCAACGCATCGGCTACGGTATCGCTGGCTAGAATGGCGTCTCTCTCAGGTTCGTCGACGGCCCTCGGATTTGCGACGGACTTTCAAGCGCCGCTTCAGTAATGGAGCAGGCGCTTTTTTTTCGTCCCGGCTTCGTGCTGCCGGCCCCGCTCCGGAGGATTCGTCGCGCGGAAAGTCACCGTCCGAAAGCTGTCCGTCTCGGTGTTGGAGCGAAAGGCATAGCGATTTGTTGAGCTTTCCGACTTCTACTGCGCGATTGACTTCGTAGACTGGCCCCATTCCCCGCGCTTTTGCGCATCGACCTACCCCTCCAGCGTGCTGGAGGACCAGCTTCTCTCCAGCCGTCTATGACGGCAATCTTCTGGCGACCCTCGTTGGTCGCCTTTTTTCGTCCCGTTGGGAGCCTCTCCCTCCGGGAGACAGCTCCCATTATTTTTTTGGAGTTGTCTATGTCTCGCAATCTCGCACCTGTCGTCAAAGTTTCCCGCAAGAGCGGTTTCATGGCGAATCAGCGTGTGGTCGGTCAGGACGTCGAGGCCAGCCCGCCGCAGCTTTACACCGGACGTATTCATTCGGTGTGGAGCGACGGCACGGCAATGGTGGATTGGGACTATTCGCTCAACCATCAAGCCGAACGGCATCTGGTGCAAAGCGGTCGTGTCAGACTGCATCACCTCAGCCATACCGCCTCGTAGGTCTTCGTAAACGACGCGTCCAGTGCGGTTCGCTGGACGCCGTTTCTTCAGGTCCAAATCTTTCCTTGATGGGAGCCTCCCATCAAGGGCGGCTCCTATCTTTTTCAGGAGTTGCCCATGTTTCCGATCCTCAAACACGCTCTCAGTAGCCTCGCCTGGTACGCCAAGCAGGACGCCGAGGCCTGGAAGATGCTGTCGTTTCTCGTTGCCGTGGCGTACGTCTCGACGGCAATCGCCTCGGTCACCCACTGACTCACGCAGCTTGACGCTGCGTATTTCCCGTTTCTCTTCCCTTTGGGGCAAACCAGCCCCTTCGGGAATGGATTGCCTCACATTCAATCGAGGTGATCCATGATCAAGTTTTTCTGTTCCGTGATGCTTCTTTCGGTTCTCACTGGCTGCGCCACGGCGGACTTCGGCTCGCCGGATACCTACCAGCGCTACGACATTCAACGCATCGGCCAGTTCGAGCAGGCAACCATCCTGCGCGTGCGTCCGATCACCATCGAGAGCAATTCTGGCTCGTCGGGCATTGCATCGATCGTCAGCGCAGCAGCAGGTGCCTTCCTGGGCTCGCAAGTCATCGGCAACGGTAGCGGCCGCTATATTGCCGGCGCGCTTTCCGGCTCCGTGTCCGGGTTGGTCGCTCAGCGCGTAAGCGCCGCTATGTCTCGTCACAGCGGTGTCGAAGTTTTCCTTCGTCGCGCAAACGGTCAGACCGTGGTCGTTACACAGGTCGACGATCAGCAGTTTGCTGTTGGTCAGCAGGTGTTTCTCGTCTCGAATGGGTCCGGCTACCGGATCACCCACTAACTGGCGGCAACGCCTCGACCAACTGGATGAACCATCGATGAACCACTATCAGTTGATCACCCACGGCCAGACCAGCGGCTGGGACGCTTCGACCAACGATGTCAACGGCAAGAACTTCTACGGGATGCTTCCGGTGGAAGTCGCTGCGCAAGCAGGCGACGTTGACGAGTTCGCGGCGATTGTGTCTCACCCGCGGTTCAGCCCATCGGGCGCGCGGCCGCATTTGTTCGCCGAGGTTGGGCGGATCAGCGACGGTTACGGCGACGCGAGCTTCAAACGCTTGAAGCCTGCGCTCGACGCTTACAAGGCGCGATTCCTCTAACCGGGCGTCGCAGTACGCATCTTCTGAATGTGCGGTGAAAACCGCGCCAACCCTTGCGGGGCAGGCTCCCCGCAAGGGACCTGCCTCGTCTGCAATGAGGCAATCATGAAAATTCCCCGAGTGTTCTATGCGGACCGCAGTAGTGCCAATGCCGGCGCGAAAGCGGCTCTGCAACGTCATGCGGCGCGCGTTCTGCGACGCGTCGCCCACGACTTGCGTCTTCCGGCGCATGCGCACGAGATCGTCACCGATACCCGTCGCGGCAACGCTGCCGTACGGGTGTCGTTGCGTACCGAAACGTTGTTTGTCGACGTGCTCGAGCGTGGAGGTGGTTCGGGTGTCGCGCTGAGCTTCAGAACCCGGCGCGGCCGATCTGACCAGACGGGTGGGGGCGAGAACCACGTCGCCCTGACGCAACTCGAAACGCGCTCCGGCTATCGAGCGATGCTGGACGGCCTGCGGTTGGCCGGCGGCATCGATCCGAAGTGCGGAGGTCGTCGATGAAGCTGGCGAAGGTGAAAGTCGAATACAGCTGCGGTTTGACTATCACGGAGACAGCATCAGTCGAAACAGTGACGGGCGCTGTGTTCCTGCCGCCGCGTCTGATAGGGTTGCTCGAAGCGATGAATGGCTCGGAGTGTCCGCCGGTGTTCACGATGGACTACGACGGGCACACCCTGCAGATACGCGCCGACGGCAGTAACTGGGAAGTAGCAGTTCCCACCGGGAACGGATCACGCTTGAAGCGATTGGTGGATTCGATCGCGTCTCCGACGAAAGGGCAACGTCAGCAAAATGGGCGGCTGCTCCACACTTTGTCAGCTGCCGCAATCGTCAGTGCAGCCGCAACGGTGCATTCCGCCACGTCCTTTAGCTGGAGTCTTGTCGGTTCCGTCGCGCTACAGGCGGGCGGCGCAGTGTTACTATGGTACGTAGGCTTTCGATGCATGAAAGGAGATTAATATGACAACTGGCTTGGTTGTTTTTGGCTTCTCGGTCGTCATTTCCGCGTTCTTCTTGTGGACGAATCACAATGGGGAAAAGCGGGATCGCGAACGCGAGTGGGGCAAATGATTCGACACAGCGCAAGCTGAGTCCACAGACCGGACCGCACCCTTGGGGTGCGGTTTTTTTTCGACTTCCTTTTTCTAGCGCGCCTCCGGGCGCGTTTTTCATTTCAGGAGCTGGTTATGTCTCAAGCAAACGCCGATGTGCTGTCGGACCCTGTCACCAACGGTATCAGCGCCGATGGCGTAGTCGATATCAAGTTAGTCGCGCGGCTCGACACCGACGGCAAAACGGTCGATCAGGTCTTCCAGGACCTGTGCCGATTCTTGCGCGGAACGGAGCTCGAACCGGAGTGGCTTTGTCACGCGAACCTGCAGGACGACCCCAACGAGGCGATGTACGGAGCGCGCCACAGCAGACCGTGGCCCGAGCCGTCGTCACGCGACCGGATTTCCGTGTCTGTGTGCATCGGCAACTCGGAAGGGTGGATCGTTCATGTGGACTTCGTCAGCCGACCGCAGCTCAGCGACTCGCTCGACCGGACCTACGCGATCATGCCGTTGCTTCGCGCGAAGGTGTTTTCGACTGACCACGCGTGGTCGCTCGCGCGTCTGATCGCCCGTCTAATCGACGCGGCGTAATAGCTTCTCAACTCTTATCCGCGCCCGTTTTGGCGCACTTAACCCTTGCCGGGCATCGACCCGACAGGGAACGATTGCCCGCAATTTTCCGAGGCAATCAACCATGTATCAGCTTTCCTTCTCAGGCTCCGCCCATTCCTTCCGTACGATGCTCGAAGTGCTCCGTTTCCTGCGAGACGACGCGAGCGTCGCAGCAGTCGACGCCGCAAAGATCGCGCTTACGTTCGTCAGCCACTCCGTATGCGTCGCTCGTTATAACGGCACGCTGACCGTTCGTCGGCCTGGAACGGCGACAAGCCTCTTCCTGTCGCTCATCGACGAGATCGACGCGGCCTACTTCAGACCGTCGTTCGCCGCGCTCGAAGCGTGGCAAATCCGGCGCGAGCACTGGCAACTGCTCTATCTGGCTTTTGATCTGGCACGCGAGCCGCTGTATTTGTTCTCCTCGGATCAGGTGGCGCAAGCCAACGAAGAGGCGGCTAAGAGCGGCCGTCGCGGGCTGGACCTGTTCGAGCTGCTGCAGGGCGAGTCCGAGCGTCGGTTCGGCTTTCGCTACGCCGGCCCGGTGCTGGACAATCGACAGTGCAACGGTCGGCACGAAGTTCATGTGGCCTACGCGCTCGCTGCGGGCAAGCCCGTTCCGCAGGCGGTGATCGACGACTACGCTTCGTTGTCGAAGTTCGATTCCGACTTGCAATGGGCCAAGCCGCTTCTAGCGGTGCCGGAGTTGCGTGGGGCGCTTCCGCTCGCGAAGCTCGTGCCGCTGGCAACGGTGATGCGTCATTCGAAGCAGGCCATCACCTCTGACAATGCGGCGCTGCTCGCGATGCTGATGGGTCTCGTGCGGAACTCGCCAACGACGGTCGAAGTCGACGACTTGCTGTACGCGAAGGGCATTCTCGAAGCGCATCCTTTGCCGGAGGCGTACCTGAAGCCCGTCGATGTCGGCCTGCCAACCTGCCAGTTCGCGGAAGTGCTGCGGCGTACGCTCGCCGATCGCGCGCGGGACAACCGGCTGGCGGAACTGGAGCAAGCACGCAAGTCGGGCAGCATCAGCGCACGCCGCTTCCAGCTCGACTCGCAACTGGCCCTTCTCGACCACGGCAGGCATACGCACACGTTCGCCAACGAGTTTGCGAAAGCAGTGCAGACGGCCGACATGTCCTATCTGCTCAGCATTCTGGACCGGCCAGACGACGCCAACCGCGCGACCAAGCAAGCGGTCCGCGAGGTGTTCGGCATCAAGCTCATTGGCGTTCGCGCCGCGGCTCGGCGTCGCGCCATCTTCCAACTGGCGGGGATGGACGCCACGCAGCAGGCAGAGTGGGAGGCGCTGTCGGTCTCGCAACGCGAGGCAAGGCGCGTCGCCCGCGAGGTTGCACGCGCTCGCGAGGCGGCCGAAATCTCGCGCATCCGCATACAAGACGGTGCAGTCGTGACCGGTGCGCAATGGGTGGACAGGACGATCGCAGAAGGCTTCTCCGAGATCGTGAGCGTGCGGCAGGGCACTAGCGTGCGTTATGCGCTCGCTGACCCGGTTCGGCATTTGCAGGTATCGCTTCGCGCAAACGACGGTACGCTCGCCTACGCGCGCGCGTCGCTTGAACAGCGCGCAAGCTGATTCTCTTTCGACCAACCCGGCCATCGTGCCGGGTTCTTTTTCACCGCTCGCGATGACACGGCGGCTTAAGGCGCTATGAAATAGTGACCTTTGCACGGATTGACTGATCCCACGACCCCTACACTGCATCTATCACCCGCGTCACTGACGCATCGACCCAGCCGGCCACGAGCCGGCTTTTTCATATCTTGCCCCACAGGGACCACGTCCCTACGGGCGTAGTCTTTATGGGGCTTCTCTTTGGAAGCCATCATGAAAGTCACGCCCGCTCAACTCGCCGAACTCCTCTCGCTGTACGTGCCGAAGCGTCTGCCGGTGCTCATCACTGGCCGCCCGGGCATCGGCAAGAGCGACATCGTCGAACAGACCGCGCATGCGACTGATCACGAACTGCTCATCAGTCACCCGGTTGTCGAGGATCCGACCGACTCGAAAGGGTTGCCGTTTCCCTCGCCCGATGGCGCGACCGCCAAGTTCCTGCCGTTCGGGGATTTGGAACGAGCGATGACTGCCAGACGACCGCTCATCTGGTTCCTGGACGACCTTGGGCAGGCCTCGCCCGCCGTGCAAGCCGCGAAGATGCAGTTGCTGCTCGCGCGGCGCGTCGGCGAGCACGTTCTGCCGCCGCAGGTCACGTTCCTCGCGGCCACGAACCGCCGCACGGATAACGCCGGTGTCTCCGGGATTCTCGATCCGGTGATCTCGCGTTTCGCCACGGTGGTAGAGCTGGAACCGACCATCGACGACTGGACGCAGTGGGCCGTGCGCGAAAACATCCCGCCGGCACTCATCGCGTTTCTGCGCTTCCGTCCGGACTTGCTGTCCGTGCAGAAGACGTCGCGCGATATCGAGAATGCACCGAGCCCGCGTAGCTGGGGGTTCGTGGCGAAAACCATGGACGTAGTCCCCAAGCACCTTGAGCACATCTCCTATGCCGGTTCGGTGGGAGAGGGTGCCGCAACGGAACTGGTCGCGTTCCTCCAGATCTTCCGCGAACTGCCGAATCCGGACGCGATTCTTCTCGCGCCCGACACGGCCATGATTCCGACGACGCCTTCGGCGTTGTACGCGATCGCGGCAGCGCTTGCGGCACGCGCGAACGAAAACAACTTCGATCGTGTCGTGCGCTACACCGAGCGTCTGATCGGTGAAGGGCATCGCGAGTTTGCAGCGCTGCTCGTGCGAGACGCTGTCCAGCGCTCGCCGCAGATCCAGAATTCGTATGCCTTCATTGGCGCGCAAGGCGGGGAGATCGGCAAGATCATCCGCGGCGAGTAACAAGCACTCCACTTTTCTCAGCATCACCCATGTTGGCCCTGTCGCGTCTTCGGACGCACAGGGCCTTTTTCTTTGCTTCATCCATTCATTTCTACGAGGTTCTCTCATGGACATCACTTCCATCCAATCGAAGGTCATGCTCTGCTCCGTCACGATTTCGACCTGGGTCGCCCGCCGTTTCGACGGCAAGGTGACGCAGGAAGTCGAGAGCAAGCACCACGCGAAGGGCATCGGCAGATTCAACAAACGCCTGTTGCCCGAGCACGCGCCGAGCTTTGCTGAAGTCGTGACGCTCGCCGGCCGCATCCGCTCGTACTTCTACGATCACACGCTGAAGTACGACCAGTTGGGCGTGCGGCTGCTGCCGACGATGGTCTACATGGATTTCGCCGAAAAGATGCGCTCGTTGAAAGACGAGTTCGACTTGGCGGTCTCCGTGTTCCTCACCGACTACCTGAATCTCAAGGAAGCGGCTCGCGAAGAACTGAATGGGCTGTTCAACGAGGCGGACTATCCGACCCTCGCTGAGCTGACCACGAAGTTCGGCGTGAAGATGGCGGTTCTGCCGTTCCCCGATGCTAGCCAGTTCGGCGTCGAGCTTCCGGCGAACGTGCTCAACACGCTCAAGAGCGAGTTGGACCAGCACGTTCTCGCCTCGATCGCGACCGCGAACGAGGACCTGGTGCGGCGTCTGTACGAAGCCGTCTCGCAGATGGCCAATCGGCTGTACGCGACGGGCAACGTCCGACTGGACGTCGCCAACAACGTGCGCGAGCTGTGCGCTTTGCTGCCGAAGCTGAACTTTGCGAACGACCCGCAGCTCACGCACATCCTCGAGCAGGCCAAGACGCATCTGGCCGTGCATACGGGAGCGGAACTGAAAGACTCGCGCGTGCTTCGTTCCCAGGTGGCCAGCAAGGCACAGGAGATCGAAGGGCTGATGGCCGCGTTCATGGGCATGCAGCCGGAGCCGATGGAAGTCGAGTCGGCCGGTGCAAGCCAACTGCGCCTCGTCGCGTAAGGGGGCGTCATGGACCGCACCGATGTTGTGCTGGGCAGTAGCGCGGTCCATCCGCGCATTGCCCGGCAGCGGACCGAGCTCGTTCTCTCGCAACCTTTCTTCGGGGCGCTAGCGCTCCGATTAAACGTTCGCGAGGATCCGTCGACCAAGACGTTTTGGGTCGACGGCGAGACGTTGGGCTATAACCCGACGTACATGGAGTCGCTCAGCGACCTCGAAGTGCGCGGCGTCGTCGCCCACGAGGTGCTGCACGTGGCCAATGGCCACTGCTGGCGTCAGGGGGCGCGCGATCCCGACCGATGGAACGATGCCTGCGACTACGCGATCAACCCGATCGTGCTGTCGTCGGGGATGATTCTGCCGAAAGGGGCGCTCGTCGATCCGCGTTATACGGGCAAGTCGGCCGAGGAGATCTACGGCTTACTGACGCAGGAGGAGAAGGAAAAGCAGCAACAGCAGCAACAGCCTCCGCAGCAGAATCAGCAGCCGCAGAACCAGCAGCCTCAGAACGGGCAGCAGCCGCAGCAGCGGCAGCAGCCGCAGCCGGGTCAGCAAGACCAGCAGCAGCCGAACGGCGGGCAGGCTCCGAAGCCTGGTGGCCAGAACGGCACCGCGCCGGGGCAGTCGCCCGCCGATCAGCCAGCAAAGCCCGGCTCCTTCGGCGAAGTGCGGCCCTACAAAGGCCCGGACAAGCCGGTAAAGGAGGCGGAGTGGAAGGTTGCCGTCACGCAAGCCGCGAAAGCGGCCGCGATGCGCGGCAAGCTCCCCGGCGATCTGCAGGCGATGGCCGGGGAAGCGGTTCGGCCTGTTGTGGACTGGCGCGCGGTGCTGCATCGTTTCGCTCAGCAGTCGTCGCCGTCGGACTACAGCTTTGCGGCGCCGAATCGCCGGTATCTGCATCTCGGCTTCTATTTGCCGTCGTTGCATACACCAGCGATCGGCGATGCGGTGTTCGTCCGTGACTCAAGCGGCTCGGTGTTCGACGAGACGCAGGCGCAGTTCGACGCGGAGATCCTCGCGGTTTTCCACTCGCTGAAGCCCGCGCGCTTGATCGTGATGGATTGCGACACGCGCGTCACGCAGGTGCAGATCTTCGAGCGAGGCGACTCGCCGGAGATCAAGCCCGTGCGTGGTGGTGGCGGGACGGCGTTCGTCGATCCGTTCAACCGGGTCGCGCAAGACGACATGAACCCCGCCTTTCTGGTCTACCTGACAGATATGGTGGGGCGCTTTCCGACCGTCGCGCCCCACTATCCGGTGCTGTGGGCATCGACCACGCCTTTGACGCGCGCTCGCAAGGCGCCGTTTGGCGAGACGATGGAGGTGATCTGCTAGTCCCCGGCTTTGGCCGGGCATTCCCTGAAAAACGAAAGCCCGGCAAATTTGCCGGGCTTTTTTTCTGCGCGCGAGTTTCACGCGCGGCGTTTCTGCAGCGGCTGGTAAGCCTCGCCGCCTTTGAACCTTTCCAGACGGTCGCTTGCGGTGGTTAGCGCGCCGAGCGTCGCGCTATGGAGTTGACGATCGTACATGCAGACGATCGCGGCCAGTAGCGCAAAGGCGGCGTCGGAGGCGACACCCCACGTTCCGGTTTGCCTGCCGCCTTCGAACACTTCAGCCATTGCTCGGTCGGCCGCCAGCAGCGATTCGTGAGAAAACTCGCCGTGACCCGCCTCGCTAAGGAACTTGCCGAGCAATACGACTTCTGTGATGTGCTGCGCCGGGCCGATATGGTCACAGTCGCCGCGGATGGCTTCCAACGACAGGTGGGCACAAAGCGCGAGCTCATCGGCAACGGAACGCGGGATCGGGAGCAGTTGCGCTTTGTTAAGGCGCGCGCGGGCGGCCTGAGAGGAGCGCTGGAATGGAAGGGTGCGAGACATAGCAAACGTTTGATTGGCTGCCAGTGTTAACGATCTTCCCACGCCGGTTCTGAAGGGCTAGCGGTGCATCCGCGCCGAGCGTATGGATCGAGCACTTCTCCGCATCCGCCCCGATTTCGGCCGCGAGCCATTTCGTTGCTTTGGCGCGCGCCTCAAACACATTGCAGCCATCGCGCCGGACCTTCGCGGCAACCAACGGTTCGAGCGCCGCATGGAGCTTCGCCTTTAGGTCGCGCAGCCGGGCGTCAGCGAGACGGCCTAGCGGTACGTGGCGGGTGCTGCGCGGAAAAACGCCGGCCCACGCGTCCGCTCAAAGCCACAACGGACCGTCTTCCTCACCCCAACTGCGACTACTGCGGCACGCCCGCGACGCTGGCTTGACTGGTTTTCCAACGTGCATCGCCGCGGACTCCTGGCGGAAAGGTCAAATATAGCAAGCCGGATCGGTAACGCCAGTCAACCGCTACGTCTCACAATGCGAAAAGTGAGCCGACTAAGGGGGTGTGAATATCCGGCTCATTTTGTAACATGGATTTTCGGCGTTAAATTCAGTGACTTAACATAAACGAGAAGTGCAGTGGGACGCTCTCCGGAGAGCGTTGGTCGACACCCTCAGCGAAAGAATCGGCGGGTCCTTTCCGTAACAGCCCCCGAATATATCTCTGCAGTCGCGGAGAAAGCTGCTCAATTTGACGCCTCTTTCGATGCCTGCGCGCGTTTGCCAACGCCAACAATAGCCGACATGTTAGATAGCCCACAAAGCATCGCATGTCCGAGTCTGTCGATAACCCACTCCTGAAGCTGCGTCCGCTGGAAGCTGAAGCCGTGCGCATGTTTTTCCATGCGCTCTCGCCGCTGCGCGAGCTGCTCGATGCGCCTGACCTCGCGGAAATCATGATCAATGACTACCGCAACGTCTGGGTGGAGCGTCGGGGCGTGATGACGCGGGAGAACGTCGACCTGCGCCCGGAACAGCTTGAAGGCGCAATTCATTCCCTCGCCTCGTCCGTCGAAAAGTCGGCGAAGGCGGGAAGCGACAAGGGGATCATCAACGCGGGCCATCAAAACCTGCGTATCGCAGCGGTCATGAGTCCGACGTCGATCGACGGGCACGCGCTGAGCATCCGGAAGCATCGGGAGTCGAAGCTGACGCTCTCGGACTACGTGAGCATGGGGGCGTTCTCTGCGGCGAATGCTCGGCCGGAGTTCGCGGAAGCCATTCACTTTGAGGAAGGCATCGAGGACGAGGCGCTCATGCGCGCGCTCGTCGCGCTCGTCCAATCACGCAAGAACGTCCTCGTCGCCGGCGGCACGTCAGCAGGTAAGACCACGTTCCTCAACGCGCTGATCGAACAGATCCCGTCCGACCAGCGGGTGATTTCCATCGAGGACACGATGGAATTGAAGCTGCACGTGCCCAACCGCGTGCGGCTGCTCTCCAATGCCGACACGAACGTGACGACGCAACTGCTCGTCGCGCTGTGCCTGCGCTTTCGCCCCGACCGCATCATCGTTGGTGAAGTCCGGGGCGGCGAAGCCTATGACCTGCTGCAGGCGCTCAACACCGGCCACGATGGCGGCCTCGCGTCCATCCACGCGAACAACGGGCGCACGGCGCTCAGCCGCCTCGAATCGCTCGCCATGCTCGGCATCCCGACCGGATCGCGGTGGGAGCTCGAAGACATGCGCAAAAACATCGCTGACTGCTTCAACTACGTCGTGCATTTCAAGCGCACCGGCGAGATGCGGCACGTCTCCGAAATCCTCGAAATCCGGGGATTCAAAAACAACGATTACGACCTACAACGCGTTTTTTAACGGGAGCATCAAATGAAGGGCAAGAAGGTACTCAACAGAGCCGCCACGGTGGCGAAGCGTCTGCGTCCGGGCAAGTCCATGCTGGTCGGCGCGCTTTTGAGCGTCGTGTCGGTCGCGGCAATGGCTGCGGGCGATTTTTCGAACCTGACGGGCCTGACGGACATCATCTGCACGATCAGCAACCTCATCAGCGGCCCGTACCTGTACGGCATCGGCATCGTGCTCATCACGCTGGGTGGTGTTGCAGTGGCGAACTCGGAAAGCAATATCGCCAAGACGTTCTCGGTGGTGCTGGTCGGCCTCGGTATCGCATCCGTCGCCGTGCCGATCATGCAGAGCCACTTCCACATGGCCAACGCCTGCTGATATGCGCCAGCACAAGGTTAGTCGAGGCCTTTCATTGCCGCGCCAGATGGGCGGGGCAGACCGGGGGCTTGCCATTTTTAACGGGACGATGACGGCGCTGCTCACCTACACGAGCTGGACGCCGGGATTTCTCCTTGTCGGCGTCGTGGTGCATGTGTTTTTGCGCTGGAAAAGCTCGACTGACCCGTGGTGGCGAATCGTGATGCTGGTGTACAACCGTTACCCGGACGTCTATGAGCCGGGGCCGAGCAGCCGGTTTAGCGCGCGCTTCAAGCGGCCGTATGGGTTTGATCAGGACCTTCCATGCTGAAAATGACGTTCACCAAGCGGGCGGTACAGGAGATCGCGCCATGGGCGACGATGGTCACGCCCGAGCTGGTGCTCAACAAGGACGGGTCGCTCCTGACCGTGTTCGAGTTCGAAGGCATCGACGCGGATTCGCCGAATCCCGGCGACATTACGGCCGCGCGCGACAACCTCGACCATGCATGCCGGAACTTCGACCACCGGGTAACCGCGTGGTGGCGGATGTCACACCGGCGCGTGCGCGGCGGCATGGAAGGCACATTCGCGTCGGAAGCCGATGCGCGCGTCGACGCGATCAATCAAGCGATCATCGGCAGCGGTAAGTTCTTCAAGAACTCGCATTCGCTCGCGCTCGCTTTTACACCCGAGACCGGCATTTCGCGGATCTTCGACAAAATCAGCTATCACATGACGGTCGGCGGCAAGAATCTGGCCGTTGCGATGTTCGAAGCGGCGAAAGACACGATTCTTGCGCGCAGCGCCTTCGCCTTCGACCTGACGAAGATCCAGAACGAGATCAAGCGGTTCGAGTCCGTGATCGACGGCTTTGTCGGCGGCGTCACGCGCCTGAAGATGAAGCGGCTGCAATTGCAAAACGCGCTGTCGTTCCTGCACCAGCGCGCGAACCCGTCGTCACCTAAGCGCCGCGTGCGCTATCCGGTCACGATGCTCGATACCCACCTGACTGAGTCCGAAGTCACGATCGGCGCGACCGAATTGATGTTCGAATCGGCGCACGGCAAGGTGTACGCGCGGATCATCGGCATCAAGGAATGGATGGGCTTTCAAGAGGCGGCGCTCGACGTCCTCTCGCAGGTGGACGCGGAACTGGATGTCTGCGTGATGTTCCGTTTCCTCGACACCTCGCGCGCAAGTGCGTACATCAAGAAAATTCGCGGCTTTTATAAAGTTGCTGCGTTCAATCCGGTCGCGATCCTCAAGCAGTGGGCAACGAAGGAAGAGCAAAAGAACGACGAAGGCCGTGAAATTCTGGCGAAGGAGGCGGGCGACGCGCTCGCGAAGCTCGACGCCGAAGGTCAGCAGTACGGCTTCGCCAATATTTCGGTGGTCGTCTACGGCAGTACGCCCGAGGAATGCGAAGACGCGACGCGTCAGGTCGTCGGCGTTATCGGCAACGCGGGCTTCGGCGTGATCCTGGAAAAGACGAACCTGTTCGCCTCGTGGAGCGCGACGCTACCGGGACGCTGGGATCAGCAAAAGCGCCTGCAGTTCGTTGAGACGCCCGCCGTATCCGACATCGCGCCGCTGTGCAGCGTGGGTGAGGGATCGAAGGTCAACGAGTGGCTCACGCAGCAGTCTGGCACCAAAACCGGGCCGCTCACCTGCCTGCCCACCCGCCATCGCACGCTCCAGTATTTCGACCTGCATCATCCCGGCGGCAAGGCGCACACGCTGGTCGTGGGCCCGATCGGTGCCGGTAAGTCGGTGTTCCTGAACTACCTGATGACGCAGACCGGGCGCCACGGCGCACGGCGCATCCGTTTCGACAAAGACCGCTCGACTCGCATTCCCACGTTGCTCGCGGGTGGCCGGTTCATCGATGCAACCGGGCGTTTTGAAGCCGCAACCTCGGTCAATCCGCTCTCGCTCATCGGCGAGGAAAAGCACTGGTCCTACGTCGCGGACTGGGTGCAACTCGCCATCGAGGGCGAGGACTACACCTGCACGCCGCAGCAGCAGACCGAGATTTACGAGCGCATCCGGACGCTCGCGCTCGGCTTTCCGCCGGAGAAGTGGCGTCTTTCGGGGCTGATCACGCTGCTGCCGGCCGATTTGCGCGAGCGCCTTCAGGTCTGGACCGAGGGCAACAAGAACGGCAAATTCTTCGACCACGCGGAAGACGGCTTCGCTATCTCGGACGACTTGTCGATCGAGATGGGCGACCTGTTTCAGAATTTTCCGGTGGCCGCAGCCTTGTTCATGGACTACGCGTTCTACCGGATCGCGCAAATCCTCGACGGCAAGCGATACACGGTGATCGAGATCGAAGAGGCAGGGTTCTTCTTCACCTACCCGAAGTTCTACGCGCGCCTCGAAATCTGGGCGGTGACGATCCGAAAGCTCAACGCGGCGCTGCTGATGGCCACGCAGTCGCTCGGCCAGTTGGCTCGCGTGCCGAACTTCGAGATTCTCAAAGAGAACATCCCGAACATCATTTACCTGCCGAACAGCGACGCGATCAACAACCAAGGGCTGTACAGCGACGTATTCGGTCTGACGCAGCACCAGATCAAGATGATTTCCGACGCGGTGCCCAACCGCGACTACCTGTGGGTGACGGCCAAGCAAAGCCGGATGCTGCAGGCGCAGTTCCCGAAGGAGGCACTTGCCTACCTGCGCTCGGACGGTCGCGCGCAGGCGCTCCTCGACAAGCACGTCAAGTCAGGCAGCCCGCACTGGCGGGAGGACTACGTGCGCGACGTGCTCGTCAACGCTTGAACGCATTAGATAAAGGTATCGCCATGATGAAAAAACTGCTCCGCTGCGTCGCAGCCACCGGTGTTCTGACACTGGCATTCGTGCAACACGCCAACGCGAACATGCCGGTGTTCGACGCGTCTAACTTCATTCAGAACACGATGACCGCCGCGGCCGCCGTGAAGGGTGAGGTCTATCAGGATTCGAACCTCGTCTATCAGTACCAGATGATGCTCAACCAGTTGAAGCAGGCGACCAACCTGAATCCTGCAGCGATGCTGGCGCAGTTCAATAGCATCACCAGCGACATTACGAGCTTGTCCAAATACACGGATGCGCTGAAGGACCTGTACGGCGGGCTGCAAAACAACGCGGAATACGCAAGCAAAGTCCAGGCGCTTATCACTCAGTCCGGCAAGACGCCGGAACAGTGGTTCACCGACCAAAACACGCTGCTTCAAAACAACGACAAGACGGCCAAGCAACTCTTCCAGCAGGGCAACGACGTGATCTCGCATGTCAGCACGCTCGCGAAGCGCCGGCAGGAAATTCAAGACCAACTGAATATGTCGCCGACGATGCAGGCAACTGCTCAACTGACCACGCACATGCTCGACATCATCTCCAGCCAGAACAGCGACCTTCTGACGATGATGGCGGCGAAGCAACGCAGTGACGCTGTCAAAGATTCCGCAACAGTCGCGGATCAGAAGGCGAACAATGCGAGTCAGGCGGCGATCAAAGCGCAACAGGATCGAGAGCGTGCTGCCTTCGACACACAGATCGGCTCTTCGAAGGTGCTGGGGCAATGATGCTGCGGTCTGTCATGACTTTAATTAGAACGCTGCTTGTGCTTGCCGCAACGATCTGCTGCTTTGCTGTCACCTCCAACCGTGCCATGGCGCAAGCAGCGGCCGACGCGCCGGCTTCGGCCGCAACAAGCTCTGCGGCGTTGCTTGCGAGCAAGCCAGGCGATTTCGCTAAAGGCGCGACGAGTGCGGCTCAGCAGATCCACGTTCTGCTATCCAACGTCGTCGACGCGGCCGTCGCTGCGAGTTCGGGGGTAATGAGTGAGGCGAATAAGTTCGCGTGGGGGCTGGGCGTGATCTCGCTGGTCCTCGTGGGCGTTCGTTTCGCCGGGACTCATCACCCTATTTCGGCGTGGGTCGATCTTTTCGAAGAAGTGGCAATCCTGGGAATCTTCGTCGCCTTGTACCTTGGATATACCACGTCAGCGGCCGGTTTCTGGACATGGTTCGAGCAGTTGGCGGCGCATATCAGCCAGTCGGACAACGGCTCAGTCGGTTCCCAGATGGCCTCGCTCGCGGGGACCATCATCGACGCGCTGACCACCAAGCTGAAAACGGTCAAGTTGTGGGACATCCCTGCACTGCTGACTGACGTTGTCGTCCTCGCCGTCTCCGCGCTTGTGATGGCTCTTGCCTCGATCATCTTCGTCTACTACACGGCCATAGGCCAAATCCAGGCAGCGATCGGTATCGTCCTAGGCCCGATCGCAATTGCGCTTGGATTCTCGTCGTACACGCGGAGCTATTTCAAGAAGTGGCTTGATTGGATGATTAGTGCGGGGATGTACACGGTCGTAGTTGCCGTCCTGATCAAGCTTGTCGGCTCGTCGATCACAGACGCAGTGAAAAAGGCGACGGAAGTCGGCGGGTCAACTACCGTCAACGGAGCGTATGTCTTGGATCTAGCGATATTCGTGCTGCTGCTCTCGTTCGAGGTTCCGAAGCTCGCGACGATCTTCGGCGGCGGAGCGACAGCAACCGGTACCGGTGCGATGAAGCTGGCGGCCAAATTTATCCCATGACGACCGCTCACCTTGCAATCTCTGTCGAGGACCTGTTCGCCACGCACCAAAAGCGAGTCGAACTAGTCCGACAATGCGCCAATGAAAGCACGGAAACGGAGTTCGCACGCAAGTGGGTGTCTGTGCTGCGTCGCTGTGCTAACTGGTTCTCGTCTATGCCGCTCACGCCCGAGATGCATTGCGAGCCGGGCGGTGCATTCCGCGCGACGATTGAATCGACCTTTTATGCGATGCGGCTCGCGGGCGGGCAGAAGTTCGCGGCGGACCTCACGTCAGATAAGCGTCGGCGGCTGGAGCCACAATACAACTACGCCGTCTTCCTGGCCGCCGCATGCTCGCTGCTTGATGAGCCGTTTCGTCACTTTGAGATGGTGCGCCTCTCGGACCGCACGAAGTGGAATCCGGCGGCGCACGGGGCGTTCGGCACGTGGATAGGAACCGGTCAGTTCGCCGTTGAGCGGCGTGTGACGCCACTGAAGAATGAGCGCATGCGCACTGCCATGTTTGCACAGACCGTCATCACGCCCGAGTTGCTCTCCGGGTTCGACACAGCGGTGCTCGACGACCTCTTCAACGCAATTAATCCAGAGCGCAGCCCGCAGGGGTTCGAACCCCTCGTCCACAAGGTGGTGCGGCAGGCCATGGACGTTGCGGTGGACTTTGAGCGCAAGGCGCAACGCGCCGTCTTTGCGCCCGTGAAGTACGACGTTCCCTCAGCCGTGCACGTCGCGCTCGCGCTTGAGCCGCAGTTCGTCGCGGCACCCGCCCCCGCGACCGCCGATTCGGCCGTGCCCCCGGGGCAGCCTCCGGCGAGTTCCGGTGCGCCAAACGGGGAAACGGCTCCGGCGTCGGTGACGAATACTGCCGACCCGCAACCTGCCGTTGTTGGAGCAACGGTCGCGTCGCAGCAGCAGGCGAGCGCCTCCGCGCCGAAGTTCTCTCAGTCGTTGCTCGATGCGTTGGAGCGCAGCGAAGCACAGGCCGCTGGTGCGACTGAGCCCTCGACCGGCTCGAGCGCGCCTGCGTCGCGTCCGGCGCCGGTCGACCCCGCCACAGCGCGTCCTACGAGGTCGAATGCAAACAGGGTCGGGCCGTCTGACGAAGAATTGACGGAACTCCTCGGCCCCGGCGCTGCAATGCTGAAAGAGTTTTTCAAAGCTCTTGCTGGCGACGTGGCAGCAGGGAAGGCGGAAGTGGCGTGGGAAGAGAAGGGGCTGGCCGTCAAGAAGCGGCTCGTCGGCGGATACGGCATCACGAGCGATACGCTTGTCGAACAACTCAAGAAGCGCAGCCTGCTCATGCGCGCACACGGCAATGACATCTGCATTGTCGAGCGCGCCGGCCGTCTCATCGTGGAGAGACCCGCGGCATGAACTACGTCAATCACTTCCGTCCGATCTACGAGTTTCGGCCGTTTCTCGTTTGGCCCATCGTCATCGTTGGCATTCTGATCTCTGGAATGCCGTACGGATGGGCATTCGCGCTAGTCGGTGCGGCGCTCCTCGCGATCCGTGCGCTCCAGATATGGAAGGCGCTGAGCTTTCGCATGGCCATCTCAACGAAATGGCTGAGCAAGATTCGCATCGAAAAGCTTCTTGCTACGCAGAACGCGATGCGGAAAAGAGCGGACTCGATGTATCTGGGCATCGGATACGAGTGGACGCAGAAGCATACGCAGATTGCGCACGAGATCCTCCGGATGCCCGTAACCGACATTCCGTCGTTGCCGAAGTGGCTGCCGAAAACCGAGATAGGCCGGACCGTTGAGGAGCGGATCGAGCGGCTATTCGGCCCGCGCGACAGCATTCGCGATCGCATGCCGCAGGGATCGTCCTGGATCCACGGTATGGAGCAGAAGAAGGTCGAGGTGCCGTTTCACTATAAGGCGATGGGCGGTCACACGCTGGTGGCGGGGACGACTGGCGCGGGCAAGACCCGCACCTACGAAGTCATTTCCACGCAGGTAATCCACAACCCCAAGGACGTCCTGATCATCGTCGACCCCAAGAACGATGACGAGTGGAAAAAGCGCGTGGAGAAGGAATGCGCGCGCACCGGGCGCAAGTTCCTGTACTTCAATCAGGCGAAGCCGCATGAGTCGATCCGCCTGAACCCGCTCGAAAACTGGTCGCAGCCGTCGGAAATCCCGTCGCGCATCGCGCAGTTGATGGAAGAAGGCCGGTTCCGTGACTTCGCGTTTCTCTTCATCGACCGCGCCGTGAAAGGCGAGCTGTATGTGGGCGACAAGCCTAATTTGCGCTCGATTCTCAAATACGCACAGTCTGGCATTGGCAATTTGCTCGACCGCGGGCTGCGACGATTTTTTATCGAGAACGGCCTGACCGATTGGGAAGAACTGACCGTCACGGCGACGGTAAAAGACGCGCAGCGTCGCAACGATGCCTCGCTGATTGACGGGATGGTGAAGTTGTATCTCGACCGCTTTGCCGCTCACGACAGAGGGCACGAGACGATCGATGGGTTGATCGCCACGCACACCCACGATCGCGAGCACTACATGAAGATCATCGCGTCCGCGTTGCCGCTGCTACAGATGCTGGCGACCGGGGAAACGGGCCTCATGCTCGCGCCGAAAGCGGACGACTTCGAGGACGAGCGCGAGATATGGGATATCGACAAGATCATTAAGCAG
This sequence comes from Caballeronia fortuita, assembly GCF_001544835.2. Lineage (GTDB taxonomy): Bacteria > Pseudomonadota > Gammaproteobacteria > Burkholderiales > Burkholderiaceae > Caballeronia > Caballeronia fortuita. The sequence goes on along the minus strand of NZ_FCNX02000022.1, from coordinate 21,071 downwards.
AAGGCGGTCTTGTACATGGGGCTTGACTCGCTGTCGAACAACATCGTGCAGAAGGCAATCGCATCCATGGCATTGTCGGACGTCGCGGCAGTGTGCGTTGCGATCTACAACTTCTATGCCGAGAAGCCCGATGTAGTGCTCATCATCGACGAGATCGCTGAGGCCATCAATGAGCAAGTAATCCAAATCCTGAACAAGGGACGCGGAGCAGGGTTCAAGGCGTTCGTCGCATTCCAGGCGCGTGCCGACCTCGAGGCGAAACTCGGAAACGCAGCGAAAATGCTGCAGGTTTTGGGTAACCTCAACAATCAGGTGGTGCTTAGACTAGAGGACTCAGATACAGCAAAGTGGTTCTCGGACAAGGTCGGAGAGACTGCGATCCGCGTGGTGAACGTGTCCAACAGCACCAATACCACGACCGAGGCGCATGCGCTCGAATTCAGTGGCTCGCAGTCCCGTTCCATTCAGTTGGAGAAGGTGCCGCTCATTCCAGTGAAGCTGCTCCACAGTCTGCCGAATCTGCAGTACTTCATGCGCATCTCTGGCGGTGCCGTGTATCAGGGTCGAATTCCTATCATCGAAGGCTAAAACACAAGTTATGTCCGCTGCATATAAAAACATCATTCGCGATCACAAGCTCTCGCACAGGCTGGTTGCGGTCTTCAACGTCGCACCGGAGCTGGAGCTTGCGTGCTCGCGTGTGGCCGACTTCATCGGGGAGCGGTTTATGGGAGACAAAGGGCCGCTGGCCGCGGAGATGATCGAGTCGGCGCTTGATGGCTTCCGGCGCGCGAAGCGCACGGGCGACCAGCATATCGCCTTCATGCAAGGTCTATTCGAGCCATCGAAATCTTTATACGCTCGCCGGCTTGTCGCGCGGTTCGGCGACAAGGTGTCGGTGTGGTGTCCGATGGTCGAGGCAATTCCCGCATTCGAAGCGCGCCACTTCGAGTACCAGTTCGAGATGGTCGATGAGCGTTGCCCGGACGAGATCACTGAGCGCACCGCCGCGTTTCAGCTCGCCGCACGCGTGCTTCAAGGAGAAGCCTTCCGCCGTTACTTCGAGGAATACGATGTCGCTCACCGTTACGATCATAGCGAAGCTGTCGGGAGTTGAGCCGCGCACGGCTCAGCGGGCGCGTGACACTGCCGCCGCCTTCGACGGCGACGTCAACGCGGCCGTGCCCGAGGAATTTACTTACGGCGCGGGCGCGCGGTGCTACGCGTTGGCAACAATCGCCGAATTCCGCCCGGCGCTGTTTTGGGGCGGACTGATGGCAATCGTCGCGGTGCCCGCCCTCATGCTAGTCAAGGTGATACATGGCTAGCCGGTTCGGTTCGCACATCAAGGTGTGGTTTCTGCTCGTGCCAGTGCTCGCCATCGCGGTGATGCCGGCGATCCCGGAGCGTAAGCTATTCGAGGTGCCGGAAGCGGAAACACATTCTCTCGTTAAGTCAGTCGGGCAGGACCGGGTCGACCGCGCGATGCGCAGTGCCAACGACGAGTTCCGCCGTGCGTTTGTCGATAGTGGGCTGCTGCACCGTACGCTGAATGCCTCTGGAAAGGTCGGCGGCTTGGACGACGGCGGGTTCTCATCGTTCGCCCATACCTGGACCGAGAACTTCTGGCTGCTGGTGTACCGCATGCTCTTCCGTGCGATGGTGATGAAGATGTGGATCGTTGGAACACTTCTTTTCGCCGTCGGCATGTTCGTCGACGGTGCGGCGCGCAGGAAGATCAAAGCGTCGGCTGCGGGCTTTGTGAGTCCCTTGTCTTTCCATCTGGCAGGCCATGGACTGCTGCTTGTCACTGGAACGCTGTTCGCGGTGCTGGTGGTTCCGTTGCCGGTCCTGGTTGGCTACTGGGTCGCCGTCGCTGCGCTCCTCGGAGGTCTCCTGTGGAAAGCTGCCGAGTCCTTCCAGTCGTCGAGATAGGGAAAAACGTCGCGCGACTCGCGTTAGCTGTTCGACAAAAAGATTGCTCTGTTCCCCTCAGGCAACGCTACCCGGATAGCGTTGCCTTTGTCTTTTCCGCCTTCGTCTTCGCTTCCAGTCTAGGCGCGCCGATAATTCCGTGAAAGGCGCTCTAATTAGCCACCGTTTCGAGCTCTCGCACGCTGCCACCGCCGCAACAATGTCGAATATGGGCAACGCGCTTTGCTTGCCTGATCCCCAACGATGAAACGGGACCGATGCGGTCCAGACAGGAGAAACGGCGAATGAGCACGATTGTCGAACCCGGCAGTGAAGAGAAAGTCGCGCTGAGCGCACTTGAACAAGGTACGGCCGAGGCGCCGCTCACGACCGACGGCGCGGACGACGGCGAGCTTGAGCGCGAGTTGACGCAGATGGAGGCCGATGCGGACCGCCTCCAGAAGGAAGGCGTGATTTCCACCGACGACGCCGACATGAAGCGGGCGGAAGTCGCCAAGACGCGCAAGCTGTTCCGCGATCTGCCTGCCGCTGAGCGTATCTCAATCATCAAGCGCCGCCGTGAGATCGGTCGCCAGTTGCTTGACCGCCAGCTTTCCGGTGCCGCAGTCGTGACCGCCCGCGTGCGTCTGAACCATACGCGCCTGAAGCCGCTGTTCGAGCAGTGGTGGCCGTACATCAACCGCATGAGCATCAACATGCAGCGTTTCGGCCGCTCGACCTTCGGCGAGAACGACAAGGAAGTGGTCAACAGCGCGCTCGAAAAGCTGCTCTCGGGCATCGAGAGCTACGTTGACGAGCAACTGCGCGTGGCCGAAGGCTTCCGCCAGCAAAAGGAAGCGGAGCTTCGGGCTAACAAGGAATTCGTGTTCGAGCCGACGATCCCGATGCCCGCGATGGACATCGAAGTCGAGGCGTATTCCCGCTTTTCGATGCGCGTGCTGGGCGTCATCATGAAGTTCGACCGGGCGATGGATCACTTCGACTTCATGGTGTGGAACGGCATTCGCGACCAGTCCGACGTCGACGACGAAGCCGTCAACTTTCTCAAGCGCTTCAACCCGCTTGGCATTCGCGGGTACATGACGCACCTGAAGCTGATGACGACGGTTCGCGGCAACTAAGGAGGGCGCGATGCTGGACGAACTCAATCCCCAGCAACGGGAAGTCGCCCAGTTGCGCCAGCATTGCGTGGCGATCGCCTGTCCGGGCGCAGGCAAGACGAAAACCATCGCCACGAAAGCGGCCCTGCTGCTACAAGACAGCGCCGCGACGGTCGGCGCGGTCACTTTCTCGAAGGACGCCGCGCTGGAATTGCGGGAGCGCATCCTGGCTGCCGCCGGCGAGTCGGCGAAGAAGCGCTTGATCGCCGGTACCTTCCATTCCCTAGCATTCAAACAACTGAAACGCCCCGGCGCGCAGGCGCTCGATATCGCCTCCGATGGCGACAGGCTTGGCCTGCTCATCCGGGTGATGCAGGAACTCGGCCGCGACGGCAAGGCAGAAGACGTTATCCCAACGATCGAGAAGATCAAAACGAATTTCGGGCGGTGCGACCGGAACACCGCCGACGGCGAGCTTTATCACGCATATCAGGACGCGCTTGCGCGTAACGGCAAGATCGACTTTCAGGACATGCTGCGCTTGGCTGTCGAGGGGATGGAGCAAGGCACCATCGCCCCATACGCGTTCACCTATCTGCTCGTCGACGAGTTTCAGGACACCGACCCGCTGCAGTACCGCTGGATAGAATTGCACGCGCAGGCAGGCTCGATCGTGACAGTCGTGGGCGACGACGATCAGAGCATCTACGCGTTCCGCGAGGCGCTTGGCTACCGAGGCATGGAGTCGTTCATCCAGTCGTTTTCCGCAAAGCCCGTTGTCTTAGGCAGCAACTACCGGTGCCGCGCAGAGATTCTGGGCGCAGCGGACCGGGTGATTCGGAATAACGCCGACCGCATCGCAAAAGTCCTGCGTGCGGAAAAAGGCTTAGGCGGTACTGTGCAAACGTCCCGCCATCCGGATGAATATGAGGAGGCAACCGCGGCGGTCGAGGTGCTCGGGCCGCTGCTCGCGAAAGGGCAGTCGTGCGCGATCCTGGCGCGTACCAACCGCATACTAGACCCCCTCGAGTCCGTTTGCCGCTCGCATGGCATTAAATACTACCGGGCATCGGGCGCGTCCGTCCTGAGCCGCCCGGAGGGCGCGCTGATGTGCAATCTGCTCGAAATCGTGGAGCGAATCAAACACACAGGCCTCGATGCGGTCTTGGCGCACCTAGGGCTTACCGCTCAGCAGCTACGCGCCCTTCACGCGGATATGGGCGCGGAACTGACGCAGAAGGGCCGGGCTGAGTTGGTAGAACTGGGGCTGCCCGAAGACGTGGCGACGAACTATCGCGAGTTCATGAAGCGGCTCGCTGAGTGGCAAAGTCTGTGCGATCGCAAGTTTTATTCGCTTACGCTCTCCGGCGTCGCCGAATGGATGTTGAAGTACGCGAAGAAGGATTCCGCAATCCGCGCAATTCAGGCGACGAACGACGTCTTGTCGCGCCTGTCCGGCAGTTTCGCAGAGCGGCTGCTGTTTTTGCGCCAAGACAACAATGAGCCGACACCGGGCGCTCTGATTCTCACGACAATGCACAGCTCCAAAGGGCTCGAATGGGATCACGTCTGGATTGCCCGCAGCGAGGAGACGATCGTCCCAGACCCGAAATCGACCGAGCCAGAAGAGCGGCGGCTGTTCTATGTCGCCATGACGCGTGCTCGCGAATCGTTAATGGTCTCGGGAACGTCAAAAAACTTCGAGTCCCGATTTGTGATTGAGGCGCAGCTTAACCAGGGCGCCGCGGCTTAACTCCGAATCTGCCGGGCATCGCTAGCCGGCAAAATTTCCGCAAATCGACCGGCTGATTTAGGAACTTACCACGCGCAAAGGCAGCCCCGACAGGCTTTCACGATACGAAAAGTGAGCCGACTAAGGGGGGTGTGAATATCCGGCTCATTTTGTAACAGGCTTTTTTTGCCTTAAATTCAAAGCACTAACCAGGTGCCCAGCCGCAGTGGGACGCTCTCCGGAGAGCGTCCCTCCACCACTATTGGGGCGAGGTCGGCCACGCTGTCAATGGGAACGTCGCAGACTTCTTGTTGAGTCCCACCAATGCCCGACGCCGCCCCGAAGCCCGAAAGCGAGTTTCTGAATGCGTTGCGCGAAGAGCGCAAGCGCGTCGGGATGTGCAGACGCTGGCAACCAGAGCTGTCACATCTGTGGAAGGCATCGCGCCGTTGTATGCGTCCGGGCTTCAGGGCGCAAATATACCAACTCGTTGGGCGGTGCTAACCCGTCGTCACTCACCCTCACGTGGACCCGTGACGTCCATACGCAGCAAAAAAAAGCCCGCTTAAAAGCGGGCAGCAATCCATATCGGTCGAGCGTGCGGGAGACGAGGATTCAGTCAAACCCTAAGGTTTCCGACGCATGGCCAGTTTGTACGTCACGACCGACTTGTACGCCGGGCGGTTCCAGTGCGGCGTGCCCGGCGTCATTGCCTGACCGTTCACAAGCCGCCCGGTGTCGAGCATGCAGAAGCAATGGCCTTCGAACGCGGCTTCTTGCGCTGCCGCGTCCCACGTCACGGTGAGGAAATCGAAGATCGGGTCAAACGGTTTCATGGTCGGGGTTCTTAGAGACTTTGACCCGTTATCGGCAAATCATGGGGCTTATAGAGACTCAGGCCATTGCGCGGGAGAGCTCTGTCACATTTGATTCCGCGCGTTCGTGGCCTTTCACGTCGTCCAGGCGCGGACCGGCGATAGGCCCTTCGTCCGGCGTGGAATCGGCCTCGATCGTCAGCATTCTGGCAACGCGCTTGAGGGTGCCGTTCAAAGACGCACGCGGCCCAAGGCGGATCGTGCCGGAGTAGAAGATGTCGCCCGAGACTTGGCCGTTGATTTCCAGCGAGCCCCGAGCGTGAACATCTCCGTCGACGCGCCCGTCAATGCGAACGTGCTCGCCCTGCGCGGAGCCCTTCACGAGTCCGCCTTCGCCGATGTGCAGCAGACCCTGCGTCGAGATGACGCCGCCGTCGAGCAGGCCGAAGAACGAAATGCCGTGATCCACGACCATGTCGCCGGTGATTGCGCAGCCGCGCGCAATAAGCGTGATATTGAGTTCGGTTTTCATGGTGTCGATTCCTTAAAACATTTGTACTTCGTTCGCCCCGCCGCGGTTCGCAGGCGCTGACTTCTTGCTTGCAGCCGACCCCGTGTCGCCATCGCTTACCTGCTCATCCCGCGAATGCGAGCGATGACGGTAGCTGTGCGTACGGGCCGGTGCTGCGTGTTGTTGCGACGCTTGTTCGTCGGCGGCAGGCTGCGTCACCGCTTGCGCGGGCGGCACTGACGCCACGGGTTGAGTGGGAGCCTGGCTGGCCACCTCTGCCTCGCGACGCGCTTGGTGAATAGGCGAGGCAGCCGCGCGTTGCACATCGTTCGAGATTGGAGGAACGGCCTTGATGGCGGCCGTGCTTGCTGCGCTCGCTGTTGGGCCGCTCGTTGTACCCAGCGAATTCTTGAACTGGTCAGCCGTCAGACCGATTGGAGAAGCCGCAGCAACGTCTTTTCCCGTTAGCATCGGAGCGAGCGCTACCGGATGAGGCGGCTCTGCGTCGATCGGGCGCGTCGCCGGGGCTACTGCCGGTCCTTCCGTTGTTGGCCGTTCGCTGCCGTCGGATTTCGGCTGCGCGGCGGTGTTCTTTACTTCGTGCGCGGACGGCGCGCCCACCGATCTGTACAACGACGCGGCTCCCATACCCGCCATGGCCACGACAGCGGCGATAGCGACTGCGACGACGCTTCGGCGAGCGACCGGCACCGCCTTCGGAAGCCGCATTCTGAACGTGGTTGTCTTGGCGTCTGCCGTCAGGTCGGCCGGCGCTGGGAGCGCAGCGATCTGCCGCGGCAGATCGATGGTCATCGAGTCAGGTGCGAACTGCGCATGCAGTCGTTGAATTTCGCGTAAGTCCATGCGGGGTCCTCCCGTCGTTGTTAGGTCGAGCAAGTCCAGGCACACCGCGTGGCAAACGCGAAGCGCAGGGCCGTTCTTATCGGATGTCAGTGAGTACGATCCGAGTCTGGAAGCAGCACACCTTCTGGCGCAAAGCGGTCGTTGTCCGGCATGCACAAGAAAGGGATTTGATTGATGCGTGCCTCGGCAGCCTCCAGTGCGGATTGGCGCACTTGAGCCGTCATGGTTCTCGCCATCAGCGCTTCCATCGTCTTGAGGAAAAGCTGGTCATACATCGAGAGGAGTCGCACGAGACGACCAGACATGGCGTGCTTGATTTCAAGCGTGACCATCCCAGGCGGAGTCGGTGCACGTCGACCTGGAAACTTACCTGCCCATGCGAGCGCCTTCTTCATGAACGCCTCGGCAGCTCGAAACTCCGACTCTATCGCGATGAGCTTCCCTCCGCGCGCAACGGTCATCTTTGCGGCCGCGAAGTTGAAGTCGGCTCGGAGGAATTCACGCGCGAACAACGAGTAATAGGGCAGTTCCGTTTTTGCCAGCGTGTCGCCGTTGATGCGTGCGAGACGACTGTCGTTCGTCAGTCGGTTTAACGGACGAAGACCGCTCTGCGCAGCGGTCTCGTTGCCAAGCGCAGCAGTTTGCTTCGGGTCATCGTCAGGCGCTTCTAGGTCGGTAACGGCCATGGGATTTTCGGTATGTCTGTGTTCTCTCTCACATATAATTTTCATTGATTAGGCAAGAGTCGAACGGGCGAAAGCTACATGAATTTCGTGAGCTTTCGAGCGCACGCGTACGTCATTAACCCGGATACTCAACTCCATTCCCCGCGTCACCGACGCATCGACCTCGACTCCAAGCCCGGAGTCCATCTTTTTTCTGCAAGTCGTGCCCGCCTCGTGCGTTGGCATGCGCCGACCGGATAGCTACCGGTGTGGAAATCTCCCTTGTGCTGAGTGTGCTCGCTACACACTCCCCCATTTCAGCCGTGATACTCGTACCCTGTGCTGCATTCAATTGCGCCGGTACATCGTTCGAACCCGGGTTTTCGGGTGTTCTCTCTCCAGAGCCTGATCTGGGTAGAACGATCGGAGTTGGCTGTTCCGTGATTCCTGCGGCGGAAGTAATTCCGAAAAGGGCTGTTGCGCGGCGTGACCATGCTGCGCGAGAACGACTTTACGTTCTCTGACCGAGCGACACCGGCTATGCCGGCCGCTCCCTGCACGCCACGTCCCCGGAAGGGACGTGGCGCGTAGGTCTCTATATCAATTTCAAGAAGCTCGCTCCCTGACCGGAGCGGGCTTTTTTTTCGTCTGTCGCTTCCTGCGGCCGGACATTTTCTCAACGGAGGTGCTGTTCCATGCTTTTGCCCGACCGCCTCAATCAGCGTATCGCCGAGGCCATCACGCATCAAATCAATACCGAGCGCGAGCAGGCGGACACCGCGTCCCCCGTTTGGCGTGAGCGGTGCGAAGTCGCTCGAGTCGCGATGTTCAGCGACGCGGAGCGCTCTGTCTTCATTTCCCATGTAAGCGAACGTCGCGGCAGTGCGGCAGCCCGAGAGATGCAATCTCAGGCCGAATCACTGCGGACCAACGCCATCTTCTTTCTTGCAAGGAAACCCTCATGAACGCAGTTGTTCAGATGTTCGATCACGCGCCGCGCAGCCTCGTTGAAGAACGAGCTATTCGCCCGCCCACGATCGGCAAGATTCGACCCGGTATCAAGGTACTCACGCGGGCGCACCAAGCCAACGAAAAAGCGGTCAAGCTCTACAACGACATGGTCGCTGCGGGCGAGTCGTTCGAAGCCATCGGCAAGCTGCTCGAAACGTCGCTGAAGCTTCGGAACGCGCTGATTCCCAGAAACGTCGATTACTTCGTCTGTAGACGGTCCGACTTTTCCAATCCGGACACAGCCGACGAGATCCTGCGGCTGTATGGTGAGGATCGCGGTCACGGGTTGAGGCTATACCGCTTCCCGATCATGTTTGCGTTCGACGACTGGCTGCGCAATGTGCCGAACCAGATGGCCGCGTACACCACAACCGGGCGACAGTACTTCTCGGAGTACGACCGCGACGGCAAACGCTATTGCAAGACGTACGCGCCGGTCGAGCGTAACGCACGAGCACAGCGGGCCCGTCGATCCTTCGGTGGGCGGCTGGTCGTTCACCGGCAAGACGACGACATTCCCGATGGCGTCTGTGATCCTCACGTCTGTCCGCAGTATCAGGACCGGAAGTGCAACCTAACCGCTAACTTCTTGTTTGCGGTTCCCGACGTGAAGGGGCTTGGGCTGATCGAGCTGCCGACCAACTCGATCTACGTGCTGCAGAAGGCGTATTCGGCGATGCAGACCGTGGCATTGGCGCGTGGCAGGCTCACCGGCACGCGCTTTTGGCTCTCGAAGAAAGAGTTTGACATCACGCGGATTGACGATAACGGCCAGGCCGTGCGTCAGAAGCAGATGTTGACGGTGCTCGATGCCGATATCGACCTGGGCGCGCTTTTGGACGGTGCGGATGAGGCTCAATCGGCGCTCGATGCTGCCAGTCGTGCGGTGGCGCTGTTGGAGTCCGACGGGACGTTACAGTCGGTTGGCGATCCGGTCGTTCAGCCTGAGCAGGAGCAATCTGAGGCCGACCGGGCAGGCGATGGCGAGCCATCGGGCATCGACGGCGCAGCTGGTCATGACGACGACTCGCCCGACCCCGATGAGACGCTGGAAGACAAGCGTCACCGTATGTCCGACTTGCTGCATCGTCTGGGCCTAAGTCAGCCGGAGCGACAGAACGGCTTTCGCAAATACGCGCACCAGACCTACGGTCGCGGCTGGATCGAACGCATCGCTGATGTCGATGCGATGAATGTGCGTCTCAAGAACGCGCTCGATGATCCCGCCTCGCTCAACGTCGAAATTCAGGACGCGATTGCACAAGCTGCTTACGTCTAACCTTGGCCAGTCCCCTTCGGGGGCTGGCATCCTTTCTTCGTGTCACACAGCCTTTCTCGCTCGCGCATGAGAGCATTTCAGCAAGAACCGCTTGCTCAAATGCTTTCGACCGCGCTCACACGTGCGCATCGAATTCGTCCGCTTTGGCGGCCCATCTACTTGTTCGCGCGAAGGAGATCCCAATGCGTAGAGTCGGCAATTTCACGCTGTTCTTTGGCGCGGAGGACGCTTTTAGCAACTGGCATCCGTGCCGCTTTTCGTATCACGACGTCGATTTCGGCAGTGTCGAACAGTTCATGATGTTCTCCAAAGCCAAGCTGTTTGGCGACGAGGACATCGCTGAGGCTGTGCTCGCCACGCATCTGCCGAAGGAACAAAAAGCCCTCGGCCGCAAGGTCAAAGGCTTCGATCTGGAAATGTGGAAGGCGAAACGCGAGTCGATCGTCTATGTCGGATGCCGCGAGAAGTTCGCGCAGCATCCCGGCTTGCGAACGCTGTTGCTCGCGACGCCGCCGACCGAGCTTGTCGAGGCGAGTCCCCACGACACGATATGGGGCGTGGGTCTCGGTGAGCATCATCCGGACATCACGGACAAATCGAAGTGGCGTGGCCAGAACCTCCTGGGCAAGACACTGATGAAAGTCCGCGACACGCTTTCAACGTAACCCCTTTCTTAGCGCGCCCGCGCGGCGCATCGGCAAGTACTGGCTACCTTCGGGTGGCCTTTTTCATTCATAGGAGGCGATTTGAAGATCGCACATTTTTCTGACCTGCACTACGCGCCGGGCAACATCGAAGAGTCGGACCGATGCTTCGGTTTCGGCATCGACCATGCGGTGCTGGCGCATGCCGACGTGGCAGTCATCTCGGGTGATGCGACGGATCATCGTCTCGACGCACACGCGCCGTCGTTGAACCGCCTCGCACGCCGCATCAACGGTCTGAGCGGCAGCATGCCGGTCCTGATGCTGCAGGGCACGTTCTCGCATGAGCCTCCGGGTACGCTGCGCAATTTCGAGCTGATGGCCACGACGCATCAAATCTATGTTGCGGAACGCGTGCAGCAGGTAAGCCTTCACGAGGGGCGGTTCTACCCCTCAGACGGCCCGGTGTTCTCGGACGACGAGCTTCGCGAAGTCCTCGCGATTGGCGCTGACGTCGTGTTCACCTGCTTGCCCACCGTCAACAAGGGTCAACTGGCGGCTGCGGTGGGTGCCAAGGAAGCCGGTACGGGCCTCGAAGCTGTGCTCAGCAACTATTTGGTCGCCGCAGGCCGCATCAACCAGCAGCTCAGAGCGGCGGGGATACGCACTGTCGGCGTGTCGCACGGCACGGTCAACGGTTGCACGACCGAGCACGGCGTCACGATGGCGGGCTTCGATCATGAGTTCTCGCTGGGCAGCCTGTTCGAAGCCGAGTGCGACGCCTTCATGCTTGGACACATCCACAAAGCGCAGCAGTGGGAGCGAGCGGGGCGCGTCGTGGCCTATCCCGGTTCCATCGGGCGGTTCCACTACGGTGAGGAAGGCGACAAAGGCTTTCTCATGTGGAATGTCGAGGTCGGAAGCGCGCACGCCGATCTGGTCGTTACGCCTTCGCGGCAGACGATCTGCGTCGACTTTGACGGACCTCCCGACATGCAGCGCCTCGCGGCAATCGCGCTCGATGCGACCGACAAGTTCGTGCGAGTTCGTTGGCAGGTTGACGAGGAGCACAAGCAGTCAGTGGACCGTGACGCGATCGCGGCGCTGTTTGGCCATGCGGCCGAGCTGAAAGTCGAAGCTCGCATTCTTCCGGTCGTGCGATCACGCGCGCAAGGCATCAGCCTCGAAACGTCGATTGATCGGAAGCTCGAGCGCTGGTGCGAACACGCTGTTGTCGATCCGGCGCCCTTGCTTGACCGGTTGCAGTTACTGGAAACGGGGGACGCGGACGCAATTGCTGCTGGCGTGCTGGCTCGACTGAGCGATGCGGAGCCGGCGCATCCGTTGGCAAATGACGGGCTGCCCGCATTGTCGAGCATACCGGAGCCTTCGCCGGCGACTGTCCAAGAAGCTCGGAGTGACGATGTCGGCGACGCTCTACCGATGCCCGATGCGACCGTGGAATTCGTCGAGTCCGCTTCGGCAAGTGAGCTTTCGTGGCTCAACGATGATCTATTCGCGGCGTAGGTTGCCGCGCATGCAGGGGAGGCCAGCATGGCTCCTTTGCCTGAACACGCAAGCCGTGTTCCGATAGCCGACTGTCAACGTCGCTATCGAAACAGAGGTTTCACCGCGTCTTTGACGCATCGATTCGTAGTGGCAGGACCTTTCTCTAGCAGTTCATTTCTTCTTTCACCCTGGCGGGGAGCGATCCCCATCGGGGCCGCACTCCGCCCACCATAACGGAGTGCGTCATGTTTGGTCTTTATCCCGCTGGCCCAAATTGGGTTCGCACGTTCGCCTTGGGCGACTGCTCATCGCGTGATCTTCAAAAGTCGTTGGTCGATTTGGCCGGCTTTACCGCTGCGATTCAGCATCAGCCGTTCGGTCAACACCGCGGCGCGGTACTGGCACAGTCCGGTCAGACGCTGTTACTGGTCGCGACGACGCCCGGCGCGTGCGAAGTTGCAGTGACGCCCACGGTCGAAATGCAGCACCTTCTCTGGTCGTATCAGGAAGGGTATGCAAGCCAGTGGTCTGCTGCCGAAATCCGTAGCCTCACCGGGTACAGCGGCTGGTCAGAGCTTCTGACGAACGCGCGTCGCGAGTTCGGCAGAGTCTGCGACAACGTGGCGGCCGCACTAGACGGAACGCTTCAAGCGCCCAAAGCGCCGGTGCGATCTGTGTCGTCCGTCGTGATGAACGAGCCGTTTCCCAACGAGGACGACGACGCGTTCTACTCGCAGATGGCAGCGATGTCCGCCTCAATGAGCGTGTCGGAGGACCTGTCATGCGGCCTCTGAAATTGACACTGGAAGGCTTCGTCGGCGTGCGCGATGGCATGAAGCGCGAAAGCGTCACGCTGGATTTGGAGACGTTGCCGGATGGTCTGATCGCCTTGACCGGCCCTAACGGGGCGGGCAAGACGACGATCATGGACAACTTGCACCCATATCCAATCATGCCGTCGCGAGCGTCGAAGCTGTCGGTCGACGCCTTCTCGTACTGGGATCACATCTGTGGCACCAGTGCGTTGAAGGAACTCGAATGGGAGCATGACGGCATTCGCTATCGCTCGTCCTTCACGTTTCGCAAGCCCGGCAAGACAGGCAAGGCGGAGTACTACCTGGCCTATCGCGGCGTCGACGGTAGGTGGCGCCCGGTGTCGCTGCCAGACGGAACGGTGTCGGACGGCAAGGCGGAGTCGTATAACCGCTGCGTCGAGGCGATCAACGGTTCGTTGGAAACGTTCTTCACGAGCGTGTTCTCGGCTCAGAACCGGCGGCCGCTCGCGTCCTACGGCGCGGGCGAGATCAAGACGCTGCTCGCCGAACTCCTTGGCATCGACCACCTGAAGGCGTTGTCGGCGAAAGCCGGTGAGGTCGCGAAGGTGCTCAGCAAGTCGCTCGAAGGCATCCAGTCTGAGCTTGGTGCGCTCGCCGGAAAGCGGCAACGTAAAGCAGACGCTGAGCAGTCGATCGTCGCGCAGGGCAACACCTTGCGTACCGCTCGAGAGCAACGCGACGCCGCGCTGGAGCATGCGAGCAAGCTGACTCAAGAGCGGGCGACCCTTGCGGCCAAGCAGAGCGAATCGGCCACGACCGAAGCGCGCCTGCGAGAACTGGGCGTGCGCCGCAACGAGTTGGGGCGTGCCCTGAAAAGCGCGGCCGACGACGAGCAAGCAGCGGCGGTTCGTTGCCAGCAGCGCGTTTCCGTGCTGAGTCGAACCGTGGCCACGCACCAAGCAACGCTGGCTCGCCGAGAGGCGATCCTCGGTGCGGCGGCGAAGCGCGAGGAGGCCGAGTTGGCGATTGCGCGCGAGGAAGCGAGGTTCGCTCCCCTACAGCGCGACATTGCCGATTTGGAGGTCAAACGTGCGACGTTGACGACGCTCGATGCAACGCTTACCAGCTTGATGAACCAGGGCACGACGAAAGCCGCGCACTTCGACACGTTGAGCAAGCAGGCAGCGGTGGCGGGGCAGGTACCGTGTGTCGGTAATTCGATGCACGCGCAATGTCCGCTGCTCGCGCAAGCCTTTCAAGCGAAAGAGCAAGCGGAGTTGCAGCGCGTTTCGGTGGCAAATCTTCGCGCGGAGTATCGCGAGAAGAAGGCGCAGGCCGAAGCCTTGGCTCGCGTGCCGGCCGAGTTGGCGGCAAAGCGCGTCGAAATGCTCGCCATCACCGATGCGGCGGCGCAGCTTCGCCGTGCACTGCAGGCGGCGGCTGAGCTTGCTGCGACGAAGCCATTGCTGGATGCCGCCGTATCGGGACTCGAAGCGGCGCAAGCTGAGTTGCGTTCGATCGCCGAGGAAAGTGCCGCACGTACCGCAAAGTACCAGTCTGAGAAGACGCGTATTGAAGCGGAGCTTGCTCGCATTACCGAGGAGGTCGGACGACTCGCTTCGGTCGACGTTACAGCAGCGATTGCGACGCTTGACCGCGACATCGCGGCGAACCGCGAGACCGTTGCTGCATTGGACGGTCGGATCGAGCAATCGATCCGCGCGCAGAGTGTGTTGCAGGCCGAAGCGGAAGCGCTGGCGATGGAGTTGGAGAAGTTCTCGGCCACGCAGTCGCGCGCCGATCGCCTCTCCGATGAAATCGCGCGGTGGAAGCTGCTGGCTAAGGGCTTGGGCAACGACGGCGTGATCGCGTTGACCATCGATGACGCGGGTCCGGCGCTGACGCATACCGTCAACGAGCTGCTGCTCGCTTGCTACGGTATGCGCTTCACGGTGGAGATCCGCACGCAGCGCACGCTCGCAAGCGGCGATCTGCGCGAGGGCTTCGAGATCCTGGTTCACGACGCCGAGTCCGACAGCAGCAAGTCGGTCTCCGTCATGTCCGGCGGTCAGAAGGTCTGGATTAACGAGTGCCTCACACGGGGCATCGCGCTCTATCACGCGCAGAACACCGGTCAGCCGTATCAGACCTTGTTCAGCGACGAGTCAGACGGCCCGCTCGATCCCGAGCGCAAAGTGCAGTTCATGCGTATGAAGCGGGAGGTGTTGCGCCAGGGTGGGTATCAGCGGGAGTTCTTCATCTCGCAGACGCCCGACCTCGTCGCAGAGGCCGACGCAGTCATCGACGTTCAGGCGCTTGCCGCCTGATTCTTTATCAACCCTTGTGGGGAGTCGCCCCCACAAGGGGCGCTTCTCGTCTTTCCGACCCTTTGCTCGCGCCTTCCGGCGCTATCCCTATGGCAAATCTTTTGATGCTGCTGCTCGCGGCAGCCGGTAGTCCGTCCACTTCGAACACGGTGCCTCACCGGCCGCCTGCGCAGCAAGCTGCACCGGCTACTGCCCAGTCGCAGCCGCCGCGCCCGCCGTACTTGCGTCGCGCATCTGCGTTCGATAACGGCCGTTTGCGTCGCATCTGATAGCGGCAACTTTTTTTCCACTTCTTGACTGGAGCCTTCCATGGCCTATTCCTGCACTGATTTCGTTGACGACGTACTGAACGACATGGTGATCCGAAGCTGGATCAAACCCGAGCAGTACGAGCCCGACGACCCACAAGCCCAATGCAATGCGGTGGTCGTCGCGATTGCCGACGCTGACGTGTCGCTGCGCCTCGCTGCTGACGCAAAGCAGTTCAATGCGGAACTGCTGGATGCCGTCGAAACGCTGACCGGCATCGCTGAACAGCACGGCGCGCTCGCCCTCGCGAACGTCGTCTATCTCCAGGCGGCCATCTTGAAGGGCGGGGTGATCGAGCTCACGCGCGACGAAGCGGAGAACTTCACTTTTGTTAGAGACCTGCCTTCGGGCGGTCGCTGGTGGCAAAGCATCAAGCTGATCGAGTAAGTGGCACAGACCGACGTCAAACTTTTTTATCAACCCTTGCGGGCAAGCGGCCCGCTGGGGTCGCTCCGCATTCTCTTTTGTCGAGTGTTCTCATGTTTGAAGCAGCCAAGCTGGGCGCATCGCCCCAGCGGTTTCCCAACCTCGAAGCGGCAATTAGCTATATCGCAGGAACCGCGACGCACGCGGGTGAAGTTCGCCCGTGGGTCCGCAACGTCGATACGAAGGTTTTCCTGATCATCGGTGGCAGAGTGCAACCCCAAAACGGGGTTAACCAATGACGCCGCCGTGGCTGGAGCAATACGCCAGCGGCCAGAAGACCGGCTACGCGCAAGCCTTCATGGCGTACGCCGAGTACTACGCAGTCGATGGATCTGTTGACGATGACCCGGAAATCGAAGAGCGGATCGCCATGCATCGGCAGCCGCTCGTCGGTTACGCGAGCCGCACGGGCACCCGCCGCAACCTCGCCGCACTCAAGGGCGCAGACTGGCGCTTGTTGGTCTCGGCTAAGGGGGAGTTGCGTACCGAGGGCTTCGATCGCTACGCATTGGATAACGGCGCTTGGACCGCGTTCCAGCAGGGCCTGCCCTTCGATGAGCACGCGTTTACTGTTGCTGTCGAACGGCTTGGCGAGCGGGCCGATTGGCTTGTCCTTCCGGACATCGTCATGGGTGGCGTGGCCTCGCTCGACTACTCGCTGAAATGGCTGGAACGACTTCGCGGGATGCCGTGCCGGATGCTGATCGCAGTTCAGAACGGTATGCAGGTCGAAGATATCGCCTCGTTGCTGTCGCCTGCTGTGGGCATCTTCATTGGCGGTTCGACAGAGTGGAAAGAGCAGACGGCGCACGTGTGGGGTTCGCTCGCTCGACGCCGCCACTGCTACCTGCACGTCGGTCGCGTGAACTCGGCGCGGCGCATCCGCATCTGCGCGGCCGCCGGTGCGGACAGTTTCGACGGTACCAGCGTGAGCCGGTATGCGAAGTCGCTTCCGCGGCTGGATCGAGCAACACGGCAAGCAGACATGTTTGCCGCAGCACACGACGGTCTGGAAGAGGCGCAACGAGCGACGGCTGACCTTTTGATTTGAATTAGACCATTAACCCTTTCGGGAGCGCATCCCGTTAGGGTCGCTCCTATTCTTTTGGAGCGAGCAAGATGGAACAGGAAATTGTATCGAAGATGGAAGCCGCGATCGGCGTCATGCAGCGATACATCGAACTTGGGCATAGCCTCAGCTGCGCCTATTCGGGCGGCAAGGACAGCACGTGTGCTCTGGTGTTGATGGTTGAGGCGATTCGCCGTGCTGGCGGCACGACGTTCACCCACCATGTTCAGTCGGTCGACACTACGATAGAGAATCCGACGATCGCAAACTTCTTGCACTCAGTGTTGGACGAGCTGCAGTTGTATATCGAAGCGTCGGCCTTGCCAGTGCAAACCCATGTCACGACGCCTTCTTTGGCAAGCCAGTTCGTCGTCTCGACGATAGGGCGGGGAACGTTGGCGCGCACGCCAGAGAACGGTGTGCGAGACGGTAGGCGGACCCGACCATGTGCGGATACTTGGAAGGTACGCCCGGGAGGTCGACTTCGAACATTGCTCGAACGCCAGGCGGCAGATGACGGCGCTCGCGAAGTCATAACGGTGTTGGGCCTGCGCAGGGATGAAAGTGCCTCACGTGCGGTGGCAATGACCGAGCGACGCGATAACGCCGATCATCCGGTGAGAAGCAGAACTGGGGCGCTCACACTTAGCCCGTTAAGCGAATGGTCCTCCGATGATGTTTGGACGATGCTCGCGCTGCTGGCGGATGCTCACAGCCTGCCGTTTCCATCGCCGTTGATGCCGCGCACGATACATCGCCTGTCCGAAATTTATCGCGCAGGGAACGGTGGAACGTGTGGTGTCGTGGTGGGCGACTCAGGGGTTAGGGCTTCTTGTGGCAGTCGTTTTGTTATCTGTCTGCACTCGATGTGTGGCTATTCTCTCTCATTTGGCGGCGGAAACAATATTGTCAAGTTCGTGTGTCTATATGGCTGGTATGGCCAAAAGACCTCGACCGTTCTCTAAATCGGGCGCTACAACCGTTCAGACGCCTACCACGCGGGCCCTGACCGTCGCTGCGCTTCCCAACGACCCCGTCAGCCTGGCGGCGCGTCGGGAAGCGCGCACTCGCCTGCCAGAATTCAGCGCGGTCGACCTCGTGATGCAGTACGAGACACATAATCCGCGGAAACCAGTCTTCAGCCGCGATCTTTCGGCGCTCGCCGACGCCTATCCGCACCATCGCTTCCTGATCCAGCAGTTGCTCGTCGGCGTCAGCCTGCACTTCGCGCTGAAGCCCCGCGCGTTCCAGTCCTACCAATCGTCGCATCTCGGTATCGAGAACTTCATCGCGTTTCTTAACAGCGACGAGCCGCTGCAAAGCGTTCCCACTAACGTGGCAGACCTCAGCTATGCCACCGGCCGTCTTTTTCACGCGTGGCTGATGCGAAAGCATTCCGGTAGGGCGAGCAACCGCAAACTGTATAGCTACCTTCGTAACGCCATTCTTGCCCTCCAGAAGAAGCATGGCGGATCTCCCGTTGTCGGACCGGTGATCGAGTGGCCGCCAGGCCCGCGCGCGACCGAACAAGTATCCGAAAGCTATCCGGGAGCTACGCTCAACGCTTTGGTTGGCGCCTGCCTCGAAGATATCAAGTACGTCATTGACAAGATGTCGTCATTCCTTGCGCAGCTTGGCCGAGCTGCGCCGTTTGTGGATAACGACGGCGTACTGGTCAATGTTCGCTCAAGCCGGTACCGGGCAAAATCTTCCTTAACATCCGTTGAGTCGGAATGGCGCGCGATGGCCACGGCGTACAACATTCATCCGACTTGGCCGCTTGGCATGCCACTTGAGGAAGCGACAATGACCTTCTCCATGGAGGAGCAGCGCGCCATGTATCAAGGGATGCAATCCGCCCATGGGCGTGCGCGCCGGGCGATCCAGGCGATGTCTTTCGGCCCGCAGGGTAAAGAGATGAGCCACGGCCAGAACGCCTATTTCAGCCACTTCGCCTTCTCGGCCGCATCGCTCTATCCATTTATCCTCTTCGTGCAGATCAATACCGGGTGGAACCTGGAATCCGTGCTGTCGCTCAGCCTGCCGCTCGACAGCCATATTGAGTCTGACCTCGTGGATGAACATTACTGCATCATCTACAGCAGCAAGCAACGAACGGGGAAAGCGGTGTCGCACCGAACAAACAGAAAGTCGCCCTACGGTGTTTATCGGGTACTAAGGTTTGTCGAGAAGATGGTCACTCGACACTCGTCCTCGCCGCACTTCCTGCCCGGCCAGCTTTGGCAATTCCTGCCGGTCAAGAATCTGTGGATGAAGACGGGGACCATGCTTACCAGCGTCACAAGCGGTGCGATCCCGCTGTACAGTGCTACATTCCTCACGCGCCATGCCATCCCGGTGCACACCGATGCCAGGAGGCCAGTCCTTGAATCCCGTCGCCTGCGTACCACGGTGCAGACTGCGCGGCGACGGCAAGGCTTGAGCATCGATCAGATGCAGGGACTGCAAGGCCACGCCGACGTTGACACGACGTCCGTCCATTACGACGACGATGTCGGTGCGACAGAACTTAAGAATCAGCAGATCAGGAAGTTGCAGGAGCGGCACGTCGCGGACTTTCGCAGCTACCATGCACGGCTTGCGCAGAGTGCGACCCTGCAAGAACTACGGGAAGCTGTGCGAGGCACCCGCCACGTTAGGCAACAGCATCTGCGCCTTGGGCGCGCGGACGATCCGTTGCACCTCACTCAAGATCAGGTCACTCACCTGATGTCTCCTGTCGGCCAGACCTACATTGCGGCATGCACAGACGCCTTGGCACCCACCTGGCCGGGCGCAGAAAAATTTGTTAGCGCTGGCGAGCGTTGCCGATTCTTCAACCGTTGCTCGATGTGTGACAGGGCGCTCATCTTCAAGGAAGCGTTACCATGGGTGGCACGCCGAATCCGTGACCTCGATGACCTGCGCTTGATTATTCCGGCGCCGGAGTGAGCCATCAATTACGAGGATGAGCGTGTCGGCTGGCAATGGGTGCTGGACAACTGGAGCAATCGTGCGGAGGTCGCTGATGGTGTGGCCTTGGCGAGGACCGACGCGTACATTCTGCCGCGCATAATGCGAGGTGCCGCATGAGCAAACGGATGTTCTGGGATGAAGGCATCGAAGCTGCGGTCAGGGATCTGGGAGATTCGCTGATCCAGGAGGATGCCGAAGAGGATGCGCTGCTGGCGCAAGCCGGTCCCGACGCTGCTGGCTATTTCGTTGATGGCGACGAAGACGATGAGCATGAGGATGTGCCTGCCGGCCTCATCTCGTTGGCCGACATCCCCGTCGAAGAATGGGATTCCATTGCGGTTTCTCCGCTAAGCAAGTTCGGCGATGGCCTTTGGAATTTTACATGTTACCCACATGTCGTGGCCAAGGGCGCTAGGCTCAATTTTGATTACGTGAACGCGCTTGACTTCAACCTAACGACGCAACGCTTCGTTCATTGGTTGCGCATTTCCAAGGCGTTGCTCTTTTATCAAATCCCTCATTTCGCGGTGTCTGTGTGGATTCGCTCGTATGGGAGCATGGCCAGTCGCAAGACCCGACTGGCGAGGCTATTCCAGTTGTTCAATGAGGAATCTCTGTATCTCGGACCGCCAGGCGACACCGGGTTCAGGACGATCAACGATCTGTCGGTCGAGACTGTCCTGGCTTTCATCGAAAATCTGCCGACATCTGGTGCCAAGTGGGAAATCGCGTGGACGCTCCGGTATTGGAGAAAGCTTTCTGTCTCCTGCATGTTGCCACCGCAATATGCCATCCATGACAAGTACGTCGACAAGGCGACGGTTGGGCGCTATCGGGAAGCCTACGACAATGCATCGACCCCATTCAGCCCGATTCCACTCGACGACTATGCTGAAGTCGTGGTCCATTGTCTGCGTTGGGTCAATGACTACGGCGACGATGTTCTTTGGGTGTTCCGAACGTTCTTCCGGTCCGTGGTGGGCCAACAGGCGCAACAGGCGAACCTGCGTCCGGATAGCCTATCGCTGAATTCGCGCGAAGGACTGTAGATAGCGTCAAGCAGCATGGCCGGTTTACCGACAATCATCTTGGCCGGTCGACCGGGATGATTGTCGGTAGTTAT
>NZ_FCNX02000021.1 GCF_001544835.2 Caballeronia fortuita | reverse complement strand
GAAGATTGGCGAGACCCGGATTCGGAGCGGCGACACGGACGGTGTATTGCAGACGTTTGTTATGCACGAACATTTGAAGGACTCCTTTAGCGCGCACGTATCCCTTCACGGGCCTGGCGCGAATCATGAAAAGGTGAACGGATTGGGTGACAGCCACCAAGAGGACCCGAACGCAGTCGCTTACGGTGATGCTGCCGCGGTCTCAGAGCAGGAAATCGCACTGGCGTGACGCGGCGCACGGGCCGCGTTGAAGAAAGGGCCGATGATCGAAGCGGTTCGATGACATCGGTCTGATTGCGAATCAGCAACGCGTATGCCATGAAGCCGAAAGCTTGCTGTGCAGTCTCGTAATCGCGGCGCTTTGGCCGGGCGCGCGGGTACACGCATTGCAAACCAGGTCATACAGTTGTACCCAACCAATGGTAGGCACCGACTATGCGAGTCACATCGAAAAAAAATTCAACGC
Organism: Caballeronia fortuita; assembly: GCF_001544835.2. Lineage (GTDB taxonomy): Bacteria > Pseudomonadota > Gammaproteobacteria > Burkholderiales > Burkholderiaceae > Caballeronia > Caballeronia fortuita. Next base: position 115,526 of record NZ_FCNX02000021.1, on the reverse strand, counting down.
TCTTGCGGAACGCGCTGCTCGGCGGCGCGGCGGCCGCGTCGATCGGCATCGCGGCGTGGACCGCCATGCGGGCGCGCCGTGCGGAGCGCGATTTTCCGCCCTTCGGACAGTTCATCGATGTCGATGGCGTGCGCCTTCACTATCTCGATGAAGGCGAAGGCCCCATCGTCGTACTGCTGCATGGCAATCTTGTCACGGCCCAGGATTACTTCGCGAGTGGCATGTTCGATCGCCTGACGGCGCGGCATCGCGTCATCGCATTCGATCGTCCCGGCTTCGGACATAGCAGCCGCCCACGCGATCGCATGTGGACACCGCAGGCTCAGGCCGCGTTGATCCAGCGGGCGCTGCAGAAGCTGGGCCTGCCGGATGCGCTCATCGTCGGGCATTCGCTCGGCTGTCTCGTCGCGACCGCTATGGCGCTCGATCCGAAGATGGACATTCGCGGGATTACATTGATCTCCGGCTATTTCTATCCGACGCCGCGCGCGGACGTTGCGATCAGCGCGCCTGCCGCGATTCCGGTGCTTGGCGATGTCATGCGCTATACCGTCTCGCCGATCGTCGGCCGCATGATGTACGACCGCACGATCGATGCGATGTTCGCACCGCGCGCCGTCCCCGATTCGTTTCATACGTATGTGCCGCGCGAACTGGTCTTGCGCCCGTCGCAGATGCGCGCGACCGCGGAAGATGCCGCGTACATGATTCCGGCTGCGGCCTGGATGTCGGAGCGATACGGTGAGATCGATGTACCCGTGCGCATCTTCGCGGGCAGCGACGACAAGATCGCTGATCCAGAGTCGCAGTCGGGGCGCTTGTCCAAGGCGATTGGACAGAGCGTGCTTTCAGTCGTGCAGGGCTCCGGGCATATGGTTCATTACGATGATGTCGAGCGTATCGGCGATGCGATCGAAGCAATGGCGCTTTGAGCGGGTAATCAGACATCCGAAATAAACGTGCCTGTGCTTGGCACGGTGGTTGCTGTGGATTGAATGTCCTTTGACTCTGGAGAAGAAGATGGCAGGCGATAATTCATACGAGCCCGGCGAGATCGTAAAAGTCTCGGGCATCTATGCCGTGGTTCACGACGACGGCAAAGATACCTTTGAAGTGACGTGCGTCGAAGGCGAGCATTTCCCGCCGACGCGAAGCGGCAAAGGCGCGCATTTCGAACTCAAATATGGCGCGAGACATGCTCACACGCATGAAGCGTTGCAAGGTACGGAAGCGCGCGGCTGACGCGTTTTCGAGGTTCGCACGCCGGCATGCACCGGCGTGCAACGAATGCCATCACACCCAATCAGCCGAGAACATCCCCTCGAATCCCGCGACGATTACCCGCTTGCTAGATCGATCTAACAGGCATAAAGTAACGTCAAATTAGCGCATGACGAAGGGAGACGAGGTGATTCTTTCCACCGAGCATCAACAGGTCGCCGACATGGCCCGGCGCTTTTCCAATGAAGTCATCCGCCCTGAAGCAGAGCGGCTGGACCGCGAAGAATGCTTTCCTGCCGACATATACCGGCAGATGGGCGAAACCGGCCTCTTCGGCATCACCGTGCCCGAGTCGATGGGCGGCGCGGGGCTCGACTGCCTCGCCTATTCCATCGTCATGGAAGAGTTGAGCCGCGGTTACTCGTCGGTGGCGGATCAGTGCGGGCTCGTCGAACTGCTCGGCACCTTGCTTGGCAAGCACGGCACGCCCGCGCAGATCGACCGCTGGCTCGGGCCGCTGGTGCGCGCGGAATCGAAAGGCGCGTACTGCATCACCGAAGCGGGCGCGGGCAGCGATGTTTCCGGCGTCAAGACCACGGCCGTGCGCGATGGCGAAGGCTGGTCGCTCAGCGGCTCGAAGCTATGGATACACAATGCGCCCGTCGCGGACGTCGCCCTCGTGCTGGCACGCACCGACCCCGGCGCGGGCAAGCGCGGCATGAGCATCTTCATCGTGGATTGCGCGTCGAAGGGCGTATCGCGCGGGCCGAAAGAGCACAAGCTCGGGCAGCGCGCGTCGCAAGTCGGAGAACTGCATTTCGACGATGTGAAACTCCCCGCCGACGCGTTGCTCGGCACCGAGGGGCGCGGCTTCCACATGATGATGAGCGTGCTCGAGAAAGGGCGCGTGGGCATCGGCGCGCTGGCCGTCGGCATCATGCAGGCGGCGCTGGAGGCGGGCATCGAACAGGCGAAGATGCGCAAGCAGTTCGGCCAGCCTATTGCCGAGTTCCAGGCCATCCAGTTCATGCTCGCCGACATGGCGAAGGACACCGAAGCGGCGCGCCTGCTCGTGCGCTCGGCGGCATCGAAAATGGATGCGGGCGTCGAGGCGACCGCTGCCGCGTCGATGGCGAAATGCTTCGCCGGAGACGCCGCCGTGCAGCACACGAGCGACGCCATCCAGATCTTCGGCGGCAGCGGCTACATTCGCGGCTACGAAGTCGAACGTCTCTATCGCGACGCGAAGATCACGCAAATCTACGAAGGCACGAACCAGATTCAGCGCGTCATCATCGCGCGTCAATTGCTTAAGGCATGAGCATGAGCAGAACCGCAATCGTCACCGGCGCCTCGCGCGGGATCGGGCACGCCGTCGCGTTGGCGCTCGCCGCCGAAGGCTTCGATATCGCCGCCATCGCCTTGAACGACCCCGGCCGGCTGCGCGCGCTCGAAGCCGAAGTCGAAGCGCTCGGGCGCCGTTGCGCGAGCTTCGACCTCGATATCAGCGATATCGACGCGCACGCGGGCGTGCTCGCCGCGATCGACGAACGCTTCGGCGGCGTCGATTGTCTGGTGAACAACGCGGGCGTGTCCGTGCTGAACCGCGGCGATCTGCTCGACGTGAACGCGCAAAGCTACGACCGCTGCTTCGACATCAACACGCGCGGCACGTTCTTTCTGACGCAGGCCGTCGCCCGGTCGATGACAACGCGACCGCCCACCGAGGAAGGCGCGCGCAGCATCGTGTTCGTGACGTCGTCGAACGCGGTGGTGGCGAGCGTCGAACGCGGCGAATACTGCATGTCCAAAAGCGCATCGTCGATGGCGGCGCGTCTCTTCGCGCTGCGGCTCGCGTCGCACGGCATCGGCGTATTCGAGGTGCAGCCCGGACTGATTCTCACGGAGATGACCGCGCCGTCGAAGGGCAAGTACGATGCGCTGATCGCCGAAGGCATGACCGCCACGCCGCGCTGGGGCCAGCCCGAAGACGTCGCGCGCGTGATCCGCACGATGGCGGCGGGGCTGCTGCCGTACACCGTGGCGCAGGAAGTGCGCGTCGACGGCGGCCTGATGATCCAGCGCTTCTGAGGACGACCATGCGCGACTTGAACGGACGCGGCGATCTCTGCTGCATCAACACCGCCACGCTGGGTTATCGCGAGGCGATCGAGACGACGGCGGCGCGCATTGCCGAACAGGGTTTCGGCTGGATCACGCCGTGGCGTCAGGAAATCGACGAGACGAAACCGCAAGCTGCGGCCAGCGCCATTCGCGCGGCGGGCCTCAAGGTCAACGCATATTGCCGCACTGCGTATTTCGCGGCGAACGATGCGGCGGGGCGGCGCGCGGCCATCGACTCCAACCGCCGCGCGCTGGAAGCCGCCGCCGTGCTCGGCGCGCCGGTGCTGGTCGCGGTGGTGGGCGGCCTGCCACCCGGTTCGCGCGATATCGACGATGCACGCGCGCAAATTCTCGACGGCCTCGCCGCGTTGCAGCCGGCCATGCAGGAGACGGGCGTGCGCATCGCGCTGGAACCGCTGCATCCCGTCTATGCCGCCGACCGCAGCCTGCTCAACACGCTCGATCAGGCGCTCGACTGGTGCGACACGCTCGATCCATCGCGCGACGGACATTTCGGCGTGGCCATCGACGCTTATCACGTGTGGTGGGATCCGGCGCTGATGCCGGCCATCGCGCGGGCGGCGGGACGCATACTCGCGCTGCATGTCTGCGACTGGCTCGTTCAGACGCGCGATCCGCTGCAGGATCGCGGCATGATGGGCGATGGCGTGATCGACCTTCGACGTCTGCGTGCGGCGGTGGAGCGCGCGGGCTTCGGCGGTCCCGTCGAAGTGGAGATCTTCTCACGGCTCGACTGGTGGGCGCGCCCCGCCGACGAGACCCTGCGCATCTGCCGCGAGCGCCTGTTCGCGTGCTGCTGAGCTGCTATGAGCGCGCTTGCACGTCCGGCTTGAGCCGCAGCCCGAACGGCGCATCGGTGAAGAGCGCGGCGTCCATCGTGCGAAGATCGGGCGCGACCTTCAATGCAATGTCGGCCTGATCGAGAATGTCGCGTTGCAGATTCACGCCGGGCGCGATCTCACACACGGTCAGGCCATCGTCCCTCGACTCGATGACGCAGCGCTCCGTCACATACGTCACGCGCTGCCCGCGCTCGCGTCCGATGCGCCCGTTGAACGTGATCTGTTCGGCGCTTTGGACGAACTTGCGCGTGCGGCCTTCCGCGAGAATCGAAAGCGTGCCGCCGCCCACGTCGAGTTTCGCGCCGGCCGTGAAGAAACCTGAAAACACGATGCGTTTCGCATGCGCGGTGATATCGACAAAACCGCCGCAACCGGCCGTCAGATACGGCTTCGATGCGAGCCGCGACACGTTCACGCTGCCGTCGCCATCGACCTGAAGAAAGGACAGCAGCGCGATATCGAAGCCGCCGCCCTGAAAGTACGTGAACTGATTCGGCGACGCCACGATGGCATCCGCATTCGACGCGCATCCGAACGCGAATCCGAGCAAGGGCACGCCGCCGACCGCGCCCTGTTCGATCGCCCATGTCACTTCGCCGTGCAGACCTTCTTCGAGCAGAATGCGCGGCACGTTCGCCGAAATGCCGAAGCCGAGATTGGCCGCGCAGCCGTGCGCGAGTTCCATCGCGGCGCGGCGTGCGATGACCTTTTCCGGGCCCCATGGCGTGGTTTCGAACGCGTGCATCGGCAATGAGATTTCACCGCTGATGGCGGGATCGTACGGCGTCTGCGTGGTCTGCCACTGATCCGCATCGACGACAATGTAATCGACCAGATTGCATGGCACGCGCACGTCTTGCGGCCGCAGCGTGCCGGATCGCGCCACGCGCTTGACCTGCGCGATCACGATGCCGCCGTTGTTGCGCGCGGCGAGCGCCTGATCGATACCGCCCAGCAGCGCGCCTTCGTGCTCGTAGGAGAGATTGCCGGCTTCGTCGGCGGTGGTCGCGCGGATGATCGCGACGCGCGGCGCGATGGCCGGAAAATACAGCCATTCGCCGCCGTCGAACGACACCTTGCGCACGATCGGCTTCGCGCGCGCGGCGGCGTTCATCGCGCAGCCTTGCAGTTCGGGATCGACGAAGGTGCCCATGCCGACCTTTGTCAGCACGCCGGGGCGGCGCGCGGCGGCGTCGCGATGCATGTCGAAGAGGATGCCGCTCGGCACGTTGTACGCCGCGATCTCGTTGTCGACGATCATGCGCCACACGTCGGGCATCGGCAGCGACGACGGCCCGCTCGGATACGATCCGGCCAGCGTGCGCGCGAGCAGCCCGCGCCGCGCGAGATGATCGATGCCCTTCACGCCGTACATGTCGCCCGCCGCGATCGGGTTCAGTGTCGTGATGCCGCGCGGATGACCCTCGCGTTCGAAGCGCGCGCCGATGGCCGCCAGCACCTTGTCGGGACAGCCGAGGCCGCTCGACGAACTGATGCTGACGATATCGCCGTCGTGAAGCAGTTGCGCGGCTGCGTCGGCGGAAATGACCTTGCTCATGTCGATGTCGGTCCTAGCGGTGAAGATCGAACAGCGCCGCGCCGCGCTTCATCGCCTGACGCGCGATGATGCCGCGATGAATCTCCGACGTCCCATCGAAGATGCGGTAGACGCGCGCATCGCGGTAATAGCGTTCGATGGCCAGCTCCTTGCAGAAGCCCATGCCGCCGAACACCTGTACCGCGCGGTCCACCACGCGCCCGAGCGTTTCCGACGCCTGCACCTTGACCATCGAGATCCACTCGCGCGCGTCCTGTTGCGCGTCCATCATCGCGGCGGTGTTGAGCAGCATGAGACGCGCCGCGTTGATTTCCATGACGCTATCGGCGATGAGCTGCTGGATCATCTGGAAGTCGCCGATGCGCGTGCCGAACTGCCGCCGCTCGCCCGCGTATTCGATCATCATCTCCAGCACGTGGGTCGCCTTGCCGATGCCGCGCGCGCCGATCAACGCGAGCCGCACGCGTCCGAGCATGTTCATCGCCAGCCTGAAGCCTTCGCCCTGGCCGCCGATGAGCGCCATCGGTTCGAGCGGGACATCGTCGAAAAAGAGTTCGTGATGCGGCGTGCCGCGCAGCCCCATCATCTGCTGATCCTTGCCGAGCGTGAAGCCGGGCAGGTTCTTGTCCACCGCGAAGAGCGAGATTTCCTTTTCGCCGGTGCGCGCCGAGACGAGGAAGAAGTCGCTCCATTGCGCATCGCTGATGAAGTGCTTGCTGCCGTTGAGCACCCAGCCCGACGCCGTCTTGCGCGCCGTTGTTCTGATGCCTTGTGCATCCGAACCGGCGCCCGTTTCGGTGATCGCGAGCCCGCACGTGCGCTCGCCCTCCACCGATGGCCGGAGCCAGCGGTCGATCTGTTCGCCTTCGCAGGCGAGCAGCGCGTCGTAGACGTTGCCGAACGCGCGCCGCACGAGAATGTCCGAGCTATGGCCGAACTGTTCCTCGCAGAGCATCGAATCGACGGTATTCAGGCCGCCGCCGCCGAGTTCGGCGGGCATGTTGACCGCGTACAGTCCGAGCGCGCGGGCGCGCTGTTGCAGACCCCGCGCGATATCGTGCGGCAGCGCGCCTTCGTCTTCCACTTGTTGTTCGAGCGGCTGCAACTCGGTCCGCACGAAGCGCCGCGCCGTTTCGATCATCATCTTCTGCGTGTCGCCGAGCGTGAAATCCATCGATATCTCCGGTCAGCCTTCGCTGGATGCCGCCGCGTGCGATGCATGGGATGCGTGCTCCTTGCGCTCGCGCAGCGACGGATGCAGCGCCACGTCGAACGGCATGCGCTCGAGCACGTCGCGCACGAGGTCCACGCCCGGCGCGACTTCGATCAGCCGCAAGCCGTCGGCGGCGAGCTCGAACACGGCGCGCTCCGTGATGTAGAGCACCTGCTGGCCATCGGCGCGCGCCCGCTTGCCGCTGAACGTGATGTGGCGCACTTGCGGCACGAGCTTCGGCACCGCGCCGTGGCGGCGGATATGCACCTGTCCGTTGGCGAGTTCCACGTCCAGCCCCTTCGCTTCGAACGTGCCGCAGAACACGACCTTGCGCGTGCGCTGCGTGATATCGACGAAGCCGCCCGGCCCGACGATGTTCTCGCCCAGCCACGACACGTTGACGTTGCCTTGCGCATCCAGTTCGCCCATGCCCAGAAAGGCGATGTCGATGCCGCCGCCGCTGAAGAAATCGAACTGGTCGTTGGACTTGAGGATGGCGCTCGCATGGCGCGTCGCGCCGAAGAGGTCGCCGCCGAGCAGCTCGCCGTTGTGCGAACCCTGTTCGATGACCGTCCAGCTGATATCGACGCCCGCCGCATGCGCGACGGCCGGAATGCCGTCGGGCAGGCCGTAGCCGAAGTTGACGCACGCGCCCGGCATCAGTTCTTGCGCAGCGCGCTTCGCGATGATGTAGCGGATGCCTTGCGGCAACGCGGGCGGCGTGCGCGTATCCGGCGCGGGCAACTCGCCGCTGATGGCGGGATCGTAGGCGGCGCCGGTCGTCTGTTTCTGCTCGGCGTGGACGCAGATGTCGTCGACGAGCACGCCCGGCACCGTTACCGCGCGCGCGGGCGTGATCGGCGTCGCGGATACGTCGCGGACCTGCGCGAACACGCGGCCGCCCGCGTTGTGCGCGGCGAGCGCGGCGGCGAACGCGTCGATGTCGGCGGGTTCCTCGCGCGACGTGAGATTGCCCTGCATGTCCGCAGTCGTGCCGCGCACGATCGCGAAATCGATCTCGAAGGGCTTGTACCAGAGCAGTTCCTTGCCGCCGAGCGTGATGACTTCGACAAGATCGTCGCGTGCGCGGGCGTTGACGCGGCCGCCGCCGTGACGCGGATCGGCGAAGGTGTCCAGACCGATGTGCGTCACGAGGCCATGGCGCCCCGCGCCCGCTTCGCGGATCAGCGTCTGGATGACGCCCGCGGGCATCGTGTAGGCTTCGACGCGCTCCTCGCGGGCGAGCTTCTGCATCGGCTTGGACCACGTCCAGTGACCGCCGACGACGCGCTTTACCATGCCTTCGTGCGCGAAGCGGCTGACGCCGCTGCTGAGCCCGTCGCCGATGCCGAGTCCGTGGATCAGCGTGAGATCGCGCGGATGCCCGGTCGCCAGAAAGCGCCGCTCGATGGCCGACGTGATGTGATCGGGTTCGACCAGGCCGCCGCCCGAGCCGCTCAATACGACGACCGCGCCGTCGAAGATCGCGGCAGCCATGGCGTCCGGATCGGTCAGGTTTGCACGTTTCATTTCATCGTTCCTCGTGGCCCGTCCGCGCAAGCGCGAACCATCAGCACGTTGATGCCGTCCTGGATCAGCACGCCGTCCTGGTTGCGCACTTCCACCTGCAGACGCACGATGCCGCGATCGGCGCGCCGCGTCGGCCGCTTGTCGAGCACGGCGATGCGCCCCTGAATCCTGTCGCCGATCAGCACAGGCTTGTGAAAGCGGTACGTCCATTCGAGCGTCGCGACGGCGGCCAGTTGCGTGGCCGCGCGGTTCTTGAGGCCGTCGACCATCGCGAGGCACAGGAGGCCGTGCGCGACGCGCCCCGGAAAGCCGACGCCGCGCGCGAATTCATCGTCCATGTGGACATCGAAGAAATCGCCCGAAATGCCCGCGAATTGCACCACGTGGCTTTCCGTCACCACGATGCCCGATGTCGCGAAGGCGAGACCCGGTTCGATCTCCTCGTAAAGCAGGGAATGGCTCATGTCGTTGTCCTTGTCGGCTAGCCTGCGTCGCGATCAGTCGAAATCGGGCGCATGCGGCACCCGGTCCCGATTGACGATGCGGTAGTTCGTCGCGTTCAGCGCATCGATGCGTTCCATGTCGATGCTCGACAGCGTGAAGTCCATTACATCGAAATTGGCCTCGATGTTCCTGCGCTGCGTGGACATGGTGTTGACCGGCACGCCCTTCTGGAGAATCCAGCGCAGCACGATCTGCGCGGCGCTCTTGCCGTACTGCGCGCCGATCTCGCCGAACAGCGGATATTTGAAGACTTCGCCGCGCGCGACCGAGCAATACGACGACAGCGGAATGCCGGTCTCGGCCGCGGCACGCAGCAAAATGCGCTGGTCCAGCAGCGGATGAAACTCGACCTGATTCGTGACGAGCGGCAGCGTCGTCGCGGCGCGGGCGTCGCGCATCATCGCGGCAGTGAAGTTGCTCACGCCGATATGCCGCGTGAGTCCAGCGCGCTGTGCCTCTTCGAGCCTTCGCACCGAAGGCGCGACGTCGCCGTCGGCGGGCGGCCAGTGCAGCAGGAGCACGTCGACCTGTTCGACCTTCAGCTTGTCGAGGCTTTCGCGCAGCGTCGGCATGAAGCGTTCGCCGGAATCGTTGGCGGGCGCGATCTTCGTGGTGATGCACAACTCGTCGCGCGGCACGCCGATCGCCCGCAGCGCCGAGCCGACGCCGAGTTCGTTGTCGTAGAGCTGCGCGGTGTCGATCGCGCGATAACCCGTTTCGATGGCGGCGGCGATGGCGTCGTGCAATTGCCGGCCCTGTAGCGGCCACGTGCCGAACGAGCGTTGATGCGTGCGCTGGAAGAGAACGTTCATGGTTTAGAAGACGGCAGTGGTTTTAGCGAAGAAGGCGTCGATGCCGCGTTGCGCGTCGGCGCTGTTGCGCACGTCGAGCGCGGCTCGCGGATAGGCGATGCGCGCGTCCTTCGTGTCATCGAGGATGAGCGCCTTGGCGGATGCGGCGGCGCGCGGCGATACCTCGCACAGCCGCGCGGTCCAGTCGGCAAGGCGCGCGCCGGCGTCCTGCGGCGCGCAAACGGCATTGACGACGCCCCAGTGCAGCGCGGTCGGCGCATCGATCTCGCGCGACAGCAGCACGGCTTCGAGCGCGCGCGCGCGCCCCGCGATGCGCTGCAGGCGGTCGCCGCCTTCCCAGCCGGGAATCGCGCCGATGGCGACTTCCGGAAAGCGCAGCCGCGCGGCGTCCGTGGCGAGCCGCAGATCGCAGCACAGCGCAAGCTCCAGCCCGCCGCCGAAGCACAGTCCTTCGATCAGCGCGACGCTCGGGCAGCGCAGGCGCTCGAAGCGCCGGAACGTTTCGTTGCCTTCGCCGACCCATTTGCGCGCGAAGACTTCCGGCTCCAGCGCGGACCATTCGCGGATGTCCGCGCCTGAACTGAATGCGCCGCCTTCGGTGCCGCGCAAGACTACGGCGCGAATGCGCTCGTCTTCCTCGATATGCGCGATCTGCTCGTCGAGCGCGGCGAGTATCGCGAAGTCGAGCGCGTTCGCCTTGCGCGGATTGCTCAGTTCCAGCGTCAGCACGGCGCCGTCGCGGCGCGCGATGAGTTGTCCCATCGAATGTCTCCTTCAGTCCTGGGACACGCCGTAGACGGCGAGAAAGCGCTTCATGCGCGCGACCGCGAGTTCCGGCTGGCGCAGCAGGCCCGCGGCATCGGCGAGTTTGAAGAGATCGACGAAATAGGGCAGCGGGCGCATGGCCTGATGACCCGCGAGCATCGTCATATGCGATTGATGGCCGTTCAGGAACGCGAGAAACACAATGCCCGTCTTGTAGAAGCGCGTCGGCGCGCGAAAGATGTGGCGCGACAGCGGCAGCGTGGGCGCGAGAATCGCGTCGAAGCGCTCGCGGCGTCCAGCGGCGAGTTCGGCGAGCGCGGCCGATGCGGCGGGCGCGATGCCGTCGAAGATGCCGAGCAGCGCATGCGAGTACCCCGCTTCGTCGCCGGCGATCAGCTCCGGGTAGTTGAAGTCGTCGCCCGTGTACATCTTCACGCCGTCGGGCAGCAGGCGGCGCATGTCGATCTCGCGCTGCTTGTCGAGCAGCGAGACCTTGATGCCGTCCACGTTCGCGGCGGATTCGCGCATGACTTCGAGCGCCACGTCGCGGGCGGCGGTGAGATCGTCGGTGCCCCAGTAGCCGGCGAGCGCGGGATCGAACATGTCGCCGAGCCAGTGCAGGATCACCGGCTGCTCCACTTGCGCCAGCACCCGGCGATACACCGTCGCGTAGTCGTCCGGCGTTCGCGCGATGCGGGCCAGCGCGCGGCTCGCCATCAGGATCAGCCGGCCGCCGGCTGTCTGGATGGCATCGACCTGTTGCAGATACGCGCTGACCACGGCATCGAGCGAATCGACGGATGCGGGATCGAGATGGTCAGTGCCGCAGCCGTTGAAGATCGGCACGCGCGAATCGGCGAGCTCCGCGCGCGTGCGGCGGATCAGTTGCAGCGCTTCCTGCCAGTCGAGGCCCATGCCGCGCTGCGCGGTATCCATCGCTTCGGCAATGCCGAGCCCGAGCCCCGCGAGATAGCGGCGATATTCGAGCGTCTTGTCCCAGTCGATGCAGCCGCCGCCGGAAGGATCTGCGTTCGCGAAGGGATCGGCGACCACGTGCGCCGCCGACAGCGCGATGCGGTTGAAGGGCGCGGCATGATCGACTTCGGGCAGCGGCGTGCCGGCAAGCGTATAGCGTTCCAGCGCACCGGAAGAGGTAGGCAGTTCGAGACTGTTCATGTCGCGTGACTCGCGCTTGAGTTGAAAAAGGACGGAAACTTCACAGACGCGGGATGGACAGCGCGCCATCGACATTCAGCACGCTCCCGGTGGCGAAACCCATGCGCCCGGACGCGAGCGCCGCCACCGCCGAGGCGACGTCCTGCGGCGCGCCCCAGCGCCGCATCGGCACGATGCCGTCCGCGATGCGCTCGTCGTAGCGCGCGGCGACGGCTTCGGTCATCGGCGTGCGGATGATGCCGGGCCGCACTTCGAATACGCCGATGCCGAGCGGCGCCAGGCGCAGCGCGAAAAGCCGCGTCAGCATGCCGAGACCGGCCTTCGACATGCAGTATTCGCCGCGCTCGACGGACGCCAGCTCCGCGCTCACCGACGACACCGTGACGATCGCGCGCGCATGCTCGTTGCCGCTCGACGCCATGTGACGCGCCACCGCCTGAGTGAGAAAAAACGTGCCCCGCATGTTGATGTCCACCACCCGGTCATAGGACGATTCGCCGAGTTCGAGCAGGTCGCCGCGCCGCTCGGCGGACACGCCCGCGTTGTTGACGAGACACGCGAGCGGCCCGCACGCCGCCACGATGCGCCCGACGAGCGCCGGATGCGCGGCGCTGTCGGCGAGGTCGTGCCGCCAGAAGCCTGCGCGGCCACCGTGCGATTCGACGGCGGCGCAGGTATCGTCCGCGCCGGCTTCGTCGATATCGACCAGCGCGAGGTCGAAGCCGCAGCGCGCCAGTTCCGCCGCGATGGCCGCCCCGATGCCGCGCCGCGCGCCGGTCACGAGCGCGAGCGGCCGCGCCCGTCCGGGCGCTAGTACAGGAGACGAGGCAGCCATTCGGAGAATGCCGGCACGAAGGCGAGCAGCAGGATGGTGACGAACATGACTGCCATGAAGGGCAGCATCGGCCGCACGAGATTCACCATGCGGATATTGGCGACGCCGGTGACGATGAAGCAGGCCGTGCCGATCGGCGGCGTGACGAGCGAGATACCGACGATGGCGATGGCGAGAATCGCGAAGTGGATGTCGCTGAAGCCCGCGTCCTGCGCGATCGGCAGGAAGAGCGGAATCAGCAGGATCAGCGCGGGAATGCCGTCGAGCAGCGCGCCCAGCAGCCAGAACACCACGACGATGAACACCGTGAACACGATCTTGTGGCTCGTCAGTTGCGAGGCGAATTCCGCGACCTGTTCGCCCACCGAGTTGTACGCGAGCATATAGCCGAGAATCTGCGCGACGCCCACGAGCGACAGCACGATCGCGCTCGTGCGGCCCGCCTTGATTAGGATGCCGAGCCACGCGCGGGTGGGAATCGAGCGTTGCAGGAGCGTGATGATCGTCACGTAGGCGACCGCCGCCGCCGCCGATTCGGTCGCCGTGAAAAAGCCCATGAAGATGCCGCCGAGAATGATGATCGGCGCGCCCAGCGCGGGAATCGCGAGCACGAAGGCACGGCCCAGTTCCGGCACGCTGAAGTGAACCGGCGCGACGGGCGGCTCGAGTCGCGCGCGATACATGATGATGAGCATCTTCGTCACGCCGACCAGAATGGCGGGCAGCGTGGCCGCGAGAAAGAGCTTGGTGACCGACATGTTCGCCACCGTCGCGAGCACGATGATCGTGATCGACGGCGGAATCAGGATGCCCGTGCCCGCCGCCGCCGCGATGATCGCCGACGACCATTCCTTGCGGTAGCCGGCCTTTTCCATCGACGGGAGCATGGCGGAGCTGATCGCGGCGGCGTCGGCGTTCACCGACCCGCTCAGGCCCGAGAACACCATCGTCGATGCCACGGCGCTCACGCCCAGTCCGCCCGGCACGCGCCCGACCAGCAGGTTCATGAAGTTGACGAGCCGGCCCGCCGAGCCGGAGTGGAACAGGATTTCGCCGGCGAGGATGAAGAGCGGCACGGCGAGCAGCGTGAACGAGTCGACGCCGTGATACATCGCCTGCGCGATGTTGGTGAGCGGCAGGCCCTGCATCAGGCCGTCGATGGTGCCGACCGCGCCCAGCGACGCGATGATCGGCGCGCCGGCGAGCACGAACAGCGCAAGCAGTCCGATGGTCAGTATCATTGCGTCCTCGTTTCGGTATGGCCGTGACCGCGATGCGCGCCGCTATCGAGATCGACGTGCGCCGCGACGTCCCAGGCATGCGCCGCGAGATGCAGCAGCCCGAGCGCGCTGCCGGCCGGAATGGCGGCGAACGAGATCCACTGCGGAATGCCGCTCGGCGTGAGCTGGCTGAAGCCGAGTTCCGTGAACTGCCAGCCGCCCCACGCGAGCGCGACGAGCAGAAAGCCCATCAGCAGCATCTGCACGAGCGAGGCGCAGGTGAGCCAGCGGCCGCTCAGCTTGTCCTCGAACAGTTCGAACGCGACATGCACCTTGTCGCGCACGCCCACCGCGATGCCGATGAACGTCATCCAGATCATCAGCGTGACGCTGATCTCGATGTTCCACGAAAGCGAAACATGAAAGACGAAGCGGGACAGAATGCCCGCGAGCACGACGCAGAAGATCGCGAAAACCAGCACGGCGATCAGCAGATCCTCGACGCTCGCGAGCACGCGAAACGCGCGGGTCTGGTTGATGCCGTCGCGGGGCGCAGGCGAAAGCGGTTGGGGTTTCATGTCGGAGAACCTGTGGCTTGAGGTCAGAGATCCGGCAGATACGTCGCCAGTTCGGCGAAGTTCGAGCGGTACTTCGCGTAGATCGGCTTGACCGCCGTGCGGAACGCGGGAATGTTCGCGTCGTTGAAGGCCGCGCCGTTCTTCTTCGCTTCGGAGAGATACTTCGCGTCCGACGCCATCCACAGTTCGCGTTCGTGCTGTTGCGCCTCGGCGCCTGCCTGCTTCACGGCGTCGCGCTGTTTCGGATCGAGCGCATCGAACCATTTCTTGCTCGCGAGCATCGGGTCGATGGAGAAGAAGTGATTCGTGTACGAGTAGTACTTGGCCACTTCGCTGTGATGCTGCTGCACGAAGAACGTGACCGAGTTCTCCGCGCCGTCGACCACGCCTTGCTGCAGCGCGGAGTAGATCTGCGTCGTGTCGAGCGGCGTTGCCTGAGCGCCCAGCTGGTTGAAGGTGGCGATCATGATCTGGTTGCCCTGCGTGCGCACTTTCAGGCCCTTGAGATCGTCCGGTTCGTGAACGGCGCGCGTGCGGTTGTAGACGCTGCGCTGGCCCGAATCGAACCAGCCCAGCAGCACGAAGCCGAGTTTGTCGAGAATGCCAGCGTAGGCCTGACCGAGCGCGCCGTCCTGCGCCGCGAAAAGCGACTTGCGATCCGGAAACGCGAAGGGCATCGCGAAGAGGCCGAGACGCTTGTCGTAGCCTTCGAGATCCGCGACGTTCGTGACCGTGATCTCCAGCGTGCCGTTGCGCAACTGCTCGTTCATGCGCGTGTGCGAGCCGAGGACGCCGTCGGGAAACACGCGCGCGTCGAAGCCGGTCGACTCCTTCAGCTTCTTCGCCATCACGTTCTCGGTGATGACTTCGGGATTGTGGCGATCCACGACATCGCCGATACGGATGGTCTGTCCGTCCGCCAGCGCGAGGCGCGGCACATAGCCCGCGGCGGCGGACGCGGCGGCGAGGATCAGCAGCTTGCGGCGAGAGAGCAGGTAGTCACGCATGAATCGGATTCCTATGGTTTTCATGTCCGTATCGCACTGCCGCGCTGCGGTGTCGCACTACGGCGCAAGTGCACGGAGGAGCGGCTGGAACTGACCGGAAGGCTGCCGCGGGGACACGTCTTTATCGCGTGTTAGATCGATCTACTATGGGCGTAGATTAGGGGCTGCGCAGACGTGACGCAAGCGGATTTTGCCTAAGGGAAACCCGAACCGGACGGCTCGGGAAAGTTCGGACGATGAGAAAGCGAGCCTGCTTTTCAGGCCTTGGCGCGCGCGCCGCAGGTGCCGCGCACGATGAGCACCGGCTCCGACACGATGCGCGTCGGCGTGCGCGACGGCTCGGTCATGCGCTTGAGCAGGAGGTCGGCGGCGGTCTGGCCGATCTCGTCCTGCAAGACCTGTACCGTCGTGAGCGGCGGCTCCCACAGCCCGGCTTCGGGGACATCGTCGAAGCCGACGACGCCGAAATCCGTGCCCGGTTCGATGCCGTGCGCGCGCAGGCCCAGCATCACGCCGAACGCGACGATATCGTTGCCGCACACGACAGCCGTCGGCGGATTCTTCAGGCGCAGCAGTTCGGTGATGATTCGCTTGCCGTCGGAGCGCGTGAGCGGCGAGGGCACGATCAGCCGTTCGTCGAGCTTGATCTTCGCGGTGCGCAGGGCTTCGCGATAACCTTCAGCGCGGTCGCTGCCGGTGGAGGCGCGCATCACGCCGCCGATCATCGCGATACGCCGATGCCCGAGGCCGATCAGATGCGAGGTCGCGAGCGCCATGCCGCGCCGGTTGTCCACGCCCACGTAGTCGGCCTGAAGGTTCGCCACGTAGCGCGAGGCGAACACGCACGGAATGCCCCATGCGAGCACCTGACGCATCTGCGCGGCCGTGGTCGATTCCGTCGGACAGACGATGAGACCGTCGATGTTGTGCTGCCGCACCGTATCGAGAAAGCGGCTTTGCCGTTCGAGCGATTCGTCCGTGTTGCCGAGCAGCGTGATGAAGCCTTGCGTGCTCAGGCTCGCTTCGATGGCGCGCACGAGCATCGTGAAATAAGGATTGGCGAGATCGTTGACGACGACGCCGACCGTATGCGTCTGATTGCTGCGCATGCCCGCCGCGTGGCGGTTGTAGACATAGCCTTTGCGCTTGAACGCTTCGAGCACGCGTTCGCGCGTAGCCTCGGAAATGCGCGGGCTGTTGCGCAGAACGAGCGAGACCGTGGCGCGAGACAGGCCGAGATCGTTGGCGATGTCGAGCAGTGTGACGGGAGAACCTGGTTTGTCTCGGGACATTGGAACGGTCGATGAGTCGTATGCCCGGAGTGTATCCGAAACGGCCGGACGTTCCGCCGCCGGCGCGTGGCGTCACATCGGTGCGATGCCGAAGAATTCCGCGACGAGTTCCGCCTGATTCTCAAGCAGATGCCGGCCGAGATGAATGCGATGCCCGCGCTCTTCCGCCCGGCAGAGCAGCGGCGTGCGCTCGGGTTTCATGATGATGTCGGCGACCAGCACATCGCGGCCGAGCCTGTCGATGTCGAACGGCAGCGGGTCGCCCGGCGCCATGCCGCACGGCGTGGCGTTCACCACCATGTCGACGTCCTCGGGTTGCTCGCCGCCCGCGACGACGCGCACGTCCGGATACGCCCGCACGATCTGCGCGACGAGCGCGTCCTGCTTGTCGCGATCCACGTCGGACAGTTGCAGCGAACGCACGCCCGCGCGCGCGAGCGCATGCGCGAGCGCCTTGCCCGCGCCGCCCGCGCCCGCCTGGAACACCGCCATGCCGCGCGGCTCGTGGCCCTCTTTGCGCAATCCGCGCGTGAAGCCTTCGCCGTCGTACATGTCGCCTTCCCATTCGCCGTTTTCGGCGCGGCGCATGCAGTTGATCGCGCCCACATGCTGCGCGGCGGGCAGCAGCCGGTCGACGAGTTCCGTCATCGCGATCTTGTGCGGCACCGTGACGACGATGCCGTCCAGATTGCCGACGGCCTTGAGTCCCGCGATCGCCGTCGCGAGCGATGCGGCGGGAATCTGCATCGGCACGAGCACGGCATTGACGCCCATGCGCTGAAAGATTTCGTTGAACACGAGCGGCGAGCGCGCCTGCGCGATGGGATCGCCGACGATGGCGAAGAGGCGCGTATCGCCGGCGACGGCGGCATTGAGCGTATGGGTCATGTTGGCGAGCCGGGCTTGACCGGCATGGGTCGACGATTCGCCGACGACGCGATGAGCGCATCGATCAGCAGTTGAACGGTCAGCGCGCTGCGTAGCGACGCGACCGGCTCGGCGCCGCGCGTGGCGGCATCGATGAAGTTGGCCATGACCGCCCGATGCGCATCGTGCGAGAAGGCCATCGGATTCGCGCCGGAACCGAGCGAGGCCGCTTCGCCTTCCTCGATCACGGAGCCGTCCAGGTAATGGACGACGAGCCTGCCGCCGCTGAGCGTGGCGCTGCCGTTCGCGCCGCTGATCTCGATGCGTTCGTCGAAGCCGGGATATACCGCCGTGCTCGCATGGAGCGACGCGATGCAGCCGCTGCCATAGCGCATGACGCCCGCAACCGTGTCCTCGCATTCCATGCGATGCGCGTGGCTGGTGATCGCGTAGGCGAACACTTCGTCGGGACAGCCGGCGAGCCACAGGAACAGATCGAGCGTATGAATGGCCTGCGTCATCAGCACGCCGCCGCCGTCGCGCGCGAGCGTGCCGCGCCCGGGTTCGTCGTAATAGGATTGCGGACGCCACCACGGCACCGCGACGCTCGCGCTGTGGATGTCGCCGAGCGCGCGCGCATCGAGCAACTGGCGCAGCTTGCGTGAGGCATCGCGCGTGCGATGCTGCAGCACCGTCGCCGCGACGACGCCGTGCCGATCGCATATGTCGGCGAGTTCGCGGGCGCGCGCGGTCGTGACATCGACCGGCTTTTCGACCAGCAGATGCTTGCCCGCCGCCGCGATTTTCGCGCCGAGTTCCAAGTGCGTGTTCGGCGGCGTGAGCAGCAGCACGGCGTTCACGTGCGGATCGGCCAGCGCGGTGTCCAGGTCGAGCGTGACGCGGGCGTGCGGCAGCGCATCCGCAAACACGCGCGCGCGCGCCTCGGAACGCGCGACGACATGGCGCACGTTTACCCGCTCCCGCAAGTCCAGAAGGCCCGCGAGATGCGGCGCGGATGCCATGCCCGCGCCCACGACGGCGATGCTGAAGGCGTTATCGCTCATGAATTGTCTCCGTACCGCGACGATAAGGTAGATCGATCTAATTGTCCAGCGCGCGGTGCGCCCGCGATGCGCAAAAAGGCTTAGTTACTTCGTGTATTTCGCGAGCACGACGCGCGAGAACGAGTTCATGAACTGCTCGACGCGCTCGAAACCGCCCGCGTCCTGTGCGAATACCGACAGGCTGTCGATCAGATGCGTGAGCAGGAAGATCAGGTCTTCCTTGGGCGTGTCGCGCTTGAGCTCGCCGCTGCGGCTCGCGTGCGCGACCGCGAACTCCACCGCGCCGTGAATTTCGGTCGTGAAGCCCGCGAGCGCGGCGCGCGCCTCGTCGGTGAGGACGTCGCTTTCGAGGCGCAGCCGCCCGATCAGACTCCACGGCTTGCGCGTCTTGCCGTTGGGGTTGTACTTGCGAAAGAGATTGCGGTTGAAGGCGATCTCCGCCTGCACCTTGTCCTGCAAGGACATGGTTTCGTCGAGCCAGATTTTCTTCTGACCTTCCGTTGCGCCGGCCACGTAATCCTTCACCACTTCCTCGACGAGGCTGTTCTTGTTGCCGAAGTGATAGTGGATGTTGGTCGTCGTGATGCCGAGTTCCTTCGCGATCACGCCGAACGTGGTCTTGTGATAACCGTGCGCGATCAAGAGCCGCTTGGCCACGTCCTTGATGCTGTCGTACATGGAGGACCGCTGCCGGGTCGCCGGCGCCGTCTTGTCGGTTTTCGCGGTCTTCTCGGTCTGACTCAAGGTTTTCCCTCGGTGAGGATCGGTGTGGTGACTCAGCCTCATACGGGGCGAAGCAACGGCCGATTTTACACGACCCCCGCCGGCCGGCCGCGTTCCCGCGTGTGCTTCGAGCGTCTTCCCATCCGCTGTGTCGCCTCGCATTTTTGCCTCCTCGAAATTCCCGTTGCGCAACGTTCGGGATTGATGTTAATGTCCGCTCAAGCTACTTACTAGTAAGTAAGTATAAGGGAAAACGCGAAGGGGACATGACTGCTGCGGCAGTCGGCAAACAAGGAGGCGCGATGCAGGAACAGATACTCATGCGCAGGCACGGCGCGGTGGCGGAGATCGTCATCAACCGGCCGGAAAAGATGAACGCGATCACGCCCGGGATGACGCAGACGCTCGCCGGCATCCGGCAGGAGATCGAGCGCGACGAGACGGTGCGCGTCGTGCTGCTGCGCGGCGAAGGCGACCGCGCGTTCAGCGCGGGCAGCGACCTGCATTCGCTCAAGACGTACCGGAGCGCGTGGGAGTTTCGCGCGCGCACCGATTACGCGATGGTCGTGCGCGATTTCACGAAGCCCGTCGTCGCCGCACTGAAAGGCTGGGTGCTCGGAGGCGGGCTGGAAATGATGCTCGGCGCCGATATCCGCGTGGCTGGCCGCAGCGCGAAGTTCGGCGCGCCCGAAGTGCTGCGCGGCTGGGTGGGCGGCGGCGGCGCGTCGCAGATGCTGCCGCGTCTCGTCGGCTACGGACAGGCGATGCGCCTTCTTCTGACCGCCGACACCATCGATGCGGACGAGGCGCGCGGCATCGGCCTGGTCGAGATCGTGGTGGACGACGAAGCCGTCGTCGATCACGCCATGTCGCTGTGCCGCAAGATCGCCGGGTACAGCCCGGTCGCCACGCAGTCGGTGAAAGCGGCAGTGCGCGCGGCGCTCTCGATGAGCGTGGATCAGGGCATCCGCTACGAGAACGAGCTGACCTCGCTCTGCTTCGCATCAGGCAATTACGAGGAGGGCGCCAGCGCGTTCGGCAATCGCGGCCGGACCTGATTCGCAAGACCGGCAGGAACAGCCGCGAAACCGTCAACGGATGCCGCGGCCTTCGAGCACGCGGCATCGCACAGAGATCAGACAAGAGAAGCAGGAGACAGCGCCATGCAACCAGCACTCGCGCGGGCAGACCGCAGGAACATCCGGCGCGCCGTATTCGCGTCCACGCTCGGCACCATCATCGAATGGTACGACTATGGACTTTATGCGGCGGCGTCGGGCCTCATCATCAACAAGCTGTTCTTTCCGCATCTGTCGTCGCTGGCGGGCACGCTCGCCGCATTCGCGACGTTCGCGGTGGGCTTCATCATCCGGCCGCTGGGCGGCATCGTCATTTCGCACATCGGCGATAAATACGGCCGCAAGCCCGCGCTCGTCTTCTGCGTAACGATCATGGGCGCGGCGACCGTCGGCCTCGGCTTATTGCCGACATGGCAGCAGGCAGGCGTTCTCGCGCCGATCCTGCTCGTGCTCCTGCGCATGATGCAGGGCTTCGGCGCGGGCGCGGAACTCGCGGGCGCGATCACGCTGATCGCCGAATACACGCCGCCGAGCCGCCGCGCATTCTTCACGTCGATCCCGAACGCCGCGACCAACTTCGGCGTGATGATCGCGATCGCCACGTTCCTGATGATCTCGTACGTGCCCGAGGACATTCTGTTCTCGTGGGTGTGGCGCGTGCCGTTCCTGCTGTCGCTCGCGCTGTTCGGCGTCGCCATCTACATCCGCTCGAAACTCGACGAGACGCCGGAATACGTCGCCGCGATGGAAAAGGCGAGCGAAAAGGCCAAGGCCGGCAAAGTGCCCGTGGCCGAACTGTTCCGCAATAGCCGGCGCGAACTGCTGTGCGGCTTCTTCGCGATGGGCGGCCATCAGGCGCTGTCCTACGTGCTCAACACCTTCGCGCTTTCCTACATGACGAACACCGTCGGCATGGCGAAGGCGGACAGTCTCGTGGTGCTCATCATCGCGCTCGGCTTTTCGCTCTTCTGCGCGCCCGTCGGCGGCATGCTCGCGGACAAGTACGGTAGCGGCAACGTGTTCGCCGCCGGCGCGATGATCGCGCTCGTGCTCGTGTGGCCGCTCTTTCATGCGATCGATTCGAAGGACGTCGTGCTCGCCACCATCGCGATGAGCGCGGTCTACGGCATCAGCTGGGGCTGCACGTGCGGCGCACAGGGCGCGTTCCTCTCCAACCTCTTTCCGACGCAGTACCGCTTCTCCGGCATCGCCATGTGCCGCGAGTTCTCGGGCGCGTTCATCGGCGGGCCGACGCCGTTCATCGCGACGGCGCTCGTCGCTTATGCCGGCGGCAAGCCGACCTACGTGATGCTGTACCTCGCCGCGTTCTGCCTGTTCACGCTGATCGCCGCGCTGCTCGGCAAGCATCTTTCGCGTCATCGCGACGACGAACAGGTATTCGCGGAATCGCGTTCGGCGGCATAGCGGCGGCACGCATCGACAGACACAGAAAACACCGGAGCACACGACATGCAAATTTTGACCGCCGACCAGGCCGCATCCCTGCTGAAGGACGGCGACACGTTGATGATCGGGGGATCGGGAAGCGGACACGCCGTGCCCGAATCGCTCATCGAGGCGCTCGAGCGCCGCTTTCTCGCGGAGGGCGCGCCGCGCCGGATCACGTCCGTGCATCCGGTCGGTCTCGGCGATCGCGGCGAGCGCGGCGCATCGCGGCTCGCGCATGCGGGTCTGCTCAAGCGCGTCGTGTGCGGCACGCTGGTCGATTCGCCCGCGCTCGCGCAAATGGCGCTGAACAAGGAAGTTGAAGCGTGGACGCTGCCGCAGGGCGCGCTGTCGCAACTCACGCGCGAAATGGCGGCGGGACGGCCGGGGCTCGTGAGCCACGTCGGCCTGCATACCTTCGTCGATCCGCGCAACGGCGGCGGCCTGCAGGGCGCGCCGAGCGACGACCAGCTCGTCAGCCTCATCGAAATCGAAGGGCGCGAGTGGCTGTTCTACAAGCCTTTCGAAGTCGACGTCGCGTTCCTGCGCGGCACGACCGCCGACGAAGACGGCAACGTATCGATGGAGCACGAAGCCGTGTTCGCCGACATGCTCTCGATGGCGCAGGCGACGCGGCGCAACGGCGGCATCGTGATTGTGCAGGTCAAGCGGCTTGCGCGGCGCGGCACGCTGCCCGCCAAGTCGGTGAAGATTCCCGGCATGCTGGTGGATGCGGTGGTCGTCGAGCCGGATCAGCCGGTGACGTACCAGACCGCCTACGATCCCGCCTTCACCGGCGAGCTGCGCATTCCGCTCGGCGGCTTTCCGCGCCTGCCGCTCGACGAGCGCAAGATCATCGCGCGGCGTCTCGCGATGGAACTGCGCGTCGGCGCGGTGTGCAACGTGGGTTCGGGCGTGTGCACGGGCATCGGGCTCGTCGCGGCGGAAGAAGACGTGTTGCATCACATCGTGCTGACCAACGAGCAAGGGCTGATCGGCGGCGCGCCTGCCGCGGGTCTGGACGCGGGCGCGGCGCGCAACTACAGCGCCATTGTCGACATGCCCTATCAGTTCGATTTCTATGACGGCGGCGGCATCGACATCGCGTTTCTTTCCGCCGTGGAAATCGATGCGCAGGGCAGCGTGAACATCAGCCGCTTCGCGAACAAGCTGATCGGCGTCGGCGGGTTCATCAACATCAGCCAGAACGCGCGCAAGATGGTGTTCGGCGGCACGTTCACGGCCGGCAGCCTGCAAGTGGCGTGCGAAGGCGGGCAATTGCAGATTCTCAAGGAAGGCGCGCACCGCAAGTTCGTGTCGAAGCTGCAGCAGGTGTCGTACAGCGGGCCCTACGCGCAGGAACGCAATCAGACGACGCTCTTCGTCACCGAGCGCGCGGTGTTTCGCGCCATCGAAGGTGCGCTGGAACTGATCGAGATCGCGCCGGGCATCGATCTCGAACGCGACGTGCTCGCGCACATGGCGTTCCGGCCGGTCATCTCGCCCGATCTCAAGCTGATGGACGAACGCCTGTTCCGTCCCGAGCCGATGCGCCTCGCCGCCACGATGGACGCGCAGCCGTGGCCGCGTCATGCGCGCCTCGCCGGTTTCGCGGGGGGACAGCGGTGACGCAGCCAGCCACGCGCAAGCATCGGATCGGCGGGGCGACGCGCTTGTTCGGCATCGTCGGCAACCCGGTGACGCAGGTGAAAACGCCGCAACTGATGAACGCGCTGTTCGAAGCGGGCGGCATCGATGCGGTCTGCCTGCCGTTCGATGTTCCCGTCAACGTGTTCGAGCCGGCCGTCGCCGGGCTTCAGGCGCTCGGCAATGTGGACGGGCTCGTCGTCACGGTGCCGCACAAGGTCCGCGCCATGTCGATGGTCGATGAAGTCTCCGACACCGCCCGCCGCGTCGGCGCGATCAACGTCATGCGCGAGCGTCCCGACGGAAGCTGGTTCGGCGACATGTTCGACGGCACCGGCCTCGTGCTGGGCCTCACGCGCATCGGCTTCGAGGTGCGCGGCAAGCATGTGAAGCAGCTCGGCGCGGGTGGCGCGGGCGCGGCGGTCGCGCATGCGCTGGCGCAAGCGGGCGCGGCGAGCATCGCGCTTGCCGATCCGCAGCGCGAGCTGCCCGAGCAACTGGCGGCGCGGCTGAACCGGTTCTATCCGGACTGTCCGGCGAGCGTCGATATCGATCCGGCGAATCTCGCGGGCATCGATCTGCTCGTCAACTGCTCGCCGGTCGGCATGCGGCCGGGCGACGGCATGCCCGCGGCGTTCGGCGCGTTTTCGCCGGCGCTTCAAGTGGTCGACATCATCATGACGCCCGCTGAAACGCCGCTGCTCGAACATGCGCGGCAGTGCGGCTGCCGCGCGACCAACGGCCGGCCGATGATCGAAGGACAACTCGCGGCGTTCGCGACGTTCTTCGGCATCGACATGCCCGCGTCGTTTTCCTGTTTCTCCGACGAGCACGCCTGAAGCGCCACCACCAGCCACCACCATCATGCAAATCGTTCTTCCGGCCGCTTCCGGCCAGTTCGACACCTACACGCTCAAGGGCGACCCGATCGGCGGTGCGCCGGCGGGCGCGACGTTCAACCGCATCGCGTATTCGGCGGCGCATGTCGTCGCCGATCCGCATCGCAGCGGCGAGCTGAATCAGCCCGCCGCGCTCGACTGGCCGCGCACCATCGAATACCGGCGCTATCTGATCGGGCAGGGCCTCGGCATTGCCGAAGCAATGGACACCGCGCAGCGCGGCATGGGTCTGTCGTGGGAAATCGCGCTCGAACTCGTGCAGCGCACGATGGCCGAAACGCGCGACATGCCGCACGCGCTGATCGCGTCGGGCTGCGGCACCGATCATCTTCCCGCGCACGCGGCGACATCGTGCGATGACGTGATCCGCGCCTACGCGATGCAGCTCGACGCCATCCAGCGCACCGGCAGCCGCGTGATCCTGATGGCGAGCCGCGCGCTCGCACGCGTGGCGCGGCATCGCGACGACTATCTGCGCGTCTACCGCGAAGTGCTCGCGATGTGCGAACAGCCCGTGATCCTGCACTGGCTCGGCGACATGTTCGATCCCGAGCTGAAAGGCTACTGGGGCAGCGACGATCTCGACAAAGCCGCCGATGCCTGCCTCGCGGTGATCGCAGAGAACGCGCAGAAGATCGACGGCATCAAGATCTCGCTGCTCGACGATGCGCGCGAGATCGCGTTCCGCCGCCGTCTGCCCGAGGGCGTGAAGATGTACACGGGCGACGACTTCAACTATCCGTCGCTCATCAAGGGGGACGAAGCGGGCTTCTCGCACGCGCTGCTCGGCATTTTCGATGCGATCGCGCCCGCCGCGTCGCAGGCGCTCGCCGCGCTCGCGAGCGGCGATATCGGGCGATACGAGCGCGTGCTCGAACCCACGGTCGCGCTCTCGCGGCACATCTTTCGCGCGCCGACGCAGTACTACAAGACGGGCGTCGTCTTTCTCGCGTACCTGAACGGATTCCAGCCGCACTTCTTCATGCCGGGCGGCCATCACGGCGCGCGTCCGCCGCTCTATCTCGCGGACGTGTTCCGTCTCGCCGATGCAGCGAACCTTCTGCGCGATCCGGAACTCGCGGTGCATCGCATGCGCCTCGTCATGCAGACGTTCGGCCTGTGACGACGCAAGGGAGCACGAGATGGTTTCACTGCAACGATGCGCGATCAATACAGCGACGCTCGGACATCGCGAATCGCTCGATGTGACGCTGGAGCGCATCGCGCGCGCGGGCTTCGGCGGCGTCGCGCCGTGGCGGCACGAGGTCGAGGCGCTCGGCGCGCAAGCGGTCGCGCGCCAGCTTCGCGCGCTGCAACTCACGGTCACCGGCTATTGCCGCTCCACGTATCTGACGGGCGCGACGCCAGCGGATCGGCGCGCGAGCATCGACGGCAATATCGCGGCGCTGCACGATGCCGCCGAGCTCGGCGCGCGCTGTTTCGTGCTCGTCGTGGGCGGCGTGAGTGCGAACGTCCGCGATCTCGCGGGCGCGCGCGCTCAGGTCGACGAGGGCATTGCGCGTCTGCTCGACGAGGCGCGCAAGCTGAAGATGCCCCTCGCCATCGAGCCTTTGCATCCGATGTACGCGGCGGATCGGTCGGTCGTCAACACGATCGGGCAGGCGCTCGCGATATGCGAACGCATCGCGCCGAACGATCCGTCGATGCTCGGCATCGCCATCGACGTGTATCACTGCTGGTGGGATCCGCTGCTGTCGGCGTCGATCGCGGCGGCGGGCCGCGCACGGCGGATTCTCGCGTATCACGTGTGCGACTGGCACGCCGACACGAAGGACATGCTGATGGATCGCGGCATGATGGGCGATGGCGTCATCGACCTGGCGGGCTTCCGGCGCGAGATGGAAGACGCGGGCTACGACGGCATGATGGAAGTCGAAATATTCTCGCGCGACCGTTGGTGGAAGGTCGCGCCGGACGAAGTGCTGGCCGTATGCGCGCAGCGCCTGCAATCGGTTTGCTGACGGCAACCTATACAGAAGAGACGAGAGACATGACACAGGAAATCATCGAAGATGCGCGCACGGGACGTCTGCTTCCGGCGGGCAAATACGACCTCAACGACATCGAACCGGGCGATCACTACCTCACCTCGGGGATGACGGTCACCGAGTCGCACGTCGTCAACTACGCGGGCGTATCGGGCGATCTGTACGACCTGCATATGGACGACGTCGCCGCGCAGGAAGCGGGCTTTCCCGGGCGCATCGCGCATGGACTGCTCGGACTCGCGCTCGCCGACGGCCTGAAGACGCGCAGCGACGTCCGCTTCAGCGCACTCGCGACATTGAGCTGGAACTGGGCGTTTCGCGCGCCGCTGATGATCGGCGATCGCATTCAGGTGCGTATCGAAGTCGTCGAAAAGCGCGTGACCAAGCGGACCGATCGCGGCATCGCAACGTTGAAGCTGACCGTGCTGAATCAGCACGGCGCGGTGCTTCAGGACGGGCAGACGCTATTGCTGATGGCGAATCGCGACTGACGTATCGCCCGATCAGAACCGGTCCGCACGGAACGGGCGCGGGTCCACGACCGGACGCTCGCCGGTCATCATCTCCGCGATGATCCGTCCGGTGACCGGGCCGAGCGTGAGCCCGTGATGCGCGTGACCGAAGGCGAACCACAGATTCGCATGGCGCGGCGCCGGACCGATGACCGGCATCATGTCGGGCGTGCACGGCCGGCGTCCGAGCCACGGCTCCGCATCGAGGCGCTCGCCGAGCGGGAACGTTTCGCGGGCGAAAGGCTCGACCGCCGCGAGTTGCACGGGCGTCTTCGGCGAATCCCTGAGACCGAGTTCGACGCCGGTGGTCAGGCGGATGCCGCGTGTCATCGGCGTGATGACATAACCGACTTCGGCATCGAGCACAGGCTGATTCAGCGTTGCGCTGGGCTGCGCCGCATAGTGCATGTGATAGCCGCGTTTGACTTCGAGCGGAAGGCGATAGTCCAGCTTCGCGATCACCTCGCTCGACCACGGCCCCATCGCGACGACGGCCTGTTTCGCCGATACGACGCCCGATGCGGTCGTCACGCGCCATCCGCGTTCGAGCGTCGATGCATCGCCGGTTAATACGGTGCCGCCAAGCGTCTCGAACAGCTTCGCATACGCGCGCACGAGGCCCGACGGATCGCTCACCGAATCCGCGGACGTGTACCGCAAGGCGGCTTTGAGTGCGGGTCCGAGCGAAGGCTCCGCGTCGTGCAAGGCTTCGTAGGAAAGGGCATCGAACGGAATGCCGTATTCGTCTTTCCAGCGCGACGCCTCGCTCACCGCAGTATCGAACGCCTTGCTCGTCCGGAATGCGTTGATCCATCCTCCGGTTCTGAGCAGCGCACCGGCACCGGCTGCATCGATCAACTCACGATGTTCGGAAACGCTATGCGCGATCAGTGCCGAGTAGGCACGCGCGGTGTTCGCGTGACGGTCGGGGCGCGAATGATGCCAGTAGCGAAGCAGAAACGGCAGCAGCTTCGGCATGGCGGCCGCATGGTATCGGACGTCGGTGGCGCGGTTCGACGCGTATCGCGAGATCGTGGCAAGGTCGCGCGGAAAGGCATACGGGTAGACGCCTTCTCGCTGGATGATGCCGGCGTTGCCCAGCGATGTCTCGTTGCCGGGCGCCTTCCGGTCGATCAGCGCGACCTTCGCGCCACGGCGCTGCAAGTGAACGGCTATCGAAGTGCCGACGATACCCGCGCCGAGCACGATCGCATCAAAGTCCATAGGTTGTTCCCGTACCATGTGGTTGGGTACGCAGCATCTTCAGGCGCCCGCCGGCCGCGACAGTTTCACGCTCTGCAGCAGCGCCTGCAAGTCGTCGATATTGAACGGCTTCGAAAGAATCGTCACGCCGACATGTTTTGCGCGCTCGAGCTCATCGGCATAGCCCGTCATGAGCGCGATGGTCTGCCGCGGCCACTTGCGGCGAACTTTCTCCGCGACATCGATTCCGCTGTTCAGGCCCGGCATCTGCACGTCGGAAAGAATCAGGTCGAAGGTCGCGCCATCGTCGAGCAGACTGAGCGCTGCATCGCCGGTCAGCTCGTGCCGCGAATGCCAGCCGAACACTTCGAGCACCGCCGACAGTCCGGCCGCGACCTCTTCGTTATCTTCGACGAGCAGAATCGAGCCTTTCACCGGCGCTGTCGCGGGCGCGGGTGCGAGAGGCGATGGGATGGCATTCTTGCCGGCGCTTTCCGTCGAACGCGGCAGGATCAGCGATACCGTCGTGCCTTCGCCGACCGTGCTCTCGATACGCGCCGTCCCGCCCGCCTGCTCGCACATCGCGATGACCTGCGCGAGGCCGAGACCGGTGCCCGCGTTCGCGGCTTTCGTCGTATAAAGCGGCTCGAACGCGCGCTGCACGACAGCGGGCGCCATGCCGATGCCCGTATCGGAACAGGCGACGAGCACATACTCGCCGGGCTTCGGGTTGCCGCTCCCGGTTTCGACGATGATGTTCTCGCAGCGCACGACGAATTTGCCGCCGTGAGGCATCGCGTCCTTGGCGTTCACCGCAAGGTTGATCAAAGCCGACTGCAGTTCGGACGGATCGACGTAGATCGACCACGTGCTTTTGGGCGCGTCGATATGCAGGCTGATACGGTCGCTGAGCGACATGCGGATCAGCGCGGCATCCTGTTCGAGCCACGCGCTGACATCGACGACTTCCTGGCGCAGCGGCTGCTTGCGCGCGACGCTGAGCAGCCGCCTCGCAAGACCCTCGGCCGTCACCGACGCGCGCTCGACCGCTATGACTTCCTTCTCGAGCCCGTTGAAGCCCTTGCGCCGCGCCAGTTCCATATTGGCTTTCACGACCATCAACAGGTTGTTGAAGTCGTGCGCGACGTTCGCCACCAGATTGCCGAGCGCGCCCATGCGCTTCATCTGACGCGTCGTTTCTTCGGCCGAAAGACGCATGCCGAATTCCGCTTTCCATCGTTCCCATGCCGTCCGCTCGCGTCTGAGGCGCGTCAGGCTGAACGCGACCAGCAGCCAGATGCCGACGCAAGGAACCAGCGTCGCGATGGCGATGAGGCCATCGTGCTTCAGCCACCTCGACATCACGATGGAAACGGGAATGCCGCTCGTCACATAGAGCGGATAGTCTCCCACCTGCCGATAGACGAGCAGTTTCTGGACGCCGTCGAGCGTCGAAAAGATATTGAGGCGTCCGCTCTTGCCGTTGACGTGCACGGCTTCCACCAGCGGCTGATTGTTCGTGGGCGGTCGTCGTGCCCGCGGGGCGGGATATCGGACGAGCGTCGTGCCGTCGCCCCGGAAAAGGCCGATGGACAGCGCGTTGTCATGGATGGTCAGCCGCTGATAGAACGACAAGAAATAGTCCCGCCGAAGCGAAATGACCAGAGCGCCGAGATAATGGCCCGCGGCATCGTAGCGGGGAAACGTAAGGTTGAAGACATCGATGACCGGAGCCGAGGTGCGTTCGGGTTGGGAAACGGCCATCTTCGCGCCGCCCACGGGCTTGTCGACGAAGCTGATGAGATGCTCGTCGATCGATTGCAATCCGACCGGGTAGGCGCTGCTGCTTGCCAGAAGATTGCGGTTGCGCCCGAACAACGTGATCGCGGCGACCGACGGCAGGCGCTTTGCCGTGTCCGCGAGAAAGTCGTGGAGCGACTTCTGTCGCGCGCGTATTTCGGCATCGCCGTCGCCGCCTACCATCGTCAGCACGCGAAGCGATACTTCCTGACTGACGTCGAAGACCTTGACCGCCTGTTCTTCGGCCACGCGCGAAAGACGGTCGATGCCTTCCGATGAATCGGAAAAGCGGCTCTGATAGCCGAAATAGCCATACACGGCCAGAAACAGCAGCGGCGTGACGATCGAAGCGACCAATGTCGCGATGAGCATGCGGCGCGTCGTGCCGAAGTCGCGTGGCGGCACGGGTATGTCCAGCGCCGAGCCGTCCGGATTGGACGTTTCCGGATGAATGATCATGAATATTGCGTGGGTCTCGAGAACGGGAAGTCTATGGACATGTCCCGGCAGCGTCAAATGAGTATCGGCGCTGCGCGCGCGGCGGCGAGATGTGGCCCGAGTTTTCGGATGATGGCGGGGAGGGCGGCGGCGGCACGCGGAGCGCCGGGACGTGGCGAGCCGTCGCCGCGCATCGCGGCTCGCTTTAGAGTACTGAGTATCGCGCTTTCATGCGGCTTTTATCGATCACGCGCCGCCATTCCTATCGCTTTTATCGCCCTGATCGCCATAACGCGCGAGCCGTTTGTGCAATGCATCGATCTGATCGAGCAGATCCAGCGCGAGCGCCACGCCCGGCGCATTCAATTCCAGGTCGGTCTTGAGACGCTGCGCGGTGATGACGCGGCGCAGGCACGTGCCGCTGAAGCGCCATTCCTCGACCCGCGCGCCCTGCGGTTCGAACGCGCCTTCCTCGACCCATTGGGCGAGATCGTCGCGCGATGCGCCGGTGATGCGGCACAACTCGACCAGCGTGAACTCGATGCGTTCCTCGACGATCTCGCCTTGCAGATAAGAAGGATCGTTGCCGTTCATGATGTTCACCCGTAAAAATGCGCGCGCGGATCGAAATCGAATGCCTTACGCATCTCGGCGTAGGCAGCTTTCCTGGCCTCGGTATCGGCGCTCGGCAGCACGATGCCCAGCATCACGTAGAAGTCGCCAGGCGGATTGCCGGGAATGCCGCGCCCTTTTAGCCGCAGCCGCCGCCCCGCCGCCGACCCTGCCGGAACGGTCACGGTGACGTCTCCCGAAGGCGTCGGCACGACGACTTCGGCGCCGAGCGCGGCTTCCCACGGGGCAAGCGGAAGATCGATCGTCACGTCGCGGCCATCGACGCGGTATCGCTTGTGCGTATCCAGCGCGATTTCCAGAAACAGATCGCCGCGCGGCGCGTTGCCGATGCCCGGACCGCCCTGACCCGCGAGCCGCAGCCGCTGACCGTCGAGGATACCTTTCGGTATGGCGACGTCGAGCGTGCGCGTCTGGTAGGTGACGCGTCCCTGATCGTCGATGACCGGCATTTGCAGGTTCAGCGTTCTCTGCGCGCCGTTGTAGACGTCTTCCAGACTGACGGCGACCCGCGCGTGCAGATCTTCGCCGGGCCATTCAGGCGTGTACGAGCGTGCCGACTGGCGCGCGCGCGTCCCGAAGAGGTCGCTGAAGAAATCCTCGGCGTCTTGCGCGTCGGCGGCGCTGCCGTAGTCGCCGCTGTAATCGCTGCCGTAGTCGGCGCCAGGCTGCGTGCGAGGGCGGATTTCGTCGCCGTCCTTGAAGCCGGTGCCGAGCGCATCGAACGCGGCGCGCTTCTCGGGATCCTTGAGAACCTGATAGGCCTCGCCGACCTCCTTGAAACGCTTCTCGGCGTTCTCGTCCTGATTCAGGTCCGGATGAAACTTGCGGGCGAGCTTGCGATAAGCGGTCTTGATCTCCGCTTCGGTCGCATTGCGCGGCACGCCCATGACGGCGTAATAGTCCTTGTACTTCATCGCTTCCCTTATCGTCCAGTGAATCGATTTCGGGCAGATGGCCTGGCAGCCAGGCGTGACGAACGATCAACAACTATACAAGGAAGCGGCGCAACGTGTTTCGGGCCGCGGCATGCCGGACGGCCGCGCGTTCAATCTCCGGGCATGGCGGCCATCGCGCGCCGCGTCGTCGCGAAGGTCGCGAGCACCGCCAGCCCCGCCGCGCACTGCAGCACGCCGAGATGCATCGCGCCCGCCGCGCCTGCGCGGTCGAACGCGACGCCGCCGGCCACCGATCCCGCTGCGATCGCCATCTGCACCGCGCTCACGAACAACGCCGACGCCGCCTCCGCCTGTCCGGGCGACGTCGACTGCATCCAGACGCTGAGACCTAGCGGAATCGCCCCATACGCGATGCCCCACGCCAGCACGCCCGCGACGACCGCGCCCGGCGTGTGCGCGAACGCCGGCAGCAGGACGAGCGAAGCGATCACGAGCGCGCCCATCGTGAGGAGCGACGCTCGCGGATGCGACGTTACATAAGCCGAAGCGACGAAGTTCGACACGAAGCCGACGACGCCGAAGCCGAGCAGTAACGCGCTCACGCGGGCGGCATCGAAAGAGGCATCGTCTTCGAGAAAGGGCGCGACATAGGTGTAGGCGCTAAAGTGCGCGCCGAACAACAGCGCGACGAGCGCGAGACTGCGCAGCACCGGGCCGCGCGCCAGCATGCGCACGAAATCCGCGCCGCGCGCCGCCACGCGCGGCGGCAATGGCGGCAGCAACAGCGCCTGCGAAAGCAGTGCGGCGAGCGCGAGCGCCGCCGTCGCGAAGAACGACACGCGCCACGACGAAGCGTCGGCGATATACGTGCCGAGCGGCACGCCGATGACCGTCGCGAGCGTGATGCCCATGAAGATCGTCGCGCTGGCCCGGGCGCTGTCCTTTTCCGCGACGATCTGCCCGGACACGCCGAGCGCCACCGTCCAGAATCCACCCAGCGCAAGGCCGAGCAGCGCGCGTCCGGCGAGCATCGTCGTGAAATGCGTCGCGAGCGCGCTCAGCACGTTCGACGCGATGAGCGCGATCGACAGCAACAGCAGAATCAGCCGACGGTTCACGCGGCCCGCCGCGAGCAGCAAGAGCGGCGCGGAGAAGGCCGCGATGATGCCCGGCGTCGTGGTCATCAGTCCGGCGGTGCCGGGCGTGATGCCGAGATCGCGCGAGATGGCCGGCAGCACGCCCACAGGCATGTATTCGGTCGTCACGAACGCGAATGCGCCGAGCGCGATGGAGAGCACCGCGAGCCACGGCCGCCGCGCGGCCACGCGCGAATGGTCGATATCCATGTGTAGTCTCGTCGTCGAATGGCGAAACAAAAGCGCGGCGGCGCTGTCCGGCGCCGCCGCGCGCGTGATGCACGGCTTCTCAGGCCGCGAGCGCGCTTTCGCGATAGAACGGGTAATCCGTATAGCCGATCTCCGTGCCGCCGAAGAACGTCGGGCGGTCATACGGATTCAGCGGAAGCTGCTTGCGCAGCCGCTCCGGCAAGTCCGGATTCGCGATGAAGTGACGTCCGAACGCGACCAGATCCGCATCGCCGGACTGGAGAATCGCTTCGGCGCTGTCGCCGTCGAAGCCGCCCGCCACGATGATCGGATGGCGAAAGCGCGCGCGCAGCGATTGCGCCGCGACCGGGCGCTGGTCGCGCGTATCGTCTTCGACGTTGCCGGCGATGCGCGGCTCGATCAGATGCAGATACGCGATGCCGAGCTTGTCGAGTTCATCGGCGACGTAGCCGAAAAGCGCCTGCGGATCGCTGTCCGACATGTCGCCCCAGGAACCGCTCGGGCCGAGGCGCACCGCGACCTTGTCCGCGCCCCACACGGAGATCACGGCGCGCGTCGTGTCGAGCAGAAGACGCGCGCGGTTTTCGATCGGGCCGCCGTATTCGTCGGTGCGCCGGTTGCTGCCGTCCTGAAGAAACTGGTCGAACAGATAGCCATTGGCCGCATGCAGCTCGACGCCGTCGAAGCCCGCCTTCACGCCGCGCGCCGCCGCGAGCCGGAAACTTTCGACGATGCCCGCGATCTCGTCCGTGCGCAGCGCGCGGTTCGGCGTGTTCGGCACCCAGCCGGATTCCGTGTAAGCGACGCCGCCATGCGCGATCTCAGACGGCCCCACGGGCTGCCCGCCGTCCGGCTGCAACTGCGCATTCGATTGCCGTCCCGCGTGATAGAGCTGAAGGAAGATGCGCCCGCCCTTGGCATGCACGGCATCGGTGACGGCCTTCCAGCCTTCGATCTGGCTGTCGTCGTAGAGGCCGGGCGCGCCGAGATAGCCGTTGCCTTCGGGGGCGGCGATGGTCGCTTCGCCGATCAGCAGCGCGCCGGGCGAGGTGCGTTGCGCATAGTATTCGGCCATCAGCGGGCCGGGGCGTGCGCCGTCTTCGGCGCGCATCCGGGTGAGCGGGGCGAGCACGACGCGATGCGCGAGTTCATAAGAACCGACTTCGACCGGCGAAAAGAGCGTGGACATTTCGATTTCCTCGAGCTGTGGTATTCGGGATGGATGCTGCCGGCGCCATGAGCGGCGACGCTTGAAGCCAATGTAGGGCGATGCCGCCGCGAGAAAAACCGTCTGCGGGTCGCGGCACTGCGGACGTGCGCGTCCGCAATGGCGCGCGGCCCGGCTGGCGCGGGCCTGCGCCGATGAAAAGCGATTGTTCGGTCGCGAAGAACAGTCAGTTAGCGGTATCCCGATTTATTGCGTCGATGGCCGTTCCGATAATTCGAGCCACTTCGAGGCGTGCCGCACAAGCGCGCGTCTCGTCCACTCAAATCGACCGGAAGGAATGCATCATGGCAAGAATCATCACTTTCGCTCGGCACGGCGGCCCCGACGTCTTCGAGTACACCGAAGCCGGCGACCTCGCGCCCGCGGCGAACGAAGTGCGTATCCGCGTGAAGGCCATCGGCCTGAATCGCGCGGAATCGATGTGGCGGCGCGGCGCGTATGTCGAGCCGGCAAAGCTGCCGGCGCGCGCCGGCTACGAGGCGTCGGGCATCGTCGATGCGATCGGCGCGAACGTCACGCACGTCGCGGTCGGCGACGCGGTGTCCACCGTGCCGTCGTTTTCGATGAACGATTACGGCATGTACGGCGAACGCGTGCTCGCGCCTGCGCACGCGGTCGTCAAGAGTCCCGCGTGGCTTTCGCATGAAGACGCGGTTGCGATCTGGAACGTGTTCGTGACGCCTTACGCGGCTTTCACGGAAGACGCGCGCCTGAAACAGGGCGATGTCGTGCTGATTCCGGCCGCGTCGAGCGGCGTGGGCATCGGCGCGATCCAGGTCGCGAAGCAACTCGGCGCGACGGCCGTGGCGCTCACGCGAACGTCCGCGAAGCGCGACGCGCTCCTCGAACTCGGCGCGGATCATGTGATCGTGACCGACGAAGAGAATCTCGTCGATGCGGTCATGCGCATCACCGGAGGACGCGGCGCGGATCTCGTCTTCGATCCCGTCGGCGGCAAGACGCTCGCGCGGCTGATCGACGCGACGCGCGCGGGCGGCACGATTCTGCTGTACGGCGCACTGAGCGCCGACGAAACGGTATTGCCAGTGCTGCCGCTGCTGTCGAAACGCATCACCGTGCACGGCTACAACCTGTTCTCGACGACCACCGATGAGCAACGCCAGCGCGAAGCCGCGACGTTCATCTTCGACGGCTTGCGCTCGGGCGCGCTGCGCACGGTGATCGCGCATCGCTTTGCCTTCGAGCGCATGGCCGACGCGCACGCGCTGCTCGAACGCAACGCGCATTTCGGGCGCATCGTGGTGACGGTCTGACGCCGAGGAGAGCGACATGCAATTCGATTTCGAATCGATCGATGCCCGCGCGCGCTACAAGCTGCTCGGCGCGGCCATCACGCCACGCCCGATCGCGTGGGTATCGACGCTCGGCGAAAACGGCGAGCCGAACGCCGCGCCGTTTTCGTTCTTCAATGCCTTCGGTGAAGACCCGCCGATCATCGGGTTCAGCATCCTGCACCGTTCGGAGAGCGACAGAAAGGACACGGGCGAGAACGTGCGCCGCGAGCGCGAGTTCGTCGTCAATCTGGTCGGCGAGGCGAATCTGCCGGCGATGAACGTCACCGCGATCGACTTTCCGCCCGAGCGCAGCGAGTTCGCGGAGGCCGGGCTCGTCGCGGCGCCGTCGAGCGTGATCCGCACGCCGTGTATCGCAGCGAGTCCGGTGTCGTTCGAATGCCGGCTGTTCGACATCATCGCGCTCGGGCCGTCGCGCTCGCTCGTGCTCGGGCGCATCGTCGCGATGCATGTCGATGACAACGCGGTCATCGACGCCGGCCGCGCCTATATCGACACGCGCAAGCTGCGTCTGATCGGACGCGGCGAAGCGAATACCTATGTCCGGACGCACGACGTGGTCCGGCTGCCCGCGATTCCATTGCAGGACTGGGATGCGCGCGCCACACACGGAGGTTCACGATGATGCTTGCACTTGCACAACACGAAGCGCCGCTGCGCGTGGGCGTGATCGGCGTCGGCAACTGGGCGCGGCACGGTCATCTGCGCGTGCTCGATCTGCTGCCGCAGTACGCGTTGCAGGCCGTGTACAGCCAGCGGCGCGAGGCGGCCGAAGCGGCGGCGCGCGAGTATCGCATCGGGCGCGTGGCGGCGTCCATCGACGAACTCGTCGAAAGCGGCGACATCGATCTCGTCGTCGTGCTCAACACCGCGCCGCAGCACGCGCGGACCGTGAAGCGCGCGATCGACGCGGGCAAGAACGTGTACTGCGAATGGCCGCTCACGACGACGCTCGCGCAATCCGAAGAACTGCTGCGCCTCGCCGACGCGCGCGGCGTGCGTCATGTCGCCGGACTGCAGCGCAGGCTCGCGCCGCATAACCGCTATATGCGCGATCTCATCGGCGAAGGTTACGTCGGCGAAGTGCGCTCGGTGCGCATGCACGTGAGCATGAACTACTTCCAGGCGATGCGAACGCGCGCGCTCGAATGGACGGTGCCGCCGGAGAACTTCTCGTCGGTCGTATCGATCTACGGCGGGCATTTTCTCGACATGCTGTTCGCTGCGACGGGCTGGCCGGTATCGATCGCCGCGCTCACGCCGAACCAGTTTCCCGAGGTCACGATCTGGGAGACAGGCGTGTCGATGCCGACATCGACGCCCGATCAGCTCGTGCTCGCCGGCATGCTCGAAGGCAGCGCGGTGTTGTCGGTGCATATCGAAGGCGGCAAGCGCAACGGCTCGGGCGTGCAGATCGACATCACGGGCACGCAGGGCGATCTGCGCGTGACCAACGTGTCGGCGTTCGGCGATGCCGGCGACGACTACGCGATTCACGGCGCCCATGGCGACAAGGCGCCGCTCGAACGTCTCGACGTGCCGGAGGGTTATCATCGCTTGCCGGCGTCGGGCCTGCCTTCGTCGGTGCTGGAACTCGCCGAGCTGTATTGGGCCTACGCGCACGACGTGCGGCACGGCACGCGCACCGCGCCCACGTTCGCGGATGCCGTGAACATGCATCGGCTGATCGACGCTGCGCAGGCGTCGTATGCGGCGCGGCGCTTCATCGACGTGCGGATATCGACATGAACGCATTCGGGAGAGCATCGCGATGAAACAGTCGGATTCCGCCGTGCGTGCGCCCGTTGCCCACGCGGGCGGCGGCGGGGCGATGGATCATATGAGCGCGATGGTCGTCTTCACGCGCGCGGCGGAAACCCTGAGCTTCGCGGAAGCGGGGCGGCAACTGGGGCTTTCCGCATCGGCGATCGGCAAGGCGATTGCGCGGCTGGAGACGCGGCTCGCGGTGCGGCTCTTTCATCGCAGCACGCGCAGCGTGCGTCTGACGAGCGAAGGCGAGCTTTTTCTCGCGCGCTGCCAGCGCATTCTCGGCGAAATCGAAGAGGCCGAAGCCGAACTGGCGCTGTCGCGCGCGAGTCCGTCAGGCAGGCTGCGCGTGAGCATTCCGCTCGTCGGCACGTTGCTGATGCCGGTGCTGTCCGCGTTCATGCGGCGTTATCCCGAGGTGCAGATCGACATCGATTTCAGCGATCGTATCGTCGATGTCATCGAGGATGGTTTCGATGTCGTGCTGCGCACTGGCGACGCGCTCGATTCGCAACTCACGATGCGCACGCTCGGCCATTACGCGCATGTGATCGTCGCCTCGCCGGACTATCTGAAGCGGTACGGCGTGCCGGCCCGGCCGGAAGACCTGGCCGCGCACGCGTGCCTTCAGCATCGTTTCTCGCGCACCGGGCGATTGCGGCGCTGGGCGTTGATGCGCGACGGCGCGCCCGTCGAGGTCGAGCTGCCGTCGACGGCGGTGGCGAGCGCGGTCGAGCCGCTCATCGCGATGTCGGAACAAGGGCTCGGGCTCACCAACGCGCCGGATTTCGCGGTGCGCAAGCAACTGGCAGACGGCTCGCTCGTGACCGTGCTGGACGCATTCCTGCACGACCGCATTCCGTTTCGCGCGCTGTGGCCTTCGGGACGCATGATGCCGCCGAAGGTGCGGGCGTTCGTGGACTTCCTGAGCGAGCATCTTTTTCCGCAAGCGCCGGAGAACGGCCAGCCGTGAGACCGTGCGCGAACAGGCTTCAGCCCGCCGTCTTGCCGCCGTCGACGGTCAGAATCTGGCCGGTGACGAACGCGGCGCTATCCGCGGCGAGGAACAGTACGGCTGCGGCGATGTCGTCGGGCTTGCCGATGCGCGCGAGCGGCACTTTCGCGGCGAGGGCCGCCTTGTTTTCGGCGGTGCGCGTGAAGCGGTCGAGCATGCCGGTATCGGTCGGCCCGGGTGCGACGGCGTTGACGCGCACGCCCGTCGATGCGACTTCGAGCGCAGCCGATTTCGTGATGCCCTCGACGGCGTGCTTGCTGCCCGCATAGACCGCCGCGAAGGCCGCGCCCTCATGACCGTACGTCGACGATATGTTGACGATGCTGCCGGCCTTTTGCGCCGTCATCACGCGCAGTTCGTGCTTGAGACTCAGCAGCGTGCCGAGCACGTTGGTGTCGAACGTGTCGGCGTAGCTGTCGGCGGTCTGATCGACGATCGGCCCCGGCTGGCCTTCCGTGCCGGCGTTGTTGACGGCGACATCCAGCCGACCGAAGCGGGCGACGGTCTGATCGACGAGATTGCGGACTTCTTCGTCGCGGCGCACGTCGGCCTTGACGAAATGAGCGTCGGCGCCAGCTTCGCGGAGCTCGCCTTCGAGCGCCGCGCCTGCTTCCGCGCGCCGGCCCGATACGACGAGCCGTGCGCCCGGGCGGGCGAACGCGAAGGCGGTTGCGCGGCCAATGCCCGTGAGGGCGCCAGTGATGAGGACGACGGGTTGAGTCATTTGAAGCTCCATTCGGTTCGGGTTCGCGGCGCGCTGTTCGTGCCGCATTACTCGGTGAGCAGGTTGAAACTCAATATAGGCTCGCTCGTCGTTCTCGAAAAAGACTTTGCAGGCTGGACGGCATGCTTCCCAGGCATGGCCCGGCGAGCATCGCCTACTATTGCGCGCGCGATAAAGACTTTGTAGGCTGGACGAGATGCCTCGGAAGCATGATGCGCAGGCGTCGCCGGAACGGGAGAAAACATGGAGCTGCGCCATCTGCGCTATTTCATCGCGGTCGCGGAAACGGGCAGTCTCACCGTCGCCGCCGAGCAGCGGCTGTTCACCTCGCAGCCGTCGCTGAGCCGGCAAATCCGCGATCTTGAGGACGAAGTGCGCGCCGAGCTTTTCAGCCGCAGCGCGCGCGGGGTCGAGCTGACGGCATCGGGCAGGGCGTTCCTGGACCATGCGCGACTTGCGCTCGCCCAGGTCGATGCCGCGATCGAAGCCGCCCGCCGCGCGTCGAGCCCGGCGAAGCAGGTCTTTGCGCTGGGCTTTCTGACGGGCCAGGAAATGACGTGGCTGCCGCG
Organism: Caballeronia fortuita; assembly: GCF_001544835.2. GTDB lineage: Bacteria > Pseudomonadota > Gammaproteobacteria > Burkholderiales > Burkholderiaceae > Caballeronia > Caballeronia fortuita. Next base: position 75,650 of record NZ_FCNX02000021.1, on the reverse strand, counting down.
CGCCATGCGGGTGTTGCGCGACGAACTACCGAACATCGATGTCACGGTATCGAGCGGCTACTCGCCCGATCTCGCCGATGCCGTAGCGCGCGGCAAGCTCGATCTTGCATTCGTGCGCGTGGAGCCGGGGCTCGACCTCGAATATCGCGTCGTTCATCGCGAGAAGCTCGTCGTGCTGATGCCGGGCGATCATCGGCTGACGGCGAAGACGGCGATCGATCCGTCGGACCTGCAAGGCGAGACCTTCGTCATGGCATCGAACAAGGCGCGCGTGCTGCACGACGTCGTGGCAGGCTATCTGCGCGACAACGGGCTCGATCCGAAGCCCACGCACGGCGTCGACAATCTCGCGATGGCCATGTCGCTCGTCGCTTCGACGCGCGGCCTGTCGCTGATGCCCGAGTACGCGAACAATCTGCTGCCGTCGTCGGTCGTGAGCCGGCCGCTGGCGGGCGCGGCGCCGGGCGTCGATCTCGCGATCGGATACAGCCGTTCGAATGCGTCTTTGGTGCTCGCGTTGTTCTTGTCGCGGGCGGACGAGCTCATCGTCGATGACTGAGCGCGGGCGTCACGGTGTCTGGAGCCCGCCGTCCATCAGGCGCGTCTGCGTCCATACGGTGACATTGCGTTCGCACGGATACTTCGCCGCTTCGCGCTCGTCGAGATCGACGCCCAGGCCCGGCTTCTCGTTCGCATAGACGAAACCGCCGCGAAACTGAGGAAGCCCCGGAAACACGTCGAGCAGTGCCTCGCGCGGTCCTTTCAGTTCCTGGATCACGAAGTTCGGCGGCTCCGTACCCGACCATTCCTGCACACCGAAATTGCGCGATGCGAGGTCGATATGAATGTTCGCCGCATGCGCGAGCGGCGACATGTCGCCCGGACCGTGCCATGCCGTGCGCACGCCGAACTGTTCCGCGAAGATCTGCAGCTTGCGCCCCGCCGTGATCCCGCCGATCTGACTCAGATGCACGCGAATGAAGTCGATCAACCGTTCGGTAATCAGAAAGCGCCATTCATACGGGTTGTTGAATAGCTCGCCCTGCGCCAGCGGCGTCGTGGTCTTCTCGCGCAAGCGGCGCATCCACTCGCCTTCCTCGAGCGCGATCGCATCTTCCAGAAAGAACAGTTCGAAAGGCTCGAGTTCGCGCGCGAAGCGAATCGCCTCCACCGGCTTCAGACGCTCGTGCACGTCGTGGCACAACGCGACATCGAAGCCGATCTTGCTGCGAATTCCATCGAAGAGCTTGAGCGTGTCGCGAATATACTTGCGGCTGTCGAGATAGATGCCATCCGCCGCGCCTTGCGGCGCATTCGAAGGAGCGCGGCCGAATGTGCCGCCGCCGTATCCGCCGCTTTGGCAGCGAATATGCGTGATGCCCTGGTCGCGATAGCGCTGGATGTTGTCGCAGAGTTCGTTGAGATCGCGGCCATCCGCATGACGATAGATCGGCACGCCTTCGCGCACCTTGCCGCCGAACAACTGAAACAGCGGCATGTTCGCCTGCTTGCCCAGGATGTCCCACAACGCCATGTCGACGCCCGAGATCGCGTTGTTCTCGATCGGTCCGTTGCGCCAGTACGCGTTCTGATGCATCAGTTGCCAGAGCTCTTCGATTGCCTCGGCATCGCGCCCGATGAGCAAAGGCCGCAAGTACTCGTCGATCAGGCATTTCACCGCGAGATGCCGATACGCGAAGGTCGCGCATCCGAGTCCATACAGGCCGGGTTGATTCGTATCGACCCTGACGACGACGAGATTGATGCCTTCCGGCGCAGTCAGGATGACCTTGACGTCGGTGATGAGCGTTGCCATGCGTTATTTCACGAGAGCGGAAGCCACGGAATCGGACTTGCTGCCCGTGCCTCCCTTGGGTGTCGAGCGCTGGCCGGTCTGCGCGGGCACGAGCATCATGAGGACGACGGACGCGAGCAGCGCCGTGGCCATGAACACATACGACGCGGAAGGGCTGCCCGTTGCGCCGTTGAGATAGCCGACGAGCCACGCGCCGAGGAATGCGCCGAGCGCGCCGCACGCGTTGATGAGGCCGATCGCGCCGCCGAGCACGTTGCTCGGAATCAGCTCGGGCACGAGTGCGAAGAACGGGCCGTAAGGCGCGTACATGGTGGCGCCCGCAATCACGAGCAACGCGAACGACAGCCAGAAATTCGACGTGCCGACGAGATACGAACCGACGAACGCAATCGTTCCGATCAGCAGCAACGGCCACACGAAGAGCTTGCGATTGCGCGTCCTGTCGGACAGGAACGACGCAACGAGCATCAACACGATGGCCGCGAGATACGGCACGGCGGAGAGCCAGCCGACCGAGACGATATCGATGGATTTCGACGCCGACTTCAAGATCGACGGCAGCCACATGATGAAGCCGTACACGCCGATACTCCACAGCGCATGAATGGCGCAGCACTTGAGCACGATGGACGAACGGAACGCCGCCTTGTAGTCGCGCACCGGCGCGATATGCGCCTGCTCCGACTTGAGGATCGCGTCAAAATCGGCTTTCTCCTTGTCGCTCATCCACGGCGCATCGGCGGGACGATCCTTCACCGTGAACCACCATACGGCGGCCCACAGAATCGCGGGCACGCCCTCGAACACGAACATCTCGCGCCAGCCGAAGTTGCGCACGAGATAGCCGGACACGATGGACATCCACAGCACCGTGACCGGATTGCCGAGAATCAGGAACGTGTTCGCACGCGAGCGTTCCGTGCGCGTGAACCATCGGCTGATGTACATGAGCATCGACGGCATCACCGCCGCTTCGACGATGCCGAGTATGAAACGCAGCGCCATCAGCATCGGAATGTTGCTGACCATGCCCGTCGCGGCGGCGCACACGCCCCACAGGATGAGGCTCGCGAAGATGAGTTTCTTGACGCTGTTCTTCTGCGCGTAGATCGCGCCGGGTACTTGAAACAGACAGTATCCGAGGAAAAACAGCGAGCCGATCAGCGACGATGTCGCGGACGTAATGCCCAGGTCCTTGTCGATGCCCGCAGCCGCCGCAAAGCCGTAATTCGCGCGGTCCAGATAAGCGAGGCTGTACGTGATGAAGATGATCGGCATGAGATGCCACCATCGTTGCGGCGCGACCGCCTTGATGTTGTCCATGATGTCTCCGATGTCAAAGCACGGCGAGCCAGCCGCCATCGACGTAAATGATTTGTCCGTTCACATAGCTCGACGCCGCCGACGCGAGATACACCGCCGTACCGACGAGCTCTTCCGGCTTGCCCCAACGCTGCGACGGGTTGCTGCTTCTGACCCACTTGTCGAAGTCCGCGTTGTCGACGAGCGCCTGGTTCATGTCGGTCAGGATGTAGCCGGGACCGATCGCGTTCGCCTGGATATCGAACGAGGCCCATTCGGCGCTCATTGCGCGCGTGAGCATCTTGATGCCGCCCTTCGCCGCCGTATAAGGCGCAACGGTCGCGCGCGCGCCTTCGCTCGTGAGCGAACCGATGTTGATGATCTTGCCGCCGCGCCTGCGCTCGATCATGCGGCGCGCCGCTTCCTTCGCGACGATGAACGCGCTCGTCAGATTCGTATCGATCACGCGTTGCCAGTCGGCGAGCGCGAGTTCGATCATCGGCTTGCGGAACTGGATGCCGGCGTTGTTCACGACGATATCCACTTCGATGCCCTCCGCATCCCATGCCGCGAACGCAGCGGCAACCGACGTTTCGTCGGTGACGTCGAACGCGCGGCCGCGTGCGTCAAAGCCCTGTGCCTGAAGACGGCCGACGGCCGCATCGACGGTGTTGGCTTTCGTGCCGTTGACGATGACGCGCGCGCCCGCCGTCGCCAGTCCTTCAACGAGCGCATAGCCGATGCCGCGTGCCGAGCCCGTGACGAGCGCCGTGCGGCCTTCGAGATCGAACAACTTGTTCATGCGTGGTCCTTATGTGATGTGCCCGGATCGCCGGCGCGAGCGCGCCCGCGCAGCCTGTTCGCAGGCTGCGGTGTCATGGAAAAAAACGGTGATGGCGCGCTATGAAGGCGTGTCGTTCACGGTGCGCGAAAGCGCCGCGCGATCGTCGAAGTCCTTCTCCGCGCGCTCGATCAGCGTGAGCACCGCTTGCTCGGCGGCATGCGCGTCGCCTTGTTCGATGGCGATGCACAACGCTTCGTGCATCGGCAGCGAGCGCGCCGGGCCGCCCTCGATCTCCGAGCTCAACTCGAAGCTCGTACGCAGAATCGCGGAAAGTGCGTTTTGCATCTGCTGGACGAACTGGTTGTGGCAGGCGGTGAGAATCGCACCGTGAAACGCGAGGTCCGCCGGCACGTACTCGCCTTGTCCGGCGACGGCGCGTTCCATCGCCTTGAATGCACGGCGCACCGCGGCGCAATCTTCTGGCGTCGCGCGCTTCGCCGCGAGCTTCGCGGCATTCGGCTCGATGATCGTGCGAAGTTCCATCAGGTCGCGGATGAGATCGTCATCGACCACGCCGGAGCGCGCGCGCCACGTGATGACATCGGGATCGAACAACTGCCAGTGCGAGCGCGGCAATACGATCGTGCCGTGACGGCGCCGCACCTGAAGCATGCCTTTCGCGGACAGCGACTTCATCGTCTCGCGGATCGTGATGCGGCTCACCTGCATCAGTTCGGCGAGTTCGTCTTCGGCTGGCAGGATGTCGCCCGGCGCGAATTTGCCCGCACAAATCTGCTCGCCCATCTGGTTGAGTACTTGCCGGTGCAACGTCGGCATGTTTTCGCCTCTCTAGATCATACGTATGATTTGGAAGATATCAGTCAGTGTTTTATCGGAACAATCGGGGTTGACCCGATGCGCACGCGTCTTTCCGGTCGTAGGTCATGGCGATTTTTGTCCGCATTCATGACGCTTAATGCTCTTTCATCTCTTCGGGAAGGCGCATTAACATGGCTGCACATTCAACCAACGAGGCCAAAAATGACCGCCATCGCTCAACGCCGCTCCGCGCTCGTCATCATCGACGTTCAGGAATCGTTTCGACACATGCCCGACTGGTCCGAAACGGACCTGCTTGCATTCAAGGACGCCGTGCTGCGCCTCGATCGCGGCGCGCGCGAAACCGGCGTGCCGGTGGTTCACGTCCTGCATGTCGGCAAGGCGGGTCCGTTCAAGAAGGAATCAGGCTTCGTGAAGCCGCTTGACTGGCTGCCGGGTTCGCCCGATGCCGTCTTCGAAAAACACACGCACAACGCGTTCACCGATACCGGCCTCGACCTGTGGCTGCGCCGTCGCCAGATCGATCATCTGGTGATCGCCGGCATCCGCACCGAACAGTGCTGTGAGACGACCACGCGGGTCGCGTCGGATATCGGCTATGCCGTCGACTACGTGACCGAGGCCACGCTCACCTTTCCGATGACTCACGCCGCAAGCGGACGCGTCTACTCGACTTCCGAGATCAAGGCGCACACGGAACTGGTGTTGCAGGGTCGCTTCGCGCGCATCGCCAGCGCCGCAGACGTGCTCGACGGATGGCGCACCGCGCAAGCCGCATGAATCCGGCGATATCCGTCTGGTTCGTGCTGACGCCGCCGGTCCTGATGCTGGACTACGCGGGCCCCGCCGAGGCGATGCGCATGGCGGCCGAATCGGGCGCGCCGTTCACGCTGCATCACTGCGGCCCGCTGCAACGCGCGGCGACGTCGCTCGGCACGTTCATCGACGGCATCGAACCGTTGCCCGAGACGCTGCCGCCGAACAGTCTCGTGATGGTGGTCGGCAGCACGGAGTCGCCGGAGCCGGGCACGAATGCGCCGTTCGATACGGTCGCGCAGTGGCTCAAGACCGCGCCCGCCGAAGACACGCGCATCGCGAGCATCTGTTCCGGCGCGCTCCTGCTTGCGCGCGCGGGGTTGCTCGCGGGACGCCGCTGCACGACGCACTTCGGACTGGTCGATGATCTCGCGCGCGCTGAGCCGACGGCGCGCGTGCAGCACGACCGTTTGTTCGTCGATGACGGCGACGTGCTGACGAGCGCCGGCATCACGGCGGGCATCGACTTGTCGCTGTATCTGATCGAGCACCATGCAGGCGCCGAGCGTGCCGCCGATATTGCGCGCCGACAGGTCGTCTATCAGCGCCGCGCGGGCGACGACGTGCAGCTTTCGCCATGGCTCGCGCATCGGAACCACATGCATCCGGCGGTGCATCGCGCGCAGGACGCCATCTCGCAAAATCCCGCGCGCGACTGGAGCGTGGCCGAACTGGCGCGCGCCGCGCACGTGAGCCAGCGGCATCTGAGCCGCCTCTTCGCGGAGCACGCGGGCGTCACCGTGCTCGAGTATCAGCAGAGCCTGCGGGTGGCGAGCGCGCAGCGCCTGCTCGCGCACTCTAACTACACGATCGAGCGCGTGGCGGAAGAATCAGGCTTCGCGTCCGTGCGGGATTTTCGTCGCGTGTGGCGGCGGCATCACGATCTGTCGCCGGCGCGGTTTCGAAGCGGCGTCGAGCTCGATGCTTCCGTCGACTGAAACTGGCCGTTCAATCGCCGTTGCAGGTCACCGGGATGCGCAGCAACGCTGGCCACGCGCGCGCCCAGTCGCCGTCATGCGCGATGTCCGCGACCACGCGCACACGCGCGCAGCGCGTTCCGGCCGCGCCGGCGAAACGTTGGGCGACCGCCGGAGGCACGACACGATCCGCGTCGCTGGTGAAATGAAGCTGCGGCAACTCGCCGAGCGAAGCGGCGGCATCGATCGGATCGAGCGACGCGGGCATCGGCGATACATCGTGAATCCGGTTGACGTACTCGCTGCCGAGATTGCCCGCGACCGTGCGCAGCGAGCGCACATCGCGCCGCCGCGCCGCGAGCAGCACGGCGATCGCGCCGCCGCCCGAATAGCCGATGACATCGACACCGCGTCCCGGCGCGCGCGACGCGATCGCGTCCATCGCCTCGTTCATCGATGCGACCACGTCCGGCGAGAAGCGTGCTCCGGTCCAGTAGCGCATGTCGCAACGCGGGTTGTCGGCCATCGGCGTGAACTGGCACGGACGGGCGAGATAAACCACGTTCGGCGATGAATCCGCCGCCGCGAGCGCGAGCGCGGTCGCCTCGCGCGGCGTCGGATCGAGCGACGGCTCGCTGCGCGACACCCACGCGAAGCCGTCGCCTTCGATATACACATGGATCGGCGCATCGTTGCGTGTGATGCGCGAGTACGCGGTCAGCGCGAACATGCCGGTGCGCAAGGTTTCGCGCTGCAAGTGCGCCCTGGCGCCAAGCGCATCGGCGTGAGCGTTCCGGTCGACGGTGACGCAACCCGCAATACCGAACATCGCGATGACGCATGCGATTGCAGCGAAGATGCGGCCGCCGAATGTCATGCGCGACGCTCCGCTGCCCATCGCGATAATGCTTCGCGCATCGACGAAATGACATCGTCCCAGTCGCCGCGCCGCGTCTGTCGAAAGAGCCGCATATGCGGATACCACGGCGTGTCATCGCGCTGCATCAGCCAGCGCCAGTCGGGCACGAAGGGCAGCATCGTCCAGCACGGACAGCCGAGCGCGCCGGCCAGATGAACCGGCGACGAATCCACGGAGACGAGCAGATCGACGATCGAGAGTATCGCGGCGGTATCGTCGAAATCGCGAATTTCATCGCTCAAGGAAACCAGCGGCATGCCGGCGGGCGGCGCTTCGGCCTGCACGCACGCCGGTCCTTTTTGAATCGACACGAAGCCGACGCCGGGCAAGGCGAGCGGCGCAAGCTGATCGAGCCGCAGCGAACGGTTCGCGTCGTTGACGTGCGTCGGACGCCCGGCCCACACGAGCGCGACGAGCGGACGCGGCAGCGCATCGAGGCGCCGCCGCCAGTGCGCGACGCGTTCGGGATCGGCACGCAGATAGGGCATCGGGCCGGGCAGATCGTCGAGCGTCAGGCGTATGGCCATCGGCAGGCTCATCATCTCGCAATGCTGATGAAACGGCGGCGGCAACTCGCCGCGCACGACGATGTCGTCGCAGCCATCGAGCCGGCGCGCGAGCGAGAGCGTGTCCGCATTGACTTCGAGCACCACGCGCGCGCCGCTCTGCCGCTTCGCCCACGGCACCATGCGCATGAACTGGAAGGTGTCGCCGTAACCTTGCTCGTCGTGGATCAACAGCGTCTGGCCGGGCATCGGCTGGCCGTTCCAGCGCGGGCGCTGCACCTTGCGCTCCATCGACGCAGTATGCGCGAGACTGTAGCGATACCGGTATTCGCGCCAGCCGCGCTCGAAATCGCCTAGCAGCAGCAACGTTTCGGAGAGATCGAAGCGCGCGGAATAGTCGCCCGGCACTTGCGCGACGATCATCTCCTGAATCGCGCGCGTCGCCTCGAGCTTGCCTTGCGGGCGCAGCGCCGCCGCGAGCAGCCGCCACAGCGCGATCGGTCCGGTACCGCTCGCGAGATGCGGCATCAACAGCGCTTCGGCTTCTTCGTAGCGCTGCGCAACGAGCAGCGGGCGCACCTGTTCGATGAGCGCATTGACCGATGCGTCCGTCCAGACAGGGGGCGCGCTCATCGAGTTGCTTCCGTCGGAGATTCGCGGCCACCTGCCTCGTCGAGCAGGGCCGCCAGTCCCGAAAGCGCGGCGTCGCGCACCGTGCCGGGCAACTGCGCGGCGTGGCGATACGCGGCGGCGGCATCGTCCGTGTGGCCGAGTGCGTGGAGCGCGCGTGCGAGCGCATCGTGCGCGTCGGCGCGATGCGGCGCCAGCGTGACCGCATCGCGCGCACAGGCGAGGGCGGCATCGACGCGCTGCATCCGCAGCAGCGTCTTTGCGCGCGCGATCCGCTCCGCCGGATGATTCGGCGCGAACGCGTGGAGCATGTCCAGCGCGCGCAGCGCCGCGTCATGCCGATGCCGCGAGGCTTCGACATCCGCGAGATTCAGGTATGCCTCGACGAGACGCGGATCGAGATCGATGGCGGCGCGCGCTTCGCCGGCGGCTTCGTCGTAATGGCCTCGTGCCGACAGCAGAAACGCGAGATTGCTGTGCGCCTGCGCGTGGCCGTGATCGAGGGCAAGCGCGCGCCGATAATGCGTTTCGGCCAGATCCAGGCGCTGCTGACGACGAAGCGTATTGCCGAGATTGTTGTGGGCATCGGAGGAGTCGGGAAGAAGCTCGACGACGCGTTCGAGGCACGCGCGGCTTTCGTCGATCTTGCCCGCTTCCTGGAGCACGATGCCCAGATTGTTCCAGCCGGCAGCCAGCGCGGGATCGAGCGCGACGGCCTGACGCGCCGCCGTTTCCGCGCGTTCGAGTAGCCCTTTCTGCCGGCACATTTCGGCGAGATTCGCCGCATACGCGGCGGGCACGCGCGGCGCGTCGCACGCGGCGCTCAGACATTCGATGGCCGTATCGAGCTTGCCGTATGCGTGCGCCATCAGGCCGAGCAGATGCAGCGCATCGGGCTGAGCCGGCGATGCGGCAAGAACGCGCCGGCACCATTGCTCCGCCTGCGCCGCCTGTCCCGCGTCCCAGTGCGCGTGCGCGCGCGCGAGCGCATCGGATAACGTGACGTGTGCGGCGAGGGCATCGGACATGAAAGGTGCTCGACGTGAGAAACGTGAAACGATACTACGATCGCGCGGCGCGCCGCAGGCGGGCATGCCGGCGGCGCGTCCGTCATCGATCAGAAGCGTTGCTGAAGACGCAGAAGACCCGTGTGCGAGATGAAGCCCGAGCCTGCCTGCAATTCGTAGCGCGCCGTCACGCTCAGATTGCTGGCCCGCACGAGCGTCACGCCCAGCGAGACATCCGCGAGATCGGAGACCGGCGTCGCGCCGACCGTCGTGAACGCGGTCTGGCCCGCCGGATCGGCGGAGAAGCTCGCGCCGGTCGTCTGGCGCGTGTGGTCGTACTCGTGAATCCACTGCGCGCGCAGATCCGGCACGACCGTACCGTACGACGTGCTGAACGCCTTCTCGATCTTCGCGCCGAGCGCGCTGCGCACCGAGCTCGCATGCGTGCTGCCGACGCTCAGCGCCGCGCCGTTGCCGCCCGACTCCGTATAGCCGTTCTGATGCTGATAGCTATACGACAGGCTCGCCAGCGGCGTGAGCGTCATGCTGCCGAGCGCGAGCGGATAGCCCGCTTCGGCGTGCAGCACGTACTGCTGGCCGGTGAAACTGCCGTTCGCGAGACCGTCGAAGCCCGTCATGCTGACGATGCGCGTCGTGTCGAAGTGCTGCAGCGTCGCCGCGCCCGAGAAGTTCACGTACCACGGCGAGCCGGTGTAGCTCGCATAACCGATCAGGCCATAGGCGTTGATGCCCGCGGAATCGCCCGCGCTGTCGTCGCTGTAGTTGACGGCCGTATGCGCGTAGTCGAACACGCCGCCGACACGCCAGCGCTCGCCCACCGCGCGATCCGCGCCGACGAGCAGGCCGCCGTAGTTCGCGCTGTAGCCATCGACGCCATCGCGGCGATTCTGGCTCGCGTGGCCGCCGAACGCCTGACCCCAGCCGGTCCATTGCGAAGGGCTGTCGCCGGTCGCGATGCCGGTCGCGCCTTGCGATTGCGCGAGCCGCAGCGCGCTGACGCGTGCGTTGACGACGCCGAGCGCATCGAAGGTCGATGCCGCCGCCGCATGCGTCGCCTGCACCGGCGTGAGTTGCTGGCCGATGTGGTTGGCCGCCGCCGTCGACCCGCTGGCCAGCGATGCGAGCGTTGCGTTGTACAGATTCAGCAGATTGGCGTCGTCGACGCCGGTGTAGCTGAGCAGGCCCGCGAGCGAGCGCTTGGCGTTCGGCAGCGTGGCGAGACGCGCCTGCTGCAGCGGCGAGACTGGCGTGGGCGTCGGCTCCGTCATGCCGCCCGAACCGGGGACGTTCGGCGTCGTGGCTGGCGTGGCGGGCGTCGTTGGCGTCGTGCCTGCCGTGTCGATGCGATCCACCGTGACGACGAGGTCGGTATGTCCGTTCGATGTCGTCACCGTCGAGCCGCTCAGATGTCCCGCCACGCCGGCGATCGCGTAATTCAGCGCGCCCGCGTTGTAGTGACCCGCGCCCGCTGCGTCGACGACCACGTAGCGCTGGCCGGCCGCGAACGCATAGCCGCCCGTCGTGCTCCTGAGCGTGACGGCCGATCCCGCATCGATCGACGCGTTGCCGCTCACGACGAGCCTGCCGTAGCCCGTATCGGCGATGCTGCCGGCCGACGTCGCGCCGCTGTTCACGCCGATCAGCAAGGTCGCCGCCGCGCCCTGCGTGTAGTTGCCCGCGATGGCTACGGGACGGTCGACCGCGAGCGTCGCCGCGACGTTGCGCAGCGTGTTGCTGCCGAGTTGCACGGTATCGTCGAGCAGCAGGTTGCCGCTGCTCAGCACGACGTTCGCGCCGGTCACGGTGCTCGAGATCGTGCCGGGCGCGCCGTTGAAGCCCGTCAGCGTGCCGAACGCCGCGCCGCTCGCGCCGCTCAACGTGATGGCATTCGCGCTCGCATTGATGATATTGCCCGCGATGACACCCGCGTTCGAGATCGGCCCGAGCGTGCCCGTCGCCGAGTTGCTGATCGCGTAAGCGGAGCCGGTGATCGTGCCGCTGTTCGCGAGCGATCCGATCGTGCCGCTGTTGGACAGTGAACCGATGGTCCCCGAATTGACTATCGCGATAGCGCCGGGCGCGTTGCCGCCATCGATGAGCCCGTCGTTCGCGAACGTGCCGATGGAACCCGTGTTGACGATTGCGGCGCCTTCACCCGAGATCGTCCCTTGATTGGCGAGCGTGCCGATGTGGCCTGTGTTGAAGATGGCGGCGTCGCTGCCGGGCAGTGCGGCGTAGGGGAGCGTGCCGGTCGAGGCGATATCGGCCGTGCCGAATCCGCTGATGCTGCTGATCGTTCCCGCGTTGGTGAGCGTGCCGATCGTGCCCGCGTTGTTGATCGCGACGTTGCCCGCGAGGATGCTGCCGCCATTGATGAGCGCGCCGATGGAACCCGCATTGTCGATGGCATCGTGGGCGCTTTGGATCGTGCCGCCGGGGATGCTGTCATCGATCGGGACGGCGATGGCCATGGAGAGCGGCAAGGCGCTGACCGGTCCGCCGCCGATGCTGCCGGGCAGCGAATCGACCAGACTGACCGGCGCCGCGTTGGTCAGCGTGCCGATCGTACCGCGATTGACGATAGCCGCCTGCGCGCCGCTGATGAGCCCGCTGTTCTGCAAGGTGTCGATCGAGCCGATCGTGCCGAGCACGATGCCGTACATCCCGCCGCCGATGGTGGCGCTCGTTCCCTCGTTGGTGAGCGTGCCGATCTGCCCGCCGTCGTTCAGGATGGCCGTCTGCGTACCCATGACGACCGAGCTGTTGTAGAACGAGCCGATGGTGCCGGTGTTCCCTACGCCGATGGCTCCGCTGATGGTTCCCGAGTAGATATCGATGTTGCTCAGCGAACCTATGACGCCGCTGTTCGCGATGGCGGTTCCGTCCGCCGCGCCGATGTCGCCGTTGTTCGTCAACGTCGGCATGGAACCCTGATTGACGATCGACGCGATGCTGCCGCGCATGGTCATCAGCATGGACCCGGTTCCGGATGGAACGAACGCGAGGCCGCTATTGTTAGCGATACTTACGTTTCCAGCGTTCGTCACCGTGCCGACGGATTCGCCCTGATTGGTCAGCGTCCCCGGCGTGCCGGCGCTCTGCGCGCTCTCGACCGATAGATTGTGGCCGTCCCACGACCAGCCGAGGCCCGAAGCCGGTGTCCCCGCGACGAGATTCATCTGCGGCGCGGGCGGCAGATCGAGCGTCGTCATGAGGGTCATTGCGTGAGCGTGCGAGCCCGCGGCGAGCGCCGCCGTGCCGGCTGCCGCGCGAAGCGCCATCGTCAGGCGGCGACGTGCGCGCCTGGGCGAGCGCTCCTTCGCGCCGTGAGCGTGCGCCAATTCCGAAACCACCTGAAACGCGCCGAGACTCGCGCTCCAGACGATGCGATAGACATGATTCATCGATTCCCCGTACCGTGCTTGACTGCGTTGTTGTTGTTCACTGTTTTTTCGATCGAGTGCGCTGGCTGGCGGCACGCCGTTGCGTCGGGGACTGTCTGCCGCACGCGCGCACACGCGCGGCACCGTGCAATGCGCGGTGTCGCGTGAAGGGCGTGTTGGAAGTGCGGCTCCGGTCTGAGGGAGTGTGCGAATGCGCCACGAAAAAGACCGAATCGCCGTCCGGTAACGGACAGACATGTCGTCGACGCGCATGAGAAGCACGGCGCCGGAAAGTTTAACGGCGGGCCGATCAGTTACTTAAGACTTTTCTGTGTCGATGAGGTCGGTACGTAGGGCGGTTGTCGGGTTTTTGCGACAGAGTGCGTGGGGCAAACGTTGGCGAGGAATGTGCACTGCATGTGCACTGCCCGTGAGTCGTGATTTATGGCTTGGGGTGAGTTTCGATTGATGCACCTTCGGTGGTCAAGCATCGAGCTTTCGACGCCATCGCCCGGCCTCGCGATTACGCCGGCATGCCCTGACCTCGAGATGGATACACGCAATCCAAAGAGTTATTCAGATGAAACCGGGGTGCTTTTGCTGTTATGAAATAGATCTTCGATACTTGTGGTTTCAGCTGGTGAGCGGTGTGTTCGGGAGTGTCCGTCAGTGCTGCCGGGTTGCTATTGATTCGATAACATCGCCATATTAGCGATACCCATTTGCTTGATCGGCTGCTATTCTTAATCACGGACGAGCGCCTGGCGGATAGCCTCAAAAAGTTCGGACGACAAACCAGTAATCACCAGTTGCATTGACTATGATTCGGCGCACCCCGTCCGGCATCGGATAAGAATGCGTGCTGCATGAGGGCTTTCATCAGTTCAGTGAACGTCTGATCCGAAACGATAGAACGGATCAGATCCTCTCACCGCTATCGATCGCGGATAAGGTAAAGACCATGAAATGGTACCTCGTCCTGGCTACGATCGCATTTTGGTGCGTCCTCCTGCTGTCGGTGCTTGGGGTATTCGACGTTCTATTCGGCCAAGGACGCAAGCGGAAGACGGACGCATCGGATCAATGTAATGACGCGAGACGGAACGCGAGCGTCCAGCGAACCGACGAAGGGTACGACGAAGGGATGAAGGCCGATGTTCGAACCGCGACCCATCGCAGGCACCCGCCTGTTGTGCAAGATCGTGCTGACGATCATTGAGCCCGCAGTACGACGGCTCCGCCAGGCACGCGAAAATCGCCGCTAGCGAGGCGTCGATGTGTCAGTGTGCCCGCGCGGGTACCACGTGTCGCGAACGCATGTACCGACGGCACGCAATGCGATCGCAGTCGATACGACGAGGTGTCAGCTACATGTCTCGTCGCCATCATGCTTGAGCGTCCTGGAGTATTCGATCGCGCCACGATTCTTCAACAAGCGAGACACTTCATCGAAGTTCGCCAATCAGGTCATAGGAACCGCCGTCTATTTCCCGGTAATCGATCAGCCTGTGCGCATACTGCGGTGTGTTGAGTCCCCAGGCATCGTGAGTGTCCCAGTTACTGTGATAGGCGAGGCGTCCCGCTTCGGTCACGAGCATCTTGCCTTTGTACCCTGCGAGATCTTGCGAGACGTAGTAGTACGTCTCCGAACTCGATTCCGCGACGGTCTCCGCCGTCTCCGCGGTGATCTTGATGCCGCAGACGATCGACAGGATTGTGAACAGTATCATCGGACGGAGCTTCGTTTCGCGGCTCAACATCAATAGCGTGCCGAAAAACATCGGAGCAAGGAAGCGATTTCCGGCGTTCTGCTCGAGTCTCATCCAGCTATAAAACACGCAAGGCAGAAAGAAGAGCCACGCGAGGCGACGCAGCATTCGCGCCCGATCCTCCGTCATCCATGACGCCGGGACGATCGGCGCGAATTCCGACAGCACGTACAGCCCCGAATAGCCATAGAAGAGAATCAGATTACGATCTCCCGCGGACTTTACCAGGAAGGGCAAAGGAAGCAGTTCCGAAAAGTACCACGCGCGCCAGCCGAAGTAGATCATCCCAGGCACGCACAGAAAGAGCAGTAAGTTGCGAATCTCTTTAATCAGAACACCGCGGCCATATCCCTCCACCAGTCGCAGAAGCAAGGGCCCGGCTGCCCATACGACGCCGTCCGGGCGAATCAGGCACAGCAGGAGAACCCACCCGTAAAAGGATGGCTGCTCGCGTGCTTGCGGTGAGGCAAAGGATATAGACGGCGCAGAAGAGCAGCGTACAAGTAGGGTGTAAGAAGCAGGCCGAACAAGGCGATGATCTTGCGCGCGCTGTCCTTCAGTTGCGACAGGATGATCAATGCACCCGCGAAGTTCAAGGCAAGCGCGGAAAGGAATTCGGGAACGCCTGCTCTCTTCAGCGCGGCGATCATCACCATCCATAGGAAGTCCGTCGCGCCTTCTACGGGGATTCCCGAGTGCCCATAGCTGATGACACCGGTCCGCGCAAGATTCCTCGCATACTCGAAGAGGATGACGGCATCCTCTGTCGGGACCGCATACGTGTATGCGAGCCAGAAGAGCGGAAACATCACGACAGCGCAAAGGGCTAGCGTGAGCGTAGTCGGAGCAGTCTGCCGGAATGTGATATCCATGACGGGCCCTGTGCGATGCCAGTTCGCACGATCATAGGCCGCGCTCCTTGACGATGCTGGACAACATCTTGGTTATTTTCGCCCAACAGGGGCGCCTGAAAACACCGCTTGACAGTGCCATGCTACTGCGGCGATCGTTGTTATCGGCCTGATAAGAATCCGCAAGAAAACATCGCTCGTTGATATATGCGCTCTCGCAAGCACGCGTTGGAAAACTCGCGACACGAGCGCAATTTTGCACTGTTAATCTGTAGTCCGCAGCGTGCCTGCATTGAATCGTCTGCAGCGTCGTGTGCAATAGATCGGATGAAAACACGCTTATTGCAACTCCGTCTTTCATGCGATGTATTGGACAAATGCCGCGCTCGATGTAGGCGAATCCGAAACGACAGCGGTTTTCTATGAAGGTACTCGCCGGCCATTGGAGCGCGAACATGAACCGCGACAGTACATCGTTCGAAAAAGGCTATTCCGACGAAGATCCGCCGGCGCGGTTCGCGAATTATCTCGACACTATCTACGACAACCGCAAACTCGTCGCGGTCATAACGGCGGCGGTACTTGCACTCGGCGTCTTATACGCGTTTCTCGCGCAGCCGATCTATCGCGCCGACATGCTCGTGCAGGTCGAACAAAGCGCCGACGCGCCGGCGACATCAAAGAACGCATTGGGCGACGTGTCATCGATGTTCGACGTCAAGACCGCAACCTCGGGCGAGACTCAGGTTATCGGCTCGCGCTCGGTTGTGAGCCAGGTGGTCGACAAGCTGCATCTGTTCATCGAGGCCACGCCGCGCTATTTTCCGGTTATCGGACGCTGGCTCGCGGAACATTCGGATTCGCTGACCAGTCCGGGCCCATTAGGCTATGTCTGGAGCAAGGAGCGGATCGAGGTCTCGCAGTTCGACGTGCCGCGACAGTTATTCGGCCGTCCGTTCGTGCTGACCCGAGGACCGGGCCAGTCCTATGAGCTGCGATATCGTGACATTGCGCTGCGCGGAACCATCGGCGAAGTATTGCAGGCGACGACCATTGGCGGATCGGTCACGCTGCTCGTCGACAGCATCGATGCAATGGATGGCGCGACGTTCACGCTGCGTCGCCTGTCGCCTGTCGTCACGACGGAAAAGCTGCGCAGGGAGCTCACGATCGAAGAGACGGGCAAGGATTCGAACGTCATCAGCGTTGCCTTGATCGGTACCGATCCGCTAAAGATCAGCGAGGTATTAGGCGCGATCGGAGCCGAGTATGTCCGTCAGAATGTGCGACGCAAGGCCGAGGAAGCGCAACGCTCGCTCGAGTTTCTGCAAGCGCAGTTGCCGGATGTGAAGCAAAGCCTGAATAGCTCGGAAACACGCTTGAATGATTATCGTGCGACTCACGCGACCGTCGACCTCGGTGAGGAAGCGAGGAATCTGCTGCAGCGTTCCGTCGAGGCGCAGACGAGGCTGATGGAGCTCGAAAAGAGACGCGGCGAACTGCTCGCCCGCTTCAACAGCGATCATCCGTCCATACGTGGCGTCGATGCGCAGATACAGATTGCGCAGCGTCAGGCGGAGGACGTCGGCCGCGCGACACGCATGCTGCCTCCGCTGGAGCAGGATGTTCTTCGCCTTCAGCGCGACGTCACCGTGGGCGCCGGGCTTTACACCACATTGCTGAACACGTCCGAGCAACTCAAGCTGGTCAAGGCGGGAAAGGCGGGCAATGTCCATCTCATCGATATCCCGGCGATACCCGAAGAGCGTATTCGGCCAAAGCCGGCGCGCATCATTGCGGCTTCGTTGGTGCTCGGCCTGTTCCTCGGTGTTCTCACATCATTGGCGCGCGTGCTCGTATTCGATGCGATCGACGATCCGCACGAAGTCGAGCAGCGCACCGGAGTCGCTGTTCTTGCAAGCGTCGCCTATAGCCGTCGACAAGAAAAACTCGATCGCATGCGGCGTCGCTCTGGAATGAAGGGCGTGCCACTGGCGAACGAGTCGAAGGCCGATCATGCGATAGAGAACTTGCGCGGCCTGCGCGCGGCGTTGGAGTTCGCGATGCAGAAGGCGCGCAACCGCATCGTGCTCATCACGGGTCCTACGCCGGGCGTTGGCAAGTCGTTCATCGCGCTGAACCTCGCTGCGGTAATCGGCGCGTCGGGCAAGCGCGTGCTGCTCGTCGACGCCGATATGCGACGCGGCACGCTGCATTGTCATATGGGCGGCGACCGTGGACCGGGGCTATCCGACCTGATACTAAGGACGTCAAGCAGCGACGAGGTGATCCGGTCCACCGCGCTGGCGGGCGTCGACTTCGTTCCGGTCGGAAGCCTGATTCCGAATCCGGGCGATGCGCTCTCGCGTCCCGACTTGCAATCGATCGCAATCGATCTGGCTATGGCATATGACGTCGTTCTTCTGGATGCGCCGCCCGTGTTGTCCGCGCCCGATGCGTCACAATTGGCTTGCTTGTCGGGGACGACGCTACTCGTCGCTCGACAAGGCGTGACCGGGCTCGGCGAACTGCGCGAGTCGATACGCCGATTCGCGAAGCTTGGACTTGCAGTTCGCGGTGTCATCTTCAACGGGCAACGCCTGCGGCCGGGCCGCTACAGCTACGACTACGGACGTTACCGCTATTCGAACCAGAGTTATCGGCGGCGCGAGACGGACATCGTGCAGTGACGCGTCTCGACGCAATGTTCAGACGACAATCGGAGTAAGGCAGCTAGCCATGGCCAGATCGAAACTAGCGCAATCCATCTTCTGGGCAACGGTGATCGTTGCACTGTTGTACTCGTCTTATCGTTATCCGTTGCAGATCAACTCCGCGCAAACCAGTCCGACCTATTCGGATACGCCGCCGCTGTTGCAGGCGGCGAAATACCTGATTCTGGTGGTTGCGTGCGCGGTGATGGCATTTGTAGCGGGCGGTCTATATGTTCCACGACGCAGGTTGGGCTTCATCACGCTCTATCTCATGCTGGTAGCGTGGCCAATCGTTCATTTCGCATTCGACGGCGATGCAAAACATCTAACCTTTCCAATCGTCGCAGGCGTTGCCTTCTTCATTTCGCTATCGGTGTGCAGCGTCACGCTGACGGCAGTCGATACGTTCATGAGGTTCACGCTGTACTTCTCACTGCTCGTGGACCTGATACAGATGATTTTGTTTCATGTGACCGGCCGGCTTCCCGCCCTCGCATACGAAGATACGCTGGCCGTCAGGTTCGGCAGCTTCCTCGATGATCCGAATGGTTTTGCGGCTCTATCGTTTCTTCTGCTCGGATATGCCTACTCTTTGCCGAGAACGATGATGAACCGTCTGTGTATCCTCGGTGTGATCCTGTGCATCTTCCTTTCGCAGTCACTTACCGCCATCAGCTTCCTTGTACTTCTGATCGTCCTATGGGGACTCACGAATCATTTCAAGGCAACGCTATTCGTTCTGTTGATCGGTGGTCTTGCGATATTCCTGCCCTACCTTTTCAACGGCTTCAGTCTCGGCGGGAACGGCCTGCTGGATGTCGTCTTCACATCGAAGCAGGCGAGTTCCGATGCCCATTTCGAGTCGTTTAATCTGGATAAGCTCGCTGACTTCTCGGTATGGATTCTGGGCGGAGACGAATACTTGATATCGGAATCCTGGTGGGTGACTGCGTTGAACAACTATGGCCTGATCTGGTCGGGCGCGCTCTTGTCGATGCTGACGGCGTTCATGTGGAAACTCTACATCACGTTCAACGAGGCGCATAGCCAGAGGGTCAAGCGTGTCAGCTTGTCCGTACTGTTGTTTTCGCTATATGTCGTGGGCGCATCGCTGAACTTGCCGTTTCTGACCGTGTTCCCGATCAATTTCATGCTGATGTTGTTCGTCTCCCTTTTCATGCTCGACAAGCTGCAAGATCACGAAGGGCTCGAAGGGTTTCGCGGCGACTTATATACCGAACGACCCCGCCCGCTGGTCTGATGTGCGTCTCGCCGCATCCAGGTCTATGCAGCTATGAAAAGGTTATGGCACTGGTTCCTGATCGCAGCGCTCGCGTATGGCAATGTCGCTTTCGCGCGGGACACCGCCACGCCCGGCATTGGCGCGACCAAAGGCGTTTCGTCGTCTTCGGAGGCGGGCACAGCCGGCTATCGATCGGCGGCGGCGAATGCGATCGCTCAGAAGGTCGCCCGGCGATTCCGCTCGAACGTCGATTGCCACGCCGAATTCGCAGCCGATAACACGGGCAGGACCGACGCGACGAAAGCGCTCAACAGATGCTTCGCCACAGGCGGGAATGTCCGCCTGAAGGCTGGCATCTACAAGATCTCGTCATATCTGCTCGTGCCGGCCAACACGTTCGTCACGGGCGACGGCCCCGGCGAAACGATCGTTCGACTGAGCGCGAATGTCGCGCTCTACGCGGCGTGGGGCGCCCAGGATCAATATCAAATCATGCTGATAAACGGCGACAACGCGGGCGTTTTCAACCTGCAGATCGACGCGGCTGGTTTCCGTGGCTGCGGAATTGGTGTCTGGTACTCTTCGAATAACTTTATCGGCGGCAACGCGATCAGGAATTGCGGGAGCAGCGCGCAGGGCATTCTTCAATCAGGTTCGAGCTATCAGTATGTCTATAACAATCACATCTTCAACACGATGCATGGCATGGAAATCTGGCAGGTTACGCACGGCCAATATGCCGACAATGTGATCGAAACGGCGGCTGAGGGCGGATTCTTCGAGGCCGATAGCGAGGATTTGCTCGTCTACGGCAATATGATCTCGGATTGCGGCGATGTAGGCCTGGACGCAGAAGGCGGTGTGGACGTCATTCTGATCGGGAACACCGTGCGAAACGCGAAATTCGGGGAACTGAGCTACTTCGCAAACGGCACGGGATCTGGACGGATTCCGAGGAACATCGTGTTCGTGAACAACGTTGCATATCGCTCGCCCGCTTATCGCGCGGGCGCGGCACAGACATCTGCGCCGACGAGCACGGAGGCGGGCGGCATCATGCTGGCGAGTTCGACCGACGGCCAGACGGGCATCGTATTCAGCAATAACACGGTTCATGCAACCGGCCGCACCGCGCTGTGGGCGAACGATCAGGGCGCAGGCGTAAAAACGGGCATCGAAATCTCGCACAACGAGTTCACGAGCGATGACAGGCTCTTCACGTTTCAACGCGCGTCGGGCGCCCTGCTCAGCGAGAACCATTTTCATGGCCGGCCCGGGTCCGAGGCTTATGAAGGGGAGTGGAAAAATCCGGATGGCGGCGCATTCCTCAACAACACCTTTAACTACGATGTCACGAAGAGCAAGGGCTACGCGCTGCGCTATTACACCGACGCACCCATCAAGACGAACCCGACGATCGCAGGAAACGCCTGTCACAATTGCGGCGCCTTTGCGTTCGAACACGATCCCTACAAGTCAGGTGTCGCGGCTATCGTCCATGACAATGCTTTCTCCGACACCTGGCAGGAGAATGGGGGCGTTCATGCCACCGCGAATGGATATCCGCAATACCGCGGCCAGCGATTGTTGATCTCCTTCTCGGGTGTAAGCGCCGCGAGCCTCGATCTTTCGACGTTGACGGCCTTGGGCGGTCCGCTGACGCATGCACGCATGACGTTGCAGGTTTCGTCGACAGGTGCGCCGGGCAATGCCTACGAGATGACCCGGCAAGCGGGCGCGGCAATCATCTCGCGCAATGGCTCGGGTGCGGGCTCCGGCGCTGGCGCGAGCACGGCCCGTTACGCATCGTTCTCGGGAGAAATTATCAGAATCAAAGGGATAACCTCGCAAACGGTGACAGGTTATCTGACGCTCGATTTGACATCTTCCCGGTGATAACCTTCGCTTGCTTTTATTCAATGGATAACAAAAGTTATCTGGCTGAAGGGGTATGAACTGCGTATTTGATCCGAAGATAAGATAGGTCGGAAGTTATGCAGACATCCATAGGGTGACCTATCTCTAAAAGTTTCCTAACCTTTAATCTGCCGGTTGAGACCAACTCTTCCTGACTGCGTTGAGAAAGCTATCCGCGTTCTATCCGAAGAATCAATAAGTGAAACTGGAGGCTACGTCATGTCGACGCTACGTCCTGCCCTCAAGAATGCAGCCAGCACCAGCCGCGACGTTCCTTCTCGACAGCCTTCGGCAACCATCAAGCGCGTCGGAATCGTTTTATACGACGGATTCTCATTGCTTGCGGCCGGCACCCTGGCGGAAGCCCTTCACACCGCGAACGAGTTGCAAGCCGAAGGTTCGAAACATGCGTTCACTTATCGCGTGATCCTCATATCGGCGGGCGGCGGTACGGTTTCCTGCTCATCGTCGATATCAGTGTGGACCGAATCGGGCGGCGAGGACCAGTTCGATTATATCGACATGCTTTTCGTCGCCGGTGGAAACGGCGTCGCGCGCGCCCTGGCCGACGACGCCTTCGTGGGATTACTGCGCAAGCTCCGTGATAAAAGTGTCAGCATTGCGGCGATCGGAAATGGTCACATCCTGCTGTCCGCTGCGGGAGTGCAGCAGCGCGAAGCGCAGACGATGAAGCACGATAGCGATCAGGCATTGATGAGCTCACTCGCGCTCTTGAAAAAGGATTTGGGGCCCGAAATTGCAGTACGCGTAGCGCAGCGTCTTGGTGTGGGCACCGACATCTCGCCTAACGGTGAAATGGAAGAACTGCAAGCCACGACGTTGCGAGAAAAGGTGTGCGCGTCGGCGCGCTGGATCACGCAGAATTGTGCCAAGCCGATATCGATCGTCGACGCTGCGCGAATGTCCGCGATGAGCGAACGCAACTTCCTGCGGCTTTTCAAACGGGAAATCGGCGTGACGCCTCTGCAATATCTGCTGCGTGCGCGGCTGGAGCTCACGTGCAAACTGTTGAAGAGCACCGATCTTCCGGTCGACAAGATTGCACGCAGGACAGGTCTTAGCAACGGGGAGCGGCTATCGAAGCTCTTTCGGAAGGAATTCTCGATGTCACCTTCAGAGTTTCGCATCCAGAACCGCAATGCCGAATAGTCGGCGTTCGCTGTGCCAATGAGCCCGGAAAAAAGGCATCGGCGTGCGCTGTGGAGTTACGTGCGCTACGCCACATTCGTCGTTTTTGATCTGGCGAATGCCATTGTTTTGACCTAGGCTTTCCCTTACGAAAAATCTTCAAGCGAATCGTCGGCACGCCTATTCGATTAGCATACCGAACAAATGTGCCCGGTGTGACTTCCGGTTACATTCGATCGATAACATCAGAGTCGCGACAAAACGATTTCTATTACACGAGCGACTCGTGGGTAAGCGGGCGACTTCGAGGCGTTGCTCTCATAGCGGAGCGCAAAGAATAACCAGATACGAGGTGAATTCATGGCAAACAAGGCGACTATCGGCCAGGCCGCCGAGGCAGTGGTACTCGGAGGAACGCTCAATGGACTTGGTGTCGTACGGTCATTGGCGCGTGCTGGCATTCCCGTCACCGTAGTGGGTACGCGATTCACAGGAGCAGCGTTGTGGTCGCGTCATGCATCGCCGCGCCTGGTGAGGGAGTACATCGGCGAGGACTTTACCGCGGACATGATAAAGCTAGGAAGGACTTTTTCGCAGCGACCGGTCCTCTTTCTCACCGATGAGGAGTGCGTCCGTTCGGTATCCGAGAATCGCAATGACCTCGCTGATTGGTTCATTTTTCGGTTACCGAGCAAGCAGTGCATCGATACTGCGAGCGATAAAGGCAGCTTTCATGAGTTCGCTTGGAAGCACGGCTTCCCGGTCCCTTGCTCCATCATTCTCGAAACTGAGCAGGACGTGGACAAGCTCGAGACGATGAGCTTTCCGTGCATCATCAAACCGGACGACAAGCGTCAGGTTCTGAGAGGCAATGCGATACGCGTTGTGAAGGCCGAGTCTTTGCATGAGGCGCGCATGCATGCGATCTCGATGTTGAATGCCGGAATAGGAATCGTCGCGCAGGAGTGGATCGAAGGGGCGGACTCGAACATCTACTTCACGCTGTTCTACCGTGGTTCGGAGGGCTGCAGAGTAGCTGCCTTTACGGGGCGCAAGCTGCTCAGCTTTCCGCGGCACGTCGGGAGCACTGCGATTTGCGTAGCGGCCGACGAAGCGCGCGATGTGCTCGAGCCGATGACCTTGCGATTCGCCGAGTGCGCCGGTCTCGATGGTATGGGAAGCATGGAATACAAGTGGGACGACAGACATAAGAGATTCACGATGATCGAGCCCACCGTCGGAAGAACGGACTGGCAAGAGGAGATCGCCACGTTGTGCGGCATAAATATTCCCGCAGCGGCTTATCGGCATGAATTGGGATTGTCGCCGATGAGCGAAGCGCGCCACGGCGCGAACATGGCATGGCGAGCGACGTTCATCGATCGCGTCCCGAGACATTTCCGCACGCTAGGCAGCGTACTGATAGACGGATACTTTCGATGGGACGATCCCTTGCCCGCATTACAGCATTATTGCGTCGTCAATCCGCTTCGTCACGTATTGCGGAAATGGAAGATCGCGAAATAACCATTCTGACAGGCATCCGATTCCAGCTTAAACCGATTTGATACGTCATACGGAATATTCGCATTCGCGGATAGCCTGCAAACATTACTTATCCGCAGGCGTGCACGTTGCCCGAAATGTGCGTTTCCCCACGGATACGCGAAATATGAGCGCGCAGTATCGGACCGTTCCTTGCCGACAGGTTATCGGTCCGGTAGCGACGCTTCGAGCAGTGGCCTCTTCCTTCAATGCGCCAGAGCGCCCGCGGCAGAGTGCAGCGGATGCAAATCTGCGAACAAGAATCCAAGAGGAACATACGGCTATGTCACGCACTATCGCGCTTCGCGATGCAAGCCTGAGCGGCAGATTCGGCATGCCTGGCCGGCCCGTCATCAGGCACGTAGGCATCGTTCTATATGATGGATTCTCTATCATGGGAGTGGGCACCCTGATAGAAACCCTGAAGATATCGAACGAATTGCAGCGGTCCACGAGAGGAGATCATCTCGCATATAACATTTCTCTCCTGTCGATTGACGGAGGGATGGTGACGAGTTCTTCGTCCATCTGCGTCGGCACGGGGTGCCTGGATGAACAGCGCTTCGGCGCCGGCGATGTGTTGTATATCGCGGGTGGAAGCGGGGTGAGAGACGCTTTGGGGGATGATCGACTCATTGAACTGCTGAAGACCGTGCCTTCATTGCACGCAGCCATCAATGGTCTGGGCAGCGGCCATGCTCTTCTGGCGGCTGCGGGGCTGCCGTGCCACACCTGCGCGTCACAAGGGCGCGATGCGTTCGCGCACGACTACCCGGTTCGGCCTCGCGATGAACGCAGCCATGCATTGACTTATGCGCTCGACCTGATAAAGCGGGATCTTGGCTATGACATTGCGTCGTTGATTGTCGAGCGTCTGCTCGACAATCAACACATGTCTATCATGTTGAGCGAATTGACCACGCCGAGCGCGGCCGAGAAGGCTCAGGAATCGGCGCGTTGGCTGGAAGAAAATTGCGGCAAACCCGTCTCGGTGGTGGACGCCGCTCATACCGCAGCAATGAGTGGCCGGAACTTCTCACGCCATTTCAAACGCGAAATGGGGCTTACGCCGTCGCAATACTTGTTGAACGCGCGCATGAAGCTGAGTTGCGATTTGCTGACGAATAGCGAGCTTCCCATCGATAAGATCGCGCGGCGCACGGGCCTGAGCAGCGGAGAGCGGCTATCGAAGTTGTTCAGAAAGCAGTTCTCCATGTCGCCCGCTGAATTCCGTGCGCGAACGCGGGAGTAGAGCGTAAGCGAGCGCCAACCTTCGAGAATGGGTGAGGGCACACATGGTCGCGAAGGCAGTCCTGCAAAATGTACTGGCACGAGGCATCACGACTTTCGGCATCGACGTGGCGTCGCGCCGCCTCTTATGGCGTGACCGTGTTGCGGTCCTGCTGTATCACGATCCGAAGCCCGAGACACTGGATGAGCATCTGACGCATCTGAAAACGCTTTGCGATGTTATCCCGCTCAGCGAGGTGGCTTCGGAAGGAAACGGACGTCCGAGAGCTGCCATCACATTCGACGACGGCGTAGCGGGCAACGCGGACTTGCTGCCGGTATTCGTCAAACACAAGGTTCGACCGACGATTTTCCTCTGCAGTCAGTTCGTTGGCCGTCCGGCGGTGCACTGGTGGCTGCTGCCCGCCGCGAAAAAGGCTGGAATCGAGCGACTCAAGCGCCTGAGTAACCGGGAGCGCCTGGCCGAACTCGAGCAATATCACGTCGATAACTATCTCGAAGAGGACGCAACTGGCTTGAGTGCCAAACAGCTCGAGGAGATGCGGCCGTTCGTGGATTTCCAGGCACATACACGTTTTCACCCGATCCTGACTCGTTGCGACGAACAGGAATGCGAGCAGGAAATATCCGTTTGCAAAGCCGAAATCGAATCCATGCTCGGCATCGAATGCGAGCATTTTGCATATCCCAACGGTAATTACGGCGACCGCGAAGTCCGATTCGTGAAAGCCGCAGGTTATAAAACAGCGCGTACATGCGATCTCGGTTGGAACGACAGCCGCAGCGATCCGTTTCGCCTCAAAACCATAGTCATCGACGACGACGCTACATTGCCGTGGTTCGCGGCACAATTGACGGGAATCCCTGTCTTCCTTCGATACGTCCGCCACGCTCGCAATCTCTCGGGGTACTCACCGCAATTCTGACATCATCTCGAGTCCTCCAATCCGCGGTAAGCGGCCATTGTTCGCCATCCTCTTACCGCGGATGCGATTCATCGGGCGAAAGCATTGGAAACGATCCATCACGAACGGTCGTCTGATCCCGGATCGTTATGATTGGCAGGATTAGCCAAGGAGTTGGCGAGAAAATTTTCGTCCATAACGTATGCTATGAGAAAGATGCATAGCGAATGCCGCTGACGTAACGCTGCTAAGCGTGAAATTGTCCAGATCTCACTTACACACATAAGCGCGAGCGCGCTTATCGAAGTCGTTCGGATCATGCTATCGAAGCCGGCTGTCCCGGGATAGAGACATCTGTCACAGGGGCCTGCGCAATCACAGCTATGCAATTAGGAATACGAATGGACGGCAAGGTTCGAACGCGATCGTGCATTCGATGATCTCGGGTTGGTAGAAACGCTGATTGAACATCAAGCTTCGGGAAGATCTTCGTCGACTCCGAGGTGGAGAGCTTATAAGCGCGAATCGACTGAGTAGTGCAAGGCTCCTCAATGTTGGTCGAAGATGTTATTAAACCGGATTGAAGCTATGAACATTAGAAAAGTAGCGATTGTCCACGAGTGGTTCGCCGTTGTCGCGGGCGCGGAGCAGGTCGTCAGGCAGATGCTGGATATATTTCCGCAAGCCGACGTGTTCTTTATCGTCGCGAAGCCCGATACTGTCGAACGCTCCGAGTTTCTCCGTGGCCGAAAAGTCACTACCTCTTTCATTCAAAGGCTGCCGGGGTCCGGGGATTCGTATCGACGTTATCTTCCGTTGATGCCCATGGCGGTCGAGCAATGGGACCTCTCGGAATACGACATCGTGATATCGAGTGCGCACGCCGTTAGCAAGGGCGTGCTGACCGGACCGGACCAACTCCATATCAGCTATGTGCATTCGCCGATGCGTTATGCATGGGACCTGCAGCACCAATACCTTCGTGAATCGGGTCTGACGAAGGGTCTGAAAAGCATGCTGGCGCGATGGATGTTGCACAAGTTGCGAATCTGGGACTATCGGACTGCGGCTGGCGTGGACCACTTCGTCGCCAACTCGGGGTTCATCAGCAGGCGCATCAAGAAAGTCTATGGGCGGGATGCCATTGTTATCTATCCTCCCGTCGATGTTCGCACGTTCGAGCTATGTACGCAGAAGGACGATTTCTATCTCGTTGCTTCGAGGCTTGTGCCGTACAAGCGCGTCGATCTGGTGGTCGCAGCATTCTCCGCGATGTCGGACAAGCGGCTGGTGGTGATCGGCGACGGGCCGGAAATGAACAAGATCAAGAAACTTGCCGGATCTAATGTCGAGATTCTCGGCTATCAGCCACTTTCGGAGTTGAAACGATACATGCAACGCGCGCGCGCCTTCGTGTTCGCAGCCGAGGAGGACTTTGGCATCGCGCCGGTCGAAGCGCAGGCTTGCGGAACGCCTGTGATCGCGTACGGGAAGGGCGGATCGCGGGAAACGGTCGTGGATACTGGCGACGAGCGCCGGCGCACAGGTATCTGGTTCGGACAGCAGACAGTCGAATCCATCATAGATGCAGTCACGCGTTTCGAGGAGCTGCCCGGCGGCATATCGCCGGCGGTGTGCCGTGCTCACGCTGAAAAGTTTTCTGCTGCCCGATTCAAAGACGAATTTCGGTCGTACGTCGATGCATGCTGGGCGCAGTTCAATGCTTCGAGAGACCTTGAAAGCGTTGCGGGTGCGCGAGCGGTTCGGGTCTTCTACGATCCATCGGACAGCCGCCTCGGCGAGATGACGTTGGAGCCTCGTTGAGCGATCGACAATTCATGACGTCGACGTGTCATAAGAAATCGAAACGCCTTTGGTCTCATGCTCGGTTCAGGCGGCGGGTGGTCCGACAAATTTGCATGCGATGGGGAAAGCATGAGAAAGGATATCGATGTCATCGGAATGTCCGGCGCGGGAGGAAAGCAATCCTCGCATATAGGGCTTCATCTCGACGCGATATACGACAGCAAGAAGCTGATCGCCATCGTGACGGGGGTTGCGCTGCTTATCGCGGCGGCGTACCTGTTTCTCGCGACACCGGTTTATCGGGCGGACATCCTCTTTCAACTTCAAAAGACGGATAGCACGAGCGGCCCCAAGAACATATTGAGCGATGTCTCGTCGATGTTCGACAGCAAGTCGGATTCTCCGGGAGAGATGGAGGTGCTCGGCTCGCGGCTCGTCGTTGCACAGGCGGTGGACAAACTCAATCTCGCGGTCGTGGCGACACCAAGATACTTTCCGCTGATCGGGCGGCCGATTGCGAACTGGAGCGACACGGTCTCCGCGCCGGGCCCACGCGGCTATGTCTGGGGCGCGGAACGCATCGAGGTCGGCGAATTCGAGACTCCGTCGCAGTTCTATGGGCGGAAGTTCAAGCTGAAGAAGCTCGATGCCCGACGCTACGAGGCCTCTTATCGCGATCTTCGATTTCAAGGGGTGATCGGACAAACGACGGAGGCGCCGACGCCTCTGGGGCCGATTCTGTTGCGCGTCGATGTCATGGACGCGAACCCCGGGGCAACCTTCGATCTCACCCGCAATTCGCCCGTGGCGGCGGTCGAGTCGTTGCGCAAGAAGCTATCCATCAGCGATAGAGGAAAAGACTCGAACATCATCAAGGCATCGCTCGACGACGCCGACCCGATCCGGGCCGCGGCCATTCTCAACGCGGTCGCGAGCGCTTATGTCGAACGCGAGATCGAGCGCAAATCGGGTGAGGCCGCACGCTCGATCCAGTTTCTCGAAACGCAACTGCCGGATTTGAAGCAACGGGTCGAGGAGTCCGAAGCGCGCTTCAATCAATTCCGCGCAAGCCACGGCACGGTGAATCTCGGCGACGAGGCGGCGAGCCTGTTGAAGCGCACCGTCGAAGTTCAAAAGGCGCGCGTCGATCTGGAACAGAAGCGCAACGACCTGCTCGCACTTTATACGGCCGATCATCCGGCCGTGCGCGCAGTCGACTCGCAGTTACGCGTGGCGCAGAAGGAACTGGATTCGCTGGCTAACCAGTCGCGCAAGCTGCCGCCGATAGAGCAGGACATGTTGCCTTTGCAACGCGATGTGCAGGTGAATAGCACCTTGTACACGTCGTTGCTGAATACCTATGAGCAGCTTCGCGTGGTCAAGGCTGGCAAACTCGGCAATGCTCGGCTCGTGGATTCTGCCGTAGTACCGGATCAGCCGTTCTGGCCAAAGCCCTGGTTCGTGATGGTCATAGCATTGTTCTTTGGAATATTGTCCGGCGTTGCCATTGCGTTGACGCGCAAAAAGCTTTTCGATGCAGTCAACGAGCCTTCGGAGATCGAGGAGAACATCGGCCTTCCAGTGTACGCGACGGTCCCTTATAGCCCTCACGAAGCCCGCCTGACGAAGACAATACGCGCGCCGCGGTCGAAGGGCGGCCTGCTTGCGACATCGTCGGTCATCGATCCGGCCATCGAAAGTATTCGCGGATTCCGTACCGCGGTGGATCACGCGCTGACCAATGCGCGAAATCGCGTGGTTCTTATCACCGGGCCTACGCCTGGAATCGGCAAGTCGTTCATTACCGTCAACCTCGCGGCGATCCTTGGCGCGGCGGGTAAGCGTGTTCTGCTCGTCGACGCTGACCTGCACCGAGGCGACCTGCATCGGCATTTCGCGATCAAGTCGGGGCTCGGCTTGTCCGATCTGCTGTACGGCTCTTGCCAGCCGCAAAACGTCATTCACCTCGACGTATGCGCGGGTGTCGATTTCGTCTCGTCGGGAACGCAGTTTCCGAGCCCCAGCGATCTGTTTGCGCGTCCGAAGGCTCATTCCGTCATCGAACGTCTCGGCGCCGGTTATGACGTCGTGCTCCTCGATGCGGCGCCCATCCTTCCGACCGACGCGGCATTGCAACTCGCCAGTCTCGCGGCCACGACTTTCCTCGTGGCGCAACAAGGCGTGACCGGCGTTGGCGAACTGCGCGAGTCGATGCGCAGACTCGAGCGCATCGGTCTGTCCGTGCACGGCGTCGTCGTCAACGGAATGAAGCTGAGATCGGGACGCCGCAGTTATGGCTATGGCAGATATCGGTACTCCGCGGAAAGTTATGAACTGAAGATCCCCAAAAAGGCGTGACCGGTAAGCCGTCTCCGAGGATCAACCACAGCAATGCACAGGCGGCCGACATGAAGATAGCTTTCGTTAGCGGGCTCTATCCACCGGCGATCATCGGCGGAGCGGAAATCGTCTTGCAGACGCTGGCCGAAGGCGTTCGTGACCGTGGCCACGATGTGCTGGTGCTGACCACGAAAGAAAGTGGAGACATCGAGCGCGATATGGTGAATGGCGTATCCGTGATTCGCGTGCCGATCAAGAACATCTACTGGCACGGAAGCAAGGCGCCCCGAAAGCTATGGAAGAAGATGATCTGGCACGCGATGGATTCGGTGAATCTGCGCATGTTATCGATTGCGAAAGACATATTGAAAGAGGAACGCCCCGATGTGATGAACGTGCATGTCGTCGAAGGATGGTCGGCAGGCGTGCTCGCGGTCGGCAAGTCGCTCGGCATTCCGACGGTGCAGGTGCTGCACAGCGCGAACTTCATGTGCCCGAACTCCAACATGTGCCGCAACGAGCGCAACTGCGAGACGCAGTGCATCAGTTGCAAGGTGCTTCGCGTCGCGCACAGGTCGATATCGAATAACGCGGATGCGGTGGTCGGCGTCAGTCAGTTCGTGCTCGATCGTCATCTTTCAGCAGGTTATTTCGCGCGAGCGAAACGTCGCGTGACCATCCACAACGTGCGGAACCTCGATTTCGGCGCTACCGAGCGGAGTCCAAAGATTCCGAACGAGGAGCACAAGTTCGTGTTCGGTTATATCGGCAGCATTAGTCCGGTCAAGGGCGTGGGCGTCCTGATCGATGAATTCCAGTCGCTCGGCGATACGAACGCGGAACTGTGGATCGCCGGACGAGGGCAATCGCAATACGAGGCAGAGTTGAAGAGCCGTTGCTCGACTTCGCGAATTCGCTTTCTCGGCTATCAGAAGCCGGCGGACTTCTTTCCGCACGTAGATACCTTGATCGTGCCAAGCCTTTGTCAGGACACGCTTCCGACGGTCATACCCGAAGCGTTCGGCTTCGGCTTGCCGGTTATCGGCGCGAAGCGAGGCGGGATTCCGGAAATGATCAGCGATGGATGCAATGGACGCCTCTTCGAACCCGGAAATCAGGGCGAGCTCAACAAGATCATGACCCGCTTCCTGCAAGGCGAAGAGGATCTCGACCGCATGCGATGCGCTGTCAAGGAATCGGCGGGCGATTACTCGAACATCGGAGGCTGGGTCGACAGATATGTTCGTCTGAATGCGGATCTCATCGCTTCACGCGGAGATTGATTCACAGAGAGCGGTCGAGTCCCGGGTGCCGGATGTAAGCGAGGAAGAGACATGGAAGGCGTGATCTTCGACGGACGCTGGAAGGGCATGCACGGAATCGGCCGCTTCGCGACGGAAGTGTCGGACTGTCTTCGGCTCACGCAAGCCGAGCTTCGCGGCAATCCGGCATCTCCTTTCGACTGGCTCTATCTCAGCGTGAAGCTGACATCCAGAACGAAGACCATCTTTTTCTCTCCGGGCTATAGCTACCCTTTGTTCTACCGCGGACGCGGCGTGCTGGTCGTGCATGATTTGATTCACGTCGATGTGCCGTGCTCCTTCTGGTTCCTGAAGAAGCTCTACTGCGAGTTGATTCTGAGAACGGTATGCCGACGCGCCAGCGCGGTGTTGACTGTCTCCGAGTTCTCCAAGAGAAGACTCGCGGAATTCACGGGCATTGTCCCGGCGAAGATCAGAGTCGTGGGCAACGGCGTATCCGATGCGTTCAAAAAAGATGGTCCGGTCTTCGAGCTGGAAGACGGCGAGACTTATTTCCTTGGGATATCGAACGGGAAAGGCCACAAGAACAACGAGAAAACGATCGACGGTTTCATTGCAGCCGATCTCGGAGATCGCGTGAAACTGCTTTTCCTTGGACGTCCTTCCGCTGCAATACTGTCGCATGTCGAAGAGCGCAAGGCCCATGATCGAATCAGATTCTTGGGACGGCTATCGGAGGAGGAACTTGCCGCGCTGTATCGCGGTGCGCAAGCGTTGATCTTTCCTTCCCTGTATGAGGGATTCGGCTTGCCGATCGTGGAGAGCATGGCGTGCGGTACGCCTGTCATAACTTCGAATTGCACTGCGATGCCGGAGATTGGCCGAGACGTGGCGATCATGGTCGACCCGTCGTCGTCGGAACAGATCGCGCAGGCTATCCGGCGACTTTCGGGCAATGATGCATTGCGCCGCGTCATGGGCGAAAAGGGCATCGTTCGGGCGCGCGATTTCAAATGGGAAGACGTCGCAAGGAAGATCGAGGCAGTGCTTGCGGAATTGAATGATCGTGCAGAGGCGAGGAGCTAGCAGGCGGTCGTTTGTCGGGATTCGATTCGATGTCACCCTTCACGAGACCGGCGGAAAACCAATAACTGACAGCCGAACGTACGTCATGGACAAAGTCATCGTCAAGAACATCGTCATCAATTTCGCGGGGCTTATCGTACCGGCGTTCGTCTCGCTCGCTACGGTGCCCGCCTATATTCACGCGCTGGGGCTCGAGCGCTATGGCGTCGTGGCGTTGCTGTGGGTCTTGATCGATTACTTCGGCATTCTGGGTTTCACGATGAGCATGGCCGCGCAAAACAGGATCAGCAAGGCGCACTCGACGGGCGATTCGCGCAGTTGCGCGGAAGTCCTTTGGAGCGTCGTCTGGGCTAACCTGACGATCGGCGTATTGATCGGGGCTGCGGTCTATGCGTGCGGGCTCTTTTACGTGTCCTTCTGGATGAACACTGCAAATGGCTTGCGGCAAGAAGTACTTATGGGGCTGCCGTGGCTTGCACTCGCGGTGCCGGTGGCGAATGTGAGTTGCGCCTTCGGTGCGGCACTGACGGGCGCCGAGCGATTCGGCATTTTCAACACGACGCAGACGATCGGAACGATGCTGTTTCAATTGGTCCCGCTGGGCGTTGCATTCGCCATCGGTCCGGCGCTTCAACACGTGCTGGCCGCCGCCATTCTCATGCGGCTTCTGACCGCCGTGCAGCTTGCATGGCAGTCGATGCGCGTGCTGGGCGTCTCGCGCGTCAACGGACCGCGACGCGACGTCGTGAAGAGCCTGTTCGGTTTCGGAGGATGGATGTTCGTCGGCACGGTGACGTCGATGGTCTCGGAGTCGATCGACCGCGTGTTGATCGCGTCGACGTTGGGCGCGCGGCTCGTCGCGCTCTATTCAGTTCCGAAGAATCTCGTGACGCGCCTGAACATTCTGGCCTTCGCGGTGGAGCGGGTATTGTTTCCGCGGCTATCGGCCGTCGATACCGCATCCGCCGCCGTGCTCATGAAAGAGTCGAGTCAGTTTCTCGCAGCAGTGCTCACGCCGATCGTGTTGCTGGCGATGCTCGCGGTCGGGCCTTTCCTTCATGTCTGGGTGGGTAACGAAGTAGCGTCAGTGGCGACGCCGTTCGCGCGAGTCCTGATCATCACGATGTGGATCGCGGGACAGGCGGACGTCGTGCGCCTGCTCGTGCAGTCGCACGTCAGCGTGGGAAAGGCGGCACGGGCCTGCGTCCTTCAGCTTCCGGTTTATGTGACCGTTCTCTTTATGGCCATTCATCAGTTCGGTCTGATGGGCGCGGCAGTGGCGAACGTCTTGAGAGTGTCGCTCGATTACGTGGTCCTGTTGCGTCTCGCGCGTACTCCATTGCGCTCGACGCTGCGAGGCATGTCCGCGCACATCACCTTCCTGATCGCTTGTCTGTGGCTGACCAGTTCTTTCGAGAACACGTTGATGACTTACATCGTGGGTGCGCTGCTGATTCTTGCCGATGTAACGTGGTCGCTGGCCATGTCGCCCGCATTGCGAAACATGGGGCGTTCGTTGTTGTTGCGGTTTTACGTCTGATTGAAGACTCGATCTCGTTCGATGCGGGAGCAGCATGGACAAGCGTAAGCGCGATACGTTGTTCACCCTGGCTCGGTCCGGGGCGGCAGCCGTCATTGCCGCCGTTTCTGGCTCGGAGCGCGCTGCCGCCCAGGTGAGTTCCTCGGACGGCTGGGTCGATCCCACGCAACTCGGCGCAATCGCCGACGGCGCTGCGCATCCGCTGTCGGCGCGCTATGCGACGCTGGAACAGGCGCAAGCCGTTTATCCGTTCGTCACGAGACTCGACTCCGAGATCGACGGATGCGCGATCCAGGCGGCGCTCGACGCTAGTACGAAAGTCCGCTTGCCCGCAGGAAAGTTCCGCATAAGCGATACGCTGTCCGTGCGAAGCAACACTGAAGTCCAGGGCGCCGGAACGGAAACGGTGCTTACCTGGACACGCGAAAATCCGTCCGACCGCTTCGCCATGTTTCGCGCCGCGAATTCCAGTGCGATTCGGCTACAAGGTTTTTCGGCCGTCGATACCAGCGGTTCGGCAGGCGGATACGTGTTCTCCGGCGTACGCGTGGTCAATGTCAATGTCGAGCAGATAAGCGCCGATCGAATGGCGCTCGCCATGTTCAACCCGTCCGATGGTCAAACTTACGCCAGCGTGTCGAGCGACCTGGCGAGCGGCACGTCCAACGTCAGTTCGGACGTGCACGTCACGGGCTGTAGCGCGACGAATATCGCCAACAGCGACGAACCACGGGCGGCCGCGCTGTTTGCCTTCTGCGTCGGATGGTCGGTGACGGACTGCAAATTCACGAACACACCTTTCGGCGTGCAATGGTGGGGCGGCGATTCCGATCCCAATGTCAACGGCGCGCTGACCAACGCCCGCAAATGCGCGGACGGAACGATCACCAACGTCCAGGTTTCGAATTGCACAGCCGGCGTGTGGGGCTCGATGGGGTCCAACGTGAAGATCGCCGGCTGCAATATCGACAGTGCATCGGATGTCGGCATCGATTTCGAAGGCTGCACGAACAGCAGTGCCAGTCAGAACACCGTGAGCAATTGCGTCAACGGGAACTTCGCGTGTTTCTGGTGGAACGTGGACGTTTCCATCGTCGGCAACACATCGCGCCAGAGTCGCGCGGACTATCCGCACTTGCGCGTGTACAACGCATCGCAGGCCACGAGCAACCGCTCCATTACGATCAATGGAAACACCTTCATCACCGATCAGACGATCGGCGTCATCGACACGGCTTACGGCAGCGTGGACACGCTCGAGTTCAGCAACAACCAGTTGACGGACACACGAATCGATTTCAGCGACAACACGCTCCGCTCCGTGACCGTCGCGGATAACCGGCTCGTCTTCACACGCGCCGCGGCCGACCCGATGAACGCGATCGAGATCGGATCGCTCTATGGCAACGGGCTCGGCGTAGCGGCACGGAACATCGTCGAATCGAAGGCAACGCAGCCGCCCGATTCGGTGGCGCTCTATCTCTGGTCGGACGATCCCGCTTCGGACTCGCAATTCCAGGTTGTGGACAATCAGACGAGCGGTTTTCCGATCGACCTCGTGACCGATAGCTGGAGCACGAATCCCACGAAGACGAGTTACTTCACGATTCAGGGAAATACGTTCGGCAGCGGCGTTTACAGAAAAGAGGATCATGGCGCGCGAAGCAGCGTCAGCGTCCTGCGCAGCAATCAGGGCATTTCGAACTAACTGAAGCCAGAGACGCAATAACTGGCTTGCGGCATGGCATTGTCGATCCGCCGGAGCAGTAAGGGAACCTAATCAATAAGGATTCGCCGTGGAAACCATGCCGTCAGACCGGTTCGAGTGCTTTCGTTGCCGCAGGACATTCCGCGGTGGCGTGTACGAGATCGTTCACGAGCGATGTCGCTTGCACTTCGAAGAGAGGGTGCCGTACGTCGAGAGCCTGAATCTGCGCGGTCTCGAGTGTTACTGCTCCCGCGCTTGCCTCGAATCCAGTGTGGATCGGGTGATGGCCCGCGAAAGGATACCGGTCACTCATCCCGGCGCAGACCGGATGGCGAATTGTTCTATCTGTCGTACACGTGTGGACAGGACCGAAATTCACCATGCTTATCTGGCAACGCTGTCGGAACCGCTCGATGACGTCATGTGGGACACGCTCCAGACGGAGTATCTGGCCGTGCTTTGCAAGACGTGCGGCCGGCCGTGCGAGGACAGACTGACCCTGGACGATTCGCCCTTCGGTTCGTCGCCTGCATAGCATGCGTGTGAAAACCACGGAGCACAGTCATGGAAAACGCAGTGAGTTCTGAAGATGCCATCGTGATGACGCGCGCAAGGACGTCGTGCCATCGCATCGTTCCGGTGATTCTCGCGGGCGGATCGGGCACGCGGCTATGGCCGATGTCGCGGGAGCAGTTCCCGAAGCAGTTGATCGGCGTAGTCGGGAGCGACTCGTTATTGCAGGCCACGGTCGCGCGGATGGAGGGATTCACCGGCGCTTTCGAAGTCGATGCCCAGCCCTTGATCGTGTGCGGCGAAGAGCATCGCTTTGCGACGGAAGAGCAGGTGCGGCTGTGCGGCGTCGGGGCAAGAATCATCGTCGAGCCGGCACGGCGGGACACGGCGCCGGCGCTCACGCTCGCCGCGCTCGCTATCGCCGCCGACGCCGACGCCGACGCCGACGCGATCATGGTGGCGATGCCGTCCGATCATTCGATCGCGGACCTGCAGGCGCTGCACGCAGCAATCGACATCGCCGCCGGTTACGCGCAGCGCGGCATGATCGTCACGCTCGGTGTTCCGCCGACGCGCCCCGATACCGGCTTCGGCTATATCCGCATCGGCGAGCCGCTCGATGATGGCGCTCATCGCATCGAGCGCTTCGTGGAGAAGCCCGCCGCGGAACTCGCCGCGCAATACGTCGCCGCGCAACGCTACTGGTGGAACAGCGGGATCTTCATCGTGCGTGCGAGCGTGTGGCTCGACGCGTTGCGTCATCTCAACGGCGACATGCACGCGGCATGCACTGCAGCATTCGAAGAAGGCAAGGTGGACGGTCATCTCATCCGGCCGTGCCCGAATCGCTTCGCGCGCGTGCCTTCCGACTCCATCGATTACACGGTGATGGAGCACATCGGCGCCGCCGGTTCGCCATGCGAAGGCGCGGTCGTGCCGCTGTGTGCGGGATGGTCGGATCTCGGGTCATGGGACGCGGTATGGGAAGCGATGGAAAAAGACACGCTCGGCAACGTGGCGAGCGGACGCGTCGTGTTCGAAGGCGCGACGTCGAGCTATGCACGTTCTGAAGGAGGGCGGCTCGTTGCGTGCGTCGGCACGGCCAACATCGTCGTCATCGATACGGACGACGCCGTGCTCGTTGCGGATCGTTCGCACGCGCAGGACATCAAGCGGCTCGTCGCGCGCATCCGCGAAGAGCATGCGCCAGAGGCCGAGATGCATCGCAAGGTGCGTCGCCCGTGGGGTTACTACGATTCGATCGAGCACGGTGCGCGCTATCAGGTGAAGCGCATCGTCGTCAAACCGGGCGGGCAGCTTTCGTTGCAGATGCATCATCATCGAGCGGAACATTGGGTCGTCGTGCGCGGCACGGCATATGTGACGCGTGGCGACGAGAAGTTTCTGCTCTCCGAGAATCAATCGACGTTCATTCCGCTTGGCGTACGGCACCGGCTGGAAAATCCCGGCAAGGTGGAACTCGAGATCATCGAGGTTCAATCGGGCGCCTATCTCGGTGAGGACGACATCGTGCGCCTCGACGATTGTTACGGTCGCGCCTGAGCGTCGCGCAGGACGTATTCGAGTTGGCAATCAGAGCAGGGGACATGACATGTGCAATAGCGAGGGTCTTTTGCCGCGGCTTTTCGATGTCGCCATGGTGGCGTCGGG
Source organism: Caballeronia fortuita (assembly GCF_001544835.2). Taxonomy (GTDB): domain Bacteria; phylum Pseudomonadota; class Gammaproteobacteria; order Burkholderiales; family Burkholderiaceae; genus Caballeronia; species Caballeronia fortuita. The sequence continues at coordinate 37,439 of NZ_FCNX02000021.1, read as the reverse complement.
CGCGGTCATCGCATCGCGGATCAAGGTCGAGTTCATGGCCGAGGCGAGCAGCTACATGCCGTTCGTTGCGTTCGCTGTCGCGTCGACGCTTCTGCTCTTTCCAGGGCTCGGCGTATATGAATCGCGGCTCGGATCGAGCAAGCTCTTGCTCGCGAGCCGCGTGTCGTTCGCGTGGCTGGCCGTGCAGGCCTGCGTGTTCGCGCTGATGTTTTCGCTGCATCCGCTCGATCAGACGTCGCGCGCATGGTTCATGTGCTGGACCGCGATCTCGGGCGCGCAGATCATCGTGGGACGCGTCGTCGCGCAAGCAGTGTTCGCGCGCATGGGACGAGCCGACGTGAAATCGCAACGCGTGGCGATCGTCGGCTGTGGCAGGCATTGCGAAACCGTCATGCAGAGTATCGAGCGGACGAGTCATCCGGGCTTTCGTGCGATCGCGCTGTTCAACGCGTCGCCGGGTTTGCATATCGAATCCCGCGTGCCCGTTTTCGACGATCTAGACGCGTTCGTGACCGAAGTGCGCGAGCAGGACGCGAAGGAGGTATGGCTTGCGCTACCGATGTCGCAAAACAACAATCTCCAGCGCTTCGTGAACGCGTTCCGCGAAGACCTGGTCAACGTGCGCTATATCCCCGACATGCACGGCCTGACGCTTCGTCAAAGCGGCGTGAGCGAAACGCTCGGCGTTCCGGCGATCGATCTCATCGCCTCGCCGTTTTCGCGAGGGGCGCGGCTGGAGAAGGAACTCTTCGATCGCATTTTCGCATTGCTCGCCCTGCTCTCGCTCGCGCCGTTCCTGATCGCAATCGCAGTTGCGATGAAACTCGAATCGCGCGGTCCTATCCTCGATGGACGGCGGCACAGAGGTCCGGACGGCCGCGTTTTTACCCTCTACGAGTTCCGCTCGACGCGTTCGGAAGCCGGAGCGACGCGCGTGGGTGCCTTGCTGCGCCGCATGAGCCTCGATGGATTGCCGCAGCTCCTGAACGTGTTGCGTGGCGACATGTCGATGGTCGGCCCGCGCCCGAATCCTCTCGAAGACGACGATCTGTATCTGAAAGCGGCGTCGGGTTATGTGCATCGCTATCGGGTCAAGCCGGGCATAACCGGCTGGGCGCAGGTGCATGGCTGCTGTGCGGATACGGATTTGATCGAGAAGATGGAGGCGCGCGTCGCGCATGATCTTTACTATCTCGCGAACTGGTCGTTCGGGCTGGATATGCGGATCATCGCCGCGACGGTGCTCACGGGGTATCGTGGGGTGAGTTAGCGGAGGCATCGGCGGCACGGTTGTTATCGTCGATGCGAAGCCCGGTCATGCAAGATCGATAGCAATGACGTCGAACTCGCCAGCTCAGCCCAGCAACCGTGCCAATCCTTCGCCTGCCGCTCGGGCGACCTTCACCAGCCGCGCCTGGCTCATTCCCTCGCGCGCGCTGCCTGACAGGCCCGACATGACGCTCGAAACGTAATCCGTCACGAGGCCTGCCGCGCGAGGATGAGTCCGCGCGATGAATTCACGAACCTGCGCACGGCGACGTTCCGCAACCCGTCGTGCCAGCACGGCGCTTTCGCTGTTGCCATGACCACGAGCCGCTTCGAGCACCAGGCAGCCTCTCCGGCCGGGGTCCTGTGAGTAAGTCCTGGCCGCCCGCACGAACAGGTCCGTCAGCGCCTCTTCCGGCCGTCGACCCTCCCGCAGGATCTCGGCGAGCGCCAGTTCAGTGCTCGCGTACCGCTCCAGCACGCTCGCGAAGAAAGCCGCCTTGCTGCCGAACGCGGTATAGAAGCTCGGAGGCGTGACGCCGAGCGCGTTCGTCAACGCGCTCAGGCCCACCGCATCGTAATCCGCTGCGTGGAACATCTGCTGGCCGATGGCAAGCGCGGTTTCTGGATCGAACGACCGAGGACGGCCGCGGCCAGGCTTCGCTTCGTTTTTTAAATTAGTGACCACTATAAAATTCCCTTGCGCCGTCGTTTTGTCAAATATATAGTGACCACTAGTTTAATTCAAGGAGCACGACGTGACGCTTTCGAACGACGCGCACTGGCGCGGCAAGACAGCGATGGTGATCGGCGGTAGCCGGGGTATCGGCGCGGCCATCGTGGCGGCCTTCGCGGAGGCCGGCGCGCAGGTCCGCTTCACGTATGCGGGATCGCACGATGCGGCCCGCGCGCTCGCCGAAAAGACCGGCGCGGCGGCCGTGCACGCGGATGCCGCCGATCGCACGGCGCTGCTCGATGCCGTCAAGGCTGCCGGTCCGCTCGATGTGTTCGTCTATAACGCGGGTGTGCTCGTGAGCGGCGATCCGCTTGCGCTCGATGCCGACGCGGTCGATCGCCTGATCGACGTGAATCTGCGCGGCGCGTATCACGCATCGGTGGAAGCGGCGCGCCGCATGCCGGAGGGCGGACGCATCGTGGCAATCGGTTCGGTGCATGGCGACACCATGCCGTTCGACGGCCTCGCTGCCTACGCGATGAGCAAGTCGGCGCTGCAAGGCATGGCGCGCGGTCTTGCGCGCGACTTCGGCCCGCGCGGCATCACGGTGAACGTGGTGCAGCCCGGTCCGACCGATACCGACATGAATCCCGCCGACGGTCCGCTCGTGCAATCGATGCACGACCAGATGGCCATCCGTCGTCACGGCACCGCGCACGAAGTCGCGAGCCTCGTCATGTATCTCGCCTCGCCGCCCGCGCGCGGCATCACGGGCGCGATGCACACCATCGACGGCGGCTTCGGCGCCTGAACGAAGGAGCACACGATGTCGAACGATTCCACCGTCACGCTCTACGTCACGTATGGAGGCGCGCCCGGCGCGCGCTTCGATCGCGCGTATTACGTCGATCTTCACTTGCCCCTGGTCATGCGTCACTGGGCGCAATACGGCCTGACCAGCGTCGCCGCCTTCTTTCCGGCGATGGAGCAGCCCGGGACGCTGGCGATCTGCGAATGTCGATTTCGCGACGATGCCGCGGTCGATAACGCGTTCGCCTCGCCCGAAGCTGCGGAAGTGATGGCTGATCTGCCGCGCTTCACTGATATCGCACCGCGCCGCCTGCGCGCGATGCCGTTATGAAAGGGCGATACGCATGAGCACACATTCGAGCCTTGGGCGCACGCGCCGGTGCTCGAATGGCTCGCATCTCTCAATTGAGCAGGATCGAACATCATGGAAGTAGGGATCATCGGACTAGGCGCGATGGGACGCGCCATGGCGCGCAATCTGGCGCGCGCGGGACATGACGTGAAAGCGTGGAATCGCTCGGGCGGTTCGGTCGACGGCGTGACGATGGTCGCGTCGCCGGTCGATGCCTTGCAAGGCGACGCCGTGCTCACGATGCTGTCCGACGACGACGCGATCCGCTCGTCGCTCATCGCATCCGGCATGCTGGCGCAGGCGAAGCGCGGACTCGTGCACGTCGTCACGTCGACGATCTCGGTGGCCTTCTCGCGCGAACTCGTCGCGTTGCATGAACAGGCAGGCCTTCGCTATGTCGCGGCGCCCGTGCTGGGCCGTCCCGATGTCGCCGAGAAGGGCGAGCTGAACGTGCTGGCGGGCGGCGCGCCCGATGCCGTGGAGCATGCGCGTCCGTTGCTGGAAGTAATCGGCGGACGGATCTGGGACATGGGCATCGAAGCGCCGACGGCGAACGCCGCGAAGATCGCCTGCAACATGATGATCACGATGGCGATCGAGGCGATGGCCGAAGCCGTCGTGCTGACGGAAGCGAACGGCTTGCCGCGCGAGCGTTTCTTCGACGTGATTCTGAACACGCTCTTCGGCAGCCGCTCTTATCAGGTTTACTCGTCGAAGATCATGCATTCGGACTATGAGCCCGGTTTCAAGGCGACGCTCGGCCTGAAGGATTTGCGCCTGGCATCCGAAGCGGCTCTGGAAGCAGGGCGCGTGCTGCCGATGCTGACAGCGGTTCATGGCCGGATGGCTGAGACGGTCGAGGCCGGCATGGGCGACCGGGACTGGTCGGCGATGGCTGCGCTGAGCGTCGGGCCGCCGACTCTTTAGTCGGCATGAGGCAATGCGTGAACGGAGGCCAACGGAGTTCCACGAGCACGTTTTTTGACGTCGCGTTTATCTTCAATCTTTACCTGATCGGGAAAAGTGATGACCAAGCTGATCGTCGTATGTACCGGCGACAAGACCACCCGGTTCGACCGGAACTACTACGCGACCAGGCACCTTTCGTTGGCGATGGAGTGTTGGGGACAGTATGGCCTCGAGGCGGCTGACGCGTTCTATCCCGCTGGCGAAGGCGACGGATGGGTGTCTATCGGGGTGTATCGATTTCGGGACCACGCGTCGATCGATGCGGCTCTTGCCTCACCGGAGATGGAACGGATCATGGCGGACGTGAATAACTTTACGGATTCGCCCTTGGTTATGCGCACGATCTTTTCGCCGCTCTGATCACCGTATTCGGCTCATCCCGAAATCAATCATGAACAAGCTCAAAGACAAGGTCGCCATCGTGACGGGCGCTTCGAAAGGCATCGGCGCGGGTATCGCCCGGCAGCTTGCCGCAGACGGCGCGACGGTCGTCGTCAATTACGCCTCGAGCAGGAGCGGCGCCGACAAGGTCGTCGCCGACATCGAAGCGGCTGGTGGAAAGGCGGTGGCGGTGCGCGCGGATGTCACCAGCAAGGCCGACGTAGACGCGCTGATAAGAGCGGCCATCGACTCCTTTGGGCGTCTGGATATCGTGGTGAACAACTCCGGCGTCTACCAGTTCGCGAAGATAGAAGAGACCACGGAAGAGCGCTATCGCATGCAGTTCGACATCAACGTTCTCGGTCCGCTATTAGTCGCGGGTGCGGCAGCGCCGTACCTGCGTGAGGGCGGCAGCATAATCAACATCAGTTCGAACGTTACCGCTGTTCTGCCGGCCGAGAGTGCTATCTACAGCGGCACGAAAGGTGCCATTAACGCGATCACGGGTGTGCTCGCGCGGGAACTCGGCCCACGCGGAGTCAGGGTCAATGCAGTGAATCCTGGTTTGATCGAAACGGAAGGCACCCATGCTGCGGGAGCGATCGGTTCGGAGTTCCACGCGTGGAACGAGGCCCGGACACCTCTTGGCCGCATCGGACAGGTGCGAGACATTGCGCCGATCGTCTCTTACCTCGCATCGGACGATGCGCGCTGGGTGACCGGCGAGACAATCTTCGGTTCGGGAGGCATGCGCTGAATGTGCGAAGTGCGCCGCACAGTGACGTGCTGCGGCGCACTGGTCTTGCTCAACGATCGCAGGTGTACGAGCGGATCGCCACCCGTTGCCATCAAGTCGCGCCGTTCAGCGGTGTCTTTGCACGGCTGGTCGAAGACTTCGCGGCCCGGCCACCCGACTTACTGGGAGGCTTGCCCGTCTGCTGTCCCGCGCGTGCCAGCTCACGGACCCCTGCTGCTGCGAAGCGAACCAGATCCGAATAATGCGCCGTTGACGCCTTCGTACGATCCTTTGCGCCCAGCCGCATTGCACGACCGTTGATCGCATGCGCTTGCTGCCGCGCCCCGGCGGAAAACAGATAGGCCCAAACCGCCTGTTCACGCGCTATGCCCGGCACGACCGTATGCAGCGCATCGATGAACCGCTCGGCGATCGGATCATAGTAAGTTTCGCGGATGTGCCGCGAGCGCTCGTCACTGCCCAGACTGACAGACGCCACCAGTTGCACGTACAACGCAAGGTTATCGGCGTCCTCATCGTGGAAGATTTCGGACAGTGGCGTGAAGGCAATCGTCAGCACGTCCTCGACTGTCGCGGTCCGCTTACCCGCGAACAGAGCGTCGAGCAACCGGCCGCGATATTGATTGATCGCCGCAGAGCGGCGTTCGAAGACCGCTTCATAGAGCTTGTCCTTCGTTGCATAGTGATAATGCACGAGCGCTTGCGCCACCCCGGCTCCTTCGGCGATGGTCCGCATGCTTGCGCCAGCATAGCCGTGCTCGCCGAATGCGCGCTCCGCCGCATTCAGGATGGCCGAGAGACGTGAGCCTTGGGCCCGGTCGGGCTCCTGATTCGCGATGGGGGGCTTCACGGGCTTTCCACGTTGGACCTTCATCTCCGTATCCTCATGAAGCTATTCGATCGATCGATCAGTATAGCGCAACCGGTCCGCAGCACTGTCTCAACCCAGGAACTCGGGCTCGGGCAGCCCCTTCACGCCGGGCCGCACGGCAAGCACGTTGCCGGCAAGCGGCTGCTGCGTCAGTTCTTTCTCGTTCATCCGGCGGCGCGCCGTGGTGATGAAGAGAGTGTCCAGATCGGGGCCGCCGAAGCACAGGCTGCTCACGCGTCGCACCGGAAGGTTGATGACCATGTCGATGCGACCACGCGGATCGTAGCGCGTCACGCACCAGCCATCCATGTTCGCGCTCCAGAAGCAGCCGTCGGCGTCGACTGTCGAGCCGTCGCAGATGCCGCGCCCGAGCGGCACATCGGCGAACTTGCGGCGATTGTAGATAGCGCCATCGACGGAATCGTAGTCGAACACGTCGATCTGGCAACTGAACGAATCCGTCATGTACATCAGACGGTTGTCCGGGCTGAAGCTGATGCCGTTGATGCAGGTGATGCCCTCCATGATCAGTTTGGGCTGGAGATCGGGGTCGAGCCGGAACAGGCGCCCGCGCGGCGTGTAGGCGGCCGCCTCCACGGTGCCGGACCAGTAACGCCCGTACCTGTCGCACTTTCCGTCATTGAAGCGGTTCCTGGGCCGCTCGGCGTCGGGCCGGGCGATTTCAGTCAGTTCGCCAGTCTCGGGGGAAAAGAAATAAAAGCCCGAACGCATGCCGACGATCAATCCACCTTTGGCACGCAGTCCGATGCTGCCGATCTCTTCCTGCATCGGCCAGCTTTTCTTCGATCCGCTCGATATGTCGAGTCGATGGATCGCCTGACCGATCCCGTCGACCCACCAGAGCAGTTGCGTCTTTTCATCCCAGATGATCGATTCGCCGAGCACGTCGGGTGCCGAGTCGATCACGTCGACGACCGAACCCACCATATCGATGGGTCTCGTCATGCTGTTGACAGTCATGTAACCTCCTTCATCCTGATTTCGAAGAATATGCGTGTTCGACGTGGCTGCCTCAGGCCGCCGGTTCCTTCATTCGGGCGATGCCCTCGAGCGCAAGTCCGTACCCCAGTACGTCATGCAGGCGCGCCTTCAGTTCCTGATTCAGGCAAGTGCGCGTATAACGTCGCACGAGCCGGGGTTGCTTGAGCATCAGTCTGGCGAGTTCACGCGCGCGCGGCAAGAGTTCCGCCTGCGGCAACACTTCGTTGACGAGACCCATCTCCAGTGCTTTCTCGGCGGAAATCTCCTGACCCGTCAGCAGGAAATAGTGACCGCGCGCGCGTCCCATCAGCAGCGGCATGATCAGATGCATGCCGTCGCCCGGGACCATGCCGCCCTGGAAGTGCGCGGTGTCCTGAATCGTCGCCGTGTGCGATGCCAGCACGATGTCGCCCAATAGCGGAATCTCCGAGTGCCGCACCGCCGGCCCGTTGATGATGCTGATCACGGGCGCTTCGATATTTAGCAGGTTGATCAGCAGATGCTTCGCCTCCCAGTAGATCGGATCGTAAATCGTGGGCGTCATCGAATTGCGGTTCTGGTGCATGCCGGGCGCGATGGCAGGGCCGCTGAAGGCGTCGCCGGTGCCCGTCATGATGACGACTTCGTTTTCACGATCGCGGCCGACATCGAGAAACGCCTGTTCGAACTCCCGATGCGCGGTCAGGTTCCATACGAGTGGCTCTCCATGCGTGTGAAAGTGCATCTCCAGCACGCCATCGGTGCGCGTCATGCGGATGGTCTCGAACTTGTCTGCGTATTCATTGAAATTGCTCACGGCTCTGTCCTCATGATGAACGTCCAGGATTTGCACCGGCTACGCGACTGGAAGCGACGCGTCGCCGGACAGGTCTTCAACGTGAAGATTATGATTGACTGATCGATCAGTCAACGAGGGTTTGTCCTATCGTTCTCGTCATTGACCGCACACTTCCTGCTCCGCTACCGTACTAACTGTTCAATCAGTCAGTTTTCGATGTGAACGATCCTCCGCCTCCGGGCACGGTCCAACAAGAGCAGACGCTGGCTGAGCGCAAGCGTCGACGCATCAGGGAGACACTTTCATGAATTGCTTTCCGTCGGTCGCCGGCTGTTCCCTCCATCTTCGTTGAGGGAGTCATCATGTCCCGCAAAATCGCTTTCGATGCAGACACGCCAGCCGAAATGAGGGCCGGGGACGACGCGCAAAGCGCGCTTTATCTGAGAGTCGCGTTTCGGCTCGTGCCGCTCCTGATCGTGTGCTATGTAGTGGCCTATCTGGATCGCATCAACGTCGGTTTCGCCAAGCTGCAGATGCAGGATGCGTTGGGGTTCAGCGACGCGGTGTATGGTCTGGGCGCCGGTATCTTCTTCATCGGCTACTTTCTGTTCGAAGTGCCCAGCAACCTGCTGCTGCAACGCATCGGCGCGCGCAAGACCATCACGCGCATCATGGTGCTGTGGGGTATTACCGGATGCGCGATGGCGACAGTGTCCAGCCCCACCGCGTTCTACGTGCTGCGCTTTCTGCTTGGCGTTTTCGAAGCCGGCTTCTTTCCAGGTGTCGTCTACTATCTGGGCCTGTGGTTTCCTCGTCAGCGGCGCGGCCAGATTCTCGGCCTCTTCATGACGGGCTTTCCGATCGCCGGCATGATCGGCGGGCCGGTATCGGGCTGGGCGATGTCGCATCTCGGCGGCGTGGCGAATCTCGCGGGCTGGCAATGGCTCTACATCGTCGAAGCGGCGCCCGCGGTGCTGCTGGGAATGGTTACCTGGTTCTCACTGTCAGATGGCATAGAAGGCGCGAAGTGGCTCAGCGAGCCGGAACGCGAGAGCTTGCGCCGGGCGTTGCGCAATGAAGGCGAGAACGTCGAGACGTTGCACGCCGGAGGGCTTCGGCAAGTGATCGGCGACCCCAAGGTGTATCTGATGAGCTTCGCATATTTCACGTTCATCTGCGGCACCTATGCGCTTAGCTTCTGGCTGCCGACGGTGCTGAAGAACGCCGGGGCAACGAGCGTGGAGCACATCGGCTGGCTCTCGGCGTTGCCGTACGGTATCGCGGCCATTGGAATGGTGCTGATCTGCCGCAGTTCGGACCGGTTGCTGGAGCGCCGCTGGCACGGCGCTATCGCGGCGATCGTGGGCGCTGTCGCGCTCTCGCTGCTTCCGCTTCTACAGCGAGACCTGATTTTCATCATGGCACTGCTCTCGATTGCATCGACCACCATATTCGTTACGATACCGCTGATCTGGTCGCTCGCATCGGACTACTTCGCCGGGTCGCCCGCGGCCGCCGGAGCGATCGGATTCGTCAACAGCCTCGGCTTGCTGGGCGGATTCTTCAGTCCGTTCGCGATGGGCTGGCTCAAGGCGATGAGCGGCACGCTTAGCAGCGGGCTCTATCTGATGACGACGTTGCTGGCGCTTGGCGCATGCGCAATGTTGTGTGTGCGGATCGGACGCCCGGTCGAACAATGATGCACGAATCAATCATGACGCCCGCGCAGGCGGGACCGGATGCTGCAGACATGGAACACCCTTTCGAAGATGCATCCGCGGGAAGCTTGCTCGGAAAGAACGAGACACGGCTGGATGGCGCGCGTTTCGTGTCGGGGCGCGTGGACTATAGCGCCGATCTGATTCCCGCCGGTTCGCTTCAGCTCGCCATACTGCGCAGCCCTTACGCGTGCGCTGCCATCGTCTCGATCGACCTGTCCGAGGCGCTTGCGATGCCGGGCGTGGTCGCGGGACTCACCGGCGAAGAGGCGGCGCGCATGAGCGACGCGATGCCGCCAGCAATGGACCTGCCCGCGCGAGGCGCGCGCGGTCCCTTGCAAAGCCGCTGTCTCGCGCTCGGCCAGGCGACTTACTTCGGGCAACCTTTGGCGGCTCTCGTTGCGACCTCGGTGCATGATGCGCAAGCGGCGCTCGCGAAGATACGCGTGGAATACGCGGTGCATGCGCCAACGGCAAGCGCACGCGACGCATTGCGCGACGATGCGCCGATCGTTCAGCCCGGCTGGGACACGAACCTGCTGGTGTGCGATCGCATCCGCTCGGGCGACGCGGATGCTGCTTTCGCGCGCGCGGCGCATGTCGCGCGAGGCGAACTGACGATCGGATCCTCCACGAGCGCGCCGATGGAGACGCTCTGTTATGTGGCCGAGTGGGACGCACGCGGCGAGCGCTACACGTTGACGGGCACATTCCAGAATCCTCACACGAGCCGGTGGCTGCTCGCCGCCGCGCTGCGCGTCAAGGAGACTCAGGTGCGCGTGATCGCGCCGCGCATCGGCGGGACATTCGGGTTGAAGATGGCTGGACATCCGGAGGAAGTGTTGGTCGCGCTCTTCAGCAGGCTCACACGGCGCACGGTGGCATGGGTCGAGGAGCGGCGTGAGACGCTGCTTGCGGGCTCCCGTTCGCAGCATCACACGTTCGAGATCGCAGCGGATGAGGAGGGCCGACTGATCGGCTGGCGCGACCGGATGCTGGTCGATGTCGGCATCGTCGGAGCGGGTCATAGCTGGGCCATGGCGCTCGTCACGCCAGCCGTATTCCCGACCGTCTATGCGATAGACAATTGCGAAATCGAATGCTCGCTCGCCATCACCAATCAGCCGCCGTGGCAAGCGATACGCGGATACGGCAAGGAGATCGGCAACCTCGTGCTCGAGCGCGCCATCGATCTGCTCGCGCGAGAGACAGGCATGGATCCGGTCGAATTGCGACGGCGCAACCTCGTGCCGCGAGAAGCGTTGCCACGTCTGTTGCCTTCCGGCCTGAACGTCGACAGTGGCGACTATCCCGGCGCCCTGGAGCAGTTACTGACCATGTTCGACTATCCGGCGTGGCGGACGAAGGCGGATGCCGCAAGGACGTCCGAATGGCGTATCGGCATTGGCATCGCATTCGAACTGACACCGGAAGGCGGCGCGCGGCCCGGAAATTTCCCGAATGGCTTCGAGACGTCGACGGTCCGCATCATGCCTTCGGGCGACGTGCAGGTTCTCACCGGCGTGACCTCGCCCGGCAGCGGCAGCGACACCGGCATCGCTCAGATGGTCGCGGGCGAGCTCGGCTTGCGCACCGACCAGGTGCGTGTCATCGAAGGCGACACGGACGTGACGCCCTTGGGCACCGGTAATGCGAGCAGCCGTGCGCTCATGTACGGCGGAACGGCGGCGTTTCTCGCAGCACAGGAGCTTCGCCAGCGGCTTGCGCAGTGCGCCGCCAACATGCTCGGCGGCGACGCAGAGGGCATCGTGCTGCGAGATGGCCACGCATGGCGCGAAGCCGACGGCGCGAAGCTTTCAGTGGCCGAGCTTGCGCTCGGCGTGCATCTGCGGCCGTTTACGGTCGCCGCCGGCGTGACTTTGCCGCTCGAAGTCACCCGTAGTTTCGCGCCGAAGAACGTGCGCGTCGAGCCGGACGCGCAGGGCCGCATCGCCACCTATCCGACTTTCTCGTACTCGGTCCACGCCGTGGCACTGCAACTCGACATGGCGACGGGCAACAGCAAGCTGCTCGACTATGCCGTCGTGCACGACTGCGGCGCGATGGTCAACCCGGCGCTGGTCGAAGCCCAGCTCCGAGGGGCGGTCGTGATGGGAATCGGCGCCGCGCTCTGGGAACAAATCAAGTTCGACGGCGAGCATCGGATGATCACGGATCGCTTCAAGAGCTACCTCTTGCCGCGTGCCAACGACCTGCCGCCCATCCGCGTCGGTCATCGAATCACGCTCAACCCGTTTCACCCGCTCGGCATGAAAGGCGCCGGCGAATCGGGCGTCGGCGGCGCGCTTGCGGCCGTCAGCAATGCCGTGGCGGACGCGCTCGGTAGTGACGGATACGTGAAGCATGTACCGGCGACGCCCTCCCGAGTGATGGCATCTCTGATGGAGCGCTGCACGTGATCGGACGACGCTTCGAGTTCCATCTGCCTCGCAATCTCGACGAGGCCACTGCGTTGCTCGCCAGCTTCGGCGCCGATGTTTCGGTACTCGGCGGCGGCACGATGCTGATACCGTCGATGTCGGCAAACCTGATGCTTCCCGCGCATGTAATGAGTCTGGCCTCGCTCGGTCTCGACGACGTTACGCTTGAAGAAGCACATCTGCGCGTCGGTTCAATGGCGACCTACGCGAAGCTGCTCGCCTCGCCGCTTGTCGCGCGCCATGCACCGCTTCTCGCGGCAATGGCGGCGCAAATAACCGGTGGGGCTTCCATCGTCAATCAGGGCACGCTAGGCGGCTCGGCGAGCTTCGCGAACCCGTCCTCGGATGCGCCGGGCTGTCTTAGCGCACTCGAGGCTGTGTTCGAGCTGCGCTCGGCGCAAGGCGTGCGATGCATTCCCGCTCACGAATTTTTCGTGGATGCTTTCCGTACCGCGAAACGCGACGACGAGTTTCTGGCCGGCATTCTGTTGCCACTGGACTCGACTCTCGTTGCGTGCCGTTATCAGAAATACAAAGCGAGTTCCAGTTCCTGGCCTATCGTCACGGTGGCCTGCTCGCTGCATCGCGGCGAGCAGACGAGCGTGCGGCTTGCAGTCGGCGCGGCGGGGCGCCGGCCGGCCTATCGCCACTTCGTTATCGACGATCCAGCGCCTGGCCAGATCGATGAGCTCATCGAGCGAGCGGCGGCGTGCATGCTGGATCTCGTCGGAGAAGGGTGGAGCGATGAATTGGCCGATGCCGAATATCGGCGCGCCGTCGTGCCAGGCGTGGTGAAGAGGCATCTGCGAGACTTACTCATGGAAAGAGAGACATGAAAGCTGACATCGAAGTCAAGCTCACGCTCAACGGCCAGCCGCATACGGCCTTGGCGGACTCCCGGCTGCTGCTGGTGGAACTGATCCGCGACACGCTCGATTCGAAAGGCACGCGCGTCGGTTGTCTCACCGGCGACTGCGGAGCGTGCACCGTGCTGTTCGACGGCGAAGTACGAAAATCCTGTCTCATACTGGCCGCGTCGATTGCGGGAAACGACGTTCGAACCATCGAAGGCTGCGACGGGATAGAGAAGCTCCAGGAAGCTTTCATCGCGGATAATAGCTTTCAGTGCGGCTTTTGCACGAGCGGCATGCTCATTGCGGCGGCCGACTTGCTGAAGCGCAATCCATCGCCGAGTCACGACGAGATTCGACATGCCATCAGCGGCAATCTCTGTCGATGCACCGGATACGAAAGCATTGTCAATGCGATCTGGCGCGCCGCGCATGGCGAGCCGGCATAGGCGCATCGACGCGTGCATGCAGCGGTAGCGAACCGGCCGACTTTCACGCCGCGCGAGTGTGGAGACAGTTTGCCGGCGCGTGAACGATTCGAGTCACGTGCCGGAGTTTCGTTCTGAGCGCTGTTTGTTGCCTCGATCTGCATGAGATCGGGGCAGCGAGCGTTCCCAATGCATGACGCAGAGCGGAAGGCAGCCGTCGCTACTCAACAGGATCGCAGCGATACTGGGCCGCGGCCGAAGCTCGAACCGGCCTTCAACGATTCAGAGACGAATCGAGCATTCGTGGCTCAGCGCCATGGGGCAAACTTTCACGACTTACTAGTCGCCGTTTCACGCTTCAGCGTCACCCTGGGCTTGTGTTCCGAAGACGAAGCGGCAAGACTTCTCCGAGTAACGATCGACGCGATTGCCAGCATCAATCCAATCACCGCGCACGAAATTGCAAAGCCGGAAGTGACGGCCTCGACGCTCGCGCCATCCGGCGCAAGGGTAAAGAAGAGTCCCCCGATCACGGCCACGAAAATCGCAGCGCTGATCTGCAAGGTGGAGTTGACGAGGCCGGCGGCCAAGCCGGCCCAGCGCGCCGGAACCTGGTCGACATTCAATCGGACTAACGTGGGCAAGGCGATGCCTTGTCCCAGGCCGATGAAGAAGAGCGGAAGCCAGAGCCAGTTTGCGTGCGCTGCAAGCGCCATGCCGGCGGTTGCAAAGAGTCCTAGTGCTTCCATCGCCATTCCGACGATAGGCGTTCCCGCACCGAGCCATTTAATCAGGCGCGCGCTGAGAAGCGGGCCGAGAAGAAAGCCGACGCCAAGCGGAAGAATGGCCAGACCGGCGGACAACGCGTTTCGTCCCAGGCTCGACTGCTGGAAGACGGCGAAAATGAGGAAGAAAGAAGCCAGTGCGTAGAAGAAGAATGTCGCGAGCAAGCTCCGTCGAAGGCCGCGTGATTCGAACAGCGAGAACACCACGAGCGGAGATCCGCCGCGTAGTTCGACCCTCCGTTCATAGCGCCAGAAAAGCAAAAGCAGGAGCGGGCTCGCCGACAGAAGCACGGCACACCACCAAGGCCAACCTTGTTCGCGTCCCTCGATGAGCGGAACGATGAGCGCCAACAGACCCGTAGCGAGAAGCAACGCACCTTTCACATCGAGTTGCCGCGCGTCCGCTGCCTTACTTTCGCTCAAGAGTTTCATCGCTGCGGGCACAGCAACGACAATGACAGGCAGATTGATCAGGAATACGCTGCGCCATCCGAGTCCAAGCAGGTCCAGGCTTACCAGCGCGCCTCCGAGGATTTGCCCTCCGACGGACGCCAGCCCGAATGTCGCGCCATAAAAGCCGAGTGCCCGACTTTTTTCTTCGGCAGGAAATATTGCGTGGATGGAGGCAAGAGACTGCGGTGCCGTGATAGCGGCAGCGACGCCTTGCAGTAGCCGCCCTACGATCAGGACACTCGCGGATGTCGCCAGGCCGCACACTGCCGAGGCGAGACCAAAGCCCAGCATGCCGCCGATGTAAACTTTCCGGCGTCCATACAAATCACCAAGGCGTCCGCCGAGGATCAGAGTTACGGCATACGCTGCGGCATATACCGATACCACCAATTGAGTCAATGCATCGCTTGCGCCCAATTGCGAGCGAATGACGGGCAAGGTTACGTTCACGATGAAGAAATCGAGTGGCGGAAGCAGCGTTCCGGTAAGCAATACACAAAGCGCGGCCCATCGGCGCGGGTCCGCGTCGTTGATTGTCTTGTTCATTACAATGTCCCGGCGAAGGAAGCGAAGGCGTGAAAGTCTTTACACGGCCAATCGATATGGCCATGAATGGGTTGATGGATACTGCAATATGTTGATGTTCGTGCCGTCAGGAAAAATCGTCTTGCTGCCATCACTCCGTGGGCCGCGTCAGTATCGTTTTCCGAAGACATCGCATCCACATTGCATCAGCGCGAGTCGACGCCCGACGGTGCTAGCAGGCACTCTTGATGAACGGTCCGCTTCG
This sequence comes from Caballeronia fortuita, assembly GCF_001544835.2. Taxonomy (GTDB): domain Bacteria; phylum Pseudomonadota; class Gammaproteobacteria; order Burkholderiales; family Burkholderiaceae; genus Caballeronia; species Caballeronia fortuita. The sequence continues at coordinate 22,111 of NZ_FCNX02000021.1, read as the reverse complement.
CAATGTTGCTTTGACTGTCTTGACGCAAACGCACCTTGACGTGCGCTGCCGAGCCTTCTTGCGTTAAGGCAGGGCAGAGAAGCACCATTGCGATCTGAAGGCATGGTAAAACTGTTCGATCGATCAGTCAACTATATTATTTGCCCGATCGCAGCCTCTTCTTAGCCGACTGCCTCCCAAGGAGACGCCACCGGGCGCGCGATATGACGAAAGGTCAAGGGCAGGCTTTCTGTTCGGTATGGCGATCGAAGTCAGCCATTGAAGACCTTCGCGCGATCGAAGTGCCAAGCGAGATTGAAGCCCAGCCAAAGCACGAGCAGGAAGAGGGAGACGAACGCAAAGGCGCGCGCTAACGAGTCAGCCCGGTGCCAACCATCAACGCGGACGTTGCATCGCCGCCGTGAAGCATCATCGGCGTGGTTCTGGATCGTGTCGTGCCCGCTACTCATCACGCGTCACGACAAAGTGCATGACATTCGTCCGCGCTTCGTCGAAACCGGCTTCGCAATAGGCCAGATACAAACGCCACGTTCGCACGAAGTTCTCGTCGAAACCTTGCGCGCGCACCGCATCCAGACGCGCCTCGAAAGCCCGGCGCCAGTGCCGCAACGTGAGCGCGTAATCCGCGCCGAAGGCAAGCGTCGTGCGTGACATGAAGCCGCCGCGCCGCGCAGCGCGCTCGAAGCGCTCCGGGCTTGGCAGCATGCCGCCTGGAAAGATCGTCTCGCGGATGAAATCGCTCGAAGCACGGTACGCGGTGAAATGCGCGTCGTCTATGGTGATCGACTGCACGAGCGCCTGCGCGCCCGGCCTCAGACAGCGCCGCAGCGTGCGAAAGTAGTCCGGCCAGAACGCTTCGCCGACCGCTTCGAACATCTCGATCGAGACGATCGCGTCGTACTGGCCGTTCAAGTCGCGGTAGTCGCGAAGTTCGATAGTCGCGAGCTCGCCGAGGTCTTCGCGTTCCATGCGTGCGGCGGCGAATTCCTGCTGCGCGGGCGAAATCGTCACACCGCGCACCTGAATGCCGAGCCGCGCGGCGTGCTGCGCAAAACCGCCCCAGCCGCAGCCTATTTCGAGCACACGCATGCCGGGACGCAAGCCCAGCGTATCGACGATCCGCTGGTACTTGCGCGCCTGCGCCGCTTCGAGCGTGAGTTGCGCGTCGCCGTCGAACCAGGCGCTCGAATACGTCCAGCTCGGATCGAGCCAGAGTCCGTAGAACCTATTGCCGATGTCGTAATGCGCGTGGATGTTGCGCCGGCTGCCCGCGCGCGTGTTGCGCCGCAGCCGGTGCCGCAAGCTGTTCCAGCACTGCGCGAGCACGCCGCCCGCGAAGGTGCGATGCAGTTGCGCCTCGTTGCGGATGGCGAGCCGCAGCACGGCGCACGGATCGGGCGTATCGAGCCAATTGGCGCGATACGCCTGTGCGAAGCCGATATCGCCCGCGCGCAGGATCGTGCGGCATGCGCGCCAGTCGTGAATCTCGAGGTATGCCGACGGCTGCATCAGCGGGTCGCCGAACACGCAGCGGTCGCCGTCCGGCGTGACGAGCACGAGATGGCCCACACGTATTCGCCGCAGCAGATTGAGAAAGATCCGCGCGGAAGGCGGCATCGCCGTTTGCGCGGAAAACGACCGCAGCAGGTTCATGGTCGGGCCTCGTCGTTGGATTCGTTGGCGCCGGTCGCTTCGCGCATTGCATCGCGACCGGGCGGATGCCTGCCGTGGAAAGGCACGTGCTTGAGCCACAAAAGCAGCGCCTGCCAGTGAATACGCACGATGACGCCGGCCGCGAGCATCGGCTGGCGCAGCAGCGTGCGCAGTGCGAGCGCGCCCGTAAGCGGCCGCGCGTCAAGGCCGATCGCGGTGCGGATCAGCAAGCCGTCGCGGTCGCGGTAGTCGATCGAGATCGCAAGCCGGTCGCCGCGCCGGCGCACCCGAAACGCATACTCGCCCGCAACGTCGCAGAACGGCGAAACATGCAGCGTCTTGCGGCACACGAGGACGGTCTCGGCTGCGATGGGCGCGTGATCCGGCGCGCTCAGCAGATAGCCGCGATGTTCCCCGAAGGTATTGCGCACATCGGCTAAGAGCGCGCGCAAGCTTCCGGTCCGGTCGTGGCAGAACCAGAAGCTCACCGGATTGAAGCCGAGTCCGAACACGCGCGGAATCGTCAACAGATGGATGTCGCCGTCGGCGGGAATGCCTGCTTCGGCAAGACGCGCGCGCATCCAGCGTTCGAGATTGCTGCCGTCGCGCGGCCCGTAATCGCGCAAGAAGAGGGCGAACGGCCGCGTACGGTCGATGCCGAACCACGCGCTTTGCAAGGCGTCGAGTCGGGCGACGTCGCAGCACACGTAGCACACCGGATACGAAAACCGATGCCGCGCCGGCCGCACGCGCTCGTGCATCACGCGACCGGTCAGTAGTTGCACGTTCGTCATGGTCTGGCCCACGCCGGCGCGACGCCGAAGTCGCGCGCCACGCAGAGCGCCGACTTCAGGCCGTCTTCGTGAAAGCCGTAGCCGGTCCACGCGCCGGCGTGCCAGGTACGCCGCGCGCCTTGAAGGGCGGGCAGACGCGCCTGGGCGTCGATGGCGGCGAGATCGAGCAGCGGATGCTCATAGACATAGCGGCCGAGTTCCGTGCCGGGCGCCGGATCGTCGACAGGATTGAGCGTCACGATCACCGGCGTCGAAAACGGCAACGGCTGCAACTGATTGAGCAGATAGCTCACGCAGACCGGATGGGTTGCTTCGCGCGCCCACCGCGTTCGCGCGCCGATGTAATTCCACGCCGACCACACGCGCCGGCGGCGCGGCAACAAGGCGCGGTCCGTATGAAGCGAGGCGACGTTGCGCTGATAGCGCACGGCGCCGAGCAGCGCGCGTTCATCGGCGCTGGCGTCGTCGAGCAGGCGCAGGCTCGTCGGCGCATGCGTCGCGAGCACGACGGCATCGAAGCGCTCGGGACCGGCATCGTCGGTCAACACCGTCACGCCGGCGGCATCGCGGCGAACGCCACGCACGGGCGCTTGCAGGCGAATGTCGTCGAGCGTGGCGGCGATGCGGCGGACGTATTCGCGCGCGCCGCCCGCGACCGTCTTCCACGGCGGCCGGTGGTTCACCTGCAGCAACGCGTGATTGATACAGAACCGCAGGAACGTGGCGGCGGGAAAGCGCAGCACGTCGCCGGCGGCGCTCGACCAGATCGCGGCGGCCATCGGCAGCAGATAGCGACGCTGGAACGGCGCGCCGTATCGGCCTTCGATCAGCAGTTCGCCGAGCGAGGAGCGGCTCGCGCTCACCTCTTCCAGATGCCGCTGCGCCGATGCGTTGAAGCGCAGAATGTCGCGCAGCATGCCGATGAACGCCGGGGAAAACAGATGCCGACGCTGCGCGAAAACGGTGTTCAGATTCGTGCCGGCCCATTCGAAGCGCCCGCCGTCGAGCGACACGGAGAACGACATGTCGGTGCGATGCGCGCTTACGCCGAGTTCGTCGAAGAGCGCGACGAGATTCGGATAAGTGCGGTCGTTGAAGACGAGAAAGCCCGTATCCACCGGATGTCGCACGCCGTCGAGCGTGACGTCGACCGTGTGCGCGTGGCCGCCCAGATAATCGGCGGATTCGAATAGCGTCACGCGATGCGCGCGCGACAGCAAATAGGCGCTCGCGAGACCGGCGATCCCCGCGCCGATCACCGCAATGCGCTGCCCTGGCCGCTGTATGGATGCGTGCATTGCCGAAAGGTCTCCTCGCGCCGTGCCGGCGCGGCCATATCCGCTCGTTACGAAAGAAGCGCGCGCTAATACACACGCGTCGCGGCTGCGTTCAATCGCGCTGGCCCGGACTCTGGAAACCGGGCTGTCCGATCTGCCCGGGCGACTGCGGCACGCGCCGCAAGCGCGCGGTGTCGTAGCCGATCGCATCGAGGCGCGCGAGCATCGAACGATAGACGTCCTCGCTCATCGTGGGCTCGCGAGAGAAGATCCAGCCAAGCTTTTTGTTCGGATAACCGAGAATCGTGTAGCGGTAATCCGGATCGACATAGAGCGTGAGCTGCGTCAGGCGCACCGGCCAGAACGGCTGCACGCTCCATTCGCCGCCGTTGCTGCCGGGCTTGACCGTATCGACGAAGTGGTGCGTCGTTTCCGCCTGGTCGAAACCGTTCTTGCGGCCGTGGAAGACGTCGTCTATCTTGCCGTCCGGGCGCAGCGACCACTCGACGTACGTGCCCACATAGTCGCGCTCCGCGAAGTACGGAATGTTGGCGATCACATACCAGCGCCCCATATAGCGCGGCACGTCGACGGCTACGGTCTCGAGCGGCAGGTCGGCGCGCGGGTTCGGATTCGGCGGACTGGAGCAACTCGCCACGGCCACGACGACACCCGCCGCGATCAGAGCAACGATGAGCGCGCGTTTCATGGCATCTCCCTCCGTACGCGCTTTTCGAACAGATAGTGCGCTACGCCCCACTGCGTACCGTGCGCATAGCCGAAGAGTTCGGCGACAGCCAGATAGAACATCCGCCAGCGCCGGAACCAGGTGGCGGCGGCGTCGCCGTAAGCGGTTTGCAGCATCGGCATGACGCGATCGCGTGCGGCATCGAGTGCGGCGAGCCACTGGTTCGCGGTGCGCTCGTAGTGCGTTCCGTTCAGCCACCATTGATGCACCGCGCGCATGTCGTCCTGACAATGGAGCAGCAGGCTCGACGAGGGCATCGTGCCGCCGGTGAAGAAGTAGCGCGCCATCCAGTCGCTGCCGTCGCGCGAGGCGAAGTGATACGCGAGCGTCTGGTGCGCGAAGAGATGCACGAAGAGCAGGCCGTCGTCGGCGAGCCAGCGGGCGATCTTCGCGAGCAGCAGCGGGTAGTTCTTCATGTGCTCGAACATCTCGACCGACAGGATCCGGTCGAACGGCGGCCCGTCGCGGCCGAATTCGAAATCGACGACGTCGCCCGTGACCACGCGCAAGTTGCCGATGCCCTGCGCGCGCGCCCGCGCTTCGATGAATGCGCGCTGCGCATGCGAATTCGAGAGCGCCACGACCTCCGAACGCGGATAGCGAAGGGCGCTCCACAACGCGAGCGAGCCCCAGCCGCAGCCCAGATCGAGCACGCGCTGGCCGTTGGCGAGCCGCGCGCGCTTTGCATACAGTTCGAGCATCGCGAGTTCCGCTTGAGCGAGCGTCTCGTCGCCGCGCGGATAGTAGCCGCACGAATACTTGAGACGCGGCCCGAGATGCGCCTCGAAGAACGCGTCCGGCAACTCGTAATGCTGCGCGTTGGCGGCTTGCGTATCGATCGCGATGGGACTCGCGCGGAGTTCGTCCAGAAATCGCTGGAACGCCTGAGTGCGTTGAGCGGGATCGTCGGCGTGCTCGTCGATCAGGCGCCGGCGCATCAGCGCGCGCATGCCGAGGCGCATCAGCGCATCGGGCACGAAGCCGCGCTCGCAGGCGCGAATGACGCGGCTCCCGTCGAGCGCGGGCATGTCGGCGGGTGTCGCCGGTGCGGCGCGGGGAGCGGGAGTTTCGCGGGCGGTGACGTTCATCGTTGTCGTTCTCCGGTCAGGCGCGTTTGGGCGGCCAGGGAATCAGCACGCTGGTAGTGCGCATGTAGTCGCGATAGCCGTCGCGTGTATCGGCGAGACGCGCTTCCAGAATCGGAATGCCCGATACCTTCAGGAGCAGCCACGCCATCAAAAGAGGCGGCGCGAGCGTGAGCCAGGCCCACGGCATGCCGATCGAAAGCACGGCGTAGGCAAGCCAGTGCACGCATTCGAAGAAGTAGTTCGGATGCCGCGAGTAACGCCATAAGCCCGCGCGGCACACCTTGCCGCGATTCGCCGGATCGGCGGCGAAGCGCTTCAATTGCCGGTCGGCGAGGGCTTCGCCCGTCACGGCGACGAGCCACACTGCAATAGCGGCGGCGACCGATGCCGGACGCGCCGGGGAGGCGTAGGCCGGCACGAGGAACGCGACGCAGAGCAGCATCGAAATGACGGCTTGCAGCTGGAAGAACCAGAACATGTTGCGTGCGGCATGCGCGCCCCAGCGTTCGCGGAACGCGTGATAGCGCGGGTCTTCCGGCTTGCCGGCATTGCGCCGCCACAGATGCAGCGCGAGCCGAGCGCCCCACAGCAGCCCGCCCGCCGCGACGCACGCGCGGTTGAGCGCCGCGCCCGTGCCGCACACGGCGACGAGCAAGGCGACGACGCCGAGCGTGGCGGCCCAGAGCGGGTCCACCATGCCGGCGTTTTCCGTGCGCAGTTGCCAGAGCCATGCAGCGGCGAACGTCAGCACAAGGCCGGCGGCAACGAGGGCGATCGTGACGAGGACGGGCATGCGGACTCCGTGAACGTGCGTTCACCGTCCTATACGGACGTCGCGCATGAATGGATGCAGCATGATGGAGGCGCGCGCTGACTTCGCGCTCGCACAGCCGCCGGTGCGGGCCGCGCAGTCAGGTCGTGTGCATCGCGCCGGTGGCGAGGATGGGGCCCGTCGGCGCGCCCGTCGGCGAGCCGCCCGCCGGTTCGTCGGAGACCGCGAGCACGGCTTGCGCGCTCATCTGCGCCATGATTTCGGGCGGCAGTGTCATCGTCGCGGGATGGTCAGATGGGAAGACGCCGAGCGGAATCGGCTTCGCGTTCGGCGGGATGAGCCACAGTTCCGTCGTGCGGTCGCGAGGCATCGACAAAAGCACGGCAGGCACGACGACCATGCGCGCGCTTTGCATGTCGAGCGTCGCCGTCCAGTGCGCGACACCGTCCTTGCGGGCGATGGTCGCGACCATGTAGCTCGCCGGAGCCGACGCGGTGGCCGGCGTTTTGACCGCCTCTCGCAAAGGCATGAAGTTCACGCCGAGCAGGACGAGCGCGGCGGCGCTCACGCCGATCGTGAGCCAGCGCCACAGGCTCAGGTTGTTCCAGACACCGGTGCGGGTGCGCGCCGTTTCCTCGGTTGGCGCCGAAAGGAGGCCGAGATCGCGGCGTATGCGAAGCCAGACGCGCGCAGGCGGCTCGACTGCACGGACGTCGTGAGCCAATGGCGCCAGGCGCGCTTGCCAGGCTTCGAGCGCACGTTGCAGGCGCGCGTCGCGCGACGCGTCGGCTTCGAACGCCGCGCGCTCCTGCGCATCCAGCACGCCGAGGGCGTACTCGGCGCAGCGCAGATCGTCGTCGTCGCGGATGGGCGTGTTCATTGTTCGAGGCACGTCTTGAGCAGCATGAGACTACGGCGAATCCAGCTTTTCATCGTGCCGAGCGGCACGGCGAGGCGTTGCGCGAGCTCGGCGTAGCTTGCGCCGGTGAAGAACGCTTCGCGGATCGCGCGCTTCTGCTGCGGTTCCAGGCGTTCGAGACATCGCTCCAGGCGCCGCCGTTCTTCGCTGAGTTCGGCTGCTGCGGCGGGCGTGGGCGCTTCGTCGGCGAGTTCGGGTGCTTCGTCCTCGCCGAGCGGTTCCTCGCGATGCTGGCGCATGCGGTCGATCGTGCGGTTGCGCCCGAGCGCGATGAGCCAGGTGATCGCGCTGCCGCGCGCGGGATCGAACGCATCGGCGCGCCGCCAGGCGCTCGTGTAGACGTCCTGGAGGATGTCTTCGGCCTCGCCGCGGTCGGAAATCATGCGCACGATCACGCCGAACACGCGCGCCGACGTCTCCCGGTAGAGCGCGGCAAATGCCTGCTCGTCACCTTTGGCGACGTCCAGGAGCAAGCGATTCACGCGCTCGCGGCGCTGGCGATCGACGTCGTCCGTAGAACCGGTGCTGCGTGAAATGTCATCCGTCATGGGAATAAAGGGGCGCGCAGTGCTCCTGGCTGAGCATGTCGCGCAATATAGCATCGTGCCGCGTCGTTCAGTCCCTGTCTTCATCGCTATTCCGATAGGTGCCGCGTTTTTACCCATACGGATGGCGCGGGCGGCGGGATGCGGCGGCGGCTCGTTGTCGTACATCTCGTCGTCGCTTTTGCGGCCGGCTGTCCGGATAAGCGACGACATGTCGATCACTGAAGCTATCGATCGTATGGAGGCTTTCAGCACGCTCGTCAGTGAAGGCGCGACCTATGTGCCTGGCAATCGACGTTGCGGTTGGGCGAAGGCGGGACGGTGCCCGGCGACAGTCGGGCCTGTCGATGGATCGGCTACTGAGAGAAGGGCATGTGGCTGCCAGCGCCTTCAGCCGTTATGAGCCATCGCTTTTCGCCGCGCCGCGCACTTCGTCCGGTCGACGTGGGAAGCCCGAACGGTCGCTATAAAGCTCGGCGTAATACTGCGAGCGTTCGCTGCGCTGCCGCGCCCGCTCATCGGCCAGCGATGTCACCGCGCGCGCATCGAGAGCCGTGACGCCCGCGACGTTCAATAGTCCGCCCAGCGCACGCGTATGCGCGCCCTGACTGCGTTCGCGCGGCGCCGTCGCAAGCGTCATCAGATCGAGCGCGTCGCCCCCGATTCGGGCCATCAGATACGGAGACGGATCGCGCGACGAAAGTATGCCGATGCCGCAGGCAATCTCTCTCAGCCCATACAGCCTGACCAGATCAGGGCTGACGCGCACGCCGCACATGCGGGCGACGGTCCGGGGCGCGAGCAGCTGGGCCGTGCCCAATGCGAGGCTGAAGAATCCGAGTCCGAGGGCGAGCGAGTGGCCCTTCGCTTGCTGATCGTCGGTGGAGGAATACTGGCTCATGATGTGTTCCGGCTAGGTAAGGACGGCTGGATAAATGAACATTCGAAGCTTCATGCAAGGCTTACGTCTTCGCGTCCTGTCTGGACGCGGAGCGGTCCAGATGGAAGGGATGAGTTCGAGCAGCCTTTGCGCCAAACAACATCATCTTTCCCGCGAGACTCTTGACCGTCGAGCCGCTCGATGCACTCGGCCAAGGTCTTCTGCTGGCCGAGCGTGTGTTCCAGGTGCTGATCGATACACGCCTTCAGTTGCGGATGGTGTTCGAGGCGCCCGGACTGCGCGCGTAGCTTTGCTTCGTGAGCCATCTTCATCTCCCGGATCGGTGCGAACGGACGAGCGAAGCGATGCATCTCGCATGTGCGATGAGCCGCAATCGTCATGCCGTGAAATCTCGCGGCGTGCTGAACGATAGTCAGGGATGCGTTCTGTACGGCCGCGACGTGCTGATAAAACGCGATACTGCAAATGCGCCTTGAATGGCGCGTCGTTCTCCGTGGCTTCAGCCCGCCGTTTCAGCGGGCTTCTTTTTGCGCGTGCGGTCAGAACCGGTGAGCTTGCGGAATGCCGATGTTGTATTTCGCTCGCGGCATTCTGCCTTCAACGAAGCGATCGCCGCGTTGCACTGATCGTGGCTTGATCGCCGCGGTAGGTATAACGAATGCGGTGGAGCGTGCGCGCATACAGATATGCCATGAACAGACCAACAGGCGACGAGTTCGCAGCCGAAGGCCTGTCATTCTATTAACGACGTTATCGACCTTGATGTCGTGGACAAGGCGACCTGATCGACGCTTGTATAGATCGATACGGACAGTCCGTCGCATCGAAAGGACATGCTGGAGCGTCTCAACCGTACGCGATGCGGACCGGTCACACGCATCCCGAGCATCTCGGGTACGCTTCGTCCGCTGCCGAAACAAGGCATGAACATCGTATGCACCAGGAGTGTTTCCCATGCTCGCCGCAATCGCTACCTTGCTCGTTTTCCAGTGTCTCGGAGAAGGGCTTTCCTACCTCTTCAGCCTGCCGGTCCCGGGCCCGGTCATCGGCATGCTTCTGCTCGCCGGATACTGCGCCTTGCGTCCGGCCGCCGCGATCGCGCTGGAACCCACGGCGCTCGAATTGCTGAGGCACCTGTCGCTGCTGTTCGTGCCGGCGGGTGTCGGCATCATGGTGTCGGCGCACGCGCTGCGCGGCGACGTGCTCGCCGTCGTGCTCTCCGTTGCGGTCAGCACCACACTCGCGATCATCGTCACCGCACTCGTCATGCGCGCGATGCTGCGCGGCCGGCGCCGCGTCGCCCATGAACACGGAGACCGCGCATGATCCCGGCGCCACGCTTCGGAGCGATCTGGGTCTATCTGGCGGCCACGCCGCTGCTCGGGCTCACCATCACGCTGCTCGCGTATCTCATCGCGCAACGCATCTACGCGGCTTGCCGTTTCAATCCGCTCGCCAATCCGGTGCTGATTTCGGTGGCCATCGTCGTCGTCGTACTCAAGACGAGCGGCACGGCTTACGAAACCTATTTCGACGGCGCCCAGTTCGTGCATTTTCTGCTTGGGCCGGCCACGGTCGCGCTCGCGTTGCCGCTTTATCGGCAATGGGCGAATTTGAAGCGGCTTGCATGGCCGATCCTCGTCAGTCTTGCCGCCGGCTCGTTGACCGCGATCGTTTCCGCCGTGTCCGTGGCGGCTCTGCTCGGGGCGTCCCGTCAGTCGATTGCATCGCTCGCGCCGAAGTCCGCGACCACGCCCATCGCGATGGCCGTCGCGAAGGAAATCGGCGGCGTGCCTTCGCTCACGGCAGTGCTCGTCATCACGACGGGCGTGTTCGGCGCCGTCACCGCGCGGGGCATTCTCAACGTGCTGCGCGTTTCCGATGTCGAGGCGCGCGGTTTCGCGCTCGGCGTGGCGTCGCATGGCATCGGCACGGCGCGGGCCTTTCAGGTCAGCGAAGAGATGGGCGCGTTCGCCGGGCTCGGCATGGGGCTGAACGGCGTATTCACCGCGTTCGTCGTGCCCGTGCTGCTGCCAGTGTTGTCGAAGCTGCTGTGATGGTCGCGTGGCGCGCTCGACTCACGTCGCACGGAATAGTCATTGCTGGCGACGACGACATGAATCGCGCCCCCCCCGCGACATCACAACTGCCAAGGAGTCTATCCATGTCACAGCCTGCTCTGTTTCAACCAGCGCGCTTGCGTAGTCTCAACCTCGCCAATCGCATCGTGATCGCGCCGATGTGCCAGTACTCCGCCGAAGACGGCTGCATGAACGACTGGCATCTGATTCATCTCGGTCAACTGGCGCTGTCCGGCGCGGCGCTGCTTACCATCGAAGCGACTGCCGTGCTGCCGGAGGGGCGCATCACGTATGCGGATGTCGGCCTCTGGAACGACGCAACCGAAGCGGCGATAAAACGCACGCTCGACGGCATCCGCCGATGGTCGGACATGCCGGTCGCGATCCAGTTGAGCCACGCGGGACGCAAGGCATCGACCGATGTGCCGTGGGAAGGCGGAGCCCAGCTTCCCGCCGCCGACGCGCACGGCTGGCAGACCGAAGCGCCTTCGAGCGTGGCGTACGAGGACGGCGAAGCGCCGCCCGTCGCGCTCGATGCGGCCGGCCTCGCGCGCATCCGCGACGCGTTCGTGGCGGCCGCCACGCGCGCGGCGCGTCTTGGCATCGATCTCATTCAGATACACGCGGCGCATGGCTATTTGCTGCATCAGTTCCTGTCGCCGTTGTCGAACCGGCGCGACGACGAATACGGCGGTTCGCTCGAGAACCGGATGCGTTTCCCGCTCGAAGTGTTCGAGGCCGTGCGGGCCGCGTTTCCCGCCGATCGGCCCGTGACGATCCGCGTGTCCGGCACCGATTGGGTCGATGGCGGCTGGGACATCGACCAGACCGTCGCGTTCGCCAAAGCGCTCGAAGCGCGCGGCTGCGATGCCATTCACGTATCGAGCGGCGGGCTCCATCCGTCGCAGAACATTCCGGTCGGACCGAGCTATCAGGTGCCGCTCGCGCGCGCCGTCAAGCAGGCGGTCGGGATGCCCGTCATCGCGGTCGGGCTGATAACCGGCATCGAGCAGGCGGAAGCCATCGTCGGAACGGGCGATGCCGACATGATCGCGCTCGCGCGCACGGCGCTCTACGACCCGCGCTGGCCGTGGCACGCCGCGGCGGAGCTAGGTGCGCAGGTGCGTGCGCCGAAGCAGTATCTGCGCTCGCAGCCGCATCAATACCGGCATCTTTTCGAAGAAGACTGATCGCGCGATGCAGCCGTGGTTCGAAGGAACGACGCTTGCAAGGCACCGGGTAAATCGCAGCCCGACGGTCGATACCCGATACGGAGCAGAACGTCGAGGCTGCGAGTCGATCGATCAAGACTGCGACCATCTGCGTGGCAATCACGGCAGCGGTGGACGCACCGCGAATCGCACGTTTGCGGCCGCAAGCAACCGCAGCGCGGCGATCGTGCCGTGTCGCTATGCGCAGTGGACGATCTTCGATCGAGCAACGCTTCGACGATCACCAGAAGTACGTCGCCTTCAGGCCAAACGTGCGCGGTGCCGCGAAAGCGTATCGATACGAGTCGTCGAACGTGTATTCCTCGGCGGCCGTGAAGACCCGCTGGTTGGTCACGTTGCGCACATACGCCATCAGCTCGACGTTATTGCGGTTCGGTAGCCAGGCGGCCGACAGGTCCACGGTCAGATACGGCCGCTGATAATCGTCGCCGTAGTTGTAGATCGTGAAGTGCTGGCCCGTCTGAAACTTCGCGTTCACGCGGCCGACGATCTTTCCCGCGTCTGTCGTCCACGCATGTTCGAGCCCGAACCCGATCGTGAAGGCCGGGCTTTGCGGCGGCGCGTTGCCCGCCAGTTGCACGTTCTGGCCGCTGCCGTTGTCGACGGCGAACTCGGTGAAGCGCGCGTGCAGCCACGCCACCGACAGCGTCACGAGCCCGACCGGATCGATCAGCGCGCGAACATCCGCATCGGCGCCGTAGATGTGCGTGCGTCCCGCATTGACGATCTTCGTGCCCACGCGCCCGTCCGCGAACGGCACGAGCTGTGCGATCTGCTGGCCTGAGTAGTCGTAGTCGAACATGCTCGCGTTGATCTGCACGCGCTGCGCGTTCCACAACGACTTCGTGCCGATTTCGATGCCTCGCAACGTCTCCGGCGCATACGATCCCGACGAAGAAAAACCGCCCGACTTGTAGCCGGTGTCGTAGCGCACGTAGTTCATCATCGCCGACGCCGGCGCGTACTCGGCCGCGAGGTGGACGGTCGGTTTCGACCACGAGCCCGAGTCGTTCTGCGGCACATGGATATAGTCGAACGGCGGCTCGCTCGAATTCGCGAAGAAGTATTCGCCGTCGCGGCTCTTTTTATCGTGCGTGACGCGCATGCCGGCGGTCAGCCTGATCTTGTCAGTCACCCAGTACGACGACTGGCCATACGCCGCCGTCGATGTCGTGCGGATGCCGTAGTCGAACGCGAGCGTAGGCAGAAAGACGCCGCCATCGAACGGCGACTCGTTCGCGCTGTACAGCGACGATGCCTCGTGGAAATACGACACGCCCGCCTGCCACGACCATCGTTCATCGCCCAGCGAGCTCACGCGCACTTCGTGCGTCTGCGTCTTCGGAAACTCGTTCTGGCGATACGAAACCGGATCGGCGAAGCTCGGGCTGCTATCGGCGGCATGACGCCAGGTGAGGTTGTCGTAGCTGCCGGCATAGCTGAGTTCGACACCCGGAAAGTCGTACGCGATGCTCCAGCGCGCGACCGTGTCTTCGATGCTCTGCGATTGAGCGGTCGCATAGGTGAAAGTGCGCGGATCGGCGGGAAAGGGCGGCTTGTCGTGTGAGAGATTGCCGTTCGCATCGTAGAGATAGGGAATGTCGAGCGAAACCGGCCCAACGCCCTTCAGCGTCGTATGTTGCGCGGTGAACAGCATGCGCAAATGCGAAACCGGTTCGAGCGCGACGGACACACGCCCCGAGCGCGTGTCCTCGTCGTCGCCGTCGGCCTGCGGCGCGTTGTTCACGTAGCCGTCATGGCGGCGCGAGATCGCCGCGACGCGAAACTGAAGCACGTCGTTCACAGGGACGTTCACCATCGCTTCGAGATTGCGTGCGGCGTAGTTGCCCGCATCGACCGATGCGCGGCCCTCGAATGTTCTCGATGGCTTCGCCGTCACGATATCGACGATGCCGCCCACCGCGTTGCGCCCGTACAGCGTGCCTTGCGGACCGCGCAGCACGGAGATGTGATCGAGATCGTAGAGCGTGCCGTTCAGCGCATACGGCCGATTGTTCGAGCTTCCGTCCGTCACGACGACCACCGACGGATCGGCGATCTCGGTCGTGTCGCGGCTCGAGATGCCGCGGATCGTAAGCACCGGCACGACGGTCTGCACCTGCGCATAGTTGAGGTCGGGCGCGATCGTGGCGAGGGATTTGATATCGCTGACGCCGGTGCTTTCGATGAAGGCATCGCCATAGACGCTCATGGCAACCGGCGTGCGCTGCTCGGGGGCGGGCTGCCTTTCCGCCTTGACGATGATCGGCGTGAGTTGTTGCGCGGCTAAATCGTTTTCAGCGGCCGACGCACTCGACGATGGAAAGAGGCAAGCCCCGAACGCACCCACGAAAACGAGACGGACATGGCGCGCGGACGTCGAATCACGACGGCAGGAAGCGGCCTCGAAACACAGGAAGGACATGACAATCGCAGACTGGGTGCAGCACAACACCTGCGATCGATACGGAGGCTGTCGGACACTGCCGGCCGTTTCCGCTCTCCGATGGAAATGCGACCTGGTGGAAAATTTTACTGCGCCTTGGCGCGGGAAAGCGACGAATTATAACGTTCGTTGCCGATGTTTGTGATATGCGAGCCGCGACCTTCAGCGCTTTTTGGCCTCTTCGAGGCACGCTGCCAGTTTTTCGAAGTAGTCGAGCGCCTTGCGCGTGGGCACCACGGTCTTGGTGCGCAGATCGTCGCTGCTCTCGTCCACGGACACGAGGCCCTGCTTTCGCAGATTGGTCAGCTTGCGATGCACGGTGGCCGGCGCGCCCGCCACCGAAAGGGCCATCGTCTCCGTGACCGTCAGCGTGTGGCCCGCATGCCAGGACGCCGTGAGGGCTTCCAGCAAGCGTTCCTCGGCGGCATCGAGCTTCGGCACCGAGGGCAAAGCCTGCACCGCCTGAGCAAGATTCAGGAAGCGAAAGTAAGCATCGAAGACGCGCTTTTTGGCCATGAAGAAGCGATTGAATGAGGACGGCATTCATCATAGCATCGGCCAAATCGAATCATGACGACGGCCCGGTTATTCATCAAACTGATAAGTAAGTGCTAAGATATTCGCGAGCGAGGGCTTGCAGAAGACATCGATCTTTCTCTTGCGCGAGCCGCTATCGGGGGCACGAGGTGGTTCAACGACGCGATTTTACTCATATCACGCCGGCTTTCATCGAGCAGGAAATGGATCATCTCGCGAGGATGATCCGTTCACGCCACTGGCATCGAAGCGCCGCATGGCCGGTGTCGTACTGGCGCGAGCGTATCGAGGAGCTGTGGCACGCTCCTGCCGTTGCTCCGCTCCAGCAGGAACGGCTGCGCTCGCTGCTCGCCGAGCTCGAGCGAATCGCCGCGCAACTCGATCCCGCCGCGAGCTACGGTGAGCTTCCGCAAGCCGATGCACACGCGGTGAGCGCGGCTTTCGCCAAGGGGCCGCGATAAACGTTTGCTACGCGCCCGCCCGTGAAGCCGGACGAGTGCTGCGGTAAGATACGTCCGCCGCTTACGGGCTCGTCACGCCAATGTCTTCGTTTCTGCTTCGCTTGTGTTCCGTCGCCGGAACGGCGCTCTTCTTCGTCGGTTCGCTCTGGCTCAATCAGGAAATCTTCGTTCACTCCGAATTCGTGCGCGGGGTGAACTGGGTCTATCTTCCCGCCGGCATCCGACTCCTCAGCACGCTTTTGCTCGGCGCGGACGGCGCGCTCGGACTGCTGCTCGCGAGCTGGGTCGTCGACTTCTTCTATTTCTTTCCCAATGACCCGGTGCGGTCGTTCGTCGGCGGCATCATCGCGACGGCCTCGCCTTATGCGGTGTATCGGCTGGCGCGCGAAATCTACGGGCTGAACGCGTCGCTTTCAAACCTGACGGCGGGCAGGCTGATGATCCTCACCGTCGCGTATGCGATCGCCGGTTCGTTGCTCCACAACATCTGGTTCTATCTTCAGGGCGATGCGCAGAACATCACGTCGAGATTCATCGCGATGTTCGTCGGCGACCTGGCGGGAACCGTCATCGTCATTTATACGCTCAAGGCAATCCTGCATTTTCTGCCGATGCCGCGCGGCCCGGAAGCAGACACCCCGCCGGATCATTGACGGACCCCGTTGTCCCCGGGGCGCCGCTCGTCTCTCAGATTCAGGGTCGTTAGCCCGTGATGCCGTCAGTCTACCATTTGCTTATCAATTTGATAAGATAGAGCAAAAGACGATACGCCGGGAGGCTGCCCGGCAAGATAACGAAAGCACCATGATCGCCGAACCTACCCCGAGCGGGGCAAGCGCCTCCACAATGAACGCGTGGGAGGCCGACGAGCGCTATGCTCAGCGACATACGCTGCAGATTGCGTTATGCCTGCGGACATTGCTTGCGCGCGGTGATTTCCTGACAGTCGAGTTCGGCGATACTCAGTTCGTCACGCAACTGCTCGATGTCGATTCGCGCCGCGCGCAATTTCTCTTCGATTTTGGCAGCACGGCGAGAGACAACCGCGCGCTAGTCGATGCGGACGCGCTCACGTTTCGCGGCCTGCCTTCGGGTATTCGCACGCATTTCGTGACGGGCGGCGCCGTAGTGGTGACATTCGAAGGGCGTCCGGCATTCGAAGTGCCGTTTCCTGCGCTGCTTCATTACGTGCAGCGCCGGGATTTCTATCGCGTCGATACGCCCATGTTCGATCCGTTCGTCGCGAGCGGAGCCGACGAGGCGGGCGTCGCTTTCCGGCTCGAACTGCATGATCTTTCGCTCGGCGGAGTGGCGCTGCGTGCGCGTGACGCACGCTTCGAATCGCTCCGGCGGGAACTGTCTTGGACGACGTGAAGCTTCATGTGGGCGGGCTCGGCGTCGTGCCTGTCCGTCTGGAGGTCGTCGCAACCCGGCAGATCGTCACGCCGACGGGTGAGCACCGAACCGTTCTGGGCTGCCGGTTCATCGATCTGAAGACCAATGCGGAGCGCGTGCTGCAACGCGCGATCACGCTGCTGGAGAGCCGCCGCAAGGAGCGTTTCATAGGCTCACGCGCTGCGCCTTGAGTCTCGATCGGCCCCAATCGTTATCAGCTTGACGAGACAACGCTTTCGTCTCACGGCTGGGTATTGTGCTGTGTCACGAAAACCAGGAGGTGAGCTTCGAGATTAAACAAGGACCTATCCCGCCGCAGTGGCCAACGCGAATGGGGGCACACGCCAGCACGACTCTTCCAGCGGATCGAACGGAATGGTTCGGGGGCCCGTCGCAAGCATCAACCTGAGAGACCGATAACAATATGACCTTAGCCTCACGCGCATCGACCAACTTCACGCCTCGAAACCTCGACTCTGAAATCGAGCATCTCGAGCGCGTCCTTACCGGAGACGCGGCGAGCTCCGTCTTCGGTCGAACTTATTGGCGCAATCGCGTCGTCAATGCGCGCGCGACACCGGGAATCGTACCGTCGCAACGTTCGCGACTCGAGCGGCTGTTGTGCGGTTTGACCGATCACGCAACTCGCGCAGGCTAGTACGGTCTTCGTCCGCGAACGGGCTTGAACGGATGACGACATGAAAGACGAGCACTGAGCCCGGTTCGCGAAGCATGCACGCTTTCAGGTTTCTTCATGCGAACGTGGTGCAGACAACATTGCGCTTACAAGTTATTACGGAGAATTCATCCCGTCGTACAAATACAAGAAAGCATTTAAAACAGACCGTCTGAAGGCAGCACCATAGCAGCCAAAGACATACGGGGAAGTCATGCAGCGAGAGAAGAACAACGCGCCTGTCACAGGGCGGGTCATCGCAGTGTGCATCGGGATTTCGATCGTCGCGATCAATGCGCATGCGCAGGATGCGGAAACGCCATCGGCTGCGCACGTGAGCACGACATCCCAGGCTCAACCGCTCATTTCGCTGCCTAGCACGCCGACTCCCGGTCCGGTCGGCAACACCAGCGCGCTGCCTGCCGCGATCGGCGCGCCGCTCACGCCGCGCGGCACGGTGAACGCCGCATCGTCGCTCGATAAAAGCGCGACCCTTGCAGGCACGCCACGTTCGCGCACCGTCGATGTCGAAGGCAAGCAGTCGCTCGACGATGCACTCGGCGGCGTCGTCACGACCGACACGGTGACGCTCGCGGGGCAGGACTTCTATACGTGGTTCGCGCAGGCATGGAGCGGCATTCCGCTTTCGGAGCGTTATATCGTCTCCGTGCATGAGCGGCCATCGCCGCGTTACGGCAGTCTCGTGTGGGTGGAATACGGCCAGCGTCGCGTGTTCCAGGCGTTTCTGCCGATCGCGCGCTCGAACGTGAAGCCGATTGCCGAAGGGGCGGCGCAGATCGCCTTCCAGAACGTGATGCAGGCAGACCTGACTCGCCTGCTGTTTCGCGATGCCGACATGGCGACGGACGAGTTATAAAAAAACGCATCATAAAAAATCGATGCAGTAAGGCCAAAAAAATACGGGGAAACGCAATGAAAACGAATGCGCTTTTGAAACGCGCGTGGCTCGCTTGCGCGCTTTCGATGCCGGTTATCGCCGCGCACGCTACATCGCTTGTCTATGAGCCTGTCAATCCGAATTTCGGCGGCAATCCGCTGAACGGCACCAACTTGCTCAACGAGGCGAACGCCCAGAACAAATACAAGGATCCGGCGACCGCGAACCTCGGCACCGGCAGCCAGTCCACGCTCGATCAGTTCAACACGCAATTGCAGCAGGCGATACTGTCGCGCGTCGCATCGTCGATATCGAGTTCCATCGTCGGCACGGATGGCACGCTGCATCCCGGCACGATCAACACCGGCAACTTCTCGATTGCGATCACGCAAGTCACGGGCGGCAATCTGCAAGTGACGACGACCGACAAGACCACGGGTGCCTCGACGACGTTCGTCGTCGGCAACGGACAGTAACGCGAGCGCGCATACGAAATGAACAGGCAAGCTATCACGACACTGGCAACGCGCGCGGCGCTCGGCGCCACGATCATCGCAACAACGCTGCTGACCGGCTGCGTCACGACGCCGATGCCATCCGCAGGCAATGCGACGCTCACGCCGCCGACGCGCGTGACGCGCGATCTCACGCACCTGCCGCCGCCGAAGGGGCGCATCGTCGCGGCCGTGTACGGCTTTCGCGATCTGACGGGTCAGTACAAGCCGTCGCCGGACAGTTCGTTCTCGTCGCAGGTCACGCAGGGCGGTGCTTCGTTTCTCGTGAAGGCGATGCGCGATTCCGGCTGGTTCACGCCCGTCGAGCGCGAAAACCTCCAGGACTTGCTGACCGAGCGCAAGATCATGCGCGCGCTGGAAACGCCGGACGACAAGAAGAACGCCATACCGCAGATCGGTGCGCTCGCGCCGGCGAGCATCGTGCTGGAAGGCGGCATCGTCGGATACGACACGAACATTCGCACGGGCGGCGCGGGCGTCGCTTATCTGGGTATTTCGGCATCCCAACAATATCGTATCGATCAGGTGACGGTGAACCTGCGCGCCGTGGATATCCGCAATGGCACGATACTCAACAGCGTGTCGACGACCAAGACCATCTATTCGATTCAGGTCGATACGGGCGTGTATCGCTTCATCGGCTTCAAGGATCTGTTGCAGGCCGAAGCCGGCATGACGCGTAACGAGCCGCAGCAGTTGTGCGTGAACGAAGCGATCGAATCGGCGCTCGTGCATCTGATCGTGCAGGGCGTCGCGAACCAGACATGGGCGCTCAGGGACATGAAGGACTGGTACGACCCGACGATGCAGCGCTATCTGCAGGAAAATCAGGGCTACGCGCAGACGATGGAAGACGTGAACCCGCCGTATAGCCCGGTGAAGATCGATCCGCCGAAGACCATCGGCAGCTAAGCAGAATCAACGAAGGAGATCAGCATGAAAGCATCGCGTGCGCCCATGCGCGCATCGAAAGTCGCTGTCTGCGCGGCGCTCGGCGCGGCCGTGTCGCTCGCGGTGTATGCGGCGGACCTGTCGTCGGTGTCGGATTTCGGCCCGCCCGAACCTGGCTTCGGCGGCGCAACGCAAGTCGCTCGTGTGGCGCAACAGGGGCAGGGCAATCGGCTCAACGCCGTTCAGGCAGGGCACAACGGTCTGATGGCGAACCAGACCGGCATCGCCAATGCGGCGGTGACGGCGCAGGCGGGTAACGACAACTGGACCGTGCTCCAGCAAAGCGGCGCGGCCAATCTATACGCCGGATATCAATCGGGTCAGTACAACCGATCGATCGCGGTGCAGAACGGCAGCGGCAACACAGCATCGGTAACGCAGGTCGGCAATTCGATGTCGTCGTCGGTGACGCAGCTCGGCAACAACAACGAGATTTCGATCTTGCAGAGCAGAAACGGATCAGGATTATCGGTTACGCAGACGGGCGGCGCCCGGGCTGCGGTTCTGATGAAGTAGGCAGGCGAGGAGACCAGGCAGTACAGGTTGGAAGTTTGAGTGTGCGAGGGTGCAGGGCCGGACGTTAGCGGGGGCTGACTTCCGTTAGGATGGCTAATCTACGTGCATAAAACATCAAGTCAACGAGGCATAAAAATGAAAGTGAAGGCAATCATCATCGCTATGGGTCTGGCAGCACTGGCATCGACGTCGGCATACGCCGCATCGATCGGCGAAGGCGCGATCGTCGAGCAGTACGGCAACAGCAATACTGCCAATGTCATGCAAACCGCGTCCAGCTACGACCGCGTGAAGGTTCAGCAAAACGGCGATGGTTCGACTGCAACCGTCACGTCGAGCTACGGCGGCGGCAATGTGACCGACATTCTGCAGAATGCGGGCGGTACGGGCGCATCGAAGCTGAGCGCGACGCTCACGCAACAGCAGGCGATCGGCGAGAAGACCACCATCACGCAAACGGGCACCAACAGCACGGCGAGCGTGACGCAGACGGCTTCATCTTTCGACAAGGACACGGTTACGCAATCCGGCAAGAACGACTCGGCGACCATCAACCGCACCGGCTCGAGCTGGAACACGGTCAACATCGATCAAGGCACGGGCAAGACCGCGGGCGTGAGCAACGGCGCAACGGCGACCGTCACGCAGACGACGACCGTCGGCAATCGCGTCGACATTCTGCAAGGTAACGAGAACGGCATCGCGACGGTGACGCAGACGAATGGCGGCAACAACGCGGCGCGCATCGAGCAGCGCGGCGATCATAACGACGGCAAGATCGAGCAGATTTCGGAAATCGGCGACAACGTATCGATCAAGCAGGCCGATTTCGCCCGCGCGCAAGTCCATTCGGAAAATGGCAGCGGCAACGTGACCACGATCGACCAGAGCGGCGCCGGCGCACCGCACTACGCGCAGGTGACTCAAGGCAACGCGACCAACGAAACGACGACGATCCTGCAAAGCGGCTCGGCCTACAACACGGCATACGTCGATCAGTATCGCGAAGCCAACGATCGCACGTACATCGTTCAGGCAGGCGACCGCAACACGGCGGCCGTTCACCAGACGGACGGCGGCAGCAACGTGGCCGTCGCGGTTCAGGCCGGTTCGAACAACAAAATGGATCTGACGCAGCAGGGCGCGGTTGAATCGACGCTGCTGGCCGGTCAGGGCGGCACGTTCAACGAAGCGAAGGGCAAGCAGTCGGGCTCGCACGAAGAGTTGGCGCTGGCGCAAGTCGGCTACCTCAACTCGGCGGACGCGACGCAAGCCGGTGCGTATAACACTGCTTCGATCGTCCAGGTTGGCAGCGCCAACTACGGCTACGTGAATCAGGCCGGCATCGGCAACGCGGCTGCGATCACGCAGGGTGGTTCGCTCAACAAGGCTGTCGTCGTTCAGAAGTAAGGAACGGGTACGTCGGCGGGTTTTGCTGCGGCGGCGAGCGGTTTCTCTTGAAGCCGCTCGCCGCTGCTTTTTTATTCGACGTTTGCGCTGCGGTTGCGATGACGTCTGCACGGCGATTCAACGTGTTCGCGAAGCGCAGGAACGCCGCGATGGGTGTGCATGATGCGGACGTGAACGCGCATTTGAGTGGACATAATGTTTATGATCAAATTTTAAGTGTGTAGGTCCCAAGTTCAGATGTCGTGTTTGCGCCAAGTAGAGATGTCGCGTTTTGACGTAGGTTCGTTGCCAGACAG
>NZ_FCNX02000020.1 GCF_001544835.2 Caballeronia fortuita | reverse complement strand
GCGGCTGCGCCGACCCAACCCCACAACCTGAACAGAAACATCCGTTCCAAACCCGACATCTCTACTTAGCGGCAACCCCGACATTTGAACTTTGCAGCAACATAGGTGGGTGGATTCATAGTTCAATGAGACCAACTTTGACGGCATTGGACCGCAGCGACTGGCGGCCGGGTCGTGTTGGCTTCAGCCACCAAGGAGTCGCCATAGCGTGGAGGCTTGGTCAGATGATTGCGAACTGCTTGAGATTCTGGTCCTCGCAGAGCCCGAAACGGCCAACGACCCCCAGAGCGGCGAACGGTGTTGCTTGGCTGCGTAGTAACCGGCCCTGTGCCCAGTCATGGCGCGCTCGTAACGTTGGCATGTCGCGCGGTGCGCATCGCCGATTGCGCACGATTTCACAGCAAGGATTACGCGGAAGTGGCCGCAAGCGCTTTCTCGCCGCCGTAGCGACTGTTGCGACCGATGCGATGCGTGGCTGCGCCCCGAATTTTGACCAAGCCTAAATTCAGTCAAGGATCAAGAGCGTGGACACCGTGTCGTTAACTGAGCCATAGCGAATTTTTCCCACGGCTCACATCTCACATGTTCTCTTCTATTCGCGGTCGCGTCCTCGCCGCTTCTGTCGCCATCGTCGTCGGCGGACTTGTCGTCAATACGGGCGTCAACTACGGCGTCGCTCATCGCCATAACAGCGAATCCATCGAAAACAGCCTCAGTGCGGTTCTAACCGGCCATGAGGCGGGGATCGAAGAATGGGTCGCGTCGAAAACGCAGATGATCGTTTCGGTCGAGGACGCTGCGCTGAGTTCCGATCCGGTGCCGTTCCTCAAACAGGTCGCATCCGCGGGCGGTTTCACGAACGTGTATGTGGGGTACG
Source organism: Caballeronia fortuita (assembly GCF_001544835.2). GTDB lineage: Bacteria > Pseudomonadota > Gammaproteobacteria > Burkholderiales > Burkholderiaceae > Caballeronia > Caballeronia fortuita. The sequence continues at coordinate 116,144 of NZ_FCNX02000020.1, read as the reverse complement.
CGGATAAAACGGCAAAGTTTTCCGACCCGACCGGTATTCCAGCGGATTACGACCCTACCGGCCGACCTTGGTACAAGCAGGCTGTCGAGGCCGGAAAGCCGGTCGTGACGCCACCTTACGTCGATGTGGGCACCGGCAAGCTCGTGGTCGCGTTTGCTGCGCCGATCGTCAGGGATGGCACGGTCAAAGGCGTGGTATCGGGCGATGTGGCCATGGATAGCGTCGTCGCGAACGTCAAGTCGATTCATCCGACGGCCTCAAGCTTCGGCATGTTGGTGGACCGGAGCGGCAACATCGTTGCTGCCGCCGATGCAAAGCTGACACTGAAGCCGTTGACCGACGTCTCCAACGAACTGACGACGAGCGCCATCAGCGCTGCCTCGCAGGAACAATCGCCTGCCATTGAGGCCACCGTAGGTGGTGCTACGAAGCTGGTCCGGGCTCGGGCAGTGCCGGGAACGAATTGGCTGACACTGGTCGCGCTCGACAAGTCCGAGGCGACAGCCGGAATGCGTTCGCTGCTGACTGGATCCGTCATCTCGCTGGCAGTACTCGCCGCGATAGCCGCCGCCATTATTGGCGCTGTCACCGGCGTGGCCTTCAAAGGACTTGCAAAAGTGCGCGACGCCATGGAAGGCATCGGCTCGGGCAGCGGAGACCTTACCCAGCGCCTGCCCGCGACCGGCAATGACGAAGTGGCGCAGATCGCCCGCTCGTTCAATGCGTTCGTCGGGAAGATCAATAGCGTGATGGTTCAGATCCGCGATACGAGTGAAGCGGTGCGCCATGCCGCCAATGAGATCGCCTCGGGTAATCACGATTTGTCGCGTCGCACGGAAGCGGCGGCGGCAAGCCTCGAGGAGACCGCTGCGTCGATGGAAGAGATCACGTCCACAGTGACGCAATCGGCCAGCGCAGCTCGGCAGGCGGACCAAAGCGCGACGACCGCAGCAAGCGCCGCGTCACGTGGCGGCTCCGTTGTCTCCGACGTTGTTTCGACGATGCATGAAATCGAAGGTGCATCTGGCAAGATCGCCGACATCATCGGCGTGATCGAGGGAATCGCCTTCCAGACCAATATCCTCGCGCTTAACGCTGCCGTGGAAGCCGCACGTGCAGGCGAGGATGGTCGCGGATTCGCTGTGGTCGCGGGCGAGGTGCGAACGCTCGCTCAGCGCAGTGCGCAGGCAGCGAAGGAGATCAAAGAGTTGATCGATTCCAGCGTGACGAGCGTGTCGACCGGCGCGTCGCTGGTTCAGCAGGCAGGCGAGACGATGACGGATATCGTAGGCCGGGTGTCTAGCGTCACCACGATCATCGGCGAAATAACGAACGCGGCTGACGAACAGACGCGCGGCATCCAGGAAATCAACCGTGCGGTGGCGCAGCTCGATGAGATGGTGCAGCAGAACGCGGCGCTGGTCGAACAGTCGGCGGCTGCAGCGTCTTCGCTGCAAACGCAGGCCAACGAGCTGGCAAGCGCCGTTGCTCAGTTTCGCGTAGCGTAAAGTCGGTCGTACGCGGCTCTGTAGCGAGAGCGTGGCGATCGGGCATGAACGCGACCAGCTTCGAACTGGCCGGTCGCGGCCTACACGAGTCTTCCGCCTAGACTTCCGCCAGCCGACAGTAGCCTGAGGGAACGGGTCAAGCATTCCTGCTTGGCCGAAACCTCAGGATTCAACGACATGACATTCAGCATCGACGCTTCGAGCATCGTCTTCACAGAAACCCGCCGCGGCATTAACGACTGGGGTCATCCTTACTAGCGACGGCAAGCGCGTCGGCGAGATCCACGACGTAGCCGAGAAGACCGTAGCTGGCGTCATATTCACCTGCGCGGACACGCGCGCTGCATTCGCTGCAGAGGCACGACCCCTACTTCCTGTGGTTCTCGGGCGCACGGACCGGCATTCGATCGTCTCACGCGCCTGCTTGCGCACATGCTTCGAGTGCCGGTGGCGCTCATCACGTTCGTGGACGACGGTCGTCTGTGGTTCAAGTCGCGAATCGGCGTAAGCGCGTGCGAGACACCGCGGGATCTGGCTGTCTGCGCGCACGCACTGACGGCCGAGGACGTGCTCGTCGTCGAAGATGCGCGCCAAGATCCGCGCTTCTACGACAATCCCGCGGTGCCGGGCCGATGCGCGCCCGCTTCTACAGTGAGGCTTGCGGCTCCGGGTGTAGCCCAGTCGGGCGTTATCGCGCGTACTGTTCGAGCGCATCAGCAAGGACCTCGAAGGTAGCGCGGCAGCGCGGGCTCGCGCGCAGATCTTCGTGCATCGTCACCCAAGTTTCGAGTCGGAGCGCGAACGCTTTCGACAGCACGCGTACGAGACCATCACGGCGCGCAATCGCGACATGGCATCCGCCGATTCCCGCACCCGCGCGGATCAGTGCAAGCTGCGCAAGATCACTATCGGCGCGCATCGAAAACGACGCGTGACGAAAACCCGGCAATGTGCGACTCACATCGCGAATAAACGCGTTCGGCTGGTCGTAGCCGATGACGGCGTGCTCTGCGAGCGCCGCCATGCTGCGCGGCGTGCCGTGACGGTCGAGATAGTCGCGCCGCGCATGAAGCCCAACCTCGATCACGCCGACGCGCCGCGCGACGAGTTGCGTCTGACGCGGACGCACCATGCGCACGGCAATATCCACTTCGCGCCTCAGCAAGTCCTGCACGCGGTTCGACAGCACCAGTTCGACGATCAATCGCGGATGCCGCTCGCGCAGCGCGGCGATAACCGGCGGCAGCACTTCGACGCCGACCACTTCGCTCGCCGACACGCGCACGACGCCCTGCACGCCCGCGCCATCGGCGCCCGCGTGGCCGCTCGCTGCGCGCTTGAGCGATGCCGCCGTGCTCTGCATCGCTTCGGCGTGCGGCTGTAATGCAAGCGCAACGTCGGTCGGCTGAAGCCCGTTCTGCGAGCGCGTGAACAGACTTACCGTCAACGCCCGTTCGAGCGCTTCAACGTGGCGCCCCGCCGTCGGCTGCGTGATGCCGAGCGCGCGCGCCGCACCCGACAGTGAGCCTTCGCGCAGCACTGCGAGGAACGTCCGGTAAAGCTCCCAGCCAATGTCGTCTGCCATACGTTTTTGTATATCGGATCAACGAAGTTCGCCAATTTTAATGTGCGTGCGAAGCGCGGAGAATGGCTTTACCGACAACTTATGGAGCGTGACATGGCGCAAGGCGAAACAGTGCTGGTACTTGGGGCGACGGGCGGCATTGGCGGGGAAGTCGCGCGGCAATTGCGCGAAGCGGGCTGGCGCGTGCGCGGGCTGCGGCGTGGCGCGGGGGCATCAAACATCGACGGCATCGAATGGGTTCAAGGCGACGCGATGAACCCGGCCGACGTAATGCGCGCGGCGCAGAACGTATCCGTGATTGTGCACGCGGTAAATCCGCCCGGCTACAAGCGCTGGGCCGAACTGGTGCTGCCGATGATCGACCACACCATCGCGGCGGCGAAGGCGCAAGGCGCTACCATCGTGTTGCCGGGCACGGTCTACAACTTCGGCCCGGACGCGTTTCCATTCATCGACGAAGACGCGCCGCAGCATCCCGTCACGCGCAAGGGCGCGATTCGCGTGGAAATGGAAGCGCGTCTGCAACGCGCGAGCAAGGAAGGAGCGCGAGTGCTGATCGTGCGCGCGGGTGATTTTTTCGGGCCGAAGGCGGGCAATAACTGGCTCGCGCAAGGACTCGTGAAGCCCGGAAAGCCGGCGGCGAAGATCAGCAATCCCGGTGCGCGCGGCATCGGGCATCAATGGGCGTATCTGCCCGATGTAGCTCGCACGATGGTTCAACTGCTTGCGCACCGCCATTCGCTCGATGCGTTCGCGCGCTTTCACATGAGCGGTCATTGGGACGAGGACGGCACCGGCTTTGCCGACGCGATCCGTCGTGTAGTAGCGCGCCGCACAGGGCGCGCGCCCGCTGTCGTGGGCTTTCCGTGGTGGCTGCTCGCGCTTGCCGCGCCGTTCAATGTCACATTCAGGGAGCTTCAGGAAATGCGCTATCTATGGACGACGCCTGTGCATCTGAATAACGCGCGGCTCGTCCAGACGCTCGGGCGCGAGCCGCATACGCCGCTGGACGTGGCCGTCGAAAAGACGCTCATCGGCCTCGGATGTCTCACGCCTGATGTTCAAGCTTCGATATCGAGCCACGCTTCGTAAAGCGAGCGGCCGTTCAGATCCCTGCGGTACGCGAACCTGCCGTCCGGCTAGGCTTCATTCTCTAGATGCGCCGCGCGACAAGTGCATGAACCTTGCAGATATGGCCCTCGCCTACCCGCTCGTGCCTCGATACAAAGAATCGCGGCGTGCGGCATCGTGTTCACGGCAGCTGCCAGATTTTCTATCGCGTCACTGGGCAACGCGCGCATCAACGTAATTCGCGCTCCTGCTAGCGCCAGAGACTTCGCCGCTGTCCTTATCCTCTAAACACGCCTACGCAAAAAGGCCCAGGACGAGTTAAGTGCTGGGCAAGCCATCGGCTACGCCGGTGGCGGAGGTGCGATTAGGCAAACTGGCCGTCGGTAGCACCACCGCAGCGGCCAGTCCTCTTGTATTGAGCAAGAGCCTCTTGGCTCTGCCGGTCGATTAGTGACCGAAATAGACCGGAGCGATGCTATTGCCGGTGTGAGCTGGGCCGCCCGAAGCCGACGCGGTGTCAGCCACGCCGCCGAAGCCCGTTTGCCCATTCTGCGCCGCGACCTTCGCTTCGGCTGCTTGAATCTTGGCCGGATACGTCACGCGATCCATGCTCGGGTTATATCCAGCGCGTTCGAGTTGGACCAGTTCTGCCTTAACTTGCGCGCGGGTCACGGGTTGGCTCTGAGCAAAAGAAGAAACTGCCGGGAGAGCGAGTGCAGCGGCGACGACGATAGTTGCGAGTTTCATGATACTTACCTCCGAGTCTTGTTTTTCGCAAACAGCCCTGTTTGCGCTTCAGTGACTTCAGTATAGGTAAGCGCCCGCTTAAGATTAATGAGCGTTTGAACAACAAATTCTTGCTGTATCCGGGATAACCCTAGGTTCAGCTATTTGCGATGGGTCATGACCTCGCGGATCTTCGGTGCGACGTTGTCGCGTCCATTGAACACGCGCGATACAAAACCCACGGAGAGCTTCTTCCCCGGTTTGGTATTCCGGACCCGGCCGGACCAGGTGTAACGCCAAACGCAAGGCAGGATCAGTAATAACGAGATCTTGCTGCACGCCTGATGTAGGCGCGGCATTGGGCGTCGCTATACTTGCCTTCACGACGGCATTCTGCATCTGAAGGGAAGGTTCCCTCTCGCTCATGATGATTTGCCCGGTCGAAAGAGATCTCGCCTCCGTAAAATTCTCATCCAATCGCCCGGATCGCTCGTATAGAAGATGGACACGACAAGTCGAACGCCCTCGGACGGCTGCTTGTCGCGTCGTCAACTCTGGAGAAGGAAGATGAAACTGGCAGCTTACGCGGTACGTGCGTGCTTGATAGTTGCTTCGTTCAACCTGCTCGGAAGTACAGCGGCAATTGCCGGCGGCAACGGCAATGGAGGGAATGGCAGCGGTGGGTCACACGGTGCGGCGACATCCGGGATGACTTACCACAGTGAACCGGTGTCGAGCCCGTGGAATCGCCCCTATGATCAGTTGGCCAAGTCGGCAAACCGGAGAGAGGCCGAAGCAACCGCCGAAAAACCGCGCGAAACAGAGCAACACCTGAGTGACGCTCGGTAGGGCTCGGTGAACGCTTCGTGCTGTCGGCTGCGGCGCGATGATGAGGCTCGCCGAAATCAACGAAATGAAAACTGCTGACGTTCGAGTGCATCGCGACTAGGCCCTTCGCATCGTGGCAGAGACATCGTCGACAGATCGTCGGTCAGAACGACGCTGTCCGGGTTGCTGCTTCCCACAACGCGTGCACTTGACCGACGTAAAGCGTTCCAGATCGTTGCGTTGTCAAGGGGTTCGAGGAGAAACGTCGCCAAGAGGCTGACGCCGATAAGCCATCGTGCCTCAACCCCGAACGCGTGTGTGAGTGCATCGCTCACGGTGAAACAGTGGCATTAGCGTCAGGTGACAACAGCAGGCATGCTGCAGGAAATACGAATTGCGTTCTGGGAGACAGATGATTAAGTCACTCTGTCTACCCGTTCGTGTCGTTTGTGGCTAAGGCGGTCCCGGTTTGACGCCCGAATGGAGAGATCGCGTGACCACGCTAACCGATCTGAGCGGGGATCCCGCTTACGGACGCGAAAGCTTTCTGGCGAGCGCCTGTGCGCCCTGTGGTGCGTCGCGAAGTTCCACCACGCCTACGCCGCGACTTCCCGACTTCGCGGGCCATGCGAATGATGGCTCTTGCTGGCCGTGGCCGGGAACTGGACCGGCAGCAGATGCTGGCGACGTCGTTTAACGGTCATCTCGTCGAGGCGGCGAACCGGCCCACGATTTCAGCCATGCGGAGAACCAGGCATTGGTCAAATCGTCGAACAAATCAGCCGAGAGCGACCCCGAGCGGTCAGTCGACTTTCTCAAAACCGGCCGTTCCACGCAGTTCTGCAAGTTGCCATTGTCGCCAGTCGCCTCTCTACTTTCGCTTTGCCATAGGTGTCGGATCAGAAATTCCGCGCAGCAAGATCATGTCAACCCAGTTCCAGCCAGAACGGTCCTTGACATGACATGGTCCAGATTGCGGTGAGCATGTGCCGGGGCGACGCGCTATGCGTCCATTCCGGCTCCCTGCCCCATCTGTCCATTTACCTGAGAGTTTCGATCCCGCGTGGCGGGAAATCCCCTTCGGTGGGCGCGGCGCGCCTCTCTCCAGATCGTTCCTGCGGCGCGGTCCTTTGGCCTGAGAGTTTCCGGGGCGGTTGCTCCGTCGGCGCCGTCATGAGGATGACGGTCTCTCCCGCGCTGCATTCGAGAACACTGGCACGATAACGTTACGAATTGCCGCACGCAAGCGATTTTTTGCTTCTCGCGATGGCCGCGCTCCTTGCGGCGTACTCTTCGGAAAAGGTCCGCTGCGCGAAGCATGGCGCGGTCGCCGCGAGCAGCGCATCGACTTGAGCGAACTGCTTGTCGAACACCCACGGACGGCGCGCGAGCGTGCGGTCGTTGAGCCAGTATGCGCTCCAGTCGCGCGTCGTCTCGATGATCTCGCGCGCGAATTCCGGCCCGTATTCGAGACCGCCTTCGATGACGATATCGACATAGGATTCGACGATCGGAAAGCTGGCGTCCGGAAGCGGCAGCCCTTCTCCGGGCTGCTGGCCTTCGGCCTTCGGTACATAGACCCAGACGGTGCCCTGCGACGGCAGCGCCTGCCACGACACCGGTTCGATCAGCGCGCGCGGCACTTCGACCCGAACATAGCCCTTCTCGCGCTGATCGAATGCCGACATGTCATTGCCGACGGGATAGATCACGCCGTTGATCGTCATCGGCGCTTCGCCCTCCAGTGGACGACGCAAGCCTAGCGCGGTGAAGCCGGAACCCGAGCGATCGCTCCAGCTGCGCACGTAGCCGAATGCCGCCGACACGCGCACGGGAATCGCCGCTACCGACTTGCCGGCCGTCTCGTTGCGCGATGGCGTGTTGATGAGCGAGCCGTAGCCGAAGATGAACTGCGTAGGCTGGTCGGGCAGGCGCGTTCCCCAGAAGTCGCTCGTCTGCGCGTGCGCTGCCAGCGCGACGAACGTCAGTGAGACTGCGGCTGCGAATCTTCGAATGTTTGCCAGCGCCGACATCGTCGTGTCTCCGTCACTCGCGACGCTGCCAATGTACACCGCGAGGATGTTCTTCGTTCGAACGGCTCCATCACTGCAACTCACACGGCCCCGGCCGCGCAATCGCATTCACTGAACGTGAAAGACTGCGTTGAAAATCAGCGCCATCACCAACCCAACCACGGCCACGATCGATTGCACCACGGAGATCGTCTTGGTGGCTTCGCCCATCGTCATGCCGAACGATTCCTTGACCATCCAGAAGCCGGCGTGATTCGCATAGTTGAAGAACAGCGAACCGCAGCCGATGGACAACGCCAGCAACGGCAAGTTGAGGCTTGGATCGGCGCCGGCCAGCGGAGCCAGCAAACCCGCCGCGCCGACGATGCCCACCGTCGCCGATCCGGTCGATACGGACAGCAACATGGCGATCAGCCATCCGAGGATCAAAGGCGGAAAGGCAACGTGCTGCGTCAGATGGACGATCGCCTCGCCCACCTTCGCACTCGTCAGCATTTCCTGGAACGCGCCGCCTCCGGCGATGATCATGATGATCGAGGCAATCGGCTTGAGACTGGCGCCGAGCGCGTGACGCAGCTTCTCGGCATCGCCGCCGCGCGCGAGGACGAGCGCCACGACCGCGAACAGTACGCCGAGCAGCATGGCGATCAGCGGATTGCCGAGGAAGCTCGCCACATGCAGCATCGGTGCGCCCTTCGGCAACGCCATTTCCGCGATGGCATGCACCAGCATCAGGATGGCGGGCAGCAAAGCCGCCAGCACGCCGAGCGCGACGCCGGGCCGCTCAATATGGCCGGACTGTTCGACGACGGTGAATTGATCCAGCAACGCCTGATCGGGCTTCGTGCTCATGCGCGGCGCGATGAAGGCGCCATAGAGCGGGCCGCCCAGAATCATCGCGGGAATGGCCGCCAGGAAGCCGTACAACATGGTCGGACCCACGGAGGTTTTAAGCGTGGCGATCGCGGTCAACGGTCCTGGATGAGGCGGCACCATGCCGTGCATGGCGGCAAGCGCCGAAATCACAGGCACGCCGACATACACATACGCCGAGCCCTTGAAGCGCGCGTGGCTTTCCAGCTTGCGGGCCACGCTGAAGATCAGCGGAAGCATGACGACCAGGCCGACTTCAAAAAACATCGGGATACCTACGACAAACGCGACCACGGTCATCGCCCACGGAATCATCCGGTCCGAAGCGCGCCTCAGAATGGCCTCGGCGATCTGCTCGGTGATGCCCGCGTCCGCGAGGATCTTGCCGAGCATCGCACCCAGCGCGATGACGACGCCCACCGCGCCAAGCGTCTTGCCCGCGCCATTGGTCAGATGCTTGACGATACTTCCCGGCTCCATGCCGGTTGCGAATCCAACGCCGATGGAAACGACGAGCAGCGCAAGAAGCGGATGCATCTTGATGCGCGACACGATGAGCGCGACGAGCACCAACACGCTGATCAGCGCGGTCAGCAACAAATCGATATCTAGACTGGTCATGGAATGGTTCTTTGGTTTGAAGTGCTTGGCCGGGCGTACTCGTCAATCGATCCTGCCCGGTGATCGATGACTTGCCGCCTGCTCATCGAACATGTAGACGCTCGCGGAAGTCTCCGCGAGGACGACGTTGCGCTCGTTCTCGTCCGGAATCAGCGCATGCAGTAGTTCCAGCGATCTCGTGAATCGATCCGGTGTTTCATGCTGCGTATGAGGCCAGTCGCTGCCCCACATGAGCCGCTGCGCGCCGAAGGCTTCCTTCAGAAGATCGAATGCGCGACGCGTCTCATCGTTACCCTTGCTGCTTTGCGTCCAGTTCCGATATGCCCCGGATACCTTGACCCACACGCGCTGCGTCCGCGCCAGTTCGAGCAGATGACGAAAGCCCGGGTCGTCCGCACCGAGAGCAGGATCGGGCCTGCCGAAATGATCGACGACGACATTCACTTGCGCCTCCAGAAGCGGCGCGACGATGCGCTGCAGTCTCGCCGCTTGCGCGTGAACCTCGACGTGCCATCCGAGCTCACGAACATGAGCCAGCGTGCGCGCGCTCAGCCAATGATCGAGCGGGTTATCGGCATGGCCGATGAGGTTCAGCCGGACGCCGACAATGCCCGCATCGAACATGCCGGACAGCGTGGCCGGCTTGCAATCGCGCGCGATGACGGCCACGCCGCGCAGCCTGTCGCGCGCGCTGCGCAACGCATCGAGCAGATAGCCACAATCGGTGCCGAGAAAGCTGGGCTGCACGAGCACACCGCGGGCGATGCCGTGCGCGTCGAGTTGCGCGATGTACGCATCCAGCGGCGCGTCGTAATCCGGCGCATAGCGGCGATGCTCGGCGAGCGGAAGACCGCGACTGAACACATGAGCGTGCGTATCGATCGATGCGATCTCCCGGCTCACGTTTGTCTGCGTCGCAGAAAGCATGAATATGTCTCCATCGATGATTCGCCGGTCAATGCCTTTGCGCGTGAGCGAGCGGACGGGCGTCGTCCGCGTGGGGAGCGGCGTCGCCGAGCACGCGGCCTTTCGTTTCCGGCAGCATCAGCACGGACAGTACGACGATCGCGTAAGCCAGCCCCGCATCGATGCCGATGGCCGTTCCAAGCGACATCTTCGCGGACATATGTCCGACCAGCACGGGGAATCCCGCCGATACGACGCGGCCGAAGTTGTAGCAGAAGCCGACACCCGTGCCGCGCATTCCGCGTGGATACAGCTCGTTGAACAACGCGCCCATACTGGCCGGAATGCCCGCCGCAAAGAATCCGAGCGGAAAGCCGAAGAACAGCATTGCGGTATTGCCGAGCGGCAGAAACAGATACGCGACCACCGTGATGACGCAGCAGATCGCGAACGTGAGGATGGTCTTGCGCCGGCCGATGCGGTCCAGCAGTTGCGCACTCACGAGACATCCGCAAAAGAACGCGACGATCACCACGGCGAGATAGCCGCCCGTACCCAGCACGGACAGATGACGCTCGCTTTTGAGGAACGTCGGCAGCCAGGTCATCAGCGCGTAATAGCCGCCGTGCGCGCCGACGCCGAGCAGCGCGCCGATCAACGTCATGCGCAGCATGCCCGGCGAGAAAATGCCGGCCACCACGCCCGGTGCGGCCTCATCGCGATGAACTCGCGTGTCGCGCGCCGAACGGGGCGGCGGGCCCGGCTCCTGCACGCCGCGCCGGACGTAGAGGATCAGCAGCGCGGGCACGATGCCGATCGCGAACATCACGCGCCATGCCGTCGCCGCCGGTATCAGCGAGAACATCAGCGCATAGAGCAGCACGGCCGCGCCCCAGCCGACGGACCATGCGCTCTGCACGCTGCCCATAGCCTTGCCGCGATGCTCGTTGCGGATGGTCTCGGCCATCAGAACGGCGCCGGCCGCCCATTCGCCGCCGAAGCCGAAACCCTGCAATGTCTTCAGCACGAGGAACTGCGGATAGTTCTGCGCGAACGCGCACAGGAACGTGAACACGGAAAAGAACGCGACCGTCCATTGCAGTGTCTTGACGCGTCCGTAGCGATCCGACAGCATGCCCGCGATCCACCCGCCGAGCGCCGATGCGACCAGCGTGACGCCGCTCACGAGCCCCGCTTGCGTGCGGCTGATCGACCACTCGGTGATGATCGCCGGGATGACGAGGCTGAACATCTGCACGTCGAGCGAATCGAGCGCCCAGCCGCCGAAGCACGCCCAGAACGTCCGGCGCTCATTGCCCGTTATTTCCCTGAACCAACTGAACATGCCGTCTCCCATCGCCGTTCCGTGCCCGGACGGCCTGTTTCCGCCACCGCGCGATGGCTAGCGGATCTCCGCTTGATAGATGAATTCGCTGGCGGGACCGCGCGAACGGCGCCACTCGAGCGGCTGCCGGTCGTAGCCGTATGCAAGCCGCTCGATGACGACCGCAGGCGTCCCCGGTTCGATGTTCAAGAGCTTCGCGTGCCGCGAGCCGATGGCTTCGACGGTGAGGGTTTCCGTGGCGGACGCCACGATCTGATTGCACTGCGCTTCGTAGACCGGATAAAGCAAATCGCCGATTTCGCTCACGTCCATCTTCGCGAACGCAGCAAAACGTGCGTAGGGCAGCCAGATTTCTTCGGCGAGCAACGGAACGCCGTCGATAAGCCGCACGCGCGACATCTGGATCACGCGCGCAGTGCCCGATAACTCGAGCCTCGCAGCCACCGCCGATGGCGCGTCCACCACGTCGCGGCGCAGTATCCGGCTTTCGGGGATGCGCCGTTCGCCTTGCCGCGTCTGGAAGCGGAAGAAGCGAAACAGCGAGCCGTCGAAATTCGCGCGACGCACGAACGTTCCTCTTCCCTGAAAGCGTTCGAGCAGGCCTTCCGCAACCAGCAGATCGACAGCCTTTCGCACCGTTCCGACAGCGAGGCCGTAGCTTTGGGAAAGCGCCTGCTCGGTCGGGATCGCTTCGCCCGGGCGCCAATCACGAGCCGCGATCAGCGCAACCATTTCGTCCCGCAAGCGCTGATAACGGGGTAACCGGCCATCGGCCTGCATGATCGTCTCCATCGAATTCATATATATGATTACATGTTTTCGTTTCGAATGGATCGGGGATAACCCTGCCGGATGGCGATGCGAGTTGCATCGAACTCGCGGCGAGCGGAGTGTTGGCGGACAGTGTTTTCAGCGAGTGAGTCGAGCAGGGAGCGCGAACGGCGCATGCTCATCGGTCGTGACAAGTCATGCGGTTCGCGGTGCGGATGGACTGCGGCAAGCGCTATCGAACGGTTCGACGTTCAGCGAGACAGGAGGACAAAAGCGACTTCTGGAACCTCGCCCAGACCGGCTACTGGTACGACGGATCGCAGCTTCCTGCGCCGCATCGCGGGTCGTATCGAAAAGGGCCGGCTCTCGGTGACCGGTCCCGCGATGGGCATGAGCGAGATCTTCTGATTACGCGTCGGAAGACACCGTCCTGCATGAGACGACGCCTCTCGAGAACTACATCGCTATTGCTGCGGCGAAACGCTCGCGCTGCGTCCGTGCAAGTTCGATGACGTCGCCGCAAGTCCGGTCTGCGCGGCTGCATCCGGCTCGATCTCTTCGAGCGTCCGCGCCCGCGTGTTCACGCCCAGCACGAGCAACGCGACGATCTGCAGCACGATCAATCCGATCAGAAAGTTCGTGACGCCGAAGATCCCGCCGATGCCGAAGATCGCCACGATTCCGCCCTGCGCGCCAGCCGACGCAAGCCGTCCGACAGCGGCGGACAGCGACGATCCGCGCATACGCAGTTCCGTGGGAAACAGCTCCGGAATGTAGACCGCGAACGCGAGCGACGTGATGCAGGCGGAACACATCATGATGACGGCGCCGGTCGCCATCAGTTCGACGGGCGAATGAACCATCGGATAAAGCGCCGTTGCGACGGCTTCCAGCGCCAGCACGCCGACGATGCTCCCGCGCCGTCCGATGCGATCCGTCAGCGCCATGCCGATCAGACAGCCGACAGGCGTGCCGATGCCCATGACCGCCGTATAACCGAGCGTCGACGTTACGGTGATGCCCTGCTTGACGAGGAACGTCGGAAACCAGGCGATGAGACCGTAGAGCACCGACATGTTGACCGTGGACATGATCATCGTGAGCACGGTCCGGGACAGCAGCCGGCCCTTGAACAGTTCCGGATAGCCTGGTGCCGCGGCAGGCGCTGCATCGGCGGATGCTGCCGTCACGGGCGCGGACTCGGCATTCCATGCGGGAACGTCCGGAAAGCGTGCTTCGATCGAACGCAGCAGCGCGTCGGCTTCCTCGTGACGTCCTTGCGATTCGAGCCAGCGCGGCGATTCGGGCATCGACTTGCGCATGAACCAGATGCCGACGGCGCCGAGACCGACCAGCGCGAACATCGAACGCCAGCCCAGCGCCGGAATCGCCCAGTAACCGACGATGCCGGTCGCCGTCACCGACAGATTCGTGAGCAAGGCGAGAATGGCGCCGAAGCGGCCGCGCGCGAGGCTGGGGACGAACTCGCCCAGCGTCGCGTAACCGATGATCAGCTCCGCGCCGAGGCCGACGCCCATCACGAAGCGCAGCGCGATCAGCACGGTCATGCTCGGCGCGAACACCGCCGCGATCGATGCCAGTCCGAACACGGCGAGGTTGAACTGATACGCCATCCGGCGCCCGTATCTGTCGCCGATATAGCCGCCGATGAGCGAACCCAGCCACATGCCGATCAACGTGCTGGAGATGAACGCGGCGTTGCTTTGCAATGTCGACCAGCCGCTCTTGACGAGCGTGGCGAGCACGCCGCTCTGGAGATAGATGTCGAAGGCGTCGAGGAAGAGGCCGGCCCCGATCATGCCCACGAGGTGCCAGTGGAATCGGCCGATCGGCAGGCGGTCGAGGCGTGCTCCGGAATGGGCGCGCAGCATTTGGGGTTGGCTCACGAATCGTCTCCTGTTTTGGCCATCGGAACTGTGTGGGCGTCCTCATCGGGCCGCGCTCTGTATCGTCCGTCGTTGCGACCGCCCGATAAACGCACGAGACGGCTCGCAAGCACGCCCTGCCCTGGCTGCAGGCACGGCTTCACAGCATATTAAGGCGACGACGTCGGAACTTTTATTGAATAGTTTTCAAGTTTCACGTCAAGTTTTTTGACTTAGTGGCGTCCCGGTTACGGAGCGGCATCGCCCGTCAGGCGCTGTCCGGCGACGCCTCGCGGCCGGCCGCGCGCGTGGCCGCGAGCAGAATCTCCTGTAGCGCGATCAATTGCCGGCTCTCGATGTCCGCTTTGCGCGTGACGAGCGAAAATTGCAGGACCGGCGCATCGCGCGGCGCAATCACCGTGATGGGGTAAAGCGTGCTGATGGCCGGTTCCATCAGCGGAACGAGCGAGATGCCGAGCCCCGCACTGACGAGCGGCGCGATGGCGCGCACGCTGTCGAATTCCAGATCTCCCGCCGGCTTGCCGCCGACGCGCTGCTGGATGTACTTCGCCGCCATCGCACCGGAGATCGTATTGCGGTCGTAGCGGATCCACTCGTAGCGCTTGAGCAGCGCGATCAGCGAGCGCTCGCGCTCCTGCGGCGGCACCATCAGCGTGAGGCCGCGTCTGAGCAGCGGCTGCCAGTGCAGACGGGACACGCCGCGCTCCGGCTGCGCGACCACGGCTGCATCGAGATCGCCCGCCTTGACTGCGTTCGTCAACTCCGCGCTCTTGCCGCGCCGCGTCTGCAAATGCAGCAGCGGGTAACGCGCCTTCAGGCGCTTGAGCAGCTCCGGCAGCACGACCGGCAGCATCGACTCGATCATGCCCAGCTGCACATGGCCTTCGATCTGAAAGCTCGGCTGGCGGCGGAACGCATCGAGGCGCGTCAACATGCCGTGAAGCAACTCCGACAACTCGTACGCGGCCGGCAGCGCCCTCACTTCCAGACCCGACCGATCGAACAGTTGCTGACCCACATACGCTTCGAGTTGCTTCATCTGCATGCTGACCGCGCTCGGCGTGAGATGTAGCGCTTTCGCCGCGCCCGCGAGCGATCCCGTCTCCAGCACTGCTTGCAAGGTACTGAAAATTTCGATCTTCATCAGAAATTTTGTCGAGCTTCATCAGAAAAACTCCATTTTAACTTACGAAGCGTTGGCCTATCCTGCGTGATGAAGGATCGATCCCCGCCGACACGAAGCGCGGCAAGCGCCGCCAACAAGGAGATACACATGATGGAAGCATCGGTGACGCCGTCCGCGCCTGCGAGTGCGCGTCAGGACAAGCCCGAAATCTGGTACAGCGCCGACCTGGACCGCGACCAGTCGTGGACGCTTCGAATGAGCGACGAAGCCGCCGAAGGCTTCGACCGGGCCATGCGCCACGCGAAATCTCTCGGCAAGCCGCTGCTCGACATGACGTCGGACGACTTCCCGCTCGAACCCGCTTCCGCCGATATCCTGCATCGCGCGTTTCGCGCCACGCAGCGGCGCTGGGGCATGTGTCTGCTCAAAGGCTTTCCGGTGCACGAGTGGTCCGTCGAAGAAGCGAAGCTGGCTTACTGGGGACTCGGCTTGCATGTCGGTGTCGCGCGCACGCAGAATCGCACCAGCGAAATCATGAACGATGTCCGCGACTCCGGAGCGACCTATAAATCGAAGAACGGCCGCGGCTACAACACGAAGGCGGCGCTCGACTTCCACGCGGACTCGTGCGATGTCGTCGCCCTGCTGTGTCTGCATCCGGCCAGGTCGGGCGGCCAGAGCAAGATCACCAGTTCGTTCGCGATGGTCGAGGAAATCCGCAAGCGCCGCCCGGAACTGATCGACGTGTTGAAGGGACCGGTCTTCCACAGCTATCAGGGCACGCAGGCGCCGGGCCGGCCGGGGTTCTACAACTGTCCGGTCATCGGTTCGCTGGCGGATCATTTCGCGCTGCGCGCCAATCGCAAGAACACGAACGCGGCGCAGGCGGATTTCCCGGAAGTGCCCCGCCTCACGCCCGCGCTGACCGAAGCGCTCGATCTACTCGACGAACTCGCCGCCGATCCGCGCCTGTGCTATCCGATGTGGCTCGAACAGGGCGATCTGCAACTGCTGAACAATTACGTCATGCTGCATTCCCGCACGGAATTCGAAGACTTCGACGACGAGACGAAGCGGCGTCATCTGCTGCGCCTGTGGATGTCGGTGCCCGATTCCGCGCCGCTGCCGCCCGAGTGGGAGTATTACTTCGGCGACGTGCGTCCGGGTTCGGTGCGCGGCGGCGTGCGCGGCAGTTACATCACCGATGAATTCGTGCGCTTCGAGAAGCGCCAGGCCGAACGCATGAACATGTTGCTGAAGCCGGGTCTCGACGGCACGGCGCCTGCATCGACGGCGGCAGCGGGAGAAGCGCATGTCGCCGCGTGAGGACGCATCGCGATCCGGCGGACGCGGCGCGGACCTGAAGCGCCGCCTCGCTGCGGGCGAGACGGTGCTCGCGCCGGGCATCTACGATGCGCTGACCGCGCTCATCGCGGAACAGGCGGGATTCGACGCGCTGTATCTGTCGGGCGGCGCGGTCGCGTACACGTCGTTGGGACGCTCGGATGTCGGCCTGACGACGGCCAAGGAAGCGGTCGACATCCTGTGGCGCATCACGGATCGCGTGCGTACGCCGGTAATCGTCGATGCCGACACGGGCTTCGGCAACGCGCTCAATACCCAGCGCACCGTGCGCGATTTCGAGCGCGCCGGCGCGGCGATGATCCAGCTTGAAGATCAAAGCTTCCCGAAACGCTGCGGTCATCTCGCCGACAAGACGCTGGTGCCGTCCGCCGAAATGTGCGGCAAACTGCGCGCCGCGCTCGATGCCCGCCATTTTTCCGACACGCTCGTTCTCGCACGCACCGATGCCATAGCCGTCGAGGGCTTCGACGCGGCCATGGAGCGCGCTCAGGCGTATCTCGCGTGCGGCGTCGATGCGCTCTTCGTCGAAGCCGTCAACACGACGGAACAGATGGACATCGTATGCAAGCGCTTCGGCGAGCGTATCCCGCTGCTCGCGAACATGGTGGAAGGCGGCCAGACGCCGGTGCGAAGCGTCGAGGCGTTGCGTCGGCGCGGATATCGCATCGTGATTTTTCCCGGCGGCACGGCGCGCTTCGTCGCACATGGTTTGCAGCGGTATTACAAGAGTCTGCTGGACCACGGCACGACCGAACCGATGTGGCCGAACATGATGACGTTCGACGAACTCAACGAAATGATCGGCACGCCGGAGTTGCTGGGTTCGAGCAAGCGGTACGCGTGATCGGCGCCGCCCTTTGCGAATCACAGCCGGGCGCACCGAAAGCACATGCGGCTCTCGCATTGCCGCCCGGCCGTGACACTCACGCGGAAACAGGCGTGTTGAGAAGCTGCTGTTCCCAGAAATACGCAATGCCGCTGCCGGCAGCGTGCTGACTCAACACTTCGGTCAACTCGCCCGCGGTTTCGGTACGCGCCCAGTCCCGTTGCCATTCGGCTGCCAGCGCGAGCCAGGTCATCGTGTTCGCGCCTGCCGCGATCATGCGCTGGATCGCGACCCGGTGCGCCTCGACCGACACACCGCCGCACGCATCCGTGATGACCGTCGTGTCCCATCCGTCGCCGAGTGCGTGGATCACGGGCATCGCCACGCAGACCTCCGTCCACAGCCCCGCGATGATCAGTTGCTTGCGCCCCGTCGCTTTGACCGCGTCCACGACCTTCTTGTCTTCCCACGTATTGATGAAGGTGCGGTCGATGACTTCCTGGCCGGGAAACACGTCCGTGATCTGCGGGAAGAGAAGCCCGCCGCGCGCAGCGAGTACGCTCGTGAGAACGGTCGGAACGCCGAAAACCCTGGCCGCCTTCGCGAGGCCAGTCGACGCATTGACCACGGCATGCGGGTCGTGGCTGTTCAGATTCGCGAGCTGATAAGGCTGATGGTCGATCAGGAGGAGGACGGAGTCTTCCGGGCGGAGAAGCGAATTGAGGCCATTGCGAAATGTCATGAAAATCCTCTGCGTGATGGGAAGCGATGCATGCTTCCCTGTAGACGATGAACCGACGAGCAGTCGGCAAGAGGATGTTGGCATTGCTTTTATTGCGACGGTAGACTCGATCCCTACCATGCTGTGTCGCTCAAAGGGGAACGCCGAGTTGGATATCGAAGAGCTTCAAACGTTCGTCGAGGTCGCCGATTCCGGCGGCGTTTCGCCCGCTGCCCGGCGCTTAGGGGTATCGAAATCCATCGTCAGCCGCAGACTGCTGCGGCTCGAATCGGATCTCGGCGTGCAGTTGCTCGCGAGAACGACGCGCGGTTCCGCGCTTACCGAAGCGGGCGCCACATTTCGGGATCACGCCGCGCGTGTCGTCGCCGAGATCGATGCAGCAAGAGAGACTATTTCGCCCGCCGGCGATTTGCGCGGCCGGTTGCGCATTGCCGCGCCGCTCACGTTCGGTCCGACGCATCTTTCACCCGTTCTCGCCGACATGGCGCGGCGCCATCCGCTGCTGCATATCCACACGTACTACAGCGACCGCATGGTCGACCTCGTCGGCGAGGGATACGACTGTGCGATCCGTATCGGCTACCTTCCGGATTCGAATCTCATCGCGAAGTGCGTGGGGCCTATCGCTGGAAAGCTCGTCGCGAGTCCGCGCTATATCGCGGCGCATGGAGCGCCCGAGACGCCCGACGAACTGCTCGCGCACGAGGCCCTCATGCAGGGGACGGAAAGCTGGCGGTTCATGGATGGCGACAAGATCGTCACCGTTCATCCGCAGGGGCGGTTCAAGGCGGATAACGCGGTCGCCATCGTGGCCGCGGCCGTGGCGGGTCTCGGTCTCGCGTGGCTGCCCGATGGCGTGACCGACCCATACGTGGCTTCGGGTGAACTCGTGCCCATCATGCGACGCTTTCCGCCGCCGACCGGCGGTATCTACGTCGTGCGCCCGCCGGGGCAGCACCCGTCGGCGAAAATCCGCGCCCTGACGGACATGCTGACCGAGTGTTTCGAGGGACACTCGTCGAGGCCGCGCGGGTCACGGACATAGCGACGTCGGAAGCCGACCGCGTGCGTCAGATCATCGGCACGGTCATGAAATCGCGCCCGCAAGCCGACAAGCACGCGATGGTCCGGCGCTTCAGCGAGCACTGGCTCGACCGCTTCTCGGGTGGCCGGAGTCTCGAACCCGTCGTGGACTCGACGTATCCGCTCGCGCGCGCGGCAGACGCGCATCGGCGGATGGAATCGTCGATGAACGTCGGCAAGATCATTCTGTCAGCGGCTACGTCGATCACTCAGGCGTGATCTCGCCATCCTCCTCGCCCATCCAGTAGTGAATGCGCTCCGCGCGCACTTTGATGAGCACGATTCCCGGCGTCTCGAAGCCTTCCGAGAACCACTTCTCGATGTCTTCGTTCCAGTGATCCTTCATCGCCGGCTTTTCGCGGATCAGTTCCGCGCGGCCCTCGACGGCCACGAAGAGCGGCGGCGCGCCGTCCGGGTTCGCGCTGCTCGTGAAAGTCAGCGCGACGGTCGCATCGGCCTTGATCTCCTGCACCGTATGCGTTTCTTCGAGTGTGAAGAAATAGCTGTCGCCGTCGTATTCGACATCGCGGTTATTGCTCATGGGCCGCGCGGCGATCTTGCCGTTCAGCGAGCGCGTCGAAAGCATCGCGAAGTCGATCTCCGCCATCTTGGTTGCGAGATCGTGCAAAGTCAGTTGGCTCATGGTGCTCTCCGTGGGTTGATCGCATGTCATCCGCAACCCGCGTGCCGGTTCACTTCGGATAGGTGACCGATGGACAAAGCGTATACAGCCGGACCGATGATGACTGTCGCTTTGCAGGTCGATCGCGACGTCGCGAACGTGGTTTTCCGCTCACTGCGCCGAACGGTGATAGCGGGCCACATAGCGCGCCTGGCCAATGACTTTTCCGTGCATCTGATAGGCGACGAGCGCGGGACTCGAATCCGCGTTTACATCGAGGCTCGCAACGCTCAAAGCCGAAGCGGTCACGATATATCGATGCGATTCGCCCGGCGGCGGGCATGGTCCGCCATACGCAGAAGCGCCGAAATCGGTGAGCGTCTCGATCGCACCTGCCGGCAGCGACCGCGCATTGCCCGACGCGCCTTTTTCAATCGATGTCTGCGTCGGCGCAATGTTGGCCACTTGCCAGTGCGTCCAGCCCAGTCCGCCGGTGGGTGCATCGGGGTCATGGATGGTGATGACGATGCTCTTCGTGCCGGCCGGAACATGCGACCACGAAATGCGCGGCGAGATGTTTTCGCCATGACAGCCGAATCGACCGTACACCTGTTCATTGTCGAACCGGCCGCGAGTCAGCCCATCGACTTTGACAGTGAAGGCATCTGCGACCGCGATAGCGGGTACCGTTGCAAGCAAAGCCGTGCAGCACACGGCTGGCAGAAGACCGTTGAATTCCATATCGAGTCCCGTTGTGTCGAACCTGGAAGAAAGCCGCTCACTGACTATCATTGCCAGTGACGCGGATGTCCCTCAAAAACAACTCGCAATACGCCGCGAAATATCGATCAATAGTCCCACTGCACCGGCACGAAACGGTAACCCTCGCCGCTTTTTGCAACATGACCGATCGACGGAAACGCGACATGCGCAGCGGCCAGCAGCGCGCCCGTTTCAGCGGCGTCATCGAAGAGCGCGATACGCACGTCCACGCAGGCTTCGGGATCATGCTCGAAGCCATTCTGCCAATCGGGATTATCGAAGTTGACTTCGAAAATCGCGTCGCCTACGAACGTCAGCTTCTCGCCGTTCGATGCGACATCCACGACGCAGTGCCCCGGCGTGTGGCCACCCGTCACCCGCGCCGACACGCCATGCGCGACTTCGACCGACTGATCGAACTGCACGATGTTCTCGTTGTAGAGCTTCACGAACTTGGCAGCCGCCGCGCGAAGCGCCGGGGGAACCGCTTCCGGCATCACCGTCCTGCTGAAGTCCGGATTCTTCCAGAACGCGATTTCGGCGGCAGACACATGAATCCGCACGTCGGGACGCAGCTTCGCCTTGACGCCATCGACGTTCAGCCCGCCGACATGATCCATGTGCATATGCGTAATCACGATATCGGTGATCGCAGCCAGGTCGATACCGGCCGATTCCAGACGCATCACCGATCGGCCGGCACGCGAAAAGTATTCGAAACCATCGCCTACGCCCGAGTCGATCAGGATCAGGCGTTCGCCGCTGCGCACTAGCGCGATATTCAAAGCCCAGTCGAACGTGTCCCGTTGCAGGAAGCGGCCGTCGAACCATTCGTTGCGGTCCGCTTCGCTTACGTTGGTGGACATGGTGGAAGTCGGCAGCGGCAGCACGCCGTCGCTGATCAGCACGACATCGATATCGCCTATGCGCACGGCATATCGGGAAGCCACGAGCTCGCCTGATCCTTCTCTGCCGAGCCTGGCGATAACGGGCTGCACATTGCGGGTTATATGGCTCATCTTCGATAGTCCTGGAAATTGAATGGCATGAGCGCACCGTGCGCTCCGTTTCGCTCGCGTTCGACCGAGCGTGTGACGGATTGTAGGTAGCGGTGGCGAAGGCCAGTAGCGTCGCGAATGCGTACACCGTGTTGCCGGCGTGGCGACAATGGACGGCCGCGCAACGGCCGTCGTCCGATCAGGAATGAAGAAGCAAGAACTGGAGCGTATCCAAGGCGTGCAGGCCGCATCATGGGTGCATCCACTCACGGAGCACACAACTCATGAACGCGCCCCACGTTGTCGCCGAACCCCACATTCTCTATCTCGGGACGCCGGTCGCTTTGGTCAGCACCGTCAACCCCAATGGCACGGACAATCTCGCGCCCATATCTTCGGTATTCTGGTTGGGCTGGCGAGGCGTGCTGGGTATCGCGTCAGGCTCGCAGACTGCGCGCAATCTGGTTCGCACCGGCGAATGCGTGCTGAATCTTCCGTCGGCGACGGAGGTAGGCGCAGTCGATCGCATCGCACGCACGACGGGCGTTTATCCTGTTCCTGAATTCAGGCGGGAAATGGGCTACGTCTACGAACCCGACAAGTTCGGCCGCGCTGGAATGACGAGGGTGTCATCCGATACGGTCAGTGCCGCACGCGCACTCGAATGTCCGATCCAGCTCGAAGCCGTCGTCGCGGCAGTGCACGGCATCGGCGAAGACAGCGACCGGTTGCGCGGCTTCATCAGCTTGATCGAAGTGCGGATTCAGCGCGTACACGTCCATCCGGATCTGCTCGTCGAAGGTCACGCAAACCGGATCGATCCGGACAAGTGGTCGCCGCTGATCATGAGCTTCCAGAAGTTCTACGGGCTCAGCGGCCAGGTGCATCCGTCCCGGCTCGCGGAGATACCGGAACGGGCATATGAGGCGCTAGCGAAGGTGTGAGGCCGCGTTGCCACGGCCACATCACGCTCAGATCTTGAAGCTCTCGAGCGTTGCGGGATGAAAGAGCTCTTCGGGCTGCAACAGGCGGCTGGACAAGCCTTCCTGATGATGCCGTTCGAGAAAGCGCGACAACACGTGGCGGTTCGGCTCGAAGCCATACGACCAGAAATCGTGGCCCATGAGACGCCGCGCATTGCGCAACTGTTCCTCGACGAACGGCAACGTCACCTTGGTCGCGGACGTATCGCTGAGTTTTGCGAGCGCCAGCGCCTTGCTCTTCTCGAAGGCTTTCGCCACCGCGCCGGGCAGCCACGGATGCTGCTCGGCAAGCGTGCGCCGCACGCCCAGCAGATGCATGATCGGGAAAAGCCTGGTGCGCGTGTACCAGTCGGCGGCGGCCTTTTGCGGATCGTCGAACAGATACTTGACGTTCGGATGGCCGTTGGTGAAGCACGACGGCGCGCGCGGACCGATGAGCGCATCGATCTCGCCGGATGCGAGCATGCCCGAAATCGTCTGGTTCTCCGGTGCGTTCTCGAGCCGTACATCGCCGGGCAGCTTGAGACTGATCTTTTCCAGGCGGCCGGCTTCTTCGTAACCGCCGCGTACCCACGTAACATCGGACGGCTTCAGGCCGTGATCTTCTTCGAGAAAGAGACGCGCCCACACGTTGGCCGTCAACTGATATTCCGGCACGCCGATGCGCTTGCCCTTCAGATCGGCGGGCGACTCGATGCCGCGATCGTTGCGGACATAGATCGACGTATGCCGGAACGCGCGCGACGGAAAGATCGGCACGCCGATATATGGGCTCGTGCCCGCCGCCGTCTTCACGCTATAGCTCGACAGCGACAGCTCGCAGATATCGTAATCAGCGTGGCGAAACGCGCGAAAGAAGATCTCTTCCGGGTCCTGCAGCATGAAGGTCGGATCGACACCGTCGATCTGCACTTCGCCATCGACCAGCGGCCGCATGCGATCGTAGTTCCCCACCGCGACCGACAGATTGAGCTTGCCCATATTCAATATTCCTTTTTGATTGACGTTTCGCCGCCGATGAGCACGTCGCGCTGTTCAGCGCCCGAACGCAGCATCGCAAGGCAGATTTCGAGCGTGCCACGCGCCCAGACACCGTCGTGCAGCGGAGCGGCGTCGCCGTGCATGGCGGCCATGAGTTCGTCGATGACTTCCGCGCGCGGCACCTCGGGCGCATCGAGTTCGATGCGCTCCCGCCGTTCGTCGCCGTACACCACGATGCCATCGGGCATCGGACGCAGATCGCCGCGCTCGCACGACACGATCAGCGGCCCGAAGTGCTGATGTCTGCGCACATCGGCAGCTTGCGCGGCGGGCGTATAGGCGTTGCCGCCGTAAGTGCCCGCCGCCTTGAGACGCGCCTCTTCTTCGCGCGATGCCACTTTTGCGAGCTTGCGCCGCGCGGCGCCGTACTCGTCGGCGCTGCGCGTCTGACCCATTTCGCCGATCCAGCCGGTCCACTCGTCGGAATCGAAGTGTCCATAGCCGTTGTAGGCGAGCGTCGCAAATGCGCCGTTCTCGAACCAGAGCGTCGCGGTGTACGCGCCTTCCGTCGGACGCGCCGGGTCCCAGTTGCCGACCGCCGCACGAATGCGCGTCGCGCGGCTTCCGGCGAGCATCCGCACGATATCCACCTGATGCGCGGCCTGACTGAAGACCGCGCCGCCGCCCGCTTCCGTCTTCAGTTCCTCGGGACGACGCGGCCGGTAGAGATAATCGGTGTAGTTGAGCGCCTGGATCATCTTCACGCCGCCGAATGCGCCCGATGCGATCAGCTCGCGAGTGCGCAGATACGGCGTATCGAAGCTATGACAATGGCCGACGATGAGATGCACGTTCGCCTCGCGGCATGCGGCGATCATGTCGTCGCATTCGTCGAGCGAGAGCGCCATCGGCTTTTCGACGAGCACATGCTTGCCGTGCGAAGCCGCGATCCGCGTATGCGCCGCATGAAACTGATGCGGACTCGCGATGTAGAGCGCATCGATGTCGGCGCGGCGCGCGAGCGCTTCGATGTCGTCGAAGGCGGGCGCGTCGAAGTCCGCTTCGAACTGCGCGCGCGCCGTCTCGCGCGGATCGCACGCCCCGGCGAGCTGCACGCGCGCATCGGCGAGGAAGGTCGGCAGCATCAGCGAGAAAGCGCGGCCAAGGCCTACGATCCCGAGTCGGATCATCGCCATCAAACCTGAACCTGATAGTTCGATTCGAGCTCCGGAGCAGCCTGCGAAGCCGTCTCCACCCAGACCGGATGTGCCGCGTACTGCTTCCAGTCGGTGTCCTTCGGCACCATCGCCTGGAAGGAGCAGACGCTGCGCGGAATGGCCTTTTCGCCGGTACCGATGGCCGCCTCGCCCGACTTGAACGCCGCGAGCGCATCGAGCATGCGGCGGCGGAATTCGACCACGGCGACATCGCTCGCGCCGAGACGCTCTTCGGTGCGATCCGCGATCGCGCCCATCGTCACCCACATGGCGATGTCCTGGTTCGGGAAGCCCTTGATGCCGGTGAAGTTGCCCGCCTTCATCGCTTCGCGATCCTGCCAGAAACGGTTGTCGTGATTGCGCAGCGGCCGGTAATACTCGTCGAGATCGATGCCGACCTGCTGCCCGAGGAACTTGCGCCACGTCTCGGTTTCCGGCGTCTTGTCCGGATGGCCCCACGCCATGAAGTAGAACGCCGTGCTGTGATCGTCGCAGGGCACGTTGATGTTCGCCACGTTGTAGAGATTGTTCGGCGGGATCAGCGCGGTCGCCGGCGCGACGAACACGGTCGAGCGCACATAGTCGTGCGTGGCCGCGTTCTGTATCGGGCGGCGCAGCGCGGCGTAGCGGAAACCGTATTCCGTGCGATGCACCTGAAGGCGAGGCGCCTTGTCCGTCGATGGACGCAGCCAGTTCTTCGAAGTCGCTTCCGCGCCGCCCACGCGTGCCGGCACGAAGTCCGACGAGTGCAGGCTCGAGCTGTGCGCCGAATCGATCGCGCCTTCGAGAATCTGCGCCCAGTTGCACGGCAGGATCGCCTTGGCGATGCTCACGCGCGTGTCCTCGGTCGGCGCCCAGGCCGGCGGCACGAACTCGGGAATGGCGTCCTGCGGGCCCATGTACGCCCAGACGAAGCCGCCCCACTCCTTCGTTTCATAAGCCTTGTGCTTGACCTTCTTCGTCATGTCGCTGCACGAAGGCTCCGAGACCATCTCGATGACATTGCCCTTCACGTCCATCTTCCAGCCGTGATAGAGACAGCGCAAGCCGCAGTCTTCATTGCGCCCATAAACGAGCGACACCCGGCGATGCGGACAGTATTCGTCCATCACGCCGACGTTGCCGTCGGTATCGCGAAAGACCACCAGATCTTCACCGAAGAGACGCGCCTTCACGGGCGCTCCGTCCGGCTCGCTGACTTCCTCGATGAGACATACCGGCGTCCAGTGACGGCGCATCAACTGACCCATCGGCGCGTCGCCTTCGACGCGGCACAGCAACTCGTTTTCTTCATGCGTGAGCATTTACGCTTCTCCTGACCAACGTATGCAGTGGGGAATGTGCTTCAGAGATCCAGCACGAGTTCTTCGCTCTTCGCACGCGATACGCAGATCATGATCTGATCGCGCTTCTCGTCGTCGCCGAGCACCATGTCGCGATGATCCGCCTCGCCCGCGCACAGCGTCGTGCGGCACGATCCGCACGTGCCGCTCTCGCACGAGCTCGGCGCGCGGATGCCGTTGTCGCGAAGAATCTCGAGGATCGAGCGGTCCTTCGGAATCTCGAATGAGCGGCCCGAGCGTTCGAGCTTTACGCTGAAAGGCGTGTTGTCGGCGGCGCGCGACTGATCCACGCCGAAGCTCTCGAAATGCACGCTGCCGGTCGGCCAGTGGCCGGTCATGTCGCGCACGCCGTCCATCAACGCGCGCGGGCCGCAGCAATAGACATGCGCGCCGCTCGCGGGCTTCTCGAAGACGGGCCAGAAATCGAACGCTTGCGAGAGGTCGCCGTGATCGTGATGAATCACCACATGCGGCTTCCATTCCGGGCCCGACAGTTCGTCGATGAACGCCGTGGTCTCCGGGCCGCGCGAGACGTAATAGAGCTTGAAACGCGGACCGCCGGTGGCTTTCAGATAACGCATCATCGAAAGAATCGGCGTGATGCCGATGCCGCCCGCGACGAATACGAAGCTGCGCGCGCGCTCGTTGAGCACGAACTCGTTGCGCGGCTCCGAAACGTCGATCCGAACGCCTTCCGCGACATCGTCCGCCATGCTGATCGAGCCGCCGCGCCCCGCCGCGTCGCGCTTCACGGCGATCACATAGCGGTCCGTCTCGGCCGGATCGTTGCACAGCGAATAATTGCGATTCGCCCCGTTCGGCACACGCACTGTCAGATGCGCGCCCGCCGTGAACGGCGGCAGATCGCGGCCCGTGTCATCGCGCAACTCGAAACGGAAGATGCCTTCCGCCGCCTGATCCTTCTTCGTCACCACGAGCGTCCTGAATGACAGTTCGTCGTTCATTGCACCGGCTCCCCTGCTTGTCGCTTCACTCTATCGAGCCTTCGCGGCGTCGATCACCATGACGTTTATATTAGATATCTAATCATTTGACGGCAAGCGGGTTTTCCCTGAAATGCGTTACGCCGTTACAAGAAAAAACGGCGCCTCCATGACGAAGGCGCCGCTGCTGCTGCGAGAATCGTTGCTTACGAGTGCTTTTCCGCGTGCTCGCGCAGCGTGTTCGCCGGCACGCCGATCAGCACGGCGAGTCCGCCGAGCACGACGATTGCCGCGATCGCAGATAGCCCGATGGCGAGACTGCCCGTCACCGTCTTGATCCAGCCGAGCGCAATGGGGCCGCAGAACGCGCCGACCTGCCCCAGGCTACTGATCGCGCCGATGCCTGCGGCAGCGGCGTCATCGGACAGATAAGCCGGTGGAATCGACCAGATGATCGCGGCCGCGCCGAAGTACGAGATGGAGATCATGCCCAGGCAGATGATGGCCGCCGTCGTATTCCCCGACAGCACCGGCAGCAGAAAGCCGCCCAGCGCGCCAACCGCCGTGCACAGGAAGAAATGCCAGCGGCGCTCCAGCGTCACGTCGGAACTGCGCGCGACGGCGAACATGCCGAGCGCGCCGATGATGTACGGCAGCGCCGACAGCAAGCCGACATTGAGCACGTCCGACACGCCCGCCTGCCGGATGATGGTCGGCGTCCAGTAGTTGAGGATCGTGCCGCACAAGGGCACCGTGCCCCAGCCCGCCGCGAGGATATACACGCGCGGATCCTTCAGCGCGGCCAGCAACTGGTGGCGCGTATGCTTGCCGGGCTTCTTCTCGGCGCGGTCGGCGGCGAGCGCATCGAGAATGATCTTCTTCTGCTCGTCGTCGAGCCAGCGCGCGTCCTGCGGACGATCGACGAGATAGAAGAACGCGACGACGCCCATCACGAGCGCGGGCAGCCCTTCGAGAAAGAACAGCCACTGCCAGTTCTTGTAGCCGAGCACGTCGACGAAGTTATGCAGGATCCAGCCCGACAGCGGCCCGCCGATGATGCCCGCCGCGGCAATCGCCAGCAGAAAGCGCGATGTGATCCGCGCGCGCCGCGCACCCGGATACCAGTACGTCAGATACAGGATGATGCCAGGCCAGAAGCCGGCCTCTGCGGCCCCGAGCAGAATGCGCGCGATATAGAACTGCGCCGGCGTGGTCATGAACGCCATTGCGGTCGAGATGCCGCCCCAAAGAATCATGATGCGGGAGATCGTGAGGCGCGCGCCGATCTTCTTGAGCCATAGCGTGCTCGGCACTTCGAGCAGGATGTAGCCGATGAAGAACAGACTCACGCCCAGACCGTAAGCGGCGTCGGACAAACCGAGATCCTGCTTCAGATGCAGTTGCGCGAAGCTGACGTTCACGCGATCCAGATAGTTGAGCACCCAGCAGACGAAGATGAACGACATCAGCCGCCAGGTGACCTTGTGATACGTGGCCTCGACGCGCGCTGCCGCCGCGTCCGATTCCGACATGAATTGCGTGACTGTGGATTTGGCCACAAGGCGTCTCCGATTCCCATGCTCATGAGGACGATGCTCCGTCGCAGGCGATTGCATCGCCCGTTCCGGAAACACTTGGTTTTTATTCGATATCTAATCATTATGGTAAGGAGGCCGGCGCGCGCGAACAAGTTCGGGTTTGCACCGAGATCAGCGCGTCTCGTAACGAATGCAGGCGCGACGGCCGCGCGGCTATGATGTCGGGAAGATCAACTGCATCCGGAAAAGAATCGCCATGACACGAAAGAAAACTGTGGAGGGCGCGCCACGCGAGACTGCGGAGATGCTGCGCCACTGGCACGAATCGGTGCCCAACGACCGCCTCGCGCACCTCGTCAAGGACGCCACGCGCTCGATGGTGCGCGCATTGCAGATGCGGCTCGCCGAGCATTCGGTGTCGTTCGGACACTGGACTTTCTTGCGGATTCTGTGGGAAAACGACGGCCTCACGCAGCGCGAATTGAGCGAACAGGCGGGCGTCATGGCGCCGACGACCTTCGCCGCCGTCACCGCGATGGAAAAGCTCGGACTTGTCGAGCGTCAGCAGCGTCCGGACAACAAGAAGAACACGCACGTCTTTCTCACCGCCGAAGGTCGCGCGTTGAAAGACCAACTGGTTCCGCTTGCCGAAGAGGTCAACGAGATCAGCGTGACGGGATTGACCGATCGCGAGATCAAGACCGCGCGCAAGGTGCTGCTCACGATCATCGAGAATCTTGCGGATGATGAGTCGGGTTCGACCAATCCCATGCGACGCGTCTTATCGACGCGCGAATTGGGCAAGCTGATCGCCGAACGTGGAGAGAGTCTGGAGGACGCGTGAGGCGCTATGACGCGACCTGGCTGATGTAGCTGATCTCGCGTTTCTCGGACGTCAGCACACGAATCGGCGTGCCCGCGATCCACGCCCGAATGTTGTCGACCGACTCGCCATAGTAAATGCGATAAGAATCGCCGGTCACGTAACCGATATGCGATGTCGCAATCACGTTATCCATCGACCGGAACGGATGATCCGCGGGCAACGGCTCCTCGTCGAAGACATCGAGCGCGGCGCCCGCGATGCGCTTCGCCTTCAACGCATCGATGAGCGCGCGTTCGTTGACGATCGGTCCGCGTGCCGTGTTCACGAGCAGCGCATGCGGCTGCATCGTCGCCAGTTCTTTTTCGCCGATGAGATCGCGCGTGCGCTCCGATAGCCGCACGTGAACCGAAACGATATCGCTCGATGCGAGCAGTTCTTCCTTCGACACATGCACCGCGCCGAACTTGGCCGCGGACTCGCGCGTCATGTTCTGGCTCCATGCGATCGTGCGCATCCCGAACGCCTGGGCGACCCGCGCGGTCGCGCCGCCGGTGTAGCCGAGTCCTATCAGCCCGATGGTCTTGCCATGCAGGTCGCCGCCCACCGACACCTGCCAGCCGCCTCGTCTGAACGACGCAACTTCGCTCGGGATGTGCCGCGTCGCTGCGAGAATGAGCGCCCATGCAAGCTCGGCCGCGGCCGTCGGCGACGACGCGGTTCCGCATACGGTGATGCCGAGTTCATCGGCGGCTTCGATATCGATGGCTGCATTCCACGGGCCGGTGCTCGCCAGCAGCTTCAACCTCGGCAGACGCGCAAGCACGCTGCGCGTGAACCATGTGCGTTCGCGCATCACGCACAGAATGTCGTAGGGTTGCAGACGTTCGACGAGCGCGTTTTCGTCGAGAACATGGTCAGTAAAAACGGTGATGTCGGCGTGTTCGCGCAAGCTGCTCCAGTCGCCGAAGCGAAGCGCGGTGTTTTGATAGTCGTCGAGAATGGCGATGTTATGCATGAGGTTCACTCTGTTCCTGCCGTCAGTGCGGCGCGCGCCTGCGTTTCGGTATGACGTCTGAAGCCGAGCAGCATCGTGAAAATGCCCGCAACGAGGATTGCCGTCATCACATAGAGGCCGCTGACGAGCGTGCCTGTCGCGGTCTTCAGCCAGCCGATGACGAACGGGCTGCAAAAGCCGCTCAGCAAGCCGATGCAGTTCACGAACGCGATGCTCGTCGCCGCTGCCGGCGATCCGTTCAGATAGTCCGCCGCGAGCGACCAGATGAGCACGTTGGTCGCGAAGATGCCCACGCAGGCCACCGTCAGCAAAGCAACGGTCAACGCCGGCGAGTTGGTCGGATGCGATACGAGCAGCAACGCAGCAGCGCCAACGAATCCCGCAATTGCCGCATGCCACCGCCGTTCGAGCATGCGGTCGGAGCTTCGGCTTATCGTGACCATGCCGATCGCGCCCATTCCATACGGTATGACGGAAAGCCATCCGAGCAGCGAAAGATTCGTAATGCCCGAGTCCTTCAGGACGGTCGGAAGCCAGAACGTCACCGAATACGTGCCGCACACGAAGGCGAAGTCGATGAACGCGAGCATATAGACTTTCGGATCCGCGAGCGCCTCGGCGAGCTTCGCATGACCGTGCTGCCCGGCGCGGCGCTTTCGTTGCGTCTCGCGTTCGAAGCCCTGGCGAAGCACGCCTTTCTCCGCTTCGGTGAGCCATCTGGCTTTATCGATATTGTCGTCCAGCAGAAGCAGCGTGACGAGACCGAGCACGACCGCCGGCAGCGCCTCGACGATATAAAGCCATTGCCACCCGGCGAGATTGGCGACGTGCGCGAGACTCGTCATCGCCCATCCCGAGACCGGCCCGCCGACGATACCCGCGACCGGAAACCCGACCATGAAGCACGCGATGATGACACCGCGCCTTCTCTCCGGAAACCACGAACTCAGATAGAAGATCACGCCCGGAAAGAAGCCCGCTTCGAACACGCCCAGCAGCAGCCGCACGATATAGAACTGCGTGACGTTCGAAACGAACGCGGAGCACGCCCCGACGATGCCCCAGCAGATCATGATGCGCGCGATGGTCCGCTTCGCGCCCATTCGCCGCAGAAGCATCGCGCTCGGCACTTCGAGCAGACAGTATGAGAGAAAGAAGATGCCCGCGCCGAGGCCGTAGACGCTGTCGCTGAAACCGAGCGCGTCTTGCATCTGCAATTTTGCATAGCCGACATTGATGCGATCCAGAAACGCGACCACATAGCACACGAAAAGCAAGGGCACGATGCGCAGCGTGACGCGCCAGTAAAGCGCTCGCTCATGCGCGAGTGCGGCCGAAGAAACTTGCGACGAACCGGCTGACGCCGGATCGGATTCGACATCGGATTCCACAGCGGACGGGTTCACTCGCGCTCTCCATGATTGACGGCACAGGCCACGATTCGAGCAATGAAGCCAGTCTAAGAAACATCGATAGTCGCGGATAGTGAAAAGATCAGATCAGGTGAGATGCGCGGGTTATATCGGTGATAACCAGTAATTCACGCTCCTGGTCGCATGTCGTAACCGGTTGCATGGCCGCGTCATCTCTGCGACGATTCTTCCATTCGCCAAGGTGCGCGCATCGATCAGGAGACCGACTTGAAGAGCAGTCCACGGAACGGCACGCGGTTCAACTTCGTCCTGATTCACGGCGCATGGCATGGCGGCTGGGTCTGGCGATTCGTCGCGGATGAACTGATCGCGCGCGGTCATCGCGTCGTTGCACCGACCATGACCGGGCTCGGCGAACGCCAACATCTGATTGCATCGGTGACGTCGCTCGATGTGAACATCGACGATATCGTCAACGTGATCGATGCGGAAGAGTTGAACGAGGTCGTGCTGGTCGGCCACAGTTATGGCGGGCTTGTCGCGTCGGGCGTCGCGGATCGCATCGCGCCCACGCTGCGCACGATCGTCTTCCTCGACAGCCTGCTCGCACAAAGCGGCCAGTCCGCGTTCGATGTGCTGCCCGCGAGCGTCGTCGATGAGCGCATGGCATCGGTCGGGGCGAGCGGCCAGGCCATCGCAATGCCCGTCAATGGTCTGAAAGGCACCGGCATTCCGGACGATCATCCGCTTGCCGAATGGGTTCAACGGCGGCTCACGCCGCATCCGCTAGCGACCTACACCACGCCGCTTCAACTCCAGTCGCCGCTCGGCAACGGGTTGCCCTGCACTTACGTGCACTGCGCGAATCCTTCGTACGACACGCTCGCGCCGGTGCGCGAGCATGTCAAATCGGAATGCCCGGATTGGGGATGGGAAAGCATCGACACAGGCCATGACGCGATGGTGCTCGCACCCGGCCTGCTCGCCGATCTGCTCGAACGGCTCGCGGCGGCGTCCTGAAGCCGCGCGCAGCCTTTACGCGACGACAGCCTCGCGATCGACGAAGGTCGCGGGCAAGCCGGCGCGCGCGATTGCGCCCGTGAGCGGCTCGCCCGGCAGCCACGCAGCGATTGTCTCGCGGATTGCCAGCAGCCTGTTTATGTCGATGCCCGTACGCAAGCCCTGCGCTTCGAGCATGAACACCGTGTCTTCGGTATTGATGTTGCCCGTTGCATTCGGCGCGAACGGACAGCCGCCGAGCCCGCCGAGCGATCCATCGAACGCGCGCACGCCCGCGTCGAGCGCGGCCATCACATTGGCGAGGCCCAGGCCGCGCGTATCGTGAAAGTGGCACGCGATGGGCACCGGTCCCGCGAGCGCCATTACCTGCCGCATGAGCGCGCGCACTTGCGCGGGATTTGCATAGCCGACGGTATCGGCGATGGTGATCTCCTGCGCGCCCGCATCGATGAGCGTTTCGACGAGCCCGAGCACCGTGCGTTCATCGACCTTGCCCGCGATCGTGCAGCCGAACGCGGTCGCCACGCCCGCGCCGAGCATCACCTCGCGGTTGAGTTCGTCGCGCGCTGCCGCGATGCGCTCGAAGTCCTCGACCGATTCCGCCGTGCTGCGCCGCACGTTCTTCAGGTTGTGCTCGTTGCTCGCGGACAGCACGTAATGCACCTTGTTCAGCCCCACATCGAATGCGCGTTGCGCGCCTTTCAGATTCGGCACGAGCGCCGCCGCGTGAAGGCCGTCGATGGCAAGCGCGCCTGTCGCGACCTCGACCGCGTCCGCGAATTGCGGCACGACCTTCGGCGGCACGAACGACGTCACTTCGATATCGGTCACGCCCGCATCGACCATGCGCGCGCACCATTCGAGCTTCTGCGCGCTCGTGAGAATGGTACGCACCATCTGCAAGCCATCGCGCAAGCCCACTTCGCGAATCTGCACGTCTCTTTCGTTCATGTCTGCTCCGGTTCAGATCGTCGCGTCCGCGACTGCATCGCTGCTTTCATCGGTATGCCCCGCCCCGCTCGCGGCCGTCGACGTCGACGGCGCGAGCACCACGGCGGCAATCGCGCCGAGCACCATCAAGAGCGCGATTGCGCCCAGACCGCCCGCCATGCTGTTCGTCATCGTCTTGATCGAGCCGATGATCATCGGGCTCACGAAGCCGCCGAGCAGACCCACGCAATTGATGACCGCGACGCCGCCCGCCGCGCCGCTGCCGCGGATGTAATCGGTAGAGATCGCCCAGATCAGCGGATTGGGCGCGAGAATGCCGGCGGTCGCCACCGACAGCGCCGCGAGCGATAGCGCGAGATTGCCGGTCGTGAACCCCGCGACGACGAGGCCGGCCGCGCCGCACACCATCGCGATCGCGCAATGCCAGCGCCGCTCCATCGTGCGATCCGAATGACGATTCAGCGCGATGAGCGCGATCCAGCTCACGAAATACGGGATCGCCGAATAGCAGCCGATCTGCAACGCGCCCGACACGCCCGCGCTCTTGATGAGCGTCGGCAACCAGAAGCCAATGGCGAACACGCCCGCGATTTGCGTGAACCACACGAAGCCCATCACGTAGACGCGAAAATCCTTCAGCGCGCGGCCGAACGTATGTTCCGCGTGCTTGGTCGACACGCTCGAACTCTTGCGGATGTCGTCGAGCACGATGGCCTTTTCGTTCTCGGTGAGCCACTTCGCCTGCTGCGGGCCGTCATCGAGAAAGAAGAATGCGACCACGCCGAGCACGCTCGCCGGCAGACCTTGCACGATGAACATCCATTGCCAGCCGTGCAGGCCGCCATAGCCGTCGAAGTAAGTCATCAGCGCGCCCGACAGCGGCCCGCCGAAGAGGCCCGCGATGCCCGTCGCGCAGGTGAAGATGGCGATCACCTTCGCGCGCCGCTCGACCGGATACCAGCGCGTGAGATAGAAGATCACACCCGGATAAAGCCCCGCTTCGGCGAGCCCGAGAAAGAAGCGCACGGTATAGAGGTGCGATGGCAGCGTGACGAACGCCGTGCCCGCCGCGATCAAGCCCCACAGAATCATGATGCGCGAGAACGTCCGCTTCACGCCGATGCGCGCGAGCAGCAGATTGCTCGGCACTTCCATCAGCACGTAGCCGAGAAAGAAGATGCCCGCGCCGATGCTGTACGTGAGATCGCTGAAGCCTACGTCGTGCTTCATGTCGAGCTGCGCAATGCCGATGTTGATGCGATCGAGAAACGCAAACACGTAGCACAGGAACAGAAACGGGATGAGCCTGCGCGTGATCTTGCCGTAGGTCGCTTCGGCCTTTGGCCTGTCGAAGCTGCCGATTTCGGGTGTCATGTCTGTCTCCTCCGGTGAAACCGGGTTTTGGTCTAGCGGCCTTTGAATCGCGGTGCGCGCTTCTCGTTGTAGGCGCTGATGCCTTCGAGACGATCCTCGGTCGGTATCAGCCGGTTGTACGCTTCGATTTCCAGATAGAGGCCGGTGCGCAGATCGCCCTGCATGCCGAGGTCGATCGCCTTCTTCGCCTGCGCGACGGAAAGCGGCGCGCTCGTGCAGATATCGCGCGCGGCGTCGATGGCGTCGGCGAGCACGCGCCCCGGCTCGCACAGGCGGTTGACGACGCCCCACGCAAGCGCTTCCTGCGCCGTGAACTTGCCGCCGCGCAGAATCAGCTCCTTCGCGCGCCGCACGCCGATTGCGCGCGGCAGTTGCTGCGTGCCGCCGCCGCCCGGCATGATGCCGCGCTTCACTTCGGTGAAGCCGAATGTCGCGTGACTGGCGGCATAAGCGAAGTCGCACGCGAGCAGCAGTTCCAGCCCGCCCGCGACCGCTGCGCCGTTGGCCGCGCAGATGACCGGCAGCGGGCAGTATGTGAGCGCGCGGTTCATGCGCTCGAACAGATAGTGCTGCACGCCGAACTGCTCGTCGGTCATTCCTTCGCGCTGCTTGAGGTCCGCGCCGCCGCAGAACGCGCGCTCGCCCGCGCCCGTCAGGATCACGCAGCGATACAGCGCGGGGTTCGCTTCGAGCGCGCCGAATACGCGGATGATCTCGTCGCCCATCGTCGTGCTGATCGCGTTCGACACTTCCGGGCGGTTCAGCTTGACGATGAGAATCTGATCGTCGATTTCTTCGAGCGTCAGCGTGTCGAGCGCGCCAACCAGTTGCGATGCAAGTTTCACGATGTCTCCAGTGTTTTCTTCGCCAGCAGATGATTGTGTTCGCCGAGCTTCGGCGTGACGCCCGTGCGCGCGGGCCGCGCGCCGCCGAACGAAATCGGCACGCCGACGACCGTCGCCGCGCCGTCGTCGGTCGTGCGCAGCAGATCGAGCGCCTTGGTCTGCTCGTGTTCGACGACCTGATCGATGGTCTGAATCGGTCCGCACGGAATGCCGGCCCGATCGAGCGCATCGAGCCAGTGCTCGATGCCCTGCTTGCGAAACGCGACGTGCAGCAGGTCGATCAGCGCGACGCGATTGCCCACGCGCGCGCCGTTGGTGACGAAGCGCGCGTCGCCGGCGAGCGCGGGTACGTCGAGCACATCGCACAGGCGTCGAAACAGGCGGTCGTTGCCCGCCGCGACCATGATCGTGCCGTCCGCGCATTCGAACGCCTGATGCGGCACGATCGCCGCCGTGCCCGACCCCCATCGTCCCGGCAGCACACCCGACGCGAGATAGTCGGCGATCTGGATGCCGGCCCAGCTGATCGCGGTCTCGTACAGCGACACGGACACGACTTCGCCCGCACCCGTGGCCTGGCGTCGAAAGAGCGCGGCGAGCACGCCGATGGCCGCCCACAGTCCCGTGCCCATGTCGTTGACCGAAACCGGAATGCGCGACAGCGGCTCGCCCGGCTGGCCGAGGAAGCTCATCAGACCGGACAGCGCCTGCACGAGCGGATCGTAACCGGGCTTGTCGCAGAGCGGCCCGGCCGTGCCGAACGCGCCGAGATTGCAATAGACGAGCGATGGCTTCATGCGCAGCATCGCTTCGCCGCCGAGACCGTATTTCTCCGTGCCGCCCGCCTTCAGGTTTTGCAGCACGACATCGGCGCGGCGCGCGATCAGCTCGCGCAACGCCTGCGCGTCGTCGGGGTTCGACAGCGACATCGCGATGCTCTGCTTGCCGTGATTCACCGCATGAAACAGCGCGGCGGCGCCATCGACGAAAGGCGGGCCCCAGTCGCGCGCGTAGTCGCCGTGTTCCGCGCTCTCGATCTTGATGACGTCCGCGCCGAGCGAGCCGAGGATCATGCCCGCATACGGCGCGGCGAGACTGTGGCCGATCTCGACCACGCACACGCCCGCGAGCGGCAAGGGCTGGTTCATGGCTTCGTCCGTGCTCATTCGGCGGTGACTTCGAGCGGTGCGTCGATGGTTTCGCGCGTGCGGCCATAAAGCCGCGCGGCGGCATCGGCGCTGACGTAGCCATCGGCGATATCCGCGTCGATACGTGTCTCTTCACGTTCGCGCGGATTGCCATAACCGCCGCTGCCCGCGGGCTGCACGGTCACGCGATCGCCGCGATACACGACCGTCTGGCCGCCTTTCGCCGCGACCTCGTGCCTGCTGCCGTCCGCGCGCTCGACGATGCACAGGAAGCGCGTGCCGGGCTGTCCGCCGAAGTGGCCTTCGGGCGCGGAACGGCCGCGCTCGCCGGAGACGGTGAACGTGGCTTCGTCGTATTCGACGCGATACACGCGCCGCGATGTCAGCCCGCCGCGCTGACGTCCCGCGCCGCCGCTGTCGGTGACGAGCGACCATTCCTCGACCGTCAGCGGCGATGTCGCTTCGATCATCTCGATCGACTGGCTGCCCGCGTTGCCGACATAGACGCGCACGCCGCTCACGCCGTCCTTGCCCGCGCGCGCGCCCATGCCGCCCGCGTGAACGTCGTGCATGGTGACGAATTCCTGACCGGTACGGGCGATGCGCGCCGCATCGGTATCGCGTCCGCTGAAAATGCCCGCGCACGACGCGCAGTTGCTTTGTCCCGTGATGCGCTCGGGCACAGCGGGCGCGAGCGCCTTGAGCAGCAGATCGATCACGCGCGGCGAAGTCTCGGTGTTGCCCGACACCACCGAAGCCGGATAGCGGCAATTGAGCACGCTGCCCTCGGGCGCGATGATCGTCACCGGCCGATAGCAGCCTTGATTCGTCGGGATGCCCGGATCGGTCAGCGCCTTCACCGTGAACCAGGTGCTGTTGCACGTCACCGACAGCGGACAGTTGATGCCGCCGCGCGCCTGCGGCCCGGTGCCGGTGTAATCGAAGGTGATGTGATCGCCCGCCTTCGTGATCTTCACCTTGAGCAGCGGCCGCTCCTGCTTCCAGCCCGGCGCTTCGATCGGATCGAGATACTCCTGCGCTTCGTACACGCCGTCCGGAATGCGCGCGATCTCCGCGCGGATCAGCTTCTCCGAGTGATCGAGACTCTGGCTCATCACGTCGCGCAGCGCATCGGCGCCGTACTTCGCCACCAGTTCGCCGATGCGCCGGTCGCCGACGAACGTGCCCGCGTATTGCGCCTGAATGTCGAGCAGCAATTCGTGCGCGTTGCGGCTGTTGCGCGTGAGCAGGTTGAGCATGTCCTGAACCGGCTCGTCGTTGCGATACAGAAACACCGGCGGAATGCGGATGCCTTCGGCGAAGACGTCCCACGTCGTCACGGTATAGCTGCCCGGCGACTGCCCGCCGATGTCGGTCCAGTGCCCGCGCGTCATCACGAACGCGACGATCCTGCCGCCCGCGAACACCGGCCGCGTGAACTGCACGTCGGGTTGATGATTGCCGCCGCCGACATACGCGTCGTTGCTGACGATCACGTCGCCGGGGCGCAGGTTGTCGCGCCCGACCGCTTCCACCGACACGCGCGTCGAGATGACGGCCGAGCCGAGCATCGTCGGGATGTCGTTGCCTTGCGCGACGAGCTGCATGTCGGCGTCGAAAATGGCCGCCGACGAATCGCCGCTCGCGTGCATGAGCGGGCTGCCGGCGGTGCGCATCATCGCGATCTTCATTTCACGGGCGATCGCGAAGAGACTGCTGCGGATGATTTCGTAAGTGACGATGTCCATGAATTCAGGCTGCCAGTTCAATGACGAGATTGAGATCGGGATCGACGCGCGCGACATGCGACGCCTTCAGCACCGCGCAACTGCTGTGTTCTTCGATGACCGCCGGCCCTTCGATGGTCGCGCCGACGGGAATCTGCGTGCGCGCGAACACCGGCAGCGTGCGCGCGTGGCCATCGAAATACACTTCGCGCGTGCGCACCGGCTGCGGCGGCGCATCGCTATCGGCGCGCGCGACCGAGCCGCGCCAGCCGGTCGTCGTGACGAGTTGCAGGCGCACGTTGGCGACCACGACCGGCTTGTCCTTGCTGATGAAGTTCCATTGCCGCAGATGCGCGTCCTCGAAGGCTTGCGCGAGCGCCGCGCGGATGCCGGGCGCCTCGGCCTGCACTTCGACGGTGATGACATCGGGCTGGCCGGCGTAGCGGCAATCGGCGAGACGCACGACCTTCACACCCTGCGCTTCGACGCCGTGACGTTCGAGCTCTTCCATGCCGAGCGCCGTGAGTTCGTCGAGCGCGGCGTGCAGGGTCGCGTCGTCGATCATCGCGAGATCGCTTTCGAGCGGACGCTGGTAGTCGTATTGCTGGTCCGCGACCGTCATGCCGAACGCGCTGAAAAGGCCCGGCAGCGGCGGAATCACCACCCGGCGGATGCCCATTTCGTGCGCGAGATCGACCGCGTGAACCGGCCCCGCGCCGCCGTAGCAGATGTACGAGAACTCGCGCGGATCGTAGCCGCGCTCGACCGTCATGATGCGGATGGCCTGCGCCATCAGCGCGTTCGCCACCGAGCGCACGACTTGCGCGGCTTCGGGCACGGAAACGCCGAGCGGCTTCGCAATGACTTCATCGACGACGCGCCATGCGGCCTGCGCATCGAGCTTGAATTCGCCGCCGAGGAAGCTGTCGGGATCGATATAACCGAGCACGAGATTGCAGTCCGTGACCGTCGGACGCGTGCCGCCGCGCCCGTAGCACGCAGGTCCCGGATCAGCGCCCGCGCTTTCCGGTCCGATGCGCACCCCGCCGCCCGCGTCGATCCACACGATCGAGCCGCCGCCCGCGCCGACCGAATCGATGTCGATGCTCGGCGAGCGCACGGTGTACGTGTGCAGCAGGCTCTTGTTGCGCAGCTCGGGACGCGAATCGCGGATCAGCGACACATCGAACGTGGTGCCGCCCATGTCGCCGAGAATCGCGTTCTTCAGCTCGCTCTTCTCGCAGTTGCGGATCGCCGCCGAGACGCCGCCCGCAGGCCCGGATTCGAGCAGCACGATCGGTTTGTCGGCGACCATCGCCGGACTCGCGAGCCCGCCGTTCGACTGCATGAAGAGGAACTTGCCCGCGAAGCCGTGCTGCGCCAGCGCGCTGATGAGCCTGCCGATATAGCGCCCGCAGACCGGACCTAACATCGCATTGATGACGGTCGAGCTGGCGCGCTCGTATTCCATCGATTCGGGATTCACTTCGTGCGATGCGCAGATGAAGTGCTCCGGCAGCAGGCGGCGCAGCGCATCGACGGCTTCCCGTTCGTGCCGCGGATTGACGTGCGCATGCAGGAAGCACACGGCGACCGCTTCGACATCCGATGCGCGAATGTCTTCGGCGAGCGCCTCGAGCTGCGCTTGATCCAGCGGCGTTTCGATGCTGCCGTCGTGACGCAGGCGCTCGTTCACTTCGAGCCGCCAGCGGCGCTCGACGAGCGGACGCGGATTGTCGAACAGCAGGTCGTAAAGATCGGCGCGGTCGTGACGCGACACGCGCCTTAGTTCGAGGATGTCGCGAAAGCCGCGTGTCGTGATGAGCGCAGTCTTTGCGCCCGTGCCTTCGACGACCATGTTGGTCGCCATCGTCGTACCGTGTCCGATGAACCCGACATCGGCGCTATCCGTGCCCGACAGTTCAAGAATCCGGCGAAAGCCTTCGATCGTGCCGATGACGCGGTCCTTCGGCGTCGTCGGCACCTTGGTCGACCAGATGCGCCCTTCTTCGTCGTCCACCATCACGACATCGGTGAAGGTGCCGCCGACATCGAGTCCGATTCTTTTCAATTTGCCTCTCTCCCGTGGATGCGTGATTTCCGGTTCGCTTGCCGAGGCCGCGTGTGTTCCGGCATGATCGAGCCGCGCCGTCGAGCGCCCGGCTGTGACGAACATCGACCGAACCAGTGTAAAGAGGCATCGGCGCGGCCAGATAATGAAACCTTCCGATCAGGTGAGACGCTGGAGTTATATCGGTGATAACCAGTATCGATGCGATATTGAGGCGGCTGCGCGGCAATCACGTCGCGCTTTTGATCGCGCTGGACGACCACGGATCGCTGCGCAAGGCGGCGCAGCAGGTGTCGCTCTCGCAGCCCGCGACGACCAAGTCGCTGCGCGAGATCGAGGCGATGTTCGGCACGGAATTGTTCGCGCGCTCGCCGCGGGGCATCGTGCCGAACGAACTCGGACGCTGCGTGATCCGTCATGCGCGCGCGGTGCGCTCGGAGATCGGCGCGTTGCGCGACGAGCTTGCGGCGATCATGCGCGGCGGCGGCGGCATGCTCGCGATCGGCGCGGTGATGGGTTCGATGCCCGAGTGGCTCGCGCCGATCCTGCGCGCGTTGCGGCACGTGCAGCCGGACGTGTCGGTCGAGGTGTGGGAGGACAACAGCGCGCGTTTGCTGTCGATGCTCGATCAGCGTCTGCTCGATCTCGTCATAGGGCGGCCGAGCATCAGTGTTCACCCTGAGGCTTACGATTTCATTCCGCTCGAAGTGGAGGAAGTGTGTCTCGTGGTCGATGGCGCCGATGCGCTGGCGAGCGTGCAGCGCCTGACGCTCGAAGAGCTCGCCGGCAATCCGTGGATCGTCCCGCAAGCCGCCCTGCCGATGCGCTCGCTGCTCGAACAGCTTTTCGACGACGCCAACGTGCCCTTCCCGCGTTATGCCATCGAGACGTCATCCACGTTCGCAACGTTGTCGCTGCTGCGCGCGAGCGCGGGGACGGTGGCGCTCATGCCGCTGAAAGTCGCGCAGTATTTTCAGGCGCACGGGATGATGGCCGTGCTGCCGATTCGGATAGAACGGCGCGGCGCGCCCTACGGCATCGCCACGCGTCGCGGGGCGACGGCGACGGCGCCGGTGCAGAGGTTCATCGAGCTATGCAAGGAGAAGCGGGACGAACAGGTGCGGCGTGGTGAGCTTTGATGGGGAGTTCGACCACGGAATCAATGCGACGACACATACATCGACTCCCCCGCCTCGGGCACCGCAAAATGCCGCTTCATTCTCCGCAACTCCTCCGAAGGCGTGCCGCCGAATAACCGCTTGAACTCGCGACTGAACTGCGACGCGCTCTCATACCCGACTCGCGCACTCGCCGCCGCCGCGGTCATGCCTTGCCGCGCCATCAACAATCTTGCCTGATGCAGCCG
The DNA here is from genome assembly GCF_001544835.2 of Caballeronia fortuita. Lineage (GTDB taxonomy): Bacteria > Pseudomonadota > Gammaproteobacteria > Burkholderiales > Burkholderiaceae > Caballeronia > Caballeronia fortuita. The sequence continues at coordinate 73,724 of NZ_FCNX02000020.1, read as the reverse complement.
CGTCGACTTGATGTACTGCAACGGCGATGTCTTCGTGGCCGCCTTGAAGTGCATATGAAACGACGGCACACTCATCGCCGCTTCGCGCGCCAGCGTTTCTATCGTCAGCGTCTCGGCATAGCTCGAATGAATCTTGCGCAGCGCCCTGGAAATGCGCCCGAAGTGGCCATCCAGATCGAGCGCCGCGCGCATCGAGGCGCCCTGTTCGCCGATGAACACGCGAAAGTAAATCTCCCGCACGAGCGACGGCCCCAGTAGCGCGGCTTCGAGTGGATCGCGCATCGCGTCGAGAAAGCGCAGCATCGTTTCGCCGAGCGCCACATCGAGACGCGTCGTGGCCATGCCGCCCGGCTCGCCCGGCACCACGCCGTTGCGCTCGTCGATCTGCAACAGCACATCGGCGGCGAGCACCGGATCGAGACGCACGTACACCGCGAGCAACGGCTCGTCGGCGGTGGCGTCGGTTTCCATGGAGAACGGCAGCGGCAGCGCGACGGCCAGATAGTGCTGCGCATCGTAGACATAGACCTTGTTGCCGAGATAGCCGCGCTTGCGCCCCTGCGCGATCACGACGATCCCCGGCTCGTACAGCACGGGCGTGCGCGTGAGCGGCCGGTTCGATCGCAACAGGCGAATGTCCGGCATCGGCGTCGTGTTATAGCCTTCGTTCGGCGCCAGTTCGAGGAGCCGGCTCACCATCGAAGCGTGCACGCGGGCCAGCGCCGCGGCTTCGTTTTCGATCGCCGGAAATGTGTCGCTGCGGTGCGTTTTCATCCTTTTTTTTGATAAAGACGTGTTGATAGGATCGGGCAAGCTTCGCAGACGATCACGCGTTCTCGTCGCATCGTTATATCCCTAACATCCGATCATGCAAGTCAACTCACCTCGGAGAACAAGCATGATCGATGTACTCAATCCCGCCGACGGCTCGCTCGTCGGGCAAGTCGAACATCATTCGGAAGCGCAGGTGCGCGCGGCCATCGACCGCACGTGCGCCGCGTTTCCAACGTGGTCGCGCACCTTGGCGCGCGAGCGCAGCGCATTGCTGCGCACATGGTTCGAACTCGTCAGCGCCGACAAGACCGCGTTCGCCGAGCTGATGTGCCGCGAGAACGGCAAGTGCATGTCGGAAGCGTTCGGTGAAATCGACTATGGCCTCGGCTTCGTCGAATGGTATGCGGAAGAAGCGAAGCGCGTGTACGGCGACACCATCCCCACTCACGCGAGAGACGCCGCAGTGATCGTCACGAAAGAACCTGTCGGACCGGTTGCGTCGATCACGCCGTGGAACTTTCCGTTCATGATGATCACGCGCAAGGTGGCGACCGCGCTCGCGGCCGGTTGCACGATCCTCTTGAAGCCTGCCGAAGAAACGCCGCTTACCGCATACAAGCTGCTCGAATACGCGCGCCGCGCGGGCATTCCGGAAGGCGTCTTCGAGATGGTGACGGGCGACCCCGCGCAGATCGGCAAGCTCATCACCGACGATCCGCGCATCCGCAAGATTTCGTTCACCGGTTCGACGGCGGTCGGCAAGCTGCTCGCCTCGCAGTGCGCCGGCACGCTGAAAAAGATGACGATGGAACTCGGCGGCAACGCGCCCTTCATCGTCTTCGACGACGCCGATCTCGACGAAGCAGCGAAGGCGCTCGTTTCCGCGAAGCTGCGCAACAGCGGACAGGTCTGCATTTCGCCGAACCGCGTGTATGTTCAGGCGAGCGTGCACGATGCGTTCGTGCAGCGCGTGAAGGCGCTCGTCGAAGCGATTCCGGTCGATCAGGGCCTGCAGGACGGATTCGTCGTCGGTCCGCTCATCAATCGCGCGGCCATCGAGAAGGTCGGCAAGCTCGTCGACGATACGCGCGGACGCGGCGCGAAGGTCGTGCTCGGCGGACACCCGCACGCGAAAGGCGGACTCTTCTATGCGCCGACCATTCTCGTCGATGTCGCGGACGACATGCCGATCGCATCGACCGAGATCTTCGGTCCCGTCTTCCCGGTGTATCGCTTCTCGACCGAAGCCGAAGTCATCGCGCGCAGCAACGACAGCGAATACGGTCTCGTCGCCTACGCGTTCACGCGCGATCTGGGCCGCTCGTTCCGGCTCTCGCGCAACATCGAGTCGGGCATGGTGATTCTCAACTCCGGCTCGGTCGGCACGGCATCGGTGCCGTTCGGCGGCGTGAAGCAGTCCGGCTACGGTCGCGAAGGCAGTCATCATGGCATCGAGGAATATGTGCATGTGAAGTACACGCTGATGAGCGGTCTCGCCTGAACGGCGCGAGGCGCGGCATGAAGATGCCGCGCTTCGTGTCATGACCGGTTCAGCGCACCGGGAATCGACCCGCATCCGCATGTGCGGCGCTCGGCACATCGCGATTGCGCTGCCTGATGAGCCGGTCCTGCCGCAGTCCCCAGAAGAACGTGACGGCGAGACACGGCAGCAGCGAGGCGATCGAATATCCGACGCCCGCAAGCGGATTGCCTGTCAGATTGACGAGCGAAAGACTGATCAACGGAAGAAAGCCGCCGAACAGCACGTTGCCGAGTTGTTGCGACAAACCGAAGCCCGTGGTCCTGCTTTGCGGCGGAAAACATTCGGCGATGAACGCGGGCAGCGGGGCCATGATCATCGCGGTGAGCACGGCGAGCAACGCGACGAGCAGCGTCACCGTGGCCCAGCCGCCCGCGAGCGCGTTCGTCCTGATGCCCGCGAAAGCCGGATACGCCGCGAGTATCCACAGCACGATGCCGATCAGCATCACACGCGCGCGACCGATTGCATCGGACAGACGGCCGAACACCGGGTACAGCGGCGCGGCCACCACGATAGCGACGCCGAGGCAAAGATTCGCGCGGGAAGGCTCGACCTTCAACACGTTCTGCAGGAAGTACAGCATGTAGACGATGGACGTATAGAGCGACACCGACGTTCCGCCCTGCGCGCCGAACATCGCGACGAGTATCGCCTTCCACGATGTCGCGCTCGATAGGGTGTCCTGCAACGGCGACTTCGAAAGACGGCCCGCCTGCTTCATCTCCGCGAACACGGGCGTTTCCGTCATGCCGAGGCGAATCCATGTCGCCACCGCGACGATCGGCGCCGAGATCAGGAACGGCACGCGCCACCCCCACGAATCGAATGCCGCTGTATCGAGCGCAAACTTCAGTGCCGATACGATCGCGAGCGCCAGCAGCAGACCTAAGCTCGCGGTACTTTGCAGCACGCTCGTCGCCATGCCTTTGCGGCCTGACGGCGCATGCTCCATCACGTAGACGACGGCCGAGCCGTATTCGCCGCCGAGCGCGATGCCTTGCACCACGCGCAGCGTGATGAGGCCTATCGGCGCGAGCAGGCCGGCCATCGCGTAAGTCGGCAGACAGCCGATGCCGACTGTCGCGATACCCATGATCGCGAGCGTGATGACGAAGGTCTTCTTGCGTCCGATGCGGTCGGACATCGGGCTGAAGATGATCGTGCCGAGCGGCCGCGCGACATACGCGATGCCGAACGTGGCGACGCCGGCCATCGCGGCGACGGTCCGGTCGGTCGAGGGAAGAAACAGGTGCGTGAGCGTCGATGTCAGCGCGACATAGACGAAGAAATCGTAGTATTCCAGCATCGTGCCGAGGCTCGATGTGGCGATGATCCGCAGCATGCCGGGCCTGGCATGGCGCACGCCTGAAGTCGTGGACATGGTCGTCTCCTGTGATTCGATTTTGTGAGGCCGCGCGCGATGAACGGCGTGGCCGTATCGGCGCGTCACATGTGCGTGCGCTTCTTCGCCGCCTGCTGTTCGAGAAATCGTCCGACAGCGTCCTTGTGCTCGCGGCCGCACAACAGAATGGCCTGCATGCTCGCTGCCATTTCGAGCGTCGTTGCAAGCGATGCATCGGCGGCTTCGCGCACGAGCCGCTTCGCCATGCGCAGGGCGACCGGCGGATTTTGCGCGATGCGCTTCGCAAGCGATAACGCTTCGCCATCGAGCGCATCGCCAGGCACGATCTTCGATACGATGCCGAGATTCAGCGCCGCATCTGCATCGATGAATTCGCTCGTCAGCGTCAGTTCGAGCGCCTTCGCATAGCCGACGATGCGCGCGAGGAACCACGATCCGCCGATGCCCGACACCAGCCCGAGCCGCAGGAAACTCTCGGCGAAGACGGCCTGCGTGCTCGCCACGCGGATATCGCACATCAGCGTCAGGTCGCAGCCCGCACCGACCGCCGCGCCGTTCACCGCGCATATCGACGGCACATCGAGCGCGCTCAGTGCGCGCGTGATTCTGTGCAGACTGCGATGCAGCCGGTCGCGCACATCTTCGACGCCGCCGCTCATGAGATCGCTGCCGCTTTGCATGTCCTTCACGTTGCCGCCCGTGCAGAAGTGCCGCGACGACGACGAGCGCAGCAGCACGCAATGCACGTCGCGCCGGTCGTTGATGTGCTCCAGCGCGTCCGATAGCGCCTCGGTCATCGCGACGTCGAGCGCGTTGCCATTGGCCGGGCTATTGAGCGTGAGCACGAGCACGCCGTCGTCGACGGACGATTCGACCAGCGAACCGGCATCGTTCGAATGAGTTGACACGACTGAGTCTCCTGATTGTTCCGGCGATTACCGGTTTTGAAATGCGGCCTGGCGGCGTTCGAGAAAAGCGGCCATGCCCTCTTTCTGATCGGCGAGCGAAAAGCCCGCGTGAAACAGCCGTCGTTCGAACAACAGCCCTTCCGACAGCGACGACTCGAACGCGCGATCGACCGCCTCCTTGATCGCGACGATCACCGGCAGCGAATGACGCGCGATCTGTTCGCCGACGCGCAGCGCTTCGTCGATCAACTGCTCGCGCGGAACGACCTTCGACACGAGCCCATACGCCAGCGCCTCGTTGGCATCGAAGGATTCGCCGGTCAGGCACGCGAGCATCGCCGTCGACTTGCCGGCCGCGCGCGGCAGACGCTGCGTGCCGCCCGCGCCCGGCACGATGCCGAGCTTGATCTCGGGCTGACCGAAGCGCGCATCGTCGGCGGCGATGACGATGTCGCACATCATCGCGAGTTCGCAGCCGCCGCCGAGCGCGTAGCCGCCGACCGCCGCGATGATCGGCTTGCGCATCGTGCGGATGCGGTCCCAGCTTCGACCGATGTAGTCGTTCGCGAATGCGCTCGCGTAATCGAGCGTCGACATTGCGGCGATGTCCGCGCCGGCGGCGAAAGCCTTGTGGGAGCCGGTCAGTACGGTTGCGTGAACGTGCGGATCGGTCTCGTTGCGCAGCAGGATGTCGACGAGCTGATCCATCAGCGCATCGGTCAGCGGATTGAGCGGATTGTCCGATGCGAGCCGAACGAGCGCGACGCGCCCGCGCCGTTCGCTCGAAATCATCGCGGCGCTCATGCGCTCACCTTGCGGTCTTCGTGGCGCGGCGCGCAGCTCACGCGGATCACGCCCGCGTTCAGCAAGCCTGCGATCTCGCTTTCGGCAAAGCCGTATCGTTCCAGCATCTGCAGCGTGTGCTGGCCGGTCAGCGGCGCGGGCATGTCCGGCGCGCTCGCCCGATCCGACGGACCGAGCGCGAAGCCGTGCGTGCGCATGGGGCCCGCGACCGGATGATCGATCGTCTGCGCGAGGCCGGACTCCGCATATTCCGCCGTTTCGATCACATCGCCATAAGTTGCGACGGGCGCGCAGAGAATGTCGCGCGCGGCGAGCCGTTCCATCCAGTCCGCAGTCGTGCGTTCGATGAAACGCGCGGCAAGCATGCGATGCAATGTCGCGCGATGACGCACGCGGTCGTCGTTGGTGGCGAAGCGCGGATCGGCTTCGAGTGCGGGCGTCGCGAGCACGTCACATAGCGCGTGCCATCGTTCCGGATGGTAGGCGACGACCATCATCCAGCCGTCCTGTGTCGGGAACGCTTCGTTCGGGCACGCATAAGGCGCGGCGCTCGCCGTCTTCTCCGGCTCGCGCCCGGACGCGAAGAACGCGGCGAAGCCAATCTGCTGCAACATCAGCGTCGCGTTATAGAGACTGACGTCGAGATGCTGCCCGCCGCCGCCTGCGCGCACGTGATGCAGCGCGCCGAGAATCGCGATCGATGCGAGATAGCCGCCCATCATGTCCGCGACGGGAATCGGCACTTTGAGCGGCTCGGCGCTCGACGTGCCGAGCGTGCTCATGAGACCGCTGACCGCCTGGATTACGCCATCGACGCCGGGACGTTTGCGATTCGCGCCCGTCTGGCCGAACGCGGAAATCGAGCAGTAGACGAGCCGCGGATTCAGTTCGCGCAAAGTATCGAAGTCGAGGCCCATCGACGCCATCACGCCAGGCCGGAAGTTCTCGACCAGCACATCGGCGTCGAGCAGCATGCGTCGCACGGCCTCACGCCCCGCATCCGTTTTCAGATCGATGGCGACGCTGTACTTGTTGCGGTTCACGCTGATGAAGGCCGGGCTCTCGCCGCCGATCCACGGCGGCCCGATGCGCCGCCCGATCTCGCCGCCGGGCGGCTCGATCTTCACGACGTGCGCGCCGAGATCGGCGAGCGTCATCGAGCATACCGGGCCGGCGAGGACGTGCGAGAAATCGATCACCCGCACGCCGTTGAGGCTGTCTCTTGGCATTGTGATTGTCCTGTCTCGTGACTCGCCACTGCGACGAATCATGCTGACGAGATTACGGACTCACCGGCCTCGCGGACAATCGACATTTTGGAAAGGCGCCGTTGACTTTTTGTTAAAAGGTCCGCGGCACGCGAGCGTCATTCGTCGAGCGACGTGAGCAGCCATCGGCGGAAAATTTTCAGTGCATCCGATTGCGGACGCGCCGTGGGCCACGCGAAGTAATACGTGTGACGCCCGCGATCCAGCTCGAACGAAAACGGCGCGACCAGCAGCCCGCTTTCCAGTTCGCCGCGCACGAGCGCCTTCTGCGCCATCGCGACGCCATGCCCTTCGATCGCCGCCTGATACGCGAGCAGCGACGTTTCGTAGCGCATCTCGCGGCGTCGCGCGTTCAACGGAAAACCTGCCGCCTTCAACCACAGCGTCCAGTCTTCCGGACGCGCGAGCGTGTGCAGCAACGTTTCGCCCTGCAACTGCGAACGTGCCTTGACCTGTCTCGCGGGCGCGGCGACGGGCACCAGTTCGTTTGCGATCAGACGCTGCACGCGCAGGCCGGGCCACTTGCCGTCGCCGAGCTGGATGCCGCCGTCGATATCCTCGCGCGCGAAGTTGAGCGGCGCCGGCGAGGTCGTCAGTTGCACGTCGATGTTTTCATGCAGCCGATGAAAGCTCGCGAGGCGCGGAATCAACCAGCGCACCGCAAATGTGGCGGGCGAGCGGATCTTGAGCACGCGCGCGCGCCGCTCGGACGAACGCAGGCTGCCGGTGGCATCGCGCAGCGCCGCGAACAGCGGCATCAGTTCCGCGAGATAGCGCGCCCCCGCCGATGTCAATTCGAGCCGCCCTTTCACGCGCTCGAACAGATCGACGCCCAGATACGCTTCGAGCGTGCGCACCTGCCGGCTGACAGCGGCGGGCGTGACGGCGAGTTCGTCGGCGGCCTTGGAGATGCTCAGCAGGCGTCCGGTCGCCTCGAACGCGCGCGTCGGATTCAAAGGAGGAAGCTGTGTGCGACGTTCCATGGCCTGTCCGTGTGGAAACATAACCGGATTGTGGCGCGAAATGCGCGAAGGAAGGTCGGGCATTCGTCCACTCGCCGGTCAGAGCCCGCCGACGCGGCTCGCATCGCGCTCAAAAGAGATGATGAATTCCCGCTAGCACGACCGTCTGCCGGTTCGACGATGAAGGCCCGATCCCGAGCGTGCTCGCGACAGCACCCGACGACGCCTGCTCGACCATCACATCGGCGTAGATCTGCGTCAGCTTCGACAGCGAATAGACGTTCGCGATCGTCACCTGCGTCCAGCGTTTGCCGACGAACGTCGTGGTCCACCCGCCCGCGCCGATCATGTACGCGGGCGTCACCTGGAAGTTCGCGCCGCCGTCGATCGTGCGGAAGTTGTCGGCCTGCCCGCGCTCCTCGATGCGCACCTGCGTGAAAAGCGCATGCAGTTGCACGCGGCCGATCTGCACGCTCCCGCCGATGCCCGCATTGCGCACGCTGTCCGCAATGACCGGCGCCGCGGCCGTCACCGGCACGCCCTGAAAGCTCGCGAGCCCGAGCGCGTTCGCGAGATTGAACGCGCGATCGTGATATTCCGAGTACGCCGCCGCGAGATTGAGCGGACCGTAGCCGTACGTCGCGCCGAAACTGATGGTGCGGCCCGTCGTGCTGCTCGACTGATTGGTGAAGCCGTACATCGCGCCGAGCGTCAGGCCCGCGATCGTCCGGCTGCGAAACTTGACCGTGTTCGACAGCTCGACCGGCACCGTATTGCCCAGTCCGTCGATATTGCCCGGATGGAACGCGGAAAAGTCGCCGAGCGATTGCGCCGTCGACAACGGCCCGAGCATTTCGAAGTGAAAGTCGGTCTGCCGCCCGAGCGTGACCGTGCCGATGCGCTCGTCGCTCAGTCCGACATACGCCTGCCGGTTGAACAGCGTGTTCGCGCTCGCCATCGCGCCGTTGATCGTCGAAAAGCCGGACTCCAGCTTGAACACGGTCTTCAATCCGCCGCCCAGATCCTCGACGCCGGTGATGCCCCAGCGATCCGCCTGCAACGTGCCCTGCTGCGCGATGAACGCGCGAGCGCCGCGCAGATTGCTCACGTAACCGACGCCCGCATCGACACTGCCGTACAGCGTCACGCTGCTTTGCGCGTGGACGTTCATCGCGGCGCTCAGCATCGAAAGGACGAGCGCAAACCGACTCTTCTTCATAAGGGTCTCGAATTCGGAAAGTGGACGAGCCGGCCTGCGGGCCGGCGAAGGCTTCAGGAAACGAGCGTCTGATACAGGATGGCCGCGCCCGACACGATCGCGAACGCCATCACGCTGATGCGCAGAAGACGCGCGTTCAGACGCCGATGCACATGTTGGCTGACGAACGCCCCGACGATCACCGGCGGCACGAGACACAGCGCCGACATGAACTTGGCGGCGGTGATCGTGCCGGTCACGCTCAGCATCACGAGCGAGAGCGCCTCGCCGATCGCGAAGCACAGCGCGATGGTCGAGCGCAGCGCGGGCGCGCGGTAATGCTGGAAGACCATCGCGAGCGCGGGGCCGCCGATGCCCGTCGCGGTTTCGGTGATGCCGGTCACCGCGCCCGCCGCCATCAGCGCATTGCGCCCCGGCATGAAGCTGGGCGCGAACAGCGTCGCAAGCGCAGCGGCGATCGTCGATGCGCCGATGAACACGTTAAGGTCATGCGCCGAAATGCGCGTGATGATCCAGACGCCCGCGACCGCGCCCGCCGTGCGTCCGACGGTGATCCACAACGTGCCTTTCGAGTCGAGCGCGGGACGCTCGCGCCACGCGAGATAGACGTTGAGCGGCAGCATCAGGATCAACAGCGACACCGGCAGCAATTCCGGCTCGATCAGTCCGATGACGGGCGCGCAGATCAGCGCGAAGCCCACGCCGACCGCGCCCTGGATGAACGCCGCAATCGCGACGGTGACGGCGAGAACGAGAAAGATGGTCAGACTCACGGCATTCACTCCACGGCGGAAAGAGGCGCGCCGCACGCGGATCGCAGTGAAGGCGTCGCGTGCACACGCTGGATCGGCGCGCGCGCGACCACTTCACGCGCGACTTCGTCGACTTCCCTGAGAAACGCGCGCGCGTCCCACTGCGTCGGCCAGCCTTGCCAGAGGCGCAGCTTTCCGGCGACGAACACGGCGTCGATCTGACTGCGGTCCGCGAGCCGCACGAGTTCCCACGTCAGATCCCACGATGGCCGCATCTCCGGCACGTCGAGATCGACGAGCAGAAAATCGGCCGCCTTGCCCGGCGCGATCTCGCCGATGCGCGCATCGAGCCGCAAGGCATCCGCGCCGCCGCGCAACGCGCGATCGAGCCACAGTTCGCCCGCGCCGCACGACGAATCGCCGGTCGCGAGTCCGAAGGCGAAACGCTGCGCGGTCTCGGCGGCATCGACGAGACGGAACGCGTCGCTGCGCGTGCCGTCCGTGCCGAGGCCGAAGCGGATGCCGAGCGCGTCCATCTGCAACGCCGGCGCGACCGCATTGCCCTTCCACGAACTCGCAACCGGGTTGTAGCTGATCGCCGTGCGCGTGCGCGCGAGCAGGTTCAACTCTGACGGCGTGACGAGCGTCGCGTGCGCGATCAGCGTCTGCGGCCCGAGCGCGCCCGCGTAATGCAGATGCTCGATCGGCCGCATCTTGCGCCGCACGATCGAACGCTCGACCGCCGCGAGATGCTCATTCGCGTGCGTCTGGAAGATCACGCCCGCTTCGGCGCACAGCGCGGACGCGGTTTGCAGCATGCCGTCGGAACCGGCTTCCGGCACCGAGATCGCGAGCGACGGATGCACGAGCGCGTGCCCGTCCCAGCGCGCCAGATGCTGCTGCGCACGCACGACGATGGCAGCGCGCGCGCGGGCGTCGATGTCCTCCGCGAGATCGTTGCAGATGAGGCCGAGCACGCAGCGCACGCCGACTTCCTGCGTCGCGGCGGCGATCGTCGAGGCATCGCCGCTCGCGCGCGTGCCCGCATCGCAGACGGTCGTGAAGCCGCCGCGCAACGCCTCCAGCGCGGCCAGCTTCGCGGACAGATAGACGAGGTTTTCGTCGAGACAGTTTTCCAGCGGCACCCAGATGCGCCGATAAATCTCCGACGGCTCGCCGAACGCCAGCGCCTTGCCGAACGATTGCGTCAGATGATGATGCGCGTCGATGAAGCCCGGCATGACGAGCTTGCCGGGCAGCGCGAGCGGCGCGAGATGCGGATGCCGCGCGATGACTTCATCGGCGGGGCCGACGTCCGTGAACGTTCCGTTCGATACGACGACGGCGTGAGCGGCTTGCGGTCCGTCGGCGAGCAGGACGAACGCGGGCAGGAGCAGGAGTTCGTCGGCTTGAAGCGCGGCGGGCGCGAATTGTTCGTTCTTCATGATGGTTTTTCAGTGGCAGGAGCGGTTGTCGTGACGGCGGCTTCGAGATGCGCGGCGGGATCGGCGGCATGTCCGCGCCAGTGAAAGTGCAGATGCTCGAAAAGCGCGTTGACGATGACGGCGGTGAGCGCGCCCATCGCGAGTCCGTTGCCGAGCACGATCTGCAGCGCGCCCGGAAAGCGCCCGTAGACGCCGGGCACGACGATCGGCAGCACGCCCATCGTCAGCGCGGCGGCGAGCGTGTACATGTTGGCGCGCGAGCGAAGATCGACCTGGCGCAGCAGGTTGATGCCCATCACGCCGATGATCGAGAACACGATCAGTGCGGAGCCGCCGACGACCGGCGCGGGAATCGCGTTCGCGAGACGGCCGAGCGGCGCGAGCAGCGCGATCACGACGAGCAGCACGCCCGCCGCCGCCGTGACGAAGCGCGAGCGCACGCCCGTCGCCTGCACGATGCCGATGTTCTCGCTGCTCGTGATGATGAGCGACGTACCGAACAGGCCGCCGAGCACGGACATCGCCGCATCGCCGCGAATGGTCTTCGGCACTTCGGTCTGCGGATCGATTTCCTTGCCGACGACTTCCGCGATCGCGACCGTCTGGCCGGTGGCTTCGGCCATCGAGATGACGCTGAAGATCAGCAGCGGCAGCGCCGCGAGCACGTCGAAGCGCGGCATGCCGAAAGGCAGCGGGGTCGGCACCGTGACGATCGCGCCGGACCAGACATCCGCGAAACTCATCGCGCCGAGCGCCCATGCGAGCGCCGCGCCCGCGAGCAGGCCGAGCAGCACGGCGAGCTGCCCGAGCATGCCCTTGCAGAGCTTCGCGAACAGCACGGTGAAGCCGACCGTCGCGAGCGCGAGCCCGATGCCGAGCGGCGCGCCGAACTCCGCCGTGCCCGGCTTGCCGACGATCACGACGCCGTAGATCCGGATCAGATTGACGGCGACGAGAATCAGCATCGTGCCGATCACGATGCGCGGAAAAAAGCGCAGGCAGCGCGCGAAGACCGGCAAGAGCAGGAAGTAGACGAAGCCGGTGAGGATCGTCGCGCCCGCGGCGGTTTGCAGATCCGTCTGCTGCGCGATCAGGACGAAAAGCACGACGGGCGCCCCGCCCGGCACCATGATGAACGGCAGGCGCGCGCCGAATTTGAGCGGCCCGAAAGATTGCAGCAGCGTGCCGAGCCCGCACACGAGAAATGTCGCGCTGATGAGATCGACGGTCAGCGCCGACGACAGCCCCAGCGCCTTGGCGACGAGAAAGACCGCCGTGATCGGCGAAGCGGCGACGACGAGCACGTGCTGCAAGCCGAAGAGCATGAGTTTCGCGAGCGGCAGGCGCTCGTCGACAGCGTGTACCGGCGGATGGTGGACCATTTGGTTTGTCTCCTATGTGCCGTGAGAACGACCGTTCGGTCGTTTCGATATTCGCGCATCCCAAATCGATTTGGGAAAGCGATAAATAAAATGGGCGGCTGCCCCAAATCGATTTGTGATCGTAGAATGGTGCGTCATTTATCGCTTGTCAAGACAGGGAATCGACTAATGTGGACGCGCTTTCGCTCGCCCTGTCGTCATCGGGATGGCCAGCCGTCCGCGTGCGAGAATCCCGCATCACTGAATCGAGCCACACGCGAGGAACCCGCATGCCGAGCCCAACGCCGCCCAGACAGCGCCCGACGATCGCCGATGTGGCGCGCGCGGCCGGCGTTTCCACGACGACCGTCTCTCATGCGCTCAACGAGAAGGGCTATGTCGACCCGCAGACACGCGAACGCGTGAAGGCGGCGGCGCGCGCGCTCGGCTATCGTCCGAGCGTGCGGGCGCAGCGGCTGCGCACGGGCGAGGCGCATACCATCGCGCTCATTTCGTCGATGCCGTTCGAGATCGCGGGCGGCGCGTCGCGGCTCGGCTTCCTGATGGAAGTCGCCGCCGTCGCCGCCGCCGCCGCACTCACGCGCGGACTCGCGCTGGTGCTCGTGCCGCCGGTGATGGCGGGCCGCCTGCCGCTGGAGCAGCTCGATATCGACGGCGCGATCGTCATCGAACCCACCGCCGACGACGCCAACGTCGCGCATCTGCAGGAGCGCGGCCTGCCTGTCGTATGCCTCGGACGTCAGACGGGCAACGATGCCGTGCCTTACGTCGATATCCATTCGTCCGCAACGACTTCGCTGTTGCTCGACCACTTGCGCGAGCGCGGCAGCGGGCACATCGCGCTGCTCGTCGGCGCGCAACAGCGCAATTCGTACGTCGAGGCGCGCGCGACCTACGAGCGCTTCTGCGAGGCGCACGGCATGACGCCGGTGATTGCGACGGCGGACGAATCCGGCGGCGAGGACGCGGGCCGCGCGGCGTGCGCGGACCTGCTGCGCGCGCATCCGCAAGTGGACGGCCTGTGCGCGCTCGTCGACGCGTTCGCCGTGGGCGCGGTCGATGCCATCGCGCAGGCGGGCAAACGCGTGCCGCACGACATCAAGGTCGTCACGCGCTACGACGGCACGCGCGCGCGCAGTTGCCGCCCGCCGCTCACCGCCGTCGATCTCCATCTCGACGACATGGCCTCGCAGGCCGTCGATCTCCTGTTCGCGCATCTCGGCGGCGCGGGCGGCGCGCAGTCCGTATCGCCGGCGCTGCCGGAACTCGTGATCCGCGAGTCGTCGGGCCTCGCCGAATAGGCGCGCCCGCGCAAAGCGGTTATACGCACGGACGCGAATCCTCCACGCGGGCAACATCCGTAGCCTGAGCATCGTGCGATGCCGCTGGCCGCGCGGGCACGCATACGGATGCGATACGAGGACGAACCCATGAAACCGGGAAAGAACGGACGATGGACCCCGCGCGGGCGGCGGCTGATCGCATTCGCCGCGCTCGTCGCCGTGCTGATCGCGGTCGGCGCGGCGGCGCTGCGTCACGGCACGGCGAACCGGCGGGCCGATCCGTTGCCGGCGGCGAGCATCGTCTATCAGATGCGGCACGATCCGTCGCCGTGGGCGCATACCGAAAAGGACGTCTCGCAGATGCTCGCGGATATCCGCGAGAAGCGCGTGTCCGCGATCGGCGTGACGCTCGACGCCATGCTCGTATCGACGAAAAGCGGCGCGCGCTACTTTGTCACCGATCGCTTCGCGGTGTTCTCACAGTCGCTGCTGCTCGCGCCGAACAAGGGCGAAAGCGCGCCCGACTATCAGATCGCGTGGCTGCCGAACGTATCGATCGGTGCGCAGACGGGCATCGGCGCATTGCTCGGCATGTTGCGCGATTCGGCCAGCATGTTGCTGTCGCTGCTGATGCTCGCGTTGATGTTCTGGTTCATCCGCCGCGAGACGAAGGGCGACGCCACGCTGATCGCCGAGCCGCCCGACATACGTTTTCACGACGTGATCGGCGCACTCGAAGCGAAGGCCGCGCTCGAAGACATCAAGGCGTATCTGCGCGATCCGAAGTCGTTCACGCGCATGGGGATTCGGCCGCCGTGCGGCGTGCTGATGACGGGCGGTCCGGGCGTCGGCAAGACGCGGCTCGCGCAGGCGCTGGCGGGCGAATGCGGCGCGCATTTCATCGCGATCACGGGCAGTTTTTTCAGCGCGAAGTATTACGGCGCAGGCATCCAGAAGGTCAAGCATCTCTTCAAGACGGCGCGCAAGCGCGGCCCGGTCGTGATTTTCATCGACGAAGCCGACGGCCTTGCCGCGCGCACGAGCGGCGCATCCGGTTCCGCCGATGCCGAAAGCAACCGCATCATCAATCAACTGCTCGCGGAAATGGACGGCTTCGAGAAGAACGAAGGCGTGATCGTCGTTGCGGCGACCAACTTTCCCGAGAATATCGACGAAGCGCTGCGCCGCCCGGGACGCTTCGATCGCATCGTGCAGGTGCGTCTGCCGGACGTAGCGGATCGCGTGAAGATCTTCGAGTATTACCTCGGCAAGCTGCCGTCGCGCGCGACGGATATCGACTGCGATCAGCTCGCGCGGCTGACGGTGGGCCTTTCGCCCGCGTCGCTGTCGACGATCGTCAATCAGGCCGGGCTAATCGCGCGCAGGCAAGGCGCGAGCGCGGTGTGCGCGGCGCATCTGCGCGAAGCGGTCAAGGTCGTGCGTATCGGCGACGTGAGCGGCGCGCAGCAAGCGCTCGATGCGGACGAAGTGCGGCGCGTCGGCGTGCACGAGGCCGGGCATGGCATCGTCGCGGCGCTGCTGGGCGCGGGCGTGCTGGAAGAACTGACCGTGCTGCCGCGCGGCGGCGCGCTCGGCATGGCGCTCATCACCAAGCCCCAGGACAAGCATCTTTATCGGCAAAGCGAACTCGAAAAAGAATTGATGGTGCTGCTCGGCGGGCGCAACGCGGAACTGCTGATGTTCGGTGAGGCATCGAGCGGCGCGGCGCAGGACTTGCAGGAAGCATCGCGTATCAGTCTCGAGATGGTGTCGCGGCTCGGTTTCGGCCGCGAAGGCAACCTGTTCAGCCTCGCCGCCTTGCCGCGCGAGAGTGCCGGACGTCAACTCGACCGCGCGATCGACCAGGCCAACACGCTGCTGAACGACATGAACGAACGCTGCTTCGATCTACTCAGGCGCAATCGTGCGATCCTGCACGATGTCACGCTCGCGCTTTCGAAGAACGAGACGGTGCCCGGCGCCTATGTCTACGATCTCATTCGCAAGCACGAAGTCACGCGCATGAGCGTGGTGCCTGCATAGCGGCGCGCGGCCTTTCTGCCGCCGCACGCGGCTTTCGCCAGAATCGGATTTCGATTCCTAAATTCGGTATTACCGGAGGCGAACGTGCCAGGCCTACTTCCCGACGTCGACCGCGAGGGGCTCCTCGAATATTCGGTCGTGTACAGCGACCGGTCCATCAATCACATGTCGCGCCGCTTTCAAGGCGTGCTCCGCGACATCTCCGACGGCCTGAAAAAAGTCTACAACGCGAAAGCGGCGATCGTGGTTCCGGGCAGCGGCACGTTCGGCATGGAAGCCGTCGCCCGGCAGTTCGCGACGAACAAGAAGTGCCTCGTCATCCGCAACGGCTGGTTCAGCTACCGCTGGTCGCAGATATTCGACATGGGCGGCATCCCGTCCGAATCGATCGTGCTGAAGGCGCGTCCCGTCGAAGAAGGACGGCAGGCCGCGTATGCCCCGCCGCCGATCGAGGAAGTCGTTGCCGCGATCTCGCGGGACAAGCCCGATCTCGTCTTCGCGCCGCACGTCGAAACCGCAGCCGGAATCATGCTGCCCGATGCCTACATTCGCGCGGTGTCCGACGCGGTTCATGCCGTCGGCGGCATGTTCGTGCTCGATTGCATTGCGTCGGGCACCGCCTGGGTCGACATGGAAGCGAGCGGCGTCGATATCCTCGTCAGCGCGCCGCAAAAGGGATGGAGCGCGTCGCCGTGTTGCGGGCTCGTCATGCTCGGCCCGCTCGCGCGCGAACGAATCGACGCCACGACGAGCACGAGCTTCGCCTGCGATCTGCGCAAATGGCTGCAGATCATGGAAGCCTACGAGAAAGGCGGCTTCGCGTATCACGCCACGATGCCCACGGACGCGCTCGCGACGCTGCGCGACGTGATGAAGGAAACCGACGCATACGGCTTCGACAAGGTCAAAGCGGAGCAGCTCGAACTCGGCAGGCGTATCCGCGCCCTGCTGGCCGAAAAAGGCTTCAGGAGCGTGGCGGCGCAGGGTTTCGAGGCGCCGGGCGTCGTCGTCTGCTACACGGACGACGACGGCATCCGCTCCGGCAAGAAGTTCGCCGACGCCGGCGTGCAGATCGCGGCCGGCGTGCCGCTTCAATGCGACGAGCCCGCGGATTTCAGCACCTTTCGCATCGGCTTGTTCGGACTCGACAAGCTGCACGATATCGAAGGCACGGTGGCGAGACTCGCGAAGGCACTGGACGCCATATAGCGCGCGGCGTGCTGCGATGAAAAGCGGACTTCGATCAGTTGCACGAGCCGCTCGATGATCGCGTGCATCGTGGCGCCCGGCGCGAAGACGTCCGCCACGCCTGCATCGCGCAGCGCGCAAGCGTGTGCATCGGGCACGATGCCGCCGACGACCACGGGCGCGCGCACGCCCTTTCGTTCAAGCTCGCGCATCAACTGAAGCACCAGCGGCATGTGCGCGCCGCCGAGCGAAGAAACGCCGATCACGTCGCAACGTTCTTGCGCGGCGAGTTGCGCGGCGAGGTCTGCGGCATGCATCGGCGAAGCGAAGAGGCCGGTCATCGTCACGTCGAAGCCCGCGTCCTTCAATGCAGACGACACCACGCTCGCGCCGCGATCGTGCCCGTCGAGTCCGAGCTTCGCCATCAACAAGCACGGCTTTCTGCCTAGCTTCTCACGCAGCCGAGCAACTTCCACGCACGCCGCGCGCCATTGCACATCTTCGCGAACGTGCGTTTCGTGCGCGTGCGGCGAATCGCTCGTGTCCTGCGCATGACGCGGCCAGACGGCCTCGAGCGCGCGCGTGCATTCGCCGACTGTCGCCCGCGCGCGCATGCACTCGATCGTCGCCGCGAGCAAATTGCCGTTGTCCTCACGCGCGGCGCGCGTCAATGCCGCGAGCGTTGCGCGCAACCGTCTATCGTCGCGGCGCAGCTTGACGTCGGCGAGTCTGCGCGACTGTTGCATGCGCACGCATTCGCCGTCGATGGCGAGGCACGCGGGCGAGTCGTTATCTTCATCCTGATCGGCTTCGGCTGCGCGGAACGCATTCACGCCGACGATGACCTGCTCGCCCGCATCGATACGCATCTGCGCCGCCGCCGCGTGCTCGCGAATCTTGCGCTGCGCCCAGCCCGTGCGGATCGCTTCGAATGCGCCGCCGAGCGCCTCGACTTCGTCGATGATCGCGCGCGCCCGATCCGCGAGACGCGCCGTCAACGACTCCATCATGTACGAGCCGGCCCATGGATCGATGACATCGCACAGCCCCATCTCGTGCTGGAGAATCAGTTGCGTGTCGCGCGCGAGTTGCGCGGCGGACGCGGACGGCAACGCGAGCGCCTCGTCAAATGCATTCGTATGCAGCGACTGCGTGCCGCCGAACACGGCCGCCATCGCTTCGACGGTCGTGCGCACGATGTTGTTTTGCGTGCGCGTGGCGCTCAACGTCCAGCCCGACGTCTGACAGTGCATCCGCAGCGCGCGGCTCTTCGCGGTCGATGCGCCCTCGTCCCCGGCAATGCGCGACCATAGCAAACGCGCCGCGCGCAGTTTGGCGATCTCCGTATAAAAGTCCGTGCCCGTGCCGAAGAAAAAGCTCAACTGCTCGCACACGTCATCGACGGGCAAGCCTCGTTCACGCAGCGCGCGAACGTACGCAATGGCGTTCGAGAACGTGAGCGCGAGTTCGAGCGATGCGTCGGCGCCGCCTTCCTGAAAGTGATAGCCCGATACGGACAATGCGTTGAAACGCGGCATATGTTCGCCGAGAAACTGCGCAACGTCCGCAACGATCCGCATCGACGGCTGCGGCGCGAACACCCACGTGTTGCGCACCATGAACTCCTTGAGGATGTCGTTCTGCACCGTGCCGCGAAGGGCCGTCATCGGAATGCCGCGCTCCTCCGCCGCGACGATGAACGCCGCGAGCACCGGCAGCACCGCACCGTTCATCGTCATCGAGACGGATACGCGATCGAGCGCGATGCCGTCGAAAAGACGCGTCATGTCTTCGACCGTATCGATCGCCACGCCCGTGAGACCGACGTCGGCACGCGCTGCGTCGTCGGTGGAATCGTAGCCGAGCTGCGTCGGCAAGTCGAAGGCGATCGACAGCCCCTGCGCACCGCGTTCGAGCGCCCGGCGCAACGCGAGATTGGAATCGGCGGCGTCGGCGTAACCGGCGTACTGGCGAATCGTCCAGGGCCTGGCTGTGTACATCGACGCATACGGCCCGCGCACGAATGGCGCGGCGCCGGGTTGCGTGCCGAGATGCGCGATGCCCTCGATATCCGCTTGCGTATAAAGCGGCTTTAGCGGAACACGGCGAGGACGGCTCATGCGCGTCTCCTTGTTTTGTGCGTGAGGACATCGGCGATCTTTCTGCCGTCGCTGCCGCGTTCGATCTCACACCAGTGCGCGATGCGCGTGTCGTCGAGGAACGCGCGGCGGAACGTCAGGCGGATGCTTTCGCCCACGTCAATGTTGCCGTGATAGTGCAGTTCGCGCGATACGAGCGCGGGCGCGTCGTGCAGACGCCACGTCTGCCATTCCGCACGATCGACGAACGCCTGAAAGCTCGCGAAATAGAGGAAGTCCGCGCCGTTGAAGTCGTTGTACGGACACGGCACGAATTCGAGCGGCGCGCACGCGGCATCGTGCAAGCCGAGCGCGGCGACGTTCGCATCGTGCTCCCGCAGACGCAAGCGGCGCGCCCTGTCCTGCATACCCGCGACGAGCGGACTCATCGGCGCGACATGGCCTTTCAGCGCAGAAAAAGTCGCCCGCGCGACGGAGCGGTTCCTGCGCGCTTCGGTGCGGCGCACGAAGGTCGACAGCATCGACAGCGCAGCGATCTCGCCGCGCCCGCCTTCCACGCGATGCTCGCTGACATGACGCACCGGCCCGATGCGCGATAGCGCCGTGCGAATGCCGAACGTATCGTTCTCGCGCACGTCGTGGATGCCGCTCGCATGCAGCCTGATCGACGTGAAGGCCGCATAGGCGCGGCTGCCTTCATCGGCGATGAAGTCGCTCTGCGTTTCGCGCGCGAGCGCGTCCCAGTGCCGGTCGCCGCATTCCTTCAGCAGCCAGTTCTCCGACAGACCCGCGAGATTCAGCTGCGGCATGCCGGCGCGATAAGAAGATGCGTGATCATGCATGACGATCCTTCACGCGCACGCAGCCGACTCGCGATCCGGCGCGCTCGCCCGTTCCGCGCAGATCGTATCGACGATGAATTGCGCATCGCGCGCGACGCCGGAGAAGCGGCCCGAGCCCCACGTATGCAGCCACGGCAA
This sequence comes from Caballeronia fortuita, assembly GCF_001544835.2. Classification (GTDB taxonomy): domain Bacteria; phylum Pseudomonadota; class Gammaproteobacteria; order Burkholderiales; family Burkholderiaceae; genus Caballeronia; species Caballeronia fortuita. The sequence continues at coordinate 53,711 of NZ_FCNX02000020.1, read as the reverse complement.
GCCGACGAAATAAAGCCCCGGCACCGCCGTCACGCCGCGCAGATGCGCTGGATAGCCGCGTCCGTTGAACACCGGCGCGTCGAGCCAAGCGAAGTCCGGCGTGAAGCCGATGCACCACACGATCGAGGTGATCCCGCTCGCCTGCAGATCGAGTTCGGTGCGCTCGGAAGCGGGCTGCCATAGCGGTTCGTAGCGCGCTTGCGGCGGCGCATCGATGCCGTGCTTCGCGATGAATCCGTCGATGCTCGCGTTGATGCGATTGTAGGTATCGTCCGCGTCGTCGAGATTCGCGCGCAGATTCGCGGCGAAGCGCAGCTTGCCGTCGCGGAAATCTCCGAGGCGCCCGAACAGTTCCATGCCTTCGAGCGCAAAGCGGCGCAAGTCTATGTCGCGCCCGCCGTCGCGGCCGGTGACGTAGTGATTGGTGTTGTCGCGCACGCCTTCGCGCAGCGGATGATCGGTCACCGGCATGTCGTAGTAACGCATGTCGGCAAGCCAGTCGACGACGTCGCGGCCGCGGTAGAAACGTGCGCAGCGCGGCGCCTCGCCGACCGCGAGATGCACCTTGCGGCCCGCGAGATGCAGGTCCTCCGCGATCTGCGCGCCCGACTGCCCCGAACCGACGACGAGCACCGCGCCGGGCGGCAGCGCATCGGCGTTGCGATATTCCGACGACTGCATCTGCACGATGTCCGGCGCAAGGCGCTCGGCCATGCGCGGCACGATCGGCGTGTGATAGCCGCCCGAGGCGACCACGACCTGGTCCGCGGTGAAGTCGCCGCGTGTGCTTCTCACGTCGTATCGTCCGTGCGCGTCGCGGCTCACGCGCGTCACCGCGGCGCCTTCCAGCACGGGTGCGTCGACCTTGGCGATGAAGGCATCGAGATAGGCGATGATCTCGTCCTTCTTCATGAAGCCGTGCGGATCAGCGCCTTGATACGGATGACCCGGCAGCGCGCATTGCCAGTTCGGCGTCACGAGGCTGAACGAGTCCCAGCGCTGCGTGCGCCATGTATGCGTGACGCTGTGTTTTTCCAGCACGAGATGATCGATGTTCGCCTGCCGCAGATAGTGGCTGACCGACAGCCCTGCCTGCCCGCCGCCGACGACGATCACGCTGTAATGAGCCGGCGCGCTCTGCGCTGCTTCCGTGTTCGACATGGTCCTTCTCCTTTGCAAGATGGCTCAATCGAGCGCCAGCACGGTGACGCGCGCATCGCGGGCTTCGCGAAAGCGGCTCGCCTCTTCCTCGATGCGCGCAAGCTGATCGAGCGCGGCCGAGCAGGCGAAGCCATACTTCTCGCGCACGCGTTCCGAGCCGATGCAGAGCGCCTCGCGCGAACGCGATACGAAATCGTCGACGGTATAGCTTTCGCCCGCCGCGAAGAATTCGCCGACGATCGTCGATGGCGAATAGCAGTTCGCCTCCACGCCGTCCGGCCAGCGAATCAGAAAGTGCATGACTGGCATGTTCCGGCCTCGATTGTCATCGCGCGCATATGAATGGCGCTTCGTTCAGATTCCAGAGCAGCGCGGCATCGTCCGCGCGCGTCACGACGACTTCGCGCGAGGCGTCCACTTCGCCGATCACCGCGCTTGCGATGTCGCGCGATGCAAAGCGCGCGAGTACTTCATCGACATGTTGCGGACGCACGGAGAGCACGAAGCCGAAGCTCGGGAAGGCCGTGAGCCAGCGCTCGAAATCGACGTGCACGGGACGCGGCAATGCATCGAGGTCGATGCGCGCGCCCGCCTTCGAGCATTCGAGCAGCATCAGCGCGGTGCCGAGCGCGCCCGCCATGCTGATGTCCTTCGCGGCATCGCACAGGCCGTCCTCGGCGAGCGCGGGAAGCAATTCGAAATCCGCACGGGCGCGGCCCGCGGGCGCTCCGACCGATGCATTCCAGAACGGATACGGCTCTTCGAAACTGCCGCGCAGATCGACGGCCATCACGAGCGAATCGCCGGGGCGCGCATCGAAACTCGTCAGGAGCTTGTTCGCGCGGCCGAGGATCGCGACCGCCAGTTGCGCGCCGTCACTGCGCACGTTGCTGTGTCCGCCGACGACCGGCACGCCATACACCGCCGATGCCGCCGCCATGCCCGCGATCACGTCGCCGGCATCGTCGGCGTTGCCGCTCCATAGCGCATCGACGACGGCGAGCGGACGTCCGCCCATCGCGTAGATGTCGCTCACGTTCACCATCACGCCGCTATAGCCCGCGAACCACGGCATCGAACGGACGAAGTCGCTCACCATGCCTTCGATCGCGAATAGCAGATAGCCGTCGCCGTCGGCGATCGCGGCGCAGTCGTCGCCGATCGCGACGGGCTGCGCATCCGCGGGCAAGTGCGCGAGCACGCGCGAGATATCGCTCTTGTGACGAAAGCCGCGGCTGTCGCGCAGCCGTTCGACGAGTTCCGTCAGCGCGCTCACGGCAGCCTCCGCGCCAGCGCGACGAAACCGCTTTGCGGCGTGACGCACGGCGGATACGCGTCGAGCTGCGCGCGCATCAGATGATGCGGGCGGCCGAAGAGCGTTTCCTCGCGCTGCGTATCCCAGCGCAGACGCCTGAAGAGCGGCACGTTCTGCGCCTGCACATGCGCGAGAAACGTTTCGCAGCCGAGTGCATGCGCGCTCGACACCGCGAGCCGGATCAGCGTCGATCCGATCTTGCCGTGCGAGCGGAACGACGCATGCACCGCGAGCCGCGAACCGAGCCATACGCCGGGCTGCGTTTCATGGATGCGCACCGTGCCGACGACCTGCTCCGGCATCCCCGCCACGCAGCTCAGCGCGACGAGCAATTGCGCGCGCGCGTCGATCTCGTCGCGATCGTCGCCGACGAACACACCCTGCTCGATGCAGAACACCGCACGGCGCAGCTTGTACGCTTCTGCCGCTTCCCACGGCAGCGTCGCCCATTTGACGCGATATTCGACCGGCGTGTAGCTGAGATCGAACGCATCGCCCTCCATCGCTTCGACGAACATGATCAGACCTCGTACGAAGAAAGCGACGAGCACGCGCCGCATTTGCCGCAGCCCGCCTTGATATCGGCGGAGCGCATGTCGGCGCTTGTGAGCATTGCGCCGATGGGCGCCAGCACCGAGCGCATGAACTCGGGCGTGGGCGCCGGATGATCTTCGAGCGGCGTGCCGCTGATCGGCACGAACGGCACGACGAACGGATACACGCCGAGCGCGATGAGTTCGCGCGCCGTATCGACGATGGCCTGCGCGCTGTCGCCCAGCCCCGCGAGAATGTAAGTGCTCACCTGGCCGCGTCCGAACACGGCGACGGCTTTCTCGAAGGCTTCCATGTAACGCGCGACCGGCACGCTCGCCTTGCCCGGCATGATGCGTTCGCGCACGGCGGGCGTCACCGCTTCGAGATGCATGCCGAGCGTGTCGATGCCGCTCGCCTTCATGCGCTCGAACCAGCGGTCGTCGTCGGGCGGCTCGCATTGCGCCTGGATCGGCAGATCGACCGCGGCCTTGATCGCGAACGCGCTTTCGCAGAGGATCTGCGCGCCGCGATCGGAGGTCGGCGGCGTGCCGGTCGTGAGCACCATATGCTTGACGTTATCGAGCAGCACGGCGGCGCGCGCCACTTCCGCAAGCTGCTCCGGCGTCTTGCGCGCGATCGTGCGGCCCGCCGCGAGCGACTGGCCGATCGCGCAGAACTTGCACGATTTGCGGCGGCTTTCGTAGCGGATGCAGGTTTGCAGCACCGTCGTCGCGAGCACGTCGGCGCTGTGCAGCGTGGCGATGTGCGAGTACGGCACGCCATCGAGCGTCTGCATCGCATAGAAGCGCGGCGCTTTCGGAAAGCCGATGCTCGCAATCGGAATCGCGTTGCGCATGAGCGCGCTGCGTCCGTTCTCGTCGGGCTCGCCGGCGACGAACGGCGATTCCCATGCGGTGCTCGTATGCACGGGCACCATGATGGTGACGCCATCGACCGTCACCGCCTTGTGATCCGACGGTCCCGCGCCGCCGCGCCGGCTCGACACGCCTGCGCGCGGATCGGCGAGCCGCAGGCCCGTCGACTGAAGCTCAGTCATCAATTGCCGGCTCGATGCCGGCAGGTTCTCGCGGGCGTTCATCGTCGTGGGTGTCCTTGAAAGAAGTGACGGGCGAGGCCGGGCGATCGTTGATCGCGAGGCTCAGCAATTCGGGCCGCGCGTAATGGCCGACCGAATCCATCATGCGTTTGCGCTTCGTGATGAGCGCCATGTCGAGATCGGCGATGACCATGCCTTCGCCTTCGCGCAAAGGCTCGGCGAGATGCTGGCCTTCGGGCGAGACGATCGCCGTGTTGCAGCCGCCGCGCAGCGCGCGTTGCAGATTCGGATCGGGCGTGACGGCTTCGATCTGCGCATCGGTGAGCCAGCCCGTCGCGTTGACGACGAAGCAGCCCGACTCCAGCGCGTGATGGCGGATCGTCACTTCGATCTGCTCCGCGAAGATCGGCCCGACGAGCGAGCCCGGGAACTGGCTGCAATGAATCTCTTCGTGCTGCGTCATCAGCGCATAGCGTGCGAGCGGGTTGTAGTGCTCCCAGCACGCGAGCGCGCCGACGCGTCCGACGCCCGTTTCGACGACCTTGAGTCCCGCTGCATCGCCTTGTCCCCAGATCATGCGTTCGTGGAACGTCGGCGTGATCTTGCGGCGCTTGAGCAGCAACTGGCCGCCGGTATCGAAGACGAGTTGCGTGTTGTACAGGCTGCCGTGATCGCGTTCGTTCACGCCGAGCACGACGACCATGTTCGCGAGCCGCGCGTGTTCGGCCACCGCCTGCGTGACCGGGCCGGGCACCACGACCGCTTCCTCGTAGAGCTTCATGTGATCCGCGCCCGATGCCACCGGCGCGCGCACGAACGAGAAGTACGGGTAATACGGCACGAAGGTTTCGGGAAACACGATGAGCTGCACGCCTTGCTTCGCGGCCTCGTCGATGGTGCTGCAAACGCGGTCGACGGTGCCGTTCGGGCGCTCGAAGTCCGGCGTGATCTGCACGGCGGCGGCGCGCACGATGCGCTTTTTCGACAAGGCATCGGACATGATCGTCACACGGTCCAGGTATGAATGACGAGCGCGTTCTCCTTGCGATGAAGCAACTGGAGATCGAGCACGTCGAGCGGGTTGATCGGACGAATGCCTTCGATGAGCGAAGCCTCGCCGTGTCCGTACAGCGCCTGCAACGCGAAGCGGCATGCGTACACCTTGCCGCCTTCGGCCATGAACTTCTGCAGTTGCTTGTTGAAGTTGAGATGGCCGGGGAAGGCTTCGTCGCCGAGCGTGGGAAAGCCGCGTTGCAGGCCGAGCGTGACGCCGGGGCCGTAGAGCAGCACCGACGTATCGAAGCCCTTGCGTTGCAGGCGCGTTGCCTGAAGCATGTTCACGAAGCCGATGGAGCCTTCGAACGCGACCGTATGAAACGTGACGAGCGCCTTTTCGCCGGGTTCGGCCTTCACATCCTCGAAGACTTTCTCTTCGTAGTCGACGAGATAGTCACCGTTCTTGTGAAGCGGTTGATTGACTGCGGGCATGGCACTCTCCGATGGATGGGTTCGCGAATGAGCCGTCGATCTCGATCGCATTCGTCGCGGCGGCAGGCGCTCAAACGCAACGGATATGCCAATGATTGGCCCGCGAAATGCAATCACTCTGCAATCAAGCAAACCGGAACTTGCATGCGCGATCCAAAAATTTTGCGCGAAGCCTGATGCGCTGGACTTCGCAGCGCGCCGCGTCATTCCTGTGCCTTGCAGCACGCGCACGAATTCAGCGCAGAACGGCATGCGCGTGGTGCGCGGCACACCGAAGCCGTGCATCGATGCGATCAATGCGATCAACTGCGATCGGCATACGCAATCTCTTTTCGGCCGATTGATTTGTCGTGCTAACGTCGATCGAACTCAACGCTTCGGACATCGCGGTCATGAATCAGTCCACGCATCACTGGATCAGAAAGCTGGAAGACAGCCGAAGACCCGCGTATCTGACGATTCCCGATCTGATCGAAGAGGATCTGGCGAGCGGCCGGTTGCGCCCGCGAGACCGGCTGCCCGGCCTGCGCGATCTCGCCGAACTGCTCGGACTGAACTACACGACGGTCGCGCGCGCGTATGCGGAAGCGCGCAAGCGCGGCCTGCTCGATGCGCGCGCGGGCAGCGGCACGTTCGTGCGCGGCAGAACGCAGACGTTGCCGCTCGCGGGCGGCAGCAGTGTCGAGATGTCGATGAACATGCCGCCCGAACCGCCCGCGCTCGCGGCACGGCTGCGCGCATCGGCGGCGAGTCTGATGGAGCGCGCCGACCCCTTTCAGTTGCTGCGCTATCAGGATTTCGGCGGCACGGCGGCCGATCGCGCGGCGGGACGCGACTGGCTGCGCACGCGCGTACCCGGCTGCGATGTCGATACCGTGCTCGTCTGTCCGGGCATTCACGGCGCGCTCGTCGCGCTGGTCTCGCAGCTCGCGCGTCCGGGCGAGACGATCTGTCTGGATTCGCTCGCGTATCCGGGCATCAAGGCGATCGCGTCGCAACTCGGTGTGCGCTTGCTGGCACTCGCGCGCGACGACGAAGGCCCCTTGCCGCACGCGTTCGAGGCGCTCTGCAAGACGGAAAAGCCCGGCGGCTTCTACTGCAATCCGACGTTGCAGAATCCCGGCACGTTGACGCTGACGCGCCAGCGCCGCGAAGCGCTCGCCGATGTCGCGCTGCGTTACAACGTGCCCATCATCGAAGACGAGCCGTACGGCATGTTGCCCGTCGATGCGCCCGTTACGCTCGCCGAACTCGCGCCCGAGCTGACGTATCACGTGACGGGTCTGTCGAAGACGCTGGGCGCGGGCTTGCGCATCGGCTATCTGAAAGCGCCGACACCGAGGCAGACGCAACGCATCGCGGGCGCGTTGCGGGCGACGACCGTCATGCCGAGCCCGTTCACGGTATTGCTCGCGACGCAGTGGGTCAACGACGGCACCGCGCGCCACGCACTCGACGCCATCCGCGAAGAAGCCGCCGCGAGGCAGACGATCGCCGCGTCGGAACTGCGCGACTTCGCCTTCGATGCGGACCCGCACGGCTTTCACCTCTGGCTGCCCGTGCCTGCCGTGTGCGACTGGAGCGCGCCCGAACTGGCGATGCAGTTGCGCAATCAGGGCATCGGCGCGGTGGCGGGCGCCGCCTTCTCGACGGACGGCAATCCGCCGAACGCGCTGCGCCTGTGTCTCGGCGGGCCGCAGAATCGCGAGGAATGCCGCGAGGCGCTACGACGCGTAGCCGACATGATGGCCGATCCGCACCATCTGCATATGCCGATGCTCTGACGCTCCGACGCGTCGAGTCGCGCGCGAGCCGCGCTGTAATTTCTACAAAAACCGCCCGCCGCCCCGATCCGGCCCCGCCGCCGATCAGTAGAAATAACCCCTTCTTGCCCTCCAGTTCGAGCCATTGCTTCGAAGGCGCCCTGTTCATAATCTCGTGAACGAAATTGGACTGGAACCCATGCAAACCGACACCCTGTCTCCGGACGATCACGCACACGCCATCGAAGCGCAGTATCGGGAGGCCGTGCAGGGCGTGTTCCAGAACGCCGTCGCCCAGCACAACGCGGGCGATCTGGAGAGCGCCGAGACCTTGTACCGCGCCGTCCTCGACGTCGAACCGGCCCACGCCGACACGAACTACAACCTGAGCCTGCTGCTCCTGCAGACGCGGCGCAGCGCGGCCGCATTGCCGCTGCTCGAAAACGCCATCGGCGTCAATCCGAATGCCAGCGCGTACTGGGTCAGTTATGTCGATGCCCTCACGCAGTCGGGCAACGTCGATGCCGCGTGGATCGCGCTCGAAATGGCGCAGCAGCGCGGCCTGGGCGGACCGGCCATCGACATCCTCGTGTCGCGCATGACGATCGCCACGCAGCTTCGGCAAGGCGCGCTCGCGATCCAGCCCGCGCCCGCCGCCGATGCCGCGCCGGCACCCGCACCCGCGCCCGAAGCCGTGAGCCCGCCGGCCGTCGCGAAGCATCCGGGCCGCACGAAGGCGACGCCGCAGGAAACCGCGATGATCGTCTCGCTGTACAACAAAGGCCGCATCGCGGAAGCCGCCGACAAGGCGCGCGCGCTCACGGAACGCTTCGCCGACAACCTCGTCGCGTGGCGCGTGCTCGGTCTCGCGCTGCAGCGCCTCGGCGCCTATCCCGAAGCCGCCGCGCCGCTCGAACGCGCCGTCGAACTCAATCCCGACGACTACGTCACGCACACGATCCTCGCCGATGTGCATCGCATGAACGGTCATCACGATGCAAGCGAGGCGACGTGCCGCGCGATCATCGAACGGCATCCGAACTACTACGAAGTGCACCGCGTGCTGTGCATGACGCTGCAATCGGTCGGCCGTCTCGAAGAGGCCGAGGCGTGCGTGAAGCGCAGCATCGAGCTCGCGCCGGATTCGTCCTTCGCGTATTGCACGATGGGCAGCGGTTATCTCGAACAGGGCCGCCTCGCCGAAGCGGAGCAGTGCTTCCGCAAGGCGCTCGAACTCCAGCCGGACTACGATCTTGCGCACAGCAACATGATGTTTTGCCTGAGCCATAACGAGTCGATGGACCCGGCGACGCTCTTCGCGGAACACGTCGCCTACGGCGAGCGCCACGAGACGCCGCTGCGCGCGAAGTGGGAGCCGCATCGCAATTCGCGCGATCCCGAACGCAAGCTCAAGATCGGCTTCGTCTCGGGTGACTTCCTGCAGCACGCGGTCGCCAACTTTCTGGAGCCGGTGCTCGGCCCGCTGTCCGCGTTCGATAGCCTGTCGCTGCATGCGTATTCGAATCACACCGGCGAAGACCAGGTGACCGAACGGCTGCGCAAGCACTTCGAGACGTGGACCAATGTCACGTCGATGAGCGATGCCGCCGTCGCCGAGCGCATTCGCGCCGATCGCATCGACATCCTGATCGATCTGTCGGGGCACACCGCGCGCAACCGCCTCATGAGCTTTGCGCGCAAGCCCGCGCCGGTGCAGGCGACGTGGATCGGCTATCCGGGCACGACCGGCCTGAAAGCGATGGACTATTTCTTCGCCGACCAGCATCTCGTTCCGCCCGGCCCGATGCACGATCTCTTCCTCGAAAAGATGGCGTATCTGCCGGCCGTCGCGCCCTTTCTGCCGTCGTCGGTCGCACCGCCGGTGAACGGTCTGCCCTTGCTGCGCAACGGCTTCGCCACGTTCGGCAGCTTCAATCGCCTGAACAAGCTGCGCCCGGAAGTGATCGCGCTGTGGTCGCGCATCCTGCGCGAGCTGCCCGATGCGCGCATGTTGCTGGGCGGCCTGCCCGCCGACGACAGCATCGAGACGGTCAGCGGCTGGTTCGCGGACGAAGGCATCGGCCGCGAGCGGCTCACGTTCCATCCGCGCGCGCGCATGGCGATGTATCTGCAGCAGCATCATCACGTGGACCTGTGTCTCGATACGTTCCCGTACGCGGGCGGCACGACCAATCTCCACGCGCTCTCGATGGGCGTGCCGACCCTCACGCTCCCCGGCGACACCGTGCCGAGCCGCGGCGGTTCGACGACGCTCGCGCATGTCGGACTCTCGCAGTTCACCGCGTCGAGCCATGACGATTTCGTCGCCAAGGCGCTGTACTGGGCGCGCCATCCCGACGAGCTCGCGATGATTCGCCTGGGCATGCGCGAGCGTTGCAGCCAGTCGCCGGTGTTTCGTCCGGACATCATCGCCGCCGGCATGAACAGCGTATTGCGGACGATGTGGCAACGCTGGTGCCGGGGCGAAGCCGCCGCGTTCATCGACACACCGATTCTCTGAAGACGCCAACACGTTGCCCCGCGCATCGGGGCGAAAGGAAACACATGAGTGCCAGCAACGCAGTTCGCGCGGTTTATCCTGCGGCCGACGAGCGCATCTACGTCACGCAGCCTTACTTGCCGCCGTTGCGCGAGTTCATTCCCTATCTCGAGAAAATCTGGAACTCGAAGACGCTGACCAACGGCGGCCCGTTCCATCAGCAACTCGAAAAGGCGCTCTGCGACTATCTCGGCGTCGAGCACATCGCGCTCTTCGCGAACGGCACGCTCGCGCTCGTCACCGCGCTGCAGGCGCTGCGCGTCACCGGCGAAGTGATCACGACGCCCTACACGTTCGTCGCGACCGCGCATTCGCTGTTGTGGAACGGCATCAAGCCCGTGTTCGTCGACATCGATCCGGACACGCTCAATCTCGATCCGTCGAAGATCGAGGCGGCCATCACGCCGCAGACGACCGCGATCATGCCGGTGCATTGCTATGGCCGTCCGTGCAACGTCGAAGCAATCCAGAAGATCGCCGACAACTACAACCTGAAAGTCATCTACGACGCCGCGCACGCGTTCGGCGTGCAGCGCGACGGCAGCAGCGTGCTGCGCTGGGGCGATCTCGCCGTGCTGAGCTTTCATGCGACCAAGGTCTTCAACACGTTCGAAGGCGGCGCGATCGTGTGCCCGGACGCGCGCACGAAACAGCGCATCGATCATCTGAAGAACTTCGGCTTCGTCGATGAAGTGACGGTCGTCGCGCCCGGCATCAACGGCAAGATGAGCGAAGTGAACGCGGCGTTCGGCATGCTCCAGTTGCAGCATATCGATCGCGCGCTCGAACGCCGCAAGGAAATCGACCGGCTTTATCGCACGCTGCTCGCCGATGTCAAGGGCGTTCGCTGCCTGAACCCCGAGGAAGATTCGACGAATCGATCGTACTTTCCGATCCTCGTCGAGCCGGATTATCCGATCAGCCGCGACGCGCTCTATCAGCACTTGCGCGATGAAAACATCCATGCGCGCCGCTACTTCTATCCGCTCGTGTCCGACTTCCCGATGTATCGCGGGTTGCCCTCGGCGAATGCGAGCAACCTGCCGAACGCGAAAGCCGCGGCATCGAAAGTCCTGTGTCTGCCGATCTATCCCGATCTCGCGGACGACGATGTGCATCGCATCGTGAATTGCATCGACCTCTGATCTGGCCATGAAGCGAATTCTCTTTCTCGGCGCCGCCCCGACCCAGTTGCCCCCGATCCGCTACGCGCTCGAACAGGGGCATTACGTCATCACCTGCGACTATCTGCCGGACAATCCCGGACACGCGCTCGCGCACGAATCGCACAACGTCTCGACGACCGATCGCGACGCGGTGCTCGCGCTCGCGCGCCGCCTGGAAATCGACGGCGTCGTCGCCTATGCGTCCGATCCCGCCGCGCCGACCGCCGCGTGGGTCGGCAATCAACTCGGCCTGCCGTCCAATCCGTACGACGCCGTGCTGACCCTTGCGCGCAAGGACCTGTTCCGCGCGTTTCTCGCCGCGAACGGTTTCAACGTGCCGCGTTCGCAATCGTTTTACGAGCGCGAGGCGGCCCGCGCGTGGGCGCGCGAACTCGGCATGCCGGTGTTCGTGAAGCCGGTGGATTCGTCGGGCAGCAAGGGCGTGACGTGTCTCGAACACGAAGACGATCTCGACGCCGCCTTCGACTCCGCGCTGTCGTTCTCGCGCGAGAAGAAAGTGGTGATCGAGGAGCGCATCGTGCGCGCGTCGTATCAGGTCGCGGGCGACGGCTTCATCGTCGATGGCAAGCTCGCGTTCCGCTGCTGGGCCGACGAGCATTTCGACCGGCTGTGCAACGGCCTCGTGCCGATCGGCGAGAGCTTTCCCGCGACGCACGACGAAGCGCTGCTGCGCGTCGCGCACGACGAGACGCAGCGCCTGCTCGATCTGCTCGGCATGAAGACGGGCGCGCTCAACTTCGATTTCATCTTCACCGAAGACGGCCGCTTCTGGTTCCTCGAACTCGGCCCGCGCAACGGCGGCTGTCTGATTCCGGAAGTGATCCGCTACGCGACCGATGTCGATCTGATCAAGTACACCGTCGATGCCGCGCTCGGCCTCGATTGTTCGAGCCTGCACATGAAGCCCGCGCATGGCCACTGGTCGAGCTACATGATCCATTCGCTCGATACCGGCGCGTTCGATTCGTTGTGGCTGTCCGAGCGCATGCGCGGACATATCGTCGAGCAAAGCCTGTGGGTCAAGCCCGGCGATGCGGTCAGAAAGTACAGCGGCTCGCACGACATTCTCGGCACCATGATCCTGCGCTTCGACTCCGCCGACCAGATGCGCGAGATGATGGACCACATGGAGAACGACGTGCGCGTCGTCGTGACGGAAGCACGCGAATGACGACGCAGGTTCCGCAGGCGCCCATCGGCGGCTACTTCGAGCTGGAGCTCGCGCCGCCGCACGATCCGGTCGGGCCGCATCTGCTCGCGTTTCAATCGGCGCGTGCGGCGTTTCGCGCGCTGCTCGCGGCGGGCGCGCCACGTCGCGTCTGGATGCCGCGTTATATCTGCGATTCGATGCTCGCGCCGCTCACGGCACTCGGCATCGAGATCGCGTTCTATGCGCTCGACGACACGCTCGCCGTCGCGTCCGATGTAACGCTCGCGCCGCACGACTGGCTGCTTTACGTGAATTACTTCGGCGTATGCGATGCGCAGGAAACGGCCTTGCTCGCGCGCTTCGATCCGTCGCGCGTCGTGCTCGATCGATCGCAGGCGTTCTTCGCATCGTCGAAAGCGTGTCTTGCCGAGCTGCAATCGCCGCGCAAGTTCTTCGGCATGCCCGATGGCGGATTGCTGCGCACGAGCGTGCCGGTCGACCAGCCCGGCGCGATCGACGCGCATTCGCTCGCGCGTATGCCGCATCTGCTCAAGCGTCTCTATAGCGCGCAGGAAGGCTACGACGATTTCCGCCAGGCCGAGCAGACACTCATCGACACGACGCCCGAAGGCATGTCGCAACTGTCGCGGCATCTCTATGCGAGCGTCGACAAGACGCGCGCGCGCGTGCGCCGCAACGCCAACTTCGCGACGCTGCACGAACGCGTCGGTCATCTGAACGCGCTCGCGCTCGATGCCGATGCGATCGACGGCCCGCTGTGCTATCCGCTGCTCACGCCCTGCGACGGGCTTCGCGACGCGCTCTTGCGCGAACGCATCTTCACGCCGACTTACTGGCCGGACGTCAAAGCGCGCAGCGCGCCCGGCGCGTTCGAGCGGCATCTGGTCGACCATTGCATCGCCCTTCCCTGCGATCAGCGCTACGGCGCGGACGACATGGAGCGCATCGCGCGTGTCGTCCTCGCGCACGCCTATTCTTGAAACATATAACGATGAACAGCAAAGTCAGAGTGCTCGTCTTTCCCTGCGGCTCGGAAAGCGCATCGGAGATTCATCAGGCGCTGCGCCATTCGGTGCACGTCGAATTGTTCGGCGCGTCGAGCGTCGAGGATCACGGGCGCGTGCGCTTTCAGAACTACATCGGCGACGTGCCCAATATCGCCGACGCATCGTTCGATGCGAGCTTCGCGCGCATCGTCGCCGATCATTCGATCGACATGGTGTTCGCGACGCACGACACTGTGCTCGACTATCTCGCGCCGCGCGCCGATGCGCTCGGCTTCTTCCTCGTGAACGGCGACGCCGCAGCGACGCACGTCGCGCGCAGAAAGAGCGCGACCTACACGCTGTTCGACGACTGCGCGTGGTCGCCCGCGATGTTCTCGAACGTCGATGCGGTGAAGTCGTGGCCCGCCGTTGTGAAGCCCGATCTCGGGCAAGGCGGCCAGGGCGTCGCCGTCGTGCGCAACGCGAACGAGGCGTGGACGGCGATCGAGGCGACGCGGCATCCGGTGCTCGTCGAATATCTGCCGGGCGAGGAAATCACGGTCGACTGCTTCACCGACTTCGAGCGCGAACTCGTCTGGGCCGGCCCGCGCACGCGCGAACGCGTGCGCGCCGGCATCTCGATGCGTTCGCGCTTCGTCGAACTCACGCCCGACATCCGCGAGATCGCCGAGACGATCAACGCGCGCGTCGCGATGCGCGGCCCGTGGTTCTTCCAGCTCAAGCGCGCCGCGAACGGCGAATGGAAGCTGCTCGAAATATCGTGCCGCATCGCCGGCACGATGGTCGCGCAGCGCGCGCGCGGCATCAATCTGCCGCTGATGGCCGTGCAGGACTTCATGAAACGCAAGCTGCTGCCGCTCGACTGCAAGCACGTGCCGCTGATCGAGCGCAACATCGCGACGCGCGCCGTGTTCGACTATGAATACGACGACGTTTTCGTCGATCTCGACGACACGCTCATCATCGACGGGCGCGTGACGCCCTCGGTGATCGCGTTTCTGTATCAGGCGCAGGGCGACGGCAAGCGCATTACGCTGATTACGCGCCATCGCCACGACGTGAATACCACGTTGCGCGATGCCCGCATCGGCGCCGGGCTTTTCGACGCCATCATCCATATAGACGATATTCAGCGCAAATCCGCGCATATTAAAGAACGCGCGATTTTCGTCGATAACCACTTTCCGGAGCGACTCGATGTGTCGCGGGAAAACGGGATTCCGGTATTCGATGTAGACCGGATCGAATTCCTGCTCCGCTAGTTTCTCCACCGGTGCGTGCCGCGTGTTCGCGCGGCCGCGCCGAAACCCGCGCCCCTGACGGCTCAGGCCCGACGGAGCGCAAATAGAAAGCAGCATCAAATTCTTCTAAAGAATTTCCCGGCGGGACCGAAAACCAATATAAGCGACCGAAGACAGCGTCGCCCAGCCCTCTGAATAAGAGGGGGTCTCGCGGAAGCAAAAGGCCTTACAAGGATAAAGCCATGATCGGAATCAACAGCAATATCAACTCTCTCGTCGCCCAGCAAAACCTGAACGGCACGCAGAGCGCACTCTCTTCGGCGATCACGCGCCTTTCGTCGGGCAAGCGCATCAACAGCGCAGCCGACGACGCCGCCGGCCAGGCAATCGCCTCGCGCATGACGTCGCAGATCAACGGTCTGAACCAGGGCGTGTCGAACGCCAACGACGGCGTGTCGATGACTCAGACGGCATCGAGCGGCCTGAACCAGATCACCGACAACCTGCAACGTATCCGCCAGCTCTCCGTGCAAGCATCGAGCGGCTCGCTGTCGGACAGCGACAAGGCTGCGCTGCAATCGGAAGTCTCGCAGCGTATCAACGAAATCAACCGTATCTCGTCGCAAACGACGTACAACGGCACGAACCTGCTCGACGGCTCGGCTGGCGTGAAGACCTTCCAGATCGGCGCGAACGTCGGTCAGTCGATCTCCGTCAACCTCGGCTCGAACGCGAACGTTTCGGCGCTCGCACTCGGCGGCGGCAACCCGCAGGCGGGCACGATCGTCGGCAGCGTCGACGGTCTGTCGCTCAGCAGCAGCGGCGCGTACACGGCATCGGGCGCGTCGATCACGGCGGTGAACATCATCGCTGACGGCAACGGCGGCTACACCTACACCGACCAGAACAACCAGGCGCTCGGAACCGGCGCGGGCAGCAGCTCGACGTTCCAGATCTCGAACGTCCTGTCGACCTCGGGTGCGACGACCACGCTGGCTTCGACGGCTCTGCCGACGAGCGGCGCAGGCTCCACGGCGAGCTCGCAGCAAACGGCCGAACTGGCGACGTACGATGCAAACCGCGCTGTGCCGACCGTCTCGGCGATCGACATCAGCACGGCCAACGGCGCGACGCAAGCGATCGAAGCGATCGACAACGCGCTCAAGTCGGTGAACTCGCTGCAATCGGAACTGGGCGCTGTGCAGAACCGCTTCAGCTCGGTCGCGACGACGCAGCAACAACAGTCGACCAACCTGTCGTCGGCTCAATCGCAGATCACCGACGCGAACTTCGCGCAGGAAACCGCGAACCTGAGCAAGGCGCAAGTGCTGCAACAAGCTGGTATCTCGGTGCTCGCTCAAGCGAACTCGATGCCCCAGCAGGTTCTGAAGCTCCTCGGCTAATCGCCGCGAGCAGATAGCAGGTTGAACCGGCAATGACGAAACGGACGGCGGCGCGGCAATCGGGTGCCGCCGTTCGATCGACTCGGCCGGAGCAGGACTGACGCGAATCGGGATTCATTCATCCCGGTTCGCTTTTTTCGCATGCAAGCACGGCCGGTCCGCAATGACGTACCGGTGCGAGACAGATACGTTTCAAGGGAAAGTCCATGACCACGGTGACCAGCACCAGCAGCACGGCCAGCTCCGTAGCCAGCGCGACGGCGTCCGCGAACAGCGCGCTCCAGTCGGCGGCGCAGTCGCTCATCAGCGGTTCGACGGGCTCGAACACGGACGTCTCCTCGCTCATTACGGCGATCGTCAACGCGAAGGTGGCCGGCCAGAGTGCGGCGATCACCTCGAAGCAGACGAACGACAACACGCAGCTTTCGGCAATCGGCACGCTCAAGTCGATCATGTCGCTGCTGCAAAGCTCCGTCGAGGGGCTTTCCGATGGCACGGCGCTCGGCGCCTTCACCGCGACCTCCGATGGCAAGGGCATCACCGCGACCGCCGGCACCGGCGCCGTGGCGGGCAGCTACCTCGTCAACGTGACGAACATCGCGACATCGCAAAGCCTGACCTCCGGCGGCTTCGACACGACCAAACAGTTCAATTCGGGCAGCCTCAAGCTTTCGCTCGGATCGAAGTCTTTCAGCATCAACGTCGATTCGTCGAACAACTCGCTCGCGGGCATCGCTTCGTCCATCAACGGCGCGAAGGATAACCCGGGCATCACGGCGACCATCGTCAACGGCACGGACGGCGCGCACCTCGTGCTGCGCTCCTCGACGACGGGCGGCGCCAACGCCATTTCGGTCGAAGCGACGACGAGCGGCGCGGCGGGTTCGTCGCAGTCCGACCTCGCGAGCCTGAACGTCACGTCGGCCGCGGGCGCGACGACGACCGACGCGAACGGCAAGACGACGACCTCCGGCACGCAGATCACCTCGACCGGCAACTGGACGCAGAGCGTCGCCGGCCAGGACGCCCTCTTCTCGGTCGCGGGCACCACGGTGACAAGCGCGACGAACAGCTCGACGACGGCCATCAACGGCATCACGCTGAATCTGACCTCGGCGGCTGTCGGCACGCCGCAGACGCTGACCATCGCTCAGGACACCACCGGCCAGAAGACCGCGATCAACGCGTTCGTCACGGCGTACAACAACTTCATCTCGACGGCGACTTCGCTGACCTCGTTCGACAACACGCAGGCGCAAGGCTCGCAAGGCGGCGTGTTCCTCGGCGACTCGATGATGAACACGATCAAGAACACGCTCGCGAGCATCGTGAGCGGCAGCGTGAGCTCGGGCGGCGGCTCGACCAACCTCGCGTCGATCGGTATCGCGCTGCAGCCGGACGGCACGCTCAAGGTCGACGACACGGCGCTCTCCAACGCGCTCACGAACCAGCCGGCGACGGTGGCCTCGGTCTTCAACATGACGAGCGGCGTCGGCACGAAGATGAACACGTCGCTGAACAACTTCCTCGCGACGGGCGGCCTGCTCGACGCGCGCACCACGTCGATCAACGCGGACCTGAAGAACCTCACGGCGCAGCAGGCCACGCTGACCACGTACACCAATCAGCTGACGGATTCGTACACCGCGCAGTTCACGGCGCTCAATACGCTGATGTCGCAGATGAATAACAACTCGCAATATCTGACGCAGTTGTTCGGCGGCACGAACAGCGCCGGCGCGCTCGCGTCGAACAAGAGCTGAGGCAAGCCATGACGCAATCGAATCAGGCCGATCTGCTGAACACGGTGTGGGAGATGACGCAGGCCATCGAGGCGAGCGCGCGTTCGGGCGACTGGATCGAGGCGGCGCGCATCACCGAGACGCGCTCGCCGCTGCTCATGTCGTTGCAGGCGGACCAGCCGGCCTCCGCGCTCGATCTGATCCGCCGCATCCAGATCGCCGATACCGCCGTCGTGCGCGCGGCGCATGAGCATCACGCGCATCTTTCCAGCCAGTACAAGCGTTCGATGGAAGGCGTGAACGCGGCGAATCATTATCAGCGGATGGGTTCGGGCTTCGCGCTCAGCCGGTCCGGAACGGCCAGCGCGTAAGCACTAGTTCACATCGACCAGCACCCGGCCTTTGAGCTGCCCCGCGAGCATCGCTTCGGCGGCCGCGCTCACTTCGTCGAGCCGGACCGTTTTTGCGGCGATGCCGTCGAGCAGCGCAGCCGGAAGATCATCGACGATGCGGTTCCACGCATCGATGCGATCCTTCGACGGCAACATCACCGAATCCACGCCGATGAGCCGTACGCCGCGCAGGATGAACGGCATCACGGTGGTCGGCAAATCCGCGCCGCCAGCGAGTCCGCACGCGGCGACCACGCCGTTGTAATTCATCTCCGCGAGCACGCGGGCGAGCACTTTCGATCCGACCGTGTCGATGGCCGCGGCCCAATTCTGCGCTTCGAGCGCACGCGGCGGCTCGGCCCACCGGGGGCCATCGGCGAACGACTTTGCTCCGAGGCTCCTGACATACTCGTGCTTCTGCTCGTTGCGGGTGAGCGCGCAGACCTCGTATCCGAGCTTGCTCAATATCGCGACCGCGACACTGCCCACGCCGCCCGACGCACCCGTCACGAGCACCTGGCCGCTCGCCGGCGCGATGCCCGCGTCTTCGAGCGCGTTCACGCACAACATGGCGGTGAAGCCGGCCGTGCCGATCATCATCGCCTGACGCGTCGTGATTGCTTCCGGCAGCGGCACCAGCCATTCGCCGCGCACGCGCTGATACTGGCTGTAGCCGCCCCAGTACTTTTCGCCGACGCTCCAGCCCGTGAGCACGACCTTCTGCCCCGCGCGCAGATCCGGATTCGACGTTTCGATGATTTCACCAGAGAAATCGATGCCCGGCACGAGCGGCCACGTCCTGACGATCTTTCCCTTGCCGGTGACGGCGAGCGCGTCCTTGAAGTTGATCGTCGAGTAGTCGATCTTGACGAGCGTATCTTCGCGCGGCAGCGCATCGAAGCCGAGCGTCTCGACCCTGGCGATGGTCTTGCCGTCTTCCTCGCGCAGCATCAGGGCGTTGAAGGTCTGTCCGGTCATCGTGTGTTCTCCCTTCGTCGGTTATCGACGTTATAGCCACTAGTTGACTGGTCGTCTACAAAAACCTATATTCGTTCCGGGAAAGCACTGAAGCGGCTCGACACGCGGATGACAATCGCGATGTCGCGGCACCTCCGCGCAGCGGGAATCGGCTGGCTCACGAACGCCGTACAGGCGGGATTCATCGTCCAAACGTTGACGTCGACGTGCACGGGCAGCGCCGACCGCTTGCCGGCAAGCCGGGGCTTGCCGCGTGCGGGCTGCTCGGCGCGGCGCTCGATGCGCTCTTCGCCTTGTATAGCGCGGGCTGGTAGCAATAGCCTCAATCATCCGAAGGACGTCATATCGATGGCAACGGCGGCAAGCAAGAAAGATGGCGGTCGCCGATCGGAGCTGATCCGGCTCGGTGTCGCGATCCTGACAGAAAAGGGCTTCCACAACTTCTCGCTCGATGAACTTGTCGCGCTCGCCGGCGTGCCGAAAGGCTCGTTTCACTACTATTTCAACAGCAAGGACGCGTATTGCCTCGAAGTCATTCAGGCGTATCACGCGTACTTCGCCAGGAAGCTCGACATGCATCTGAATGACGCGAGCCTCTCCCCGCTCGAACGCATTAAGGCGTTCACCGAGGATGCCGCGATCGGCATGGAGCGTCATGCGTTCCGGCGCGGCTGCCTCGTCGGCAATCTGAGTCAGGAACTGGCCGCACTCGACGAAACCTTCCGCAAGGCGCTCGTGGACGTCCTGCACGACTGGCGCAGACGAATCCGCGCGTGTCTGGAAGAAGGCAAGACGAGCGGCGAGATTCACGCGGACGCGGACACCGCCGCACTCTCGCGATACTTCTGGAACGCGTGGGAAGGCGCGGTCATGTGCGCGAAGCTCGAACAATCCAGAGAGCCGCTCGATGATGCGAGCGCCGCCTTTCTCGCGCATCTGACGCGTAGTGCGGAACGTTGATCGACTGGAAGCGATGCAGTTCCGGCGCGCGCGGTCGATGAGGGCAACCTGTCGGCGGCCGCTCGGCGTGCGCCGTCTCGGCGCGGGCAGCGGCATTTCGCAGCTCGTGCTCGGCAAGACGAAGGCTTTGGCGACGGACTTTCTGTCGCGCGGCCGCTCCGAGACGCTCGACGATCACCCCTTGCCCTATGGTGAAAGGCAACGGCTTTTCGCATGACCGGTGCCGCCGCGATCACAGTTCGCGGATCTGTCCGCTTTGCAGATATCGCCAGATGATGATCCCGGCGGTCTGCGTGAACGCGGCGGCGAGATCGAGATCCATCGGCGACGGCCCACGCGGTTCATCGAAATACATGGCGAGCGAGCCCACGAGATTGCCTTCCGATGTCTCGACCGGAAACGACCAGCAGCCGCGATAGCCGAACTTCTTCGCGAGCCAGGTCCACGAGCGCCAGCGGGGTTCGTCGAGCACGTCGCGCGTGATGACGGGCTCGCCGGTCGCGACCGCAAGACCGCAGGCAAGCGACTCGGGCGAGATGCGAAAACCGTCGACACACTGCGCATACGCGTCCGGCATGCCGACCACATGGTGCAGCACGTCTCCGTCCGCGATGTAGAACGCGCAGCGGCGTCCGTCCTGGGCCTGTGCCGCAAGCGTGCGTATCAGAACGCCGAGCGACGCGCCGAGCCGCTCGCCGTTCATCGCCGCCTGAAACGCTTCCTTCTGCGCCGACAGCCACGCCTCGTTGCGACGCAGCGCGACCTCCGCGTGCACGCGGTCGGTGATGTCGGCGAAGGTGATCGCGACGCCGTCGATGACGCCCGTCTGCGCGACATAAGGAAAAATCTTGCGCAGCAGGCACCGGCCGCCGCCGTTGCGGATGACCGCTTCGCGCGGGTCGGCGGCATCGAGCACGCGGCGGATGTCCGTATAGAAATCCGGATCGCGGAAGATCGGAACGAGATCGGCGATGCTGCGACCTGTATCGTTGTCTCGCAGCGGGAACAGGTCGCGCATGGACGGCGTGAACCATCGGAGCTTGAGTTCCGCATCGAGCAACAGCGTCATCACCGCGCCGGAGAGCAACACGCGGCTTTGCATTGCGAGTTGCGCGATGTTCTCCTGCAGCTCGACGTTCGCTTGATCGAGGTCTTCGTTGCTCTGGTTGAGCTGTTCGTTCGATGCCTTGAGTTCTTCGTTCAGCGCGAGCAGTTCTTCGTGCGACGCTTCGACTTCCTCGCGCGATATCCGGGCTTCGTCCTTCCAGTCGATGGCGTCGTCCATGCCGAGATCGTCCTGAAGAACGGAGGAGCCGTCCGCCTGAAGCGCATCGAGCGTGTCGTCCTCGCGTATGAACGACACCAGTATGCGGTCCCGCGCATCGCCGCTCGACGTTTGCAGCGGCGTGAGCCGCACGCTCGCGGCGGCGCTGTTTGCGTCGCCATCGTGCAGGCCGGTCAGGACGATCGCCTCGTGCCGCTCGAGCACCTGCCGCACGCCATGCTCGAGGCGCGCAGCCCATTGCCGCGGCACGAGTTCGGTCAGATCCAGCGACGGCTCGCCCGCCGGCAACCTGAGAATGCCCTTCGTGTTGCCGTAGGTTCGAAGCACGCTGCACGTGTCGTCGATCAGCACCGACGGAACGTCGAACTGCTCGTGCGCGACGCGCAGCGCCGCCGCCAGCGCCTGGCCGTTCGATGCCGGCCTCGGCACGGAGCTCATGCGCCCGCCGCCGGGCATCGGGCCTACCTTGCGATAGATGTTCCACTTCGACGAGACCACTTCGAAGCCCTGTCCGGCGAGTGGATACGCTTCGCTCTTTCCAAGAAAAAGCACACCGCCGACGCGCAGCGCGCCGTGCAGAACTGAGAGCAGCGTCCTGACCGTTTCGGATTCCAGATAGATGAACAGGTTGCGGCACGTGACCAGATCGAGCCCGGAGAACGGCGGATCGGAAATGAGATCCTGCGGCACGCAGACGAGCTTTTCGCGCAGGCAGCGTTTCACGCGGAACGCGCCGTCGACCTTGTAGAAGTACTGGCTCTGACGCGCCTCCGATACCCCGGCGAGCGACTTGACGCGAAACAATCCACGGCTCGCGCGCGCCACGAGTTCCGGCGCGGCATCGGTTGCGAAGACCTGAAAATCGAACGGTTCCGCGCGTTCCTGCGACATTTCATCCAAAAGCATGGCGACGGAATACGCTTCTTCGCCGGTCGAACAGGCGGGCGTCCACACGCGCACGGTGCGCTGCTTTTCGTGGCGGGACACGATCGGTCCGAGCACTTCATCGCGCAGGACCGTCCAGGCATCGGCATCGCGGAAAAACTCGGTCACGTGAATCGGAATGCCGCGAACCAGCACTTCGAGTTCGACCGGATCGTCTTCGATGAGGTAGGCGTAGTCGTCGAATGACCATATTTCGCGCGCGTCCATGCGCTGCTGGATGCGCCAGAGCAGTGGCGAAGGCTTATAGCCGCTCAGATCGAACCCGGCGCGCTGACGCACCAGCTCGATGATGCGGCCGAGCGTCTCCGACGCGCCAACCGCCGATCCGCCCGACGGCACCGGGCGCACGTATGCCGGATCGGCGCAGGCGACCAGTTGCTGACCGATCGCCGCGAGAGGAAGGATGTGATCGTGGATGCCGCGCTGGATCACGGCGTTGGGCATGCCGTCGTAAAGCGCGGTGAGCGGATCCTGAACGATGACGACGCCGCCCGCCTGCCGGATGCGCAGCGCGCCGGCGGCGCCATCCATTCCGGTGCCCGAGAGGATGACCGCGAGCGAACGCGGCGCCTCGCGCTGCGACAGGCTTTCGAGAAACGAGTCGATCGTGTCGATGCCGGGACGCCGTTCGCCGCCCTCCGCAGGCCGCGTGCGGAACACGCCGTCTTCGAGCGTCAGAATGCGGTCCGGCGACGGCACGTACACGCAATTGGCGACGGGCCGGGTGCCGTCGGTCGCGGCGCGGACCGGCAGGCGCGTCCATCGGGCGATCAGGTTGGCGAGGCCGCTGGTCTTGTCGGCCGGTAAATGCTGCAATACGACGAGCGCGAAGGGAATCGAGACGGGAAGCCGCTCGAACAGTTTTTGCAACGCGGTGATGCCGCCGGCCGATGCGCCGACAGCGGCGATGGGAACGTCGGCTTGCCTTACGTCCATTGCCAGAAAGTCGGCCACGGTCGGCTCCGGTAAATCTGTCAGACGCCGCGTCAAAATTCCCTAGGCATCGGGCAGACTGCTTCACGGTGCGAACCACGTGATCCGCCTCGGCGGCGCCCGGGCGGTCGTTTTACGGTCGATCCGGACGGGCGGCCGTCATTTGTCAAGCGGATAACATGCCAGGTTGCTGGATTCGTCCGATCGTTCGACGGCCTTCGCTCCCGTCGACGCAGCCGTGAGATCGCGGACGTTGTCGCCCTTCACGGCGTCGAGTTTCGTGGATGCGATCTCCAGCCGGTTCCCGCCGCGCGATTTCGCGCTGTAAAGCGCGCGATCCGCGGCGGCGAGCACCTTTGCCAGCGTGTCGTCGTCGGTTCCGAAGCGCGCCATGCCGATGCTGACCGTCGCCGAAATTTCGACGCCGCCCGCCGCGCGCGTAACCGTCTGCGCGAAGCGGCGCACAACGGCTTCGGCGAGGTCTTTGGCGCGCGCGTTTTCGTGCCCCGGCAGCAGCGCCGCGAACTCTTCACCGCCGATGCGCGCCAGGATCACATCGCGCCCGAGCACGTTGCGCAGCGTCCGCGAGAACGACTTCAGCACTTCATCGCCGGCTTCGTGGCCGAAGCGATCGTTGATCGCCTTGAAGTGATCGAGATCGAGCGCGAGACAGCACACGGGCGCGAAGGCGTTGCTGTCGCGGATGGCGGATGCGCCTTCTTCGAAGAACCATCGGCGGTTGCCGAGGCCTGTGAGGTAATCGGTCTGCGATTCGCGCCGCAGATCGGCGTGGGCTTCGTCGCGCGCGAGGCGCAGGAGGGTCATCGGCAGGACGACGGAATAAAGCACGCCTTCGTACATCGTCGCCTGACCGACGATGGCCAGCACATGCGGTCCGAACGACGCCGCGAGCCACGGCAGGATGGTGACCCGGAACGCGTAGAAGAGCGCGTGCGTGCCGGTGACGGCCACGGCGAGATTGCGCGACTGCTTCCATTTCGAATCGCGCGTGCCGAGCAGTTCGCGCGCGGTCAGGCCGCACACGACGGCGATGGGCGTCGCGCTGACGTAGGCCCACATGACCGCTTCGCCGCGCTTGCCCGCGATGACCCAGGCGAGCGCGAGCATCGACAGGATGACGACGGAGATGCGGCCGTAACGGCGTCCGTTGAGCAGCGCGACGCCTTGCAGATTCAGCAGATAACCGCCGACGATGATGAGATTCGCGAGCGCGGAGCCTGCGACGCCGGGCAGGCCGGGGACGTCGTGCCGGATCGAGGCGGTGGCGCAGCCGAGCGCGAGCGTGGCGTAACCGGCGGCGAGCACGCCGAGTTCGCGTTTGCGCCGCGGATACGACCGGCGCTCCCAGAGCGTCAAGCCGCTGCTGGCGAGGAGCGTACCGATTGCTAACAAATAGAGGGTTATGAGGTCGACACGCATGCGCTCGTTGAGCCTTCTTCCAGCGGAAGACGATCTGACATGGCTCGTTTACGGCAGGGGATGGGGAAAATTGAGGGAGCGAGGGATCCGAAGGGAATGCTCGAAACGCCGGACGTGCGCACCAATGCCGACTCACCAGCAGCCTTGCAGCAAGGCCGTCAGTATTCGTGCCATTCGCTTCAGGTTGCTTGCCAGCATCGTCAGTTTGAAGTGCTGGTTCACACTTACGATGCCTCGATACACCGTCTGTCGAAGTCGACTTACGGTCTTGCCCCAACCGAAGTGCTCTTGATGCGTTTGCGTTTCACCTCGCTGTTGCCATAACCGGGCGCACGCGAAGTGCGCGCGTCGATGGCGCTGCCGCTCGAGGCCACGCAAGCGTGGACCATCCGAAATGGCAGAAGCACATCGAAGCGAGTGCGCTTTTTGATGTATCTGGATACGCCCGTCTCAACTCACTCATGTCTCTTACTGGAACTCTAGGGCCGTTTCGGACGGCTCGTCAGTAGCTGGATTTCGCTGTCCTCGTCCAATTCCGCCTCGATCGCCGCTCTGAACTGCGCCGAACTGTACGCCCTCAAGCGCACGCGCCGCTTCGTCATCACTGACGAACAGTGTCTTCATGCCACTATCGGGCGATGGATCGGCGGCGCAAGCGGTCTCACTTCGCGTCGTTGTAGACCGTCGCCCGCGAGACGCCCAGGTGCTGGGCGACGGTTTCCATCGAACGCCGCAGTTCGAGGTACCCCTCGTCTTTGAGCGCCTGCATCAGCGCCCTGCGCTGATCGGTGCGCAACGATTGCGGCGTCGTCGCGTGACCGACCGCGTACCGGTCGATCCGCTCGCGCAACGACGCGGCGCCGGACGGATCGAGCGACTCCTTGACCGCATCGTTCGCGAGCGCGGAGAATTGTTCCAGCATGGTCGTCATGCTGCGGATAAGCGTCACGTCGACATTCAGACACAGCGCAGCGATGTATCGCCCGTCCGAATCCTTTATGCCGATGGACGTGCTCTTCGCCTGCCGGCCATCCGCGAAACGGTTCGCGTAGTTCGCGACGACTTGCGGATATCCGGCATCGGCGATGCGCGCGAGGCCCAGTTCGGTCGCCGGATCGCCGACCGCACGCCCGGACAGGTTGTTGTAAATCGCGAGAATCGCGTTCTTCGGATGCAGAAGATCGTGAACCACGACTTCGGTGAAAGGCGCGAGCGTTTCGCCCAGGCCCGCCGCGATGTGCTTGACCTGATCGACGATGGTTTTCTGCTCGGGCGTGAGTCTGCGCTTGGCCATTGGACGATTCATCTAGGTTTCGGCGCATTGTATAGCGTATGGTGCGCGGCTGATATTGATATTTCGTCCATTATTGGACATAATTTACAGACACGGCTATCCTTCCGAGTCAGACATGACCCCTTCCCAGCTTCCTGCTTACGCAGACGTCGAGGCCGCGGCTTCGCGCATCGCGGGCATTGCACATCGCACACCAGTTCTGACCTCGCGCACGCTGAACGACATGACCGGCGCGGAAGTCTTCATCAAGTGCGAGAACTTGCAGCGCATGGGCGCGTTCAAGTTCCGCGGCGCCTTCAACGCGCTCTCGCGCTTCTCGCCCGAACAGCGCAAAGCGGGCGTCGTCGCGTTCTCGTCGGGCAATCATGCGCAAGGCATTGCGCTGTGCGCGAAGCTCCTGGGCATTCCTGCAACGATCGTGATGCCGCACGACGCGCCCGCAGCCAAAGTGGCGGCGACGAAGGGATACGGCGCGAAAGTAATCGGGTACGACCGCTACACGGAGGATCGCGAAGCGATCGGCAAGCGTCTCGCCGATGAAAACGGTCTCACGCTGATTCCGCCCTACGATCACCCGGACATTCTCGCGGGACAAGGCACAGCCGCGAAGGAACTCTTCGAAGACGCCGGCGCGCTCGATTATCTCTTCGTGCCCTTGGGCGGCGGCGGCCTGCTCTCGGGCACCGCGCTGTCTACCCGGGCGCTCGCGCCGCAATGCGTGCTGTACGGCGTCGAGCCGGAAGCGGGCAACGATGGCCAGCAATCGTTCCGCAGCGGCGGGATCGTGCATATCGATACGCCGAAAACCATCGCGGACGGCGCGCAGACGCAGCATCTCGGCAACTACACGTTCGCCATCATCAAGCGCGATGTAAACGACATCCTGACTGCATCGGATGCAGATCTCGTCAACGCCATGAAGTTCTTCGCGTCCCGCATGAAGATCCTCGTCGAGCCGACCGGATGCCTCGGACTGGCCGCCGCGCTGAACATGAAGGATGCGCTCAAGGGCAAGCGCGTCGGCGTGATTATCAGCGGCGGCAACATCGACCTCGATCGATTCTGCTCGCTCGTAACCGGCGAAGCCTGACGGATCGGCGCACGAAGCATCCTATGGATTGGATGCGACGCTGGCTCGCGTTCGTCTACGGCGCCGATGTCACCGGCATCGACGTCGCGGCACGGCCGAACGTTGCGGCGACGCTTCCGCGCCTCCGATGTGCTCGGCACGTTGTCTTGGGCGTCCGGAAACCAACCGGACGGCGCGCAACATGGTGATTGGCCCGCAGGCAGAGCGCGATCCGCAAGATGGAGGCGGCGTGCTGATCGATGGCCGGCGCATGCCCTTCTCCGATGACGTGACGCAGGCGCTGGTCTGATCTCGACCGGAAACCGCCTCAGCCGCGGCTGCCGGTCTCCGCATCCTGCGCCGTCCATCCGGCGACGCGCTCGCTCAGACTCAGGCCGAGACCGGGACGCGTCGGCACGATCATGCGGCCGTCCTTGGTCTCCAGGCGTTCGTTGAAAAGCGGCTCCAGCCATTCGAAGTGCTCGACCCACGGTTCGCGCGGATAGCACGCCGCGAGATGCACGTGAAGCTCCATCGCGAAATGCGGCGCGAGCATGAGCCCCGCGTGGTCCGCGAGCGTCGCCACTTTCAGGAACGGCGTGATGCCGCCGACGCGCGGCGCATCCGGCATCAGATAATCCGCGCCGCGCTGGCGGATGAACTCCCAATGCTCGGACACGCTCGTCAGCATTTCCCCGGTTGCGATCGGTGTATCGAACTGGGCGGCGAGCGCGGCGTGGCCTTCCGCGTCATAGCAATCGAGCGGCTCTTCGATCCAGATCAGGTTGAACTGTTCGAAGATGCGGCACATGCGCTGCGCGGTCGGGCGATTCCACTGCTGATTCGCATCGACCATCAGCGGGAACGTGTCGCCGAGGTGCTTGCGCACCGCCTGCACGCGCTGGATGTCAAGCGCGCAATCCGGCTGTCCAACCTTCAGCTTGATGCCGCCGATGCCCTTCTCGCGCGAAATGTCGGTATTCGTCACGAGTTGATCGAGCGGCGTATGCAGGAATCCGCCCGACGTGTTGTAGCAGCGCACGGATGCTCGCTGCGCGCCGAGCAGTTTCGCGAGCGAGAGGTTCGCGCGCTTCGCCTTCAAATCCCACAGCGCGACGTCGAACGCGCCGATCGCCTGCGCGGCCATCCCGCTTCGTCCCACCGACGCACCCGCCCACGCCAGTTTGTCCCACAGCCGCGCGATATCGCTCGGGTCCTCGCCGATCAACGCCGGCGCGATCTCCTTCGCATGCGCGAACTGGCCGGGGCCGCCCGCGCGCTTGGAATAGCTGAAGCCGAGACCGCGATGACCGTCGGCGGTTTCGATTTCGACGAAGAGAATCGCGATTTCCGTCATCGGCTTCTGGCGGCCGGTAAGCACCTTGGCATCGCTGATCGGATTGGCGAGCGGCAGAAAGGTGGAGGCGACGCGGACCCACTTGATCGAGTCGTTCGACGTCGCGGCGATGAGCGATGATGTTGCGTTCATGTTTGCTTCCTTACGAGGCAGTGGCGCGGTTTTTCAGGGGCGCAGCGGCGCGTTTCTGCGCGCCATCGTCGTGATCGTCGAGATCCAGACGCTGCAATTTGCCGACGATGAACAGATACGAACACGCGCCGAGGATCGACAGCGCGCCGACATAGGTCAACGCCACTTCGAACGATCCGGTGCTCTTGATCATCCAGCCGATGGCGAGCGGCGTCACGATGCTCGCGAGATTGCCGCACAGATTGAAGATGCCGCCGCTGATGCCCATTGCATGCTTCGGCGACACATCGCCGACGATGCACCAGCCGAGATTGCCGACGCCCTTCGCGAAGAAAGCGATCGACATCACGAGAATCACGATGGTCGTCGAATGGACGTAGTTCGCAACCACGATCGTGCTCGACAGGATCAGGCCGCAGATGATCGGCGTCTTGCGCGCGGCGGTGAGGCTGAAGCCGCGCTTGAGCATCCAGTCGGACCACAGGCCGCCGATGAGTCCGCCGATGCAGCCGGCAATCGCAGGCAACGCGGCGACGAGACCGACCTTCAGAATCGACATGCCCTTCGCTTCGATGAGATACGTCGGGAACCACGTGAGAAAGAACCAGGTGATCGACGTGAGGCAAAACTGGCCGATATACACGCCGATCATCATGCGGTTCGCCGCGATCGCACCGACCTGTTTCCAGCGGAACGGCTGCGGACTGTCGCCCATCGTCGGCAGACCGCCGCCCGCCGCGATGTATTCCAGTTCCGCCGCATTGACGCGATGATCGCGCTGCGGTTCGCGCACGGACCGCAGCCACCAGAAACCGATGACGATGCCGACCGCGCCCGTCGTGAAGAACACGTAATGCCAGCCCCACGCGCTGACCGTGAAGGTCATGATCGGCGTGAAGACCGCGAGTGCGAAGTACTGCGCAAGCTGAAAGATGGATGTCGCGAGGCCGCGCTCGGCGCTCGGGAACCACATCACCGTCAGGCGGCTGTTGCAGGGAAACGCGGGCGATTCGGCGATGCCCATCAGGAAGCGCAGCACGAAGAGCATCAGGAACGCGGATGCGAAGAGATGCACGAAGCCCTGAAGGAAGGTCAGCGTCGACCAGAGAATCAGGCTGATGCCAAGCACGATGCGCGCGCCGAAGCGGTCGAGAAGCAGCCCGCCCGGAATCTGCATGGCCGTGTACGCCCAGCCGAAGGCCGAGAACGCGATGCCCATCGTCAACGCGTCGAAGCCGAGATCGTGCCGCATGCTCGGCGCGGCGATCGAAAGCGTCGCCCGATCCACGTAGTTGAACACGGTCACGATGAAGATCATCGCGAGAATGAACCAGCGCACTTTTGTGCGAGGCGCGCCGCTTTGTGCGCTCGATGACTGGACTGCCACGCTTGTCTCCTGGGTGGTCTGCTTGCGATCGATAATACAGTGATTGCGCAATCATTCAACGCTTTTTGATTGCGCAATCATCGGTGTTTTCCCCGATGAACACGACGGCGCGATGCATCGGAAAGGCGCGGCGTTCGTGGTCTAATTCTTCTGAGCGGCCGGTCCGCGCCGACACAAACAGGCAGTCGTCTTTCCAACATGGCGAAGAAAATATCCAGCAGGCAGATCGCGCTTTCCGCGCAGCCGGAGAGCGTGACGCTGATCGATGTCGCGAGAGTCGCGGGTGTCGCACCGATGACCGTGTCGCGGGCGCTGAACCGCCCGGAACTCGTGCGCAGCGACACGCAGAAGAAAGTGCTCGACGCGGTGCGCGCCACCGGCTACGTGCCCAACATGCTTGCGGGCGGCCTCGCGAGCAGCAAGAGCCGGCTCGTCGCGATCCTGCTGCCGACCATCGCCAACTCGATCTTCGCCGACACCGTGCAGGCGCTCGTCGACAAGCTGACCGAAGCCGGCTATCAGACGCTGCTGGGCCTCACCGCGTATTCCACGGCCCGCGAGGAAGCGCTCGTCGAAGCGATTCTCGGCCGGCGTCCCGACGGTATCGTGCTTGCCGGAACGAGCCACACGAAAGCGACGGTCGAGCGCCTGACCAAGGCGCGGATTCCGGTCGTCGAGATATGGGATCTGACCAGCAAGCCGATCGATACGGTCATCGGTTTCTCGCACGAGGAAGTCGGCAAGAAAGTGGCGCAGCATCTGCTCGGCAAGGGTTATCGCAAGTTCGGGATCGTTTCGATCGACGATCCGAGAGGTTTGCGACGGGCAAAGAGCCTGATCGCGGAACTGCGCAGACACGGCATCGCCGATGCGGATTTCAGAACACTGCCGGCGCCCGCGACACTGCAGGCAGGACGCGCGGGCGCGGCGCTCCTTTTCGACGAAGCGAAGCCCGATATCATCGTCTGCAGTTCGGACACGCTCGCGCAGGGCGTTCTGGCGGAAGCGGCCAGCCGGAAGATCGCCGTGCCGCGCGATGTCGCAGTGATGGGCTTCGGCGATCTCAGCACCGCCGCGCACGTCTACCCTGCGCTGTCGACGGTGCGCGTCGAGGGCGCGACCATCGGCATGAAGACCGCGCAGACTTTGCTGGCGAGGTTCGGCGCAGCCGATTCAGACATGGACGTTGCAGCGCAGACGAGGATCGATACGGGCTTCTCGATCATCGACCGCGAGAGCGCGTGAGGCTTCAATCCAGCGCGTTGCCCGCGTAAGCGCCGATGGCCGGCATCACGCGCGCATCGAGCCAGTGCACCGGCACGGCGAGATGAATCAGCTCGGCGACGATCACACTTACCAGCAACACGACGATCCACCGCCGCGCCTTGTCGGAGATGGCGAGGCGCGCGCCCAGCAGTCCGCCGACGAGACTGCCCGCGGCCATGATGCCGCCGATCGGCCAGTCGATGCTTTGATGCTGCACGAAGACGGCCATCGCGACGGCGGTCGTCAGCAACGTGGCGACGTTCTTGATCGCATTGGCTTCGACGAGCGAGAGTCCCGCCGCGAGCACGAGCACCAGCAGCATGTAGGTGCCCGAATCGAGCACGATGAAGCCCGTCCATATGCCGACGAGAAAGAGCAGCGACATCGACTTGAAGCCGAGCGTTATCTCGCCGTTTCCCGCCGCGTTCAGCAGGTTTTTGAGCTTCGTGAGGATGAGGATCAACGCGAGCACGACCGCGCCCACGATGACCATGCGCAAGTCATGCCCTGGAAGATAGACGCTCGCCATTGCGCCGAGCGCCGCGCCCGCCATGAGCGGCGCGGCCGCGGTGAGCGCGCGCCGCCACGGAATCGCGCCGTTGCGCGCGAGCCCGACCGTCGCGGCGATCGCACCGACGAGCACCGGAATGCGATTGGTCGCGTTCGCCGTGGCCGCGTGCAGGCCGACCGACATGAGGATCGGCAGCGAAACCGCCGATCCCGATGACGCGACCGTGTTGAGAAAGCCGCACAACAATCCGGCCACCACGACGACAACGATGATTTCGGGCGTGAAGCTCATGACGGTTCCTTAGCTATTGAACCGTGAGCTTGACCGCGACGAATGAGTTCGGAATTACGGAGTGCGAATGAGGGAAAACACCTAACGCGTTTCGTCGAAATTCGACGCTATGCCGCCATGACACGATCTTCGACCGCGCGACACGCATGAGCTCAGAAACGACAAGGTTTCCTGAACGTTCGATTCTTTATCGCAAGTGTTGTAAGGCCGCATCGCACCGATCGCGGCGGTCGTTGCGCGCGCTGAAACTATGCTGAAATCGTCGCTTTCCGAGGACCGAAAAGACAAGACGACCCGGAACCGTCGTTCCTAATATATCGCCACTCGAATAACTGGTATCCAACTGGATCTACGAAAGAGAGCCCAGTTAAATACGTCGAGGGCGCGATTCGTACGACGCTTCGTCGCGCGCAAGAAACACATCCTGCTCGACTGAATCTTGATGATCCATGTGCGTCGGGCGCTCCGGCCGATGACCGGGCAGTTTATTTCGGCATCCGTATCATCTATTCCGACGAACGAAGGGACATCATGCGTGTGTTACTGATTGAGGACGATCTGGACGTTGGGCAGGCGCTGTTCCAGGCTTTGAGAAACAACGATTATCGCGTCGACTGGGTACGCGATGCGCGCGCGGCGCGTCTTGCCATCGACGCGAGTTATTACGCCGTCGTTCTGCTGGAGCTCGGCCTTCTGTGCGGCGGCGGTCTCGAGCTATTGCGAGCATCGCGCGAATCGGGCAACAAGGTGCCGATGCTCACGTTCACCACGTCTCACGATCCGGCGACACGCGTGCGCAGTCTCGACATCGGCGCGGACGATTGCGTGCTCAAGCCGTTCGACGTGCGCGAGGTGTTGGCGCGCATCCGCGCGGTGCTGCGCCGTCAGGCCGGTTACGCGACGTCCTGTATCGGCGATGAAGCGCTGTGCCTCGATCTCGACCGCCGGACACTGTCGCGCGATGGCGTCGCCTCGCCGCTCTCCGCGCGCGAATTCGCATTGATGCACGCGCTGCTCGAACGGCCCGAAACGATTCTGTCCCGCGCGCAACTCGAAGAACGTCTTTATGGCTGGGGCAACGAAGTCGAAAGCAATGCGCTCGACGTGCTGATCCATTCGATGCGCAAGCGCTTCGGACGCAACTTCATCCGCAACGTGCGCGGCATCGGCTGGACGCTCGCGGGCGGCGAGCCGAAGCAGCATCGCGCGCCATCGCAAGCGCATGCGGCGCTCACGCATTGACGCATCGACGCGTAATTCCCGGCTAACTGTGCATCGATACGATGCACGGGCAGTGTCGGACTCCACACCCTACCAAGGAGCATCACATGAACGAACGCGCCATTCGCATTCCCGCCATCGGCCTAGATCTGAAGGTGTTTATCGAGCCATCGGCGACCGAGGGGCGCGCGACGCTCATCGAAACGCACGATGCGCCCGGCTTCGGCCCGCCGATGCATCGGCATGGAAACGAGACCGAAGTGTTTCATGTGCTGCAGGGGCGCTATCTGTTCGAAGTGGACGGCGAGCGCCGGATCGTGAGCGCGGGCGAGACGCTCACCGCGCTCGCGGGCACAAAGCATCGCTTCGTCAATATCGACGATGAAACGTCGCCCATGCTGGTCCTCATCTCGCCGGGATTCGACGCGGCCAGCTTCTTCGGCCAGTTGCGCGACGTGATGACGGACGGCGTGCCCGACCCGGCGACGCTCGCGCGGTTCGGCGCGAAATGGGACATCGAGTTTCTCGGGCCGCCGCTGAAAGCGCATGCGGCGTAGCCGCCGTTTTTTTAACGCGCCGGTGAACGTGCGGCGACGTCCTTCGCCTGAACGTCGATCGTCGCGGGCGTGGCGGTTGCATTGGCGGCAGGTGCTGCATCGCCTACGCCGTCCTTGAATGCCTTGACCGCGCCGCCCAGATCGGAGCCGACGGAGCGCAGCTTTTTCGTGCCGAAAATGAGCGCAACGATTGCAAGAACGATGAGCCAATGCCCGATGCTGAGACTTCCCATATCACCTAACTCCTAACAGAGAGAACGTTGAAACCGTAGGGATGCGCAAAATTTACTCGCCCGCACCCGCATTCGTGGCCCATTCTGTCATAGAAATCAATGATTTATGCAGCTTCGTTTCAAACCGTTACGCGAAGCGCCGCCATTCGAGGAAATTGTTACCGCGGCGCCGGACGGTTCACGCGACGGCCGCCAGCGCGAGATCGATGCCCGATTGCCGGATGCCGGTCGCAGCAGCCGGAGCGAGACCGTCGTCGGTGATGACCTGATCGAAGCGCTCGAGACTCGCGACCTTGTACAGCCCGACCGTGCCGTACTTGGAACTCGCGACGGTGAGCACGTTGCGCGATGCGGCTTCCATCGCCGCGAGCTTGACCTCGACTTTCGGCGCGGAAGGCGTCGTCACGCCACGGCGCAAGTCCCATGAACTCGCCGAGATGAACGCGACATCGAGCACGACCTGACGCAGCGTCGCCGCCGCGAGCGTGCCGACGCTCGACAGGTTCTTGTGATCGAGCTGCCCGCCGATATGAATGACGTTGACGTGCGTCGCGCTGGCGAGTTCGCGCACGATCTGGAAGTCGTTGGTCACGACCGTCATGTCTTGCAGCTCGACGATATGCGGCACGAACGACAGCATGGTCGTGCCGGCATCGAGATAGATCGACATGCCCGCGCGCAGCCCTTCCGTGGCACGCCGCGCGATGGCCTGCTTCTGCGGCTGCTCGACGACCGCCTTCGACTGATGGCTCGGCTCGCTGTTCAGATGACTCGCGATGCGCACGCCGCCCGGCACCGTGTAGACGAAGCCGGCCTCTTCCAGCACGGCGATGTCGCGCCGCACCGTCATGTGCGAACAGTTGAACGACTCCATCAACTGATGCACCGAGAGCACCTTGTCCCGGCGCAACTGGCGCAGCATGGCCTCGCGCCGCTGATCGGGAATCAGCGGAACATCGGATGCATCGGGTTTGGCCTGGCTCGACATGGGAAAACCTTCGTTAAGCGCCCCGCCTGCGGGGGGTCGCCTATCTTAGCCGATGAACATGTTGATGAGCAGCACGCCCGCGAGCCCGACGAGCGACTGCACGCACAGCATCAGCGTCCACGTCCGCAGCGTCTGCGAGACCGTCAACTGGAAATATTCCTTGAAGAGCCAGAAGCCGGAGTCGTTCACGTGCGACAGCATCACCGCGCCGGAAGCGGTCGCGAGCACCATCAGTTCCGGCGAAACGCCCGGATGCGACACGAGCAGCGGCGCGACGATGCCAGAAGCCGCCACGGTCGCGACCGTCGCTGAGCCGACGCACACGCGCAAAAGCGCGGCGATCACCCACGCGAGCACGAGCGGGCTCACGGCCCAGCTCGCCGTGTGCGACACGATGATCGTGTCCAGATGGATCGACGTCAGCATCTGCTTGAAGCCGCCGCCCGCGCCGAGAATCAGCAGGATCGCCGACAGCGGCGCGATGCCCTTGCCGATCATCTTCTGCATGTCCGCGAGCGGAAACCGGCTTTTGATGCCGAGCGCGAAGAACGCGAAAATCACGGCGGCGAGCAGCGACAGGATCGGATCGTTGAGCGACTGGAAGAACACGTATTGCCCCGTGCCCTTCGTGCTGTAGTCCATGCCGAGCGTCCCCGCGAGCATCAAACCCGGCGGAATCAGCAGGCAGAGAATCGACAGCGCGAGCGAGACGTCGGTGGCGTTTTCGGCATCGGTGCGCGTGCCGCCCGGACCCTTCGACAGATCGGGCGCGGGTCCGAAGCTGCGTCGCGCGAACGCCGTGAAAAGCGGGCCGGTGATGACCGCCGCCGGAATCGCGATGACGAGACCGTACAGCAGCGTAAGCCCGGTGTTGGCGTGATAAGCGGTCACGGCGAGCGTCGGCGCCGGATGCGGCGGCAGCAGACCGTGCGACACGTAAAGGCCCGCGGCGAGCGGCAAGCCGATGTACAAGAGATGGCTGCCGGTGCGGCGCGCGATCGTATAGACGAGCGGCGCGAGCATGATGAAGCTCACGTCGAACAGATGCGGCATGCCGATCAGAAGCGCCGCCGCGCACACGGTCCAGGGCGCGAGCCACAACGGCCGCTTGCCGACGAACGCATTCGCGATGCGATCCGCGCCGCCCGTGCCGATCATGATGCCGCCGAGCACTGCGCCCAGGCCTACGACCGGACCGGTGCGCGCCAATGCGCCGCCGAAGCCCTTCGTGAAGCTGTCTATCGCGTGCTCGGGCGTCACGCCCGCCGCGAGACCGAGCCCGAGCGCGACCAGCGTCAGCGCAATGAACGGGCTCAGCTTGTATCGCGCGATCAAAACGATCAGCACGACGATGGCGATCACGGCCATCGTGATCGTCCCGAATTCTCCCCGCATGGTGTCTCCCCTTCCTGTTTCGTTGTTCGAGTAATGCCGTGTTGCCCCGCGCTCAGGCGCAGCCGGTTTCCCACGCACGCAGCAGCGCTTCGTCCGGATTGCGCAGATCGCCGATCGTGATGAGCTCGCCCGCCTTCACGTTGCGCGCGAGCGTCGTGTGCGCCGCGAGATAGAGCGGCGCGACATCGGCGGGTGCGTTGTTGCGATCGAGCAGCACGGCCTGCACGCCGGTCACGTCGTGATGATGGCCGCCCATGTGCAACACGGTGCCGGCGGCGATATCGACGTTCGCGCGGCCCGCCAGCACGACGCATTGCGCGGGCCTCGCCGCGCCCGACGGGCGGCCGTGCAGCACCGCGTCGAGCAGCGTGATCGGCGTCTCGACGCCCATAAAGTGATACGGCAGATACATGCACGCGTAGCGCCCGTTGCGGCTCACGACGTGGCCCTTCTGCGCGAGCAATTCCCACGTCGGCGCATCGAAGGTACGCACGACGACGAACACGCCGCCCGCGAAACTCGCCTCGTCGGGACGGCGCAGCATGTTGAATACGTCGATGACGCCCGCGCGCGACAGCACGCCGCCGTCTTCGCGCAGCGCGTAGATATCGGCGAGTTCGGTCGTGCGCGCGACCGGGTAATGCAGCAGTTCGACATCGGACACGAGGTTCGTGTTGGTCGCGACGACGCTCATCTCGCAGTAATCCGCCGTCGCGGAAGTCTTGCGGCCGCGCAACGCCTCACGGCGTGCGGCGAGCGTCGCGGGAATGTCGTCGCCGAGCGCCATGAGGCCGGCGAGTTCCGGCGCGGCGAAGGTCTGGTCGAGCTGCGTGACCTGGCCGGTGGCATCGTCGAAAACGAGGTCGTATTCGCTCGACTTGCCCGCCGCGACGATCTCCAGACCCAGCACGCGCGCCCACGTCACCCAGCCGATCAGGTTCGACGGCTGATCGCCGTCCGCCGTCGTGTAGACGACGCCCTGGCGCTCCGCGAGCCGCGCGAGCGACACGCCCGCGACCGAATCGACCTCCTTGCTGACCATCGCGACGTGGCGCTTGGCGATGAGCGCCGCGACCGCCACGCGGTAGCCGACCGACGGATTGCCGGTCGCTTCGACGAGGATGTCGTACTGCGCCGATGCGATCAGCGCGACATCGGCGACGAGCGCGATCTTGCCGGCGTCGAGCGCGGCGACGCTCGCGGCGTCGGCGCAATCGACGAGCGCGGCGTCGTCGAAACCCAGCTCGACGCACATCGCGCGCAGGCCCGCGACATCGAGATCGCACAGGACCGCCGGCACGAGGCGCTCCATCAGCCGCGTCTGTGCAAGCAGCGTACGGGCGAAGCCGCCCTTCGCGCCGGTCAGCGCGTAACGCACCGGCTGGCCCGCGTGCGCCGACGAAGCCGGGGAAAACAGAAGTTCGAAGTTCATCTTGGAATCCGCGCAAAAAGGCGTTGCCGGAGGACGTTCAACCGGCGAACTGGGTGACGGGCCGCGGACACGATCCGCGCCGAACAAAACGGACGTTAACGCTCTTTATCATCACAGTCAATTTTTTTAACATCGATTAACATGGATGGCTCACACAGCCGTACAATCGGCGACCGGAGGGAACACCATGCATACAAGCAATCGCCGTCCCGTTCTGGGATGCATCGCCGACGACTTCACCGGCGCCACCGATCTCGCCAGCACGCTCGTGCGAGGCGGCATGCGCACGATCCAGACGATTGGCGTGCCCGCATCCGCCGTGCTGGGCGAAGTCGACGCGCTCGTCGTCGCGCTCAAGTCGCGCACCATCGACGCGAAAGACGCCATCGCGCAATCGCTTGCCGCGCTCGACTGGCTGCGCGGCCAGGGCTGCCGCCAGTTCTTCTTCAAGTACTGCTCGACCTTCGATTCGACCGATGCGGGCAATATCGGCCCAGTCGCCGAGGCGCTGCTCGATGCGCTCGCGGCGGGCGGCGAAGGCGGCTTCGCAATCGCCTGCCCCGCGTTTCCGGAGAACGGGCGCACGGTGTATCGCGGTCATCTGTTCGTCGGCGATGCGCTGCTCAGCGAATCGGGCATGGAGAACCATCCGCTCACGCCGATGCGCGATCCGAATCTCGTGCGCGTGCTGCAGCGTCAGTCGGCGTCGAAAGTCGGATTGATTGCGAGCGCGACGGTCGCGGCGGGCGCCGATGCCGTGCGCGGCGCGATCGCGAAGCTGCGCGCCGACGGCGTGCGCTTAGCCATCGCCGACGCGCTCACCGACGCCGATCTGCGCACGCTCGGCGAAGCGTGCGCGGACCTGCCGCTCGTCACCGGCGGCTCGGGCGTGGCTATCGGCTTGCCGGAGAATTTCCGTCGCGCGGGACTGATCGAGCCGAACGACAAGGCCGCCGATCTGCCCGCCGTCAGCGGCGCGGCGCTCGTGCTGGCAGGCAGCGCGTCGAAGGCGACCAACGCGCAGGTCGCGGAATGGATCGCGGTGCGCCCGGCGTATCGCGTCGATCCGCGTGCGCTCGCGCGTGGCGAAGGCGTCGTCGATGCCGCGCTCGCATTCATCGACACGCACGCGGCGCAGCCGGTCCTGATTTATGCCACGGCCGCGCCCGGCGAAGTGAGCGAGGTGCAGCGCGAGCTGGGCGTCGCGGCAGCGGGCAAGCTCGTCGAGGATGCGCTCGCCGCCATCGCGCGCGAGGCAAAGACGCGCGGCGTGCGCAAGTTCGTGGTCGCGGGCGGCGAGACCTCGGGCGCGGTGGTGCAGGCGCTCGGCATCGACATGTTGCAGATCGGCCCGCCGATCGATCCGGGCGTGCCCGTGACCGTCGCGCTCGGCGAGACGCCGCTCGTGCTCGCGCTCAAGTCGGGCAATTTCGGCGCACGCGATTTCTTCGCGAAGGCGCTGCGCTACGCGGAAGGAGAACGCTCGTGAACGCCGACGCCACATTGCGCGAGGAAATCTGCACGGTAGGCGCGAGCCTGTACGCGCGCGGCTATACCGTCGGCACTGCGGGCAACATCAGCGCGCGTTGCGACGACGGCTGGCTCATCACGCCGACCGACGCGTGTCTCGGCCGGCTCGATCCTGCCGATATCGCCAAGGTCGATGCGCATGGCGTGCATGTATCGGGCGCGCGGCCATCGAAGACGCTGGAGCTGCATCGCCTGATCTACGCGAACAATGCCGATACGCGCGGCATCGTGCATACGCATTCGACCTCGCTCGTCGCGCTGACGCTCGCGGGCGTGTGGCGCGACGAAGACGTGCTGCCGCCGATCACGCCGTACTACGTGATGAAGGTCGGGCATGTGCCGCTCGTGCGCTACCGGCGTCCGGGCGATCCGCAAGTAGCCGCCGAAATCGCGCGGCGCGCGTCGTCGGTGCGGGCCGTATTGCTCGAGCGGCTCGGGCCGGTGGTGTGGGAACGCAGCGTCTCGCACGCATCGTATGCGCTGGAGGAACTCGAGGAGACCGCGCGTCTGTGGCTCATGACGACGCCGCGTCCCGACGCGCTCGATCACGCTGCCATCGAAGAGTTGTGCGCCACGTTCGGTGTGCGCTGGTAGCCGATTTTCCGGCGGCGGACGCGCGTTGCTGTGGCATGGAATGAACCTTGACTACGGGAACGTCCATGACAACTCGCGCCTCGCGTTTCGAATCGACCTACGAACAGGTGTCCGACGACGAAGCCGAAACCACGGCGAAGCTCGCTGAGACGATGCGGCATTACCGAACCGGCTTATCGGAGGACGGCGTGCAGTCGTAAGGGCGCGCGGCATTGCGATTGCTGTTTGAACGCATCGCCGTCACGGAGCCCATCATGAAATCGCTCGTCACCACCGTCCTTGCCGTGAGCCTTGCCGCGCTCGCGCCGCCGGGCCTCGCACAGGAAAACGCCAGCCGCACCGACCGGCATGGAGGCGCGCGGCTGCAGCTCGTCGCGGCCTTCGAACATCAAGTCACCGGCGTCACCGTGACGCCCGATGGCCGCACCTTCGTCAACTTCCCGCGCTGGACGGAGGACGCGCCGATCTCGGTGGCGGAACTCGGCAGCACGGGCGATCTCCGGCCGTATCCCGATGCCGACTGGAATAGCTGGCGCAACTCGCGCCGCGATGAAATAACGCCGCAGGATCATTGGGTCTGCGTGCAATCGGTCGTCGCGGATACGCGCGGCAACCTCTGGGTCATCGATCCGGGCGCGCCCGCGCAATCGCTCGTCGTGCCTGGCGCGCCGAAGCTCGTGCAGATCGATCTGGCGTCGAACCGCGTGGCGCATGTCTATGCGTTCGACGAAACCATCGCGCCGCAAGGCAGCTATCTCAACGATGTGCGCATCAGTCCCGATGGCCGCTTCGTCTACATCACCGATTCCGGCGTGCGCGGCGCGATCGTCGTGGTCGATACGGCTTCCGGCGCGGCGCGCCGCGTGCTCGACGGCGATCCGAGCACACAGGCCGACAAGAACGTGACCGTCAAGGTCGACGGCAAGCCGCTGCAGCAAACGGACGGGCGGCGCGTGAGCTTTTCTGCGGACGGCATCGCGCTCACGCCCGATGGACGCTATCTGTACTGGCAGGCGGTGAAGGGCAAGACGCTTTATCGCGTCCCGACCGATGCGCTGCAAAACACGCAGTTGAGCGCGCAACAGGTCGCGTCGCGCGTCGAGACGGTCGGCATCGACGGACCCGCGGACGGCCTATGGTTCGATGCGCGCGGCCGGCTCTATGTGTCGTCGGTGGAAGATCACGCGATCCGCGTGCGCGACGGCGAGCGCTTCAGCACACTCGTGCGCGACAAGCGCCTCGTATGGCCCGACACGTTCTCGCAAGGCGCCGACGGCACGCTCTACGTGACCGACTCGCGCATCCCCGACATGAGCTGGTTCGACCCGCAAAGTCCCATCGCGCTGCCGACACGGCTCTACGCGACCAGGCCGCGCTAGCGCCTGATGGATCGCACATCGAACGTCTAAACAAAAGGAGCCCAACGTGGAACTAGCGACCTTCCCCGCCATTACGTCGATGATCCGCATGGATCACACGCATGTGATGGCCGCCTTTCATCGCTATCACGCGCAGACGCCGTGGTGGAGAAAGCGCGCCATCGTCGAGCTTGCATGCACCGCGCTCGAGATACACGCGCAACTCGAAGAAGAGATCTTCTATCCCGCGCTCAGCGAGGCGATGGCCGGAGACGAGCGCTTCACGAAGAGCAAGCCCGAGCACGACAAGATGCGCGAGGACATCGCGACACTGCGTTCGATGGGCCCGGAAGACGCCGCCTACGACGCGCTCTTCATGCAGTTGATGCGCGAAGTGATGCATCACGTCGCCGATGAAGAGACGGTTTTGCTGCCGACGGCCGAACGCGCGCTCGCATCGCAGTTGTCCGACCTCGGCATGCGCATGACGAAGCGCCGCATGCAGCTCGTCGCGCAGAACCGGCCCGGCGCGATTGCCGCGAATACGGCGGGCACGTTTCCGCTTGCATCGTTCGCATTGATGTCGATCGGCGCGCTCGCGCTCGCGCACTGTCTGCGGCCCGCTTTCGCGCGCCGCGGATATCGCGCCTGAAGAACGTCACGCCGCCCGCGTTTTGCGCGGCGTGCCGTTCACCTCGACGATAAGCACCGGAATCGACTTCGCGCCGGGCACCTTGCTTTCCTTGGCGTAGTGCCATAGCGGCAGCAGCGGATTGCACTCGGGGTAATAGCCCGCGATACATCCTTCGGGTATGTCGTACGGATGAATGCGCAGGCCGCCGACGCGCCGCTCGAAACCGTCGTCGGCGATGGTTCGCAATACGATGCGGTCGTCCTTCGCGAGACCGTGGCGCGCCATATCGGCCTCGCACATGAAGATCACCATGCGATCGCCGCTGATGCCGCGAAAGCGGTCGTCGAGACTATAGATCGTCGTGTTGAACTGGCTGTCGCTGCGCAAGGTCATGAGGCGCAGCGCATCCGGTTCGCGCTCCGGCATGTCCGGATCTTCCTCCAGCATTTCCGGCACGAAGAACTCCGCCTTGCCGCTCTTCGTCTGCCACTTGCGTTCGCGCGCGGGCAGATTGCGCGGAAAGCCGCCGGGCGTCCACATTCTCTCGTTGAATGCGTGGAAGGTCTCGGGATACGTCTTCGCGATCTCGTCGCGCACCAGCGCATAGTCGTTGCGCCAGCGGTCCCAGTCGACCGTCGAACGATCGCCGAGCGTGTGCTTCGCCAGTTCCGCGACGATATACGGCTCCGAGCGCGCATCCGCCGATGCAGGTTCGGCCACGCCGCGCGAGCCGTGGATGCAGCCGGTGCTGTCTTCCATCGACACCGCCTGCGCCCCGCTCGCCTGCGTATCGACTTCGATGCGGCTCAGGCACGGCAGAATGTACGACTTCTCGCCGTGCACGAGATGACTGCGATTGAGCTTCGTCGCCACGTTGACCGTGAGCTTGAGATTGCGCCACGCAGGTTCGATGCGCATGCGGTCCGGCACCGAGCGCACGAGATTGCCGCCCAGGTTGATGACCGCGCTGACCTTGCCGTCGAGCATCGCCTCGAAGGTCTCGACGATGTTCATCCCTTTCTTGCGCGGCGGCTCGAAGCCGAACTGGCTCGCGAGCTTGTCGAGCGGCGCGAGCTCCGGCTTCTCGGTGATGCCGACGGTGCGCTGCCCCTGCACGTTCGAATG
The DNA here is from genome assembly GCF_001544835.2 of Caballeronia fortuita. GTDB lineage: Bacteria > Pseudomonadota > Gammaproteobacteria > Burkholderiales > Burkholderiaceae > Caballeronia > Caballeronia fortuita. Next base: position 10,775 of record NZ_FCNX02000020.1, on the reverse strand, counting down.
CCCGCGCACCGGCGACGGCCCCGCGCCCGGCTTGCCGATGTTGCCGCGCAGAAACAGCAGATTGCAGATCATGCGTACGTTCTGCACGCCCAGTCTGTGCTGCGTGATGCCCATGCCGTAGTGCGTCATCACGGCGTTCGCGCGCATATATTCGGCGGCGGCGGCTTCGAGATCGGCGCGCGGCAAACCCGCGATACGTTCGATATCGCCCCACGATGCCGCACGCGCATAGTCCGCGAAGGCATCGAAACCCACGGTATGCGTGTCGATGAACTCGACATCGAGCACGCGCGGCTCGCCGCGTTCCTTTGCGCGATCGTCGGCTTCGATGACGCTCTTGCAGATGCCGAGCAACGCGGCCGTATCGCCGCCCGTCTTCACCTGATGATATTGCGTGCTGATAATCGTATGCGCGGGCGTCAACATTTCGACCGGCGATTGCGGATTGGCGAACTTGACGAGGCCCGGCTCGCGCAGCGGATTGAACGTGATGATCGGCACGCCGCGCTTTCTTGCGTCCTGCAACTGATGCAACATGCGCGGGCTGTTCGTGCCGACGTTCTGCCCGAAGAAGAACATGAGGTCGGTCTTCTCGAAGTCGTCGAGCGTGACGGTGCCGACGCCCGCGCCGATGGCTTCCTTCAGCCCGACGCTCGTGCTTTCGTGACACATGTTGGAGCTGTCGGGCAGATTGTTCGTGCCGTACATGCGCGCGAAAAGCTGGTACATGTACGACGTTTCCAGCGATGCACGCCCCGATGCGTAGAACGACACGCGATCCGGTTCGAGCGCGCGCAACTCGCGTCCGATATCTTCGAATGCTTCTTCCCATGACACGCTGACATACTTGTCGCTAGCGGCGTCGTAGCGCAACGGCGCGGTGAGACGTCCCGCGTCCTCGAGATCGTGATCGTGCCACGCGCATAGCTCCGTGACCGTGTGGAGCTCGAAGAAGCGCGGCGTCATGCGTTTGGCGGTCAAATCCCATGCGGTTGCTTTCGCACCGCTCTCGCAGAACTCGAAGGTATGCGGGTCGGCGGGCTTCGCCCACGAGCAGCTCACGCACGCGAAGCCTTCGGGCTTGTTCTGCTTAAGCAAAACGGTGCTCGTCTTGAGCGGCACCTTCTCGTGGACGAGCGCGCCGGTGACGGCCTTGAGCGAGCCCCATCCCCCCGACGAATACGGGTATGCATCTGATTCGGCCATGTCTTTGCCTCGCATGTGTTTGCCTTCGACGGGAGCAATCTATGTACCCTTTCAGATGGTTTTCGCCGCGCGTCGCGGCGCGCGGCATAGCGATTGCTGCTGGGGCCGTACACGTCTGGTTTCTGTCCAACATGCAAAGCGCACTGAATCCGGCAGGTATACAGGCGAGCCGCATCCTCGACCTTTGGCATTTGACGCTGGCTGTCTGCTGCGTGGTCTTCGCGGCGATCCTGCTCGCGTGTCTCATCGCGATGATCCGCACGCCGCGCGCCAATCGCGCGACGCCCGCCGATCTGTCCGTCGCGGGACGGCGCGAGCCGCGCGTGCGCTTCTGGGTCGCGGCCGCAACGGGCGTATCGACGCTTCTGCTCGTCGGTCTCCTTCTGGCCGACGTCCTCACCGATCGTGCGCTCTCACGCCTGCCCGTCGATCAGGCATTGCGCATCGACATGACGGGCTATCAGTGGTGGTGGCAAGCGCGTTATCTCGCCGATGGCGACACGCCCGGCTTCACGCTCGCCAACGAACTGCACGTGCCGGTAGGACGCCCGGTCGTGGTGTCGCTGAAAGCCGCCGATGTCATCCACACGTTCTGGGTGCCGAACCTTCACGGCAAGAAAGACATGATTCCGGGCCGCGACGCGACCATCGAATTTCGCGCGGACAAGGCGGGCGTATATCGCGGGCAATGCGCCGAATTCTGCGGCTACGAACATGCGTTGATGGCGTTTCAGGTCGTCGCCGATCCGCCCGCGCAATACGAAGCATGGGCCGCGCGTCAGCGCACGCCGTCCGCCGCGCCATCGGAGGACATCGCCATGCGCGGCCGCGATGTGTTCATGGGTCAGGACTGCGCGCGCTGTCATACCGTGCGCGGCACCGATGCGCACGGCACGATCGGCCCCGATCTCACGCATGTCGCGAGCAGGCAGTTCATCGCCGCCGGCACGCTCGCGAACAATCGCGGCAATCTCGCGGGATGGATCGTCGATCCGCGCACGCTCAAGCCCGGCACCGCGATGCCGCCGACGCGCCTGGCGCCCGACGATCTGCAGGCGCTGCTAACGTGGATGGAGACGCTTGAATGAGCGATGAGCCGCTGACAGACGGTCCGCACGCATCGGCCGCCGTGCGCGACGCGCTCGCGAAAACCTGGAGCGATCCGCCGGGGTTCATCGGCATGTTGAGCGCGGTCAATCACAAGACGATAGCGCGCCGCTTCATCGTGACGACGTTCGCGTTCTTCGTGCTCGCGGGCCTGCTCGCGCTCGCAATGCGTGTGCAACTCGCGCGGCCGGATCAGCGCCTGATCGGCCCGAACCTCTACAACGAACTCTTCACGATGCACGGCACGACGATGATGTTCCTCTTCGCCGTCCCCGTGATGCAGGCAGTGGCCGCGTATCTCGTGCCGTTGATGATCGGCGCGCGCAGCGTCGCGTTCGCGCGCATGAACGCGTATGCGTACTGGGTCTTTCTCTTCGGCGGGCTGCTGCTGTTCGCATCGCTTGCCGTGAACACCGCGCCGAACGCGGGCTGGTTCAGCTACGTGCCGCTCGCCGGTCCCGACTACACGCCCAACAAGGGCGCCGACATCTGGGCGCAGATGATCACCTTCACCGAGCTGTCGGGTCTGCTCGAAGCCGTCGTCCTTATCACGACGATCTTCAAGCTGCGCGCGCCCGGCATGTCGCTCAACCGCATGCCGCTCTTCGTGTGGGCCACGCTCGTCACGCAGTTCATGGTGATCTTCGCGATGCCCTCGATCATGCTGTGCAGCACGGCGTTGATCCTCGACCGCCTCGTCGGCACGCATTTCTATAACCCGGCCAAGGGCGGCGACGTCCTGCTGTGGCAACACCTCTTCTGGTTCTTCGGCCATCCCGAGGTCTATCTGATCTTCATTCCGCCGCTCGGCTTCATTTCGTCGATCATTCCAACCTTCGCGCGCCGCCCGGTATTCGGCTATACCGCGATGGTGCTGTCGCTCATCGCCACGGCGTTCCTGTCGTTCGGGCTATGGGTGCATCATATGTTCGCGACGAATATTCCCGAACTCGGCAAGAGCTTCTTCACGGCGGCGAGCCTGATGATCGCGATTCCATCGGCGATACAGATCTTCTGCTGGATTGGCACGATGTGGACCGGCAAGCTCAATCTGCGCGTACCCTTGTTGTTCATCCTCGCGTTCTTCTTCATTCTCGTAATGGGCGGCATGACGGGCATCATGGTCGCATCGGTGCCGCTCGATCTGCAGGTTCACGACACGTACTTCGTGGTCGCGCATCTGCATTACGTGCTGCTGGGCGGCGGCGTGTTTCCGCTCTTCGGCGCGTTTTTCTACTGGTTTCCGAAGTTCGCCGGCCGCATGCTCGACGAGCGTCTCGGCAAGTGGCAGTTCTGGCTGTTCTTCATCGGCTTCAACGTCACCTTCTTTCCGATGCATCTGCTCGGTCTCGAAGGCATGCCGCGCCGCGTGTGGACGTATCCGCACGCGATGGGCTGGGACGGCATGAATCTCACGGCGACGATCGGCGCGTTCGTGGTCGCGCTGAGCGTGCTGCTTTTCATCGTCAATGTCGTGAAGAGCCTGCGCAGCGAAGAGCGCGCCGCCGCCGATCCGTGGGGCGCGGGCACGCTCGAATGGAGCGCGCCGTCGCCGCCGCCGCCGCACAATTTCGATGCGATTCCGGTCGTGCATGGCCGCGATCCGCTATGGGAGCCTTCCGCGCAGCCGGCTTTCGTCGCGGGTCTCGCCGCCGATGCGCGCGAAGTGCTCGTGACGAGCGTGCTCGATGCGCGGCCCGATCATCGGCCGATGTTTCCGACGCCGTCCCTCTGGCCGTTTGCAAGCGCCGTCGCGACGACGATTCTCTTCATCGGCTCGATCTATACGCCGTGGGCGATCGTGTGGGCGTCGCTGCCCGTCGCCGTGGCGATGATCGGCTGGTTCTGGCCGAGTCGCCGCGAGAACCAGCTCGCGGTTGCGCGGGAGCGCCGGCCATGAGCGCCGGTACGCCGCGCCGCGACGCACACGATACCGATCCGTTCGCGCTCGACGTGCGCGCACTGCCCACCTACGCGTTCGGTCATCGCAGCGTGATGTGGTGGAGCACGATGGGCCTGATGCTGATCGAAGGCACGGTGTTCGCCATCGCGGTGATGATGGTGTTCTATCTGCGCGCACGCGCGCCCGCCTGGCCGATGGCCGCCGATCCGCCGCGCCTTCTCTGGGGCACGCTCAATACGATCGTCCTGCTCGTCAGCTTGTGGCCGAACCAGTTGGCCAAGAACGCGGCCGAGCGCGGCGATCGCAGGAAGGCGGCGCTCTGGCTCACGATCTGTCTCTTCGCATCCGTCGTCTTCCTCGTGTTTCGAGGGCTCGAATTCGCCGCGCTGAACGTCAGTTGGTACACGAATGCGTACGGCTCCGTCGTGTGGCTGCTGCTCGGCCTGCACACGACGCACCTCATCACCGATACCGTCGATACCGCCGTGCTTGCCGTGCTGCTCTTCACCGGGCCGTTCGAGAGCAAGCGGCTCGTCGATGTCAGCGAGAACGCGATCTACTGGTACTTCGTCGTGTTGAGCTGGCTGCCGATTTACGGCGTCATCTATTGGGCATCGCGATATTGAACCGAACATGAAAACCTGGCTCGCGCCGCTATGCGCGCTCGTCATCTGCGCCGATGCGCATGCACACGCCGTCACGGCGGACGCATCGCCGCTCGCGTGGACATTCGAACCATGGGTCGTCGCCGCGCTCGCGGTGAGCCTCGCGCTCTATGTCGCTGGCTACGCGCGGCTACGTTCGCGCGGCGCTCAAGGCCGTGCGCGACGCACGGCGCGGCTCGCGGCGTTCGTTGCGGGCTGGCTCGTGCTCGTCGTCGCGCTGGTCTCGCCGCTTCATGCGTTGAGCGAATGGCTCTTCTCCGCGCACATGTTGCAGCACGAGATGCTGATGCTGATGGCCGCGCCGCTGCTGGTGATCGGCCGGCCGCTCGCCGTGTGGCTCTGGGCGTTCCCGACGAACATGCGCTTGCGCATCGGCGCGGGCACGCGTTCGCGCTGGATCAGGATGCCGTGGCGCTTTCTGACCTTGCCGCTCGTCGCGTGGACGCTGCACGCCGCCGCGCTCTGGTGCTGGCATGCGCCGCGCTTCTTCGAGGCGGCGCTCGCGCGTCCGGGCATCCACACGCTGCAACACGCGAGCTTTCTCGCAAGCGCGCTGCTGTTCTGGTGGACGGTGTTCGGACGCGGACCCGACGCGCAAGGCGTATCGAGCGGGCACGCGATGCTCTCGCTCTTCACGACGATGGTCCACACTGGCGCGCTCGGCGCGCTGCTCACGCTCGCGCCGGGCGTCTGGTATCCGTCGTGCATCGAAACGACGCGCGCGCTCGGCTTCGATCCGCTGCAGGATCAGCAACTCGGCGGGCTGGTGATGTGGGTGCCAGGCGGACTCGCGTATCTGATCGGCGGGCTGCTCGTCGGCGCGCGCTGGCTGATGCGCCGTGCGACGCCGCATGTCGATGTCGGCATGACGCGCGAGGGATGAATCATGCGCGCTTCCGGCCTCGCATTCGTCGCACTTGTTACGCTTGTGGCGCTCGTCACGCTGACGGCCTGCACCGGCAAGCCGCCTTCCTCCGATGCGATCACCGGCGGCAATCCGCGACACGGCCTCGAAGCGATTCAGCGCTACGGCTGCGGCGCGTGTCATCGGATCGACGGCGTGCCGGGCGCATACGGCACCGTTGGACCGACGCTTCAGAAGATCGGAGAACGCGCGTATATCGCTGGAAAACTGCCGAATTCGCCCGAAAACCTGCAGCAATGGATTCGCTTCCCGCAACGTGTCGTGCCCGGAAACGCGATGCCCGATCTCGCAGTGAGCGAACTCGACGCACGCAATATCGCCGCTTACCTCTACCATCAATGAACCCGCTCTCGCGCCTCGTTCTTTGTCTGCTGCTATGGCCCTTCGCGGTCATGGCCGATGACGCCGCGCCGTCCGCGCAACTGATCGCGCGTGGCGCATACCTCGCGAAAGCCGCCGACTGCGCGGGTTGCCACACCGCGCCTTCGAACGGCGCGCCGTACGCGGGCGGACTGGAGATGACATCGCCGTTCGGGACGATCGTGAGCAGCAACATCACGCCGGATCGCGAGACGGGCATCGGCGCGTATAGCTACGAGGACTTCGCGAAGGGATTGCGTGAAGGCGTCGGACGCGGCGGAAAGGGGCTTTATCCGGCGATGCCGTATCCGGCCTTCGTCAAGATCACCGATGACGACATGCGCGCGCTCTACGCTTACATGATGCACGGCGTGCCGCCGGTGAAGCATCGCCCGCCCGAAACGAAGGTGCCCTTTCCATTCGATCAGCGCTGGGCGTTGCGCATCTGGCGCGCCGTGTTCGCGCCGAAGGACCGTTTCGGGCCGGATCCGAGCCGCGATGCGAACTGGAACCGCGGCGCGTATCTCGTGCAATCGCTCGGGCATTGCGGCGCTTGCCATACGCCGCGCGGCATCGCATATCAAGAGCGCGGCTACGATGAATCGTCGAAGGCGTTTCTATCCGGCGGCATCAACGACAACTGGTACGCGCCGAACTTGCGCGCGGACTCCGGCTCGGGGCTCGGACGCATCGCGCACGACGACATCGCCGCGTTCCTCAAAACGGGACACGGCGCGGGCATGGTCGCATACGGCAGCATGGTCGAAACGATCGAGGACAGCACGCAGTATCTCAGCGACGACGATCTGCGCTCGATTGCCGTCTATCTGAAGACGCTGCCCGCGACCGGCGCCGCCGATGGCGTCTTCGATGCATCGCTCGCGCCATCGGGACGCCTGAAAACGCGCGCGCCCGACGTTGCGCCCGAACAAGGCGCGGCGGTCTATGCGGGCTTTTGCACGCAGTGTCATCGAAACGATGGCAAGGGCGTACCCAATGCGTTCCCCGCGCTCGCCGCGAATCCTTCGGTCATCAGCGAGGACACGACATCGCTGATACGGCTCGTCGTCGAAGGCGGCAACAGCCCCGCGACGATGCACGGCCCGCCGCGCCAGCCGATGCCGCCGTTCGCCGGACGCCTCACCGATGCGCAGATCGCGCAAGTGCTGACCTACGTGCGCGGGTCGTGGGGCAACGATGCGCGTCCCGTCACCACGAACGATGTCGCATCGTTGCGCGCCACCATCCACAAGTAGCGCGCGTGCTTCACTTGTTGGTTGGCTCGCCCGGATCTTCGACGCCCTTCTCGATGTTGTCTTTCTGATCGCCGTAATCCTTGCGATTCGCGCCGTTGGTGATCTCGACATCGCCCTTCAACTTGCGATCTTCGTTGCCGGTGACGGTGCCGATAGCCGTATCGGTCCAGCCCTTGATCTGCTCCTTGATGCCTTCCTTCTGATCCTTGTTCATCGTGAACTCCGTTCAAGTTTGCGACGGCACTTCCAGCGGCAGCGACCGTTTGTGCTGCGTCGCCGTATGAAAGCGTTTGATCGTGACGAGCACTTCCTCGCTCACCGGCTGTCCTTCGAGAAAGTTGTCGATATCCTCGTAGGTGATGCCATAACTTTCTTCATCGGGACGCTGCGGCGTGAGCGTCTCGAGGTCGGCGGTCGGCACTTTCATTACGAGCGATTCCGGTGCGCCCATCGACCGTGCGAGCGCGCGCACGCGGCGCTTCGTGAGCCCCGACAGCGGCAGCACGTCCGCGCCGCCATCGCCGAACTTCGTGAAGAAGCCCATCAGCGATTCCGCCGCATGATCGGTGCCGATGACGACACCGCGCCGCGCCCCGGCAATCGCGTACTGCGCGATCATGCGCTCGCGCGCCTTGATGTTGCCCAGCACGAAGTCTTCCTGAAAGTCATCGACGTATTGCGCGCCGCCCTGCTTCAACGCCGCGAGCATATGATCCGACGCGTCCTTGACGTTGACGGTGAGCGTCTCGTCGGGCTGCACGAAGCGCAGTGCGGCTTGCGCGTCGTCTTCATCGCGTTGAACGCCGTACGGCAATCTGACCGCGACGAAATGCGCCTCGTAGCCGCGCGCGCGCAAACGCTCGACGCTCAACTGTGCGAGCCGCCCGGCGGTCGATGAATCCACGCCGCCGCTGATGCCGAGCACGTAGGTCTTGAGACCCTGCGTAGAAAGATAGTCGGAGAGAAACGAGACGCGCCGTTCGAGCTCGACGTCGGCATCGAATGTCGGGCCCACGCCGAGTTCGCGGATGATCCGTTGCTGCCACTCCTGCCATTCGTGCTTGCTGTCGTTCATGCCTGGCTCCTTCGCTGTCGATTACCGTTGCGAGCGTCCGTTGAAATAATGTTCGATGCGCGATAACGCGTACAACGCGGCTTCGCGGCGCACGTCGTTGCGTTCGCCTTCGAAGCGCCGGGTTTCGCTGAAGGTCTGGATGCGGCCATCGCGCGACTTGAACGACCATGCGAAACATTGCGTGCCGGGCGGCGGTCCGCCCTCAGGAGGCGCATCGGCGACGCCTGTGTTCGATACGGCGACGTCGGCGCAGCATGCTTCCTGCGCGAGCGCGCCTTCGGACATCTCGCGCGCGACGGCTTCGCTCGTCAACCCAAATTGCTTCATCGTGTCTTCGCGCACGCCTAAGAAGCCTGCTTTGCCGGTTGGCGAATAGGTGACGAAGCCGACATCGAGACAGCTTCCGCTGCCCGGCACCGAGCTGATGAGCGAAGCGATGTAGCCGGCGGTGCAGGATTCGGCCGTCGCGAGCATGAGGCCACGCGAACTGAGAAACGACACGACTTGTCTGGGGATGTCCAATCTCGCGTCTCCTTCGGTATTCGTCAGCGTGTCGTGCGTGAGCGGAGCAATGCGGCCATTGCGAAGCCCGCGCCGAGCGCGACGTAGGTCATCGCGAGCGAGCGGGTCGACAGGTGCGCTTCGAAGCCCGGCGTGACGCGTTTGGGCACCGCATGATAGTCGACGACATACGCGATAAGCGCGGTTGTCGCGGCTGCCGTGACGATCTTCGCGGGGCGGGGGCGCTTCGCGCATAGCGCTTCGAACAATACTCCCCAGAAGACGGCGCTTCCCATGTGGATCGTTGCGCCGGTTGCGGTGTATCGCAGGCTTGGTTCTTCGTGGCGCTTTGCGTGGGGCCACAGGCAGTGGGATACGGCGTTGATCGCGGCGAATGGTTTGTGGCCCTCGCGAGTGGCGGCGGCCGATGCCGCGCAGGCGGAGGCCAGGCCGGCGGCGGCGCCGGTATATAGGGCGTTCTGAATGAGTTTCGTGGGGTGGGGTTGCATTGTCGCTTTGCCGTCGTTGGGGGCGCATCGGGGTTTGGTTCTTTTTGACAGCAACCGGTGTTCCTTCTTTCTTTCTGTAATCCGGGCTTTTGTGGGTTTTTAGGTTTTGCCCCTGTGCGGGGCGGCGGTCGCTTCCTTTGCTGCTGCAATGACGGCAGCTTTTAGTGCTCTCGTTCCTCCGTGGCACTCGCCTTTTGGCTTCATTCGTGTTCCTTTCTTCTTTCATTAAAACCTGTTTTGTCGTCGGCCTATAAGCTCTGCCCCTGTGCGGGGCGGCAGTCACTTTCTTTGCTGCTGCAAAGAAAGTAACCAAAGAAAGCAGCTTTTCAGGCCCGCGGTCACACGCACGTTGGGTAGTACTCTCGTCCCAGGCGGCACTCGCCTAAGTGTCGCCCTCATAGGCCCAACCGGGCTTGGATCGCGCACGATCCGTCGCATCGCGCCGCGTGGCCCGTCGGTTCAGCACTAGATTGCTCCGGCCCGCTACGCGGCCGAGGGATTGATCGGGTGCGCGAACACGCACAACCACGAGCACAGCACAGCACAAGCACAGGCACGAGCACAAGCGTCAGCGGTAGCGCGTGCGCGTGCACGTGCACGCGCACATGCGCTCCGTTGATTTCCCGTGCATACCCGACGGCAGCGCGTAGCGCTGTGCCGATGCCATTTGGTGCTGGGCCAGCGTCCTTGAACTAATGGTTAGTCAGACCGTGCGCGATCCAAGCCCGGTGATTGTGATGAGGGCACTCTTTAGGCGAGTGCCACCTCGGACGAGAGAACTACCCAAACTGCGTATGACCGCGGGCTTGAAAAGCTGCTTTCTTTGGTTACTTTCTTTGCAGCAGCAAAGAAAGTGACTGCCGCCCCGCACAGGGGCAGTGCTAATAGACCGTCACGAAAACGGGATCACCAAAAATCAAAAAAACCCAGAACCATGGGCATACGCGTTGCTGAGAATTATTCAGGCCGATGTCCCTGGACCAAAAAAACTCCAGGCCAGCGGCCAAAAAAACGCCCGCGGCTTCCGCCGCAACCACGCCAGTGCAGCGCCACAAGCACTGAGACTCGCAGCAACACGACCGTAAGCGACGTTAGAAAACGCCCTCTTGGCCGCTGCGAGCAAAAAAACATTCAACCTCGATGATTCGCGCCCAGCCCGCGAAGGGCTCGACGCGACTACAAAGGAGTCGATCAAATGTTCGTGCATAACAAACGTCTGCAATACACCGTCCGTGTCGCCGCTCCGAATCCGGGTCTCGCCAATCTTC
>NZ_FCNX02000019.1 GCF_001544835.2 Caballeronia fortuita | reverse complement strand
AAATCGCGCATCAGAAGTCGTTCGAAAAGGCGCTGCATTCGATCCAGCCGAACTTCCCGCAAGGCAAGCTGCCGGGCAATCCGGAGTTCACGAGCGTCTATTTCAACATGTCCAAGGGCGAGGATGCACGCGGTCCCTGGAACGAAGGCGGCGACTGGAAGTTCGTCGAAGATCCGCAACCGGCGGTGGACGGTGGCGACGGCACGGCGACGGTCAGCGTGTCGGAGCAGGAAGTACAAACACTGCAGGCGATGGCCTCGCGCACCGCTTCCGATCCGTCCGCTCAGCCGACGACCGGCGCGGATCTCGGCGCCGGTAAAGCCACGGAAGTCTGATCGCACTCCGCATTTTGTCGACACATCATCAACCGCAGGGTGACGAGCTTTCGTCGCCCTGCTCGTAGTTAGAAGAGGAAATCATGCCTACCGTTACATCGAAAGGAACTATCGCTGTTCATCGCTCGCCGGTGGACTGGATTGCGGGCGCACTGGTCGTCATCGGTGCATTGAACTGGGGTCTCGTCGGTCTGCTGCAACTGGACCTCGTGGCTGCGATCTTCGGCGCGGGATCGGTCCTGTCCCGGATCGTCTACGTGCTCGTCGGACTGGCCGGGCTCTACATGCTGATCCGCGCGTTCGTGCCCGTACGTGACCGCAGTCTCGCGCACTGATCTCACTGCTCCAGTATGTCTGCACTCAGGCGCGAGTCGAGGGGCAAATGAACGGTGAAAGTCGCGCCGTGCCCGCTCCCCGCGCTCGCGACCTCGATCGTGCCTCCATGCAGACTCACGATGTTCTTGACGAGCCACAGTCCGAGCCCCAGGCCGCCCACGCGGCCGCTCGACTGTGGCGCGATCTGCTGAAAGCGGTCGAAGATCGCAGGCAGGCAATCCGGCGCAATGCCGCGCCCGGTATCGTCGACGATCAGCACCGCCTGCCCTTCCGATGTCCTCACCGAAACGGAAACGCTGCCCGCATCCGTGAACTTCACGGCGTTCGTGAGCAAGTTCCAGACGACCTGCTTGAAGCGGCTTTCGTCCGCCATGACCGTGCACGGCTCGATGTACGGCGTCTGCAATCGAAGGCCCTTGTGTTCCGCCGACTTGCGAATGTCTTCGACGACGTTGAGCGTGAGCGCGCCGATATCCACCGGCTGAAGATCGAAGGAGAGCTTGCCGGTGACGACCGCACCGCTGTCGAGCAGGTCGTCGACCATGTGGGACAACTGTCGACCGTTGCGGCGGATCGCTTCGCCTGCCCGCGCGACGTGGGAAGGATCGGCGACGACGTGAAGCAGTTCCGCCCATGAGACGATGGCGTTCAGCGGCGAACGCAACTCATGACTGACGGCCGCGATGAAATGGTCCATCGTCCTTGCGAGCGCTTCGCTGCGCTCGCGCCCCGAGCGCTCCGCGCCTGCCGTGGCGGACAGTTCGAGCTCGTGTTCCTTGCGCGATGTGATATCGAGCGTGAAGCCCATCACGGAGCGCATCGTGCCGTCGTCCGCGAAGTGGCCGGTGCCGCGAATCAGTACCCATCGGCGTCCGCGGGCAGTGTCGATGCTTCGTTCGCATTCGAAGCTTCTCTTCTCCTGCAGCGCCTGCCAGTGCTGCGCCACCGGATCGGGCTGTTCGACGAACAGCGTTTCCCGATCCACCTGACCGATATTCTTCAACGCGAGATCTTCCGCGCATTGCTCGCTGCAATGCACCGCGCCGCTCGCAAGGTCGATCTCCCACGCACCGACGCCCGCGAACGCCAGCGCACGCTCGAAGCGCACGCGATGATCGTGCAGGCGCTCTTCGGCCTCCTTGGCGAGGATTTGTCGAAGGCGCGCATGCGAACGCAGCCTCGCCTTCTCACGCCGTTCCGTGCGGGTCGCGAGCGTGCGCATCGTGACATCGTCGAAGCGCAGCAGGATGATCGGCGGCTCGTCGCCGGTTGCCGGAAGATGCGAGACGTGAATCTGCCAGTATCGCAACGACTGTTCGCCGGACGCGCCGGCGTGTTCCGGCGCATCCACGCTGAACGCGGGCGAAAGGCGACGCTGACCGGCATGGAGATTGGCGACGAGCGCGCGAATCAGGTGGTCGCATTGGCCGAGCGTCGCTTCGCTTTCACCAAATGACGTGAGCCATGCCTTGTTCGCGAACACGACTCGCAAGGCATGATCGAGCATGAGATACGGCTCGATCATGCGATCGAAGATCGCGCGATCGGCGGGACCGACGGCATTCTCTTCCAGCGGGCGGGAAGTCGGGTCTGTCATCGCACGAACCGGAGTGGCATTGCCGCAAGACGCTCGATCACGATCCATGCTCCTCTCGTTCCGAGCCGTTGGTAAGTTTGGCGACCGTCTCCAGAAATTGGGCCATCGAGGCCGGCTTTCTCAGCAAGGCGTTCCAGATCACGATGCCCGGTGGTCGAGATACATGCGCAGAAGTATGCAGCACGATCGGAATCGCCGCCCATTCCGGCCGCTCGCGCATGGCGCGGCACAACGCTTCGCCGTCCATGCCGGGCATCATCAGATCGGTGATAAGCAGGTCGGGCACGGTGCGCTGAATTGCGGCAAGGGCCTCACGGCCATCGCGCGCACGCTCGACTTGATAGCCGGCGTATTCGAGCGCGAAGCTCCACGCTTCGAGCAGATCGGGTTCGTCATCGACGAGAAGAACACGCGTCATGGACCGCTCACAGCCATACAAAAACGGTTGGAATTGCGCGCGGGACCGAGCCATGTGCCCGGTATCCTGCTTGTTCGTTACTGCAGCTGATCGCGCGATCCCGCGCTGCCTCCATCGAGATGCAAAGCCAGAATTGCAAGCAGGCGATCAGGCGGATAGGGCTTCTTCAGTATCGCCACAAACAATGCCCGGTCGGCCGGATCGACCGCTTGAGGCGCCGCGCTGCACAAGACGATGGGTATGTGGCTGAACTCATCGTCGCCGCTGAGCGCCCGCGCAAGGTCCACGCCTGAACTGACCGGCATCATGAAATCCGTCACGACGAGCGACGGTTTCGTGCGCCGGACGACCTGTAATCCTTCCGCGCCGTTCGACGCGACATGCACGACATGTCCCGCGTCTTCGAGCAGGAACTTCAGAAAATCGGTAACGAGAGATTCGTCGTCGACGACGACAAGGTTGGCCATGCGGGCAGCCGGCTACTGACCGCTTGCATCGTCGCCCAACGCGTCGGGCGCCGCTGGCATCGTTCCCGTGACGTGCAGCCCATCGCCGAGGCCGGAAATCAGCACTTCCGCCGTCGACGTGTCGAACAGGCTGTCGCGCACCTTCAGCACCGCGATGCTGCGCCGTAAGGCGCCGCCCGCCGCCTGGTGACGCATTTCGATCACGTTATCGATCTGCGACAGGATTTCCGGCGATGGATTCGTGCGCCACGGCCCCGACAGCTCCTTCGTCTCCCACGTGCACACCGTCGTCACGCCGATGGCGCGCAACTCGTTGCTCAACGCCGCGAAGAATTCGACCATCCGATGCGGATCGACGGTTGCGCGCTCGAAACCAGCGAGGCCGTCGATGAAGAGACGCTCCGCGCGCGAGCTTCGGACTTCGTCGAGCAGTTCGTACGCGAGCTTGTCGAGAAGATTTTCGGTGAGCGGACGCCACAGCATGCGCAACGCCTTCGTTTCGACGCGCGCCTGCAGATCGAGGCCGAGTGCCTTCGCTTTCGCGTAGAGCCGCTCGGGCGTTTCGTAGAAACCGAAATGCACGGCCGGCCGCTCGGGCGTGGCGCAATTCAGATAACCGATGCCGAACGTCGTCTTGCCGCTGCCCGCGGGTCCGACGAGAACGGACATCGAAGCCGATGGCAAGCCGCCGCCGAGCCGCACGTCCAGACCGCCTGTGCCCGTTCCGACCTTCGTCAGCGAGACGCTCTCCGCGGTGGAAGGTCGCGCAAGCGCGGCTTCGAGACGCGGGTACACCGAGATGCCCCGCTCCGATATTTCATACAGATGCAGACCGCCGAGCGCGCGGCTGCCGCGCGATTTCGCGACGCGAATATGGCGCACGGTGCGCGACGCGAACAGATTCTCTTCGAGGTGCAGCACGCCGTCGACCATCGTGTGTTCGGGACTCGATTCGTCGATCCGGGCGCTCGTCAGGAACAGCACCGTGCAGCCCGTGAAAGCGGCATGACCCTGCAATTCCGCGACGAAGGACTTGATGTCCAGATTGGTTTCGCTGCTTTCGCGTGCGTTGAGCAAGCCGTCGAGCACGAGAATGCTGGCTTTCGTGCGCGCAAGTTCGGAGCGCAGCGTAGCAACCAGCGCATCGAGGCCCTTTTCACGAAGCGTGCGGAAAAGACTGAGGTAGGTCAGGTCCGTGCCGAGACGGCTCGCGTCGAAAAAACTCAGCGCCGATAGCGACTGAAACAGCCTGTCGTGCGATTCCGCGAGCAGCGTGACGTAGAGAACCTTGTGCCCCTGACGGGCTTGCGCGAAAGCAATCTGATTCGCAAGGATGGTTTTGCCGGCTCCCGGCCGTCCCTGAACGATGTAAGACGAGCCTGCCAGCAGCCCGCCGCCGCAGATATCATCCAGTCCCGGAACTTCGCTGCGTAGCCGCGCGAGTGTGTCCATTGCGTCGATCCATTATGTTGGGTGGTCGCCCGGGCGTAGCTACCCTTCGCCGCCGCCGTTCCGTACCTGTTGGTTCCGATCCCGCCACTACTAAGGTCGGCAGTGTACTCGAAATGACCGCACAGGACGAAGGCCGGACGTGCGCTCGCGCGAACCGGCGCCGGCAGGATCAGTCTTGCGCGTCGATCATCGCGTGGATCTTCGACACGAGTTCTTCGGTCGCGAACGGCTTGGTCAGAAGCTGCGCGCCATCGTCGATCCTTCCGTTGCCGAACACCGATTTCTCCGCATAGCCGGTCATGAACAGCACCGGCAGGACGGGGCGTCTCACGCGCGCGCGGTCGACCATTTCCTTGCCGTTCATGCCGGGCATGCCGATATCGCTGACCAGAATGTCGATCTGCACGTTCGAGCCGAGAATGTCGAGCCCGGACGCGCCGTCGCTCGCTTCGATGACGTTGAAGCCCGCTTCCTTCAGCACTTCGGTGCAGCCCAAGCGAATGTCGGCTTCGTCATCGACGACGAGCACCGTGCGCTGCTTGCCGACCGGTGGCAGAACCAGCGGCGCGGGCGCCTCTTCCGGCTCGGATCGCGGCTGCGTGAGTCGCGGCAAGTAGATGCTCACGGTCGTGCCCTTGCCGACCTGCGACTCGATCGATACCTTGCCGCCCGACTGCCGCGAAAATCCATACACCATCGACAAGCCGAGTCCCGTGCCCTGCCCGAGCGGCTTGGTGGTGAAGAACGGATCGAACGCCTTGTCGATGATCTCCGCCGCCATGCCAAAACCCGTATCGGAGACGCTTATCGCCACGTAGTCGCCGTCGTTCAGGCCGTGCAGCCGCGCCGTGCGGCCACGCAGGGAAACGTTGTCCGTGCGGATCGCCAGCTTGCCGCCCGCGGGCATGGCATCGCGCGCGTTGATGCACAAGTTGAGCAAGGCGTTCTCCAGCTGCACCGGATCGCTCAAGGTCGTATGCAGGTTCTCTTCGAGTTGCGCGTCGACTTCGACGGACGGTCCCAGCGTGCGTCGTATCAGGTCGAGCATCCCGGCGATCAGGCGATTCGGCGCAATCTCCTTCGGATCGAGCGTCTGCCTGCGCGCGAACGCCAGCAGGCGATGCGTGAGCGCGCCGGCGCGCTGCGTCGCGTCGTGCGCGCTCTGGACGAAGCGATCGAGGTCGGCGAAGCGGCCCTGGCGCAGACGCAGCTTCGTCAACTCCATGTTCGTGCTGATGACTTGCAGCAGATTGTTGAAGTCGTGGGCGATGCCGCCGGTGAGCTGGCCGATCGCCTCCATTTTCTGCGCCTGCCGCAACGTCTCTTCCGCCGCCATCAACTCTTCGGTGCGCTCGGCGACGCGTCTTTCGAGCAGTTGCGCGGCGTCCTTGAGTTCGTCGAGATGCCGTTTCGTCTGAAGCTGACGTGCGCGCGCGCGGACCAGACCGCGCGCCACGCTTTGCAGCACTTCCGCCGTCACCGGGCGTGCGAGCAACGTGACGTTGCCGAGCGCCTCGAAGAGACGCCAGCGCTCAAACGAGCTCGGACGGTCGCCGGGCACGGTCAGGATGCAGATCGGAATGTCCGACCACGGCGGCTGCTTCTCCAGACAGTCGGCGAAGTCGCCGGACGGCGCAAGCTCGGAAAGCGACTCCTCTGTCAGCAGGAGGCCCGCGATGCTCACGCCCTCGTTCTGCCGAAGCTGCTTGCAGATTTCGGCGAGCGTGCTGATTTCGAGCGCGTCGATGCCGGCGGCTCGCAACGTCTCGACGATGACCCGCGCATCCTGTCCGACAGGCGCGAGCACTTGCACCGTGGTCGGCGCTTCGACACGCATCATGGCGCACTGGCCGGTTGGTTGCCCTCGCCGATCAGTTCTTCGCGCGCGCCCTCATAAGTCGGAATGCCGCTGAAGATGCCGCGCAGGGTTTCGAGCGGCGGTCCGACTTCCAGCCCGTCGGAGGAAAGCTGATACTCGTGGATCGCGTTGTCGTGCAAACCCGTTCGACGCTTGATGACCGACAGCGCGCGCCGCAGCCTGCCTGCCGCCTCGAAGAAGCGCAGAAGCAGGACGGTATCGCTGAGAAAACTGAGATCGATGGGATTCTCGACATCGCCGACGACGCCCTGTTGCGCTAGCACGATGATCGTCACGACGCCGCGCCGGTTCAGATAAGTGAGTAATTCGTGCAGATGCAGCACGAGCGAGCGCTCCTCGGGCATGGTGCTCAGATACGAATTGATGCTGTCGATGACCACCACGCGCGCGTCGCGGTCCTCGACATCCCGGCGCACCGCCCATACGAACTCGCCGGGCGAAAGTCGCGACGGATTCATCCGCCGCCAGGAAAAATGCTTGCCGGCGATCGCCGCGTCGGCGCTCAGACCGAGGCTGTTGCCGCGTCGCAGGAACGTCTCGTAGGTTTCATCGAACGAAAAGTACGATGCGAACTCTCCCTGATTCGCGCTCGATATCGCGTAGCTCAACGCGATCGACGATTTGCCCGCGCCCGATGGACCGATCATCATCGTCGTGGTCCCGCGGTCGAGGCCGCGTCCGAGTATGCGATCGAGGCCCGCGAAGCCGCACTGCAGCGGATCGCCGCCGGGCAGGCTCGCGTGTTCGTCGGCGATGAGGCTCGGGAAGACGAGCACTTCGCCCGGCACGAGCATGTAGTCATGCCATCCGCTCTGGAAGTTCATGCCGCGCATCTTTGCGATTCGCAGCCGCCGGCGCGCCGCGCCGTAGTCGCGCTCGATCAATTCGAGCGTGATCACCCCGTGGACAAAACTATGAAGTTCGCCGTCTTCGCCGGTCAGGAGATCGTCGAGAAGAATCGTCGTGACCTCCCTGCCCTGCATGAAACGCTTGAGTTCCAGCATCTGCCGGCGATAGGCGAGCTTGTTTCGCGCGAGCATGCGCAACTCCGACACGCTATCGATGACGACCCGCTCCGCGCCCGTTTCCTCCACGCGCCGGATGATCTGTTCGATGGTCTTGTCGAACTCGACTTCCGACGGAAAGAGCACGGTTTGCTGGCGCGAAGCGTTGGCCTCGTCGGGCACGAGTTCGAAGATGTCGATGCCTGACACGTCCCAGCCGTGCGTCGCCGCGGCGCTCCGAAGCTCCTGTTCCGACTCCGAGAAGGTGACGTACAGGCACTTCGCGGATTTGGCGACGCCCGCGATCAGAAAGCGCAGGCCGATCGTGGTCTTTCCAGTGCCGGGCGCACCTTCCAGAAGATGCAGCCGGTGCGTCGGCAATCCGCCGCGCAGGACCACATCGAGTTCGGGGATGCCTGTCTTCGTGAGCGGCAGTGGAACGATCTCGGGCATAACGGACCTCTAGGTTGTGTTTCCTCCTCATAGCAATTTTTCGGCCTCTCACCTGCCGGGACCGCCGAATGCTATGCGTCGGGACACAACCGTTGGTCCGCAAGTGGACACGGGAACAACAATTGCTTACCCAGCGACGCTCAAGCTGCCAGCCAGTCTCCGGTTGACGCGGGCAGCGAGCGGAAGGCGGGCTTTGCGAACAGGTAGCCTTGCAGGAGATCGACGCCATGCGCGACGAAAAAGTCCCGCTCGCCGATGGTTTCGATGCCTTCCGCGATCACGCGGATGCCCAGATCGCGGCACATGGAAAGCACGCCGCGCACGATGCTCTGCCGCACCGAATCGGTGTCGATGCCGCGCACGAGTTCCATGTCGAGCTTGATGAGATCCGGCTGGAATTCGGTGAGCAGCGTGAGGCCCGAATAGCCGGCGCCGAAATCGTCGATGGCCGTCTGAAAACCGAAGCGCCGGTAAGCACGAAAGATTTCCACCAGATGCGGGCGGCTGATGATGTTCTCGCCCTCGACCGTCTCGAAGATGATGCGGTCGGTCGAAAACTGGAACTTCTCGGCCGCCTCGAAGGTGCTGCGGATACAGGCCTCCGGCTGATACACCGCGTTCGGCATGAAGTTGATCGACAGATATCCGCTCATGCCGAGCGACGCGGCCTGCTCGATCGCGACCGCGCGGCAGCGCTGATCGAAGTGGTAGCGATTGGCGTCGTCGATTCGTGCGAGCACCGATCCGGCCGATTCGCCGTTCGGACCGCGCACCAGCGCCTCATGCGCGTACGCGACGCCCGTGCGCACATCGACAATGGGCTGAAACGCGAATGCGAGATCGATGATCTCGCCGGCGGGAAGCCGGCACGCCGCGCACTTGCGCGACGCATCGTCAGGGGCGAGTCGGATGGATGTTTTGTCGTTCATGATGTTTCCCGATGGCGCGCGCGGCGCAGGCTGACCCGTACTTATCGACGTCATGCGGCACGAGCTTGATAGCGGAGCGGCACGAAAGCGCGTCCGGAAAGCGTGCCCGAGGGTGTTGTTACAAAATAAAAAGGCACAACAAACGTTTGCCGAAGCGCGTACAGGTTTCGTTCATCTCAAAGCTGGCCAAGGGCCTGCCGTAAGCAAGGCGTCACAGGTATCGAGCGGCGCACGCAGTCGCGCAAGCGCGCAAGCGCGCCGCGAAGCCAAAGGCATCCACCGTAACAGCGACGAGAACAATAATGAACTTCAAGGGAATGCGGGTGAAAACCAGACTGACGATCGGCTTCGGCATGCTCACGGCCGCGCTGCTGATCGTGGCGGCGCTCGCCATCGAGGCGCTGCATGAATCGAATGCACGCTTCACATCTTTCGTCGACGGCATCAACGCGCGCGCGGAACTCGCCGCCAGCGTGCGCAGCGCCGTCGATCGTCGCGCGATTGCCGCGCGCAACCTCGTGCTCGTCACGAAGCCCGCCGATCTCGAACTGGAAAAAGCCGCCGTCCTGACAGCGCACGAAGACGTGCAGCGCGATCTGCGCAAGTTCAATGAACTGGTCGCGAACGCAACCGATGTCACGCCCGAAGTGCGCGCGCGGGTCGCGGAGATTGACCGGATCGAATCGCTTTACGGGCCGGTTGCGCTCGATATCGTCGATCTTGCGCTCAAGGGCAATCACGACGAAGCCATCGCACGCATGAACGATCATTGCCGGCCGCTCCTTGCCGCGCTCGTCAAGGCGACGCAGGACTATGCGGACATGACGCACGCACGCGAAGTGCAGCTCGTCGCGGAATCGGCATCGCATTACGCGTTCTCGCGCACGCTGCTGCTCGGCGTGTGCGCGCTTGCCGTGCTCTCGGCGATCGCGGCCGGTCTCGTCATCACGCGAAGCATTCTGCGCGCGCTCGGTGCGGAGCCGGACACGCTGAGCGAGGTCGCGAAGCGCGTCGCGGATGGCGACCTGCGCCCCGTCGCCGACGCGCACAGTGCGCCCGACGGCAGCGTGCTCGCCTCGATGAGCGCGATGCAGACGAACCTTGTCGCGCTCATCGGCGACGTGCGTGCGTCGGCGCATAGCATCGCGACCGGTTCGAGCCAGATCGCGACCGGCAACGTCGATCTGTCGACGCGCACCGAGGAACAGGCCGCATCGCTTGAAGAGACGGCGTCGAGCGTCGAGCAGCTTTCGTCGACGGTGCGCCAGAACGCCGACAACGCGCAGCAGGCCAACACGCTGTCGGCGGATGCGTCGGCTATCGTGCAGCAGGGCAACGCCGCCGTGAGCCGCATGATCGAGACGATGTCCGACATCAGCGCGCGCTCCGGAGAAATCGCGAACATCATCGGCATGATCGAAGGCATCGCGTTCCAGACCAACATTCTTGCGCTGAACGCGGCCGTCGAAGCGGCGCGCGCGGGCGAGGAAGGACGCGGCTTTGCCGTCGTCGCGGCGGAAGTGCGCAGCCTCGCGCAGCGCTCGTCGGGCGCCGCGAAGGAGATCAGGGAGTTGATCGGCGCTTCGGTGGGACGCATCGCGGAAGGCTCGACGCTCGCGGGCGTCGCGGGCACGACGATGTCGGACGTGCTGCTCGCCGTATCGAAGGTGAGCGACATCATGAACGAGATCGCGGCGGCATCGCACGAACAGAGCCGCGGCATCGAACAGTTGAGCCTCGCAATTGCGCAGATGGACCAGGTGACGCAGCAGAATGCGGCGCTCGTCGAGGAAGCGGCGGCGGCGTCGCAATCGCTCGACGATCAGGGGCGCCGCCTGACCGAAGCCGTGGCGTTCTTCCGGCTTGCCAGCCACTGACCAGCAACCCACTGGCGCGGCGACTTCCGCTCAAACCCGCGCCTCGCGATACCCCTTCGCCTCGCGCACATATCGTCCCGCCGCGGCAAGCAGCATGACGCCCGCAATCCCGATGAGCGCCGCGCGCGGGGCTGGCGCGAGCGTGTGCATGTCGGTGTAGAGGCTGCGTTCGCGCACGCGTCCATGATGGCCCGAGCGTTCGCGCAAACCCGAGCCGCCTTCTTCGAGCGCGTCGCCATCGCGACGTGGCTCGCCCGTGAGCTGCGCCTTCATGCCGAGCGCGGTCAATATCGCATCGTAGAGGCGCGGCGCGGAGCGCCCGAACCAGGACATGCCGCGCGACGCGCCGCCCGCGTACAGATCGCGCACCGGATGCGCGGCGGCATGCAGTATCGCGCGCGCGACGACCTCGGGCGCATAGACGGGCTGCGGCAGTTTCGGCTGCTGGTCGAGATGGATTCGCGCGTGCTCGACGAACTGCGTGTCGATGCCGGCAGGCTTGACGAGCGATACGGAGACGGGCGCGCCTTCGTCGGCAAGTTCGATCCGCAACGCATCGGTGTAACCCTTCACCGCGTGCTTGGACGCGACATACGCGCCTTGCAGCGGAACGGCGACATCCGACAGTTCGCTTCCGAGATTGATGAGCGCACCGCCCTTTTCGCGCAGATGCTGCACGGCCACCAGCGATCCGTTCACGACGCCCCAGAAGTTCGTATCGAAGAGTTTGCGCTGCTCGTCGACCGGCACGTCGATGCAACGTCCATAGATCGACACGCCCGCGTTGTTGACCCAGGTATCGAAGCCGCCGAAGTGCTGGATCGCGGCATCGGCGGCAGCTTGCAATTGCGCACGGTCGCCTACGTCCGCGGCCGCATGCGCGATTCTGTCGCCGCCCTCGCGCGACAGCTCCGCGACGAGTCCGGTCAGCGCCTGCTCGTCGCGGGCCACGAGCATGAGGCGCGCGCCCTTGCTGGCGGCCATGCGCGCCGTGACGAGACCTATGCCGCTCGTCGCTCCGGTGATGACGATGACCTGTTCATTGATCGGCTTGAGTTTGATTCGCATGGCGGGTCCGTTATCGGTAAGGGATATCCTCATGCTTCAGCATGCAGTGTGCCCTCGCGCGATTCCCGCATCGTCATGCGCCGGTCGCGTAACGCCGGCAATGCTCGAGATACCCGGCCTCATGGCTGCTCACCAGTTGCACGATGCTATTCCACAGCCACAGCGGCGCGTCGATGGTCTTCGATCGATTGCGGCCGAGTTCCATGCGCCAGTCGCGCTTCGTCGCATCGTCCATTTGCCGCGCATGCGCCTTTCCCACGACTGCCGCGAGATAGTGCGCGACGTGCATCGCATCGTCCTTGCCGAGTCGCTCGATCTCGAGCTTCATGTCCTGCGGCAACAGCTCGCGGATAACGACGCCGCGATCGAGCAGACGCGCCGCGCGCATCCGTTCGCCGAGATGAGGCGACAAATGGCGGGCGCCTTCGAGCACGCGCAAGGCGTTGTCGCGCGGCATCGCCACGTCTTCGTAACGCGGCGCCGCGGCCTTCACGCCTTCCTTGATGTCCATCAGACACAGGTCGTCGCCTTCGACGACGCCGCCATCGACATCGAGCAGGACCGCGTAACGCAGGCGGCCGAGCGAGCTGCAACCCTTCACCCAGTACGCCGCATCCAGCACGACGACCTCGCCCGAATCCTTTCGTCCTTTGAGACTCGTCGGCAGACTTGCGATGTCCGCGTCGGCGAAAAGGGCGTCGATCCCCTTTCGCTCTTCTTTGGCGAGAGGCCAGAATCGTTGCCCGAGCGGAATCGTCGGATGCAGATCTTCGATGCGCTCGCGCGCGAGATTCTGCCACGAACGGCGCACCGCTTCCTTCATCGTCACGTGCACGGGCTCAGGCCGTTTGATGTCGACGACCACGTCCGCGAAGGCCGACTCATATCCGGCGGCGAGCGCCTCGATCATGCGCACGACGTTCAGGCCCGACAACGACGAGCCGCGCGCCGCCGTCGCAAGCGACAGCCCCAGCCGGACCACGTCGTGCACGGGATTGCCGATCACCGTCTGATCGAGATCGCGAATCTGGATTTCTACCTTGCCCTTCGCATTGGCGATCGGTCCGAGATTGCCGGTGTGGCAATCGCCGCAAATCCAGACCGCAGGACCATGCGGCAGCGAATCGCCGTTTGCCTCGACCACCCACTCGTAGAATCGTTCGGTATTGCCCCTGACGTAGGCGTGCGGCGAGCGCGCCATCTTGCCACGGCGCAATTCGGTCAGAAGCGCCTGCCGGTCATCGGGCGCGGGCATGCCCTTGTTCGCTTTACTGTGCTTGCTCATATTCGTTTGCCGTAGGTGACCGGCAACCGGAGCAGGAGCCGTGCCGTCGTCTTCCAAATGCCTTACGCCAATGGTTGCATGGTCAACTCATCTCTGAGACGATTTGTCCAGATCCGAAGCATTGAACGATGTTGTGCTGGGTGGAGACGAGCATGAACAATCGGTCCGACGACTTTCGCCAACGCATCCAGACGGCAACGGATATCGTCGCGCGCTCGCATGCTGCGGCGCTCGGCGCCACGCTCGATTGTGCGATCTCGCTCAACGATGGCGACGTTCTCCCGCCCTTGTGGCACTGGGTCTTCTTTCGTCCGCTCGCCGCGCAATCGTCGATTGCGGAAGACGGGCATCCGCGCAAAGGCGACTTTCTGCCCGACCTCGGCCTGCCGCGCCGCATGTGGGCAGGCGGACGGCTTCGTTTCGAAGCGCCGGTCATCGTCGGCAAAGCGATCGCGCGCGAGTCGCGCATTCTCGATGTGACCGAAAAGCACGGCAGAACCGGCAGGCTCGGCTTCGTGACGGTCGCGCATCGCATATCGTGCGAGGGCGCGCTCGCTGTCGGGGAAGAGCACGACATCGTGTATCGCGAGCCGGCGGTGCGCGGCGCGCCGCTGCCATCGCCCGTCGCCGCGCCCGTCGATGCAGCATGGCAACGCACCATCGTCCCCGACGAAGTGCTGCTATTTCGCTACTCCGCGCTGACCTTCAACGGCCATCGCATTCATTACGACAAGCCTTACGTCACCGAGGTCGAAGGTTATCCGGGACTCGTCGTGCATGGTCCGCTCATCGCGACGCTGCTGCTCGATCTCGTGCGCAGACAGCGTCCCGATGGCCGCATTGGCGACTTCGCGTTCAAGGCCATGCGTCCGTGCTTCGCCGGAAACGCGCTGCATCTTTGCGGCCTGCCGTCCGCCGACGGCAAGACGGTCGAGCTGTGGTCGAAGGACCACGAAGGATGGATCGGCATGACCGCGCGCGCATCATTCACCTGACACGCTCTGGAAAAGTCCACCATGTTCGATACCTCCGACGACGCTCATCGCGACATTCGCGATGCCGTGCGCGATCTCTGCGGCCAGTTCCCACCCGAATACTTCCGCAGGATCGACGAAGCACGCGCGTATCCCGAAGCATTCGTCGATGCGCTCACGCGCGCCGGTTGGCTCGCCGCACTGATTCCACAGGAATTCGGCGGCTCGGGACTCGGCCTCACGGAAGCGTCGGTCATCATGGAAGAGATCAATCGATCGGGCGGCAACTCGGGCGCGTGTCACGGCCAGATGTACAACATGGGGACGCTCCTGCGGCATGGATCGCAAGCGCAGAAGGAACACTATCTGCCGAAGATCGCATCGGGCGAATTGCGTCTGCAATCGATGGGCGTGACCGAACCGACGACAGGCACCGACACGACGAAGATCAAGACGACCGCGCATCGCAAGGGCGATCGTTATGTCATCAACGGGCAGAAGGTCTGGATCTCGCGCATCCAGCATTCCGACCTGATGATCCTTCTTGCGCGCACCACGCCGCTCTCCGATGTCACGAAGAAGAGCGCGGGCATGTCGATCTTTCTCGTCGATCTGCGCAAGGCGATCGGTCACGGCATGACGGTGCGGCCGATCCCGAACATGGTCAATCACGAGACCAACGAACTGTTCTTCGATAACCTCGAGATTCCGGCCGAGAATCTGATCGGCGAGGAAGGCATGGGCTTCAGGTACATTCTCGACGGCCTCAATGCGGAGCGCGCGCTGATCGCGGCGGAATGCATCGGCGATGGTTACTGGTTCATCGACAAGGTCTCGCAGTATGCGAAGGAGCGCGTCGTCTTCGGCCGGCCGATCGGACAGAATCAGGGCGTGCAGTTTCCCATCGCCCGGGCGCTGGTGAATGTCGAAGCAGCCAGTCTCATGCGCTACAAGGCGTGCGAGCTGTTCGACGCGCATCGGCATTGCGGCGCGCAAGCCAACATGGCGAAGCTGCTCGCCGCCGATGCTTCATGGGAAGCCGCGAATGCGTGTCTGCAATTTCACGGCGGCTTCGGCTTCGCATCGGAATACGATGTCGAGCGCAAATTCCGCGAGACGCGCCTGTATCAGGTCGCGCCCATTTCGACGAACCTCATCCTGTCCTACGTCGCCGAGCATGTCCTCGGTCTGCCGCGATCCTTCTGAGGGAGCATCGACATGCGTCCGCTTCAGGGCATCAAGGTCGTGACGTTCGAACATGCGATCGCCGCGCCTTTCTGCACGCGTCAACTCGCCGATCTCGGCGCGCGCGTCATCAAGATCGAACGGCCCGGCACCGGCGATTTCGCGCGTCACTACGACGAACGCGTGCGCGGTCTCGCATCGCACTTCGTGTGGACGAACCGCTCGAAGGAGAGCATCACGCTCGACGTGAAGCAGCCCGTCGCAATGAAAGTCATCCACGCCCTGCTTGCCGACGCCGACGTGTTCGTGCAGAACCTCGCGCCGGGCGCGACGCAACGCCTCGGGCTCGACTTCGCGAACTTGAGCGCGCGCTTTCCGAAGCTGATCGCGTGCGACATATCGGGCTATGGGCTTGACGGGCCTTATCGCGACAAGAAGGCGTACGACCTGCTCATTCAGAGCGAATCGGGGTTCCTGAGCATCACCGGTTCGGAAGACCGGCCCGCGAAAGCAGGTTGCTCGATTGCCGATATCGCCGCCGGCATGTACGGCTACACGAACATCCTCGCCGCGCTGATCGAACGCGGGCGTACGGGAAAAGGCAAGCATATCGACGTCTCGATGCTCGAAAGCATGGTCGAGTGGATGAGCTATCCGCTCTACTATTCGATCGACGATCAGCCCGCGCCCGAGCGCGCAGGCGCCGCGCACGCGACGATCTTTCCATACGGTCCCTTCCCCGCCGGCGACGGCAACACCGTCATGCTCGGCTTGCAGAACGAACGCGAATGGAAGCGCTTCTGCGATATCGTCATCGCGCGGCCCGAGCTTGCGCAAGACGAGCGATTCTCGTCGAACAGCCGCCGCACGGTGCATCGTGAGGCGCTCGCGCGGATCATCGTCGATGCGTTCTCGGCCTGTCAGGCGCAAGAGGTCATCGAACGGCTGGAGAAAGCGGGCATCGCGAACGCGCATATGAACGACATGCACGCGGTATGGAAGCATCCGCAACTCGATGCGCGAGGCCGCTGGACGCGCGTCACGACCGCGGCGGGCGACGTGCCCGCGCTCTATCCGCCGGGCATGTCGGCCGATGACGCGCCGCGCATGGATGCCGTGCCCGCGCTGGGCGAACACACGGTATCGATCCTGCACGAACTCGGCTACGACGAACGCGCGATCGAGCAGATGCGAAGCGCCGCCGCGATCTAGCGCAACGCTTCACACGAAGTCCCGCTATTGCGAGAACAGCCCGAACACCGCGACGCCGCTTGTCGTGCCCACATAGACCTTGCCGTTCGCGATCATCGGCGTGATGAACTTGTTGCCCGGGCCGAACTGGTCGCGCGCGCCTGCATCGACGCTGCTGTAGAGCTCGTGCGCGAGATTGGCCGCGTCGTATGCGCGCAGCACGCCGATCGAGCCGTTCTCGGCCGCCCACACGATGCCGTTCGACGCGCCGTTTGCGGACACGCTCGGCGTCGCGCCCGGAAAGCCGAACGCGTTCGGCGTCTGACTCGAGGGCGTTGCCGACAACGCGGCGTTCGACACCGTGAACGCCTTGATCGTGTCGTTCACCGAGCCGAAGTACACCGTGTTATTGAAATACGCGGGCGCGCCGAACATCGGCCCGCGAATCTGGCCGACGAGTTCCTGATAAATGTGGTCTGCGTTCGAATCGAACTTGCCCATCGACCAGCGATTGACGACGTAGATCGTCGAGTTCTTGCCCGCGCCGACGGCAAGACGCCAGACCTTGCCGTTCGCATCGGCGAAATCGGGCAAGACCATCGCGCCGCCGGAACCGAGGTCTTCGTCCTCGTTCGTTTCCTGCACCGTGTTCGACGGCTGGAAGTAGTCCTGCACCCTGAGCGGCGCGAGATTGAGGCGCAGGAAGCCATTGCCGAAATTGCCGTTGATCGGCATTTCATGCTCGTTCTGCGTCGGGTCGAAGGTGCCGTTCGCATCGAGCAGATAGATCGCCTCGCCATCCGACGCGGGCCCCGCGCCGCTCATCCAGATCGAACCCATCTGACCGTTCGGCGTGACGTTCAGCACGCTCGCCTGCTGCAGCGTGTTGGCGTCGTAGCCCATCACCCAGCCGGTATAGGGCATGTAATCGCAGTGCGACGTCCACGTGGTATAGACCACACCGTTCAGCAGCAGAAGCCCCGCGCGCTCGGCATACTGGCCCGGATCGAAGGTGAGCGTGCCGTTCTGGCTGCCCGCGCCGCTACCCGGATACGTCGCGCGAATCTCTGTTGGTCCGTTGAAGAGTTCGGCGCCGGTCGTGACGTCGAGCGCGTGAATGCGCTGGTGATAACCGCCCGAGCCATCCTTCGACATGCCGACGACATAGATCGCGCCATTCGGCCCGCGCGTGCGGTCGATGACCGGCGTCGCCGTTACGCCAATGGTCGGCGTGATCTGATGGCAGTTGTGATCGTCGCTCGGCTTTTCGCCGTTTCCGAGCGTCGAAACTTTCCACAGCACTGTGCCGTTATCGGCATCGAACGCGTAGACGCTCGCGTTTTCCGTAGCGACGTAGAGCACGTTATGCGTGGCGCCCGCGATCGTTACGCCCGCGAGAAAGAGCGGCTCGGCGTCGACCGCGCCATCGACCGAATAGATTGCGAGCTTGCCGAAGGCGTTCTTGGTGACGTTCGCGGGCGTCAAGACCGTTTCCGCCAGTTGCTGGCCGGTCCGGGCGATGTCGTTGTGCCACGTGACGACGTCCATCGCGTTGCCGGCTGTCGCGCCCGCCGCATTCGATACGCTCGACGCCGCCTTGCCCGCGGCCGCCGATGTCGAACTGACGCTGGAGTCACCGCCGCTGCACGCGCCGATGATTGCCGTGATCAGCACGGCGCCGAGTGCGGCTGCACAAACGGAAAAGCGCGCATTCATTGCATTCTCCTTCTCCGGAAGGGCCGGAACGGATAACGCGAGATCGACGGACACTGGTGCTGCATCAGAGCAATCGCAATGCCGCGTGATGCGACGGGCAGCTTCATGCACCCTACCGCACGTCGTGCCGCTGCCGCCACCGCGCGATGATGACAGAAAACGCGGACTTCATCGTCAAACTTGCGCGTCGAGGCGCAGCGCGTTCGATGAAGTCTAGGACATTCGCGGCACTATCAAGCATGCCGGAAGTTGCAAATTTTGAAATCGAAAGGCCCTGGATTACACACGGCTTGAGGCTTTAAGACCGAATGTGGCCGAGTGCACATATTTACCTACTTATTTCCGGCGCTGAATTTTTCTTGCCAATATGGGCTGCTAATCTTCGATCCAATGGTCATGCAATACGCGTAGCGCCAACCTCGCGCGAGTGCGGCCAGAGCGTTCGAAACGGGATCGTAACGTGCCGATGCCTGCTCCCTCACTGACTCGCCGCGCCCTGCTTCGCGACATGGCTGCGCTCGCGCTCGGCGCGGCGTCGCCGCTTTCGTTCGCGCAGCATGGCGGGCTGGGACTCGTGACGCCGCCGGTGCGTCTCGACGATGCCTGGCTCGTCGATCAGACCGGCAGAAAGCGGCAGTTGAACGATTTGCTGCAACGGCGCATCACCGCGCTGCAGACGGTGTACACCGGTTGCGGCACGGTATGTCCGCTGCAAGGCGCGTTGTTCAATGCGGTTCAGCAACGCATCGCGGGAATGCGCGCCGGTCGTCCCGTGCAGTTGTTGTCGGTCGGTATCGATCCGCTTTCCGATTCACCTTCGGCATTGCGCGCATGGCTCGCGCGTTTCGAGGCCGGTCCCGCGTGGAATGCCGCGACACCATCGCTCGAAGATGTCGACCGGATGCGTCTCGCGCTGTCGGGCAGCAAGGCGCCGCTCGGCGATCTCGCGGACCACTCCACGCAGGTCTATTGCTTCGATGCCAACGCGATGTTGCGCTGGCGCAGCGCCGATCTTCCCCGCGTCAACGACATCTGCGATGTTCTCGGCGCACTTGCACGTACATAACCCATTCGTGTACGGGAGCAACCATGTCAGAAGTCCGTTCGACGATGCCTGCGTCCGGCCTGTTCGCCCGATGCATGCGCTTCCTGGTGCTGATCGCGTTTGCGTTCGCGCTCGCGGGCGTATCGCACACCGTGCGCGCGCAAACCTCGGCGCCCATCACGCTCGCGGGCACCAACATGTGCGCCGATGTCAGCGGCGAATCGAAGACGCCGGGCGCGCCGGTGCTGTCCTGGCCGTGCTGGGGCGGCGCGAATCAGCAATGGCTTCCGTCCGCGACCGGCACGCGCTATAACCTCGTCAATCAGAACAGCGGTCTGTGCCTCGACGTATCGGGTCAAAGCACGAGTCCGGGCGGGCCTATCATCCAGTGGACCTGCAACGGCGGCCTGAATCAGGCTTTCTCGCTGATACCGCAAGGCGCGGGCTATGCCATCGTCGCGGGACATAGCGGCTTGTGCGTGAGCGCGTCGAGCACGACCTCGCAGGGCGTCCAGTTGACGCAGCAGGTCTGCAACGCGAGCGCGACGCAGACCTGGCAAGTGAGCGGCCTGCCGCCGCCGCGCTCCGCGTTGCCGTCGAAATGGACGGCGCCCATTCAGTTGCCGCTCGTGCCGTTGCAAGCCGCCAATCTTCCGAACGGCAACGTGCTGGTGTGGTCGGCCGACAGCGAACTCAACTTCACCGACGGATCGAGTCCGCCGGGCAGGACGTACACGGCGATCTTCAATCCGTCGACGGGCAAGAGCAACGAAGTCGTCGTGACCAATACCGGACACGACATGTTCTGCCCCGGCATCTCCAATCTGCCCGATGGACGCATCTTCGTGACCGGCGGGTTGAGCGTGCGGCAGACGAGCATCTATTCGCCGGCCACGAGCACATGGACCGCGAGCGATCAGATGAACATTCCGCGCGGCTATCAGGGCAGCGTGACCTTGAGCAACGGCAACGTGTTCGTGGTCGGCGGATCGTGGAGCGGCGGGCTCGGCGGCAAGAGCGGCGAAACGTGGACGGCGGGCTCGGGCTGGCGCATCAACAGCGCGATCATCGACGATTACATCGTCACCAACGACGCCCGCGGCGTGTTTCGCGCCGACAATCACGCGTGGATGTTCGCGGTCGGCGACGGGCGCATCTTTCATGCGGGACCGAGCCGCGCCATGCACTGGTTCGATACGGCCGGCAACGGCAGCGTGACGCCTGCCGGCAGTCGCGCCAACGACAACGACGCGATGAACGGCAACGCCGTCATGTACGACGTCGGCAAGATACTCGCGGTCGGCGGCGCGCCGAGTTATGACCAGTCGCAGGCGACCTCGAATGCGACGCTCATCGACATCACGAGCGGCAACGCAGTGACGCAGACCATCGCGCCGATGAGCTATCAGCGCGCGTTCAACAACAGCGTCGTGCTGCCGAACGGTCAGGTCGTCGTGGTCGGCGGACAGACCTTCGCCGCGCCGTTCTCCGACGACAACGCGATCCTCACGCCCGAGCTATGGGACCCGGCGACCAACTCGTTTTCGCCGCTCGCGCCGCAGGCCGTGCCGCGCACATATCACAGCGTCGCGCTGCTGCTGAACGACGGGCGCGTGCTGAGCGGCGGCGGCGGATTGTGCGGCGACTGCGCGACCAATCACACCGATGTCGAAATATTGACGCCGCCGTATCTGCTCAACTCGGACGGGTCCAACGCGTCGCGGCCGAGCCTTTCGTCCGTTCCGGGCGATGCGCAACTCGGCACCACGATCGTCGTCACGGCGAGCCGGAACATGCGCGCCTTCGTGCTGATGCGCTCGTCGTCGGTCACGCATTCGGTGAACAACGAGCAGCGGCGCGTGCCGCTCACGTTCAGCGTCGGCACGGCGGGCGAATATCAGTTGAACATTCCGTCCGATCCCGGCGTCGTGGTGCCCGGCTACTACATGCTGTTCGCGCTCAACGCGAGGGGCGTGCCGAGCGTCGCGCGCGTGCTGCGCGTGCATTGAATGCGCCGACGCTGTCGCTACGCCGCATTGACCCTCGCGCTCGCCGCGATGACATCGTTCGCGGGCGCGCAGACGGCGTGCGGCCCGGACGATGCCGGTTGCGCGATCTTCAACGGACAACATCCGATGGCCGCGCATCTGCGCGATGACGATCGCCCGTTGCCTGCGTGGACGACGCGTTGCGTGAACTGCCACGTCGCCACGCCGAAGTCGGCGGCGTTCGCCCCGCCGCTCACGCACGACACCCTGCTCGCGGCGGCATCGCGCCGTGGCGGGCCGATCAGCCACTACGACGAAGCCGCGTTCTGCCGCGCGGTGCGGGACGGCATCGATCCGGCGGGCGTCCTGCTGCGCAAGTCGATGCCCCGCTATCGTGTCTCCGATGCCGAGTGCGCGGCGCTCTGGCGTTTCGTCATGAATCGATGATGCGCTACGAAGAGAGCTTGCCGCGCACGAACTGCAAGGACCGGCGCGCGCGCTCGTCCATCTGCTCGTCGGTCGCACCGTTCGACATGTCGCGCCACACGCCCACGGCGCGGCTGACCGGGCCGCCCTTGCGCATGAACGGTTCCATGACGATGGTGCCGTCGTAGTCGATTTCCTTCAGCGCGCCGAAGATCTCATCCCACGGCAAGCGGCCTTCGCCGGGCGGCAGGCGGTTCGCTTCGCCCAGATGGAAGTGCCCGAGCTTGCCCTTGCACGCGAGAATCGCATCACGAAACGAACTCTCTTCGATGTTCATGTGGAACGTGTCGAGCTGCACCTTGCACGCGGGGCTGCCGACCGCATCTGCGAAAGCGATCGCTTCTTTCGCGTCGTTGCAAAGCCACTGCTCGAAGCGATTCACCACTTCCAGCGCGTAGATGATGCCGTAGCCTTCGGCGACATCGATGACGCGGCGCACGCTGTCGATCGCGCGATCGACATACGGGCGCTTGTCCTTCATGTCGAGCGGCGGCGACTGCGGCCATGCGCAGAACGTGAGGCCGGCGAAGACGGGCGCGTTCAGCATGTGGCAATCGTCGAGCAGACGCTTCACGTATTCCGTGCCCGCGTCGCGCACGCTCTGCTCCGGCGACGCGAAGTCGTATTCCGGCTTCAATCCGATGCAGCACATCACCGTGAGTCCGAGATCGTCGGCGACGGTCTTCAGCTCGCGCTTCTTCGCATCGGGAAGGTTATGAAACTCGCCCAGCGAAATCTCCATCATGTCGAAACCGAGGCCCGCGATGCGTCTCGCCGTTGCGGGAAAGTCGACCATCCATTCGGTCGACCAGTAGGTATAGAACATGCCGACTTTGTTCATGCTCGATGCTCCTTGAAATTTCGTTTATTCGGATTCCGAATCTATGTGACCTGAACCGCCGACACAGCCGCGAACGTGCGACTCAGGAGACGAAGCCGGTCGGCTTGACCTCGGGATGCGCGGGATCGGCATGTTCGAGCGCAGCCAGCGACATGATGCGTTCTTCGGACGCATCGTCGAAGCTGACTTCGCCGACCAGTTGACCCGCCCGCATCACCAGAATGCGATCGGAGATGGTCAGTATCTCGGGCAGGTCGCTGGAGATCACGAGAATCGCGAGCCCTTCGTGCGCGAGTTCGCGCATCAGCGCATAGATCTCGGCCTTCGTCGTGACGTCGACGCCGCGAGTGGGTTCATCGACGATCAGCACGCGCGGGTTCGACGCCAGCCATTTCGCCAGCACGACCTTCTGCTGATTGCCGCCGCTCAGGAGCTTGACGAGCTGTTCGACCGTCGGCGTCTTGATCTTGAACCGGCCGACATAGTTGTCGACCATGCGCGCTTCCTGCGCGGGCCGCACGATGGTCCCCTTCGACAGCCGCCCGAGCCCCAACGCCGCGAGTGAAAGATTGCTTCCAACAGACATGCCGAGCACGAGCCCTTGATCCTTGCGATCCTCCGGCGCAAGCGCGATGCCGAGCTTCATCGCATCGCGCGGCCGGGATATCTTCACCGGCTTGCCTTCGATGGAGACAGTGCCGTGCTTCGGCGGCGGCGCGCCGAAGATGCCCATCGCCACTTCGGAACGGCCCGCGCCGATCAGACCCGCGAGACCGACGATCTCGCCCCGGCGCAGCGAGAACGAAACATCGCGATAACGCTCGTCATCGCCGAGACCCTGCACCGAAAGCACGACCGGCTTGCCGTCGTTGTCGGGCCGCACGCGCTTCACTTCCGCGAGGTCGCGGCCGACCATGAGGCGGACCACTTCATCCGGCGATGTATCCGCGAGCCGCGCGGTGCGCACGTGCTTGCCGTCGCGCAGCACGGTGACGGCGTCGCAGTTGTCGAAGACTTCGCGCATGCGATGCGAAATATAGAGAATCGTCACGCCGCGATCGCGCAACTCGTGCACGACCTTGAAGAGCGTCAGGGAATCGGCTTCGGACAGACTCGATGTCGGCTCGTCCAGTATCAGAAGACGCGGCTCGTGAATGAGCGCCTTGCAGATTTCGATGAGCTGCTGCTGCGCGATGGTCAGATCGCCGAGACGCGTATCGGGATCGAGCGCGATGCCAAGACGGCGCATCGCGGCGCTCGCCTTGTCGAGCAGCGTGCCGCGATCGACGAGGACGCGCGCCATGCGCGGCTCCGCGCCGAGAAAGATGTTCTCGGCGATCGTCATGTTCGGCGCGAGCATCAGCTCCTGAAACACGATGGAGATGCCCTTCTTCGCCGCGTCGCGCGTGCCGGAGAACGCCACTTCCTGTCCGTCGAAGATGAGCCGGCCCGACGTGGGCGCATGCGCGCCCGCGATGACCTGCATCAGCGTGGACTTGCCCGCGCCGTTCTCGCCCATGATCGCGTGCACGGTGCCCGCCTCGACGCTGAACGAGACCTCTTGCAGCGCCTTGACGCCCGGATACGTCTTCGTGATCTGCTCAACGCTCAAAAGAACGGTCATGACGATGCTCTTCGCAAGGAAAGCGCGGGACCGGGCGCGCCCGGATCCCGCACGATTCGATTACTTGCCGCCGACGAACTTGTCGACGTTCGACGAATTCACGATGTCCACGCCCGTGTCCGTGACCGGCGGAATCTTCCCGCCCTTCGACAGTTCATCGAGCTGCTTGACCGACTCAATGCCCATCGCAAGCGGCCGCTGGCCGATCAGCGTCGTCGCATAGCCTTCCTTCAGCAGCTTGATCTGCGAGGGCAGCGTATCGAACGAAACGATCACGAACTTGCCGGACTTGATGTCGGCGGCCTTGTTCTTGACCGCGCGGATATACGCTTCGGGCGCGAACATCGGCCAGCCGCCCGCGAAGAAAATGCCGTCGAGATTCGGGTTCTTCGCGAGAATGTCCTGGATCAGCTGCACGCCCGTGCTCGAATCGTCGTTGCAGGCGAAGGGCGATCCCGAGACTTCCTTGAAGTTGCCGTTGAGCTTGGACTTGAAGCCCTTGATCCGTTCGTTCAGGTTCGCCGCCGACAAACCGCCGGTCAGGATCGCATACGTGCCGCCCTTCGGCAGCGCCTTCGCGAAGGCTTCGCCCGCCGCTTCGCCGCCCGCTTCGTTGTTCGTGCCGATGAACGCGGCGCGCTTGGACTTCGGCGCATCGGAATCGAACGTGACGATCGGAATGTTCTTCGCGACCGCCGCGCTGATCACGTTGCCGATGGAGTCCGCATTGTTCGGCGCGATCGCGATGCCGGCGACCTTCTTCGTAATCAGATCGCGCACGATGCGGCCCTGCTCGGCGTCATCGAGTTGCGCGGGGCCCGTGAAGAGGCATTCCGCGCCGAGTTTCGCGGCCTCCTCCTTGCAGCCTTTCTCCGCATCGGCGTAGAACGCGACGCCGAGCGCCTTCGGCACGACGGCGAACACTTTCTTGTCGGCGGCGTGCGCCTGCGTGATGCCGAGCCCGAGCAGAACGGTCGCGGCTACTGCACTGATCATGGTGCGTGTCATGGTCTTCTCCAGGGATTGTTATGGCTACAACTGCTCATCGACGTCGCCAGACGCCTTTTCTGAGTTGATCGATAAAGACGGCAAGCACGATGACAGATCCGACGAACACCCCTTGCCAATAAGCGTCCGTTCCAAGCAACACGAGACCATTGCGCAGCACTTCCAGAATCACGGTCCCGACGAACACGCCGATCACCGTGCCCTCGCCGCCGGACAGCGCGGTGCCGCCGATGACCGCCGCCGCGATCACGCTGAGTTCCTTGCCCAGGCCCTGATTGGAAATCGCGGAAGACAGATAACTCACTTCGATGATGCCCGCGACACCCGCCAGCACGGACGACATGATGTAGACGCTCATCTTCAGCCGGTCGACGTTCAGGCCCGTCAACGTCGCCGCGCGCTCGTTGCCGCCGACCGCGTACAACTGGCGGCCATACACCGTGCGCTTGAGCACGATCGCCGCGATGATCGCGAGCACGACGAAGATGACGAACGGAACCGGCAGGTCGAAAATGTCGCCGCCGCCGAGCGCGAAGAAGGCGTCGCCGTCGGGACGGAATCCGTCGATGGCCTTGCCGCGCGTGATGATGAGCGCGAGCGCGCGCGCGATGCTCATCGTCGCGAGCGTCGGCACAAAGGGCAGCATGCGCAGCTTCGTCACGCAGAAGCCGTTGAAGAATCCCACGGCCGCGCAAATGAGCAGCGTGAGCGCACATGCGGGCACGACGCCGATGCCCGACTGCATCATCGCGGCGGACGCCACCGCGGCAAGACCCCAGACGCTGCCGACCGAAAGATCGATGCCGCCGGTAATCATCACCGCCGCCTGCCCGAGCACCACGATGCCGATGAACGACAGATTGCGCGCGTCGTTGAGCAGATTGCCCTTGCTCGCGAAGTCCGGCGCGAAGATCGACAGCAGCACGACCATGATGACGAGCGCGCCGATGATACCGGTCTCACGTGAATGCATGAGTTGCGTCGCGAACCCCTTGCGAGGCTTCGGCTGTTTATCGTTGACCACGGTCGCCTTGCTCATGTGTCGCCTCCGGTAAGCCCCCGCGCGCGATCGGGCGGGCAAGCCTCTTTTGCCGTGAAAATTCTAGTTTCGAGTCGAAAGTCCAACAAAGCGGGTTTTCCCTGCACAGCGCGCCAAAAGCCGCACATCGGGCGCCCGGCGTTTACCTTCCGCATGCAGCCGCATACATGCCGATGACCTCCCTGACCTTGCTGAAGATCAGGCTCATCGGCGAGCCGTCGATCGATCCGCGCCGCAATTGCCAGTACTGGTACGGAAGATATCGGCTGATGAGGTTTTCGCTGATGACAACGCGCTCCAGATTGGCGACGAGCTTGCGCGTGGCGTCGCCGACTTCGGCATCGGCCCAGTAATAGCGGATCCGGTCGCTATAGCTGAAGATGCGCAGCAGCCTCTTCTCGTCCTCGCTGCCGTGGTAGTACTTCTCCCACTTATCGGGTTTTTCGAGCATCACACGTTCGACGACGGCGCGCAGACCGGAGCGCGCATCCGGTGCGATCAGCGCGTCTTCGATATCCGCGAGTGCATAAAGCGCTTCCCGCAACGCGAACGTCGCGCCCGGTCCGACCTTCAGAATCGCGAAGCCGTCGCGAACCAGCGCCGCGAGCGCCTCCGGTTTCTGATAGTCCGTCGAATGCGCTTCGAAGACGATGCCCGGCAAGCCGTCGAGCACCTTCGACAGTTCGCCCGCCGAAGACGCGTCATAGTCGACGACCTTCGTGTGGTCGAATTCGACGCCCGGCTGCACCACCAGCCCGACGACGCGCTCCCACGCCGCGTCCAGTCCATGCGCGTGCCACGCCGCGCGATGCACCGCGACGGTTTCGCGCGCCGCGCGCGGCTTCGTCACTTCGACGCCGGCAAGCGCCTCCGACGCGCCGCCCGGCACCGGCACTTCCGTCCCGACGATATAGACCGGCTTCTCACGCAGTCCCGCGCGTCCGGCCGCTTTCTCCGCGACCGCGCACAGGCGCGCCGCGCGTTCGGCGACGACTTCGTCGGAGAGGCGCGGCGGGTCGCCGGCGCATGGCATGCTCGTGTCGAGATGGAGCTTTCTGAATCCCGCTGCGGCGTAGGCGTCGATCAGCGCGTCGGCGCGTTGCATCGCTTCGTCGGCTGGAAGATCGCGCCACGCGTTCGGCCCGAGATGGTCGCCGCCGAGAATCAGGCTCTGTGCTGGAAAACCGGCTTTCTCCGCGATGCCCCGCACGAATCGCACGAAGACGGCGGGCGTCATGCCGGTGTAGCCGCCGTACTGGTCAACCTGATTCGAGGTCGATTCGATCAGCAACGGCGTGCCGTCATCGCGCGCCTGCATCAGGCTCGCTTCGATGACCCACGGATGTGCGGAGCACACCGAATAGATGCCCTTCAGCCTCGACGCCAGCCGCGCGTCGCCAGTGAGCCGCGTGACGATGTCAGCCATGGCTCACCTCGCCATTCTCCCGAATGAACGCGTCGAGTTCGGCGAGCGTGGCCGTTCCTTCCATCGGCCCGCGATGCGTGACGGCGCGCGCCCCCGCGGCCACGGCGTACTGCAACGCACGATCGACGGACATGCCCTGCTGGCGACAGGCAATATAGGTGCCGCCGAAGCAATCGCCGGCGCCCGTCGGATCGACTTCGGACACGGGCAGCGCAGGCAGATGACGCACGTCGTTGCCGTCGTAATAGCTGCAACCGTCCTTGCCGCGTTTCACGACGACCTCGCGCACGCCTCGGGCCAGCAGTTCCTCGATCGCGGCCTGCTCGTTGCTTGCGCTCGCGAGCAGCATGACTTCGTGTCCGCTCGGCAGAAACACATCGGTGTAGTCGAGGATGAAATCGAGCGCCTCGCGCATCTCCGGAATGCGCAACATCTCCTTGCGGATGTTCGGGTCGAAGCTGACCGTGCCGCCGTTCGCCTTCACGGTTTCAATCACTTTCTTCATCGCCTCGATGATGCGAAACGAAAAGAGCGACGAGCCCATCACATGGAAGTGGCCGCAGTTCTTCAGCAACGGCTCGCGTATCTCGCTCACCGACAGATGTCCCGATGCGCTGTTGGCGATGTTGTAGATGAAATCCCTGTCGCCGTCCTTGCGATACGTGACGAACGCGCTGCCGGTGGTGGCGGCCTTGACGACGGAGATGCCCGACACGTCGACGCCGTCATCGCGCAGGCGTTCGACGTTGAGCGCGCCGAAGTCGTCGTCGCCGACGCATCCGATGATCGCGCAAGGGCTGCCGCATTTCGCGACCTGATCGATGAAAATAGCCGGAGCACCGCTCGCGTATGGCCCGATCAACGTGCCCGGCCGCCGGAACGACTGCCCGATTTCGGTCGCGAGTATCTCGACGAGAATTTCGCCCATCGTCAGGATGCAGCCGGGACGATCGACCGGTTTCGCTTCGGTTTTGGCCATGACAGTGTTCATCAGGATAACGATGTAAATGAGCTGAGACGCCGGACGCCGCGCGCGCGTCAGGTTGCGCGAAACTCCAGAATGCCGGTGTCCCGCCTGTGCAGCCTGAGTCCGTTGCGCATCACGGTTTCCATCGTCGGCGGATCGATGCCATCGTCGATGAAAAGCGTGTCGATATCTTTCGCGCTCGCGAACACTTCGCCGCTGCGTTCGTCGAGCACCGGCTGAAAAGCAAGAACCATCGTTCGCTTCGCCGCGCGCCGCGCCGCCTGCGCCACGCGCGCGAGAGCCGAATCCATCGCGAGCAGGTTGCCTTCGCGATCCACGCCGCACGCCTGCAAGACGCACAGATCGATCGAGCGACGCGCGACGGCGGCTTCGGCATCGGGTCCGGTCATGATGGTCGAGCCATGTTCCAGTTGACCGCCCGTCAGCAGCACTTCGCAATGCAGGAAGCGTTGAATCGTCGCGGCTACGGCCACGTCCTGAACCAGCAAGGAAAGATTCGCCCGATCCGCGAGGAACGGGATCATCTTGTGCGCGATCTCTCCCGCGCCAAGCATCACGGCTTCGCTGTCTCCGATGCGCTCGGCCGCGAAACGCGCGAGCACCATCTCCGAGGCCTTGCGCGTGGCGCCATCGGATGCGGGCACGAGAATGTCGTCGCCGGGTTTCTGCGCGAGATAACGGGCCTTGCCGAAGGAGCGCAACAGATAACGCTGCTGTTCCAGATACGTCAGATCGCTGCGGATGGTCACGCTCGAAACATCGAACGCCTGACTGAGTTCATCGACGGAAACTTCGCCGCGCTTGCGAACGAGTTCGACGATCTGAAGGCGCCGCTTCAATGAACTCTTGTTGGTGAGCATTCGGCCCGTTTCCGCAGAAACTTTCGTTACGGAAGAGTCTAGTTTCGATTCGAAAGACGGTCAAAGCGATTCTGCTCGGGGTTTTCCCTCTCGGCTTTCATCACTCGAATTTCGGTCCGCGGATCAGGCGGATGGGACCGCGGCCGATCGCGTCCGGGTTCAATGCGACGCCGCCCTGCGTAATCGACACGGCGCCGTCGCGCGCAAGCCGAGCCGCCACTTCTCTCACGAGAGGCATCAGCGCGCGCCATGTGGATTCGTCGGAAGCGAGGTCGCGCGCGACTTCCGACGGACATATCGACGATTCAGGCGCGCGCCGCTTGAGCAATGTCAGCATGCTGCGTTCGACTTCGCTATCCGGTGTGTTCATTGGCTTTGTTTGCGGCGGGGAACGCATTTCGCGTCCCATTCGCTGTAGAGCTTCGAATTCGAGAGCGCGATCAGGCTTTGCTGAAGGCAATACAGCACGAACGTCGATTCCTTCGGATCCTGTCCCCGTTCGAGCTGCCGCGCGAGACGCTCGCACTGTCGCTCGATCATGCGATGACAATCCTCGATCTGGATCTCGATGGCGATCGACTGCAAACGCTCATTGCTCGCCGTATCCACGGTGTCCTCCGTTGCGCGGGCGCGATGTCGCGATTTGATTCGTCGATGCTGCGTCATGTATCGAGCACTGTGCTACGTGTTTGCGATTCCTGCAACTTCGACTTTTTGCGTTGACGCTCTCTTGAAATCGGGCTATAACCATCCATATGGATGGTGAACAGATGGCTAAAGGAAGATATGACGAAAGAATCGATGGAGAAGCCACGCGGCGGCGAGACCGAGAAAATCACGATCAACCTCGGCCCGGTCGATCTCGGCCAGATCGATCTGCTCGTCGAGGAAGGCTTTTACTCGAACCGCACGGACCTCATCCGCACGGCGATCCGCAATCAGTTGTCGATACACGCGCCGGTCGTGAAGGAAACCGTGACGCGGCGTCAGCTCGTGCTCGGCCTCCAGTATTTTTCGAAGCAGGATCTCGAAGCGACGCGTGCGGCGAATCAGCGGCTCAAGATTCAGGTGCTGGGACTGGCCAGCATCGCCTCTGACGTATCGCCCGAACTCGCGCTGGCGACGATCGACTCGATCCTCGTGCGCGGCGCGCTTCATGCATCAGCGGCAGTGAAGGCCGCGCTCGCGGATCGCATCCGCTAGCAACCCAACCCTATACCCGATAACGGACAACATGAAACTCAACGAAGGTTTTCTCGATTCGATGAAAGAAGCGTTCGCGCTCTTTCGCAACCACGACTCCGCCGCGGCGACGGAGATCGTGAAACGCGCCATGCGTGGCGAACAGGCGAACGCAGCGCCCGCGCGGCATGAAAACATCGATCAGGCACGCACCCATTTCACCGATGTGTTCCGCTTCCGGCGCGACGTCAATCACGCCAATCACGCCAATCACGCCAATCACGCACATCATGCGCACGCCGACGCCGATGTGCAGGATCGCGGACACTTCAGCAC
This sequence comes from Caballeronia fortuita, assembly GCF_001544835.2. Lineage (GTDB taxonomy): Bacteria > Pseudomonadota > Gammaproteobacteria > Burkholderiales > Burkholderiaceae > Caballeronia > Caballeronia fortuita. The sequence goes on along the minus strand of NZ_FCNX02000019.1, from coordinate 96,719 downwards.
GCGCCGCTTCGCGAATGCCGCCGGGCAGCGCAGCTACAAGCTCTACGTGCCGAGCGCATACGGCAACGAGCCGGTACCGCTCATCGTCATGCTGCACGGCTGCACGCAGGACGCCGATGACTTCGCCGCAGGCACGCGGATGAACGCGCTCGCCGAAACGCACGGCTTCATGGTCGCGTACCCGATACAGCCGCAGGCCGCGAACACGTCGAAATGCTGGAACTGGTTCAAGCCGACCGATCAGCAACGCGATCACGGCGAGCCGTCGCTGATCGCGGGCATCACGCGCGAAATCATGGCGCAGCACAATGTCGATCCGAAGCGCGTGTATGTCGCGGGACTATCGGCGGGCGGCGCGATGGCGGCGATCATGGCACAGCGTTATCCCGATCTCTATGCTGCGGCGGGGGTCCACTCGGGCCTGCCTGCTGGATGCGCACGCGACCTGCCGTCCGCGCTCGCGGCGATGCGCGGCGGCAAGAACGCGAAAGCCGCCGTGTCCGAGCCGCGCTGCCCGCTGATCGTGTTCCACGGCGATGCCGACGCGACCGTGCATCACGGCAACGCGATCGAACTCATGCGCGGATTTACGATCGATGCCACCGCGCGCGAAGAGGTTTCATCGGCCGATCGCGGAGCACGCCGGCATACGGTGCGACGCATGAAATCCGCGCAAGGCGTACCCGCCGAATGGTGGACGATCCACGGCGCGCCGCATGCATGGTCGGGCGGTTCGCCCAACGGCAGTTATACGGATTCCACCGGACCCGATGCCAGCGCCGAGATGGTGCGCTTCTTTCTCGCGCATCCTCTTCAGGCATTCAAGGCCGCTTCATAACCTGAAGTGCTGCTTGACGGTGGTGACGAGCAAGTCGATCGCTTCGCTCGCGCGCCCCGCGCGATCGCGCATCAAGACGACTTCGTGGTCGCCGATGCGCGGCAGCATATCGAGCACCTTCATGTCTTCACTGACTCGCGCGCGATCGAGCAGCGTGACCGCCAGCCCCGATTCGACACAGCTCTTGATGACCTGACTCGACGCGCTATCGAGAACGACGCGCCATCGGCGGCCGGCGCGCTCCAGCGCGTTCATCATCGCCACGCGATACGGACACGGCTCGCCGTACAACGCAAGCGGCAGCGGACGGCTGTCGTCCCACACGTAGCCCGAACCGCCGACCCAGACCGGCGTGGTCATCGTCAATACGTCCGCCGGTCGCGTCGCCCTGGCGGGCTGCACCAGCAACGCGAGATCGAGCTTGCCGCGCGTCACCCAGTCGCGCAGCTTGAGGCTCGGCGCGGTCCTGACTTCCATCACCACGTTGGGCCAGTTGGACGTGAATGACGGAAGAATGTCACGGATCACATGCGCGGCATATTCGTCCGGCACGCCCAGCACGATGCGCCCGCCGAGCGTCTTCCCCTGTATTTCCTGCAGCACGCGATCGTGCGCGTTGAGCAGCTCGTTCGTGCTGGCGAGCAAGCGCTTGCCGAGCGCGGTCAGCGTAACGGACTGGTTGTCGCGATCGAGCAGCCTGCCTCCGGCAATGGCTTCGAGCCGCTGGATATGCGTGCTGATCGCCGCGGGGCTCTTGCTCACGAACTCGGCCGCCGAGCGGAACTTGCCGAGGCGCGCGACGGCATGAAAGGTGCGCAAGAGATCGATGTCGAGAACTGATTCCATCATGGTTCAACCGAATTGAACGACCTCATCATTATATTTTGATTTTCCGATCGTCATTCGACGGTTAGGCTGGATGCATGAAAAAAGTCTTGCGGTCCTGTCCCGCCCCGCTCGCATCCACTGCCGTTCCTTTGCGTCTGCGCCTGCCCTTGCCCGCGCTCGAGGCGCTGATGGTCGTCGCATGGAGCTCGGGCTTCGTCGGCATTCGCTTTTCGACAAACTACGCGCCGGTTCTGCTCGTCGTGTTCTGGCGCTTCGCCGCGATCACCGTCTGCCTGCTGCCCTTCGTCGCGCGCGAAATCGCAGGCGCATCGCGCGCGGCGCTGATGCGTCAGGCCCTGATCGGCCTGTTCGGTCTCGCCGGCTACATCGCAGGCGTGGCGAAGGGCATCGAACTCGGCGTATCGACGGGTCTTACCGCGCTGATCGCGAACCTGTTGCCGGTGGGAACCGTCGTGCTTTCGCGAGTCGTGTTTGGCGAGCGCAGCGGGTGGCGCACGTGGGCCGGCATGGCGCTCGGACTGGCCGGCGTCGCCATCGTGTGCCGCGATGCGTTGACGCCCGGTTCCGCGCCTTCATGGGCGTATGCGCTGCCGGTCGCGGGCATGATGTCGCTCGCGGTCGCGACCGTCTCGCAGCAACGAAGCGCTTCGCGCCGCGACTCGCTCGGCCTTGCGGCCACGCTGTGGATTCATTGCGCCGTGTCGCTGCTCGCGTTCGGCTGTCTGCAAGGCGCGAAAGGCAGTTTGTTGCCCGTGCCGAGCGCCGGTTTCGTGTTTGGCGTCGCGTGGACGGCGGTCCTGTCGACGCTCGGCGGCTACGGGCTCTACTGGCTGTGCCTGCGGCGTTCGTCGCCGGCGCGCGTATCGAGCGTGCTCTTCCTGAGTCCTTCGGTGACGCTCGTGTGGGCATGGGCGATGTTCGGCGAAGCGCTGTCGTGGCCGATGCTCGCCGGAACCATCGTGTCGGGCGCGGGCATCGTGATGATGGCGAGGCAGACGGCAAGCGCGCAGGGCTGACGCTCGCATAGAATGGATGCAACTCAAACGGTGTCATGGAGGCGTCATGCCGCAAGCTGCAATCTTCGATATCGACGGAACGCTCATCGACTCCGTCGATCTTCACGCGTGGGCATGGCAGGAGGCGTTCGCGCACTTCGGTCACGATGTATCGTTCGAACAGGTGCGCGGTCAGATTGGTAAAGGCGGCGACAATCTGCTGCCAGTCTTCCTCTCGAAAGACGAACTCGACGATCACGGCAAGGCGCTCGAATCATGGCGCGGCGCGCATTTCAAGGCCAACTATCTGCCGATGATCCGCCCCTTCGCCGCGGTGCCCGAGTTGCTCGGCAAACTGCGCGGTGCCGGATTGAAGATCGCGATTGCGTCGTCGGCGAAGAAGGATGAACTCGGCGTGTATCTCGACATTGCGGGCGTCGCGAATCTCGTCGATGTGAGCGTATCTTCCGAAGACGCCGACGAATCGAAGCCCGCGCCGGACGTCTTCGAAGTCGCTCTCGGCAAGCTCGGCGTCGCCGCGCAAGAAGCCATCGCGATCGGCGACGCGCCTTACGACGCGCAAGCGGCCGGGAAAACAGGCGTGCGAACCATCGGCCTCTTGTCCGGCGCTTTCCCGGAGCAGTCCTTGAAAGATGCGGGCTGCATTGCTATTTTTACCGGCCCCGCGGGCTTGCTCGCCAATCTGCATCGCTCGCCGTTCGCGATCTGAAGCGCGTTCGTGACACGCGACGGCGCGTCTTCGCTATCGCGCGACGCTTCATTGACTCGCGGGTGCCGGACTCGACGCCGGGCCGCCGCCGGCCGCGGCCGGGCTCGATGCGCCTCCGCCCGGACTGCCATGACCGCCGAGGCTGGAAGTCGCGTTGTCGCCGCTCTTCGAACAGCCGCCCAGCGCGGCAGCGGCGATCAGCAACGCGGCCGTGATGGCGCGCTGTCGTCTCATGTTCATGATCCTTCTCCTCGATGATCGCTGTGGTGACAGAGCATTGGCAGCAAGGCATGTTCCGAACGATGCGCTACTCGACGTCGGATGGGGACGGCTTACGTACGCCGCTCGCGGCCCGCATGGCGTGCGTTGCGGCATGTCGCATGCGTTCGTCGGGAGAGAGCCGCATCGAGCCGCATCGCATGAGCGACCGGCGCCCATCCGACGAACCAGAGGAATGCCATGCCGACCATCGACGATAGTCAAACGCAGTTGCCCGCGCGCGTAACCTGGTTCGACTGCCTGTTGCCGTCGTCCATTGCGATGCGATGCTTCGACGCAGCGCGCGCGGAATCTGTGAAGCTCGCGCACGTTTGGATCACGCTGCGCGACCGGCCGACGGAACGTACCGCGATCGTTTCGTGGTCCGACTCGCAATCGGGTTGTCTCGGCGAACAGATATGGTCGCTCGGCCGGGCGCGCGCGGAAGACTTCTGCGCGATCAGCGGCGAACGCATCCGGCGTGGCGACCTCGTCTTTCGTCCGCGCAAAACGACGCCGCCGGCGATCAACGAACACTCGGTAATCGCGGCGCATCACGTGTTCGAAGTGTCCGTGTCGATGTAAGCGGAAATACCGTAAGGAAAGTCAGCCGGATGTCGCGCTATTGCGCTTCGATGCGGACGATGATTGCGCTTCGACATCCGATGCGATCTGCTTGCGCAGCGCCAGCGACGACTCCAGCACCGGGCTGCTGCACGCGATGAACTGCCGCGCCCAGGCGACCGTCGCCTTTTCCACCGCCGCTTTCGTCGGTCCGAGAATGTGCGCGGGATATCGCACCTTCCACACTCTGCCGTGTCCGCGATAGTCGGCGCGTCGCGAGAAGATCGCATCGGCGGTCCATCCATCTCCGGCAATCGATTCGGCGGCGATCTCCACGAAGTACTCGTCCACTGAATACATTGCTCGTCTCCAGTCAGATGACAAGGTTTTGTCGAGCATAAAACAGGCCGCCTCGATGTTGGCATGTCCGATGCTGTCAGCCAGGCGCACCTGACCATTCATCGAGCCCTCCATGCGCTTCCGACACGATCCCACCCATTGCGATTCGCCGACACTCGCCGCAACCACCGCAACCACCGATGAAGGCGCAGCCCCGGCTGAAAACGGACGCCGCTCGTTCTTGCGGCGCGGCGGCGCCGGCATCGCCGCCGCGCTCGCCGCCGGCACGGCCGTGCCGGCGCTCGCAGCCGGGCCTTCGAACGCGAGTTCCAATCAGGTCCGGCTTCCGTTGATTCAGGATCCGGACACGGAGCAGAAGGAAGAGACGCCGGACGCCAATCTTCCGCCCGACGATCGCATCGGTTACGCGATCGTCGGACTCGGCAGGTTGTCGTTGAACCAGATTCTTCCGGCGCTCGCGCAGTGCAAGTATTCGAAAGTCACGGCGCTGGTATCGGGCGATCGCGCGAAGGCGTTGCGCGTCGCGCGTCAATGCGGCGTGCCCGAAGCGGACGTGCACGACTATCAGAGCTTCGAGCGCCTCGCGGACAATCCGCGCGTGCAGGTCGTGTACATCGTGCTGCCCAACGGTATGCACAAGGAATACACGTTGCGCGCGGCGAAGATCGGCAAGCATGTGCTGTGCGAGAAGCCGATGGCCAACAGCGCCGCCGACTGCCAGGCGATGATCGATGCGATGAAGCGCGCCAATCGCAAGCTCATGATCGCGTATCGCAGTCAGTACGAGCCGATGGATCGCATGATCGCGAAGATGGTGAAGGACAAGAAGCTCGGCGCGTTGCGCGAGTTCATCGCAGGGAATTCGCAGAACGTCGGCGATCCGTCGCAATGGCGGCTGAAGAAGTCGCTCGCGGGCGGCGGCGCGATGCCCGACATCGGACTGTATTGCCTCAATGCCGCGCGTTTTTTGTCAGGCGAAGAACCGCGGGAAGTCGTCGCGACCGTGCATCGGCCCGAAGGCGATCCGCGCTTCGTCGAAGTCGAGGAATCGGTGCAGTTCATTCTGCGCTTTCCGAGCGGACTCACGGCGACGTGCATGTCGAGCTATGCGAGCCACGAGTCGCGCTTCTTCCGGCTGCAGGGCGCGCAGGGCTGGGTCGAGATGGACCCGGCGTTCGGCTACAACGGCCTGCGCATGCGACATGGCATGCTGGTGGACGGCAAGAGCGCGACGACCGAAGTGCAGATCGATCCGCAGAATCAGTTCGCGCGCGAGATCGACCACATGTCGACATGCGTGAGCGACGACATCGTGCCGCATACGCCAGGCGAAGAAGGCCTGCAGGATCAGCGCATCATCGAGGCGATCTACGAATCGGCGCGCACGGGACGCGCCGTCAAGCTGGCACAGCCGGGCGCGCCGACGCGCGGTGCCGATCCGCAGGAAGAGACCTTCTGATCCAGCTTGAGCCACGTCGTCTTCATTTCGCGATCTCGATCGTGCGCGTAGGCCGACTTGGCGCGGCCGCCGCAAAGCCCCGCGCGCGACTTCGCGATATGGCCGAGCGCCTGGCGTCGAATCGCCTCCTCCGCGCGGCCTGCAACGCTCGCAGTCGTGCGGCTATATCGCACTGGGCCGCGAGACGCATCAGTCACGTAACGCGATCACCAGATCTTCGAAGGTGAACGGCTTGCGCAGCGATTTCCACGCGAAGCCCTGCACTTCGCCTGGAAGGACATCGGCGCCCGACGCGAACACGATGCGCGTGTCCGCGTGCCGCGCGAGCACGCTGCGCGCGAGTTCGGTGCCTTGCATGTCGGGCAGGTTGACATCGGTGAGCAGGACGTCGACCTGTTGGCTGTCGAGCATGGCGAGCGCGTCGGCTGCATTGGCCGCGCCGATGGCTTCGTGGCCGAGCACCGTCAGCAGTTCGCTGACCGCGATGCGCGAACTGTCGTCGTCTTCGACGATCATCACGCGTAAGCGGCGCGGCGCGCCCGCCTGCGGCAACATGGTGGCTGGCGAGTCGTTCGTATGCGGTGAAGCACCATCCGATACGCCAAGCACCTGCCGCACCTTGAACGCGAGATCGTCCCTGCTGTAGGGCTTGCTCAGCAATTCGACACCGGGATCGAGCCGGCCGCCGTGCACGATCGCGTTTTGCGTATAACCCGACGTGAACAGCACCCGAAGATTCGGCTGAAGCTGAACCGCGCGCCGCGCCATTTCCGGGCTTCGGAGCGCGCCGGGCATCACGACATCGGTGAAAAGAAGATCGACATGGACGCCGCTCGCGAGCACGGCCAGCGCCTGATCGGCGTTATCGGCCTTGAGCACGTGATAGCCCAGTCCGACCAGCAATTCGATGACCGTGGCCTGAACTTTCAGATCGTCCTCGACGACGAGTATCGTTTCGCTTCCGCCGCTCGCGGGCGCGTATTTCGACGCGATGGGTTCGAGCGCCTCTTCGCTCGATCGCGGCAGATAGATGCGCACGGTCGTACCGTGGCCCACTTCGCTATAGATGCGGATATGGCCGCCGGTCTGCTTGACGAAGCCATACGCCATGCTCAAGCCCAGACCCGTGCCCTCGCCTTCGGCCTTCGTCGTGAAGAACGGTTCGAACGCGCGCTCCATCACGTCGGGGGACATGCCGGCGCCCGTATCGGTCACGCCGAGCATCACGTACTGGCCGGCGGGAACATCGGCGAGCGAGCGGACGTAGCGATCGTCGAGCATCGCGTTCGCGATTTCCAGTGTGAGCTTGCCGCCGTCGGGCATCGCGTCGCGCGCGTTGATCGCCAGATTCAATAGAACGTTCTCGAGTTGATGCGAGTCGACGAACGCGTTCCAGAGACCGCCCGACACCACCGTTTCGACTTCGATGGTCTCGCCCAGCGCGCGGCGAAGCAACTGGTCCATGCCGCGCACCATCGACGCGAGATTCACCGTCACGGGACGCAGCGCCTGTCTGCGCCCGAACGCGAGCAATTGCGATGCGAGTTTCGCGCCGCGCTCCACCGCATCGATCGCATTGCCGATGCGATCCATCGACCAGTTGTCGCGCAGATTGCGCGTCTGCAGCAGTTCGAGGTTGCCGCGCAGCACTTGCAGCACGTTGTTGAAGTCGTGCGCGACGCCGCCGGTGAGCTTGCCGATCGCTTCCATCTTCTGCGACTGAAAGAGCGCCGCGCGCGTCTGCTCCAGCAGTTGATCGGCCTCGCGTTTTTCTGTGACGTCGCGCGTGATCTTCGCAAAGCCGATCAGCACGTCCGATTCATCGCGTATCGCATCGACGATGACGTGCGCCCAGAAGCGCGTGCCGTCGCGGCGCACGCGCCATCCCTCGGATTCGAAGCGTCCTTCGCGCGCGGCCGTCGCGAGCGCGCGGGCCGGCAAACCCGCCGCCGCGTCTTCCGGCGTGTAGAAGCGCGAGAAATGCGAGCCGACGATTTCTTCGGCGGTATAGCCCTTGATGCGGCGCGCGCCGTGATTCCAGTTCGTCACATAGCCTTCGGGCGAAAGCATGAAAATCGAATAGTCGGTCACGCCCTGAACCAGCAGTCTGAAGCGGCGCTCGCTCTCGATGACCGCATCGTGCGCCTTGCGTTTCTCGCTCTCGTCGCGCACCACTTTCGCGAAGCCGAGATGCCCGCCTTGCTCGTCGATGAGCGCCGTCGTGACGACGTTCGCCCAGAAGGTCGTGCCATCGCGGCGCTTGCGCCAGCCTTCGGTCTGGAAACTGCCGTGCTCGCGCGCGCCGGTGAATTCCGCTTCGAGCAGCGCGTGCGCGCGTGTGTCGTCCGGGAAGAATATCGATGAGTGCCGGCCCACGATCTCTTCCGGCGCGTAGCCGAAAATCGCCTGTCCGCCCGGCCCCCAGGTCTGGATCAATCCGTCCGGCGTCAGACAGAAGACGGCAAATTCGACCGTGGTATCCGCCCAGATGCGGGCCCAGTCGGTAAGACCGCCGTTAAAACTATGCGTGCTGCTCTGCATGGCAACTTGTCACCCCGATTGAAACATTCTTCTCCTCAAAATACACCAGAAACGCTTAAAAGATGAATTTTAGATGCGTGATTGTCAGCGTTTCGCCCGCACCGCGCGGCGCTCCGGCTCTCGCGCGAATAATTCCACGCGCGAAATTGCGTTATGGCATGACGATTGCAGCCGCCCCGTTCGCCCTGTGTGAACGTCGAGCCGAGGAGCGAGTCATGGAGAGCGGAAGTACGGGTTACATTTATCTCGGCATCCCCAGCCGGCTTGCAGGCGTGCTGTGGACCACCGTGAACGACATGCAGCGCAGTCTTTCGGGCCGCGAGAATTGCGCGTGGGCGCAACTGACGAGCGCGGCGCTCAGTCGCTGCGTGCTGCATTTCGCCTGCCTGTGCCGGGAGCGCGGCATCGGCGAATCCGATTCGGAGCTTGCGTGTTCCGAAGTCTTTCACGTCTTCGCCGAGCAACTCGCGAACGATACGACCGCCGCCGAATGGAGCGTGCCCCCGCATATGGTGCCGGTCGTCGCGGGCACGATCGCGGCGTGCGGGCAGCTCGTCGTCGACCGGATGGGTCAACCGATCTGAGCGCGATCAGAGTCTGTAACCGCGCCGGAGATCGCTTACTGTTCCGGCTTCGTGGTGCGCAGGTTGTAGACCGTGACCGACGCGGTGTCGATGTCGTTCCGATCCCGCACTACGCGAATCACGCGAGCACCGGTGCGGATGCGTGTATATGTGCGTCCTCGCGCAGCCTGAACACGGACACTACGTCACGCAGCGACGCGGCCTGTTCCGCGAGCGCATGCGCCGCCGCCGACGCCTGCTCGACGAGCGCGGCGTTCTGCTGCGTGACTTCGTCCATCTGCGTCACGGCGAGATTGACCTGCTCGATGCCGCCGCGCTGCTCTTCCGACGCCGCCGAGATGTCGCTCACGACGCCCGTCACGCGCTGCACGGAACCGACTATATCGGCGATGATCGCGCCTGCATCGCGCACGAGCGCCGCGCCGGATTCGACACGTCCCGTCGATTGTTCGATGAGCGTCTTGATCTCCTTGGCCGCCGATGCGCTGCGTTGCGCGAGCGAGCGCACTTCCGCCGCGACGACCGCGAAGCCGCGCCCTTCCTCGCCGGCGCGCGCGGCCTCGACCGCCGCGTTCAGCGCGAGAATGTTCGTCTGAAACGCGATGGCATCGATGACCGCGATGATCTCGCTCACCTTGTTCGAGCTCTCCGAAATGCCGTGCATCGTTTCGATGACCTTGTCCATCATCGCGCCGCCGGACGTCGCGGTCTGCCACGCGCTCTGCGTCAGCGACGACGCGGCAGACGCGTGATCCGCGTTCTGCCGCACGGTGGCCGTGAGCTGCTCCATGCTCGCCGCCGTTTCCTGCAGCGATGCGGCCTGCTCCTCCGTACGCGACGACAGATCGTGATTGCCCGACGCAATCTGCGCGCTCGCGGTCGCGACGCCTTCTGCGTTGTGCCGCACCTGACCGACGACGCGCGCAAGACTCGTCTGCATCTGCTTCAGCGCGGCGAGCAGTTCGGCGATTTCGTCCTTGCCGCGCGTATCGAAATCGAGCGACAGGTCGCCGGTCGCGACGGCCTGCGCGCAACCCAGCGCGCGCGCCAGCGGACGCGACACCGTGCGGCTGAACAGATAGCCGCCGACGAGCGCGAGCGTCAGCACGGCGAGCATCAGCGCGATGCTCGCGAACGATGCGCGGCGCGCGTCGCTATCGGCGCGTGCGGCGACGAGCGCGCTATCGGCGGCGATTTTCTTCGCGGCCTGTTCGAGCAACGCGGCCGGCTCGCGATCGACGCCCGCGACGGCGTCATCGCCCGCGGACGGCTCGAAATTCGCGGCCTTGAACGCCTCGAAACCGCGCCGGTAACCCGCGCCCATCGCACTGTGCGCGGCGGCGAATCGTTCGATCAGATCGCGACTCTCGCCTGCGGGAAGCGTGCGCTTCAGATCGTCGGCGAATTTGCTGACCGCGCGTTCGCGGGTCTCGAATGCACTCCAGTACTTCTGCAGCTTCGCGGGGTCCTTGCCGCGCAACAGCGTGTCTTTCCACTCCTGGACCTGGAGCTTGAACGTGACGAGCATCTCCGAAACCATGCGCTCGCTGGCGACGTTCGACGCGACTTCGTTGCGGTAAGCGTCGATGGAACCGTTGAGCGCGAATATGCCGTAGAGCGCGCCGGCGAACATGAGAACGAGCGCGGCGGCGAATGCGAGAGGAATCTTCAGGCTGAGCTTCATGGAGCGAATTAGCGATGGACGCAGTGAGCGCGTTTCGGCGCGGATCGCTGCTTATCGGCAATGCGCGCATCAAACTGGAGCGGATTGCCGATTTTTTTCCACTGTGCTCTTACCCGCCGAAGCGCTCGCGCAGGCGCTTTTTGTTCAGCTTGCCGACGCTCGTCTTGTCCAGTTCGTCGACGAACCTTACGACACGCGGCACCGCATACTTCGAGATGCGCCCGGTTTCGCTGTAATCGAGCACGTGCCTGCTGATATCGTCTTCCGAAACGGTCGCGTTGCAGCCGGCTTTCAGCACGACGAGCGCAACGGGACGCTCGCCCCACTTCTCGTCTTTCACGCCGATGACCGCAACCTCTGACACCGCATGATGTTGCGAGATCAGGCTTTCGATCTCGAGCGACGACACCCATTCGCCGCCCGACTTGATGACGTCCTTGATGCGGTCGGTGATCTGCAGATAGCCTTGCGTATCGATGCTCGCGATGTCCTGCGTATGCAGATAGCCGCCCGACCACAGTTCTTCGGACGCGGCGGGATTTTTCACATAGCCCTGCGTGAGCCACGGCGCGCGCACGACGACCTCGCCGCTCGCGCTGCCATCGCGGGCAACGTCCTGCATCTCTTCATCGACGATACGCAGATCGACGAGCGGCAAGGGCCGCCCGGTCTTGCAGCGCAGGCGCACTTCATCGTCGAGGTCAGCCGGCATCGACTGCGGGCCCACTTGCGCGAGGCTCAGCAGCGGGCACGTCTCCGACATGCCGTAGCCCGCGAACACGTCGATGCCGCGTTCGAGCGCCGCACGCGCGAGACCGTGCGGCAGCGCGCCGCCGCCGATCACGACCTTCCACTTCGAGAAGTCGATGCCCGCCGCATCGGGACAGGCGAGCAGCATGTGCAGGATCGTGCTCACGCAGTGCGAGAATGTGACGCCTTCATCGCGAATGAGCGCGGCGAGCCGGTCCGGCGCATAGCGGCCCGGATAGACCTGCTTCACGCCGAGCACCGTCGCGATGAAAGGCATGCCCCACGCGTGCACATGGAACATCGGCGTGATCGGCATGTAGACATCGCCGCGATGAAAGCGCTGGCCGGAAGCCGGACTCGCGAATGCGGCCATGCCGGTGATCGTATGCAGTACGAGCTGACGATGCGAGAAGGACACGCCCTTGGGCAAGCCTGTCGTGCCGGTCGTATAGAACGTGGTGGCGCGCGTGTTCTCGTCGAAGTCGGGGAAGACGAACCTCGTGTCGCTCGATCCGAGCATTTGCTCGTATTCGACGGCAAAGGGAATCGTGTGCGAAGGCGCGATGCTGCCTTGCTCGTCGATCCAGATAAAAGTCCGCACGGATTCGAGCCGGTCTTTCAGCGCTTCGATCACCGGCACGAAATCGGTATGCACGACGAGCACTTCCGCGCCCGCATGATTGAGCGTATAGAGAATCTCGTCGTGCGACAGCCGCACGTTCACGGTTTGCAGCACTGCGCCCATCATCGGCACGGCGAAGTAGGACTCGAGATACCGATGGCTGTCCCAGTCCATCATCGCGACGGTCGTGCCGTGACACACGCCGAGCTTCGCGAGGCCATCGGCGAGACGCGCGATGCGTTCGCGCAGCGTGCGATAAGTCATGCGCACGTCGCCCCGATAGACGATCTCCTGATCGAGCGACTGCGTGAAGGGCGTGTGCAACAGATGCTTCACGAGAAGCGGATAGGCATACGCCGGCTGCGTTGCTGCGAGAACTGCATCCTGCATTTCGATCTCCTGTCCCGGCGCCTGGTCGCCGGATGATTGCGCTTATTGATTGAAGGCGCGGCGCACGGTCAGCTTGTTGCGCACCGACACGACGCCGGGAACGCTCTTGGCCAGCGCGCCGGCCTTGTCGATCTGCGCGGCATCGCCCACGGTGCCAGTCAGCGTCACGACGCCGTTCTTCGCGCTCACGCCGATGCTGCCCGCATCGATCGCTTTGTCCTTCGCGAACGCGGCATAAACGGCGCGGCGCACCGCGCGATTCGATTGCTTCGCTTCGTTCGATTGCTTCGCGTCGTTCGTCGGACTCTGCGCGGCGGACGCGGCCGTTTGCGAGCAGGCGTTCGCGGATACGAGGGCGACGATCAGCGCCGCGCACGCGAGCTTGAATGTGTTCGCTGTTTTCATTGGCTTCTCCGTTGAGCCTCGTCAGAAGTTATGCCGCACGCCGATCATCGCGGCCGTGGTCGACGTGCCCGGCGCGACGGGCTGTCCATACACGATGGTCTGGTTCATCGTGCCGTTGTTTTCGACATGACCGACCTGCGCATACGCCAGCGTGCGCTTGGACAAGCTGTATTCGGCGCCCAGCGCGAACTCGGCCGAATGATTGTGCGAATTGTTGTTGTCCTTCAGGTAGTAGAAGCCCGAGGTCACCTTCAAAGCGGGCGTGAATCGATAACCGAGACCAGCCGAATACATATCGATATCGGCACGGCTGCTGTTCGCCGGGTTCTTGCCATGTCCGTATGAGCCGGACACGGAGAAACCGTAAAACGTATATTGGGCGCCCGCGTAGAAAAATCGGTTGTTCGCTTGACCTGTCGATGCAATCGCGGGCGTGGCGGGATAGGTCGCGGGAAACGGATTCGCGTCGTGTCCGTTGTAGTACGCGACGGCGAGATTCAGGCCGTAGTTCGAATACTTGACGACGGCCGATTCGCGCGTGCCGCCCTGAAAATGCCCCGGCACGCCGCCCGGCGCATATTCGAGCGCGAACGACGCGCCGTAGAACTTGGGCGATTCGTACACGAGCGCATTGCTGTCGTACAGCGCGCCGATCGCGCCGTTCGTGCTCGTGCCGGGCCAGCCCGCCGCCTGATTCACGCCGAGCCAGGCGGTCAGAATGCTGCCGAAGTACTGCGCGCCGCGCACGTCGGTGTCGTACATCGCCCAGATCATCGGGACGATCTGGCGGCCCGCGTCGAGCTTGCCGAACGGGCCCGAGACGCCGACCGTCGCGTACTGGTTGAACTGCGCGGTCACGCCGGGCGTGTCGCTGAGGCCGGACCTGCCCGTGCCGCTATCGAACGAGCTTTGCAGCTTGAAGTTGATGTGATAGCCGCCGCCGATATCCTCGGTGCCCTTGATGCCCCATCCGCTCGAATAGATGCCGCCGTCCTTGAAGCGATACACCTTGCCGAGATTCGGCGCATTCGGTGCAAACGATGCCGCCGCCGTGCTCTGATACAACAATCCTGAATCGACGACCCCGTACAGCGTCACCGCCGATTGAGCATGCGCGGCCGCCGACGACAATCCTATCAGTGCCGCAACGCTGGTTACTTTCGATTTCATTAGCTATCCGTATTGTCTTGAGTGGATTCCTGCGTTCGATCCGGGACGTGTCTTGCGAAGCGCAAGGCGCATCGCTCGAACGGGCTGACGACGCGCATCACCGATGCAAGACTACATAAAGGTGCCGGAACCATCCCCTCTCGCGGCGGGAGGGACAGGGAATACGCGTAGAAGCGTGCTAAGGCCGATTCATCTGACGTTTCATCGTGCCGCCCCTCTCACCGGGAGAGGGGCGCGCGCTGCGGGCGCGCAATAGCATACGAAGGAACGGGGGCAAACCATCGGTCATCGAATCCGCCCTCTCACCACGATCCTCAACGGAGCCAACATGCAATTCCTCGACGATTCGCTGCACCCCGAGAACCAGGACAAGGTCGTTATCACCGTTGCGCCCTACGGGCCGGAGTGGATGCCGGAAGACTTCCCCGAAGACATTCCGGTGACGATGGAACAGCAGGTCCAGAAAGCCGTCGATTGCTACAACGCGGGCGCGACGGTCCTGCATCTGCACGTGCGCGAACTCGACGGCAAGGGCAGCAAGCGCCTGTCGAAGTTCAACGAACTGATTGCGGGCGTGCGCGCGGCCGTGCCCGACATGATCATCCAGGTCGGCGGCTCGATCTCCTTCGCGCCGGAAAACGACGGTCAGGCCGCGAAGTGGCTCTCCGACGACACGCGCCACATGCTCGCCGATCTCGAACCGAAGCCCGACCAGGTGACCGTCGCGATCAACACGACGCAGATGAACATCATGGAGTTGCTGTATCCCGAGTATCTCGCGGGCACTTCGCTTTCGAACCCCGCGTTCATGGCCGCCTACAGCGAGATGACGGTGCCCGCCGGTCCCGCGTGGGTCGAAGAACATCTGCGCCGCCTGCAGGCAGCCGGCATTCAGCCGCACTTCCAGTTGACCGGCATTCACGCGCTCGAAACGCTCGAGCGTCTCGTGCGCAAGGGCGTGTACAAGGGAGCGCTGAACCTGACGTGGATCGGCATCGGCGGTGGCTTCGACGGCCCGAATCCGTTCAACTTCTTCAACTTCGTTCATCGCGCGCCGGACGGCTGCACGCTCACGGCCGAATCGCTCTTGAAGAACGTGCTGCCCTTCAACATGATGGCGATGTCGATGGGTCTGCATCCGCGTTGCGGCATCGAGGACACGATCATCGATCAGCACGGCAACCGCTTCACGTCGGTACAGCAGATCGAGCAGTGCGTGCGCGTCGCGCGCGAACTGGGACGCGAAATCGCGAGCGGCAAGGAAGCGCGCGAGATCTATCGCATCGGCGTGCAGTACGAAACCGTCGACGAAACGCTCGCCGCCAATGGCATGTCGCCGAATCGCGCGACGGGCGTGCGGAATCTGCCGTTGCGCGCGGCCTGACCGCGCCGCCGAACGATACATATAAAAGGCGGCGCTTCTTGCGCATGGCAGGCAAGAACAAGCCGCCCGACGAATTCATGAAGGAGACGATTCATGTTGATGCAACACGCCGAGCCCGCCGCCGATGCGGGCGTAGAGACACAGACAGACGTGCGCGCCTATGCGTGGGTGGTGTTCGCGCTGACGGTCGGCCTGCTGCTCTCCGACTATATGTCGCGGCAGGTATTGAACGCCGTGTTCCCAATGCTCAAAGCGACATGGGGCCTTTCCGACACGCAACTCGGTTCGCTCAGCAGCGTGGTCGCGCTGATGGTCGGCGTGCTGACGTTCCCGCTGTCCGTGCTCGCCGACCGATGGGGCCGCGTGAAAAGCATCATTCTCATGGCCGCGATGTGGAGTCTCGCGACGCTCGGCTGCGCGATCTCGACGAACTACGGCGAGATGTTGTTCGCGCGCGCGTTCGTCGGCATCGGCGAGGCGGCGTATGGCAGCGTCGGCATCGCAGTCGTGCTCAGCATCTTTCCGGTGCGGCTGCGCTCGACGCTCACCGCCGCGTTCATGGCGGGCGGCGCGTTCGGCTCGGTCATGGGCATGGCGATCGGCGGCGCGGTCGCCGCGCATCTCGGCTGGCGTTCGGCATTCGGCGCGATGGCCGTGCTCGGCTTCGTGCTCGTGATCGTCTACCGGATCATGGTCACCGAGAAGCGGCTTGCGCCGTTGCAGCCCGCGATTGTCCACGACATCAAAGCCGCGAACCTCGGCATGCGCATGACATTCCGCGCGCTGATGAAAGGACTTTTCTCGACACGATCCATCGTATGCGCGTATATCGGCAGCGGCTTTCATCTGCTCGTGCCCGCCGCGCTCTGGGCGTGGATGCCGAGCTTTCTCAACCGCTATTACGGCATGGCGCCGGCCAAGGCAGCGATGATCGCGGCGTTGTTCGTGATGGTGACGGGCGTCGGCATGGTCGTGTGCGGCAACCTGACCGACCGCATCAGCAAGAATGCGCGTGAGAAGAAATGGCTCACGGCGATCGTGTTCTGTCTCGCGTGCTTCGTGCTGCTCGCGCTCGCCTTCCGGATGCCCGCGGGAATCGTGCAACTTTTGCTCATCGGCGCCGGCATGTTTTTCAGTGCGGGCGCGACCGGGCCGTCCGGCGCGATGGTTGCCAATCTCACGCCGCCGTCGATTCACGCGTCCGCATTCGCCACGCTCACGCTCGCCAATAACCTGCTCGGGCTCGCGCCCGCCGCGATCCTCACGGGCATCGTCGCCGACAGGATCGGTCTTCTGGGCGCGTTGCAACTCGTACCGTTCGCGCCGCTCGCTGCCGCGATCGTGTTCGCCATCGGCAAGCGGCATTACGCGGGCGATCTGGATCGCGTGTGCGCGCTGCGCGATGCGGCCGCGCGCGGCATGTAACGCAGCGCGATCGTACGCACGAAGGACTTTCATGACTTCCGATACGACACCGACCATTCTCATCGTGCCGGGTCTGCGCGACCATGTCGCCAGTCACTGGCAAACGTTACTGCAGCAGCAGCTTCCGAAAGCCGCATCCGTGCCGCCGCTCGAACACGACAAGCTCAGTTGCGCCGCGCGTGTCGCCGCGCTCGATGCGGCCCTTGCGCGCATCGACGGTCCGGTGATTCTCGTCGCGCACAGTGCGGGCGTGATGATCGCCGTGCACTGGGCGCGGCAGCATCATCGCAAGATTCAGGGGGCGCTTCTCGCCGCGCCCGCCGATCTCGACACGCCGCTGCCCGAAGGCTATCCGTCGCTCGATACGCTCGCGCAAAACGGCTGGCATCCGGTTCCGCGCACGCCGCTGCCGTTTCCGGCGATTGTCGGCGCGAGCCGCAACGACCCGCTCGCGGGCTTCGAACGCGTCGCGCAGATGGCGCACGACTGGGGCAGCCGCCTCGTCGATCTCGGCGAAGTGGGCCACCTCAATCCGGCTGCGGGCTTCGGTGAATGGCCTATGGCAAGAACATTGATCGATGAACTCGCGATCCTATGATGACCGTCTGCGATAGCGAAGACCTGCGGCCGGGACAGCGCAAGCTCGTTTTCGTCGATGGCCGCAGCATCGTGCTTTTCAATATCGAAGGCACGTTGCACGCGATCGACAATGCGTGCCCTCACAACGGCGCATCGCTCGCGAGCGGGCAACTCGACGGCTGCATGCTGCGCTGTCCCGCGCATGGCCTGCGTTTCGATGTGCGCACCGGCTGCATGCCCGGACCGAGCGGCCTGCGCGTCGCGACTTTCAACGTACATGCCGTCGATGGCAAACTCGCAATCGATATCGACTGATTGAGAAGCATCTCATCGTCAATCGACTGAGGATCGTAGGTCGCGCGATAACGGCGAGGACGGAACGTTCCTTGCGCGATCTCTATGGCCGATTTCCATAGTCGGCTCATCAGGGAGAGAGATCATGTCAGTCGATAAAGGCCAGTTGAATATCGTCGGCAAGGGCGCTGCGACGGCGGAAGGTCCGGGACCGGACATCATGGCGGCAAGCACGCTCGACGGAAACAACGTGCTCAGTTCGGACGGAGACGACGTCGGCAAGATCAAGGAGATCATGCTCGATGTAGCATCGGGACGGGTCGCGTATGCGGTGCTGTCGAGCGGGGGCTTTCTCGGCATTGGCGACAAACTGCTCGCGATTCCGTGGAGCGCGTTGACGCTGGATACCGATAACAAGTGCTTCCGTATTTCGGCGACATCGGAACAGGTGAGGAACGCGCCGGGCTTCGACAAGGACGCGTGGCCGTCGATGGCCGACCGCTCATGGGCGGATTCGATCCATCAATACTATGGCCGTGCGCCGTACTGGCAACGCTTCGATCGCGACGACGATACATATCGCGACGTACCGCCCGCGCTCTAAAAGCGCCAACCTGAAACGATCGGCGGATCCGGTCACGACGAGGCACGTCCATTGCGCCTGGCACGTACTCATTGCCACGCGCCGACCATGACCCAGACCGTTCGCCGACCGCTCGTCATTTCCCCTCATCTCGACGATGCCGTATTCAGTTGCGGCGCGCTGCTCGCCGCATCGCCGGGCGCAATCGTCTGCACGATATTCGCGGGCACGCCGCGCGAGCCGCTTTCGACCGATTGGGACCGGCAATGCGGCTTCGATAACGCGCAAGAGGCGATGCCCGCACGTCACGCCGAAGACATCGCCGCGCTGCAAATGCTCGACGCGCGCGCGGTGCACCTTACTTTCCTCGACTCGCAATATCTGCACGGCAATGCCGACCATACGAGCGACATCGCCACGGCGATTCGCGAGGTGATGCGGGAAAACGATCACGATTCGCTGCTGATTCCACTCGGCCTCTTCCACTCCGACCATGCGCTCGTTCATGCCGCCGCGCGCGACACGTGCCTTTCGGACGCACCGATGGCATGCATTGCGTACGAGGACGGTTTATACAGGCGAATGAACGGACTCGTACAAATGCGGCTCGTCGATCTCGCGCAGCGCGGTATCGAAGCGACGCCGCGCGTCGATCCGTCCGGTCCGCCCGATTCTGCCAGGCTGCAGCATTGCTTCGAAGCGAAGCAGCGCGCGGTGCAATGTTATGCGAGCCAGCTTCGCGCCTTCGGACCCAACGGCTATGACGATGTACTCGCGCCCGAACGCTTCTGGACCTTGCGAGTCAGCGACCGCCGTGCATAAGGACGACACGTTTCCCGGCGCGGACCGCGCGCGGCTCACCGTCGTCGTGCTTACCTATAATCGTGCCGATCAGGTAGTCGATACGCTTGCAAGACTTTCCGCCTTGCCGGATCGCATTCGTATCGTTGCGGTCGATAATGCGTCCACCGACGGCACCGCCGATCGCATCGCGGCGCGCTTTCCATCAGTCGAACTGGTCGTCGCCCCGTCCAATCTTGGCGCGGCCGGACGCAATCTGGGCGTTGCGCGCGTTACGACCGACTATGTCGCCTTCTGCGACGACGACACCTGGTGGGGCGCCGGATCGCTCTCGCGTGCGGTGGCGATCCTCGATAAAGCGCCGCGTGTCGCGGTGTTGAACGCGCGCGTCGTCGTAGGCGAAGACGGCGCCGACGACGACACATGCGAGCGCATGCGCGACAGCCCCTTGCCGATGGACGGACTGCCCGGCCCATCGCTCATCGGTTTCATGGCGGGCGCTTGCGTGTTTCGCACGAACGTCTTCAGGAAGATCGGCGGATACGAGCCGAGGCTTTTCATCGGCGGGGAAGAAGCGCTCGTTTCGCTCGATGTGCTCGCCGCCGGACACGAGATCGTCTATATGGATGAGCTTGTTCTGCATCATCATCCTTCGCCGCTGCGCGACAGCGCCCAACGCCGCAGGCTCCTTGCGCGCAACGCCGCGTGGGTCGCATGGATGCGTCTGCCATTGGCCGAAGCCTTGCGCGCAACCCGCGATGCCTTGCTCATCGCAAACAGGGAGGGCGCGCTGCGTCTCGACCTTCTGGCGCTCTTGCGCGGCATCGCATGGGCGGCGAGCAAACGCCGTGTCGTGCCCGCGCGCGTGCGCGAGATGCGCCGCATCGTTCACGAAGACGATGCGCGCCGTGCACAGCAGGAAGCCGCACCGCCCTCTTTCCGTTCTACAAGTCCCACGTAAAAGCGCGTGCGTTGCGCAACGAACCAAACGAAATTTGGTGCGCACCGCGACGAACCGCAAATCGTTTCGTACTTCTCTCCAGTCACACAACGAGTGGCACAGCAAATGCTGAACGTTTGCGACTGATCCACGCGATTGCGCACCGCGCACCCGCCGTTGGGGATCGTATAACAGGGGGCTTCCGTGAAGATCGCTTTGATCAGTGAACACGCTTCGCCGTTGGCGATTGCAGGCGGCGTCGATAGCGGCGGCCAGAACATCTATGTAGCGAACGTCGCGCGGCAACTCGTGCGCCTCGGTCACGAAGTCGACGTATTCACGCGTTGCGATCGTTCCTTGTTACCGCTCGTCTCGCGCTTCGAAAACATCCGCGTGATAAACGTACCGGCTGGTCCACCCGTGCAGCTTCCGAAAGAACAGCTTTTACCGCACATGGATGCGTTCGCCGACTTCATGACCGGCTTCATGAAGCAGGAAGCGAAACCGTATGACATCGTGCATGCGAACTTCTTCATGTCGGGGCTCGTCGGGCTGCGTATCAAGGACGCGCTCGGCGTGCCGCTCGTCACGACGTTCCATGCGCTCGGCCGCGTGCGGCGTCTGCATCAGGGCGAATCGGATGGCTTTCCCGATACGCGCTTCGACATAGAAGACGAACTCGTCAAACGTTCCGATTCGGTGATCGCGGAATGTCCGCAAGACGAGAACGACCTGATTCATCTTTACGATGCCGATCCCGCGCGCATCGATCTCGTGCCGTGCGGTTTCGATCGCGCGGAGTTTCATCCATTGGATAAAGCGGCGGCGCGCGAACGGCTTGGCTGGCCGCAGGACCGCTTCATCGTGCTGCAACTGGGGCGCATGGTGCCGCGCAAGGGCGTCGATAACGTCGTGCGCGCGCTCGGCCTGTGCCATGCCGAACATGGCGAAACCGCCGAGCTCTATGTGGCGGGCGGCAATTCCGATGAAGCCAATGAGATAGCGACGCCCGAGATCGGCAGACTGCGCGGCGTTGCGCGCGAATGCGGCATCGAAGAGCATGTGCATTTCGTCGGGCGTCATGGACGAAACGAACTGAAGCACTTCTATAACGCAGCGGATGTATTCGTCACGACGCCGTGGTACGAGCCCTTCGGCATCACGCCGCTCGAAGCGATGGCATGCGGCCGGCCCGTCATCGGCGCGGATGTCGGCGGCATCCGCTACTCGGTCGCGCACGGTGAGACGGGTTTGCTCGTGCCGCCGAAAGACCCGTCGGCGCTCGCGGCCGCGCTCGCTACGCTCAAGCGCGATTCCGCACTTGCCGGCAGGATGGGCGCCGCGGGCCTCGCGCGCGCCAATGCGATGTTCACGTGGTCGAGCGTCGCACAGGCGCTCGCGCAGGTCTACGCGCGCGTGAGCGGCGACGAAGGACAGAGCGCGCAGCGTGTGGCAATGGGCGGAGCCGCGCGATGACGCCGCCCTTGCGCCCAGCCATTTTCATCGACAAGGACGGCACCTTGCTCGACGATGTGCCGTGGAACGTCGATCCGCTTCAGATGCGGCTCGCGCCCCGCGCGCTCGATGCGTTGCGCCTCTTCGCATGGCTCGAACTGCCGCTTTTCGTCATCAGCAATCAAAGCGGCGTTGCGCTCGGCAAGTTCGATATTGCTGCACTCGATGCCGTCGAAGCACGCTTACGCGAACTGGCGAAAGAGGCCGGCGCGACATTCGCGGGCATCTACTGGTGTCCGCATCATCCGAACGGTGTCGTGCCCGCCTACGCGCGCGCGTGCGAATGCCGCAAGCCCGCGCCCGGACTCTTGTTGCGCGCGGCGCGCGAACATCATGTCGATCTCGCGCAGAGCTGGTTCATCGGCGACATACTCGACGATGTCGAAGCGGGACACCGCGCAGGCTGCCGCAGCGTGCTGATCGACAACGGCAACGAGACCGAATGGGTCAAGGGCGAAGGCCGTGAACCCGATATCGTCGCTAAAGACATGTATGAAGCGGCGATCGCCGTCGTAAATGCGGAGTGTCCCGCATGAAGCCGATGCTCGCACCCGTCGTCGAAGCGCACGCGCGCAAGAGCGCGGCGAACGCAGCGCGCGAATGGGGCGCGGATGTAAAGCGCATTCTTTGCATCCGTCTCGACAATCTCGGCGACGTATTGATGACGACGCCCGCGCTGCATGCGTTGCGCGCCGCGCAGCCGGGGCGGCATCTCACCTTGCTCGCATCGGGTGCGGGCAAAGCGGCGGCGTCCTTCATCGATGCGATCGACGATGTCATCGAATACGACGCGCCGTGGGTCAAGCAGGATGCGCCCATCGACGCACTCGCCGATCTCGCGATGCGTGCGCGTCTCGCCGCATCGAACTTCGATGCGGCCGTGATCTTCAGCGTCTACAGCCAGAACCCGTTGCCCGCCGCGATGCTCTGCCATCTCGCGGGCATTCCGCTGCGCCTCGCGCATTGCCGCGAGAATCCGTACGGCCTCTTGACCGACTGGGTGCAGGAGACCGAACCGCAGCACGGCACGCGGCATGAAGTCGAACGGCAGCTCGCGCTCGTTGCGCGCGTGGGCGCGAAAGCCGACGACACGCGTATGCGTTTCTCGGTGCGCCGCGCCGATCTCGACTCGCTGGCGCAAAAGCTCGCTGCACGCGACATCGATGTGAACGCGCCGTTCATCGTCGTGCATCCGGGCGCGAGCGCGGCGTCGCGCCGCTATCCGGTCGAACGATTCGCGCAGGTCGTCGAGCATCTCGGCGCGCAGCTGCAATGGCCGATTCTCGTAACGGGATCGCGCAGCGAAAGTCATTTGTGCCGCATCGCGTGCGGTGCGAGTCAGTACGCACACGATCTCTCCGGCGCGCTCGAACTCGGCGAACTCGCGGCGCTCATCGACCATGCGAGCGTGCTCATATCGAACAACAGCGGACCTGTGCATCTCGCATCGGCGCTGGACACGCCTGTCGTCGATCTTTACGCGCTCACGAATCCGCAGCACATGCCGTGGCAGACGTCGCATCGCGTGCTGTACCACGACGTGTCGTGCCGCTGGTGCTATCGCAGCGTGTGCCCTGAAGGTCATCACGCGTGTCTCGTCGGCGTCGATGTGAACGAGGTCGTATCCGCCGCGCTGGAACTCATCGAAGAACATGCATCGCCCGTCAATCCGATAACACAGGCAAGCTAAGCTATGTACACACTGGGAATCAACGCGGTTTATCACGACAGCGCGGCGGCGCTGGTGAAGGATGGCGTCGTCATCGCCGCGGCCGAAGACGAGCGCTTCACGCACGTCAAACATGCAAAACGTCCGGTGCCGTTTTCCACGTGGCAGCTTCCGTTCGATGCGATCGACTATTGCCTGAAGGAAGCGGGCATCGAACTCGCGGACGTGGATCACATCGCGTATTCATACGATCCGCATCTATTTTCCGGCATGCCGAAAGATGCGAAGGCGAGCATCGCCTTGCCGATGATGCCCTCCGCCGAAGCGTTGACCAATCCGTCCGAATCGCCGTGGGATCCGCTCTTTCTGAGCTACATCGTCAATGCGAAGGGGCAGTTGCTCGACGGCGCGCCGCATCATCTGAAGCGGCGTTTCGCAAGCGGCGGCCGCGCGCCGCGCTTCGCATGGCATCATGTCGATCATCATCTGTGTCACGAAGCAAGCGCGTTTCTCGCCGCGCCTTTCGACAATACCGCCGTGCTCACGATGGACGGACGCGGCGAAGGCGTGACGACGAGCCTCGGCCAGTTCGTCGACGGCGAATACACGCGCATCAAGCAAGTGGAGTTGCCGCATTCGCTTGGCTTGCTCTATGAAACGGTGACGGGCTATCTCGGCTTTCTGCATTCGTCGGACGAGTACAAGGTCATGGCGCTCGCGTCGTTCGGCAAGCCTACGTATGTCGATCAGTTTCGCGAGATCGTGAAGTATCGGCATGACGGAAGCTATACCGTCGATGCGCCGCGTCTCGTCGAACGCTTCGGTCCCGCGCGCGAACGCGGCGGCCCGCTCACGCAGCATCATTTCGACATCGCGCATTCGTTGCAGGCCGTGCTCGAAGAAACCGCGCTCGAACTGACGAAGTGGCTGCACGAACGCACCGGCCTCAAAAATCTCGCGATGGCGGGCGGCGTCGCGCTCAACTGCGTGATGAACGCGCGTCTGCGCGATCGCGGTCCGTTCGAAGAAGTCTGGGTTCAGCCGGCCGCAGGCGATGCGGGCACGGCGCTCGGTGCGGCGTTGTGGACGGACTATCAGGAACGCGCGAAGACGGGCGACCGCAGCCGCAAGTGGCGCATGGATCATGCGTATCTCGGCCCTTCTTTCGATGACGAAGAGATCGAAACGTTTCTGAAGTGGACGCACGCGCCGTATCGCAAGCTCACGAATATCGCTGAAGAAACCGCGGACATTCTTGCGCAGAACCGCGTCATCGGCTGGTATCAGGGGCGTACGGAGTTCGGTCCGCGTGCGCTCGGCGCGCGTTCGATTCTTGCCTCGCCGATCGATGCGTCGATGCAGGCGCGTCTGAACGAGATCAAGGACCGCGAAGACTTTCGGCCGGTCGCGCCGGTCGTGATGGAAGAACACGCAGCCGACTGGTTCGTCGATGCGCGCGTTGCGCCCTTCATGCTCTTCGTGTTCGACGTGCGCGACGACATGACGACGCGCATACCGGCCGTGACGCACATCGATGGCACCGCGCGCGTGCAGACCGTCGACCGCGCTCAGCATCCGCTCTACTACGATCTGCTCGCGGCGTTCAAGGCGCGCACGGGCGTGCCGGTGCTCGTCAACACGTCGTTCAACACGCGTGGCGAGCCGATGGTCAACACGCCGCGCGACGCGCTCGAATCCTTCTGGACCTCGCCGCTCGACGCGCTCGTGATCGGTTCGTTCCTCATCGAGAAGCCGGGCGCGCACGCATGAGCACCTACGCCGAACTCTTCGAGCACGGCGCGTCGAGCGCGAGCGAGGCGGCGTTCGTGCCGCGCGGCGACTTCATACCGGACGTGTCCGTGGTCGTGCCGACATATCGCCGGCCCGCGATGCTCGAACGCTGCGTGCTCGCGCTCGCGGCGCAGACATACGATCCGTCGCGCTATGAAATCATCGTATGCGACGACGGTCCCGACGAAGCGACGAAGGCATGCGTGCAACGCCTCGCGCAATCGCGCGCGCGGCGCGGTCCGTTGATCCGCTATGTGCCCGTGAGCGCGACGCAAGGTCCGGCGGGCGCGCGCAACGCGGGCTGGCGTGCCTCGCTTGCGCGGCGTATCGCCTTCACCGACGACGACACGATCCCCGACCCGCACTGGCTCGAGAACGGCGTGCGCGCGCTCGATGCGGGCGCGGACGCGGTATCGGGCCGCATCGTCGTGCCGCTCGGTCCGCGTCCGACCGACTACGAACGCGATGCCGCCGGTCTCGCCAGCGCGGAGTTCGCGACCGCGAACGCGTTCGTCACGCGCGCGGCGCTCGAACGCACGGGCGGTTTCGATGCGCGCTTCACGTCCGCGTGGCGCGAAGATTCGGACCTGCAATTCGCGTTGATGCGTGCAGGACTCGTCATCGCGCGTGCGGAAGACGCGACCGTGCTGCATCCCGTTCGTCCCGCGCGCTGGGGCGTGAGCATCTCGCAGCAGAAGAAGAGCCAGTTCGATGCGCTCCTCTTCAAGAAGTATCCGGCGCTGTTTCGCACGCGCATCCGTCGCGGCCCGCCGCTTCTCTACTATGCGATGCTTGCGGCGCTCGTCGTCGCGGCCGGCTCGGTCATGGCGGGCGCGCCGCGTATCGCCGTTCTTGCATTAGCGGCATGGGCCGCGATGACGCTATGGTTCAGCATGCAGCGTCTGAAGACGACCGCGCGCACGCCGTCGCATGTGGCGGAGATGCTGTGGACATCGGCGATCATTCCGTATCTGTCGATCTACTGGCGCATCCGCGGCGCATTCAGGTTCGGGGTGTTCTTCCTATGAACATCGAGCGGATCGTCGTGTTTCGTGCGCTGCAACTCGGCGACATGTTGTGCGCCGTGCCTGCGTTGCGCGCGCTGCGGCGTGCTCATCCGGACGCGCATATCGCGCTCGCGGGCTTGCCGTGGGCGAAGAGTTTCGTCGAACGATACGCGCATCTCGTCGATGAACTCATCGTGTTTCCAGGCGCGATCGGCTTTCCCGAGCAGCCGGAAACCGATGCTCATCTGCCAGGCTTCTACGAAGCGATGCGCGCGCGCCGCTTCGATCTCGCGATCCAGTTGCATGGAAGCGGCGGCGTGGCCAACGATATCGTCGAGGCAATGGGCGCGCGTTTGAACGCCGGTTTCCTGAAGCCGGACGAAGCCACGCGCGACGGCGTTTTCATGCCGTGGCCGGACGACTTGCCCGAACCCGCGCGATACACCGCCCTCATGCAGCTTCTCGGCATCGACGCGCACGCGCTCGATCTAGAGATTCCCTTGACCGATGCCGACACGCATGAATGCGCCGCACTCATCGAAGCCCGCGCGATCGATTGCGACAGGCTTGTGCTCGTGCATCCCGGTGCGCAATTACCGTCACGCCGATGGCCCGTCGAACGCTTCGGCGAAGTCGCGCGGGCGTTGTCCCGAAGCGGCTGGCAAGTCGCCGTCACCGGCAGCGCGGGCGAAGCATCGCTTACCGCGCGCGTCGCGAACGATGCCGGAGCCGATGTCATCGACCTGGCCGGGCAAACGTCGCTTGGTTCGCTTGCCGCGCTCGTCGCAAAGGCGCGGCTCATCGTCTGCAACGACACCGGGCTTTCGCATGTGGCCGCCGCGATGCGCACGCCGAGCGTCGTCGTCGCATCGGGCAGCGATACGCATCGCTGGGCGCCGCTCGATCATGCGCGTCATCGCGTCCTGGCGGACTGGCCGGCGTGCCGTCCCTGTTCCTTTCGCGAGTGTCCGTATGGTCATGAATGCGCGCTGAACGTGAGCGTGCAGTCGGTGATCGCCACCGCATTCGCCCAGCTTGAAACGACCGTCCGAGAGGAGACGCTTCTTCATGCCCATGACTAGTTCACGGCGCCTGCGTGTGCTCACGTGGCATATTCACGGCAACTATCTTTACTATCTGAGCCAGGCGCCGCACGACTTCTATCTCGTCACGCGCCCCGGCTATCCGCCGGGTTATGCGGGCACGGCGGGCGCGTTGCCGTTCGGTGCAAACGTGCATGAAATTCCCGCGAGCGAAGTGCAGTCGCAATCGTTCGATGTCGTGCTCTTTCAGCACAAACGTCAATGGGACGACGATCGCATCAATCTTCTCAGCGATGCGCAACGACGCCTGCCGCGCGTTTATATCGAGCACGATCCGCCGCAGGAAAATCCCTTCGAACAAAAGCATTGGGTGCAGGAGCGCGATACGTTGCTCGTGCACGTCACGCACTTCAACAAGCTGATGTGGGACAGCGGCGAAACGCCGACGCGTGTGATCGAGCACGGCGTCATCGTGCCCGATGGCGTGCGCTACAGCGGCGAACTCGAACGCGGCATCGCCGTGATCAATCATCTGCGCCAGCGCGGCCGGCGCCTCGGCGACGATGTCTATGCACAAGCGGCCGCGCGCGTGCCGCTCGATCTCGTCGGCATGGATGCGCAGTCCGCGGGCGGCATCGGCGAGATCGGCAATCTGGAGCTTGCGGCGTTCAGCGCGCGCTATCGCTTCTTCTTCAATCCGATTCGCTGGACGAGTCTAGGGCTCGCCATCGTCGAAGCAATGACGATCGGCATGCCGGTCATCGGTCTTGCGACGACGGAACTCGCGACCGTGATCCGCAACGGCGAAAACGGCTACGTGCATACCGACACGCAAGCCCTCATCGACGCGATGCAACACCTGCTGCGCGATCCCGCCGAAGCGCGGCGTCTGGGTGAAGGCGCGCGCCGCACTGCGCTCGAACGCTTCCATATCGCGCGCTTCGCTCACGACTGGGACGAAACGCTGCGCGACGTATGCAGCTAGCAAGCACTTATTTCAAAGGACGAAGGCGACATGAAAGAAGCGTACAGGAAGCGGATTCTGGTGACGGGCGGCGCGGGCTTTCTCGGCTCACATTTGTGCGAGCGCCTGGTGGCGCTGGGACACGACGTGCTGTGCGTCGATAACTTCTACACCGGCACGAAGGACAACATCGCGCATCTGCTAGACAGCCCGAACTTCGAGCTGATGCGTCACGACGTGACATTTCCGCTGTATGTGGAAGTGGACGAGATATATAACCTCGCGTGCCCGGCATCGCCCATTCATTATCAACACGATCCCGTGCAGACGACGAAGACCAGCGTGCACGGTGCGATCAATATGCTCGGCCTTGCCAAGCGCGTGCATGCGCGCATCTTCCAGGCATCGACGAGCGAAGTGTATGGCGACGCGCACGTGCATCCGCAACAGGAAGCGTACTGGGGCAACGTAAATCCTATCGGCCCGCGCTCCTGCTACGACGAAGGCAAGCGTTGCGCCGAAACGCTCTTCATGGATTATCGGCGGCAGCATGGCCTGTCGATCAAGATCGCGCGCATCTTCAACACGTATGGACCGCGCATGCATCCATCGGATGGACGCGTGATCTCCAACTTCATGATGCAGGCGCTTTCCGGAGAACCGATCACCGTGTACGGCGAAGGCACGCAGACGCGCTCCTTCTGTTATGTCGACGACATGGTCGATGCCTTCATCCGTCTCATGAACACGCCCGACGAGTGCACCGGTCCCGTGAACCTCGGCAACCCGCACGAACTGTCGATGCTCGATATCGCGCGGCGCATCATCGCGCTGACGGGATCGTCGTCGGAGATCGTATTCAAGCCGTTGCCGATGGACGATCCGTGGCATCGTCAGCCGGACATCGCACTCGCCCGCGATGTGCTCGGATGGACGCCCACGACGCCGCTCGACGAAGGCCTGCGGCGCACGGCGCAGCATTTTCGCGGCGTGATACAGGCCGCTGAATCGCGCGCCGCGCACGTCGTCTAAGCCGATTTCGCGGTCACGCCGCCGATGGTCGCGATGAGTTTAGGCGCGGGCACCGGCTTCGTGAGGTGCGCCTGAAAACCCGCGGCCTGCGCGCGCGTGCGTGCGTCGGCCTGCGTATGTCCCGTCAACGCGATCGCGGGCATGCGCTCGGAAAGCGATGCGCCGCGATTTGCTTCTTCGTCGCGAATGAGGCGCACGACGTCATAGCCGTCCTGCTCGTCGCCGAGCACGATGTCGCACAGAAACACGTCGGGCCATTCTTTTGTCGGCAGAGCGCGCAAACGCTCGAGCGCTTCGGCGCCCGTGGCGCATGTCACGACGGATGCGCCTACCGATGCGAGCACCGCTTCGAGCGCATCGCGCGCGTCTTCCTGATCGTCGAGCACCATGACGCGGATGCCTGAAAGCGCGTCGTCGGGACTCGGGCCGATCACTTGCGGATCGTCGAGCACCGGTCGCAGGGGCATCGTCGCGACGTAGGTCGCGCGCGCGTCGATGTTGCGCACCGTGAAGCTGCCGCCCGTTTCCTGCAACGCGGCTTCGAGGCGGCGCATCTGTTGCGGCGATAGTTCGACGGGGCTCGCCTGCTGACCGATCACCGTGAGATTTGCCTGATTGCCTTCGCGGAACACGCGCAACTCGATGCGCTCGCCCCGCGCCGCCGCGCTCATCTGCGAGCGGCACAGTTCGGCCACGATCTGCTGCAGCACGCTGGCATCGCCCGATACGCGCAGACCCGGCTCGCTGATGACCGTATAGAGATTCACGCCGCGCGCGATGATCTCGTCGTGCAGCGCGTCGACGACGCCGGCAACGAGCGCATCGAGGCCGAGCGCCTGCGCCGACACCTTGCGCTGCGCGTGCTCCAGTTCGCCCTGCTGCCATTGCAGCGACCACATTCGTGCATAGACGCCGTCACGCGCGAGCAACTCGTCGTGCTGTCCCTGTTCGACGATGCGCCCGTGCTCCATCACGAGGATCCAGTCGGCATCGACGACCGTCGACAGGCGGTGCGCGATCACGATCGACGTGCGCCCTTGCGCGAGACGATCGAGTTCGTTCTGGATCATGCGCTCCGAGCGCGTATCGAGCGCGGAGGTCGCTTCGTCGAACACGATGATGCGCGGGTTCTTGAGTATCGCGCGCGCGATCGCGATGCGCTGACGCTCGCCGCCCGACAGCCGCACGCCGCGCTCGCCGACGCGCGTATCGTAATGATCGGGAAGACGCTCGATGAAGCCGTCGAGCTGTGCGGCGCGCGCGGCCTGCACGATGTCCGCGCGCGTCGCTTCGGGGCGCCCATAACCGATGTTGTACGCGATCGTATCGTTGAAAAGCACGGTGTCTTGCGGCACGATGCCGACCATCGCGCGCAGGCTGTTCTGCGTCACATGCGCGATGTCCTGTCCGTCGATGCGTATCGCGCCCGCCGTAGGCTCATAGAGTCTGAAGAGCAGCTTGACGAGCGTCGACTTGCCCGAGCCGCTGCCGCCGACGACCGCGAGCTTCTTGCCCGGATGCGCGCGAAAATCGACATCGCGCAGAATCTGCCGCGCCGGATCATAGCCGAACTCGACGTGATCGAATTCGATTTCGCCTGCCGTCACGACAAGCGGCTGCGCCTGAGGTTCGTCGATATCCTCACGCACGCGGCCGCGCGAAAGCAGAATGCCGAACATGCGTTCGACGTTCACCATCGCATCGTTCGTTTCGCGGAAAACGAAGCCGAGCGTGTTGAGCGGATTGCACACTTGCACGATATACGCGTTCACGAGCACGAGATCGCCAACGCTCATCGTGCCCGCGACCACATGCTGCGCCGCGCGCAACATCACCGCTGCGATGCCGATGGCGATGATCGTGCTCTGTCCCACATGCAGCAACGTGAGCGCGCGCTGATTGGCGATGCGCGCATGCACCCATTCTTCGAGCACGCCGGAAAGACGCCCGGTTTCGATACGCTCGCTCGCGAAGAACTTCACGGTCTCGTAGTTGAGCAGGCTATCGACGAGACGGCTGTCCGAGCGCGCTTCGAGCTGGTTGACCGCGCGCTGAAAACGCATGCGAAAGCGCGTGAAGATGAACGTCCACACGGAATACAGCACGAAGGTCGCGCCGATGATCGCCATGAACTCCAGCGAATAACTGCTCACCATGATGGCGACGACCGTGCCGATCTCGATCATTACCGGCACGATGGTAAAGAGCGACGTGCCGAGCAGAAAGCCGATGCCATCAGCGCCCTTTTGCACGTCGCGCACCACCGCGCCGGTTTCGCGCTGCGCATGAAAACGCGCGCCGAGCGCATGAAGATGTGCGAACGTTCGCGCGGTAAATGAAGCAACCGTGCGCTGCGTGACGATGCTGAAGACGACGTCGCGCGCTTCGTTGAGCACATCGCCAAGATAGCGCAGCAGCACGTAGGCGAGCACTAGAAAAACGGGAAAGACGACGCTCGAGGCAGGATGACTGAACTCGTCGATGACGCGTTTGAGCATCAGCGGCACTGCAACCACCGCGAGCCGCGCGCCGATCATCAGCACGATGGCGGCGGCGGTCTGATAACGCCATGCCCACACTGCGCGCCACAGATCCCCGGCGATGCGACGGCGAACCTGCGCGCGCTCTCTTGCGACGCCGGACGAGGCCGTCACTCCTTCCAGTCCTTGCGCTTGCCCGCGCCCGCTGTCGATGCCCCCTTCGCAGCCGTTGGCGCGTTCTTCTTCTGCACGCGCTGTTCCTCGATGCGGCTCAGCGTCGCCGGGTCCGTGCCCGACCGTCCGGCCGCGCCCGCGCCGCCGGCAAAGCCCGCGTTCTTGCCTGAATTGCTGCTGCCCGATGACGTATTGCCCGGCGGCGCGCCGTTCTGCTGCTGTTGCGCCCACGCGCTCGTCATACACAGCGAGCAGGCGAGCGCGAGGATCGTGGTCGATGGACAATGGACTTTCATCTGGCCCTCCCTGGCGAGCGACGAGCCGTGTGGCCCGAGTCCAAGCTGCTCAGCAACACTTGCGCCTGCCTTGAGGAGAAGCGGGGCATTTGTACCGGAAGGGCGCGCGACTTCATGCGCACATCAATGGCACAGCTCTTCCAGACGCTTGCCATTAGTGCGCGGCCCGAAGATGCCGATCGACAATACGACCACGAACATGCACGCCGTGATGCCGACAAACACGCCGCGTACGCCGAAATCGCGCAACAACGCCGCGATGATGAAGCCCGACATCATCGCGCCGATGCGGCTCGCGGAATAGACGAGTCCATTCGCGCGGCAACGGATCGCAGTCGGAAAGAGCTCGGCCTGATACGCGTGATAGCACACGGAGATGGTCTGCCCGGCGAGACTGATGACCACGCCGAGCACGATCAGCATCGGCACCGACCGCGCCTGCCCGAACGCGATGCCGCACACGATCACCATCAACGCGCCGCCGACGATCAGCCATTTGCGCTGGATGCGGTCGGCGTAAAGCATCGCGAGCATCGGACCGACGGGCAGCGCGAACGCGATGATGAACGAGTAAAGCAGGCTCTTCGTGACGGTGATGCCCTGCCCGATCAGCAGCGTCGGCACCCAGTTCGCAAAGCCGTAATAGCCGATCGCCTGACACAGATTGAACACGACGAGCATCAGGAAGCGCGAGCGGTACGGCGGCTCCAGCAATTCCGCGAACGACGCCCGGCGATGTACCGGCTGCTCCAGCACCGGCAGCGGTGGCGGCAACGGCGCGTGCGACTGCCGCGCGACGATGGATTCGATATCGCGCACGATGACGTCAGCTTTAGCGGCCTGTCCGTGCGACGCGAGCCAGCGTGGACTCTCTGGAACCGAGCGGCGGATGAACCACACGAGCACCGCACCCGCCGATCCCGCGAGCACGACGACGCGCCATCCGTCGATGCCGAACACGGTCGTCGGCACGAGCCAGTACGACAGGATCGCGGCGACGGGCGCGGCGGCGAACATCACCATCTGATTGAACGCCATCGCGCGGCCGCGCATGTGTTGCGGCACGAGTTCGGTCACGTAGCTGTCGATGGTGATGATCTCCACGCCCACACCGATGCCCGTGATGAAGCGCCATAGAATCACCATCTCGGGCGTCGTCTGGAATGCCATGATCGCCGAGCCGACCGAGTACCAGAGCAACGACACTGTGAACACGGCGCGACGGCCATAACGATCCGGCAGCCAGCCGAAACAGAACGTGCCGACGAACAGCCCCGCGAACGTCGCCGCGATGAATCCGGCGATGCCGGTGAAGCCGAAGAACGAATGCGTCGTCGTCGCGAGCAGTCCGCTCTTCGCCATGCCGGGCGCGATATAGCCCGTGAAGATCAGATCGTAGATTTCGAAGAAGCCGCCGAGCGAGATCAGCAGTACGAGCATCCAGAGATGCCGAGTGATCGGCAGTCGATCCATGCGCGCCGATATTTCCGCGCCCGGTTGAATGCCGGCCTGCACGTTCGGCGTGATGAGCGGGGCGCTGCCCGCCGTGACGGTCTGCTGCATGTTGTCTCCTGATCTTCGATGTGTCCGGCGGCCTGTCTCGATGCCTGCCTGCCGGGTCCGCTATCGCCGCGCCGCTCGACGCGCGCGCGGCACGAGGCTCATGCCGTTATCCGGCTTCTGATGCGCGAGAGCACCTCCTGAGTGTGCTCGCCGACGCGCGCGAGCGCCTGACGCACGCCGGGGCGGCGGCCGCCCATCGTGATCGGCAGCAGGACGACGTCGGTCGTGCCGCCATCGTCGGTCTGCATCGGCACGAGGCCGCCGCTCGCTTTCAGGTGCGGATCGTCGAGAAGCTGATCGGGCCGCACGATCGGCGCATAGGGAATGCCGGCCGCTTCGAGCTTCGGCGCGAGTTCGTCGACGCGATGATCCTTCAGGATCGCGCCGAGACAGGCGAGCAGCTCGGGGCGCACCGCGACGCGCATCGCGTTGGTCGCGAAGCGCGGGTCGGCGGCGATGTCGTCGCGCGCGAGCACATCGCAGAGCGTGACGAACTGTTTGTCGCTCACCGCGCCGATGAAAAGCTGCTCGCCGCCGGCCAGCGTGAAGACGTCGTAGACACTCCATGCCGATACGCGCGCGGGCATCGGCGGCGGCGCTTCGTGCGTCATCGCGTATTGCTGCATGTGCTGCGCCGAGAGGAACACGCAATTCTCGAAGAGCGCGCTCTGCACTTCCTGTCCGCGTCCGGTGATATCGCGCTCGCGCAGTGCGGCCAGAACGCCGATCGCGCCGAACATGCCGCCCATGATGTCGTTCACCGATGTTCCCGCGCGCAGCGGCCGCCCTACCGGGCCGGTCATGTAAGACAGACCGCCCATCATCTGCACGACCTCGTCGAGCGCGAGGCGCTTTTCATAGGGTCCGGGCAAAAAGCCCTTGTGCGACACATAGACGAGCCGCGGATAACGCTTGCCGAGCGTTTCGTAATCGAGCCCGAGCTTCTGCATGAGACCGGGACGAAAGTTCTCGAGCACGACATCGCATGTGCCGATGAGTTCGGTCGCGGTTTCGCGGCCTTCCTGCGTGTTGATGTCTATGACGACGCTCTTCTTGTTGCGATTGAACGAGCGAAAGAAGCCGATGCCCAGTCCCGGCAGCGTGCGGGTCTTGTCGCCGCCGGGCGGTTCGATCTTGATGACCTCGGCGCCGAGATCGGCCAGGATCATGCCGCACGTCGGCCCCATCACCAT
This sequence comes from Caballeronia fortuita, assembly GCF_001544835.2. Taxonomy (GTDB): domain Bacteria; phylum Pseudomonadota; class Gammaproteobacteria; order Burkholderiales; family Burkholderiaceae; genus Caballeronia; species Caballeronia fortuita. Next base: position 61,787 of record NZ_FCNX02000019.1, on the reverse strand, counting down.
ATGCGTGAATTCGACGACGCGCACACCGTCGAGAGGAAGTCCTGTATTCGAAGTCATGTGAGAAGCCTCAAACGGTCAGCGCGGCGCTCGCCGCATGGCGCGCGAATGATTCGGGAAGTCCGGCACGCCACAGCGCGCCGTGCAGCGTTTCGCCTTCGAGCCAGCGCGCGACCTTCTCGCGCAGCCTGAGCAATGCGGCAATGTCCACGCCCGTTTCGATGTCCATGCCGGCGAGCATGAAGGCGAGGTCCTCGCTCGCCGCATTGCCGCTCGCGCCGGGCGCATGCGGACATCCACCGATGCCCGCGAGCGTCGCATCGAAACGAGTGACGCCAGTTTCGAGCGCGGCATATACATTGGCGAGCGCGAGGCCGCGCGTGTCGTGGAAGTGACCGCACCAGAAGCGCTCGCCCGCGATGCGCCGCGCCTCGTCGAAGAGATCGCGCACGGCGCGCGGCCCCGCATGGCCGACGGTATCCGCGATGCTCACGCGATCCGCGCCCGCATCGAGCAGCGCCTGCATGCAGCGCAGCACTTCAGTTCTGTCGACGCGGCCCTGAATCGTGCAGCCGAACGCCGTGCCGATGCCGCCTTCGATCAGCGTCTTTGCGCCCGATGCATCGCGTGCCGCGCGAATGCGCGCGACCTCCGCAACGACTTCGTCCGGCGTCTTGCGCAGATTGGCGAGGCTATGCGCGTGACTCGCCGATAGCGGCACGAGCAGCAGATCGGCGCCCGATTCGAATGCACGTTCGGCACCCTTCAGGTTGGGCACGAGCACGGAAACGAAGAGGCCCGGCAGCGTCTTTGCGAACGCGACGAGCTCGGCGGTATCGGCAAGTTGCGGCAGAAGCCGCGCAGGCACGAACGAGCCGACTTCGATCTCGCGCTGGCCGGCGGCGTAGGCGTCGCCGATCCATTCACGCTTGCGCGACGTCGGCAGTACTTGCCGGATGCTTTGCAAGCCGTCGCGCAGACCGACTTCGCGAATCACGGCTTCGGTGGGAAATACAGGCATGAGGCGTCTCCTGGGGTGCCGCCGGTCATCGTCCCGCCGGCGTTGTGCTAACTTTAGACGTTCCGCTGAACCGCAGAAGCGGTAATTCGGAAGCGTCATCGTTCCCGTTCGGAACGTCTCAATGGAGCCCGCCGTGCGCGATATCGATCTGAAGACGCTGCGCCTGTTCGTTGCCGTATGCGATCACCGCAACATCGCGCGCGCGGCCGATGAAGCGCACATCGAGCCATCCGCGATCAGCAAGCGCATCGCGCAACTCGAAGCCGATCTCGGCGTGCCGCTCCTCTCGCGTTCGCGGCGGGGCGTCGAGCCGACCAGCGCGGGCATCGCACTCGTCGAACACGCGCGCAGCGTGCTCTTCACGCTGGATCGCATCGGCAGCGACATCGCGGCGTTCGGAAGCGGCTTGCGCGGACGCGTGAGCGTGTGCGCGTCGGCATCCGCGATTGCGGAAGCGTTGCTCGACGACATCGCCGCGTTCATGCGGGAGCCTGCGAACGCGAACATTCGCGTGGACGTGGAGGAACGGCTTTCCGCCGATCTCGTGCGCCAATTGCGCGAAGGCGCGGCGAGTGTCGGCGTGTGCTGGGATAACGTCGATCTCGAAGGGCTGGAGCACGAGCCGTATCGACGGGACCGGCTGGCGCTCGCCGTGCATCCCGATCACCCGCTCGCGAGCGCCACGCGCCTGAGTTTCGAGGACACGCTGCAATACGAGCACGTCGGCCTCTTACCGTCGACCGCCGTCCACACGATGCTGCGGCGCGCGGCGGCAAGCGCGGGGAAGACGCTGTCGTATCGCGTCATCGTGTCGAGTTTCGACGCGGCGTTTCGCGTCGTCGCGGCAGGGCTCGGCATCAGCGTGGTGCCGGTGGAAGTGGCGGCGACGTATCGGTCGGTCTTCGGCGTCGCCGTGATTCCGCTCACCGATGCGTGGGCGGAGCGCCGGTTCGTCGTCTGCTTCAAGCGCTTCGAACTGTTGCAGCCCGCCGCTCAACGAATGGTCGAGCATCTCACGCGCCGCGCGCAACGCCACGCCTAGCGAAACCGTGTGTGGTGTAACGAATAGAGCCCGCAGCGCGCCGCCGATACTTTCCTACAGAGCGAACCGCGCCGCCGAAGCGTCGCGTTCGTGGCCATCGATAAAAACAGCCATAGGGATGCCTATGCTCAACAAATACATTTGTGAAAATTCGCAGGTCCAGATCGGTCTCGTCACGCAGGGCCATATCCCGACCATCGAGTGCATGCTGGAAGGCGGCGCGCTGTGGCACGACATCGGCCGCGCGATCAACTGGGACCCGGCAACGGCGGCGCAACACTACGCCCGGTACGCGTTCGATCAGCTGAGACGCCTGCGCAGCGAACTCGAAACGCACGGCCTGTACGACGCCGAATCCGCGCCGCAGCGGTAAGACGGCGGGCGCGCGCATTGCTGCTCGACTTCGAAGGAGACGATGATTCGCCGCATTGCATTCGCGTGACGCGAGATTCGAACGCGCCGTAAGCGGCGCTTGCCGAATGGGAGGAACGATGAGTCTGCTGCTGAGCGTCTTTGGCGAAGGACGCGATCTCGACTCCCTGCAGATGTCCGCACGCGCCGTGGCGGTCTTCTTCGGCGCCCTGATCTTCATTCGCATCGCGGGGCGGCGTTCGTTCGGACAGCGTTCGCCGTTCGACTACGTCGTCGCGATTCTGCTCGGCGCGACGCTGAGCCGTGTCATCGTGGGCGCTTCGCCTGCCATTCCGACGGTCGCGGCATCGTTCGTGATTGTCTTCGTCCATCGCATTCTCGCGTGGACGTGCGTTCGTTCGCCGTGGCTCGAGAAGCTGATCGTCGGCGCGGAGCGCGAAGTCTTCAAGGACGGCAAGTTCGACGACAAGCAGATGTCGGCCGCTCTCATCACTCGAACGGATGTCTTCGAGACCGCGCGGCAGGAGCTCCACGCGACCGGTCTCGACGACGTGCAATCCGCGATTCTCGAACGCAATGGTCAAGTGAGTCTCATACGCAAGCCGAAGGACGCGCGCAACAGCTGAGCGCGCGCGCCGCCGATGCGGGCACGAATGCTGCGCGAGGTCTTGCGCACGACCGCCCATCTCTCTTCGACTTGGCTGGAGAATTCGCGATGACCATCCAGAGAAAGATCTCCAACTGGCGCAGGATCGGCCATTTCTGCGCGACGCGTCTCGTCGACTACGGCGAACTGATACCGATCGAGCTTGCGGAAACCAAAAAACGCGTGTTGCACGAAGTGGTCGCGATGGTCGCGCTCGCGATCGGCGCGCTCTTCACGTTGTCCTTCATATCCATCGCGGTGATCGTGACGGCGTTCGGCACGCCGCATCTCGTGCTGACGGCATGGTGCGTCGCCGCCGCGTGGCTCGCCGTCGCGGTGATCTCGATCGTCGTCATGATGTCGCGCAAGCCGACCGAACCGTTTCGCCTATTACGCGAAGAAATGCGCCGCGACGTCGAGACCATCAAGGAGGTGGCGCAATGAAGCACGCGATCAAACAGGACATCGTTCTTGCGCGCATGGCCGAATCGCGCGCCGAACTCGTGGCGGCGCACGCGCTCGACGAACCCGTGCGCGTCACGCGTGCGCGCATCGCGCGGCCGTCGACACCGGCGGGCAACGCGCCGTGGTTCCTGCGCACGCCCAACGCGGAACTGATCGCGCTCGCGCTCGTCGGCGTCGCGATTCTCGGCTTGCGGCGCACGGTGCAAACAGCGGTCGGCGCGGGACTGAGCGCATCGACGCATCGCGTGTTCGGCGATCTGCTCAACGCTTTGCGCGAGTGATGACGGCATAACGATTGCTCGATTGAGAAGCGCAGCTCTCTCTCAAGTTCAAGGAGCAATCGATGCAGAACGAACCATCCGATCCCGTCGAACGTGCGGACGAGCGCCGCGAGGCGCTCGGCGAAGGCGACATCAAGCAGAAGCGCGACGGCACCATCGAACAGCGCGAGCACGGCAACATCGACCCGACGCTCGTACCCAAGGGCAAGGATCATCCCGAAGAAGGGCCGTACGCGCCCGAGCACGATCACGTCGATCCCGATGTCGAACCGGCGAGCCGCAGCGGCAGGCCGGGGAAGTCCGACAACGAAGCCTAGACGCACGCCTGACCCGCTACCCAGCGCACGACCCCGACCAGCGCAGCAATCACCGCACGAGGCATTTCATGAAAGCACTCATCTGGCACGGCAAGAAGGACATTCGTTACGACACGGTTCCCGATCCGATCATCGAGCATGGCCGCGACGCAATCATCAAGGTATCGACATGCGCGATCTGCGGCTCGGATCTGCATCTGTTCGACGGCTTCATGCCCGGCATGAAATCCGGCGACATCATGGGACACGAGTTCATGGGCGAAGTGGTCGAAGTCGGCCGCGACAACACGACGCTCAAGATCGGCGATCGCGTGGTCGTGCCGTTCACGATCATCTGCGGCGAATGCGACCAGTGCAAACGCGGCAATTTTTCGGTCTGCGAACGCAGCAATCGCAACAAGGACGTCGCTGACAAGATGTTCGGTCACACGACGGCCGGCCTCTTCGGTTACACGCATCTGACGGGCGGCTATCCCGGCGGACAGGCCGAGTACGTGCGCGTGCCCTTCGCGGACAAGACGCACGTGAAGATTCCCGACGGCCTCACCGACGAGCAAGTGCTGTTTCTCGGCGACATCTTTCCGACGGGCTGGCAGGCCGCCGTCAATTGCGATATCGAACCGACCGATACCGTTGCCATCTGGGGCGCGGGGCCTGTCGGACAGATGGCGATTCGCAGCGCCCTGATTCTCGGCGCGAAGCAGGTCGTCGTGATCGATCAGGTGCCCGAGCGGCTCGCGATGGCGCGCGCGGCGGGCGCGATCCCGATCAACTTCAAGGAGGAAAGCGTGCTCGACCGCCTGGGCGATCTGACGCAGGGCAAGGGTCCGGAGAAGTGCATCGACGCGGTCGGCATGGAATCGCACGCGACGCGCTCGTTCGACGCGCTCTATGACCGCGCGAAGCAGGCCGTCATGCTGGAGACGGACCGGCCGCACGTGCTCCGCGAGATGATCTATGTGTGCCGTCCTGCGGGAATACTGTCGGTGCCGGGCGTGTATGGCGGACTCATCGACAAGATTCCGTTCGGCGCGTCGATGAACAAGGGTCTCACGTGGCGCATGGGTCAGACGCACGTGAATCGCTGGACCGACGACCTGCTGAGCCGCATCCAGGACGGCCAGATCGATCCGTCGTTCGTCATCACGCACCGCATGCGTCTCGAAGACGGCCCTTCGATGTACAAGACGTTCCGCGACAAGGAAGACGGCTGCATCAAGGTGGTCCTGAAGCCGTAACGGCTACTCGTGCTTTTGCGCCGGCGGGCTCGTGCCTGCCGGCGGAGCCGAACTTTCGATCTTGCTCCCGCCGATGCTCATGCTGTCGTTGCCCGCATCGTGCGCCTTCTTGCACGCCGCCATGCCGAAGGCCAGCGGAATCGTCAACATCACCGCGCATATGACTCGCTTCATTGTCTGCTCCCTCGAGATGTAAGCGCCCATCCGAATTCAGCAGTGCCTATGCCCGCACGCGGCACCTTGCAACCGTCAGGCAAACGAAGGACTCAGGCATGGACGATGCAGTATCGATCGCATCCGTCACGACTTGCAGAGGTAGCGCCATGTCCGCCAGGCCCGTCGTCGCCAGACATCCTTCGAGGATCGCTCCGGCCATATTCGAGTTGATGAATCCGGTACCGTACGGACTCTTCGTCGGCACGCTGATTTTCGATATCACCTACATGAGCACGCGCAACGTGTTCTGGGGCAAAGGGGCCGCGTGGCTCGTCACGGCGGGACTCATCATCGCGATCGTGCCGCGCCTGCTCAATCTCGGCCACGTATGGCTGCAGCGCCGCCGCGCCGTATCGCGCATCGAGAGAATCGACTTCTGGCTCAACTTGCTCGCGATCGTCGCGGCGATCGTCAACGCGTTCGTACATAGCCGCGATGCCTATGCGATGGTGCCGGAGAACGTCGTGCTTTCGGTGATCACCGTCGTGCTGCTGAGCATCGCGCACGTCGTCATGGCAATGGACCGCCTCGGACTCGCGGAGGCGGCTCATGAATAAGTATCTCGCGACATGCGCACAGGTCATCGCCGTGGCGGGACTGGTGAGCGGCTGCAACGAACATGCGCAATACGACGCGGCGCATCAGGCGGGCGCGAATCCGCCGATGCCCGAAGCGCGCAACTTCTTCGCGCCGCCGATGCAGGTGCCCAACTATGTCGGCTGGCAGAAGGACGCCACGCCCAAGGTCGCCGATGGTCTCAAGATCGAGAAGATCGCATCGGGCCTCGTGCATCCGCGCCAGGTCTATGTGCTGCCCAATGGCGACGTGCTCGTGGCCGAATCGAACAGCCCGAACGAAGAGGCCGTGACCACGCCGAAGCAACTCATTGCGGGGCTGATCGAAAGCAAGTCGGGCAAGAAGGCAAAGGGCGCGAATCGCATCACGCTGCTGAGAAAGTCCGCCGATGGCAACGGCGAATGGGAGCGGCACGTGTTCATCGACCATCTGCACTCGCCTTTCGGCATGCAGCTCATCGGCGATACGCTCTATGTCGCCGATACGGATGCGATCCTCAAGTTTCCCTACAAGACAGGCGAAACGCGTATCGATGAACGCGGCGTCGAGCTCGCCGATCTTCCCGACACGATCAATCATCACTGGACCAAAGCCCTGCTCGCGAGCCCCGATGGCAAGAAGCTGTATGTCGGCGTCGGCTCGAACAGCAATGTCGGCGAGAACGGGCTCGATGTCGAGTACCGGCGCGCGGACGTGCTCGAAGTCGATACCGCAACGGGCGCAAGCCGAATCTACGCGGCGGGCATTCGCAACCCGACCGGCCTGCAGTGGGAGCCGAAGACCGGCCAGTTGTGGGCGATCGCGAACGAGCGCGATGAAATCGGCGCGGACCTCGTGCCCGACTATCTGACTTCGGTGAAAGAGAACGCCTTCTATGGATGGCCGTACAGCTACTACGGCCAGCATGTCGATCCGCGCGCGCAGCCGCAACGTCCCGACCTCGTCGCCAAGGCAATTGCGCCGGACTTCGCGATCGGCTCGCACGTCGCGCCGCTCGGGCTGACGTTCTATACCGGCGACAATCTTCCGCCGCAGTATCGCGGCGGCGCGTTCATCGGCGAGCATGGCAGTTGGGACCGCACGCCGTTGAGCGGTTATGTGGTCTCGTATGTCGCGTTCGAAAACGGCAAGCCCACGGGCGCGCCGAAGGATGTCGTCACGGGCTTTACATCGGCGGATCAGAAGGAACTGTATGGCGCGCCTGTAGGTGTCACGCAGGACCGGCAAGGCGGGCTGCTGATTGCCGACGATGTCGGAAACGTCGTGTGGCGCGTAACCGGCAACGCGCGGTAACGCGAAGCAATTCCTCACCGGCGTTTCAAACTGTCTGCGGAATTCGCGACGAGTACATTCAACGCGGATTGAAACGGCGTGGCGTGGTGATTTAACTTGTACGAAAGGCGCCGGTTACATATCGTAGGGTCAAGGCCCTTCCAGAACCGCTTTTCACGCACGGCAAGGTGAACGCCATGGAATTCGTTCTGCTGCTCGCGGTTTTCCTCACGTCGTCGGGATATCTTTTCAACGCCGCCGTTCAGCCTGCCGCGCCAACGGCGGCGTCGGCGGCGCCCTATCCGGCTGCGGCAGCGGCTGCGGTTGCGGATACGGGCACGGCCGTCGCACGCTGACGCTACGGCTTGACGAACCTGAGCGTCATGCGATCCGACTCTCCGATCGCGGCGTAACGCGCACGATCGGCGTCGCCGCCCTTGTAGGTCGGCGGCAGCGACCACACGCCGTTCGGATAGTCCTTCGTGTCCTTGGGATTCGCATTGATTTCGCTGCGCGCGACGAGCACGAAGCCCGCCGCTTTCGCACGCTCGATCACGTAATCCTCGGTCACGTAGCCGGTATCGATCATCTGCTGAACGGATGTCCCCGGCCGCGCGCGATGCTCTTCGACGCCGAGTTCGCCGCCGTGCTTCAGCGCATCGTAGAACGCGTCGAAGTTCGCATCGACCTGTCCGTCCTTGATCCAGTTATGGATGTTCCGGAACGTCAGCACGCGCGCGAACCGTTCGTGCGCGTCGAAGCCGATGAACCGGCCCGCATGCAAGGTGCCGACGACGACGTTGCCGTAGATCGCCGGAGCGTCGGCGAGCTTGCGCCGATACGCGGCATCGGTGTCGCTGTCCTCGGCGGCGAGATCGGCGGACGTGCTGAGATATTGCGCTTCGTATAGCTGACCCGCGCCGTGCAGATACGGCGCGAGAATGTCCGTGTACCATCCGCCGCCGGGCGCGATCTCGAGCACCGTCTGCGTCGGCGCGAGCTCGAAGAACTGCAGCGTCTCTTTCGGATGACGGTAGACATCGCGTGCGCGCGCCTTGTCGGCGCGTTGCGGTCCGGCGATGGCGGCATCGAGCGATGCGGCGCTCACCTGCCTCGATGACGCATCGTGCGACGCAAGCTCGGACGTCGGCGACGAAGCGCATCCGGTCAGCGCGAGCGCAAGAAGCGCGGCGGCGCGCGCAATGACGCGCGCCCGGTTCAAGCGTGCAGTGTCCATGACATGAGCGCGAGTGTCGGATAGCACACCATACGCGAAACCGCGAAACCTTGCCCCGCGCTCAGCTCTTGCGCGCGTTCAACCGGCCCGAAGCGTCCGCGCCACCGGCGGGCCGCTCCGCCGCATGAATCGACTTCGCGAGCAGCGGCACGAGCAGCAAGCCCAGCACCGAGGCGCCCACGACGACATTGAAGCCCGAATCGCTTCTGCCGGTCATGGTTTCGGCAAGCCCGAAGAGATAAGGTCCGACGAAGCCGCCCAGAAGCCCGATCGTATTGATGAACGCGAGACCCGCAGCCGCCTGCACGCCTTGCAGGCGCTTCATCGCGACGGCCCAGTACGAAGGCAGGATGCCGCCCGCGAAGAAGCCGGTCACGCCGAGCAGCACGATCTGCACCGCCTGGTTCCAGCTGGCGATGAACCCGCACGCACTGACGACGACGCCCGCGGTCAGCACGCCAAGGAAGCCGCATTCGTTGCTCACGCGCCGATGAATGCGCGGCAGCGTCAGCACGCCGATCAGAAAGCCGATGCCGACACTGCTCGACAGCACACCGACGAGCAGCGGCGAGCTCACGTGCATCTGCGCGACGATCGACGGCGTGAAGAAGTACAGGCCGACGAACGCCACCTGATTCAGAAAATAGATGAGCGCGATGAGCACGGTCGTGGGGCGCTTGAGCGCCGAGAGCCAGTCCGCGGTGGTGAGTTCGGCATGACCGTGCGTATCGATGACCGCGTGCGTCTCGAGCGCCTGCGCTTCCTGCGGCGATAGCCATTTGACATCGGACGGGCGGTTCGGCAGCTTGAAGAACAGCACGACGCCAAGCACGATGGTCGGCAAACCTTCGAGCAGAAACATCCACTGCCAGCCGCGCAGACCGCCAATGCCGCCGAGCTGCATCAGCGCCGCGCCGAGCGGATTGCCGATGATGAGCGCGACCGACGGCGCCGTGTAGATCCATCCGACGGCGACTGCACGATCCTTCGGCGCGAACCAGAGCGTCACCATGTACATCAGCGCCGGAAAGAGGCCCGCTTCGGCCACGCCAAGCAGCACGCGCAGAAGATAGAACGACCATTCGCCGCGCACGAACATCATGGCGGTGGACAGCGCGCCCCACGTCACCGCGATGCGCGCAATCCACGCGCGCGGCCCGATGCGATGCGCGGCCAGATTGCTCGGCACTTCGAGCAGCGCATAACCGATGAAAAAGATGCCCGCGCCCAGGCCGTAAGCGGCGGCGCTGATGCCCAGGTCGGCGGCCAATGCGCTCTTGGCGAGCGCGACGTTCGTGCGGTCGATGAACGACAGGAAGTAAATCGCGCACATCAACGGAAGCAGTCTTGTCATTGCCTTGCGCGTCGCAAGCCGATGCGTTTCTCCGAGGCTTTGGTCAACAGTCGTGGCGGTCATGACGTCTCCAGAATTTGATCTTTGCTTTTCGCGTGCTTCGAAGGGATTAAAACGTGACGTTGTCGCGTCCCTTCAGTCCGAGGATCGCGCGCGCATCGGCGGGTGTTGCGATATCGAACGACAACTCTTCGAGAATGCGGCGAATCTTGCGGACCTGTTCCGCGTTCGATTTCGCCTTCACGCCGCGCGACAGATAGACGCTGTCTTCGAGTCCCACGCGCACGTTGCCGCCCATGATCGCCCCCATCGTCACGAGCGGCATCTGATGGCGGCCCGCGCCAAGTATCGACAGCCGATAGTTCTCGCGGCCGAACAGGCGGTCGGCCGTCGCGCGCATCATCGAAAGATTTTCCGGGTCCGGCCCGATGCCGCCGAGAATCCCGAGCACGCACTGGATGAAGAACGGCGGCTCGATAAGCCCGATGTCGATGAAATACGCGAGGTTGTACAGATGCCCCACGTCGTAGCATTCGAACTCGAAGCGCGTGCCGTACTCGCGGAACTCGGCGAGGATGTTCCTGATGTCGCGGAAGGTGTTGCGGAAGATCATGTCCTCCATGCCTTCGATGTATTCCTTCTCCCAGTCGAAGCGCCACGACGCCATCTTCGCCGCGACCGGATGCAGCGAGAAGTTCATCGATCCCATGTTGAGCGAGCACATCTCCGGTCTGGCGACGCGTGCATAGGCGAGCCGCTCGTCGAGCGTCATGCGCGTGCTGCCGCCGGTCGAGATGTTGATGACCGCGTCGGTTTGCGCCGCGATGACGGGCACGAATTGCCGGAAGACATCGGGCGAAGGCGTCGGCCGGCCGTCTTCGGGATTGCGCGCATGCAGATGCAGGATCGCGGCGCCCGCCTCGGCGGCTTCGATCGCCTGGCGCGCGATATCGCCGGGCGTGAGCGGCAGGTGCTCCGACATCGACGGCACGTGCGCCGATCCCGTGACCGCGCACGTGATGATGACTTTGCTGCTCGAATGGCTCATTCCATGTCCTTCTTTTTTGCGAGTGCGACAGGCGAGCGGCAACGCCGCCCTGCGCTCGCATGACGCAAGCGGGCAGCGGATGCCGCTGGAAATATTCGTGGATGACGCTACGCGCGCCGATGACTACGGCGGCGAGGAACCGGCTCGATGTGGGTATCGCATGTCTGTCTCCGATGGATGCGCGAGTCGCGCAAACGCCATGCGGACCCGTCTTGTTACATAGATGGTAGTGGGATACGATTCGGCGCGGAAGGTCTTATTCGGACAAGGTGGTGTCCCCGCAGGACACACGAGGAGGCGCGATGTCTTCGAAATTCCCACTGTCGAACGAACGCATCTACGCGCCTTACAAGATAGCCGCGCTGGTGGACGTGCTTGCCGAGCAAGGCATCGCGCCCGAGGACAGCCTGGAGGGAAGCGGCGTCGCGCCCGCGCAGATCTACGACGCTTCGGTCATGACATCCGTGCGCCAGTACGCGGCCGTCTGCGCGAACGCCGTCGCCATGTCGGAGGATCCGCGCACGCCGTTCAGGACCGGAGCGCGTCTGCATCTCGCCGCCTACGGCATGTACGGTTATGCGCTGATGTCGTGTCTTTCGCTGCGCGACTATTTCCGGCTCGGCGTGAAATATCATCGGCTCGCGACGCCCACGCTCACCATCGAATGGCACGAGCATCCGGCGACATCGGTATGGACGTTTCCCGATGCCTTTTCTTCGCCGTTCGCGCACGACGTGCAGCAGTTTCTGCTCGAACAACAATACACGCAGCACGTCACGCACTTGCAGGATGTCGCGGGCAGAAGCTGTCCGCCCGTGCTCGCGCGCTTTTCGTATCCCGCCCCGCCCCATGCCTCGATCTATTCCGAGTATCTGAACTGTCCATGCGAATTCGGCGCGGACGAATGCCAGCTCATCTACGACAGCGCGATCCTCGACATCAAGCCGCATCTCGCGGACCGGCATTCCGCCGCGCTGTTGCAGGAAACGTGCGACCGGCTCATCGGACAGGCGAAGACATCGACCGGTGTAGCCGGCGAGGTCTATCAGGTGCTAATGCGCAAGCCCGGCGAATTTCCGGGCATGGAGACCGTCGCCGCCGCATTGCAGATGACGAGCCGGACGTTGCGGCGGCGACTTGAAGCGGAAGGCACGTCGTTCGTCGCGATCGTCGACGACGTGCGCTGCTCGCTCGCCACCGAATATCTGAAGACGACGAAGCTCAGCACCGACGATGTCGCCATGCTCGTCGGCTTCACGGACACCGCCAACTTCCGCAGGGCGCTCAAGCGCTGGACCGGCAAAGGGCCCGCGGAAATCCGCGAGCAGCAGTGACCGCGCTTACTTTTTTAACTCGCTCATCGGCTGCGGCCAAGCATTCTCGAAAACACACTCGTCGCCGGAACGACGCTTTTCCCAACCTTCGGTTTCGAGCATCGGGGCATCGTAGTAGCGTTGCACGTGCCCGATGCACAGGATCGCGACGGGCCGCGCGCCCGCGGGCATCCTGAGCAGCGCGGCGATTTCGGCGGGATCGAACAGCGAGACCCAGCCCATTCCGAGCCCTTCCGCGCGCGCCGCGAGCCACATGTTCTGGATCGCGCACGCGACCGAAGCGAGGTCCATCTCGGGCAGCGTGCGCCGTCCGAAGACGTATCGCTCGCGGCCGTCCATCAACGCCATCACCAGCACTTCGGCGCACTCGCGCAAGCCTTCCACCTTGAGCCGCATGAACGAATCGCGCCGTTCGCCGAGCGCATCGGCGGTGAGCATACGTTCGCGTTCGACCGCATCGCGCAAGCGCGCGCGAATGTCCGCGCACGTGATGCGTACGATGCGCCACGGCTGCATGAAGCCGACGCTCGGCGCGTGCAGCGCAGCGTCGATGAGGCGCTGCATCACTTGCGGCGCGACCGGATCGCTCAAAAAGTGGCGCATGTCGCGGCGTTCGTGAATCGCGCGATAGACGGCTTCCCGGTCCGGCTCGCTGAAGGCGTGTTCCATGAGTATCGAAAGAATGGGTTTGCGTTCAATCCCGTGGCGACGGTATGCGCCATTGCACGTTGAGCAGATGATCGCGCATGCGCGCGGATGCGGTCGCGCCGTCGCGATCGATCATCGCCTTCACGACGGCCTGATGCTGCTCCGCGAAATGCCGCCGCGTGTCCTGATCGGCGGTTTTCTCGCGCGCGGCCGGCTTCACGCGCATGCCGTTCACCACTTCCATCAGCGCGATGATGGCGGGATTGCGCGTGGCCTGCGCGATCAGCAAATGAAAGCGATGATCCCACTGCTGCCATTCGTCGTCGTCCTTCGCCGTGGCGTTGCGGCGCGCGCACTTTTCCAGTTCCGCGAGATCGTCTGGGCTCGCCTTGCGCGTCGCCAGTTCGACGAACGCCGGTTCGAGCACGAGCCGCATCTCCGCGATATCCGCCGGGCTCGACCCCGCATTCAGACTGCGCAGCGACGCCGAAAACTTCAGCGGCCGCGCGCCCAGATACGTGCCGCGCCCGACGCCGCGCCACACGCGCCCCGCCGCTTCCATCGACGCCAGCGCGCCGCGCAGATCGCGCCGGCTGATCTCGAGCGATTCGGCGAGACTGCGTTCGGGCGGCAAGGCGTCGCCTTCCTTCAGGTTGTGCCGCGCGACGTAATCGAGCAGCTTCTCGAGTGCGGGCTTCTCCATGTTCTTCGTGCTTCCTGATCTGAACCAATCTACATTGGTTCACTTTAGCAGAGAGTCGTCCGCATGGCGACGAATTGCTTTCGCTTTTTTGGTGGCGTAATCTCATCACATATTCTGTATTTACTCGATGAACCAATCGATATTGGTTCACCAATCGGACGACATTCATGAGCTTCACGACACGACCCGAACTGATCGGCACTTTCGGCATGGTGGCGTCGACGCACTGGCTCGCCAGCGCCTCCGCGATGGCCGTGCTCGAAAAAGGCGGCAACGCGTTCGACGCCGCGGCGGCGGCCGGTTTCGTGCTGCAGATCGTCGAGCCGCATCTGAACGGGCCGGGCGGCGAGTTGCCCGCCGTGTTTTACAGCGCAAAGGAAGATCGCGTGCGCGTGCTGTGCGGACAGGGCGTGACGCCCGCCGCGATGACCATCGATCGCATGAAGGAAATGGGCCTCACGGTGATGCCCGGCACCGGCCTCTTGCCCGCCGTCGTTCCAGGCGCGTTCGGCGGCTGGATGACCTTGCTGCGGGATTACGGGCAACTGCCGCTGGAAGACGTGCTGAGCTACGCCCTCGGTTATGCGGAGCACGGCTATCCGGTGCTGCCGCGCATGGCGTCGTCGATTCTCGCGATTCAGGATTTCTTCAAGCGCGAATGGCGCACGTCCGCCGAACAGTGGCTGCGCGATGGCGCGGCGCCCCGCCCCAATCATCTGTTCGCGAATCCGGCGATCGCGGAAACATACAAGCGCATCCTGCGCGAAGCGAACACGCGGGGCGATCGCGCGGAACAGTGCGAACGCGCGCGCGTCGCGTTCTATCGCGGCTTCGTCGCGGACGCCATCGATCAATATTTCCGCTCGACCGACGTGCTCGATACATCCGGCCAGCGCAATCGCGGCCTGCTCGACGCATCCGATCTCGCGCGCTGGGAAGCCGCTTACGAAGACGCCGTATCGTACGAATACGAAGGCTTCATGGTTCACAAGACGGGACCGTGGGGACAAGGCCCGATGTTCCTGCAACAGCTCGCGCTCCTGAAGGGCTTCGATCTCGCGGGCATGGACCCGATGGGTCCGGACTTCGTGCATACGGTCATCGAATGTTCGAAGCTCGCATTCGCCGATCGCGATGTGTTCTACGGCGATCCGAATTTCTCCGACGTGCCGATGCAGACGCTCCTCAGCGACGCGTACAACGACGCGCGCCGCCAGCAGATCGATCCGCGCCGCGCATCGTTCGAATTCCGTCCGGGCAAGCTCTTCGACAGCGACGTGCGCGCCGCGAAGATTCTTGCCAACGCGGGCCGCCAGCAGCCGGGCGGCTTCGGCCAGGGCGAACCGACTTTCGCGCCGCTGCCCGAGTTGCGCGGCGACACGGTGCATCTCGATGTCGTCGACCGATGGGGCAACATGGTTTCCGCGACGCCATCGGGTGGCTGGCTGCAGGCATCGCCCGCCGTGCCGGGACTCGGCTTCAACGTCACGACGCGCGGCCAGATGTTCTGGATGGAAGACGGCCTGCCCTCCTCCCTTGGGCCGGGACGCCGCCCGCGCACCACGCTCTCGCCGACCCTCGTCACGAAAGACGGTAAGCCCTACGCCGCGCTCGGCACGCCGGGCGGCGATCAGCAGGATCAATGGTCGCTGCAACTGCTGCTGCGGCATGTGCACTTCGGCATGAATCTGCAGGCCGCCGTCGACGCGCCGTCGTTTCAGACCGCGCATTTTCCCGGCTCGTTCTATCCGCGCGACATCCAGCTCGGCAAGATGTCGGCGGAGCGCAATTTTCCGCAAGCGACGCTCGACGAACTGCGCGCGCGCGGCCACGAACTCACCGTCGCCGATCCGTGGTCGCTCGGGCGCGTATGCGCCGTGGGCATCCGCAACGGGCTGATGCGCGGCGCGGCGACGCCCCGCCAGATGCAGGCTTATGCGATCGGGCGCTGACCCGGCACTCATCGGAGAACATCGACCATGTCCGTTGTTGCCGCACGCCTCGAACGGCTGCCGCTATCCGGCTTCCATCGCAAACTGCTCATCGTCGGCGGTTTGGGCTATATGTTCGACGGCCTCGATTCGTCGTCGCTGGCGTTCCTGCTTCCGGTCGTCAGCAAGTTGTGGAATCTGACGAGCGCGCAGACCGGGCTCGTCGCGAGCAGCACGTATATCGGCTATTTCTTCGGCGCGTTCCTATCAGGCGTGCTCGCGGACATCATCGGCCGGCGTCGCATCATGATGAGCGCGCTCGCCATCTACTGCGTCGCCTCGCTCGCGAGCGCCACCGCGCAGGACTGGCATACGTTCTTCGCTCTGCGCATCGTCGCGGGCTTCGGCTCGGGCGCGGAAACCGTCGTCATCGCACCGTTTCTCGCGGAGTTCGTGCCGCGACGCTATCGCGGCATGTTCTGCGGCGCGCTCGTCGGCTTCATGTCGTTCGGCTATCTCAGTTCGTCGATCCTCGGCTACACGGTCGTGCGCAATTTCCCGGACGGCTGGCGCTATCTCGCCGTCATCACGTCGCTGCCCGTCGTGATGCTGCTCTGGTGGCGGCGCACGCTGCCCGAGTCGCCGCGCTGGATGGAATCGCAAGGACGCGTCGATGAAGCCGGCAGCATCGTCGACGCTATCGAAGCGTGGTACGTGAAACGCGGCATCGCGCTTGCGCCGTTGTCGGCCGTGGGCGCGATTCCGTCCGCCGCGAAGAGCAGCGGCAGCGCGTGGGGCAACGTGAAGACGTTATGGGGCAAGCGCCTCGCGGGCACGACGGCCGTGAGCTGGCTGATGTGGTTCGCCGTCGCGTTCGCGTATTACTCGTTCTTCTCGTGGATTCCGAGCCTGCTCGTCAAGGAAGGGCTCACGATCACGAAGAGCTTCGGCTTCTCGATCGCGATCTACGGCGCGCAGATTCCCGGCTACTTCTCGGCGGCATGGCTCAACGAGAAGATCGGGCGCAAGGGCGTGGTGGCTTCGTACATGACGCTCGGCGGCATCGCGGCGATCATGTTGTCGCTCTCGCACACGGGCACGCAGATCATGGCGGCGGGCATCTGCCTGTCGTTCTTCATGAACGGCGCCTTCGCGGGCGTCTATGCATACACGCCGGAGATTTTCCCGACTGCGGTGCGCACGACGGGCACCGGATCGTCGTCGTCGTTCGGGCGCATCGGCTCGGTGAGCGCGCCGATTCTCGTCGGCATCGTGTATCCGGCGTTCGGCTTCTTCGACGTGTTCGCGATGACAACCGCCGTGCTGCTCGCCGGCGCGTGCGTCGTGTTCTTCCTGGGCATCGAGACGCGCAATCGCTCGCTCGAGGATATCGAGATCAACGGCGCGATCGATGGCGATGCACGCGAGCATCTCGCCCCGACCAACCTGCGCGGCTAACCATTCATCGACATGCAAGATACGCAAACGCGCCCGCTGCAACTGAACGACCTGCATCGCCTCGCGCACGCGCTGCGCGAATCCGCCCAGCCGGCAACGCTGTTCGATGCGGTCGCGTCCGTCGCCGCCGAAACCATCGGCTATCGGCTTTTCACGATCATGGCCTACGACGCGCGCAATCAAGAAGTGGAGCGCGTCTTCACCAACATGCCCGGCGTCTATCCGGCCGGCGGCCGCAAGAAGAAGCGCGGCACCGCGTGGGCGACGCAAATCCTGCACGAATTGCGGCCGTTTCGCGGCGAGACCGCGCACGACATCCGCAACGCATTCGACGATCACATGACGATGGCGAGCCTCGGCCTCGGCTCGATCCTCAACATTCCGATCGCCTACGACGGCGAATGCATCGGCACGATGAACCTCACGCATGTCGAGCACTGGTACACGCGCGAGCACGAAGACGCGGGCGTGCTGCTCGGTTCGTTTCTCGCGCCCGCGCTCGTCTCGCGAATGCCCTTTCACGCCGATTCGGAGCCGCGTGCATGAGCCGCGCATCGTCTCCTGACACCGGGCGCTGGCTGATCGTCTTCGCGCTGGGCTATCTCGCGCTGCTCGTAGACGGCGCCGACGTCATGATGTACGGCCTCACGCTCACGCGCATCAAGGCCGAATTCGGTCTCACCAATGTCGAGGCGGGCGCGCTCGGCAGCCTCACGCTCGTCGGCATGGCGGTGGGCGGCATTCTCGGCGGATGGGCGAGCGATGCACTCGGGCGCGTGCGCGTCGTCGTATGGGCGCTCGCGCTCTTCTCGCTCGGCGCCGGTTTGCTCGGACTCACGCACACGTTCGCGCAGTTCGCGCTCGTGCGCTTCGTCAGCTCGCTCGGCATCGGCTGCATGGTGCTCGTGAGCACGCTGGTCGCGGAATACGTGCCGACCGCGCGGCGCTCGCTGATTCTCGGCGTGCTGCAGACAGGCGTGTCGGCGGGATATATCGTCGTGATCTCGCTCGCCAACTGGATCCTGCCGCATTATGGCTGGCGCATGCTTTTCTATGTCGCGACGATTCCCGTCGTGCTCGCGCTCGCGATCCACTGGTTCGTGCCCGAGCCGCCCGGCTGGCGCGCGAGCGCCGCGACGCGGCAGGGCGGGCCGCGCGTGCGCAGGCCGTGGCGCGAGAACCGCTACTACCTGATCTTTTCGGATGCCGAAGCACGCAAGATGTTCATCCTCTGGGCGCTCGCTTCGGTGTTCGCGTTGTCGGGCTTCTACGGATTGAACAACTGGCTGCCGACATATCTGGAAAAAGAACTGCACGTGCGTTTCGGCTCGATGGCGAGCTACATGATCGGCACGTATGTCGTCGCGTTCGTGGGCAAGATCGTCGCGGGCTGGCTCGGCGACGTATGGAGCAGGCGCGGCGTGTACGTGCTCGGGTGCATCGGCGCGGCGCTGTTCTTACCGGTGATCGTATTCTTCCATACGCGCGACAACATCGTCTGGTTGATGCTGTTCTTCGGCTTTCTCTATGGCGTGCCGCTCGGCACGCTCGGCGCGTTCATGTCGGAGAGCTTCGCGACGCGCGTTCGCGGCACGGCGGTCGGCGGCTCGTATAACGTGGGCCGCTTCTGCTCGGGGGCGGCGCCTGTCGTCATCGGCTACATCGCCACGCAGTTTTCCTTTGGCGTGAGCTTTCTGCTGGTAGGCGCGGTGTTCTTCCTGAGCGGCATCTGCACGCTGTTCATTCCGGACCGTCTCTACGATACGAGCGCACCGGAACCCGACGACGCCCTTCCTCCGACCGCCACGCGCGACCCCAACGCCGACAATCTGCCGCTCAAAGCGTGATCCGCGATCACGCTGCATGACGCATGACGCTAGCGCCCGCTCCGTCGCGCTTCGTCATCCGGCAATACGTAGAATTAATGATTGACGCCCTCCTGCCGAAAGGCTGAAGCTTCCGGAAATACTCCGTAAGAAAGCTTTCAGTTTGTCCGCGCGCTGAAAAAACGATTTCGTTCCGCCATGCCGGTCTGCATGGTCTCGATAAACGGAGAGCGTAATGAGAAGGATCAGAGGGCTGTTGCTGGCTATTTCGTCAGGAGTATTGATCAGTGCGTGCGGCGGCGATGCGGGCTCCGATGCGCCTGGCGCGAACGCGAAGAACGTCGTCGGTCAACCCGCCGCGCTGACGGAAGCCACGAGCAAGGGCTACGCGTTATCGACGGTCATCTGGAGCCGCGTGCCGATCGGCGTCTGCTGGGACTTGAACGACGCCGATTTCTCGCGCTATGCCGCGCAACGCAACTGGACACGTCTCGCGGTGCAGGAAACCTGGGAGCAGCACTCGGGCGCGAAATTCACCGGCTGGCGGCAGTGCACGAACGATCGGGACTACTACGGCATACGCATCTCGGTTGAAGACAGCGCGACGCCCGGACCGCACACGCTCGGCCTCGGCGCTATGCTGAACAACGAAGCGGGCGGCATGGCGCTGAACTTCACGTTCAGGAACTGGAGCCAGAGTTGTCAGGGACGCGAGGAATACTGCATACGCCGCGTGGCCGCGCATGAATTCGGTCACGCGCTCGGCTTCGCGCACGAGCAGAACCGGCCCGATACCCCATCGACCTGTACGGAGCCGCCGCAAGGCGTAAGCGGCGACACGATGATCGGCGCGTGGGATCTCGCATCGATCATGAACTACTGCAATCCCGAATGGAACGGCGACGGCAAGCTGAGCGCCACCGACATCGACATGGCGCAGAAGTACTATGGACCGCCGCCGCGCAGCCAGACCGTGTACACGTTGACGCGTGCGCAGGCTCCAGCACGCGTGACCGCGTACGATTTCGTGTCGCGCGCGGCGAAGGCATCGATCGATCTCGCGCTGACCGGCGACTACACGCGCGTCGATCAGATGTTCGCGAGCACGGATGGGCAGCGCCTCTACGTATCGATGGAGCGGAGCGCGGCATCGGTCGATCTCGTGACCATCGACACCGCGAGCAATACGATCGTGCGCGTCACGCCCATCGGCCCGTTTCTGTCGATGTCGGGCGGCTATGGCGTTCAGCCCGCGCTCAGCGGACATGACGTTTATGTGTCGAGCGGCAATGTCATCAGCGTGATCGATGCGGACGCCGGCACGCTCGTCCGAAAGCTCGTACTGCCGAAGGACTTCAGCCTCATCAAGGTCGTGACGGCCGCCGAAGATGCGGAGAATCTCTATGCACTCGCGAACGAGCCGGGCGCGAGGCTCGAAGTGCTGCGCATCGAAACGGCGAGCGGGTTCATCAGAAGCGGCTATCCCGCGGGTTCCGCGCCCGCCGCCGCGCGCGATCAGTTTGCCGTGACGCCCGACGCGAAGAAGGCATATTTCGTGGGCTTTGCGTCGCCGCTCGCCCAGGGCAGGTTGACGGAAATGGACCTGGAAAGCGGCATCGCACACGCGTTGACGGCTCTGCCGGAAAAGAATCCGCTGTTTCTCGCGGCCATCAGCAACCGGCAAATCCTTTTCGCCGACGACAACGCCACGAGCCCGAGCGCCATCATCCTCTACGACGTGACGAGCAACGCAAAGTCGACGCTGCTCGTATCGTCCGCGATGACGGCGTTCGTCCAGTACGAACCGAACAGCAAGTCGTTTCTTCTGGAGCAGAACGGCGTCTGGTCCGTCAATCAGTTGAAGCCGCGCGCGGGCGGCAAGTACCGGGACATCGATCTCGGGCTGCGTTCGTTCGCGAGCGGTGCGGTGTACGGCGGCGTCGCGCCGTTCGTTTTCGTGTCGCGCTGAACCGCAAGCGCCGATAACTAGAACGGGCTGATTCCCGACATGCCGCCATCGACGGCGATATCGGCGCCGGTCATGTATCGCGATGCATCGGTCGCCAGGAAAAGAATCGCGGCGGCGATTTCGGCGGGATCGGCGGGACGCTTCATCGGAATGACTTTCGCCCATTCGAGCAGTTGCGCTTCCGACATGCCGAGCGTGTCGAAGATCGGCGTGTTCGCGACGCCCGGCGAGATGCTGTTCACGCGTATGTCCTGGTCGACCAATTCGGCGGCGAAGCTTTTCGCCAGCGACACGACCGCCGCCTTCGACGCGCAATACGCCGAGAAATGCTTCGTGCCCTGATTGGCCGCGAGCGATGCGACCAGAACGATCGATGCGGGCCGCGCAACGAACGGCAAGGCTTCGCGCACCGTCGCATACACGCCGCCGACGTTGACGTTCATCACTTCCGAGAACTGTTCCAGCGATGTCTCGCGCACCGGCGTTTGCCGCGAGATGCCCGCGTTGGCGACGAGCACGTCGACAGCGCGCCCGAAATGCGCCGTCGCTGCGCTGTAGAGACGTTGCATGTCGGCGGGATTCGCGGCATCGGCCACGATCGGAAGCGCATGTTCGCCCAGTTCGCGCGCGGCCTGCTCGAGCTTGTCGGCGTTTCGTGCGCTGATCGCCACCCGCGCGCCTTCGGACACGAAGCGTTGCGCCGTCGCGAATCCGATGCCCGAACTCGCGCCGGTCACGACGGCCAGTCGATTTTCGAGCAGCATCGCTTCATCCCCGCAGGTTGATGACGAGGGCGCGGCCCGAGCGGATCGCGCGCGTCGTGTGTCCGGTGCCGTGCAGATCGCCTGCGACGAACACCGAGCCTTCGTCGAAACGCCGCGTGAGTTCGCCGTCGCGCACGGACACTTCGAGCTCGCCTTCCAGCACGACGACATACTGCCGCGCTGGCGGGTTATGCCGATCGAGGAAATAGCCTGCGTCGAACTCGTGCACGAGCACGCTTTCGCACGGCTGCGGCGCCGACAGCAACACGGCAACGCCGTTGAACATCACGGCGCCGGTTTCGAACACGCGGATGGTCCGGAATGCCGAATGCCCGTCGTGATCGGTGTAGAGCTCAACGCAGTCCATGATTTCTCCCGATGCCGCCGTCTTTGCGCAGACGAATGCGCGGTGAAACGCGACGTCGCTGCATCAATCGACTTTAGACGACGTTGCGGCGTCAGCCAAACCTGCGGATTGCGTCATGTCATATTTCGCGCGCGGACGCAGCAGGAACGCCTGCGTGCGCTGCTCCATCACATGCGCGACCCAGCCGGCCGTGCGGCTGACGATCCAGATGGCCGTCGCCGATCCATCGGGCAAGCCGAGCGCGCGAGCGAGCGTGACGAGGCCGAGCGCGACGCCGGGATGCGCGTTCAGTTCGCGCCGCATGCGCTCGAGAAACGCGATCGTCACGCGCGTGCGCTCGCTCGCGGCGGATGCGGCGCCGCCGTGCTCAGCGATCTGCGCGGCGGCGCGCAGCATCTGATCCGCGCGCGGATCGCCGCCGGGATAAAGCGGATGATTGAAGCCGAAGAGACTCGCGCCGTACTCGCGCACGCGATCGACACGCGCATCGAGTTCCGACAACGGCTCGCACAGCAGCAAAGTCTCGATCTTCTCGGTGCCGGTGCCAGTGGAAAAGCCGATATGCGAGCCGATCGCCGCCGCCACGCAACTGAACAGATCCGCATTGGTCGATGCCGCCACGCGCGCCGAAAACGTTGCGGGCGCGAGTTCGTTGTCGGCAAGCACGACGAGCGCCGTGCCGAGCGCGCGCATCGTCGCGGGTGAAACCGTCGCACCGGCGGCGCGCAGAATCTGCCCGGCGATGCTCTCGCCGTCCGCGCGGGCGCAAAAAGCACGCGCTGGGCCGAGAAAGCCCACGCAGCCCGCCATGCTCTGAAGCATCAGACGCGCGGCCTGCACGGCGCCGCCATCGGCGATTTCGCGCGTGCCGCGCCCTTGCATCGCGAGCGCGAACGGCACCATGCCGAGCAACGCGCCGATGTCGCCGCTCGCGACACCGCCCTCGTACACCGACAAAAAGCGCAGCACGTCGGGCGGCGTCTCCAGCACACCCCACACCGCGAGACCGCTTTGCCAGATGCCCGTCGTGAGCAGATGCACGACCGATTCGAACGCCGCGCCCGATCCGGCCAGATCGACCGCAAGCCGATTGCGATAGCGCGGCCCGTGCGGTGTGATCTGCGTGATCGCGGAATGCAGCACCGGATCGCCCAGACGCAGTGTGGATTCCGCCACCGCGCCGCTCGGCGGACGCCCGCGTTTCCGCGCCGCGAGGCGCTCGATATCGCGCCGCAGATAGAGACGCTTGCGGCCGTCCTCGTGCGGCGTGGCGCGCACCAGACCGCGGCTGACATAGGCGTAGAGCGTCGCCGCCTTGATGTTCAGCCGCGCCAGCGCTTCCTCGCAGCTCAGCACGTCGTTCCAGTTTCCTTCAGTCATGTTCGCCGTTCTTCTTGCATCGCCATCAATACATTGATTTTAAAACTCAATATTGATGAATATAAACTCTATCAGTAGAGTGAACTCCGCGACAACACAAAAACGATTCCGGAGACACCGCATGACCCTCGACACGACGCCCTTGCCGCGCGGCCGGCTCGACCTGCGCGACACGCTCCAGGCCGCGCCGCTCGGCGCGTTCCATTTCCGTCTCGCGATCCTGCTCGCGTTGATCCTCTGGTACGACGGCTTCGATCTGTACAACGCGTCGTACATCGTTCACGACGTCGCGCCCGCGTGGCATCTGTCGCCCAGTCAGATCGGGCTGCTGCTGTCGTGCGGACTTGGCGGCTTCGCGATCGGCTCGGCGGTCTCGGGCTTGTTCGGCGATCGCTTCGGGCGGCGTCGCGTGATTCTGCCGGGCGTGTGGATATCGAGCGCGATGAGTCTCGCCATCGCGGTATACGCGCACGATCTGACCTCATTCGTCGCGCTGCGCTTCGTCATGGGTCTCGCGCTGGGCTTGCTGATGCCGATGTGCGTCACGTACATCAACGAGATCGCGCCGAAGCGTGCGAACAACGTCTTCACGATCGGCTTCTTCTCGCTCGGCTGGATCGGCGGTGCGACGAGTTCGGGCTTCATCGCCGCGTGGCTGATGCCGCGCTTCGGCTGGCAGAGCATGTACTACACCGGCGCGCTGGCGATGATCCTCGCATTCGCGCTGCAATTCGTGCTGCCGGAATCCGTGGCGTTTCTCGCAAGCCGCAACCGCATGGACGAAGTACGCGCGCAACTCGCGCGCTTCTGGCCGGCGCGCGCCGCCGACTTCCGCGATGCCGAACTCGTCACGCCCGCGCCGACCGTGAAGGCCGGTTCGCTACGCGCGCTCTTAGCCGCGCGCTTTCGGCGGCAGACGCTGTGTTTCTGGGCGATGGGCGCGCTTTCGCTGTTCTCGTCGTACGGACTGTCCGGCTGGCTGCCGACCATCCTTCTGAAGCGCGGCGAAAACCTCTCGATCAGCTTCGCCTACGGTTCGCTGCTGGTGTTCGCTTCCGCGTTCGGCAGCCTGCTTTCGGGCTTCGTCGCGGATCGCATCGGCAACCGGCGGCTCGCAATGTCGATCGCATGGCTGCTCGGCGCGAGCGCCATCGCGATGCTCGGGCTGATGGCGGGCGGCCCGCTCTTTCTCGTCATCGTGGTCGCGGGCATGTTCGTGATCGGCACGCAAACGGTCCTGAACAATCTCGTCGCGGTGAGTTATCCGACCGAAATTCGCAGCACCGGCGTCGGTGTGTTCTTCGGCATTGCGCGCTTCGGCGCGATGTGCGGCCCCGCGATTTCCGGCGTGCTGCAGCAGGCGACCGGCGGCCCCGGCGCGATGTTTTTCGTGCTGGCGGCATCGCTCGTCACGGCTGCCGCGCTCGTCTTTCTCGTCGAGCGGCCGGAACGTCTGACCGAAATCACCGCATTCGGACACTGACACGTCCTTTCCCACTACACACAGAACGACACCATGACGCAGAACACGCCCTACACCGCCGCTCAAACGACCCACGACGCGCACGACATGCAGCGCCTCTTCGACGACCTCGCCGCCGCCAATCACATCCTCGCGCAGCATGAAGTGCTCGACGGCTTCGGTCACGTGAGCGTGCGCGATCCGCGCAATCCGCACCACTTCCTGATCGCGCAGTCGATGGCGCCCGAACTCGTTCAGCCCGACGACATCCTCACGCTCGATTTCGACTGTCAGCCGGTCGACGGCGACACGCGCAAGCGCTATCTGGAAACGTGGATTCACGCCGAAATCTATCGCGCGCGCCCCGACGTGCAGTCGGTCGTGCATAGCCATTCGCCATCGGTGATTCCGTTCGCGGCGTCGTCGGTGCGGCTGCGGCCGATCTATCACATGGCGGGCTTTCTCGCGAGCGGCTCGCCCGTGTTCGATATCCGCCATTGCTTCGGCTGCACCGACATGCTCGTGCGCAACAGCGCGCAAGGCCGCGCGCTTGCCGAAACGCTCGGCGATTCCGATGTGGCGCTGATGCGCGGTCACGGTTTCGTCGCGACGGGGCCGTCGCTGCCGGCGGCCGTGTATCGCGCGATCTATACGGAACTGAACGCGGGCATGCAGCAGAAAGCCATCGCGCTCGGCGGCGAAGTCACCTATCTCGACGAAGGCGAAGGCCGCGCCAGCACGGACACCAACCTCGGCGTGATCGAGCGGCCCTGGACGCTGTGGAAACGGCAGGTCGAAGCGCTGCGCCGCGATTGACCGCGCATCGTGCTGACGATCTAGGTGTAAACATCCGGTGGCGCGGAATCGCTAGGAAATAGTTGGTGTACGGAGTATATTTCGAATCAACGAGACATCGATTCAACGAGGAAGACACCATGCAATTCCATCTCGACGGTTTCCGCGTCGGCGACCCGGCGATCGAGCCCGCCATCGAAACCGCGCCGCGCGACGGCATGCCCGAAACCGTCGACGTGCTCATCGCCGGCAGCGGGCCTGCGGGGCTCGTGCTGGCCGCGCAACTGGCGCAGTTTCCGTCGATCGATACGCGCATCGTCGAACGCCGCTCCGGGCCGCTCCTGATGGGTCAGGCGGACGGCGTCGCGTGCCGTACCGTCGAGATGTTTCACGCGTTCGGCCTGAGCGACCGTCTGCTGCGCGAGGCGTACTGGGTCAACGAAACCGCGTTCTGGCGGCCCGATGCGAACGATCGCGGCGCGATCAGGCGTACCGGACGCGTTCAGGATACCGAAACAGGTTTGTCGGAGTTCCCGCATGTGATCGTCAACCAGGCGCGCGTGCAGGACTATCTGCTCGATGCGATGCGACGCTCCGCGCGGCGTCTCGAGCCGGACTACGATCTCGAAGTCGTGAACGTCGAGCGCGACGGCGAGGGCGACTATCCCGTGCGCGTCGCATTGCGGCGCACCGATGCCGCGCGGCTCGACGAAATCGTCACCGTGCGCGCGCGTTATGTCGTGGGTTGCGATGGCGCGCGCAGCCGTGTGCGCGCGGCCATCGGCCAGACGCTGCGCGGCGACGCGGCGAATCACGCGTGGGGCGTGATGGATGCGCTCGCCGTCACGGATTTCCCCGACATCCGTCTGAAGGCCGCGATTCAATCCGCGAGCGAAGGCAACCTGCTCATCATTCCGCGCGAAGGCGGCTATCTCGTGCGCTTTTACGTCGATCTCGGCGAAGTCACGGCGGAGAATCGCGACGCGCTCAAGCAGACGAAGGTCGATCGCATCATCGGCACGGCGCAGCGCATCCTGCATCCCTATTCGCTCGACGTCAAGGAAGTCGCATGGTTCTCCGTGTACGAGGTCGGCCAGCGCCTGACCGATCGTTTCGACGATGCCATCGCCGCCGACGGCACATCGCGCGAGCCGCGCGTGTTCATCGCGGGCGACGCGTGCCATACGCACAGCGCGAAGGCCGGCCAGGGCATGAACGTGTCGATGCAGGACGGCTTTAATCTCGGCTGGAAACTCGGCGCGGTGCTGCGCGGTATCGGCGACGCCGCGCTGCTGCGCACGTATTCCGACGAGCGTCAGCCGATTGCGCAGGAACTCATCGACTTCGATAAAGAATGGTCCGCGATGATGGCCGCGCCGCCGAAAGACCCGAACCGGCCCGAAGCGGGCGGCGTCGATCCGGCCGAGCTTCAGGCGTACTTCGTCAAGGCCGGGCGCTACACGGCGGGCGTCGCGACGCGCTATCGGCCCGCGATGCTGACCGGCGAGGCGACGCATCAGGCGCTCGCGAGCGGCTTTGCGATCGGCACGCGCTTTCACTCGTCGCCCGTCATCCGCTTGGCCGATGCGAAGCCGATGCACCTCGGTCACGTTGCGCAAGCCGACGGACGCTGGCGTCTGTACGCGTTCGCCGACGCGGACCGCCGCGCCTTCGACGCGCTATGCGAACATCTCGCGGCATCGCCGGAATCGGTGTTGCGGCTCGGCACGCCGCAAGGCGCCGACCTGGACAGCGTGCTCGACCTGCGCGCGGTGTTCCAGCAGGATCATCGCGACATTCGGCTCGAAGATTTGCCGCGCGTGCTGCTGCCGCGCAAGGGGCGCTATGGTCTGATCGATTACGAGAAGGCATTTACCCGCGATGGCGCGGCTGATATCTTTCACGAGCGCGGCATCGACCGCGAACGGGGCGCGCTCGTCGTGGTCCGTCCGGATCAATACGTCGCGCATGTCCTGCCACTGGACGCGCATGCGGAACTCAACGCCTTTTTCCGGCCGATATTTCCGCAGGCGCCGGCCCGCTCCTGAACCGATCAAATTGCCGAAGAAAGAAGACCATCCCGACGCATTGTCGAAATATACGGGCAGCCTCGTGCGGCGCGCACAGCAACGCCATGTCGCGGTGTGGCTCGCCGAGGTTTCCGCCGACATCACGAGCGTGCAGTACGCGGCGCTCGAAATCCTGCACAAGACGCCCGGCGTGAATCAGCGGCAACTCGGCGACGAGCTCGACGTGGACCGTTCGACCATCGCCGATCTCGTCGCGCGCATGGTCCGCAACGGCCTCATCGAGCGCTCCGACGATCTCGTCGACAAGCGCAGCTACGTGCTCTTTCTGACCGCCGCCGGAAAGAAGCAACTCGCGACGCTGCGCCCGCGCGTAGAAGAGGTCGAGCGCATTCTCACGGCGCGGCTCACGTCGAAGGAAAGTCTCGAACTCAGGCGATTGCTCGCCGCGCTGCTGCCGCGCGAAGGCGACTGATGCATGCAGCGCCCGATACTCGAGGCGCGGCAAGAAAAAAGCGCCGCGATCTTTCGATTGCGGCGCTACGAGCAAAGCTAAAACCAGCGTGCTTACATCTGCACGGTGTCGGCGACTTCCTTGAAGTCTTCGATGCGGTCGAAGTTCATGTACTGATAGATCTTGTCGCCGTTGGCGTTCAGCACGCCCATGTCGGCCATGTACTCTTCCTTCGTCGGAATCTTGCCCAGACGCGAGCAGATTGCCGCCAGTTCCGCCGATCCGAGATACACGTTCGTGTTCTTGCCCAGACGGTTCGGGAAGTTACGCGTCGACGTCGACATGACCGTTGCGCCTTCGCGCACTTGCGCCTGATTGCCCATGCACAGCGAGCAGCCCGGCATTTCGGTGCGCGCGCCCGCCGTGCCGAACACACCGTAATGGCCTTCTTCGGTCAGTTGCTTCTGGTCCATCTTGGTCGGCGGCGCGACCCACAGCTTGACCGGAATGTCGCGCTTGCCTTCGAGCAGCTTCGACGCTGCGCGGAAGTGGCCGATATTCGTCATGCACGAACCGATGAACACTTCGTCGATCGTAGCGCCAGCCACGTCCGACAGCGTCTTCACGTCGTCCGGATCGTTCGGGCACGCGACGATCGGCTCGTGGATATCGGCCAGATCGATTTCGATGACGGCGGCGTATTGCGCGTCGGCGTCCGGCTGCAGCAATTGAGGATCGGCGAGCCACGCTTCCATGGCCTTAATACGGCGTTGCAGGCTGCGCGGGTCCTGATAGCCCTGCGCGATCATCCACTTCAACAGCGTGATGTTGCTGTTGAGATATTCGATGATCGGTTCCTTGTTCAGATGCACCGTGCAACCCGCAGCCGAACGCTCGGCGGACGCATCCGACAGTTCGAACGCCTGCTCGACCTTCAGATCGGGCAGACCTTCGATTTCGAGGATGCGGCCCGAGAAGATGTTCTTCTTGCCTTGCTTCGCGACCGTCAGCGTGCCCGCCTTGATGGCGTACAGCGGAATGGCGTTGACGAGGTCGCGCAGCGTGACGCCCGGCTGCATCTTGCCCTTGAAGCGCACGAGCACCGATTCCGGCATGTCGAGCGGCATCGTGCCGGTGGCCGCCGCGAACGCGACCAGACCCGATCCCGCCGGGAAGCTGATGCCGATCGGGAAGCGCGTGTGCGAGTCGCCGCCGGTGCCGACGGTATCGGGCAGCAGCATGCGGTTCAGCCACGAGTGGATCACGCCGTCGCCGGGGCGCAGCGAAATGCCGCCGCGCGTGCTGATGAAGTTCGGCAGCGTCTGATGCGTCTTCACGTCGACAGGCTTGGGATACGCGGCCGTGTGACAGAACGACTGCATGACGAGATCGGCCGAGAAGCCGAGGCATGCGAGATCCTTCAGTTCGTCGCGGGTCATCGGGCCGGTCGTGTCCTGCGAGCCGACCGACGTCATGCGCGGTTCGCAATACGTGCCCGGACGCACGCCCTGGCCTTCCGGCAGACCGCATGCGCGGCCAACCATCTTTTGCGCGAGCGAGAAGCCACGGCCGCTGTCGGCGGGCTGCTGCGGCAGGCGGAACAGCGTCGACGCCGCGAGGCCGAGCGCTTCACGCGCCTTCGCCGTCAAGCCGCGACCGATGATGAGCGGAATGCGGCCGCCGGCGCGCACTTCGTCGAACAGCACGTCGGACTTGACCTGGAATTCGGCGATCACTTCGCCGTTCTTCAGCGCCTTTCCTTCGTACGGGCGCAGTTCGACGACATCGCCCATTTCCATCTTCGAGACATCGAGTTCGATCGGCAATGCGCCTGCGTCTTCCATCGTGTTGTAAAAGATCGGGGCGATCTTGCCGCCGAGACACACGCCGCCGAAACGCTTGTTCGGGATGAACGGAATGTCTTCGCCGGTGAACCACAGCACCGAGTTGGTCGCCGACTTGCGCGATGAACCCGTGCCGACCACGTCGCCCACATACGCGACGAGATGGCCCTTCTCTTTCAGCGATTCGATGAACGCGACCGGGCCGCGCTTGCCATCTTCTTCCGGCGTGATGCCGGGACGCGCGTTCTTCAGCATCGCCAGCGCGTGCAGCGGAATGTCCGGGCGCGTGGTGGCGTCGGGAGCCGGCGAGAGGTCGTCGGTATTCGTTTCGCCCGTGACCTTGAACACGGTGACGGTCAGGCTTTGCGGCACTTCCGGACGGCTCGTGAACCATTCGGCATCGGCCCAGCTTTGCAGCACTGCGCGCGCGTGGGCATTGCCGTTATCGGCGAGTTCCTTCACGTCGTGGAACTGGTCGAACATCAGCAACGTCTTCTTCAGCGCTTCGGCCGCCACCGCGCCCACTTCGGCGTCCGAGAGCAATTCGATCAGCGGCGCGATGTTGTAGCCGCCCAGCATGGTGCCGAGCAGTTCGGTGGCGCGCTGTCGCGAGATCAGCGCGCAGGCGGTCTCGCCCTTCGCGACGGCGGCGAGGAAGCCCG
This sequence comes from Caballeronia fortuita, assembly GCF_001544835.2. GTDB lineage: Bacteria > Pseudomonadota > Gammaproteobacteria > Burkholderiales > Burkholderiaceae > Caballeronia > Caballeronia fortuita. The sequence goes on along the minus strand of NZ_FCNX02000019.1, from coordinate 31,081 downwards.
CCTTGACGCGCGCGGCGTCGTCCACGCCAGCGGGCACGCGGTTGGTGATGAGATCGACCAGCGTCTGCTCTTCGCCCGCGGGCGGATTCGTCAGCAGCTCGACCAGTTCGGCGGTCTGCTGCGCCGTCAGAGGCAGAGGAGGAATGCCGAGCGCGGCGCGCGCGGCTACATGAGCGCGAAAATTTTCAAGCATGAGGGACCGTTGTTATTGCGTTGCAGGGGAAGTCTTTCCAGACACGCCGAAGCTGCGCCGGGCATTGCTTTGAGCGCGATTTTACATGCGATGGCGCATCGCGTCAAATGTCTTATGTCTTATGTCTTATACAAGAGTTGGCGGCGACGCCTTTGCCTGCGTGAAATTTCGCGGCGGACGTGCGTTTCAGCCGAGCCGTTTCATGCCATCGCGTGCGCTGAGACGCTGCAGGCGATCGCTGACTTCCCGCGCTTTCGATTCCAGATTGCTGTCGCGCGGCCATGCATCGACGATATGTTCGAGCCTGCTTCGCCAGTAAGCGGGTTCCTTGACCGGCGTGCCATTGCACCAATCGATATCCGCCCGTTCCAGCAACGAGACGGCGGTCTTGAGGAAAAGCAGCTCGCGTTCGACTTCCGTGTACGATCTCATGCGTGCTTATCCGGTGATGTCGTCGTTATGCAGGATATCGAAACATTTCGCCGATGACCGAGGGCGAATCGATTCGCCAAATAGAAGGCATCGCCGCCCCTTGGCGGCCGTTTCGGACAAGTCCAGTTTAGACAAACAGAAACTGTACGTCGTACTTTTACATTTTCTACGCGCCCAATTACATCGTACGGATGGACGGTTTTCATCGGCGGGAAAACGCGGCCTGTCACGGCGCGTTTTCCTTCGCGATCAGAACGCGATGCGAACCTGGCCTTGCGCGCAACCGGTTGGGCATGGCGCGGACGCGCGTCCGGTCATCGACGAGTGCGACATGTTGAGCATGGACATGGGCGTCACGGTCCGCAGCCGTTCGATATCGCCCTGCCCCGGCACGGCGCCCGTCTGCTCGTCCTTCGCCGCCGCCAATCCTTTCAGACGCAACACGGCCGCTTCCGCCGATGGCGCTAGCCGCTGTTCCGCGATGCCCGCCTTCGTCCTCTTCGCGGTCTGCGTCATGCCATGCACGACGTCCGCCTCCAGTTCCGAGATTCGTCGCGTGTACCAGTCCGCCACGCACGCCTTGTCCTTGCAGTTTCGCTGACGCCATTGCCATTGCGTGACGCGGTCGGCATCGAGCGCCGTGGGATCGGGCGCCGCTTCGTGCGCTGCGCGGAACACGGCGGCGAGTTTATCGTCGAGCGATGAAAGCGCGGGGTCCGCGCAGACGATTCGCTCTGACGCGGACGCGTCACGCGGACAACGAAAGCTCGCCGCATGCGATACCGATATCGCCCCGAGCGACGTCAACAGCAAGCACGCCGCGAGACGCGCGCGGTGTCGGGCATCGATTGACCGGCTGCGCAGCTTCTTTCCTGAATTCATGGTTGGCCTGTTTCCCAGATGGATGGTCTCGTTCAACCGACAGCTCGTGTGCGCGCTTCGTCGTCGCATCGAACTGTGGTGTGTCGCGGCGGATCGAACCGCCGTATCGAACGATAGGCCAAGGCCCGCTTCGTCGAATCGCCGATCAATGCGCAATTCGCCTCAGGCGTTACCGGGCATTACTTTGTGTTGGCGTTGCTTATTCGACGGGCGTCGAACTCGCTATGGCGCGATGCGCTTGAAGCTGGCGTAGTAATCGTCGGTGTAGTAGCAGTCGCTGGTCTGCTTGCGCGCGCCGCCGCAGACGATGCGGCGCTGCCCGCGATCCGAAGAGCCTGGCGTGCGGACGGTGTAAGCGTGGTAATAGCCGCGCGGATGCTGCGCGAGCAATCCCGCGCTGTTGCGAAAGAGAACGCCGTCCTCGCCGAACGGGAACGGACCGCCTGCTTTGATGAGACGCAGCGTTTCGGCGGCTTCGCCCGGCAACTGCGCTTGCTTGACGACGGCCAGCGCGCCCGGCACTTGCGCGCTTGATGCCGCCTGCACCCCGCTCGCCGACGACGCGGCCTGATCCGCTGCCTGACTCGCGGATGCGCCCGTTTCCTGAGTGGCGTTTCGCGATCCGTCCTTGCCGCATCCGCCAAGGATCGCGCTGACGATGACGATGCTGGAGATAGCCCACGTTCGCTTCACGAAACGATTGTCTCCGGGTTAACCCGCGTTGGACGGACACGAACGTTTCAAGATTATCGCTAACGGCGAGGCGAAGCAACCGCGCGCACGAGAATCGCGCGCCGCGCGCTACTTGCTCATGTACTTATGCGCGAGCGCTTCATAGAGCGGCGGTGCGAACAGCTTCGAAACCTGGCTGGAGATCAGCGCCGTGGCCATCAGCGAGAGCACGAGCGCGTGTCCATTGATCATCTCGATGACGATCACGAACGCCGTGATAGGACTCTGCGTGACGGCGGCGAGATAGCCGACCATTCCGAGCGCGATCAGCATCGGCAACTGCATGCCGCCGAAGACGAGATGCAGCGCATTGCCGATGCCCGCGCCGATTGCGAGCGATGGCGCGAAAAGTCCGCCTGGCGCGCCCGGAAGATACGAGCCGATCATCGACGCCATTTTCAGCAGCGGATAGCTCGCGCCGAGTTGCGAGCCGCCTTCGAGCATGCCGCGCGCTTCGGCGTAGCCGCTGCCGAACGTGTGCCCGCCCGCCGCCACGCCGATCACGGCGATCACGAGGCCGCATGCCGCACCGAAGGCAACCGGCCGCGCCTGACGCCAGCTCACGAGTTGAGCCGGCATCCAGCGTTGCGTATTGAGCAGCAGCCAGCAGAAGATACCGCCCGCGATGCCCGTCACGACGCCGAGCAGAATGACGGCGAGCGCGAGCGACTCGGGAAAGTGCCCGCTGAAATCGATCGTGCCGAAATAGGTGTAGTTGCCTTGCAGCCCGAGCGACACGATCCCCGCGAAGATGATCGCCGTGATGAGCACGCCGCTCGTGCGCTGCTCGAAGCTGCGCGTGAGTTCCTCGATGGCGAACACCACGCCCGCGAGCGGCGCATTGAACGCGGCGGATAATCCCGCTGCCGCGCCCGCGAGCGCAAGATTGCGTTCGAGCGCGCCGCCACGCATGCTGCGCACGCGCGCCGGATAGAAGCGGCGCAGGCTGAACATGAGCGCCGCGCCGACGTGGATGGTCGGTCCTTCGCGCCCGATGGTGAAGCCGCCGAGTATCGACAGAAACGACACCGCGATCTTGCCCACGAGAATGCGGATCGTCAGAAGCTTCGGTCCCAGATCGCGGCCGTCGTGAAGCATCGCGATGACTTGCGGAATACCGCTGCCTTCAGCGCCCGGAAAGAAGCGGCGCGTCACCCAGACGCCGAACGCGCCGATAGCGGGCGTAATCAGCAGCGGCAGCCACCAATAGACCGCGGTGACGCGCAGAAAGTTGTTGTATCCGAAGTCGATCAGGCGCGCATACAACACCGCGACGAGCCCTGTCGCTACCGCGCCGAGCCAGAACGCGCCGTAGTGCAGCCACAGTCTTCTTGCACGCAGCAGCGTGCGCCGGTCAATGAATCCAGGAACGCGCATCAGGAAATCGTCGAATCGAATTTAAGGCACATTGTGACATAAACTGAACTCAGCCCTCGCCGAACACCCAGCCGAACGATCCGTAGTGCGCCTTGTGCGCGGCAGCGAGCCTGAGCAGACAGCGCTCGCCTTTTGCGGTCAGATGCACCTGCACCTGCCGTCGGTCGGTTTGGTCGGTCTTGCGTGTGACGAGCCCCGCCGACTCGCAGCGCGACACGAGCGCGGCGGTTCCATTGGGCGCGGCCTGGAGACGTTCCGCGAGTTCGCCGACGGTCGCCCATCGGCGCTCCGGGAATCCGCGTATGTGCAGCATCAACTGATACTGAAGCGTCGTGATGCCGGCTGCATTCGCGATCTCTTCCGACACGCGCAGAAACTTGCGCAACTCATAACGGAAGAGGGACATCGCTTCGAGATCGTGCTTGTCCGGCGGCGTGTTCTTCACTTTCGTCTTCTTGCTGGTATTCGTGTTCGACGACATTGGCGATCCTGATTCGTCACTTGTGCCGCGGATCATACAGCGTCGATGTCGCCTATCCGAGCGCCTGATCGCCGCGCCATACCCGGCATTGCTGTCGAACCACTTCGTGCAGCGAATCGTGCGCGCCGTAGACGCGGCGCAGCCACATGGCATCGCTCGATCCGGATGTCACGGTGCGCCGGATCATGTCGAGCCCTTCTTCCGCGCCGAGGATTCGCGCATGCCCGGCGATCGCGTCGAGCGTCGCGAGAATGTCGTCGCGGATCGCGCCGCGCTGACCGGACTCCGGATTCACGCAGGCGCCATCCAGCCCGAAGCGGCAGGCCATGAACCGGTTCGTCCGATACACCTCGTAATCGCGCTCGCTGAGATGCACGGGCGCATCGATCAGCAGATGGCGGGAGAGCGCCTGAATGTACGCGGCGATCGCAGCCGCCCATTCGACGCGTAACGGTGTGTCCATCACCCGCACTTCGATGGTGCCGTAGCCGGGACTCGGGCGGATATCCCAATAGAAATCCTTCAGGCTCTTGACGAGACCCGTGTTCGTCATCCGGTCGAAATACGCTTCGAACTCGGACCATCGCGTCATGAACGGCGCTTGCCCCGACAATGGAAACGGCGCGACCGAATTGAGCCGCGCGCACTGGAACTGCGTGTCGCTGCCCTGCACGAACGGAGACGATGCGGCCAGCGCGACGAAGTGCGGCACATAGCGCGACAGCGAATGCAACAGCACGAGCGCCGAATCGGGGTCCGGGCAGCCAACGTGCACATGCTGTCCGAAGATCGTGAATTGCTGATACAGCGCGCCATACAGATTCATCAGGTATTCGGAGCGTTCGCGTCCGTCCGAGCGCTGATCGAACCAGTTCTGGAAGAAGTTCGTGCCGCCGCCGCACACGCCCACGTTCAGGAAGTCGGCCGCGCGCACGAGCGTATCGCGCAGCACCTGCAGTTCGCTTCGCGCCTGATCGAAGTTCGTGCAGACACCCGTCGATAGCTCGATCATTCCTTCGGTCGTCTCGGGATTGATCGCGCCCGCGAAGCTTTCTTCCTTCACGCGATTGAGCAGCTCGGTCGTCGCCTTGGTCAGGTTGTAGTCGTGCGTGTTGACGACCTGAATTTCGAGTTCGACGCCGATGGTGAACGGTTCCGACGATGCGAATGGCTGCAGCATGGCATGTCCTGATTGCAACGCTGCACCGGCTCAGTGCATGAGCCGGCCAGGCGATCGTGGAATCATCGGTCAGAGAATGCGGCAACCGCGACCGATTGCGAAGCGCCGTCATGTTGCTTACGACGTGCTTGTCCAGCTTAGCAGGTTGCGTTCCGGCGGCAAACACCGGATCGGTACGATCCCGCCCGCGAAGAACGGCCGTTCAGAACGACCGTATCAGCCGCGTGAGATCGCGCGGCTCGACAAGGATGAGTCCGCCTTTAGGGCTGTCGATATCCGCGATGAGCGCAAGCGACAGCGCAACCGTCGCAGGAAGAATCGTGATAAGCAGCCCTTTGCGCAAGCTGCCCTTCGCGCCATAACCCTGCACGACGCATCCGAGCAGCGCGATCACGATCATCAGATACCACGCGCCCAGCGGAATGTGATTGATGCGCGCGGCCTCCGCGTAGTCCTGCGAGTCGAGGACATCGTTCATGCCCGCGACGACGAGCGCGCCGATGGGCGTCGGCTGATCTTTCGCCACCTGCGTCGCGAGCCGCCAGAGTTCCGTCTGGACGCTGGCCGTATCGCGGACGATCGCCGCGAGTTCCGCGGGCGCGCGCGTCTTGTAGTTGGCCAGTCTCAGCTTCGCATAGCGGACGAGCGCGGACTTGATCTTCGCGCCGGTGGCGGCATCGACGAGATCGGCGCGCGCATATTCGGTGCCGATGGCATTGGCCTCGCCTTCTTCCAGCGTCTTGCGCAGGTCGTAGCGGTTCACCGCCATCGACAAGCTGAAGCCGACCAGCAGCGCGAGCAGCGTCAGCGTCGAAGTCTGGATGAGGTTGAAGTCTTCGCGGTCCTCGTCCGGCAGCACGGCGAAGCGCCGCAACAGGAACGCGCCGCACGCCACCGCGCCGATGAACAGCGCGAGCAGCGCGACGAACAACAGTTCCGGACGATCGACGAATGCTGTCATGCGATGTCGATCGTCGATGGTTGCGCGTCGGCGAGCATGCGCGTCAACGTGTCGGTGGCGCTTGCAGGGGCGTCGACGTGAAAAAGCGCACGGGCGAGCGCGGCGTGCACGTCGAACTTGCGCGCGAGCCATACGCGCAAGCCCGCTTCCGCCATGACGATGATGTTGCTGCCTCGCGCGGCGTCGGTGGCCGCGAGGTCGGGCAGATCAAGAAGTGTCTCTCCATCGGCTGGATGCTTCGGCTGAGACATGGCTTTTCCCTCGTTTACGACGCCAGTCGCAGCCACGTGAGATCACGCGCCGAAACGGTGTCGACCTTTGGCACCGATAACGGAAAAGCCTTCCATCGGCGGTCGATAAAATCTATCGACGTCGTGTGCGAATAGAGGCGCGTTATGCGTTTCGCTGCCGCACGATGTCGCTGAGCGCGCGCGTAACATCGTCGATCACGCCGGGCCAGCCGCGCGCGTCCTGCCGAAAGAGAAACATCTTCTCCGGATACCACGGCGATGTGGTGCCCAGCCGATGCCAACGCCAGTCGACGCCGCGCCCGGGCAGCATCAGCCAGCAGGCGATGCCGAGCGCCCCGGCCAGATGCGCGATGGCGGTGTCCACACAGATCACGAGATTCAGTTGCGCGACGATGGCGGCCGTGTCGGCAAAGTCGCGGATATCGCGGCCGAGCCGCAAAATCGGTTGCTGTGTCTCGCGGCCTTCGCATTCGGCTTCGGCCTCGCCTACTTGCAGGCTGATGTATTCGATGCCCGGCACGGACCACAGCGGCGCAAGCTCCGCGAAATGACGCACGGATCGATGCGCGTCGTTGTCGTGTCCCGGATTCCCCTTCCAGACGAGTCCCACGCGAAGGCCATCGGCCGGCAATCGGGGCCGCCATGCGTCGATCCGGTTGCCGAACACGCCGAGATACGGCACGTTCGCAGGGATCGAATCGACCGTCGTGTTGAAACGCTGCGGCAGACTCAGCAGCGAAATCCAGTAATCGTGCATGTGCAGCGACTGCGGATCGGTCACGACGTGATCGATGTTGCCGGTCGTGCGCAGGAGCGGCGCGAGTTCCGGCTTGCAGGCGATGGTCACGGTGGCCACGCCGCGCTCCCGAAGCAGCGCGATGTATCGGCAGAACTGGATCGCGTCGCCGTAGCCTTGTTCGGTCAGCAGAAGAAGCGACTTTCCGCGCAGATCTTCGCCGTTCCATTTCGGAAAAGGCAGCGCGCCATAATCGCGAAAGACGCTCTCGCGCGCTTCGTAATAGACCCAGCCATCCGTGTAGTTGCCCGAGGCGAGCAAGAGCAGCGCGAGATTGAAACGGGCTTCGGCAAAGTCCGGATCGAGCCGCACAGCCGCGCGATATTCGGCTTCTGCGAGATCGTACTGACCCAGTTCCTCCAACGCGCCGGCGAGGTTGCTGCGAATGCCGGCCGAGCCGGGATGAGCGCGCAGCGCGAGGCGGTAATGCGCGACTGCTTCATCGAAGCGGCCCGAAATACGCAACAGATTGGCCAGATTGTTTTGCGCGACGCCGTTGCGTTCATCCAGTTCGATCGATGCACGCAGCTTCTCTTCGGCGGCGGAAAGATCGCCCGCTTCGTACGCTTTCGCTGCGGCTCGAATGAGTTCAAGATTCTTCATGTCAATGTCCGCGATGATCGCTCGATGTCTTTGGCGGCACGTCAGGCCCACGGCTTTTCCCGGCGCGTTCTTCGACTATAGTGAGAGATCAACCAAGGAGGCACCATGATTTTCTCAAGCCGTCGCACTCTGGCCAGCGGAATCCTGACTGCAACCCTTCTATATGTTCCGATCGCGCACGCGCAACTCGGCAATCTTCTCAATCAAGGCAAGGACGCCAGCAGCAGCAGCGGACTCGGCAACCTCGGCGGACTGACGAGCGGCTTGTCGCTGGACTCGTTATCGTCGGGCAGCACGGGCAACGTCGCGGGTGTGCTCGAATATTGCGTCAAGAACAATTATCTCGGCGGCAGCGCGTCATCGGTCAAGGACGGACTGATGAGCAAGCTCGGCGGATCGGCGACGAGCGACTCGGGTTACACGAACGGCGCAAAAGGCATTCTCGATAGCGGCAACGGCAAGCAGGTCGACCTGAGCGGCAGCGGCCTGAAAGAGCAGATCACCAAGCAGATCTGCGACAAGATTCTCGCGCAGGGAAAATCCCTTCTGTAGACATCCTGACTAAATCGCCGCACGCGTATGCGGGCGCTTCGAGCGCCTTCGATTTCGACACGAGCGATTAAGTCGACGTCAGCCTTCGTCGCCGAACAGCGCGGCTTGCACCGCTGCCTTGCTTGTCACGCTTGCGCGTTTTTCCGCGAGAAAGTCATCGCGATTCTTTCCGGCGATCCATTGCGGCGCACGGCCGCGGCCGCTCCATGTCGCGCCGCCAACCGGATCGCGATACTTCGCTTCTTTCGCCGGTTCCTCGGCTTTCGGCTTGCCGCCGAGCAGTTCTTCCAGACCGATGCCGTATTCGCGCATCTTCTGGACGATCTCGATGAGCACCTGACGCGTCTCGCGTTCCTTCGCCTCGGCGAGTTGCTTGTTCAACATGTCCTGTTTGGCCAGGAGCGCGGTAATTTCCGGGGTCGTGTAAGCCATTTTTGATTCGGTGTATGCGTGTCGACAGCTTGCGCGGCGTTGCGCGAGCGCGTACCGAAGTCGCCTCGATCGGATTTGCAAATGCGATAGCGTTGGGAGTTGCGCTCGTGTGCACGTTTGTGCGGTGTAGCGGCAGACCTTAACACAATGCTCCGCGCGCATCGCATTTTCGCTCCGTCCGCGCGCCGCGAGCCGCTCGCTGAAACGGACGCGAACGCGCTATCGCTCGGCGATTTCCACGCGATTGCGTCCGCCGCGTTTCGCACGATACAGCGCAGCGTCGGCGAGTCCGTAGGCGATGTCGAAGCCCGTGCCCGCGTCGTTGTTGCTGACGCCGAAGCTCGCGGTGATACGGCGATCGACCGATGCGACCACCAGCGTGTCGCTGATCGCCTCGCGCATGCGTTCGGCAAGCAGCGCGGCGCTGGCGGGATCGTGGCGCGGCAGCAGCACGGTGAACTCTTCGCCGCCGACTCGGCCGATGAAGCCGCGATCGCCCACGATGCGCCGCAGACAATCGACGACGCCCAGAATGACCGCATCGCCGGTCGGGTGGCCGAAGTCGTCGTTGATCCGCTTGAACTCGTCGATGTCGAGCACGATCATCGCCGCGCTTTCGGTGCGCAGCGCCTTCGCCGCCTGCTCGATGACGGCGCTGCGGTTGAGCACGCCCGTCAATGCATCGTGCGATGCGCGATGCGCCAGCTGCTGCGCGAGCGCCTGCATCTCACGCTCGGCGCGGTCGCTGCGGCCGATGAGGCGCCGCGTTTCGCGCATCAGGCGTTCGAAGTGATCGATGAGCTCCCCCAGCGAGCTGCGATACTCGGCGGCATCCGCGCCGCTCGCCGCGTGCATCGCGCGCGCCTTGTCGAGCGCCGCGCTCTCGTTCTGGAACAGATCGGGCGCCGCACCCGATGCCGCATCGGAGGAGTATCTCGACGACATGCCTAACGTCCCGGATGCGCGATGGGACGATCGCTGAATTCGATCGCACCGAAGTCGGCCTTCAACTCTTCGCCGAACTCCGCGATGGTCTCGTCTTCTTCGTCGTGATACCAGTTCATCAGCACGCGGCTGCCGGATTGCGCGGCGTGATCGAGCGCATCGAACAGGCTGAACAGCATCTTCGTGCTCGAACTGTTGAAGTACGTGAGCGCGACGTCGATGGTGACGACCGCGCCGCTCGTGCCCGCGAGATACTTGCGCATCTGCTCGATGACGGGCGCATAGAAAGCGGCCGCGTTCTCGGGATACGACTCGCCCTTGAGCAGCAGTGCGTGCTGGTCGAAACGGAAATCGACCTCGGGCGACGTCGTGGTGGCGGCAATATAGAAGTTGTCCATGGTTCTCGTGCCTTCGTGCTCAGATTATCGCCATAAGGCAAAACAGCGTGGTTCCGGGTTCGTCGGCACGCGGATGAAATGCGAATTCGAGCGGCGCGCTCGCATCGCGCGCCATCGTCAGGAAGCCGAGGCCGGCGCCTTTGCTGTCTTCCGGCGTGTCGGCGCGCAACGATTGCTTGTACGCCTGCCTGATTTCTTCGAGCGACATATTGCGCAGCGGCTCCAGCTTGTTGCGCAGGCTTTCCACGTCCGATGTCGCCATCGGATTGACGCACAGCATGACGTGATGCCCGCCGTCCTTCGAGATGCACACCGCGCCCTCGCGTATCGAACCCGTGCCTTCGCCGCCCGGCTGAAGCGCGTTCGACGAGTAGTGCACGATGTTCTGCGAAAGTTCGACAAACGACGAGAAGAGCTTGCGGCGCGTCGGACCGCTCACGCCCGCGACTTCGAGCTGCAGCTTCACGACCTCGCCCATTGCAGCGACGATGTGATGCGAGAAATAGCCCTTGTGGTAGAAGAGAACGTTGCGTCGCTGTGCGAGATCGAAGAAGGCGCTGTCGTGATCGAGTAGTTGAGACATGCTTGAAGTTCACCGGATACGGGCGCAAAAGAACGTGACATCGTCGCGGCGCGGCTGCGTGCCTTGCCAGTTCGCGAGCGCGAGGCGAACGTATTCGCAGATCGCCGACGGCGTCTCTTCGCGATGTGCGTGAATCACGTCGAGAATGCGGCGCCGGCCGAAGGAAATGCTTCGCGGGCCGCCGACCTGATCGGTCAGCCCGTCGGTGCAGATGAAGAGCAGACTGCCGGGCGCGGGTTCGAGCGTGCGCAGCGTCCATGCGTGATCGGCGCGGCTGTCCGCATAGCCCACGCCCATGCGATCGGGCGCGATCGTCTCGAACGCGTCGGCATCGGGCGGCAGGATATGCAGCGCGATGCGCGCGCCGGCGAAATGCAGCAGCTTCTGCGCGGCATCGAACCAGAAGAACGCGGTATCGAGTCCGTCGTTCGATTGCAGGCCGCCCGCCTCGTTGTTCACCTGCCCGAGCAAGCCCTTCACGTTGCGATTGACCGCTGACAAGAGCGCGGCCGGATCGCGCGGGCCGATCTGCTCGATCGCCTTCGAGAGCGACGCCGAAGCGAGCAAGGTCATGAACGCGCCCGGCACGCCGTGCCCCGTGCAATCGGCGACTGCGCCGAACCAGCCATGCGGGAACGCGGCGAAGTGATAGAAGTCGCCGCCGACCACGTCGCGCGGCTCCCAGACCATCGCGACATCGCGAAGCTGCGTCGACAAGGTGTCGTCGGATGCGCGCAGCATCGCGCGCTGGATCACGCTTGCATACTCGATGCTCTGCATGATCTGGCGGTTTTTCGCTGCCTGCATCTGCGCGACGGCGCTGACCAGTTCGAGACCGCTGCCCACGCCCGAGAAGCGTCCGTCGCGCGTGACGATGAAGCCGTCAACGAGCGCCTTCTCGCCGGCATCGACCGTTCTGAAGGCGAGCGTTTCGATGCTCACGTCCGCTTCGACGATCAGCGGTTCCTTGTCCATGAACGCGATGCAGCTCTTCTTGTCGTACAGCTCGCGATGAAACGGCTTGCTCATCTGCGACATGAAGATATCGCGGTTGATGAGCCCGATGGGACGAAGGCCCTCGATCACGGCGAGGCTGCTCATGTCGCGGCGCGCGGAGAAGATCTCCATGACCAATGCGTTAGAGCCCTCGGCGTCTACGGAAGGAACCTCCCTGCATAGATCGCCGGCGGTGCGAAGGTCCCCCTGCCCGGAAAAACGGCGAAAGCTCGAAAACGCTGGATGCATGGAAACGCTGGCCGGTGTATGACGAAACAGAGCACGCTAAGGGTTCTGTGTGAACTTTCGGTGACAAGGCGCGGCGCAATGCGTTGCGTTGTTGCGAAATCGTAAATGCCCGTTATTGCAAACGTTTGCCGGTTTTTGTGGCCTCGTTGCGCTTGTCGTTGCGCTTGCTACGGACGCCGGTTCACGCGCTTCGTTCGTGATAGATCGCGAGCCAGACGGTCGGCTGCGCATCGTGCGTCCACGCGACGCGATGCCGGCAATGCGGCTCGATCAATACGTAGTCGCCGGGACGCATCTCGTGAAGTGTCGAATCGTCTTCGAATTCGAGAGCGGCCGCGCCCGACAGCAGCACGACCCACTCCGCGCGAGAGTCGTCGTACCAGAAACCGTCCGGGCTCGCGTGGCCCATCGACACGATGCGCTCCACGTTCAGGCGCTGCCCCGTGACGAGCATGTCGATGCGTTCCCCGGCGTCGCGCTTCGCTTCGACGCTGAACAAGTTACCCGTTTGAAGTGGCATGGTTGGACCTCGGTGAACGATGAGTCTCGCCGAACTGCAGCGCCGCGAGTTGTGCGTATAGCGGCGAGCTTTGCAGCAGGTCGGCGTGCCGCCCTTGCGCGACGATGCGCCCGTGTTCCATCACGACGATGCGGTCCGCTTGCTGAACCGTCGCGAGCCGATGCGCGATGACGAGCGTCGTGCGATTCTGCGCGGCGTTGTCGAGCGCGGTTTGCACGAGCCGCTCGCTTGCCGCGTCGAGCGCGCTGGTGGCTTCGTCGAGAAGAAGGATCGGCGGATTGCGCAGGATCGCGCGCGCAATCGCGATGCGCTGACGCTGCCCGCCCGAGAGCCGCACGCCGCGCTCGCCGAGGAACGTGTCGTAGCCCTGCGGAAGCTGTTCGATGAAAGCGGCCGCGGCGGCCATGTCGGCGGCGCGGCGCACTTGTTCGAGCGTGGCCTCCGGCATGCCGTAGCGGATGTTGTCGAGCACGCTGCCCGAGAAAATCACGGAGTCCTGCAACACGACGCCGATCGCGCGGCGCAGTGTCGCGAGCGACAGTTGCCGCGTCGGCACGCCGTTGATGAGGATGCTTCCCGACTGCGCGTCGTAGAACCGCAGCAGCAACTGGAACAGCGTGGTCTTGCCCGCACCCGATGGCCCGACGAGCGCGACGTGCTCGCCGGGAGCGACATCGAGCGAAAACGCCGATAGCGCGGCAACGCTAGGACGCGACGGATACGAGAAGCCGACATTCTCGAATCGTATGCCCTCGCCTTTCGCGGGCAGCGGCACGGGCAACACGGCTTCGGTGACGGGCGATTGCGCCGCCAGCAATTGCATGAGGCGATCGGTGGCGCCCGCCGCGCGCTGCAGATCGCCCCAAACTTCAGCGAGCGCGCCGACCGCGCCCGCCGTGAAGACCGCATAGAGAATGAACTGCGACAACTGGCCCGCCGTCATCTGTCCGGCGAGCACGGCCTGCGCGCCGAGCCAGAGCACGTACACGACGGCGGCGAACACGAACACGATGACCACGGCGGTCAGTCCCGCGCGCGCACGGATGCGCGTGAGTGCCGTCTCGAAGGCGGATTCCACCGCCGCGCCGAAGCGCCGCGTCTCGTACGGCTCCTGCGTGTACGACTGCACGGTCGGCATCGCATTGAGGACTTCGCCCGCGAGCGCGCTCGCATTCGCGACCTTGTCCTGACTCGCGCGCGAGAGCCGGCGCACGCGCCGTCCGAAGAAGATGATCGGCGCGACGACCACGATCAGCACGGCGATGATGTATCCCGAGAGCACCGGGCTCGTCGTCACGAGCATCGCGATGCCGCCTGTCGTCAGCAGCGCATTGCGCAATCCGAGCGAGAGGCTCGTGCCGACGACGGTCTGGATCAGCGTGGTATCGGTCGTGAGACGCGAGAGGACTTCACCCGTTTGCGTGGTCTCGAAGAATTGCGGGCTCATGCCCATGATGTGATCGTAGACCGCGCTGCGCAGATCGGCCGTCACGCGCTCGCCCAGCCACGAAACGAAATAGAAGCGCAGCGCCGTGGCGCCCGCGAGAACGAGCGACACCACGAAGAGCGCGATGAAATAGCGGTCGATATGCGTCCGGTCGCCGCTCGCGAAGCCACGGTCGATGAGGTACCGGAACGCCATCGGCAATGCAAGTGTCGCCCCCGCCGAGACGACGAGCGCGAGGAACGCGAGCGCCCACCGCCCGGCGTAGGGGCGCAGGAACGGAACGAGCGCAAAGAGCGGGCCGACGCGGGGCGCGGAGGCTGCGGCAGTTGGCATGGACGGGCGTTGCAGTGAATATCAGCCGATAGTATCAATCACTGCACGGAACCGCTTTGCATGCCATGCGCGTTACCTGCTACCCGTTACGCGTTACGCGTTACATCAGGCTGCCCCACTCATAGTCGACCTTGTCCGGATGCAGCGCGAACATGCCCGCGCCCGGCGTGAAAGTCAGCTCCCCGAAATAAATCGTGTCTTTTGCATCGTAGAGGTCGACGCGCACGAATCCGAAATCGCTCGCGAGCGTGCGCGCGATCGACACCAGCGCCTCCAGATTGGCCGGTCGCGGCGCCGGCACCGGGCTGCGCGGATAATGCCCCATGCCGATATCGAGCAGATTCCAGTCGGCATCGTACATGTCGCCGCGCGGCTCGCCGAAGCGGTCCGTGATGACGAGAATGAAAATCTTCGGCTCGCCCGACTGCTTGTTGAAGACGTGGAACTTCAGGTCCGGCGGAATCTTGCCGTCCTCGCCGATCAGCAATTGTTCGAAGAAAATGCGCCGCTCGATCGTGCGGTAATGCCGCTCGCGCGCGACCGCGTAGAAGTCGGTCGTGAGCCAGCGTTGCGCCATCGCATCGAGCTTTTCGAACGACGTTTCGCGTTTGTCGCGAACCACGTGCACGAAGCCGCTGCCGTGATTCGCCTTCATGACGAAGGCTTGCGGAAGCGCATCGAAAACTTCGCGCGTGAAGGCGCCCGGCTCCGCGACGAGCGGCACCAGATATCCGCTGCCGATCTTGTCGGCCACGTAGTCGCGCACTTTCAGCTTGTCGCTCAGGTCGCCATAACGCGGGTCCGGTTCGAGGCAGCGCCGCAGGATTTTTTCATTGAACGTCATCGGATTTCGCAGCCTCGGAAATCGTCCGATTCTGCGACGGTGCCAAATGGTCAGATACAGGTTATCGGGTAACCAGTCCCGTACGCTGGAAAACAGCGTCTTCGAGAGCGTCATTCACTCGCCTCCAGTATTTCCTTACGTCAGACGAAACCCCATCCGCCTTTATCCCGCTGGGCACGAAGCGTGCCGCCGATTATCGAGGCGATTGAATTTTTTCGGACGACATGTCGATCAAGACCCTGATTTTCCGCTTAGTCGCTCACTGTCCGTATGTACGCGAACGCACACACTTTAAAGTTGCGATAAACGAACACGTGTCTAAAAGTAGTTCTTCTTGCGACCACGACGCTTCGAAGCTACATTGCCTCTGGCCGGTGAATCAAATAAACCGGACCGGTTTCTCCCTTTAGAAAAGTCGCCGAACTCCATCGGCATTCGGTCAATCGCCCGGATGCCGCGGCGGCAGGCGTCAACATTTGCGTCAATCGTATCGGACCGTCTCCACGAGCAAACGTTTTCAATTGCGTCGAGAGCCGCTCGCGATGCTTCAGATGCCGGATGCACGCCACGCATGCATCGCGCATGCGCCCGCAGTGCAACCCGCAACACCTACAGAAATCCTTCAAGGGGCGGAGTCGACACATGCTGAAAGAGAAACATACTTATGCTCGCTGGATGACCGGCGCAGCGACGGCGGCAGCATTGGCAACGCTCGCCGCGTGCGGCGGCGGTGGCGGCAGTTCGGGCAACGATTCGAGTTCGCCCACGAACTCGGGCAATACCGGCGGCAGCACGACGCCGACGGCCGCCACGCCGACGCTCGCCGCCGCGACCGCGCTCGTCGACGGCACGACGGTCGGCGCCTCGCAATGGAGCGACGGTTCGACAGCGACCGGCGGCACCGGCCAGGCGGTCAGCAATCTCAACTGCGCGGTCGCGGGCAACAAGTACAGCTACGCGCATCTGTCGATCTATCAGAACGGCAAGCAGCTCACGTTGCCGACGAACATCGGCACGGTCGCGCCGACCATGGCGAAGCAGACGGGCTGCGTCTATCCGGTCCACACGGTCGATGCGTCGGGCAAGATCCGCATGGACGTCACGTCGAACGCGTCATACACGCTCGGCCAGTTCTTCTCCGTCTGGGGCCAGCCGCTCAGCACGACCAACGTGGCGGGACTTGCCGGCAATGTGACCGCATGGGTCAACACGGGCGGCACGCTTTCCAAATACACCGGCGATCTCGCGAGCCTCGTGCTGCCGCAGAAGGGCGAAGTGACGCTCGTCGTCGGCACGCCGCCGGCGCAGATCGCAACCTACGCATGGACCGATCCGCCGCCGTTCACGTCGACGGTCACGACGCTCAGCTATGGCGGCGTCGTCGGCACGTCGTACTGGGCGGACGGCAATACGGCGACGGGCGGCACGGGCGCCAACGTGGACGGCCTGATCTGCGCGGCGGGCATGGCCGAAACGTTCCACGTGCACTCGCATGTCGCGATCTTCAAGGACGGGCAATGGCTCGCGTTCCCGAAGAACGTCGGCATCCTGCCGCAGTGCAACTATGAAACGCATACGCACGACAACACCGGCATTGTTCATATCGAAACGCCGAACATCAAGAACTTCACGCTCGGCCAGGTATTCGATATCTGGGGCCAGCCGCTCTCCAGCACGAATGTCGCGGGGATCACGGGCAACATCGTGGTCTATATCAACGATAACGGCGACGTCCGGCGCTACACCGGCGATCCGCGCAATATCCCGCTGACCTCGCTGCGGGACATCACGTTTCAGATCGGCACGCCGTTGACCACGCTGCCGACCTACTCGTGGTACGAGCCTCAATAACGGGAATGCGAACGCCGCGGTGCAAGCCGCGGCGTTCGATGTCCGCCTCTGTGATTCATCCCGCATGCGCTCGCCGCGCTGCCCTCTGCTCGCTCCACACGAAACGTGATCGGCGTCTATGTTCGGCACCACATTGAACGCCGGTGCGCAAGCTGTTATGTTTTCCGCATCGCAGTCGAGCCGTGATGCGCTCGCGCAAGTCTCTGTCATGGCAGAGACAGGCACGGCCCGGCGATGTTTCGTGAAGCACTACGCCCTCCATAACCACAACGCGGCGTCAGCGCACCGACGAGTATGATGATTCCAATTTCTGGCTGTTTTCCCGGGGTTTTTCTTTCGTGTCCTCGATCGTCGAACCCTGAAGGCATCTGGCTCCGCAGTGCTTCTGCATCGGGCCTTTTCAAGGGGACTTCGACGTCGTGAAGATACTGATCGTAAATACACTCTACTTTCCGGACGAACCCGGAGGAGCTGAAGTATCGACGCGACTGCTCGCCGAAGGTCTGGTCAAGGCGGGTATCGAAGTCTGCGTGGTCTGCGCGACGGGCACGGGCGTCGATCACGTGGACAACGTGAACGGCGTGAAGGTGTACCGGCTGCGCTCGGTCAATCTCTACTGGCCGCACGTGCGCGAGAAGCACGGCCGCGTTGCGAAGCTCATCTGGCATGCCATCGACGTCTATAACGTCATCATGTCGCGCAAGCTCGCGAGCATCATCGCGCGTGAAAAGCCGGATGTGATCAGCACGAGCAATCTCTCGTGCCTGTCCGTCGATATCTGGCGCCTCGCGCGCAATGCCAGCGTGCCGATCGTGCACACGGCGCGCGACTACTATCTGATGTGCCCGACCGCGATCATGTTCTCCCACTCGAAGCCATGCCAGCGGCAATGCGGCGTCTGCTCGCTGTATGCGCAGCCGAAGCGCGTGGCGTCGGCGCGCGTCGCGGCGGCTGTCGGCGTGAGCCGCTTCGTGCTGCAAAAGCATCTTGAAAGCGGGTACTTTTCGCGCGCGGCGCGCACGGCGGTGATCTATAACGCGTGCGAATCGCTCGAAGCGTCGGGCGTGCCGCAACGCACCCGCCGATATCAAGGTGGCCCGGTACGGCTAGGCGTGCTCGGGCGCGTTTCGCGCGAGAAGGGCCTGGAGCTGCTGCTCGAACAACTCCTCGCCGACGACACGCTGCAATGGACGCTCGCGGTCGGCGGTCATGCCGATGCCGATTACCTGCAGAACCTGAAGTCGACGTACGACGATCCGCGCATCGAGTATCTCGGCCGTGTGAAGTCCGACGACTTCTACGACAGCATCGACATTCTCGTTGTGCCGTCGATCTGGAATGAACCGTTCGGACGGGTCACAGTCGAAGCGTATTCGCACGGCGTGCCGGTCGTTGGTGCAAACACGGGTGGCATTCCCGAGGTCATCGAGCCGCGCACGAATCTGGTGTTCGACATGGCGCGCCCTTCGACTGTCATCGGCAAGCTGCACGAAGCGGTCGCGCTGCTCGAAGACCCGGGCGTGCACGATCGTTTCCGCGAGTACGCGAGGCGTTTCAGCATCGACGCCATGGTCGATTCTTATCGCGCGTTGTACGAAAGCGTGCTCGCGGAACAAGCTGTCCCGCGTGTCGTATGTCCATGAATTCCGGTCCCATCATTCTTACCGGCATCGCGCATAAAAATGATCGGGAGAGGGAATAAAAGACTTTCAATCGCCGCACAGTTCGACTATCGATTCATAAGGAAGCCGGAAAGTATGTAGGAAGCACGCAAACCGAAAAAACGCCATACCCCTTGCATCATTGGGGTAAACTGGGCCGCACTGCTTGCAGGATCAACGATCAGCCCGGCCGGTCGCGCGCGATATCCATCGTGCCGTCGATCGCACCGGGATGACGCGGCGCCAACTGACAGCCATCAGCTCATAGCTGCAATACCGGAGCCGTGACACATGAAGGGACACACGACCCGTCACATCCTCGGCAGGCGCTCATCAGAGTGCAGCGCGCGCGAAGTCCTTCACATCGCCAGGTCGCCGGCCCGTATTGATCCGCATCTTTTCCATACGCCGTGAAAGTACTGATCGCGAACACCTTATATTTCCCGGACGAAGTCGGCGGCGCCGAAGTCGCGACGCGACTGCTCGCCGACGGCTTGATGAAGGCGGGCCTCGAGGTCTGCGTGGTCTGCGCGACCGGCAGCGGCGACGACCGCAGCGAAGAGGTCAATGGCGCGAAGGTCTATCGCCTGCGTTCGACCAATCTCTACTGGCCTCATGCGCCCGGCGAGCACTCGCGCGTCGCCAAGCTGATCTGGCACGCCATCGACGTGCGCAACACGTCGATGTCGCGCAAGCTCGCCGAGATCATCGAGCGCGAGAAGCCGGACATCGTTCATACGGCGAATCTCTCCTGCCTGTCCGTCGATGCATGGCGCGTCGCGAACAACGCGGGCGTGCCTATCGTACACACCATCCACGACTACTATCTGCTGTGCCCGACGGCGAGCATGTTGAGCGGCGGCAAGCCCTGCGCGAGCCAGTGCGGCGTGTGCTCGCTGTACGCGAAGCCGAAGCAGATCGCATCGGCGCAGGTCAACGTCGCGGTCGGCGTGAGCGATTTCGTGCTGCAAAAGCACGTCGAGAGCGGGTTCTTCTCGCGCGCGGCGAAAACGACCGTCATCCACAACTGCTATCAGACCAAGGATTCCGCGAGCGTGGCGCGTGCGCCGCAAGCGGACAACGCGCCTTTGCGGCTCGGCATGCTGGGGCGCGTCCTGCCCGAAAAAGGTCTCGAATTGCTGCTCGACCAGTTGTTCGCAGACCAGACGCTCGACTGGACGCTGGCCATTGGCGGCACCGGCGATCAAGACTACGTCGACTCGCTCAAGACGAAATACGCGGACCCGCGCGTCAGTTTCCTCGGACGCGTCGATCCGTCGGCGTTCCTGAACAGCATCGACATTCTAGTGGTGCCGTCCGTCTGGAACGAACCGTTCGGGCTCGTGGTGCTCGAGGCCTACTCGCATGGCGTGCCCGTCGTGGGCTCGAACATGGGCGGCATTCCCGAGATCATCGAACCGCGTTCGAAGCTGTTATTCGATGTCGCTCAACCCGAGACGTTGATCGGCAAGATTCACGAGGCCGCGTCGCTGCTCGACGATCCATCGACGAACGACCGGCTGCGCCAGCATGCGCGAAAATTCAGCCTCGATACGATGATCCACGCCTACATCGAACTGTACGAAGGCATGGTATGTCTCGAAGAGCGCAAACCATGGGTGGCGACCCGGCGCGAGGCAAATTGAGCGGATTGAGGCCGGCGTGCCGGCCAGGCGAGGTCATCATGCGCAATGCAATGAGCGTGACTGTCAGATGGATGTCCGCGTTGCTGCTGTCCGTGGCGGCGGTGATATTCGTCAGCGTCCGCTTTGCCGGCGACGTGCATGGCGCGGTTCAGTCGATCGGACAGACGACGGTAGCCGATGGACAGATCATCGAAGTGGTCGTGCATTCGGCTCGCGACTGCAAGTACTGCGCGCGCTGGAAAGGCCCCGTCGCTGGCGAGGCGCGTTTCAATGCGTGGGCGAGCACGCATCCGGGCGCGCAGCTTCATATCGTCGAACGCGCGTCGATCAAGAGCGAGGAAACGGCGGACGATTATCCTCGCGAGCTTCAATGGCTTGCGCAGGATAATCAAAAGGCGCAGCGCATGCGCCCGGGCACGCCGATGTTCGAAGTCTTCGTCGCGCACAATCTCGTGCTGCGCAAATACGGCCTCGATTCGTGGGACGACGAGGTCTTCCCCGCCGTCAAGGAACTCGACGCGCGCCGCTTGCACGGCGCCGCACCGCAATGACATCTCAAAGCGACAGTCTGTACGCGCGGTCGTCTTCCTCTGCCTGACGCATGCGGCGTTCGAGATCGGCAAGATCGCTCGACGAAGCAAGATACGCGCTGTGCGAAGGCACGTCGCTGCGGGAAACGAGCTTGGCGAGAAGGTGTGAAAGCAGTGCGAACATGATGGGCTCCTTGTCTCGAAGACGGCGGCAGTGCGGGCCGCTCTGCCGCTGACGCAGCGCGCATGACGTTCGTTGATCGCTTTACATGCATCGCTGATGTGAAGCAGATTAAGTCTAGCGAATTAGTTTTGAATGAGCTTTTCCGGACGCGTTTGATATGACGTATCAGCGATGCTTCTCATGCGCGGCAAGCAGTTGCCGATGGCGTGCTTCGGTTTCATCGTCGGCGGGGAACATGCATTCGAGGCGTAGCTCCTGCGCCGCGACGTTGCGCGGCGCGCCCACGGTCGTCACCATCGAGAAATAGCGGAGCACGACGCCACCGCTGACGAAGCCGATGGGAATGACGGGCATCGTCGGCGTCGTCCGCGCTCCGTGATGCGTCTTCCAGTCACGCGGCACGTCTTCGTAGGCGAGCAGTTCGTCGAGCAGACGCCGCGTGCCGGCATCGACCGCGTGCCCCACCGACTCGTGATACACGCGTTGCAGCAGATTGCGCGAAACGGTGTCCCAGTCGTCGACGAATGGACGCATGCCTTGCGGATCGAAGATCAGATGCAGCATATTGCGCGGGCCCTGGCGCGCTGCCATGTCGATGAAGCAGCCGAAGAAGCGCGGCGCGGCATCGTTGGTCATCAGCACGTTCCAGTGACGATCCATCACGATCGCGGGAAACGGTTCATGCTGGCGCACGACGCGTTCTAGTGCGCGGATCACGCCGTGCATCTCCTGCGCATTCCACGGCGCCTCCGAATACACCGGCGCATAGCCCGCGGCGAGCAAGAGCGCGTTGCGCTCGCGCAGCGGCACTTCCAGCGTTTGCGCGAGCGTCAACAGCGTGTCTCTGCCCGGCACGCTGCGCCCGCTTTCGATGAAGCTGATCTGCCGTTGCGACACGCCCGCCTCCAGCGACAGATCGAGTTGACTCATGCCGCGCACGTCGCGCCAATAGCGCAGCAAGTCACCGAGTTCGTCCGGCGCGGCGTTCGGATCGGGACGTGTGTCGTTCATCGGATTCGCGGCCTCGTGCTGTCGTGCGGGATGAATCGAAGGCGCTCACGCTGCCGGCGCGTGCCAAGCGAACGCTTCGAACTGCGCTTCGAGCGGCGGCCGTGTCACGCTGGCGACGTAGTTCGTGATCGTCGATGCCGCCACCACCGCGACGACTTCGAGCATCTGTTCGGCGCTGAAGCCCGCTTCGAGAAAGCGCGCGCGATCCGCATCGGCGAGACGGCCGCGCTGCTCTATCAACGTGCACGCCAAACCCGACAACGCGGCGAGCTTCGCATCGCGTGGCGGCGCGCCGTGGCGGATCGCGTCGACGTCGGCGGAATGCACGCCTTCCTTCAGCGCGAGCGCGGTATGAAACGCGACCGGCCACTCGCTCGCATTCGTGACGGCGTTGGTCAGCAACAGCGTCTGAATCTGCGGCTCGCTCAGGCTGCTCGCATGCACGCGCTCGAATACGCCGATGAACGCATCGATCAGCACCGGCGATCCGGCCATCGCGCCCGCGATGTTCGGAATCATGCCGAACGTGCGCTGCAATTGCTCGAGCGCGGGGCGGGACTGTGCGGGCGCGGAGTCGATCGTGTGAACAGGATAGCTGGACATGGTATCTCCCTGACGGTGAGCGCAACCGGAATGGATGCGCGACAGCCAGAGAGTAGTTGCGCGCGTTGCTCGCGCCAATTACATCGCATGTAATCGGCTTCGCATGAGCGCGTCAGGCTTTGTCGTAGATCGAGCTTCCGAGCGTCAATGTCGTGCTGCTCGCCGACGCGAACCGGATCTCATACAGATCGCGGCCGAAATTGCCCGGCACCTTTACCGACATGCCGCCGCGATCGTCCGACAACGGCACGAAAAGCTGATAGCGAAGGTCGGTGTTGCCGTACAGCCCATAGCCTGGCAACTCCGGCAACGCGGTGAGAAAGGCCGGCTCGTTTTTATCGATGACGATCGGCACCGCCGTGGGCGAATCGTTCGTCAGCGTCCATTGCGTGTTGAGCCGCTGCTGCCACGCGCTGTCGAGCGGCGCGAGCGCGGCAAGCTGCTGACCGATCGGCAAGGTGAGATATGCGTAGCCCGCGCCCGGCACGACACGCTTCATCAGATAGCGATAGCTGAACGCCTTGCCCTCGCCATCCGTTCCCGATGCGACCGTGAAGCGATACGACGCGGTGTCGCTATTGCTCCACCACCAGCCGTCGCTGCGATACTGATACGCGCCGAGCGTCTTCCACACGCGCGTGGGGCCGTCCCACTGGTTCAACTGCACGCTGCCATCCGGATTGGCGACCACTTGCAGCGGCGAGTCGGAGTTGCCGTAGATGCCGGCGGCATTGGCGACAGCCGGACCCGACGCGGCCGAAGGCGCCGTCGTGCTCACCTTGGCCGGCAGCGACGCTATCGTGCCGTCTTCCCGCAGCGCGGAGAGCACGAGCGATTCCGCGAGCTTGCGGGCGTCGTAGCCCGAATTGCCCGTCACCATCAGCGCAAGTTGCGCCTGCGGCACGACGAAGAATTCGCTCGAATAGAACGCAGTGCCGCCGTCCTTTTCCCATCCGAGGATGCCCGCGGCGTCGAGTGCGGGTTGGCGCACCGAATCCCAGCCGAGACCCCAGCGCCATTCGGGCGACGGATTGATGAGGAGGCCGGTCGACTGATCCGTGCCCATTTGCGCGATGCCTTCCGCCGACACCAAGGCTGTCCCTGAAAGACGCCGCCGCCGATGATCATCTGCGCGAGATTCATCATGTCGCCGGGCGTCGAACTGAGGCCGCCGGTGGCGTAGGCGTTGACGAACTCCTGATACTGCGTGCCGTCCGCGAACGGATACGAGAACGAGCCGCCGCTCGGCACCGTCGTCAGATAGCTCGAATTCGTCATCTTCAGCGGCGCGAGGATGTTGGCCTCCACGAAGCTCGCGAAGCTCTGACCGGTCATCGCGAGGACGATCTGCTCGATCATCGTGAAGCCGTCGTTGCAGTAGACGGCGAGCTCGCCCGGCAGATGTTTGAGATGCGTGTTCGCCAGTTCGGCCTGCGTATCGGCTGCGTAGCCGGGAACCGGCGCGAACGTGAAGAGATTGCGCGAATTGGTGCCGGGCAGTCCCGACGAGTGCGACAGCAGATGACGCGTCGTGATGTTCGCGTACTCGGGCGACAGCATCGTGAAGGTCGGCAGATAGCGGACGATCGGTGTATCGAGCGTGATGAGTCCGCGATCCTGGAGAACGGCGGCCGCGAGCGCCGCGAACAGCTTGCTGACCGAGCCGATGTTGAAGCGCGTCTGCGCCGTCGCCTTCGTCTGGCTCGGCACCGACGATACGCCGAACGCCTGCTGCCAGAACACGTTATTCCCTTTGAGCATCGCCACGGATATCGCCGCGACGGGCTGCGCCGGATCGGCGATCGCCTGCTGGATCGCCTGCTGCCCCATGGCGACCGTTTGAGGATACGACTGGGAGTCGGAGCTGTCGCTGCCGCAGCCGGGCAGAAGCGTCGCGAGCATCCCGGCGCCCGCCATGCCGAGAAACTGGCGGCGGCCCGCGCTGGCTATGCTTGGGCCGGAAGGGAAAAGGTCGCTCGTACGATCTGATCGGGGCACGACGGCTCTCCTTGTTCTTCGAAGGTCGTACTGTCTGCGCGGCTCGTTTCCGTTCGCGCTCGATTATAGGCATGAAATTCATGCCGTGAGCGATGCGTCGTCGGGAACGTCGCGAGGAACGCCGCACGCCGTCTTGAGCGAGGCGCCGAAGAAGAGCCACAGTCCGAGCGAGCCGGTCGACACTGCGCCGAGCACGAGGAAAGCGGTCGAGTAGCCGAAATGCTGCGCGAGCACACCGCCTAACGCCGGACTGAGCGCGGCGCCCGCAGCCTGCACGGTCATGACGACGCCCTGCCCCACGTTCACGCGCCCCGTCCCTTGCAGCAGCCGCACGACGAGTGCCGGCACCGCGACGCTTTGCAGACCCGCGCCGACGCCGTCGAGCGCCTGAACCGGCCACACGCCCCACGCGCCGATGAACATCGCCGCGATCAACCCGCGCAACGGTAGCGCGAGAAAGGTGATCAATATGACGTTCCAGTATCCGAAGCGCCGGATCAACCGGCTCGCGAAGAACGCGGCGGCGACCATTACGAGTTGCGCGACGACGATCGTCTGCGCGGTGAACGCACTCGGATCGCCTTTGTGCGCGGCGACGACCGCGAGGCCGTAGAGCGGCAGCATGGCGGCATTGCCGAGATGGAACATCGCAAGCGCGGCGGCAAGCAGCAACAGCGGACGGGATTGCAGGAGCACGCGAAAGCCGCGCGCGTGCTCGTGTTCGTTCGACGACGATGCGCCGAGCCCGCGCGCGCTGTCGTGATCGATGGCATCGCCCCGGATCAGCAACGTCGATATGATCGTCATCGCGCCGAACACGCCCGCGAGCGCGAACACCGCACCGAATCCATAGCGCCAGCCGAGCCAGCCCGACAGTGCCGCGCCCGCGACATTGCCCGCATGATTGGCGACCTGATTGCGGCCGAACTGACGGTCGAAGCCGCGTTCGCGGACCATGCCGAGCGTCACGCCCGCGACCGCCGGACCGAGCGCGGCGCCGGTCATGGCCGTGACGATCTGCGACGCGGCGACCATCCAGTAACGTTGCGACACCCACAGCGCGAGCGATGCCAGCGTCACCATCACGCCGGCCGCGACGATCACGCCGCGCTTGTAACGGGTTGCATCGACGAGCGCGCCGGCGGGCGCCGTCGCCAGCATGCCCGCGATGCCGCCGAGCGTCATGACCGTGCCGATCGCATCCGGATGCCAGCCTTGCGCCTGCAGGAAAACGCCGAGGAACGGGCCGATGCCCGCCTGGACATCGGCCATGAAGAAGTTCAATGCCTCGAGCGCGTATCGCGGATTCATGATCGTCGGCTGGTCGTTGCGTCAGGCGGCGTCGGCGTCCGCGTCGATCAATTCGGCGATCTCGTCGACTTCGATCGTTCGGCCATGCTTGTTCTTCACGCCGTGTCCCCATGCGTGGACATGCGCGCCCGGACTCAAGTACGACGCCAGCGCGCTCGCGGCATGCGGCGGCATGCGCAGCGATGTGCCGTCGTCGAGCAGCGCGCCGCGCAACTCGCCCTTCGGCCCGAAAAGCGAAAGCATGACTTCGCCGGACGCTTCCATCGGCTTACGATCGGCATGCGGCTTCGGATGCTTCTCGCCGGCATGATGCGGGCCCTCGTCGAGAATCGTCTTGCCGGCCTTCGTCGTGAGCGAAACGGCCGCGACGATATCCGCGCCACGCGGCTTCACGCCTCGCACGCTGAGCGCATCGCCGGGCGCGACGTGCCGCGCGATCTGCTTCGACAGATGAGGCGGAACGTGAATCTGACGCGCGCCGAGCACGAAGCCGTCGATGTCGCCGTGCGGGTTCAGCAGAAAGCGCGTGACCTTGCCGCGCGTTTCGGGAAGGCTCTCGGGATCGATCCAATGCATGTGTTTCTCCAAGTTTGATGTTTTGAAAGCGGCGGTCACTGCGCCGGCGGGAGCGGGTCGTAGAGCCGGGTCAGTTTGCCCGGCGCGCCGAACTCCGTCGCCTGGAGCGCGGTGCCGTATTGGTTGCGCGTGCCATATCCCTGCGCCGATACCGTCGCGCCGGTTTGCACCAGCGTCGGAAATTGCTGCGCGACCGGCGGCGTGAGCTTGATTACCGTGCCGTCCGCGAGGATCACGCCGTCGGGTTCGCCGCGCGGCGCGGTCGTGACATGTGCCACGCGTCCTTGCGCGCTCAGATGCGACAGACCCGCGTTGCGCGGATCGCGCGGCATCGGCTGCACGCCGGGCATCGGCGGCTGATCGACGACTTGCTGTCCGCTGCGCGTATCGGCGATGCGCTGCGCCGTGACGTTGCCCGCCGCATCGCGCCATCCGCTCACCTGAACGGTGTCGCCGCCGCGCACGGCCGAAGTAAGCTGCCCGCTCATGTGCGGCGGGAAGCGGACCAGCGTGCCGTCGCCGGTCAGGAAGCCGTCGACGTCGCCGTCCGGGTTCGTGAGAAAACGCGTCACCGTGACTTGAGCCGTCGTGGAGGCGTTCGTGTCGACGGGCGCGGGTGGCGGTGCGAGTGCTGCGGGCCCAGCGGGCGGTGCGGGCGGTGCGGGCGGTGCGGGCCGCGGTGGCGTCTGCGCGACGCAGGCGGCGCTCGCCGCGAGCAGTGTCGTCAAACTCATTACGCGCGCGAGTCTCGATACAGCGCGTTCGATCGGGTGTTTCGATGTCGGTTGCATGATGCGCTCCCTTGCTGTGACGCAGAGCGTTCTGCAAGGGCCATGCCATTCGGCCGGAACCGCACGCCATCGTGAATCCGCGTCGCTGGCGGCGAGCGCGCTGTCAAGCAACCGGACACTCGTCGTCCGATTGCTTGACACCATCGGTCATCAGGCGGAATCGGAAAGCCCGAGGCTCGCCATGCGCGTATAGAGCGACTGACGGCTGATGCCGAGACGGCGGGCAGCTTCGGCGCGATTGCCGTTCGTGAGCGCGAGCGCGCGCAGGATCATCGCGCGCTCGAGTCGTTCGACGGCTTCGCCGAGCGGCAACTCGGCGAAGCCCGAGGGGATCGTGTCCGCAGGGGCGATGGCCGTGTCGAAGAGGAACGCGAAGTCGTCGCGCGTGAGGAGCGGACCGGGCGCGAGCGCGCTCGCGCGTTCCATCGCGTTGGCGAGCTCGCGCACGTTGCCAGGCCACGCGAGCGTGACGAGCAGACGCTGCGCGTCGGCGCTCAGATGCTTGCGCGCGGCATCCGGCGACGACGCGAGCATCGACAGAAAATGCTCCGCAAGCGGCAGGATATCGGCGACGCGCTCGCGCAGCGGCGGCATGTCGAGCGGAATGACATTGAGCCGATACAGCAAATCCTGTCTGAACGTTCCCGCCGATACCATCCGGTTCAGATCGCGATGCGTCGCCGCGACCACGCGCACATCGACGTCGACCACGCGGTTCGTGCCGAGCGGCGTGATTTGCCGCTCCTGCAGCACGCGCAGCAGCTTGGCCTGCATCGCGAGCGGCATGTCGCCGACTTCGTCGAGAAAGAGCGTGCCGCCGTGCGCCGCCTCGAAGCGTCCGCGGCGCTCGGCGTGCGCGCCGGTAAACGCGCCCTTGCCGTGTCCGAAGAGTTCGCTCTCGAGCAGTTCGTCGGGAATCGCCGCGCAATTCACCGCGACGAACGGCCCCGCCGCCCGCGCCGATGCAAGATGCAGCACGCGCGCGGCGACTTCCTTGCCCGTGCCCGTTTCGCCGGTGATGAGCACGGTCGATGACGTTCCCGCCGCGCGGCCGATGCGCTTTTGCACGTCGCGCATGGCTTCGCTCACGCCGAGCAGACGCGGCTCGCCCGGCTGCGCTTCGTCCGAGAAAGCGCCCGCGTCGGGTGCGTCGGCATGTGTCGACAGAATCCGTTCGAGCAATGCGGCGATGTCCTCGCGTCCGACAGGCTTCGTCAGATGCTCGAACGCGCCGAGCCGCATCGCGCCGATCGTGTTGTCGCTCGTCGCGTGCGCGGTCAGCATCACGACGGGCACCGTGCGCAGGCTCGCAATGCCTCGCAGCGATTCGAGCACCGCGAGGCCATCCGCGCCGGGCAGACGGAAGTCGAGGAAGATGCAGTCGGGCGGCGGCGTTACGCGCAGGCGTTCGAGCGCGTCCTCGCCCGAGCGCGCCGCGAGCGTCGTGTGCCCCAGGTCTTGAACGGTTTCGACGAGGCCTTCGCGGAAGGCGTCGTCGTCGTCGATGATCAGTATGTTCGCCATGGCAGCTCTATCACGAAGCGGGTCACGCGGGAATCGTCGGCGAGAAAGGCGCGGCCGCCATGCGCCGACGCGATCTCGCGCACGACGGCGAGGCCGAGTCCGGAGCCATCGGGACGGCCTGTCACGAACGGCTCGAAGATGTGTTCGCGCTCGTTCGCGCCGACGCCGGGACCGTCGTCGGTGACTTCAAGTTTAAGCACATCGCCGCGTTCCGACGATGCAGAGCGCGCGCTCACGGTCACATGACCGCCTTGCGGCGCATGACGCAGCGCATTGACGATGAGGTTGTCCAGCGCGCGCGCGACCTGCGCGGCATCGATTGCGGCGGGACGCGCCGGCGACGCGAGCTGCACGTCGACCGCGAGCGTGATGCGACGGCTTTGCGCGCCCGGAAGATGCACATGCACGACGCCGTCGATCCACGGACCAATATCGACATCGCTCGTCTGGATCGTCACGGGTTGCGTGAGCGCGAGCAGGCTCGCGAGCTGCGCCTCGATGCGTCCGACCTGCTCGATGATCGTGCGCAGCGCCGCTTCGCGCCGCGCGCCATCGCCCGCCAGCGCGTTCTCTGCCTTCAGGCGCATCGCGCCAGCGGGATTGCGGATCTCGTGCGCGATCTGCGCAGCCATCTTGCCGATCGTGCTGAAGCGCTCGGCCTGCGCGAGCTGCAGGCTGAGTTCATCGGCCTGCTTCTGAAGCCGATGGGCGCGTTCGGTGTAGCGGTTGAGCGCATCGACGATCTTGTCCAGATCTCGTTCACCGAGCAGGTCGAGCCGCTTGCTCTGCTCCAGATCGCCCTCGGCGGCGAGCGCGTGTTCGAGACGCGTCAGATTGCGCTTCCATCGACGTAATGCGAAGGCCAGGAAGAGCGCCGCACCGACGATGATCGCAAGCACGCCCGCAAGTATGCTCGCCGCGCGCTCGCCGTAAGGTCCGAGCGGCGGTCGCGCGCGCGTGAGCATCCACACGAAGAGCGCCTTGTGCCGCGGAACCGGGCATGCAACGACGATGACCGCATCCGAGCCGTTCGACAGATCATCGCGCCGCGTCGCACCGGTTCGCGCGGCCGTTTCGAGCGTCCGCAAGATGAGCGGCGTCTCCGCCTCGGGGACATCGCGCTTTACGCCGCTTCCCGTGTACGTCGGAAACGCGTAGGCGAGAAAACCCGGCGCGGCTGCCGCGCTGCTCCAGAAGCCGCCTTCGATGCCTTCGGTGCGGATCAGGACCAGATCGAGCACGGCGTGCATGAGTTCGATGTCGGTCTCGCCCGTGCGCGGCATCGACAGATCGTAGCGCGATGCCACCGCCGCGCATGCGGTGGCCGCATCCTGCGTTGCCAGGTTCACGCGCTCGGTCAGCGCCGACGAGAACATCAACCAGACAGCGCCCGCCATCAATCCGCATAGCGCGGCGATGAGCGTCGAGAGTGCCGTCAACTGAGCGGAGAACGAAAGTCTTGGCATCGGATGATGCTCGCAGGGGAAGCAGTGGAGGTAGCCTTAGCAATTTTCCCGCCATCGACACCGATGAGAATCGCGCTCGTTTTTGGCGCGGCGCGGCTCAGCGTCTATTCTGAGAGTATGCCAACGCGACGATGCGGGAGACGGAATGCAAGGCGATCCGAAAGTGATTGACAATCTGAATGCCGAATTGACGAACGAGCTGACGGCGGTGCATCAGTATCTCTTGCATGCGCGTCTTTATCAGCACTGGGGTTTCGAAGAGCTCGGCACGCACGAATACAACGAGTCGATGGACGAGTTGACGCATGCGGACAAGCTGATTCAGCGCATCCTCATGCTCGATGGACTGCCGAATTTGCAGGATATTCACCCGCTGGCTATTGGCAAAACGACTCTCGAAGCACTACAGAACGATCTCAAGCTCGAGAAGACGGCGCAAGCGCAATGCAAGGAGGGAATCGCTTATTGCGAGTCGGTGCATGACTTCGTTTCACGCGAGATTCTCGTCGAATTGCTCGACGCGACCGAGGAGCATATCGACTGGCTGGAGATTCAGATCGGGCTCATCGACAAGATCGGGATCGAAAACTATCAGCAATCTGGTATCAGCAAGCTTAGTTGAGGATTGCGTTTTCGCCACCCCAACGCAAAAACCCCACCTTTGTGGGGTGGGGTTTTTGTTTGGAGCATGAGGAGCCTGACGATTACCTACTTTCACACGGGAATCCGCACTATCATCGGC
>NZ_FCNX02000018.1 GCF_001544835.2 Caballeronia fortuita | reverse complement strand
GTGCGTGTGACCGCGGGCCTGAAAAGCTGCTTTCTTTGCCTACTTTCTTTGCAGCAGCAAAGAAAGTAGGTGCCGCCCCGCACAGGGGCAACGCTAACAGACCACAAAGAAAACGGGATCCAGCGAAAAAAACAAAACCCGCCTGATGTGAATCACCCGAACGACCAAATAACCACGTGGCAAATCGTGCAAATAATTGGCGCCCCGTGGCGCCTTCACGTCGATGTCACAGAGCTCTGCAATCCTTCGGGTCGAAGGTCGCGACCGACCTTCCAACATCCCGACACGAGAGACCACCATGACCCGCGATTTCCGCTTCGCGCGCAACGTGCTGCCGGCGTTCGCCGCCGCTTTCACTCTGCTTGCCGCGATGCCCGCTCACGCCGCCGACGCCGTCGTTCTCTACACCGCCGATGGCCTCGAAAATCTCTACAAGGACGTGCTTCCCGCATTCGAAAAGAAAGAAGGCGTCAAGGTCAACATCGTCACGGCAGGCAGCGGCGAAGTCGTGAACCGCGCCACCGTCGAAAAGGATTCGCCCAAAGCCGACGTGCTCGTCACGCTGCCGCCATTCATCCAGCAAGCGCAGCAAGGCGGCCTGCTGCAGCCGTATCAGAGCGTCAACTACAAAAACGTCCCCGCCATCGCGAAAGAAAAAGACGGCGCATGGGCCACGTTCGTGAACAACTATTTCTCGTTCGCAATCAATCCCGAAGTCACCAGGTCCGCGCCCAAGACCTTCGCCGATCTACTGCATCCGAACTACTCGGGCAAAATCGCGTATTCGAATCCGGCTACCGCGGGCGACGGCATGGCCGTCATCATCCTGACCTCCGCGCTCATGGGCGAAGACCAGGCGTTCAAATACCTCAAGGATCTCGAGCAGCACGCCAAGTTCCACACGAAGGGCACGGGCTATCTCGACGTGCTGCTCTCGCGTAACGAAATCGCCTTCGCGAACGGCGACCTGCAAATGGACCTCGACGATGCCGCGAACGGCGGTCTCTCGATCAAGCCGCTCTTCCTCTCGCACAAGGCAGGCGAAGCGCCGACCACGTTCCAGCTTCCCTACGCGATCGGCCTCATCAAGAGCGGCCCGAATCAGACAGCGGGCAAGAAGCTGATCGACTATCTGATGTCGTCGGAAGTTCAGTCGAAAGTGCCCGACATCTACGGCATTCCGGGCCGCACCGACGTGCCGCTCGCAGGCAAGAACGGCGATGCCGTCAAGCAGGCCATCTCAGGCGTGAAGCTGATTCCGGTCGACTGGAACGAAGTCATGCAGAAGAAAGCCGGCTGGACCGAGCGCTGGAAAACCGAAGTGATCGGCAACACCGGCAAGCAGACCGAAGTCGTCAAGCCGAAGTCCTGATGAACGCGATTCCAAAGCAGGCGTTCGGCGTCGATGAGACGCCGGGCGTGCATATCGATCGCCTGACGGTGCGCTTCGGCACGCGCACCGTCCTCGACGATCTGTCGCTGCGCATCGGACGCGGCGAGTTCTTGACCGTGCTCGGCCGCAGCGGCTGCGGCAAGACCACGCTGCTGCGCTTCATCGCCGGTTTCGTAAAGGCCGATGCGCTCGCGGGCAAGCTCGCCGTCGCGGGCCGCGATCTGACGCACGTGCCGCCACATCAGCGCAATCTCGGGCTGCTGTTTCAGAGCTATGCGCTCTTTCCGCATCTGTCCGTGTTCGACAACGTCGCGTTCGGCTTGCGCGCGCGCAAGCTGAAGACGGGCGAGATCGCGCGGCGCGTCGCCGATGCGCTCAAGCTCGTGCAACTCTCCGATGCCGGTCACGTCATGCCCGCGCAGCTTTCCGGCGGCATGCAGCAGCGCGTGGCGCTCGCGCGCGCGCTCGTCATCGAACCGGATGTGCTGCTGCTCGACGAGCCGCTCTCCGCGCTCGATGCAAATCTGCGGGCATCCGTGCGCAGCGAGCTGAAGGCTCTGCATGAACGTCTGCCGAATCTCACGATCGTCTGCGTGACGCACGATCAGGACGACGCGCTCGTGCTTTCCGATCGCACATTGCTGATGCGCGATGGCCGCATCGCGCAACTCGGCGCACCGCGCGAACTTTACGACGCGCCCAGCGATGCCTTTGTCGCGCGCTATCTCGGCGCGGCGAATCTGCTGCCGCCGCGCGTCGTGTATCCGGTCGGCGATACGCGTCACGACGAGCGTGAACGTCTCGCGTGCATTCGTCCGGAGCGCTTTGTCATCGTGCCGCTGGGCGAAGGTCCGTTGCACGGCACGATCGCGTCCGTCGAATGGTACGGCGCGGCGCTCTCCATTTCCGTCGCGCTCGATTCGTTGCCCGGCGAGCCCGTGCTCGTGACGACGCAGCGCGGTCACACGCGCATGCCGGACAAAGGCACGCGCGTTTCACTTCGCTTCGAGGCTGACGATGTCGTCCTTGTTCGTCCCTGACAGCGTCGCCCGCGATGGCGGCATCAGCGACGCGGATCTGCCCGCGCAATTCGCCGCGCACGCCGGGCAAGCGCGACGCCGCGAGCGCAAGGCGCAATGGCATCTGCTCTTCATTCTCGTGCTCGTGCTCGGGCCGCTCGTGGTCTATCCGCTCGCGCGCCTCGTCATGTTGAGCGTGAGCGGTCCGAACGGCTTTTCGCTGCACGCGTACACCGCGTTCTTCGGCAATCCCGAAACGCGCGGCATGATCGGCACGACGCTCGGCATTCTCTTCGCGAGCGCGAGCATCGCTTCGTTGCTCGGCGTCGCGCTTGCGTCGATGTTGTTCTTCAGGCCGTTCGCGGGCGCGCGCCTGCTCACGCGTTTTCTGGAATTGTTCGTCGCGTTTCCGTCGTTTCTGGTCGCGTTCACGTTGATCTTTCTGTACGGCTCGCAAGGCGCGGTGAGCATCGGCCTGCAGCGCATCTTCTCGCTCGATGCGGCGCCGCTCGACTTTCTCTTCGGCATCGGCGGCGTGATTCTCGCGGAAGTCGTGTTCTATGCGCCGTTCGTCGTGCGCCCGACGCTCGCATCGTATGCGACGCTCGACATGCGGCTCGTCGAAGCCGCGAAAAGCCTCGGCGCCGATGGCTGGATGGTCGCGACCAAAGTCGTGCTCCCGCTCGCGTGGCCGGGTATCGCGGCGGGCACGATCCTCTGCTTCCTGCTCACGTTGAACGAGTTCGGCATTCTGCTCGTGCTCGGCAGCGCGCATCTGATCACGCTGCCGATCGCGATCTACAGCGCCGCGACCGTCGATCTAGATCTGCCCACGGCCGCCGCGGGATCGGTCGTAATGCTGCTGATGTCGCTGTCGCTCTATGCGTTGTACCGGCGCGTGAACCGCCGATCGAGCCGCAGCTCGCAAGGAGGGCGCTGAGATGCAGGTCATCGCTGCCGCGTTCAGACCGCAGGCGCTGTTGCGTCATGCGTTCACCGCGTTCGTCGCGTTGCTGTGCTTCTGGCTGTTCGTTTTGCCGGTTGCGGTCGTCGCGCTGTCGAGCGTGGCGTCGCACTGGTCCGGCACGATCCTGCCCGATGGCTTTTCGACGCGCTGGTTCGCGCGGCTTTCGTCAAGCGATCTCGATGCCGTCATGACGAGCCTCGAAGTCGGCCTGGGCGTCGCGTTCATCGGCACGGCGTTGGGACTGTGGCTTGCGCTCGCGCTGGAAGGCCGCGACCGGCGTGGTCTCGGCGCACTCGTCGATGCCGTCGCGATGATGGGCAGCGGCGTGCCGAGCGTCGTGCTCGGGCTTGCGGTGCTGATCGCGTATCACAAGCGTCCGCTCGATCTGTCCGGGTCGGCCGCCATCGTCGTGCTCGTGCAGCTCGCGCTCGTCCTGCCGTTCTGTTACCGGTGCGCCGCCGCCGCGCTGCGTCCCGAACTCACGGTCTTGCGCGAAGCCGCCGCGAGTCTCGGCGCGCCGCCGCGCATGGTGCTCGCGCGCGTGGTGCTGCCGCAGCTCGTGCCCGCGATCCGCGCGAGTCTCGCGCTCGGGTTCGCGCTCTCGCTCGGCGAACTGGGCGCGACGCTGACCGTCTATCCGCCCGGTTTCGCGACGGTGCCGATCGTCGTCGTGGGGCAAGTCAATCGCGGCTACTATCTGCCGGCGTCGGCGCTTTCGCTGATCTTGCTGGCCGTGTCGCTCGCGGCGCTTCTGCTCATCGCCGCGCGTGCCCCGCGCCGTTAGATCGCCGTATCGCGCGGAACCGCTACGGAACCACTACGGAATCCGAAATAAAGTCATGCGCGTGAAAGGCTTGCGAGCAATTTGCGGGCCTCGCCGTCGTGGTTGCGCGTTGTTGCGGCCTTGTCATACCAAAAAAAATAAAACTGGCGTAACCTGCACGTTCAGGCACGTCCGCACCCGCCTGACCGGAGCGGGGCGCCATTTCGGTGCGTCCGGTTTGAACTCCCGCCAGGCTTTCGCGGTCGTTGCATATGTTGCAAATACCGGAGGTTTCGATGACATCCGTCGACCTGGAATTCGACCAGCTCAACAGCACCGTCGATGCGCTCAGGCGCTCCATCTCGAACCGCCTGATGTACGGCGTCGGCAAGGACGCGGTCACCGCGCAGCCGCGAGACTGGCTCCATGCCGCCGAACTGGCCGTGCGCGACCGGCTCGTCGCACGCTGGATGCGCACTACGCGGCTGCAATACGAGCAGGACGTGAAACGCGTCTACTACCTGTCGATGGAGTTTCTCATCGGCAGAACTTTCAGCAATGCGCTGCTCGCGCTCGGCATCTATGACGAGGTGCGCGACGCGCTCGCCGGCCTCGGCGTCGATCTCGCCGCGCTCGAAGAGCTCGAACCGGACGCTGCGCTCGGCAATGGCGGCCTCGGGCGTCTCGCGGCCTGCTTCCTCGATTCGATGGCGACCGTCGGCGTGCCCGGCTTCGGCTACGGCATTCGTTACGAATACGGCATGTTCCGGCAGACGGTCGTCGACGGCAATCAGGTCGAGATGCCCGATTACTGGCTGCGCGCGGGCAATCCGTGGGAGTTTCCGCGCCCCGAAGTCGTGTACACCGTGCATTTCGGTGGCCGCACCGTGCAGCACGACGATCGCACCGACTGGATCGACACCGAGCACGTCAACGCGATGGCCTACGACACGGTCATTCCCGGCTTCGCGACGACGGCCACCAACACGCTGCGCCTGTGGTCCGCGCGCGCGACCGACGAGTTCGACCTCTCCGCGTTCAATCAGGGCGACTATCGGCGCGCGGTGGAGGCGAAGAACACGTCGGAACATGTATCGCGCCTGCTTTATCCGGACGATTCGACGCAAGCCGGGCGCGAACTGCGTCTGCGCCAGGAATACTTTTTCGTCTCCGCGACGATGCAGGATCTGATTCGACGCTATCAGCGCACGCATACGCATTTCGGGCGGCTTGCGGAGAAGGTTGCGGTGCATCTGAACGACACGCATCCCGTGCTCGCGATTCCCGAACTGATGCGCCTGCTCGTCGACCGGCATCATCTGCCTTGGGACAAGGCGTGGAAGCTGGTGCAGCAGATGTTCTCCTACACGAACCACACGTTGATGCCCGAGGCGCTCGAAACGTGGGACGTCGAGATGCTCGCGCGCTTGCTGCCGCGTCATCTGGAGATCATCTTCGAGATCAACGCGCAGTTTCTCAAGCAGGTGACGGAGAAGTTCGGACGCGATGTCGAACTGATTCGCCGCATCTCGCTCGTCGATGAATTCGGTCAGCGGCGCGTGCGCATGGCGCATCTCGCGATCGTCGCGAGCCACAAGGTGAATGGCGTATCGAAGCTGCATTCGCAATTGATGGTGCAGAACATCTTCTCCGATTTCGCGCGCATGTTCCCGGAGCGCTTCACCAACGTGACGAACGGCATCACGCCGCGCCGCTGGCTCGCGCAGGCGAGTCCGTCGCTGTCGTCACTGATCGACAAGCGGCTCGGGCCGCGCTGGCGCACCGATCTCTTCGAACTCGGCCGCCTGCGCGAATGGCGCGACGATCCCGAGTTTCGCAAGGCATTTCACGAGGCCAAGTTCCAGAACAAGCTGCGGCTCGTGGAGCGCGCGAAACGCGATGCCAACGCGATCATCAATCCGGAAGCGTTGTTCGACTTGCAGGTCAAACGCATCCATGAATACAAACGGCAACTGCTCAACATCCTGTATGTGATCGTGCGCTACAACCGCATCCGCGAGAATCCGGAGCAGGACTGGACGCCGCGCGTGGTGATGTTCGCGGGCAAGGCGGCATCGGCGTACAAGATGGCGAAGAACATCATCAAGCTCATCAACGATGTCGCGAAGCGGATCAACGCGGACCCGCTCATCGGCGACAGGCTGAAGGTCGGCTTCATCCCGAACTACGGCGTATCGGTGGCCGAGCTCATCATTCCGGCGGCGGATCTGTCGGAGCAGATTTCGATGGCAGGCACCGAAGCCTCGGGCACCGGCAACATGAAGCTCGCTCTGAACGGCGCGCTGACCATCGGCACGCTGGATGGCGCGAACATCGAAATCTGCGATGCCGTCGGGCGCGAGAACATCTTCATCTTCGGCAACACGACCGACGAGATCGAGTCGCTGCGCGCGGCGGGGTATCGGCCGCGGCAGATCTACGAGGAGAACGCGGAACTCAAGCTCGCGCTCGACCAGATTCGCCTCGGGCATTTCTCGCCGGAAGAGCCGCATCGTTTCTACGACATCTTCCATACGCTCGTGGACTGGGGCGATCACTACATGGTGCTCGCCGACTTCGACAGCTTCGACAAGACGCAAACCGAAGTCGATCTCAAGTTCCGCGACAAGGACGCGTGGACGCGAAGCGCGATCGAGAACGTCGCGGGCATGGGCATCTTTTCGTCGGATCGCACGATCGCGGAGTACGCGCGCGATATCTGGCACGTCGAGCCGTTGCAGGTGACGTGACGGACGTCTAGGGCCGCGTGATGCGATCGATCCGGATGACGCGGCCGAGCGTCGCGTTCGGGAAATGCGCGGTGAGCGTGCCGATGACGTCGTTGATGTCGTCGCTGCCGGTCTCGACATAGAGCGTGGTGCACTCGTGGAGGCGGCTCGTCTCCACGATGTACGCCTGCGTGCCCACGCCGAACGCATAGGCGAGCACCTCGCGCGCGCCCGATGAATCGAGGCCCGGTACGATGAGATCGAACGCGACGCAGCGGCGCGCTTCCTTGCGGCGCGGCGAGCCGCCGCTGTGCGCTTGAGGAAGCGCGGACGAATCGGCAGTGCGGATATACATCGATATGAAGCCGTCCGATGACGGCCCGTTGTGGCAACGCCTGAACTCTAGCGCCGGCCGCCTAAAAACCCGGCTAAAGGTGCGCGCCGCCGCGTAAACGCGGCGTAAAAGCTCACGCTTGCGGCTTGGCCGCCGCGCCTGCCGCATGTTTTGCGACCGCTTCGCCGACGAGCGCCGCGACCTTGTCCGCGAATTCCTGATCCTTCGTGATGAGCACTTCGCGCTCGCCGCCGGGCGTCGCGACCATCAGCTGATAGATCACGTCCTGCGTGATCCACGTGAGATAACCCACGACCACGATCATCACGCCGAGCACGAGCGCCGCGCCTGCGCCGGTGAAAATGCCCGCGCCGAGCACGACTAGTCCGATCAGCGCGATGATGACGGGCAACGGTTTCTGCCGCGGAATCGTCACGACGCGCGCGGCGCGCAGATCGCGCAGCGGAATCATCTGACCCGACGCCGACAGCCCG
The DNA here is from genome assembly GCF_001544835.2 of Caballeronia fortuita. Classification (GTDB taxonomy): domain Bacteria; phylum Pseudomonadota; class Gammaproteobacteria; order Burkholderiales; family Burkholderiaceae; genus Caballeronia; species Caballeronia fortuita. Next base: position 163,447 of record NZ_FCNX02000018.1, on the reverse strand, counting down.
GCGCGCGAGAGCGTCACGCCGCGTTCGTTGAAAGGAGTATCCATAAAAGTTTGCAGCCTTCTTTGCAGCCGATGAAACCCGCGAGCGTACCAGACGGCGCGGCGCGGCGGCATGTCGCGGATCGCCGCATTGATTCAATCGATGCATTCGACGCGGGATTTGCATATCGTAGATTTGCGATATATACTTCGACTCAAGACGATTCGGAAGGCTTTGCGCCTTCGATTCGTCAGACGCACGAGCAACGAAATGGACATCGACGCAATTCACAAGGCCTTAGCCAACCCCCTTCGCCGCGAAATTCTCGAGTGGCTGAAGGAGCCGGAGCTGCATTTCCCTGATCAGGAACTGCCGCACGTGCACGGCGTTTGCGCGGGTCAGATCGATGGGCGCTGCGGCATGTCGCAGTCCACCGTTTCGGCGCATCTCGCGACCTTGCACAAAGCCGGGCTCGTCACCACGAAGCGCGTAGGACAGTGGGTGTTTTTCAAGCGCGACGAAGCGGTCATTCAGGCGTTCCGCGATTCCATCGGGAGTCTCTGAGCTTGCTTGCCATTCGGTGAAAGTCCGCTTTCAATTTCATTAGGAATCCAATCCATGTCGACTCTTTTCGATCCGCTCAAAGTAGGCGCACTCACGCTGAAGAACCGCATCATCATGGCGCCGCTCACGCGTCAGCGCGCCGGCATCGAACGCGTGCCGAACGCGTTGATGGCGCAGTACTACGCAGACCGCGCGGCGGCGGGACTCATTCTGAGCGAAGCGACGTCGGTGACGCCGCAAGGCGTGGGCTATGCCGACACGCCGGGCATCTGGTCCGACGAACAAGTGGAAGGCTGGAAGCTCGTGACGAAGGCCGTGCACGACGCGGGCGGCAAGATTTTTCTGCAACTGTGGCACGTCGGCCGCATTTCGGACCCCGTGTTTTTGAACGGCGAACTGCCGGTCGCGCCGAGCGCCATTGCAGCGGGCGGCCACGTGAGCCTCGTGCGTCCGCAACGTCCGTACGTGACGCCGCGCGCACTCGAACTCGATGAAATCGCCGGTGTCGTCGCGGCCTTCCGCAAGGGCGCGGAGAACGCGAAGCGCGCGGGCTTCGACGGCGTCGAAGTGCATGGCGCAAACGGCTATCTGCTCGACCAGTTCCTGCAGGACAGCACGAATCAGCGCACCGACGCATACGGCGGCTCGATCGAGAACCGCGCGCGTCTTCTGCTCGAAGTCGTCGATCAGGCGATCGAAGTGTGGGGCGCGGACCGTGTCGGCGTGCATCTTGCGCCGCGTGCCGATTCGCACACGATGGGCGACAGCGATCGCGCCGCGACCTTCGGTTATGTCGCGCGTGAGCTGGGTCAGCGCAAGATCGCGTTCATCGCGGCACGCGAGCACGAAGCCGCGGACAGCCTCGGCCCGCAACTGAAGAAGGCGTTCGGCGGCGTCTACATCGCCAATGAAGGTTTCTCGAAGGCCAGCGCCGAAGCGATCATCGCGCGCGGCGACGCCGATGCGGTCGCGTGGGGCAAGCCGTTCATCGCGAATGCGGATCTCGTGCGCCGCTTCGAAGTCGATGCCGATCTCAACAATTGGGACACGTCGACGTTCTATGCGCCCGGCGCAAAAGGCTACACGGATTACCCGCTGCTCGAAACGGCGGAATAAGACGCGTCTAAGACTGCGTCGATAAGAACAGCGGCTTCGGCCGCTGTTTTTGTTTCAGCGGGCGAAAATATGATCTGGCGCAAAGAATCGGCGTGCGACCGGTTTCATTCCAGCGTTTTTCGATACCATTATTATTTAGGAATCCGTTTCAGTAGGCACTCAGATCGTGTCGACTGCGCGCGTTGCGAACGGGCCCGACGGCAAGTCGAACGGAATCAACCTCAACGGCGAAAAATGGTGTATTGAACGAAAAGACACCGCTCGAGCGTCCGAATCTTCGGGCGACAGTGCGGCTCACGTCGCAAAGGAGTGTCTATGTCATGGCTTACGGCAACGCTGCGCAGCTACCCTGAGATTGCCATCTTTCTTTCGCTCGGCGTCGGCTATTGGGTCGGCGGGAAGAGCTTTCGCGGCTTCAGCCTCGGCGCGGTGACGGCGACCTTGCTCGCCGCCATCGCCATCGGGCAATTGGGCATCACCATCTCGTCGAACGTCAAATCGGTCTTCTTCCTGATGTTCCTGTTCGCGGTCGGTTACGGCGTCGGGCCGCAGTTCGTGCGCGGCATCGCGAAAGACGGCTTGCCGCAGGCGCTCTTCTCCGTCATCCAGTGCGTGTTGTGTCTCGCGGCGCCTTACGCGGCGGCGAAGATCGCGGGTTACGACGTCGGCTCGGCGGCCGGTCTCTTCGCGGGCTCGCAGACGATTTCGGCATCGATGGGCCTCGCCACCGACGCCATCAATCGGCTCGGGCTGCCGCCCGATCAGGCCAAGTCGCTGCTCGACGCCATGCCGACCGCCTACGCCGTGACCTATATCTTCGGGACGATCGGCTCCGCGCTGATTCTCGCGATGCTCGGGCCGAAGCTGCTGAACATCGATCTCGTCGCGGCCTGCAAGGAGTACGAGGCGACACTCGGCGGCGGCGGCGAACTGGGCGGCGCGGGGCAGGCGTGGCACAAGTTCGAGCTGCGCGCCTATCGGGTGGCGGAGCACGGGCGCGCGGCGGGCATGTCGGTCGCGCAGGCGGAGGCGCTGGAGCCGGCCGGCACGCGGCTTTTCATCGAGCGGATCAGGCGCGGCGGGACGATCCAGGAAGCCAAGATCGACGACGTGCTCCAGCCCGGCGATGTCGTCGCGGTCGCGGGGCGGCGCGAACTGCTCGTCGAACTGCTCGGCGGCGTCGCGACAGAAGTGGACGACGCCGAACTGCTCGCGGTGCCGGTCGAAGGCGTCGATGTCTACGTGACCAACAAGGAAGTCGACGGCAAGACGCTGCTCGAACTCGCGCAGTCTCCTGCATCGCGCGGCGTGTTTCTGCGCAAGATCAAGCGCGGCGCGACCGAAACGCAGATTCCCATTCTGCCGAGCACGAAGCTGCATCGCGGTGACACGATCACGTTGGTCGGCCGCACGCAGGACACGACGGCGGCCGCGAAGACGCTCGGCGTGCTCGACCGTCCCGCCGATGCCGCCGACATGGCCTTCGTCGGCCTCGCGATCACGCTGGGCGCGCTGATCGGCGCGCTGGTGCTGCACGTCGGCGCGATTCCGCTCACGTTGTCGACGGCGGGCGGCGCGCTCATCGCGGGCATCGTGTTCGGCTGGCTGCGCGCGATTCATCCGACTTTCGGCCGCATTCCGTCGCCGACCATCTGGTTCATGAACTCGGTCGGCCTGAACGTCTTCATCGCGGTCGTAGGCATATCGGCGGGGCCGGGTTTCGTCGCGGGCTTGCAGAAGCTCGGCGTGAGTCTTTTCCTGTGGGGCATTTTCGCGTCGTCGGTGCCGCTCATCATCGGCATGTATGTCGCGAAGTACGTGTTCAAGTTTCATCCCGCGATCCTGCTCGGCATCTGCGCGGGCGCGCGCACGACGACCGCCGCGCTCGGCATGATCTGCGACGCCGCGAAGAGTCAGGTGCCCGGCCTCGGCTACACGGTGACCTATGCGGTCGGCAATACGCTGCTGACGATCTGGGGCATGGTCATCGTGATGCTGCTTACGTGACGCGCGTCTCCCGTCGCCTTGTTTCGACTATCAAATCTGGAGGTGTTGGATGGCAAAGTCCGATAAAGCAGGTTCCGGCGATCGCGCCGGCATGGCGGCGCTCAGCCCGTTCGAGCTGAAGGACGAGCTCATCAAGGCGGCGGGCGGCGGGGCGGTCGAACGGCCGGCCAATCTCTCGATGCTCAACGCCGGGCGCGGCAATCCCAACTTCCTCGCGACGATTCCGCGTCACGGCTTCTGGCAACTGGGCCTCTTCGCGATGCGCGAGTCGGAGCGCTCGTTCGCGTACATGCCCGAAGGCGTCGGCGGTTTTCCTAAGCGCGAAGGGCTGGAAGAGCGCTTCGAAATCTTCGCGCGGGAGAACAAGGGCGTGCCGGGCATCGCGTTTCTCGCGGGCGCGGTGTCGTATGTGCGCGATCAGCTCGGCCTGAACGCCGGCGACTTTCTCTACGAGATGTGCGAAGGCATTCTCGGCTCGAACTACCCGGTGCCCGACCGCATGCTGAAGCTCTCCGAGCAGATCGTCGCGCAATATCTGCGCCGCGAGATGATCGGCAAGCATCCGTTCGTCGGCGAGTTCGATGTCTTCGCGGTCGAAGGCGGCACCGCCGCGATGACCTACATCTTCAACACGATGCGCGAGAACTTCCTGATCGCGCCGGGCGATACGATCGCGCTCGGCACGCCGATCTTCACGCCGTACATCGAGATCCCGCGCCTGAACGACTACAAGCTGAAGGTCGTGAATCTGGAAGCGGACGTCGCGAACGGCTGGCAATACTCGAAGGCCGAACTCGACAAGCTGCGCGATCCGAAGGTCAAGGCGTTCTTCCTCGTGAATCCGAGCAATCCGCCGTCGGTGAAGATGGACGACGAAAGCCTTCAGTACATCGCGGACATTGTGAAGGAGCGCCCCGATCTCATCCTGCTGACCGACGATGTCTACGGCACCTTCGCCGACGATTTCGTATCGCTCTTCGCGCTGTGTCCGAAGAACACGATCCTCGTCTACTCGTATTCGAAGTATTTCGGCGCGACCGGCTGGCGTCTCGGCGCGATCGCGACGCATCGCGACAACGTGCTCGACAAGCAGCTCGCCGCATTGCCGAAAGACCAGCGGGCGCAGCTTCACGAGCGCTACGAATCGATCACGACGGAGCCCGACAAGCTCAAGTTCATCGACCGTCTCGTGGCCGACAGCCGCACCGTCGCGCTGAATCACACGGCGGGCCTCTCGACCCCGCAGCAGGTGCAGATGGTGCTGTTCTCGCTCTTCTCGCTGATGGACACGCCCGACGCGTACAAGAACGCGCTGAAGCGCCTGATCCGCAGCCGCAAGCAGGCGCTGTATCGCGAGATCGGCATCGCGCTCGAAGAGGAAGACAAGAACGAGGTCGACTACTACACGATCCTCGATATCGAATATCTCGGCGAGCGCAGGCATGGCCGCGATCTGGTGGATTGGGTCATCGAGAACACCGAGCCTTCCGAGATTCTCTTCAGGCTCGCGAAGGAAGCGCGCGTCGTGCTGTTGCCGGGGCGCGGCTTCGGCACGCAGCATCCGTCGGGGCGCGTGTCGCTCGCGAATCTGAACGAAAGCGACTACATGCTGATCGGCCGCGCGATCCGCAAGCTGATGGACGAGTACATCGAGCGCTATCACAAGGCCGTCGGCAAGAAGTCCGACAAGAAATGAAAAATCGGGCCGCCCGATACGTCCGGCGGCCCGATTTCTTTCAGCCCGATAAAGAGCCGAAGCGCTTAGAACTTGTGGCGAACGCCGATGCGGAACGCGAGCTGGTCGTTTTCGCCCAGACCCGACGTGCCGAAGTAGCTCGACGACGACGAACCGATCGACGCCTGATTCTCGACGCCGCGGTTCGAGCCCGATGCCTTCTGATAGATGCCGAGCACGTAGACGTCGGTGCGCTTCGAGAGCGCGTAGTCGACGCTTGCATCGACCTGATTCCAGTGGCCGCTCGAATTGCCCGTCATGTTGAGGTACGAGTAGCCGAGACCGGCCGACAGCGCCGACGTGAACGCGTACTTGCCGCCGACATCGAACGCGTTGAGCTTCGAGCTCGCGCCGTTGATCGGCTCGAACAGCGTGTTGGTCCAGAGTCCGAACACGGTCGCCGCGCCGAACGCGTAGTTCGCGCCGACGCCGAACGTGCGCAGGTCCTTGCCGGCGTTCGCGGTGCCCATCGTCTGGATATTCGCGACGGCCGTGCTGAACGCGGGCGTCGAAGCCGCCGGATAGCGGATGTCGGTGTACGCCGCGCCGATGCCGAACGGACCCGCCTTGTAGTTCAGGCCGAAGCTGTAGGCGCGCGACGAACCCGCCGTCGTCGTCGTGCCGACGGTCGTGTTCGGCGTGCCCGCGAACGCGCCCGCCTGGTTCGAGAAGCCGTACATCGCGCCGAACGTCACGCCGTAGAAGCTCGCGCTGCTGAACTTCACCGAGTTGTTGATGCGGCTCGACGTCAGCTGGTCGACGTCGTTCATGTGGTAACCGTAGTTACCCGCGACGGTCTGACCGCCGATGGAGTAGTTGCTGCCGAGGTAGTCCGTCGAGAACGAGTATTGACGGCCGAAGGTCACCGAGCCGACGTCGTTCTTCGCAAGACCGACATACGCCTGACGGCCGAAGAGCGCGCCACCCTGGCCGAGCGTGCCCGTGCCGCTGTTGAAGCCGCCTTCCAACGTGAAGATCGCCTTCATGCCGCCCCCCAGGTCTTCCGAACCCCTCATGCCCCAACGGCTGCCTTGCGCGATGCCGTCGTCGTACTTGAAGAGCTTCTCGCCCGCGCGGGTCGCGGTTTGCGTGCTGTTGTTCACGTAGCTGATGCCGGCATCGATGATGCCGTACAGCGTCACGCTGCTTTGCGCGTGCGCGGAGGTGGCGGCGAGGGCGGCAAAGGCGGCGAGCGTCGCGGTCGCCAAGAGATTCTTCTTCAAAACAAGCTCCGTGTGTTGGTTCGCGGTGTGGTTGTTGACGGTGTCTGCAGTGCGTCGCGCTCTGATGGCGCGTGGCGTCGACGGGCGCAAATGTAGCGGGCGCCAAAGAAAGGAATGTGACAGCGCTTTCAGACGACTTACGCTGTATCGCGCATGCAACAGCACTGGCGAAATTTCCCGGCTTGTGCATTCGCCGGGTCCGATGCGATGCTCACGGTTCTCTCACCGCGAGCGAAAACATGGACGAGCAAGGAATCCGCGAACTGGAGGAGCGCCTGAAGAAGGCGATGGTGGCGTCGGACGTGGACGCGCTCGATGCGCTACTCGCCGACGACCTGAGCTTCGTCGATGCAACCGGCAAGGTCTGGACGAAGGCCGACGATCTCAACGGGCATCGCTACGGCATGCAGCGCATCGACAAGCTGGAGGTCGAGGATCAGAGCGTGCGCGTGTATGGCGGCTTCGCCGTCACGGTGACGCGCGTCGCGATTTCGGGGACGTTCGGCGGCGCGCCGTTCGCGGGCAGCTTGCGCTACACGCGAACGTGGGGAAACATTGGCGGCGCGTGGAAGGTCGTCGCGGCGCAATGCGGTCTTGCGCCGTTCTGACCGGAAACGCGACGCTTACGCCGACAGCAGCGAGCCCGTCCGATACGCCTTCGCACCCGCGATGCGCGCCACTTCAAGCCCGGCGGTCGCGAAACGCGTGATATGCCGCGCGTACATCACGCCGGAGGTCGTGCATTTGAGCGTGGTGACGACATCGGTGAGCGGATCGACGATATCGGCGATCGGCTCGCCCGCTTCGATGAACGCGCCCACTTGCGCGCGAAACACGAGCACGCCGGAGGCCGGCGCGACGATCGGCTCCGCGCCCGCGAGCGGCGTCGCGGGATAGGCGAGCGGCGGCGCTTCGGGCACGGGCGCATCGATCACGCCGCGATGAATCAGATAGTTGACGATCGCCTGCGCGTCTTTATCGGCGAGTTCGTAGGACACGTCGTGCTGGCTGCGCAGTTCGACCGTCACCGAGATGCCACCGTTCGGAATCGGGAAGCGCTCGCCGTAACGCTGGCGCAGGTCGGACCAGCAGAAGCTGTGAATCTCGTCGAACGGATTGCCGACGGAATTCAGCGCGAGCAGCGACGCCTTCGCGTCGAGATAGCGGGCGAGCGGCTCGACTTCGTCCCAGATGTCCGGATTGGTGTAGAGATGCAGCGCGGCGTCGAGGTCGCAGTGCAGGTCGAGGACGACATCGGCGTCGAACGACAGCTTTTGCAGCGCGAGGCGCAGCGATTCGAGTTCGGTGTGCGGCGTCTGCTCGTCGAGCGCTTCCCGCATCGCGGCGCGCACGGCGAGCTTGTTGGCACCCGCATCCTTGCCGAGGCGCGCTTCGATGCGCGGCGCGATCAGGGCTGCGAGATCGTGGAAATTACGGTTGAAGTTGTGGCCGCTGTTGGTCTCGAAACGGCCCATCAGCGTGCCGTGCAGATGCTGCGACAGACCGATCGGATTCGGCACCGGCACGATGACGACTTCGCCGCGCAGCTTGCCCGCCGCTTCGAGTTCGGCAAGCTGACGGCGCAGACGCCACGCGACGAGCATGCCGGGAAGTTCGTCCGCGTGCAGCGAGGACTGGATGTAGATTTTCTGGCCGCCGCCGGGGCCGTAGTGAAAGCTCGAAATGGTGCGGGAGGTGCCGAGCGTCGGCGAGATGAGGGAATGAGTTCTGGTTTGCATAATGTGCGCGCGCGTTCGATGCGCGGGTCTTGCCTCTTGGGATTGCCGGGCGCCGCGGTGTCTCCTTCCGCCGGCGTCCTGTTGGACGTTCGATCTTAGCCGAAATCGGCGCGGCGGGCGGCCGAAAGAAAAACGGGCTCCGCGCCCTTGAGCGCGGAGCCCGTTCGTCAGTTGGTGTGGCTTGTGACGAGAAGCTTAGCCGCCGTACACGTCGAAGTCGAAGTACTTCTTCTCGAGCTTCTTGTAGGTGCCGTCCTTGATGATGTCGGCGATCGCCTTGTCGATCTTCGCCTTCAGATCCGTGTCTTCCTTGCGCAGACCGATGCCCGCGCCGTTGCCGAGCGTCTTCGGATCGTCGATGTTCTGGCCGGCGAAGTCGTAGCCCGCGCCGCGCGGCGTCTTCAGGAAGCCGATTTCAGCCTGCACCGCGTCCTGCAGCGCGGCGTCCAGACGGCCCGAGGTCAGATCGGCATACACCTGATCCTGGTTCTGGTACGGCGTGACCGTCACGCCCTTCGGCGCCCAGTAGGTCTTCGCGTACGTTTCCTGGATCGTGCCCTGTTCGACGCCCACGTTCTTGCCCTTCAGGCTGTCAGGCGTCGGCAGGATGTTGCTGCCCTTTTTCGCGACGAGGCGCGTCGGCGTGTTGAAGAGCTTGCTCGAGAAGGCGATCTGTTCGGCGCGTTGCGGCGTCATCGACATCGAGGAAAGCACGCCGTCGAACTTCTTCGCCTTCAACGCGGGAATCATGCCGTCGAAGTCGTTTTCCACCCACACGCATTTGGCCTTCAGGCGCGCGCAGATCTCGTTGCCGAGATCGATGTCGAAACCGACCAGCTTGCCGTCGGAACCCTTCGATTCGAACGGAGGATAGCTTGCGTCGACGCCGAAACGGATCGTCGAATAGTCTTTCGCAAGCGCCGGCGTGACGGCGGTGAGCGACGTGGCGGCGAGGAGGGACATCGTCAGTGCCGCGAGCAGTTTCTTCACTGTTTTAACTCCGAAAGGTGGTCAGTTTCAGCCCGGTAGGTCTCGATCCGGGCGTCCGGCGCGTCGTTGGGCGCCGGAGCATGATATTCCGCGGATCGTGTCCGCTCAGAATCGGCAGAAGGTTACCAAGCCAAAATAGTTCGGGAGCTAGTAAAAGCCCCGATAGCCGGAGCATTAGAGCCTTTCCTCGTAATCAGCTCTTCCTGAGCGGGTGGTCTTGCAGGAACCACGACAGCCCGAACGCGACGAGCGCAATGCATGCCGCGACGAGATAGACCGTGTGCATCGAACTCGCGAATGCGTGCAGATAATCGTCGCGCAGCGCGGCCGGCAGATGCGCGACCGCCTGCGGCCCGAGTGATTGCGGCAGTTCCGTGCCGGACGGCATGAGCGCTTCGAGACGCGAGCGCAAGCTGTTTGAAAAGATCGCGCCGAACGCTGCCACGCCGACCGAGCCGCCGATCGAGCGGAACAGTGTCGCGCTGGAAGTCGCCACGCCCATCAGCCGGAATTCGACGACGTTCTGCACCGCCAGCACGAGCACCTGCATCACCATGCCGAGCCCGAGTCCGAGCAGCGCCATGTAGACGTTCATGAGCGCGAGCGGCGTGTCAAGATCCAGCGTGGAAAGCAGCAGCATCGCGCCGGCGACGAGCGCCGTGCCCATGATCGGGAACAAGCGGTATTTGCCGATCTTGCTGATGATGCGCCCGCTCAATATCGACGACAGCAGCACGCCGCCCATCATCGGCGTGATCTGCAGACCGGCCTGGGACGGCGTCGAACCCTTCACGACCTGAAGGTAGAGCGGCAGGAACGTGACCGCGCCGAAAAGCGCGCATCCGACGATGAAGCCGATCAGCCCCGCGAGCACGAAGGTGCGCTCCTTGAAAAGCGAGAGCGGCATGATCGGTTCGGCGGCGAGGCGTTCCTCGTACACAAAACCGCCCACGCACACGAGTCCGAGCAAGAGCGTGCACCAGAGCTGCGGCGAACTCCACGGCAAGAGCGTGCCGCCTTCGCTCGTGAACAGGATGATGCAGGTGAGCGCGGCGGCGAGAAAGCCCGCGCCCATGTAGTCGACGCGATGATTCACGTGCGCCGAGTGCGGCCTGAACACGAACTGGATCACGGCGAGCGCGACGAGGCCGAGCGGCACGTTGATATAGAAGATCCAGCGCCACGACAGATGTTCGACGAGAAAGCCGCCGAGCAGCGGGCCGACGACCGTCGCGAGCCCGTACACGCCGCCGAAGAGGCCCTGGAAGCGGCCGCGTTCGGCGGGCGGGATGACGTCGGCGATCGCGGCCATCGTGACGACCATGAGCCCGCCGCCGCCCAGACCTTGCAGCGCGCGCAACGCGATGAGCTGCGTCATGTTCTGCGAGACGCCGCAGAGGATCGAGCCGGCGAGAAAGATCACGATCGACGCCTGAAGCACGATCTTACGGCCGAACTGATCGCCGAACTTGCCGTAGAGCGGCACGACGATCGTCGAGCTGAGCAGGTAGGACGTAACGACCCACGAGAGATTATCGAGCCCGCCGAGGTCGCCGACGATGGTCGGCAGCGCGGTCGACACGATCGTCTGGTCGAGCGCGCCGAGCAGCATCACGAGCATGAGCGCCGTGAACAGCAGCCAGATGGGCGGCTTCGTTGCGAGGCCGGTCTCCTCGGACGCATTCGCGCCCGCGACGGCGGTTTGATGCAAAGATGTCATATTGATGATCTGCTTTTACGAATCCGCGAGCGGGCAGGCGCCCGAAGAACGACGCGAATTGTAATTAATTAACATAAAGATTAATATAGTCGACGGGATGGTTCTCGTCAAATTCCTATGGCAAACGACGTATCGCAATCCGGCTCGGACGAATCTGACACGCTCGCGCCACCAAGAAAACCCGGACGCCCGCCGGGACGGCCGGGCGGCGCGCACGGCGAGCAGGCGCGCGCTCAACTGCTGGATATCGCGCTGGCGTTGTTCGCGCGGCAGGGGATCGGCGAGACGACGCTCGGCGCGATCGCGCGCGAGGCGGGCGTCACCCCGGCGATGGTCCATTACTACTTCAAGACGCGCGAGCAGTTGCTCGACATGCTGATCGACGAGCGCTTCGTGCCCTTGCGCGTCGAGCTTGCGCGCGTGTTCAACGATCCGCATTCGGAGCCTGTCGAGACCTTGAGCGCGTTCGTGAAGACGCTCGTCGCGACCGTCGACAGGCATCCATGGTTCGCGGCGCTGTGGGTCCGCGAAATGATCAGCGAGGGCGGGCTGTTGCGCCGTCGCATGGCCGAGCGTTTCGGCGACACGCACAAGGATCACGCGATCGAGCGCATCGCCGGCTGGCAAAAGGAGGGCAAGCTGAACGCGGCGCTGGAGCCGTCGCTCGTGTTCGCGTCGCTGTTCGGGCTGACGGTGTTTCCGCTTGCGGCGCTCCGCTGGCGCGACGCGGATCGCGCCGTCAGCACGGAGCAGCTTGCGCGGCACGTCGTCGCATTGCTGATGGACGGCATCCGGCCGGATTGATCGATTCCGATGCGGTTCCCGCGCCGACGCCGACCGAAAATTGGCGCGCGATGCTGCGATTCGCCGTCCTGTGTGCCAGAATCCGCAGGACGTACCTCATCGGCGGCCAATATTCGAATATGTCCGACACGCTCAACACACTCGAAGCAGATCATGCGATGCGCAACTGGACGTACCGGTCGACGGGAAAGATTCCGATCGGTTCGGACCTGCACAAGCGCATGTTCTGCGAGATGCTGCTGACGACGCACAATCCGTACAAGCCCGCCGTCATCGACTGGCCGAAGCTCGATCCGGCCGCGTTGAAGCGCGTGACCTCGCTGCCGATCTGGGATATCGCCGTGCAGACGGAAGGGCGCGCATCGATACGCGTCGCGACCTACGCTGGCACCGTCGACGATCCGCAACTGCGCGAAGCCTTGCGGATGAACGGCGGCGAGGAAGCGCGCCACAAGCTCGTGCTTTCGAAGCTGGTCGAAGCGTACGGCATCGAGCTCGCGCCCGAGCCGCCGTATCCCGCGCCCGACGACGCCCTGCGCGCGTGGATGCTGACGGGCTACAGCGAGTGCATCGACAGTTTCTTCGCGTTCGGGCTCTTCGAAGCGGCGCGGCAGTCCGGGTATTTTCCCGAGGAACTCGTCGAAACCTTCGAGCCGGTCATTCAGGAAGAAGCGCGGCACATTCTGTTTTTCGCGAACTGGGTCGCGTGGTATCGGCGGAGTTTGCCGTGGTATCGCAGGCCGTGGTTACTTGCGAAGACCGCGAGCGTGTGGTGTTCGCTGATCCGCGACCGCATTTCGCTCGCGCGCGGCTTCGACAAGAGCGGCGCGGCGCAGGACGCGAACTTCCCGGCGAATGTCGGCGATTCCGTCGCGGGCGATGTATCGCTTCGTTCGCTGATCGAACTGTGTCTCGCGGAAAACGATCGCCGCATGGGCGGTTACGACGCGCGCCTGCTGCGTCCGGTCACCGTTCCGAAACTTGCGCGTCTCGCGTTGCGCTTCATCAAGAAGTAGGTTTCCCGCGTGCGGCGCCCGCCTCGAAGCGCCGCGACGCTTCCTCCACGTCCTGCCGGAATTGCGCCAGCGCGGCCAGTCGCGCGTTCGGCGGCTGCAGGGCGGTCCACAACACGTCTACCAGTTCGTTCGCCGTCGTCTCGATCTGAGTCTGACTCAGGCGGCGTTTGGCGAGCGTCGCATCCCACAGCACGTGTTCCATCGGCCCGAAGACAAGCGAACGCAACAGGCGCAACGGCATGTCCGCGCGCACGTGGCCGAGCGCCTGGCCGCGCGAGAGCACGTCCATCAGCGGCGCGGTATAGCGGCGTTGCAGTTCCGTCAGCGTATCCGACAGATCGTGCTGCTTCGTGCGGCCTTCCGAAAGAACCAGCGCGCATAGCCCCGTGCCGTTCATCAACATCAGCCGCATGTGCGTTCGAACGATGAACGCGAACTGCTGGCGCACGGAGCCGTCGCGCGGCAGGCCGCTTTCGAATGCGTCGATGATCTCGTCGTACCAATCCGCGATCACGCGCGCGCACAACTCGCGCTTGCCGCTGAAATAGCTGAAGACCGTCGCTTCCGAAATGCCCGCGCGCTGCGCAATCTCGGCGCTCGTCGCGGCGTCGTAGCCCTTTTCGGCGAAGACGTCGCGGCCCGCCTGCAGGATGTCCTTTACGCGCTGCTGCGATTTGACTCCGGCGGGCGCGCGGCGGCCGGTGGCGGTGGTTTGCGTCGACATTGGCGGGAAACGTGGGGAGATAAATGTGAGCGTAGCTCAAAAATCTATTGACGGATAGACGATTTGAGCGTGAAATTCCCCAATCCCGTGGTTTAGCGTCTTGTGTGAGTGAAACTCAGATTTCAGGACGCACCGAAAATACCCGCATCTGGAGGAGACGACCCATGAGCAACGTACCCGGCCTGAATTTCGCGTTGGGCGAAGATATCGACATGCTGCGCGACTCGCTCGCCAATTTCGCGGCGAAGGAAATCGCGCCGCGCGCGGGCGAGATCGACCACAGCGACCAGTTCCCGATGGACCTGTGGAAGAAATTCGGTGATCTCGGCGTGCTGGGCATGACCGTCTCCGAGGAGTACGGTGGCGCGAACATGGGCTACACGGCGCACATGGTCGCGATGGAAGAGATTTCGCGCGCGTCGGCGTCGGTCGGGTTGTCGTATGGCGCGCATTCGAATCTGTGCGTGAATCAGATTCATCGCAATGGCACGGAAGCGCAGAAGCGCAAGTATCTGCCGAAGCTCGTGTCCGGCGAGCATATCGGCGCGCTGGCAATGAGCGAGCCGAACGCAGGCTCCGACGTCGTCAGCATGAAGCTGCGCGCCGAGGAAAAGGGCGACCACTACGTGCTCAACGGCACGAAGATGTGGATCACCAACGGCCCCGACTGCGACACGCTCGTCGTGTACGCGAAGACGGACATCGAGGCGGGTCCGCGCGGCATCACGGCGTTCATCGTCGAGAAGGGCATGAAGGGTTTCTCCGTTGCGCAGAAGCTCGACAAGCTCGGCATGCGCGGCTCGCACACGGGCGAACTCGTGTTCGAGAACGTCGAAGTGCCGAAGGAAAACATCCTCGGGCAACTGAACGGCGGCACGAAGGTGCTGATGAGCGGTCTCGACTACGAGCGCGCCGTGCTCGCGGGCGGGCCGACCGGCATCATGCTCGCGTGCATGGACGCGGTCGTGCCGTATATCCACGATCGCAAGCAGTTCGGTCAGGCGATCGGCGAATTTCAGCTCATCCAGGGCAAGGTCGCCGACATGTATTCGACGCTGCAGGCGTGCCGCGCCTATCTCTACGCGGTCGGCCGACAACTCGACACGCTCGGCACGGATCACGTGCGTCAGGTGCGCAAGGACTGCGCGGGCGTCATTCTTTACACCGCCGAAAAAGCGACGTGGATGGCCGGCGAAGCGATTCAGGTGCTCGGCGGCAACGGCTACATCAACGAATATCCGGTCGGCCGCCTGTGGCGCGATGCGAAGCTCTATGAGATCGGCGCGGGCACGAGCGAGATCCGCCGCATGCTGATCGGCCGCGAACTGTTCGCCGAGACGGCTTGAGGCGCGCGTCATGACGATCATCGAATCGAAACTGAATCCGCGCGGAGAGGACTTCCGCACGAACGCCGCCGCGCTCGAAGCGCTCGTCGCCGATCTCAAGGAAAAGATCGCGAAGATCGCGGAAGGCGGCGGCGCGGCCGCGCGCGACAAGCACGTGTCGCGCAACAAGCTGCTGCCGCGCGATCGCATCGCGCAACTGCTCGATCCGGGCACGCCGTTTCTGGAGTTTTCGCAACTCGCCGCGTACGGCATGTACAACGACGACGCGCCGGGCGCGGGCATCATCACCGGCATCGGGCGCATTGCGGGGCAGGAGTGCGTGGTCGTGTGCAACGATGCGACCGTGAAAGGCGGCACGTACTATCCCGTCACCGTGAAGAAGCATTTGCGCGCTCAGGAAATCGCGGAGCAGAGCCGCCTGCCGTGCGTGTATCTGGTCGATTCGGGCGGCGCGAACCTGCCGAATCAGGACGATGTCTTCCCCGACCGCGATCACTTCGGCCGCATCTTCTACAACCAGGCGAACATGTCGGCGCAAGGCATCGCGCAGATCGCCGTGGTGATGGGTTCGTGCACAGCGGGCGGCGCGTATGTGCCCGCCATGAGCGATGAATCGATCATCGTCAAGAATCAAGGCACGATCTTTCTGGGCGGCCCGCCCCTGGTAAAGGCTGCGACCGGCGAAGAAGTCAGCGCCGAAGACTTGGGCGGCGGCGACGTGCATACGCGTCTTTCCGGCGTCGCCGATCATCTCGCGCAGAACGACGCGCATGCGCTCGGCATCGCGCGCAGCATCGTCGGCAATCTGAATCGCGTGAAGACGCCGACGCTCGCATTGAAAGAACCGCTGCCGCCTCGCTACGACCCGCAAAGCGTGTACGGCGTGATTCCCGTCGATACGCGCAAGCCTTTCGACGTGCGCGAAGTGATCGCGCGCATCGTCGACGATTCCGCGTTCGACGAGTTCAAGGCGCGTTACGGCACGACGCTCGTCTGCGGCTTCGCGCATATCTGGGGGCATCCGGTCGGCATCGTCGCGAACAACGGCATTTTGTTTTCCGAGTCGGCGTTGAAGGGCGCGCACTTCATCGAACTGTGCGCGCAACGCAAGATTCCGCTCGTGTTCCTGCAGAACATCACGGGCTTCATGGTCGGGCGCAAGTACGAGAACGAAGGCATCGCGCGCAACGGCGCGAAGATGGTGACGGCGGTTGCAACCGCGAAGGTGCCGAAGTTCACGGTGATCATCGGCGGGTCGTTTGGCGCGGGCAACTACGGCATGTGCGGCCGCGCGTATTCGCCGCGTTTCCTGTGGATGTGGCCGAACGCGCGCATCTCGGTGATGGGCGGCGAGCAGGCCGCGTCCGTGCTCGCGACGGTGCGGCGCGACGGCATCGAAAAGAAGGGCGGAACGTGGAGCGCGGAAGAAGAGGAAGCGTTCAAGGCGCCGATCCGCGATCAATACGAAGCGCAAGGTCATCCGTATTATGCGAGCGCGCGCCTGTGGGACGACGGCGTGATCGATCCCGCGCAAACGCGCGACGTTCTCGGCCTCGGCCTTGCCGCGACGATGAACGCGCCTATCGAAGAAACACGCTTCGGCGTGTTCCGCATGTGACCCACGGATGTAACGCCATGTTCAACAAAATACTCATAGCGAACCGCGGCGAAATCGCATGCCGCGTGGCGGCGACGGCGAAGCGTCTGAACGTCGGCAGCGTTGCCGTGTATTCGGATGCCGATGCCAGAGCCAAGCACGTCGATGTCTGCGACGAAGCGGTGCATGTCGGCGGATCGGCTGCGTCGGAGAGTTATCTGCGCATCGAACGCATCGTCGATGCAGCGAAGAAGACCGGCGCGCAAGCGATTCATCCGGGATATGGATTTCTTTCGGAAAACGAAGCATTTGCGAACGCGTGCGAGAAGGCGGGCATCGTTTTCATCGGGCCGCCCGTCGAGGCGATCAGCGCGATGGGCTCGAAGGCCGCCGCGAAGGCGCTGATGCAGCACGCGTCCGTGCCGCTCGTGCCGGGCTATCACGGCGACGATCAGGACGCGTCGCTGCTGCAGCGCGAAGCGGATCGCATCGGCTATCCGGTGCTGCTGAAAGCGAGCGCGGGCGGCGGCGGCAAGGGCATGCGCGTCGTCGAGAAGAGCGAGGATTTCGCGCAGGCGCTCGCATCGTGCAAGCGCGAGGCGGCGTCGAGCTTCGGCAACGATCGCGTGCTGATCGAAAAGTATTTGCTGCGTCCGCGTCACGTCGAAGTGCAGGTCTTCGCGGACAAACATGGCAACGCGGTCTATCTGTTCGATCGCGATTGTTCCGTGCAGCGTCGCCATCAAAAGGTATTGGAAGAAGCGCCCGCGCCCGGTCTCAACGGTGAAACCCGCCGCGCGATGGGCGAAGCCGCGGTCGCGGCGGCGCGCGCGGTGAATTACGTCGGCGCGGGCACGGTCGAATTCATCATGACGCAGGACGGCCAGTTCTACTTCATGGAGATGAACACGCGTTTGCAGGTCGAGCATCCGGTGACGGAGATGGTGACCGGCCTCGATCTCGTCGAATGGCAACTGCGCGTGGCGGCGGGCGAGCCGCTGCCGCTGAAGCAAAACGAGTTGAAGGTGCATGGCCACGCGATCGAGGCGCGCATCTATGCAGAGAACCCGTCGCGCGGCTTCTTGCCGTCGACGGGCACGCTCAAGCATCTGCGCATGCCGCACGCGGTGGAGTTTTCGATCGACGGCGACGTGCGCGTCGATAGCGGCGTGCGTCAGGGCGACGCGATCACGCCGTTCTACGATCCGATGATCGCGAAGCTGATCGTGCATGGTCGCGATCGTCGCGACGCGCTCGCCCGCATGGCGCGCGCGGTGGCGGAATGCGAGATCGTCGGGTTGTCGACGAACGTCGAGTTCCTGCAACGCATCGTGAAGAGCGAGCCGTTTGCATCGGGCGATCTCGACACCGGCCTGATCGAACGTCATCACGATACGCTCTTTGCGCCCACGCACGTCTCACGCAACAAGGGCCTCGCGCTCGCATGCGCGGCGCTGCTCACGCGCGAGGGCGGTGAAGCGCACGGTCATTCGCCGTGGGATGCGCTGTCGCACTGGCGCATGGCGGGCGGCTACAGCCAGGACTTGAACTGGCGCGCGCTCGATACCGACGAAGCGCTGAAAGTCGTGTTCACGAAGAACGGCGAAAAACGCCTGCGTCTGAACGATGCCAGCGCGCGCTTCGACTGGTCGCATAGCGGTGAGACGTCGTTTGCCGTCCAGCTCGACGATGCGCTCATCAAAGGCCACGTCTTCACCGATGGCGATGTCTTCCACGTCTTTCACGAAGGCGCGGCCTTTCAGTTCGAATGGCAGAACCTGATGGCGCACGCGGGCGATGCCGAGCACGAAGGGCGGCTTACCGCGCCGATGCCCGGCAAGGTGATCGCGGTGCTCGTGGAAACGGGCGCGACGGTCGAAAAGGGCGCGCCGCTGATGGTGATGGAAGCGATGAAGATGGAGCACACGATCGTGGCTCCGGCTGGCGGCAAGATCGGCGAGATTCTGTTCCAAGTCGGCGATCAGGTCGCCGACGGCTCGCAATTGCTCGTGCTGGAAGTGGCGCAGCCCGCTAGCGCTTGACCTTCGCGGGCGCGCCGAGCAGCGTTTCTTCGTTCTCGGCGCGCACGAGAATCTCCACGCGCCGGTTCAATGCGCGTCCTTCGCGCGTGGCGTTGGATGCGATCGGGCGCAGGTATGCCATGCCCTTCGTCGTGATGCGTTCTGCGGGTACGCCGCGCGCGATCAACGCCTGTGCGACGGTCTCCGCGCGTGCCGCCGACAGCGTGCGGTTATACGCAAGCGAGCCTTCGTTGTCGGTGTGGCCTTCGATCAGCACGGGCCGCATGCTGCGCTTCAATACTTGCGCGGCGCGATCGAGCACCGGCGACTGGGTGTCGCGAAGAGCCGACTCGTCGGTATCGAAGAGCGGCGCTTCGGGCAGGCGCATCTCCACGCCTCCCTTGACCGGCAACATGACGATGCCGTATTGCGCGTTCAACCGATCTTCCTTCGATCGATTGAGGCCGGTCGAACATCCGGCAAGCAGCGCGAGCAACAGGCATGCGCCCATCGTGGTCAGTGAAGCTCTGTCCGTCATTGCACGATCCCTGCGTCGATATGTGCCTCGATTATAGGGAGCGCGAAACGTGCCTTCTGTAAAGAACGTTGCCTGACTGTTCACATCGAGTGGAATGGTTCGTGCGTGATTACAATGCTGGCGAGCGATTCACTTCTTGAGGATCGTCGTCCATCACGAACGGGAACTTTCTTTCATGCCGATCCAGCCGCGCAACGAACCGACACCGGACGCATCCGAGCGCACGCGCAAGATGCAGCGCACCGCTTCCGCCGCGCTCTATGCCGTGCTCGTGCTGGTTGCACTTTACACGGCGCGCACGTTCATTCCGGCGGTCGTGTGGGCGATCGTCATCGCTATCGCGCTCTGGCCGGCTTTCGGCTGGCTCGAGCGCCGGCCGTTCTTCAAGCGGCATCACAACGTGCTCGCGGTCGCGCTGACGGCGGCCATCGGCCTGCTGTTCGTCGTGCCGTTTTTCATCGTCGCGGCGCAGACGGCGGCCGAAGCGCACGACATGCTTCATTGGTTCCACGACGTGCTGCGCACCGGCATTCCGATGCCCGCGTTCATCGACCATCTGCCGATGGGCTCGCAGCAGGTCGCGCGCTGGTGGCAGCAGAATCTCGCGACGCCGCTCGAAGCGTCGCCCGCGGTGAAGGGTCTGCACAGCGGGACGGTCGTCGCGATGACGCGGCACTTCGGCGGGCGTGTGGTGCATGGCCTCGTCATTTTCGGCTTCATGCTGATGACGCTCTTTTTCATCTTTCTTGCAGGCTCGAAGCTCGGCGAACAACTGCTCGCGGGCTCGCGCCGCGCCTTCGGTCAGGATGGCGCCGCGCTCATCAGGCGCATGGCGGAATCGGTGCGCAGCACGGTGGTGGGCCTGGTCGTCGTCGGGCTGGGCGAGGGCGCGCTGCTCGCGGTTGCCTACGCGATCGCGGGCGTGCCGCACGCCACGCTGCTCGGCATGCTGACCGCCGTCGCGGCGATGCTGCCTTTCTGCGCGCCGATCGTGTTTCTTGGCGCGGCGCTGTGGCTGCTCGCGCAAGGCTCGGTGGTGGCGGCGGCCTGCGTCGCCGCGTTCGGGCTGATCGTCGTGTTCGTGGCGGAGCACTTCGTGCGGCCGGTGCTGATCGGCGGCTCGACGCGGCTGCCGTTTCTGCTCGTGCTCTTCGGCATTCTCGGCGGCGCGGAAACGTTCGGGCTGATCGGCCTTTTTATCGGCCCGGCGCTGATGACGATTCTCGTTGTGCTATGGACGGGTTATGTCGACAACCGCGGTTAGCGCATTAGCGTTTACTGCGGTGTCGCGTCGAACGCGCGCTGGCGCCTTCGACGTACGGCGCATGCGTCCCGCTCGCGCGCGAGAGCGCGATTGACGCGTTCAGCCGCGCTCCTGCACGCACACCCACGGCGACAGCACCACCGCCCATAGTTCGGGATCGCGCGCGGCGAGATCGGCGGCGGTTTCGGCCTGCATGCGTTCGACATGACCTGCCGAAAGCCATTGCGCGACCTGCTGCTTGTCGTCGTTGGCGATGGCTTCCGCAACGCTCACGAGATCGATATCGCCCCGCACCCAGATCAGCTTGCCCTGCGCGAAAAAGCGTTCCAGTTCGGACCAGCCTATCTGGGCGGTTTCGGCGAGGAGCTTGACATAGAGCGGGCTGGGCGTGGAGGCGTCGGACATGGGGGAAAGCGAAGAAAAAGACGAAAGGCGTCCGACACTATAGCGCAGTGCCGGACGCCCTCGTTGCCTGCAACTGCCGCGAGAAACCTTACAGGTCGAAGAAAACCGTCTCGTTCGGCCCGCGCAGATTGATATCGAATCGATAAATCGTGCCCGACGATCCCGGTTTCGCCGACGCGCCCGCTTCGCACTTCGCGATCAGCGTGTGACGGCGCTCGGCCGGCACGCTTTGCAGCACGGTGTCCTTCGCGTTGGCGTCGGTTTCGTCGTCGAAATAAATGCGCGTGTAGGTGTGCAGCAGCATGCCGCGCATCAGCACGATGACGTCGATGTGCGGCGCGGAATCGTCGGCGGTGGCGCCCGGCTTCACCGTATCGAAGATGAAGCGCAGCTTCGGATCCGTGCCGGTGCCGCAGCGCGCGAAACCGCGAAAGCCCGACTCGCGCGCTTCCTGCACGCTTTGCACGTAGCGGCCGTTGGCATCCGCTTGAGCGATTTCGATCAGCGCGTCGTTGACGGGCTTGCCTTCGGCGTCGAACACGTTGCCGACGATGGAAATATGCTCGCCCGGCACCTCACGATCCGCGGCGGACGCGGTGAAGAGGCTTTTCAGGTCGAAGTTGTACTGCTCGGGAACGAGGCCGTAAGCGAAGTACGGTCCGACGGTCTGCGATGGGGTCTGTTTCAGCGTGGTCATGTTCGTTTTACTCCGTCGGCGTTTGGTCCGGACCGCGCAGCACGATGTCGAATTCGTAGCCGAGCGCGTAGTTTTCCTGCGTCGTGTCGATCGAGAAGGACGAGACGAGACGTTTGCGCGCGTGCTCGGGAATGCCCTGATAGATCGGATCGAGATCGAGCAGCGGATCGCCGGGGAAGTACATCTGCGTGACGAGGCGCGAACCGAAGTACTCGCCGAAGAGCGAGAAATGAATGTGCTGCGGACGCCACGCGTTCGGGTGATTGCCCCACGGATACGCGCCCGGCTTGATCGTCATGAAGCGATAGCGGCCGTCGTCGTCCGTCAGGCAGCGGCCCGCGCCGAGGAAGTTCGGATCGAGCGGCGCATCGTGCTGATCGGCCTTGTGCACGTAGCGGCCCGCCGCGTTCGCCTGCCACACTTCCACGAGCGTGTTGCGCACCGGGCGGCCGCCTTCGTCGAGCACGCGGCCCGTCACGATGATGCGCTCGCCGAGCGGTTCGCCGTTTTTCGCGGCGTTGCGCGTGAGGTCGTTGTCGAGCACGCCCAGATCGTCAGCACCGTAAACCGGCACGCGGCGATTGCGCAGGTTCTCCTTGAGCGGAATCAGCGGGGAACCCGGACTGCGCAGTATCGACGACCGGTAACCGGGCGACAGATACGCGGGATGAGATTCCCAATCGCGCGGTGTGAGGATGGGGGAGGTCATGTCGACTGTCTCCTGTATTTGTGGAAGTTGAATAGGATGTTTCTGACGGCTACTTTATAGAACGATGCAAGTTATGGAAAATGATGTTTCGTGCCATCTTGCATAACGGATCGTAATGGATACCGACTTCACCAACACCCGCGTCAAGTTCCGGCATCTGCAGTGTTTTCTGGCCGTCACGCAGCTCGGCAGCGTGCAGCGGGCCGCCGATAGCCTGTCGATCACGCAGCCCGCCGTGTCGAAAACGATCGGCGAACTCGAATCCATTTTAGGCGTGCGGCTCTTCGAGCGCGGACGGCGCGGCGCGGTGCCGACGCGCGAAGGGCGGCTTTTCGCGCCGCACGCGAGCGCGTGCGTCGCATCCTTGCGCGAAGGCGTCGACATGCTGTTGCGGGAACGCGGCGACGTGCCGGGATCGATCGCGATCGGCATTCTGCCGACGGTCGCGCCGGTGCTGCTGTCGCCCGCGCTGAGCGCGTTCCGGCAGCAATGGCCGGCAGTGTCGCTGTCCGTCTGGACGGATTCCAACGCGCTGCTGCTGGAAAAGCTGAAGGCGGGCGATGTCGACCTCGTCGTCGGGCGGCTGTCCGAGCCGGAAGCGATGCACGGCTTGTCGTTCGAGCAGATCTATCGCGAGCCGCTCGCGGTCGTGGTGCGCCGCGAGCATCCGCTCACGCTGGAAACGCCGCTCACGCCCGCGCTGCTCGCGCGTTTCGTGATCGTCGTGCCGCCGTTCGGCACGCTGATCCGTCAGTCGGCGGAAAGCGTGCTGACCGCGTTCGGCGCGCACGCGCTGACGGCGCTCGTCGAAACCTTGTCGGTGTCGCTCGGGCGCGCGCTCGCGATGAACAACGACGCCGTGTGGTTCGTGCCGGCAGGCGCGGTCGAGCAGGACATCGCGCTCGGACTGCTCACCGCCCTGCCGATGCCCTTCGCGGGCACCGACGAGCCCATCGGCCTGATCCGCCGCAACGATGCCGCGCGCACGCCGGTCGAGGAAACGCTCGTCGATGCGTTGCGCGAGGCGGGCCGCTCGCGCGCCGGGCGCAAATGACCGGTGCGAGCGGGCGGCGCGCAAGTTGCTGAGGCAGCATTTACCGCGCAGATTTCGCGGGAAAGAAATACTATGACAAAAACGCGGGTACGAAGTGACTGCAACATTCGCCGATGGCGGCGGTCACATCCCACGTTGTCCGCAGCCCTCGTCATTGACCCCCGCCGCACGTACGCGCCGCACTCGAACATGTTCGCAAGATGAAGACTGTATTGCTCGTCGACGACGATCCCGCCACCATCGAAGCCTGGACCCTCTGCATGCAAGGCGAGGATTGCAACGTCTTATGCGCTTTCGACGGCAACAGAGCGTTGACGATACTCAGCGAAGAGCGCGTGGACATCGTCGTATCGGACTGGATGATGCCGGGCCTGGGCGGCGCGCTCCTTTGCCAGACGATGAAGAACGACGCGGCGCTCGCGCACATTCCTTTCCTGATGATTTCGGGGCACCCGAATCCGCCGGCCTTCGTCAGCTACGACGGATATTTGCGCAAGCCTGTCGATATGGGCACGCTCGTCGCGGCGGTGAACCGCCTGTGCGCCGCGAAAAAGCGGCCGCTCTACTGAGCGCGTCTAGCGCAGTTCGGCCAGCGCCACGTCCATCTGCGACTGCGCGAGACGGTTCAGTTCCTGCGGAATCTCGCAATCGAGCGGCAGACAGGGCGTGACGATCACGCGGATATGCCCGCCGTGATCGGGCCAGCCTTTCGCCGGCCACACCTTGCCCGCGTCGTGCACGACGGGCACCACCGGCACCTTCGTCGCGCACGCGAGGCGCACGCCGCCCGACGCCAGCTTGAGCGGCGCGTCGTGCGCGACGCGCGTGCCTTCCGGGAAGATCACGACCGAATCGCCTTTCTTCAGCCGCGCGGCGCATTCGCGCGTCACCGCCGTGTGCGCCTGACGGATCGAGCCGCGATCGAGACTCACCATGTCGAGGCCGCGCAAGACCCAGCCGAAAAACGGAATGTTCATGAGCTCGTGCTTGAACACGAAGCTGATGCGACGCGGAAAGAGCGCCATGAACGTCAGCGTTTCCCACGTCGATTCATGGCGCGACAGGATGATGCATGGCCCGTCGGGCAGATGTTCGAGACCTTCGACCGAGCACGTGACGCCGGTGATGACGCGCATCATCGTGACGACGCCGCCGCACCAGAGCTTCGCGAGCCGGTAACGCCCGTTGCGGCCGAGGAACGGAAAGAGCGGCAGGATCAGAATCGACCAGACGATGCCGCTGCCCAGCAGATAGGTTGCAAAGAGCCACTTGACGAGGGTGCGTCGCATCGGATTCGAAAGATGACAGGTGGGTGACGAACGGCGGAATCCGCAAGCATACGGCATCGCGCGTCATGCGGCGTCATCGAAGCGATGCAACAATGGAGCCCGACGAAACACACAGCAAGGATCAGGTGCAATGGAAAATCAATCGCCGGTGCAGTTCGACGAAGGCATGCTCGACGTGGGCGACGGTCATTCGATCTACTGGCGCGCGCAAGGTCCGCGCGATGCGCCCGTGATGCTCGTCGTGCACGGCGGCCCCGGCGGCGCGATGAACGTGAAATGGGCCGAGGTGCTGGAGCAGGACACATGGCGCGTCGTGTTCTTCGACCAGCGCGGCTGCGGCAAGTCCACGCCGTTCGGCAAGCTGGAGGCGAACGGCATCGATGCGCTCGTCGGCGACATGGAAAAGCTGCGCGCCGCGTTGAACATCGAGCGATGGGCGATCTTCGGCGGCTCGTGGGGCACGACGCTCGGGCTCGCATACGGCGTCGCGCATCCGGAGCGCTGCACGGGCTTTCTGCTGCGCGGCGTCTTTCTCGCGCGGCGCGAGGATATCGACTGGTTCCTGTGGGACGTGCGGCGCGTCTTTCCCGAAGCGCATCGCGCATTTCTCGATGCGATCGAGGCCGCCAGCGGCAAGCGTCCCGCCAACGCGCGTGAAATCCTGGAGATGACCGAGGCGCCGCTCGCGCGCTTCGACGAGGCCGGCACGCGACTCGCGCGCGCGTGGACGCAGTACGAGACGACGCTTTCGGTCGTCAACAAGCCGGAGCGGGAACCGGCCGACGAGGAGAAACGCCCGAGCGCGGAGGCCAACGCGGCGGCCATTTCGATGGCGCTGCTCGAACGGCACTACATGGCCCACGAACTGCCGCCGATTCCGCTTCTGCCGCTCGTCGCGCGCATCGCGCATTTGCCTTGCCGGATCGTGCATGGCCGCTTCGACATGGTGTGCCCCGCCGATCAGGCCGTCGATCTCGCGGCGCGCTGGCCGGGCGCGGAACTGGCCGTCGTGAACGCGGCGGGGCACTGGACCTTCGAGCCGGGCAATCTCGCGGCGTTGCGGGCCGGAGCGGCGGCGCTGGCCGCAACGATTTCGCAGGCGAAGAGCGCGACCGCGTAAGGCTCAGAAAATGGCGGGCGCTTCTTCGGTGAGACTGCGCCAGTCGAGATCCGCGCCGATCACGACCGGTTTCGAGGCGCGCTGCGTCGAGATCGTGAGCGTCACGCACAGCGACGTGCCCGTCACCGAAAGATACGGCGCGCTTGTGACGACCTGCTGCGGTTTTGCGTGGGCATCGACGAAATACGGGCGATTGTCCCAGCGCCCCGTGGACGGATCGGCGATCGGCGCGAAGCGTTGCGTCCGCGTTTTCGCGGCCGCGCCCGCCAATCCGGGCAGAAATTCGCGCCCGGCCTGATCGAGGAAGAAGCAACTGAGCGTGCACGGCAGCGCGAGCAGATCGGCGCATGCGGCCTCGGTCGTCGCGCCGGACGCGAAACGCCGCGCCGCGTGCGTGAGACCCGCGCGATACGGCAGGAGCAGCAGGTCGCTCGCAAGGCGCTCGGTGCGCCGCATCTGCGCGAGCGTATCGAACACGTCTTCGATGATCGGCGTCGCCGCGCCGCGCCCGGCGAGTTGCGCCGAAGGCATGCCGAGCAGATAACCCTGCACGAAATCTACATTCGAGCGCGCAGCGAGCATCAGATCCTCGCCCGTTTCGATACCCTCGGCCACGACGAACATGCCCGACTCGTGCAACAGATCGACGAGCTTGGGCATCAGCGCGTCGCGCATGTGGGCGCTCTTCGCGCGCACGAGGCTGCGATCGAGTTTGACGATATCGGGCCGCAGCGTCAGCAGCCGGTCGATGTTGGAATGCCCCGCGCCGAAGTCGTCGACGGCGACGAGAAAGCCTTGCGCGCGAAACGCATGCGTCGCGCGCGCGATGTCCGCGACGTCCGTGCCGCCGGATTCCAGTACTTCGATGACCAGTTGCTCGGGCGCGAGACCCGCCGCGCGCGTCGCGGATGCGAGCCGCGCGGCGTAGCCGGGCGCGGTGAACGTCGCCGGATTGATGTTGATGAAGAGCCAGTGCGCAGCGGGCAGCATCGGCGCCGCGTTGCGCAGATGCGTGAGATGACTCATGCGGTCGAGCTCGGTCAGCGCGCCCGCGACGATCGCGCGTCCGAAGAGATCGAACGGCCCAACGAGCGCGCCGCCGCCGGCGTCGCCCCGCAGGAGCGCCTCGTAGCCCACTTCGCGCTGATGCGGCAGGCTGTAGATCGGTTGCAGATGCGTGCGCAGCGTGATGCCGTCGACGATCTCCGGGTGCGCGGCGAGCACGTTCACGCGCGGAAGGACGGAATGCGGAAAGCGGGCGCGCGCGGACGAACGCACAAGGCAGCAGTCAGGTCGATGAACGGCACGGCAGTCACGCGTTTCGTTGGGGATGAGCACGATATCGGCCGGTCGTGCATAAACTTGAGCGGCGCGGTCGTCTATACGTTCCATGCGCGAAAAGGGCGCGTCCGGTTTGCCGCCGCAGCCCGCGCGACCTATCTTTGTTGGTGCGATGCTACGATCCGCCTGCAACTTAAGCCGGGCCGCGCTCGTCGAAAGCTGCAACGAACCCCTAGAGAGAGATATGGCGCAACAGAAAACCAATCCCAAACTCGAGCAGGCGCTGACCCGCGGCGATCTCGCGATCCGTCAGGCGAACTCGGGCCGCGCCACCGCGGTGCTGCGCGCCCTTGGCAAGATGATCGTGGAGGCGTCGGCGACGATCGGCGTCGAGGCGCACGTCGTCATCCACGACGGCGACAAGATCTACGATCCCGCCGACGGCGTCTGGCCGCAGCAATTGCTCGTATCGCTGGACGGCCCGGTCGAGGAGAACGATCCGGACGAAATCCGCACCATCACGCTGCTCGCCGACACGCCCGCGACGATATTCCGCTGCGAATGGCAACGCGCCGACGGCAATATCGGCAGACAGGAAGGCCGGCCGCTCGCGATGGTCGCTTTCATTACCGATGTGGATATCCCCTGGCTCGACGAAGAGGACTGATTTCCTAATTCGCCGAAACAACTTCACACTGCCGACATGATTATGTCGTGATAAGGCGGGCGTTCCATTTAATGGACGCCCGCTTTTTTCTTTGCATCTCCGCTGCGCCCGCAATCCCAATCTTTGCGTTTTCGCCGATTCGAACATTCTGCGAAGAAAAAGTGTAAGCAAACGTTACCGAACCCCTTTTTTTATGTGTTTTCCAGCGTTTACGCGATGCTCCGCGCCGCTTCGCCGAACGCTATTCTCCTAACTGCCTCTCGCGTCGATGGGTGGCTGCTCGCCCTCGTTCTTTCTCCCTGATCGGGCTCGCATATTCCAGTACGGCATATGCATATTCTGGTTTGCAGCGGCTACCGGCGATTGGCTTTGCGTCGATTAGAAGCTTTCTTCCACGGTATTAGCCTGAAATTTGCTGAGATTCTGTTGAGAAACAGTGGCAAGCGCGCACCCCGTTATTTGACTTCGTGAGAGGCTCGATTCGCCCGTTTGAGGGACCAACCAGAAAACGTCCTCAACACGCGGCGCCTTTCCAATCGCCAAGAAAAAATGGGGTTTACAAAATGGAACGTCTGAACCTTGCCAGCAATGCCGCCGCTAACCAAACCGAACCGGCGGTTCGCCCGACTCTCACGGTCGTACCCGCGCTTCAGAAAACCGAGCGCATGCCGTTTACTATTCGTATCGTCCAGGACGATGGCGGATTGCAGAAAGCCGTGAGCATCAGACGTTCGGCCTATGGGCGGCATCTGCCCGAATTCGCCGAAAAGATGACGATCGAGCCGTCGGACCGCGATCGCGGCACCGCCGTGCTGCTCGCGGAATCGAAACTCGATGGCGCGCCGCTCGGCACCATGCGCATTCAGACCAACGCGTATGGCCCGCTCGCCGTCGAGCAGTCGGTGCGTCTTCCCGAGCGATTCGCGACGAGCCGTCTTGCCGAAGCTACGCGTCTCGGCGTCGCGGGCGGCATGGTGGGGCGGGTGGTGAAGGTGGCGCTGTGCAAGGCGCTCTGGATGTTCTGCGAGATGCACGGGATCGATTACATGGTCATCACGGCGCGTACGCCGCTCGATCGGGAGTATGAGGCGATGCTCTTCAAGGATGTATTCGGCGTCAACGAATTCCTGCCGATGTCGCACGTGGGCGGCCTGCCGCATCGCGTGCTGGCCAAGGATGTCGCGGCGGCGCGCCAGCGCTGGGAAGAGGCGCGCCATCCGCTCTTCAATTACATGGTGAACACGCACCATCCGGACATCGATTTGCATTCTGTAGATTTATCTTTTGACTGGGAACCGGTACGATGCCCGGAGGCTCCGTTAATGGCTTATGGCAGGTAACGAAAGGCACGACCGTTTTTAGGAAGGTAATAGCGAATAACCGGACCACGGAGCGGTCCGGTTGGCCAAAAAGCGGTGGCGCGCGGGGTTTCGGCTCCGCCGCTGTCGGCGTAGGCGCGTTTCGCGTCGAACGCAAACGGGGGTTTGTCCAGGTATGGCGTCGGTTATTCCAGCTTCCTTATCGAGATTCAGACGCACGGGCTCGTGGATCGACGACGCGCTGTACGCGGTCGCCGTATACGCCGTGCCCTTTCTGATTCTGCTCGGTACGATCGCGACGCTTTATTTCCTGCCGCGCCAATACGAAACGCGCGGCGCCGTGCCGCTCGAACTGCGCATACTCACCGATAAACCCGGCATCGCCACTCCCGGCGATGCGCTCGAAGCCCTGCAAGGCGCGACGCCCGTTTCCCGCTACAGCACGCGTCTCTCCGAAAAGCCCATCTGGTTCAGTTTCACGACGCCGAGCATGAGCGCGGAATCGTCGACGGTCGTCGAATTGCCGTCGCGTCATGCGCAAACGCTTGCATGCTGGAATGCCAGCACGCTTGCGCCGCTCGGCGCAGCGAGCCGCGAAGGCGTGAGCGGAGAAATGCGCGCGGTAAAGGCCGGTTTCTCGATTCAGGTCGGCCGCCTGAAACACGCGCAAGACATTCTCTGCCGGGGCACATTTTCAGGTCCGGCGCAAATCAATGCATTCGCATGGGAATGGCAAGGTCTGCGTAATTCGGCACTCGATTTTCAGGAGAGTTCGGCACTCATCGCGGGCGGCTTGCTGACGCTCGCGGTCTTCGTGTTCGTCACGGCGCTGATCAATCACGAATGGACCTACGTGATTTTCGCGGTATGGCTCGTCGGCAATCTGCGTCTGTGCGCGAACGCAATGGGCTGGGACATGCAATGGCTCGGCCGCGTGCTGCCATCGGATTACATGCAGCCGTTGCGGCAATTCACGTTCGCCGCGTATTACCTGCTGACCGCCGCGCTTTTCCAGCAACTCTTCAGGCGCGAGTTGCGCGTAGTCGGCTATCGATGGCTGCTGCGCGTCATTCAATACGTCGGCATCGTGCTGCTCGCCGCCGCGTTCGCGCTGCCGTATTCCCTTTTCATCCCGGCGCTGTGGATCATCGCCGGCTTCGGCATCTGCGTGCTGCTGTTCTTCCTCGCGCGGCTCGTGTGGATGGCGCGCTCGCGCACCGTGCTGTGGTACGTCGCGTCGCTCGCGGTTGTGCTGTTCTCGACGTTCTCCGAAGTGCTCGGCGCGGCGTTCGGGCTGAAGGTGCTCGTCGGCGGCGTGAATACGGTGATGGCCGCGCTGTCGTCGAGCATGATGGCCGCCTTCGCGATCGCGGAGCAGATGCGCGCCGAACGCGATTTCCGCCGTCAGGCGCAGATGGAATTGCGCAATACCTACGAAGTCACGCCGATCGGCCTCTTCACGCTCGATGCCGACGGCCACTTCGTGCGCGCCAATCCCGCGTTGCGCGCGATGCTCGATCTGCAAAAAGCCGACTACAAGGCGCGGCACTGGAACGACTATTTCGAAGCCGGCGCGTGGGGCGCACTCCAGGCGCTGGCGTCGAAAGGCAGCGACGGCGAGCTCGAAATGGGCGGCTCGCTCGAACGCGGCACCGGCGAGCGCCGATATCTATTGAAGGCGATCCGCTCGAACGGCTGGATCGAAGGCTCGCTGCAGGACACGACCGAACGTTCGAAGGCCGTCGAGCGCCTGCGCTTTCTCGCGGAGCACGATTCGCTGACCGGCTCGCTGAACCGACGCGGCGTCGAGAAGGCAATCGCCGCGCAAAGCGAAGAGACGCTGCCGTGGGCGCTGGCGTACGTCGATCTCGACCGTTTCAAGCTCGTCAACGATCTCTTCGGCCATCGCAGCGGCGACGAAGTATTGCGGCAAGTCGCGGCGCGCACGCGCGCGCACTTCGCGCGCAGCTATCCGGTCGGGCGCATCGGCGGCGACGAGTTCGTCTGCGTGATGAACGATACGTCGATCGAAGACGCCATCGCGCAATGCCGCGAGCTCATTTCCATTTTGTCGGATGCGCCGTATCAGGTCGGCAATCGCGCGTTCCAGGTGAAGGCGTCGATCGGTCTGGTCGAATGCTCGCGCGGCGTGCGCGTGCAGGACGCGCTCTCGCACGCGGATCGCGCGTGCCGCGAAGCGAAGAAAGTCGCGCACACGCATCTCGTCACGTATCGCAAGGGCGCGGCCGCTTTCGAGGAGCGCGCGGAAGAACTGAAGCTCGTCGAGACGCTCGGGCGCAATCGCCTTCCGCCGGGCCTGTTCCTCGTGATGCAGCCGATCATGTCGCTCACAGCGCCGACCGAATCGCTCAACTTCGAAGTCCTGCTGCGCATGCGCTCGCCCGACGGCGCGACGCTGCCCGCAGGCAAGGTGATCGTCGCGGCGGAGGAATCGGGCAATATCGCCGCGATCGATCGCTGGGTCATCTCGACATTGCTGGACTGGATCGAGGCGCATCAGCACCGGCTCGCCAACACGCAGTTCATCTGCGTGAATCTCTCCGGCGGCTCGCTGAACGACGAGCAGTTCATGGAGGACATCTTCGCGCTCTTCGCGCGGCATCAGTCCATCGTGCATTACCTCTGTCTCGAAATCACGGAGAGCGTCGCGCTGCACGATCTGGAAAACACGCAGCGCTTCATCGCGCGCGTGCACGACATGGGCGGCAAGATCGCGCTCGACGACTTCGGCGCGGGCTACACGTCGTTCAAATATCTGAAGGCGCTATCCGCCGATGCGCTGAAGATCGACGGCGAATTCGTGCGTTCGATGTGTGCGCATCCGGCCGATATCGCGATCGTCGAGGCGATCGTCGCGCTCGCGCGCAATCTCGGGATGCGCAGCGTCGCGGAATGGGTCGAGGACGTCGATACCTTGCGCGCGCTGCAGGAAATCGGCGTGGATTACGTGCAGGGCTTCCTCGTCGCGCGGCCGCAGGACAGCGCGGCGATTCTCGCGGCAAGCTCGGCCGCGAGCTTCCTGAAAGATCCGGAAGTGATCAGCTTCGTCGAAGGTCTGTCGGAGCCGGTGCAGGCCACCGTGTTCGACTACGAATGGCACGCGCGCGCGTCGGGCACGCACTGAACGCGCCGCGACTCACGCCGTTTTCATCTCATTCAGAATTTTCGCCGCTGCAATGGGAATGCGCGTGTCATCCCATTGCGCGAGCCATTGAATCTCCTTGCGCGTGAAGTAGCCGGGATGGTTGCGCAACGCAAACTGCAACGAATCGACGATGTGATCGCGGATGATCTGCG
Source organism: Caballeronia fortuita (assembly GCF_001544835.2). GTDB lineage: Bacteria > Pseudomonadota > Gammaproteobacteria > Burkholderiales > Burkholderiaceae > Caballeronia > Caballeronia fortuita. Next base: position 131,205 of record NZ_FCNX02000018.1, on the reverse strand, counting down.
GCGCGTTGTCGTCGTTGACGATCGCGTGGAGGGCTTCGAGTGTGCTCATGTTTTCGGAAACGAGGTTGATGGCGATGGCGCTCGCATCGACCATAACCGGCTAAAAATCCGGAAAAAAATCCGCGCGGATGTTTAAATAAAAGCACTCGAATTAATCTAGCGGGACGACCTTATGAATCATTTCCGGCGCGCACGCCTGCGCCGCGAGGCGCGGGCCGATGTCTGAACGGCCCGCGCGCAAAGCTTCGATGCAATCCGTCGGCTCCAATCAGCTCGGCATGCGTCAGTTCAACGAGCGCATCGTGCTGCAGGCGATCCGGCTTCATGGCGCGCTGCCCAAGGCCGATATCGCGCGCATGACGCGTCTGTCGATGCAGACCGTTTCGCTGATCGTCGATCATCTGATCGAGGACGGCCTGCTCGCGAAGGAACCGCGTTCGCGCGTGCGCGGGCGCATCGGGCAGCCTTCGGTGCCGATTTCGCTGCGCGCGGACGGCGCGTTTTCCATCGGCGTGAAAGTCGGGCGGCGCAGTCTCGACGTGCTCTCGATGGATTTCGCCGGGAACGTGCGTACGCGCGAGACGCTGGAGTATCCGTATCCCGATCCGCACACGCTCTTTCCCGCGCTCGAAGAGCGGCTCGCGCGCGTCACGGCCGCGCTCGGCGACGATGCGCTCAAGATCGCGGGCATCGGCGTCGCGGCGCCGCTGTGGCTCGGCGGCTGGCGCGATTTCTTCGATACGCCGCCCGATGCGCTCGCGGCGTGGAACGACATCGACATCCGCGCACGGATCGAAGCGATGACCGCGCTGCCCGTGGAGTTCGCCAAGGACACGACGGCCGCGTGCGCCGCCGAACTCGTGATGGGTCAAGGACGCGGAATACGTAATTTTTTGTATTTGTTCATCGGCACGTTCATCGGTGGCGGGCTCGTCATCGATGGCCGGCTGCATGCGGGGCCGGGCGGCAACGCGGGCGCGATCGGCTCGTTGCCGCTGATCGGCAGCAAGGGCAAACGTGCGGGTCAGTTGCTCAACACGGCGTCGGTGTACGTGCTGGAGAAGGCGTTCGCTGCGGCGGGCGTGCCGGCCGAAGCCGCGCACGACGAGCGCGCGTGGTCGACGGAACTGCGCGCGTTATCGGAAGCGTGGATGCGCGAGACCTGTCCCGCGCTGGCGACGGCCATCGCGTCGTCGGCGGCATTGCTCGATCTCGAAGCCGTGGTCATCGACGGGGAAATCGACCGCGCGCTGCTGCGCGAAGTCATCAGCCGAAGCGACGACGCGCTCGCCGCGTTCGACTGGCAAGGCATGACGCGGCCGCGTCTCGTCGAAGGACAGATCGGCCCCGACGCCCGCGCGATGGGCGGCGCGATCCTGCCGCTCTACGCGCACTTCGCGCCCAAGCACGAGCTTTTTCTGAAGCCGCTCGAAACCTGAGTTCAGTCGAGCGAAAGACGCGCTGCGAACGCGAGCAGGGCGGCGGAGAACGTCCAGCGTTGCACGGTCTGCGCCTTCGGATGACGGCGCAGCCATCCCGAAATCCGCACTGCGCAGGCGGCGAGCGTGAGATCGAACAACACGCCGACCGCGATCAGCACGACGCCCAGTTCCAGCACTTGCGACCAGACCGGCCCCGCCTCCGGCCGGACGAACTGCGGCAGCAGCACGGAGCAGAAGAGCAGCGCCTTCGGATTCAGAATGCTGCTCAGGATCCCCTTTGCGTAGGCCGAACGCAGCGTGAGCGCCGCCGTTCGACCGGGCGCGGCGTCGAGTCCGAACGCGGGCGAGCGAAAAATCTGAATCGCCACATACGAAAGATACAGGCCACCCGCGATGCGTACGCTGTCGTAGAGCCACGGCGCGCTGCGCAAGAGCGCGGCGACGCCGAGCGCCGATAACGTCACGTGCGTCGCGCGCGCGGTGGCAAGTCCGGCCGCAACGGCGAGTCCGTGCCGAAAGCCGCGCGTGCCGCTCGTTTGCAGTACGAGGGCCATGTCCGGTCCGGGCAGCGCGTAGACGACTGCCAGCGCGCCGATGAAAACCCAAAGCAGATGTGCCGAAACCATGATGCGCTCCTGTTGGAAGACTTCATGGTGCCACTTCGATAGGAGCGTTTTGTGGTCTTTTGCGTCGATTTATCGTATTAATTTGGAGCTTTACACTAGAATCATTACTCGAAAAAATGGGAAACACCATGAACGATCTAGACCGTATCGACCGCGCAATGCTCGTCGCGCTTCAACAGGACGGCCGTCTTTCCGTCGCGAAGCTTGCCGAGCGCGTCGGCTTGAGCGAAACGCCGTGCGCGCGCCGTCTGAAGCGGCTGGAAAGCGACGGCTTCATCGACGGATATCGCGCGGTGTTATCGCGCAAAACGCTGGAACTGGGCGTCGTCGCGTTCGCGCAGGTGCGCTTCAGCGTGCACGACCGCGCGCTGTCGGATCGTTTCGAGCGCGAAATTCAGGGCATTCCGCGCATCGTGTCGTGCCATAACGTATCGGGCACGGCGGACTATCTGCTTCAGATCGTCGCGCGCAATCTCGACGAATACGGCATCTTCATGCGCGACGTCTTGCGCACCTTGCCCGGCGTGACGGCAGTCGAATCGATGCTCTCGCTTCGCGAAGTGAAACGCGACGGCGGCCTCCCGGTGCCCTGACGCTGTCTATACAAGAAGACGCACGAATCCACCTCTCGGCCTCGGGATTTCCCTAGTACCCCCTAAGTTGTATATACAAGAAGATGAGCCGGAACCGACTTGGCTGACCGTGCGCGTCCGCCGATCTTCTTTCCCCGATGCTCTGGAGCCTTCCGTGACTTCTTCCCGCTTTCGCGATACCGAGGTCCGCGCGCCGCGCGGCACGCAACTCAACGCCAAAAGCTGGCTGACCGAAGCGCCGCTGCGCATGCTGATGAACAATCTGGACCCGGAAGTGGCCGAGAATCCGAAAGAACTCGTCGTGTACGGCGGCATCGGCCGGGCGGCACGCGATTGGGCGTGCTATGACAAGATCGTCGAGACGCTCAAGCGTCTGGAAGGGGACGAAACGTTGCTCATCCAGTCCGGCAAGCCGGTGGGCGTGTTCAGCACGCATGAAAACGCACCGCGCGTGCTCATCGCGAATTCGAATCTCGTGCCGCACTGGGCGAACTGGGAACACTTCAACGAACTCGACGCGAAAGGTCTCGCGATGTACGGTCAGATGACCGCCGGAAGCTGGATCTATATCGGCAGTCAAGGGATCGTGCAGGGCACCTACGAGACGTTCGTCGAAGCCGGCCGCCAGCATTACGGCGGCGACCTCAAGGGCCGCTGGGTGCTCACCGCCGGTCTCGGCGGCATGGGCGGCGCGCAGCCGCTCGCGGCGACGCTCGCGGGTGCGTGCTCGCTGAACATCGAATGTCAGCAAAGCCGCATCGATTTTCGTCTGAAGACGCGTTACGTCGACGAACAGGCAAGCGATCTCGACGATGCCCTCGCGCGCATTAAGCGCTACACGTCCGAAGGCCGCGCGATGTCGGTCGCGTTGTGCGCGAACGCGGCCGACGTGCTGCCGGAACTCGTCCGTCGCGGCGTGCGCCCGGACATGGTCACCGATCAGACGAGCGCGCACGATCCGCTCAACGGCTATCTGCCGAAAGGCTGGACCTGGGCGCAATATCGCGACCGCGCGCAAAGCGATCCGGCGGCGACCGTGAAGGCCGCGAAGCAATCAATGGCCGAGCACGTCCGCGCGATGCTCGCGTTCCGCGAACAAGGCGTGCCGACGTTCGATTACGGCAACAACATCCGCCAGATGGCCAAGGAAGAGGGCGTCGGGAACGCGTTCGATTTTCCGGGCTTCGTGCCGGCGTATATCCGGCCGCTTTTCTGCCGTGGCGTCGGGCCGTTCCGCTGGGCCGCGCTGTCGGGCGATCCCGAGGACATCTACAAGACGGATGCGAAGGTCAAAGAGCTGATCGCCGATGATGCGCATCTGCATCGCTGGCTCGACATGGCACGCGAGCGCATCAGCTTTCAAGGTTTGCCGGCGCGCATCTGCTGGGTCGGGCTCGGATTGCGCGCGAAGCTTGGCCTCGCGTTCAACGAGATGGTGCGCAGCGGCGAGTTGTCGGCGCCGGTCGTGATCGGCCGCGATCATCTCGATTCCGGTTCGGTCGCGAGCCCGAACCGCGAGACCGAAGCGATGCAGGACGGCTCCGACGCCGTGTCCGACTGGCCGCTGCTCAACGCGCTTTTGAACACGGCGAGCGGCGCGACGTGGGTGTCGATCCACCACGGCGGCGGCGTCGGCATGGGCTTCTCGCAGCACGCGGGCGTCGTGATCGTGTGCGACGGCAGCGTTGAAGCCGACGCGCGCATCGCACGCGTCCTGCACAACGATCCGGCGACGGGCGTCATGCGTCACGCCGATGCGGGTTACGACATTGCGGTCGACTGCGCGCGCGAGCAAGGCCTCGATCTGCCGATGATCGACAAGCGATGAGAACGCTCTGGCAACACTGCCGCGCGGCAACGATGGTCGATGGCAAATATTCGGCCATCGAAGACGCGGCGATTCTGACGGACGGCGCGCGCATCGAATGGATCGGGCCGCGCGCGGCGGCGCCGGATATCGGCGAATGCGAGCGAGTCGATCTCGAAGGCGCGTGGGTCACGCCGGGTCTGATCGACTGTCACACGCATCTCGTTTTCGGCGGCGATCGGAGCGGCGAGTTCGAAGAGCGGCTCGAAGGCGTGAGTTACGCGCAGATTGCGGCGCGCGGCGGCGGCATCGCGAGCACGGTGCGCGCGACGCGCGAAGCGGGCGAGGACGCGCTCTTCGAGACCGCGAGAGCGCGCGCGCTCGGCTTGTTGCGCGAGGGCGTGACCGCGCTCGAAGTGAAATCCGGCTACGGCCTCGATCTCGCGAACGAGCGCAAGATGCTCGCCGTCGCGCGGCGTCTCGGCGAAGCGCTGCCGCTGACCGTGCGCACGACCTGCCTCGCCGCGCACGCGTTGCCGCCCGAATATGCGAATCGCGCGGACGATTACATCGCCTATGTCTGCGATGAAATGCTCCCCGCGCTCGTCGCCGAAGGCCTCGTCGATGCCGTCGATGCGTTCTGCGAGCACATCGCGTTCTCGGCGGCCCAAGTCGAGCGCGTGTTCCAGCGCGCGCACGATCTGGGCGTGCCGGTGAAGCTGCATGCCGAGCAGTTGTCGTCCTTGCATGGATCGTCGCTCGCGGCGCGCTACCGCGCGCTGTCGGCGGATCATCTCGAATATATGACCGAGGACGACGCCATCGCGATGGCGCAATCCGGCACCGTCGCCGTGCTTCTGCCCGGCGCATTCTACATGCTGCGCGAAACGCAGTTGCCGCCGGTCGATGCGCTACGGCGGCATCGCGTGCCGATCGCGCTCGCGAGCGATTCGAACCCCGGCACGTCGCCGGCGCTATCGTTGCGGCTGATGCTCAACATGGGTTGCACGCTCTTTCGCCTGACGCCCGAAGAAGCGCTGGCCGGCGTGACGATTCACGCGGCAAGGGCGCTCGGGCTGCACGCGACGCACGGTTCGCTCGAAGCCGGCAAGGCCGCGGATTTCGTCGCGTGGCGAATCGGCAGGCCGGCGGAGCTTTCGTACTGGCTCGGCGGTTCGGTTCCGCATCGTGTGGTGCGGGGCGGAGCGTTAATCGATGTCGATCGGATCGACAACATCGCGCGATGAAAAAACGCCTCGTTCGAATGCCGACGAGGCGTTTTGCAAAAAATGAAACGACGAGGCACGGCACTTACATGCCCGACGTGCCCTCAGGCGCGCTTGCGGATCATGCCCCAGATGACGAGCAGGATGATCGCGCCGATCACCGAGGCGATCCAGCCCGCCGGCTGTCCCGGCTGATACCAGCCTAGCGCCCGGCCGACATAGCCCGCAATCAGCGAGCCCGCGATGCCGAGGACGATGGTCATGATCCAGCCCATGCTGTCGTCGCCTGGCTTGATGGCCCGCGCAATGAGACCGACGACGAGTCCGACGATCAAAGTACCGATGAATGCAAGCATGCGGTTGCTCCTTGGCAGAGTTTTAAGGCTTCTTGATAGCGTTGCGGATGGATTCCGGATGATCCCGGCCTATTCAAATTAGCACGGCGCAATGCGTTTGGGTATGACACTGGCCGTTCGGCCAACCCTCGAAGCACAAACGATGCCGCGCGCCGCCCCAAGGTAAAATTCGTCGCATTGCCTCACTGCATGCCTTCACACCATGACCGATTCCGACTTTTCCTCCACCGAGGACGCGATCCACGAAGACCGCCTGTGGCGCGACGACGGCTGGACCGCGCGCGTGATCAAGAACGAAGACGACGACGGCTGGGCCGTCGAGATGATCCAGACGGGCGAGGCGGAGCCTGCGCTCGTCGGCCCGTGGACAATGGGCCGCGACAAGAAAAATCCCAAGCCGCTCGATGCCAACGCGTTCCGCACGCTGGTCAAGACGGCATCGGAAGTATTGCGGCGGCATGAACAGCAGCGTCACGCGATGCTGAACAAGAATGTCACCATCGGCGTAGCGGGCGAGGACATCACCGTCACGCTGGAGATCGTTCCGGATGAAGACGATCCGTACGCCAATCTCAAGGCCTTCGATGCGTATGGCGCGCAACTCGCGTTCGTGCGCGTGTCGCCCGCATTCAAGCTCAGCAAGGCAAGCGCCGAGCGTTGGGCCGAGAACGATTTCGCAAAGCCGAACTAGACCGGCTGCGAGGCGCTGACGGCGCGCGCAAAAAGCAAAACGCCGTCGCGCTTTCGTGCGACGGCGTCGTGAGCGGAATCACGCGAGTAGGGTTCTCGCTTAGCCCTTTCTGACGACAAACTCGATCCGGCGATTCGCGAAACGTCCGCTGGCGGTATCGTTGTCGGCGATCGGGTTCGCGTCGCCGTAGCCTGCGGCCGTGAGCGATTGCGGCGGGACGCCGTTTCGAACGAGGTATCCGCGGACCGCCTGAGCGCGTTCCTTCGACACTTCCAGTTTCGCGGATGCCGCGCCTTGCGCGTCCGAGAATCCAGCGACTTCGAGATTGACCATCGAACCTTTCGCGGCGCAATTTTTGAGCAATTGGGCCGTTTCGCCGAGCGTGGCGTATGCGCTTTCAGGCACTTGCGCGCTCGAGCGCGCGAAGTTGACGACCTGGAGGTCCAGCACGCGCGTCAGCTTGCTGCCGGAGCAGGGCGTTTCGGTGGCGAGCAGGCTCTTCATCGCGCTGCGAAAGGATTGCGTCGCGGTGGCGACTGCGCCGTCGACGTCGAACGCTGCGACCTGGAACATGCCGCCGAGCGCGCCGCGCAGACGATCCGTCCAGCCCGACTTCGCGCTCGCCGCCGTGCCGCTCAGTTCGACTTTCGAGCCGCTGATCTTAGCTTCCGCACCGGGCACGGCCATGAGCGGGAAGAAGTCGTTCAGACGCGAGAGCCAGGTTGCCGGACGCGTTTCGGGAACGACCGAAACGGTCGCGGTATAGGCCTTTCCGAAGCGCGCAGTCAGCGCATCGATCAGATGCTTCTTCTCTGCTTCCGTGCCAACGGTCGCCTCGATCGCCGGAGCGCCCGAAGCATTGACGTTGAACAGCAACTGCGCGTCTTTCCAGGATGCGGGTGCGGGCTTGGATGCCGCCGCGCTCGTGGAGGCCTCCGGCGGATCGATGGGCGCCGCAGCCGGCGCTTCGGTCGTAATCGCCGTAACCGGCGGCATGGCCGACGAAGCGGGCTCCGGCTCGCTCGCGACCTGCTGCGTGGCGGGCGCGGCGCTCAGATCGACACTGCCGCTATGCGTGAAGCCGCGGTAATAGACCAGCGCGAGAATGGCGGCCAGCACCGCGAACAGCATCCAGACCCATTTGTTCGAACGCTTCGGCGACGGCTTGCGCACGGGCGCGCGCATCGGCGGCGGGGGCGGCGTCACGGGTTTCGAAACAGGCGCGCTTTGCGGGGCCGCCTTCATGGCCGGCTCGGGCGGGAGCGCTCCCGCCGCCACCATCGCGACATCTCGATCGGTGTGCGGTTCGAGGCTCGAAGCGACCGTATCCAGGCGCGGCGTGATGCAACTGGTGAAGCCTTCCGTATTGCCGACGCCGATAGCCGTAGCCACCGCGTTCGACATCGACCCATTGATCTCGCCGACCTGTTCGCGCAACAGCTTGGGAAGCTGCGGCAGACCCCACTGCGCGAGCAGGAAGTGCCGCTTCATCACGCCGAACAGCACGGCGGCGACGATGCCGGCGAGCGCCGACGTCGCTTGCGTGGGAACGCCCGTTTCGGCCGATACGGCGTCGGTCAGAGCGTCGACGCGCTGTCCGGTCGCGAGCGCGGCGAGCATATGACCGTTGGTTTCGAGCTGCTTGAGCCCGCCAGTGGTCGCGATCAGTTTCGGTAGCTGATCCGCGATATAGGCATTCGTCTCCTGCTGCATGATGACGGAGAACACCGACTGCGAGCCGGGAACGAGCGTCGCCCGGTCCATCAGCGATGCCACGAGTCCGGGCGCGATACGTGATGCGAGTTGCCGGACGATCTGCCCCGGAATGCCGAACTGCTGCGACAATTGCTCCGCGATGGGTTCCGAGATCGCGGCGTTGACCGCCTGGACCAGATTGATGCTCATCGACTGAATTTCCTTTCTACATGAGCGCTTGACGCAAGCGCGAGGGTGTGGCGCATTCTATATGCACAGTTATCCTAAAAAGATTCGTGCAAACATCTTTACGAAAATGGTGTTTTCAAACGACTGAAATTGCGTTCTCTCAGCGTGCGCGCAGCGTCAGTTCCGAGAAGAAGTTGACGATGCGCTTCCCCGCGACGGCCAGCCAGGACGGTTCCGCGGGCGCGGGTTCCGGGTTCTGTACGGAAAGCGCGACGAGCGACAGCATGGAATGGGAGCGGAGGAGCGCGCGGTATGAGGCGTCGAGCGGCGATGTCCACGCGCATGCGCGGCAATCGTGCTTCGCGCACATGTTGCAGGGAGGTTGATCGCGGTTCATGGCAGAGTCCTTGACAGTATCCGCACATGATCTTCGATACGTTATCGTTAGACGATCAGAGACATCCGATTGAACTCTTAGTTTCGATCTCGGAAATAGGACAAACTAAGGCGATGATGCGCCTGCGTGCCACTGAAAGGAGATTGGCGATGCACTACCTGTTGATTTATGAACTTCGTTCAGACTATCTGGAGCGGCGCGCGGAATTCCGCGACGCGCATCTGGCCCTCGCATGGGCGGCGGTGGAGCGCGGGGAGATCGTGCTCGCGGGCGCGCTCGATGCGCCCTCGGATCGCGCAATGCTGCTTTTTCACAGCGATTCACCGGCCGCCGCCGAGGCTTTCGCGAAGAACGATCCTTACGTGACGAACGGGCTCGTCGAGCGATGGGAAGTGCGCAAATGGAATACGGTCGTGGGCGCGAATGCCGCCACGCCAGTGCGATAGCGCGACGCTTGCATCACGCGTCGGCGGTTTCTTCCTCCGGCCGATCGCGGCGCGTCGGCCCGCGACGCTGCGCCGCGCGATACAGGCTCGTCAGCGTGGCGTCGATCTGCTGCGAACGCTCGAAAAGCGTCGCGAGCCAGTCGACGAACACCGACACGCGCGGCGTCGCCTGACGGCTTTTCAGGAATGCCACCGACACCTCGAGCGGCGGCGACTTCCATTGCGGCAGCACTTCGCGCAGTTGTCCGGAACGCAGATAAGGCTGCGCCGCGATGCGCAGCGGCTGGATCAGCCCGAGCCCTTCGACGCCGCACGCGAGGTACGCGTGCTCGTCGGCGACCTGCACGAAACCGCGCATCTTCATGGTGACGGCCTCGCCGTCCACGTCGAAGTCGAAATCGGCGGGGCGTCCGCTCTTCTCGGACAGACAATTCACCGCGACATGCTGCGCGAGTTCGTCGAGCGTTTCCGGCATGCCGTGCTTTTCCAGATACGCGGGACTCGCGCACGTCACCTGTTCGAGCATGCCGAGCCGGCGCGCGATCAGACCGGAATCCGGCAATTCTCCGAGCTGCACGCTGCAATCGACACCTTCGCCGACGAGATCGACATTCCGGTTGCCGATCCCGATCGACAGTTCGATGTGCGGATAACGCGCGTGAAACTCCGGCAGCGCGGGCACGACGATCGACGTCGCGACGGTATCCGGCATTTCGACGCGCAGCCGCCCGCGCAGACGCTCCTCGCCCGCGCCGAAACCGGATTCGAGTTCGTCGATATCGGCGAGGATCTGCGCGCAGCGCTCGTAATAAGCGGCGCCGTCGACGGTGAGATTCAGGCGCCGCGTCGTGCGTGCGAGCAATTGCACGCCGACGAGCGCCTCGAGTTGTTGCACGGTCGTCGAAACACTCGCGCGCGGCATGCCGAGCGACTCGGCGGCGCGCGTGAAACTGTTCGTATCGACGACACGCGTAAAGACACGCATGGCATGGACGCGATCGATCACGTTGAGTTTTCCTTTTATGACGATTGAATGGCGATGCGCGGAACGAACGGCTCCGCCGCGGCGTTGAAGCTGCGGAAAAAAGGCGCATCGGCGATGGTTAGATCGTACGGACGGGAAGCGTCAACGTGAATACACAAAAATGGCGGATTCTTGCCTGATTCTTTTTGACGGCGAGAATCGCGCGCGTCACATGGTCGGCATTTCGCCGCGCAGACGGCCCGCGACGCCTGCGAAGTCGCTGCCCGACGGCGCCTGATAGAGCCGCAGGCCCATCTCCGGGAGAATCGACAGAAGATGGTCGAAGACGTCGCCCTGAATGCGCTCATACTGCGTCCATGCGGTCGTCGCGGTGAAGCAATACACCTCGATCGGAATGCCCTGCGATTCGGGTTCCATCATGCGGACCATGATCGCCATGTCCTGGCGGATCTCCGGATGCCGCTGCAGATAAGCGAGCCCATACGCGCGGAACGTGCCGATGTTCGTGAGCCGCCGCCGGTTCGCGGGCTCGTTCGCGAGTTCGCCGAGATTGCGGTTGGCCTGCTCCACTTCGGTCTGCTTCTGTTCCAGATAATCGTGCAGCAGGCGAAAGCGTTTCAGGCGCGCGGTCTCTTCATCGGTTAGAAAGCGCACGCATTGCGCGTCGATGCGCATGGTCCGCTTGATGCGCCGTCCGCCCGATTCGAACATGTGCCGATAGTTGCGATAGCTCTCCGAAAAGAGCTTGTAGGTCGGCACCGTGGTCACGGTGTTGTCCCAGTTCTGCACCTTGACGGTATGCAGCGCGATGTCCTTCACGAAGCCATCGGCGGCGGCTTGCGGCATTTCGATCCAGTCGCCGATGCGCAGCATGTCGTTCGACGTCAACTGCGTGCTCGCGACGAGCGACAGCAACGTGTCCTTGAACACGAGCAGCAGCACGGCGGAGAGCGCGCCGATTCCGGAGAGCATCCAGAGCGGCGAACGATCGATCAGTATCGACAGGACGAGCACGCCGCACACGAGCGCGAGCGCCAGCTTGCCGATCTGTATATAGCCCTTGATCGAGCGCGTCTGCGCTTCCTTGCTGTCCGCATAGACGTCCTGCCATGCGGAAAGCGCGCTGCCCGCGGCGAAGAAGATGCAGACCCACGCGCCGCCGTGCGCGACGCGGCCGATCATCGTCGACCAGGCGCCGATGCGCGGCACATCGTCGATGCCGAGCGCGACGGTTGCGAACGGCACCGCATACCAGAGCCTGTGATACGCGCGATGCCTGATGAACGCGCGGTCCCACTTCTGATGCCCGGCGAGCACGAGCAGCCGATGCGCGACATACAGCACGATGCGCGCCATCACCCACTGCACGAAGAGCGCGATCAGCGCGAGCGAGACGAGACCCGCGAGCGTTTGCGCCCACGGATGGGCGGCGAGCAGATGAGGCAGCGGATCGGGCAGGAAATCGAAATTCATAGGGGAGTTTGGAGACTGGAAACGCGCGCTTTAGCCTCGCGACGCGCTTCGTATTGTGCATGATCGTGCGCGATCGATGCATCGGACGCAGCCCACTTGCCCGCGTTATCGAAAACCCGAGTCCGATGAAAATGAATTTTTTTTGGCGGGTTTTTCGAGTAAATATACTTTCATCGCGTTTCATCGCCATGAGTGTGCAGCGCATTTCATGACTCGCTCACTATCGGTTCGGGTTCGCGCGCCCGCGAGCGCCGACGATCTCATCTCCGCGCGCATCGCCGCGGCCATGCCGACGCTCACGCCGATCCATCGGCGCATGGGAGCGTTCGTGCTGGCCAACCTGTTCCGTTCGGCGACGATGCGTATCGACGAACTCGCGGGCGCGGTCGGCGCGTCGGTCGCGACGGCGAACCGGTTCGCGCGCGCGCTCGGCTTCTCCGGCTATCCGGCGTTTCGCGAGGCGCTCGTGCGCGGCTTCGAGGCGACCATCGCGCCGGTCGAGCGATTGCGCACGGCGCTCGAATCGCCTGCGAGCGGCGCCGAAGTGTTCGATGCATCGCTCGCGCAGGCGGCGGCGAATCTGCGTCTTGCGCAAACATCCGTCGATGGCGCGAACGCCGAAGCGATCATCGAGACAATTCTCGCCGCGCCGCGCGTCTTCGTGATCGGCTACGGCGCGAGCGCGTTTCTCGCCGGTCTGATGGAGCACGGACTCACGCCGTATTGCGCGAACGTGCAGTCGCTCGCGCTGACAGGCGGTCCGTCGCATGCGGCGCGCAGGCTCTTCACGGCGTCGCGCGGCGATGTGCTCGTCGCGATCGCCTTCCCGCGTTATGTCGACGACACCATCACGCTCGCGCGTCTCGCGCACGATCACGGCTTGCGCGTCGTCGCGCTTACTGACAGCGCCGCGTCCCCGCTCGCGCACGTCGCGGACCTCGTGCTCGCGATCCGCGCCGAGCGCAGGCTCGCGGCGAATTGCGATACCGCCGTGCTCGCCGTCATCGAAGCGCTGTGCGATGCGGTCGCGCATCGGGCGAAGCGCTCGGTCGAGGCGGCATCGGGATTGACGGAATTCGTTTTGCCGTGGCTCGTCGCGCCGTCGATGTCGAAGAAGACGCAGACCGTCGACACGCCGCGCCGCACGCCCGCGAAACGCCACACTCACACGGAGCCGCGCGAATCATGAAAGTCACACCAGTCATCGCGATTCACGGCGGCGCGGGCACGCTCCTGCGCCAGGCAATGAACGCCGAGATGGAAGCGCGCTACATCGCCGCGCTCACCGATATTTTGAGCGCCGGCCAGCGCGTGCTCGCCGACGGCGGCAGCGCGCTCGACGCCGTCACCGAGGCCGTGCGTCTGCTCGAAGATTGTCCGCTCTTCAACGCGGGCCACGGCGCGGTGTTCACGGCGGCAGGCACACACGAACTCGATGCCTCCGTGATGGACGGCGCAACGCTCGAAGCCGGCGCGATCAGTTGCGTGACGCGCGTGAGGAACCCGGTGCTCGCCGCGCGCCGCGTGCTCGACGTGAGCGATCACGTGATGTTCACGGCCGCGGGCGCGGAGGCGTTCGCAGCAGCGCAAGGTCTCGAACTCGTCGATCCGTCGTACTTCCACACGGATGCGCGCTATCAGCAATGGCAGAAGGCGCGCGGCACATCGCGCACGATGCTCGATCACGATGCGATGACGAAGTTCTCGTTCGATAACGGCCCGAACGATCCCATCGATCCGGACAAGAAGTTCGGCACCGTCGGCGCGGTCGCGCTCGATGCGAACGGCCATCTCGCGGCGGCGACATCGACGGGCGGTATCACGAACAAGCAGGCGGGGCGCGTCGGCGATGCCCCCATGATCGGCGCGGGCTGTTACGCGAACGACGCGACCTGCGCGGTTTCGACGACGGGCACGGGCGAAATGTTCATGCGCATGCTCGCGGCGTATGACGTATCGGCGCAGATGGAGTACCGCGGCGTGTCCCTGGAAGAAGCGTCGAACGATGTCGTGATGAACAAGCTGCCGCGTATCGAAGGACGCGGCGGACTCATCGCTGTCGATGCGAAAGGCAACGTCGTGCTGCCGTTCAACACGGAAGGCATGTATCGTGGATTTGCGCGCGTAGGCGCTGCGCCCGTCACGGCGATTTACCGATGATGACATTGCCACTGCATTTGCCAGACTCGCGCGTCATCGACGTGCAGAACCTGTCCGTGAATTTCCGCTCGCGCTCGCGCACGATCGAAGCCGTGCGCGATATCTCGTTCACCGTCGATCGCGGCGAGACGCTCGCGATCGTCGGCGAGTCGGGCTCGGGCAAGTCGGTGACGTCGCTCGCGCTGATGCGTCTCGTCGAGCACGGCGGCGGACAGATCGTGTCGGGCAGCATCGCCTTCCGGCGGCGCAATGGGCGGATTCACGATCTCGCGAAAGCATCGTCGGCGACGATGCGCGGCGTGCGCGGCGCCGACATTGCGATGATCTTCCAGGAACCGATGACATCGCTCAATCCGGTCTTCACGGTCGGCGATCAGATCGCGGAAGCCATCGCATTGCATCAAGGCAAGAGCCGCGCCGACGCGCGCGCGGAAGCGCTGCGTCTGCTCGATCTCGTGCGTATCCCCGAGTCGAAGCGCGTGTTCGCGCGCTATCCGCAACAGTTGTCGGGCGGCATGCGCCAGCGCGTGATGATCGCGATGGCGCTGTCATGCAAGCCTGCGCTGCTGATTGCCGACGAGCCGACGACCGCGCTCGACGTGACGATTCAAGCGCAGATACTCCAACTCGTGCGCGGCTTGCAGGACGAGATGAACATGGGCGTGATCTTCATCACGCACGACATGGGCGTGGTCGCGGAAGTGGCGGATCGCGTGCTCGTGATGTATCGCGGCGAGAAAGTGGAAGAGGCGCAGTCCGACGCGCTCTTTCATGCGCCAAAGCATCCGTACACGAAGGCGCTGCTCGCCGCCGTGCCGACGCTCGGCGCGATGCGCGGCACCGACCGCCCCGCGAAATTCCCGATCCTCGAAGTAGAACCGGTGGAGATCGCACCCGACGATGCGAGCGCGCTGCGCGTATCGGAAGCGGTCGGGAAAGAGACGCAGCCCGCCGTCGATGAATCCATCAAGCCGATTCTGCGTGTGCGCGATCTCGTCACGCGCTTTCCGGTGAAGAGCGGCCTGTTCGGGCGCACAACGGCGGCGGTGCATGCGGTCGAACGCGTGAGCTTCGATC
Organism: Caballeronia fortuita; assembly: GCF_001544835.2. Lineage (GTDB taxonomy): Bacteria > Pseudomonadota > Gammaproteobacteria > Burkholderiales > Burkholderiaceae > Caballeronia > Caballeronia fortuita. The sequence continues at coordinate 116,042 of NZ_FCNX02000018.1, read as the reverse complement.
TGCGGCCGGGCGAAACGCTTGCGCTCGTCGGCGAGTCGGGATGCGGCAAGTCGACGACGGGCCGCTCGCTGCTCCGGCTCGTCGAGAGTCAGAGCGGTTCCATCGAATTCGACGGACGCGATATCAGCAAGCTCGAAGGCCATGAGCTGCAAACGCTTCGACGCAACATCCAATTCATTTTTCAGGACCCGTTCGCGTCGCTCAATCCGCGTTTGACGGTCGGCTTCTCCGTGATGGAGCCTTTGCTCGTGCACGGCGTCGCGAGCGGTAAAGAGGCGCAGGCGCGCGTCGACTGGCTGCTCGAAAAGGTCGGTCTTCCGCCGGAAGCCGCACAGCGTTATCCGCATGAATTCTCGGGCGGACAAAGGCAGCGCATCGCGATTGCGCGCGCGCTCGCGTTGAATCCGAAAGTCGTGATCGCCGATGAATCCGTGTCCGCGCTCGATGTCTCCGTGCGCGCGCAGATCGTCAACCTGATGCTCGATCTGCAGCGCGAACTCGGCGTCGCGTATCTCTTCATCTCGCACGACATGGCGGTCGTGGAGCGCGTGAGTCATCGCGTGGCGGTGATGTATCTCGGGCAGATCGTCGAGATCGGACCGCGCGCGGCGGTGTTTGAAGCGCCGCGTCATCCGTACACGCGCAAGTTGATGAGCGCGGTGCCGGTCGCCGATCCGTCGCGACGGCACGCTAAGCGCATGCTCGCCGCCGACGAGATTCCGAGCCCGATCCGCAAACTCGGCGATGAGCCGATCGTCGCGAAACTGGTTGCCGTCGGACCCGATCACTTTGTCGCCGAGCATCACGTTGGCGGCGCTTACTAAGAGCACCTCTAAGAGCACTTCAACAAGGAGCCCAACGATGCCGTCCTTCAATTTGCGCGCAATGTTCACGGCCAGCGCGCTTGCCACACTGACCGCTCTCGCACCGGTCGCGGCGCACGCGCAGACTACGGCCGTGATGGCCGTCGCCTCGACCTTCACGACGATGGACCCTTACGACGCCAACGACACGCTCTCGCAAGCGGTGGCGAAGTCGTTCTACGAAGGCTTGTTCGGCTTCGACAAGGACATGAAGATCCGCAACGTGCTCGCGACGAGCTACGAAGCGAGTCCCGACGCGAAGGTCTACACGATCAAGTTGCGCCAGGGCGTAAAGTTCCAGGACGGCACGGACTTCAACGCGGAGGCCGTGAAAGCCGTGTTCGACCGCGTGACCAATCCCGACAACAAGCTGAGGCGCTACAACCTCTTCAACAAGATCGAGAAGACCGAAGCGGTCGATCCGTACACGGTGAAGATCACGCTCAAGATCCCGTTCTCGGCGTTCATCAACGTGCTCGCGCATCCGTCGGCGGTGATGATTTCGCCGGCGGCATTGCAGAAGTACGGCAAGGAGATCGCGTTCCATCCCGTCGGCACGGGCCCGTTCGAATTCGTCGAATGGAAGCAGACCGACGACCTGAAGGTGAAGAAGTTCGCGGGCTATTGGCAGAAGGGCTTGCCGAAGATCGACATGATCGACTGGAAGCCCGTCGTCGATAACAACACGCGCGCCGCCTTGATGCAAACGGGCGAAGCGGACTTCGCGTTCTCGATCCCATTCGAGCAGGCCGCGACGCTCAAGGCGAGCCCGAAGGTCGATTTGATCGCGGCGCCGTCGATCATTCAGCGCTACGTCAGCATGAACACGCTGCAAAAGCCCTTCGACAATCCGAAGGTGCGCGAAGCGATGAACTATGCGATCAACAAGGAAGCGCTCGTGAAGGTCGCATTCGCGGGTTATGCGGTGCCGGCCGAAGGCGTCGTGCCGCCGGGCGTCGATTATTCGACGAAGCTCGGGCCCTGGAAATACGATCCCGCAAAGGCGCGCGAGCTGCTGAAGGAAGCGGGCTATCCGAACGGCTTCGAAACCGTGTTGTGGTCGGGTTATAACCACACGACCGCGCAGAAGATCATCCAGTTCGTGCAGCAGCAGCTCGCGCAAGTGGGCGTGAAGGCATCGGTGGAAGCGCTCGAAGCGGGGCAGCGCGTGCAGCGCATCGAGAGCGCGCCCGATCCGAAGACGGCGCCCGTGCGGATGCTGTACATCGGCTGGTCGTCGTCGACGGGCGAAGCGGACTGGGCGATTTCGCCGCTGCTCGGCGGCGCGTCGTTCCCGCCTAAGCTCTTCAACACCGCGTACTACAAGAACGATCAGGTCGACGACGATCTCTCGAAAGCGCTCGCCACGACCGACCGCGCCGAGAAAGCGAAGCTCTACGCCGATGCGCAAAAACGCATCTGGGCCGATGCGCCGTGGATTTTCCTCGTCACGGAAAAGGTCGTGTATGCGCGCAGCAAACGTCTGTCGGGCGCATACGTGATGCCGGACGGCTCGTTCAGCTTCGACGAAATCGCGATCAAGTAATCGCACTGGCCGGGCTTCGCCGCCCGGCCGCATCCGACCGAATACGATGCTCAACTTCATCGCCAAACGCCTGCTCGGTCTCTTGCCGACGCTCTTCATCGTCGCCGTGCTGGTGTTCTTCTTCGTGCACATGCTGCCGGGCGATCCCGCGCGTCTCGCGGCGGGCGCGGAAGCCGACGAAGCCACGGTCGCGCTCGTGCGCGCCGATCTCGGCCTCGACAAGCCGCTGCCGCAACAGCTCGTGAATTTCTTCGGCAAGGTCGTGCATTTCGACTTCGGCACGTCGACACGCAGCAAGCGGCCTGTGTCGACGGAGATCGCCGAACGTTTCATGCCGACGCTATGGCTCACGCTCGCGAGCATGGTGTGGGCCGTGATCTTCGGCATGGCGATCGGCATCGTGTCTGCGGTGTGGCGCAATCGCTGGCCGGATCGATTGGGGATGACGCTCGCGGTGTCGGGCATTTCGTTTCCGGCGTTCGCGCTCGGCATGTTGCTGATGGAAATTTTCTCGGTGAAGCTCGGCTGGCTGCCCATCGTCGATGACGGCACATGGAAGGGCTACGTGCTTCCGTCGATCACCCTGGGCGCGGCGGTCGCCGCCGTGATGGCGCGCTTCACGCGCGCGTCGTTCGTCGAAGTGCTCGGCGAGGACTTCGTGCGCACCGCGCGCGCCAAAGGCGTGCATGAGCCGATGGTCATCGTGAAGCATTGCCTGCGCAACGCGATGATCCCCGTCGTCACGATGATGGGCCTGCAATTCGGCTTTCTGCTCGGCGGCTCGATCGTCGTCGAGAAGGTGTTCAACTGGCCGGGGCTCGGCCGCCTGCTCGTCGATGCCGTCGAGATGCGCGACTATCCTGTGATTCAGGCGGAAGTGCTGCTGTTCTCGCTGGAGTTCATCGTCATCAATCTGATCGTGGACGTGCTGTACGCGATCATCAATCCGACCATCCGTTTCAAGTGAGGGCGCGATGAGCGTGACAGTACAAAGCGCGTCGACCGCGCCGCAAGAAATCCGCACGCCGTGGACCGAGTTCTGGCGCAAGTTCAGGCGGCAGCACATCGCGATGATCGCGGCCGTGTTCGTGCTGCTGCTGATCGTGATCGCGATCGTCGCGCCGTATATCGCGCCTTACGATCCGGAGAACTATTTCGATTACGATGCGCTCAACGCGGGTCCATCGGCGGCGCACTGGTTCGGCGTCGATTCGCTGGGCCGCGACATTCTGAGCCGCATACTCGTCGGCAGCCGTATTTCGTTGACGGCGGGATTGCTCTCGGTCGTGCTCGGCGCGGTCATCGGCACGTTCTTCGGCTTGCTCGCGGGCTATTACGAAGGATGGTGGGACCGCATCGTCATGCGCATCGCGGACGTGCTGTTCGCGTTTCCCGGCATTCTGCTCGCCATCGGCGTCGTTGCGATTCTCGGCAACGGCATGGTCAACGTCGTGTGCGCGGTCGCGATCTTCAGCATTCCCGCGTTCGCACGCCTCGTGCGCGGCAACACGCTCGCGCTCAAGCATCTCACGTACATCGAGGCGGCGAAGAGCATCGGCGCATCGGACTGGACGATACTCGCGCGGCACATTCTGCCCGGCACGATTTCATCGGTCGTCGTGTACTTCACGATGCGCATCGGCACGTCGATCATCACGGCCGCGAGCCTTTCATTCCTCGGACTCGGCGCGCAGCCGCCGACGCCCGAGTGGGGCGCGATGCTCAACGAAGCGCGCGCCGACATGGCGATGGCGCCGCACGTCGCGATCTTCCCGAGCCTCGCGATCTTCTTCACGGTGCTCGCGTTCAATCTGCTCGGCGACGGCCTGCGCGACGCGCTCGATCCGAAGCTCGACCGGCCATGACGCATATCGGTTCGCTCGACGCGGGGCCGCGCGGCACCATCGCCGATGTCGCGGGCGTGACGGTCGGTCATTGCACGCTCGCGCAGGGCGCGGTGCAAACCGGCGTCACCGTGATTCGTCCGCACGACGGCGACATGTATCGCAACAAGACGCCCGCCGCGTCGTGCGTCATCAACGGCTTCGGCAAGAGCGTCGGGCTCGTTCAGGTCGATGAACTCGGCGTCATCGAAACGCCTGTCGCGCTGACCAATACCTTTAGCGTCGGCACGGTGGCGAATGCGCAGATTCGCGCGGCGATCGCCGCGAATCTGCGTGTCGGACGGGAAGACCCGAGCGTGAATCCGCTCGTCTTCGAATGCAACGACGGCTATCTCAACGACATGCAGGCACTCGCGATTCACGAAGCGCATTACGCGAGCGCGCTCGACGCGTGCAGCGCCGATTTCGAGCGCGGCGCGGTGGGCGCGGGGCGCGGCATGTCGTGCTTCGAGCTGAAAGGCGGCATCGGTTCGGCCTCGCGTGTGGTGCATATCGGCGGCAACGCTTCTACGACGGGCGTGCTCGTGCTGGCGAACTTCGGCAAGTTGCAGCAGTTGATCGTCGCGGGAGACGCGCTCGGGCGCACACTGCAAACGAGCGTCGATGAAAAGCCCGAGCAAGGTTCGATCATCATGCTGATCGCAACCGATGCGCCGCTCGACGCGCGTCAGTTGCGCCGACTCGCGATGCGCGCCGCCGCCGGTCTCGCGCGCACCGGATCGGTCTACGGTCATGGAAGCGGCGATATCGCGCTGGCGTTCTCGACGGCGTACACGTTGCCGCACGACGCGGACTTCATCACGATGCCGCCGCTGATCGCCGACGCGCGGCTCGATCCTCTTTTTCAGGCCGCCGCCGACAGCGTCGAACAGGCGATACTCGATGCGCTCTTCAGCGCGGAGACGGTCGCGGGCCGCGATGGTCATCGGCGCGTCTCGCTCAAGGACGCATTGCGCACAACACCATGAAAGTGCTGATTTCGACCGATATCGAAGGCATTGCGGGCGTGTTTCATCCCGAGCAGACGCGCGCCGGCAATGCCGAATACGAGCACGCGCGCCGCTGGATGACCCACGAGGCGAACGCGGCTGCGCAAGGCGCGTTCGACGGCGGCGCGACGCAAGTGTGGATCAACGATTCGCATGGCGGCTTTCGCAATCTGCTGCCCGATCTGTTCGATCCGCGTGTGCGGCTCGTTCTCGGCAAGCCGCGCACGTTCGGCATGATGGCGGGACTGGAGGCGTCGCCGCAGGTCGTGTTCATGATCGGCTATCACGCGCGTGCGCAAAGCCGCGGCATCCTCGCGCACACGATCAACAGCGCCGCGTTTGCGCGCGTCATGCTCGACGGCGAAGAAGTCGGCGAAGCGGGGCTTTATGGCAGGCTTGCCGAAGAGCACGGCGCACGCGTCGCGCTCCTGACTGGCGATGACGTGTTCGGCGCGCAAACGCTGCCCGCGTTTCCCGGCGCGCGTTTCTTGTGCGTGAAGACCGCGCACGGTTATTCGAGCGGCATCACCGAAACGCCCGCCGCCGCATGCGACGCGATCCGGCTCGCCGCGCGCGAAACAATAGAGGCGATCGAAGCGGCGCCGTCGGCGAAACATGCGAAGCGTGCGGCGCACGATGAACATCGATGCGAACTGCGCGCGCAGACGAGCGCATTCGCCGATCTCTTCTGCCAATGGCCGACGCTCGAACGCATCGATGCCGTGACGCTCGCTTTCGATGCGCCTTCGGTCGAACATGTCGTGCGGACACTCAATTGCCTTTCGGCAATGTCCTTCATGTTACGGTGAGGGATTGAACCGCGCGCTTCGAGTATCGTTAGAATAAGGTCTTTCGCGAGGCCGCTTCCTTCCGGTCTTGACGTGTTTTTGCAGACGACGCTCATGCATACCGTGAAGCTCGAACATAACGATGACGAAGTGCTCGACCCCGCCGATCCGCAGCTCGTCGTGCGCGGCTCGCTTTTCATCGACGGGCGCGAAGCCGGGTGCTGGGAACAGCGGCGCGACGGCACGTGGGCGGCGCATCTGCGGCACAAGGGCGGCTGGATCGTCGAGACGAGCCGTGGCGCGCTGATCGACCGGCTCGCCGGCGAGGCATAACGCAGTTAACTTAAAACCGGTAACACACACTTCATGTATTTGTCGATCATCGCGGTGGGGCTCGGCGGCGGGTTGGGGTCGCTGCTCAGATGGGTTCTCGGCCTGCGTCTGAATGCGATTTTTCCGAATTTGCCGCTGGGCACGTTTGCATCGAACGTCATCGCGGGTTACATCATCGGCGTCGCAGTCGCGTTTTTCGCGCGCTTTCCCGACATCCCGGTGGAGTGGCGGCTGTTCATCATCACCGGATTGATGGGCGGGCTTTCCACGTTTTCGACGTTCTCCGCCGAGGTGGTCGCGCATCTCCAGCAAGGACGGCTCGGCTGGGCGATCGGCGAGATCGCGATTCACGTCGCGGCGTCGCTGCTGATGACCGCGCTCGGCATCGCGACCGTGGCCGTAGCTTCCTGAAGGACTTCCCGACGCCGCGCCGCTACCTTCCTCTCTCCGCGATTTGAACGTTTGCGTACGCCGATTCCTACACATTTCCCGTACAAATTTTTGCCGCGTGTATAACGCCGAACCCTCGCTGCCTCGGCAGCGTTTTTTTCTTTTTAGTAACGAAGGTGATGAAATGCCAGGGCTGCCGCTCATCGAAGTCAGACCGTATCGTGCGAGCGATCTCGACGGTGTGATCGATCTGTTCCAACGCGCCGTTCGCGAAACGGCTTCGGCCGATTACACCGAAGCGCAGATCGAAGCCTGGGCGCAAGCCGATCGCGACGAATGGGAACTCGCCCGCATGAGCCGTCCGACCTTTGTCGGTCTCGTCGACGGCAAGCTCGCGGGCTTCGCCGATCTCGAAAAGAACGGCCTCATCGACATGATGTTCGTCGACCCGATCCATCAGCGCAAAAGCGTGGCGACTTCGCTCCTCGCGCGCATCGAAGCCGAAGCCGAGACCGCGGGACTGACCACGCTGCACACGTATTCGAGCGTCACCGGCCGCCCGTTCTTCGAGTATTGCGGCTTCACGATGCTGCTCGCGCGCGCGGTCGTCGTGCGGGAACAGCGCTTCGTCCAGTTCGTCATGGAGAAGGTGCTGTACCAGTGACATCTGTATAGACAAGAAGCGTGATGTTTCCGGGATCGACCTAGTGTAATCCCGGATAACCTCTTGTTTCGTCCAGTCTGCCCGTTTAGACTTGAGTCTAACTTGTATAGACAGGACGATCCATGATTACGCTCACGCCCGGAAAGCTGACTCTGCCGCAACTGCGCCGCATCGCGCGAGGCTCGGACCCGCTGCAACTCGATCCGGCCAGCTTCGACGCCATCGACGCCAGCGCGCGCGCCGTGGCCGCGATCGCCGCGAAGGGCGATCCGGCATACGGCATCAACACAGGGTTCGGGCGGCTCGCCAACACGCACATTCCCGCCGATCAACTGGAACTGCTGCAGAAAAATCTGGTCCTGTCGCACGCGGTCGGTGTCGGCGAGCCGATGTCGCGTCCGGTCGTGCGCCTTCTGATGGCGCTCAAGCTGTCGAGTCTCGGGCGCGGTCATTCGGGCATCCGCCGCGAAGTCATCGACGCGCTTATCACGCTCTTCAATGCCGACGTTCTACCGATCATTCCGGTCAAGGGTTCGGTCGGCGCATCGGGCGATCTCGCGCCGCTCGCGCATATGTCGACGGTGCTGCTCGGCATCGGCGAAGTGACGATTCGCGGCGAACGCGCGAGTGCGCTCGACGGCCTCCAGATCGCGGGCCTCAAGCCGCTCACGCTGCAGGCGAAGGAAGGTCTCGCGCTGCTCAACGGCACGCAGGCGTCGGCGGCGCTCGCGCTCTACAACCTCTTCGCGATCGAGGACCTGTTCCGCACCGGGCTCGTCGCGGGCGCGCTGTCCGTCGATGCGGCCGCCGGCTCCGTCGTTCCGTTCGATGCGCGCATTCATGAGCTGCGCGGCCATCGCGGGCAGATCGAAGCAGCGTCGGCGTATCGCACGTTGCTGAAGGGCTCGGGCATCAACCTGTCGCACGCGGACTGCGAGAAGGTGCAGGACCCGTACAGCCTGCGCTGCCAGCCGCAGGTGATGGGTGCGTGCCTCGACCAGATGCGTCACGCGGCGGACGTGCTGTTGATCGAATCGAACGCCGTGTCGGACAATCCGCTGATCTTCCCCGACACCGGCGAAGTGCTCTCGGGCGGCAACTTCCACGCGGAGCCGGTTGCATTCGCCGCCGACAATCTCGCGCTCGCCGCCGCCGAAATCGGCGCGCTCGCGGAACGCCGCATCGCGCTCCTGATCGACGCGACGCTCTCGGGCCTGCCGCCGTTCCTCGTGCGCGACGGCGGCGTGAACTCCGGCTTCATGATCGCGCACGTTACGGCGGCCGCGCTGGCGTCGGAGAACAAGACGCTCGCGCATCCGGCGTCGGTCGATTCGCTGCCTACATCGGCGAATCAGGAAGATCATGTGTCGATGGCGACGTTCGCCGCGCGCAAGCTCGGCGATATCGCGAGCAATACGGCGAACATTCTTGCGATCGAACTGCTCGCGGCGGCCCAAGGCGTCGATCTGCGCGCACCGCATCAGACTAGTGCGCCGCTTCTCGACGTGATGAAGACGCTGCGCGCGCACGTCCCGCATTACGACCTGGATCACTACTTCGCGCCCGATATCGCCGCCATCGCGACGCTCGTGCAGGACGGCGCGATCGCGCGGCACAGCCCGTTCTCCTTCGCATCGGAACAGGCCGAATGAGCACGCCCGCGTATCAGGAGATCAAGGATTACATTCTCCAGCGCATTCACGTCGGCGAGTGGAAGGAGGGCGATCAGGTGCCTTCCGAGAACGAGCTCGCGCGCGAGTTCAAGGTCGCGCGCATGACCGTGAACCGCGCGCTGCGCGAACTGACCGCGGAACAGGTGCTGACGCGCGTGCAGGGCGCGGGCACGTTCGTCGCGCAGCCGAAGTACGCGTCGACGCTCGTCGAGATTCGCAGCATTTCCGATGAGATCGTCGCGCGCGGTCATGCTTATCGCGCGCATGTGCTGCATCTGGGCGCTTCGATCGTCGATGAATCGCTCGCCGCCGAAATGCATCTCGCGCTCGGCAGCCCGGTGTTTCATTCGCGCGTGCTCCACTTCGAGAACGACGAGCCCGTGCAGATGGAAGAGCGTTACGTGAATCCCGCGCTCGCGCCCGAATACGCGCGCCAGGATTTTACGACGATCACGCCGAATCAATACTTGATGACAGCCGCGCCGTTGCAGCGCGTCGAATACCGGATCGAGGCGTCGGTGCCATCGGCGGAAATCCGGCTTGCGCTCGCGATGACGGAGCACGAGCCGTGTCTGTTGCTGCATCGGCGCACATGGTCGCGTGAAGCGGTCGCATCGGTGGCCAATCTCTGGCATCCGGGCGATCGCTATCAGTTCACCGGACACTTCTGAGCATCATGATCATTCGTGCCGATTCGCTTGCGAGCGTGCCGTGGAAGAATGGCGGTGGCATTACCCGCGAGATCGCATCGGGGCCGGCGGGCGCATCGTTCGATGCGTTCGCGTGGCGCTTGTCGCTTGCCGATGTCGCATCCGATGGCGCGTTCTCGACCTTCGCGGGCGTCGACCGCGTGCTCGTGCTGCTCGACGGCGCGGGCATGCGTCTGACGGAAGCGCACGGCCGCGTGCATGCGCTCGACGCGCCGCTCGCAATGGCGCGCTTCGCCGGTGAAACATCGATACACGCGACGCTCCATCGTGGCCCGACGCGCGATTTCAACGTGATGGTGCGCCGCGATCGCGCGCGCGCCACGGTGAACATCGGGCGCGCTTCATGCTCGCTCGAGCTTGAGCATGACGTGAGTTTCCTGTTCTGCGCGCACGGCTGCATCGATATCAAACTAGCGGCCGGCACGCGTCATACGCTCGAAGCAGGCGACACGTTTCGCGTCGATCGCGCAACGGAGATGGAATGCGTCGCGGAAGACGGCGCATCGTGGCTGCATATCGGCATCGACATGCTGTAGCCAGGGAGACGCAAGATGAACGCATTTTTTGCGGAGCACGCGCGCCTCGCCGATGGCTGGCGGCGCAACGTGCTGCTCGAATGGGGCGACGCGGGCGCGCTCGTGCGCGTCGAACCGGACAGCGCGGCGCCCGCGGGCGTCGAACGGGCGAAGGGGCCGGTCGTGCCCGGCATGCCGAACCTGCACTCGCACGCGTTCCAGCGCGCGATGGCCGGACTCACCGAATATCGCGCGAGCGTCGCCGATACGTTCTGGAGCTGGCGCGATCTCATGTATCGCTTCGCCGCGCGCATCGGGCCGGAATCGCTCGCGGACATCGCGCACTGGCTCTACATCGAAATGCTGAAGGCGGGCTATACGTCGGTATGCGAGTTCCATTACGTGCATCACGCAGCGAACGGCGCGCCCTATGCGAATCGCGCGGAACTGGCCGAGCGTGCCGTCGATGCAGCGGAGCGCGCGGGCATCGGCATGACGATGCTGCCGGTGCTCTACGAATACAGCGGCTTTGCGAAGAGCGCGCCGCGCGACGATCAGCGGCGCTTTCTGAATACGCCCGATACGCTGCTCGAACTCATCGATTCGCTCGCGCGCGCGCGGCCCGAAAACGGCGCGCGGCGTTACGGCGTCGCGCCGCATTCGTTGCGCGCGGTGTCGGGCGAATCGATCGCGGCGCTCATCGAAGGACTCGATGCGCGCTTCGAGCGCGCGCCGGTGCACATCCACATCGCGGAGCAGATGGCCGAAGTGGACGCGTGCGTCGCGGCGACGGGGCATCGTCCGGTTCAATGGCTGCTCGAACGCTTCAATGTCGACGAGCGCTGGTGCCTCGTTCATGCGACGCACGTCGATGCGAGCGAATGCGCGCGTCTCGCGTCGAGCGGCGCGATCGCGGGCCTGTGTCTCACGACCGAAGCGAATCTCGGCGACGGCGTGTTTCCGTCGCGCGATTATCTCGATGCGGGCGGGCGGATCGGCGTGGGATCGGATAGTCATGTCGGCGTCGACTGGCGCTCGGAACTGCGTCTGCTCGAATACGGCCAGCGCCTGTGCCGTCAGCAACGCAACGTGCTGGCGTCGCCGACGCAGAGCCGTCCCGCCGATCGTCTTTTCGATGCCGCGCTCGAAGGCGGCGCGCACGCGACAGGCCGGCCGGTGGGCGTGCTCGCGCCCGGCTCGCGCGCGGACTGGCTCGTGTTCGACGATGCGAACCCGGGCATCGGCGGACATGCGAGCGACGCGTGGCTGTCGAGCGCCGTGTTCTGCGAGCATGGTGAAACGCCGATCCGCGATGTCTTCGTCTCCGGCCGCAAGGTCATCGATGCGCGCCGTCACGCAGAGGAAGACGAAGCGCTCGCGCGTTATCGCGCCGCATTGCGCGGCTTGCTGGATTGAGGTCATCCATGAACGACTCTTCGATCTTCACGCTGGAACGCGGCAGCGCGCCGCTTCTGATTTCGATCCCGCATCGCGGCACGCAGATTCCCTGCGCGCTCGCCGACGAGATGACGCCCGTCGCGAAGCTCACCGAGGATTGCGATTGGCATCTCGAACGCCTCTACGCGTTTGCGCGCGAACTGGGCGCATCGATCCTGAGCCCGCACTATGCACGCTATGTCGTCGATCTGAACCGTCCGCCCGACGACGCGAATCTCTATCCCGGCCGCGACACGACTAGCCTGTGCCCGACCGATACCTTCGACAAGGCGCCGCTCTACAAGCCTGGCCACGAGCCGTCGCGCGAGCAGATCGATGCGCGTCGCGCGATGTACTGGCAGCCGTATCACGACGCGCTCGCCGGCGAGCTCGACGCGCTGCGCGAGGCGCACGGCCGCGTGCTGCTGTGGGAAGCGCATTCGATCCGCTCGATCGTGCCGCGTTTCTTCGATGGCCGTCTCACCGATTTCAACTTCGGCACGGCGGACGGCGCGTCGGCGGCGCCGGGGCTCGCGGAGCATCTTGCGGGCATCGTCGAGCGTGACGGACGTTATTCGACGGTGGCCAACGGGCGCTTCAAGGGCGGCTACATCACGCGACGCTACGGGCAGCCCGCGAAGGGCGTGCATGCGGTTCAACTGGAACTGACGCACGTCAGCTACATGGAAGAGACGTCGCCCTTCGCTTACGACGAGACCAAGGCGCGGGCGATCGAGCCGCTGCTGCGCGAACTGGTGTCGGCGGCGCTCGTCTACGTGAACGCTGACGCGTAGATGGCGATTGGCTGGCGGCGGTGCAATGGTGGCAATTGTCGCGAGCGCCCAAAACGGCGCGTTTCGATCATTCCGACTCGAAAATATCTAATCTAAACAGGAAGTTGCGGTTCCGATATTCGCGTGCAACGCCTCCAACTAGCGAAACGGATTATTGCGATTCTGACAATTGTTTTTCGTGAAAATTGGGGTTTCCCCTAGGGCCCCGGCCTCCTACACTGTCTTCAAGCAAAACGGAATCAGAAACCGCTTAAAACGCTTCCGATTCGGTTTCGATCTCAAAACAAGACTATTGGAGGTTCATCATGTTCAAGGCATTCGTTCCCGCACTCGTCGTTGCCGCTGCTCTTGCCGCTCCGACTTTCGCATCGGCACAAAGCAACGCACCGGTGACCCGCGCTCAAGTCCGCGCAGAACTGGTTCAGCTGGAAAAAGCCGGCTATAACCCGTCGGAAGATCGCGTGAACTATCCGCAAAATCTGCAAGCCGCGCAGGCACGCGTGAACGCCGAGAACGGCGCGAACGCTTACGGTCCTTCGACGGCGGGCACTTCGCAATCGGGCGCGGCAGCGCCGGCCGCACGCGCGAATGTGTCGATGTCGGATCGCAACTCGGTCTACTTCGGTCATTGAGCGAAGCGCGATTCAACGCTTCGCCGGGCAGGGCAGTAGAGGTAGTGAGCAGTAGCGGTTGAAGTAGCAGCACATCAGAAAGCGCAGATGTACGGCAGTAGAAGTAAGCAGTAAGCAACAGGTAGTAAGCAGTCGACGCCGGCCGCTATCGAGCGGCCGGCGTTTTTTATCGCGCGTTCTCTTTCGCATCGACACGCGGCGACACTGCGCCGCACGCGCGGATCACGAGGCGCACGACTTCTTCGGTCTGCTCGTCGAAGGCCTTACGCGTGAGCGCGCGCTTGCCTTTCAACGCGCGGATTTGCGCATCGAAGTCGGCGTAGTGCTGCGTGATCGCCCAGATCATGAACATGAACGTGTCCGGCTCGACCGGCGCGAGCAAGCCGCGCGCGATCCAGCTTTCGATTACGATCACGCGCGTATCGAGCCACGGCTTCACGCGTTCGTGGAGAATGTCCTGCATGTGCTGCGCGCCGTGGATGATCTCGCTCGCCCACACCTTCGAGCCGAGCGGCCTTCTTCTCGACAGCTCCATCTTTGCGCGCACGTAGCCGCCGATCGCTTCGACCGGATCGTCGCTGCATTCGAAGGTATCCGCCGCGCGATGCCAGTCCTCGAACAGATCTTCCAGCACCCGCCGATACAGCGCGAGCTTCGTTGGAAAGTAGTAATGCAGATTGGCCTTGGGCAAGCCCGCGCGTTCCGCGATCATCGCCGTGCTCGCGCCTTCGAGTCCCTTCTCCGCGAACACTTCCTCCGCGCACGCGAGCAGTTGTGCTTCGTTGCTCTCGCGTATTTGCGCCTTGCGTCGCCGTAATGGCGGCGCGATGTCTTCGTGTCCGGTGATGCGCTCAGCCGCGTCGTCGTGTCTCATCGTCGAAATGTTCCGCCGTGTGTGCCGCATCGTGCCTGATTCGGGCCGTTCGTGCCATGCGCGTAAATCGCGTGTGCGGCGCTGCATCGCGACGAAAGCGCGCTCACGGTCAATCCCCGCCGATGCTGCATCGCAATGGCATGCTTATCGCTTTGTATTCTCCGTGTTTGCCCGCACACGAAAGACGTTGATTTGCTTATTTTAATCGGCTACAACCTGTCCAACTGGACAGGATTTGAAGAGCGCTCGAAACATCGCAGAGGCGCGTGGTTCGCATCATTCATCGCATAAGAACAACGTGCACCGGGTCCGTGCAGAATCGCACCGCGGAAGTCCGGCATGCACGAAACGAAGTCACTCACATACGAAGTCCGATCGTAAGGAGCGAGGCGAATGAACGCTGTAACGGATGCAATCAGAGAGGCGGGTCTCGATACGTCCATCAAGGTGAACGGCCAGCGTCTGTGGGACAGCCTGATGACGATGGCGAAGATCGGCGCGACACCGAAGGGCGGCGTCTGCCGTCTCGCGCTGACCGATCTCGATCGCGAAGGACGCGATCTCATCGTGAGTTGGGCGAAGGAAGCGGGCTGTACGGTGAGCGTCGATCAGATGGGCAACGTGTTCATGCGCCGCGCGGGCCGTAACCTCGACGCGCTGCCGGTCATGACCGGCTCGCACGCGGATTCGCAGCCGACGGGCGGACGCTTCGACGGCATTTACGGCGTGCTCGGCGGACTCGAAGTGATCCGCTCGCTCAACGATCGCGGCATCGAGACCGAGCATCCGATCGAAGTCGTCATCTGGACCAACGAGGAAGGCTCGCGCTTCGCGCCGGCGATGGTCGCGTCGGGCGTGTTCGCTGGCGTGTTCCCGCTCGATTACGGGCTTTCGCGCAAGGACGTGGATGGCAAGACGATCGGCGATGAACTGAAGCGTATCGGCTATGCGGGCGACCTGCCGTGCGGAGGCCGCAAGCTGCATGCGGCGTTCGAACTGCATATCGAGCAGGGGCCGATACTCGAAGCCGAGGACAAAACGATCGGCGTCGTCACCGATGCGCAAGGTCAGCGCTGGTACGAGATCACGCTCACGGGACAGGAAGCGCACGCGGGCCCGACGCCGATGCCGCGCCGCAAGGATGCGCTTCTGGGCGCATCGCGCGTGGTCGATCTCGTGAATCGCATCGGCCTCGATCATGCGCCGCTCGCCTGCGCGACGGTCGGCATGATGCAGGTCCATCCGAACTCGCGCAACGTGATTCCGGGGCGCGTGTTCTTCACCGTCGATTTCCGTCATCCCGACGATGCCGTGCTTGCGCGCATGGACGCCGCATTGCGGGAAGGCGTGGCGCGCATCGCGGACGAGATCGGATTGCAGACCGAACTCGAACAGATCTTCTATTACGAGCCCGTCAAGTTCGATGCGGCTTGCGTCGCGTCCGTGCGCGCGGCGGCGCAGCGCTTCGGCTATTCGCATCGCGACATGGTGTCGGGCGCGGGCCACGACGCGTGTTATCTCGCGCAAGTCGCGCCGACGTCGATGGTGTTCGTGCCGTGCGTCGACGGCATCAGCCATAACGAGATCGAAGACGCGACGCAGGAGTGGATCGAGGCGGGCGCGAACGTGCTGCTTCACGCGATGCTCGAACGCGCGTCGGAACCGGCTTCGTAACAGCGCGCTTTTTCTTTCAAGTTCAACACCGTCCGCGATGTCGCACGCGGACGGCGGGCACTCGTACGTCCTCACAAGGAACGCGCATGACCACAAAAACGACCGGCGATATCGCGAGCCATCGCCTCACGCACGAACAGCTCGCATGCGAGTTCGCGGATGTCGCGCCGCTTCTCGACGCTACCGCTGCCAACGCCGCCGCGAGCCGCTGCCACTACTGCTACGACGCGCCGTGCGTGCAGGCCTGCCCGACGAGCATCGATATTCCCGGCTTCATCCGCAAGATCGGCAACGGCAACCTGAAGGGCGCAGCCGTCGACATTCTCTCGGCCAATCCGCTCGGCGGCATGTGCGCGCGCGTCTGCCCGACGGAGATACTTTGCGAAGGTAGCTGCGTGCGCAATCATCAGGGCGACGAGCCGGTGAAGATCGGCGCATTGCAACGTCACGCAACCGATTGGGCGATGGCCAAGGGCGAACCGTTGTTCAGGCGCGCGCCGGAAACGGGGCGCCGCATTGCGATCGTCGGCGCGGGGCCGGCGGGGCTTGCGTGCGCGTATCGGCTTGCGCTCGCGGGACATCGCGCGGTGATCTTCGATGCACGCGAGAAGCCGGGCGGTCTCAACGAATACGGCATCGCTGCATACAAGACGGTCGAAGACTTCGCGCAACGCGAGATCGAATGGCTGCATTCGATCGGCGGTATCGAGATCGAGGCGGGCAAAGCGCTCGGCCGCGACATCACGCTCGACGATTTGCGCAAGCAATACGATGCGGTGTTCATCGCGTTCGGTCTTGCCGGCGTGCGTGAACTCGCGCTCGAAGGCGAAGCGCTCGAAGGCGTGATGAAAGCGGTCGATTTCATCGAGCAGGTACGTCAGGCCGATGATCTTGCGAGCGTGCAAGTCGGGCGGCGCGTCGTCGTGATCGGCGGCGGCAATACCGCGGTCGATGCCTGCGTGCAGGCGCGCAAGCTCGGCGCGACCCAGGTGACGATGGCGTATCGGCGCGGCATCGAGAACATGAGCGCGACATGGGCCGAGCGCGAGTTCGCGCAGACCAATGGCGTAAGCATCGTCACGCATGCGAAGCCGCTTCGGTTGCTCGGCGATCACGGCCATGTGATCGGCGTCGAGTTCGAACGCGGCGATGAGCGCATCGTAATCGAAGCGGACATGGTGCTGAAGGCGATCGGGCAAGCGCTGGTTCCCGTCGGCATCGATTGCGAGTTGCTGACGCTCGATGGCGGGCGCATCGTCACCGATGAAAACCGTCAGACGACGCTCGCGAAAGTGTGGGCGGGCGGCGATTGCGCGACCCACGAAGGACTCGATCTCACCGTGCAGGCCGTGCAGGACGGCAAGCTCGCGGCGGCGTCCATCGACGCGTCGTTCGAGCTGACTGCGATCAAAGCCGCCTGAGCCAGAAAAGGAGAACACGAACATGGCCGATCTGACTTGCAACATCGCCGGCATTACGTCGCCGAATCCGTTCTGGCTCGCATCCGCGCCGCCGACTGATAAAGCGTACAACGTCAACCGCGCTTTCGAAGCGGGCTGGGGCGGCGTCGTGTGGAAGACGCTCGGGCTCGATCCGCATGTCGTCAACGTGAGCTCGCGATACGGCGCGGTGCAATGGAACGGACAACGCATCGCAGGGCTGAATAATATCGAACTGATTACGGACAGACCGCTCGATGTGAACCTGCGCGAGATCGAACAGGTCAAGCGCGACTGGCCGGATCGCGCGCTGATCGTGTCGCTAATGGTTCCATGCAACGAGCACGACTGGAAGTGGATCCTCACGCAAGTCGAAGACACGGGCGCGGATGCGGTCGAACTGAACTTCGGATGTCCGCACGGCATGAGCGAGCGCGGCATGGGCGCGGCCGTGGGACAGGTGCCCGAATATGTCGAGATGGTCACGCGCTGGGTCAAGGAAGGCACCAGGTTGCCGTGCCTCGTGAAGCTCACGCCGAACATCAGCGATATCCGTATGGGTTCGCGCGCGGCGTTCAAGGGCGGCGCGGATGGCGTGTCGCTCATCAACACGATCAACTCGATCGTCGCCGTCGATCTCGATCAAATGGCACCAATGCCGACCGTCGATGGCAAGGGCACGCACGGCGGCTATTGCGGTCCCGCTGTGAAGCCGATTGCATTGAACATGGTCGCCGAGATCGCACGCGATCTCGAAACGCCGAACCTGCCGATCTCCGGCATCGGCGGTATCTCCTCGTGGCGCGATGCGGCTGAATTCATGGTGCTCGGCGCGGGCAGCGTGCAGGTGTGCACGGCGGCGATGCACTACGGCTTTCGCATCGTGTCCGATCTCGCCGATGGCCTCTCGAACTGGATGGACGAAAAAGGCTACGCGACGCTCGACGACATTCGCGGCCGCGCCGTGCCGAACGTCACCGACTGGAAGTACCTCAATCTCAAGTACGACATCAAGGCGCGCATCGATCAGGACAAGTGCATACAGTGCGGGCTGTGTCATATCGCGTGCGAGGACACGTCGCATCAGGCGATCCTGAAAGAGAAGGACGGCAAGCGCCATTTCGAAGTGGTCGATTCGGAATGCGTCGGCTGCAATCTGTGCATGCATGTTTGTCCGGTCGAGCAGTGCATCACGATGGAGCGAGTCGATGCGGGCGAGTACGCGAACTGGACCACGCACCCGAACAATCCCGCGCGCATCGATGCGGAAGAACCCGCGAAAGCGGCTTGAAAATAGCGATAAACGTAGCGCTCGTCGTCGTTGAATTCTCACGAACAACCGCACACTCAAACGGAGTGCATCCGATGAATCAGACAGCGCATGACGTCGAAACGAGCAGCCTGTACAACGACGACCTCGCACCGACCGGCCCCGCGCAACGCACGTGGAAGTGGTATCACTTCGCGGCGTTGTGGGTCGGCATGGTGATGAACATCGCGTCGTACATGCTGGCCGCGGGTCTCACGGATCAGGGCATGTCGCCGTGGCAGGCGGTATTGACGGTACTGCTCGGCAACATGATCGTGCTCGTGCCGATGCTGTTGATCGGCCATGCGGGTGCGAAGCACGGCATTCCGTATGCGGTGCTCGTGCGTTCGTCGTTCGGCACGCAGGGCGCGAAGCTGCCCGCGTTGTTGCGCGCGATCGTCGCGTGCGGCTGGTACGGCATTCAGACATGGCTCGGCGGCAGTGCGATCTATACGCTCCTGAATATCCTCACCGGTAACGCGTTGCACGGCGCGGCGCTGCCGGTCATCGACATATCGCTCGGGCAGCTCGCGTGCTTTCTCGTGTTCTGGGCGTTGCAGCTTTACTTCATCTGGCATGGCACCGATTCGATCCGCTGGCTCGAAAGCTGGTCTGCGCCGATCAAGGTCGTGATGTGCGTCGCGCTCGTGTGGTGGGCGACGAGCAAGGCGGGCGGCATCGGTTCGATGCTATCGGCGCCGTCGCAGTTCGTCACGGGCGGCAAGAAAGAAGGGCTTTTCTGGGCGACGTTCTGGCCGGGTCTCACTGCGATGGTCGGCTTCTGGGCGACGCTCGCGCTCAACATCCCCGACTTCACGCGCTTTGCGCGCACGCAGCGCGATCAGATGATCGGCCAGTCGATCGGCTTGCCTGTGCCGATGGCGCTGCTCTCGGTGATATCGGTGGTCGTGACGTCGGCGACGGTAGTGATCTATGGCAAGGCGATCTGGGATCCGATCGATCTCACGAGCCGCATGACGGGCATCGGCGTGGGCATTGCGCTCGTCATCCTCACGCTCGATACGATGTGCTGCAATCTTGCTGCGAATCTCGTCGGGCCGGCTTATGATTTTTCCAGCCTTTGGCCGAAGGGGATTTCGTATCGCGCGGGCGGGATGATTACGGCGACGATCGCCATCGTCATGATGCCGTGGAAGATTCTCGCTACTACGCAGGGGTATATTTTCACGTGGCTCGTTGGGTACTCGGCGTTGCTCGGGCCGGTTGCGGGCATCTTGATGGTGGACTACTTTTTCATTCGCGGCACGCGGCTCGATCAGCGCGAGCTTTTCGATGAGGACGGAGAGTATTCGTATAGCAATGGCTGGAATGTGGCGGCGGTAGTGGCGTTGCTGGTCGGCGTGCTGCCGAATCTGCCAGGGTTCTTGCATACCGCGTTTCCTGCTTCGTTTCCGAATGTGCCTGGGTTCTTCAATACGGTCTATACGTATGCCTGGTTTGTTGGGCTCTTGCTTGCTGCTGTCGTTTACGGGTCCTGGATGAAGTTGCGGGGTGGCGCGGGGGCGAGGGTTCTCAGTGCTTGAATATTTTTGTTTCGCCGGATCCCGGTTTCTTTGTGGTCTATTAGCACTGCCCCTGTGCGGGGCGGCAGTCACTTTCTTTGCTGCTGCAAAGAAAGTAACCAAAGAAAGCAGCTTATCAAGCCCGCGGTCACACGCAGTTTGGGTAGTTCTCTCGTCCACCGTGGCACTCGCCTAAAGAGTGCCATCGTAGGCCCAAGCGGGCTTGGATCGCGCACGGTCTGCCGCCCAACACCGTTGAGGACACCGGTGCAGCGCGAAATGGTTCCGGCACAGCGCTACGCGCTGCCGTCGGGTCTGCGAGGGAAACCGATGGGCGGCAAGTGCGGTGAGGTAGAGACGATGCAGCGGGGCACGCAGTAGTGAGGCACGTGCAGACCTGCTTTATCGGTCGGCCGCGCAGCGGGGCCGGAGCTATTTGGTGCTGAACCAATGAGCTAGGCGGCGCGAGATGACGGACCGTGCGCGATCCAAGCCCGGTGATTGTGATGAGGGCACACGTTAGGCGAGTGCCACGGTGGACGAGAGGACTACCCAACGTGCGTGTGACCGTGGGCGTGACAGAAGCTGCTTTCTTTGGTTACTTTCTTTGCAGCAGCAAAGAAAGTGACTGCCGCCCCGCACAGGGGCAGAGCCAATAGACCAACACGATTACAGGATTCCGCGAAGCGAACGCAAAAGCGAAAGCAAACGCAAAAGCGAAAGCGAAAGCGAAAGCAAGAGGCAACAAACAACCGGAGGGACACTCAAATGCCAACATTAATCCGCGGCGGCACCATCATCGACGCTGACCGCACCTACCGCGCCGATGTCCTCTGCGCAGACCCGCAAGCCGGCGGCACCATCCTCGCCATCGGTGCCGACCTGGAAGCCCCTCCCGATACGCAAATCATCGACGCAGGCGGCCAATACGTAATGCCAGGCGGCATCGATCCGCACACGCACATGGAACTGCCCTTCATGGGCACGACCGCCAGCGACGACTTCTACACCGGCACTGCCGCCGGTCTGTCGGGCGGCACGACGAGCATCATCGACTTCGTGATTCCGAGTCCCAGGCAACCGCTCATGGACGCATTCAGGGAATGGCGCGGCTGGGCCGAAAAAGCATCGGCGGATTATGGCTTTCACGTCGCAGTGACATGGTGGGACGAGTCCGTGCATCGCGACATGGGCCTGCTCGTGCACGAACACGGCGTATCGAGCTTCAAGCACTTCATGGCCTACAAGAACGCAATCATGGCCGACGACGAAGTGCTCGTGAACAGCTTCACGCGCTCGCTCGAACTCGGCGCGCTGCCGACCGTCCACGCCGAAAACGGCGAGCTCGTCTTTCAGCTGCAAAAGCAACTGCTCGCGAAAGGTTTCAAAGGACCGGAGGCGCATCCGCTGTCGCGGCCGCCGGAAGTGGAAGGCGAGGCGGCCAATCGCGCGATCCGCATCGCGCAAGTGCTCGGCGTGCCGCTCTACATCGTTCACGTATCGGCGAAAGATGCCGTCGACGTCATTGCGAAGGCGCGCAACGAAGGGCTGCGCGTTTTCGGTGAAGTGCTGCCCGGTCATCTCGTGATCGATGAATCGGTGTATCGCGATCCCGACTGGACGCGCGCCGCCGCGCACGTGATGAGCCCGCCGTTCCGCACGAGCGAGCATCGCGAAGCGTTGTGGCGCGGGCTGCAATCGGGCCAGCTTCACACGACGGCGACCGATCATTGCGTGTTCTGCGCATCGCAAAAGGCCATGGGCCGCGAAGATTTCACGAAGATCCCGAACGGCTGCGGCGGGGTCGAGGATCGCATGTCGGTGCTTTGGCATCACGGCGTCAACATGGGACGTCTCACGCCCAACGAGTTCGTGCGCATCACGTCGGCGAACGCGGCGCAGATCTTCAATCTCTATCCGCGAAAGGGCGCGGTGCAAGTGGGCGCGGATGCCGATCTCGTCGTCTGGGATCCCAACGCGACGCGCACGATTTCGGTGAAGACGCATCATCAGAAAGTCGATTTCAACGTCTTCGAAGGCATGGAAGTGCAAGGCGTCGCGACGCATACGCTCACGCGCGGCGCGCTCGCGTGGGTCGACGGCGATCTGCGTGCAGAGCGCGGCGCGGGGCAGTATCTGAAGCGTCCGCCGGACGCCTCGTACTTCGAGGCGGCGCGCGTGGCGAACAAGCTGAAGGAACCGCATCCGGTGAATCGCGCCGAAGCAGCCTGATTCGCGCGCCGCTCGACGAAAGCCCCGCGTCGGTTTCAATGCGGGGCTTCGTCATGTTTCGACGCATTCACACGCGTGCAAGCATAATCCGGCAGGCTGGCTACTCTTTCGCGCTGCCCGATCATGCCAATGAACATTCCGCAATCACTTCGCCGTCTCGCCGCGCTTGGCGCGCTTTGTTTTCCGCTTGCGTGCGCGGCCGATCCGAACGCGTTGTGGCACATCGTCCACGACTACTGCGAGCCGGCCGCCGAGGGCGCGCAGGTCCGGCAGAAATGCGCGGACGTGAATCTCGCGGGCGGCTATGCGGTGCTGAAGGACATCGTCGGCATCGCGCAATATCTGCTGATTCCGACCGTACGCGTGAGCGGCATCGAGAGTCCCGAACTGCTCGCGCCCGATGCGCCGAACTATTTCCGCGACGCGTGGAATGCGCGTGTCTATGTCGATCGCGCGTTGGGCCGGACGCTGCCGCGCGACGAGGTCTCGCTCGCGATCAATTCGGCGAGCGGGCGCACGCAGAATCAGTTGCACATTCATGTCGATTGCATTGCGCCCGACGTCGCACGCACGCTGCGCGAAGTGGGGCCCGGCATCGGCACGGAATGGCAGCCGTTGCCCGTGCGATTGCGCGGTCATGTGTATAGCGCGATGCGTATCGACGATGCCGATCTCGCTCACACCGATCCTTTCAAGCTCGTCGCGCCGTATGCCGCGCGCCGCGGTCAGACGATGGGCGAGCAGACGCTGCTGCTCGTCGGCGCGGCGCGCAGCGATGGCGCGCACGCGTTCTTTCTGCTCAACGATCATGTGCAGCCCGGCGACTGGGCGTCGTCCGAGGAGCTTCAGGATCACACGTGCTCGTTGGCCGATCGGTCTATAGAAAAGCCATGAGGTCTTCGGAAGAATGAAGGGACGCGAAATCGTTCGCAGTTCGGATTAATCGTAATCCGAGAATCAGACGTTTCGCGCCTTGTCACTTCTACTTCCGGGAACCACAATGAATGCACTTCGACATCACGTTTGACCCGTTGAAGGACGCGATCAATCGGCTTCAGCATGGTGTGTCGCTTCAGCTTGCGGGGGAGATTGAGTGGCACCGTATCGTGCCGAAGGTAGATGGTCGTCGAGATTATGGAGAGGTTCGCGAAGTTGCCATCGTGCCTATTCGCGGCCTTATGTTTTGCGTGGTTTACACGCTTAGGAACGAAGCGCGACGCATTATCAGCCTGCGCCGCGCCAACAAAAGAGAGGTAAGGCAATATGGTGCAAATGTATAACGGGCTCATCCTCCCCACTGACGAGGAGGACGCGGAGATCAACCGGGGTATCGCATTGGATCCGGACACGTGGGAGCTTAGCGACGACGAGATCAGGCAAATGAGACCGGCCGCCCTGTATGAGCGCGAAGGGCAAATGGCAGACCAGCCTCCTGTTACATGATCGCGTTCAACCCGCGTCGCGCATCTCCACCCGATGCGCGAACACGCGCGGTGCAATCCGTTCGACACGCGCTTCCGGCAGCACGCGTTTCAACGTGCGCAGCGTGAAGGCGAGGTCTTCGCTGGCCGTATCGAATTCGAGGCGAAGTTCGCAGCCTTCACGTTGTGCCTGACTCACGTAAATGCCGAGCGGCGAATGAAACAGTGCGCGTATGCGTTCCCGCGAAACGTCGTTGTCCGCGAAACGGGCCGACGCCAGCACGCGCACACGCTGACACGGGCCGAACGTTACATCGCGCGAGATTCGGCGGCTCGCCACCCGCGCAAGCGACATGTCCATGACCGTTGCTCCATCACGTTTTTTCTGTGTAGAAGCATAGGCCACCGGATATCAACAGCACGCGAAGATACGGTGACGACGCGTAAAAAACGTATTAATCGAAGCCATGGAACACCGCGTCGTCCGGGCCTATCGAAGCGGGAGACTTCCACGCGGCATCGCGCATCGAATGACGCACCTGGTGTTCGACGCCGAGCAGCACCGCGAAGATTGCCATGCGAATCGCGATGCCGTTGTCGGTCTGACGGAAGATCGCGAGGCGCGAGTCGTGGTTCAGGTCGGTGGCGAGATCGTTCGCGCCGGGGCGGCTGTCGCGCGGCAACGGATGCATGATGAGCGTGTCGCGTCCGCATACATCGTCGACGAGCGCCTGGTTGATCTGGAAATCCGGCGTGTAGCCTTCGATGGATTCGTCGGCGAAACGCTCTTTCTGGATGCGCGTTGCGTAGACGACGTCCGCGCCCGCGAGACCCGCGCGTAGGTCCGTCGTCTGTTCGATCACATGATCGCCGCGCCCGATGCGCTCGATGATATGCGCCGGCATCTCCAGCGAACCCGGCGAGACGAGCGTGAACTTGAGCCCCTTGTAAAGCGAAAGCAGCTTGGCGAGCGAGTGCACGGTGCGGCCGTACTTGAGGTCGCCGACCATCGCGATATGGGCGCCGTCGACGATCTTGCCGAGACGTGAGAATTCGCGCTGGATCGTATAGAGATCGAGCAGCGCCTGACTCGGATGCTCGCCGGGGCCGTCGCCGGCGTTGATGACGGGTATGTTCGTCGCGCGCGCGAACTCCGCAACCGAGCCTTGCTCCGGATGCCGCACGACGATCGCATCCGCGTAACCGCTGATGACGCGGCTCGTGTCGTAGATCGATTCGCCCTTCGCCATTGACGAGAACGTGAAACCGGTCGTGTCGCACACGGAGCCGCCGAGCCGCGCGAACGCCGCGCCGAAGCTTACGCGAGTGCGCGTGCTTGCCTCGAAGAACAGATTGGCGAGCACCGCACCTTCGAGCACGCGCGTGATCTTCTTGCGCCGCGCGATAGGCTGCATCATGTCAGCCGTGCGGAACAGCGCCTCGGCCGATTCGCGCGAAAACTGATCGATGGACACCAGTTGCGGCCGGCCCTCGAACTCGATGGTCTGATGTGCGCTTTGCGTATATGTTCCAGTCTCTGGCAGGCCGCCGAGGATTTCGCCGACGTAGCGCGCAGCGATTTCCGGCATTGCTCGCGATTCCGGCGACTCGTCCGGTAAAAGCCACGTATCGAGCGCGCGCCGCGAAACGCCGATGCGTGCCGCAAACGCATCGCGGGTCATGTTCAGACGCCGCATGGCGTCGCGAAGAATGGTCTGCTGCTGAAGTCCCGTAGTCACCGTCACCGCTCCTGAATATACGCGGTGCGTATATTAGGTCACTCGCCGATCAGATGCAAGACGAGTTCGCGCTGGTGCTGCGCCGTCCGATGTTCGAACACATAGATGCCTTGCCACGTGCCGAGCACCATGCGGCCGGCTTCGACCGGAATCGATAGCTGCACGGTCGTGAGCGCGGTGCGCAGGTGCGCGGGCATGTCGTCGGGGCCTTCCGTGTCGTGTACGTAACGGCCCGGCGCTTCCGGCGCGACCGCTTCGAAATAGCGTTCGAGGTCGACGCGCACGTCGGGGTCGGCGTTTTCCTGAATCAGCAGCGACGCCGATGTATGCCGGCAAAACAGCGTGAGCAAACCGGTGCGGATGTCCTGAAGGTCGATCCAGCGATCGATCTCGCGGGTGACTTCGTGCAGGCCGCGCGAGCCTGTCGCGACCGTCAGATGGTGGAGTGCCTGTTTCATGTCGGTCTCGGTGCGGGAGTTGGGCGATGCGCCACGCTGCAAGTTTACCGGCTTCCCGCGCGCGAATTCATTCGCGCGGATGGACTATCCTGATTGGACGATGGCTCGATAGAAGGCGCGCACGATGAAAGCAAACGCGGCTTACAGAATGCTGGCGCTTGCGGCCGTGCTCGCCGCGGCCCCATCCATCGCGAACGCCGACGATAAGCGCCAGAACCGCGGCAACGATCCATTCCTGCATGTATCGAACGCCATCGCCGATTGCCCCGCGCCGCCCGGTCCGCTGGAAACAGAGCAAGAGTGGCTCGACGAAGCGCATTACCGCATCGAACGCGGCAATAGCTGCTGGATCGCGGGCCGCTGCCGTCTCTCGAACAGCTACGACTACGACAAGGAAATTGCCGAAAGCGTGACGCGGCGCCTGAATTCGCTGAACGCGTCGCTGCAATGGCGTGAAAAAACGAGCCTCTGGATCACGCTGCAGCGCCGGTTCGTCTATCTCGACGGCTGCGTGTCCCGCGATTTCGACACGGCGCGCTTCGTGTCGGCACTCGGCGAAACTGCGGATGTCGAAAAGATCATTGATCGAACGACGCGGCGAACGACGCGCCGGCCGTGATTTCGCAATTGACCTAAGCTGGAAGAGGGACCGAACACGAGGAACCGCCGCGCCCGCGCGCCCGCGGTTTTCGCCGATGAAAACGAACCTCGCTGAGTGGCTGTGCAGGCGTGTGCGCGACGCGCTGCTGCTGATCGCGTTCGCGTTCACGCCGATGAGCGTCGTGGCGGCGCCCGCGCCCGCGCTCGTCGTCGTGATTCCGCTGAAAGGCGCGATCGGACCGGCGAGCGCGGATTTCGTCGTGCGTTCGCTCGCGCGCGCCGCCGACGAGCACGCGCAACTCGCCGTGCTTGAACTCGATACGCCCGGCGGACTCGATCTCTCGATGCGCTCGATCATTCAGGCGATACTCGGCTCGCCGGTGCCGGTGGCCGCGTTCATCGCGCCGAGCGGTGCGCGCGCCGCGAGCGCGGGCACGTACATCACCTATGCGAGCCACATTGCGGCGATGGCGCCCGGCACGAACCTCGGCGCGGCATCGCCGGTGCA
This sequence comes from Caballeronia fortuita, assembly GCF_001544835.2. Lineage (GTDB taxonomy): Bacteria > Pseudomonadota > Gammaproteobacteria > Burkholderiales > Burkholderiaceae > Caballeronia > Caballeronia fortuita. The sequence goes on along the minus strand of NZ_FCNX02000018.1, from coordinate 89,027 downwards.
ACTTGGCATCGGCGGGGCGGATCGCGAGGGCAAAGCGGCATCGACCGCGGAATCGCAATCGACCGAAACGCGTAAGCAGATGCAGGACGCCGCCGCCTACATACGCGGCCTCGCGCAATTGCGCGGACGCAACGCTCAATGGGCTGAAAGCGCGGTGCGCGATGCGGTGGCGCTGTCGGCGGCGGAAGCGCTGGAGCAGAAAGTCATCGACGTGACCGCCAGCGACGTGCCCGATCTGCTCGCAAAACTCGACGGCCGGCATGTCAAAACCGCGAGCGGCGATCACGCTCTGGCGACGAAACAGGCGCCGCTCGTCGTGCTTCAACCCGACTGGCGCAGCCGCTTTCTCGCGACGATCACCGACCCGAGCGTCGCGCTCATTCTGATGATGATCGGGATGTACGGCCTTTTCTTCGAGTTCGCGAATCCCGGCATGGTGCTGCCGGGCGTCGCGGGCGCGATCTGCCTGCTCGTCGGATTGTTCGCGCTGCAACTCCTGCCGATCAGTTACGTCGGACTGGGATTGATCGTGCTCGGCATGGGCTTTCTGATCGCGGAAATGTTTCTGCCGACATTCGGCTCGCTCGGCATCGGCGGAATCGTCGCGTTCGCGATCGGCGCGCTCATGCTGATCGATACCGATGTTCCGGGCTTCGGCATTCCCATCGGCCTCGTCGCCGGGCTTGCGCTCTTGACTGCGCTCTTCGTGTTCACCGTATCGGGCGTCGCGCTCAAGGCGCGCAGGCGGCCCGTCGTGAGCGGAAGCGAAGCGATGCCAGGCACGATCGGCGTGATGCTGGCGCAAGAGTCCGGCGGCGGCTGGGCGCGCGTGCACGGCGAACGCTGGCGCGTGCAGGCGGCCGCGGCGCGAACGTTGCCGCAAGAAGGCACGCGCGTGCGCGTGATCTCGCGTCACGGCCTTACGCTGACCGTCGAGCCGGTCGAAGGCGCGCGCGAGACTCCTGAACACATCCACAACGAGGCTTGAAAATGGGGCTTACTTTCGGTTTCAGCGGCATTCTGATCGCGCTCGTCATCTTCATCGTCGCGTCGGCGGTACGCATCTTTCGCGAGTACGAGCGCGGCGTCGTGTTCATGCTCGGGCGCTTCTGGAAGGTGAAAGGGCCCGGCCTCGTGCTGATCATTCCGGTCGTGCAGCAGGTCGTGCGGATGGACCTGCGCACCGTCGTCTTCGACGTGCCGCCGCAGGACGTCATCACGCGCGACAACGTGTCGGTGAAGGTGAACGCGGTGGTGTACTTTCGCGTCGTCGATCCGGAGAAGGCGGTGATTCAGGTCGCGCGTTTTCTGGATGCGACGAGCCAGCTTGCGCAGACCACGTTACGCGCGATTCTCGGCAAGCATGAACTCGACGAACTGCTGTCCGAGCGCGAGCGCCTCAATACCGACATCCAGCGCGTGCTCGATTCGCAGACGGACGCGTGGGGCATCAAGGTATCGAACGTGGAGATCAAGGACGTCGACATCAACGAAACGATGATCCGCGCGATCGCCCGGCAGGCCGAAGCCGAGCGCGAGCGGCGCGCGAAGATCATTCATGCGGAAGGCGAGCTGCAGGCATCGGAAAAGCTGTTGCAGGCCGCGCAGATGCTCGCCCAGCAACCGCAGGCGATGCAGTTGCGCTATTTGCAGACGCTGACATCGATAGCCGGCGACAAGAACTCGACGATCGTGTTTCCGGTGCCGGTCGATATCGTGAGCTCCGTCATCGACCGGCTGACCAAAGGCCCGGCGCAGACTTAGACGAGCGGGGGAAAGTCGATCGCCGTATCGTTCACCCGGTTCACGAGGTTCGTGAAATTGATGACGCTCATCGCGAACAGCGTGTCGATCACTTGCGCTTCCGAGTAGCCCGCTTCGCGCACTTCGTTCAACCGCGCCGCATCGACCGTACCGGTGGTGCTCGTGACATGCCGCACGAAGCGCACGAGCGCATCGCGCTTTGCGTTGCCGGTCGGTTCGCCCGCGCGGATCTGCTGCGTGTCCGTTTGCGACAGCCCGACCATCTTCCCGACGAGCGTATGCGCGGCGGCACAGTAATCACAGCCGACGAGTTCGCTGACGGCGAGCTTGATCGCTTCAACATCGGCCTTGTCGATGCTGCTCTTCGCAAGAATCGCATCGCCTTCGAGTGCGGCGCGCAGCGCGGCGGGGCTATGCGTGCCGATGGTCGCATACGCGTTCGGCACCTTGCCCGCGGCCTTCTTGATGGCGGCGAAAAGGTCGGCGGTGACGCCCGTTGCTTCGTTGACGTTGATCTGGGAAAGACGTGACATGATGTGCTCCTTCGTTCAGTGGTTGGCCATGTGGATGGCATGGGTTGAACTTTAGGCGCGTGCGGTTCTCGCGTGAATGCTCGCGCGGCTCGTAAAACTGCGCGATCGTCTCATCGTGCGAATGCGGCGGCTTCATGCCATGATCGAGGCTCTTTGCAAGCGATACGAACGCGCACATGGACTATCTGACGAGCCTGAAGGTGTTTTGCACGGTGGTCGAAGCGAAGAGCTTCGCGCGTGCGGCCGACATTCTCGGCTTGTCGCCGCCGGTCGTATCGCGCGCGATCGCGGGTCTCGAAGAACGGCTCGGCAGCCGTCTTTTCAATCGCACGACGCGGCAGATTTCGCTGACGGAAACCGCCGAGCGCTTCTTCGCCGACTGCTCGCGTCTGCTCGACGAATTGCAGGCGATGGAGGAGCGCGCATCGAACCGCGCGAGCGAAGCGACCGGTCTCTTGCGGCTCGTCTCGCACACGACGGTGATGATGAGCCGCTACGCGCCGCTCGTCGCGAGCTTCAGGCGCACGCACCCGCACGTGCGGCTCGACGTGACGCTGACCGAGCGGCCCATCGATCTCGTCGGCGAAGGCTACGATCTCGCGATCGTGCTGCCCTTCATGCTATCCACCGATACGGCCGTCACGCGCCTGCTCGAGTCCATTCCGCTCGTGCTCGTCGCGAGTCCCGCGTATCTCGCGCAACGTCCCGCGCCGCGCCATCCGTCCGAACTCGTCGATCACGTGTTCGTGCCGATGTCGCCATCGATCCGCAAGCCGGCGCTCACGTTTCGCATCGGCGGCGAGGAATTGCGCGTGCCGCTCAATCACGACATCACGTCGAACAGCGCGGTGTTCAACCGCGAGATGGCGTTGCAGGGCTTCGGCATTGGCGTGCTGCCGACGGCGCTCGTCGCCGAAGAGGTCGCGGCGGGGCGGCTCGTCACGCTGCTCGATGCCTACGAGCGCGTCGATTCGGCCATCGAAATCCGTATCGCCTACAGCACGCGCGCGCTGCTGCCGTCCAAAGTGCGCGCGTTTGTCGAGCATGCGGTGCGATTTTGCGCCGACGAAGGCTTGCCCGACGCACCTCGAGACCGGCTTCGCGCCTTCTAGCGCGAGGCTTTGCGCGATTCTTTCTTTCCCTGTCATTCACTCGTGCGCGCCGTGACGGTTGACGTCGTGCATATGCACAACTAGTCTTCGGGGCTATGACGGGCAGTGGATTCGCCCATTCCTTCACATTGAATTGTGCATATGCACTACAATCGCAAATGACGACACCTACGACGAATATCCCCTCGGTTGCGGCGCCGGCTGTCGCGCGGCAGGCGCGCAGGATTCCCTGGATGCTGCTTGCGCTAGGCCTGGTCGGTCTCGTGCTGATTGCGGCGGCAACGTATTGGGCGCTCGTGCTGCGCTTCGTCCAGACGACCGACGATGCCTATGTCGGCGGCGACGTCACCGTGCTCGCGCCGAAGGTGAACGGCTTCGTCACCGACGTGCTCGTGCAGGACAACCAGCGCGTGACGGCGGGGCAAGTGCTGATCCGACTCGACGCACGCGATTACGACGCGCGCCTCGCGCAAGCCGACGCCGAACTGTCCAGCGCGCGCGCGGCCGTCGTCGAACTGCAGGCGAAGGACGCATTGCAGGCGGCCGTCATCAATCAGCAGCAGGCGGAAGTGCGCGCGTCGTCGGCGGAACTTACGCGCACCGGCCAGGATCGCGTGCGCTATCGCGAGCTCGTGAAGGACGATGCGGTATCGAACCAGATCGTCGAGCGCGCCGACGCGGACTACACGAAGGCGCAGGCGGCAGTCGACCGCAGCGGCGCATCGCTCGTCGCGGCGAAGCGCCAGTTGAGCGTGATCGAAGCGCAGATCGCGGATGCGCAGGCGCGCGTGGCGACCGCCGAAGCCGCGCGCCGTGTCGCGGAACTGAACGTCGAATACACGACGATCCGGTCGCCCGTCGATGGCTACGTCGGCAATCGCACGGCGCGCGTGGGCGTGCTCGCGAACGTGGGCACGTCGCTTCTGACCATCGTTCCGTCGACGGGATTGTGGGTCGATGCGAACTTCAAGGAAGATCAACTGAAGAAGATGCGCGCGGGCGATGCAGCCGACGTCGAACTGGACGCATCGAGCGTGCCGCTCAGCGGTCACGTCGAAAGTCTCGCGCCCGCGACCGGCGCGACCTTCAGCGTGCTGCCCGCCGAGAACGCGACTGGCAACTTCACGAAGATCGTGCAGCGCGTGCCGGTTCGCATCCGCCTCGATGTGCCGAAGGGCATGGAATCGGTGCTGCGTCCGGGCCTCTCCGCGACGGTCAAGGTGCATCTCGCGAAGCAGTCGAACGGTTGAGGAGCGCGGCGATGACACACACCGTTCCCTCCGATCCCGCGAGCCAGCCGATCAAGCAGCGCGTCTTCGCTTTCGCGCTGATGTGCCTCGGCTTCTTCATGGCGACGCTCGATATCCAGATCGTCGCGTCGTCGCTGAAGGATATCGGCGGCGGATTGTCGGCGAGCCAGGACGAACTGTCGTGGGTGCAGACGTCGTATCTGATCGCCGAAATTCTGGTCATCCCGATGTCGGGCTGGCTCTCTAAAGTGTTTTCCACGCGCTGGCTATTCGTTGCTTCGGCGGTCGGCTTCACGATCACGAGCATGTTGTGCGGCATGGCGTGGGACATCAATTCGATGATCCTCTTTCGCGGCCTGCAAGGCGCGCTCGGCGCCGCGATGATCCCGACCGTCTTCACGACCGCGTTCGTGCTGTTTCCCGGCAAGCAGCGCCTGATTGCATCGACGACGATCGGCGCGCTGGCGTCGCTCGCGCCCGCCGTCGGCCCGGTCATCGGGGGATGGATCACCGATCAATGGTCGTGGCACTGGCTCTTCTATCTGAACGTTGTTCCGGGTCTCGTCGTCGCGCTGCTCGTGCCGAAGTATGTGCACGTTGACGAGCCGAACATTGCGTTGCTGAAGAAGGGCGATTATCTCGGCATCGTGCTGATGTCGGGCTTTCTCGGCTGTCTGGAATACGTGCTCGAAGAAGGGCCGCGCAAGAACTGGTTCGGCGACGATGTGATCATCGCGTGCGCGTGGGTTTCGGGGATTTGCGGCTTTCTGTTCCTCGTGCATGCGTTCACCGCGAAAGATCCGGTCGTCGATCTGCGCGCGCTCGCCGTGCGCAACTTCGCGATCGGCAGTCTGCTTTCCTTCGTGACGGGCATCGGCATCTTCGTGTCGGTGTTTCTGACGCCCGTGTTTCTCGCGCGCGTGCGTGGTTTCGATTCGCTGCACACGGGTCTCACGCTGCTATCCGTAGGCTGTTTCCAGTTGCTTTCGATCGGCGTGTACGGCTTCGCTTCGCGCTTCATCGACATGCGCGTGCTGCTCGCGTTCGGTCTCGTCTGCTTCGGCGCCGGATGTTACTTCTATACGCCGTTGACGCACGACTGGGGCTGGCAACAGTTCCTCTTGCCGCAGGCGTTGCGCGGGATCGGCCAGCAGTTCGCGGTGCCGCCCATCGTGACGATGGCGCTCGGTTCGCTGCCGCCATCGCGCTTGAAGTCGGCGAGCGGGCTCTTCAATCTGATGCGCAATCTCGGCGGCGCGATCGGCATCGCGGTGAGCGCGACTATGCTCAACGACCGCCTCAATCTCCACTATCTGCATCTGAACGAGAACGTGACGATCGGACGTCCCGTCATCGACGACACCATCGCGCGCAGTTCCGCGCATCTCGCATCCGTCGCCGGCGATGCGCTGAACGCGTCGCAAGCGGGCCTTGCATCGCTGCATGCGCTCGTGATGCGCGAGGCGCTCGTGCTGACCTTCGCCGATTGCTTCTACGTGCTCGCGCTGTGCTTCCTCGTCGGCCTGACGACGGTGCTTTTCGCCAAGCCGATCACGAGCGCGCCGCCTTCGTCCGATGCGCATTGAACCCAGCCTTGTCCGGATGCTTCGATCATGAACAAACTTCTCGTCGCACTACTTTCCGGCGTGACGGCGCTGACGCTCGCCGCGTGCGCGGTCCAGCCCGCCGCACACGCCGATTTGCCCGCAACGGTCAACGCGACAGCGCCCGCGAACTGGAGCGTCGATGCCGACGTGCCCAGGGAGACCGCCGATCCCGCCGCATGGTGGAATCAGTTCAACGATCCGGCGATGCACGAACTCGTCGCTTCCGTGCTGAACGATAACCTCGATGTGCAGGCCGCCGTCGAGCGCGTGAAGCAGGCGCAGGCGCTTACGACGCAACGTCGCGCGGCCTTGCTGCCGCAACTCGATGCGAACGCGGGCGGCGCCTACACGCGGCAGAACACGCCGCCGCCGCTCGGCTACGTGAAGCAGGCAGGATTCGGCCTTGCGCTGAGCTGGACGCCGGATGTGTTCGGCGGCGAACGGCTCGAACTGCTGGCATCGCAGGCGCAGCTCGTCGGGCGTGAACATGCGGCGGATCAGATCAGGCTCGCGCTCGCCGCCGATACGGCAGCCGCATATGTCGATCTGCGCTGGGCACAAGCGGAACTGAAGATACTCCAGGATAACGAGCAAATACGCGAGCGCGCGCTGAAGCTCACGCAGCGTCGCCTGCAATACGGCTTGTCGACGAAGCTCGATGTCGCGCGCGCGCAGAATCAGCTAAGCGATCTGCAATCGCGCATTCCGCGAACGCAATCGACGATTCAGCATCAGTTGAGCTTGATCGCCGTGTACTCGGGCCGCACGCCGGAATCCATCGACAAGCTCATGCTCGCGAATGCGGGCGAAACGCCGGTCATTCCCGTGCCCGCGAGCGGCGCGCCGCAGATGCTTCCGTCCGATGCGCTGTTGCGCCGCCCCGACGTGCTCGTCGCGTATGCGACCGTGCAGCAGCGCGCGGCGGAAGTGGGCGTCGCGCGTGCGGAACGCTATCCGAAGTTCTCGCTGCGTCTGTCGGATGGCTTGCTTGCATCGTCGTATCTCGGCTTGCCGACCTTGACCGATAACCTCTTCTCCGCCGCGCTCAACGCGACGAGCCCGATCTTCAACGCGGGCCGCATCACGGCGGAGATCGAGCAGAACGAGAGCAGGATGCGCGAGTCGGAACTGCATCTGCGTCAGACGATGCTCGAAGCATTGAAGGATGTCGAGGATACGCGCAGCGATCTCGTCAGCACGACCGAATCGACCGCGCGTCTCACCGATGCACTGTCCGCGTCGGATCAATCGCTCACGCTGTCGACGCAGTTGTACAAGGGCGGCGCGGCCAGCTTTCTCGATGTGCTCGACGCGCAGCAATCCTATCTGCGCGATGCCGATGCGCTCAATCAATCGAAGCGTGAACATGCGCTCGCGGCAGTGGCGCTTTATCGATCGCTCGGCGGCGGCTGGAGCGTGACCGGCGACGACGCGATCAAGACCGCCAGCAATAAAACGGAGACGACGAAATGAGCTTGGTACAGGAAACCGCCGCCGGCCTCGACGGCCTCGCGCAACTGCGCAAGCTGATCGCATGCGGGCGCAGGCCGGGCATTCTGTTGTCGCTGGATTTCGATTTCATCGAAGTGGAAGCGGGCAGGGCGGTGTTCGCGGGCATACCCGGCGATCACGCGTACAACCCGATCGGCACCGTGCACGGCGGCTATGCAGCGACGCTGCTCGATTCCGCGTGCGGCTGCTCGGTGCATTCATGTCTGACCGCGACGCAAGCCTATACGACGCTCGAACTGAAGGTCGCGTATCACAAGGCCATCACGCGCGATACGGGATTGCTTCGCGCGGAAGGGCGCGTGCTGTCGATCGGACGCCGCGCCGCATTCGCCGAAGCGACGCTCAAGGACGCGAGCGGCCGCTTGTTCGCATCGGCGACCTCGACGTTGCTCGTCATGGAGCGATAAAAAGCCCGGCTTCTCATCGCGGGAAGCCGGGCTGTTAAGCGACGAAAAGGCGCTTATTCCACGCTTTCCAGCGCCTTTCGCACGGTGCCGAAGATCTGATCGATCTGATCGTCTTCGATAATGAGCGGCGGCGAGAACGCGAGGATATCGCCTGTATAACGCACGAGCACGCCCGCCTCGAAGCACTTGACGAACACTTCGTACGCGCGCGCGCCCGGTGCGCCTTCGCGCGGTTCGAGTTCGATGCCCGCGACGAGCCCGAGATTGCGGATGTCCTTCACGAACGGCGCATCGCGCAGCGCATGCACGGCGCTTTCGAACTTTCCGGCCTTCGATGCCGCGCGCTCGAACAGCTTGTCGCGCCGATACAGATCGAGCGTCGCGATGGCGGCGGCGGTAGCGACCGGATGCGCCGAATACGTGTAGCCGTGGAACAGCTCGATCGCGTTTGCCGCGCCTGCATCGACGACCGTGTCGTGCACCTTGCGATGCGCGGCGACGGCGCCCATCGGGATCGTCGCGTTGTTGATCGCCTTGGCCATCGTGATGAGATCGGGCGTCACGCCGAAGTATTCGCTCGCCGTCGCCTTGCCGAGACGTCCGAAGCCGGTGATGACTTCATCGAAGATCAGCAGAATGCCGTACTTCGTGCAGATATCGCGCAGCTTCTGCAGATAGCCTTGCGGCGGCACGAGCACGCCCGTCGAACCGGCGAGCGGCTCGACGATCACGGCGGCGATCGTCGACGGATCGTGCAGCGCGACGATGCGCTCGAGGTCATCGGCGAGATGATCGCCCCACGCGGGCTGGCCCTTCGTGAACGCGTTGTGCGCAAGATCGTGCGTATGCGGCAGATGATCGACCGACGGCAGCAGCGCGCCCGAGAACGTCTTGCGATTCGGCGCGATGCCGCCGACTGAAATGCCGCCGAAACCGACGCCGTGATAACCGCGTTCGCGCCCGATGAGACGCGTGCGCTGACCTTCGCCGCGCGCGCGGTGATAGGCGAGCGCGATCTTCAACGCCGTATCGACCGATTCCGAGCCGGAGTTCGTGAAGAAGATGCGGTCGAGACCCTCGGGCATCAGACCGGCGACCCTGGTCGCGGCCTCGAACGCGAGCGGATGGCCCATCTGGAACGTCGGCGCGAAGTCGAGCGTCGAGAGCGCCTTCTGCACCGCATCGACGATCTCTTCCCGGCAATGGCCCGCGTTCACGCACCAGAGGCCGGCGGTGCCGTCGAGCACTTCGCGTCCGTCCGTCGAGCGGTAATACATGCCTTTGGCGCTTTCCAGCAGGCGCGGCGCGGCCTTGAACTGGCGATTGGCGGTGAACGGCATCCAGAACGACGAGAGATCTTCGATCACGGGGCGAGCATTCATTCGGGGTCTCCTGAGGAAGTACGGCCACTGTATTCCCCGGCAAAATTGCGCGGCATAGACAGTTGGTTCACTGCGCTGCTAACTGTGCTGGCAAAATGCGGGGAACTGTATTGGCTGATTCGCTAAAGCCACGCTATTCTCGAATCCATGATCGAACTCAGGCTGGAGCGCGGCACGCGGCAGGCGCCGACGCTCGTCGAACAACTGGTGCGCGCGTTCTCCACGGCGATCGAGGAGCAGACGTTGCGCGCGGGCGCGCTCCTGCCATCGGTGCGGCGTCTCGCGCAGGCGGAAAGTCTCAGCACGTTCACGGTCACGGAAGCGTACGGCAGGCTCGTGTCGATGGGGCTCGTCACCGCGCGGCGCGGCTCGGGTTATCGCGTGGCCGCGCGCGGACGCAGCGAGCGCGTGCGCGCGGTCGAATGGCAGCCGCCGAGTCTCACCGCGACCTGGCTTCTTTCCGACGTTTTCGCCGACCATTCGGTGCCGATCAAATCCGGCTGCGGCTGGCTGCCGAACGAATGGGTCAATGAGAGCGGCCTTCAGCATGCATTGCGCGCGGTGAGCCGCGTGCCGGCGGCGCGTATCGCGGACTACGGGCATCCATACGGTTTCGCGCCGCTGCGCGAGCGCATCGCGGAGCAGATGGATCGGCATGGCTTGCCCGTCGATGCCGCATCGAACGTGCTTCTTACCGCGGGCGCGACGCAGGCGCTCGATCTCATCGTACGGACCTTGCTGCGTCCCGGCGATGCGGTCGTCGTCGAAGATCCCGGCTACTGCAATCTGCTGCAGATTTTGCGGCTCGCCGGATTGCAAGTGCATGGCGTGCCGCGCACTGCCGCGGGCATCGATACGGATGTGTTCGAGCGCATCGTCGTCGAGCACCGGCCGAAAGCGGTGTTTCTCAACACGACCTTGCAGAACCCGACGGGCGCGACCTTCGGCATGGCGTCGGCGTTTCGCCTGATGCAGATCGCGGAGCGTCACGGCCTGTGGGTCGTCGAGGACGATGTGAATCGCGAGCTTGCGCCGCCCGGCGCGCCCTTGCTCGCATCGATGGAAGGGCTGAACCGCGTCGTGTATGTCGGCGGTTTTGCGAAGACGATTACGCCGGCGTTGCGCTGCGGCTATGTCGTCGCGGAACGCGATGTGTTGCGCGAGCTTGCGCGCACGAAGATGGCCGTGGGGCTGACGTCATCGGAGGCGACGGAGCGCATCGTCGAAAAAGTGCTGACGGAAGGGCGCTATGCGCGACATGTCGAATTCGTCGTGGAGAAACTGAAGGATGCGCATGTGCTCGTCGAGGAGCGTATGGACGCGCTGGGCGTCGAACTGTTTCGCCGGCCGCGCGCGGGATTGTTCCTGTGGGCCGCGTTGCCGATCGATCCGGCCGATGGCGGCGCCGTCGCGACACGCGCATTGCAGGACGGCATCTGGCTCGCGCCGGGATCCTACTTTCGTCCGAACGATGCGCAAAGCGCGTGCTTTCGCTTCAACGTCCCTTATTCGGCAGACGATGCGCTCTGGACGTTTCTGGAAAGAATCATCAAAGGTCGATGAAGCGGACACGATGAATGTCATCGTGTCCAGATCGCGCGATTTTTATTGCGCCACTTGAGTAGCATTGGAAGCGGAAACCTGACCGCGCTGATTCTGCGCGGTGCGTTCCGTATTGCTGAAATCACCGCGCCCTTGCGCCGATTCTTCCGCCGCGAAGGTTTGCGCGCTCACGCCGTGTTGCGATGCCGGCGCACCGACATCGGGACGATAATGCGGCGCCGGTCCATAACCGCTCGCGAATGCCGAGCCGGCGAAGAGAGAACTCAATGCAATAGCAAAGCCCACTACGAGTCGCTTGTTCACGAGATTGCTCCGACGAAGATATAAGGAGATGCAGTTGACTGGCGATAGCAACCGCAATCGGCGAAGCGAATCGTTTTCTATGAATCGACGAATCGCCCCCGACATGTGAACGCAGTGTAGAAGGACCTTGCTGCTTTTTAATCGCACGAAAAGCCAATTGACTTTTCGTCGATCTCAAACAATGGGATGACGCGAGGGCTTCGTTCGTGTGCGCTGCAAACGTGACGCTGCGAGATGCGCGCGCAACCGTTCGCACACATCTTTTCTGCGCACGGGATTGAGCGGATCGCACAGACGAATGGTGAGCGTGGATGTTTCCACGTGCTGCATAGGCGAACCATTCGCGCGGGCCTCGGGCGCTTCCCACAGCACGACGGTGAAAGTGCCGTCGGAAACCTGCACGACCTGAAAGCGCGCCAGATCGATTCGGGTCAACTCGTGCGGCTCGATCGAATGATGCATGATGTCCTCGCGAAACTCGCCATGTACGAGCGCCCCATGCAAACACCATGCCGATGCCGGCAAGTCTCGCGCTTGCGTGACGGACGCGTGACCGTCGCTACGGAGCCCATGCCATTTTTTTCCGTGCTTTCCTGCAAAAATGCTAAAGCGGAACGTCGCGCGTCATGCGGAGGTATCGCTCGGCGCCGACGATGCAGCCGTCGATGTCGATGTCGATACCGAAGCACCTGCGTTGTCGTCCGCGGGCGCGGCCTTTGCAGCGACGCGCTTGCGTGGCGCGTTGCTTTTCGCTGCCGCTTTCTTTGCCGACGTCGCTATTGATTTCTCAGTCGATTCAGCCGCGACGGTTTTCTTTGCGGCGGGCGCGGCCGTCTTCTTCCTCGCTGCCGGCTTTACCGCCGCCTTCTTCGCCGCGGTCTTTCTCGCTTGAGCCTTCAGCTTTTCGGCGCTCTCCGCATCGATCAGAAACTTGCTTCGATCCTTCACGTTCGCGATCCACGCGGGCGGACGCGCCCAGCCGCTCCACGTTTCACCGGTCTTCGGATTGCGATACTTCGCGGGCAGCTTGCCTTTCTTCGCGAGCTTGGTCATCGCTTCATGACGGCCTGCCGGCGCGGGCAGCGTGACCTGCGGCTTCGCCGCGCGCTTGACCTTTTTGCCGTGCCGGTCGATGTCCGCGGTCGTGAGGCCGTGCCGCTCCATCAGCGCGCGAATATCGTCGAGCACGGCTTGGGCGCGCCTCGCGATCAGTTGCTCGGTCTGCGCCTGGAGCTTCTTCAACTTCGCCTGCATCTGCTTGAGCGTCGCCATCGTCGTCTCCTTTTGGCCGGTCCTCGAGCGCGACTGCCCGCGCACGATTGAGCGTCCCTATTATTCGCCGTAGATATCGAAGTCGAAATACTTCTCTTCGATGCGCTTATACGTGCCGTCCTTGATCATCGCGGCGATCGCGCCGTCGAGCTTTTCCTTCAGATCGGTGTCTTCCTTGCGCAAGCCGATTGCCGTTCCCGGTCCGAAGATCGCGCTGTCTTCGAGCGCGCCGCCCGCAAAACCGTAGGGCTTGCCGCGCGGCGTATTGAGAAAGCCGCGTTCGGCCTGCACGGCGTTTTGCAGCGATGCATCGAGACGTCCCGCGAGTAAATCCTGATAGACCTGATCCTGATCCGCATAAGACACGACCTTCACGCCTTTCGCGCCCCAATGCACCTTCGCATACGTCTCCTGCATCGAGCCTTGCTCGACGCCGACCGCCTTGCCCGCGAGCGATTCCGCCGTCGGCTGGATGCCAGCATCACGCTTGGCGACGAGACGCGTCGGCACGTGGAAGAGCTTGCTCGAAAACGCGATCTGCTTCACGCGCGCGGGCGTCATCGACATCGTGGAAAGCACGGCGTCGAACTTGCGCGATTTGAGGCCCGGAATCATGCCGTCGAATGCATTCTCGACCCACACGCATTTCGCGTTGAGACGCCGGCACAATTCATTGCCGACATCGATATCGAAGCCGACCAGCGTGCCGTCGGGCGCTTTCGATTCGAAAGGCGGATAACTCGCATCGACGCCGAAGCGGATAGTCGACCATTCTTTTGCATGCGCTCCGATCGATACGGCGAGCAACGAACCCAACAACACCGTCAACAGCCTCTTCACGATAGTCCCTTATTTCTTTGAGTATGAGAATGCCGGCAACTTAAGCCGCCGCTGAAGATTATAGAGGCGTGAACGCGGTGCAAAAGAAAAAACGGCCACGAAAAATTCGCGGCCGTCCGGAGAAAAAGTTATCGGTGTCGTTATCGTCGCTTAACCCGCGCGCACTTCGACACGGCGCGGACGCGCTTCCTCGCGACGCGGAATCGTGAGCTTCAGCACGCCATTGCTGAGATTGGCGTCGATCTTCGCGGTGTCGAAATCATCGCTTACCGTGAAGGCGCGCGCGAAACGCGGCGCACGCAATTCCGCGTGATGCACACGCACCGCGCCCTGTACGGGCAAATCCGCTTCGGCTTCGATCGTGAGGCGCGAATCGTGCACCTTCACGTCGAGCTTTTCGCGCGGCACGCCAGGCAGATCGGCCCAAAGCGTGATGCCGTGGCTATCCTCGACGATATCGACAGCCGGTGTCACCGTCGCACGACGCGCGGTGTCTTCGTTCTTGCGTGTCACTTCGTTAGCGTTTTGCGTGGCCACTTGTGTGTTCCCGGTCATGATGTGCCTCTCTTACTGAATGGTGATCGCGCGCGGCTTCGATGCTTCGCGCTTGCCGATGGTGATGGACAGCGTGCCGTTCTCATAACGCGCTTCGACCTTGTCGGCATCCGCGTTCTGCGGCAGTTCGATGACGCGGCGGAAGCTGCCCGTGAAGCGCTCTTTGGCATACGTGCGCGCGCCTTCGGCCACGGCCTGCGCTCGGCGATCGCCGCTGATGGTGAGCGTGCCCTTGTCGACGGTCACATCGAGGGAAGCGGGATCGACGCCCGGCGTGAACGCGACGATATGAATCGCATCGTCCGTGCTGCCGATGTTCAGTCGCGGAAACGCATCCGCGCGGCTCGAACGAATGCTCGAAGGCAGATTGCCGAAGAGCGAGGACACTTGCCGTTGCATGCGGTCCAGCTCCGAGAAAACATCGCCGCCAAAATAGAAGTCACTCATGGTCAGTCTCCGAAAGTGCGGCCCGAGGCCAGCAGCAGAAAGTTCACACGGCAGCGCGTTCGTTATCGCCGCCCTTGCATCCAAAATAGGTGCGCAGGCTATCGTTTCAATACCCGCGACCTATGTTTTCAAGGGGTTTTATTTTCGCGCGGCGAGTCTTGAAAGCAGTCGAGGCGAGCTTATATCGGTCCGAATGGGCGCTTCGGATACGCAGCGAACCGGCTTCGACTGCTGCCGTTCAATCGAGCGCAATTGCTGCTGTTTTTCGTACGACGCGTCGCGCATCATGAGTGCACGACGGATCGCACGACGCGCACGCCGTCCCGCTCTTACAATGGCGAACGGATGATTGCCAGGAGCGAGGACCGGACGATGAAGGTATGCGTGTATGGAGCGGGCGCCATCGGCGGATGGATCGGCGTGAAGCTCGCGCAGGCGGGCTGCGATGTCAGCGTGGTCGCGCGCGGCGCGACGCTCGATGCGCTGAAAAAAGACGGGCTGCGGCTCGTCGAAACGGACGCGACGCATGCCGTGAAGGTCGCGGCGAGCGCGGAACCGGCGGATCTCGGCGTGCAGGATCTCGTCGTCGTGGCGGTGAAGGCGCCAGCGATGGACTCCGTCGCCGCGCACATCGCGCCGCTGCTGTCGAATGAAACCGTAGTGCTGACCGCGATGAACGGCGTGCCCTGGTGGTTCTGCGACGGACTCGCCGAGCCGTTCGAAGGCAAGCGCCTTTCATCGGTCGATCCGCACGGCAAGATCGCCGATGCGATTCCGGGCGCGCAAACGGTCGGATGCGTCGTGCATGCGAGCTGCTTCGTCGAAGCGCCGGGCGTCATCCGTCATCATCAGGGCAAGGGTCTGATACTCGGCGAAGCGACAGGCGCGCCGGCGGCACGCACCGAATCGCTCGTATCGCTCTTCTCGAAGGCGGGCTTCGACGCCACGCTCTCCGCGCAGATTCAACGCGATGTCTGGTTCAAGCTGTGGGGCAACATGACGATGAACCCCATCAGCGCGATCACCGGCGCCACCACCGATCGCATCTTGAGCGACGATCTCGTGCGCGGCTTCGTCACGAACGTGATGCTCGAAGCGAAGGAAATCGGCGCGCGCTTCGGCATTCCTATCGAGCAGGAACCGCGGGACCGTCACGCCGTCACGCTCAAGCTCGGCGCGATGAAAACGTCGATGTTGCAGGACGTTCAGGCGGGCAAGGCGGTCGAGCTCGACGCACTCGTCGCGTCGGTGCGCGAACTGGGCGCGATGACCGGCGTGCCCACGCCGTTCACCGATGCGCTGCTCGGACTCGCGCGCCTGCACGCGCGCACGTTGGGACTTTATCCGGCGGCGTGAGCCTTCATCGCGCGACGCCTCAGGCTACAACGACACGCAGCGGGTCCGCAGCCGCGAACGCTTCGGCCCGCCCTGTGCCCGGCGGATAAATCCACTCGGTGTTGATGCGCGTTTTCAACGCTTTCGCCTGCGCGCCCGACATCTTCACCTCACGTTCCCAGCCTTCCGTATAGACCGCGCCCCAAGGCCCGAGATCGAGACACGTCACGTATTTCGGCTGGCTGTAGGGAATCGGCGGCTCGCCGAGCAGATCCGCCGCGACGTTGTGGCCCGCCGATCGGCCGAGGTTCATCGCGTGCTGACAGGACATCAGCGCGTGATTGCCTTCGTCGTCGGTGGCGGCATAGGCGACGTCGCCCGTGGCGTAGACCGTGTCGACGCCACGCACCCGCAGATTGCGATCCACATGCAGACGGCCGAGCGCGTCGCGCTCAGCGGGAATCTGCGCGGTCAGCGCGCTCGCGCGCACGCCGGCGGTCCAGATCACCGTGCTCGCGTCGATACGTTCGCCGTCGGACGTGGTGAGTCCGTTCGCATCGACCGATGTGACCGCCGCGCCGAGCCGCCACTGCACGCCGAGCGACTTCAGTGCCTCGACGATCACCGGGCGCGGACCGGCGCCGAGGTCCGGCCCGACCTCCTTGTCCCGTTCGACGATGATGACGCGCACGTCCGCGTTCGCGCCGAGCGCCGCGCGCAAACGTGCCGGAATTTCCGCCGCCGTTTCGATGCCCGTGAAGCCACCGCCCGCAATGACCACCGTGTTGCGCGCGATGGAGTCAGGATTCGCCGCAAGACCGCCGATATGCGCTTCGAGTGCGGCGGCTTCATCGACCTGATCGACGCTGAACGCGTGTTGCGCCAGTCCCGGAATCTGCGGACGGAACAGGCGGCTGCCGGTTGCCAGAACGAGTTTGTCGTAGTTTAACGTCGATGGTGCGCCGTGCGCGTCGGTCATATCGACCTCGTTGCGCTCGACGTGAATGCGGTCCACCGTGCCCTGAACGAAACGGACGCCCGTGGACGCGAAGATGTCCGTAAGCGGCGCCTTCATCCCGGCCGCGTTCTCTTCGTACAGGCGCGGACGCATGTGCAAATGCGGCTCCGGCGCAATCAGCGCGACTTCGATATCGTTCCTGCCGTGCTGATCGATGAGACGCGCCGCGGACAGCGCGCTCCACATGCCGGCAAAACCGGCTCCGATGACAAGAATGCGCCTGGACATCTCGATGCTCCTGAAAGATTCGATGTTGGGATCGCGCGGCGAAGGTGGCGTCTCGCGATCAATAACTGCGATTCTATGAGTCGTAGAAACATCGTGCAAGGAAATTGTCCGTTACGGCACAGATTGTCTCGAACTCGTACAGCGAAGGGAATTCCGGGAATCGACGAGGTAAACTGAGATATAAAGAAGCGTAGTTGTGAAGCATGGACCAGCGCCGAGCCGTCGCGTTAAGCTACGCAACGCAGGCCACGAAACGTCAGAGGAAGCCCATGCAGCAACATAATCAGCCGGAAAACACGCGCGAACTCATCCAGATGCGCGACATGCTGCGCGAATTCGTTCGCGAGCGGGACTGGAGCCGTTTTCATTCGCCGAAGAATCTTGCCGCTGCGCTGTCCGTCGAGGCGAGCGAATTGCTCGAACCGTTCACGTGGCTCGCCACCGGCGACAAAACCGAGCTCGATGAAGCGAAACTGCAGGCGATCCGTCATGAAATGGCGGACGTGCTCGCGTACCTCGTGATGCTCGCCGATTCGCTTGACGTCGATCTGCACGACGCGCTCATCGAGAAGATGGGGTTGAACCGGTCGAAGTATCCGGCGCACAAGGTGAAGGGCGACGCGCGCAAATACACCGACTACGACGAATGAGGGGCCAACGGCAATGCCGCTGGCGCACGATGCGCCCGCGCGGTTAAGCTTGGCGTTCAGCCCGTTTCCCTGGAGGATTGCCGATGGACTTTTCGCTTTCGCCGGAATTGACCGACCTGCAGGCGCGCGTGCGCGCTTTCATCGCAGAAGAAATCATGCCGTTCGAGCGCGATCCGCGTTGCACGCCGCATGGCCCGAACGAGTCGTTGCGCGCCGAACTGATCGCGAAAGGCCGCGCTGCGAAGCTGTTGTCGAGTCACGTGTCACCCGAATTCGGCGGCCTCGGCCTGAATCACGTCGCCAAGGCGATCCTGTTCGAAGAAGCGGGTTACTCGCCGCTCGGTCCCGTCGCGCTGAATATCGCCGCGCCCGACGAAGGGAACATGCATCTGCTCGAAGCCATCGCGACGCTGCAGCAGAAGGAGCGCTGGCTGCGTCCGCTCGCGGCGGGCGATATCCGCTCGTGCTTCTGCATGACCGAGCCGCCGCCAGGCGCGGGCGCCGATCCCGCGATGCTGCAGACCATCGCCGTGCAGGACGGCGACGACTACGTGATCGACGGGCGCAAGTGGTTCATCACGGGCGCGGAAGGCGCATCGGTCGCGATCATCATGGCGAAGTTCGCCGACGGCCCCGCGACCATGTTCCTCGCGGACATGTCGAGCCCCGGCATCGTGGTCGAACGCGCGATGGATTCGCTCGATACGTGCTTTCCGGGCGGCCACGGCGTCGTGCGCTTCGAAGGCTTGCGGGTGCCGAAAGAAAATGTGCTCGGCGAGGCGGGCGAAGGCTTTCGTTACGCCCAGGTGCGGCTGTCGCCGGCGCGTCTCACGCACTGCATGCGCTGGCTCGGCGCTGCGCGGCGCGCGCACGATGTCGCCATTGCGCACGCGCGCGCGCGTCAGGCATTCGGCCGTGCGCTGGGCGAACACGAAGGCGTCGGCTTCATGCTCGCGGACAACGAGATGGACCTGCACGTGACGCGCCTTGCCATCTGGCATTGCGCGTGGGTGCTCGATCAGGGCGTGCTCGGCAAGCACGAATCGAGCGTCGCGAAAGTGGTGTCATCGGAGGCGCTGTGGCGCGTCGTCGATCGTTCGGTGCAGGTTCTGGGCGGCCAAGGGGTCACGCACGAAACCGTCGTCGCGCGGATCTTCGCGGACATGCGCGCGTTCCGGATCTACGATGGTCCGTCGGAAGTGCATCGCTGGAGCATCGCGCGCCGCATCCTGCGCGGCTCGAAACCGCGCGCGGAATCCGCCTGACGAATGCGCGGTTATTGAACGGCGGTTTCGCCGCGAGCCTGCCGTTGCGCGATGATGCGGCTCGCGCGGATCGCATTGTCGGGATAGTTCAGCCAGTCATTCGGATCGTAGCCAACCGAGCGCCAGAGCAAAAATTCCTGCTTGACCTGAGCGCGCGTTTTGGGCGCGTTCGGATCGGTGGTTTGCGCTTGCGTTTGTGCGAGCGCGGACGCCGCGCAGCACAAAGCGAGCGCGCCGAGGACAATGCGTGAAATGGATGTCATGACGAAGACCTCATGCCGCTTTGCGCGGTCATTTCATTCTAGGTGACAGAACGAAAACGCGCACAAGCCGTTCGTTCGCGCGCTGCGTCACATTCGATCTGCCGTGTACTGACGAAGCACCCTATACTCGATCGTTTCGGGCGGGGAATTCCGGCGCATCATCGAGCCAAAAGCGCGAGCTGAAAGCATCGAGCCAAAGAGCCTGATCCAACGAATACACGACACAACAGGCCGCAGTCATGAGCACGTCGAGCGTTGCCGTCGCGAGCAGCTTTCCGGAGATGGACGAACTCAGGGCGATCCGCATCGCGGGCGGGACGCGCTTCGCGTGGCGCACGATGGGCGAAGTCCACGCGCGCCAGCACACGTTTCCGATTTGGACCGCATCGATCGGCTCCGACGATCCGCAAGCGCCCGCCATCGGCTTCTTCGGCGGCGTGCATGGGCTCGAATGCATCGGCACGCAGCTCGTGCTCGAATACATGCGCGCGCTGTTGCGCCGTCTCGAATGGGACGACACGCTGCATCATCAATTGCGCGCGATCCGCCTCATCTTCATGCCGATTGTCAATCCGGGCGGCATGTTCGCACGCACGCGCGCGAATCCCAATGGCGTCGATCTGATGCGCAACGCGCCGCAAAGCGCCGAGGGACGCGTGCCCTTTCTCGCGGGCGGACAGCGCATCGGGCCGTGGCTGCCGTGGTATCGCGGTCCGGCGGATGGCCGCATGGAAGTGGAGAGCGCGGCGCTGCTTTCCGTCGTCGAGGAACAGTTGATGTCGCGGCCGCTGAGCTTCGCGCTCGATTGCCACTCGGGCTTCGGCTGGGACGACAGCATCTGGTTTCCGTATGCGCGCACCGAGCGGCAAATGGCGCATCTGCCGGAGATGTATCTACTCAAGACGATGTTCGAGGAGTCGTATCCGCATCATGGCTACGCGTTCGAGCCGCAGAGTCACCAATATCTGCTGCATGGCGATTTGTGGGATTTTGCATACGACCGCTCGCGCGCACCCAACATCTTCTTGCCGATGACGCTCGAACTCGGTTCATGGCGCTGGATTCGCAAGAACCCGATGCAACTGTTTTCGCGCCTCGGCATCTTCAATCCCATCAAGGCGCATCGCACGCGGCGCGTCTTGCGGCGTCATCCGAATTTTTTCGATTTCCTTACGCGCGCGGCGTATTCGTCGCGTCGCTGGCTGCCTGGCGGAGAATTTCGCGAAGACGTGCTGCGCCGGGCGCGCGCGCACTGGCAGCGCACGAGCATGTCATGAGCGAGTGGATTCTGCTTCGCGGCCTCACGCGGGAAGCGCGCCACTGGGGCGCGTTCGATGCCGCGCTCGCCGCGCACGGGCTCGTCGGCGCGGGCGGGCGCGCGGTGTGCATCGATTTGCCGGGCAATGGCGTCGAACATGCGCGGGCGGCGCCGCTTTCCGTCATCGAGATGATGGAGTTCGTGCGCGAGCGCGCCTTCGCGCTGAATGTTCGCAGACCGTGCCGCGTGCTCGCGATGTCGCTCGGCGCGATGGTCGCGACCGCGTGGGCCGAGCGTTATCCCGGCGAGGTCGAGCGGCTTGTGCTGATCAACACCAGCATGCGGCCGTTCGCGCGCATGACCGAGCGCTTGCGTCCCGCCGCATGGCCGATGCTCGCGCGCATCGCGATGACATGGACGCAAGCCGGACGATGCGAAGCGCTGATCCATGCGCTCACGTCCAATCGCGATGACACGCGCGACGCGGACATCGCGCACTGGACGCATTTGCGGCGCACGCACGGCGCGAGCGCGTCGAACGCGCTGCGGCAACTCGCGGCGGCGGCGCGTTTTCGCGCAGGTTCCGATGCGCCGCGCTGTCCGGTGCTGCTGCTGTCGTCGGCGGCCGATCGGCTCGTCGATCCGGTGTGTTCGGCACGTATCGCACGACAATGGCACGCGTCGCACGCGGTGCATCCGGCGGCGGGCCATGACTTGCCTCACGACGACGCGAACTGGACCTGCGAATCCGTTGCTGTCTGGCTCGCGGGGCTCGAACGCGCGCGTGACGATCACACAATGAGCGTGTGACACCAAAAATTCACTACGCTCGTCAGGACGTTCCAAAAATCGAGATGAACGTCGTTGCACGTAGTAGCCATGACGTTGCTGATAATTCCAGTCAAGCATTCGCCATTCTCACCACGCTTAGGGAAACCCTGTGTTGCAACGCAGCATCGCATTGCGTATGCTGTTTCTGGCGGGCGGCATGTCCGCCGTATCAATCATGCACCGAACAGCATCGACACGAATAATCAAACGCCGGTAAGCAAAGAGCGTTTCACCGGACGGCCGGTAAGCATTACGGGCGTCCGAGGGAGCCGCACATATGGAACTGACCACATCGTCGAAACCGACGCTGCACGTCTTCAATCAGGAAGACGGTTGGCATTGGGGCATCACCGTCGAGCGAGCGGCGGGAGGCGGAATGAAGGTTGTCGCATATAGCGATGAAGGCTTCGATTCCGAGGAAGAAGCGCGCGAGGACGGCGAGTATGTCTTGCGCTCGGAAGACTGGCGCTCGCGTCAGAGCTTCAGCCGCAGCGAACGCCGTCAGGGCTATTCCTGATCGGGGCGGACGAACGTTCGCCTCGCTGTCCTGACTCTTCTCGTCAACGCTCTTCGTTTCGTTTCCTAGTTTCCCCGCATCTTCTCCCTGCACCGAAAACGCGCGACACTGGACGCCTCCGCACTTCGACAAGGCGCGCTCATGTCGTCCGTTCCCTGTCCGCCCGGCGCCACGCCTGAAGACGCCCGCTTCGCGATTCGCCGCATGACGCCGCGCGATGTCGAAGTCGCACTCGACTGGGCGGCGATCGAAGGATGGAACCCCGGCCTCGACGATGCCCGCGCGTTCTTCGCCGCCGATCCGCACGGATTCTTCGTCGGCACATGGGACGGCGCGCCGGTCGGCTGCATCTCCGCGGTCGCCTACGACGACGCGTTCGGTTTCATCGGGCTTTATATCGTGCGTCCGGAATGGCGCGGCAAGGGCTTCGGTCTGCGCCTGTGGACCGCGGGCACGACTTATCTCGGCGCGCGCAACATCGGGCTCGACGGCGTGCTCGCGCAGCAGCCGAACTATCGCAAGTCCGGCTTCGTGCTTGCGTATCGCAACGTGCGATATCGAGGCGTCGCATCGACCGATGAAGACGGCGCCGATGCCATCACCGTCACCGATGCGCGGAACATACCCTTCGACCTCTTGCTTCGCTACGACACGCGCATGTTCGCGTGCGAGCGCGCCGCGTTTCTGCGCGCGTGGCTGTCGCAGCCGCAGGCGCACGCGCGCGCGCTCGCGGCGTTCGAGGGCGACGCGGTCAGCGGTCTCGCCGTCATCCGCCGCTGCGGCACGGGGCACAAGATCGGCCCGCTCTTCGCCGACGATCTGAGCACGGCGCGGGCGTTGTATCGCGCGCTCGTGTCCGTTCTGCCGGGCGAGACCGTCTTTCTCGACGTGCCCGAAAGCAACCCGGCGGCGGTCGCGCTCGCTGTCGAACATGACATGCAGAGCGTGTTCGAAACGGCGCGCATGTACACGCGGGCGGCACCCGACGTGCCGCTCGGCAATGTGTTCGGCGTGACGAGCTTCGAGCTCGGCTGAGTCCCCGGCGACGCGGGGATCAGGCGGGCGGCGTGCCGTCGCGGAACAGGGTCTTCAGTTGCGAGCGCAACTCGGGCGAGTCCGTGTGCTGATGAACCGCGACGGCGTGCTGCACGGCCGCTTCGAGCAGTTCGTCTTCGGTGTCGGCGGACAGGGCGACGCTGCAATTCGTGTCGCTCGGGAACTCGCGGCAATCGATGTACTTGCGTGTCATGACATCCTCCTCGCATGAGACGCTGAATCCAGTATAGGCGGCGTTTGCACGTGTGCGCGCGCTCCGGTAACGTGTGACGTCTGTGCCACGCGCGAGCCCGCTCATGAGCCCCGAACATCCGCATCATCATCACGACCACGAACACGCCGGCAGTGAGTTGCCGGAGATGGATCTGCGCGTGCGCGCGCTCGAATCGCTGCTGATCGAGAAGGGCTATATCGATCCGCAGGCGCTCGATGTCTTCGTCCAGACCTACGAGCACAAGGTCGGGCCGCGCAATGGGGCGCGCGTCGTCGCGAAAGCGTGGTGCGATCCAGCGTTTCGCGCACGGCTTTTCGACGACGCCACCGCCGCCATCGCATCGCTTGGATTCACTGGACGGCAGGGCGAGCACATGGTCGCGCTCGAGAACACGGATCACATACATAACATGGTTGTCTGCACGCTGTGCTCGTGCTATCCGTGGTCGGTGCTCGGCCTGCCGCCGGTCTGGTACAAGTCGGCGCCGTATCGTTCGCGCGCGGTGATCGATCCGCGCGGCGTGCTGCAAGACTTCGGCGTCGCGTTGCCGGAACACGTCGAGTTGCGCGTATGGGATTCGACCGCCGAAGTGCGCTATCTCGTCGTGCCGATGCGTCCCGCAGGCTCCGATCATCTCGACGAAGACGCGCTCGCCGAACTCGTCACGCGCGACTCGATGATCGGCACGGGCCTCGCGCTCGCGCCGTCGAATACAGCGGGAGCATCGATATGAACGCGGCGCACGACATGGGCGGCATGCAGGCGTTCGGCCCCGTCGAGATCGATGCCTGCGACGCGCCCGGCGCATCGCCTTTTCACGCGCAATGGGAGCGGCGCGTGCTGGCCGTCACGCTCGCGATGGGCGCGACGGGGCAATGGAACATCGACACATCACGCGCGGCGCGCGAAAGCCTGCCGCCCGCGCGGTATCTCGGCAGCAGCTACTACGAGATCTGGTTCGAGGGCTTGAAGAAACTGTTGATCGCGAAGGGTCTCGCGAGCGCGGAAGAAATCGCGAGCGGCCGTGCGCAAGCCGCAGCGAAACCGGGCGTGCGCGTGCTGAAGGCGGCGGACGTGAGCGCGGCGCTCGCGCGCGGTGCGCCGGTCGATCGGCCGGCCACGTCGGCGGCGCGCTTTTCCATCGGCGATGAAGTCCGCACGAAGCTGATGAATCCGCCGACGCACACGCGCCTGCCGCGCTATTGCCGCGGCAAGTCCGGGCGCATCGTCGCGGTGCGCGGCACGCATGTTTTTCCCGATACCAACGCGCTCGGCCACGGCGAGCATCCGCAATGGCTCTACACCGTTCGCTTCGATGCGCAGGCGCTGTGGGGACCGGACACGACCGCGTCTTCGGTGTGTGTCGATTGCTGGGAATCGTACTTCGAATGACATCGACCGATAAACGACCGAAGCTGCACGAACTGCGAGCGGCGTTGCCCGAGTTGCCTTTCGACGACGATGGTCCGGTGTTTCGCGCGCCCTGGGAAGCGCAGGCGTTCGCGATGACGCTGGCGTTGTACGAGCGCGGCGTGTTCACGTGGAAGGAGTGGGCGCATGCGCTGAGCGTCGCGATCGAGGATGCGCAGGCGGCGGGCGATCCCGATCGCGGCGATACCTATTACGCGCACTGGCTGAGTGCGCTGGAGCGCATCGCGACCGAGAAAGGCTGCGTGAGCGAGGCGCTGCTCGCGCGCCGTCGCGTCGAATGGGACGAGGCCGCGCACGCCACGCCGCATGGCCAGCCGATCGTTCTCGAGCGCACGCACGGACTGCCCGCCGCGACGCTCGACGTGTATCGTGCGGCGATTTATCGCATCGATGCGCAGCCTTGCATCGAGATGAAGATTGGCGTCGAGAATCGCGATGTGCTTGCGTTGCTGGAGACGCACGGGGTCGAGAGCGCGGTGTTTGTCACGACGTTCAATCCGTTCGGCCGCGTGTTGACGCCCGAGGAGAATGCGGCGCGTCAGCGGGTGTTGATTGCGCGGGTCGCAGAGATGGGTTTGCGCGCGCTGCCGGGCGAGGGCATCGATCCGCTCGATGTCTGGAGCGCCGAGGCCAGTCTCTTCGTGCTCGGCGCGACGGAAGAACTCGCCGATGCGTTGATGTCGGAATTTGAGCAGAACGCTGTCGTGTTCGTCGAGCGTGGGGGTGTGCCGGAGTTGCGGGTAAATGTCGCATCACGCTCGTTGTCCGAGTGATGGAGTTTGAAGGCCAGCTTCGACTTAGACAAGAAGTCTAAGACGACTCTGAAAAGCGAATCGTCAAATTGGTTTAAGTAAATGATTTAGCACAAGTAACATAGATCAAGGTTTGGACTGCGATATATAGATGCCTCTAGGCAGCGATTTTGTATGTAAAGATCGCGCGTGTTGGTCGAATGTCGGACGCTGAAAAACCGATGCATCGCGCGTCGGAATCCACATTCGACCAGGTCGGTTTATCTGCAAACCGCACAGCACAATCCTAGGGAGTTCTCTTTTCGCATGTCGATGGTCATACCGACTCAGGCGTATAGCCTCACCCTGAAGCCGCAACCAGCGCCCATTTCGGTCCTTGGTTTCAGCGGACAAGCGGACATCAGCAAGCTTTACGAATACCGCATCGAGTTCACCAGTCCGGTTGCCGACATCCCGATGGATCAGGTCGTAGGCCGGCCGGCAACGTTCTCGATCGAGCCGGTCGATCCGGACCAGAGTTATCTCGAGAAGATGTTCGGCGGCCGATGGAAAGACTTCAGCAAGATGCCGTCGAAGCATTCGACGCACGGAATCATTCAGCGTTTCGAGAACCTCGGGTCATCGGCCGACGAAACGCGTTATCGCGTGACGCTCGTGCCGAAGATCGCGGATTTGGCCAGAGCGCGAAAGAGCCGCTTGTTTCAGAAGCAGTCCGTCGTGGAGATCATCACCGACACGCTGCGTCATTATGGTTATCGATTGGGCGTCGATTTCGATTTCAAGGGTTTGCGCGGCAATTACAGGCGATTCGAGTACATCACCCAGTATCACGAGACGACCTTCGCGTTCATTCAACGGCTGTGCGCGGGAGCCGGCATCTGGTTTCGCTTCGAACAGAAACAGGATCGCGCCGTCATCATTTTTGGCGATGATCTGGACGCGTATGCACGCAAGCAGCGCGTTCTGCCTGTGCGGTCGCACTCGGGTCTGGAGAGCGCGGGCGCGGAGTCCGTCCGCTCGCTCAGGACTATCACGCAACGCGTGCCCGAAGCGATTCAGCTGAACGATTACAACCATCGGCAGGCGGATGTATCGCTGCTGGTCGAGCAGAACGCCGCGCCCGGCGACCCGACCACCGACGGCGTCGATAACCACTGGGGCGAGCATTACGAGACGCTGGAAGAAGGCCGCGACATCGCGCGCCGACGTCACGAGGCGCATCTGGCCACGCAGATCACCTATCGGGCACGAGGCAATCCGTTCGCGCTGGAAGTGGGTGAAGTCGTGCGACTCGATGTGAACCCGAAGGATGCACCGAACGGGCTGCTTGTGACATCGATTCGCTGTGGCGGCGGGCGCAGCTCGTCGTACTGGACGACCTTCCGCGCGATTCCGGCGGATCGACGCTGGCGCACGAGCATCGGCTCGGTGGCGCAACCGAAGATCGAAGGCATTCTTCCGGCCAGAGTGGACTCGCCCGGGCATTACA
The DNA here is from genome assembly GCF_001544835.2 of Caballeronia fortuita. Taxonomy (GTDB): domain Bacteria; phylum Pseudomonadota; class Gammaproteobacteria; order Burkholderiales; family Burkholderiaceae; genus Caballeronia; species Caballeronia fortuita. The sequence continues at coordinate 62,173 of NZ_FCNX02000018.1, read as the reverse complement.
AGTACAGCTACTTGACGGAGAAGGGCCTGTATGTCGTCAAGATGCCGTTCGATCTAGACGAGTGGAGTCCGGGCGGGCAGAGCCGCGCGATCCGGATGGCCAAGCCGTATGCGGGCGCCGACTACGGCCATCACTTTCCGCTGACCGATGGCACGGAGGTGGCCCTCATCTTTACCGGGCAGGATCCGAATCGGCCGGTGATCATGGGATCGCTCCATGACAGCCTGAATCCGGACCTGGTCAATAACCTCAATAACACCCGCAATCTGATCCGCACGGCTGGGCGGAACGAATTGCGCATGGAGGACAAGGAAGGCATCGAGCATATCCACCTGAGCACGCCGTTTCAGACGAGCGAGCTGAATCTGGGGCATATGGTCGATGCGAATCGCAAGGAGCGCGGGCGAGGCGCGGAATTGCGAAGCGATGAGCATATCGCTGTGAGAGGCGGGAAGGGTGTGCTCATTACCGCAGAGGTCAAGCCTAACGCATCAGGAACGCAACTCGACGTTCCGGAAGCGATGAGGCAGTTGCAGGCCGCCATGGATCAGGCGGCGTCGCTGCAATCCATCGCCCAAGCTGCCCAAGCCGAACTCGCCGATGTCAAAGCGCAGCAAGCGCGCCTCCAGAATGACTATGCCGAGCTGAAGAAGGCCGTTGTGCTTCTAAGTGCGCCGGATGGCATCGTATCGGCGACTCCTGCCGACATTCAGATGTCCAGCGGAAGGCACATTACCGCGACCACTGGCGGAAACGCCGAATTTAGTGTCGTCGAGAAGTTCACTGTCGCCGCAGGCAAGGCCGTGTCGCTCCTCGCTCAAAGACTTGGGCTCAAGTTGTTCGCTATCAATGGCCCGGTTCAGGTACAGGCGCATTCTGGACCTATTGAACTGACCGCAAACGGGGATGTGATCATCAAAGGGAAACGCTTGCTGTTCGCTGGACAAGAAGAGGTGCTTATCTCGAACGGCGGCGGCGCGTTCTTCAAACTGGCCGACAGTCAACCGCAAGTGGGCGGCAGCAGCAATTTTCTCGTCAAGACGCCTTCAATCTCAAAGGCAGGCGCCGAGACTGCGGCGTCGGTCATGCCGTCATTTGCCAGCGGATCGTTCGCGCGTAAGTTCTTTCTGCACCCCGAGGGGGATCCTGATACACCCCTTGGCTACCATCGATTCCGTGTGCATCTATCTGACGGGTCGACTGCCGATGGTGTCACAGACGCAAATGGCATGAGCCAGTTATTCAACCGCGACGACGTCGAGAATCTGAATATTGAAGTGTTGGGCGTTACTCATGACTGATACATCGAACAAGCGGAATAAGATTCGTAACTCAAAACAAGGTCAGCAAGCGATGCCGATGCCCGCCGGTAGCGGCGCAATGCTTACCTGCAAGGTACCGGCAAAGAGGCCCATGCCTTGTATCATCATTGCAATCCACGGGGTCAATGATGACGGCCAGTTCATGCCGTTGATCGACAAACATATCTGCGCAGGATTGAACAAGCGTCTTGGGCGCGACGATCTAACGCCGCATAAGTGGGGCGTGTGGACAGAAGGCTCGGAGAACACCGTCCCAGAACTGGTCCCGGGCGCTCCTTCTCCGTCTCCCTGCATTCTCGAAGAGGGGCGCTCCCCGGTCATTCCGTTCCATTGGGGTTATCGTCCCGTAGATAGGAAGGCCTATCTGGATGATCAACGTCGTTACAAAGACCAGCTGGATAGTAGCAATCGCGATCCCGACTTGCCTTACGACGCGTACTACATCGATGAACGTAACGATGCGAGAAAAGGCTATTCATGCCACGACAATTTCGATAACTGGCTAAGCGAAGCATACGCGAAGGATGGCGGTCCCTTCCCCAATGCTACGAATAATTTGGTGGACATGTGGGGCCCTGGCGTCAGCGGTCGACTTTATAGCACCGGTGTTGCGGCCACAGGGCTGGTACTTGGTTCTGAAGGTCGGCTCTACAGGAATCCGCACCGCATTTACTATGTGCATGCGGCCCGGCGGTTGGCGGATTTGATTCTCGAAATTCGGCGGCATCCGCTAGCTAAGAACGATGTGATCAATATTATTGCCCATAGTCAGGGAACCGAAATTACGATGCTTGCCAACTTCATTGTGCAGGAGGCCAAGCTTCGTCCCGCCGACAACGTGATTCTATGCGATTCGCCCTATGCGCTTGAACCGAACGCTGTCGAACTGGAATTTCCAGGGAAGCACCAATCGCGGGAGGCACGTGTTCAAACCTTGTCAAATTTTGCGAAGCTAATGCGTGAGGCGCGCAAACCAGTGGAAGCCTCGCGTGTGGTCAGTACCGGCGTCGCCAATGAAAGAGCGTGGAGCCAGCCGGGCCATGCCCGCGACAACTTTGGCGGGGTTTTCAACTACTTCTGCCCTCAGGATAGCGTGGTGAGCTTGCCCAATGTCCAGGGGATAGGTTGGCAGGGCGTTGAAGACGCCGCGTTGCCGCTATTCGGACCGAACTTTGTTCAACGCGTTTTTTCGGACGGACACACCGTGGGCGCAGGACCGGAGAAGTTCACCGTTCCCCATGGAGCATTTCCAGTTCCTCTGGATGAAGGCAGGCGAACGATCAATGGTCCGGCCATTCCCGAACCCTACAGGTTTGCGATATTGACTGGAAAGGACCGGCTGGGCGAGCATCTGTCCGGTACGGCGCTCGCCGCCGAAGGCGCCAAGCCAGTTCGCAAGGTAGTCAATCTGGCGACGGGCGTGGAGAGCGATCCTTCGGCAGCACAGGTGCCTTATGTGGCCGCTTCGGAAAGCTCAATCAAAGCGACGCTGCGGGCTCGCGGTTACCCATACAATGCGACTCGGATCTGGACAATGCGTGGCAGTCCAAACCTTGTTTTGGTCGAACGCATCGAGACGAAGGAGGAGGCACTTTCGAGATTGGCGGAACGGCAAGGGGACTGGTCGCAGCATTCGGCTATTACATTGAGCCATGACACGATCGAGAAGTGCATGGCGTTCGACGTCGCGATAGGCCTGTGCATGGCGTTCGATGATGAAAAATTTTGGTGGCGACTCTTGCATTGGGCCGATTGGCGGCATCCAAAGAATCCTGATTTGGATGCTAGGAATTATTTCAAAAACGGAGTCTTGCCGCCAATCACGAAGCAGCAAATGAACAAGCCGAAGCTACCGCCCGGGATCGTAAGTATGTTTGCGCCAAGAGGAAAAGTCGCCATCATGGCCGCGCCTGTCTTGACGACCGTGCTTGATACCTATGATGCATTCTCCACACCGGCGGGCGGAACGGGGCAATGGCCCTTGCCCGTGCCCAAGGCGGAGGGCTAACTGATGAATGCCAATTTCACAGATTTGGTCTGGTGGACGATACCGTTGTGGAGTGCCGGGTGCATGGTGTTCGGTTCTGTGCTACTGCGCAAGCGTGCTTGCAAGGTGCTGAGTCTGATGCTCGCCGGATTGGCGGTCATCGCAACCGTCCCGCTGGCGCCGGGTCTCGCAGCGCGCATGCCGAAGGAGCCGCCTACGCAGGTGATCTATCGGTTCGACGATCATCGTTGGCTGGAACTGAAGGGTTGGGAATGCGAGGGCGCGTTGTGGTATCTCGATTCGAAGCTGGGAATCAAGACCGAAGTGGTGCCGCATTCGTATCGCATTGTTTTTTACCGCTATGTTCACCCGTCGACGAGATATATCGCTATTCCGGTCGATGATTTCAGCGGAATATGGGTATCTCAGAATGGAGGAAAAACATTCGGAACGCCCGCGCATGTATTTGTTCCTTTGTGGGGGCACTACGACAGTCAATTTCCCATGCCGCAAAACGTAAAGCAGTTTGTCGTCGCGAATGACCGTGGATTCATCGAGATGAAAGATGGGCGGGTGCTCCAGAGTTCTCTGCCGATGGGAGAGGGTTGGGGAAAAACCTATCTCGACTATCCCGTGAAGGGCGAGGAGCACTCGATAGTCGACTACGACTTCCCTGAATTTCAGGACCTGAAGAGCAAGCCTCCAGAAGTGAAAAGCTACGCTGGCTGGACGCACATGCAGTGCGATCCGAAGGTGGGCATCGTGCCGAAGAGGACCAGCTTGGCGGGAGTGCCTGGCCTGATTTACTCGCTAGAGGCTTATACGCTTGGCGCGCCGATCTATTTCGGTTCGCGCATCTTCAAGAAGAATGGTCGGCCATGAGGCCGGATGAATCGTGATCCGGAACGTTTCACTGACGAATCATTTCGGCGGCATATCAACGTTCAGACCATCAAGCCGCAGTTGTCGTCCGAAATAGATCGGAATCTGTGACGGCGAAGTGGCGCGGCGAAAGTATTCGGGTCATCCGAGCTAATGTGTTAGCAAGCTGGCAGATTTTTGTTAGCGAATAAGAAGGCCAATCAATGAGTAAAGCACCGATCCGATATGGCGACACGACAACTCACGGTGGATGTGTCATATCAGCCTCTACCACTCTCGTCATAGATGGACGAGCCTGCGCGCTGCGTGGCGATTTAGTGAGGTGCCCGCAGCACGGTACGGTAAAGATCATTGACGGCGATGACGGCTATATTGAAGATAGCCGTCCCGTTGCGGTACATGGTTGTCGAACATCTTGTGGCGCACAGGTACTCGCAAGCACTGACGAGTTCGGACTCTGAGCATGGGTTGGTCTATTCCAATGTTTGAAGCGCGGCCAGCAAGCCAAAAGCCGTCGTTGTGGCTGGTGGGCGCGTATTCGATGGGCATAGTACTGGCCGCAGCTGTGGTGGTCTTGGTGTCCTGGCCAATATTTCACCAGCAGTCCAATGGTGCTGAGTTCTGGCTTTGTCTAGTAGGCATACCTCTGATAATGGGCTTGGCACTTTGGAGCGCAATTTTCCACTGCTTGGATATGGCAGATTTTGGTGTCAATTGCACGGACTACTACAAGAATGCGGTGCTCGTTGCTTGGCAGCGCTGGGCTCGTCAATACGTCGTGTTGAGTGGATTCTCCGTTCTGCTTGTCGAGGATGCTCTCGCCGAAAAGATTGGAGGATTGTCAGGAACTGCGCCGCAGAACGGGAATGAGGCTCTTCGCCTGGATGAAATCACTGACGACTATCGGTCAAGCCGGACGGAACAAGTTCTCGAACGCCTGCTGACAGAATCGAAGGACGCCGTACTGTCATCCGGAATCAACGACACGCTGCGAATCGTCGCCTGGACCGGCGGCAACGCGGATGTAAGCGTAATAGAGCAACATATCCGGATACGGTGGGATGCATTCGATCTTCCTGTGCACATCGACGTCGAAGTAGTTACCAAGCTAAGTTGGCCAGTGATCGAGCGCAGTGTTATTGAGGAGCGCGCGGCTCTACTCCTATTGTGCGTGCAACTTCAAGACAATAGTGACGCATTTACCCACTTTACTGAATCTGCTGTGGCGCTTCTATTTCAAGCAAACTTACCGCCGCTTGATTCGGGAGTGCCCGTCGTCCGGATTTATCGCTCGATGCCCGCCGCGACCGCTTCCATGCTTGCGGACTTTCGGCAACTGGGCGAGGCGGGAGCAGTCCCGCTATCGAGAATTCGCTCGGGCTGGAACTGTAATCTCGGGAAGGCCGAGGGATATTCGCTGTCCCGTGCCTTCGGCGATTGTGGCTTGGTGCTCGAAGGTGGAACAAGCGGAATGGTGAACATCAGTGACTACATCGGTCCGGTCGGCCCGATCAGCCCGTGGATCTCTCTCGCGCTGGCAGCGGAGCTGGTTCAGTACGGTCAGGGTCCTCAACTACTGGTCAGCCAGGAGGGCAAACAGGCTCGGCTCTACATAGCCTGTGCAGACGAGCCAGCTTCTTCGCTTCGGATAGGTGTTCCGCCGTCGTCGGCATCGCACGCGTCTGCCATCCTCGTGAGCGTTCTACCAATTCTCGCTGTCTTGCTCGGAGTGTTGTTGAAGGCAGCGGATCTATTCGCGTGGATGGCGGCAGGTGTGACGGGTGCAGTCGTCCTCGCGCTGGCGCTACGCCTGTTTCATGCGAACTCGTTGCGAACGAGGGCGATCGGAGAGGTTGAAGCGTTGGGCGGGCACTTGCCGTCTACAGTCGATGGGAATGGCGCGTTCAAAGCGAGCCGGACGCTAGAGCAGTATTAAAAGATGAGTTCAACAAAATACTTAGGCGAACGAGAACCAAACGCCGACAAATCGATTTCGCTGTTCTGGACGACTGTTTGCGCATTGATCATTGTCGCTGTCGTGCTTTGGTTCGTCGGCAGGCAACTTGGCTGGAGCGTCGAGCGTTATGTCGGAATCGGATTTGGACTTCTTGCGGTTTTACTGACGGCAGTTAGTTCGACTTTGGTCGTCGATCGTTGGATCATGAAGGCACGGTGGGTCGGCACGCAAGGACTCCACTACGCACCGGATACCATGGGCTCGCGAAATCCTGTCCGCTTCGTTCCATCCGTCGCAGCGAGGGAACTAAAGGAGGCTCTTGAGAACGTGCCTTACTGGCGCTATCGGACACGTTGGCTACTCGTTTTGGGAGAGAAGCAATTCATCGAGCACTTCTTACCCGGGCTGACTACGGCGTGCTATGTAGTTCGTGGCAACACGGTCGTGTTGTACGTGAACCAGAAGGACGGCGGACCTGATCACGATTGGATGGCGCAGATTCGGCGTTTGCGTCGTCGTCGTCCGATCGATGCTGTGGTGGCGTTTACCTCCGATGCGCTCGGGGCAAGCGACGCGTTCGATGCAGACCAACTGCCGCAGCGCCTTGCGCGAACCGCGCGCTCATTGAGGTGGGCTGCACCCGTGTACTTGGTCGACGTTGCCAAATGTCACGGAACGGCAAGCGATCTGGATAAGGGGATCGGAGTGACTTGGTCGAACGGGCCGATGTCCACGACCATGTTGAGTTCTTCCCTGGTGGATGTTGCCGAAGAGCTTGCCGACGCAGGCATTGCTCGCCTCGCACAAGATTCGAGGGATCGCGTTCTTGCTGAACTGTCCCAGCATATCGAAGGTGCACGTGAGCGGATATGCGCTTTTCTTACGCGCATCGTCGAGTCCGACGTTTGGCGCAACGACTTCAGCGGACTTTTCTTCGCCCCTTTCTTCCCGGGAATCGCGGCAAGTCACAACGTGGCTGTGCGCGGTGTGCAGATGCGCTATCCCGTGCTCTGGCAAACCATCGCCACCCACAGCCGCAAAGTCCAGGGCCGCCGCGTCGGCTTCTCCTGGGCGACCCTGGGCGCATGGGCGACGCTCGCCGTCGCCGCGATCTGGCTGCTGGGAACGATGATCTCCGGCACCGTCAACCATTCGTCGATACAAGAGGCCTCCTCCACGCTCAGCGCTGCTTCCTCCACGCATAACCCGACGCAGGCTCTTTTCGCCCTCGACGCACTGGCCAAGCAACTCGATACGCTGGAAGTCCATCGCATGGAAGGCGCGCCGCTGCGCGCGCGCTTCGGCTTGAACCGCGACGCCGCGCTCTACGATGCCATCTGGCCCGCGTATCGTAGCGCAGCCTCACTCGCGCTGATCGAACCGATAAGGACGAAGCTCGAAGAACGCCTGCAGCAACTCGCGTCGCTCTCCGACGCGGAAATCGCCAGCGGCGGCAACACGCAAGTGCAGGCTGCCTACGACACGCTCAAAACGTATCTGATGCTGGCCCATCCCGAGCACGTCGACGCCGCGTTTCTGATCAGGCAGTTGCTGGAAACCCGCGCGCCGATGCGTCCGCAGAACGCGTCGGTGACGCCGGGCGCATGGGAAGACGTGCGTCAACACGCCATCGCGTTCTACGCGAGCCATTTGAAGCGCGACGCGCCGCCGGCGATCAAGCCCGACGCCGCGCTCATTGCATCGGCGCGTCAGACGATCATCGGTGTGCGCGGCTTGCAGAACTCGACGGATGCGATCTATCAGCAGATCATCGACGAAACAAAGCCCAAGTACCCGCCCGTCACGCTCGCGACGCTGCTGGGCGATCACCCGAGCCGCGGCCTGTTCAACACGACGGCCACCGTTCCCGGCGTGTTCACGCGCGCCGCGTGGGACGAGCGCATTCCCAAAGCGATCGACGAGGCGAGCGAACAACGCACGGTTACCGGCGACTGGGTGCTGTCCGACGCGAAGATCGACAACACCGCGCCGTCGACGCTCAAAGCCGAATTGCGCCAACGCTACTTCGACGACTACGCGCGAGCCTGGGCACAGTTCCTGAACGGCATCCGCTGGCAGAACGCGTCGTCGCTGTCGGGCACGGTCGATCAATTGACGCTGCTGGGCGATCCGCAGCGCTCGCCGCTGGTCGCGCTCATGAACGCCATCGTCTATCAGGCGGGCGCGGGCGCCGCGACGCAATCGCTCTCGGACAACCTGATCGCAAAGGCGCAGCACTGGGCGGGCAAAGACGAGCGCGACCCATCGAAGCAAACGCAGCCGCAACTGGCTCCCTTGGCCACGGCGTTCGCTCCGATCCTGCGCCTGACCGGCACCGATCTCGCCACGCCCGCGCCCGCGAATGGCAAAACGTCCGCGCAAACCGCCGCCCTGGGCGAACTGAGCTTGCCGCGCTATCTGGAGCGCGTCACGGCAATGCGCCTGAAAACTCAACAGATGATGCAAAGCCCCGACCCCGACGCGATGTCGCGCATCGCCGCCCAAGCCGTGCTGCAAGGCAAGACGTCGGACATCGCCGATAGTCGCGACTACGCGAGCCGGCTCGCGGCAAGTCTCGGTGAACAATGGTCGGGCTTCGGCAAACTCTTCGAAGCGCCGCTCGAACAGACATGGCAAGTGGTCGTGCAACCGGCTTCGTCGAGCTTGAACGAAATCTGGCGGACGTCCGTTCTTGCCGACTGGAACCGCATCTTCGATGGCCGCTATCCCTTCGCGGACTCGGACAACGACGCGTCGATCCCCGACATGGCCAACTTCATGCGCATGAACAACGGCGTGATCGCACAGTTCGTGGCGACGCAACTCGCAGGCATCATCGAACGGCAAGGAAATCAATGGGTGGCGGCGCAGAGCGCGGATCACGGCGGTCTCACGGTCGACCCCGCGTTTCTCGCGGCACTGAACAAGCTCGGGCGCGCGTCCGCCGTCTTGTTCCCGTCAGGCGATGCACGCATGCGCTTTGAGTTACGCGGCGTACCGACGCCCGGCATCACCGACCTGAAGCTCACCGCGTCGGGCCAGCAGTTGCATTACTTCAACCAGATGGAGCAGTGGGTGCCGTTCGAGTGGCCGGGGCAGGCGCTGGACAACAACGCCCAGATCCAATGGGAAACCGAGGCGGGCGGCTTGCGCTCGTCGATGTACGCGCAAGGCCGCTTTGCGCTCATCCGCTTGTTCGAGCGCGCAAAGGTCACGCAGCAGGACAACGCACGTTACGTGCTTTCCTGGACGCCGGAACAGGGCATGAGCCCGCCGCTGTCGGTGCAGGTGCGCGCCGAAGCCGGTGCCGGTCCGCTCGATGTGCTTGCGCTCAGGCATTTCACGCTGCCGTCGCGCGTCTTCGTCACGCGGACCATGGCGGAGAAGTCGGCGGGGCCGACACCGCCGCCCTTGCCGCCGGGCGCGCTGGCCGCCGCGCAGAAGGTCGGCGTGCCGCTGCCGGAGGTGAAGTGACGGGCACGAAGACGTTGCAATCAATCGCGCGGGCGGACGTTTTCGGTCCGTCCGCGGCGCGTCCGCGCAATACGCTTCGGTGTATATTCGATTTCCTTCGGCAACGGCGAAGCCCAATATTCACCGCAATGACCGCAGCAAAAATCCCCTTCGACATCCAGCCCATCCAACTTCCGCCTGACGCGCCCGACGACGTGCGCGTCCTTCTGCTTCGCATCGATTTTTCGATCGCGCTCGACAATACCGCCTACGCTGCGCTCGACACCGGCGAACGCGCCCGCGCCGCGCGCTTCCTGCGTCACGCGGACGCCGCGCGATTCGGTGCCGTGCGCTGCGCATTGCGGCATCTTCTCGCAGCCGAAACAGGCAACGATCCCGCGCGTCTCGTCTTCGACGCCGGCGAGCGGGGCAGGCCGTTCCTCGTGCATCCCGACGCGCCGGACTTCAACGTGTCGCATTCGGGCGGGTATGGACTGATCGCGTTGTCGCGAGGAAGGCGCGTGGGCGTCGACATCGAAGAAGCGCGCGGCGATTTTCATTGGCGCGATCTCGCGCCCGCCGTGCTCGCCCAAACCGACCGCCACGCAATCGACGCGTTGCCCGGCGAAGTCGCCAGAAGCCTTGCATTCTTCGACTGCTGGACGGCGAAGGAAGCGGTTCTGAAAGCACACGGCGATGGCATCGGCAGCACCGCGATCCCGATGCATCTCTTCTCTGTGCTGCCGCGCGATGGCGTTCGGTATCCGGTCGCGCCCAACGCAGGCGCATTCGACGCGGTCGCGCTCACCGCGCCCGATGGCTACGCCGCCGCGCTCGCCTGGTCGCATTGATGCATCGCAGCGACGCTCACGCGACCTTCGTGCGCAGCAAATCCCGATGCGTGAGATAGAGCCGCAAATCGAACTCGATCTGATGGTAGCCCGGCTGCATCAACTCGCACAGCCGATAGAACGCCTTGTTGTGTTCGCTCTCTTTCAGATGTGCGAGCTCGTGCACGACGATCATCCGAAGAAACTCGGGCGCGGTGTCCCGGAATAGCGAAGCGATGCGAATCTCTTTCTTCGCCTTGAGTTTCGCGCCTTGCACGCGCGAGATCGCGGTGTGCAGCCCGAGCGCGTGGCGCAGCACATCGAGCTTGCTGTCGTAGAAGACCTTGTCGATGGCGGGCGCGACGCGCAGGAACTCCTGCTTCAGATCGGAGCAATATTCGTAGAGCGCGCGGTCCGACTGGACGGCGTGCTTGCTCGGATAGCGCGCGTCGAGATAGGCGCCCAGTTGTTGCTGGGCGATCAGTCGGCGCACCTTGTCCTGAAGCGTGTTCGGGTAAGCGCTCAGGTATTTCAGGTGTTGCATGACGGCCGGATTCGGATATATACGTTCAATGCCTGGATGCGCAGGCGGGCGTGGGTCGCATCGGTTGCGTCCGCAGCGTGATTTGCGCAGCAATCTAAACGACATTTTAGTCAACGCCGCGCCGCCTCGCCGTCGTAGTGCGACAAAGCGTGTTTCGCCGCACGCATTTGCGTAAGTTTATGTTTCAGAGCGGTTCCGGCCCCAAACGCCGTGCGAACATGCGCGCTTTTCCGGCACGGGCGACAAGGCGCATTTCTTCATGGCATCGAGCAAGGCTCATCATGCGACGGGATGGGCGGCAGGCATCATCGCGGCTGCGGTCGTCACGCATCCGTCCACGGCGGGCGGCGCGAACCTGCTCGCGGGCGTGCTTGCGCTGCTTGCCGGCGTCGCCGGGGCGACCGCGCCGGACTGGCTCGAAGTCGCGTGGTGGACGCGCGCGCGCCGGCTCTGGATCACGCATCGCACGCTCACGCACTGGGGCATCGGATGGATCGCGCTGCTGGCGCTTTCGTATCACTTTCTCGGACGGCATCCGGCCGCGCCGATCGGCTTCGGCTTCGCGTGCGGCGGTCTCATGCACCTGTTCGCGGACTGGCCGAATCCGCTCGGCGTGCCGTGGATCGCCGCGCGCCATTCGCTCAATCTGTGGACGAGCGGGCATTGCGATCTCATCATCGTGGCGGCGGCGTGGGCGGCGGCGCTTTTCGTCGTCGACGATGTCTGGTTTCATCATGTCTATGGCCGCATGCTGCTCAACGCACTGCGCATCTGACGATATCGCGAGGATTCACGTACACATGCAAACCAACACGTTGCGCAATCGCCTCGTTCTCTTCTTCGCCGCTTTCCTTGCGATGTTCGCGCTCGGCGGCTGCGCGGGCTTTTTCAATCGCGACGCGATGCGCGTGAGCGTCGCGGGCATCGAGCCGATCGAAGGTCAGGGGCTCGAAATGCGCTTCGTCGTGAAGCTGCGCGTGCAGAATCCGAACGATGCGCCCATCGACTACGACGGCGTCGCGCTCGATCTCGACCTCAACGGCCGCGCATTCGCGAGCGGCGTCAGCGACCAGCGCGGGACGGTGCCGCGCTTCGGCGAATCGGTCGTGTCCGTGCCGGTGACGGTGTCGGCGTTCTCGGTCGCGCGCCAGGCGTTCGGCTTCGCGAACGGCGATACCGTCAGCAAAGTCTCGTACGCGGTGCGCGGCAAGCTCGCGGGCGGCGCGTTCGGCGGCGCGCGCTTCGCCGACAGCGGTTACGTCGATCTGCCGGGCATGGGCGCGTCCGGCTACTAGGCCACCCGCGCCTCCGCCGGATCGTAAGGGACGACGCGGTCCGCCTCGTTCGCGTCGTTGCGGGCGATCACCGCGCGCGCCGGTTCGGTCGCACTCAGATTGACCGGCTGGTGCGGCACGCCGGGCGGAATGAACACGAAGTCGCCCGGCTCGTTGATGACCGATTCCGCGAGCCCCGCGCCATAACGCGTCTCGATGCGCCCTTCAAGAATATAGATGCCCGTCTCGTAGCCGACATGCACATGCGGCTCGCCGCGCCCGCCCGGCGGCACGACGACGAGATGCATCGCGAGGCCGCGGGTGCCCGCCGTCGCCGCCGACAAGCCGATGAAATACGGCAGATGCTGCACCGTCGCGAGCTTCTCTTTCGGCCGCACCGTGACGACCGTCTGCTGCGTTGTCCCTTCCGTGAAGTCCTGCATGTCGATGCCTCCGTCGGCCGATGCGCCGTTATCGACAATAGCTGAAAGCCGATGTCGCGCAAAGGTCACGCGATGCATCTAACGTGGCCGATGCGCGCACCGTCTTTGTGCAACCGCACATGGCCGGCGCGGGAGCAAAGGGTCGCGCCGGCGCATAATCACCTTGATTAGAAGAGCGTGCCGCAACCGCATCGCAACCGAAAGCCTCGGGAGGACACCATGCTGGTCAAGAACGAAGCGCGGGTCGAACAGCTCATCAACGATCTCCTTGAATTCGCGAGAGGACGCCTGCCGGAACCGGCCTTCACGGTCATCGAGCCGCTTCTTCGCTACTACTACGAACAGGTCGATGTCGAGGATATCGCGAGCCGCGATGTCGCCGATCTCTACGGCGCGGCGATGGCGCACTGGCAGACCGCGCAGAAGTTCGTGCCGGGGCGCGAAGTGCTGCGCGTCTATAACCCGAATCTGGAGCAGCACGGCTGGCACTCGGATCACACGATCGTCGAGATCGTCAACGACGACATGCCGTTTCTCGTCGACTCGGTGACGATGGAACTCAACCGGCTGGGTCTCGCGCTGCATTCGGCGATTCATCCGGTGTTTCGCGTGTGGCGCGGCAAGGGCGCGCAAACTGGCGCGATCGAGCGCATCGGCCCCGGTCACGCCGATGCGGGCGACGGCAACTCCGAACTCGAATCGTTCATTCATTTCGAAGTGGATCGCTGCGGCGACGGCGAGCGTCTCGACGAAGTACGCGAGAACATCGCGCGCGTGCTCGGCGATGTGCGCGCGGCGGTCGAGGATTGGCCGAAGGTCACCGAAGCGGCGCGTGTCGCCATCGGCGATCTGAAGACGCGCGACACGACACCCGATGGCATCGAGTCGCGCGCGTTCCTCGAATGGATGGTCGCGGATCATTTCACGTTCCTCGGCTGCCGCGATTACGAACTGGTCGAGCATGAAGGCGGCTTCGCGCTGCGCGGCGTGCCGGGCTCGGGTCTCGGCATTCTGCGCGAGACCTTGCGGGCGCCGTCCGATGGCGACGTGACGCCGCTGCCGCCGGGCGCGGCTGCGATCATCGAAGGCGCGGCGCCGATCTTTCTGACGAAAGCCAATTCACGCGCGACGGTGCATCGGCCCGGCTATCTCGACTATGTCGGCGTGAAGCGCACGTCGCCCGATGGCAAGGTGATCGGCGAGCGGCGCTTTCTCGGCCTGTACACGTCGACGGCGTATCTCGTGCCTACTTCCGAGATTCCCATCGTGCGGCGCAAGTGCGCCAACATCGTGCGGCGCGCGGGCTTTCTCGCGAAGGGGCATCTGGCGAAGTCGCTCATCACGGTGCTGGAGCAGTATCCGCGCGACGAGCTTTTTCAGGCCGATGAAGACGTGCTCTTCGATATCGCCATCGGCGTGCTGCGTTTGCAGGAACATCAGCGCACGCGGCTTTTCGTGCGGCGCGACCGCTTCGACCGCTTCGTGTCGTGTCTCGTGTTCGTGCCGCGCGACAAGTTCAACACCGACTTGCGCCGGCGTATCAGCAAGGTCTTGATGGAAGCGTTCAACGGCAGAAGCATCGAATTCACGCCGCTCTTGTCCGAGTCGCCGCTCGCGCGCATTCATATCGTCGTGCGTGCGGACAGGGGCGCGATGCCCGAAGTCGACACGCGCGAGCTCGAAGCGCGCATCGTGCAGGTCGCGCGCCGCTGGCAGGACGATCTCGCCGATGCGCTCATCGACAGTCATGGCGAGGAAGCGGGCAACCGTCTTTTGCAGCGTTATGCCGACTCGTTCCCGGCGGGTTATCGCGAGGACTATCCGGCGCGCACGGCGGTGCGCGACATCGAGCTGATCGAGGCGACGCACACGCGCGCGGGCGGCTTGTCGATGAGTCTCTATCGTCCGATCGAAGCGGGCCGCCGCGCGTTTCGCTTCAAGGTGTACCGCGTGGGCGATCCGATCGCGCTGTCTCATAGCTTGCCGATGCTCGAACATCTCGGCGTGCGCGTCGATGAAGAACGTCCATATCTCATCGAGCCGACGGGCGCGCCGAATGCGTGGATTCACGATTTCGGGCTGGAGTTGCAGGACGATGTCGAGTTCGATATCGACCGTGTGAAGCCGCTCTTCGAGAACGCGTTCGCGAGCGTGTGGTCGGGCGAGATCGAGAACGATGACTACAACCGCCTCGTGTTGCGCGCGGAGTTCGGCGCGCGCGACGTGACGATCATGCGCGCCTACGCGAAGTATCTGCGACAGGTCGGCTCCACCTTCAGCGATGCGTATATCGAGCGGGCGCTGATCGGCAATCCGCAGATCGCGAAGAAGCTGCTGCAACTCTTCATGGTGCGCTTCGATCCGGCGCGCGGCGGCTCGGCGGAAGATCGCGACAAGGCCGCAGAGCGCGTACTCGCCGATATCGAAGCCGCGCTCGACAAGGTGCCGAACCTCGACGAGGACCGCATCCTGCGGCAGTTCCTCGGCGTCATCACGGCGACGGTGCGCACGAATCACTTTCATCGCGATGCGCAGGGTCAGGCGCGGCCGTATGTATCGTTCAAGCTGGATCCATCGAAAGTGCCAGGCTTGCCCGAGCCGAAGCCGATGTTCGAGATCTGGGTCTACGCGCCGCGCGTCGAGGGCGTGCATTTGCGCGGCGGACGTGTGGCGCGCGGTGGATTGCGCTGGTCGGACAGGCGCGAGGACTTCCGTACCGAAGTACTCGGACTGATGAAGGCGCAGATGGTGAAGAACACGGTGATCGTGCCGGTCGGATCGAAGGGCGGTTTCGTCGTGAAGAATCCGCCGCCGGTATCGGATCGCGAAGCGTTTCTCAACGAAGGCGTCGCGTGTTATCAGATGTTCCTGCGCGGCCTGCTCGATGTGACCGACAACCGCACGCCCGATGGCATCGTGCCGCCACCCGATGTCGTGCGCCACGATCCAGACGATCCGTATCTCGTCGTCGCGGCCGACAAAGGCACGGCCACGTTCTCCGATTACGCGAACGCGATCGCGCACGAGTATGGCTTCTGGCTCGACGATGCCTTCGCGTCCGGCGGCTCGGTCGGCTACGACCACAAGAAGATGGGCATCACCGCGCGCGGTGCGTGGGAATCGGTGAAGCGGCATTTTCGCGAGATGAACTTCGATACGCAGACGACCGATTTCACCGTGGTCGGCATCGGCGACATGTCGGGCGATGTGTTCGGCAATGGCATGCTGCTGTCGCGCCACATTCGGCTCATCGCGGCGTTCGATCATCGGCATGTGTTTCTCGATCCGACGCCCGATGCGGCAACGAGTTTCGACGAACGCGCGCGTTTGTTCGCGCTGCCGCGTTCCAGCTGGGCCGACTACGATGCTGCATTGATCTCCACGGGCGGCGGCGTGTATCCGCGCACGGCGAAGTCGATTCCGATATCGCCGCAAGTGCAGGCCGCGCTCGGCATAACTACATCCGTGCTCGCGCCGAACGAGCTGATCCGCGCGATTCTGCTCGCAGAAGCCGATCTGCTTTATAACGGCGGCGTCGGGACATACGTGAAATCGAGCGCGGAGACGCATCAGCAGGTCGGCGATCGAACGAATGACGCGGTGCGCGTGAACGGCGCTGAGTTGCGCGTGAAGGTCGTCGCGGAAGGCGGTAATCTGGGGCTCACGCAACTGGGGCGCATCGAGTTTGCGCAGAAGGGCGGCCGCATCAACACGGATGCGATCGATAACTCGGCAGGCGTGGATTGTTCGGATCACGAAGTAAATATCAAGATTCTGCTCGGACTTGTCGTCGCGGATGGCGAGATGACCGAGAAGCAACGCAACGCGCTGCTCGCCGAGATGACCGATGAAGTCGGCCTGCTCGTGTTGAAGGACAACTATGCGCAGACGCAGGCGCTATCCATCGCGAAGCGTCACGAAGCCGAGACGCTCGATGCCGAAGCGCGCATGATGCGTTTCCTGGAACGCGCGGGGCGTCTGAAGCGGCGTATCGAGTTCCTGCCGAACGATGACGAGATCGGCGAGCGCGCCGCGTCGAAATCGGGGCTGACGTCGCCGGAGCGCGCGGTGTTGCTCGCATACGGCAAGATGTGGCTCTACGACGAACTGCTCGAATCGGACGTGCCCGAAGATGCGCTCGTCGCCGATATGCTGCCCGAGTATTTCCCGAAGCCCTTGCAGCAGCGCTACAGCGACACGATGCAGCGCCATCCGCTCAAGCGCGAGATACTGGCGACGCATCTGACGAACGCGCTCGTGAATCGCGTGGGCTGCACGTTCGTCCATCGGCTGATGGAAGAGACCGATGCGCGCCCGAGCGATATCGTGCGTGCAGCCCTGATGTCGCGCGATGTCTTCGATCTCGACGATCTGTGGCGCAGCATCGACGGGCTCGACAACATTGTCGCGGATGAAGTGCAGGCGCGCATGTTCGTCGATGTCGTGCGTCTTCTCGACGATACGTCGCTGTGGTTCCTGCGTCATCTGAAGCACAACGGATCGGGCACGCACGAAGCGAAGGGCGTGCTCGCGCGTTGCCGTGAGGCGGCGCAACGGCTCGCGCCGCAACTGCTGGCGCTGTTGCCCGCGACGCAGCTCGACGCGTGGTATGCGCGGCGGCGCGAGTTCGAGGATGCGGGCGTCGAGAGCAGTCTCGCGGCGCGCGTCGCGAGCGGCGAGAACGCGACCGCCGTGCTCGACAGCGCCGAAGTGGCGGCGTGTTCCGGGCGCGGTCTGGAAATTGTCGCGAGCGTGTACTTCGGCATCGGCACGTTGCTCGATTATCGCGGCATCGCCGAACGGGCGATGGCACTGCCGATCACGACGCACTGGGACTTGCTCGCGCGCGCGGCCGCGCTGGAAGAACTCGCGCGTTTGAAGCGCGCGCTGACGGTGAGTGCGCTGGAGCAATCGCGCGGCATCGAGGAGGCCGATGTGATCGTCGAAAGCTGGCGCGCGAAGCGGCAGGATGCGCTGGATCGGTATACGCGGCTCTTGGCGGAGTTGCGGGCGAGCGGTGGGGCGAGTCTGTCGATGCTGCTGGTGGTGGTGCGGGAGATGGCGGTGCTGGAGCGGGCGTGAAGGCTGGTTCCGCATTTTTTGCGATGGCGCGGACGATACCGTTCGCCCATCGCCGCATAACTTTTAGGAATTATCTTTCTTTTCGAAACCCGGAAATTGCCAAATAATCGTCGGCTTTTTGAAATCATCTGATTGTGGGCAGATGGTTTCGTTACTCGACGTACTTGAGGCAATTAATGAACCTATCCAAAGGATGCGCGGCGATCGTCGTCGCGTCGGCGTTCGCCGTGCTCGGCGGATGCGCGACTGAATCTTCACGCGCATTGGCGGTGCCTGCCGTCGCCAGCGCCCAAAAACCGTTTGCAGGCAAGCCAGTGGCGGTTTCCATCGGCAAATTCGATAACCGCTCGAGCTACATGCGCGGCGTGTTCTCCGACGGTGTCGATCGCCTCGGCAGTCAGGCGAAAACCATTCTCGCGACCGCGCTGCAGCAGAGCCGTCGCTTCTCCGTGCTGGACCGCGACAATCTCGGCGAGATCAAACAAGAGTCGGGCTTCGCGAATAAGGCACAGTCGATCCGGGGGGCGAACTACGTCATTACCGGCGACGTCACGGAGTTCGGGCGTAAGGACGTTGGCGATCACGAACTGTTCGGCATTCTCGGGCGCGGGAAGACTCAGGTGGCCTACGCGAAGGTCAGTCTGAATATCGTCGATACGACTACCTCCGAGGTCGTCACGTCGAGCCAGGGTGCGGGCGAATTCAGCCTGTCGAGCCGTGAGGTGATCGGCTTTGGCGGGACCTCGAGTTACGACTCCACGCTCAACGGCAAAGTTCTGGATCTGGCGATCGCCGAAGCGGTCAATCGTCTGGCCGAACAGGTCGACGCGGGTGCGCTGCAAGCCGCAAAGTAATTTCACTCGTTTTCATTCGAACGGCATGATCAAAAAGATTCAAACACTGACCGGCCTCGTGCTGCCGGTCACGGTGGCGTGCGCGCTGCTGACGGGGTGCGCGACGCAGACCACGTCGCTTTATCGATGGGACGGCTATCAGCCGCAAGTCTACGAATACTTCAAAGGGCAGAAGAGCCCGTCCGAGCAGATCGCGGCGCTCGAAGCGGCGCGCGAGAAAGTCTTTGCGAGCGACAAAACGCTGCCTCCCGGCTTCCGCGCTCACCTGGGCATGTTGTACGCGAGCGTCGGAAAGGGCGCCGAGGCGCGGCAACAACTGATCGAGGAGAAGGAGCGCTTTCCCGAGTCCTCCACGTATATGGATTTTCTGTTGAGCAAACTTCAGTAAGCACGGACCATGACTTTCAATATCTCCCGCAAACTTATCGCGGTGCTGTCGATTCTGCTGATGCTGACGGCATGTGCGTCGCGCTCGCCGAGCCAGGACTACACGGCGTTCCGCAATAGCAAGCCGCGTTCGATTCTCGTGCTTCCGCCGGTCAACGATTCGAAGGAAGTCGGCGCGACCTACGGCATGCTGTCCCAGATGACGATGCCGCTCGCCGAGGGCGGGTACTACGTCGTCCCGGTTGCCGAAATGGAAGAGACCTTCAGGCACAATGGATTGACGACGGCCAACGATATCCAGGACGTTTCGCCCGCAAAACTGCGCGACATCTTCGGCGCGGATGCCGCGTTGTACACGAAGATCACCGATTACGGTTCGTCGTATAAGGTCATCGCGAGTACGACCCGTGTTGCGGCGACAGCCAAGCTCGTCGACCTGCGTTCGGGCGACACGCTGTGGAGCGGCTCGGCATCGGCGAACGGCAACGAAGTCGGTACCAATGTCAATGTCGGCGTGGGTCTCATCGGCGCGCTCGTGCAAGCCGCTGTGACCCACGTCGTCAATGTCAGCAGCGACAAGTCATGGCCGGTGGCGGGGCTTACGAGTCAGCGGCTGCTGGCAACGGGCGGACCGAACGGTCTGCTGTATGGACCGCGCTCGCCGAAATACGGAACGGATTGATCCGGACACATTGCAGCAAGCTTCGACGCGCCGAATTATCGGCGCGTTTTTTTATGCGCTTAAGCCGCCGCTTCCTTAATAGATAATCATTAAATAAGGAATACAGATAAAACCCATGAAGCACTGACTTCGCTTCTCGCCCGCATCGGCAACTTTGTCCGATACATGCTAGATCGCATGCACGATTTCACTGGTCGGGCACTTTACATCGCGTAATTCAAGGCATTAAATCAACAGGCGGGCCGAAGCGTCCGCGTGTCGCACTTATCCCCGTTCTCGCGATCTCTCCGATGCGCATCCGATCGACATGCCACGCACGATCCGATGGCGGGTTCCTTGCGCTTTCGCGTACCAACTGGCAGGGTCGGAAACGTCGCAGCGCTTTACTCAGCAGCGAGGTCTCACAATGAGCAACATCTCAGGCGAAGCGATCGACACCCTCAAAGCGTCGGTGAGAGGCAGGATCATCTCACCATCCGATGCCGACTACGACGAAGCACGCAAGGTCTGGAACGCGACCATCGACAGGCACCCGGCGCTCATCGTGCGTTGCGCGGGCGCGGCCGATGTCATCGCCGCGCTCTCGTTCGCGCGCGAGCAGGGCGTGCTCGTATCGATTCGCGGCGGATCGCACAATATCGCGGGCAGCGCGGTCAGCGACGACGCCTTGATGATCGATCTCTCCGCACTGAAGTCAGTGCGTATCGATCCGCAAGCGAAGCGCGCGTATGTCGAGCCTGGGGCATTGCTCGCCAACTTCGATCACGAAGCACAGGCATTCGGCCTCGCCACGCCGCTCGGCATCAATTCGACGACAGGCGTAGCCGGCCTCACGCTCGGCGGCGGGTTCGGCTGGATCAGCCGCAAGTTCGGCGTGACCGTCGACAACCTCGTCGCCGCCGAGATCGTCACCGCGGACGGCACATGGCGGCGGGTGAGCGCCGAAAGCGAACCTGATCTCTTCTGGGCCTTGCGCGGCGGCGGCGGCAACTTCGGCGTCGTGACGCTCTTCGAATACCGCTTGCATGAACTCGGTCCGCAGATCTACGGCGGCCTCGTCGTCTATCCGCTAGAACAAGCGGATCAGGTGTTGCCGAAGTATCGCGAGTTCGTCGCGCAATGCCCCGACGAACTCACGGTCTGGGCCGTGCTGCGTCTCGCGCCGCCGCTGCCGTTCCTGCCCGAGGACGCGCACGGCAAGCCGGTCGTCGTGCTGGCGAGCTGTTATGTCGGGCCAGTCGAGAACGGCGAGCGCGCGCTTGCGCCAGTGCGCAGCTTCGGCACGCCCTATGGCGAACATCTCGGCCCGATGCCGTTCGTCGCATGGCAGAAGGCATTTGATCCGCTGCTCACGCCCGGCGAACGCAACTACTGGAAGTCGCATAACTTCGCGCGCCTCGACGACGAAACGTTCGCCATCCTGACGAATGCGGTGAAGTCACTTCCATCGCCGCAATGCGAGGTCTTCATCGGCGCGATGGGCGGGCAGACGAACCGCGTGCCCGTCGATGCGACCGCGTACGCGAATCGCGATTCGATCTACACGATCAACATCCACGGCCGATGGAGCGACGCCGCCTACGACGAAACCTGCACGAAGTGGGCGCGCGACATGTTCAACGCGATGACGCCGCATGCCATCGGCAGCGTCTACGTGAACTTCTTGACGGGAGAGGAAGGCGATCGCGTGAGGGCCGCCTATGGTCCAAACTACGAACGCCTGGCGGAAGTGAAGCGGCGTTACGATCCGGATAACCTGTTCCGCAGCAATCAGAACATCACGCCCTCGGCGTGAAAGACGGTGCGCCGTGTCTCGCGGTAAAACACGGCGCACCGCAAGCGTGGTTCAAGGCCGGTTGAGATGACGGCCGATATCGCGCGTACTCGCATTCGACACTTCGCTATCGACTTCCTCGTAGACGAGCTTGAGCGTCTCGACGCTCAAATGTGAACGCAAAAGGCCCAGAAACCTGGGCTCGACCGCGAGTCGCAGCCGATCGAATCGTTGATGCAAGCGGCTCTGTTCGAGATAGTCCGCAACGCTCAGCGCGAACTTCTCGCGATCGCGTTCTGCTGTTTCCGCCGCGCGCGCAGCCGGATTCCTGATGTCCTCGACCTGCCGCAAATCCAGCTTCAATCCCTGCGTTTCGAAGATCCGGGCGCGGCTGCCGTCGGCGGCGAGCACCCAGGTGATGGCGGTCATGATGCTCCTCCCGTTCGCCAGCCCATGCGGGCTCCCGCCATTGTGCGCCTAATCTTCGTATAGCGGCTTCGCAATCGCCTGCATTCGTTCTCGCGGCGCAGCATCGCGCGCGCGTTTCTCCATCACGGCAGCATCGAACCGCTCGCCGCAAAGCGCGTATGAAACGAAAACGCCTGATCCAGACGATGCGGCGTGTGTCCGCCGAGCGCTGCTGCATCGCGGTAATAGTCGCGCAAAAGATCGCGATAGAGCGGATGCGCGCAGTTCTGGATCACGCTCATTGCGCGTTCGCGTGGCGCGAGGCCGGTCAGATTGGCGAGGCCGCGTTCGGTCACGACGATATCGACATCGTGTTCGTTGTGATCGCAGTGGGGCACCATCGGCACGATGCTCGAAATGCGGCCGTCCTTGGCGACCGACTTCGTCGCGAAGATCGCATAAGCCGCATTGCGCGCGAAGTCGCCCGAGCCGCCGATACCGTTCATCATGTGCGTGCCGCCGACATGCGTCGAATTCACGTTGCCGTAGATGTCGGCTTCGAGCGCCGTGTTGATCGCAATGAGCCCGAGACGCCGGATCACCTCGGGATGATTGCTCACTTCCTGCGGCCGCAGGACGAGCCGGTCGCGATAGCGTTCGATGTCGTCGAACACCTTCTTCTGCCGTTGCGCCGACAGCGTGATCGATGCGCCCGATGCGAACGTCGCCTTGCCGGAGTCGAGCAGATCGAAGGTCGAATCCTGCAGCACTTCGGAATAGATCGTGAGCGCGTCGAACGGCGACGAGGCGAACCCCGACAACACCGCGTTCGCAATCGTGCCGATGCCCGCCTGCAACGGCGGCAACTGCTTCGGCAGGCGTCCGCGCGAGACTTCATGCTGAAAGAATTCGATGAGATGGCCGGCGATCGATGCCGTGTCTTGATCGGCGGGCAGCACTGTCGATGCGCTGTCCGGCTTGTCCGTAATCACGATTGCCGCGATCTTGCCGGGCGCGATCTCGATGGCCGGCATGCCGATCCTGTCATGTGCGCGCACGATCGGCAGCGCTTCGCGCGCGGGCCGCCGCTCGGGAATCCAGATGTCGTGCAATCCTTCGAGCGCGGCGGGCTGCGCCAGATTGATCTCGACGATCACGCGCTCGGCGAGAATTGCGAAGCTCGCGGAATTGCCGACCGATGTCGTCGGCACGATGCCGCCCGTTTCGGTGATCGCGGCCGCTTCGATGATCGCAATATCGAGCTTGCCCAGGCGACTCGCGCGCAGCAGTTCGACTGTCTCCGACAAGTGCTGATCGACGAACATCACGTCGCCGCGATTGATCGCGCGGCGCAAGGTGTTGTCGACCTGAAACGGCATGCGGCGCGCGAGCACGCCGGCTTCGGTCAGGATGCGATCGGTGTCGTGTCCGAGCGACGCGCCCGTCATGAGCGTGATGCGCATCGGTTCGTTCTCTTCACGCGCGCGGCGCGCGATTTCGAGCGGCACGGCCTTCGCGTCGCCGGCGCGGGTAAAGCCGCTCATGCCGACAATCATGCCGTCGCGCACGAGCCGCGCTGCATCTTCGGCCGAGGTGATCTTTCCGCGCAACGCGGTACAGCGAATACGGTCTTCGTACATCGACGTCTATCTTCTGAAGCTTCGTTTAACGGAAGGCGATTATAGGTAGCGCGGATTGCCGGCGAAGTCCAACGTTGCAAGACATTGTTCCAATGCCATGCAACGTTGCGCTTTGTCTAATTCGATGCACGCGAATGCGTGGGCACTCGTCACGAAGATGCGGCAAATGAGCGCGCGGGCGATGAAGCGAGTCCACTATAAGACGCGCGCCGCCGTGGATTAATCGCCGGACGCGGAAGGCTTCTTTGCATGCGGCGGAAAGATGCGTTCGAGATACGGCGCATCGGCATCGACGAGCGCGCCGCGGATGAAGTGCAGACACGCGAGCACGCGCTGCATGTCGTGCCTTGCGTCGCGCTCGGCGCACACGAGCGCGAGCATGTCTTCCGCGACGATGATCGAGCCGACGACCGACGCGATCGCGCGCCGCAGCGTCGCGCTGTCCGGCGCGCGAAACAGCACGGCGATATCGCGCAACAGGCGGGCGAGCGCCGTGCTCCACGCAAGGCGCAATGCGTCCGGAAAGCGCTGCGGGTCCAGCATGCGCGCTTCGTGCCGCAGATCGATCGCCGCCTGTCCCACTTCGAGCGTGGCGAGCATCCAGGAAAGCGCATGTCGATGTTCGCGCGAACGCCGCGTCAGCAAGCCGCGCAACTGCGACATCAGATCGTGTGTGCCCGAATGGAAGCGCTCGCCGATGCCCGCGAGCTTGCCTTCGCACGCGAGCGCCGCCTGCGCGCGCAACGCATCGAGCGTCTTGTTGACGAGCCATTGCGTGCGCGGCGGCACGAGCACCGCGCACGCAATGGCCGCACCGAGCATCGCGATCACCGCGGCGAGGCCGTTGTTGAGCAGCAGGCCCGGATCGTAGACGATACGGTTATCGGGCACGGCGAGCAGGCAGAAGAACACGCAGAAGCCGATGCCGAAGCCCGCGCTCGCAGGCCGCATCGCGAGCCACGCGCCGGCCGCGAGCGGTGCCGCGAGCATCGCGCACAAGAGCGCGGCGCCGTCGATGGCCGGATACACGCGGCACAGAAACACGTAGCCGACGACGACCGCGAGCGCCGCGCCCGCCGCCATCTGTGCGATGAACTTCGAAGGCCGCGCCGATGCCGACGACAACGCACACGCAAGCGTCGCGCCGATAACCGCATAAGCGCCGCTCGGCCACGCCGTCACGATCCAGAACCACGCCGTCGCTCCGATGACGATGCCCGTGCGCGCGAAGGTCGCGCCGATGACGAAGCGGTTGGTCCTCGCTTCGTAGCGCGGCGCAGGACGTTCATCCGAGATCGATACATAGCGGATCGTATCGGCGATGAATCGATACAGCAGTTCCGCCGATGTCGTGAAGTCGAGCTCCGTCGCGCGATCGGTGAGCGGGAGATTGCGCTGCGCATCGCGCAGGCGCTTCGGCAGCGTTGCCTTATAGCGTTCGAGATGCTCGTTCAACGGCTGACGCTCAAAGATATGCGCAAGCTCTTCGAAAAACGGCGCAAGGGCATCGCTTCCACGCAGGCGCTTCATCGACTGATCGAGCGCATGCAGGCGCGCGCATGCATCCATGAACGCGCTGTTCAGCCGCGCGAGCTTGCCGTTGCCTCGTCGCATCGCGGGCGACTCGTATGCAGCGAAGCCGCGCGTCGCTTCGAAGCCGACGATCTCATCGACGAAATCGGCGAAGCGACGTTCACGCACAAGACGCGAGAGACGGCCCCGCAGGACATCGGCGGCGAATGCGGCGAAGCGCGCCTGACGCGCATCGAGCGACTGCGCGAGCGTCGCGCTGGCATGGCGCGGAAAGACGAGCGCGCTGATTGCGCTCGAACACACGATGCCGAGCATCACTTCCGCGCCGCGCGTGAGCGTCGCGATGAGCAGGCTGTCCGGATCGGCGACGGCGGGAACGCCGATCAGCGCGGCCGTATAACCCGCGAGCACGAAGCCATACCAGCGGAACTGCCGGTAACGGACCGCGAGCGCCGTGCAGGCCGCGACCCATGTCGTGAGGGCGAGCGCATAGAGCTCGGGCTGCTGCACGAACACGGCGCCGAGCACGAGCGCGGCCAGCATGCCGAGCGCGGTGCCCGCAAAGCGATAGACGCTCTTCGCCAGCACCATGCCGGAGAACGGCTGCATCAGCACGAACGTGGTCGTCATCGCGACGCGCGGCTGGGGCAATTCGAGACGCATCGCAACGATCATCGCGATGAACGCCGCGCATAAGGTCTTCGCGAGATGCAGCCAGACGTGGCCGTCGGTGGCGATCCAGTCGCGCATCGACAAGCGTGCTTCCTGAAACGACATGCAATCCGCCGATCGCCTTCTCGTGATGAAGGCGCCGATTGTAGGCAAGCCGTCTTGCCGGATTAATGCGTGAATGAGGGAACATTCTTTCCTGATTCAACAACAATCGATGGGGCGCAAAGGCGGACAATCATACTTCCGAAGAAATTGTGACAGTTTGATGGACACCCTACAGAACATGCGGGTTTTTACCCGCGTGATCGAAGCCGGCAGCTTCACGGCTGCGGCTCAGTCGATGAACTCGACCACCGGCGCGATGTCGCGCGCCGTCTCCGAACTCGAAGCGCATCTGCGCACGCGCCTGATGAATCGCTCGACGCGGCGCCTCGCGCTCACGTCGGCGGGCGAGCGCTATCTGAAGCGCGTGCGTCAGATTCTCGCCGACATCGACGGCGCCGAAGAAGAAGCGAGCTGCGCGCACGAACATCCGTCGGGCACGCTGCGCATGTCGAGCTACGCGAGCGTCGGACAGCATTACATACTGCCCGCGATTGCCCGGTATCGAGAGCGTCATTCCGATGTGAAAGTGGAACTCACGTTATCGCAGCGCATGCCCGATCTCTTCGAAGGCAGCAGCGACGTAGCCGTGGTGTCGGCGGGCGCGTTGTCGGATTCGGAAGTCATCTCGCACAAGCTGGGCGAGACCTTCAGTATTCTGTGCGCCTCGCCGGAATACATTCGCTCGCGCGGCGCGCCGCGGGTGCCGGCCGATCTCGCGGAACACGATTGCCTCACGTTGCAGACGCCCGCGTTTCCCGCGCGCGAATGGACGCTCGAAGGACCGGACGGCCGCGAGACCTTGCATATCAGCGGGACGGTGCAGGTGAATATCGCGGAGTCGCTCGTGGTGGCGATTCGCGAAGGCATGGGTATCGGCATGTTGCCGCTCTATGCGGCGATCGAAGGCTTGCGCAACGGCTCGCTCGTGCGCGTGCTGCCGCAGCACACGCTGCAGCGCACGAATCTCTACGCGCTCTATGCGTCGCGCAAGTTCGTCGATGCGAAGACGCGCACGTGGGTCGAGTTCCTGCGCACGCATCTGCCCGAGGTGATCGCGCGCGACGAAGCGTTGCTCGCGGAAGTGTCGCAACTGCCTTCGAGCGTGCTCCACGCCGCCTGAATCACGTATCGCTCCACATGCGCAGCAGGTTGTGATAGCAGCCGACGAGCGAGCGCTTCGCGGCCTCGTCGCCGTTGGTGGCGTTCAGGCGTTGGATCGAGTTGTCTAGATCGAACAGCAGCGCGCGTTGCGCATCGTCGCGCACGAGGCTTTGCGCCCAGAAGAAGCTCGATACGCGCGCGCCGCGCGTGACGGGACGCACCTGATGAAGACTCGTCGCGGGATAGACGATCGCATGTCCCGCGGGCAGCTTCACTTCCTGCACGCCATACGTATCTTCGATGATGAGCTCGCCGCCGTCGTACTCGTCGGGCGGCGTGAGAAAGAGCGTGACCGAAACATCGGTACGCACGCGCGCGCCATGACCGGGCACGATGCGGATCGCGCCATCGACATGACTGCCGAAATGCATGCCGCCTTCATAGCGGTTAAAAAGCGGCGGATACACGCGGTTGGGCAGCACCGCGCTGATGAATAGCGGATGACGTTCGAGCGCGCCGACGATCGCATCGCCCAGTTCATGCGCGATGGGCGAGCCTTCCGCGATCTGCATGTTGCGCTTGACGGGCGCGCCCTGATAGCCCGCGGTCGCCCGGCCATCGACCCATGCGTCGCTTGCCTCGAGCCGCGCGCGCATGGTGGCGGCGGCGTCGGTGGAGAGCACGTTCGGTATCGAAAGAATCATGACTGTTTGCCTTCGCGCGCCATGTGTTGCATGGCGCGCGTGTTCACATCACATCGAATCAACGGAAGCGGTAATTCAACGTCGCGATGAACGTGCGGCCAAGGCCCGGCACCGCGCGTCCGCCATCCGACGGAATCAGGGCGTCGTAGTACTTCTTGTCGAGCAGGTTCTGGACGTTGAACTGGATATCGTAGCGTTTCTGATGATACGCGGCCATCACGTCCCAGCGCACATAGCCGCCCGCTTCGACGAGATTGTTGTTCGCCGCATAGCGCGACGACACGTACGAAGGCCCGCCGCCGATCTGCCATACAGGCGTGAAGTCGTAGGTCGTCCACAGCGTGAGCATGTGCTTCGGGAGGTTCGCGGGCACGTTGCCCTGCGTGCCGTCGAAGGCCTTCCGGATGGTGCCGTTCATGTACGTGTAGCCGCCGAACATCTGCCATTGGCGCGTGATGTGCCCCGCGACGCCGAGCTGATAGCCACGCACGCGGATATCGCCATCGAGCGAATAACTGCCATCCGATGCGAGCGTGCGTGCGTTCGTCTTCTCGATGTTGAAGAGCGATTGCGTGACCGACAGCCCGCCGTTGAGCAGGTCCCACTTCGAGCCGACTTCATACGACTTGTTGTGCTCGGGCGGCAGGTTCTGCTGGCCGTTGGTGAGCGTGAGGGCTTCGAGCGACGGATCGAACGACGTGCCGTACGACACGTAGTACGACTGCCAGTCGGCCGGCTGCCACACGACGCCCGTGCGCACGCTCGTGAAGTAGTTCGTCTGCGTCGCGTAGCCGGGCGCGTTGATCGAGTTGTTGATGGCTGCTTCATAGCGATCCCAGCGCACGCCGCCGATCCACTTCCAGTGCTCGCCAATCGAAATCGTGTCGTTCAAATAGAGGCCGATGCCGTTCGCGCTCGATTCCGCGAGATTGGTCGCCACTTCGCGATAGTTCGACGGACGCGGCACGTAAGACGGATTCACGAGCGGCACGATCGCGAGCGTGTTCGACGGCAGGCCCGGCGTGGTCGCGGTGAAGGTCTGGTTGCTGTACGTTTCGTGACTCAGATCGACGCCCGCGAGCATGTCGTGCTTGAGGAAGCCGGTCGCGAACTTGCCTTGCACGTCGGTCGAGTTGTAGACCGAGTGATCGTTGATGTTGCGGTCCTTGCCTTGCAGACGCACGAACAACGACGATAGCGGCAGCGTCGTGTAATTGCCGTTCGACAATGCCGGCGACGTGCCGAGCGGCCCGGTCAGCACGGCCGCCGCGTTGGTCGCGCGCGCCTCGGTGCTGTAGTGGCTGAACTGCGTCTGGTTGCGCATCGTGAACATGTCGTTGAAGCGATGCTCCACGCGCGCGTTGACCGTCTGGACGTCCTGAATCGTGCGGTCGTCGGTGAAGCCGTAGAACGTCTTCGTATCGACGGGTGCGGGGTGGCCGTTCAGCGGCGGAATGCCGTAGTCGGGCTGATCGCGATTGTGCTGGATCAGCGCGGACAACGTGACCTGCGTCGGCGTGCCGATGCCGAACTTCACTTCGGGCGCGATGCCGTAATCCTTGTTGTGCATCTCGTCGCGCGTCGAGCCGAGCGACTGGCCGAACGCGTTGATGCGGAACGCGGACGTATCGGTCATCGGCTGATCGATGTCGACCGTCGTGCGGAAGCGGTCATGCGTGCCGGCCTGCAGCGAGACATCGGCGCGCGGCTTGAGCGTCGGCTGCTTGCTGACCTGATTGATGACGCCGCCCGTTGAGCCGCGCCCGAAGTAGAGCGATGACGGCCCGTACAGCACGTCGATCGAATCGAGGTTGAACGTATCGCGATAGTACTGGCCGCGATCGCGGAAGCCATCGAGGTAGATGTCCGTGCGCGCCGAGAAGCCGCGCAAGTTGATGTTGTTGCCGATCTGGCCGCCTTCCGCTCCGCCGAGGGTGATGCCGGGCACGTTGCGCAAGGCATCGGCGAACGAGCTGACCGCCTGCGATTCCAGCACCGCCTTCGGCACCACGACGACGGCCTGCGGAATGTCGCGCAGCGCGGTCGGCACCTTCGCGCCGACGCTCGATACGTCCGGCTGGAAATCGGGCGTGCTCGCCTGACCCGTCACGTTGACGGCCGGCAGGGCGGCGGTTTCGGGTGCGTCTTGCGGCGCGGACGGAGCGGGTTGCGTGGACTGCGGTGCGGATTGCGCGGATTGCGGAGCGGTCTGGGCGTAAAGCGGCGCGGCCATGGGCGCGACGGCAATAGTCACCAATGCCGCGGCAAGCGGCGTCTTTCTCAACATGTCGTTCCCCGATGCTTGTTAGTGAATTCCGAATCGGCAGCGAAACGGGTTTTCGTCTGCCGAGATTGATCGAACGGGATCAAGGCGAAGCGGGCGACGTCGTCGAAAACGGCATCGCCGGCGACGTCGTCCTGAAAGCGCCCGTGCTCGCAGCGGGCCTCATTGAGGCGCCCTATCATCGCGATAAATTAAATGCGAATCAGTATCATTACACGTCTCAGAAATATTTGGAAATTTCCGACTTCGGGGTCAGGTCTTTTTTGAGCGCTGTGAGGTTGGCGCAACGTAAGGATGTGTAAGGTGGCGCCAGGCACGCATCTGGCGATGCGTTGCGCCTCCCACGGTGGGCTTCTCGGAGGGCTGGTTCTAAGAGAGGGGATAGAGAATGCTTACGAACAGAATCGCCGGACGGACCTCTTACCGCCGGCGCGCGCAGAAGTGCGGGCGCAACGTCAGAAACCGGCGACGCCCGATGTCACGAGCGCGTAAGGTCCGCTCGTCAGTTGCTGCCTGAGAAAGTCGATGCACACGCGGATCTTCGCCGAATGCGACGATCGCGCCGACGTCACCGCCCACACATCCGCGCGCTGCCGATACGCGGGCAGCACCGGCACGAGCCGTCCGGTCTGAAGACTGCCCGCGGCGTCCCAGATCGAGCACATCACGATGCCGAAGCCTTCCTCGGCCCATTGCCGCACGATGTCGCTGTGATTCGACGCGATCGGCCCCGTCACCTTCACGCTTTCCTCGCCGTTCGGGCCTTCGAGCCGCCAGACGCCGAAGCGCTGATCGCGTCCGCGAAACAGCAGGCAGTCGTGATGCGCGAGTTCGGCGAGCGTCTTCGGGGTGCCGCGCCGTTCGAGATAAGCGGGCGCGGCGGCGAGCACGCGAAAGCTGTCGACGATCTTGTGGGCGATCAGATGCGGCTCCAGCACTTCGCCGACACGGATATCGATATCGAAGTTCTCGCCGACAAGATCGACGCGCCGGTCGAGCAGTTCGAGCCAAATTTCCAGCGCCGGATGGCGACGCCGCAGCAGCGTGAGCGCGGGCGATACATGCTCGCGCCCGAGCCGCAGACTCGTGCCGATACGCAGCAGGCCGCGCGGATCGTCGAGGCCGGCGAAGGCGTCGGCCATGCCTTGCACGTCGTCGAGAATCTTCTGCGCCCACTGGAAGGCCGCTTCGCCGTCGCTCGTGATCGAGACGCGGCGCGTCGTGCGCGTAAAGAGCCGCACACCGAGGCTCGTCTCCAGCATCGCGATGCGCTTGCTCACGTGCGCCGGCGAGATGCCGGTCTCGGTGGCGGCGGCGATGAAGCTCGAGCGCCGCGCGACGATGCAGAACAACTGCAGGTCGCGCAGGAACTGGTCGTTGTTCGCGACGAGCGCGCTTTGCGTTTTCATTGGAGCGATACCGGCGCGCGCAAGACCCTTTAGTTCGACAGCGAAAGATACGGCGAGCTGAACGCCTGCGGCGGGAACACCGGCTGCGCGCCGCTCTGACGCGTGAAGCTGTAGCGCACATACACGGCGGCGAGCCACTCGCGATACTGATACGCGTTGCCGAACGACGCCGTCGCGCCGAACGCGAGCTGCGGCGCGAGCTGGTATTCGCCGGTCGCGCTGAGCGAGTACGACACGCCGGTCTTGCTCTGGCCGGGATAGACCGCGCCCGCATCCGGCGTCGCGCCGGAATTCGCCGCGCGCGCCTGATACGTGGCGTTTGTCGGGAAATAGTTCGACTCGTCCTGCCGATAGTGCTGCACGCCGATCGAACCCTTCAGGTCGTACGTGAAGAGCCCCGTGCGTCCCATGTATTCGACCGGGAAGTTCAGGATCACGTACTGCTGCGGGCTGAAATAGCCGCCTTGCCCATAAGTGAAGTACGACAGGTTCTTGTCGTAGTGCATCAACGTGGTGTTCGCGCCGACGGTCAGCGCCTGATCCGCATCCTTGATGAGACGCGTGTAGATGCCGCCGCCGCCCTTCACCGCGTTGTTGGTCGCGACCTGGTTGCCGTCGAGGAACTGATACGCCGCGTTCAGGTAGACGCCGCTCGTGCCGTCGTCCCAGGCGAGGTCGGCGCGCGCGCCCGTCGATGTCACGCCGCCCCATTCCAGATTCGCGCCCTGATCGCGCGCGCCGGCGTAGGAGAGCAGGCTGTCGGTGACGGCGCGCCGGGCGACGGCGAGCGAGTACGACACCTTGTCGGTGATCGCGTTCTGATACTGCAATCCGCCGACGACGTTGGTTTCCCGAAAGCCGAGCGGCGTCGTGCCGACATCGCCCTTGATGTTGCGGTTCTCGTAGCCGATCGACAAGCCGACGCCCGTCGCCGTCTGCGAGCCGTAGTTGTTGGTCGGCGGCGTGGCGGTCGCGCCGAGTCCGGAGCCGAAGCGCGCGAGCGTGTTCGCTTCGCTGCTCGCGGTGCCGGCATCCAGCGTGACGGGCGTCGCGCGCACGATCACGTGGCCGTTGCCCGCCTTGATGCGGCCTTCGATGGGCGCTTCGATGTCGGTGAGGTTCGAGAGGCCATCCTCGCCGTCGCGGCTACGGAAGATGAGTCCGCCCGACACCGTGCTCGACTGCTCGCGATTGATCTGCGCGAGTTCTTCCGCGACGCCCGCCGTCTGCGAATTCGCGACCGCGACGGGGACGCCGCCCGCGCTCATCGTGGCGGCGGCGGCGCGCTGCGCGGGCTGCGCCTGCGACGGATAGTAGGGCTGCGCGTAGCCCGCGGGCGGCTGCGGAATGTACTGCTGCTGCGCGTATTGCGGCGCGTACTGTTGCGGCTGCGGGTAATAGGGCTGCTGCTGGCCGTAGGGGGCTTGCGCGTACTGCTGTTGTTGCTGCGGCGGCGCGGCGTAGGCGTAGGGATCGGCGGAACGCGTCGCCGTGTTCTTGCGCGCGGGCGTCGGCTTCTTCTTCGCGCTGGCGGCCGAAGGCGCGTTGTACGCGTTGGCTTGGGCTTCGCGCGCGCCGGGCGACATCGGCCACGGTTCGGAATACGGATCCTGCTGCTGCGCGGCATACGGCTGCTGCTGCGGATAAGCCTGCTGCTGCGGATAAGCCTGCTGCTGCGGATAAGCCTGATAAACCGGCGGCTGCTGATATCCCGCATCCTGTCCCGGATACGGCTGCAACGGCGCGCCCGATTGGCCCGAGCCATACGTGTCGGGCCCATAGCCGCCGCCCATCACCGGACGCGGCGCGGCATTGGGCATCGTCGCCGGAGCGGAGGAAGGCGCGACGTAAGGCGTCGTATAAGGCGCGGGCTGAGGAGGCGGCAGATAGTTCGGCACGGGCTGCGAATAACTCTGAGGTAGGGCCTGGCGATAAGACGCGCCCGATGCGAGCGCCGGATTCGACGCTGTATCGACGGCTGTCTTGCCTTCGAACGGATTGGTGCCGGGCAGCGGATTCGAGCCGATGCGGCTCATCGCGGTCTCCCAGCCAGGCGGGACATTGCTTCGGCCCCGGGCGGATGCCGGCGAAGCCGGCGCCGGTGTATTGGCGGCGAGGAGCGAACGCTGCAGGAACTGCGCGGCCAGATCCAGCTTGCCTTGCGCGCGATACATCCGGCCGATCGCGGCGAGCACGCCCGGATCGTTCGGCGCGGCTTCATAAGCCTGATTCGCGTAGGTCTGGGCCAGCTTGAAATCGCGCACGCCGCTCGCGGCCGACATCGCGGCGGTCTGCAGGCCGACATCGTCCGGACGGCGCGACAGCGCGTTCTGATAGCACGTGAGCGCGTTGCGGTCATCGCCCGACGATGTGTACATGCGTCCGAGCGCCGCTTGCAGATCGGCGTTGTCGGGCATCGCGGCGAGCCACGGCGAGATCACGTCGTAAGCGGCGGCGAGATCGCCTTGCCGGCGCACGACATCCGCGCGCGCGACGACGATGCCCACGTTCAGATTGTTGAAGTCCGCGCGCTGCTGCGTCGTGAGCGGCATCGATTGCAGGCGGCGCATTACCGAGCCGAGCTCGGCTTCCTGCTGCGTCGCCGACAGAATGCCCGCGTATTGCAACAGGAGACCGGTATCGTTCGGCGCCTGCGCCATCGCGCCGCGCACGAGCGACAAGGCCCGCGACGGATCGCCCGCCTTCACATACGCCGACGCCACCGCGCCCATCAATTCGGCATTGCCCGCCGCGACGGGTTCGGCGCGGCGCAGCATCGCGAACGCCTGCTGGCGCTGACCCGCGGCGGCGGCGCGCGTCGCGAGTTCGGCCTGCTGCTGCACCCACAGCCGATGCTGAAGCGCCGTCATCGCCGGCGTGCGCTGCGCAGCCGGAATGCGGTCGAGTTGCGCGAGGCCCGTCGACCAGTCCTGCGTTTCGGCGGAAAGCAGCGCGCTCGCGTAGAGCGCGTCGGTCATGTCGGGATGCGTGGCGAGCAGGCCGTCCATCATGCTGCGCGCATTGCCGACCGCGCCCTGACGCACGTAGATGCGCGCGAGGTCGAGCCGCAGCCACGGATCGTCGGGATTGTTGAGCAGTGCGTCTTCGAAGAGACTGCGCGCCGCGCCGAGATCGCCGCGCGCTTCCGCCGCGCGCGCCTGCGCCGCCTGCGCTTCGCCGCGCAGCTTGTTGATGCCGCCGGCCTTCGCCTGCTGTTCCGTATTCAGCCGGTTTGCGAATTCGAGCGCTTCGTCGCCGCGTCCTTGCGCGGCCAGTGCGCCGACGAGCCCGCGAATCGCATCCGGATTGTCGGCCTGACGGCGCAGCGCCATGCGATACGACGCTTCCGCGCCGCGCGGGTCGCCGTTGGCCAGCAGCATTTCGCCGAGCAGCACTTGCGCGGTGACATCGGAAGGATCGGTGGCGATCGCGCGCTCGAAGAGCGCCTTCGCCTGCGCGATCTGGCCGTTGCTGCGCGCGCCGATGGCGTCGCTCGTATAAGTCCAGTAGTTCGCGCTCGTGAGCGCGTCCTTCCAGCGCGCCGGATTGCCAGCCCGCGACGCGCGTTCGAGATACGTGCGCGCCTCGGAAAAACGCTCCTGCTTCAATGCCGCGATGCCCATCCCGCCGAGCGCGTCGGCGTCGTTCGGATTGCTCGACAGAACCGACGAAAAACGCGCGCGCGCCGTCACGAGATCGCCGCGATCGAGCGCGGTGAAACCTTCCGCGACGGTGCGTCCGCGCGCATCGACGGCGGCGTCGGCCTGCGAGCGTTCGCGGGCGGATTTGTCCTGCTGCACCATCGAATCGAAACGCGCTTTCACGGCGGCGTCGTCGGGCGCGGCTTGCAAGTACGCCTGATAAAGCGGCGCATCCGATGCCCGCGCGCCGAGCCACAACAGAGCCTGCCGCCAGCTCTTCTTCGCGTCCGCGCCGACGGCGCTATCGCCCGACAGCTTCGCGAGACGCGCGATGCCGTCGCGCCGCGTCGCGTCGCGATACGTCAGATGTTGCGCGTAGGCAAGCTGATAACGCGGCTCGTCGGGATTGTCGCGCGCGAGCTGTTCGAGGCCGCGCCGCGCTTCGTCCCAGCCTTGCGGCGTGGCGGCGAGCGCCTGGTAATACTCCAGTTGCAGGCCGGGCGTCGCGGGCTTGCCGTCGATCGCGCGTTTGTATTCCTGCACCGCCGACGCGCTTTGTCCGCTTTGCGCGAGACGCCGCGCGTCGTTCACGGTCTGATCGCGCGAACTGGTTTCGCCGAGACGCCGGCCGAGTTCGTCGATGTTCGGATAATTCGGCGCGACCTGACGCAACTGCGCGAGATACTGCTGCGCGCCGCTGCCGTCCTTGCGATCGGCGAGCACCATGCCCATGCCGAACAGCGCATCGGGCTGCTTCGGATTGATGCGCAGTACTTTCTGCCACGCCTGCTCCGCGAGATCGCCGCGCCGGTGCGCCTGCCAGTACTTGCCCTGGTCGATGAGCACGTTCAACGGGTCGGCTGCAGTCTGCGCGAAGGCCATCACCGGTGCGGCGCAGATCAGCGCCGCGATCACGCGTTTTCTCGTCCGGATCAGCATGCGCTTCTCCAGTTCGGCACGAGGCGGCCGTTTTCGTCGAAGCGATATCGACCGTCGATGAAACCGCCGCCAAAGAGCCCGAGCACTCGATCGTAGTAGACCGGCTCGCGTCCCGCGCCCGGCTGTGCCGCCAGCGCTTCGAGATGCGTGCGCGCGAGGCCGAGGCCGCGTTCGTCGTTGAGCGCCTTGAAGTACGGCGCGAGCGCGCCCCAGTAAGCGAGCGGCCCTTCGCCCGTCGCCGCGCCCGTCGTCACGTTGACCTTCTCGGGCGGAAAACCCGTCTGCGCGACGCTCTGGCGCATGCCGCCGAGCGCATCGAGCCACGGACGCGCGAGCGGGTCGCTCATCGACGCCATGCCGGCCCATAGATACACGCGGATCGCGTCGTAACTGCCGATATCGCCATTCTTCGGATCGACGACGAACTGGCCGTTCTGGTTTGCCTGGTAAGCCGCCCAATCCGGCGCATAGCCGCGCGGCGACGTCACCTTGATCGTTCTCGCGGCGCTTTGCGCGAGCTTCGTCCACGGGCCGTCGGGCATGTCGTGCGCGAGGCCGCGCAGAACGGGCAGCGGCAGATAGCTCGGATTCAGCCGCGTCACGTCGCCGATGCGAAAGCCCTGCGGACCGGGCAGCAGCATCGGACCGAGACCCGGAAGATCGACGATTTCCTGCTTCGTGATCTGCGTGGCGAGCGCGTAGGCGAGCTTCGTGTACATCGGCTCTTTCCACAGACGGCCGGCCTGGAACAGGTCGTATGCGATCCACAAATCCGAGTCCGACGCCGAGTTCGGGTCCATCACGCCGAACGAGCCGTCCGGCTTCCTGCCCCATTGCCACGCGGGCAGGCGCAGGTTGGTCGAATCGAACTGGCCGGCCGACAGATTGGTGCGCGTCCAGTTGAGCACGCGGTCGAAAGTCGCGCGGTCGTTGGCGACGAGCGCGAAGAACATCGCGTAGGACTGGCCTTCGGAAGTCGTCTGCTGCGCTTCGGTCGAGCGGTCGATCACGCGGCCATCGGCCTGCACGATGCGCTCGACGAACAGGCGGTAAGCGGGCCAGTCGCATTGCTGCGCTGCATCCGCGCTCGTCGCGGACGCGGCGATCATTGCACCGGCGAAAATCTTGGCGGTCGATAGCCGCATATCAATCCCTCAGGCGCCGCGCGGCGATCGAGCGCAGCGTACGGTAGAACAAGGCGGCGATGATGAGCGCGGCGAGCACGCCCGCGAACACCAGCAGAAGCGGATGCGACGAGAGCGCCCAGCGCATGTAATGCATCGGCGACAGATGGCCGACGTAGTACGCCTCGCCGTTGGATGTGACCGTCACCGTGCGGCCGTGGATCACGGCCATCGCGCCTTGAATCGACGGCAGCAAATCGTTGTCGAGCAGGGCGGCGGACAGATCGGCGTCGGACTGGCCGGCCGCGCTGATGAGCGCCACCGCGCTGCGCCCGCTCTTCAACGGCGATTCGAAGCCGGTCAGAAGCGCATCGCCGTTGGAACTGACGAGCGACAGGTCCGCGCGCGCGGGCGAGCGTTCCGGGCCTTGCTCGCCGTGCCACCAGTCGACGAGCTTGAACGCGACATCGGAAAGCTGGAAGGTGCGCGCGTCGCCGTCGCCGGAAAACGGCATGTTCTTCGCCCAACGCTGCAAGAGCGGCTGGCGGCCCGGCGAACCGAGAATCAGCAAGTCCTTGTCGGCGAAGCGGTCGACATCGTTCGCGCTCGTCACCGTCACGCCCGTCACCGGATAGCCCGTCGATGCGCCCATGCGGCCCATTTCGAGCAGGTACAGGCTGTAGTCCGCCGAGTTCGGCTCGTTCGGCAGCACGATCGCCGTCTGCGACAGATCGGCCATGCGCGTGAACGGGAAGCCGCCGTTGGCGAACGCGGCCAGATCGGGCAGCGCCATGTAGTGCGGAAAGCCGGACAGATCGATGGTCGAATTCGGATCGACCGCGCCGACGACGTTATCCAGCACGCGGCCTTGGCACTCGCCGGTCTTCGGAATGTCGTAGTAGAAGTGCAGGCGCAGTTGCGCGCGCGGCGTGATGAGCAGCGGCGGAAGAAAGATCTCGCGGCGCGCGGCGACGGTCTTGTCCGGCAGCACGCGGCTGAAGTACGTACCGAGATCGAACGTCGACGTGGACACCGCCGGAATGCGCAGCGACTGCACGAAACCGTTGTTCACGCTGATGTTGAGCGACGAGCGATCCGGCGCGGGACGCACCGTGTAGCGATAGCCGAGATCGACCGGCACGCCCTTCGTCTGCCACATGAAGAGGTCGGGCGGCACGCGCAGATTCACGCGCACGGCGTCGGCATCGTAGCCGTGCGCGGTCAGGTCGCGCGCTTCCGCCAGTTCGCCGAAGCGCACGGGGCGATCGGTCGGCAGCCAGTTCGGCGCATCGTACGGGCGGCGCGGCTGCAGGTCGTTGAACTGCGTGATCGTCGC
Source organism: Caballeronia fortuita (assembly GCF_001544835.2). Taxonomy (GTDB): domain Bacteria; phylum Pseudomonadota; class Gammaproteobacteria; order Burkholderiales; family Burkholderiaceae; genus Caballeronia; species Caballeronia fortuita. The sequence continues at coordinate 23,806 of NZ_FCNX02000018.1, read as the reverse complement.
GCTCGTGCCGGAGAGCGTGTTCTGGCCGACACCCAGCGCCTTCGCGGCGATCTTCAGCTCGTTTTCGTCGCGGCCGAGCACGAGCAGAAGGCGTCCGCGCGCGTTGGCGTCGCGTTCGACGAGCGCGATAGTCGGGCCGGAAACGGGCGGAATGTCGACGCCCGCAACCTTCGCGTCGCCGACGGCGAACACGACCGCGTTGCCGGAGAGCGGCACGTTGTCGGTCTGCGCCGGAAAGATCGCGCCGCGATAGCCCGCGAGCGAGCCGAAGTACGACGCCACCATGCCCGCCGCTTCGAGCGCGGGCAGCCCCGGCTTGCCGGCGAACACAAAGGGCAGTTCGAGACGGCGCACGTCGCGGCGATCGAAGAACGGATTGGGCAGCGCGGCGAGGTCGGGCTTGTTCGCGATCGACGCATACGTGAGATCGAGCGAGCTCGCGTTGCTGACGGTCGCCCATAACGTCGAGTTCGACGGGTCTTCGCACTGCTGCGTGTAATGCCCGATCAACTGCACGTTGAGGTGGTTGAACTCGGTGATGAAGCGCGGATCGATCGCCACGTCGCGCGCGACCAGCGTGCCGGCCTGTTCCTTCGGCACGGGCAGCGTCGCGGCCACTTCGCCGTTGATGAGCACCTTCAATTGCGATATCGACGGCAACAGCGACGGCGAATAACTATAGATCAGATGCAGGACCGCGCCGGTCACGACTTCGTCGCCGCGCACCGAGAACGCGATGCCGTTCTGGCCGTCCGTGCCGCGCAATTGCAGCGGATCGAGCGCGCCGTAATCGGCGAAGGTCAGCGTCTGGCGACGGCCGCCGGGCACGAGCGTGCCGGGATCGGCGGTCGTCGGAATGCGTGACGTGAGCGGCTTCTCGGGCTTGCCGGAGAAAGCGGGAACGGGCATCGCGAGCGCCGGCTGCTGGATCGCCGCCGGGTTGTAGACGACGGCGGGACTCGGCGCGGGCACGGCGCCGGCGCCGGTCGCCTGCTGCGCGCCGCCGCTTGCGGCCGTACTTTCGGCCGCGGCCGCAATGGACGCGAACGGTGCGGCGAACGCGGTCTGCAACGCCATGAAAGCGGCCAGCGCGCGGCCCAGCGGTCTTTCGTGAAAACGTGGCGCGCGCTCGCCCGTTTGTTTTTCAACGCGCAACATCGACATACCCGTGCCCATTTTTTATTGGTCTTTGGTTTTCAGCTTTTTCACGTCGACCGGGCGCTTGTTCATCCAGGTACGAAGGTCGCTGTACAAATGATCGAATAATCCGGCGATGCCGCGCGTTCCGACGAGCAGCACGTGCGACAGCCCGCGCAACGGCGTGTCCGGGCGGCGTCCTTCGGACCAGCCGGTCCAGGCATCCGCGCGCGCGAACGTGGTCTTGACGAAGTCGTATTCCTGCTCCCGCGAGAGCTGCGAAAAGCGCAGGCCGACGCGCCCCGGCTCGGTATAGCCGACCGTCGCCGGGAACGCGTATTCCTCGTCGCCGCGAAAGAGCGAGACGGTGACGCGCTCGTGCATCGGCACTTCGATCTTGCTCGGCAGCGCGACGCCGACGCCGCCTTCCGAATAGTCGATGGTCTCGCACGCGAGCGTGCGGCCCGTCGAGAACTTGAGCATGACGGGCATCTTCATCGTGACCCGATGCGTCGCGCGCACCTGCTTGCGCTCGCTCGCCGCCGCTACCGATGCGCCCAGAATCAGCATGTTGTAGACCGTCCAGCAGAGATTGAGGATGGTCGTGTTCACTTCGCTGCGCACATGCCAGTTGATGACGATATGCACGATGCCCGCAACGAAGCCGAGCAGATTCAGAAGCAGCAGAAACAGATACGGCCGCGAGATGTACCAGTCGAAATAGTCCTTCGCGATCTGGCCGCCCTTGGCCGTCACGTTGAACTTGCCGAGCTTCGGATTGATGACGGCGAGCAGCGTCGGCGCGGTGATGTACGAGGCCAGCACCGATTCATACACTTCGGCCCAGAACGAGTGGCGGAAGCTGCGCTGCATCCGCGAATTGGTGATACTCGCGTGCATCATGTGCGGCAGCGCGAAAACCGCGATGGTGCTCGCCGCCGCTTCGATGACGTGCGCGCCGAAGAACAGATACGACAGCGGCGCGGTGAGAAAGACGAGACGCGGCACGCCGTAGAAGAAGTGCAGCATGCCGTTGAGATAGCACAGCCGCTGGCCGATCTTCAGGCCGCGCCCGGTGAGCGGATTGTCGATGCGGAAAATCTGCGTCATGCCGCGCGCCCAGCGGATGCGCTGCCCGATGTGCCCCGAAAGACTTTCGGTGGCAAGACCCGCTGCCTGCGGAATCGCGAGATACGCGGTCGTATAGCCGAGCCGATGCAGCTTGAGCGCGGTATGCGCATCTTCGGTGACGGTCTCGACCGCGATGCCGCCGATCTCTTCGACCATCGAGCGGCGCAGCACGGCGCACGAACCGCAGAAAAAGGTCGCGTTCCAGAGATCGTTGCCGTCCTGCACGAGACCGTAGAACAGTTCGCCTTCGTTCGGCACCTTGCGGAACGTGCCGAGATTGCGCTCGAACGGATCGGGCGAGAAGAAGTGGTGCGGCGTCTGCAGCATCGACAGCAGCTTGTCGCGCAGGAACCAGCCGAGGCAGATTTGCAGAAAGGAGCGCGTCGGGATGTGATCGCAGTCGAAGATCGCGAGGAATTCGCCCTTTGTGATCTTCAGCGCCTCGTTGATGTTGCCCGCCTTCGCGTGCCGGTTGTGCGTGCGGATCGTCCAGTTGACGCCGACTTCCTCGCAGAACGCCTTGAACTCGGGACGGCGGCCATCGTCGAGGACGTGAATTTGAAGCTTGTCGGCGGGATAGTCGAGCGCGAGCGCCGCGTAGATCGTCGGCTTTACGACGGAAAGCGGCTCGTTGTAGGTCGGAATGAAGACGTCGACGGTCGGCCACTGGCTGCGATCGACCGGCAGCGGCAAGGGCTTTCGCTTCAGCGGCCACGCGGTCTGGAAGTAGCCGAGCATGAGCACGAGTGTCGCGTAGACTTCGGCGGCAACGAGCAGGAGGCCCCATGCGGCATCGAGCGGACGTTCCCAGTAGGTCGTTTCTGTGAGACGCCAGAACATGTAGCGGCCCGATGCGACGATCGACAACATGATCATCACGAGCGTCGCGTACTGGCCTTGCAAGCGCCGAAAGCCGAGCGCGAAGAGAAAGCAGATCGTCGCGAAGGCGAGTTGCTGGCCGAACGCGAGCGGCACCGTGACCACGAAGTAGAGCGCGAACGCGGCGAAGAGCGTGAGCAGGATCACGACGAGGCGGCTGCCCCAGATGCCCGCATCGACGAAACGTTCGAGGCGCGAGGTCGCGACGCTCACCTCGGTTTCGGGCGAGGGAATCTTGGCGGAACTCATGCGAGTTTCCTCGACGAAGCGGCGATCGAATCGACGGCGGCGAGCAGCCAGTCGCCGCACGCGCGCAGATCGGCGGCGGCTTGCGAGAGCGGATCGTAATGGATGAGCGTCGTGTCGCACGCAAGCGATTCGGAGACGCCTTCGTCCTGATGGATCACGCCCGGAAAGAGCTTCACGCCGAGCATGTTGCGCAGAACCTTCAACACGTCCTTGCTCAACTGACGCGACTGATCGACCTGATTCACGACATAGCCCTGACCCGCGAAATCGGCGCGCGGCGCGGCGTAGGCGTCGATCATGCGCTCCATGCCGGGAATCGCGGCGTAGGACGCGGCGTCCGCCAGCACGACGTTCAACGCGAAATTCGCCGCGGTCAGCGCGGTGCGCGTATAGACGGAGGAGCCGGGCGGCGTATCGACGATCACGATGTCGTTGGCGTCGAGCGCGAGCGAACCGAGCGCATGGGCGAGCCACGCGGGATCGGCGTCGACGAGCGCCTCGAAGCGGCGGCGGTCGTCTTCGATCACCGCGCCGTAGGGCAGCACCGTCACGCCGTCGACGCCGTCGAACATCACGGTTTGCCACGCGTCGCCGGCGAGGGTCGCGCGCGAGATGCCGTCGATGCTGTCGAGCGGAATGCCGAAGTGCAGGCGCAGCGCGTTCTGCGGATCGAGATCGAGCACGATCACGCGGCGGCTGCGCGCGGCGAGCACCGAGGCAAGATTGGCGGCGAGCGTCGTTTTGCCGACACCGCCTTTCGCGGAAACTACCGTAATGACTTTCATGAGCGTGAGAGGCGGCTCGCGCGCGCCGGAACGGTGCTGCCTTGCGTGTTCGTGGATTCGTCGCGCGGCGCGCGGGCGTGGCGCAGTCGCTCGAAGACGGCGTCGAGCGAGCCGGCGCGCGTGCTCGCGCTCGGCACGTCCGGTGTTTGCGGCTCGAAGAGCTTGCCGAGAATCGATTGCGGTGCGGCGGGCGTTCGCTCCGTGACGGACGCGACCGGTGCGGCGGGAGCGGGCGCGCGGCGCGACAGGAAGTTCGAGCCGAACGTGGCAGCGGCGCGCGCGGGTTCCGGTTCGACTGGCGCGGGCGCCTGAACCGGCGGCGCGCTCGATTTGGCAGCGGGCGGCGAATCCGGAATCGTTCCGGTTTCATTCGACGCCGCTTCGCCGAGCACGGAAAAACGCAACGCGCTGAGCGACTCGGCCGCTGGCGGGTTGACGGGCGGAATCGTACGTCGATGTGCCCGCGTGAAAAGCTGTGGCCGGCCGCGATGAATCGGCGTCGGTTTGTCGGTCGGCGTGTCGGCCGATTCGATGGGCGCTTCGTCCGGACGTGCCCGCGCGGCGGTCGGCTGAGCATCGCGGCGCGGCGCAATTTCCGGAATCGCCGGCTGCGCGAAGTCGAGCGTCGCGAGCAGCGGCCAGCGCGTGCGGGCCGTCTTGGCCTCGTTTTCCCGGCCTATTTCCTGATAATCGCCTGCGTTGCCGCCGAAATGATCGAAGAGCTTCTCGATATCGCGCGAAGTATTCATGATGCCGCTTCCTCGTCGTGCTGTGCTTGATGCCTGGCCGTGCTGCCTGTTTTGAGCCGCCCGTCGGGGCGGTCTGTGCCGCCGCATCGAGGCGGCGGTCGGACTGCGCGAAAGACGCTTCAGGCCGCGACGCGCGCGAGCCTGAATTCGATGGCCGCGTCGTCGCCGAACTCGCTCGCCTGCCGGATCGCGAGTCCCTGCGCGCCAAGCGCGGCAAGCCACTGTTGATACGCGCCTTCGAGAAACGCGGGCGTCCAGGCGAGTGCGTCTTCGCCGAAAGCCGGCAGCGGCGCGCAGTAATGCACGATGCTCAGAAAGTCGCGCTCGTCGGACAGTTCGACAAAGCCCCAGTCGGTGTCGCGCCACAGCGCGTTGAGCGCGTCGGCGAGCGCGGATGTCGAATCGCAGGCGGGCAGCGGCCGAGCCTCGGCGAAGCGGCTGCCGACACGGTGCATCAACTGGCGAAGTTCGTTGCGCCCGATCTGCGCTTCGAACTCGTCCGCAAGGGCGGCCAGCAGGCCACGCCATTGACGGGAAATCTGACTGTCCAACAGATAATCGAAAATAGCGGCCATGTTTTGTTCAGCGCGGCGTTCGCCACAGCGCGTGTTGATCGGTCTGGAAAACGTCTTCTTGACGTCTTGTTAACGTCCTCGCCGGGAATATCTGAACCCGTGAGCATTGATCCGGGCGCTTGTCCAGGCGCTATTACACGTCTGAACTTACTTCAATGCAGTTTTTTTCGCCAGTAGAAACACTAACAGGGGATTCGTCGCCGGATCAGGCGAACAGGGCGCGACAGTCGACTCAATTCCGACGTTTGAACGGGCGTGATGGACAAGTCGTGGACAGCGTGGGGCGGTTCCCGTGCACGGTTCCAGCCCGCCCGCCGCAGCGAGGCGGCAGTGTACCATCTCGTTAAAGCAGTGCAATGCGGGGCGGCTTCTGATTCGCCCCGATTGACTTTTATACGACGGCAGTTTCTAAGTCTTTGATTCGTCTTAGTAAAGCTGCTGAAAGGCAATGAGTTGCCCGATGATGGCGAAAAAAAAGCGCTCCATTTGGAGCGCTTTGCATGAGGTCCTGGACGCTCAGGGGTTTGCGCGTACCGCGTCCCTGACTGCGTCCATCACAATGCCGTAATTGAGCGGGATGTCCAGCGAATCGGAGTAGCCGGGTTCGTCGGCGGACTCCTTTTGGACGGCGCGTACCGGAATCGCTTCGTAGGCGGTTTCGCCTGCCGGATTGTCGCGTCCTTCGATGGCACCCTGCAATTGCGGATTCTTCACGATTAACTCCTTCCGGTAATGGAGCGGCGAGGAACTGCAATATAAACCAATGTCATGACATTTTGGCGACTCGATTTGGAAACTCGCTCCGAAACTGCTGCGCGCGGCGCGCCGGTAATCGCCGCTGTCGCGCGTCTCGAAAGAGTGCGGGGCCTCTAGTTTAACGTTGTCGTGTCTGTCGGAAAGCGCCGTTCCAATATGAAGATGGTGTATCGGTATTGCGTTTGCCCGGTGGAAACGGCCCGGAAATTGCATGACCGATGATTTGCCATGCAGGCTATTAATAATCGCCGCGCGCTAATCGATTCTCCGTTTGCGTCCTTACGGAAAACAAATCCGATCGAAAGCGGCGGCTGTGCCGTGGTTTGTTTCCGTTTATGATGATCCGGCCGGTCGGCCGAGCCGGCGCAACGCCCTAGAAAAAGGAGAAGGTGGCAATGAGCAGAATCGCGATCATTGGCGCGACGGGCAACGTCGGAAGCCGTCTGCTGGAAGAATCGTTGCGACGCGGACACACGGTAACGGCGATCGCGCGCGACACGAGCGGGCTTGCCGCACGCGACGGCGTGACCGCGAAGAACGTCGACGCGCTGAACGCCGATGCGCTCGCGGCCGCGCTCGCCGGTCACGACGCCGTGTTCAGCGCAACGCGCTTCGCAACGGTCTCCGAACCCGCAATCGTCGAGCCGGTGAAGCAGGCGGGCGTGCGGCGGCTGCTGGTGGTCGGCGGCGCGGGAAGCCTGTACGCCGCGCCGGGCCAGCGCGTGCTCGACTTGCCCGAATTTCCCGCCGCCTACAAGCCGGAAGCCACGGCGGGCGCGGCATTTCTTGACGCGCTGCGCCGGGAACGCGAAGTCGACTGGACCTTCGTGTCGCCATCGGCGGAATTCGTGCCCGGCGCGCGCACGCAGAAATTCCGCGTCGGCGTGGACGAACTGCTCGTCGACGGCGCGGGGCGGAGCTGGATTTCCTTCGACGACTACGCGATCGCCTTCCTCGATGAGTTCGAGCGCGATGCGCACATCAAACAGCGCATCACCGTCGGCTATTGAGCGGGCGAACGCGCGCGGCGGCGCGCTCAGCCGTGGAGATCGGCTTCCATCTCCTCGGCGTTCTTGGGCATCGCCGCGGCGAGGATCATCGCCGATGCGTTCTGCGGCTTCGGATCGCGTTGCGACGGCCGATACACCTGATCGCCGCGATGAATCGGCATCCCCGATAACGAGCAGACGCCTTCGGCCGTCGCCGTGGTCGCGCGCCAGCCCTGATAGCCATAGTGGCAGGTGCCGGGATCGGACCAATAGACGAGCGCCGTCGCGCTGCTCGGGCGCTCTATCACACGCACGACGGCTTGCGGAAACGGCAGCCGGTCATCGGAATGATGCGGGTGCGTGCGGTTCCAGTCGCGCGTCAGGCGCTCGAGAAACGCGCTCTCGGCCCGCGCGGATTTCTGGGAAGGGGCAGTGCGGGCGATATCCGTGGGCATCGCCTCGAGCAGGTGAACCGTCTGTGACCACGGGTCCGCTCTTTTCGAAAAAGCTGTCATGGCATTGTTCCAGGCTTTGACTCGACCTAGAACGTACGTCATTAAGCATATTCCGATAAATACTGCATCAGTGAATACACTATCCCGTTGTTGCGAATAATCGAGACGCGTTCGCAATGGGCCCAAGCTGCGCCTTACTGGGCGGGCGTCTAAGCGATTCGTAAGGCGTGGCTCGGACCGGCTCGGAGCGTCTCAAATGCGAAAATCACCTGGTTCCAGGAAGGATTTCTTTGCTAGCGGCTGCTTTTGTACGGCAATACCGAACAGTGTCGGGCCGTGTTTGACGTCGCGGTCCCACTCCGAAGCAGGCGCGTTAAGGGTTCTGCCGGTTCGCCATAGCGAGCTCGGACCGGCAAGTTCACGCTTCGGCGCGTGCACATCAGCGCAGCCATCCGAACGCGAGCCGCCGATTAGTCGAGAACACGACGAGGATCACTGCGGCTGCGGTAAACGTCGGACTGATGTTTTCGCGGATGTTGGCTAAGCCGTCGTTTGAACGTCTGCGGCCAGAAAGACAGTCACGACACTTCAAAAGGGCGGATCTGGACGGTGTCGAAGGCCCGCTCAGAGTCAGGCGCATTACCGGTTTCGGCCAGTCCGCCATCGCTACCTCGGACTGGCGAATTTACGCCACGGCCCGCGCCGCCGCACGCCCGCGCAGCCATTCGAGCGCCAGCAGCAGGCTCGTCGAGAACACGATGAGAATCGTTGCAAGCGCGGCAATCGTCGGACTGATGTTTTCGCGGATGCCGGTAAACATCTGTCGTGGCAGCGTCGTCTGGTCGGCGCCGGCGAGAAAGAGCGTGACGACGACCTCGTCGAACGATGTGGCGAACGCGAACAACGCGCCCGAAATCACGCCCGGCGCGATGACCGGCAGCGTCACGCGAAAGAAGGTCTCGAGCGGGCTCGCGCCAAGCGACTGGCTCGCACGGACGAGGTTGTAGTTGAAGTTCTGCAGCGTCGCGCCGACCGTCGTCACGACGAAGGGCACGCCGAGCGCCGCGTGCGCCAGGATCAGCCCGAAGTACGTATTCGCAATGCCGAGCGGCGCGAAGAACAAATACATGCCGACACCGACGACGATCACCGGCACGATCATCGGCGAAATGAGCACGGCCATCAGCAAACTCTTGCCAACGAACTTCGCCTTCGTGAGCCCGACCGCCGCGAGCGTGCCGAGTATCGTCGCGACGACGGTTGCGGAAGGCGCGACGATGAAGCTGTTCTTTGCAGCCATGCGCCATTCCTGCGACATCACGAGGTTGTGATACCAGCGCATCGACCAGCCCGGGATCGGATAGACGAGGAAGGTGCTCGATGAGAACGACAGCGGCACGATCGCCAGCACGGGCAGGATCAGATACAAAAGCGTCAGCACGCAGAGAATGCGCAATGCGAAATACCAGACGCGTTCGATGGCGGACGTGTGCGGCGCGAACATCGGTTTGGCGAGTTTCATTTTTTACCCCAGACTCACGTTCGTGCGCGTGAAGCGGCCGTAGACTACGTAGAGCAGCAGCGTCGCGGCGAGCAGCAGCGCACCGAGCGCGCACGCCATGCCCCAGTTGATCGTCACGTTGGTGAAGTACGCGATGTAATAGCTGACCATCTGATCGTTCGGCCCGCCGAGCAGCGCCGGCGTGATGTAGTAGCCGATCGCGAGAATGAACACGAGCAGCACGCCCGCGCCGATGCCCGGATACGTCTGCGGCACGTACACGCGCCAGAACGCGGCGAACGGATGACTGCCGAGCGACACGGCCGCGCGCTGATAGGTAGGCGGCACGGATTTCATCACGCTATAAAGCGGCAGGATCATGAACGGCAGCAGGATGTGCGTCATCGAGATATAAACGCCGACACGATTGAACAGCAGCGCGAGCGGCGATCCGATCAGCCCCGCGCCGATCAGCGCCGTATTCACGAGGCCCTCGCTTTGCAGCAGCACGATCCACGCGGCGACGCGCACCAGCACCGACGTCCAGAACGGAATCAGCACGAGCACCATCACGAGATTCGCGCGGCGCTCAGGCAGCGTCGAAATCCAGTAGGCGAGCGGATAGCCGAGCAGCAGCGCGAACAGCGTCACGCCGACGCCGATCACGAAAGTCCGCCCGAAGACGTTGAGATAGATCGACTGGTCCGGGTCTGCATGGACGATATTGCCGAAGCCATCCTGCTTGTGATCCAGCGACGCGAGAATATAGAACGGCGAATAGCGGCCCGCGTTCTTCGCGATCGCCTGCCAGTAGGCGGGATCGTTCCAGCGTTCGTCGATCTCGATGATCTTCGACCTGATCTGCGCCGCCGGCAGCGGCTTGCCGTCGTCGCCGGTGAGCGGCATCGCGCGCGCGGTTTTCGCGACGAGCGAGCGATAGCCGGGAATCTCGGTGTTGAGCCGCCGGGCGAGGGCGCCCATCGATTCGCCGTCGGAGACGACTGTCAGATCTTGAGCGAGCGCGGCATACGCTTCATCCGATGGCGGCGTCTTGCGGTCCCATTTCGCGAGCGCCGCGCCGGTGTGCGGCAGCGCGTTCGCCACTTCGGGGTTTTCGATGGCGCGCGTGAGCAGCGCGCCAATCGGCACGACGAAAATCAGGAACAGAAAAATGGCGAGCGGCGCGATCAGCGCGAGCGCCATGGCGCGCTTCTTCGCATCGGCGATTTTCAGTTCGCGCTTCAGACGCGCGCTCGATTCGCGCGATTCGTCCGCGGGGATCGTCATGGTGTTCACGCTTGTGTCTCCTTCTTGACGGTCGGCCTCTCGACGACGCACGACCGTCGCTCCTTCAAAGTGCTTACTTCGACGCCCACGCGGTAAAACGCTGCTCCAGCTCGTCGCCGTGATCGGTCCAGAACGCCATGTCCTGCAGCACGGCGTTCTTCGCGTTTTCCGGCGAGTTCGGCATGTCAGCCTTGGTCTTCGCGTCGAGCGCGGCGATCGCGGCCTTGTTCACCGGGCCATATGCGATGTTCTTCGCATAGGTTTCCTGCGGCTTCTGCGACACCGAATACGCGATGAACTGCTGGGCCACGTCCTTGTTCGGCGAGCCCTTCGGAATCGCCCAATAGTCGAGGTCGTAGATGCTGCCGTTCCACACGACCTTCAGGTTCTTGCCTTCCTTGCGCGCCGCGTCGATGCGGCCGTTATACGCGGTCGACATCACGACATCCCCCGCGACGAGGAATTGCGGCGGCTGCGCGCCGGCTTCCCACCATTGAATCGATGGCTTCAGCTCGTCGAGCTTCTTGAACGCGCGATCCGCACCGGCCTTCGTGCCAAGCACCTTGTAGACGTCCTTCGGCGCGACGCCGTCGGCCATCAGCGCGAATTCGAGGTTGTAGCGCGCGCCCTTGCGCATGCCGCGCTTGCCAGGAAATTTCTTCGTGTCCCAGAAGTCTGCCCAGCCGGCGGGCGCGGTTTTCAGCTTGTCGCCGTTGTAGGCGAGCGCCGTGGACCACACGAAGAAGCCGACACCGCAGGTTTGCGGCGATTCGGGCACGAGGTCCGACTTCTTGCCGATCTTCGACCAGTCGAGCTTTTCATACAGACCTTCGTCGCAGCCGCGCCCGAGATCGCCCGATTCGACTTCGACGACGTCCCAGTTCACGTGTTTTGCTTCGACCATCGCCTTGACCTTGGCCTGCTCGCCGTTGTATTCGACGGCCGTGACCTTGTTCTTCGACGATTGCTCGAACGGCTGGTTGAACGCGACTTTCTGCGCGTCGCCGTTCGCGCCGCCGAAGTTGACGACGGTGATTTCCGCCGCGCCCGACACCGCCGACGCGCACGCCAGCGCCGCCGCCATGGAACACAAAGCGAGTTTCTTCATGATGGTTTCCTCTTTTCTTCGACTTGGTTTTGTCAGTGGACCTACGGGTGGGAAGTTCAGGCGAACACGCGCAGATGTTCGGGCGCGAATTCGAGCGCGATAGGCGCGCCCGGCGTGAACCCGTCGAGCGCCGCAGTGCCGAGCGGCACCTTGACGAAGCATTCGTCCTGCTCGCGCACGCCGCAGCGCATGCGTACGTGATCGCCGAAATAGATGAGGCTTTTCGCTTCGCCGGACAGCGCGTTGATGTTGCCGTTCGCGTGTCCGTTGCCTTGCGTGCGATCCGTGAGCTTCATGCGCTCCGGCCGTATGCACGCGATCGCCTCCGCGCCCGGTTTCGCGTTCGCGACATTCAGCCCGGAGACACGCGTGCCGTCGGCCAGGCGGATCTCGCAAAAATCGCCCTGAATCTGTTCGATGGTGCCGCGCAGCCGGTTGCTGTCGCCGATGAAGTTCGCGACGAACTCATTGCACGGCGCTTCATACAGATGATCGACGGTATCCAGTTGCTGCACGATGCCCTTGTCGAACACGGCGACGCGGTCGGACATCGTAAGCGCTTCACCCTGATCGTGCGTGACATAGACGAACGTGACGCCGAGCTTCTCGTGCAGCGCCTTGAGTTCGATCTGCATGTGCTCGCGCAGTTGTTTGTCGAGCGCGCCGAGCGGTTCGTCCATCAGCACGAGCTTGGGTTCGAACACGAGCGCGCGGGCGAGCGCGATGCGCTGCTGCTGACCGCCGGAAAGCTGCGCGGGATAACGCTTTGCGAAGCTCTCCATGCGCACCATCTTGAGCGCGTTGTTCACGCGATGCGCGCGTTCCTCGGCGGACATCTTGCGCACCGTCAGCGGATATTCGACGTTCTGCTGCACCGACAGATGCGGGAAGAGCGCGTAGTTCTGAAACACCATGCCGATGTCGCGCTTGTGCGGCGGCACCTTGTTGAGCAGCTTGCCGTCGAGCCAGATCTCGCCGCCCGTCGGAAACTCGAAGCCCGCGAGCATCATGAGGCATGTCGTCTTGCCGGAACCGGACGGCCCGAGCAGCGTGAGAAATTCGCCCTGATAGATATCGAGATCGAGCGATTTGACCACGAGCGTTTCACCGTCGTAAGTCTTTCGAACGCCGCGAAAGCTGACGATCACCTGATCGGATTTCATCTTCCGTGTCTCCTTCGGAAAACCCTGATACTGCCGAACGCCTCACCGCGCCCGGAAATTTTTTCCACGTCGTGCGATAACTATAGCCCGCCACGGTTCTACAATGTGGAGCCATTTCAATATTCAAAATGGAACCACTTCAACGTTTTTCGAAGAGTGGTTCCGTCCCACGAGACACATCATGGATACCATCATCCTGGCCGACTGGCTGAGCGCGCGCCTCGACCGCACGGCCGCCGAACCGACCTATCGGCAGATGCTGGAACTGATGCAGCAGGCCATTCTCACGGGGCAACTCGCGCCAGGCACGAAGCTGCCGAGTTCCCGCACGCTCGCGATCGATCTGGGCATCGCGCGCAATACGGTGCTGCATGTCTACGATCAGTTGACGGCCGAAGGCTATGTGAATTCGACGACCGGCAGCGGCACCTATGTCGCCGATACGGCCCCGCGCGATGGCGTCGCGAAGAAGGCGAAAACCGAGGAAAGCAAAGCGCCGTGCACGATCTCGCGGCGCGGCGAGCGGCTGATCGCGCAGGCGGGCGTGTCGCCGAAGCAGTGGGGCGCGTTCATGCCGGGCGTGCCGGACGTCGCCGAATTTCCCGCGCGCACCTGGAGCCGTCTGCAGGCGCGGCTCTGGAAGCGCGCAAGCCCTGATCTGCTGACGTACGCGCCGGGCGGCGGCTATCGTCCGCTGCGGCGCGCGCTGTCGGATTACTTGCGCGTCGCGCGTTCGGTGAAGTGTCAGCCGGATCAGATCATCATCACGACGGGCATCCATCAGTCGATCGATCTCGCCGTTCGTCTGCTTACCGATTTCGGCGATCGCGCGTGGGTCGAGGAACCGTGCTACTGGGGCGTGCGCAGCGTGCTGCAATCATCGGGATTGACGCTCGTGCCGATTCCCGTCGACGAGGAGGGACTCAACCCGACGCCGCGCGACATGGTCGAAGCGCCGCGCATCGCGCTCGTGACGCCTTCGCATCAATATCCGCTCGGCATGGTGATGAGCCTCGCGCGCCGCCGTGCGCTGCTCGAATTCGCGCGCCAGCACAAGGTGTGGATCATCGAGGACGACTACGACAGCGAATTCCGTTACGGCAGCCGGCCGCTGTCATCGCTGCAAGGGCTCGACGACGCGGGGCAGGTGATCTATGTCGGCAGCCTCGGGAAGATGCTGTATCCGGGCTTGCGGATGGGCTATATGGTCGTGCCCGAAGCGCTCGTCGAGACGTTCCGGCTCGGTGTTGCGGAGTTGTATCGGGAAGGGCAGCTTATGCAGCAGGCCGTGCTGACCGAGTTCATTCTCGATGGGCATCTGACCTCGCACGTGCGCCGCATGCGCGGGCTGTACGGCGAGCGCCGCGAGTTGCTCATAAACGCGATCCGCGCGCGCTTCGGCGACACGCTCGCCGTGCGCGGCGACGAAGCCGGCCTGCACTTCGTGCTCGAACTGCCCCATTTCGCCGATGACCGCGCGGTCACCGCCGACGCGCTCGCGGCCGGCGTCGTGACGCGTCCGCTCATCCATTACTTCATGAATCACGACAAGGCGCTGCGCGGTTTGATGCTCGGTTACGCATGCGTGCCTAATGCCGATATCGCGCCCAACTTCGACAAGCTCGCCGATGTCATCGAACGCGCATTGACGCCGATGCACACGCCAATGCCGACGCCGCTGGCTCAGGCTTGATCCGCCGCGCCGCGCTTGATCGCGCGGACCACGCGTGCGAGCGCCTTCAACGCATCGGCGGGCGATGCCGCGAACTGCGCGGCGACGATCGCGCCATCGACGGCCAATGCGAGCGCCTGCGCATCCGCTTTCGCCGTGCGCGAGGCGGGCATGAGGGCGCGGATCGCTGCGGTCATGTCGCGCTTGTGGCGGCGTGAGATGTCGACGGCCTGCGGCAGCGTCGCGCCGACTTCGACCACCGAATTGATGAACGCGCAGCCACGATAGTTTTCGCTGCCGAACCATTCGGCCAGCGCGGGCACGAGCGCGTTGAGCGTGCCGCCGTGGCGCGCGAGCGCATCGCGGAACCACGTCATCCAGTTGTCGTGCCGAAAGTCCAGGAACGCGACGATCAGATCGTCCTTGCTCGGGAAATAGCGGTAAAAAGTCTTCTTCGCGACGCCCGATTCCGCGATCACGCGATCGATGCCGGTCGCGCGAATGCCGTCGCGATAGAAGAGATCGTGTGCGGTGTAAAGGATGCGCGCATCCGGCGTAAGATCGGCGACATCGCCGGAAGAAGCGGAAGTGTTCATGCAATCGATTGTAGACAGGTTCGTCTACCTGCGCTAGAGTGCGTCGGGTAGACAGACCTGTCTACTTCTCCCGCCAATGACCCGAAAGAGGACTCGCCATGGAATCCAAGCCGCCGTTTCCGCCGTTCGATGAAGAATCCGCGAAGCTGAAGGTCCGTCTCGCCGAAGATGGGTGGAACACGCGCGATCCGGAGCGCGTATCGCTCGCGTACAGCGTGGATACGCGCTGGCGCAATCGCGCGGAGTTCGCAAACGGGCGCGAGGAAGTGGTCGCGTTCCTGCAACGCAAATGGGCGCGCGAGCTGGATTATCGGCTTATCAAGGAATTGTGGGCGTACACGGGCAATCGCATCGCCGTGCGTTTCGCGTACGAATGGCACGACGACGCCAACAACTGGTACCGCAGCTACGGCAACGAGAACTGGGAGTTCAACGAAGCGGGACTGATGACGCATCGTCATGCATCGATCAACGACCGGCCGATCAAGGCGGAGGACCGCAAGTACCACTGGCCGCTCGGCCGCCGCCCCGACGATCATCCGGGTCTCAGCGACCTCGGCTTCTGAGAACATTCACGGCAATCACGGGCTACATGTCGCGGCGACGCCGGAAGGCCCACCATCCGGCGAGCGCGGTGAACGTCGCGACGATTGCCACCAGCAGCCAGAAGCCGTGATGATTTTCCGCGAGCGGAATGCCGCCCACGTTCATGCCGAAGAAGCCCGCGACGATATTGATCGGCAACGCGAGCACCGTCACCAGCGTCAGCGTGAAAAGCGTGCGATTGCTCTGCTCGTCCATGCGCGTCGCGACTTCTTCCTGCAGCAGCTTGATGCGCTCGACGAGCCCGGCGAGATCGTTGAGCACGAGCGAGAACTCTTCGGTCGCGTCGCGCAAATCCTGAATATCCTGCGAATGCAGCCAGCGCGGCGGCCGCGCGAGCAGACGGAACACCGAGCCGGGTTCCGGCGCGAGCAGCCGTTGCAGGCGCACGAGCACGCGCCGCAAGCCGCCGAGATCGGTGCGGGTCGCGGCGCCGCGCATCGAGAGAAAACGATCTTCGATGCCGTCGACCTCGACGCTCGTGCGCCGCACGATATGCACGAGCAAGTCCGCCTGATCGCGCAGCAGATGCGCGAGCAATTCCGCGGGCGAGCGGAAGATTTCGCCGCGCTTCACCGACTCGCGCAGCGAATCGACCGAGCGCAAGGGTTTCAACCGCGCCGTGACGATCAGCTTCTGATGCGTGTAGACCCACAGCGTCGCGATTTCCGAAGGCGTAAGCTCGAAGTTGAACATCACGTCGTTGATGACGGCGAGAAGCGCGCCTTCCTGGTGCTCGATGCGCGTCGAATGCGAGCCTTCGTTCAGCGTGTCGAAGAACGCGTCGGGCAGGCCGAGGCGGCCGCGCATCCATCGCTCGCACGCGCTGTTGGCGAGATCGAAGTGCAGCCAGACGAATTCCCTGGTCGTATCCTCGCGAGCCAGCCATTCTCTCGCGCCTTCGGCATCGATCGGCTCGCCAGGATGATCGACGTGAAAGCGAAAGCCGCAGACGAGACCGGAGAAATCGGAGCCGTAGGGCGCTCTTTGCAGGGTAGCGGGATTCATGCGGGCGTTCGGTTGCATTCTGAGGATGTCGGCGTGTGTACTTTGGACGCGGGCCTCGGCGCTTCAGGCACGCGCTAGTGTGCCACCGGTCGCGCCCCGAATCGCGATCGTAACGCGTGCGCGCCGGCGAAACGATCGCCTGGCGCGCGCGTGTGCGTGCAAATTTGGCTGTCATATTGTCGGCGTATCATCGCGCCACGCAAGACGGGCGCACACGATGCGCCGCGCAAAAACTGGGGAGAAAGCTGTGGAAGACCGTGACGATCTGGACGGGGCGACGCAAAACACGGCGGGCGGGCTCGTCCGTCTGGCGTCGGTGATCGCGGGGCTCGCGCGCGAAGGTGCGATCGATACCCGCTTCGGCGCGAAGCTACTGAAGCGGCTCGACAAGGAAGCGCGGCGCGTCTCCGCGCACGGCACGGCGCCGCTCGACGAAGCCGAACAGTCCGCGCTCGTCGGCGCGCTCGGCGAACTGGATGTCGCGTTGCGTCAGCGCGACGCGGCCTCGCTCGTCGAGGCGAACGCGCGGCTGCGCGAGAGCGAAAGTGCATCGGGCAAGCGCCGCAAAAGCAGGAAGGACGGCGACGCCTGAGCCTGCAGGCGGGGCAGGCGCGAATCATGCTGCGGCGCGGATATGTGTCCTCGTCCAATGCCCATGTCCGTATCTTTGCCTTCCCAATGCGCGCTGTGGACGAACCGCAGTGTCGACGTGCATCGCGATCCGTGGCGCATTCTCATCGTCGACGACAACGCCCATAGCGCGGAAGCGCTCTGCGCTGCGCTCGAATCGGACGGTTTCGACGTGCGCTTCGCACTTTCCGGCGTCGAAGCCCTGCACGCGATCGACAGCTGGGTGCCGCACGTCGTCATCCTCGATGTCACGATGCCCGAACACGACGGCTACGCGACCGCGCGCGTGCTGCGCCGGATCGCCCGGACGCGCGACGCCGTAATCATCGCGTTCACGGCGCTCGGCGAGGACATCGTGCGGGCCGAAGGCGTGCATTCCGGCTTCGACGGCTACTGTCAGAAGGGCAATCCACCAGCGGAACTCGTCCGTCTCATCGGTCGCGTCCTTCATTGACCGATTTTTAGCACGCTCGTTCTTGTTTTAATTGTTCCGTCCCCGCCGAACGACGCGTCGCAACGCGCGGCAATGCAACACGCGCGAACCCTTATGGATCAAGTCCCTCGGAGAATTCTGAACGCTCGTGCAGCCAGGGATTGTTGGCGCACGGCGAAAAGTGAATTGAAACTTATAGAGATAAAAAACCGATAGTAGGGGTATACACTGCATTCCATCGACGTAGCAGACAGTTTCTCGCAAGACCGCTGCGGCGCTTTCTGATTGAACGTCAACCGTCTTTGGAGCTCACACCATGAAACGCAATCTTATCGCTACCCTTCTGATCGCCGCTTCCGCTTCGCTCGCCGCGCCCGCTTTCGCAAGCGGCTACGGTCCGGCACCGTCGTACCGCCCGGCTGTCGGCGCGCCGGCATCGCAGCAAGGCCCGAGCGCACAAACGATCGCCGCTGAAGAAAACGCGCACGGCGTGAACGCTTCGGCATTCGGCGGTTCGCGCGACACGCTGGCTCAATCGGGCAACCGTGCGGCGCAATCGGGCAACAACCCGCAATCGGTCTTCTTCGGTCACTAATCGAATCGGCTGGCCCGGCTTATCCGCCGGGCGTACTGGCTGAACGACCGTATCGGCGCCCGCTGGCGCAGACTCAAAAGGTCTGCGTTCGGCGGGCGCCGATCGTTTTTCAGGCCGCGAGCGCGCCGCGCATCACGCTGGCGAGTTCCGACGCCTCGAACTTCGACACATACGCGTTCGCGCCGACCTTGCGAACGTGCTGCTCGTTCGCCGATCCCGACAGCGACGAGTGAATCACCACCGGAATGTGCATCAGCCCGGTTTCCGCCTTGATGCGGCGCGTCAGCGTGAAGCCGTCCATTTCCGGCATTTCCAGATCGGTGAGCACGAGCGCGATGTGATCCGCGACTTCCGTCCCTTCCTTCTGCGCCTTACGCAGCGCCGCTTCCAGCACGTCCCACGCTTCCTGGCCGGTCTTGGTCATCACGAAGGGCACGCCCATCGCGGTCAGACTTTGCTCGATGAGCGCCCGCGCGACGCCCGAGTCGTCGGCGGCGAGCACGCGCGCGCCCGGCTTCAGTTGCAGGCGGCCGGTGCTGGCCTCGGTGATATCGCTTTCCTGCGACGGCAGCACGTCGCGCACGATGCGCTCAACATCGAGCACCTGCGCGAGCCGCGAGCCGTCGACGTTGCCGTCGAGCCGCGCGAAGCTTGTCACGGTCTTGCCGCCCGAATGCGATTCCGCCGACAACACCTGATTCCATTCGAGCCGCACGATGTCGTCGACTTCCTCGACCGCGAAACCTTGCGTCGTGCGCGCGAACTCGGTGACGAGCAGAATCTTCGGCCCGTTCTTCGGCCGGCAGCCGGTGATGCGCGCGAGATCGATCACGGGAATGATCTGCCCGCGAATATCCGCGACGCCAAGAATCTCGTCGCTCGATCCGGCGACGGCGGTGATCGTCGGCATCGCGAGAATTTCGCGCACCTTGAACACGTTGATGCCGTAAAGCTCGCGCTGTTCCGAGGCCGGCGCTTCGCCGAGCCTGAACAGAAGCAATTCGAACATGTTGCTGCCCGCGAGCCGCACGCGCTGCTCGATATCCTGTTGTGAACTGCTCACTTCGTTCTCCCTAAGCGATGCCTTCGTGTATTTGCCCGTGGCGTGACTTTCCACCGGATGCATGATTAGCGGCATTAATCGACGAAACTGAAGGCATGCGGCGACGATGCGCGTGGCGCCAGTGACCTATACTTTTTCGAATGGTCGGGTTAATGCCTATGAAGGCATCGCGCGCGAGGCTTTACGCTGCATACAGGCGCATGAATCTTCCGTCGCCCAGGCGCAACAACGTTCCCCGCTCATAACGGAGGCGCTCGATGGCAACAGTCGCACAGGTTCTGAATTCGAAACCCGACCAGACGGTCTTTACCGTCCCCGCCACGGCGTCGGTCTTCGAGGCAATCAAGCTGATGGCCGACAAACACATCGGCGCGGTGATCGTCACCGAAGGCGACGAGATCGTGGGCATCATGACCGAGCGCGACTACGCGCGCAAAGTCGTGCTGATGGACCGCGTATCGAAGCACACGCCGGTGCGCGACATCATGACGTCGCAGGTGCGCTACGTGCGCCCCGACCAGACCACCGACGACTGCATGGCGCTCATGACCGACAAGCGCATGCGCCATCTGCCGGTGATCGACAACGGCAAGCTCGTCGGCATGATTTCCATCGGCGATCTGGTGAAGAACATCATGGCCGAGCAGCAGTACACCATCCAGCAGCTCGAGTACTACATTCGCGGCGAGCACACGTAATCTCGGGCGATCCGGCTGTAAGCATTTCGTTATAATCGGCAGGCTTCGCGCGCGAGCGTGAGGCCCACCTTGCCGCGCGGTCCCGCGCGCGAGAATCGAGGGAGCGCCGCCGATGACGCCGACAGCCGCAACCGCCGCAAAAGCCCCAACCGGATCCACGTCCGCCGATACGTCGAAGCCGCTCGCCGCCGACGCGCCGTTCTTCATCGTGATGAACGCCGGTTCCGGGCGGCGTCAGTCGGACGAGACGCGCGACGTGCTCGAACGCGAACTCGGCGCGGCGGGCCGCCGCTTCGAGTTGCATGTCGTCGACGATCCGCATCGTCTCGCGGACGTCGCCCGCAAAACCGCCACGGCGGCGTGCGACGAGGGCGGCGTGCTCGTCGGCGCGGGCGGCGACGGCACGCTATGCACCGTTGCGCATGCGGCGCACGAAGCCGGATGCCCGTTCGCGGTGCTGCCGCGCGGCACGTTCAACTACTTCAGCCGCGATCACGGCATTCCCGCCGATCTCGAACAATCTACCCGGCTTCTGCTCGATGCGCGTGCGTATCCGGTGCAGGTGGGCTTCGTCAACGAGCAGATGTTTCTCGTCAATGCGAGTCTCGGCCTCTATCCGCGATTGCTCGAAGACCGCGAAATCTACAAGCGTCAATTCGGCCGCAGCCGGCTGGTTGCGCTGTGGTCGGCGCTGCTCACGCTGCTCAAGCCGCACCGGCATTTGCGTCTGCATATCGATCACGAAGGCAGCACGACCGAGATTCGCTCGTCGACGCTCTTCGTCGGCAACAATCGATTGCAGATGGAGCAGATTGGCATGCCGGACGAGGCGCACGCGCTGGAACAGGGCTTGCTCGTCGCCATTGCACCGCGCCCGGTCGGGCGGCTCATGCACTTGTGGCTGTCATTGCACGGCGCGGCGGGGCGGCTGTCGGACTCGGATCATGTCGTGAGTCTGACGTTCGAGCGTATCGTGGTGACGCATCCGTCGAAGAAGCGCAAGCCGGTCAAGATCGCAACCGACGGCGAAGTCGCGAAGCTGCGCATGCCGCTCGAATTCCGCGTATCCGGCAAGCCGCTTTACCTGCTCAAGCCCGAACCGTCGGTGGCCGAAGCGAATCGCTCATGACCTTGCTGTTGCAGATATCCGATACCCATTTCGGCACCGAGCGGCCCCAGGTCGTCGCGGCGCTGCTGCGTCTTGCCGATGCGCTCGCGCCCGATCTGGCCGTGTTCTCCGGCGACATCACGCAGCGCGCGCGCAAGCGGCAGTTTGCCGCCGCGCGCACGTTCGTCGATGCGCTCGGCGCGACGCCCGTGCTCGTCGTGCCCGGCAATCACGACATTCCGCTCTTCAATCCGCTCGCGCGGCTTTTCTATCCGTACGCGAATCATCAGCGCGCGTTCGGGGCCGATCTCGAACCGGCGTTCGAATCGCCGGAATTGCTCGTGCTCGGCGTGAACACGACGCGCGCGTATCGCCACAAGGACGGCGAAGTGTCGATGCAGCAGGTGAAGCGCGTGGCCGCGCGGCTGGAGGCGGCGAGCGCGGCGCAGTTGCGCGTCGTGGTGACGCATCAGCCGGTAGCCGTCACGCGCACGCAGGACGAAAAAAATCTTTTGCATGGACGCGAGCGCGCGGTTCAACGCTGGGCGCGCGCGGGCGCGGACCTGATTCTCGGCGGCCACATTCATCTGCCGTACGTATTGCCGCTGCACGATACCTTCGCGGGACTCGCGCGCCGCATGTGGGCGGTGCAGGCGGGCACGGCGCTGTCGTCTCGCACGCGCGGCACCATCGACAATTCGGTGAACGTGATCCGCCATGACGAAAGCGGCGCCGGTGACAGCGCCCGCCGCACGACGGTCGAGCGTTGGGACTACTCGGAGGCGAGCGAGGCGTTCGAGCTGATCGCGCGCCACGATCTTGCGCTCGGCGTCGCGCAGCCTGCGGTCGCCGTCACGACGCCCGGATGACGAGTTCGGCGAAGCCTGTCGCGGCGTCGTGCTCGCGCGTGTAGCGTTCGCCGGGCAGATGCGCGATGACGAGCTCCGCCGTCGTGCGCACGATGCAGCCCGGTGCGACGTGGCCGCCGACGACGCGGCCGTCGGCATCGGCGATGCTCATGTGCAGGTGCGGGCCTTGCGCGGACAGCGTGCCCGCGAGCGTGAGAATTTCGATATCGCCGCGCAACTCGGCGGCGTCGTCGCGGCCCGCGTAGCGCAGCCGCGCGACGCTCAGGCTGCCGATGCCCTGAAGCACGTAGGCCGCCGAAAGCGCGTGCGTGCGAAAGGCGTGATCGAGTGCGGCGCGGAGGTCGTCGCCGGGTGACAGACGCAGGGTCATCGCATGCATGAGTGAGAGCCTCGGAGCGCAATGCATTGCAGACTACACGCCTGACTGTCGCGGTGGCATGATGATCGACCCATCGTCGCTATATTCTGATCTTGACGCGGAGACGCCATGAGTTTCGAACTGACGATGCTGGCCTGGACGCTCGTGCTTGCGCTGGTGCAAGTGTTGCTGCCTGCTGTGGTGCGCAATCGCGAAGTGGGCATCAAATACCAGGCTGGCCCGCGCGATGCCGCGAGGCCGCCACCCGGCAAGCTTTGCGGAAGATTGATGCGCGCGCAGTCGAATCTGTTCGAGACTTTGCCGATTTTCGCCATCGCGGTGCTGATCGTGCACATGACGGGGCGCGAGAACGCGCTCACGCATTACGGCGCGCTGGCGTATTTCGTCGCGCGTCTGGTCTACGTGCCGCTCTACGCGGCGGGCGTGCCGTTCGTGCGGTCGCTCGCGTGGCTGGTGTCGGTCGTGGGCATCGTGCAGATACTCGTTCCCATCATCTGACGAGAGGAGTGAAGGTTATGACCGACCAGGCTTCGACCATCGAGATCGAGACCGCGCCGAATCCCGAATTCGCCGTGATTCTGATGCATGGCCTGGGCGCCGATGCCAACGACTTCGTGCCGCTCGTGCCGGAGTTGCGTCTCGCCGATGCGCCCGCTATCCGCTTCGTGTTTCCGAACGCGCCGGAAATTGCCGTTACTGCCAACAATGGCTACGTGATGCGCGCGTGGTACGACATATTGTCGTTCGAGGGCATCAACCGGCGCGTGGACGAGGCGGGCATCGTGGCTTCGGTGGAGCGTGTGCGGGCGCTCATCGCGGAGCAGAACGCGCGTGGGATACCTAGCGAGCGTATTTTTATCGCGGGATTTTCGCAGGGCGGGGCGATGACTTATCACGTCGGGTTGACGCATCCGCAGAAGCTCGCGGGGTTGATCGTGCTGTCGGGTTATATCCCGTCGGAAGGCGTTATCGATGAAGCGCTGTCCGAGGCGAATCGCTCGATTTCGATTTTTGCCGCGCATGGGAATTTCGATGATGTGCTCAATGTGAGTCTTGGAGAGCAGGCTTGTGAGTTTGCGCGTGGGTTAGGGTGTGATGTGGATTGGCATACGTATCCCATGCCGCATTCGGTTTGTATGGAAGAGGTTGAGGCTTTGAGGAACTGGCTTGCGGTGCGGTTGGTTTTTTAGGGTTTTCGCCGGATCCCGTTTTCTTTGTGGTTTATTTGCGTTGACCCTGTGCGGGGCGGCGGTTTGGCCGGTCCCTTGGCGGCGGTGGTGATCGCTTCGATTCGCCGGATCCCGTATTCGTGTTGGTTTATTAGCACTGCCCCTGTGCGGGGCGGCACCTACTTTCTTTGCTGCTGCAAAGAAAGTAGGCAAAGAAAG
>NZ_FCNX02000017.1 GCF_001544835.2 Caballeronia fortuita | reverse complement strand
GCTTTCTTTGCCTACTTTCTTTGCAGCAGCAAAGAAAGTAGGTGCCGCCCCGCACAGGGGCAACGCTAATAGACCAATAACAAATCGGGATCGGCCAAAAAAACTAACCCACCGGCGACAAAGCCCCCAACTTATCCGCAGTCACCTTCTGCAAGGCAAACGCGAGCGCGCTCGCGTCCCATCGGTTTCCCTCGCATACCCGACGGCAGCGCGCAGCGCTGTGCCGAAACCGTTTGGTGCTGAACCAGTGCGCTCAA
This sequence comes from Caballeronia fortuita, assembly GCF_001544835.2. Classification (GTDB taxonomy): domain Bacteria; phylum Pseudomonadota; class Gammaproteobacteria; order Burkholderiales; family Burkholderiaceae; genus Caballeronia; species Caballeronia fortuita. The sequence goes on along the minus strand of NZ_FCNX02000017.1, from coordinate 189,153 downwards.
AGTAATGGCAAGTCGGACCGTGCGCGATCCAAGCCCGCTTAGGTGTTTGAGGGCACTCTTTAGGCGAGTGCCGCCGTGGACGAGAGGACTACCCAAAGTGCGTATGACCGCGGGCCTGAAAAGCTGCTTTCTTTGCCTACTTTCTTTGCAGCAGCAAAGAAAGTAGGTGCCGCCCCGCACAGGGGCAACGCTAATAGACCACAAAGAAAACGGGATCCAGCAAAGAAATTAACCCACCGGCGACAAAGCCCCCAACTTATCCGCAGTCACCTTCTGCAAGGCAATAATCCGGCTCATCGCCGCATGATTCCCGGCAGCGTCGTCATACATCTTGGCGAGATCCGCCTTGAGCTGCGTTCTCGATCCCCCATCGAGATAAACCATATGCCCCGATGGATAAAACGTAGCCGAAAGATTCTGCCGCACGGTCTTGTCGATCAGCGGCATCTGCTGCAAATCGATGATCGTCTGATAGAACGGCGTCACGAAGTCATACATCCCGTTCGCGGAAAGCACCTTCAAATCCACGTTCAACGCCATCACCGCCGCGAGATCGCCCGCCGTGTAAAGAATGACGTTACCCTTCGAATCCAGTCCCTTCTGCGCACCCGTCGGGTCCGTATGTTTGAAGTCCCAGTTGAGGAACGCCTGGTCATTCAGATCGGTGAATGAAGACGTCGACGTGAACTTCAACTGCTCGTTCAGATAGCTGTTCCACATCGTCGTGTAGACGCCGCTCACCGCCGTCATCGTCGGATCGTTGCCGCCCGAGTTCGGGTCGATCTTGCCAGCAATGCCCGTCGAAATCGCCGTCACGCGGCCATCGTAAGAACCGAGTGATTCTCCCTTCGACTTCAGCAGCGTCGTCAGAAACAACGAATTGCCGCGGCTGTCGTAGGCGGCGATGTCGAGACTCCATGCGAGTAACGTCGCCTTGTCGATGCCCGTGTATTCCGACAGCTTCTCGACCACCTCATCGTCCGTCTGCGGAAACTTGCGCAGCGCGTTTAAATAGTCCGTGCGCGAAAACTCCGCGACTTCCTCCGCGAAGCTCAGCAGATTGGTCGGCGTCGGATGCACGCCGAGCTTCTTGTGATACCACGCGTCCGACGCCGCCGTCGGCAGCGCGCCGACAGGATTGCCCGCCTGCGCGTAATCCAGAATCGACGATTGCAACGTGACGCCGTTCAGATCGATGCCGTCCTCGTGCAGCTTGTACGCCAGCACGCAACTGCGCGCCGTGCCGTACGACTCGCCGAACAGGAACTTCGGCGAATTCCAGCGGTTGTTCTTCGTCAAATATCGCTTGATGAACTGCGCGATCGAAGCCGCATCCTGATCGACGCCCCAGAAATCGCGATTCTTGTTCGGCTCGATCGCGGCGGAATAGCCCGTGCCGACCGGATTGATGAAAATCAGATCGCTGCGGTCGATCAGGCTGTCCGGGTTGTCCTCCATCTGATACGGCGCGGGCGGCGTGAAGCTCGGCATCGCCGTCTTGATGCGCCGGGGCGCGAAGGAGCCGAGCAGCACGAACACCGACGACGAACCCGGCCCGCCGTTATAGAAGAACGTGAGCGGCCGCGCTTCTTCCTTCGCGCCGTCCTTCGTGAACGCGACATAAAACATCTTCGCGCTCGGCTTCGAACTGCTCGGATCGACCGTCACGAGATGGCCGACCGTCGCCGTATAAGCGATCTTCGCGCCGCCCACCGTCACGCTGTGATGCGTGACCGCCGCGTTCTCGTCGGCTTCGGTGGCCGCGATCGCGTCGTCGGGGCCGTTGCCGTACGCGACCGGATCGAAGTACGGCTGGTCCTTCTTCGCCGTGGCGGTCTTCTTCGGCGCTTTCTTCGCGGCGGCCGCCATCGCCGGTTCTATCGCGTCCGCGGGTTTGCCGCTCGCTGCCAGTGGATCGGAGTTCATCGTCATCGCTCCAGAATCGTCGTCGTGGTTGTTGTTCACTGTCTTACGCCTTCAACTTTTTGCGGACTTCAGCGCGGCCGCGATCTTCGCGCCGTCGGGACTGCCCATGCCGGTGCACGCATCCCAACCGGCCGCCGCCGAAAAACTGCCGTTGTTGCCCTCCGTGATGTCGCGGAACGCCGCCTTCGCCTTGTAGAGCTTCGCGTTGACGAAGCCCGAAGGCGCGCCGTTGATCGCATTGATGCGCGCGATCAGCGCGGCCCACAGCGGCGCGACCGCGCTCGTCCCGCCGACGACCGTGTCTTCACCGTCGATCAGGACGTCGTAGCCCGTCTGCGGCGACGCGTCGCCCGCGACGTCCGGCACGCCGCGCTTGGCGAGCGCTGCGCGCTGGCCGTTGCGCGTGACCGACAGGCCGTTCTGCCACACCGGCCGCGCGAACACGCCCGACACGCCGCCACCGCCGGAACCGCCCTGCTCGCCGTCGTTCCAGACGACTTCCTTCGAGATGCCCGCAGCGGACGCCGCGAGGCTCGTGCCGCCGCAGCCGAGCACGTACGGGCTCGATGCCGGAAAGTCGACGTGATCCGCACCGTCGCCGACGCCATCGGTGGAGCCGCTGTCGCCCGACGCCGCGCACACCGTCACGCCGAGCGCCGCCGCGCTCTGCAGCACGTCATTAAATGCGCCGATCGATTGCGACGACCAGTTCGACTCCGGCCCGCCCCAGCTGATCGAAATCACCGACGGCTTGTTGGTCGCGTCGTGCAGCGCGCGGTTGACGGCATCGACGAAACCGGCGTCGCTGTTCGGCGCGAAGTACACGGCGATGCGCGCGCCCGGCGCGATGGCGCCCGCGATCTCGATGTCGAGCGTCACCTCGCCGTCCGGGCCGTTCGGATTGCCGGTCGGCGCGTTCTTGCCGCCATCCACGCCAACCGACACGACCTTCGGCGGCTTCACGCCGAGCTTCGAGAAGTACGCGGAGAGATCGGCGTCGCGGTAGCCGCCGCCCAGTTCGATGATCGCGATGCACTGGCCGGCGCCGTCGCCATCGGGGAAATCGTAGAGACGCGCGAGATCGACCGGCGTGAACGATGCCGGCGTCACGCCGCGCGCCGGCTTGAACGGCGGACGGAAACGAAAGTGCGGACGCGCCTGCGGCTTGCTGTCGAGCCCGAGCACGGCGGTAATGGCGTCGTGCACTTCGTCGGGCACCTTCACGGGCCCCGTGCGGCCGCGATATTCGCCGATGTTGTGGTGCTGATAGCGTTCGAGCTTGACGTCGAAAGCCTTCTGGAACTGTTCGATGGTGCCCTTTAGCACGACGCTGCGCGTCTCGGTCTCCGCGCGCACGACCGTCAGGCCGTATTGCGCGGCGAATGCCTTGACCTTCGCGACGTCGTCGTCGGATGCGGTGAAACGCTTGTCGAATTCCTCGCGCGACACCGCCTGCGCGGGCGCCTCGCCGGAATCGATGCGCGCCATCATCTGCCTGAAACCCGCTTCGTCCTTGCGCCGCAGCATCACGATCACTTCGATCTGCTCGGATGGATCGCACGCGCCAACGCACTGCGCGCCTTCGGGATGAATCTTGTCGCTGCCGCTCACCGGTTGCTTCGTCATGGTATCGATGCTCCTCGTTGGCCATGAGGTTCAAAGGTTCACGATCCTGCCGTCGCCGCGCCTATCGTCTTATTTTCCGCGCGCGAATGCAATTGCTCGGACCGTTGACCAAAGAATGCAGTTCCGGCGGGACAAAACTTGTCCCGGTCTTCAACGGCCCGTCTCGATCTGCTTTTCCGCCGATGCCGTCAGTCCGAGACGCGCCATCAGGCGTTTCGCATCGAACGGGGCGCGCACTTTCTGGTCGTTGTCGAAGTAGCAGAACACGTCGCGGGCGGCGCGCGGGCGCGATCTCGCCGATGAAATCAGCCGCGCGTCACCGATCTGCCCGCCCGACGCCCAGCATCCGATGCGGCGCGCCCATTCATCGAGCGCTTCGTCCTTATAGCTGCCGCCGTAGAGCGTTTCACTGCCGTGCAGCCGCAGATACGTGAAGTCGGCGGTGAGGTCTTCGGCATAGGGCCAGCCCGCGACCGAATCCGACACGACGAGCGCCGCGCGGTGCTTGCGCAGCAGCCGCACGAATTCATCGGTGCAAAAGCTGGGATGGCGAATCTCGATCGCGTGCCGCAGCGCGCGCTTTCTGCCCGGCTCGAACCAGGGATCTTTGACGCGCGTGTCGTGCCCTTGCGCGAGCCGCGCCGCGGCAACGGTGTTTCTCGGCAGCAGATCGAGGAAACGCTCGAACGCATCCGGTCGAAAGGCGAAGTTCGGCGGGAATTGCCAGAGGAAAGGACCGAGTTTGTCTCCGAGCGCGAGCACGCCGGACGCGAAGAAGTTCGCGAGCGCGGCGATGGCCGTCTCGTCGCGGAAGCGCAGCATGTGGGTCAGATAGCGCGGCCCTTTCACGCTGAAGACGAAGCCGGCGGGCGTCGCGTCGCGCCACGCGCGATAGCTCGCCACGCTCTGCAGCGAGTAATGCGAGCCGTTGATTTCGACCGTCTGCACCGCGCGCGACGCGAATTCGAGTTCGCGAGCCTGCGCGAGTCCCTTCGGATAGAACACGCCGCGCCAGCCGGCATAGCGCCAGCCGGAAATGCCGATGCGGATGCGCCCGGTCACCGTGCGTCCTGGTGCGGACGCTCTTCGGCGTATTCGGTGCGCGCGCCCTGCGGCAGCCACGGCTCGCGATGCTTGCACCACAGTTCGTAGGCCGGCTCGAAGATGCCGGTTTCGTCGAATGCGCCGAAGGGCAGATCGACTTCGTCGCGCGTCGTGAACTCCATGTACGCGACCGATCCGCACACCGGGCAGAAGTGCCGCCGCCCTTCCTCGGAGCTTTTCCACGTCGACAGGCTGCCGCTCATCATCACGTCGCCGCGCGCGTAAATCGCATAAGCTCCGAATGCGGAGCCGTGCACCTGCCGGCATGTCATGCAGTGGCAGATGCTCGCGCGTATCGGTTTGCCCTGCGCGCGAAAGCGAAACGCGCCGCATGCGCATCCGCCTTCGTGAACCAAAGTCGCCAGCTCATCGTCCTTTTGAACGTTCATCGATCTCTCCCGAAATTCAGCGGTTTGTTACGATAACCCTTCACGATCGGAGATGGCACTCATGAGCACATCGAGCATGACCGGCACCACCAGCACCTCAGGCACCACGCGTACCTTGTCCTTGCTGAAGCTGCTTCCCGGCGCCGGATCGGAGTTCGGTCCCGCCGCATCCGACCTCGTCGCCCATGTTCTGTCGCACGATCGCTTCGATGCCGCCGCGAATGCGAACGCGCCGCGCGAAACCTTCCGCGGCGTCACCGTCGACGACGTCATGAACGACGAATACGTGTTTCCGCTCGGCCGCACCGGCCAGTCAATCGTGCTGACGGGCTATCGGATCGCGGCTGGCTTCATCGCCGAGCGCGCCGCCGACGAATGGCTCGAACTCGCTCACAAGGAACGCGTTGCAAGAGGCTTGCCCGCTGCGCCGCAGGGCGGCGAGCCGCATCTTTCGCCCGATCCCGCCGAAGCCGATCAACTGCTCGACCTCGCGTACGAGTGCGCCCAGCGCATCCTCGATCCGGCTGCGGGCGAGCCGGTGCTCTCGCTCTTCGAAACGCACTATCGCGGCGGGCGGGAGTTTTTGCGCCTGACATGGGAAGGCTTGCCGGAAGACCTCGTGCCCGAATCGCGCCGCCCGCTCGCGGCGCTCGCGGCGGCCGCGCAGAATGGCGAGCGGCGCGAGAAGCGCGACTACGATCCTTACGGGCTGGACGGCGTCGACGATTACGACGTCGACAGACCGCTCGCTTATCGCGAGAAGATCGGGCCGTTTCTCTTCACGATGACCTATCGCCACGAATATCCGCAGGTCGACGACGAGCGCCTCGGCACCGCGTTCGCCGTGTTCCACGAAGCGGGCAGCGACATCGTCGCGGCGGCGGTGCGGCTGCAACTCGTCAAGGTGCCGCCGCTCACGAGCAGCGCGGACCTCGTCTACACGCTCGATACCTATTCGGGCGAGATGCTTTCGCTCGCGCTCGCATCGACCGAAGCGCTCGGCCCGGAAAAGCTCTGCGAAGTCTTCAACGCGCATCGCGTCATCTACATCAGTCTGTGGGAAGTGAGGAAGCCGTGGCGCGGCGAGGGTCTCGGCGTCGCGCTGCTGCATCAGGCGCTGGAGAGGCTTCCCGTCGATGTCGACGGCCGGCCCAACGCGCTATGCGTCGCGCCCGAGCCATATCAGACCGACATGCGCCATTTCGAGAAGCTGCCGGGCGTGCTGCGCGAAGAGTTGAAGACGCCGGCGAAGCGCCTCGCCGCGCATCTGACCAACTGGCTGGAACGCTCGAAGCTGCCGATCGCGACGCACTTCTTCGTGCCGATGGCCAAGCACGCGGGCATCGGCTCGGCTGGCGAGAACGCGCGGCTCATCGATCGGATCATGGAGAGCGAGGCGTAGTCGATGCTCGTCATCGTCGACATGCAGGCGCGGCTGCTGCCGCATCTGAATGACGCAGCCGGTGTGACCGAGCGCGCCGGCACGTTGCTGCGCGCGGCGACGCTGCTCGACGTGCCGGTCGTCTGCACGGAGCAGAATCCGCAGCGGCTCGGCGCAACCGTCGACGCCTTGCGCGACGATCTCCGAACCGCGAAGGTCATCGAAAAGCACACCTTCGATGCGACGTTCGCGCCCGCCTTCGCCGATGCGCTGCCGCCCGCGCCCGCGACGTTATGGGTCGCCGGCGCGGAGGCGCATGTCTGCGTGCTTCTGACGATGCTGGGGCTGCTGCGGCTCGGCTATCGCGTGGAATGCGTGGCGGACGCAGTGGCGTCGCGCCGCGCCGAGGATCGCGCCGTCGCGCTCGAAAGGGCGAAACAGGACGGCGCGCGGCTCACGACCGTCGAAACCGCGGTCTTCGGCTGGCTCGGCAGTTTCACGCATCCGCGTTTCCGGGACGTGCTTGCGCTCATCAAGTGAGCGCGTATATGGCGTGCCGGTCATCGAACGCGCGGGACTTCGTCGGCAGGATCGGCGCAAAAGCATCGTCGGTTTGAAGCATTTACTTGTTTGAGCGCCGCCGCATTGCCGCACAGCGCCTTGCGCGCATGGCGTGCGCGCGCCCTTGCGCTGCATGGCATCCGGCTTGCTGTACTCAGCGGTCGCGGATCGACGAACGTTCGGTTCCCTTACAGTTGCCGGCGACAAACGAATCCGCGCCTCAAGCGTCCCCGCACACCCGAGCACCGGCGCGCGCGTCCGATCCGTCGCAATCGGCCGCGAGCGAATGCCCATGAAGACTCGAGCCCGTCGACGCCCTTCCGAACGAGCGAGGAGCCCCCGATCGCCATGTCCCCAGCCGATACCCACATCAACGACGCCGACGATGCCGCGCAAAAGCCGTCGCGCCGCCGTTTCCTGCAATCCGCCGCAGCGGCGGCAGCCGTCACCGCCGCGCCGCTCGCGCACGCGCAGCAGCAGGCTGCGACGCCTGCCGCAGCGCCAGCGCCAACACCTGCCGCCGTGCCGATGATGCCCGTCAAGCTCACCATCAACGGCCATCCGTACGAACTCCAGGTCGAAGCGCGTACGACGCTGCTCGACGCGCTGCGCGAATACGCCGATCTCACCGGCACGAAGAAGGGCTGCGATCGCGGCCAGTGCGGCGCGTGCACGGTGATCGTGTCGGGCCGGCGCATCAACTCGTGTCTGACGCTCGCCGTGATGCACGACGGCGAATCCGTGACGACGGTCGAAGGCCTCGCGCCCGACGGCGACACGCTCGCGCCGATCCAGCGCGCGTTCATCGAGAAGGACGCCTTTCAGTGCGGCTACTGCACGCCGGGGCAGTTGTGTTCGGCAACCGCGCTGATCGCCGAATACCGCGCGGGCGACGCGAGCGCGGTCACCGCCGACGTGCGCTTTCGCCCCGCGCAACTGTCCGACGACGAAATCCGCGAGCGCATGAGCGGCAACATCTGCCGCTGCGGCGCGTATCCGAACATCGTCGCGGCGGTGAAAGCCGTCGCGTCGGGCAACGCCTGAGGGAGACGACATGGACGCGATCTCCTATCAGCGCGCCGCCGACATCGGTGCGGCGCTATCGGCGGCGAGCCAGCCAGGCACGATGTTCATCGGCGGCGGCACCAACCTGCTCGACCTGATGAAAGGCGGCGTGATGCGGCCGATGAAGCTCGTCGACATCACGCACATCGACGGATTGAACGGCATCACCGCCCTGCCCGACGGCGGCCTGCGCCTGGGCGCGCTCGTGCGCAACAGCGACGCGGCGAATCACGCGTGGGTGCGCGAGCGTTATCCGCTTCTGTCGCAGGCGCTGCTCGCGGGTGCGTCGGCGCAACTGCGCAACATGGCGACGGTCGGCGGCAATCTCATGCAGCGCACGCGCTGCTCGTATTTCTACGACACCGGCTTTCCCCAATGCAACAAGCGCACGCCGGGCAGCGGGTGCGCGGCCATCGACGGTCATAACCGCATGCACGCGATTCTCGGCGCAAGCCGTCAATGCATCGCGACGAATCCGTCCGACATGAGCGTCGCGCTCGCCGCGCTCGATGCCGTCGTGCGCGTGACCGGCCCGAATGGCGAGCGGGCGATTCCGTTCGCGGAGTTTCATCGGCTGCCGGGCGACAGGCCCGATCTCGACACGACCTTGCAGGCCGGCGAGCTGATCACATCGGTCGATCTGCCGCCGCCGCCTTTCGCGGAACACTCGAAGTATCTGAAAGTGCGCGATCGCGCGAGTTACGCGTTCGCGCTCGTGTCGGTCGCGGCCGCGTTGCAGATGGACGGCAACACCGTGAAGAGCGCGCGCATCGCGCTTGGCGGCGTCGCGCACAAGCCGTGGCGTGCGAACGCGACCGAACGCGCGCTCGTCGGCGCATCGCTCGATAAAACCACGCTGCAGACCGCTGCCGCACTCGCGGTGCAAGGCGCGCAGGCGCAGCGCGACAACGCGTTCAAGATCGCGCTCGCGCAGCGCGCGATCGTGCGCGCGGTTCAACAGGCCGGAGGTGCCGCATGAGTGTCATCGGAAAACCGCTGGATCGCACGGACGGCGTGCTGAAGGTCACGGGCCAGGCGCGCTACTCGGCCGACAACACCGACGCGAAGCTCGCGCATGCGGTGCTCGTCACGAGCACGGTCGCGAAGGGCCGTATCGCGTCGATCGATACGAGCCGCGCGCAGGCGCTGCCCGGCGTGCTGCTCGTGATGACGTACCAGAACGCGATGCGTCTGCCGAACAACGGCGTTCCCGACGCGCAGCCGCCCGCCGTGCGCAAGCTCACGCTCCTGCAGACCAACGAGGTGCGTTACAGCAACGAGCCGGTGGCGGTCGTCGTCGCCGATACGCTGGAGCACGCGCAGGACGCGGCGCGCCATGTCGCGGTGCGCTACGAAGCCGCGATGCCCAATGCCGATTTCGCTCGCGCGAAGGCGTCCGCGTATCAGCCGGACAAGATGATGGGACGCGCGATCACGACGAAGCGCGGCGACGTCGACGCCGGCTTGCGCCAGGGACCGACGCGCCTGAACGCCGTCTATACGACGCCCTACGAACATCACAATCCGATGGAACCGCACGCGACGCTCGCGCGCTGGGATGGCCCGAACCTCACGCTCTACGATGCGACGCAAGGCGTGTCCGGCGCGAGAAGCGCGGTCGCGAAGTTCTTCGGCATTCCGGACGACCACGTGCGCGTGATCTGCCCGTTCGTCGGCGGCGGCTTCGGCTGCAAGGGCTCGGCGTGGTCGCACGTCGTGCTGGCGGCGATGGCGTCGAAGCAGACCGGGCGCCCCGTCAAGCTCGTGCTGGAGCGGCCGCAGATGTTCGGCATGGTCGGCAACCGGCCGTTCACCGAGCAGCGCATCGAAGTCAGCGCGCGCGACGACGGCACCATGACGGGCATGCGTCACGACGTCATTTCGACGACGTCGACGTTCGAGGACTGGACCGAAAGCTCCGCGATCGTCACGCGCATGTTGTACGCGGTGCCGAACCAGTCGACGTCGCACAAGCTCGTGAAGCTCGACATCGGCACGCCGACGTTCATGCGCGCGCCCGGCGAGACGAGCGGCTCGTTCGCGCTCGAAACCGCGATGGACGAGATGGCGTATCAGTTGAAGATGGACCCGCTCGCGTTCCGCCTGAAAAACCACGCGAACATGGAACCGCAGGAGAAGAAGCCGTGGTCGGAGAAGGCGCTGCTCGAATGCTACCGGCGCGGCGCGGAGACCTTTGGATGGTCGAAGCGCAATCACGCGCCGCGTTCGATGCGCGAGGGCAACACGCTCATCGGCTGGGGCATGGCGACGGCGACGTATCCCGCGAACCGCAGCGAGGCGTCGGCGGTGGCGCGCATCCTGCCCGACGGCACCGCGATGGTCGCGTCCGGCACGCAGGATCTCGGCACCGGCACTTACACGATCATGACGCAGGTCGCCGCCGACGCGCTCGGCTTTCCGCTCGACTACGTGCGCTTCGCGCTCGGCGATTCGTCGTTGCCGAAGGCGCCGGTATCGGGCGGCTCGCAATCGGCGGCGAGCGTGTCGCCGGCGGTGCGGGCGGCGTCGATGCAGGCACGCGATCAGCTCGTCGCGATGGCGCTCGCGGATCGCGCGTCGCCGGTCAACGGTCTTGCGCGCGAGGACGTGACGGTGAACAACGGCTGGGTCGTGAGCGTGTCGAATCCGGACCGGCGCGATCCGGCGGCGGCGATCATCGCGCGCAACGGCGGCAAGCCGATCGAAGCGGTCGCCACGACCAAGCCCGGCGACGAGAAAAAGCAGTACTCGTTTCACTCGTTCGGCGCGGTGTTCGCGGAAGTGCACGTCGATGCGGACTTAGGCATCGTGCGCGTGCCGCGCATCGTCGGCGTGTACGACGTCGGCACACTCTTCAACGAGAAGACCGCGCATAGCCAGTTGATGGGCGGGATCGTGTGGGGCGTCGGCTCGGCGCTTCTCGAGAAAAGCGAACTGGACGCGCGTTATGGGCGCTACACGAACGCGAATCTCGCGGAGTATCACGTGCCGGTGAACGCGGATATCGGGATGCTGGATATCGCGTTCGTTGGCGAGCCGGATCCGCATATCAATCCGCACGGCGCGCGGGGGATCGGCGAAATCGGCATTACCGGCGTGGCGGGCGCGCTCGGCAATGCGGTGTATCACGCGACGGGCGTGCGGGTGCGGGATCTGCCGATCACGCTGGATAAGGTGTTGCCGCCGACGATGGTTTGAGGGGAAGGGATGAAACGCGCGCGGTGCTTGTGGGAAGCGCCGCGCGTTTTTTTGTGCTTGCGACGATTTTCGTTGCCCCGCACAATTCCCCTTTCCCCACACGAGCAGCCGCGATGACCTATTCGTCGAACGCGACCGGCATCCTGCTGGCGGCCGGCCTCGGCACCCGCTTCGACCCGTCCGGACTCCACAACAAGCTGCTCGCCACCCTGCCCGACGGCACGCCGGTCGTGTTCCAGTCTGCGCGCCGGCTGCTCGCGGTGTGCGCCGAAGTGATCGCGGTCGTGCGGCCCGGCGCCGAAAAGCTCGCCGACGTCATCAACGAAGCAGGCTGCAACGTCATCTTCAGCATCGACGCCGAGCGCGGCATGGGCGCGACGCTCGCCGCGGCCGTGCGGGCAACATCCGATGCCGATGGCTGGCTCGTCGCGCTGGGCGACATGCCGTGGATCGAAGCGTCGTCGTATGAAGCGGTCGCACGCGCGGTCGATGGCGGCGAAGCGCTCGCGGCGCCCTTTTTTCGCGGCAAGCGCGGACATCCCGTGGGTTTCGGCATGGCGCATCGCGAAGGGCTCGCCGCGCTCGACGGCGATACCGGCGCGCGCGGCATCTTCACGATGCACAAGCCGTTCGTCGTCGATGTCGACGATCCGAACATACTGCGCGACGTGGATCTTCCAAGCGATCTCGGACAGGCCTAGGCCGATACTCAGGCCGCGATCGCCTCCGTCGAATCCGCGGCATCGGCGCCAATCGGCAGATAGCGTTTGCTGACTTCGAGCAGCGTCGCGCCGAAGCCCTTCTTCGCCCGAAAATCCGTCCGCGCGCTCGTCACCACGCGCGGCGACGCGCTCCACTCGATACGCGCGCCGGCCGCGATCAGCGCCTCGACGAGCGCCACGTCCTCGCTCGTTTCCAGCGGCGCGAATCCGCCCGCCCGCACATACGCTTGCGCCGACACGCCCATGTTCGCGCCATGAATATGCCGATGCCCGTCCGCATCGGTATAAGTGCGCCCGAAGTGCTCGCGCACCGCGCCGATATGCGGCGACCAGTCGTGCACGCCGATCACGCCGCACACCGCGTCCGCGCAGCAGTCGAGCTGGCGCACGAGCCAGTCTTCGGCGACGGTCGTATCGGCATCGGTGAAGGCGAGCCAGCGCGCGCCCAGCGCCAGCGCCCGCTCTGCGCCATGCGAGCGCGCAATGCCGACGTTGCGCGCGTCGATACACGTCACCTCCGCACCGAGCGCGCGCGCGATATCGGCGGTGGCGTCGGTACAGGCATCGGCGACGACGATCACCCGCACCGCCTCGCCCAGCAACTGGTGATGGTCCGCTGCGCGACGCGCGGCCGCCACGCATGTGCCGATATGCGCGGCTTCGTTATGGGCAGGGATGACGATGGCAAGCATAAGGCGGCTCCGTATGTGAATGTCGGCGCAGGCAATCGAATGCCGCGATGGATGAATTTCAGCAATGACCGTTCCTATCGCCCGCCAGTCACCGCGCCCGCTGCCCTGCCAGCCGTGCTATAGCGTCTCAAAGGGCACGATCGTCTCTAAATAGTTGCTGAAAAGCCGCGGAAATCGCTAGAATTACTGTATGAATATACAGTACTTTTCTGATTCCGCTCGCCGATGAAAAGCGTCACCATCGATCCGTCGTTCGTTGCATGGCGTACCCGGGCGCGCGAGCTCCTCATGGAGGACGCGCGCCCGGAAGACGTGGTGTGGCTCGAAACCGATGCATCGGCAACCGTGTTCGGCTCGGTCGCCGCGTCCCCGCGCGGCTCGTCGGATCCGAACGCGAAGAAGCCGGTCAAGGTCGCGCGCGAATTTCTCGCCATGCTCGAAACGGCGGCGTGCTATCGCGCGCCGGACCGCTGGCCGTTTCTCTACAAGGCGCTGTGGCGCTGGACTCAGGGCGACCGCGCAATCGCCTCGCCGGAAGATGCGGACGGGCATCGGCTGCGGCGGATGATCGAATCGGTCGAAGCCGAAGAAACCGAAATGCGCAAGGTGCTGCGCTTCCGGCATCGGGATTCGTCGCTCGGGCCGCCCGAGTTCATCAGCTGGTTCGAGCCGGTGCATGACGTGCTGGAGCACGCCGCGCTGCATTTCGCCACGCGCATGGGCAACGCCACGTGGATGATCGCCACGCCTCACGGCGCCGCGTTCTGGGACGGCGCGCTGCTGCGCGTGGACCGCACGAGCGAGCCGGAAGAAAAGCCAATGGACTTCGGCGACACCGCGATGAGCGGCGAGGCCGTGAGCGGCGACGCGATCGAGGCGCTGTGGCTCGCGTATTACGAGAGCACGTTTGCACCGGCGCAGGCGAACGCCGCTGAAATGGCGTCGCATATGCCGGTGCGCTACTGGAAAAGCCCGGAAAACGCACGCACCGATCCCGCGCTCATTTCCCGCGCCGATCCCTATTCGCGGCGCGACCGCCATCCGCGCAACGTGCCGTCGGACATGGAAGTGGCCATCAACACGGATCTCGAGCCGATCAAGGGCACGATGCTGACCGAGCCGCCGTCGCTCGATGCATGCAGGCGCTGCGCGCTCTGGCGCAACGCGACGCAGGCCGTGGCGGGCATCGGCCCCGGCGACGCCCGCGTGATGCTCGTCGGCGAGCAGCCGGGCGATCAGGAGGACCGCGAGGGCAAGCCGTTCGTCGGCCAGGCGGGCAAGCTGCTCGACGAAGCGCTCGCGGAGGCGCAGATCGCGCGCGAATCGCTTTATCTGACGAACGCGGTGAAGCATTTCAAATGGGAAGCGCAGGGCGAGGAACGCGCGCATCTCGCGCCCGCGCAGCGCGAACGCGAAGCCTGCCGCTACTGGCTCGACGAAGAACTGAAGCGCATCGGACCGAAAGTCGTGGTCGCGCTCGGGGCGACGGCGCTGAAGGCGCTCACGGGGCATCGCACGGCGCTGTCCGAGTATCTCGGCAAGACCATCGAGCACAAGGGGCACATCATCGTGCCGACGTATCACCCGTCGTATCTGATGCGCCTGACCGACGACCACGTGCGCGCGGAAGTCTTCGGAACGATCGTCGAGGCGCTCGTCTTCGCGCAGCAGATCGCCGACGGCACCGCGACCATCCGCACGCCGGTAAAGGACCGCACGCGCTGAACGCCGGCAAATGCAACAGGACGAAACAGGACGCAACAAGACGAAAGCGCCGTCAACGTTCCTGTAAGCCGCGCGTTATATCCGTGTCGCGCCGCTCTGGCGCTCATCGATGGTCCCGACGACAACCTCCATGGCCGCTCTCCCGCTCGAAGAACTCCGCCGTCAACAATCGCTCACTGCGCTCGTGCCGAAATCGGCCGGGCAACTGCAGACCGAACGCGAGCGCATCGTCGCGCGTCTGCAATTGCTGCTCAACGTGACCATCGCAGTGGCGCTCGCGGGCGTCGCGCTCATCGCGTGGCTGCCGTTCTCGCCGGTGCCGCACGAATTCCGCTTCGGCGTGCAGGAAGTGCTCGGCGTCGCCGTGTTCGCCTCGTGTCTGTTCATCCTGCACGAACGCGCCGAACTCGAACTCGGTCTGTACGACTACGAGCCCGTCGAGCAGACGACGCAAGGCGAACTGCGCGCGCTGCTTCATCGCGTGCCGGAAGGCGTGTCATATCAGGAAGCGCTCGCCGCCGACAAGCGCACGTTCGTGGCCGGCGAAGTCGACGGCATCCGCCGCCGCGCCGAAGCGTTCACGCCGAAAACCCTGCCCGCCGACGACGGCAACACGGAAACCTGAGCGCCGCTCTTTCGCGCACGCCGCATCGAAGCCGCCGCCTCGCCATCGCGAGACGGCGGCTTTTTTACATCGCCGCTGAAAACTTCGCGCCTTGACGAGCGCGCCGGCGCCTCCTTCAATACGTGACAGATGCCGCAACCGGCGCTCAGACTGTCACGCTTCGAGACGCAATCCGTGTCGACGGCGCGCGCGCCGCCAGTCAGGAAGCGGCCGGGACGCCGCGGGCATGACGGCTGCTTGCCAAGCGCCGGCCCCGCGCGATTTGCCAGATCGAACGAGGCCACGCCACTTGCAGGAGCCAAGATGCGAGCCAATCCCCTTTCCACGCTGAGCGACGACCTCACGACGGCGCTCGTCCCCGACGAGCCCAGCGCGCCGCCGCGCGCGCACGCAGCCGAATCCGCGCGCAGCGACGACTACGACGAACTCGCCGCCTTTCACGGCATCGAGCGCGAGCGCCTCGTGCTGATCCATCCGGGCAGCCATCACGCCGCGCCCGCCTGGCCCGCCGAATGTTATGCCGATGTCGCCGACCAGCTCGCCGCCGATGGCTGGCAGATCGCGATCGTCGGCGACGCGCCCGATCCCGAGCGCACCGCCGGCGTCCTCGGCGCGATGCAGTCGGCCGCGCTCTTTCTCGCGGGCGCCGTCGCGCCGGCCACGCTGCCGCGGCTGATCGCGAACGCGCGCCTGCTCCTGTCCGACGACGCCGAAGCGTCCTCGCCCGTCGCCGCCGCCCGCGCGCTCGGCACGCCGCATATCGTCCTCGACGAGCATCCGCGCGATACCGGCAGCGACGCGATCGCGGCCCGCGCCCGCGCCGCGCTCTCGAATACCGGCGACGCGCATCCGGGCGAGCCGTTCACGCTGCACATGCCGGCTGCGCACGCGTCCGCGTAGCGTCGACATAACTTTTCGGGGGACATCATGAAATACGACATGCAGACCAATCCCGTTCCGGATCCCGTCGCGGACCCGAACCGCGATCCCGAGGCCGATCCGCTCACGCCGCCCTCGCCGGGGCATCGGCCGGACGAGCCGCAGCATCCCGAAGCGCCGCCCGACAAGGATCCGATTCTGCGTCTCTGACCTGACGCTTTCCCTACGGGAATTCCCGCCCTACACGCACCGCCCGGGCCTGCCGTAAAGCGGGCATGCGGCGGCGTGCGCCGTCGCAAAGACCACGCGAAATCAACGCGAAATCAACGCAAAGAGGCGACGGGCGCAACATGAACAGAATGACGTTGAACAAAAAGCTCGGCTCGCTGATCGCCGTGCTGTGGATCGGCTTGATCGCGATCGGGATCATCGGAGCGTGGCAGAACCGGACGTCGATGATCGACGACCGCAAGGAGCAGCTAAAGACGCTCGTCAACGAGGCCTACGCCGTCACCGCGCACTATGCTGCGCTCGCCGCGAACAAGACGATCACCGAAGACGAAGCGAAAAAGCGCGCGCTGGAAGTGGTCGGCGCGATCCGCTACGGCACGGACGGCTATCTGTCGATCAACGATTCGCATCCGACGATGGTCATGCATCCGATCAAGCCGGCCATGAACGGCAAGGATCTGTCGACTTACACCGATCCGGCGGGCAATCGCCTGTTCGTCGATATCGTGAAGGCCGGCGATCAAACCGGCGGCGGCTTCATCAGCTATCTGTGGCCGAAGCCCGGCAGCGACAAGCCGGTCGGCAAGCTCTCCTACGCGCAGCGTTTCGCGCAGTGGGACTGGTATCTCGTCACCGGCATGTACATGGACGACGTGCAAAGCGCGTTCTGGGCGAGCGCGCTGCGCTGGCTCGCGATCACGGCGGTGCTCGGCGGCTTCGCGACGGCCGCGATGCTGATCGTGCTGCGCAGTATCAAGCGCAATCTCGGCGGCGAGCTGGAGCTTGCGGTCGGCGCGGCGCATCGCATCGCGCGCGGCGATCTGACGAGCAGCGTCGAGCTTCATCCAAACGACACGACGAGTCTTTTGCACGCACTCGCCGTGATGCAGCGCGGCCTCGTCGAGACGGTCTCGCGCGTGCGCAGCGGCACGGACAACATCAACGTGGGCGCCTCGGAGATCGCGGCGGGCAACACCGATCTCTCGCAACGCACCGAGGAACAGGCCGCGGCGCTCGTGCAGACCGCGTCGAGCATGGATCAGATGACCGCGAACGTGAAGAACAACGCGGAAAGCGCCGCGCAGGCCGCGCGTCTCGCGGAGCAGGCGGCGGACGTGGCGACGCGCGGCAGCGGCGTCGTCGACGACGTGATCGACACGATGACGCGCATCACGGCGAGTTCGCAGCAGATCGGCGACATCATCGGCGTGATCGACGGCATCGCGTTCCAGACGAATATTCTCGCGCTGAATGCGGCGGTCGAAGCGGCGCGCGCGGGCGAACAGGGACGCGGCTTCGCGGTTGTCGCGGCGGAAGTGCGCAGCCTCGCGCAACGTTCGGCGACGGCGGCGAAGGAAATCAAGGCACTCATCGAAACGTCGACGCAGACGGTCGAGCAAGGCGCATCGCTCGTGACGAACGCGGGCGCGACGATGACGGAAATCGTGCAATCGGTGCGCCGCGTGAACGAGATTCTCGACGAGATCAGCCACGCGTCGCGCGAGCAGAGCGCGGGCATCGAACAGGTGAACCGCGCGGTCGTCGAGATGGATCAGGTGACGCAGCAAAACGCCGCGCTCGTCGAGGAAGCCGCCGCCGCCGCGCATTCGCTGAAGGATCAGGTCGATGTGCTGCGCGAGGCGATCGGGAGTTTCAGGTTGCCGGCGTGATGTCCATCACACCAGGAATCGCTCGACGAGACGCGCCCAGTAAGCCGCGCCGACCGGCAGATTCTTGTCGTTGAAGTCGTAGTGCGGGTTGTGGACCATGCAGCCGTCCTCGCCCGCACCGTTGCCCAGACGCAGGAACGAGCCCGGCCGTTCCTGCAGCATGAACGCAAAGTCTTCGCTGCCCATCAGCAGATCGGCGTGCGCGACGACGTTGTCCTCGCCGACCAGTTCGCGCGCCACCTGAATCGCGAACTCGGTTTCCGCGTCCGAATTCACGACGACCGGATAGCCTTCCAGATACCTCACCATCGCGCTCGCGCCGTAGCTCGCGGCCTGCGACTCGACCAGTTCCTTGATGCGGCGCCTGAGCAACTCGCGCACTTTCGGATCGAACGAGCGCACGGACAGTTCGAGCGTCGCACGATTCGGGATGACGTTGTTCACCGTTCCCGCGTGCATCGAACCGACGGTGACGACGGCCGGCTGCGCCGGATCGACGTTGCGCGCGACGATCGTCTGCAGCGCCATCACGATGCTCGCCGTCACGACGACCGGATCGACCGACAGGTGCGGCCGCGCCGCGTGCCCGCCAACGCCTTCGATCACGATCGACACCTGATCGCCCGCCGCCATGAACGGCCCCTTGCGGAACAGGAACGTGCCGGGCTGCGCGCCGGGATGGTTGTGCACGCCGAACACGGCATCGCAATGAAAGCGCTCGAACAAGCCCTCTTCGATCATCTTCTGCGCGCCGCTCGGCACGCCGTGCTCTTCCGCCGGCTGAAAATACAGATGCACCGTGCCGTTGAAATTACGGGTGCGCGCGAGATGACGCGCCGCGCCGAGCAGCATCGTCGTGTGGCCGTCGTGACCGCATGCGTGCATCTTGCCGTGCGTCTCGCTCGCCCAGGGCTTGCCGCTCTGCTCGATGATCGGCAGCGCGTCCATGTCGGCGCGCAGGCCGATGCTCTTCGTGCCGTCGCCCGCCCTCAACGTGCCGACGACGCCCGTTCCGCCGACGCCGCGCGTCACCGTCCAGCCCCAATCCTCGAGCCGGTCGGCGACGAGCGCGGCGGTGCGCGTCTCTTCGTACGAGAGCTCCGGATGACGATGAATGTCATGACGAAGCTCGCGCAGCGACGGCGCGTCGTCTGCGAGATCGGCGATGACGGTGAAGTGTTGGTCGGACGAAGTCGTCATGGAAAAGCCCTTGCGGTTTGATCGGAAAACGGCGCACATGATCCTCCACCTGCGCCGCGCTTTCCAGTTGTTGCGCAGGATTTTTTCGAAGGCAGTAAGCGAATCGTGAAGTTTCGGCGGTTTTCAGCGCAAGAAACGGTCGATGACGCCGGCGAGTTTCGCGAAAGCCGGCGCGATGTCCTCGTCGGGCACGCACGCATAGCCGATCAGCAAGCCCGGTTCCGCGTCCGGCCGATGCGCGTAATACCCCGACAGCGGCCGCACGACGATCTCCTCGGCGAGCGCGGCGGCGGCGAGCGCGCGGTCGTCGACGTACCCGGGCAGCTTCAGCACGAGATGCAGTCCGGCATCGCCGCCGGCGATCGCAAGCGTGTCGCCGTAGCGTTCGGCGATGGTCGCGAGCATCGCGTCGCGGCGCTGGCCGTAGAGCGCGCGCATCCGCCGGATATGCGACGTGAAGTGTCCCTGCTCGATGAATTCCGCCAGCACGGCCTGCTGCAATAACTGCCCTTCGCGATACAACTCGGCGCTCGCCGTCGCGAAACTCTCCGCGAGCGTTTCCGGGACGACGACATAGCCGATCCGCAGCCCCGGAAACAGCGTCTTGCCGAAGCTGCCGACATAGATCACCTGCCCCGACGTGTCCATGCCCTGCAGCGACGCGAGCGGCCGGCTGCCGTAGCGAAATTCGCTGTCGTAATCGTCCTCGATGATCCAGCAGCGGTGCTGACGCGCATATTCGAGCAGCATGCGGCGGCGCGCGAGGCTCATCACCATGCCGAGCGGATACTGATGCGACGGCGTGACGAGCATGAGCTTCGGCGGCGATGCGAGATTGGCGGGCCTCGGCGCGATGCCTTCCGCGTCGACGGGAATCGCCTCCAGATCGAGCCCGGACACTTGCAGGACGCTGCGCACGCCCCAGTAGCACGGGTCTTCGGTCCAGATCGTGTCGCCCGGATCGGCGAGCAGGCGCGCGGCGAGATCGATGGATTGATGGATGCCCGTCGTCACGACGATCTGCTCCGGCGTGCAGCGCACCGAGCGCGACGTGCGCAGATAGTGCGCGAGCGCGTGGCGCAATCCCGCGTGGCCGCCGCCGGGCGCGTAGGTCAGCAGATCGGGCAGCGGCTTGCGCCAGTATTTCGCCTGCAGCCGGTTCCACACGCGCGACGGAAACCGCGACACGTCCGGCACACCCGGCATGAACGCGCCACCCTGACGCTTCGAGACGCCCGCGCCCGAGATCAGCCGCGCGCCGCGCGTGGAGAGCGTCGAGTGCGCATCGGACGGCGTCGCGGTGTCGGGCGGGGCATCGTCGAAGAGGATTTCGTCGGGCGTGCTGTCCGCGACGAACGTGCCGCGCCCCGTCGCCGACGATACATAGCCTTCGAGCGCGAGCTGCTCGTAGACCTGCGTCACGGTGTTGCGCCCGACGCCCAGTTCAGCCGCCAGCAACCGCGACGACGGCACTTTCGCGCCCGCCGCGAGTTCGCGCGTGAGGATCGCCTGCTGCAAAAGGCCGTGCAATTGCCGGTAGATCGGCTGGCCGTTCGTGCGGTCGATGCGCTGCACCAGCCAGTCGGAAAGCACGCTTGCGCGCGTCGACATCGAATTGGCTCCTATAGATTTATTGAAATGGCTCTGAACTTGAGGGCCAAATCTTACTATAGTCGACCTTGAATCCAGTCCGCCGATGCGGCCACACACGATCAAGGAGATATCCGTGAGCACGACCCTCAAAAACGCCGATCTGCAAGCCCGCAAGAACGCCGCGACCCCGCGCGGTGTCGGCGTAATGTGCGATTTCTACGCCGCGCGCGCCGAGAACGCGGAATTGTGGGATGTCGAGGGCCGCCGCTTCATCGATTTCGCGGCGGGCATCGCGGTGTGCAACACGGGGCATCGTCATCCGAAGATTGTCGAGGCGATCCGCGCGCAGCTCGATTGCTTCACGCACACGGCGTATCAGATCGTGCCGTACGAGTCGTACGTGTCGCTCGCCGAGAAGATCAGCGCCCGCGCGCCGGGTTCGCATGCAAAGAAGACGGCGTTTTTCACGACGGGCGCGGAGGCGGTCGAGAACGCGGTGAAGATCGCGCGCGCCGCGACGGGCCGGCCGGGCGTGATCGCATTCACGGGCGGCTTTCACGGCCGCACGCTGATGGGCATGGCGCTGACCGGCAAGGTTGCGCCGTACAAGATCGGCTTCGGGCCGTTCCCGTCGGACGTGTATCACGCGCCGTTCCCGAATCCGCTGCATGGCGTGTCGGTGGCGGATTCGCTGCGCGCGATCGAGCATCTGTTCAAGGCCGATATCGAAGCGACGCGCGTTGCCGCGATCATCTTCGAACCGGTGCAGGGCGAAGGCGGCTTCGTTCCCGCGCCCACGGAGTTCGTGCGCGGCTTGCGCAAGATTTGCGACGACCATGGCATTCTGCTCATCGCCGATGAAGTGCAGACCGGTTTTGCGCGCACCGGCAAGCTTTTCGCGATGGAGCACCACGGCGTCGTGCCGGATCTGATGACGATTGCGAAATCGCTGGCGGGCGGGATGCCGCTGTCGGGCGTCGTCGGAGGCGCGGACATCATGGATGCGGCCGCGCCGGGCGGACTCGGCGGCACGTATGCGGGCAACCCGCTGGCGGTGGCGGCGGCGCATGCGGTGCTCGATATCATCGACGAAGAGAGGCTCTGCGAGCGTGCGGCTGTGCTCGGCGACAAGCTGACGGCGAAGCTCGAAGCACTCAAGGGCGATGTGCCGCAAATCGCCGATGTGCGAGGGCCCGGCGCGATGATCGCGGTGGAGTTTTGCAAGCCCAGTTCCCATGATGCGGATGCTGGTTTTGCCAAGCTCGTGCAAACGCGGGCGCTGGAGCGTGGGTTGCTGCTGCTGGTGTGTGGAGTTTATTCGAACGTGGTTCGGTTCCTGTTTCCGCTCACGATTCAGGATGCGGTTTTCGATGAGGCTTTGGCTATTCTCGAAGATGTGTTGACGGAGACTGTCGGCGTCGCGGTCTGATTGTTTTTGCTTTTTCGTTTTTCGCAGGGCGGGGTCGGTGGGTCTGCTTTTGTCGCCGGATCCCGTTTTCGTTTTGGTTTATTGGCACTGCCCCTGTGCGGGGCGGCAGTCACTTTCTTTGCTGCTGCAAAGAAAGTAACCAAAGAAAGCAGCTCTTCAGGCCCGCGGTCACACGCAGTTTGGGTAGTCCTTTCATCCAAGGTGGCACTCGCCTAAAGAGTGCCCTCGGAGGACTAGCCCGACTTGGCTCGCGCACGGTCTGACAAGCTAGTCGTTTCAGGGCGCTGGTTCAGCACGAAAGAGCATCGGCTCAGCGCTACGCGCTGCCGCTGGGTCTGCGGGGGAAACCAACATGATGCATGTGCGGTGCGATGGAAGTGTCAGTAGAGATGCCCGCGCGTTCCCGATTGACCTGTCGGCCGCGTAGCGGGCCGGAGCTATTTGGTGCTGAACCGGTTTGTTAAGTGGTGCGATGTGACGGACCGTGCGCGATCCAAGCCCGATTGGTCCTATGAGGGTACTCTTTAGGCGAGTGCCACGGTGGACGAGAGAACTACCCAAACTGCGTGTGACCGCGGGCTTGAAAAGCTGCTTTCTTTGGTTACTTTCTTTGCAGCAGCAAAGAAAGTGACTGCCGCCCCGCACAGGGGCAGTGCTAATAGACCAACATGAAAACGGGATCCGGCGACAACAACATCGAGCCAACAAAAAAAGGACTAGCAATGGAAGAACAACTGAAAGACCCAACACTGCTGCGCAACGCAGCCTACATCGATGGTGAATGGCAACAAGCCGACAACGCCGAAACCTTCGAAGTCATCAATCCGGCAACCGGCGAATCCCTTGGCACAGTGCCCAAAATGGGCGCATCGGAAACCCGCCGCGCAATCGATGCAGCCAACACCGCCTGGCCCGCGTGGCGCAAAAAAACCGCCAAGGAACGCGCAATCATCCTGCGTCGCTGGTTCGACCTGATGATGGCCAACGCCGATGATCTCGCACTCATCCTCACGAGTGAACAAGGCAAGCCGCTCGCCGAAGCCAAAGGCGAAATCGCATACGCAGCCTCGTTCATCGAATGGTTCGCGGAAGAAGGCAAACGCGTCGCCGGCGATACGCTCGCCACACCCGCCGCCGACAAGCGCATCGTCGTGACGAAAGAACCGATCGGTGTCTGCGCCGCCATCACGCCGTGGAACTTCCCCGCCGCGATGATCACACGCAAAGTCGGACCGGCACTCGCAGCCGGTTGCCCGATCGTCGTCAAACCCGCCGAAGCAACGCCCCTCTCCGCCTTCGCGCTCGCCGTGCTCGCGGAACGCGCCGGTCTGCCCAAAGGCGTGCTCAGCGTCATCACCGGCGACCCGAAAGCAATCGGCGGCGAGATGACCAGCAATCCCGTCGTGCGCAAGCTGTCCTTCACCGGATCGACGGCGGTCGGCCGCCTGCTGATGGCCCAAAGCGCGCCGACGGTCAAGAAGGTGACACTCGAACTCGGCGGCAACGCGCCCTTCATCGTGTTCGACGACGCCGATCTCGACGCCGCCGTGGAAGGCGCGATCGCATCGAAATATCGCAACAGCGGCCAGACCTGCGTCTGCACGAACCGCTTTTACGTGCACGAACGCGTCTACGATGCATTCGCGCAGAAGCTGGCGGCGGCCGCGAGCAAGCTCAAGGTCGGACTCGGCACGGAAAGCGGCGTGGCGCTCGGGCCGCTCATCAACGAAGCAGCCGTGCAGAAAGTCGAATCGCATATCGAAGATGCGCTCGCGAAAGGCGCCGCGCTCGCCTCCGGTGGCAAGCGCCACGCGCTCGGCCACGGCTTCTTCGAGCCGACCGTGCTGACCGGCGTCACGCCCGACATGAAAGTGGCGAAGGAAGAGACGTTCGGACCGCTCGCGCCGATCTTCAAATTCGCTTCCGACGACGAAGTCGTGCGCCTCGCCAACGACACCGAATTCGGCCTCGCCGCTTACTTCTATAGCCGCGACATCGGCCGCATCTGGCGCGTGGCCGAAGCGCTCGAATACGGCATGGTCGGCATCAACACCGGACTGATCTCGAACGAAGTCGCGCCGTTCGGCGGCGTAAAGCAATCGGGCTTGGGGCGCGAAGGCTCGCACTACGGCATCGACGATTACGTCGTCATCAAGTATCTCTGCATGGCGGTCTGATCGCGCGCGTTTTCGCAAGTCATGCACAAAAGCCTCGGCACTTCAATGCCGAGGCTTTTTCTTTCGATGCGGCGCCGCTTCAGTTCGCCGATGCGACCGGCGTGACGCCCACCGCCGTCGCGGACACGAACACCGCGTGGATCTTGTCACCCTTCTTCAGCTTCTCCGCCGCGAAGTCAGGCGTGAGATCGAACGTCTCGGTGCGCCACGGTCCGCGCAGCGTGATCGTGCGCTTCTTGCTGTTCACGTTCTCGACCGTCGCGATGATCTCGACCTGACGCGTCGCGTCGAAGCCGGTCGCGCCGTTCGCCCCTGAAGTCGGCTGATACGTGACCGTATCGATACGCTCGCGCTCGCCCTTGCCGCCGCCCTTCACCTTCTCCGCGCTCACGAGCAGCGCGTTCTTATAGAGCACGTCGACCTTGTCGCCGATATGCAGTTTGTCGAAGTTCGTGACTTCCTTGTTCACGAGCACGGCTGCGTCACCGCGCGGGCCACGAATCATGAGCGTGCGATTGGCGGCGTCGATACCGACGATGGTCGCCTGCACGTGAATCGGATCGGCAAGGCTCACGACCTTGTCGGCGGTCTTTGCCAGCGGCGCGCTCTGCGCCACGGCGGAGCCCATCGACGCAACGATTGCCGACGCGCAAAGCAATGAAATGGCAGACAGTTTCACGTTCATTGAATTATTCCCTCGTTTGAAATTTGGACTACCAACGACCGGTTTCGGACCATCGCGCTGGCGATGGCACAACGTTATTTATACCGTGCGACCCGGTGCGAATCCAACTCATCACACGATATGTTACGACTCGCCGCACGCCTCGCCGAGAGCGCCGAAGGCAGGCCCGGCGTCGAACCGGTAAAATCAGCGCCATATCCGGCACGGGCGCGCGCCGCCCGTTTCCTTGCCGCTTCTTCGATCCCTCCAGGAGCGCTATGCGACGCTCGGCATTCTTTCTCCGCTTCATCGGCATCGGCGTTCTGTTCCACATTTACGTCGGCATCCGGCTGATCCCGGATGCGCCCGTCGGCCTGCCGCTCAAGGTGCTGGCGGCGGTCCTGCTCGCGGCCTCCGTCATCGTCATTCCGCTCGGGATGGCCGCGCGCCAGATCGAACCGCAGGCGCTCGCCGACCGCCTCGCCTGGTTCGGCCTGACGGCGCTCGGTTTCTTCTCGTCCCTGCTGCTTCTGACCTTCGCGCGCGACGTGCTGCTCCTGTTCGTGCATCTCGCCGACTGGATGCGCGGCGTGCCCGTCGGCTCGCCGAAGTTCGTCGCCTATAGCGCGCTCGCCGTGCCGCTTCTGGCCGTGCTCTTCTCCGCAATCGGTTTCTACAACGCGCGGCGGCGCGCGCCGGTCGTGAGCGTGGATGTGCCGATCGACAACTTGCCGGCCGCGCTCAACGGTTTCACGATCGCGCAGATCAGCGATATCCACGTAGGACCGACGATCAAGCGTCACTATGTGGAGCGCATCGTCGCGGCGGTGAACGGGCTTTCGCCGGATCTGATCGCCGTGACGGGCGATGTCGTCGACGGCACCGTGCCGAATCTCGCGGACCACACGCGCCCGCTCGCGGGCCTCAGCGCGCGGCACGGCACGTTTCTCGTCACCGGCAATCACGAGTACTACTCGGGCGCCGACAAGTGGATCGCCGAGTTCCGGCGTCTCGGGCTGACCGTGCTGATGAATCAGCATGTCGTGCTCAATCACGACGGCGCGCAGGCCGTGGTCGCGGGCGTCACCGATTTCAGCGCGGGCAGTTTCGATCCCGCGCATCGCAGTGATCCCGCCAAAGCGATCAGCGGCGCGCCCGACGACGCCACCGTGCGCGTGCTGCTCGCGCATCAGCCGCGCAGCGCCGCCGCTGCCGCCGAAGCGGGCTTCACGCTTCAGCTTTCCGGGCACACGCACGGCGGGCAATTCCTGCCGTGGAACTTCTTCGTGCGACTACAGCAGCCGTTCGTCGCGGGGCTCGTAAAGTTCAACGGGTTGTGGGTCTATACGAGCCGGGGAACCGGCTATTGGGGACCGCCGAAGCGCCTCGGCGCGCCTTCCGAGATCACGCTCGTCCGGCTGGTTGCATCGGCATCGGCATAAAAAAGGACGCGCGCCGCGAGGGTACGGCGCGCGTCCAGCGCTCGGGGAGAAGCGCCAGGCCCGATCTTGGTTTGACCGGCTACTCGGACTGACAGGCGGGGACCCGTCAGCGAGTAATTAAAAGTATGCGAACGGCCAAGCCGCGAACAGCCGAATTGTCCGAAAATAACGGAGTACGAAGTATTTTCTCTTCCGTTCGTCGACATCGAACGGATGCTGCCGAAAGACGCCGCGCCGCTACGCCAGCGCCGCGAGCACTTCCTGCGTCGACCGGATGCGCCCGATGCGCGGAAAGATGTAGCGGCAGGTCGATTCGTGCGTGTCGGCGTTGAGATCGCTCATCGCATCTTCGACGAAGATTTGCTGATAGCCGCGCTCGTGCGCGCCGCGCGCGGTCGAATCGACGCCGATGGCCGTCGCGATGCCGCCCAGCACGATCGTGCCGATGCCTCGCCGCCGCAAATGCGAGTCGAGATCCGTGTTGTAGAACGCGCCCCACTGCCGTTTGACGACGACGATATCCGACGCCCGCACATCCAGCTCCGCACACAATTCGCTCCAGCCCGCGGGTTCCGGCGCTTCCTGCGCCTGGCCCGCGTCGGTGATCGGACGCAGGCCGCCGGGACCGTTCGGAAACGCGACCTTGACGAGCACGACCGGCGCACCGAGCGCGCGAAAGCGGTCGGCGAGCGCGCGCGCGTTGGCGAGCACGCTCGCGGCATCGTGAGGTTGCACGGGCAACGCGGCGATGCCGGCCTGCAAATCGATCAGCACGAGCGCGGTTCTCGCCGGATCGAGCTTGAGTTCGGGTACGTTCATAAGACGGTCGCGAGAAAGGTGGATGAATGCGCGAATCAGGCTTCGTCGCGCAGGAATTCGAGCGCCGCGCCGTTCATGCAGTAGCGCAGGCCGGTGGGCTTCGGACCATCGTCGAAAACATGACCGAGATGGCCGCCGCAACGCCGGCAATGCACCTCGTTGCGCATGTGGCCGGTCGCGTCGGCGTGCGTCGCGACAGCGCCGTCGACCGGTTTCCAGAAGCTCGGCCAGCCGGTGCCGCTATCGAATTTCGTCGCCGATGAAAACAGCGCGAGCCCGCATCCCGCGCACGCGTACGTGCCGTCGCGATGTTCCTTCAACAGCGGACTCGCGAAAGGCGGTTCCGTGCCGCCGCGCCTGAGCACGCGGTATTGCTCCGAGGACAGACGGCGTCGCCAGTCGGCGCTGCTATGGTCTATTTCGTACGATCGGGCGGGCGCCGAAGGAGCGCCGCCCGCGAAGGCGGCCGCCATGATGCCGAGAAAATTGCGCTTCGTGCGTTTCATGATTTTCATCCGCTGAACGCCCTCGTCCGATTCGCCGCGCTACGTCTTGAAGCGGTATCCCGTCTTGAAGATCCATGCGACGATCCCGATGAACACCGCCAGAAAGACCAGCGTCATGCCGAAACTCACGCCGACATGGACATCGGCGAGTCCGTAAAAGCTCCACCGAAAGCCGCTGATCAGATAGACGACCGGATTGAACAGCGCGACGGTCTTCCAGAACGGCGGCAGGATGTGGATCGAATAGAAGCTGCCGCCGAGGAACGTGAGCGGCGTGACGATCAGAAGCGGGATGATCTGCAGCTTTTCGAAGCCGTCGGCCCAGATGCCGATGATGAACCCGAGCAGGCTGAATGTCACCGACGTCAGCAGCAGAAACACGATCATCCAGAAAGGATGATCGATTCTGAGCGGGACGAATAAACGTGCGGTCAGAAGAATGATCAGCCCGAGAATGACCGATTTGGTCGCCGCCGCGCCCACGTAACTCACCACGAGTTCGAAGTACGACACCGGCGCGGACAGCAGTTCGTATATGGTGCCCGTGAATTTCGGGAAATAGATGCCGAACGAGGCATTGGCGATGCTCTGCGTGAGCAGCGACAACATCACGAGGCCCGGCACGATGAACGCGCCGTAGCTGATGCCGTCGACTTCCGGAATGCGCGAGCCGATGGCCGCCCCGAACACGACGAAGTAAAGCGACGTGGAAATGACCGGCGACACGATGCTCTGCATCAGCGTGCGTCCGGCGCGCGCCATTTCGAAACGGTAGATGGCGCGAACGGCGTATAGATTCATTTGGCTTCCCTGACGAGGCTCACGAAGATGTCTTCGAGCGAGCTTTGCGTCGTTTGCAGATCCTTGAAACGCACGCCGGCTTCGTCGACGTGGCGCAACAGCGCGATGATGCGGCCCGGCTCGTCTTGCGCATCGTACGTGTACGTGAGCTCGCTGCCGTCCGGCGAACGCGCGAGGCCGTAAGGCACGAGCGGCGCGGGGATCTCCGCGAGCGGATGCTCCAGTTGCAGCGTGAGCTTCTTTTGCCCGAGCTTGCGCATCAGTTCGCGCTTCTCCTCGACGAGCACGATCTCGCCACGGTTGATGACGCCGATGCGGTCCGCCATCTCCTCCGCTTCCTCGATGTAATGCGTCGTCAGGATGATGGTCACGCCGTTGCGTTGCAGCTCGCGCACGAGGTCCCACATGTCGCGGCGCAGTTCGACGTCGACGCCCGCCGTGGGCTCGTCGAGAAAGAGGATTTCCGGTTCGTGCGCGAGCGCCTTGGCGATCAGCACGCGCCGCTTCATGCCGCCTGAAAGCGTCATGATCTTGTTGTCTTTCTTGGCCCAGAGCGAGAGCGACTTCAGCACCTTCTCAACGTACGCCGGATTCTTCGGGCGGCCGAATAAGCCACGGCTGAACGACACGGTCGCCCAGACGGTTTCGAAGGCGTCGGTGGTGAGTTCCTGCGGCACGAGGCCGATCATCGCGCGCGCGGCGCGATAGTCGGTCAGGATGTCGTGACCCGCGACGGTCACCTTGCCCTCGCTCGGATTGACGATGCCGCACACGGTGCTGATGAGCGTCGTCTTGCCCGCGCCGTTCGGGCCGAGCAGCGCAAAAATCTCGCCGCGACGGATCTCCAGGTTCACGTCCCGGAGCGCGCGGAAGCCCGACCCGTAGGTCTTGGACAGATTCGAAATGGTGATGATGGTTGGCATGGCGTGGACGATAGCAGATACGGCGCGATCCGGCTTGGATGAAAGGGGTCGTCCGTTCGGCCAATGTCCGAAGCGCGCGGCGCTGCCTACAATGCACTGCTGAATGCCAGGAGCCGACATCATGCTGTTCGAACAGATTCACACCACATGCATCAACGACGACGACCTGCCGTGGGTGCCTTTCACGCCATACAGCGAGCGCGTGCTCGTCAAGTATTTCAAGCTCGATCCGATCCGTGGCGAGGTGATCGCGATGATGAAGGCGCCCGCGCAAGGCAGCATGCCGCGTCATCGTCATACGGGAACGGTGATCGTCTACACGGTCGAAGGGCGCTGGAAGTATCGGGAGCACGAGTGGATCGCGGCGCCGGGCAGCATCGTCTACGAAACGGCCGGATCGAGCCACACGCCCGAGGCGCTGCCGTCGGATGCGGCGGGCGCCGACATCGTCACGCTCAACATCATTCAGGGCGAGCTGCTTTTCGTGAACGACGATGACCGCGTGCTCGCCGCCGAAAACTGGAAGACCGGTCTGGACCGATACCTTGCTTTCTGTCATGCAAACGGCATCGCGCCAAAAGATCTGACCGGCTTCGCCGCTGGTTAAAATCGATGCCTGGACGCGCCTCGCGCGCTTTCGACCATTACCGGTTTGCCGGCCTACGCGCCGGCGCAATTCTGGAGGAGCAAAAGCATGAAGATTCAGACCGTCGGCATCGTCGGCGCGGGAACCATGGGCAACGGCATCGCGCAGGTCGCGGCCGTCGCGGGCTTCAAGGTCGTGATGATCGACGTCACCGACGCCGCGCTCGCGAAAGGCATCGCCACGCTCACGGGCAGCCTCGAGCGGCTCGTGTCGAAGGACAAGCTCGCGGCATCGGCGCGCGACGCGGCCTTGACGCGCATCGAGACATCGACCGATTACGGGCGTCTTTCCGCAGCCGATATCGTGATCGAAGCCGCGACCGAAAACGCCGAGCTCAAGAACCGCATCCTGAAGCAGATCGAAGGCGCCGCGCGCGCCGATGCCATCATCGCGTCGAACACGTCGTCCATTTCGATCACCGCGCTCGCCGCGACGCTCGCCACGCCGGAGCGCTTCATCGGCATGCACTTCTTCAATCCGGTGCCGCTCCTGCAACTCGTCGAGGTGATTCGCGGCGTGCAGACGAGCGACGAAACCGCCGCCGCCGTGCGCGAGCTTACCGAGAAGCTCGACAAATCGCCGATCGGCGTGCGCAATTCGCCGGGCTTCGTCGTCAACCGCATTCTCGTGCCGATGATCAACGAAGCGTTCTTCGTGCTTTACGAAGGTGTCGCGAGCGCGGAGGAAATCGACGCAGGCATGAAGCTCGGCGCGAATCATCCGATCGGCCCGCTCGCGCTCGCGGACCTGATCGGCCTCGACGTGTGCCTCTCCGTGATGGACGTGTTCCTCAAGGACTTCGGCGATTCGAAGTACCGCGCGTGCCCGCTGCTGCGCGAACTGGTGTCGGCGGGGCGGCTCGGGCGCAAGACCAAGCGCGGCGTGTATCGGTACGATTAGCCGGCAGCGAAATCGAGCAGCGGTCCGGCGGGCACGATGCCCGTCGGATTGATCGTCCGGTGGCTCTCGTAATAGTGCCGCTTGATGTGCTCGAAGTTCACCGTCGCGGCGACGCCTGGCATCCGGTAGACGTCGCGCGTGAACGTCGACAGATTCGGATAGTCGGCGATGCGCCGCAGATTGCATTTGAAGTGGCCGACATACACCGCGTCGAAACGCACGAGCGTCGTGAAAAGGCGGATATCAGCTTCGGTGAAGCGATCGCCCGTCAGGTAGCGGTGCGTGCTCAAGCGCTGCTCGAGAAAGTCGAGCGTCTCGAAGAGCGGCGTCACCGCTTCCTCGTACGCGGCTTGCGTCGTCGCGAAGCCCGCCTTATACACGCCGTTGTTGACCGTGTCGTAGATGCGCGCGTTGAGCGCGTCGATCTCTTCGCGCAACGCGCGCGGATAAAAATCGCCCGGTTTCGCACCGATGCCGTCGAACGCCGAATTCAGCATACGGATGATTTCCGACGATTCGTTGTTCACGATCGTCCCGCGCTGTTTGTCCCAGAGAATCGGCACGGTCACGCGGCCCGTGTAATGCGGATCGGCGGCGGTATAGACCTGATGCAGATAGCGCGCGCCGTTGACCGTATCGGGCACGACGCCCGGCGCTTCGTCGAAGGTCCAGCCGTTTTCGAGCATCAGCCAGTTCACGACCGATACGTCGATCATCTCTTCCAGCCCTTTCAACGCGCGCATGATGAGCGTGCGATGCGCCCACGGGCATGCAAGACTCACATACAAGTGATAGCGCCCCGCCTCGGCCTTGAAGCCGCCTTCGCCGTCCGCCGTCACCCAATGCCGATACGCCGCGTCCTTGCGCACGAAGCGCCCGCCCGTGGACGACGTGTCGTACCACTTGTCCTGCCACTTTCCGTCGACGAGTAGTCCCATTTCGATTCTCCTTGAAAGCCGTTGCGCAATCGACGCGCCACGGCAACCCATCCATCAGTTCTGTTCGATGAAGCGCACGAGTTGTCCCATCGTCGCGTCCGGTGCTTCTTCCATCAGCCAGTGGCCCGCGCCCGGCACGACCACGCCCTGCACGTTCGTCGCGACGAGCTTCGCCTGATCGATCAGGAACGTGCCCGAAGCGCGCTCGCCGGCGAGAACGAGCATCGGCATCGGCAGCGGCGTTTTTGCGAAAACGGCGAAATCGCCGGCGTCTTGCGTGAACGTGTGGAAGTACTCGAAGCCCGCGCGCATGCGGCCATTGCGCGCATATTGCGCCGAATAATAGCGGCGATCGGCTTCGCTCACCGAATGCGCGGGATCGGCGGCAAAGTCGTTCCAGAAGTGCTCGAAATAAACGCGCTCGCGGCCGCGCACCAGTTGTTCCGGCGTGTCGCCGTAGAAGTTGAAGTGCCACTTGTCGCGCAACAGCCAGACTTTCTGCCAGTCGCCGACGCCCGGCAGAAATGCGTCCATCAGCACGATGCTCTCGACTTCGTCGGGATACTGCGCCGCGTACGCATACGCCACCATCAGCCCGATGTCGTGCCCGACGAGCTTCACCTTGCGATAACCCAGCGCCCGCACCATCGCGTGAATGTCCTGCGCGAGCGTTTTCTTGTCGTAGCCGGAAACGGGCATCGCCGAAGCGCCCGCGCCCGGCAGATCCGGCGCGAGCACGACGCGCTCGCCCGCGAGGCGCGTCATCAGCGGCTGCCACATGTGGCTCGTTTCCGTGTAGCCATGCAGCAGGACGACCGGCGTCGCATCGCCGTGCCCGGCTTGCAGATAGTGCAGCTCGACGCCGTTCGCATCGATCGTGCGCGACTGGATCGCGCTCGCGGCCGCGACGGGTTGCGGCGGGCGCGGCGCGTTTGCGGCATGCGCCGACGGTTGCAGCGCGGCGGCGGCGAGCAGCACGCCAATGGCGCGGCGGATCGTATTGAGGAAGGTTTTCATCGTTCAGCTCCATCGAAAGTTTGGTTTGTCCGATGGGCTGATATTGGACCGGCACCGTGCTTTTGCCGTACGATCGGGACGATGCACTCGTTCGATGGAGTCGAACATGTTGTCAGAGGAAGAACTTTCGCTGCTCGACGCGATCCGCGAAACCGGCAGCCTGTCCCGCGCGGCGGCGCGTCTCGGCAAGGCGCCGTCCACGGTGTCGCACGCCGCGCGGCAACTGGAAACGCGCTTCGACGCGCTTCTTTTCGACCGGCGGCGCTATCGCCTGCAACTGACGCCTGCCGGCCATCTTCTCGCCGATGAAGCATCGCGCCTGATGCTCGACGTCACGCGGCTCGCGCAGCGCGTGAAGCAGATCGCGAGCGGCTGGGAAGACCGGCTGTGGATCGTCTGCGACGAAATCCTCGAATTCGAGACGCTGCTGCCCGTCGTGCAGGCGTTCGATGCGCTCGATTCCGGCGTCGCGCTGCGCATGACGCACGAGGTGCTTTCCGGCACCTGGGAAGCGTTGCGCGATGGCCGCGCGGACCTGATCGTCGGCGCCACCAACGAGCCGCCCGCGATTCCCGGTCTCCGCTGGTTCGAGCTCGGCGTGATGCAGTGGGTGTTCGCCGTGTCGCCGCGTCATCCGCTCGCCAGCGTGAGCGGGCCGCTGAAACGCGAGCAGATCGCGGCGCACCGGGCGGTCGTCGTCGCGGATTCGTCGCGCTCGGCGGGACGCGCGTACGGCGTACTCGGCGGCCAGGCCGCGCTCGCCGTCCCGACGATGCGCGCGAAAATCCTCGCGCAGCGGCAAGGTCTCGGCACGGGCTGGGTGCCGCGGCATCGCGTGGAAGCGCTGCTCGCGCGCGGCGAACTCATCGAAAAGGTAACCGCCGATCCGCGCGAGCCGAACGTGCTGTACGTCGCGTGGCGCGGCGATCACGAAGGCCGCGCGCTGCAATGGTGGACCGAGCAGTTGCGCCAGCCGCGCCTGTCGAAACGTCTCGTCGACGGCATCGACGCTTTCGCGTAAGAAGCGGTTACAAATTCGCCGCCGATCGGGCGACGGCAATCGCGCAGTCGCCGCGTTCAAGTTCTCGTCGCAACCTGAACCGACGGGACACATCATGAGAAAAACACGTTCGCCGCTGCGCGCGGCGCTTTCGGCAGCCGTACTCGCGCCGGTCGTCGCGGTATCGTTCGCGGCGCTGCACAGCGGGCCGGCAGACGCGCAAGCCATCATCGTCGCGCCGGCTGCCCCGCCGCCGCCGCGCGTCGAGCAGCCACCGCCGCCGCGCGCGGGCTATGCGTGGGATCCGGGCCACTGGCGCTACGCGCGCGGCGGCTATGTCTGGGCACCGGGACACTGGCGGCCGATGCGCGCGGGTTATCGCTGGATTCCGGGTCATTGGGTGCAGCGCGGGCCGAACTGGCGCTGGGTCGAAGGTCACTGGGCGTGAAGCGCGCGCACGCGCGCCGCAGCACGATCGAACCGGAGCCGAACATCATGTCGAAGGCTTTGCACGCCGCGACGCTCGCCGGATGCGTCGTCCATCCGGCGCATCCGGTCTACTATCGCGGGCCGGTCGCCGTTTACTGAGGATGCGGACGGCGTCGTTCGAACAGTCCGACATGCGCAACGAAACCCGACATCACTTTGAACGAAGAAGAAGATCCAGATACCGCGCTCATTGCCCGCGTCGGCAATCGGGAACCGGGAGCCGTGCGCGAGATCGTCGCGCGCAAGCTCCCGCGTATCGTCGCGCTTGCGTCGCGCCTGCTCGGCGACCGTAACGAGGCCGACGACGTGGCTCAGGAAGCCTTTCTGCGCATCTGGAAGATCGCACCGACATGGCGGCGCGGCGAAGCGCGCTTCGATACGTGGCTGCATCGCGTGACGCTCAATCTGTGCTACGACCGTCTGCGCCGGCATCGAGAAACGCCGCTCTCCGACGATATGCCCGAAGAGCCCGACCTCGCCCCGCTCCCCGACGAGCGTCTCGCCGCGGCGCACGCAAACGAGCGCATGCAACAGGCGCTCGCGACACTGCCCGTGCGTCAACGCGAGGCGCTCGTGCTGCAGTACTACCAGGAATTGCCGAACGCGCAAGCGGCGGCCTTGATGGGCATCAGCGTCGAAGCGCTCGAAAGCCTGCTCGCCCGCGCGCGCCGCAATCTGCGAGCCGCGCTCGACGCCCCGAAGGAACATCGATGACACCACAACGATTCCGCGACATCACCGAGGCTTACGGCGCGTCGCCCGCGCGCTGGCCCGCGGACGAACGCGACGCCGCGCTCGCGCTCGTTGAAGCACGCGACGCCGATGCGCTCGCCGCGCTCGCCAAAGCCCGCGCGCTCGACGGACTGCTCGACGCCCACGCCGTCGCCGCGCCGAGTGCGGCGCTCGCGCGGCGCATCGTCGATTCGGCGCCGATGCAACCCGCGCGCGCCTTCTGGCGGCGTCCTCGCATCTGGTTTTCGGGCGTGGGCTTCGTCGGCGCGGGCGCGGCCGGCGTCGCGGCGGGCGCGCTCCTGGTTTCGCTGCTCGCGCCCGCACCCGTCCCCGGCGACGAAGCGCACGGAGGCTGGTCCGAGCAATCCTATACGGGCACGGCCTTCGGCGGCGCCCCTTCCGACTGGAGCGATCAATGAGTCCACGCACGCTGAAGACGCTCGCGGTGGTGTCGCTCGTGCTGAACGTCTTCTTGATCGGATCGATCGCGGGCGGCGCGTACCGGCTGTTCGCGCATCAGCGCACGGAGACAGCGCAGCAACGCGGCATCCGCTTCGCCGCCGCCGATCTGTCCGCCGAACGTCAGCGCGAGTTGCGCGACGCGCTGCGCAAGACGCGCCGTGAAAGCGCGCCGCTGATCCGCGATGCGCGGGACGGACGCATCGACCTCGCGCGCATTCTCGCGGCGCGCGAGTTCGATCGCCGTGCGCTCGACGATGCTCTCGCCCGCACGCGCGATGCCGACGTCGCATTGCGCGCGCGCATCGAAGGCGCGGTCGCGGACTTCGCATCGACGCTCACGCCCGACGAGCGCGTGAAGCTCGTCGGCGCGATGGAGCGATACGGTCCGCTGCGCGCCGTGCCGCCCGGCGAACGGCCACAGCAATGACGCGTGACGCGACGGATTTCGCGCGCACACGCGTTTAACCCGCATCGAGCACTTCGGAGCACGTCATGGCCATCGCGCCGCAAGTTTCGCCTGCCGCCATCGCGGTGAATCGCTTCGGGCTCGGCGCGCGTGCAGGCGAGCCGTTACCCGCCGATCCGCGCGGCTGGCTCATCGCACAGGCCGATCCGCGCGCGAGCGCCTATCAGCCGATGCCGCCCGCGCTGAGCAGCCAGCCGTCGAGCACCGCGCTCGCCGCGCAGTTCGCCGAACGCCAGCGTGCGCTGCGCGACGCGAGCGACGCCGACAAGCCCGCCGTGCGCAAGCAATACGGCGAGCAGATCCGCGACGTCTATCGCAATGCCGTCGATGCGCGCATGACGAGCGCGCTCACGACGGGCGCGCCGTTCATCGAACGTCTGGTGCACTTTTGGGCGAACCACTTCGCCGTGTCGATCGAAAAGCCGCCCGTCGCGATGCTCGCCGGTTCGTTCGAGAACGAGGCGATCCGTCCGCACGTGCTCGGACGCTTCGAGGACATGCTGGTCGCGGCCGAACGGCATCCGGCGATGCAGATTTTTCTCGATCAGCCGCGCTCGGTCGGCCCCGACAGTCCCGCCGCCGAGCGCGCCGCGATGAAAAATCCTGACAACAGGCGCGGCCTCAACGAAAACCTCGCGCGCGAAA
Organism: Caballeronia fortuita; assembly: GCF_001544835.2. Lineage (GTDB taxonomy): Bacteria > Pseudomonadota > Gammaproteobacteria > Burkholderiales > Burkholderiaceae > Caballeronia > Caballeronia fortuita. Next base: position 152,510 of record NZ_FCNX02000017.1, on the reverse strand, counting down.
TCATGGAGCTGCACACGCTCGGCGTGCGCAGCGGCTACACGCAGACCGACGTAACCGAGTTCGCCCGCGCGCTGACCGGCTGGAGCCTCGGCGCGATGAACGCAAACGCAGGGAATACTTCCGGCGATGCAACGCCGCCCGGCGCGTTCGTGTTTCGCGCGCGTCTGCACGAGCCGGGCGCGCGCACCGTGCTGGGCAGGCAATACGCGCAAGCCGACGAAGCGCAGCCGCTCGCCGTGCTGCGCGATCTGGCGGCATCGCGTGCGACGGCGCATCACATTGCGGAGAAGCTCACGCGCCATTTCGTCGCGGATACGCCGCCGCCCGCGCTCGTCGAACGGCTAGCGAACGTCTTCAGCGATACGGGCGGCGATCTGCCGTCGATGTATCGCGCGCTTATCGACGCTCCCGAAGCGTGGTCGGGCGCGGCGCTCAAGTTCAAGACGCCGTGGGACTGGACCGTGTCGTCGCTGCGCGGGCTCGGGCGCACCGGTGTGCAGGACATGCGCGCCGCGCCGCTTCTCACGCAGCTTGGCCAGCAAGTGTGGCGTCCGGGTTCGCCCGCCGGTTACGACGATATCGCCGCGAGCTGGGCCGCGCCCGATGCGCTCGTGCGCCGCGTCGAGCTTGCGCAACGTTTTGCGGCGCGTTTCGGCCAGTCCGCCGGCGATACGCTCGACGCCCGCGCGCTCGGTCCGCAACTGCTCGCGGGTTCGTTGTCCGAATCGACCGCGAGCGCCGTCGCCCGCGCGGAAAGCGCGCCGACCGCGCTCGCGCTGCTGCTCGTGTCGCCCGATTTTCTGAGGAGATGAAACCATGCTGACGCGCCGCCGATTCCTCTGGTGCGCGGGCGCGAGCGCCGGTGCGATGCTCGTCGCGCCGCGCCTCGTGTTCGCATCGGCCGAAACCGACCGCCGCTTCGTCTTCGTGATCCAGCGCGGCGCGGCGGACGGGCTGAACATCGTGGTGCCGTATGGCGATCCCGCTTATGCCGCGTTGCGCGGCCCGCTCGCCATCGATCCGTCGACGGCGGCGAAGCTCGACGGCACGTTCGCGCTGCATCCGTCGCTGAAGCAGGTCGCGCAGATGTATGCCGGAAAAGAGGCGCTTTTCGTGCACGCGGTGGCGTCGCCGTATCGCGAGCGCTCGCATTTCGACGGCCAGAACGTGCTCGAAACCGGCGGCAACGCGCCGTATCGGTTGAGAGACGGCTGGATGAACCGGCTTCTTTCGATGCTGCCCGCACCGCGCGCCGATGCCATCGCGTTCGCGCCGACCGTGCCGCTCGCGCTGCGCGGCCAAGCGGAAGTAACGTCGTACGCGCCGTCGTCGTTGCCGCAGGCGCCCGACGATCTCATCGCGCGCGTGTCGCAGCTCTATGCGGGCGATGCGCAGCTTCATCCGCTCTGGGATGCCGCGATGCAGGCACGCGCACTCGCCGCCGATGCGCGCGCGCGTCAGGATCCGGCGAGTCTCGGCAAGCTCGCGGCGAGCTTTCTCGCGAAGCCCGACGGTCCGCGCATCGCGATGATCGAAACCGGCGGCTGGGACACGCACAGCGCGCAGAATCCGCGTCTCGCCACGCAACTGAAGGCGCTCGACACGATGCTCGCCGCGTTGCGCGACGGCCTCGCCGGGCATTGGGCGAACACGACGGTGCTCGTCGCGACCGAGTTCGGCCGCACGGCGGCGGCGAACGGCACGGGCGGGACGGATCACGGGACGGCGTCGGCGGCGATGATCGTCGGCGGCGCGGTGTCGGGCGGCCGCGTGCTCGCGGACTGGCCGGGACTCGCGAACGCGTCGCTGTATCAGGCGCGCGATCTACAGCCGACGACCGGGCTCGACACGGTGATCGCGAGCGCGGCGGGCGAGACGTTCGGCATCGACCCGCAACGCGTCGGCGCGGCGCTGTTTCCGGACGGCCGCACGCAACGGTTCGGACAGCGAATCCTGAGAACCTAGCCTTTCGAGAGCAGTTCGACGACGCGCATCGAATGCGTCTGTTCGGCGATGTTCTTCGCGGTCATGCCGCGATCGTCGCGCAGTTCGCGTTTTGCGCCGCGCGCGAGCAGCATCGACGCGGTTTCGTCGCGGTCGTAGCCCGCCGCCCACATCAACGCCGTGAGGTGATTGCGATACGCCGCGTTCACGTCGACGCCCGCATCGAGCAGACGCTGCACGACGGCCGTGCGCCCTTGCCCCGCCGCATATTCGATCGCGGTCTTGCCGACGCGATCCGTCGCCGCGACATCCGCACGATGCGCGATGAGCAGCGCGGTGATTTCGTCGTTGCCGTCGAAGGCCGCGGCCATCAGCGGCGTGATGCCCTGCACGTTCGCCTGGCTCACGTTCGCGCCGCGCTCGATCAACATGCGCGCCATCGGCGTGAGGCCCTTCTTGCACGCGCTGATGAGCGGCGTGTCGCCGATGCGGTTGCGCGAATCGATCGACGCGCCTTCACCGAGCAACCGCGCGACCGACGCCTGATCGCCTTCGCGCGTGGCCGAAAGCAGGCGCTCGTTGAGCGCGTAGGCGTCCTGCTGCGCGTGAGCGAGCGCGCAAGTCATCGACAGGGTAAGGGTCAGCAAGCGAAGAGTTTTTATCATGCGTCATTGCAGATTCGCGATGTAATTCGCGAGATTCTCGATGTCCGCGTCGGTGAGATTCTTCGACACGCTCGTCATGTTGCCCGCGTCGTTGGTGCGCTTCCTGTCGCGGAAATCCTGCAACTGCTTCACGATGTACGCGTATTGCTGCCCCGCCACGCGCGGAATCTCGTTCTGGCCCGCGAAGCCGCCGAGATGACACATCGTGCAGAGGATCTCTTCGGACTTCTTCCTGCCCGCCTCCACTTTCACCGGGTCCGCCTTGAAGTCAATGGCGATAGGCTTTTGCGCGGCGAAGTAATCGGCGAGATCGTGCATGTCGTCGGGCGTGAGATTCGCGGCCATCGGCGACATGCGCGGATCGCTGCGGCGGCCCGCCTTGAAGTCGCGCAATTGCAGATACAAGTAACGCGACGTCTGCCCCGCGAGCGACGGATACTCCCCCGTCGTCGAATTGCCGCCGAGCCCGTGACACGACGTGCAGACGGCGGCTTTCGTCGCGGCCGACTGCGCATCGGCGCGCGACATCGACGGCAGCGACAGCAGCAGGCACGCGACGAGCCACAGCGCGTAGACGAACCAGACACGCACGCGTTTCGACCGCTTCGATGATCGCGTCATCATCAAGGCAGCGCAAACACGAGCAGGCTGTTGCCGCGCTTGAAGTCGAGCTGCGTGTTGCCGCCCGCCGCGACGGCGATGTACTGCTTGCCGTTCACCATGTACGACACCGCCGGCGCATTCACTCCCGCGCCGCACTGGAACTCCCACAGCTTGCGGCCGGTGGCGGCGTCGAACGCGCGGAAGAGGCCATTGCCTTCGCCGTTGAAGACGAGCCCGCCCGCGGTCGCGAGCACGCCGCCGATCAGCGGCTGATCCGTCTTGAAGCCCCACGCGATCTTGCCGGTATCGACATTCACCGCGACGAGCCTGCCCCATTGCTGCTCGGACGGAATCACCTTGAACGCGCCGCCGAGCCACAGCTTGCCGCCGGGATACGCGGCTTCCTCGACCTGATACGTCATCGGCTGATGCAGGTTCGCCGCGTAGGCCATGCGCGTCTTCGGGCTGAAGGCCATCGGCGACCATTCGACGCCGCCGTTCGCGCCCGGTAGCATGCGCGCGCCGGTGGACGTCGGCAGGGTCCAGACGCCTTCCTGCGGGATCATGGCTTCGGAGACGCGAATCAGCTTGCCGTCGCGGCGGTCGTGCACGTAGACGAAGCCCGTCTTGCCGCCGTGGATGATGCCGGGAATCATCTGCCCGGTCTTGTCCTTCACGTCGATGAGAATCGGCGGGCTCACCGCGTCGAGATCCCAGACATCATGCGCGATGTACTGGAAGTGCCACTTGTACTTGCCGGTATCGAGATCGATGGCGACGAGCGAATCGGTATAGAGATTGTCGCCGGGTCGAATCGCGCCGTAGAGGTCCGGCGACGGATTGCCGACGACGAAATACACCGTGCGCGTCTTGCGATCGATCGCGGGCGCCATCCACACGCCACCGCCGAGCGTCTTGTTGAAATCGGTACCCTTTTCGGCAAGCGTCTTCTTCTCCGCCTCGATATCGCGCTTCATGTTGCGGCCGACGGCATCGTTCTCCGCCCACACGCCTTCGCTGCCGGTGTCGGGAATCGTATAGAAGGTCCATAGCAACTGGCCGGAGTTCGCGTCGAACGCCTTCACGAAGCCGCGTATGCCGTACTCGCCGCCGTTCGTGCCGATCAACACCTTGTCATCCACGACGACGGGCGCCATCGTCTCCGAATAGCCTTCTTCCGGATCGGCGATCTGCGTCGACCACAGCACGTTGCCGGTCTTGGCGTCGAGCGCGACGAGCTTCGAATCGAGCGTGCCCATGAACAGGCGATTGCCCGAGATCGCCACGCCGCGATTGTTCGGGCCGCAGCAGAAGGTCGTGACCGGACCCATCTTGTGCTTGTAATGCCAGAACTCCTTGCCCGTGACCGCATCGATTGCATAGACGTGGTTGTAGGACGTCGTGAGGAACATGACGCCGTTCGAGACGATCGGCGCGGTTTCCATCGACTCCATCACGGCGGTCTGGAAGATGAACGCCGGTTTGAGCTTCGCGACGTTCGACGTATTGATCTGCGTCGCGCTCGCGTAGCGGGTTTCGGCATACGATCCGTTCGAATGCAGCCACGATGCGCTGTCTCCCGCGGCGCCGTCGAGCTGTTGCTGCGAAACGGGCCGCAACGTGCCTGGAACCGGCGAAGCCTGCGTGGTGTTGGCGTTCTGGATTTCGTCGGCGGCCTTGATTCCGGGCGATGTCATCATCCCGAAAGCACCGGCGGCGAGAATGAATGGAGCGAGCGAGGTACGGGAAAAACCGGCCATGTCAGTCTCCCAAATCGTTCTTGGATCGTTCTTGTCAGTCCTCGTTATGCGCGGCGGAACATTGCGTGTCCTCTTCTGCGCCCGCAAAAAAGAATAGGCAATTTAAAAACGCATTTCCAGGATTCTCGAAACGACTTCGTTCGACCCGTCACGCATCGAACCAATGGCATTTCGCGGGCAGGCGCGCCGCGATTTTTAGTAGTATGGATTGGTGTGCCGTTATGATTGCGCCCGTCACGACGCGAACGGCTTGCCGGATCGCCGGCTTTGGCTTATCGCTTGTTCCTGGCTCGTTCATCGTTCGTCGCTGGCTGCACCCGTGTACGTGTCCGTGGCCGGGCGCCGCGTCGATCATCACCTTCATCCGGACGCATCATGCCAACTCCCATCAACGGGCAGCCCAATCCGAGTCCCCGCCAGCCGGTGGATATCGCGCGCATCCTGCTCGTCATCACGATCCTGACCGCGCTGACCGTCGGCAGCCTCTACGTTCTGCGCCCGTTCCTGCCGGGCCTCATCTGGGCCACGACGATCGTCGTCGCGACCTGGCCGCTCATGCTCGGCGTGCAGCGGCGCGTGGGCAACCGGCGCTGGATCGCGACCACCGTGATGCTGCTGATGCTGCTGATCGTCATCGTATTGCCGCTCTATGAAGCGATCTCGACGCTCGCACTGCATGGCGGCGAGATCATGGCCGCGATCAAGAGCCTGCCGAGCTATGCGCTGCCGCCGCCGCCGGGATGGGTGCACGACGTGCCCGTCGCGGGCGCGCGCATCGCGAAGGAATGGCAGTCGCTGTCCGATGCCGGCCCGGGCGGCCTGCTCGCGAAGCTCGAACCCTACGTGACGATCGCCGCGCGCTGGATGCTGTCGCATGCCGCGGTCGTCGGCGTGTTCGTGATGCACATGGTGATCACCGTCATCATCTCCGGCATTCTGTATATGAACGGCGAGGCGGCCGGCCGCTTCGTCGAGCGCTTCGCCACGCGCATCGCCGCGCAGCGCGGCGCCGAAGCCGTCAAGCTCGCCGGTCTTGCGATCCGCGCGGTGGCGCTCGGCATCGTCGTGACGGCGGTGACGCAGTCGGCGCTCGGCGGCATCGGGCTTGCGGTCGCCGGCGTGCCCGCCGCGGGCATCATCACGGCGGTCATGCTGATGCTGTGCCTCGCGCAGATCGGCCCGCTGCTGCCGCTGCTCGGCGGCGTCGCGTGGCTCTTCTGGCACGGCTCGAACGTCGCCGCGTCGCTGCTGCTCGTCTGGTCGGTGATGATCGCGATGCTCGACAATTTCCTGCGCCCGATTCTCATCAAGCGCGGCGTCAATCTCTCGATGTTGCTGATTCTCTCCGGCGTGCTCGGCGGCATGTTCGCGTTCGGAATAGTCGGATTGTTCATCGGACCGGTGATTCTCGCGGTGACGTCCACGATTCTGAATGCGTGGATCAACGAGCAGCCGCCGCTTCCTCAAGTCGAAGCGATGAGTAACGAAGAAATCGCCAAAACCGCGCCCACACGGGATTTCGCCGATGCAACGAGAAAACGGACCTGATTGATAATTATCTTCGTGGTTTGTTGTATTTGTTGTCAGCAATCAGATTAAGCCGAAATCACGAATTAGGAGTCTTACTAATATGAGACTTTCTCCGAGTTAACACGGTGTTTCACGATTATTCGACGGAATTCATCCGTTACAATGCATTCCATTGCTAATTGCCCGTCAGCGGGTTTTGGGGGATTGACCATGTCTTTGCGCGACGTGGACGCCGTCGATTACATCGGGATAAACATTCTCTTCAAACGCGTGTACGTCGGACTCTTTGACGACCTCGACCGGCGCGACGAGAACGAGCATCGAGATTTGCTCACCAAGAAGATCGATCGCTACATTCGTTATATTCGCTCCGGCCAATTGCTGCTCAATTATCCGAAAGTTCGCGGCTATGAGATCGTGCTCGAATACGTGTCGATGCATCCCATGACGCCTTCCGGACTCGAGTTCTGGAAATCGCGCGAGCGTGTGCTGGGCGAAGCGGGTTATAAAGCGCACATCCGCGGCGTCGACGTGCGTCCGGCGCTCGGCATTTCCGTCGAGAAACCGGAACACGTCGATGCGGAACCGGTCGAGCCGCCCGCGCTCGAAGTCCTCGATGCCGACCCGAGCACGCAAGCGCTCACCGACATCGCCGACATCGCCTATCTTCCGCCCTTGTCGAGCGATACGCGCCGGCGCCAGACGCTGCCCGTGCTCAAACGTCTCGCGATTCGTCAGGTCGCCACTCACTGACTCGAATGATTTCAAAAATAAAGAAAGCGGCGCGGCTCGAAACGAGCGGCGCCGCTTTTTTTCAGGCGCGTGAACGCCCGTTCGACTCACATCATCTGACGCTGCTCAACGCCGATGTCGCGATCGACGGCACCGAAATGTTATTGGTCTTCGCATACTGCACCGCCTGCGCGAGCGTCTGCACGAGCGACTGCATCTGTCCCGGCGCCGATTGCGCGATGTAGGTCGCGGCCTGCGCCGTCGACGGGTTCGATCCAGCCTGCAGCAGCGACGACATGTTCATCGAGTTCGTCACCGCGCCGAGATTCGACTGCAAGCCGGCGTACTGCTTCACGCCCTGCCCGAGCGACGCGAGACCGTCGCTGAAAGTCTTCTTGCTCGCAGCCGTCGGCGGCGTCGCGGAACCGTTTGAGAATGCCTGCAACAACGATTGCGACACGCTTTGCTGCGTGCCGCCGAGTTGCGACAGCACGCTCGTGCTCGGCAGGCTGCCGCCCGATGCGCCCGACAGCGCACCCGCCGCCGATTGCGCCTGACTCGCGACGCTCGACATGCCCATCGCCGATGCGAGACTGGACTGCCCCGACAGCACTTGCTGGTTCGCGCCGACGTAGCTCTGCACGAGCGAGTTCAGCGCCGAAGGCTGCGCCGCGCCGTTCGCGTCCGAGGCCACGTCGGATTTGCCGCTGCCGAAGCCGAACTGTTGCAGGTTGAGTTGCGCGTACGAAGCTGCCGGCGCGATCAACGCGAATGCGATGCCCGCCGACAAAAGCGCCCTTCCGGTCGTACGGTTCGGCATGGTCGGTTCCCCCTTGAATTGTCCGATGATCGATAAGCCCGGTTCGACCATCGGCCATTTCGGCGGTTCGCCGCAGAAACATTTGCTTGCGTTTTTCCTCGGACGGTTGATCAGAGATCCGCGAGCGGATGCATCTGCCTGCGCCACGGCGACGAGAGAAAGTGCTGCACGCGCTCGGCGCGCACTTGCGCGAGCGTCGTCGGCGCGAAACGCGGGCGCGCGTCCTTGTCGATGATGAGCGCGCGCACGCCTTCGACGAAATCGCCGTCGTCGATCGCGCGGTACACGACGCCCAACTCCATCCGGAAGCATTCCGCAAGCGACATCTGCCGGCCGCGCAGCAATGCGTGATAGGTAACTTCGAGCATCGTCGGCGAATGGCTTTCGATGAGCGCGAGCGTCGCGCGCGCCCAGTCCGAGTCATCCGTCGCGAGCGACGCGGCGATGCGCTCCACGCCGCCCGTCACGCAGACGGCGAAGTGCCGCCTGATCTGCGCGCGAAGTTCGTCGAGCGGCGCGTGCCGTTCGATGTTCGCGCACGGCACGAAGACGCGCTTCAGGTGCGTCAGCGCGGGCGCGCCGTCGTCCCAACGGATTTTTTCGAGCCGCTCGACGAAGCCGCGCAGCCATGTCGACGGCACGCAGGCATCCGCGAGTCCGACGCTTCTCGCGTCCGCGCCCGACAGCCGCGCGCCGGTCAATCCCACATATAGCGCGAGTTCGCGCGGCAGCACGCGCAGAAAATGCGTCGCGCCGACGTCGGGCAGCAAGCCGATGCGCGTCTCCGGCATCGCCATGCGCGTGTGCTCCGTCGCGATGCGCAGCGACGCGCCTTGCGCGAGCCCCATGCCGCCGCCCATCACGATGCCGTCCATTAGCGCGACAACCGGCTTCGCGAAGCGATGTATCGTGAAGTCGAGCCGGTATTCATCGATGAAGAACTTCAGCCACGGCGTCTCGTGATGCGGATCGTTGCGCGCCGCGTGATAGAGCTTGCGCACGTCGCCGCCCGCGCAGAACGCGGGCTTCTCCGCCGTGCCCGCGCCGCGCAGCACGACCGCGGCGATGGCATCGTCGGCGGCGCATTGCGCGAAGATATCGGCGAGCAGCGCGATCATGTCGTGCGACAGCGCGTTCAATGCCCGCGGCCGGTCGAGCGTCACGATCGCCACGCGATTCACGACTTCGAGAGCGACTTCGGGCGCGTCGCGCAACAGTCCTTGCGTCCTCATGAATGCCCTTGGTCGATCTGGCTCGCCTGGCGCAACTCCGGAAAATCCTCTTCCCAGAACTCGAACTCGCCGCGCGCGCCGTCCTGTGCGCGCGCGTTTTCCTGTCTGCGCAGATCGACGCGGCGAATCTTGCCCGAGATCGTCTTCGGCAAATCCGCGAATTCGAGGCGACGGATGCGCTTGTACGGCGCGAGCCGTTCGCGCGAGAACGCGAACACGCTTTTCGCGAGTTCCGGTCCGATCGAATAGCCGTGCCGCAGCATGACGAACGCCTTCGGCACCGATAGCCGCAGCGGATCGGGACTCGGCACGACGGCCGCTTCCGCGATCGCTTCGTGCTCGATCAGCACGCTTTCGAGTTCGAACGGGCTCAGTCGATAATCCGACGACTTGAACACGTCGTCCGCGCGGCCGACGTAGACGAAATAGCCGTCCGCGCCGCGCGAAGCGACATCCGACGTGCGATAGAAGCCGCCGCGCATCGCGTTTTCGGTGGCCTTGGGGTTATCGGCGTAACCGGTCATCAGGCCGAGCGGCGGCGGATCGAGCGCGAGCGCGATTTCGCCTTCTTCAGCCGGATTGCCGTCGGGATCGAGCAAGGCCACGCGATAACCCGGCAGCGGACGGCCCATCGAACCGGGCACGAGCCGCTGGCCCGGCGTGTTGGCGATCTGCGCGGTGGTTTCGGTCTGGCCGTAGCCGTCGCGGATCGGCAATCCCCATGCGTGCTGCACGCGCTCGATGATCTCCGGATTCAGCGGCTCGCCCGCTCCGACGATCTCGCGCAGCTTCACCTCGTACGACGCGAGCGGCTCCTGCACGAGCATGCGCCACACGGTCGGCGGCGCGCACAGCGTGGTGACGTCGTGCTTCACGAGCACGTCGAGCGCGCGCGCGGCATCGAAACGGCTGAAGTTGTAGATGAAGACGCACGCCTGCGCGTTCCACGGCGCAAAGAAGCAGCTCCAAGCGTGTTTCGCCCAGCCGGGCGAACTGATGTTCCAGTGGACGTCGCCGGGTTGCAGGCCGATCCAGTACATCGTCGAGAGATGCCCGACCGGATAGCTCTGATGCGTATGCGCGACGAGCTTCGGCTTCGAGGTCGTGCCGGACGTGAAGTACAGCAGATACGGATCGTTCGCGTTCGTTTCGGCATCCTTCAGGAATGCCGGCGCTGCGTGGTACGCGGCTTCGAACGCGAGCCAGCCATCCCGCGCGCCGCCGACGGCGATGCGCAGACCCGGCAGGTCGATGTCATCGAATTTCTGCGTCTCGCCCGCATCGACGATCACGTGCTGCACGCCGCCGAGCGCGATGCGATCGCGCAGATCGGCGCTCGCGAGCTGCGTCGTCGCGGGCAGGACGATCGCGCCGAGCTTCATTGCGGCAAGCATCGTGTCCCAGAGTTCGACGCGGTTCGGCAGCATCAGCAGGATGCGCTCGCCGCGCTTCACGTTCAGCGCGCGCAGATGGTTCGCCACGCGCGCCGAGCGTTCGCTCATCTGCGCGAACGACAGCCGCGTCTCGTCGCCGCTCTCGTTCACGATATGGAGCGCGGGCGCGTCGTTGCCGCGCGCCATCGGATCGAAATAATCGAGCGCCCAGTTGAAGCGGTCGAGCGACGGCCATCTGAAGTCGCGATACGCGGTGTCGTAATCGGTACGATGGGCGAACAGAAAGTCTCTTGCCTCGATGAATGCCTGGGCGGTCATTGCGTCTCCAAAGATTTATACGTTCCGTGCGATCACCATCCGTTGCACTTCGCTCGTGCCTTCGTAAATCTGCGTGATGCGCGCATCGCGATAATGCCGCTCCACCGGATAATCCTGCAGATAGCCGTAGCCGCCGTGAATCTGGATCGCGTCCGAGCACACGCGTTCCGCCATTTCCGACGCGAACAGCTTCGCCTGCGACGCCTCCGACAGGCACGGCACGCCTTCCGTGCGCATGCGCGCCGCGTGATGGATCAGCAGGCGCGCGGCGTTGATCTGTGTCTGCATGTCGGCGAGCATGTTCGCGACCGACTGATGTTCGTGGATGGGCTTGCCGAACTGCACGCGCTCCTTCGCATACGCGCGCGCCGCATCGAAGGCCGCGCGCGCGATGCCGAGCGCCTGCGCCGCAATGCCGATGCGCCCGCCCTCCAGATTCGCCAGCGCGATCTTCAAACCCTCGCCGCGCTTGCCGAGCAGATTCGCGGCGGGAATCGCGCAATCGTCGAAGTTGATGGGACACGTATCCGACGCGCGGATGCCGAGCTTGTGCTCCGGTGCGCCGACGTTGAAGCCTGGCGTATTCGTCGGGACGATGAACGCGGAGAGGCCGCGCTTGCCCTGATCCGGATCGGTGACGGCGAAGACGATCGCCACGCCCGCGCGCGCGCCGTTCGTCACGAACTGCTTGCTGCCGGAAATGACCCATTGGCCGTCTTTCTCGACGGCGCGCACGCGCAGATTGTTCGCCTCCGAGCCCGCCTGCGGCTCCGTCAAACAGAATGCGCCGATAACCTCGCCGCTCGCGAGCTTCGGCAGCCATTCGGCTTTTTGCGCATCGGTGCCGTAGGCGAGGATCGGGCCGCAGCCGACGGAGTTGTGCACGCTCATCATCGTCGCGCAGGACGCGCAGCCGGCGGCGATCTCTTCCATCGCGAGGGCGTAGGCGGTGTAGTCGCTGAAGGTGCCGCCGAGCTCGGCGGGCACGATCATCCCGAGCAGGCCGAGCTCGCCCAACTGGCGCACGACCGCGTCGGGAATCGCGCCGTCCTTGTCCCACTGGCCCGCGTTCGGCGCGAGCACTTCTGTTGCGAACTGGCGGGCCGCGTCGCGGATCATGCGCTGCTCTTCGGTGAGGAATGCGTCGATCATGTTTCGATTTCGATGGTTGGGTCGGGGCGGCGAGCGGCTCGGTATCGATCGGATACACTTTCTGGCCGCCGGCGGTCGGGCGGATGGGCCTGCGCACGAGTCTAGGCAATCGCCGGACATTCGCCGATGCCCAAAACGATCACGCTAACTGAGCGCTTTGGCCACCTAGTGACAACCCCAAGTCCCAAGAAGAAGATCGAGCGCGACTCGATTTCCGTGAGCCTCGTCGAAGCGGCGTTGCAGTGCGCGCTAAAGCGCGGCGTCGCGCGGGAGGGCTTGCTGGCCGCGGCGGGCATCGCGCCGGCGACGCTCGATTCGCCCCGCGCGCGCGTGTCGCCGGTGCAGTACGGCAACCTGTGGAACGCCACCGCCGACGCGCTCGACGACGAGTTCTTCGGCCAGGACACGCATCCGATGCGGCGCGGCAGCTTCGTGCTGCTGTGCCACGCGGCGCTGTCGTCGCGCGACGGCGCTCAGGCGCTCGGGCGCATCGCAAATTTCATGCGCCTCGTGCTCGACGATCTGCGCTTCGAGCCGGACATCGACGGCGAGCGCGTGCGCATCTGGCTCGCGGACAAAGGCGAGCCCAAGACGATGTTCGCCTACGCGACGGGCTTCATCCTCGTGTACGGGCTTCTGTGCTGGCTGGTCGGGCGGCGCATTCCGGTGCTCGCGGCGCATATGCGCTGCGCCGAGCCTGTCGACAGCGACGAATATCGCCTCATGTTCTGCAACGATCTGCGCTTTCACGCCGCGCGCTCGTTCGTCGATCTGCCGGCGGACTGCGCGGAGCTTCCCGTCGTGCAGACGCCTGCCACGCTCAAGCGCTTCCTGCGCGATGCACCGGCGAATTTCATCGTGAAATATCGCAATCCGGATTCGCTCGCGGCGCGCATCAGGACGCGCCTGCGGCAAACCGCGCCGACGGACTGGCCGGAAGCCGAGAGCATCGCGGCCGCGCTCCATATGGCCGAGGCGACGCTGCGTCGGCGGCTGAAACAGGAAGGGTTGACCTATCAGACGATCAAGGATGCGCTGCGGCGCGATCTGGCGATTGCGCGCCTCGCGCATACGCGGGAGACGATTCCGCAGATCGCCGATGCGCTCGGCTTCGCGGAACCGAGTGCGTTCCGGCGCGCGTTCAGAAAGTGGACGGGCGTGCGCCCCGCCGATTATCGACGCGAAGGCTGACAGCGTGCGGACATCGAGGCTGCTATATTGAACCGATCACGACTTCGCATCACGGAGCGCGCCATGACCCGAGACAGCCGAGACGAGCGTTCGAAGCAGGATCAGCCGAAGAAAGATCAGCCGAAGAAGGAAAACGAGGAAGACCTGCTCGACGAAGCGCTGGAAGAAACGTTTCCCGCGAGCGATCCGATCGCCGTGCATCCGGAGCCGGAAACGCCGAAAGACGGCAAGAAGAAATAGCTATTCGCCCGCGTCGGGTTCGTCCGGACTCGACAGCAGCACCACGAGCTTCTCGACATGTTGGTGCAAGAGCTTCACGTGCTTGTCGATCTGTTCGAGACGCCCGGCCAGATCGGCCTTCGCCGCCTCGCTCATGCGATCGGACGCGATGAGTTCATCGGCTTTGGGCTGCATCGACTCGACCTGCAACAGCCCGAGCTGGCGCTCCAGACGGCGCAAATCCTGAGACATCAGATCGCGATTCTTGCGGAAAAGCAGATCGCGGCGGTTCGCCTCGGCCTGTTGCTGCGCCTGATCGGCGACGCGGCGCGTGGCTTCCGTCTGCGAAAGCAGCGGTTCGGGGCCGCGCAGCACGGAACGCTTCGGCGCCGGATGAGCCGTGCCGCGGAAGATGGCCATCGGCGTTTCCTCGTCGATCGCGCGCAGGACGTCGTGCGGAATCTCGTCCAGCGTGCGGCGCTCGTCCATCCAGTGTGGCGGCAGACCGGTCACCAGTTCGATGCCGCGCACGAATTCCTCGTTGAAATCGCGCTGGCCGGCGACGATCAGCTTCATGAACGTCGGCGAGAAGTTCATCATGCGCGCGAGGCGCGCGGCGCCTCCGGGCGTTCCGACCAGGACGTTCAGATTGTTTCGCCAGACTATGAACAGCGTTTCGTCGAAATCTTCCATGAACAGGCTCCAGGCAGTCCGACGCTCCCGAAGGGGCGCATCGGATTTGCGCGCGGCGGCGCTGCGCGCATGCGTATCCGGTTCCCGCGCTTTCCGATGACCATCTCGCACCTCGACCGGTGCGTTGCCTACATATCGCATAAAACACCATACTACCTTCATCGGCAAGACGGGCGGACAACGGCATGAGCCGCGCCCGCCGCGCGCCGTTTACGGCTCGTTGCGCAAATAACCTTCCTTGCTCGGATCGAGCATGCGCCAGGAAACGATGAGCGAAATCGCGCACATCACCGTGACGTACCAGAAGAACGTCGATTCGCTGCCCGCCGATTTCAGCCACAGCGCCACGTATTCCGCCGAACCGCCGAACACCGCATTGGCGACCGCATACGACAGCCCGACGCCCAGCGCGCGCACTTCCGGCGGGAACATTTCCGCCTTGATGAGACCGCTGATCGACGTGTAGAAGCTCACGATCGCGAGCGCGATCACGACGAGCACGAACGCCATGACCGGGCTCGTCACCGTCGAGAGCGCGTGCAGCAGCGGCACCGTGCAAACAGTCGCCAGCGCGCCGAACCACAGCATCGATGCGCGGCGGCCGATGCGGTCCGACAGCGCGCCGAAAAGCGGCTGCAACAGCATGTAGACGAAGAGCGCGGCGGTCATCACGTTGCTGGCGGTCTTCGCGTGCATACCCGCCGTGTTGACCAGATACTTCTGCATGTAGGTCGTGAACGTGTAGAAGATGAGCGAGCCGCCCGCCGTGAAGCCGACGACCGTCATGAACGCGGCCTTGTGCTGCATCAGGCCGGCGAGCGTGCCCGCTTCCTTGCGGTCGCGCGTCTCGGCGGTCGAGGTTTCATCGAGCGAACGGCGCAGGTACAGCGAAATCAGCGCCGCGCACGCGCCGATGAAAAACGGCACGCGCCAGCCCCACGCCTTCAATTCTTCGGTCGACAGAAACAGTTGCAGGATCACGAGCACGAGCAGCGCGGCGAGCTGGCCGCCGATCAGCGTCACATACTGGAACGACGCGAAAAAGCCGCGCCGGCCGCGCAGCGCGACTTCACTCATGTAGGTCGCGCTGGTGCCGTATTCGCCGCCGACCGACAAACCCTGGAACAGGCGTGCGATCAGCAGCAGGAACGGCGCCCACGCGCCGATCGATGCGTACGTCGGCAGGAACGTAATGACGAGCGAGCCGCCGCACATCATCAGCACGGAGATCATCATCGCGTTGCGGCGGCCGTGCTTGTCGGCGATGCGGCCGAACAGCCAGCCGCCGATCGGGCGCATCAGGAAGCCCGCCGCGAACACGCCCGCCGTGTTGAGCAACTGCACCGTCGGATTGCCGCCGGGGAAGAACGCCGCCGAGAAGTACAGCGCGAGGAACGAATAGATGTAAAAGTCGAACCACTCGACGAGGTTGCCCGATGAAGCGCCGACAATGGCGAACACGCGGCGCCGGGTGTCCTCTGCGGAATAAGCGGGAAGGTCGGTCATGTCGTTTCTAGTCTCTTGTCACTGTCTGGATGGCGTTTGCCGGGGCTCGCGGCTCCGGTCCGAACGCTCTTGGCGGCGTTCGGGCGCAAGTTTATACGCGCTCCGGCTGTACGCGCGCGATCGTGGCGCGCGCAACACGGCCAGGTGGCGTAGGAAACTCCTCTTGGAGCTACACACGTTTCCTATCCGCCGATCACGCGCGCCGCCCGCTTAGGCTTGCGGCAAAAGCCTTCGCCGCGCTTGCGACGGTTTTTTGCGGCGCGTTCGGCATAACCCATCAGAGCACCGGCCGATCGTCATAGGTATTACCCTTATGACAGATTTTGTCGAATAATTATCGATAAAGTCTCGAAACCACGATTTGCATCGACGAGGAAAGCATGAACCTGCATCAACCCTTTACGCTCGACGCCGCGCTGGCGTCGAAATTCGCGCAGGTCGCGCTCGGCCATCTGACGCGTGAATACCCGAACAAGCTCGATCATGTGATGGCGGGCGCCGCGGACGTCGCGAGCCCGCGCGCGCTGCATCCGATTTTCTACGGCAGCTTCGACTGGCATTCGTGCGTACACGGTTACTGGCTGATCGCGCGGCTGCTGGATCGCTTTCCCGATCTGCCCGAGGCGTCGCGCATTCGCGCGGTCATCGACGAGCATTTCACCGCCGCCAACGTTGCTGCCGAGGTCGCGTATCTGGAGCGCCCCGCCGCGCGCGGCTTCGAGCGGCCTTACGGCTGGGCGTGGCTGCTCGCGCTCGCCGGCCAACTCCATTCGATGCGCGCCGGTGACGGCGCGCGCTGGGCCCGCACGCTCCAGCCGCTCGCCGACGCCTTCGTCGCGCGGTTCGAGGAATTCCTGCCGAAGTCGACGTATCCGCTTCGCGTCGGCACGCACTTCAACATGGCGTTCGCGCTGAGCCTCGCGATGGGTTACGCGCGCGTCGCACGAAACGCCGGTTTCGAGCGTTTGCTGCGCGACACCGCCTTGCGCTGGTTCGAACACGACGAGGCTTGCCAGGCTTGGGAGCCGGCGGGCGATGAGTTCCTGTCGCCGTCGTTGATGGAGGCCGTGCTGATGCGCCATGTGCTGCCGGACGAACGTTTCGTCGGCTGGTTCGACCGGTTCCTGCCGCGCATCGCCGCGCGCGAGCCCGCGACGCTCTTCACGCCCGCCACCGTCACCGACCGCAGCGACGGCAAGCTCGCGCATCTCGACGGCCTGAACCTTTCGCGCGCATGGTGCCAGCGGACGATCGCGCGGGCGCTGCCAGCGGGCGACGCGCGCATCGCCGTGCTCGATGCCGCCGCGCAGGCACATCTGGCGTCTGGCATTGCGCATGTCGCGGGCGATTACATGGGCGAGCACTGGCTCGCGACGTTCGCGCTGCTCGCGCTGGAGGCGTGAGGGCCGCTACGCGCGCGGCTGAAACGCGATCACGCCCATGCCGATGAGCGCGATCGCCGCGCCCGCGACGTCCCACGCCGTCGGCCGGATGCGGTCGACGGCCCACAGCCACGCAATCGCCACGCCGATATACACGCCGCCGTAAGCCGCGTAGACGCGCCCGGCGGCCGTCGCGTGCAGCGTGAGGAGCCATGCGAACAGCGCGAGCGAGAGCGCGCCGGGCACGACGAGCCACGGCGAGCCGCCCTCTTTCAGCCATCGATAGGGAAAGTAGCAGCCGGCGATTTCCGCGAAGGCCGTGACGACGTAGAGCGCGAACGTTTTCATGACGCGCATTATCGACGGTCGGGCGAGGTTGCGTGATGCGCGCGCGCTCCGGACAATGACGCCCTTCCCACGAGAAAAACGCCGGACACTTTGCAGACTACCCGACAGAACGAATCGGCCGAAGACGCCGCGTTGCCCGTCCACTGGCACAAGCGCGTGCTGATGCTCGCGTTTCCGATCGTCCTCGCGAACCTGACGCAGCCGATTCTCGGCGCCGTCGATACGGCTGTCGCCGGCCATCTCGATGGTCCGCAATATCTCGGCGGCGTCGCGCTCGGCGGGCTCGTCTTCAGCTTCGTGTTCTGGGGCTTCGGCTTTTTGCGCATGGGAACGACGGGCCTCGTCGCGCAGTCGTTCGGCGCCCGCGACGACGACGCACTGCGCGCCAGCGTGTTGCGCGCGCTGCTGCTCGGACTCGCGATCGGCGCGGCGGTGCTCGCGCTGCAAGTGCCGATCGTCCGTTACGCGCTCGTTGCGCTGGGCGGCAGCGCCGCCGTTCGGGACACCGCGAGCGCGTATTGCCACGCGCGTATCTGGGCCGCGCCGTTCGCGCTCGGCAATTACGTCGTGCTCGGCTATCTGCTCGGCTGCCAGCGCGTGCGGCTTGCGCTTCTCACGCAGGTTTTCATCAACGTGGTGAACATCGTCGCGGTGCTGCTGTTCGTGTATCGCTTCGATTGGGGCATCGCGGGCATCGGCGCGGCGACGGCGTTCGCGGACTTCTGCGGCTTCGCGCTCGGTCTCGCGCTGCTCTGGCATCTGCGTCCGCGCGGCCTCGCTCCGCTCGCGTGGAGCGTGCTGTTCGATACGCGCGCGCTCGGGTGGCTCGTCGCGATCAACCGCGACATCTTCATTCGCACGATCTGCCTGCTCGGCTCGTATGCGTGGTTCGCGCATCTCGGCGCACGTCAGGGCGATGCGATTCTCGCCGCCAATGCCGTCCTGCTGAACTTCCAGACCTTCATGGCCTTCGGGCTCGATGGCTTCGCGCACGCGGCCGAAGCGCTCGTCGGCGCGGCGGCGGGCGCGCGCGACCGTCACGCGTTCCGGCAGGCGGTGAAGGTGACGATGCTCTGGTCGGCGATCGGCGCCGCGGGCTTTTCCATCGTCTTCTGGATCGGCGGCGAATGGATCATCGGCAGGTTGACGGATCAGGCCGTCGTGCGCGCGGCGGCGGTGCGTTATCTGCCGTGGGCGTCGGTTCTGCCGCTCGCGTCCGTCGCGGGCTTTCTGCTCGACGGCGTGTTCATCGGCGCGACGCGCACGCACGAACTCATGAAGGCGATGGCCGTGTCGATCGTCGTGTTCGTTGTGGCCGCGTGGGCGCTGGCGGGATCGCTCGGCAATCACGGACTGTGGCTCGCGCTCGCGATCTTCATGGTCGCGCGCGGGATCACGCTGGCGGTTCAGTTGCCGGAGATCGAGCGGGCCTCGTGCGCGCCCGGGCGTGGCTGATTACGGCGCGTTGGGCCGCAATGCGGCGAGGCCATCGAGCAGCGCCTTATGAAACGCCGCCGGATCCTGCATCTGCGGCGCGTGCCCCAGTTCCGGAAACTCGACGAGCTTCGCCCCTTCGATGCGCTCCTTCGCCAGTTTCGCGAGATCGGGATATCGGCCGAGCGTCGGGCGAATTTCAGGCGGTGCGAAATCCTTGCCGATCGCGGTCGTGTCCTTGTCGCCGATGAGCAAGAGCGTCGGGGTTTTCAACTGGTCGAAATCGTAGACGACGGGCTGCGTGTAGATCATGTCGTACAACAACGCCGAATTCCACGCGACGATATCCTTGCCCGGCCCGCGATACATCCCCGCGAGCATCTGCACCCACGGCTCGTAATCGGCGCGCCACTGTCCCGCGTAGTACGTGCTCGTCTCATACCGGCGAATGCCGTCGGCGCTCGTCTTCAATTCGCGTGCATACCAGTCGTCGACGGAAATCGACGGCACGCCCTTCGCCTTCCAGTCCTCTAGTCCAATCGGATTGACGAGCACGAGCTGCTCCGTCTCGCGCGGATACATGAGCGCATAGCGCACGGCGAGCATGCCGCCCGTCGAATGCGCGATGAGCGTCGCCCTCGATACGCCGAGCGCCGCCAGCAGCGCGTGCGTGTTGCGAGCAAGCTGCTGGAAGCTGTATTGATATCGCGCGGGTTTGGTCGACTTGCAAAAGCCGATCTGATCCGGCGCGATCACGCGATAACCCGCGTTCGTCAACGTATCGATGGTCTGCTTCCACGTGGCCGAACAGAAGTTCTTGCCGTGCAGCAGCACCGCGGTGCGGCCGTTCGGATGCGGCGGATGCACGTCCATGTACGCCATGCGCACCACTTGACGTTGCGACGTCAGCGCGAAATTCGCGACCGGATACGGATAATCGAAGCCCTGCAACTCGGGACCGTAGGCGGGACCCTCGTTGCCCGGCGCTTGTGCAGTGTCTTGAGCATTCGCATGGAACGCGAAGGACATTGCGAGCGACAACACGAGCGATCTTACGGCGGACGGCTTGCTGCGCAGTGGATTCATTTTTTGATATCGGGATGACGTCGGCCGACGCATTCTAGCGCGGCTGAATTTCACACGCGGCCATACCTTCGCCCGCGCCGCGCGCCGCCCTCAGCGCTTATACTTTGCGCCCCGATCGTCGTCAGGATCTTCACAAGCATGCAACTCCGCATCAAGGCTTTCGCCGCCGCGCTCTTCGCTTTCGCGAGCATCGGCGCATTCGCGAACGACTGCCCGCAGTTCAGCCCGAACGGCCGCGCGCCGGTCGTCGTCAATTCGAAGATGCGCGCGGCCACGCAGGAAGTCTGTTACACCGACTTTGCGCTGCTGCACTCCGGCATCACCAAAGGGCCGCTGTGGTCGGCGGAACATCTGACCGCGAATAGCGTCGATGAAGCGAAGAACAACACGCGCACGAACCGGTTCTTCGTCGACAAGCGTCTTCCGCCCGGCGACAGCGCGCAGCTCTCCGATTACAAAAGGAGCGGCTACGATCGCGGCCACATGAGTCCCGCGGGCGATCGCGCGAGCAAGAAAGGCATGGCGGAATCGTTCTCGCTGGCGAACATCGTGCCGCAGGATCCGTCGAACAACCGGCGCATCTGGTCGCGTATCGAGGAAGCGGTGCGCCGGCTGACGGAGGACTCGGGCGAAGCGTATGTCGTCACCGGCCCGCTCTTCTCGGGACGCCAGTTGCAGACGATCGGCGAATCGCGCGTGTTCGTGCCGACGCAACTATATAAAGTAGTCTATTTGCCGCAGCGGCAGATCGCGTTCGCGGTGGTAATCGAAAATACGCCGACGAACGCGTACACGATGAAAACCGTGCGCGAACTGGAAGCGATGAGCGGTCTCGCGTTTCCGGGCATCCCAGACGGCCTGAAGGACAAGCGAATTGGAGGATTGCGCGGTGTTTAAGCCATTTGCAAACGATACGGACGTGATGAACATCGCCGGCGACGCGATCAACATCGAGAACGGCACGAAGCGCCTGACGATCAGCGGCGACCTGACGATCTCGCGCGACAAATCCGGTCTCGCGAATGCGCTGGCGTTGCAGAAAGCGATCGGCGCGATCGTCGAAGCGCTGCAAAGCGATGCGTCGCTGCCTGCGAAGCTGCCCGACGAACCGGCCGCGCCGTCCGGCACCGCCGACAATCCGTTCATCTGAAACGGCCGTCGCGCGGAGCGTCGAAGTGATCGAATGTCATGTCGGCCCGAGCCCGCTCGGACGCATTCTGTATCGCGCCGAGAACGACTGTCTGACAGGCATCTTCTTCGTCGGGCAGAAGCATTGTCCCGCTGGCGCGCCGGAATCCGGTTTGTCCGACACGGCGCCCAGAGCCCGCGTGATTGCGCACGCGCGTGAGCAGATCGACGAATATTTCGCCGGAGCGCGCACGGAGTTTTCGATCGCGCTGCAACTTCAGGGCACCGTGTTTCAGCGGCAAGTCTGGGATGCGCTGCGGCAGATTCCGTTCGGCGACGCCTGGACTTACGGCGATCTCGCGCGCCGTCTCGGCTTGCCGGCGGGAGCGGCGCGGGCGGTCGGCGGCGCGAACGGGCGCAATCCCGTTTCGATCATCGTGCCGTGTCATCGCGTGATCGGCATCGACGGCGCACTGACCGGTTATGCCGGCGGCGTCGACCGCAAGCGGCATTTGCTCACGCTGGAAGGCGGACCGGGACGCGAACAACTTGCGCTTTTCTGATTGTTGCGCGGCGGCACAAAACAAAAAAAACCCGCGAGCCGGTTAGCTCGCGGGTTCTCTTATCGACCTCTGATGTGACGTCTTACGGCGTGAGCGTGACTTCGACGCGACGATTTTCCGCGCGGCCGACGGTCGTTGCATTCGTCGCGACCGGGTTCGACTTGCCGAAGCCCTTCACCGAGTAATTGTCAGCGTTCAGACCATGGCTGCGCAGATAGTCGACCACGGCGGCAGCGCGGCGCTGCGACAGACCGACGTTATAGGCGCTCGGGCCTGTCGAGTCCGTGTAACCCTCGACCGTGACCGATCCGAACCTTACACCGCCCGCATCAGCGACGAGTTTGTCGAGCGTAGCTTTGGCCTTGGGCTTCAGATCTGCACTGTCGAAGTCGAAATTGGTCTTCTCATCCAGCACGACCTTGCGCGGAGCAGCCGGCACGACCACCGGAGCCGGTTGCGGCTCAGCCACCGGTGCAGCAGGCGCTGCGGGAGCCGGCTGGACAGGCGCCGCGCAGTTGAAGATCACATTGCGCGGATCCTTCGCGGCATTCGTGCCGGCGATCGTCTGCAACACGTTCACCGGCTGATTGCCGCATATTTTCTGGGCTGCGGTCATACAGGCGCTGCCGTTTTCGAACAGGCCATAGCGCTCAGCGCGGAAGGCCTTCTGACCGTTCGACGTCGTGATTTCGCTGATATTGAAAGCCGGTCCCGAAACGGACGAGCAGCCCGCGAGTACGGCAGCGGAGATGAGACTAACGGCGAGGGTTTTCGTAAGCATCTTGGAGTTCATGCGTTTCAAATTCAGGCGGGAGCCGCTGAGCGCGCACCTCAGTTCAGAGACCATTCCTGGGGGCGGAAGGCAGATTCATGAATCGATCTCGAAGCGTCTACGCAGTCGATGAGCGATCCAGAAGCTGCCGGATTGTAGCGCCATGATTTGCAGGCTTTAAGCGGACAACTCCCAAATTGATGACGTGCGTAGGTTCGTCTCGAAAGCGCTATCTGGTCGCGGCGGGAAGATCGCTGTCGGACTGCTTTTGCAGTTCCTGCACACGAATCTGCAGTGCCCGAAGCTGCGCCTGCGCGGCGGCCTGCTCGGTGCGCAGTTCACGGATCGCGTTCTGCTGCTCCAGTTGGTAGCTCGTCACTTGGGTCTGCTGCGCACGGGCAATATCGAGGTCCGCTTGCAGCCGGCTTGCGCGATCCTGCTGGGCGGCGATCTGCCGATCGGCATATGCCTTTTCCGCTTCCAGCTTGATGCGCCTGATTTCCGCGTCGGCGAGCGTGCTGGATGTCTTGGCGAAATCCGAATAGATCGCTTCGGCGCGCGCGTCGTTTTGCGATTTGAATACGCGCCAGATCGTCCGTTGCTGAAACAACGCGGCGTAGTAAGTCATCTGACCGGGATAATACGAAAGACTCGCGCCGAAAGTGCCATTGAAAGTCTTACGCAGCGCCGTTAATTGATTGCCCGAACTCAGATTCTCGAATTCCGCGACATCGCCATTTTTCGCGGATACTTCGGCATTATTCGATAACGGATCCTCGCCCCGCGCCAATGGCGCCGACAGGCCGGCGGCAATTACCACGATTTGCGCAACCACGAGACGCTTCATTGCGATTTTCCCGTAACGACAAAACATGTCGCCCGGAAAACATTATGGCGCGCTATAGCTTCCGATTCCAGCCGAACACCGCAATGAACGCGCGCGTCTTCAGATAGCCGACTGGCGCTTGAAACGATCTTGCGGCACGCGGAAATCGCTCGCATCCTGAATCGGCGCGATCGGCTTCAGAATGCGCGAATCGGACGGTTCGACGGGCATGCGCGAGAAGATGCCGCGATCGCCCTGATAAACGAACGGCGCAGCCGACAAGATACGAGCGTCGGGCACGTTCTCGACGGCGTGAACCGGCGTGGCGGCCGCGGCAAAGACTGCAAAAAGACTGGCGGCGAGCGCAAAGACGCCCGGAATCGAGTGCGAACGGTGCATGGCAAATAGAAGGCAATGAGGGCGCACGAGCGCCGGAAGGAGCAACCGGAGAAAACACGGCGTCCGTGTACGACATGGAGCGCTATTTCACCAGCCGCCGCGCCGTCTGCCCATGAGAGAGTTCTCAAAGAATTCCTGTCGGCGGGCAGTCTCTCTCATCTGCCAAGCAGATTGGGCGTGAAAAATGCGTACAAAAGGCGTTCGCAGAAGCACGCGATGCACGGAGCGACAAAGATAGGCACAAGAAGGCGCGAGAATCCGCTGCGCAAGGGCGACCGTCATGGCAGCCGCCACAGCTTGCCGAGAGTCAGCCATAATGCGCCTTCTCAAAAAGGCCGCTACGCCGAGTAAAAAACGCACATCCATGAGCCACGACGACAAGCACTCTTCCGACCAACCCTGGCCGCAAGCCGCCGGCGACGGCAACGTGACGACCGGCGTCACGGGCCTGGACGAAATACTGGGCGGTGGCCTTGTCGAGGGCGGTCTGTATCTGATCGAAGGGATGGCGGGCGCGGGCAAGACGATTCTTTCGTCGCAGGTCGGTTTTCATCGTGTCGCGCAGGGCGACACGGTCCTGTACATCACGTTGATCGCCGAATCGCATACGAAACTGTTGTCGCATCTGCGCGCACTGTCGTTCTACAACGCCGACGCCATCTCCGACCGCATGCTGTTCGTCTCCGGCTACCATGAGCTGATGCGCGACGGGCTGTCCGGTTTTCTTGCGCTGATCGCATCGACCATCAAGACGAGCCGGCCGCGCTTCATGGTCATCGACGGCTTTCGCAGCGCGCGCGAATTCAGTTCGACGGAACTCGAGCTCTCGCAGTTCATCCACGAGCTTTCGGCCTTCGTGAGCGCCGCGCGCTGCACGACGCTGATCCTCGCGCCGCTTTCAGGCAACGAGCCGCATCCGGAGCACACGCTCGTCGACGGACTCATCGAACTGAACCGCTATAACACCGGCATGCGGCGCGCTCGCGAAATCGAGGTCCACAAGCTGCGCGCCCGCGATCATCTGCTCGGCAAGCACTTCTTCAAGATCACCGATAACGGACTCGTGACGTATCCGCGCATCGAGGCGTCGCCGGCGAAGGACGCATGCACGCCGGACTTCACGAACCAGCTAGGCTTCGGCTTTCCCGATTTCGACCAGATGCTCGGCGGCGGCGTCGTGCGCGGCTCGACCACCACGCTCGTCGGGCCGTCGGGCATCGGCAAGACGCTGCTTGGGCTCAAATTTCTGCAGGCGGGCGTCGAACGCGGCGAGCGCTGCGTCTACTTCGGTCTCTACGAATCGCCGGAGCGGCTGCTGGCGAAGGCGCGGTCGGTCGGCATCGATCTCGCGCCGGCCGCGCAGGAGGGACGCCTCGCGATCCACTGGCATCCGGCTGTGGAACTCGCGATCGACGAGCTCGCCGTCGAGCTGCTGAACGCGGTCGGCAACGCGCAGGCGTCGCGGCTCGTGGTCGACGGCATCGACGGATTCTTTCAGTCCGCGAACCGCACCGAGCGCTTCGGCCTTTTTCTCAACGCGCTCACGCACCGCCTGCGCGCCGCCGCCGTGACGACCGTGCTCACCGAGGAAATGCCGCTCTACGGCGAGGTCGTGGCGCCCACGACACTGCGCGCGTCGGCGATGACCGAGAACATCGTGCTGATGCGTTACGTGGAGGCGAACTCGGCGCTGTATCGCATGCTGTCGGTCGTCAAGCAGCGCGAAGGCCCGCACGATTCCGCGATCCGCCGCCTGACGATCGATTCGCGCGGCCTGCATATCAGCGAAGGATTCATCGGCCCGACGGGTCTGCTGTCCGGACATTCGTCGATCGCGCCCGCGCTCCCTGTATCGGACCCCGGCGCGCGCGCATGAAAAAGATCCTCGTCGTCGACGATGAATTCGACATCCTGACCACATGGCGGCTCGTGCTCGAAATGGAGGGCTACGAGGTATCGACGGCGCCGAACGGGCGCAGCGCGCTCGACGCGGCGCGCTCGAACCCGCCCGCGCTCGTCATCACCGACTGGATGATGCCGCACATGGACGGCGTCGAGCTGATTCGGCAAATGGCCGCGAGCGACGGCCTCGCGAGCGTGCCCGTAATCCTGACGAGCGCCGCGGCCAACGCGCCCGCGCTCGAGCATCCGCAAGCGCAGTTCCGGCGCAAGCCGCTTTCGATCGACGATCTGATCGACGCTGTCAGAACGCTCATTGGCCCGGCCTGACGGCATCCGGGCACGCCACGTGCTGTGTTGGTGCGTTCCGGCAATCCGGACTCACGAGAAACCGCTCAACCGAAAGGGAGGCACCATGGTGCAAGATCAAGTGGAAGGCGCGGCACAGAAGGTCGTCGGCAAGGTGCAGGACGCGGTCGGCGCGCTGACGGGCGACGAAGGCACGCAAGCCGAGGGCAAGGTGCGGCAGGCGTATGGCAACTTGCAGCAAAGCTACGGGCAGACCGTCGACAACGTGCGTCTCGCGGTCGCGAGCCAGCCGATTCAGGGCGTGCTGATCGCGGCGGCCGTGGGTTTCGTGCTCGGCGCGTTGTGGAATCGGGATCGTTGATACGTATTTGACATGGCGATGCAGAGCCGGCGCGAGGGTTGCGCCGGCTTTGTCGTTTCATGGTGTCTCCCGAAGGGGGCCGGCGAAGGCCACGGATCGCGCGCTACCGGCGGCGATCGCCGCGCACGCCACGACCAGAGCGCCATGCGGGCCGCCGACCGCCGCTGTGAGCATCAGCCCGCACGCGGCCGTAACGCTCAATAAACCCGCGACCGGCGAAGCCGCGCTGCCGCCCATCGCGAGCGCCAGGTGCGCGCCGATGAGCGCGATCATCGCGACGACCGGCAGGACGGCGAGCGCGCCCGACTGCGCGCCGAGGATGTAAGCCAGCGCCGCGCACGCGCCGGCGCAGGCGAGATGCACGGACTGGACGTCCAAACGCTCGCGGCTCGTGCGTCGCATGAAAAGAATGCCAGCCAGGGCCGCGAGCGCGCCGCCCGCCAGCATCGCGTGCACGCTGCCAGATTGCGGCAGCGCCCACGCGACGAACGCAACCGTGGCAAGCAGCGATTGCGTCGAAGCGCTCGACGCGAAGCGGCCGGACCGGCACCCGACGACTGCCGCGACCACGGCAAGCGCGAGCGCAATGGCGCCCGGCGCGCCACTCGCGCAGCAAACAGCGGCGATGATCAAGCTCATTGCCTGCCATCCGCTCGAGACTCGCATCGCCGAACCCGCCGATAATGCCGCGAGCACGCACAGCGCGCCGGTCAGTCCATCGCCGATCATGCCTCAAGCACATTCGACAACGTGCCGATCCCCATGATCGACACATCCACACGCGCGCCGTCCTTGATCGAGCCGACGCCGATCGACGTGCCGCACGCGATCACATCGCCGGGCACGAGCGTCATGTCCTGCGACAGCCTGCTCACCTGTTCGGCCGGCGAAAAGATCATGTCGTCGAGCGGATAGTTCTGACGCTCGACGCCTTCGAGCGTCGTGACCACGTTCGCCGTGCGCCAGTCGAACCCGGTCGCGATGCACGGTCCCAGGCACGTGAAGGTATCGAAGCCCTTCGAGCGGCACCATTGCGCGAAGTTGGGATCTTCCTGCAGCAGTTCGATGGCCGTCACGTCATTCACACACGTATAGCCGAAGATCGCGCGCTCGGCTTCCTCGACCGACGCCCCGCTCACCGTCTTGCCGATGACGATGCCCAACTCGCCCTCGTACGCGATCTTGCCGTGATAGCTCTTCGGCCGGCGGATCGATTCGGCCGGCCCGATCACCGACATCGGCGGCTTGATGAGAAAGAGCGGATGCTTCGGCGGCGCTTTATCGAGCTTCTGCGACAACGCGTAGTAGTTGTTCCACAGCGCGATGACCTTGCTCGGCTGGCACGGCGCGAGCAGCGTCAGATCGTCGACGGCGAACGATATGTCGGTCGGGCGCGGATTGTCGAACATTGCGCCGTCGTGCTGCACGACGCGGCCCGAATGCTGATCGAGCGTGCCGAAGCCGATGCTGCCGCCCGCATCGCGAAAACGAATCCAGTGTGTCAAGTGTGTCTCCCTTATAAAGGGACGCGGACATACGTGGTCCGCGCCCCTGTCCCCTCCTCCAGAAACTTCAGAGCAGGCCCGCACGGCGCCTGCTTGTACTTCGCGACGCGCAATTTCATCGAGTACGCCCGACGCGGCGTTCGCGTCGGTCCGATGCAGCGGCATGGCCGACGCCGCGTGCGCGTCTCCGTTGATGCGCGTGCACGAGCCTGCGCCGCCTTCTTCCAAAGGCGGACGTCCAAGCGTGTAAGAGCTATCAGATCGCGCCTAGACTCCGGAGCGTGGCGACCTGGTCCGGCGTGTAGCCCAATTCGGCCATGACTTCATCGGTGTGTTCGCCGAGCAGCGGCGAGCGCACGACTTCGGTCGGGCTATCGGACAGCTTGATCGGATTGCCGACCGTCAAATACTTGCCGCGCACCGGATGATCCACTTCGACGACGGTTCCCGTCTTGCGCAGCGACGGCTCTTCGGCGATTTCCTTCATCGAGAGAATCGGGCCGCATGGGATGTCGTGCTTGTTGAGAATCTCCATGACCTGGAACTTGGTCTTCGACATCGTCCAGTGCTCGATTTCATCGAAGATCTGCTTCAGATGTGGCAGGCGCGCGTTCGGCGTCTTGTAGTCCGGATGATCGATCCATTCCTCCTTGCCGATCACCTTGCAGATTTCGGCCCACACCGGCGCCTGCGTGATGAAATAGATGTAGGCGTTCGGATCGGTTTCCCAGCCCTTGCACTTCAGAATCCAGCCCGGCTGACCGCCGCCGGACGCGTTGCCCGCGCGCGGCACCGCTTCGCCAAACGTGCCGTTCGGATACTGTGGATATTCCTTCATGACGCCGGTGCGTTCGAGGCGCTGCTGATCGCGCAGCTTCACGCGGCAGAGATTGAGCACGCCGTCCTGCATCGCGGCGAGCACTTTCTGGCCGCGGCCGCTCGTGTTGCGCTGATAGAGCGCCGTGACGATGCCGAGCGCGAGATGCAGTCCGGTGCCCGAATCGCCGATCTGCGCGCCGGTGACGGTCGGCGGGCCGTCTTCGAAACCGGTCGTGGATGCCGCGCCGCCCGCGCATTGCGCGACGTTCTCGTACACCTTGCAGTCTTCGTACGGTCCCGGCCCGAAGCCCTTCACCGACGCGACGATCATCCGCGGATTCAGCTCCTGGATGCGCTCCCACGTGAAGCCCATGCGATCGAGCGCGCCCGGCGCGAAGTTCTCGACGAGCACGTCGCACTTCTTGACGAGCGTCTCGAGCACCTTCTTGCCTTCCGGATTCTTCGTGTCGATGGTGATCGAGCGCTTGTTATGGTTGAGCATCGTGAAGTAGAGGCTGTCGGCGTCGGGAATGTCGCGCAACTGCTCCCGCGTAATGTCGCCCGAGCCCGCGCGCTCGACCTTGATGACGTCCGCGCCGAACCACGCGAGCAACTGCGTGCACGTCGGTCCGGACTGAACGTGCGTGAAATCGAGGATGCGCACGCCGTCCAGCGCCTTGCCAGAAGTGTTCACCGTCATGGCTTGTCTCCCAATCTATTACGACGTTTATAGGTTCACATTTATATGTACATCGTCTGCGCCATCGTGCCCGGCGCGTAGACCGTCGGATCGACCCAGATGTTGATGACCGCTCTTGCTCGTCCATTCACAGGACGCCGCGCTGCGTGTCACTCGCTGTGATATACAATATTCCAGACACAAGCATCATCCGATTGATACAAACCCTGTGATGCACCGCATCAATCACCGGACCTCCCACACATCAACAGTTCGCGCGCGTTTCATACTGCATCGCACAAATTCCCGCCTTCCGTTTTCAGTGTCTTCGAAAGTTTATTTCAGCACGACAACTCGAGCATTCTTCCGAGCCGTGCGAATTCCCATTAGAGGACATCAGGAGACGCAATGAACATCCACGAATACCAGGCGAAAGCGCTGTTACGAAAATACGGCGTCGCGGTGCCGGAGGGCCGTGTCGCCTTTTCAGCGCAGGAAGCCGCCGACGCCGCCAGCGCGATGCCCGGCCCTGCCTGGGTCGTCAAATCGCAGATTCACGCGGGCGGCCGCGGCGCGGGCCGCTTCATCAACGATCCCGACGGCAAAGGCGGCGTGCGCGTCGTGAAATCGGTGGACGAGGTGCGTGAGAACGCCCAGAAGATGCTCGCGTCCGTGCTCGTCACGAAGCAGACAGGACCGGCGGGCAAGGAAGTGAAGCGTCTCTACGTCGAAGAAGGCTGCGATATCGTGCGCGAGCTGTATCTCGGCATGCTGGTCGATCGCGCGAGTTCGCGCATCACGATCATGGCGTCGACCGAGGGCGGCATGGAAATCGAGGAAGTCGCGCATCGCACGCCGGAGAAAATTCTCAAAGTCGCGATCGATCCGGCGACCGGACTTCAGCCCTTTCACACGCGGCAGATCGCATTCGGACTCGGGCTCGCCGGGAATCAGGTCAAGGCGGCGTCCAAATTCATCGGCGCGCTGTATCAGGCGTTCGTCGATCTGGATGCGTCGATTGTCGAAGTGAATCCGCTCGTCGTGACCGGTTCGGGCGATGTCATCGCGCTCGACGCCAAGCTCAATTTCGACGACAACGCGCTCTACCGCCATCCCGATATCGAAAAGCTGCGCGACGAGGACGAGGAAGATCCCGCCGAAATCGAAGCGGCGAGGCACGGCCTCAATTACGTGAAGCTCGACGGCAACATCGGTTGCATGGTGAACGGCGCGGGCCTCGCGATGGCCACGATGGACATCATCAAGCTTTACGGCGGCGAGCCGGCGAACTTTCTCGACGTCGGCGGCGGCGCGACGCAGGAACGCGTCGCGACCGCGTTCAAGCTGATCCTGCGCGATCCGAAGGTGAAAGGCATTCTCGTCAACATCTTCGGCGGCATCATGCGCTACGACGTGATCGCGCAAGGCGTCGTCGCGGCGGCGCGCGAGATCGATCTGAGCGTGCCGCTCGTCGTGCGCCTCGCGGGAACGAACGTCGACGCGGGCCGCGAGATTTTGCGCACGTCCGGCCTCGCCATCATCCCCGCCGAAAATCTCGCCGATGCCGCCGACAAGATCGTTTCCGCCGTCGTTGCAGGAGAGTCCAAATGAGCGTTCTCATCGACAAGAATACGAAAGTGATCTGCCAGGGCTTCACCGGCGCGCAAGGCACCTTCCACTCGGAACAGGCGATCGCGTACGGCACGCGTATGGTCGGCGGCGTGACGCCCGGAAAAGGCGGCACGACGCATCTCGATCTGCCCGTGTTCGATACCGTCGCAGATGCGGTCGCGAAAACCGGCGCCGATGCCTCGGTGATCTACGTGCCGCCGCCCTTCGCCGCCGATGCGATCCTCGAAGCCATCGATGCGCACGTCCCGCTCATCGTCTGCATCACGGAAGGCATTCCGGTGCTCGACATGCTGCGCGTGAAGCGCGCGCTCGCGGGTTCGGAAAGCCGGCTCGTCGGGCCGAACTGTCCGGGTGTCATCACGCCGGGGCAATGCAAGATCGGCATCATGCCGGGGCATATTCATCGGCCGGGGAAGATCGGCGTCGTGTCGCGTTCGGGCACGCTGACGTATGAGGCCGTCGCGCAGACGACTGCGGCGGGGCTCGGGCAGACGACGTGCATCGGCATCGGCGGCGATCCGGTGAACGGGACGAATTTCATCGACTGTCTCGCGCTCTTCCTGGAAGACGATGCGACCGAAGGCATCATCATGATCGGCGAGATCGGCGGGTCGGCGGAGGAAGAAGCGGCGCAATTCCTGAAGGACGCAAAGACGAAGAAGCCGGTGGTCGGCTTCATCGCTGGAACGACCGCGCCGCCGGGACGGCGCATGGGCCACGCGGGCGCGATCATCTCGGGCGGCTCGGGCACGGCTGCCGCGAAGATCGACGCGATGAAGTCAGCGGGGATCTACGTCGCGGATTCGCCGGCCGCGCTCGGCGAAACCATGCTGCACGCGATGCGCTGAAACGAGAAAGGCCGCGCGGCAAACGCCGCGCGGCCTATTCTTTTACTGCCGCTACTTCAATCCGAAATCAGTCCAGAAAGTCGCAATTCGCCTCGACGAACGCCGCGAGATCGAGCGAATGCTGCTTCACCAGTCGTTCGACCAGCTCCGTGTCGCGCTTTTCCAGCGCTTCGATGATGCGCATGTGATCGACGATCGAGCGCGACGCCCGGTCGCTCTGCGCGATGGTCATCTTACGGATCGCGCGCACGTGCACGAAGATGTTCTTGATCGTCTCGAAGATGATTTCCGACTTCGACAGCCGCACGATGGCCGAGTGGAACGCGATATTCGCATCCGAATATTCGTCGATATGCTCGGCGGGCGTAGAGTCGCGGAAATTGTCGAACATGTGGCGCAGATGGGCGATTTCCTCGTCCGTCGCGCGCTGCGTCGCGAGGCGCGCCGCCATGCTCTCCAGCGCCGCCCACATATGAATCATCTCGACGATCTCGCGCTTGGTCTTGCGCAGGATATAAACGCCACGGCGCGGCACGGTGCGCAGAAAGCCTTCCTGCTCGAGCAGCGTCATGGCCTCGCGGATGGGCGTGCGCGACACGCCGAGCGCTTCGGTCAGTTC
Source organism: Caballeronia fortuita (assembly GCF_001544835.2). Classification (GTDB taxonomy): domain Bacteria; phylum Pseudomonadota; class Gammaproteobacteria; order Burkholderiales; family Burkholderiaceae; genus Caballeronia; species Caballeronia fortuita. The sequence goes on along the minus strand of NZ_FCNX02000017.1, from coordinate 120,142 downwards.
TTTCTCGTCCAGACGGATTTCTTCACGCGAGCGATAAATGTCCGCCTCGGCGATGGCCTGCCGCAGCTTCGCGTACGCCTGATCGCGCAGCGAAACCGTGGCATTGATCGGCTCCAGCGAAAGCGTCAGCCCGGATGGACGTACATCGGGGCGCACTTCCGGTCTGTCTACGGATTGAGTATCAGATGGCATTGATGGCTTGATTTCCCAAGTGCGGACGGCGAGCGTCGACACGCTTGCCCGAACCGCCGTTCTGGTCATCCGCCGCGAGACCGGCGAAGCGACCGTGATCCTGTGCGCGCTGCAGCATGCTCTGCGGCACCGCCGACGCAATCATAAACGTAACACCTACACCCACGGCAACCAGCGCGAATCCGACAACAACCAACAGGGCGATGCTCATTTCAGGCTCCGGTTAAATCACTCAAGAGCCCTCAGTATATGCTGCATTGCAACAGCGCGCAACATATTTTGCATCTTGTATATCAGAAACAACGCCGGTCCCTTCGCTTGCAGTTTAGGCGGCTTTTTGAGACTGCGGGGGCGGCAACGGCTTGGCCGTGCCCTGATTCACGCCCTCGCGCAGCTTGATCAATGCGAGAACCGCATCGAGCATCGGCGTGTCGACGTGCACCAGCCGGCCGATTTCCTGCACGACGGTCATCAGCGGATCGATCTCCATCGGGCGTCCCGCCTCGCAGTCCATCAGCATCGAGGTCTTGTGCGCGCCGACCGCGCCCGCGCCGTTGATGCGCCGCTCCACATCGACCCGGAAGTTCACGCCGATCTTGTCGCCGATGGCCTTCGCTTCCAGCATCATCGCCTTCGAGAGCGCGCGCGTGCCGGGATCGCTCGTCAGCACGTCGAGCGTCGCGCCGGTGAGCGCGCTGATCGGGTTGAAGCACAGGTTGCCCCAGAGCTTCAGCCAGATTTCGTCGCGGATGTTGTCGCGCATCGGCGCTTCCATGTCCGCTTTCGCCATCATGTCGTGCAGCGCCTGCAGGCGCGGCGTGATTTCGCCGCTCGGCTCGCCGATCGGAAACTTCTTGCCGTAGTGATGTTCGATGACGCCCGGCTCCGCGATCTCCGCCGCCGGCAGCAGCACGCAGCCGATAGCGCGTTGCGGACCGAACACGTCCCACTGACGGCCGCCCGGATCGACGCTTTGCAGCTTCGTGCCTTCGAGTTCGCCGCCGTGCTTGTAGAAGTACCAGTAAGGCAGGCCGTTGACGGCGGTGACGATCGCCGTTTCGGGGCCGAGCAACGGCGGAATCAGATCGACGACGCCCGGAATCGAATGCGCCTTGAGCGCGATGATCACGTAGTCCTGCGGGCCGAGTTCGGCGGGATCGTTCGTGCAGCGCACCTTGACGACGTGCTCTTCGCCATCGACTCGAAGCTTGACGCCATTAGCCTGCATCGCCGCGAGATGCGGGCCGCGCGCCACAAAACTGACGTCCGCCCCGGCGCGCGCCAGTTGCGCTCCCATATAGCCGCCGATCGCGCCGGCGCCGTACACGCAGATTTTCATGCTTCGTCTCCTGAGGGTTATCGCTTTGTTTCCTTCTGATATACAAGATACTACATTCCGTGTGCAATGAGGACAAGGCGAAATATGCAATCGCGCACGAGCGAAAACCCGCATGCGCCGGACGCGCCGCGGGCTGGAATGCGATGAGGATAGGGACGGTCAGGCTTCGACGGCCTGACCCGAAACCAGAGTATGCGACGCCGACGCGATGACATGTGACCACACATGCGCCGCGCTCGCGCGTAACGCGCGGCTCTTCCGCCGCACGAGCATGATGGTGCGCGAAGTGTCGGGCACGAGCGGAATGAAGCGCGCCCGCGCGCTGTCGCACGCGGCGCGCGCATGCATCGGCAAGATGCCGACGCCGAGCCCGGCCTCGGCCATGCGCGCAACCGCCGCCGATTGCGTGAACTTCTGGCGCACCGCGCCGGTTACGCCATGCAGCGCAAGCGCGGATTCGATCGTGCCGAGGCTGCCGGTGTCGTCGTCGAGAAGAAGAAGCGGTGTGCCGCGCAACTGCTGCCAGTCGATGTGCGCCGCCACGGACAGACGATGCGACGCGCTGACGACGGCCGCGAGTCCATCGGCGAAAAGCGGCTCTGCGACAAGTTCGTCGAGTTTGTCGGGCGCGATGACGACGCCCAGTTCCGCCTCGCCGGAGCGCACGAGTTGCAGCACGGCGTTCTGCGGCCTGTCGAGCACGACGACTGCGATATCCGGCAGGCGCTCGCGGCACGACGCGAGCATCGCGGGCAAGACGCTGGCCGTGAGCGCGCAACTGCTCGCGAGATTCACGACGCCCGGCTCGCCGAACGCCTGCGCGCGCGGCCTCAAGGCGGCCTCCAGCTCTTCGACGAGCGGCGCGATGCGCGCGAGCAGCTTGCGGCCGGTGTCGGTGAGCGCGACCTGGCGCGTGGTGCGATCGAACAGCCGCAGCGCGATCTCGTCTTCGAGTTCCCGGATGCCGCGGCTGACCGCCGATTGCGTGATACCGAATTCGTCGCCCGCGCGCGTGAAGCTGCGATGCCGCGCGAGGGTGACGAAGAGCCTCAGTTGATGCAGCGATACGCTCAACGTCGGCGCGCCGTGTTTCATTGAATCGAGCCGGTCCGCAACGACGCGTTGATCGACGACGATTCCTCCGACGTCTGCTCGACGGTGTTTTCGATCCAGCGCTTTCTCATCGGCGCGAGGACGAATTTCGCGCACAGTCCCGCCGCGATCGATGTCACTGCCGCCGTAATGAACACCGCGTTCCACGAACCGATCGACGCGAGCACCGATGCGAGCGGCACCAGCATCGACGCCGTGCCTTTCGCCGTGTAGAGCGTGCCCGCATTCGCGGCGGCGTACTTGCTGCCGAAGGTGTCGGCGCAGGTTGCCGGGAAGATCGAGAAGATTTCGCCCCAGCACAGGAACGTCATCGCCGCGAACAGCATGAAGAGATACGGATTGTGGCCGAATTCCATCAGCCCGAGCAGCGCGACGCCTTCACCGAGAAAGATGATGAACATCGTGTTCTCGCGGCCGATCTTGTCGGAGATGAAGCCGCAGAGCGGTCGCGTGAAGCCGTTGCACAGATTGTCGATGGACAAGGTCATCGCGAGCAGCGGCAACGTCACGCCAAGGAGGCTCACCGGCATCTTCGCGAAGCCGTACTCCTTCGCGATCGGCCCGAACTGCGCCGTCGCGATGACTCCGCCCGCCGCGACGAACACGAACATCAGATACAGCACCCAGAAGAGCGGCGAGCGCACCATCTGTCCGGTCGTGTAATCGATCTTTGTCGACACGACGCGCCTGGCCGGCACGATGCCTTTCGGCGGATTCGGACGCACGAGCATCAGCGCGAGCACGAAGATGCATGCGCCCTGCAGGATGCCGAAGAACATGAACGCGTGCTCGTAGCCGGAGCTCTGGATCATGTTCGAGATTGGAATCACGGTGACAGCCGCGCCCGCACCGAAGCCCGCCGCCGTCATGCCCGCCGCGAGACCGCGCTTGTCCGGGAACCACTTGAGCGCCGTGCCGACGCAGGTGCCATACACGCAGCCCGCGCCGATACCCGCGACGACCGCCGCGATGTACAGGTGCATGAGCGTGGTGGCGTGGGCATCGATCATCCAGCCGATGGCGGCACAGATCGCGCCGCCCATCACCACCGGGCGCGGTCCGAATTTATCGACGAGCCAGCCTTCGACCGGCACGAGCCATGTTTCGGTGACGATGAAGATGGTGAAGGCGGTCTGGATCGCCGCTTGTCCCCAATGGTGTTTCGCATCCATCGGAACGACGAAAAGTGTCCATGCGTACTGCAGGTTCGCGACCAGCCCCATGCATATGATGCCGATGACTAGTTGGAACCATCTGTTGTGATGACGCCCGTGCGATTGCCCGGACACAACCGTGTCTGCGCTTGCCATGTCTGTCTCCGTTATCTGTCTTAGCGCTCGTGCGGCGCTTGATGTGCTGCGAGAAGCCGGCGCGGTGCGTCGGCGGCGAGCGGTCGGTCAGGGGAAATGCTCGGTCCAGGCGGCATGGGCGAGAGGCCGCCGGTCGCGCGTATTGCGCATGTCGCGCGTCTTGAGGTGGGCGATCGATTCGCACATCGGGCAAAGATCCGCGTCAGGCGATCGAAGAATCATTTCCAGGCGGTTCCCACTAGAGTCCGGATGGTTGATGTGGCCTTTACAGGGCTTCTCGTAGTGCGAATGTACTCGTGTTGCTGCGCGGAAAATATCGGGCGATGCCTGGGGTGGAGCATGGCCGTTCGTGCCTTCCGCGACTGTCCGCCTTACAACTTTGGCGAACGTGAAAGCATCGTGGGGGAGAAAAACGATTAAGGAAAGTTAGAAAAAATTATTGTATAAGTTAGCAATCGTTAATGGATGAGAGATCGCCGTGCTGCGGAACGCCACCCTGCGTCAACTGAAGATCTTCGAGACCGTCGCTCGCCGGCTGAGCTTCTCGCGCGCCGCCGAGGAGCTTTACCTCACGCAGCCCGCGGTCTCGACGCAGGTCAAGCAACTCGAGGAACACGCCGGTTTGCCGCTGTTCGAGCAGTTGGGCAAGAAAATTTATCTGACGCCGGCGGGAAATGAAATGCTCCATTACAGTCGGGCGATCCTCGAGCAATTCCGCGAAGCCGACGACGCGATGGCGCGGCTCAAAGGCATCGCGGGCGGTACGCTCAACGTCGCCGTGATTAGCGCGGGCGATTACTTCTTTCCCCGGCTGCTCGCCGCATTCACGCAGCGCAACACTGACGTGAGACTCAACCTCGCAGTGCACAATCGCGAGGAATTGCTGCATCAGCTTTCCGACAATCTCACCGATCTTGCCGTGATGGTTCGACCGCCGCGCGACATGGACACGGTAAACGTTTCCTTCGCGCCGCATCCGTACGTGATCGTCGCGCCGCCGGATCATCCGCTCGTCGGAAAAAAGAATCTGCCGCTCGAAGCGCTGGCCGATGAGCCGTTCATCGTCCGCGAGCGTGGTTCGGATACCTGGAATTCGATGGAAGAAGGATTCGGCGGTCGGCTTCCGAACCTGAACGTCGCGATGGAAATCACCAGTACGGAGACGATCAAGCAGGCGGTGATCGCCGGCATGGGCTTGAGTTTTTTGTCCGCGCACACGATCAGCATGGAGTTGCAGGTCGGCAAGCTCGCGGTACTGGATATCAAGGGTTTTCCCGTGATGCTGAGCTGGTTCGTCGTGCATCGGAACAACAAACGCCTCCCACCGGTGGCGCTCGCGTTCAAGCAGTTTTTGATCGAAGAAGGCGCCGCGCAGATCGAAGCGATCACGCAGATCGTCGCCAAGACGGGCAAACCCAATGCATAACGCTTTATGAATAGATAAACCAAAAAACTTTAACTATCGTCTATGGATCGCTTTTCCTATCCTGCCTTCAAGCCCCACGGCCATACAGGAGACGATCATGATCCATGCAATGTACAACGACGACCGCGAAGTTCAGGCGCAAGTCTGCGCGTTCAACACCGCTTTCGAAGAACTCGACCTGATGTTCCGCTGGGACGCGCCTACGTACCGCTCGCTCGCATCGGCAGATAGCGACTACGGGAAAATTGCGCAATACATCGAGCGTCATACGCCGCATCTTTTGACGGCGTACAGCGCGGACTTTCTGTGCCAGGCGATCGTCGAACGCAAGAATTCGACGATCGAAGCGTGCCGTCAGAACACTGTCCAGTACGAAGACAGTGCGCAACGGGCGCGGCTTTGGCGGGCGCGCAACCAGGAAACGGCGCGCGTCTGACGATTCCTTCTTATACGTACGGGCGGTCCGCCGAGTCGGATCGCCCGTTTCGCATTCACGGCGTCAGGGCGTGAGCGCGACCCAGACGGCCTTCGGCTCGGTGAAGTTTTCGATCGCGACATCGCCATGCTCGCGGCCGAAGCCCGAGTCGCCGCCGCCGCCCCACGGCAAGCGCACGTCCGTGAAACCGTAGGTATTGACCCAGACCGTGCCCGCCTTCAACCCGGCCGCCATGCGATGCACGCGCCCGATGTCCGCGCTCCAGACGCCCGCGGCGAGACTGTAAGCGGTGCCATTGGCGATGTGCAGCGCGTCGGCCTCGTCGTCGAAGGGAATCACGCTCGCCACCGGCCCGAAGATTTCTTCCTGCGAGATGCGCATCTCGTGCTCGACGTTCGCGAAGACCGTAGGCTCGACAAAGTAACCGCGCTCGCCTGAGCGCCTGCCGCCCGTGACGAGCGACGCGCCCTCTCCCTTGCCGATATCGACATAATCCAGCACGCTCTTCATCTGCTTGGCGGAGATGAGCGGGCCCATATTCGTTTCGCGCTTTGACGGATCGCCGAGCTTGATTGTCTGCGCGCGCTGCGCAAGACGCTCGACGACCTCGTCGTAGACGGCGCGCTGGGCGAGAATGCGCGAGCCCGCCGAGCAGACCTGACCCGCGTTGAAGAAGATGCCGGACGCGGCCGCGCGCACGGCGCCGTCAATATTGGCGTCCGCGAAAATCACATTGGCCGATTTACCGCCCAGCTCCAGCGTGACGCGCTTGAAATTGCCCGCCGCGCCTTGCAGGATGCCGCGCCCGACGGAGGGCGACCCGGTGAACGTCACCTTGTCGACGCCCGGGTGCGCGACGAGCGCATCGCCGACGACCGAGCCCTTGCCGGTCACGATATTCAGCACGCCCGGCGGCACGCCCGCTTCCAGCGCGAGCCGTCCGACCATCAGCGCGGAGAGCGGCGTGATTTCGGCCGGCTTGACGATCAGCGTGCAGCCACACGCGAGCGCTGGCGCGATCTTCCACATGCCGATCATCAGCGGAAAGTTCCACGGAACGATCGCGGCAACGACGCCAACGGGCTCTCGCACAGTGTAAGTCAGTGCGTCGGGCCGCGCGGGCACGACCTGCCCGTTGATCTTGTCGCACCAGCCGGCGTAGTAGGCGAGTGTATCGATGGCGGCGGGCACGTCCTGGCGCTGCACGCCGGCGATCGGTTTCCCGGCGTCGAGACTTTCGAGCGCCGCCAGTTCTTCCTGGTTCTCCCGCAGCAGGTCGGCCAGCTTCATCAGGATGCGGCCACGCTCCGCGGCACGGATCGCGTTCCACGGTTTGAGCGCGGCGCGCGCCGCCAGCACCGCGCGATCGACGTCCGCCGACGTGCCTTGCGCCACATACGCGATGGGATCTTCGTTGGACGGATCGAGGTTCGTCGAATAATCGCCGCCGCTCGGCGGGACAAACTCGCCATCGATCAGCAATTCGTAGCGCTTCAGGTCGGCCGTGCTGTCCATGTCTCGCTCCTTCTACTTTTAAGGATCACCTCATGGTGGAGCAGAACGACCATTCACGGAAGCAAAACATTTTTATTGTTTATATAGGCCGGCATGTATGTACGGATATAGCGCGTGGCTCGAACGGTGATGCAACGTTACGGATGTTTAGGGCTTTTCTGATAGGACGGCGATGCCGCGTTGAAGAGAATTTTCGACTCAAATGCGACTCGCGCACGCCCTAATCGACGGCTCGGTCGCCCCTTCATCATCCCAAAGCCTGCGTCCCGCGCGATGGCAAGGAAGTCACGTGTTTCTCACCTCTGATCAACGCATCGCGCTGATGGAAACCGCCGTGCTGCAACAGGACGCCGATAGCCGAATGGCCGCTATCGATGCCCTCATCGCAGTGTTGCGCCAGCAAAATCCCAATGCCTTTCACACGAACGTGACGCTCGCGCAGCGCGTGTTCTATCATGAACCGGATAGCGATATCCCGTATCTGGGCGTGATCAAACGTCAGCGACTCGTGTCGCAAGAGCCTGTGGATGACGCCACCCGGAACGCCTGAATGCCGGCCAATCACAATATGACGCTGAACGCCCTGCCTCCCTGTCGACAATGCCAGTCGGCCTTCACTTACGAAGACGCCGGCATCTTTCTCTGCCCCGAATGCGGGCACGAATGGACCGCGCAAACGAGCGTTGAATCGGAATCGGAAACGAAGGTTTATCGCGATTCCGCCGGGAACGTTCTGCACGACGGCGATACGGTCACCGTCATCAAGGACTTGAAGTTGAAAGGCGGCGGCGGCGTCATCAAGGTGGGCACGAAGGTGAAGAACATTCGCCTCGTCGACGCCGACCACGACATCGATTGCAAGATCGATGGCTTCGGAGCAATGAGTCTCAAGACGGAGTTCGTCAAGAAAGCGTGATCTGCGTGGCGTGTCGGGTCATGTGCGATCACGCCTTGTCGAGTGCCACTGGTTGCGCAGCGGCCGCACTCGACACCGTTACTCGGCCGATACTTCGTCCTCGAACAACTGTTCATCCAACGCGGACGCGTCCGCCTGCGCCGATGGGGAAGTCTTCTTTCCCATCGCCTTTTCGATAAGTTGAATCAACGCCTGTTTGCGCTGGGCATAGAAAGTCTCGAAATCATCCTGGCGCAGCGCTTCCACGTCGATTCTATGACTCTCCAAAATTGCATTCATCGCTGCGTCATTGAGCTGCGTATGCGTCTGCAGCTTGCGCACATAACCCGACGGCGCCTGGCCGCCGATCATGCGATTCGCCTTGTATGAAATGGGCGTCTTGTTCACCACCGAGTTGTAGATTGCGCGCTTGATTCCGTTCTTCTCACACCAGTCCTGAGGAAAGATGTGGTGAATATCGAGTGCGAGTTCTTCCTGATCGAGCTTTCTGATCTCCGCTTTCCAGAAGAAGTCATGCGCCCCCTCGCGCAATAGCAGCACGTTCAAACCCTTGTACGCAGCCGAGAGACGGGAACTCATGCGGTCAAGGCGATCCGGATTGAACACGGCATCGACGACCGTTCGCGGTGTGCCATCGTTGTTTTCGATCCAGGCGAGCACGTCCTCGACGTCGTTTGCGATCCGCGTTTCGATGGCGCCACCATACAGTTCGCCCAACACGCCGCACCAGAACCATTGTGCGAGCTTGGTGTAGATCGCCGGCTCCAGCCAGCGTTCCTGCAGATGGACCATGATGGCCGCAAGCGGCGCGAGCTGCGTCCGATACGGCAGTTCTCGGGCCTTGGTGATGCACTCCATGTGAAGAAATTTGGCGGCGGCAACGAAACCTGTCTCGACCTGATTGGCCCATTTCTGATACGCCCAAAGCGGCATGGAAAGAATTGCGGCACGCTTCGCGCTGACAGGCTGCACGGCCTTTCCTGTCTTTCCTTCGTCCACGTCCGCTTTCCGGCGTTCAAGCGTATGGAGCATCGACACAGCCTGCAGGAAGTCGGTCGACTCGACGGGCGTAAGGATTTCGTCCGCGCGCAATCGCGGATACCGTCCCGTTACCTTGCGCGTTCCCGAGCCAGTCGTCACGGAGATTGAAGCCATCGGCGGCATAGGTGGCGGTGACCAGTTCGAACACGTTGAGCGGCACGCCTCCTGTGTTGACCTTTTCGAAGACCAGACAAACCGCCTCCTTGGACGTCGACCGGTCAAGCTGAATCACAGGAAGTTGATAATTTCGGAAAGCCGCCAAAACCTCCTTGCGGAACTTCATATACAAACCGAAATGTACAGGCGCATGTTCTTGCAACGCCTCTTCCCACGCGTCCGAATTGAGAATCTGGTTGCAGGGGAAATAAAGCTGTTCGCACTCCTTCTGCGTCGTGGTGAGGTCGAGCGTCACATCGCGACCGAAATTCGACCGTAACACTCGGTCTCGATCAGTTGCGACGACTGCATCCTCGAGTCGCTCCCCACCTTCCAGCGCCGTGGGAATGTGCCAGTAGTAATGCCGCTCGATCGACTTCCCTTTCTCTGTTCGGGTCTTCACGGACGTTAAAAGCGCGAGAACCTGCGTCAGGGTCGTCAGGCGTTGTTGGCCGTCGAGAATCAACAGCTCGGCATCGGGACCAGCCGACGACAAATCAACGCCTTCTACGGAACGGACCTGGAATCGTGCTTCGCCTCCTGTTTCCAGCAGCATGACCGCTCCGACCGGGAACGATCTGGCAACGCTCACGAGAAGGCTGCGGATGTGGTCGTCGTCCCAGACCCAGCCCCGCTGAAAATCTGGCAACTGGATTTTGCCTTTGACGATATCGCCGAGGATTTCGGGCAACAAGCGCTTCGTGCTATCGAAGGTACTCATGAAATTTCGGATGTCAGACGTAGCGGCACGACCGGTTCATGTGGGCGCTCGACCCGCAGAACCCGGTGATGGACACGCAATGATTCTATCAATCGCACCCGCGGCTGAAACTCATGCGCGAGTGAAACTTAGCGTTTCCAATCCGAAGCTAATTGATTGAGCTTCCCTGCCGCCGCTGGTCAACTCCGCGAAGCCGCGTGACCGTTCCTAATGGCACGCACGCCCATCTCAAAACAATCTGAATTGTCCGATATGTAGCGTCTCTGCACACCCCTACCATCTCGAAAATGACATGGGTTGCAGGGAGCACAAGATGGATTGGTACAACTCGCATCCGAAGAACGATCTCTACATCGTGATGCAGCGGGGCGCGTTGCGCGGCATCGTTCGGACCGCCTGCGCGGCGGTCGTGCTCTCCCTAGCCGCCGGTCTTGCGCTGGGACATTACGGCACGCAGACGCTGCATGTCCATCCCGAGCCCGCGACAACTTCCGCCGTCCTCTCCCCTGCGCCTGCCGACGCGACAGGAGATATCGCGCGTCTGGAAGCCGCGAACGCGTCGTTGGACGCGCGCGTGGGACAGCTTGCCGCGCAGTTGAACTCACTCAGCGCGTTCGATCAGCGTCTGCGTAAGCAATCGCCTCGCGCCACCGCGACGAGCGCGGTGACGGCCGAGCGCACCGCCTACAGCAACGCCGCGGGCGGTCCCGAACTGCCGCCTCGGTCCTGTCGAACCAGCGACACACGTTCCGATGCACGAGTCGCGCGCGGCGAACTCGACTGCCTGTCGTCTACGCTCGCCGCGCTCGAACGAGGCGTGGCGCAACGCGAGGCGGCGTGGGAAGCGTTTCCCGGACGCCGTCCGATCGGGCTCGGGCGCACCAGTTCGTCGTTTGGCAACCGGCGCGACCCGTTCACGCAACATATGAGTTTCCATCCGGGGATAGACCTTGTCGCTCCGACCGGCACGCCCGTGCTTGCGACAGCCGCTGGCCGCGTGATTCACGCGGGACCAATGCCGGGCTATGGCAATACCGTCGAGATCGATCACGGCAACGGCTTCATCACGCGCTACGCTCACGCGTCGAAGATCAACGTGCACGTCGGACAACAAGTCCAACCGGGCGCGACGATAGCCGAAGTCGGCTCGACCGGTCGCTCGACGGGCCCGCATCTGCATTTCGAAGTCCGCGTTGCCGGAAAACCGGTCGATCCGGCAGACTATCTTGCGCTGTTCGCGAGCGCGTCCGATGCGTGAAGCCGCGCCACGACGATAGACGGCGACATCAGATTTTCCCCTCGCGTACACGTCGTTCCAGCCGGAAGACGCCCGGCGGCATGAAGTATGTGCCGAACCGCACCAGCCCCGACTTCTTCAGATGACACGTCATCTCGAAGCTCACTTGCAGCCCGGGTTCGTTCGTGTCGATCATCGCCACGTCGATCGCGCGAATACGCGGTTCGTACTTCAGAAGCGTCACTTCCATCTGCTCCCTGAGCGCTTGCGATGACGCCGGCAGCGCCTTGTAGATATTGGTCAGATCGGGCAAGCCATAGTCGGGCAGATGCTTGAGCGCGCCAGCGCGCGTGTTAAGGATGCGCCGCACGTTCTGCTGCACGCTCAGCGCCTCGAGCGTGCGGTCGTCGAAATTGCCGATCGGCTCGCCATCGATCTGGCCGAGCAGCATGTCGTAGAGTGAAGGACCCGCTGGCATCAGTAGCGCCCTTCCGCGGCGAACGACTGCGACCTCATGAGCGCAACACCGCATAGAGTTCGAGCGAGACATCGGGCAGCGCTGCGGGCAGATAGACCTGACAGGCGCGCGCCGCAAGCATGCGCGCGTGCGCGGGACTCGTGGCGTCGAGCGCGAAATACTGGTTGTCCAGCCGCACCGGGATGGCTGCCGGCACGCGTTGCACGGGCTTGAGCGCGATGCCCGCCAGCGCCGAGTTCACGATGCGATCGACCTCGTCGGGCGCGCCGATCTTGCACAGATGCGGAATGCGCTCGATGAGCTCGAATGCAGGCAGCGTCGAGTTGACTGAGAGATACCAGTCGGCCGCGCCCTCCGCGATACGCTCGTCGAGAATCTGGCCGGTCCACGTCGTCGTGTTCGAATGCGTCAAATCGATAGACACGACGCGCGACGGAATGATGGCATCGAGCAGCGAACGAATGCGCGACTCCAGCTCGGCGAACACTTCATCAGCGCGCGCGTGATCGTAGAGCGGGATATCGGTAAGCTGCGAGCCCGTCGAAAAAGTCATGAGCGCGCTCACCAATTCCGACAGCACGCCGTACAGCCGTTCGGGCGGCTGATTCGGGCTCGATGCGAGGTACCGCAGCCTCGGCCACGCCGCGTGAATGCAATGCAGCAGCCAGAACAACTGCACGTCGGCGACGCCGTACTCGGCCACCTGCTCGATACGCTCACTGCGACGCGTGCCCAATGCCAGACTCTTGGCCAGCAAAATGTCGGCGATACGGGCGATGCGCTCGGTATGCAGCGCATGCGCCGCGAGCGTGAAGCACGGCGGCACGAAACGCGGGTCGAGTTGAAACTGACCGCTCGTCGATCGAGTGAGACGCGCGATGGCGCAGACGGTGTCGTCGGCGTGCGGCTCGAAGTCGAACAGCACGCGCACCGCGTGCCGCTCCGCCGCGATCTCCACTTCATCGGTACCGTTCAGGTCGGTCACCCTGACGAACTCGCGAAACGAGCGACGCGGACGCGTCAGCACCGTCTCGTCCATGCGGCAGTTGTCGCCGTTCGCATCCGGCAATGCAAGCGCGGCGAGCACCGTGACGCTTTGCCGATCGACACTCACGCCTTGCGTAAGGACCCGTGCTGGCGGCAACGTATCGGCGACCGTGCTGTCGACCGGCGTGCCATCGGGAAAGCGCAACTTCAGCCGTGTGAGCTTGACGCGCCCGGCGGCGAGCGCGTCTTCGTCGATGGCGACATCGAGCGTGCCCCACGGATGCGCCAGCGCAGCCGTGGCGACCTGGCGCAGCGCGAACTCGGTCCATCGCTCTTGCTGCTGAAAATGTTGTTGCGTGAGAATCAGGCCTTCGTGCCAGAGCGGTTTATCGATCCGCATGGATTGCGCTTCGCCTTGCTTGAAAATATGTTGACGCCGAGTGCGCCGGATACGCGTCTTTCCGATGCGAACGGTTTAGCGGTTGCTCACGGGCTTGCCCATGATTGCATCGAGCGATTCGCCGATCACGACGATTTCCGTCCGGCGGTTCTTCGCTTGTCCTTCAGGCGTGCCGTTGCTCGCCGTCGGGCGATCGTACGCAAAACCCTTCGTCTTGATGCGCGAGGCGGCGATGCCGCGCTGCTCGAGCGCCCCCGCCACGGTGTTTGCGCGATTCTCGGAGAGCGCCTGGTTATATTCGTGCGTGCCGGTGTTGTCGGTATGACCCTCGACGATCACAGGCTTCTGACTGCGCTTGAGCAGCACGACCGCGCGCTGAATGGCCGCGCCAGAGTTGCTGCGCAGGTCAGCCTTGTCGAAATCGAACAGCACGCGGTCTGGCAAGCGCACCTGCACGCCGTCCTTGATCTGCGTCACCTCGATGCCAACCTGCTGATTCAATGCGATTTCTTCGTTCCGATTCGGACCCGTGGCGCAGGCCGCCAGCAGCAATCCGGCAAGCGCACAAGTAGTAATAGAAAGAACGGACTTCATGTTTTATTGGCTTTTCGATGTGAGACTGCGTTGTTATACGGCCTGAGAGAGTCCAGACACATAGTTTGACATCCTGATCAATTTACCGGCAGAAGATCGATGCACTTCCTCTTCGACTGTATCAGGGATGAATCGCTTGCGAACGCTGGAACCGCCGCACGCAGAATTTTGACAAAATGGGCTGCGACGGTCTCGAATCGTCGCGGTCCGTCAATTAGAAATCAGTCCCGCCGCGCTCTTCGTGAGCGAAGCGGCGCTTGCCTTTGCGTCGGTGAGCGCATCGGCCGCAGCGCCGGCGTTCTGCGCGGCAGCCTTGCCCGCAGCTGATGCACGCGACACGCCTGACGCGGCCGAATCCAGCATCGCGCCGGATTTCGGCACCGACTGTTGCGGTGCATCGCGCCGCACCGGCTTCGGGTCCGCGCCTTCCATCGTGAGCAGATTGCCTTTCACGACGATCTTGACCGGATCCGTATCCTTCCACTGCTTCTTCGGGATGAGCAGCTTCCATGCGCTTGCGCTGCTGGGCGAACGGAAGAACGCCACGACGCCCACGTATTCGGCATCCTTCTGCATCGGTTCGGAGACGGTGGCGCTCGCGTCGGGGCGCAGCACGACATCCTTCGTGGCGACGAGATCGGCCTTGAGCAACTCCAGATCGGCGTTTTGCAACTGAACGTATTCGAGTTGCGCAAAGGTCTTCGAATCCTTCAATTGATAGAGCCGGATGACCGTCGAAAGCGGCTGGCCTGTCGTATTCTCGTTCAATGCGGCCCGGCTAGTCAGTTCGACATTCATCGTCTTGACCTGCGTCGTGAAGACCCATTCGGCGGCGCTTACCGTGGTGTCCCTAGTCGCTTGCCAGACGCCGCAGCCAGCAAGCGACAGAAGACTCGCCGCGGCGAGTGCGCGTGAAGCGTTGAATCGATGTTTCTGCATTGCGTTGCCCTACTTTCACTCCATGATGTGTTGGTTCGGCGAATCAGGATTGCTCATTTCCGGCGCGTCTGCGCGCTCGTTTCGCTCACGCCGAGTTTTGCACCGGATAGCGTCAACTTCAGCGGCGCGTCGTCCGGCAGTTTTCTGGCCGGAATCACCTGCTTCCACGTTCCCGACTTGTCGGCGCCTTGATAGAACGCGGCGATCGCGATGTATGCGGTGTCCTTCTGCATCGGCTGCGACAAACTCGCCGATGCGCCCGGATTGATCACCGTCGCCACGTCCGCCTGCAAATCCGGCGCGAGCACGGTCTGATCGTTGCGAACGAGTTCATCGAACGACGCTTTATCGAAGCGCTTCCGGTCCGTCAACTGATAGACGCGCACCGCCACCGATCGCGCATGGCCCGACGCATCGGGGTTCAGGTCGGCGCTCGCGCTCATGTCGACGTCGACTGTTTCGACGCGCCAGTCGGTCATCGCGTGATAGGCGTGCGCGGTGCCATCGGATGCCGCCTGCCAGATCCCGCAGCCCGGCAGCGAGACGATCGCGAGCACGCTGAACGCAGTGAAAAATTTCGACATCGTGTGCCCCCTCATGCGGCGTGCGGTTCGAGATACGGGTTCGGCTGCGACGCCGGAAACGCTTCGCACACGCCGAGTGCGACTGTAATCGTCCCTTCATCCTTCGCGGGCAGCACGACCGTCCAGCCCAAACGCGGCGATACGGCCGCGCGTGACTTGCCTACCGCGGGCTCGGGCGTGTAGCGCGAGGACATCTGCATACGCATGTGCACATCCGCCTTCGTGCCGATATATAGCCGCGCCAACGCCATCAAATCCCGATGCAGCCACGCGCCCGGCAACAGATCCTGCGCCTGCTGCGCGTTCGTGGGACGCAGCGTCACGCGAACCGCGCGGCTGCGATAGTGCAGGCGCTTGCCGAGCACGTAGCCACCGCCCAGACCCCTCGGCCTGACTTCCGGCGCCGCTTTCGCGCTCAACGGCTGCCCTTGTCCCGCACGCCGCGCCACCGGCCAGAACTCGTCGACGCGCACATCCACGCCCGGCGCGCCCAATGCGATCACGCCGGCCAACCCCTCGGGCGTGCGCGTGCGCTGAATCAGCAGCCCCAGCAACGCGAGCATGCGCGAGTCGGGCAAGCCCGCGCGCGCAGGCTTGCTGCCCCAGCCGAAGCCGGCGAGACACAGCAGGCTTTTAGAATATGGATCGGCGCCGCCGTACCGGAAGGTTTCCGGATAGCGGTACTTCTTCCACGCGCGATACAACAGCGTCACGAACCGGTGATTGAACTGATCCAGAAACGCTTCGACGGCTTCGTGCCCTTCCTCGCGCATGGCGATGTCGTCGAGATAGTGCGTCGGCATCACCGCATCGACGCCGTACAGGCCCATGAAGGTCGTGCGGATCGTCGGCGGCAGCGGTTCGCCGTATCCGCCGTCGTCGGTGTCATCGAACTCGACCGCCGCGATTTCGCCTGCCGGAAAGCCCATGCGCGGGCTCGGACGGAAACGCACCGGTTCGTGCGCCGGCGTGTCGCGTTCGCCGAAACCGGCACGGTCCGGCGCGCTCGCTTGGAACAGCCGGCACAGTTGCATGAAGTTCATGCGCGGCGCGCGCGAGAGCAATGCAGCGACCAGCGGCTCCACATTCGGAATATCGCGCGGCTTCATAGCGGCGCCCGATGCGACTTGCTGCGCGGCCATTCGATACGCGCCTTCGACGGCAGCGTCACGAGCGCGAGCTTCGTAAAAAGATTCACTTCCGCATACGACTCGAAGAAGCGATGCAGCAGTTCGCCGAACAGCATCACATCGCCCTCTCCGGAGAAGGCTTGCGAATCGAGCGTGACTTCGATCAGTACACCGCGTTCGACCGCGCCACCGGTGATCTCCTCGAGCAGTTCCTCCGATACGTGCAGAATGCCCGCCAGCCGTCTTCGATTGAGTTCATCGTTGGTCCAGTCATAGAGCGCGAGCGCGCCGCGCAGCACTTCCGCGTTCATCATCGAGAGGAAGTTGGGCGCGAGATGCGAGAGCACCCGCCACTGGAAGCGGTCGCCGGTGGGCGGATAGAGCGGCAGCGTGGGCGCCACGAGGTTGCGCACGCCACCGACGTTCGGCGTGCTTTCAGCGAGTTCGTCCAGACGCGCCTCGCGCAAACCCTTGCGCGGCAGAAGTCCGTTGGTGCCGGTGACGCGCAGCGACAGGCTTTCCTCGGGGAGATCGGCCATCGACTCCCACGCGTTCCCGCCGAGAATCAGCCAGGTTTCGTGCAGACCGTCCAGCCCCGCGCGCACGCGCGTGTGGAAATACCGTTCGGGCGATTCGTGCCGCAACATTCCGCCCCGATGACGGAAGGTCGCGAAGGGCACGTACTCATAGCGCTCGGAGGTCAGGTGATCGAACGACTCGACTGCATCGACCGAATAGGTTTCTACGTGGCCGCCCTGATAGCCTGCCGGCACCACGCGATATTCCGTTTCGTGATGATCGATGGTGACGGTTTCGGCATCGAGTTGAAAAAGGTTGATGACGGGCGAGCAGAACAGGCGCACGTTGTCCTTGTTGAAGCGCTGGTCGGACGGATAGGCCTTCCGGAGCACGAACTCCAGCTCGAACCGGGTCGACTGTTCGGGAAGCTGATCGAGGTCGAAACCGCAAATGTCGACGAAGAGAAACTTCTCGCGGAACGTGAAATATTCGAGCAGCAACTGATATCCGGAGAACGCGGCATCGGCCTTGGGCCACAGGCGTTCGTCGGCCGAAAATCCCGCTGCTTCGAGCGTGATGCCCGGGAGCGGGCGCGCCTCGCCATCGCGGACTTCGGGCACGCGCCAATTGATCGACTCGACGTGACGCGTGAACGCCAGATGCATCGCGAAGGCGGTCGGCAGCTCCGCGCTCAAATGCAGGCGGATGCGCGACAGGTCTGTCTCGGCGCGTCGCGTCGAATGATCGAGTTCGAACGCGATGCGGATCACCGATTTGCCGTCATGACGCACGGCGGGTCCGGCCCGGGTGATCTGGAGCGGCTGAAGCGTCACGGCTTGCGTCGTGCGATAAAGGCACTGCACGGTTTCAGGCGTCACGCCTTCTCCGTGCTCCTTCGGTACGGGAATCGGCGCGGAGCGCACGGGCACGCCGGCCGGCACGGCAATCGTGCTCTGCATCTTCTCGCCGAGGGGAATGAGTTCCACCACCGAGAGCGACGGAATCATCCGCAGATAGTGCGGCCACAGGAGACTGACGAGGCCTTCGGTCAGTTCCGGGAGTTCGTCGTCGAGTTTTTGCTGCAAACGGCCGGTCAGAAACGCAAAACCTTCGTAGAGGCGCTCGACATATGGATCGCGATCGCCGATGCGATCCAGATTGAGCATGCGCGCGCGGTCCGGATGCGCCCGGGCGAACTCGCGCCCCGACTCGCGCAGATAGCGCATTTCGGCTTCGTAGTAGCCGAGCACGGGATCGTCGTGATGGGTGTCGATAGCGGCGTTCGGGTCGCCGTCGATTGCGTAGGGGTTCTTCATTGTTTCGTCAAGAGAGCGTCAACGCGCGCGCCGGATCGAGCACGGTCAGTTGGTTGCGCAGATCGTCGATGCGCGCGGTAAGTTTGGTCTTGTCGGCATCTTTGCGCGTCGTTTGCGATTTCAGCGCGCGTAGCAGTTGCTGCTTCACTTCGAAGACGAGCGCCGGTTCCCAGCGCGTAAGCGGCAGCGTTGTGGCGGCGGCGTCGAGTTCGGCGAGCAGGGCCAAGGTGGCGTCCGTGCGGCCGGCGAAGTCGGCGACGCGCGCCATCACCAGGCGCTGCAGATACCGATGACGTTCCGTCCTCATGCCCGGCAACGCGTCGAGCCACGCGAACGCCGCTTCGACGCCTTCTCGCGCCGACACATCGCGCGCCTGTGCTTCGATTTCCGGCCAATCGCCGGCTGAGTGCTCGTCCGCATCGGCGGACACGGGCAGCGCCGCCAAGCTCTCGCCCGCTTCGAGATCGCGGACCACCGCGTGACGGGCGATCCATTCGAGCGTGGCGTCGTCGGCGAAGGGCGTGCCGTCGTTGAACGACAGACGCTCAATTCCGGGCAGGCGTTCGAGGAAAAGTGCGAAGTCGGCGCGCAGCAACTCCCGCCATGCGCTGTAGGGCGCGCCCGCGTTATCGAGCGCCACGTGCTGGAAATATTGCAGGTCGAACCACAAGTGGTTGACGCCTTCCATGAATGCGCCTTCGACGCGTTCGAGCAATTCGTTCCACTGCTTCTGCAGCACGAGCCGCTTGAACTGCTGGCGGAGCTCAGCGCGCGGCGGTTCGATGCGAGTGCGTCCACTCGCGTCGCCAGGCGGCACTTCGTGCAGCGTGTCCCAACGGATGCCGCGCACCAGACGCGCCGATGGCAGATAGCCGTTCTCCTGATCGCGCAGCCACGCGGCCATCGTGCGAGCCTGATCCAGCAGGTCGCGCGTCGAAGCGATCGGGCCCGAGGACGGCAGCGTCGAACTCGTGGGAATCGGTGCGGTCGCGCTCGGCTCGGCGCTTTGCGTGTCGTCGTTACGCTCGAAGCGCACGACGAGCGCCTGCAGATTCGGACGCGCGGCCTGAGCCCACTCACTCGTGCGCCCGACGATCACATCCAGCGCGGCGATTGCGCGTTCCAGGTCGACAGGCGCGAATGCGCCACGGACATCGAGCAGGTCGAGGATGCGCGCGGTCGCAATCATCTCCAGCGCGCCCTTCTTCGCTTCGGCGCGCGATGGGTGCAGCAGGTCACCGAACCGGTCAACCAAAGCCGCGATCAGTTCGAGGCCGTCCGCGAATCCGGCCGTGCCATCCTGACGCAGACGCGCAAACGCATAAAAGCTCGCCACGCGCAGGTCCTTGCCGATTTCCTTTGTCAGTTGCTCGCAGGTGCGGGCGATCAAGGCATCGTCGATGTCCGACAGCTTGCCCGCTTCGTCCTTCACTTCGAAGAAGGCATCTTCGTAACCGGGATCGCGCCCGACATCGCTTTCACCGGAAAGCGGCACGAGCCATGCGCTCCATGCGTCGAGGCGCGCTCGCGCAAACTGCTCGGCGTCCTGTGCCGGAAAGAGTTTCTTGAGAAGACTTGCCAGCATCATTCATCTCCCGGCAGGGGTACACCCGCTTTTCGCGCGGCAATGAACGCGCCTGGCGGTAGAAGTGGAGGATTGGGGCCCGCGGATCGATCAACGAATGACTTGGTCTCGCAGATGCGCGCGGGCGACGTGAAATTCCGCGACGTAAGGATGTCGAGCGGACCCGCACCGCTCTCGGCGCGCAACTGGACTGAAAGCGTCGGCCCCGCATTCTGATCAGGCGACCACGAGAGTCGATAGCGCGCGTTGTCACGCTGTGAGATCTTTGCGCGAGTCATCAAACGGATGAGCGCGAAGCGCGCCTGCGGATATAGCGTCGAGCGCAAGCCGCCCGCGTCGATCTGCGTTTGGAGCCGGGCAATGTTATTCAGCGCCCGCCCCGGCGATGCGAACGGCAGCCGCTGCTCTATCTGATTTGAGCAATGAAACTTTTGACCGGATGACACGATCTTCATACCGATGATGCCGGGCGTCGGTACGCCTCGCGTTCCTCAATCTCATGAAACTCGTAGGCCTGACTCGGCAACACCTTTGACATGCGAAACACTCCCCTGATATGCGCCATCTGTTCGATTACAGCAACGACGGACGCGCTATCGGCTCGAAGGTTGCATCGCACGATTCATTGGCATGCCGAATGATGCCAAAAATCAGCGGGATCGTGCCCCGGTATTTTTATGAGCAGCGTTGTATGGCGCTTATTTGGGAATTGTCCGAATGTAGGGCGCTTTGGGTGACGTCGCAGTCGCCGATCGTGCGTCTGCAGCTTGACGGAAGTTCTAAGGCAGCAGCGCACTGCTAAGCCACCGCCCTCACACGGATCAGATTCGGGACCCTGAGCAATCGATCGATCTCCCGGCCGAGCGACTGCCACGCATCGGCCCGATTGAACTTGTCGACGTGTCGACGAACTGAAGACGCGGGCGGACCACGAAATCGTCGGTGTTCATCGCAGCAACGTGCGAATGCAGCGGCGCGGCGGTCTCTCAACATGACTGCCATCCGGTAGATAGCCGCCGCAAGCCTGCAGTTCATGCGGACCAATACCCTTTTTCGATCGCTGATCGAGCGCGCAGATCCTGTCGAGGCGCGCCTTGCATAGGCGCGTTGCGGTCGGATCGGCGGGCGAGCACGTTCTGGCAGAAATGGATGTAGAAGTTCTTTTTGTACTGGTCCGGACCGAATAAAATCGCCACGAGCGCGTACCGCGTCCGACCGTCTGCCAGCATTTTGTCTTCAACGCATCGACCTGATTCGGACGCCATGCGGGTTCATAGTTGCGCCGAAACTTACTGACTGGCTGCAAGTGTTTGTAGGCGCCATTGCGGCAGCGCTCACTTTGGTCAATACGGCATTGCTTGGCTGGTTGGCTTGGAAGTCCGCAAAGGCGGCTGACCTTAGCGCGAAAGCTGCCTTGTCGAGTGCAAGCATAGCTTCCGCAACTCAGCGTCCGCGATTCGTTGTTGATGATATGTCCGTCGGCGAGTTTCATTCGACGGAGTACGGTTCGTTGCACGGCATCATTCGCGTGCGATTGAAGAACCACGGCGTGACTAGTGCGGAGGTCACAGCCCAGCGTTGTTTAATTGAAGTATCGAACGGAAATCCGTCGCATCCCTAATACGTCGACGGTAACGCGTCGTTTAATCCGGGCTTTCGAGAGATACCGAGGACCTACGGGCAGATCGTCTCAACAGACAATGACGTTGTGGTTGAGCAGGGACTTAATCTTTCTCCTGACATTTTGAGGAGCATTCGTAGCGGGTCAACAAAGCTTTGGGTACTTGGCTGCCTATCTTACCGAGACTATCTTGACGAAGAGTGGGGCAAGGGATTCATTGGGCTACTTCCGCGCTTGCAATCTCAGCAGTTTGGGTCAAACGGGCCCGCCTCTTCATACGTCCTCGTGGAAATGCTACCGTACATGAAGTTACACGCCGGGGAGCCATTAACGACCATGGCTATTTCATTGCCGAACGAGACGATGAGTAGGATTTCAAACATTAGAGTCGTCGAGATTTTTGTGCTATCGAATCTGACTGCACTCACTCACCTTTCGCTCAGTTACGTAAGCTCTTCATCTTCTGCGGGGATGGGGCCGAGAGTGCGGTGGGGAGCGTGAGGATGAAGACATGGAGGATGGTCTGAGATGATTCGCACGATTTAACAACGATCAAGACATGATGCACACGTGCTCGCTATTCCTTGGGATTCTTCACTCTGTCGCAGCCTTTTGTACGCCAACGCCCGATGACGACGGTTGGAAGATTGCAGACTACATATCATTAGCCAGCGCGATCTTCACATTGTTGGGCGTGCTCTCAGCTTTTGCTGTAGCGATCGCTGTTCCCTATTTTCAGAATAAGCATTCGGCGATTCTGGCAGAAGAGAAAGAAAGAGCTGAAGTCTGCTCTTTTCTACAAGCCATACGGGCGGAAGCAAGCGTTGCATGGAAGAACTACAGTCGCATACGGCCAAACTTTCAGGATGTGGAGACCGGAACGAACTACATCGGAGCCAATTTTCTGTTCAGCGAAAAATCGTTTTCGATCTATGACAATGCAGGCGTGCAGGTCGGTAGGGTTTCGGATGTCGGATTGCAGGAGAGCATCGTTGAGACCTACGCCCTCGCGAAGAGTCTGATCGTGACTTTTCACATCAATAACGCGTCGATCCATGAACTGAACGGCCTGCGAAGTCTTCCGCTAGTTTCGGGAGCGATGCCGTGGGAGCGCGTTGAGCAAATCAAGCAGATTCTTGCGAAACTGACCTCACAAGCCGTCAATCTGAAGGAACTCGACGCCGCGCTTGAAAAGAGCGTGACGGACTTATTGCAGCGGATAGATGGATACCTCGCGCAATGCTCTCGAACCAAAATCTGTATTAAGGCATGAGCCTCCCATCTCCAGCGGGGTTTTTTGTGTCCACCCTTATCCGTGAGCAGCCAAAACGCCGTGGCCGCGCACCGGGCAGCGCGCACAGGAGCGCCGTGCCTCGGCCCGCTCCAAGGCCGACGAGGCCGCCCCCACCGACCCCAGGCTGCTCTATCCGCTTGCCATAGTGGTGCGCGACCGCTCCCGACCGTGCCGCCGCTGGCGCGCGACCGACCGCATCGGCCCGTTGACGGTCGATTAGGCGCTGAACAATTCCTAACGCCAATACCACGGCATCCTCGATCCGGGGAACGCGCAACTCGACGCGGCCTCCGGTATCGACATTCAGATATCGCTCACAAAGCATAAAGTCGACGTATTGGTCGCGTGGATGTGCGATCTGCTTCAGGGCAGCGCCGACGCCCCCGGCGTTGGTCGAGCCCATCCCGATTTCCGACCTCTCGCGTGCGAACGCAGATTATCCGAGCGAGGCGAAGATTACTTCGAGCGGATAGCAATGTCGAGTCGCAACAAAAAGCTCCGGCTTTGCTCTTCCGACTCCTTCGCGTTACGTTGATCCCTGTTTGGGATGAAGCGGGCTCATGGTGGGTTCCTTTTATTTTGGGATGCAGAATAGAAGCGGCGCAAACCCAGGCTGGGCAAGGCGGCAACGTCAACCGCCGCGTGGGTGCTGTGACCCACCAGCGTCCCCAAACGCGTCTCGCCCCAGTGCGTCACATGGACCCACATCGTCCCCGCCATTGTCCCCGGTGTGTCCCTGAAGGCAAACTGGTGGCGGAAAAGTGGCGCTAAGTCTCTGAATTAGCGGAGAATGCAATGGTGGGCCGGGTGGGACTCGAACCCACTATCGGTCGATTATGAGTCGACAGCTTATACCAGTTAAGCTTCCGGCCCTTCAAGAGAGACAGGGCAAAAAGAAAGCGCCGCTATCGGCGCTTTCCATCACATCAGAATTTTGCGCGAGGCAACTGCGAAGGGTAGCGAGTTTGCCTCACAACGCCTCTCAAAACAAGCCCCGTCAGTTGCCTTCGAGGAACGACTTCAGCTTGTCCGACCGGCTCGGATGCCGCAACTTGCGCAGCGCCTTCGCCTCGATCTGGCGAATCCGCTCGCGCGTCACGTCGAACTGCTTGCCGACCTCTTCCAGCGTGTGATCCGTGCTCATCTCGATGCCAAAGCGCATGCGCAATACCTTCGCCTCGCGCGGCGTCAGCGAGTCGAGCACGTCCTTCACGACATCGCGCATCGACGCATGCAACGCCGCATCCGACGGCGCCACCGTGTTCGTATCCTCGATGAAATCGCCGAGATGCGAATCGTCGTCGTCGCCGATCGGCGTCTCCATGGAGATCGGCTCCTTCGCGATCTTCATGATCTTGCGGATCTTGTCCTCCGGCATTTCCATCTTCTCGGCGAGCGTTGCCGGATCCGGCTCGAGACCGGTTTCCTGCAAGATCTGCCGCGAGATGCGGTTCATCTTGTTGATCGTCTCGATCATGTGAACCGGAATGCGGATCGTACGCGCCTGATCCGCGATCGAACGCGTGATCGCCTGGCGAATCCACCACGTCGCGTACGTCGAAAACTTATAACCACGACGATATTCGAACTTGTCCACCGCCTTCATCAGGCCGATGTTGCCTTCCTGAATAAGATCGAGGAACTGCAAGCCGCGATTCGTGTATTTCTTCGCGATGGAAATCACGAGACGCAGATTCGCCTCCGTCATTTCACGCTTCGCCTGACGCGCCTTCAATTCGCCCGCCGCCATCTGACGGTTGGTTTCCTTCAAGTCCTTCAACGGCAACACGACGCGCGCCTGCAAGTCGAGCAAACGTTGCTGCTGCTCGCGGATCGCCGGAATATTGCGCTCGAGCACCGCGCTGTACTCGTGCCCTTCAGCTACGACCTTGTCGGACCATTCGAGATCCGTCTCGCTACCCGGGAAGCGCGTGATGAATTCGGCCCGCGGCATGCCGCACTTGTCGACCACCGTATGCAGGATCTGACGCTCCACCTGACGCACTTCGTCGACTTGCGCGCGCAGCGTGTCGCACAGACGCTCGACGGTACGCGCGGTGAAGCGGATGTTCATCAGCTCCGTCTGGATGGCTTCCTGCGCCTTAAGATAGGCCTTCGACTTATAGCCTTCCTTCTCGTAGGCGCGGCGCATCTTGTCGAACCATTCGCTGATGAGCGCGAATTTCTCGAGCGACTGGAGCTTCAAGGCTTCGAGTTGCGCGGCATTGGCGCTGGCTTGCGCGCTGCCGTCGTCCTCTTCTTCCTCTTCCTCGTCGCCCTCTTCCTCGGTTTCCTCGTCTTCCGATTCGATCGCTTCCGCTTCCTGCTCGGAGAAGCCGTCCGTGTCCTGCGCGTTCGGATCGATCAGGCCGTCGACGAGTTCATCGACGCGAATCTCCTCGTTCTGCACGCGCTCGGCCATCGCGAGAATGTCGGCGATAGTCGTCGGGCACGCGGAGATGGCCATGACCATGTGCTTGAGGCCGTCCTCGATGCGCTTCGCAATCTCGATTTCGCCTTCGCGCGTCAACAGCTCGACCGTGCCCATCTCGCGCATGTACATGCGGACCGGGTCGGTCGTGCGGCCGAATTCGGAATCGACGGTGGAGAGCGCGACTTCGGCCTCTTCCTCGACTTCGTCGTCGGAGGAAGCGTTCGGCGCGTTGTCGTTCAGCAGCAGCGTTTCGGCATCGGGCGCTTGTTCGTACACCGCCACGCCCATGTCATTGAACGTGCTGATGATGCCCTCGATCGCCTCGGTTTCGGTGAAGTTGTCCGGAAGGTGATCGTTGATTTCGCCATAGGTGAGGAAGCCGCGCTCCTTGCCGAGCTTGATGAGCGCGCGCAACTTGCCGCGCCGCTCTTCCAGTTCCTCGACGGTGCCCGGCGCGCTCGACGAGAACGCGTCCTTCAGCAGCGCCTTTTCTTTCGCACGACGGTCGCGAGCCTTGGCCTTTTCGACCTTCGCCGCAGGCGCGGCGCCAGACTCTGCGTTTTGCACTGCGTCGTCTTCGACGGATACATCGTTCAGCTTTTTCGTCATGGAGTTCGCCATACCGGCTTTAGTCTCGACTCGCGGCTGCTGGACAACAGCCGATGGAACCGTGAATACTCAATACGCGCACGCTGCTTCGTCCTGCGTGCCCTGCCCGGAGCGCCATCGCGGTTCGAACGAGTGTGAATCGTCTCCTCGCCCTACCCTCAATTAGCAGCCGCTTCCCTTAAGCCCGTCTGTACGTCGGCATGCTTATCGGCCCGTTCCGTGTAATTTATGCGGCGCGCGTCACCTTGCGCCACGCACTGTCGTTCCGGAGCCGATTCAGCCACCTTTCTGCTTCCACTTCCCTATGCAAAACAACTCGAATCGCGCTTTGTCGACTGCTCGTTGCTAACGCTCTTCTTCTGTCAAAAAACGACGAATGAGCCCAAACAGTTGACAAAAAGCAATTCGGTTTGAACTTTATATTATAGCATTCTCACCTGCCGGCATCCGGGCTCGCGCCCCGCCCTGCCTTGATCTGAGCCACTTTGGCCGACAATTCCGAAAACTCCGCCACCTCTTCCGCCGACAAACTCGACTGCCGCGCCAGCTGATCCAGCCGCGCGCGATAGCTGTCGTGCCGCAACTTCACCACCGTCGCCTGCAATTCTTCCGCGAGCAGGCGCTTCTGTTCCTCGACACGCTGCGCCGCGTCCTCATCGGACGGATCGCGCATCAGTAAATCGCGAACGTTTTCATCATAGGCGAGAATTTCCTGAAAGATATCGTCGTATGTTGGCGCGTTTGCTGCATTTCTCAAGATCTCCGACAGCAACTGGAATTCCGCCGCGCCGCCGAGTTCGCGCGCGTGAGAAATCACTTCACCGAACAATTCGCCGTGCTCCGTCATCGTTACCAGCGTGTGCTCGCTGTCCTGACTGAGCGAAACCGCAATGCCGGGATACATCACCAGATTGCGTAGCGCACGCTGTTCCTGCCCGGTAACACGACGCCGCTCGCTCTTCGGCACATTCGCGCGCGCGACTGCGGCCGCGCGGGAATCGATGTCGCACAGCGCGGCGATTTCCGTGAACGGCGTGTCGAGCCGATCTGCCAACATATGCAGGATTTGCACCCGCAACGCGTTCGCGGGAAGCGCCTGCAGCAGCGGCTTCGCATCGAAGAGCGCTTTCGCGCGGCCTTCGGGCTGTTCGAGTTCCTTGTCGTTCAGCACTTCGTTGAGCAGGAATTGCGACAGCGGCATCGCGCGATCGACCTGTTCGCCGAATCCATCCGTACCGAACTCCCGCACGTAGCTGTCCGGATCGTGCTCCTTGGGCAGGAAGAGAAACTTCACCGTCCGGTTGTCCGCCGCATGCGGCAGCGCCGCCTCGAGCGCGCGCCGCGCCGCGCGCCGACCGGCCGAATCGCCGTCGAAGCTGAAAACGACGGCATCCGTCTGACGAAACAGTTTCTGCATGTGAACCGGCGTGCAGGCGGTCCCGAGCGTCGCCACCGCGTTCGCAAAACCGAGTTGCGCGAGCGCGACGACGTCCATATACCCTTCGACGACGAGCACATAGCCCAGTTCACGAATCGAGAGGCGCGCTTCGAACAGGCCGTAGAGCTCGCTGCCTTTACTAAAAAGCGGCGTTTCGGGCGAGTTGAGATATTTGGGCTCGCCGCCGTCGAGCACGCGTCCGCCGAAGCCGATCACGTTGCCCTTCACGTTGCGGATCGGGAACATCACGCGTTCGCGGAAGCGATCGTACCGACGCGCCTGCCCTTGCGAATCGGTCTTGTCGCTGAGGATCACGAGACCCGATTCGACGAGATTGTCGTCCCGATAATCGGGAAACGCCGATTCGAGGTTCTGCCAGCCATCCGGCGCATAACCGAGTCCGAAACGGGCCGCGACTTCGCCGGTCAAACCGCGCTTTTTCAAATAAGCGATGGCGTTCGGCGCACCGCGCAACTGCTTGCGATAGAAATCGCAAGCGGTCTGCATGACCTCCGTCAGCGCGACGCTCACTGCCTTGCTCGGCGCGCTCTCGCCGCCGCTTCCACGGAACGAGCCGGAAGGCTCTTGCGGCACCGTCAGTCCCGCGCCCTGCGCGAGATCTTTCACGGCCTCGGGAAACGTGAGGCCGGTGTGCTCCATCAGAAAGCCGATGGCCGTTCCGTGCGCGCCGCAGCCGAAGCAGTGATAGAACTGCTTGGTCGGGCTGACCGTGAACGAAGGGCTCTTCTCGTTGTGGAACGGACAGAGGCCCATGAAATTCGCGCCGCCCTTTTTCAACTGGACGTAGCGGCCCACCACGTCGACGATATCGACGCGGTTGAGCAAATCCTGCAGGAAAGCGTGCGGAATCACCGATTCAAAAGCGGCCGAAGTTACTTGGCGAGTGCGGCTTTCACCTGCGCGGAAACGGCGGTCATGTCGGCCTTGCCGGCGAGCTTCGGCTTGAGCACGCCCATCACCTTGCCCATGTCCTGCGGGCCAGCGGCGCCCGTCGCGGCGACGGCGGCCTGAACTTCGGCGGCGATCGCGTCGGCGGAAAGCTGCTCGGGCATGTACGCCGCGAGCACCGCAAGCTCCGCCTTTTCCTTGTCGGCGAGATCGGTGCGGTTCGCGGCCTCGAACTGGCTGATCGAATCCTTGCGCTGCTTGATCATCTTGTCGATGACGGCGGTGATGCCCGCGTCGTCGAGCGTGACGCGATCGTCGACTTCACGCTGCTTGATTGCCGCGAGCAGCAGGCGAATTGTGCCGAGGCGCTCGGTTTCCTTCGCGCGCATGGCAGTCTTCATGTCGTCGTTGATCTGGTCTTTGAGGCTCATCGTTCACCCGGTGCAATTGCGAAAGTTGATTTCCGGCCGGCGCACGCATCCTGCGAAAGCAAAAACCCGCTTGGGAGCGCTTCCTCAAGCGGGATGAGCAGACTGTTTTTCTGGCGCCGGCAGAAAGCGGAGAGAATCCTCCGATGACCGTCCGAGTATAGCAAACGGGTCCGCGTTTCGAGACTCGCCAAAACCCCCGGACGGACGCGCTCAGGCGGCGTTCGCCGCGTCTCGCGAATACTGGGCGGCGGCCTTGCCGGCCGCTACGCCGGACGCCCACGCCCACTGGAAGTTGTAGCCGCCGAGCCAGCCGGTGACATCGACTGCTTCGCCGATGAAATAGAGCCCGGCGACGCGTTCGCTCATCATCGTCGCGGACGAAAGCTCGCGCGTGTCGACGCCGCCGCGCGTC
The DNA here is from genome assembly GCF_001544835.2 of Caballeronia fortuita. Lineage (GTDB taxonomy): Bacteria > Pseudomonadota > Gammaproteobacteria > Burkholderiales > Burkholderiaceae > Caballeronia > Caballeronia fortuita. The sequence goes on along the minus strand of NZ_FCNX02000017.1, from coordinate 91,060 downwards.
ACTTCTGCCTTGCGATAGCCTTCGGTGCCGCTCGGCGTGAGCGTCCAGTCCGACAGCGACGCGCCGATCGCCTTCAACGTGCGATCGGGCAGATCGGCGAGCCGCGCATCGACCGGCACGTGCCGTGCTTCGAGCCACGCGTGCGCGAGCCGCGCCGGCACGTGCTCGGCCAGAAAGTTGCCGATCTGTTTTTTCGAGCCGGCTTTGGCTTCGATCAGCATGCCGGTTGCGTCGACATCGGGAAGCAGATCGACGTGAATCGGCTCCGACGTGTTCCAGTAACTCGAAATCTGCAGCACGCCCGGCCCCGACACGCCGCGATGCGTGAGCAACAAGTCTTCGTCGAATTCGCCGCGCGTCTTGCCCTTGCCCGTGCTGATGCGAACCGGCAGCGACAGCCCCGACAGTTCAGCGAACGGCGCCCAGTCGGCGGACGTGAACGTGAGCGGCACGAGCGCCGGACGCGTATCGACGAGCTTGTGGCCGAACTGCTTCGCGACGCGATAACCGAAGTCCGTCGCGCCGATCTTCGGGATCGACAGGCCGCCTGTCGCGATCACGAGCGCCGCCGCGCCGATCGCGCCCGCGGTCGTATCGAGCGAAAAGCGCGCGCCGTCGTGACGAATCTCGTGCACGGCGACCGGACGCCGCCACGCGACGCGGCCCGCATCGCACTCGCTCTTCAGCACGTCGATGATGGTGTCGCTGGAGTCGTCGCAAAAAAGCTGGCCCTTGTGTTTCTCGTGCCATTTCACGCGATATTGCTTGAGCAACGCGAGAAAATCGCGCGGCGTGTAGCGTGCGAGCGCGGAGCGGCAGAAATGCGGGTTCGCCGACAGAAAATTGGCCGGCTGCGCATTGACGTTCGTGAAGTTGCAGCGCCCGCCGCCGGAGATGCGGATTTTTTCTGCGAGACGCTCGGCGTGGTCGATGAGGACGACGCGGCGCCCGGATTGAGCGGCCACGGCCGCGCACATCATGCCGGCCGCACCCGCGCCGATGACGGCGATATCGAAGGATTCCATGGCGCGCATTTTACCGTCGACACGCTTGCGAGCGAGCGCTGCTATACTTTTTTGTTCCCTTTAAAGCATTGAATCCATGCTAGTTCTAGGCATCGAAAGCTCCTGCGACGAAACCGGCCTCGCGCTCTACGACACCGGGCGCGGCCTGCTTTCGCACGCTCTTCACTCGCAGATCGCGATGCATCGCGAATACGGCGGCGTCGTGCCGGAACTGGCTTCGCGCGATCACATCCGGCGCGCGCTGCCGCTGCTGGAGGAAGTGCTCGACAAGTCTGGCGCGCAACGCGGCGACATCGACGCCATCGCGTTCACGCAAGGGCCGGGACTCGCGGGCGCACTGCTCGTCGGCGCGAGCATCGCGAATGCGCTCGCGATGGCGTGGGACAAGCCGACCGTCGGCATCCATCATCTGGAAGGGCATCTGCTGTCGCCGCTGCTCGTCGATGAACCGCCGCCGTTTCCGTTCGTCGCGCTGCTCGTGTCGGGCGGACACACGCAACTGATGCGCGTGACGGATGTCGGCGTGTACGAGACGCTCGGCGAAACGCTCGACGATGCCGCCGGCGAAGCCTTCGACAAGACCGCGAAGCTGCTCGGCCTCGGCTATCCGGGCGGGCCGGAAGTGTCGCGGCTGGCTGAATTCGGCACGCCGGGCGCGGTCGCGCTGCCGCGCCCGATGCTCCATTCCGGCGATCTCGATTTCAGCTTCAGCGGCCTAAAGACCGCCGTGCTCACGCAAAGCCGCAAGCTCGGCAACAACATCTGCGAGCAGGCGAAGGCCGATCTGGCGCGCGGTTTCGTCGATGCCGCGGTGGACGTGCTCGTCGCCAAATCGCTCGCCGCGCTGAAGAAGACGGGACTCAAGCGGCTCGTCGTCGCGGGCGGCGTCGGGGCGAACCGGCAGTTGCGCGAGGCGCTGTCGGCGGCGGCGAAAAAGCGCCGTTTCGACGTGCATTACCCCGACCTGTCGCTGTGCACCGACAACGGCGCGATGATCGCGCTCGCGGGCGCGCTGCGGCTCGCGCGCTGGCCCGACCAGGCCGTGCGCGACTACGCCTTCACCGTGAAGCCGCGCTGGGATCTCACGTCGCTCGCGCGCGCCTGAGCCTTTTCGTTTTCATCGCGGCGGATTGAACGGCTGCGCGATCGCCTTGAAGACCGGCAGCGCCTCGCAGCGGTCGCTATGACCGATGAGCGTCGGCCAGCGCGTCGGACTGAAAATTTCCGGATGCGCCTCGCGCGCAAAGCGCAGCGCGCAGGCTACGGCGATATCGGCGTGGCCGATGGCATCGCCGAACCAGTAAGGCGACGCGCGCGGCGCACGGTCCGCTTCCAGCGCGTTCAACACGCGTTCGACCTGCCCCGTGCAGCGATCGAGCCACGCCTGCGATTTCTCCTTGTGCAGCACGCGTTCGTAGACGAGCGCGACGGCCTTGTCGGCGAGGCCGGTCGCCAGCGCGCAAACCTTCAGCGCCTGACGACGCTCCGCCCCGCTCGATGCGATCAGCGCACGCGCATCGCCCGCCTGTTCGTCGAGATAGTCGAGCATCATCGTGCTTTCGATCAGCGTATCGCCGGAATCGAGCACGAGCGTCGGCACGCGGCATAGCGGGTTGTAAGGCGCGATCTTGTCGGCATCGCTGAAGGTCGACCACGGACGATGCTCGAACGCGATGCCGTAGAGCTTCAGCGCGATCGCGACGCGCCGCACGAACGGGGAATCGTATTGACCGATGAGAATCACGATGCGCTCCGCAGGGTCGTGATGACGGGACGGCCAGTTTAAGCGCGCGCGGGCCTCGGAAACAACGGCCACGCGAACGACGCGCACACGCCCGCCGCGAGCCAGACCATCGGCCAGGAGCCGATCGCGAGCACATGCGGAATGGCGAGCGGCGTGAGGAAGAATCCCGCGAACACGGCCGTGTTCGCCATGCCGAGCGCGGTGCCGGCGCGCTCGGTGCCCGCGAGCGTCGCCAGTTCCGTGTAGGCGACGCCGTGCCACGCGGACACGCACACGCCCGCGAGTATCAGCATCGTCGCCAGCAGGGCGGGTATGTGCGCCGCGCCGAGCGCCGTCGCGATGCCGAGCACGACGAACGACGCGCACGCCGCGATCGTCGACACGCGCAGATACGCGCGGCGATTGCCATGCCGGTCCGTGTGACGCCCGCTCCAGACGCGCATCGCGATCGCGCCTGTCTGGAGCGCGGCCATCGTCGCGCTGATCGCGCTCACGCCGAAGCGCGCGGCGTCGTGCATGAAGATCGTCGCGAAGCTGAGCACCGCGAACTGCGGCACGCACAATACGCCGATGCCGAGCACGACGCGCCACACAAGTCCGTTCCTCAACGGTGCGGCGCTTTTGAGTCGGCTCGCGCGATGCATCGTCTCCGGCGGCTCGTGCAGCCAGCGCCAGGCGAAGATGCCGGAAAGCGCGCACATCGCGGCCAGCACGCCGAACACCGCGGCGAAACCATGCGCCGACGCAAGCCACGGCAGCAACGCCGCGCCGATGCCGCCGCCGAGCGGCACGGCCGTCTGGCGGATGCTCATCGCGAGGCCGCGCTCGCCTTCGCCGAACCACGCCATCACCGCGCGCCCGCTCGCTCCGTTGACACTGCCGCCGAGCAAGCCGAGCAAGCACATCGCGGCGACGAGAACGCCGAAGCTCGCCGTCGCAGGCGTCGCGAAGAGCGTCATCGCGAGAAGCAAACCCGCCGTCGAAAAGAGGCCCGTCAGCAGCACCGGACGATCGCCCCACTTGTCGGTCAGCACGCCCCACGGCAGTTCGGACAGCGCGACGCCCAAACCCAGCGCGCCTAGCACGACGCCGAGATGTCCGTTGTCGAGGTGATACGCGCTGCGCACCCAGACGGCGGTCGTCGGAAAGCCCGTCGCCGCCGCCGAAACGCTCGCGTTCGCCGCGACACCGACGCCCAACACTTTCCACCGATGCGCCCCGCTGAGGACCGCTTTCGAATTCAATGCGAGAGAAGTAGCCATGCTCAACCCATGAAAGATTTGACTGCGGTCAGTTTGCGGGCTTAGCATCATCCTGAAAATCGCAAATTTTGCGATAAAACGTTCGTCAAAACAGGATTGTCACGATGGCTCAGACGACTTTCGATCTCGCGGTGCTGCGCAGCTTCGTCGCGGGCGTGGACTTGGGAAGTTTTGCGAAGGCGGCGGATCGCGTCGGTCGCTCGACATCCGCCGTCAGCGCGCAGATTCACAAGCTGGAGGAACAGGCGGGCACGCCGCTATTCCGCAAATCGGGGCGCGGCCTTGCACTCACCGACGCGGGCGAGGTCATGCTGAACTACGCGCGGCGCCTCGTGGAACTGAACGACGAGGCAGCCGTGGCGGTACGCGGCGTCGATCTGGAAGGCTGGATCCGGCTTGGGATGCAGGAAGATTTCGGAGAAATCGTGTTGCCGGATGTCCTCGGCCGCTTCGCGCGGGCGCATCCAAAAGTGCGGATCGAAGCGCGTGTCGCGCGCAATACGGAGTTGCTGGAGCGCATCGGCGGCGGACAGCTCGATCTCGCGCTCGTGTGGGGCGCGGCGGGCGCGCCCGACAACAGTCAGGCGTCCAATTTGCCCGAACCGATAGCCGCGCCGCCGATGCGCTGGATCGCGTCATCGACCGTGCCCTGGCATTTCGATGCCGATGAACCCTTGCCGCTGATCGCGTTCGATCGTCCGTGCCTCTTCCACAGCGCGGCCGCGGCGGCGCTCGATCGCGCGGGCATCAAGTGGCGCGTTGCGTTCACGAGCCCGAGCCTGTCGGGGCTGTGGGCAGCGGCGGCGGCGGGGCTCGGTGTGACGGTGCGCACGAGCTACGGCCTGCCGTCGACCGTCCGGACACTCGATGGCGACGAAGGCGGCCTGCCCGCGCTGCCGTCGATTCCGCTCGCGCTGCATCGCGCGGCCGGAAAAGGCTCCCCGCTGGTCGAGCGGCTCGCATCGCTCGTGGTGGAATCGGTGCGAGAAGCGCATGTTTCGTCGGAAACGGCGCTCGCATAAGAAAAGAGCCGGTTCGATGACCGGCTCTTGATAGCGTGTTCAGGCGTCGCGGCGCTTGTCGCGCTCGATCACCGCGTAGGCGCTGTGATTGTGAATCGACTCGAAGTTTTCGGCTTCGAGCGTATAAGCGACGATGCGCGCGTCGGCGTTCAGGCGCGTCGCGACATCGCGCACGAGGTCTTCGACGAACTTCGGATTCTCATACGCGCGCTCGGTCACGAACTTCTCGTCGGGGCGCTTCAGCAAGCCCCACAGTTCGCACGACGCTTCCTCTTCCGCGATGCGGATCAGTTCCTCGACCGGCATTTCCTCGGCCAGCTCCGCCGCGATCGTGACGTGCGAACGCTGGTTGTGGGCGCCGTATTGCGAGATCTTCTTCGAGCACGGGCACAGGCTCGTCACCGGCACGAGCACCTTGAGCGACATGCGCGTTTCGCCGTCGCGGCGCTCGGCGACGAACGTCACTTCGTAGTCGAGCAGGCTTTTCACGCCGGACACCGGCGCGGTCTTCATCACGAAATACGGCAAGGTCACTTCCATGCGCCCCGAGTGGGCTTCGAGCTTCGCCAGCATCAAGGAGAGCATGCCGCGCAGCGCGTGCTGATCGACCGGCAGGCGATTCTCTTCCAGCAACGCGACGAACCGCGACATATGCGTGCCCTTCTGCTCGGCAGGCAGATGGACATCCAGATTCCATACGCCGACGGTCGGCTTCAGACCGTCTTCGGTCAACACCGTCAGCGGATAACGCACGCCCTTCACACCGACGCGCTGAATCGCGATCTGGCGCGTGTCGGGCGTGCTCTGAACGTCGGGCATCACGAAGGCGGGATTCATCTGATTCATTTGTTTTTCCTTATGCGCCGCGCGTCGCGTGAGACGCGCGGTTCGATACGTTCAAGCGCACACGGCGCGGGACGATGCCCGCGCCGTGTGCCAAAGCGTTGCTGCGCGGCGCACCCCGAGCGCGCCGTTCGTGCGGTACGCCGTCAGGCGACGCGCTTGGTCAGCTTGCCTGCGTTGGCGCTTTCGATGGCGTCGATGAAACGCTCGCGAATCGACTTGACGATGCCGGCCGCGTCCAGTCCGACGCTCGCAAGCAGCTTGGCCGGATCGCCGTGATCGATGAACACGTCGGGCAAACCGAGCTGCAGCACCGGTTTCACGACGCCGCCCGCGAGCAGCGCCTCGACGCACGCCGAGCCCGCGCCGCCCATGATCGCGCCTTCCTCGATCGTCACGATGGCGTCGTGCGTTTCGGCGAGTTCGCGCAGCAGGTCGGCGTCGACCGGCTTCACGAAACGCATGTTCGCGACCGTCAGATCCAGTTCCTCGGCAGCGGCGAGCGACGGCGCGACCATCGTGCCGAACGCGCAGATCGCGATGCGCTTGCCCGAACCCAGCTTCTGCGACGATTCGCGGCGGATCTCGCCCTTTCCGACCGGAATGGGCGTGAACTGCTTGACCGTCGCTACGCCCGTACCCGCGCCGCGCGGATAGCGCACGGCGGTCGGGTTCGGCTGCTGCAACGCCGTGTAGAGCATCTGCCGGCACTCGTTTTCGTCCGATGCGGCCATCACCGTCATGTTCGGGATGCAGCGCAGGAACGCGAGGTCGTAATTGCCTGCGTGCGTTGCGCCGTCCGCGCCGACGAGGCCCGCGCGATCGATCGCGAACACGACCGGCAGGTTCTGCAGCGCGACGTCGTGGATCAACTGGTCATACGCGCGTTGCAGGAAGGTCGAATAGATCGCGACGACGGGCTTCATGCCGTCCGCCGCCAATCCGCCCGCGAACGTAACCGCGTGTTGCTCCGCGATGCCGACATCGAAATAACGCTCGGGAAAGCGCTTCTCGAACTCGACCATGCCGGAGCCTTCGCGCATCGCCGGCGTGATGCCGACCACGCGCGAGTCTTGCGCGGCGACGTCGCACAGCCATTCGCCGAACACTTGCGTGTAGGTTTTCTTCGACGGCGCTGTCGACGGCTTGATGCCTTCGGCCGGATTGAACTTGCCCGGACCGTGATAGAGCACCGGATCGGCTTCGGCGAGCTTGTAGCCCTGGCCCTTCTTCGTCACGACGTGCAGGAATTGCGGACCGCGCAGTTCCTTGATGTTCTGCAGCGTCGGGACGAGCGAATCGAGATCGTGACCGTCGATCGGGCCGATGTAGTTGAAGCCGAACTCTTCGAACAACGTGGCCGGCACGATCATGCCCTTCGCGTGCTCTTCGAGCTTGCGCGCAAGATCGAGCACCGGCGGCGCATGACGCAGCACGCGCTCGACGCCCGCGCGCGCGGCGGCGTAGAAGCGGCCCGACATCAGACGCGCGAGATGGCGATTCAGCGCGCCGACGGGCGGCGAGATCGACATGTCGTTGTCGTTGAGGATGACGAGCAGCGGCACGTCATCGGCGACGCCCGCGTTGTTCATCGCCTCGAAAGCCATGCCGGCGGTCATCGCGCCGTCGCCGATCACGGCGATCGAATAGCGGTTGTCGCCTTGCAGCTTGTTGGCGATCGCCATGCCGAGCGCCGCCGAAATCGACGTGCTCGAGTGCGCGGTGCCGAAGGTGTCGTATTCCGACTCGGCGCGGCGCGGAAAGCCGGAAATGCCGCCTAGCTGGCGCAGCCCCGGCATGCGGTCGCGGCGGCCGGTGAGAATTTTGTGCGGATACGTCTGATGACCGACGTCCCAGACGATGCGGTCATTAGGCGTATCGAACACATAGTGCAACGCGATCGTCAGCTCGACCGTGCCCAGATTGGACGACAGATGGCCGCCCGTCTGGGACACGCTGTCGAGCACGTAGGCTCGCAGCTCGTCGGCCAGCGGTTGCAGTTGGCGGCGATCGAGGGCACGCAAATCGGCCGGATCGTCGATGGTTTTCAGCAAGTCGTACATCGTCGTCCCATTTTAGGAAAACTGGCGTGATTCGTTCGGCGCGATTGTTTCGGGTTTGCCCGGTCGCGCCGTGGGGTTCGTCACGCGTTCAACAATCAATTCACCCGGTTTACAACCAGGTCGGCAAGTTCGGCAAGACGCTGACCGCGCGCGCCGAACGGCTCGATCGCGGCGTGCGCGTCGCGGCCGAGTTGCGCGGCGAGTTCGCGCGATGCATCGAGCCCGATGATCGATACATAAGTGGGCTTGTCGTGCTGCGCATCCTTGCCGGCCGTTTTGCCGAGCGTGGCGGAATCGGCGGTGACGTCCAGAATGTCGTCGACGACCTGGAAGGCCAGGCCGATCGCGGCCGCATACTGATCCAGCGACGTCAGCGCGTCCGCGCCCGGATGCGCGCCCGCGAGCGCGCCCATACGCACCGACGCGCGCAACAGCGCACCCGTTTTCTTGCGATGCATCGTTTCGAGCTCGGGGCGCGACAGCTTGCGGCCGACGCTTTCGAGATCGATGGCCTGTCCGCCCGCCATGCCAAGCGAGCCGCTCGCGACCGCCAGTTCGCGCACGAGCGCGGCCTGCTGGACATCGCTCAGACCATTGCCCTCGGCGGTCAGCGCGACGAACGCCTGCGATTGCAGCGCGTCACCGACGAGTAGTGCCGTCGCTTCGTCATATTGGATGTGTACGGTAGGTTTGCCACGGCGCAACGCGTCGTCATCCATGGCGGGCATGTCGTCATGCACCAGCGAATACACGTGAATCATCTCGAGCGCCGCGCTCGCCGCTTCCACGGCGTGCGCGCTTGCGCCCGTCAGTTCGCCTGCCGCGTGGACGAGCAGCGGCCGCACGCGCTTGCCGCCGCCCAGCACCGCATAGCGCATCGCTTCATGCAGTCGCGCCGGCGCGATGTCGGTGCCGGGAAGATAGTGTTCGAGCGCCGTCTCGACGCGATCGAGCGTCGCGCGCATCCATTGTTCGAAGGTCATAGATCGTCGTCCCCGTTGTCGTTCGTCGCTCCGGCACCCTGGGTGGCGCGCTGTACCTCGGCGGGCAGCGGCTTGAGCGTCTCGCCATCGAGAACGCGTACTTGCTGCTCGACTTTTTCGAGTTGCTGTTGACAGAAGCCGACAAGCGCCGCGCCGCGGCGATAGGCCGCAAGCGATTCCTCGAGACTCAGCGCGCCCTCTTCCATGCGCGCGACGAGCGTTTCGAGTTCTGCCAGCGCCGCCTCGTAATTTTCCGGAAGCTGCGCGGCGTCCGCGCTCGGCGCCTCGGCGCCGGTCTGCTCGCCTGTTTCCTGGACAGCGGTCTTTGCCATGAATCGTGGATGTGCAAATTGAATTTTTGGAACCAAGTCGCACATTCTACGGCAAAAGACATTTTTTCGACCCGCATCCCGTCCATGCCGAAGCGGTGACGCCGTCCGGCGGGATTGTCCGCCAAACATCGCGGCGTGTGGCGCCAGCGCGCGTATGCGTGTCGATTGCGAGGAACTCTCGCGACAATTTATACCCAAATCAAGACCTTAAGCACCCCAGAGATGCGGATTTCGGTATAATCGCGGGCTCCCTAAATCGAATCTTCGATGGTTGGGTTGTTCACTGCTTTCACGTTTTCATCGGGAGTGGGAATGTCCAATCTGAGCAATGCATTGCAGCTGAACGCCATTCACAGTCAGCTGCCAGTCACGGCTTACTTTGACGAAGCGCTTCTTACGCGCGAACTCGACACACTTTTCAAGCAAGGTCCACGCTACATCGGGCACGAACTCATGGTTCCCGAGGCGGGAAACTATTTCGCGCTTCCGGGCGAAGGCGAAGGGCGCGTGCTCGTCCGTAATCAGCAGAGCAATATCGAGCTGCTGTCGAACGTGTGCCGCCATCGCCAGGCGATCATGCTCAATGGCCGCGGCAGCGCGGACAACATCGTCTGCCCGCTGCATCGCTGGACTTACGATCTCGATGGTCAACTGCTCGGCGCGCCGCATTTCGCGGACAAGCCCTGCCTGAACCTCGGCAAGACTTCGCTGCAGAACTGGCAAGGCCTGCTCTTCGAATCGGAGGGCCGCAATGTCGCCGCGGATCTCGCGAGGCTTGGCACGGCGAGGCACTTCGATTTTTCGGGCTTCATGTTCGATCACGTTGAAGTGCACGAGTGCAACTACAACTGGAAGACCTTCATCGAGGTCTATCTGGAGGACTATCACGTCGCGCCGTTCCATCCGGGGCTCGGCAGCTTCGTGTCGTGCGACAACCTGGAATGGGAATTCGGCGACTGGTACAGCGTGCAGACCGTCGGCGTCCACAAGAATCTGGAAAAGCCGGGCAGCCCGACGTATCGCAAGTGGCACGACGAAGTCCTGCGGTTTCGCAACGGCGCGCCGCCCGAATTCGGCGCGATCTGGATGGTTTACTACCCTGGTCTCATGATCGAGTGGTATCCGCACGTGCTGGTCGTGTCCTGGCTGATTCCGCAGGGCACGCAGAAGACGACGAATATCGTCGAGTTCTACTACCCCGAGGAAATCGCGCTCTTCGAACGCGAGTTCATCGAGGCGGAACGCGCCGCGTATCTGGAAACCGCGCGCGAGGACGACGAGATCGCCGAACGCATGGACGCCGGCCGTCGCGCGCTGATGTCGCGCGGCGAAAACCAGGTCGGGCCGTATCAAAGCCCGATGGAATCCGGAATGCAGCACTTCCACGAATTCCTGCGGCATCAACTGGGCGTGATCTGACATAGGCCGTTCGGCCAGTGTTACGAAAAGGCGGGCTTTCGGGCTCGCCTTTTTGTTTAGACTAACGGTTCAAGGCCTCGCACAGGAGCGCCCCTCAGGAGCCGTCATGCCGCACACTCACTACACCACGCTCATCTCGGCGGCGAATCTCGCCGAACGGCTCGCCGCCGCGCCCGGCAGCATTGTCGTGTTCGATTGCCGCTTCGATCTCGCCGCGCCCGAATCGGGCGAAGCGGCTTATGCGCAAGGGCACGTTCCGGGCGCGCACTATCTTCATCTGGATCGCGATCTGTCCGGCGCCAAGACCGGCACGAACGGGCGTCATCCGTTGCCGGAGCGCGCCGCGCTCGTCGCGAAACTGGCGAGCTTCGGCCTGAACGAAGGCCAGCAGGTCGTCGCCTACGACGCCCAAGGCGGCATGTACGCCGCGCGTCTCTGGTGGCTGCTGCGCTGGCTCGGACACGATTCCGTCGCGCTGCTCGACGGTGGCCTGCAAGCCTGGGAAGCCGCGGGCAATCCGCTCGACGCCACCGTGCCGCCGAAGACGCAAGGCACGTTCAAGGCGGGCGCGCCGCTCCAGGTGACGATCGACGCCCAGGCGATCGAACGCAGCATCGGCACGCGCGATCATCTGCTGATCGATGCCCGCGCCGCCGATCGTTACCGCGGCGAGAACGAAACCATCGATCCCGTCGGCGGGCACATTCCCGGCGCGCTGAATCATTTCTTCAAGAACAATCTGACGGCCGAAGGCCGCTTCAAGACCGCGCACGAACTGCGCGAGGCATTCGGCTCGCTCGTCGGCGCGACGCCTGCGGATCGCGTCGTCCTGCAATGCGGCTCGGGCGTCACGGCATGCCATAACGCGCTCGCGATGGAGATTGCCGGTCTGCACGGCGCGGCGCTCTATCCCGGCTCGTGGAGCGAATGGAGCGCCGATCCAGGCCGGCCCGTCGCGACCGGCGCGAACCCTTAAGCGCCGTTATTTGACGCCGTGCTCGCGGAACCACGCGAGCGCGCGCTTCCAGCCGTCCTCGGCGTCGGCCTTGCGATAGCTCGGCCGATAATCCGCGAAGAAGGCATGCGGCGCGTCGTCGTACACGACGAACTGCGAGTCCTTCGCGGGCGGCGGATCGTTCGCGAGCGCCTGCTTCATCTGCTCGATGGTGTCCTGCGGGATGCTCTGATCCTGCCGCCCATACAGTCCGAGCACCGGCACCTTGAGCTGGCTCGCGAGATCGATCGGATTCGTCGGCGTGTTCTCGGTCTTGTTGCCGACAAGCCGCCCGTACCACGCGACCGCCGCCTTCACGTTGGGATTGTGCTCGGCATAGAGCCACGTGATGCGCCCGCCCCAGCAAAAACCCGTGATACCGATGCGCTTTGGATCGCCGCCGTGCTCATCCGCCCATTTGACGGTCTGGTCGATGTCGGAGATCACCTGCGAATCGGGCACTTTGGACACCAGTTGCTCGTTGAGCTGCTGCATCGACTTGTACGCCGATGCATCGCCCTGACGCGTGTAGAGGTCGGGCGCGATGGCCAGATAACCCAGCTTTGCAAAGCGCCGGCACACGTCGGCGATATGCTCGTGGACGCCGAAAATCTCGTGAATGACGATGATGACCGGCAGATGCGTCTTGCCCTTCGGTTGCGCGCGATACGCCGGAACCAGCGCGCCGTCCGCACCGCGTATGCCGATAGCGCCGGCTTCGAGCCCGTCGCTGTCGGTGTGAATGGTCTGCGCGGACACCGGCAGCACGGCGGCCGCGAAGCCGGTGCCGAAGGTCGCCTTGATGAACGTGCGGCGGTTGAACGGGACGTGCGGAATGAGGCTGTCGACTTCGGGGTCTAGCATGGATGGCTCCCGCGGCGGGGCCGTCGCGTCATGTTCGCGATTCGAATGCGACGGCATGGATGCTTGGAACCGCGCTGCGTGTCCGAGGCTGCACGCGGCGCGGCGCTGCACGACAACGAACGCGCATATGGATTAAGCGCGCCGCTCATTTTAAACAGCTTTGAACGACCGGCGCAGCGGATCTATTCCATCAATGCAGCTTGACGCGCGGCGCGGTGGAGCGGCGCAGCCAATGCGCGACGGTATCCAGCACCATGCGTGCATAGCCGTGCAGCGCCGCCACATGCAGCCGATAAAGCGACATGTACATGAAACGCGCGAACAGCCCTTCGATCAGCATGTTGCCGCCGATCAGCCCGCCCATCAGATTGCCGACTGCGCTGTAATGCCCGAGCGACACGAGCGAGCCGAAATCGCGATACGTGTACTCGGGCAGCGGCTTGCCCTGCAACATCCGCTCGAATGACTTGAACAGAAAACTCGCCTGCTGATGCGCGGCCTGCGCGCGCGGCGGCACGTTGCGCTCGTTGCCGGGCCACGGACAGGCGGCGCAATCGCCGAGCGCGAAGACGTTGTCGTCGGTTTCGGTTTGCAGCGTGCGGCGCACGACGAGCTGGCCGAGACGGTTGGTCGGAAGACCGTCGAGATTGGTAAGGATCGCGGGCGCCTTGATGCCCGCCGCCCACACGGTAAGATCCGCGCGGATCGTCTTGCCGCTCGCGGTGCGGATCGTATCGCGCGAAACCTGCGCGACGGTCTCGCCCGTCATCAACTTGACGCCGAGCTTGGTGAGCAGTTCCGCCGTCGCGCTGGACACGCGTTCCTGCAGCGCGGGCAGGATGCGCGGTCCGGCTTCAATTAGCACGATGCCAATATCGTGCTTTGGATCGAGCTTGTGCAATCCGTATGCGGAAAGCACTTGCGCGGTATTGCGCAGTTCCGCCGATAGTTCGACGCCCGTCGCGCCCGCACCGACGATCGCCACCTGGATGCGCGGCACCGGATCGACGCCCGGCTCGTCTTCGGCCTCGTCGATACCCGCCGCGACCGGCTCCGGCGCGAAATGCTCGGCGCGCATGCAGGCCGCGATCAGGCGCTTGCGGAACAACTCGGCCTGACCGACGGTATCGAGCGCGATCGAATTCTGCTGCGCGCCTTCCACGCCGAAGAAATGCGTCGTACTGCCGATCGCGATGACGAGCGTGTCGTATTCCAGCTCGCGCTCGGGTAGAAGCTCGCCCGCTTCTTCATCGCGCAATGCGCCGATCGTGATGCGCTTCGCCGCGCGATTCAACCCGACAAGCTCGCCCTGCTGAAACTCGAAGCCGTGCCACAACGCCTGCGCCGCATATTCGAGCTCTTGCGTGAACGGGTCCATGCTGCCCGCTGCGACTTCATGCAGAAGCGGCTTCCAGATGTGCGTGGGATTGCGGTCGACGAGCGTGACTTGCGCTTTGGGCGGCGTCTTGCCGTCCGTCGATCCGAAGCGGTCGCCGAGACGCGTCGCGAGTTCGAGGCCGCCAGCGCCTCCGCCGATGATGATGAAGCGATGCATGGAACTCTCCCTGTGCTTTTATATTCGATCGGCCTGCGTGCTTATCTTCCTCGATTCAAACATTGTGCGGAGCTTCGGTGACAGTCACAAGCGCGTCACCAACATGTCGGACATACGCGACACATGCCGCATATGTCCTTGCGCCAGAAATTTCAGTGCGCTTCTTCCCAGTTATTGCCGACGCCCACTTCCGCGACGAGCGGCACCTTCAGCGTCGCGACGCCGCACATCAGTTCAGGTAAGCGTTTCCTGACCTCGGGCATCGACTCTTCGGGCACTTCGAGCACGAGTTCATCGTGTACCTGCATGATCATCTTCGCGCCGATGCCCGAGCTTTCGAGCCAGTCCTGTACGGCGATCATCGATAGTTTGATGAGATCGGCGGCGGTGCCTTGCATCGGCGCGTTGATCGCGGCGCGCTCGGCCGCCTGACGACGCGGTCCGCTGCCGCCGTTGATCTCGGGCAGCCAAAGACGCCGGCCGAACACGGTCTCGACGAAGCCGTTCATCTTGGCGGTCACGCGCGTGTTCTCCATGTAGGCCGCGACGCCCGGATAACGCGCGAAATATCGGTCGATGTAAAGCTTCGCCGCATCGCGCGTGATGCCGAGATTCGACGCGAGCCCGAACGAACTCATCCCGTAGATGAGACCGAAGTTGATGACCTTCGCGATGCGGCGCTGGTCGTTGTCGACTTCGAGCGGCGTCACGCTGAACACTTCGGACGCGGTCGCACGATGCACGTCCTCGCCTTCCTTGAAGGCGCGCATCAGCGACTCGTCGCCGGAAATATGGGCCATGATGCGCAGTTCGATCTGCGAGTAGTCCGCCGACACGATCTTGCAGCCCGGCGATGCGATGAATGCTTCGCGAATGCGCCGTCCTTCGCCCGTACGCACCGGAATGTTTTGCAGGTTCGGCTCGTTCGACGACAGGCGCCCCGTCACCGCGACGGCCTGCGCGTAGTTCGTGTGCACGCGTCCCGTCGATGCGTTGACCATGCGCGGCAGCTTGTCGGTGTACGTGGACTTGAGTTTCGAAAGCCCGCGATGTTCGAGCAGCACCTTCGGCAGCGGATAATCTTCCGCGAGCTTTTGCAGCACTTCTTCATCGGTGGACGGCGCGCCGCTCGGCGTCTTCTTCACGACCGGCAATTGCAGCTTCTCGAAGAAAATCTGGCCGATCTGTTTCGGAGAGCCGAGATTGAATTCGCCGCCCGCGAGCTCGTACGCCTGCGCCTGCAAATCGATGAGGCGCTTCGCGATTTCATTGCTCTGCGTATCGAGCCGTTCGCGATCGATCAGGACTCCGTTGCGTTCCATTTTGCGCAGCACGCGCGCCGTCGGCATTTCGATATCGCGGTACACATGCAGCAAGCCCTCTTCCTGCGCGACTTGGGGATAAAGCGCGTGATGCAGACGCAACGTGATGTCGGCGTCTTCGGCCGCATACGCCGATGCCTTGTCGAGCGGCACTTCGTCGAAACCGATCTGCGACGCGCCCTTGCCCGCGACGTCTTCATACTTGATCGTCTTCACGCCGAGATGACGCAACGCGAGGTTGTCCATGTCATGCGGACGATGCGATTCGAGCACATACGATTGCAGCAGCGTGTCGTGCTCGACGCCGCGCATCTCGATACCGTAATTCGCGAGAACCTGTTCGTCGTACTTCAGATGTTGCCCGACCTTTTTCTTCGATGCATCTTCGAGCCACGGCTTGAGCTTCGCGAGCACTTCATCGCGCGGCAACTGCTCGGGCGCGTCCGGCCCGCGATGCGCGACCGGAATATACGCCGCGTGCCCCGGCTCGACCGAGAACGACATGCCGACGAGCTGCGCGTTCATCGGATCGAGTGACGTGGTCTCGCTGTCGAAGGACGTGAGCTCCGCTTCGTCGATGCGCTCGAGCCACGCATCGAACTGCTCCCACGTCTGCACCGTCTCGTAGTGGTGCACGATTTCGGTGACTTCGGCGGGCGGCGTGTCGGTCGGGCCTTCGACGGCATCCGCGATTTCGATCTCGCGCAGCCACGTCTTGAAGCCGTTGCGCAGAAAGACGTCGCGCAGTTCATCGCGCGATTCAGGACGCGACTGAAGCGTCGCGTCGATGGACTCGATCTGCGAGGTGAGGTCGCATTCCGTGTGCACCGTGACGAGCTTGCGCGCCATTGGCAGGAAGTCCAGTGCCTTGCGCAGATTGTCTCCTACCGCACCCTTGATCTCGCCCGCATGTTCTACGATGCCATCAAGGGTTTCGAATTGCGTGAGCCATTTGATTGCTGTCTTGGGCCCGCACTTTTCGACGCCCGGCACGTTGTCGACCGTATCGCCGATAAGCGACAGATAGTCGACGATACGCTCCGGCGGCACACCGAACTTCGTGAGCACGCCGGCGCGGTCGAGCGTTTCGCTGGTCATCGTATTGATGAGGGTGACATGATCCGTCACGAGCTGAGCCAGATCCTTGTCGCCCGTCGACACGATTACCTTCATGCCGCGCTTCTCCGCCTGAACCGCGAGCGTGCCGATGACGTCGTCCGCCTCGACGCCTTCGATCATGACGAGCGGCCATCCGAGCGCGCGCACGGCGACGTGAATCGGTTCGATCTGTCTCGCGAGCTCTTCGGGCATCGAGGGACGATTGGCCTTGTACTCGGCGTACCAGTCGTCGCGGAAGGTCTTGCCTTTGGCATCAAATACGCACGCGCTATACTCTGCATTGACTTCGCGCCGCAAGCGCCGCAGCATGTTGACCATCCCATACAGAGCGCCGGTAGGGCCGCCGTCGGGGCCTCGCAAGTCCGGCATCGCATGGTAGGCCCGGTACAAGTAACTAGAACCGTCGACCAATAGCAGGGTCTTACCTTCAAGACTTAGTTCTTCAGGCATTATGAACAAGAGAAAAGTGATTCCGAGTCTGCGATCGCTCGCAGATCAAGAGCGCGCGACGGCCAAGAAGGCTCGCGCATCGTGGCAGATGTTCACGATTATGGCAGAGTTTATCGAGGCGACCGAGTACCTCTCGGAGATCCGCCCTGCCATCAGCATCTATGGTTCGGCGCGTCTGAAACCGGAGTCGCCGTACTACCAGCTCACGATCGAAATCGCGCAGAAATTCTCCGATGCGGGCTTCGCCGTCATCTCGGGCGGCGGTCCGGGCATCATGGAAGCGGCCAATAAGGGCGCGCACGCGGGCAAGTCGCCGTCGGTGGGATTGAACATCGAATTGCCGCACGAGCAATCGGGCAATCAATGGCAGGACATCTCGCTGCGCTTCCGTCACTTCTTCACGCGCAAGGTCACGTTCGTAAAGAACTCCGACGCGGTCGTGGTGATGCCCGGCGGCTTCGGCACGTTGGACGAACTCGCCGAAGTGCTCACGCTCATCCAGACAAAGAAGTCGCGTCACGTGCCGATCGTGCTCGTCGGTGCGGAGTTCTGGGCGGGCTTGCTGGACTGGTTCAAAAACACGCTTTTGACCAACGGCGTCATCAGCCCGAAGGATCTGGATCTGATGCAGGTCATCGACGATCCGGATCAGGTGCTGGATGCAGTGCTGCGGTTCTACGAGGATCGCGAGGAATCGGTCGAGCAGCCGGCGGAAGGGAAGTCGGATGAGGATCGGATGTTCTATCTGTAATCTCGTTCGATGCGAGCGGCCTTCGAAGCCGCTCGCATCGCTTCACGAAGAAAGCATCACTGAAACGCCACCTCCGCAAAACTCCGCAATTTGCGCGAGTGCAGCTTCGACAGCCCGTTCTCGCGCAGCAGTTCCATCGCCTTCACGCCGATCTGCAAGTGCTGATCCACTTGCGCGCGATAGAACTGATCCGCCATCCCTGGCAGCTTCAATTCCCCATGCAGCGGTTTATCGGAGACGCATAGCAGCGTCCCGTACGGCACGCGAAAACGAAACCCGTTCGCGGCGATCGTCGCGCTCTCCATATCCAGCGCCACTGCACGGCTTTGCGACAAGCGACGCACCGGCTCGCGATGATCGCGCAACTCCCAGTTGCGGTTATCGACGCTCGCGACCGTGCCCGTACGCATCACACGCTTCAGATCGACGCCTTCGAGCTTCGTCACCTGCGCCACCGCGCGCTCGAGCGCCACCTGCACTTCCGCGAGCGCGGGCACCGGCACCCACAAAGGCAGATCGTCGTCGAGCACGTGATCCTCACGCACGTATCCATGTGCAAGCACGTAATCGCCGAGTCGCTGCGTGTTACGCAGCCCCGCGCAGTGCCCGAGCATGATCCACGCATGCGGACGCAGCACCGCGATGTGGTCCGTGATCGTCTTCGCGTTCGACGGCCCCACGCCGATGTTCACCATCGTGATGCCGCTGCCGTCCGCGCGCTTCAGGTGATACGCCGGCATCTGCGGCAGACGCACGGACGGCGTGCCTTCCTCAGGCTGCTCGCCGAGATTCGCGTTGTACGTGACGACATCGCCCGGTTCGACGAACGACGAATACTCGCTGCGATACGCGCGCGTTTCTTCATCGTCGGCGCGCGACATCATCGTGCGGCCGAGCTTCACGAACTCGTCGATATAAAACTGGTAGTTCGTGTACAGCACGTAGTTCTGGAAGTGCGTGGGCGAAGTCGCCGTATAGTGTCTCAGCCGATGCAGCGAGAAATCGACGCGCGCCGCCGTGAAGAGCGCAAGCGGATGCGGCTCGCCCGGACCCGGCTCGTACGTGCCGTTGACGATGCGGTCGTCGAGCAGCGCGAGGTCGGGCGTATCGAAGATATTGCGCATCGCGAGCAAGCGGTCGCGATCGAGATCGCCTTCAAGGTGAATGCCTTCGGCGAATGCGAAGTGAATCGGAATGGGTTGCGCGGACACGCCGACTTCAAGGCCCACGTGATGATTCTTCGTGAGCAGGCGCAATTGCTCGCGATAGTAATCGCCGAAAAGATCAGGGCGCGTCAGCGTCGTTTCATAGATGCCCGGGCCGGCCACGAAACCGTATGAGCGGCGCGAATCGATCTGCGTGTTGAGCTCCGAGCGCACGCGCACGAACGGATAGCACGCGCGTACGCGATGCGTGAACTGCTCGTTACGTCGATAACGCGCGAACGCATCGCGCAGATAGGCGGTATTCGCTTCATAGATCGCCGAAAGACGCGCGACGGCCGCGGCGGGATCTTCGAAGGATTCGGTCGGAAAATCGCTGGCAGGCGTGCCCTGCGTAATTTGTGTCCGGTCGTTTGTCATGATCTTGTGTGTTCTTCGATGCCCTCGTGATGAATCGACATTAACACGGAAGAATGGGCGGACCATGAAGTCCCTTTTCATGTGAGTGCGAGCGATCACACCTCGCAACACCTTTTTGGCTTTCGAGGTCAGAATTCGTGAAAGCGGCGCAAAATAAGGCGTTGGCCGTGCGCGCGCCGCTCAGTCAGCAATCGTTTTGTTAGAATCCGGCCATCGCCTGGAGAACCATCATGAAGCCGCACCTTTGCGCCGCCGCCGCGGCAGTCCTCGCCGCAGCAAGCTTCGGCGCATTTGCGCAACCGGCGCAGCAGTCCGCCAACGAGGCACCTCAACCAGCGGTGCAGAAAATGTCGCCGGAAGAAGCCGCGGGCCTGCCCGATCTGAAGTCCATCAACCGTCCGCCCGCGAATGTCAGCTCGAAGGTCGAAATTTCGCCGCCGCGCATGCCGAGCTATCACGAACTGAGCACGAACGGCACGGAAATCACCGAGTTCCGCGACAAGGGCAAGCCCGTCGAAATCGACGTGCGTTCGAATTTCGGCACGCGCTATCAGATGAGCGCGCCCGCCGACACATCGCCGCAAGTGCGCGACAACGGCAAGGCGAGCACGCGCCTGCCGTCGATCAACCTGCATTACTGATCCCGCAAGATTGCTTCGGACCCGCTCGTTTTCGGGCGGGTCACCGCACCGTGGCGCCCTGTCCGGCGGCATCATTCACCGGCCGCTTCCCGGCCGCCCAACCTGACCGACGTTTTCCGCATGGCCGTCTTCACTCCCGTCACCAACGCCGATCTCGGCGACTGGCTGCAAGACTACGATCTCGGCGATGTCGTCGAATTTCGCGGCATCCAGTCCGGCATCGAGAACAGCAACTTCTTTCTCACGACGACGCACGGCGAGTATGTGCTCACGATCTTCGAGAATCTGACGGCGACGCAACTGCCGTTCTATCTCGATCTGATGCGCCATCTGGCCTCGCATCGCGTGCCCGTTCCCGATCCGATGCCGCGCCGCGACGGCTCGCTCTTCGGATTGCTGCACGGCAAGCCCGCGTCGATCGTGACGAAGCTCGAAGGCGCGCCCGAACTTACGCCGACGCCCGCGCATTGCATCGAAGTCGGTCAGATGCTCGCGCGCATGCATCTCGCGGGACGCGACTTCGCGCGGCATCAGCCTAATTTGCGCAGCCTGTCGTGGTGGCAGGAGAAAGCGCCGTCGATCGTCGAATTTCTGAGCCGCGAGCAGCGCGAATTGTTCGAGAACGAACTCGCGCATCAGGCGGCGTTTTACGGTTCGGCGGATTACGCTTCGCTGCCCGACGGTCCATGCCATTGCGATTTGTTCCGCGACAACGTGCTCTTCGCGCACGGCCGCGAGCACGCGCGTCTCGGCGGCTTCTTCGACTTCTACTTCGCGGGCGTCGACAAGTGGCTTTTCGACGTCGCCGTGACGGTGAACGACTGGTGCATCGATCTTGCCACCGGCGTGCTCGATGCCGCGCGCGTCGATGCATTGCTGCGCGCCTATCAGACCGTGCGCCCGTTCACGCCGGCCGAAGAGCGTCACTGGAACGACATGCTGCGCGCCGGCGCGATGCGCTTCTGGGTTTCGCGCCTGTACGACTTCCATTGCCCGCGCGAAGCACAGATGCTGAAAGCGCACGATCCCGGCCATTTCGAACGCATTCTGCGCGAACGCGTCCAATCCGCTTCTCCCGTCAACCGATAACCCAGCGACATGCGACTGATCGAAGTTCCCGCCAAAACCGGCTATGTGTGGTTCCGTCAGGGAATATGGCTGTTCCGCCGCAACCCGTTTGCGTTTCTCACGGTGTTCTTCGCCTACCTGTTCGTGATGACGCTGATCTCGCGCGTGCCGCTCGTCGGGCCGCTGCTGCCGCTGCTGTTCATTCCGGGCGTCGCGGTCGGCTTCATGGCGGCGTGCCGCAACACGATTGCGGGCAAGCCGGTATGGCCGACCATCCTCGTCGACGGATTCCGTTCTTACGGCGGCGTCGTCGCGCGCAGGCTGCTTGCGCTGGGCGCGCTGTACATCGTCGCGATGATGGTGATTTTCATGGCGTCGGCGCTGGCGGACGGCGGCACGCTGCTCAGCATCATGCTGGGCGACGGCCCGAGCGGCGATCCCGAAACGGTTGCCGCGAGCTTCAGCCCGCTCGCGGTGCTCGTCGCGATGGCGTGTTACCTTCCCGTCGCGATGCTCTTCTGGTTCGCGCCGATCCTCGTCGCATGGCACGACGTTCCGCCCGCGAAAGCGCTGTTCTTCAGCCTCGTCTCGTGCTGGCGCAATCGCGGCGCGTTCGTCTACTACGGCGTGCTGTGGATGGCCATCGCGCTCGCGGTTTCGTTCGGCCTGACCGCGCTGATGCAGGCGCTCGGCGCGGGGCAGGAAATGGCGCTCGCGGTGCTGATGCCCGCGTCGATCATCGTCACGACCGCGCTGTATTGCTCGTTCTACGCAACCTATCGCGGATGCTTCGGCGTGCAGTCGCCCGACTCGCCCGATATTCCCGAAGCGCCCGGCACGCCCAACGCCTGAGCGCCTGACCAACGCGCACATCGAGCGGGCGCGATGCGTGCACGTGCGCAGAGACGCTCGCGGCCCGAAAACGAAAAAAGCCGGCTGGAAAGCCGGCTTTCACGAATCAAACGTTGCGCTTAATTCGACATCCACGACGGATGACGCGCCGCGCCACGCTTATCCAACTTCTTCATACGATATTCGAGATCGTAGATGTCAGTGGCTTCTGCGAGATAAGCGTCGTCGCGCGCACGATCGCGCTCGTCGGCGGACTTCGTCAGGAACAGGAAAAGGCGGCTAAGAAGAAACATGGTGGACCTCGCTGGAATACTAGGGTTACTACCTATGACAGCGATTATAGGGTAATCCCTGATTCAAGCCAAGCCCTGCGTGCTAGAAGACTGATACTAAAGACTTATTTGCAACACTCGAAACGCTGGCGTCCCGCCTCATGCGACGAAGGCATCGCGCGCGTCTCGCTCGGACGCCGTTGATGCTTGAAGAACTCCCACATGACCGCCGATGAATCCGGCCCTTTCGACGAATGGAACGCGACGGTATCGTCGCCGCCGGCCCAGGAATGACCGAGCCCGCGCACGATCGACGTCTTCACGACCCGCCGGCCATTCTTGAAGTAATCCGTCACGACGCCATCCGGATGCGTTTCCTCGCGCGCCTCGCCCGCGCGGCGACTGCCCGCCGCATCGATAAAGCCGTTCAGCCGCAGGAACTGCTTCGTGAGTTGTTCGGCATTGGTCGCGGTCACCACCGAGTCCAGTTCGCCGTGCACGATGATCGCCGGCATGCCCGGATAAGCGCGCACGTCGACGGCCGCGTCGATCAGCGCAACGGGATCGCTGCGCGAGCCACGGCGCATCACATCCATCGCGCCGATCGCCGAGTTGGCCTCGCCGAAAACCACACCCGAGTGCAGTCCGACGGCCGCGAACATGTGCGGATAACGCACCGCCAGCAGCGCCGACAATCCCGCCCCGGCCGACATGCCTGCAAGATAGACGCGCTCGGGATCGAAATCGTGCTGCTCGATCATCGCGTTCACCAGCGACACGACGGACGCGGCCTCGCCGCCGCCTCCGCTGCCCGAATCGTCATACCAGCGCCAGCAGCGATGCGCGTGATCGTGTTTCGACTGCTCGGGATAAAGCACCGCGAACCCATAACGATCCGCGAGCAGATTGATGCGCGTGCCTTGCGCGAACTCGTCCGCGTTCTGTTTGCAGCCGTGCAGCATCACGACGAGCGGCATCGGCTCGGCGTCGGCTTTCGGCGGCATATAGAGCGCGTACGACATGTGATTCACGAAGCGGCCCGCCGTCGGCGGCGCGGAATGATACGAGCGCGCCCATTTCCCGCGCGCCCACGCCGAAGCGCGCGGACGCACGCGCGACTCGCGCGGCGCCGGGCTCGTGCCGACGCGTGGCGCAGCCGCCTTCGTCGCCGCACCCGACTTGAGCTTCGACCTGGTTGCGGTCTTCGCGCGCGTGGGTTTGGCCGCGGCGCGCGGCTTCGGCGTTCTGATCGGTTCGACCTGGCCGGCGACCAGGCGTCTCAAGCCGCGCAACCAGAGCTTGGTTAGGCTTTTTGGCATTCGGCTGGGTCCTCCACAAACATGCAATCGGATGGCGCGACGAAAAACCGCGCCGGGTTGTGCATTGCACAATAACACCAAAACGGCTGCGCAGCGCACCGCTCCGGCTTCCATATCTGGATGAATTAACTGTAAATCAATAAAGAAGCCGAAAATATGCGAAAGTTACGCGATGTTACCGTGAGCAGCTTTAAGGAATGTCGCATAATTCAGCAACGTCCCAAGCGGTATACTGGTGAGAATTTGCGGCAGCGTGTCGAATGAATCTTCCGCCGGCTTAACGGTTCACGCTGCCGCTGCCGCACTGCAGCAACCCTTATTCCCAAGAACAACAATGAACGTGGACTTACCCGTTTCCGCCTGGATTTCCGTCACCGCGCTCGGCAGCGTGGGCGTCATGGGGCCCGTGGCGCTGATCGTCGCCGCATGGCTCGCAATCGGTTATCGCTGGAAATATGCGGGCGCTTGGCTCGGGCTGCTCGGCGCGGCGAGCGGACTCGTCGCGTTGAGCAAGATCGCGTTCATCGGCTGGGGAATCGGCGTGCGCCATCTTGATTTCACCGGCATCAGCGGACATGCGCTGATGTCCACGGCGGTGCTGCCTGTCGCGATTTTCGTCGCGCTGCTGCCCGCGCGCGGTGCAGTGCGCGCCGCGGGCGTCATGCTAGGTCTGCTGATCGGCACGTGGGTCGGCGTGTCGCGCGTAGTGCTGGACGCGCATTCGGTATCGGAAGTGGTGGCGGGCTGCGCGCTCGGCGCGGTGGTCGCGCTCGCGTTCGTGTGGATCGCGTGGCGCGCGGAGGCCGGCAAGCTCGCACCGATGCCCGTCGCGGCGAGTCTCGCGGCCGTCGTCGTGGCTTTGCACGGCGTGCCGGTGCCCACGCAGCACTGGATCACGGAAATCGCGCTCGGGCTGTCGGGCCACGAGCGCCCTTATGTGCGGGCGAGCTGGAAGGCAAAAACCTTCCGCGCACCGGATCGCCGCACAGAACGACCCTCAGAAGAACGCGCCGCCGCCTGAAACGGCCGCTGCCTTCGGCGTGACGCTCAGTCGTTCACGCCAATAATCACGCTCGACGCCTTGATCACCGCCACCGCCTTCTGACCTTGCGCGAGGCCGAGCGTATCGGCGCTCTGGTTCGTAATGATCGCGGTGATCGTCGTACCGCCGTCGAGCGACAGCGACACTTCCGCATTCACCGCGCCCTTCGTCACGCTGGCAATCGTGCCGCGCAATTGATTGCGCGCGGACAGCTTCGCATTCGTGTCTTCCATCAGCATCACCCACGACGCCTTGATGAGCGCGAACGCCTCGCTGCCTTCCTTCAGGCCCAGCGACTGCGTGCTCTCGTGCGTGACGACGGCGACGATCGTCTGGCCGCCCGGCAAGCCGAGTTCGATTTCGTCGTTGACCGCACCGCGCGTGACCTTCGTCACCTTGCCGGCCAGTTGGTTGCGTGCGCTTGTTTTCATGCCAAGTCTCCCGATAAGTTGCCAATCGCGGGCGAAGCCCTCGATGGCCGCGCCCGCCCGTTCCAGAAATTTTCGATGCTCGCGCTCGATCGCGCGATATGTGTCGATGAGACGCAGCGCCGCTGGCGTGAGCGTCGTGCCGCCTCCGCCTCGGCCGCCCGCCGCGGTCGTCACGAGCGGCTCGCCGGCGAGGTTGTTCATCGCGTCGACCGCATCCCACGCGGCCTTGTAGCTCATGCCGACGGCCTTCGCCGCCGCGGTGATGGATCCCGAGTCGCGGATCGCGGCCAGCAGCGTGATGCGCGCCGCGCCGCCGAGCGTTTCCGTGCCGCTTCGCAGCCATACGGCGCCGCCGAGTTCCAGCGGATCACGTGCCTTGGACGGTGCTGTTGTATTCACTTATCGCCTCTTGGATCGTGCTGAAACAATGAAACGCGTGACGCATTATATCGATGCCTTCACACGCGGACGATGCAGCGCCCGAAGCAGCCGCTCGCCCTCCTGCGCGTCCTTTCGCGCCGACGCCGCGCCCCACGCCCGCGCGAAACCGCGCTGATAGTCGGTGGCTTCGGACAAGGCCGCGAGCCGATCGGCGGCGACGGACGCATCGTTCGCTTCGCCGAGCACCGTCTGCAACTCGCCGAGCAGCTTCGCCGTGTCCTTGCGCGTGCGCCGCGACGTCACCGCGCGAAAAAATTCGAGCGCGTAGCGCAGGCGTTTTGCGTGGATACGCACGCGATGCCGTTCGTGTGCTTCGAGCGACACCAGATCGGGCACGCGCGCGATCCGCCGATAATCCTTGCGCAGCCGCTTTTCCGCATAACTGACGAAGCGCACCGGCGACTCGTCCTCGTGCGATGCAAAGCGCGCGAGCCATTCGACGAACGCGAGTGTCAGGCGCGCATAGCGTTTCGACGCGAGCGCGTCGCGCACCTTGTCGCGCGCGACCTGGCGCTTCACGTCCGCAGCGGCGATGACGGGCTGCCAGCGATCTGCGCTGTCGTCCGCTTCGGCGTACGCGGGCAGCGTCTTGTCGGTGAAGACGTCCCAGTCGCGCGCATCGGCGAGCTGATCGCCGAACCACTTCAGATCGGGCGCGATGCGCGTGTTCCAGGCATCGTCGACATAGTCGCGAAAGAGCTTGAGCAGCGTCTTCAGCCGCCGCTGCGCGACGCGCAACTGATGCACGTGTTCATCGCCGAGATTCGGGCGCGCAGCCGCCGCGTTGCCGAACCATTGGGCGGCCACCGACGCCGCGATCGCAACGAACGCTTCGCGGCGCGTCGCGGTGCGCGGCAGATCGAGCTTCGCGGCATGCACAGGCTCGCTGCGCGCTTCCTGCGCGTCGTCCGGTGCGATGAAGAACGGCGCCGCGTCGAGCACGTCGCCCGCGAGGCCGAAAACGGCGTCGAGCGCGCCGTTCACCGCCGGCGTCGCGAACCGCAACACCGGCGAGCCGTGCTCCGGCGTTTCGAGCGTCACGAGGACTTCCGCGCCGCCTTTCTCGACGCGCCATTGAATGCGCTCGATCTTGCGCTCAGGAACGCCGACGGTTTCGCCGCCGTCGTCCTCGGGCGTCGCGGCGCTTTCCGGCCGCATATGCCGCTGCGCGCCCTCGAGCGGCCCGGCGAGCGCATCGTCGGATTGCGCGAAGTCGATCAGCGACGCCGCCAGATCCTCGCCCGCAGGCCGCGCGAAGGTCCGATAGCGCGTGAAGCCGGGCATCGGCGCGCCTTCCTCCTGCACGGCGCACAACGTGCGCGCGCCCTCTTGCGTTTGGACCATCAGCCGCCAGCCCGCGCTTTCCAAAGGAATCTCGCGCGTGGAATAGCGCGTCGGCGCGGGCGTCACATGCGCAAACGCGGCAATGCGCTGCAATTCGTCCGCGAGCGGACCGATCGCTTCGTCGTCCGATCGATGCGGTTGCAACGTCACTTCGACCCACATCGTCATGAACGCTCCCTGAGCGGTCTTGCGCCGCCCCTCAATTCATACGAAATCATTGTCATTTCCCGATTCATGAAAACGACACACGCCACGGGAAACATGCTCATTCGAGCTTCAGAAACGCTTCTTGTCTACCTGTCATCTTCCGATACGACTCGCGCAGGACCAGCCCCCAAGGACGCGACATGAACCAGATTGCCTTTCCCCAATCCCGAGAGGGCCGCACGTTCGGGCAGCGACTCGCGCTGCTGATCTTTTTGCTCGCCATCGGCGCGGGCGCCGTCTATTGCGTGCTGCATCTGCTCGAAGACCTCGCGCCGGTACGCGAATCGTCGGCGTTTCCGTACATCCTGCTCGGCGTTGCGCTGCTGATCGCGCTCGGCTTCGAATTCGTCAACGGATTTCACGATACGGCCAACGCCGTTGCCACCGTAATTTACACGCACTCGTTGACGCCAAACTTAGCGGTCGTCTGGTCGGGCGCTTGGAATTTCATCGGCGTGCTGATTTCGAGTGGCGCGGTCGCCTTCGGCATCCTGCAGTTGCTGCCGGTCGAACTCATCCTGGGCGTCGGCAGCTCGCAAGGCTTCGCGATGGTCTTCGCCCTTCTGATCGCGGCGATCATCTGGAATCTCGGCACCTGGGCGCTCGGTCTTCCCTCTTCGAGTTCGCACACGCTGATCGGTTCGGTGATCGGCGTCGGCCTGATGAACCAGATGCTGCACGGCACGAACGGGACGTCGGGCGTCGACTGGAGTCAGGCGATGTCGGTCGGCAAGTCGCTGCTGTTCTCGCCGCTCGTCGGCTTCATCCTCGCGGGCTTTCTGCTTTACGTGCTGAAGCTGGTCGTGCGCGTGCCGGCGCTCTACAAGGAGCCAGAGAAGAACACGCCGCCGCCGTTCTGGATTCGCTGCCTGCTGATCCTGACGTGCACGGGCGTGTCGTTCGCGCACGGATCGAACGATGGCCAGAAAGGCATGGGCCTCATCATGCTGATCCTGATCGGCACGGTGCCGACCGCATACGCGCTAAACAAGGCCGTGACGGCGAACGAAACGCAGACCTTCGTCGCGGTGAGCCACAGCGCATCCGGCGTGCTGCAGCGCTACAGCAACGGCGCGGCGCCCGCTGCCGACGCGCGCGCGCAGGTCGAGAAATTCGTACAGACGAAAACGCTCGCGCCGAACACGATCGCGTCGCTGAAGAGTCTCGTCGATTCCATCGAATCGCAGATTCGCCCGAGCCCGACGATCGCCGACGTGCCGCAGGGCAATGTTCGCAACGTGCGCAACGAGATGTACATCGCGTCCGAGGCGCTGCGCATCATGGAGAAACAGAAAGCGCCCGCGTTTTCGACGGACGATGACGCCGTGCTCAACAACTACAAGAAGCAGCTCGACCACGCGACCAAGTTCATTCCGACGTGGGTGAAGGTCGCCGTGGCCGTCGCGCTCGGTCTGGGCACGATGGTCGGCTGGAAGCGCATCGTCGTGACGGTAGGCGAGCGCATTGGCAAGACGCATCTGACCTACGGGCAAGGCGCATCGGCGGAACTGGTCGCGATGCTGACCATCGGCGCCGCCGATGCCTATGGCCTGCCCGTCAGCACGACGCACGTACTGTCGTCGGGCGTCGCGGGCACGATGGCCGCGAACGGCTCCGGATTGCAGTGGCGCACAGTGCGCAGTCTCGCGCTCGCGTGGATTCTGACGCTGCCGGTATCGATCGCGCTCTCGGGACTGCTGTTCTGGGCGTTCCGCGGCATCTTCTGAACGCCGGATCGGACAAACGGCGCGCGAAGCCTTCTAAGGGCTTGCCCGCGCCGTGCAACTTTTGCCTACCGCGCTTCGTTTCGACTCTCCTTTTCGACAATCGTCGGTTCACGCGCGCATTGCGCCGCTGCGCGGAAAGCCTTGCGCCACGGGCTTTCGTGCGCATTGGCACGGCCATTGCTCTACTGAGTCCGTCGATCGCAACACTGATCGCGCCGGCGGCCCAGCGCCGCCGCACACCCGGCGTATGACTGTCGATGACAGTTGGGAGGCTGCGCCGGGCGCCGATCCGTCAAGCGGTCAATTTTAATAAGGAGAGTCGAATGACGATCGGAACCATTCTGCTGATCATCCTGATCCTGCTCTTGATCGGCGCCATTCCGTCCTGGCCGCATAGCCGCAGTTGGGGCTACGGGCCGAGCGGTATTCTTGGCGTCGTGCTGGTCGTGGTGATCGTGCTTTTGTTGATGGGCCGCTTGTGAAGTCACACTGCCGCGCTTAGTCGCAAAAAAAGGGCGCTCCGTCGGAGCGCCCTTTTTTACGTTCGTTCTTGCGTGCTCAGACGCGCATCACCTGGCCGTTCGGTTCGATCTTGCGCGGAATGACGGGCTCATTCTGCTTGGGCGACATGGTCTTCGGACGCGGCGTCGCGTTCGGCTGCTCGCTAGCGGTTTTATCGGCGACCTGTTTGACTGGCGTCGCGCTCTTGCGCTTTTTCTTCGCCGCGGTCTGCGCCGCGTGCGTCTTGCTCTTGCCCTTCACGGACTGTGCTTCGGGAGGATTCCAGACTTCGGTATAGCGCTCGGCCGCGAAAAGCGATGACGAGCCGATCAGAAGAACGACGATCAGGAATACGCGCTTCAAGTGATTCGCTCCAACGGTTAGTGGCCCGCTCTGCGCGAGAGGATGGCGTCGAGCGACTGCTCGGATGTTTCCAGTTCGCGCAACGCGGCGTCGAGACGCTCGAGGGAGCGCGCGACAGAATGCCCGTCCGGCTCGAAACCGGACTCGCCGCGCGTGGCATCGAACGCCGCGTTGACCGCGCGCGTCGCGCGCATGAAACGTTCGAGCGCAGCGGCTTCGAGCGGATCGTTGCGTGGGGTCATCGGCAAGCTCCTGTTGCAGACAAGCTGTACGAATATACAGTAAGCCGACGCGGCGGCAAACGAGCGCCGCGCGACGTGGCGAAAATGCCGAAGCGCCTCTTGACCGGCGTATGCGGCCGCCATCGGTGACATCGCGAATGGTGTGCGGCGACATTTCGCCGCGCTCCCAAAGGCCATCCTTAGCGATTAAGTTGCGCTTAATTCTCTGCCGACACACTCGTCTCGCGATCCGGCTCCAATGCCGCCGTCCGCACCGGACGGCCGACCCATCACCGAGAGGAATGTGCCATGCCAGCAAACACCGTCGCACGCCGAAGCTCCGCCAATCTCGCCCCGACGATGCGCAAACAGTACGCGCTCACGCTGCGCGAATGCCGTCTGTCGCTGCCGGTCGAGCGACCTTGGGGCGCGCCGTATCGAATGGTCGAATGGGTGATGAAAAACGATCAGCGCGTGCAGTGCTGCGTGCTTCCCGCCGACTGCACGCCGTCGCAGATCGCCGATGCGCTCAAATCGCACGTGCCGGGCCGCCGCTATGGTCCGTCCGACGACGAAGAATGATCCGGCGCCGCGAGCAGAAAAGCGCATGACATCCTTGCATTAATCCATATATGGACTAATATGCAGGACAAGTTCCTTTCGAGACTTGATGACATGTCTAACGCCGCACGCGCCGAACATGCGCCGGCAGGCCGCCCGGTGCCGCGTCCGGCGCTGGATTCGAGCGATCTCTCCGCCGCCGGCCTGCGCGCCTTTTTCCGCATCGCCAGCGACTGGGAGCTATCCGCCGAAGAGCAGATTACGCTGCTAGGCTCGCCCGGGCGCTCTACCTATTTCAAGTGGAAGCAGGACCCCGAATCCGCCCGCCTCGCGCGGGACACGCTGGAGCGCCTTTCGCTGATTCTCGGCATCTACAAGGCACTGCAAATCCTCCTTCCCGATCCCAAAGCCGCTGACACCTGGATTCGCCGCGCCAACGCGGCGCCGCCGTTCGGCGGCCGCCCGGCGCTGGATCGGTTGCTCGCGGGCAATATCAGCGATCTCGTCGCCGTACGCCAATACCTCGATGCGATGCGAGGCGGCTGGGCGTGATGGGGATCGCTTTCAGCAAGGAAACGTCGAACTGGCGCGAACGCTGGCCGCATAGCCTCATCGACTGGTCGCCTGCATATCGCGTGATCCCCACACGCTTTCCGGCTGTCAATCTATTCGATCGCGTGGCGTCGCCAGAAGATTTCGAGGCGCTCTACGCGCTCGAAGCCATGACCAACGACCGGCTGCGCACGGAACTCGGCGAACTCGATCTCGTGCCGCCCGACGAGCGCTGCTTCGGGCCGGGTTGCGGGCCGATCATGGCCGCGTTCACGCACTTGAATCCGAACGGCAGCCGCTTCTCCGACGGCAGCTACGGTGTGTTCTATTGCGGCCGCGAACGTCAGACGGCGATTGCGGAAACGCGCTATCACTCGGGACTCTTTCTCGCCGCGACGAACGAAGCGCCGCTGCGCCAGCAGATGCGTCTCTATCGCGTGACGACGCATGGAGAAGCCGTCGATCTGCGTGGCGACGCGATCGCGCAAGCCGGGCTCGACACGCGCATCCTCGCGCCCGATGACTACTCCGCGGGCAAGGCGCTTGGGCGCGCGGTGCGCACGGCGGGTGCGCCGGGCATCGTGTATCCGTCGGTGCGCGATCCGGATGGGGAATGCCTCGCCGCCCTGCGCACGACGATGTTGCGCGACTGCCGCCACGCCGCGTATCTCGAGTACAACTGGAACGGCGAGACGATCGATTACGTCTTCGAGCTGAATCGAATCGGCTGATCGGGCAAACGTTTCACACGCCCTAGCCGATCGCCACCGCCGTTTGCGTGCGCACACGCGCGAGCTTCTTCGACGCCGGGCGCGCCGCCTTGCTCGCCGGCTTTTTCGCGACGTTTTCCAGAGCCTGCGACGCCGCGTTCTTGCCGCTCGCCTTCAGCGCACCGGCGCGCGCCTTGCGGCTCGATTCGCCGAGCAGCCGCGTGAGGCGCGCATCGCTCGGCGCAGCGCCCTTGCGGTTCTTGCGCGCCGCCTCGCGCGTGCGGCGTTTCGCTTCCTTTTCGAGGAAGATCGCGAGGGCCGCTTCGTCGGTCTTGAGTCCGTGACGGCGGGTCGCGGGCATCGACTCGGCGAGTTCGCCCGCTTCGAACGCCTCGATCACCGCCGGATGCACATAACACTTGCGGCACACGGCGGGCGTGTTGCGCAGCAGTTGCGAGACTTCCTTGACCGTGCCGACGATATGCTTGCGCGCCTCCGTCACCGTCTCCCAGTTCAGCTTTCTCAGCGCCGCGAGCGCGAACACGCTGCCCGCCCATGTCCGGTAGTCCTTCGCCGTGAAATCGGCGCCGGTTATCTCGCGCAGATAATCGTTGATATCGGATGAAGAAACCGAATGGCGCTCGCCGTCGGCGTCGAGATACTGGAACAAATCCTGGCCCGGCAGGTCCATGCAGCGTTTGACGATGCGCGCGACACGCGCGTCGCTCACGGCGACATCGTGCTCGATGCCGCTCTTGCCGCGAAACCTGAACCGCAGCGTTCCCGCCGACACTTTCAGATGACGCTTTCGCAGCGTCGTCAGCCCGTACGAGCGATTCTCCCGCGCATATTCTTCGCTGCCGACGCGGATCAGCGTCGTATCGAGCAGCCGCACGACGGTGGCGAGCACCTTGTCGCGCGGCATGCCGTCGAGCGACAGATCGCGCGTGACGCGCGCGCGCAGCTTCGGCAGCACCGCAGAGAACGCGAGCATGCGCTCGTACTTGTTGGCGTCGCGGGTTTCGCGCCATTGCGGGTGATATCGATATTGCTTGCGCCCGCGCGCATCGCGCCCGGTCGCCTGGAGATGGCCGCGCGAATCGGGGCAAATCCAGACATCGACGTAAGCGGGCGGAATCGCGAGCGCGTTGATGCGGCGAATCTCGGCTTCGTCGTCGATGCGCTTGCCCTGCGTGTTGAAGTACGCGAAGGCGCCGTCGATCCATTCGCGCGTATAGCCGCGCCGTGAATCGTCCATATAGCGCAGGCCCGGCGGCAGGTCTTCAGGGCACCCCTGCACGCCCGCGCTTAAGGGGGCGCTGGCCCCGCCGCCTGTTTCGTTGTTCGTTCCGATTCTCGCCACAGCGCGCCTCGCCCGGTAGTTTCCACTGATTCGGTTGATCTTCGATCGTTGGCGAAACGTCGAGCAACGTGCGTGCCGGGTTAGTTGGGCGTCAAGGCCACGCGAGTTCGCTCGCGCCTTCGGACGACGCCCAGCGCTCCTTCACCGACCAGCGCTCGTCGGTGCCGGCCTGGACGATCGTGAGCCGGCCTTCGGGCGCGAACGCGCACGTATCGATGTAAATCTGCGAGCCGATTCTCTTCACCGCGCGCGTCGGCGTATGGCCGCAATACGTGGGCGACAGGCCGAACTGCTGCGCCGGGTCCGCGTGGCCGAGCGCGAGGCCGCGGCCCCACAGGATCTGGCCGCGCACGTCTTCGTGGAAGTCGCCGGCGTCGAGTTCGGCATCGTTGCCGAAGAACTCCGCATGCAGCACGTTGAAGCGCCGCTCGCCCTCACCGACGATGCGCACGAGCGGCAGCGTCGACAGGCGCGTGGCGAGCGTGGCGAGTTCGTCGTCGGGGATCGTTTCGGCCCACGCGCCGCCGATCGCGTACCACGACTGACGGCGCATCGCGCCCGCCGCGACCGCGATCAGCGCATCCTCGTGATTGCCGAGCACCGGATAGAACCACGGCTTGTCGATGAGATCGATCGCGGCGAGCGAGTCCGTGCCGCGATCGACGAGATCGCCGACCGAGAACAGCCGGTCGCGCGCGCCATCGAAACCGATTTCGTGCAGAAGAAAGCGCAGCGCATCGACGCAGCCATGCAGATCGCCGACCACGAAATCGCGGCCGAGATCATTGGCGGGATGCCTGACGACGATAGGATAGGTAGGACCATTCATGCACCGATGATAGCGCGCGTCAATGACGTCGTGTGCGGCCTAAATCGCTTTTGCAAGCAGTTTGGAAGGCGCTTGCACACTCGTTACAACGGCGTTACCGGCGCAGCGAAGCAGCGCGTAAAAGCTGCCGTGCACGCCCGGACGGGATGGCAGTATTGCAGCGTTCTGGAACTCAGCTTGTTGAAAGGCGCGCGGGCAATAATCGCGGCGTCGGGCGTACCTGCCTCTCATGCGGACACCAACGAAATGAAGCTCATGTTCCCGCCAGTCCTGCGCAACCGGCCGCGCGCGCTGATCGGTCTCGCGGTCGGCTGCGTCGTCGCCGCTCTGGTTCCGGCGCACGTGCGCGCGACCGCGCGGGCATTGATCGGCTGGGACACGGCCGTATGGCTCTATCTCGTGTTGCTGTGGCTGAAGATGGCGTCCGCGCGCCAGAGCGACGTGCAGGAGCTCGCCGAACGCGAGGACGAAAACGCCGCGACCGTGCTGATGATCGTGAGCGTTGCGGCGATCGCGAGCATCGTGGCGATCGTCGTCGAACTGGCGACGGCGAAGAACATGGGCTCGGGCGCTGTGCTGCACTACGTGCTAACAGGCGCGACGATGCTCGGCGCCTGGTTCCTCATCCCGACGATGTTCACGCTCCACTACGCGCGGCACTATTACCAGTCCCCGGACAACGATGTCGCGCTCAGATTTCCCGACCGTCATCTCAGACCGGGTTACTGGGACTTCCTCTACTTCTCCTTCACGATAGCGGTCGCGTCGCAGACCGCCGACATCGCGCTCGCCTCGACGTCGGCACGCCGCACGGCGCTCGCGCAATCGGTGCTGTCGTTCTTCTTCAACCTCGCCGTGCTCGGGCTGTCGATCAACATCGCGGCAAGCATGGTCGGCGGCTGAAACGACGCTGTCACGCGCCCACCATAAGCTCACTGGACGCGCCGTGTAAAAACGCGGCGCGCGCCGCAGTCAGTTTTACACGCGGCACGCTCGTGCCACCTCCTCGCAGCGCCTGGCGCGCGGCGGCGGTTCTTGTCGTCTCATAGGCGGAATCGAACGTGTCGCGCCGCACGCATGACCCCCGGCCGTGGCACAGCGATTGCTGCATTGCGCCAGCCCATCCAGAAGCATTCCCGATCAGCGCTTTGCATGCGCGGCCTCTCGCTCGCGCGTTCCTCTTGCACAGGAGCCCATTTTGCCTTTGAACGTTCTGCTGGTCGCATCTGAAGCCGTCCCGCTCGCCAAGACCGGCGGACTCGGCGACATGGTCAGCGCCTATGCCGCCGCGCTTCGCGAAGCCGGCGTCGATGCCACTATCCTGCTTCCCGCTTACCCGAATGCCATCGCCCAGGCGCAAGGCCTGAGCAAGGTCGGCATGCTCACCGGCCTGCCCGGCGGCGACGCCGCATTGCTGCGGGGCCGCATGCCCGGCACCGGAGTCCCCGTGCTGCTGCTGCGCTGCGACGCGCTCTATGCGCGCACCGGCCTCTATCAGGATGCGCAGGGCCGCGACTATCAGGACAACGCGATCCGCTTCGCAACGCTTTCGGCGGCGGCGGTCAGAATCGCGCAGGGCGTGCGCCGCGTGAGAAAGCCCGACATCGTTCATGCACACGACTGGCATACCGGCCTCACGCCGCTTTTGATGAAGCACGCGGACGTGCACGCAAAGAGCGTTTTCACGATCCACAACCTCGCATTCCAGGGCAACTACGCGCTCTCGCTTGGTGCGTCGCTCGGCGTGCCCGAAAAGTGGCTCGTTCATGCGTTGAGCGATCCGAAGAGCATCGAGTTCTATGGCGCGTTGAGTCTGATGAAAGCGGGCATCGTGCACGCCGATCGCGTGACGACCGTCTCCGAAACCTACGCGCGCGAAATTCTCACGCCGCGCTTCGGTCATCTGATGGAAGGCGTGCTGCAAAGCTGTGCCGACAAGCTCTCGGGCGTCGTGAACGGCATCGACGAAGAAACGTGGGATCCCGCCAGCGATCCGCTCATCGAACGCAACTATTCGTTCGACGACATGCGCGGCAAGCACGCCTGCAAGCGCGCGCTGCAACGCAGGTTCGGCCTGCCCGTCGATCCTTTTGCGCCGCTCATGGCGATCGGCAGCCGTATGACCGGTCAGAAGCTCGCGGACGTCGCGCTCGAAGCGCTGCCGCGTCTGCTTGCGAAGCATCCGCGCTTGCAGCTAGCGGTGATCGGCAAGGGCGAGGCGTATATCGAAGCGGGCTTCAGAAAGCTCGCGCAAGAGTGGCCGGATCGCGTGGGCGTGTATATCGGATATGACGAGCGGCGCGCGCATGCGCTGCATGCGGGCGCGGACATCCTGCTGCATGGCAGCCGCTTCGAGCCGTGCGGCCTCACGCAGATGTACGCGATGCGTTACGGCACGCTGCCGGTCGCATCACGCGTGGGCGGCTTGGCCGATACGATCGTCGACGCGGCGCGAGATGCTGCACAGGACGCCGCGCATGGTATGCCCGACGTGCTGCGTCCATCGATCTACCTGCGCGACGGCACGCATGACATGCCGGTTGCCGCGATCCCCGCGATTTCAACGCCGCGCGCCGCGCACGCACCCACCGGCTTTCTCTTCGATGGCGAACACGCCGACGATATCGTCAACGCCGCGAGCCGCGCACTCGATGCCTACATGCGTCCGCAAGTGTGGCGGGCGTTGCAGCGCAACGCGATGTCCTGCGATTTCGGATGGAACGAAGCCGTCGGGAAGATGGTCGCACTGTACGTCGGCCTGAGCGACGCGCGTCCGAGCCGCACCGCTTTGCGTGCGCGCCGTCCCGCCGATGTCGCGCCGGCAGCCGCGCAGGCACAGGGCGCGCAGTCTCTGGCGCGCACCGCGTGAGCATGCCGGCCGCAGTTGCTCCATAGTAGTGCCTCGATGTAGACCGACGCCGGGCGCGGCACGCAACGTGCTGCCTCGCCCCGTGCGGTCCGATGGGAAATTCACTTGGGGACCGTGGCGCCCACCGTGAGCGCGAAGCGCGCTCGATGCACGGTGCATCGCGATAACGCGGCCAGGCAGGCGTCGATTCACGCGGCGCCAGGGTGTAATCTGAGTTCCGCCTGATTGTCCGCGCGATTCGTGACGCGCGGACCAGCTCTTCAGCCAGTTTGGCCCGTGAGCGTGATCGCGATTGATGCCCGCATCCCCGCCACCGCAGGACGACTCTGGAAAAGACGAACGATGGAAAACCATCAAGCTCATCATGCGTACGCGCCGCGTATCTACTTCATCGATCCCCTGCTCGTCGGCCCGCTCGCGAACTGGCCCGCCCAATTCGAGCACGCCGCCGGACTCGGCTTCGATCACGTCCTGATCGGCTCGCCGTTCGCGCCCGGCAGCAACGGGCATCGCGAGGCGGTCGCGGATCATCATCGGCTGCACCCGGTCTTCGAATCCGATGCGAGCGCGTCCGATGTTCTGCGCCAGCTCGCCGATGCCGCGAAAACGCACAAGCTCACTTTGCTCGTCGATATCGTGATCGACCGCGTGAGCGCCGAAGGCGGTCTCTATCAGGACAACAAGCACTGGTTCCAGCCGTTCGAGAGCGCCGATGCGCGTCTCGATCCGCGCAAGCCGCCGCGTCAGCGCGACGTAGCGTGGGCCAATTTTGCCGATGGCGAGGCCGCGCATCAGTTGACCGAATGGTGGGCGCGCGAGCTGAATCTGCTCGCCGATGCCGGCATCGGCGGCTTTCGCTTCGATTCCCCGCACGCGGTGCCTGCACACGTATGGCGCAGGCTCGGCGCGGCCGTCCGCGAAAAGCATCCGGACACGCGCTGGCTCGCCTGGACCGTCGGCGTCACGCGCCATGATCTGCATGGTCTCGCCGATGCCGCGTTCGACGCCGTATTCGCATCGACGCGCTGGTGGGACTTCCGAAGCGCGTGGCTCTTCGACGAGCACGCGGCGCTTTCGCGCATCGCATCGCCGATCACGTTTCCCGAGGAGCCGTTCGGCGCGCGGCTCATCAGCGACCTCTCCGACACGAGCGACACCGCGCTCGTCGAGCGCGCCTACATGCGCGCACTGGATTCCGCAGCCGCGCTCGGCACCGGCATCATGGTGCCGATGGGCTTCGAATACGGCGTCGCCCTGCCGATGTCGCCGCAATACGGCATCGCCGCCGAGTACGAGCGCGCGAAGAACGAGAAGCGCATCGACCTCACGGCGCGCGTGCGGCGCGCGAACGATCTGCAGCGCAACGTCGGCACCTTGTCGAGCGTCGGCGAGATGCGCGCGCTGACCGGCGCGGGCACGCCCTACGCGGCGCTCATTCGCGCGGACGGCGGCGATCTGCGCCGCAGCGACGACGCCGTGCTCGCCGTCATCAATCCCGATCTCGTCACGCCCGTACACGTCGATACGCTGCATCTGCTCGAATCGGTGCCGGGCAACTACACGCGTTTCGCGCTCATCGACGACGCGATGGGCAAGCCCGAGCGCCTCGAGCCTTTTACGCTGAAGGCGGGCGAAGTACGTCTCTATCGCGCGGAAGCCGAGCCGTTCATCCTGCTTGCGCAGCCGCAAGTGAAGCGCGGCGCGAAAGCCGCCGACAAGAAATCGGTGGCCGAGGCGATCGCCGCACCGCGCGTGTCGATCGAAAGCGTGACGCCTTCGGTCGATCATGGACGGTTCCCGGCGAAGCGCATCGTCGGCGAGGCGGTCGAGATTCAGGCCGCGATTTTCGCCGAAGGACACGACAAGATTGCCGCCGCTGTGCAATGGCGTGCCGCCGACGAAACCGAATGGCATGAAGTGCCGATGCGTGCCGTGCAGCCCGCCGGCCTCGATCTGTGGAGCGCACGCATTCCGCTCGAACGCGTGGGCCGCCACGAATTCGTAGTAATGGCGTGGCGCGACGATTACGCGTCGCTCGTCGATCACATGCAGAAGAAGCTGAAGGCCGGGCAGACCGTCGAACTCGAAGTCGAGGAAGCGAAGCATCTCTTCGCACTTATCCTCGCCGAAGTGAAGACCGCCGACGACGCCGA
Organism: Caballeronia fortuita; assembly: GCF_001544835.2. GTDB lineage: Bacteria > Pseudomonadota > Gammaproteobacteria > Burkholderiales > Burkholderiaceae > Caballeronia > Caballeronia fortuita. The sequence continues at coordinate 52,263 of NZ_FCNX02000017.1, read as the reverse complement.
CAGCGCGCCGCTCGAAGCGATCGTCAAGGAGTTCACGAAAGCGAGCGATGCGCGCAAGCTCGAACTCGTCCTCGCGGGCGCGACCGCGAAAGCGGTGGCGGCGGCGCGGCATCGCCCGTTCCTGTCGCGCGATCCGGTCGTCTATCGCATCGATTCGGAACGCGCCGCCGCGCGCTTCGCGAGCTGGTACGAGATCTTCCCGCGCTCGATGAGCGACGACGTGAACCGTCACGGCACGTTCATCGACGTGATCGGCAAGATGCCGCGCATCCGCGAGATGGGTTTCGACGTGCTGTACTTTCCGCCGATCCATCCGATCGGCGTCGCGAACCGCAAGGGCAAGAACAACACGCTGACCGCGCAGCCGGGCGATGTCGGCAGCCCGTATGCGATCGGCGGCAAGGAAGGCGGCCATACGGCGGTGCATCCGGAGCTCGGCAATCTCGACGACTTCAAGCGCATGCTCGAAGCCGCGCACGAACACGGGCTCGAGATCGCGCTCGACTTCGCGGTGCAATGCTCGCCGGATCATCCGTGGCTGAAGGAGCATCCGACATGGTTCGCGTGGCGTCCCGACGGCACGCTGCGCTACGCGGAGAATCCGCCGAAAAAGTATCAGGACATCGTGAATCCGGACTTCTACGCGCAGGACGCGAAGCCCGAACTGTGGACCGCATTGCGCGACGTGTTCCTGCACTGGATCGCGGCGGGAGTGCGCATCTTCCGCATCGACAATCCGCATACGAAGCCTTTTCCGTTCTGGGAATGGGTCATTGGCGACGTGCGCGCGCGCCATCCCGATGTGATCTTCCTCGCCGAAGCGTTCACGCGGCCGCGCGTGATGAACCGTCTCGCGAAGCTCGGCTTCTCGCAGTCGTACACGTACTTCACATGGCGCGAGAGCAAGCGCGATTTTCTCGAGTACATGCACGATCTCACGCAGACGGATGCCAAGGACTATTTCCGCCCGAACTTCTTCGTGAACACGCCCGACATCAACCCGCGCTTTCTGCAAAGCTCGGGGCGGCCGGGCTTCGTGATTCGCGCGGCGCTGGCGGCGACCTTGTCCGGCTTGTGGGGCGTGTATAGCGGCTTCGAGTTGTGTGAGTCGGCGGCGCTGCCGAACAGCGAAGAGTATCTGGACTCCGAGAAGTACGAACTGAAGGCGTGGGACTGGAACCGGCCCGGCAACATCGTCACGGAGATCACGGCGCTCAATCGCATCCGCCGCGCGAATCCCGCGTTGCAGACGCATTTGGGCATCAATTTCCTGCCCGCGCATAACGATCACATCCTGTTCTTCGAGAAGGCGAACGCATCACGCGATAACGTCGTGCTCGTCGCGATCAACCTCGATCCGTTCAACGAGCAGGGCGCGGATATCGAGCTGCCGTGGCAGACGCTCGAACGCTGGGGCGTGCGCGAATGGGATGCAGTGGCGGTCGAGGATCAGGTCACTGGCGACAAATTCGAATGGCGCGGACGGCGCCAGCACGTGCGGCTCGATCCGCATTCGCTGCCGTTCGCGATCTGGCGCATCGCACCGACGTGGGGCTTGCCGAAGCCTCAGCCGGACGAAGCATGATCGCCTGACAAGCAAGCACACCCATAACAAGGGCCGCAGCCAGCCCATGCATATTGGAGCGAAACGTGGATACAAGGGTGAAGCGCAACAAGAAAGCCTCGATTCTCAGCGATGACCCGCTCTGGTACAAAGACGCGATCATCTATCAGGTTCACATCAAGTCCTTCTTCGATGCGAACAACGACGGCATCGGCGATTTCCCCGGCCTGCTCGCAAAGCTCGATTACATCGCGGAGCTGGGCGTCGATGCGATCTGGCTGCTGCCGTTCTATCCGTCGCCGCGCCGCGACGACGGCTACGACATCGCCGATTACCGCAACGTGCATCCGGACTACGGCACCATCGCGGACGTGAAGCGCTTCATCCAGGAAGCGCACGCGCGCGGCATACGCGTCATCACCGAACTCGTCATCAATCACACGTCGGATCAGCACCCGTGGTTTCAGCGCGCGCGTCATGCGAAGCCGGGTTCGAATCATCGCAACTACTACGTGTGGTCCGACACGGACAAGAAGTACGAAGAGACGCGCATCATCTTCATCGATACCGAGCCTTCGAACTGGACGCACGATCCGGTTGCGGGTCAGTACTACTGGCATCGCTTCTACGCGCATCAGCCCGACCTGAACTTCGATAACCCGGCCGTCATCAAGGAAGTGCTGTCGGTGATGCGCTTCTGGCTCGACATGGGCATCGACGGGCTGCGGCTGGATGCGGTGCCGTATCTCGTCGAACGCGAAGGCACGAACAACGAGAACCTGCCCGAGACGCACGAAATCCTGAAGAAGATTCGCGCGACCATCGACGCGGAATATCCGAACCGCATGCTGCTCGCCGAAGCGAACCAGTGGCCGGAAGACGTGAAGGAATATTTCGGCGACGAAGACGAATGCCACATGGCGTTCCACTTCCCGCTGATGCCGCGCATCTACATGTCGATCGCGAGCGAGGACCGCTTTCCGATCACCGACATCATGCGGCAGACGCCGGACCTCGCCGAAACGAATCAATGGGCGATCTTCCTGCGCAATCACGACGAACTCACGCTCGAAATGGTCACCGACTCCGAGCGCGATTATTTGTGGAACACCTATGCGAGCGATCGCCGCGCGCGCCTGAATCTCGGCATTCGCCGCCGTCTCGCGCCGCTGATGGAACGCGACCGGCGCCGCATCGAGCTGATCAATTCGCTGCTGCTGTCGATGCCGGGCACGCCCGTCATCTATTACGGCGACGAGCTCGGCATGGGCGACAACATTCACCTGGGCGACCGCGACGGCGTACGCACGCCGATGCAATGGTCCTCCGACCGCAACGGCGGTTTCTCGCGCGCCGATCCCGAGCAACTCGTGTTGCCGCCGGTGATGGGCTCGCTGTACGGCTATGACGCGGTCAACGTCGAATCGCAAAGCCGCGATCCGCATTCGCTCTTGAACTGGACGCGCAAGATGCTCGCGGTGCGCCGCTCGAAGCACGCGTTCGGACGCGGCACGATCCGCTTTCTGCGGCCTGCGAATCGCAAGATCCTCGCGTATCTGCGCGAACTGGAAGGCGAGCCGCCGATTCTCTGCGTCGCGAACCTGTCGCGCGCGCCGCAGGCGGTCGAACTCGATCTGTCGGAATTCGACGGCTCCGTGCCGCTCGAAATGACCGCCGATTCGCCGTTCCCGGCTATCGGCAAGCTGACTTATCTGCTGACGTTCCCGCCTTACGGCTTCCTGTGGTTCCAGCTTTGCCCGGGCAACATGCGCCCGGCATGGGCGCAGGCGCCGTCCGAACAGTTGCCCGAATTCGTGACGATGGTGATTCGCGCGGGGCAGACCGGTCCGACGCCGGAAAACGTGCGCCTGCTCGAATCGGAAGTGCTGCCGAACTATCTGAGCAAGCGGCGCTGGTTTGCATCGAAGGATCAGAAGCTGCATGCGGTGCGCCTCGCCGCGCTGACGACGATCGAAGGCGCAGGCTTCGCGTTCACCGAGATCGAAGCCGATGTCGGCGATCACTGCGAGCGCTACGTGCTGCCGCTTTCCATCGCGTGGGGCACGGAGACGACGTCGCCGCTCTACATGCAGCTCGCGCTCGCCCGCGTGCGCCGCAACCGCAACATCGGTCATCTGACCGACGCCTTCGCCGTGCCGCAATTCACGTATGGCGTGATGCGCAAGCTGAAGGAACGCGCGGTCGTGCCGACGGTGCAAAAAAGCGAGATCCGCTTCCTTCCGACCGAACGCCTGGACGAACTGAACTACTATCCCGCCGATCCGCCGGAAATTCGCTGGCTCGCGGCGGAGCAGAGCAACAGCTCGCTCGTGATCGGCGAGAAGGTCGTGCTGAAGCTCGTGCGGCGCGTGGTCGGCGGAATCCATCCGGAAGCGGAAATGAGCCGCTATCTGACGAAGCTCGGCTATGCGAACACCGGCCCGCTGTATGGCGAAGTCGTGCGGGTCGATCCGCAAGGCGTGCCGCATACGCTCATCATCCTGCAGGGTTTCATCGACAATCAGGGCGATGCGTGGAATTACGCGCTCGATTATCTGCGCCGCACCGTCGATGAACTTGCGGTCGTCGTCGAGTCCGACGAGCACACGCAGGAACGCGATGCGCAAGCCGAAGGCTTCGCGGGTTACGCGAGCATCGCGGGCATCATCGGCAAGCGGCTGGGCGAATTGCACGTCGCGCTCGCATCGCCGACCGACGACGAAGCGTTCGCGCCGCAACGCGCGACCGCAGAAGACGTGAAGGGCTGGGTCGACGGCACGCTGAAGCTGCTCGAATCGGCGCTCGACATCCTCGCGCAGAAAATCGGCGATTTCAGCGAGCACGATCGTTTCCTCGCGCAGAGCCTGCTCGATCGCCGCGACATGCTCGTCGATACGGTGAAGAAGCTCGTCGCGTCCGACGCCGATGCGCTCTGCATCCGCATCCACGGCGACTTCCATCTCGGCCAGGTGCTGATGGCGCAGGGCGATGCGTATCTCATCGACTTCGAAGGCGAGCCGGCACGCGCGCTCGACGAGCGCCGCAAAAAGACGAGTCCGCTGCGCGATGTCGCGGGCCTCTTGCGGTCGCTGTCGTATGCGAGCGCGGCTGCGCAATCGACGACGGAGAATGCGCCCGCGCAGACGGCGGATCGCAAGCGCGCGCTCTTCGAACGGCTGCGCGCGTCGGCCGAGGAGAGTTTCTTGCGGCAGTACACCGAGGCGATCGCCGCGTCGCCCGAAACGATCGCGGCCGAAGACGTGTTTCAACCGTTGCTCGATCTCTTCCTGATCGAGAAGGCCGCTTACGAAATCCGCTACGAAGCAGCGAACCGGCCGACCTGGATCGGCCTTCCGTTGCGGGGTCTCGCGTCGCTCGCGAGCCGCTTGCTCGGAGACACGGGCGAGCCGCCCGCGCCCGGCACGCGGCCCGTGATCGGAGCAACCAAGGACAATCCGGATGGAACTCACCATGAACACTCGTAGCGATCCGGCGGATACCAGGAATCCGGCGCACGGCCTCAATCCGCTCGACATCGACGCGCTCGTCGAAGCCCGGCATCCCGATCCGTTCTCGATGCTCGGCCTGCATGAAACCGATCTCGGCCATGTCGTGCGCGTGTTTCTGCCGGGCGCGTCGTCGGTGAGCGTCGCCGATGCGGGCAACGGCGAGCATCTCGGCTCGCTCGCTCGCATCCACGACGCGGGACTGTACGCGGGCTTCGTGTCGAGGCCGGCGGCGTATCGTCTGCGGATCGACTGGCACGGCACGCCGCAGGAAACGCACGACACGTATTCGTTCGGCCCCGTGCTCGGCGATGAATGGCTCAACCGTCTGTCGCAAGCCGATCCGTATGCGGTGCTCGAATGCCTCGGCTCGCGTCTAATCACGCATGGCGGCGTCGCGGGCGTGCGCTTCGCGGTGTGGGCGCCGAATGCCCGGCGCGTGTCGGTCGTCGGCGACTTCAACACGTGGGACGGGCGGCGCCATCCGATGCGTCTGCGGCACGGCTCGGGCGTGTGGGAGCTGTTCATTCCGGGCATCGGCGCGGGCACGCGCTACAAGTACGAGATCGTCACGCGCGACGGCCATACGCTGCCGCTCAAGGCCGATCCCTGCGCGATGCAGAGCGAGAAGCCGCCGTCGACGGCATCGGTCGTCGCGGATGCCGATGCGATCGACCACTACGCATGGACCGATGCCGAATGGATGAACACGCGCGGCGGCAAGCAGACGCCGCAAGCGCCGATCGCCATCTACGAGGCGCATGCCGAATCGTGGCTGCGCGTGCCTGAGGAAGACAATCGCGGCATGAACTGGCACGAGCTTGCGGAGCGCCTGATTCCGTACGCGAAGGGCATGGGCTTCACGCACCTCGAATTCATGCCGATCGCGGAGCATCCGTTCGGCGGTTCGTGGGGTTATCAACCGCTCGGACAGTTCGCGCCGTCCGCACGCTTCGGCACGCCGGAGCAGTTCGCGGAGTTCGTGAACCGCGCGCATGAAGCGGGGCTCGGCGTCATCATCGACTGGGTGCCGGCGCATTTTCCGAACGACGCGCACGGCCTCATCCAGTTCGACGGCACGCCTTTATACGAGCACGCGGACCCGCGCGAAGGCTATCACCAGGACTGGAACACGATGATCTACAACCTCGGCCGCAACGAGGTGAGCGCGTTCCTGATCGCATCGGGGCTGGCGTGGCTGAAGCGGTATCACGTCGATGGCTTGCGGGTCGATGCGGTCGCGTCGATGCTGTACCGCGACTATTCGCGCAAGGCGGGCGAATGGGTGCCGAACATTTACGGCGGGCGTGAGAATCTCGAATCGATCGCGTTCCTGAAGCGGCTGAATCACGAAGTGCGGCAGATTCCAGGAGCGATCACGGTCGCTGAAGAATCGACTGCGTGGCCGGGCGTGACGGCGGATGTCGAGAGCGGCGGCCTCGGTTTCGACTTCAAGTGGAACATGGGCTGGATGCACGACACGCTGCATTACATGCAGGAAGATCCGGTGTATCGGCAGTATCACCATCATCTCTATACGTTCGGGATGGTGTATGCGTACTCCGAGCGCTTCGTGCTGCCTTTGTCGCATGACGAGGTGGTGCATGGCAAGGGATCGCTGGTCAACAAGATGCCGGGCGATCGATGGCAGAAGTTCGCCAATCTGCGCGCGTACTTCGGCTTCATGTGGACGCATCCGGGCAAGAAGCTGTTGTTCATGGGCGGCGAGTTCGGGCAGTTTGCCGAATTCAATCACGATGAATCACCGCACTGGCATTTGCTCGACGACGCGCTGCATGGCGGCTTGCAGAAGCTCGTGCGCGATCTGAACCATCTCTATGCGAGCGAGCCTGCGTTGCACAAGCTCGATAGCGATGCGCGCGGCTTCGAGTGGATCGTCGGCGATGACAACGCGAATAGCGTGTATGCGTATCGGCGTACGGATGCCGAGGGGCGCGATGTCGTCGTGTTGTGCAATATGACGCCGGTGCCTCGGCTGGCTTATCGCATTGGATTGCCGCGGCGCGGGCGCTGGAGCGAGATCTTCAATTCCGATGCTTCCATTTATGGCGGATCGAATATGGGGAACGGCGGTTTGATTCATACGGATGACTATCCTAGTCATGGGAGGGAGCAGTCGGCGGCGTTGACGTTGCCGCCGTTGGCGACCATCGTGTTGCGGGCCGATTGATGGTGGGGTTCGGCTTTTTATTTCGCCGGATCCCGTTTTCTTTGTGGTCTATTGGCACTGCCCCTGTGCGGGGCGGCACTTACTTTCTTTGCTGCTGCAAAGAAAGTAAGCAAAGAAAGCAGCTTTTCACGCCCGCAGTCACACGCACGTTGGGTAGTTCTCTCGTTCGAGGCGGCACTCGCCTAAAGAGTGCCCCCAAAGGACGAAGCGGGCTTGGATCGCGCACGGTCTGACGAGCTAGTCGTTTGAACACGCTGGCTCAGCACCAAATACTTCGGCACAGCGCTACGCGCTGCCGCCGGGTATGCAAGGGAAACCAAGGTGAAACGCACGCGGTGAGATGGATTCTTTAGTAGAGAAGCACCCGCAGACCTGATTGACCGGTCGGCCGCGAAGCGGGCCGGAGCTATCTGGTGCTAAACCCGCGCGTGAGAAGGACTAGCTCGTCAGACCGTGCGCGAGCCAAGCCCGGCGAGTCCGACGAGGGCACTCTTTAGGCGAGTGCCACGGAGGACGAGAGAACTACCCAACGTGCGTATGACCGCGGGCGTAACAGAAGCTGCTTTCTTTGGTTACTTTCTTTGCAGCAGCAAAGAAAGTGACTGCCGCCCCGCACAGGGGCAGTGCTAATAGACCATAAAGAAAACGGGATCCGGCGACAAAAAAGAAGAAAGACAAAACCGAGGACAACCGGCAGAAGCAAAGTCAAAAGCAAGAGGCGAAAGGCAATGGCAAATGCACTCCCCGACAAGTTACTCCCGGGCGCCCCCTACCCGCTCGGAGCCAACTGGGACGGACTAGGCGTCAACTTCGCGGTGTTCTCGTCAAATGCTCACCGCATCGAGGTGTGCCTCTTCGACAGCACCGGCCGCAAGGAGCTCATGCGCTTCGATCTGCCCGAGTGCACCGACGAAGTCTGGCACGGCTATCTGCCCGGCGCGCACCCCGGCACCGTCTACGGTTTTCGCGCGCATGGTCCGTATCAGCCGCAGCAAGGTCATCGCTTCAATCCGCATAAGCTGCTGCTCGATCCCTACGCGAAGAAACTCGTCGGCCCGTGGAGATGGTCCGATGCCCTCTTCGGCTATCGCGTGCATTCGAACCGGCTCGACATGTCGATGGATCGCCGCGACTCCGCACCCGCGATGCCCAAGTGCATCGTCACCGACGACGCCTTCGACTGGTCGCGCGACGTGCGCCCCGACACGCCGTGGGGCGAAACCATCGTCTACGAAACGCACGTGCGCGGCACATCGATGCAGCGCCACGACATCCGTCAGCACGAACGCGGCACGTTTGCCGCGCTATCGTCGCCGTGGTTCATCGAACATCTGCAGAAGCTCGGCATCACCGCCGTCGAATTCCTGCCGGTCCACGCGTTTCTCAACGACCGCTTTCTCGTCGAGCGCAGTCTCAGGAATTACTGGGGCTACAACACCGCCGCATTCTTCGCGCCGGAGCCTTCTTATCTGTCGACACATCGGCTCAACGAAATGCGCATCGCCGTGCGCCAGTTGCACGCAGCCGGCATCGAAGTGTTTCTCGATGTCGTCTACAACCACACGTGCGAAGGCAACGAACTCGGGCCGACCGTCTCTTGGCGCGGGCTCGACAACGCCAGCTATTACCGCCTGATTCCGGGCGACGAGCGCCATTACATCAACGAAACCGGCTGCGGCAATACGGTGAACCTGTCGCATCCGCGCGTGCTGCAAATGGTCATGGATTCGCTGCGCTACTGGAGCACAGCGTTCAATATCGACGGCTTTCGCTTCGATCTCGGTGTCACGCTCGGCCGCGAAGGTCACGGCTTCGATCCGGGCTCGGGCTTCTTCGATGCGATCCGCCAGGACCCGATTCTCTCGACCCGCAAGCTCATCTCGGAGCCTTGGGATATCGGGCCGGATGGCTATCAGGTCGGGAATCATCCGCCGGGATTCGCGGAATGGAACGACAAGTATCGCGATGGCGTGCGCCGCTTCTGGCGCGGCGATTCCGGCATGCGTCCCGATCTCGCCGCGCGTCTCACCGGTTCCGCCGAACTCTTCAATCGCCGCTTCAGAAAGCCGTGGGCGTCAGTGAACTTCGTCGCGTCGCACGACGGCTTCACGCTCGCCGATGTCACCGCGTACTCGCACAAGCACAACGAAGCGAATCAGGAAGGCAATAACGACGGCCACAACGAGAATTGCAGCGCGAACTGGGGCATCGAAGGCCCGACCGACGATCCCGCGATCCTCGATGTCCGCGCGCGCCTCGCCCGCTCGATGATCGCGACGACGCTGCTCTCGCTCGGCACGCCAATGCTCCTCGGCGGCGACGAATTCGGCCGCACGCAACGAGGCAACAACAACGCCTATTGCCAGGATAACGAGATTTCGTGGATGGACTGGGACGCGGCGCAAAGCCCCGCGGGCGTCGAGATGACGGAATTCGTCGCGCGCGTTATTGCACTGCGCAAAAACTACCCGGTGTTGCGCGAAACGCGCTTCCTGTACGGCGATCGCGAAGTGCTGCCGGGGCTTTACGACGTGAGCTGGTTCGACGAACGCGGCAACGCGCTCGCGATCGAAGCTTGGCAGGACCCGGAAGGCCGCGCGCTCACGCTGCGGCGCGCGGGACCGGGCGTCGATGGCGAGATCGACGTGCTGCTGCTCATGTTCAACGCATCGTCGCAGGCGCTCGTATTCACGCCGCCCGCGCCACACTTGGAATGGAACGTGCTCTTGGATAGCGCAGAGCCCGACTCCGTGACGCGGCCGCTCGTCGGCAGTGAAATCGAGGTGGCGGCGCACAGCATCGTCGTCATGCTGGCCGAGCCGACCGGCGACGCCGACTGGCAGGCGGTCTGGATGGCGGGCGCGCATCAGGGACCGCGGCTTCTGACGGCATTGCCGCCCGATCCCGGCACGATGACCTCGCATCGCGATCCCGAAGTCGACTCGCCTCACTGACAGCCTCACTGACACATACGCAGTCCAGCGCAGCATTACAGGCACGAAACCATGTCCGAACGTCCGATCGATCCGCACAAACATCAACATGCATACTGCCTTCCCTTCGGTGCTCATCTGACGGGCGCCGGGCGCGAGAATCCGCGCACGCGTTTCCGTTTCTGGGCGCCATCGCGCGATGCCGTGCAAGTGGAAATCCAGCGCGCGGGCGGCACGCCCGAACTCGTCGACATGCAGCCGACCGGCGACGGCTGGTACGAAGCCGAAGCCGATGGCGGCGCGGGCACGCTGTATCGATATCGGCTCGACCAGGACCTCGCGGTGCCGGATCCCGCATCGCGTTTTCAGCCGCAGGACGTGCACGGCCCGAGCGAAGTCGTCGATCCGCGCGCGTACCGCTGGACGCACACGAACTGGCACGGCCGGCCGTGGGAAGAGACCGTGCTTTACGAACTGCACGTCGGCGCGATGGGCGGCTATGCGGGCGTCACCGCGCGTCTGCCCGAACTCGCGCAACTCGGCGTGACGGCCATCGAACTGATGCCGCTCAACGATTTCTCCGGCACGCGCAACTGGGGCTACGACGGCGTGCTGCCCTACGCGCCCGACTCGGCGTATGGCCGGCCCGAGGAACTCAAGCAGCTCGTCGATACCGCTCACGGTCTCGGCCTCATGGTCTTTCTCGATGTCGTCTATAACCACTTCGGCCCGGACGGCAACTATCTGCACGCGTATGCGAAAACCTTCTTTCGCGAAGGCGTGGATACGCCGTGGGGTCCGGCGATCGACTTCGAGCGCCCGCAAGTGCGCGATTTTTTCTTCGACAACGCGCTGTACTGGCTCAACGAATATCGTTTCGATGGCTTGCGCCTCGACGCGGTGCACGCCATCAACGACGACGAATGGCTGCGCGAACTCGCGCACCGTATCCGCACATCGGTCGAAGCGGGCCGTCACGTGCATCTCGTGCTGGAGAATGAGCACAACACGGCGAATCTGCTCGAAACGCATTTCGACGCCCAATGGAACGACGACGCGCACAACACGCTGCACGTTCTTCTGACCGGCGAGGACGAGAGCTACTACGGCGCGTATTGCGACAAGCCGATCGACAAGCTCGCGCGCATTCTGAGTGAAGGCTTCGCTTATCAAGGCGATCCGTCGCCGATACACGATGGCAAGCCGCGCGGCGAACCGAGCGCGCATCTGCCGCCCACGCGCTTCGTGATGTTCCTGCAGAACCACGATCAGATCGGCAATCGCGCGATGGGCGACCGCCTGCGCGCCCTGACCGACGACGAATCGCTCTATGCCGCGACCGCGCTTCTGCTGCTATCGCCGCAGATTCCGTTGCTCTTCATGGAAGAGCAGTACGGCTCGAAGCAGCCGTTCCTCTTCTTCACCGACTATCACGATCAACTCGCCGATGCCGTGCGCGAAGGCCGTCGCAAGGAATTCGCGAAGTTCTCCGCGTTCAGCGACGAAAAGCGCCGCGCGCAGATTCCCGATCCGAACGACAAGAAGACGTTCGACATGTCCTCGCCGAAGATCAGCGACAAGCAGGACGAGATCGACCGGCTCGAATGGCTGCACTTCTATCGCTCGGCGCTGACGGTGCGCGCGAAGCTCGTCACACCGCGTCTGAAGGGCGCGAAATCGCTCGGCGCCGATGTGCTCGGCGACAAGGCGCTCGTTGCGCGCTGGAAACTCGGCGACGGGGAAACGCTTTCGGTGGCGCTCAATCTCGGCGATACGGCCGTCGCGCTGAAAGAACAGCCGCCGGGCAAGGTCATCTTCGAGACGCCCGCGCGCGCGCAGGATCGCGCGCGCGACGGCGAAGTGACCGGACGCACGTTCGTCGCGTGGCTATCGGGCGAAGTCAACGAATACGCGATCGCGCACGATGCGCGCCGCTTCGAACCGGCGTCCGCCGAAGGAAAAGTCTCGTGAGCGCCGCCGTCAAAAAAACGGGCACGGGTCCGGTGAGCAGCATCGAAACGCTCGCGGAGCGCGCGGGCTTCGAGATCGAATGGCAGGACGCGCACAAGAACACGCGGCGCGTGCCGGAAACGACGCTGCGCATCCTGCTCGAAAAGCTCGGCCTGCCATGCGGCAACGCCACGCAGCTCAAGCAGAGCTTGGCTGCCGTCGACGCTGAGATGAGCGGGCGCAAGCTGCCGCCGCTCATCACGGCCGAAGTGGATCGCGGCATCGCGCTGCCCGTGTCGGCGGCGAAGCAGGGCGCGCGCTATCGCATCGAACTTGAAAGCGGCGAAGTGATCGACGGGCGCTTCACGTCGCCCAAAGGCGAGACCGCGCTGCTCTCGCCGATCGCGGAGCCGGGCTATCACACGCTCGTCATCAACGATCATCGGACGACGCTAGCGGTTGCGCCCGCGCGCTGCTACACGGTCGACGACGCGTGGCGCACCATCGATGAAGACGCGTCGAACGCGCCGCCGCTCTGGGGCGTCGCGGCGCAGGTGTATGGCTTGCGGCGCAACGGCGACGGCGGCATCGGCGATTTCACGGCGCTTGCATCGCTGGCGACGCAAACGGCGAAGCGCGGCGGACATGCGGTCGCGATCAGCCCGATGCACGCGATGTTCAGCGCCGAGCCGAACAAATTCAGCCCGTATTCGCCGTCGTCGCGGCTCTTCTTCAATGTCGCGCACGTCGATCCGGCGGCCGTGCTCGGCGCGCCCGCGGCCCGCGCGGCGATCGAGAAAGCGGGCCTTGCGAAGGAACTCGTCGAACTCGAAAGTCTCACGCTGATCGACTGGCCGCGCGCATCGAAAGCGCGTCTTGCGATACTACGCGCCCTCTTCGACAGCTTTTCCGAAGACCACGACTCGCCCTTCGCGAAGGACTTCGCCGCATTCGTCGAAGAAGGCGGCCGGCCGCTCGAAGATCATGCGCGCTTCGAAGCGCTGCAGGCCGCGCAGGTCGCGCAAAACGGTGAAGGCCACTGGCGCAACTGGCCCGAAGCATTGCGCGATCCGCGCAGCGAAGCCGTGACAGAATTCGCGAATGCCAATCGCCGCGAAGTCGACTTCTTTCTCTTCACGCAATGGCTTGCCGCGAAGGGACTCATGCACGCGCAGCACGCCGCGCGAGACGCGGGCATGGCCGTCGGGCTGGTCGCCGACCTCGCCGTCGGTTGCGACAGCGCGGGCAGCCACGCATGGTCGTATCGCGATGAAATGCTGACGGGCGTGTCGGTCGGCGCGCCGCCCGATCTCTTCAATCAGGCCGGGCAGTCGTGGGGACTCACGACGTTCTCGCCGCGCGCGATGCGCACGCAGGGCTTTTCTGCGTTCATCGACATGCTGCGTTGCGCATTCAAGTGCGCAGGCGGCATCCGCATCGATCACATACTCGGCTTGCGCCGGCTCTGGCTCGTGCCCGAAGGCGAAAGCGCGAAGGACGGCGCGTATCTGCGCTATCCGCTCGAAGACCTGCTGCGGCTGATCGCACTCGAATCGTGGCGGCATCGCGCGATCGTGGTCGGCGAGGATCTCGGCACCGTGCCGCCTGGCTTCACGGAGCGCTTGCAGGAGCACGGCTTGCTTGGCATTCGTGTGCTGTGGTTCGAGCGCGAAGTAGACGGCCCCGGCTTCAAGCCGCCGCGCGAATGGGATAGCGGCGTGACCGCGACCACGACTACGCACGACTTGCCGACCGTCACTGGATGGTGGCGCGGCGAGGACATCGTGTGGCGCTCGAAGATCGGCCAGACGATGGCGCGTGACGATGGCCGCGACGCCGTCGAAGTGGCGATGGAGGAACGCGGCGACGATCGCGCGCACTTGTGGCGCGCGTTCCAGGACGCCGGCATCGCCCCGGACGACGTGGATGCGCCCGACATCGACAATGCGCCCGTCGATGAAGCCCTCGCCTTCGTCGCCGCGACGCCCGCGCCGCTCGTCACGTATCCACTCGAAGACTTGCTCGGGCTCGCGGAGCAGCCGAATCTGCCCGGCTCCATCGACGAGCATCCGAACTGGAGAAGGCGCATGACGCGGCCCGTCGACGAACTGTTTCTCGACGATGCCTTCGCCGACCGCCTGCTCGCTGTCGATGCCGCGCGCAAGCGCTCCGTGCAACCGAACGAACCCACATCGAAATCCGAATCACCATGACCGTACCGCGTTCCACGCTCAGGCTTCAGCTTCACAAGGGCTTCACTTTCGACGATGCCGCCGCGCTCGTGGATTACTTCGCGCGTCTCGGGGTGAGTCATGCCTACGTTTCGCCGATCACGACCGCGACGTCCGGCTCCACGCACGGTTACGACGTCGTCGACCATACCCGGGTCAATCCGGAACTGGGCGGCGAAGACGGCTTGCGGCGCTTCGTCGAAAAGCTGCGCGCGCACGAGATGGGGCTCATCGTCGACATCGTGCCGAATCACATGGGCGTCGGCGGCTCGGAGAACGCGTGGTGGCAGGACATCCTCGAATGGGGCCGCCATGCCGCCCATGCGCGCTTCTTCGATGTCGACTGGCACTCGCCCGATCCCGCGCTGCGCGGCAAAGTGCTCGCGCCGTTTCTCGGTGCGTCCTACGGCGAGGAGTTGCAGGGCGGCAAGATCAAGCTCGGGTATCGCGCGGACGAGGGGCGCTTCGTCATCGAGTATTACTCGAACGTGTTTCCGGTCTGCCCGGTCGATTATCCCGCCGTGTTCCAGGAAGCGCCCGAGCTCGCGCAGCGCTTCGTCGGCCTGACGACGCAGCCTGCCGATCAGCCGCGCGCCGCCGATGCGCGCACGGCGCTCGTCACCATCGCGCAGACCGAGGGCGGACGGGCCGCGATCGCGGCGATTCTCGCGGCGCATTCGCCGGAGACATTGGCTAGACGCGAGCGCCTGCATCGGCTGCTGGAACGCCAGCATTACCGGCTCGCATGGTGGCGCACCGCCGCCGACGAAGTGAACTGGCGGCGCTTCTTCGACGTGAGCACGCTCGGCGGCGTGCGCGTCGAGCGGCCGGAGGTGTTCGAGGCATCGCATGCGCTCATTTTCAGGCTCTTCACCGAAGGGCTGATCGATGGCGTGCGCGTCGATCACGTCGATGGTCTCGCCGAACCGCGCGAGTACTGTCAACGCCTGCGCGCGCGGCTCGAAGAGTTGTCGACGGAACGGCCCGAGGCATTGCGGCATGACAATGGGCGCACGTATTTCGTCGTCGAAAAAATTCTCGCGCGCGGCGAGCCGTTGCGACGCGACTGGCAAGTGGACGGCACGACGGGCTACGACTTCATGAACGACGTCGGCGCGCTGCTGCACGATCCGGCGGGCGCGGAGCCGCTTGCGGCGTTGTGGGCCGAAATCACCGGCAGAAGCGCACGCTTCGCCGACGAAGCCCTAGCCGCGCGGCGCAAGATTCTCGCGGAAAATCTGTCGGCGGAGCTGGATCGCGTGACGCGCGCATTGCATCGCATCGCACGCGATGCACAGGCCACGCGCGATTTCACCTTTACGTCGATCAGGCGCGCGGTCGCGGAACTCGTCGTGCAGTTTCCGGTGTATCGCATCTATCCGGTGAGCGGCGTGCGCAGTTCCGAGGACGAACATTTCTTCGCGCAGGCGCTCGAAGCCGCGCGTCGCGTGCTCGCGCGGGCGGATCATGTCGTGCTCGATCAGGTCGCGCAATGGCTTGGCGGCAAGCTGCCGGACGAAGCGCCTCAGCCGGAGCGTGGCGAACGTCCGGATCGCGGACGGGATCGCGCGGCGGAGCGCGGCAATCGCGAGCGTGATCGCAATCAGGCGCAGACGGGGCAGACCCCGCCGCCGTCGAGCGGGTCACAGCGTCGCGCGGCGCAGACGCTGTTCTCGCAACTGACGTCGCCGGTGGCGGCGAAGGCCGTCGAGGATACGGCGTGCTATCGGTACGGACGCCTGATTTCGCGCAACGAAGTCGGCGCGGATCCGGGCGAGTTCGCGTTGTCCGTCGATACGTTTCACGCGTGCAATCGCGAGCGTCTCAATGCGTTCCCGCACGCGATGCTCTGCACGGCCACGCACGACCACAAGCGCGGCGAGGACGTGCGCGCGCGCATCGCGGCGCTGAGCGAAATTCCCGACGAATGGGCCGCGACGCTCAGGCAATGGTCGACGTTGAATACGCCGTTGCGACGCGGATCGAGTAACGGACAAGCCGACGACTGGGCGCCGGGGCCGGCGGCGGAAGCGATGCTGTATCAGACGCTCGTCGGCTGCTGGCCGACCACGCTCGATCCCGGCGACGAAGCGGGCGTGCATGCGCTTGCCGAGCGTGTCGCGGGATGGCAGTTGAAGGCGTTGCGCGAGGCGAAGCTGCGCACGAGCTGGTTTGCGCCCGACGAGGCGTATGAGAACGCGTGCAAGGACTTCCTGTTCGATATCGTCGCACCGCAGCGGCGCGATGGTTTCTTGCGGGAGTTATCGGCCTTCGTTAGGCGCATCGGGCCGCTCGGCGCGATCAACAGTTTTCAGCAGACGCTTCTGCGGCTGACGTCGCCGGGTGTGCCGGATCTTTATCAGGGCACGGAGTTGTGGGATTTCAGTCTCGTCGATCCCGACAATCGCCGGCCTGTCGACTACGAATTGCGTCGCAAGTGGCTTGCCGAGATCGAAGAGCAAGGCCCGCCTTCGGAGCAGTTGGCGAACTGGCGCGACGGCCGTGTGAAGCTTGCTATCGTGCGGCGCGCTTTGGCGTTGCGCAAGCATTGCGAGTCGCTGTTCGCGCAGGGCGAGTATTTGCCGCTCGAAGTGCACGGCGAGCATGCGGGGCGGGTGGTTGCCTATGCGCGACATGCGGGGAGCGCGTTTGCCATCGTGATCGCGACGCGGCTTGCGGCGCCGTTGTTAAACGTCGGGCGCGATGTGCCGCTTGTTGACGCCGATCGATGGGGAGATACGTCGATCGTGTTGCCCGAGGCGCTTCATTCGCGGGCGCTGTTCGATTGGTTGAGCCCCAATGCGCCTAAGGCCGATGGGGATAGGCTGTTCCTGCGCGATGCGCTGGGGGTTATGCCGGTGGCTTTGCTTGTCGAAGAGGGCGTGCCGCGGTCTTGAGGTTCTTTTTATCGCAGGATCCCGGTTTCTTTGTGGTTTATTAGCACTGCCCCTGTGCGGGGCGGCAGTCACTTTCTTTGCTGCTGCAAAGAAAGTAACCAAAGAAAGCAGCTTCTGTCACGCCCGCGGTCATACGCACGTTGAGTAGTTCTCTCGACCCTGGTGGCACTCGCCTAACGAGTGCCCTCATCACAATCACCGGGCTTGGCTCGCGCACGGTCTGACACATCGCGCCGCGTGGCCCGTTGGCTCAGCACCAGATAGCTCCTGCCGGCTTCGCGGCCGATGGGTCAGTCGGGTTTGCGCGTGCTTCTTCTTCGATGGTTTCCGTCGCATACCCAACGGCAGCGCGCAGCGCTGTGCCGATGCTCTTTCGTGCTGAACCAGCACCCTTGACGTTGCGGCTAGTCAGACCGTGCGCGATCCAAGCCCCGTTAGTCCTTTGGTGGCACTCTTTAGGCGAGTGCCGCTTGGGACGAGAGAACTACCCAACGTGCGTGTGACCGCGGGCTTGAAAAGCTGCTTTCTTTGGTTACTTTCTTTGCAGCAGCAAAGAAAGTGACTGCCGCCCCGCACAGGGGCAGCGCTAATAAACCAACAACAAAACGGGATCCGGCGATAAAAAAATCACTCAGCCTCCTCCAGCGCCTCCTCCCTTGGATAAACCCGCACCAAAACAATCCTCGGCCCCTTCATCTTCTTGACCACGATATCGAAAGCATCGAACTCGACCCGTTGCCCTTCGGTGGGCAAATCGCCCAGAGCATTGATAACAAGCCCGCCCACCGACTCCGCGCGGCCTTCATCGATATCGATCCCGAGCGCGCGCTCGAGCGACACCACCGGCAGGCTCCCCTTGCCCATCAACGTGCCGTCATCCATCCGCGACCAATCCGCATCGCCCTGACGGAACTCGTCGTGAATCTGCCCGACGAGCGCGCCAAGCAAGTTATCGAGCGTGATGAAGCCGATCGGCTTCGCCCCCTTGCGCCCCACGATCGCGAGATGCGGCGCGCCCTTGCGAAAGCGCCGGAACAATTCGAGCGCGGACAAATTCGGCGCGACATACTGCACCGGCCGGACATGGCGCGACAGTTTGTCGATCTTCCCGGCGGCATCCTTCGAAAAGCTGAAGTCGAAACCGCGCGCGCCGCCATCGCCCGCCAGCAGCAAATCCTTCAAATGGATCATGCCGATCACGCGCTCGCCCGACGCATCGGCAAAAAGCGGATAACGCGAAAAGCGATGCCGCGCAATGACAGCGAGGTTATCGCGCATCGGCAAATCATTACGTAGTCCGACGAGTTCATGTGCCGGACGCATCAGGTCCGATACCGTCATGCGACTGAAGTCGAGCGAATGCGCGATCGTGTTCCACTCGTCCTCGTTATACGACGAACCGCCGCCATGACGCCGGCCGCGCAGGATCAGCTTGAGTTCGTCGGTGGAGTAATGCGCGTCGTGACCATGCTCGCCCGAGATGCCGAACAAACGCAGCACGAAATTCGCGCTCGTGTTCAACACCCAGATGAACGGATACATCAGCCAGTAAAAGCCGTAGAGCGGCGTCGCGAGCCACAGGCCGACCTGCTCCGCGCGACGGATGGCCCACGACTTAGGCGCAAGCTCGCCGACGACGATATGCAGGAACGATATGACCGTGAACGCGAAGAAGAGCGAAATGGAATCGATCAGCTTCTCCGACTCGACGCCGAGCAGCGCAAAGAGCGGATGCAAAAGCGTCGCGAACGCCGGTTCGCCGATCCAGCCAAGCCCGAGAGATGCGAGCGTGATGCCGAGCTGGCACGCGGACAGATAGGCGTCGAGTTGCCCGTGCACCTTCGCGAGCAGGCGGCCGGGCAAGCCGTTGGTGCGCGCGATCGCCTTCACACGCGTGGGCCGCAGCTTGACGAGCCCGAACTCCGCCGCGACGAAGAAGCCATTCAACGCGACGAGCAACAATGCGCCGATCAGCGCGACAACCTGAGCCAAAGCAACTCTCTTCGAAAGTGGAAAGCGTCAGTATATGGGTGACAGCTGATCGAAAGTCAAATTCACATCCCTGCGACCGGAACGCGCACCGACAGCGTCACGTCCGCGTTATCGACGATATCGCCATGCTCGAACGCGCCGCCATGCGCCTCCGACACGCGCTTGCACAGCGCAAGCCCCCACGCGATGCGTCCGCCCTCGCGCGGCTCCAGGGCCTGACGGCGCGCGAATGCTTCGAGCACATGCGGCGATGAGGTATCGCCCAATGCCTGCGCCGATACCGTGAAACGCACATCCGTGCGCCACATGCTGCCTTCGATATTGCTCGACGCGCGCACCGTCGCGCCCGCCGGACTCGCCTCCGATGCGAACGCGAGCATGAGCCAGAGTGTCTGCAAGAGGCGCTCGGCATCGCCTTCGAGTTGCTCTTCCGCGAGCGGCGATTCGATTTCGATGGTCACGTTTCGCGCGCGCGCGACGCCGGCACGCGCGAGCGACGCGCTCTTCTCCAGAAGCGGACGCACCGCGACGGGCGCGAGCGCGACCTGCAGCGCCTTGGTTTCCGCGCGCGTCGTATCGACCGATTGTTCGATCAGCTTCACCTGCTGTTCGACGCCCGAGCGAATGCCCGCGAGCGCGCGCTGCGCGGCGGGATCGTTGGCGTCTACCTTGCGTTCGAGCACGTAACCCCAGCTATGAATCGCGTTGAGCGGCCCGCGCAGATCGTGCGACACGACCGAGAGCACATGGTCGCGCATGAAGAGCGCAGCTTCGGCACGCAGATGGGCGATGCGGTCCGCAACGCCCTGCCCCGCATCCGACGCGCCCGCTGCCGGGGACACGATCAGCGTCACGCAATCGGGGCCCGGCAGCGCGATGATCGAGAAGGCGCGCGGCGCGTCGGCCTCGCTCAACGTTACGTGCGCGCGGCGCGTCCCGTTGCCGGCCAGCGCGGCATCGGCCGCTTCGGCGAGCACGGCGACCAGCGGACGGGGCAAGGACGTATCGGCGAGTGCGCGGCCGCTGAGCGCGGCGGGATCGAGATCGAAGAGATGAGCGAGGACGGCGTCTGCGGAAAGGCATCGCTGGGCGGCGTCGAGCACCAGCACGCCGTCGTTTCCCGCGACGGCCGCATCGAAGGACTCGTCGCCTTCAGGTTCGACCGCACTGGAAAAAGACGTTGTCACGGTTATGGATCCTTGCGTGTGTCGGTGTTGAGGTGGAGGTCGCGGGAGCCCGGTGCGCGCAAACCAAACGGATGCGCGGGCAAAGCCGTGCAGATCATTATATGTGAGCGCCTAAGACGCATACGGTAGCGGCGCACTTCGCTTTTATCTGCGCCTCGCTGCGCCGCTTCCAGCAATCCACGTGCACGGCGGAACGCGGGGGCATCATCGCGCGCGTATGTGCCGCGCGCGTATGTGCGTCTACCAGCACCCGCCGCAAATTTCAACCGAACGATCGCGTGTTCACAGCGAATTTGCGTGTGCCATCCCACTGACGAATTCGGGTTTACATCGTTAAATATTTTTTGGCATACACTTTGCGCTTTCTCCGGATCTCTTCACGGTCCGGAACCGGCGCGTTGCCTTCATTATCCGCGCGTCGATGTCAGGCCAGGACTCGAGCGCGCGCACCTCTTTGGCCCGCGCCGCTTCGACGGCAAGACGCACGAGCGAAACTATTCGCACACGGCGTTGTCACGCAATGGCTCACTCGTAGCGAGCGAGCCTGCAGGGTTCGTATCCGTTGCGTCATAGTCATAAAATCACGCTGCGCTCCAGCCGGGGAAAAACCGTTCAATGGCTTCATTTCGAAAGAACTTCACGATCCTGATGACGTTGCAGATGTCCACGTATCTCGCGCCGCTTCTGACGCTGCCGTGGCTCGCGCGCGTCCTCGGTCCGAGCGGATATGGACGCCTGTCATTCGGTCTGGCTTTCATCGCTTATTTCATTTCGATCACGAATTACAGCTTCTCGCTGACCGCAACACCGAAGATCTCGATCAACCGCGAGAGCCGCGAGATGCGCTCGAAGATCTTCTGGGAAACCATCCTCACGCAAGCCGCTCTCGCTGTAGCAGGGTTTTTTGTCGTGATCGTGCTGACGTCCTTCATACCTTATCTTGAAGAGAATCGCGAACTGCTCATCATCGGCTATGGTCAGGCCGTCGGTGCGATGCTCATTCCGACGTGGTACTTTCAGGGCATCGAAGATCTCGGCATGTTGAGCCTGTTCGTATTCATCGGACGTGCGCTCAGCATTCCCGCGATGTATCTCTTCGTGCGCGAGCATGACGATGTCTATATCGCCATGGCCGTCAATGCGCTCGTGCCGCTCGTCTCCGGCATCGCTATTTGCACGTACCTTTATTTCCGGCGCGAGATCGACTTCGTGCGCGTGTCGCTGAAGACCATCGGCGCGCGTCTGAAGGATGGATGGAGCGTGTTCATCGCGACGTCGATCGTCGATATCTATGCATCGAGCAACATCGTGCTGCTGACGTTCATCTCGGGCAATGTGGCGGCAGGCTATTTCGCCGCGGGCGACAAGCTCATCCGCGCGGCCTTGAACATGCTTCAGCCACTAAAGACCGCAGCGTATCCGCGCGTGAGCTTTCTCATGCATCATGCCAAGGACGATGCCTTCGCTTTTCTACGCAAGATGTTCGTCGTGCAAGGTCTGATCGTATCGCTGATCTCGGTTTGTATTTTTTTCGGCGCGCCTCTTGCGGTAAAACTCTTGTATGGACCGAAGTTCTTGCCTACCGTAGAGGTGTTGCGCTGGATGGCGTTCGTGCCGTTGATGGTCGGACTCACGGATCTCTTCGGGGTTCAGACCATGCTTCCGCTCGGCATGAAGGCGCAGTTCAGCCGTGTGCTGATGGCGTCCGCGGTGCTGAACTTCAGCCTGCTTGCCGTGCTGGCGAAGCTGTTCGGCGAACAAGGCGCAGCCGCCACGGTGCTGGTCGTCGAGACGCTCGTGGCCGCGGCGATGGCGTTCACGTTGCATCTGCAAGGCGTGCCGTTGCTCAGGCGTGCGCGTCCGATCACCGGCAGTGCGGGATCGGAAACCACCTGACCTTATGCGAAATACGCTTTGGCTTATGAGGTTTCGAGCATCACTTATGCGCGCTTACACATTAATGTGAAATTGGCGTGTTATAAAAAGTAACAAGTGATTCTATTTGGTAACGCAGTTATCGATTTACTTTCTTCAAGCAAACTTTTTGTCTGCCTTTAAAATGCGCAATGGGCGCGTTCGACTGGCGCAATACCCTAAAGTTGCATTTAAGTATGTGAGTCAACGAACCGACCTCCGCAGTTCGAACCGATATCTTATTGGTACGAACAGTGTTCAATTTAGAGAGCCTGCCGAATGGAAACAGAAGAAATGTCGATCGAGCATGTGCAAAAGCTGGCCGATCAGGCCGCGAGCCTGCGCATGCAGTCGGTTGCGGTACCGCTCAAGGATCTGCAAATTCTCCTGCAGATCTGTGAATGGGCGATTGCTCAGCAGAATGCCGCCGCTACGAAATAATCTTCACCCGTCCTTATTGGTCAGCGCAACATGGCTGACGTCGATGACGTCTACGGTAAGGACCGGGAGGCGTGCTCAAGCCGCTCTGCACTTCCGGCCTTGAGAAGCGCTGATCTTTGATCTACGACCTATCGGCTTTACGTCCGCTGCGGAAAATGCTGCTTTACGGGCTGATCTGCATACCGAGGCGTGACGCGGAATGACCTTCGCAAAGACCGACATCGGGGCGCCCGTCCGGCCAGGTTGACCTGGTCCGGGAACTCGCGGCAGATAAATCAAGGTTCGTGTTCGAGCCTGCGAGGGATCGCTTGCATCCCTGTTCTCAAGGAACGAGTAATGCTACGCCGGATCTCGTGTGTATTTCTCGCGCTCGTTTGACCGCGCGTTTAGTACCGCAGCACGCAAATCCCGGTTTTTGACGCGTTCCTGAAGGTGGCCACGCATGCCGCCGCGGATGCGTTTGCCTTGCGCGAACGTGTCACGTCAAATTCATACGACCAGACCATTCCTTCTCATTGCGTTGCGCCGCGGGTGCTCGGCGGGACGCCAATTGAAGAGCTGAACATGAAAGAGATCGTCCATATCACCGAAGCCTTCGGCGGCGGTGTGCTATCCATGCTGACGCAGCTATCGAATCGGGCGGCGGCTGCAGGCGTCGGCGTAACGATCCTTCATTCCATCCGGCAGGAAACGCCCGACAACTTCGCAAAGCTCTTTCATCCGGCGGTAAAGCTCACCTACGTCAGCATGTTCCGCGAAGTGAGCGTGAAGAACGACCTGACGAGTTTGTGGAGCCTCGCGCGCAAGTTGAAGGAGTGCGATCCGTCGGTGATTCATCTGCATTCGTCGAAGGCGGGCGTGCTCGGCCGCGCGGCCGCGCGCATCGCCGCGCCGCGTGCACGCGTGTTCTATTCGCCGCACGGCCTTGCGTTCCTGCGGCGCGACGTATCGTCCGCCAAGCAGTTCGCTTATCTGAGCTTCGAGCGCATCGCCGCGAAGATGGGCGGCACCATCGTCGCGTGCTCGAAAAGCGAGCTGTCGGAGATCGAAACGAAGATGCGTGCGCGGCGTGCTCGCATGATCGAGAACGGCGTCAACGTGACGGAGATTCCGCCGCGCATCGATACCGACGTCAATGGCTTGCTCATCGGCATGAGCGGCCGCGCGATGTTCCAGAAGAATCACGAAGCGTTCGTGAAGCTCGCGACCGACCTGCGCGATCCGTCCGTGCGTTTCCTCTGGATCGGCGGCAACGAGAGCGAGTTGCCGGCGGGCACGCCGAACGGCGCGGTATCGTGCAGCGGCTGGGTCACGCGCGATCGTGCGCTCGAACTCACATCGGGACTCGATATTTACGTGCAGACATCGCGATGGGAAGGCATGCCGATCGCGTTGATCGAAGCGCAGGTCGCGGGCATTCCGGCCGTCGTGACCGATGTCGTCGGCAATCGCGATGTCGTGCAGCACGGCGGGACGGGCTTCGTCGCATCGAGCGTTGAAGAGATGGCGAAGTACATCGCGATCCTGCGCGACGATCCGGCGCTGCGCGCACGCATGGGCGCCGCGGCGCGGGCATCAGCAAGCAAGCGATTCTCGATGGACGCGATCTTCCGTCAATGGCTCTCGATGTACGAGTTCGGTTCCGACAGGCACACGCGGGAACCGCTCCGTGCAAAAGAGGCCGCCTCGTATGAAACCAGCTCCGATTCCCAGTTCTGACGCCCCGCACATGGACACATCAATCGCCACGACCAAGCTCGTATATAACGGCCGCTTTACGAGCCAGAAGACCACCGGCGTGCAGCGCGTCGCGCGCGAACTCGTCGCCGCGCTCGGCCAGTTGCCGCAAGGCGCGCATGTGACGCTCGCGGTGCCGCCGCAAACCGGGCTCGATCCCGTGCAGGGCGTCGAGAACGTCAAGCTCGGCTTCGGCAAGGGCGTCTTCTGGGAGCAGATCGTGTTGCCGCTCTTTGCGGGACGATCGCGCATCGTGAATCTTTCGAACTCTGGTTCGATCTTTCGCGCGAACCAGATCATCTACATGCACGATGCCGCCGTGTTCGATACGCCCGCGCACTTCTCGTGGAAGTTCCGCACCTGGTATCACGTGATGTTCTGGATTCTCGCGCGCACGTCGAGCTGCGTGCTGACCAATTCGAAGTTTTCGCGCGACCGGCTCGCGCATCATGTCGGCGTGCCTGCCGAGCGTATCGGCGTGGTGCCGCTCGCAGCGGATCACCTCGATCACATCACGCCCGATGTGTCCGTCATCGATGAACTGGATCTGACGAACCGGCGTTACGTGCTCGCGGTAAGCAGCATGAATCCGACGAAGAACTTCAAGCGCCTCGTCGAAGCCTTCATGCGTCTGAACGATCCGTCAATCGATCTCGTGATCGTCGGTATGAAGAATGCCGCGATCTTTGGCAAGGCGCATGATCTGTCGAGCGCGCCGAACATCAAGCAGGCGGGCTACGTGAGCGATGAAAAGCTGCGCGCGCTCTACCAGAATGCGGCGTGCTTCCTCTATCCTTCAATTTACGAAGGCTTCGGCATTCCGCCGCTCGAAGCCATGCGCAACGGCTGCCCGACGCTCGTCGGCCGTGCTGCCGCATTGCCCGAAACGTGCGGCGATGCATCGATCTATTGCGACCCGTACTCGGTCGAAGATATCTCCGGCAAGCTGCGCGAGCTGCTCGATTCGCCTGAACTGAGCGAAGACCTCAAGCGTCGCGGTCTCGCGCATGCGGAACGGTTTCGCTGGACCGAAAGCGCGCGACTGCTGAAGCAGTTCATCGACAAGCCGTGAGACAAGCGGCGGCGTCAAATCGTTACGATGTGCGCGCCGAAGTGCGGCGCGCACTTTCATGAGGCCCGAACGTCGATGCGAACTTTGTTGGCCGCGGTAACCCTCTTTGGTGCGCTATGCTGCGCGTCGGTGCTGATCTATGCGCGCAGCGGCTCGTCCGATGCCTATCACAGCAGTCCGTCGGCGAGCGGTAAGGGACATGCGGTGAGCACGGCCGCGCCGAAGATCGCGTGCGGCAACGAGTCGAAAGGCGTGTTCTACGGCATCGCCGGACATCTGGAACACCACGGTGCTTACGGCACGAGTGACTACGACTTGCAGATTTCACAACTCCGCGATCTCGGTGTCACGATGTACGCGCAAGATGTATCGAGCGAAACGAGCGCACACATGGTCGCCGATTTCGCTCGCGCCGCGGCGAAGCAATGCATCGGCGTGCTCGCGCTCGTCACACCTTTCGAGCCGGAGAAGCGCGCAAACGAACAGGAAACCTTCGAGCGCGGCTATGCGCTCGGCAAGACCGCCGGGCGTGTTCTGAAAGGCCTCGTTACGTACTATCAGGTCGGCAACGAATACGATAACTGGACCATCCTCGGATCGGACCGCAGCGGCGAGCATCCAAAGGACTATGACAACGCGATGTTCACGAAGGCGCGCGGGTCGATCCTCGGTCTCATCAAAGGCATCCGCGAGACGAATCCTGACGCGAAAATCCTGCTCACGTCGTTCAGCTGGCTGCATTACGGCTTCACCGACATGCTGTATGCAGGCACCCAGCCGGACGGCACGCGCGGCCATCCGATTCCCCAATGGGACATCACCGCGTGGCACTGGTACTCGAACATGGGCTCGATCACGGCGGCCGGCGACAAGAAGGTCAACGTGCTGGAGCGCCTGCGCGACAGTTACGGCAAGCCGATCTGGATTACCGAATACGGCGTCCGGCCGACGCACGCGGACCCCGGCGGCTATCTCGTCGGCAAGGATGCGTTGAAGGGATTCGTGTCGCTCGCGAAGACTTACAACATTCAGAACGTGACCTTGTACGAGCTATACGACGATCAGCGCTTCGGCGGCGATGGCAACTACGGCGTGATCCACGACGACGGTAAAACGCGCAAATCACGCTTCGATACCGTACGTGACTTCATCAAGGCCAACCCGATGCCATGAGAATTCCATCTTTTCATGTTACGAATGAACCATGCGCGCAACCGGCGATTATCGCGTGAAAATGCTTTCGCGCAAGTGGCATGCCCAACCCTACCGCGCGCGTTACGTTCGGTACTTAACAGACGCGTGCAGTTTGCATCCGGAAGATAGGCTCGACGCCATCTTTTCCGGACTCGACGTATCGTTTGACCGCAAGCGATTCATGCAGGGATTCGCGAGCTTCATCCGCCGAATCACGAGGCGCGGCTTCGAGGCACGAAGCGTGCTTCTAAACGTGCTTCTCAATGCGATTGCACGCCGACAAGCCGCTGTGCTTCGTCATGCGAGCCCTCTCGCGTCTTTAGTCTGGAAGTTCCGACGGCCACGCGCCGGATCACATCACGTAGGACGTACCGCGGACTTGTCGCGCGGGCTTTCTGTTTTTTTCTCGGCCCGGGAAACAACGCTCAACTTATCGAACTGAGGACGCGCCTTTGAACACCCTCTATGTCAATTCCGGATCCTCGCGCCCTGGCAAGGACGACGGTGAATTTACCGCGGGCGACATGCTCAGGCTCCTGCGCGATCACCTTGGCATGCTCTTCCTGTTCATCGGGATCACTGCGGCGCTTGCGACCGCCTATGCCTTTCTAGCCAAGCCGATCTATTCGTCGGATGTCGTCGTGCGCGTCGATCCGCCGGATCCAAACGCGCTCGGCATCGCGCCGCAGAACGCGGCGCAGATGCAGCAGTCGCAGCCGACGGCCACGCAGCTCGCGCCCGCCGAAATTTCGGTGATGCAGAGCCGCTCGGTGCTCGAGCCCGTCGTGAACCAGTTCCACTTCGACATCAAGGTCAAGCCGGATACGTTCCCCGTGCTCGGCCAGATCGCGGAAGTCTTTGCGAAGAAGGGACATCTCGCGCCCGCGTGGTTCGGCATGCATTCGTATGCGTGGGGCGGCGAGTCGCTGCAGATCGGCCGTCTCGACGTGCCGCCGGCGCTCGAAGACCAGAAGCTCGATCTCGTGCTGCTCGAGAACAATCAGTACGAGTTGCGCGACCCCGACGGCGAGATGCTCCTGCGCGGCACGATCGGTCGTCCGGCATCGGCTAATGGTGTGTCGATTCTCGTCAACAGCGCGCTCGGCCATCCCGGCGTGCACTTCGACGTGACGCGTCTCAACACGCTCGACGCCATCGCGCTGATGAAGAAGTCGATGAAGGTCGCCGAGTCCGCGAAGGACACGGGCGTCGTGCAGATTACCTTCAACGCCGACGATCCCGCGCTCACTGCCGATGTCGCCAACGCGCTCGGCCAGGCGTATCTGAACGCCGCTGTGCAGGCGCGTCAGGCGAACGACACCAAGACGCTCGAATTCATTCGCGGAGAATTGCCGCGCCTCGAAAGCGATCTGCGTCGCGCGGAAAGCAACCTGAGCGCGTTCCGCTCGAAGTCGCAGTCGGTGACGCCGCTCAACGAAGCGCAGGCGTATCTGCAAGGCAGCATCACGTCGATGCAGCAGCTCGCGACGCTCAAGCTGCAACGCACGCAGTTGCTGCAACGCTTCCAGCCGACCAGCCCGCAGGTCGTCAATCTCGATCAGCAGATCGCGGAACTCGAAGCATCGAACAAGCAGATTCAGCAGCGCTTCGACAGCATGCCCTCTTCCGAACGCCAGAACGCAACGCTCACGCGTGATGCGCGCGTGGCCGAAACCATCTACATGGGCATGGTGAACAAGGCGCAAGAGCTTTCCGTGCGGCGCGCGAGCACGAGCGGCGGCGCGCATATCGTCGATAACGCGCTGCGTCCGTATCGTCCGGTGAAGCCGAACAAGACGCTCGTGATCGCCGCGGGCACGGGCCTCGGCTTCTTCATCGGCACGTTCTTCATCTTCCTGCGCCGCCACGCGATGATCGGCGTGACCGATCCGATGTTCGTCGAGCGCCGTCTCTCGGTGCCCGTGCTGGGCGAAGTGCTGTACAGCCGTCAACAGGCGATGCTCGATCACGAGATCGCGGTCTCGCCGGTGGAGCATGCGCCGCTCACCTACTCCGGCGCGCAGACCGGCGGAGCGCCGAAGGCGCTGCCGCATATCCATCTGCCGGAGCACGATGCTTTTGCGATGCCGCACGTCGCCGACACCGATCGCGACGCCCGCGTGCTCGCCACGCGCTATCCGCACGATCCGGCGGTCGAAGCGCTGCGCGCGGTGCGTACCGAGCTGTATCGCGATCTCGCGAATGCGCCGAACAATATCGTCATGCTGACGGGCCCGATTCCGTCGGCGGGCAAGAGCTTCGTCGCGGCGAATCTCTCCGTGCTGCTTGCGGAAATCGGCCTGCGCGTTCTGCTGATCGACGGCGACATGCGCCGTGGCCACATTGCGTCTTTCTTCAAGCAGTCGAATCCGGGCGGTCTGTCGGATGTGCTGAAGGGCGAACTCGCGCTCAGCGATGCGATCCGTTATGTCGGGGTGCCGGGACTGTCGTTCATGTCGTGCGGCGGCTATCCGGAGAATCCGTCCGAACTGTTGATGATGCCGGGCTTCCGCAACATGCTCGCGAATATGAGCGAGCAGTTCGATCTCGTGATCGTCGATACGCCGCCGTTCCTCGTCGTGACCGATGCGGCGATCGTCGCGAGCGATGCGGGATCGACCGTGCTCGTGCTGCGTTCGGGCATCCAGAGCGAGGAAGAGATCGAGGAAACCGTGAAGAAGGTGCAGCGTTCGGGCGGCAGGCTCGTCGGCTCTGTGTTTAACGCAATCCCGCGCCGTCCGAGCAACCGCCGCAGTTATGGTTATGCGGCCGCTTATACGAGCACGTTCAAGTCGATGAGTTGACCGCGCGCGCATAATGAAGCGCAGCGGTTGAAAGCAATGCGCCGCGTGCCCGTCACGCGGCGCTTCACGTTGTAATGCTGGTGTCTGCACGAAGCTCGCGACGCCCTCGCGTCGCCAACCGGGTCGACGAGAGAGACGTATATGAGCGGACGTTTTTCATTCAGGCATCGGCTCGTACACTGTCCTCGCTGCCGCAGGCAAGTGGGCGCTTATATGAGCATGTGTCCGCATTGCGATTTTCAGCGCATGCCGCAGCCGGTCAGGCGCACGTCGCACGAACCGCGCTTCTGGCTGCGCCCGGCGCTCGTGATCGTCGTGGCCTTGCTGGCGTCGTTCCGGCCTCGCGGCTGAGCTTTCGCCCTATTCAAAAGCCCGTGGCTAGCGGGCGCATCCAATTCAGATGATGAAAGAAAAAGCGGCGCTGACCGACCTCTACTACCGAATCTGGGCCTTCGCGATGCCGGTGACGTCGTTTCTCGTCATGCCATCGATTCAAGGCACGACCATCGGCTATCTGATGTGCTTTCTCTCCGTGCCGCTCGTGCTGCTGTTCGGCGGACGCGCGCGCAAAAGCTGGATGCACTTCGTGATCGCGGGCCTCGCCGTGTGGCTGCTGATGGTGTGCACGTCGCAACTCGCCGACGTCATGGCGCCCTTCGATCCCGACTTCAGCAAGATCGCTCTCGTCGACGACACCGATCCCTTCACGTTCATCATGCGCAAGAGCATGTTCACGCAGTCCATCTACGTGGCGGCGGTCATGCTCTATGCGGCCTACGTGTATCACTACTACAAGCCGACCTGGGACCAGTGGATTCTTGCGGCCGTCACGCTGCTCGCGATCTACGGCATCTTCGAAGTGGCCTACTACATCGTGACGGGACAACCGGGCGATTTCATCTCGAACCGCGCTTTCGGCGATCAGTTCGGCAAGGGCATCGTGCGCTCGGACGGCACGGTGAACGGCAGCTCGTTCCAGCAGATCGACATCAAGGGCATTCCGATCCAGCGTCTGAAGGCGCTGACCGGCGAGCCGTCGATGTACGCGATGTCCATCTTCCCGATGTGGGTCTACTTCAACGCAACCTCGCGCGTGCGCTGGCCGGTGTGGGTCATCGGGCTGTCGCTCTTGATGACCACCTCGTCGACGGTACTGATCGGCTACGCGGTGTATTCGCTGATCCGCGTGCGCAAGCTCGGCATCAACCCGGTAAAGGCGCTGATCGGGCTTTTCGTACTCTGCGTGATCGCGTATCTGCTGCAGGATTACATCGCCGATCTCTTCAAGCAGATGGTCACCGACAAGCTCGAAGCGAAAACCGAGTCAGGCTCCGATCGCAGCGTGCTCTTCCTTCAGTCGATGCAGTTGTGGCTCGCGTCCGCGCCGCTCAACCAGCTTTTCGGCATCGGCTTCGGCTACATACGATCGACCGATCTTTTCTCGACACTGCTCGTGAATACCGGCATCGTCGGCACCGTGTTCATCAGCGCGCTGATGCTCTACCCCGCGTTCAAGCTCGACTGGGACCCGCGCGGCATGGCGCTGCGCCAGTGCTGCGCCGCGACCTGGACGATGATGATGGTTTCCGTTCCCGAGTTCGCCTATCTCGCGCCGTGGACGCTCGTCGCGATGGCCTATGTTCGCGTGCGCGCGTTGAAGCTCGCGAAGCAGCATGTCGGCGACAGCGCCGCCGCGGCCGCGATGCAGCAGTCGCAAGACGGCGCATCGATCGGCACCACGATCGGCAGGCACGTGCGGCCGGAAATCGGCACGCGCATCGGCTCGCGCTTCGGCCCGCGCGGCCGTCATCTCTGATCTGTGCGGCATGATGCCGGCGCGAATCACGCGCCGGCCCGCTTCCCTGTGACGTTCTACAATGGCGGTTTCGACCACCGGCTCATCCATCGTCGATGGCCGGGCAACCAGGGAGCAACCATGTCGATTGTCACGACCGATTCCGGTCTCAAATACGAAGACGTCAACGTTGGCGAAGGCGCTGAAGCCGTCGCGGGCAAGACCGTCAGCGTGCACTATACGGGCTGGCTCACGGACGGCCAGAAGTTCGATTCGAGCAAGGACCGCAACGACCCGTTCGCCTTCGTGCTGGGCGGCGGCATGGTCATCAAGGGCTGGGACGAAGGCGTGCAGGGCATGAAAGTGGGCGGCGTGCGCCGTCTCACGATTCCGCCGCAACTCGGCTACGGCGCGCGTGGCGCGGGCGGCGTGATTCCGCCGAACGCAACGCTCGTGTTCGAAGTGGAACTGCTGGACGTTTGAGCTTCACCGCATGAGCGCGCCGCTCTCGCGTCCCGCCGTGTCGCTGCGTCGTTATGACGGGCGCCAGGCATCGGACGTGCACGACTTCCATCAGATCGTGCTCGGTCTCGACGGGTCCATGGAAATGGCCGTCGACGGTAACGGCGCGCGCATCGATTGCAGCGGCGCGTGGATCATCCCGGCGGGCGCGCGCCACGATTACTGGGCCGAGGGCGATAACCGCCAGCTCGTGATCGATCTGCCGGCTGCATCCGTCGCCGTGCCCGAACGTTACTTCGAGCGGGCGCGCGCGATCGTCATCGATCCACGCGTCACGCAAGCCGTCGCGGATGTCGCCCGTCGCGCGATGCTCATCGGCCCGCCTCGCGCGGCGGACCGCTTCGCATGGCAAGCGGCGGCGCATCTGTGCGGCGCGCTGATGCACGACACGGACGATTCTGTCGACGCCATGCGCGGCCTCGACTTCGCGCGCATCGACCGGTGGATGCGTCTGCATCTGGCCGAGCCGTTGCGTATCGCCGATCTCGCCGCCCATTGCGGCTTCGGCATGCGGCGCTTTCATCAGCTCTTCAACGAAGCGTTCGGCGAGACGCCGCACCGCTATCTGCATCGCCTGAGACTCGATGCCGCGCTCACGCTGCTCGCCGATCCTCGCGCCTCGCTCACCGCTATCGCGCTCGATGTCGGCTTTGCGGATCAGAGCGCCTTCACGCATGCGTTTTCAAAACGCTTCGGCATTTCGCCGGGGCAATGGCGCAACGGCGCTGCATAAAAAAACCCGCTTGGTCTGCGCAGACGAAGCGGGCCTCGATCGAGCGGCGAGTATCTGCTCGTTTTGCGTTTACTCGTTACTCGACCGATAGCTGCAGATGCAACTGCGAGCGCGTCATGCCGCCCTCTTGCGCGTCGCTTGCCGCATCGCGATCCGATTGCGACTGCGGCGCGAGGCGCGCGGACTCGATGCGATCGAGATAATCGGTGGTCACGTCGCCGGTAATGTAGTTGCCGTCGAAGCACGATGCCTCGAATTCCTTCAGCGCCGGGTTGATGTCGCGGATCGCGTTCTTCAGATCTTCGACGTCCTGATAGACGAGATAATCCGCGCCGATCATGCGCGCGACTTCGTCATCGCTGCGGCCATGCGCGACCAGTTCGCCGCGCGTCGGCATGTCGATGCCGTACACGTTCGGGAACTTCACCGGCGGCGCTGCGGACGCGAAGATCACCTTGTTCGCGCCGGCATCGCGGGCCATCTGCACGATTTCATGCGAGGTCGTGCCGCGCACGATGGAATCGTCGACGATCAACACGTTCTTGCCCTTGAACTCGATGCCCATCGCGTTGAGCTTCTGGCGTACCGACTTCTTGCGCACCGCCTGGCCAGGCATGATGAAGGTGCGGCCCACGTAGCGGTTCTTGAAAAAGCCTTCGCGATATTCGACGCCGAGCTTCGCGGCGACCTGCATCGCGGCGGGGCGCGACGAATCGGGAATCGGCATCACGACGTCGATCGGCACGTCGGGCAGCACGCGCTTGATCTTCTCGGCGAGGTAATCGCCCATGCGCAGGCGCGCGTTGTACACCGGCACGCCGTCGAGACACGAGTCCGGACGCGCAAGATAGACAAGCTCGAAAATGCACGGGTTCAGTTCCGGCTTTTCCGCGCATTGGTGACTATGCAGATTCCCTTCGGCGTCGATGAAAATCGCTTCGCCCGGTTCGACATCGCGCACGAATTCGAAGCCGATGCCTTCGATTGCCACCGACTCCGACGCTACCATCCATTCGACGCCCGTCGACGTTTCCAGCTTGCCGAGCACGAGCGGTCGAATGCCGAACGGATCGCGAAACGCGACGAGGCCGTAGCCCGCGATCAGCGAAACGATCGCATACGAGCCTTTCACACGGCGATGCACACCCGCCACGGCCTTGAACAGCGCGGTGGCGTCGAGTTGCAGGCCCGAGCTCGCGAGTTGCAGTTCGTGCGCGAACACGTTGAGGAGCACTTCGGTATCGGATGCGGTGTTGATGTGCCGGCGGTCGATGCGGAACATCTCGTCCTTCAACTGCATCCAGTTCGTGAGGTTGCCGTTGTGGGCGAGGATGATGCCGAACGGCGCGTTCACGTAGAACGGCTGCGCTTCTTCCTCGCTGGACGCGGAACCGGCGGTCGGATAGCGCACTTGCCCGATGCCGACATTGCCCGGCAGGCTGCGCATGTTGCGCGTGCGAAAGACGTCGCGCACCATGCCGTTGGCTTTGTGCAAGTGGAAGTTATTGCCGTTCGCCGTGGCGATGCCCGCCGCATCCTGTCCGCGATGCTGGAGCAGAAGCAGGCTGTCATAGATCAGCTGATTGACGGGACTTTGGGAAACTACACCTACGATGCCGCACATGGCATGGTCCTTCAAAGAGTCGAAACGGGTAGACAAGGCGTTGCCCGGATCTCTTCGACGCCTCTCTCGAAATTCGGCCGTAACGAGGCCGCGTCGAAGCGTCTTCGAGCCGTCGCGGGTCCTCGTGTAGCGGGCCGGTCGTCTATTGTGCGGCGTTTGGCGCCAGGCCGCTCGGTTCAGGAGCGACGTGCACATACGCGGCGAGCGTATCGGGGAGCAGCGGTTTCAGTTCGCGCACGCCTTGCTCGGCCATCGGCCGCAGCAGCGCATTGCGCCAAAAATCCTTTTCCGGCAGTTCGGTCAGGCCAGCCAGCGCGACCAGAATAACCACCAATATAGCCCCTCTCACGAGGCCGAACAGCAAGCCCAACGAGCGGTCGACGCCGCGCAGGCCGGTCACTTCCGTGATGCGCGTGAGAAGCGCCGACAACACGCTCGATATCAGCAGCACCGACGCGACGACCGCCACGAATGCCACGAGCCATTGCGTGAGCGCGCCGCCCGGCCACGTCGACGGAATATAGGGCACGACGAGCCCGACGAAGCGTCCGCCGATCAAAATGGCGGCGACCCAGCCGACCAGACCGAACGCCTCGGCCAATAGGCCACGCCACATGCCGCGCAACGCGGACAGACCGATCACGGCCATCACGGCGTAGTCG
This sequence comes from Caballeronia fortuita, assembly GCF_001544835.2. Taxonomy (GTDB): domain Bacteria; phylum Pseudomonadota; class Gammaproteobacteria; order Burkholderiales; family Burkholderiaceae; genus Caballeronia; species Caballeronia fortuita. The sequence continues at coordinate 17,314 of NZ_FCNX02000017.1, read as the reverse complement.
AAAGCGGTGAACATCGAGCCTGCTTAGTTCGATGCCCGGGTGCCGCCGCCGAGACCGGCCTGGCGCACCTTCACGAGCGCCGCCTGCGCCGACGCGCGATCCGGGAACGGACCTGCGCGCAACAGCGACTTGGTCGCGCCATCGGACTGCTTGCGATGTTCGAGATATGCGGGCACACCCGCGGACTTCAACTTGTTGACCCAATTCTGCGCGGCGGTTTCATCGTCGAATTGGCCGATTTGCAGCACGAAGCGGCTTCCGGCCGGCGACGACGGCGTGTTGGCCGCGCCCGCTGCAGCGTTCGCCGCGGCGTTTGCATTGGCTTGCTCGGACGGCTCGGTGGCTGGCGGCTTCGCGTTCTGGCTCGCCACGGCGGCGGGTTTCGACGGCTTCGCTTCAGGTTTGGCTTCCGCCTTCGGTTCGAGTTTCGCTTCCGGCTTCGCCTGCGCCGTCGCGGCCGGCGGCTGCGTCACGCCGGTCGAAACGCTGCCCGACGCGCCCGCCGGTGCTTCATGCGCGACGCCGGCTTGCGTGTCCGCGTCGTTCGCTTCGCGCGACTGTTTCGCGGCGGGCGCCGGACGATTCGGGATATCGATGGAAATGTCGTTGGTGACGGGCTTCGGACGCGAATCGAGCACCATCGGCAGGACGATGACAGCGGCCAGAACCAGCGCGATCGCGCCGACGAGCCTGCGGCGCGCGCGCTGCTTCTCGGGCAAGGTGGGATCGAGCATCATCGCGTCGGCGTCGGTGCGCTCGGACCTGCGCGTGCGGCGTTCCGTGCGGACGGTGTGACGCGAGCCGCGCGAGGATTCGGAATATGCGTCGCGACCGGAGTCGTCTTTCTTGCCGAACGAAAAGAGTCCCATGTATCGCTTGGTGCCGACGGCCGTCCGTCTGAATGATGCTGCTAGTTATGCTGCATTCGACGGTAGGCCATGACGCCGGCTACCGTGTAGAAACTGCCGAAAACCAAAATTCTATCATTTTCGGAGGCCCGGCTTAACGCATCTTGAAAAGCTGCGGCGGGTGTTTCGAATCGGGAAACGCTGCTGTCGGCGCTGTCGTTGACACCGGCATCGCGCAAACTCTTCTCGAGTTGCTCCGTGGATGCGGCGCGCGGCGTCGGCAGCGCGGTGACGTTCCAGTGATCGATCTCGCCCTTCAACTGCATGACGACGCCCTCGATGTCCTTGTCGGCCATCGCGCCGAACACCGCGTAGGTGTACGGAAAGTACCCCATGTTGCCGAGATTTTGCGACAACACGGCGGCCGCGTGCGGATTGTGGGCGACGTCGAGAATGATCTGCGGCTTGCCCGGCAGCACCTGGAAGCGTCCCGGCAACTCGACATTGGCAAGCCCGAGCCGGATATCCTGCGCCGATACCGGCAGCCGATCGCGCAGCGATTCGAGCGCGGCCAGCGCCGCCGACGTGTTGATGAGCTGATTCGCGCCGCGCAGCGCCGGATACGCCAGCGCCGAGCGCCGTAGCTCGCGGCCGATGTAACTCCACTGCTGGCGCTCGTTGCCCGGCTGCGCTTCATAACGGAAGTCGCGCCCGACAAGCCACAGATCCGCGCCGATCTTCTCCGCATGATCGATCAGCGTCTGCGGCGGCGAAGGATCGCCGCATACCGCCGGCTTGCCCGTGCGGAAAATGCCCGCTTTCTCGAAGCCTATCTTCTCGCGCGTATCGCCGAGAAAATCCGTATGGTCGATGTCGATGCTCGTAATCACCGCGCAATCCGTATCGACGATGTTCACCGCGTCCAGACGCCCGCCCAGCCCGACTTCCAGAATCACCGCATCGAGCTTGCGCGACGCGAACAGATGCAGGATCGCGAGCGTCGTGAACTCGAAGTAAGTCAGCGAAACCGGTTCGGAGAGGCTCGCGCGCGCCTTTTCGACGGCGGCGAAGTGCTCGAGCAGTTCGGCGTCGCTGGCGTCAGCGCCGTCGATGCGCGCACGCTCGTTGAACGAAAGCAGATGCGGCGACGTATGGCAGCCGACGCGATAGCCCGCGCGCAGCAGAATCGTTTCGATGATCGCGCACGTCGAGCCCTTGCCGTTCGTGCCGCCGACGGTGATAACCGGGCATTCGAAGCTCAGTCCAAGCGCATCCCGGACCTTGCCGATGCGCGTCAGACCCATGTCGATGCCGACCGGATGCGCCGCTTCCAGATGGGCGAGCCAGGCGTCGAGAGTGGGGAAAGTGTTCATTTTCGAGATCGCGGAAACAAAAGCGCCGCGCGGAACCTCGCGGGGTTCACGCGCGGCGCGGCGCTACGTATAGTCGGCTCAGGCGACGGAATCGGCGAGTTGCCGCGTCATGAGCGCCATCAACTGGGCGATTTCTTCACGCATCTTGCGACGGTCCACGATCATGTCGACCGCGCCCTTCGTCAACAGGAACTCGGCGCGCTGGAAACCTTCCGGCAGCTTTTCACGCACGGTCTGCTCGATCACGCGCGGGCCGGCAAAGCCGATCAGCGCCTTCGGCTCGGCGATCACGACGTCGCCGAGAAACGCGAACGATGCGGACACACCGCCCATCGTCGGATCGGTCAGCACGGAGATGAACGGCAGCTTGGCGTCAGCCAGTTTGGTCAGCAGCGCAGTGGTTTTGGCCATCTGCATGAGCGAAAGCAGGCTTTCCTGCATGCGCGCGCCGCCCGATGCCGTGAAGCAGATGAACGGCACGTTCTGCTCAATGGCGTTGCGCGCACCGCGCACGAAGCGCTCGCCGACGACCGAGCCCATCGAGCCGCCCATGAACGAGAATTCGAAGCATGCGACCACGCAGGGAATCGTGTGGATCGCGCCGCCCATGACGACCATCGCGTCGGTCTCGTCGGTATCCTCCATCGCTTCCTTGATGCGATCCGGATACTTGCGGCTGTCCTTGAACTTCAGCGCGTCGACCGGCACGACTTCCTGGCCGATTTCGTAACGGCCTTCCGGATCGAGCAGGCGATCGAGCCGTTCGCGCGCGCCGATGCGCATGTGATGGCTGCACTTCGGGCAAACGTGCAGGTTCGCCTCGACGTCATTGCGATACAGCACAGCCTCGCACGACGGACACTTCACCCAAAGGCCCTCGGGAATGCCCTTTCGGCTTTTGGGATCGGTTTGTTTGATCTTCGGCGGCAGCAGTTTGTCGAGCCAGCTCATCGTTTTTCCTTGACTGATCGGTCGCCGCGCGGCGCACGCCCGGATCGGGCGGCGCGCGGCGGCGCGTATTTTACTGTGCGGCGTCGAGCGCCTGACGAATTTCGGCGATGAAGCTCGTCAGCGACGCGGCCGCGGTGTCCGGCTTCGCCTCTTCGAGTAGTTGCACGAGGCGGCTGCCGATGACGACGGCGTCCGCGACATCGGCGACGGCGCGCGCGGTTTGCGCATCGCGAATGCCGAATCCGACGCCGACTGGCAGGGGCACGCGCGACTTGATGGCCGGGATTTTACTCGCGATGCTGGAAACGTCCAGATTTGCGGCGCCGGTCACGCCTTTCAGCGATACGTAATAGACATAGCCGCTCGCGATCTTGCCCACTGCCGCGACGCGCTCGTCCGTCGATGTCGGCGCGAGCAGGAAGATCGGATCGATGCCGGCCGCGCGCATCGACGCGCCGAAGCTCTCGGCTTCCTCGGGCGGGTAATCGACCACCAGCACGCCATCGACGCCCGCTTCTTGCGCGGCTTTCGCGAAGGCGTCGGCGCCCATGCGCTCGATCGGATTCGCATAGCCCATCAGCACGACGGGCGTTTTGTCGTCGGTTTCGCGAAAGCGCGCGACATCGGCGAGTACCCGCTTGAGCGTCACGCCACGCGCAAGCGCGCGTTCGGAGGAACGCTGGATGACGGGGCCATCGGCCATCGGATCGGAGAACGGCACGCCCAGTTCGATGACATCCGCGCCGCCTTTGGCCAAAGCGTGCATGAACTCGACAGTCTGCTCCGGATTGGGGTCGCCCGCCGTAATGAACGGGATCAGCCCTTTCTTGCCCTGCGCGGCCAGTGCCGCGAATGTGTTCTTGATACGGGACATGGAAATTCTCGTGGTCGTATTCGTTGGCGTCGGACGCGCTACTGCGCTTATCCGACGCGATCAGCGACGAAAATGGCGCTATTCGGCTTGCGCAGCCGCGTCGGAGGCGACGAGCGTCTTGCGGCGCACGCGAACGGACGCTTCTGGCTTCGATGCTTCGGCGCGGGCATTGGCGACACGGCTCTTCGCGATCGCGCAGTAGTCCGCGTTGATCTCGTAGCCTGTGAACTGCCGGTCATGACGCGCGCACGCGACCGCCGTCGTGCCGCTCCCCATGAAGGGATCGAGCACGCGGCCGCCGGGCGGACAGCTTGCAAGCACCATGCGTTCGACGATTTCCAGCGGCTTTTGCGTCGGATGATCGACCCGTTCCGCGTGTTGCCTGTGCAGACGCGAAACGGACCAGACATCTTTCGGGTTGTAGCCCAGCTCCAGCCACTTGCTGCCTTCAAAGATCTTGCGCGAGCGCGCCTTTTTCGTCTCTGCGTCGTAAGGAATGCGCACCGGATCGAGATCGAAGTAGTAATCCTTCGATACCGCGAAATAACCGATGTTGTCGTGCACTGACGTGAATTTCCGCGTCGTTCCGCCCATGCTCGGCACGCGCCGGTCCCAGACGATCTCGTTGATCATCAAGAGCTGTCGCTTCAGGAACACGAAGAGTTCGGGCGAATATTGCCAGGTGCAGAAGATGTACAGCGAGCCGCTTGGCTTGAGTTTCGGAATCGCCAGATCGAGCCAGCGATACGTCCATTCGAGAAAAGCCTCGCCGGACAACATGTCCGAGTCGTTCCCGTAGTCCTTGCCCAGACCATAGGGCGGGTCCGCGACGATCAGATCGATCGACGCGTCGGGAATGTTCTCGGCATCGGCCAGAAAATCACGGTTGCGAATGTCGCTGCCGGCGCTCTGCAGTGCGCCGGCGGACAACGGCTCGTCGATGACGGTGCGCATCTCGGAAGCTCAGAACTGGATGCCCGATCGCTCCGCGACCGTATGCATGTCCTTGTCGCCCCGGCCCGACAGATTGACGAGCAACACCTTGTCGCGCGGCAACGTCCTGGCGAGCTTCGCGCCATACGCGAGCGCGTGACTCGACTCGAGCGCCGGGATGATGCCCTCGATCCGGCAGCAATCATGGAAGGCCTTGAGCGCTTCATCGTCGGTGATGCCCACGTATTCCGCGCGCCCCGCGTCCTTCAGCCACGCATGCTCTGGACCGACGCCCGGATAATCGAGACCTGCCGACACCGAATGCGTCTCGATGATCTGGCCGTTTTCGTCCTGCAGCAGGTAGGTGCGATTGCCGTGCAGCACGCCCGGACTGCCACCCATCAGCGATGCGGCGTGACGTCCCGTATCGATGCCATCGCCGGCGGCTTCGACGCCAATCAGTCTCACCGCTTTATCCTCGATGTACGGATAAAAGATGCCCATCGCATTCGATCCGCCGCCAACGCATGCGATCACTGCATCCGGCTGGCGTCCGGTCATCTCGGGCATCTGCACGCGGCATTCATCGCCGATAACGCGCTGGAAGTCGCGGACCATCATCGGATAAGGATGCGGACCCGCCACCGTGCCGATGATGTAGAACGTGTTTTCGACGTTCGTCACCCAGTCACGCATGGCTTCGTTGAGCGCGTCCTTCAGCGTCTTCGAGCCGGACTCCACCGGTACGACGGTCGCGCCGAGCAGTTTCATGCGATAGACATTCGCCGCCTGGCGACGCACATCCTCCGAGCCCATGTACACCACGCATTCCATGCCGAAGCGTGCCGCGATCGTCGCCGTCGCCACGCCGTGCTGGCCCGCGCCGGTTTCCGCGATCACGCGCGGCTTGCCCATCTTGCGGGCGAGCAGTGCCTGACCGATGACGTTGTTGACCTTGTGCGCGCCGGTGTGATTCAGGTCTTCGCGCTTCAGATAAAGCTGTGCGCCGCCGAGCATTTCGCTCCAGCGTCTTGCGTGATAAATGGGCGACGGACGTCCGACGTAATGCTTGAGTTCGTACTCGTACTCGGCGATAAATGCGGGGTCCTGCCGCGCCGCGTCATAGGCGACGCGCAGTTCGTCGAGCGCGTGGATGAGGGTTTCGGAGACGAACACGCCTCCATATTGGCCGAAATGGCCTCTTTCGTCTGGCAAATTGTACATTGCGTCACTCTCTCGGTTACGCGGCCGGCAGCGCGGCCACGTTCGATTCATCCGGCATCCGCTTCGCGCACCGCGCGCACGAATGCCGCCATTCGGGCGGGATCCTTCACGCCCTTGGCGCCCGGCACTTCGATGCCGCTCGAGACATCGACCGCGTACGGGCGCACACGCCGAATGGCGTCACTGACGTTTTGCGCGTTCAACCCACCACTCAAAACGGCCCGATGCCCGAGATCTGTTGGGATAAGTGACCAATCGAATACCTTTCCACCGCCGCCAAAGCCCTCGACGAGAGCGTCGAGCAAGAGGCCGCCAGCGACTTTGAACTTGAGAGACGATTCTATCAAATGGCTTGTGGACGCATCAGCCCCAATCCGCAATGCGCGCCAATAGGATAAACCCGCAATTGCGGCGAGTTCGTCGCACTGCTCGGGCGTTTCGTCGCCATGAAACTGCAGGAGCGACAGCGGCACGTTGGACGTGACTTCCCGAATCCATTCAGGCGTCGCATTGACGAAAAGTCCGACCGCCGACACGAGCGGTGGCACCTGGCGCGCCAGTTCGACCGCCTGCGCGACGCTCACCGACCGCGGGCTCGGCGGGTAGAACACGAAGCCAACGGCGTCGGCGCCCAGTTCGACGGCATGTTGCACGTCCTCGACGCGCGAAAGTCCGCACAGTTTGATGCGGGTGCGATGCAAGTTTCGATCGTTCATTTCGGCTCGGCCCAGATTGCGCTCCAGGGCATGCTGGCGATACGCGGCGGCGGCACCGCGAAGTGTTCAGGATAGCCGACCTCTGCCAGATAGAGCCCGTCGGGCATGAAAGTCGGCGCGGCAGCGCGGCGGTCGCGGGCGGCGAGGACATCCGCCATCCACGAAGCCGGATGGCGGCCACGTCCGATCGCAACGAGACATCCCATCAGATTGCGCACCATGTGATGCAGAAATGCATTGGCGCGAAACCGGAAATGGATGAAATCGCCCTGCTCGCGCACGTCGATTTGATAAAGATGCTTCACGGGCGTTTTCGACTGGCAATCGGCGGCGCGGAACGACGAAAAGTCGTGTTCGCCGAGGAGACACGTGATCGATTCGCGCATCGCGCCGACGTTCAACGGCGTGTGCACCCAGCCCGCGCGTTTCGCCAACATGGGTGAACGCACCGGATTGATGTACAGAACGTAAAAATAAGTGCGCTCGAAGGCCGCGAAACGCGCGTGGAAGTCGTCGGGCATCGGCTTCGCCCATTGCACAGCGACGGTATCGGGGAGGAACGCGTTCGTGCCGCGCACCCACGAGAATTCCGTGCGGTCGAGGCCGGTGTCGAAATGCACGACCTGGCCGAGACCGTGCACGCCCGTATCCGTGCGACCGGCGACGACGGTCGGCAGCGGCGTCTGCGCGAACTGCGCAAGCGCGCGCTCCAGTTCGTTTTGCACCGTCTTGCCGTGCGGCTGGGATTGCCAGCCGCAGAACGCCGCGCCGTCGTACTGAACACCCAAGGCGATGCGCATCAGGAATGCGGAGCCAGCGTCGAGAGCAGCGTGGCGGCCTGCTGGCGCGTCGCAGAATCGTTAGATTCGATCACTTCCTGCAGCAATGTCCGCGCGCCAGACAGATCGCCCAATTCGATGTATTCCGCAGCCAACTCGAGCTTATTGCGCGCGATCGTCGCCAATTGGGCGGCTGTCAGCGCAGGCAGCGGCTCGGTCGCGCTCGCGGTTGCGCCGGCGTCGAAGTCGAGGCTGAGCGGCCCAAATTTCGTCGCGCCGAGACCCGCGACCGATGCGGCGCCCGCGGTACCCGCTTCGATCTGGGACGCCACCGATGGCGCCTGCGAGTGCGGCGCCGGTTCGGCGTGCGCCACCGGCCGCGGAACGAACGGCACGCGTTCGATAGGCTGCACGTCGCTCGGTGGCACCCCGAGATCGGCGTGGCGCGCCTCTTCCACTGGCGGCGTCACCTTGACCGGCTCGGACGTCGCGGGCGGCTTGATCGTCAAGTCCATGCGCGGCGGGAGTTCCATTTCGAGCGAACCGAGCGCGCTGATCGCGTCCTGGGGAAACTTCGGCATCGGGAATCGATGCGTGTGCACTGGTTCGTCATCCGGCGCGAGACCCGAAACTTCGGCCTCGCGCGCCGCCTGTTCCTCGATGTCGCGCTGTTCGGCGGCGCGTTGCTCGGCGGCTTGCTCCTCGGCGGCGCGCGCCTGAAGCTCGCGCAATTCAGCCTCGCGCGCAATGATCTCGCGTGCGGCGGTCTCGCGCGCCTCCGCTTCGTGCGCGGTTTCCTGACGCAACTCGGCCTCGCGCTCGGCCAGTTCACGCGTGAGCGCTTCGCGCGCGGCGGCCTCGCGTGCGCGAATTTCACGCTCTTCGGCCTCGCGAACTGCAGCCTGACGAGCAGCAGCTTCGCGCTCTTCGACTTCCCACTTCTCCGCCTCGAGACGCGCCGCTTCTCGCGCCGCAATCTCGCGGGCGTGCCGATCGTGCTCGTCTTGCGCGTTGGCTTCGACGGCCGGTGGGACGAAATCGGGATGCCGGGCAGCAGGCGCAACCGGGGCAAATGTCTCGGACAGCGGCGATTCGTCGCTCGCGGCAACGACCGGCGGCCGTGCTACTTCAGGTTTCTCGTTAGCCACAGCAGGGGCCGCCACGGCAGACTGACCGCGCGCGGACGTCTCGTCCTCGGCTTCCGCCGCCGACTTGCGTAGCGCTGCGTTGCGCGCGGCGGCATCGGCCTGCGATTCTTCAAGGCTCGCAAAGGTTCGAGCTTGCCGATCGATACCGTCGCTGGCTACGGCGTTCGGTTTCTTCTTGCGGCGCATTCTGAGCAGCAGCGCGCCGACCACCGCAATGACAATGGCGATGACAAAAGGTGACAGTCCGATCGTCGCCGCTCCCGCGCCTTTGCCGCTGGCCGTGCCCGCTGGCGCCGCAGCGGGCACGCTCGCTGGCGCGGCGGTGACGGATGCCGCCTCGGATGCCGTCGGCTCCGGCGCTGTCGTCGCGCTCGCTTGCGGCTCGACGGCCGATGCGGGCGCGGCAGCCGGTGCCGTCGCCGCACTCTCCGATGTGCCTGCCGATGTCCCCGCCAATGCCGATGCACCAGCAGGCGCGGGTGTTTCGGCAGGCGCGCTCTGTTGCGGCTCCGGCGTGGAAGCCGCTGCCGGCGCGGCACCGCTCAGATCGGGAGGCACGTTGAGCACCGCGCCTAGCTTGAGCTTATTGATGTCGTGGTTGCCGAAGGCGTTCGGATTGGCGTCGAACAGGGCGCGTGCGGCTTTCGCGCGAACGTCGCGTTCCTTCGACCCGGTGAGCTCACCGGCTATATCGCTCAGCGACTGGCCGGGCTTGACCGCATAAGTCTGCCCGGTCGCGGCCGACGCCTGGGCGAGCGCATCGCCGGGATTCGCCCAAAACATCGCGCATACGGCGAGACTTGTTGCGGCAAGCGCCGCACGCGATGACAAAAGGAGAGACCGGCGAGGTCGTTGGATCATTGAGGCTCCGGGCACGGCTGAAATTGGAACATACGGCGAAATACCGCTTTATAACCACGGCTTTGCGAAAAGCTGCACAAAAACAAAAAGCGCCGCGGGAAACGCGACGCTTTCGGTTCTGGCACGCGCTTCCAGGCGCGTAGTTTACTTTACTTGTCGAGCAGAATGCGCAGCATGCGGCGCAGCGGCTCCGCAGCGCCCCACAACAGTTGATCGCCGACAGTGAAAGCCGACAGATACTCGCCGCCCATTGCCAGCTTGCGCAGACGGCCGACCGGCACCGTCAGCGTGCCCGTGACGACCGCGGGCGACAGATCGCGGATCGACGCTTCGCGCTCGTTCGGCACGACCTTCACCCAGTCGTTCGCCGATGCGAGAATGCCGTGCACTTCGTCGAGCGGCACGTCCTTCGTCAGCTTGATGGTGAGCGCCTGCGAGTGGCAGCGCATCGCGCCGATGCGCACGCAAAGGCCATCGACGGGAATCGAGCCCGGTGTGCCCATTGCCGGCTTGCCGAGGATCTTGTTGGTTTCGGCGCCGCCCTTCCACTCTTCCTTCGACATGCCGTTGCCGAGATCCTTGTCGATCCACGGAATCAGCGAGCCGGCGAGCGGCACGCCGAAGTTGTCGACGGGCATGCGTTCGCCGTTCATCGCGGCGAGCACGCGGCGGTCGATATCGAGAATCGCCGACGACGGATCGGCCAGATCTTCCTTCGCTGCACCGTAGAGCACGCCCATCTGCTGCAGCAGTTCGCGCATGTTCTGCGCGCCCGCGCCCGAGGCGGCCTGATAGGTCATCGCCGTCGTCCATTCGACGAGGTTCTCGCGGAACAGGCCGCCGAGCGCCATCAACATCAGGCTGACCGTGCAATTGCCGCCGATGAAATCGCGCCCGCCCTTCACGAGCGAATCCTTGATGACGTTCAGGTTGACCGGATCGAGAATGATGACCGCGTTGTCCTTCATGCGCAGCGCGGAGGCCGCGTCGATCCAGTAGCCCTTCCAGCCCGCCGCGCGCAGCTTCGGATACACCTCGTTGGTGTAGTCGCCGCCCTGGCAGGTGATGATGGCGTCGCACTTCTTCAGGTCGTCGATGCTTGTCGCATCTTTGAGCTTTGTCTCGTTTTTGGCGAACGACGGCGCGTTGCCGCCCGCATTGCTGGTGCTGAAAAACACCGGTTCGATCAAGTCGAAATCGCCTTCCTGCTGCATGCGCTGCATCAGGACGCTGCCGACCATGCCACGCCAACCAACGAGACCTACGTTCATGACTCACTACCTTTGAAGTGGACGCTTCCCCGCATCTTTACCCGGCGTGGCCGCGCGGGGAAGACGCTCGGACACGAGGGACGATCAGCGAATCGTGATCGCTTTGACGGAGACTTTCGTAATGCGCGTTTTCGTCGTGGCTTTGATGGCCACGATGCGCGTGCTGATGGCGAGTTCCGTCGCGAGCGGCTTCGAGCCGCGTCCGATGGAATCCAGAGAGAATTGAGAGTTCTTCGCCATAGCAAAGCAATATACACGATAACCCGGTGTTTTCGCCGGCGTCGTGCTGCAAGAGCGTGAAAATCGTACGGATCGTGCGCGAACATCGGTAAAAGGAGACGATCGGCCGCCCTTTTGCTGGCAAGCGCCGATCGTCTTTCGCGCGCTTACAGCGCCTTCAGCACCGCGTCGCCCATTTCCTTCGTACCGACGACCTTGCCGTCCGCCGTGGCGATGTCGCCGGTGCGGTAGCCCTGCTCCAGCACCTTTTTCACCGCGCTTTCGATGCGATCCGCCTGCTCCGCCTTGCCGAGCGAATAGCGCAGCATCATCGCCGCCGACAGAATGGTCGCGAGCGGATTCGCCACGCCCTTGCCCGCGATATCCGGCGCGGAACCGTGCGACGGCTCATACAAGCCCTTGTTGTCCTTGTCGAGCGACGCCGACGGCAACATGCCGATGGAGCCGGTGAGCATCGCCGCTTCGTCGGAAAGGATGTCGCCGAACATGTTGCCGGTCACGACGACGTCGAACGCCTTCGGCGCTTTGACGAGCTGCATCGCGGCGTTGTCGACGTACATGTGCGACAGCTCGACATCCGGATATTCCTTCGCCACCTCGATCATCGTGTCGCGCCACAACTGCGACGTTTCGAGCACGTTGGCCTTGTCGACGCTCGTTAGCTTCTTCTGGCGCTTCTGCGCCGCCTGAAACGCGACGTGCGCGATGCGGCGCACTTCGGGCTCCGAATAACGCATTGTGTCGAAGCCTTCCTTCGCGCCCGCGAACGGGCCGTCCGGCGCTTCTCGCAGGCCGCGCGGCGCGCCGAAGTAGATGTCGCCGTTGAGTTCGCGAACGATCAGGATATCGAGCCCCGACACGATCTCCGGCTTCAACGACGACGCGCCCGTCAGTTGCGGATAACAAATCGCCGGACGGAAATTGGCGAAGAGTTGCAAGTGCTTGCGCAGTCCGAGAATCGCCTGCTCGGGACGCAGCGCGCGTTCGAGCTTGTCGTACTTCCAGTCGCCGACGGCGCCGAACAGGATCGCATCGGCTTGCCTCGCGAGCGCGAGCGTGGAGTCGGGCAGCGGATGGCCTTGCGCTTCGTAGCCCGCGCCGCCGACCGGCGCTTCTTCCAGCTCGAACTTTTCGCCGAGTGCGTTCAGGATTTTCACTGCTTCGGCGGTGATTTCCGGGCCGATGCCGTCGCCGGGGAGGACTGCAATTTTCATGTGTCGCTTTCCTTATTTATGCGTGTTCATCCGACGAGCCGATTATTCAGCCACGGCTGCTTCGTCAAACGCTCCGCCTCGAACGCCTTGATCTTGTCCGCATGGCGCAGCGTGAGGCCGATATCGTCGAAGCCGTTCAGCAGGCAGTACTTGCGAAAGCCTGGCACGTCGAACGCGTATTCGGTGCCATCGCCGGTGCGCACGACTTGCGCTTCGAGATCGATCGTCAACTGGAAGCCGACGAACGCATAGGTCTCGTTGAAGAGCTTGTCGACCTGCTGCTCCGTCAGCACGACCGGCAACAGGCCGTTCTTGAAGCAGTTGTTGTAGAAGATGTCCGCGAAGCTCGGCGCGATGATCGCGCGAAAGCCGTACTGGTCCAGTGCCCACGGCGCGTGTTCGCGCGAGCTGCCGCAGCCGAAGTTCTTGCGCGTGAGCAGAATCGACGCGCCCTGATAACGCGGCTGGTTCAGCACGAAATCCGGGTTCAACGGACGCTTGCTGTTGTCCTGGCCGGGCTCGCCGACATCGAGATAACGCCATTCGTCGAACGCGTTCGGGCCGAAGCCCGTGCGCTTGATCGACTTGAGAAACTGCTTCGGAATGATCGCGTCCGTGTCGACGTTCTCGCGATCCAGCGGCGCCACAAGTCCGCTATGTACGATGAATTTTTCCATGATCTTTCCCGATGTCCGTGTGATTACGCGAGCTTTCGCACGTCGACGAAATGGCCTTCGATCGCGGCGGCGGCGGCCATCGCGGGGCTCACGAGGTGCGTGCGTCCGCCCGCGCCCTGACGGCCTTCGAAATTGCGATTCGACGTGGATGCGCAGCGCTCGCCCGCGTCCAGCCGGTCGGCGTTCATCGCGAGGCACATCGAGCAGCCCGGCTCGCGCCACTCGAAACCGGCGTTCGTGAAGATCTTGTCGAGGCCTTCGCGCTCGGCCTGCGCCTTCACGAGACCGGAGCCCGGCACGACCATCGCGAGGCGGATGTTCGACGCGACGCGCTTGCCCAGCGACTTCACGACATACGCGGCCGCGCGCAAATCTTCGATGCGCGCATTCGTGCACGAGCCGATGAAAATCTTGTCCGGCTTGATCGATTCGATCGGCGTGTTCGGCTGCAACGCCATGTACGTGAGCGCGCGTTCCATTGCGTCGCGCTTGACTGGATCCTTTTCCTTGTCGGGATCGGGCACACGGCCATCGATCGACGTCACCATTTCCGGCGACGTGCCCCACGTCACTTGCGGCACGATCTCGGCGGCGTTCAATTCGACGACGCGATCAAACTGCGCGCCGTCATCCGACTTGAACTGGCGCCAATATTCGACCGCCTGATTCCACTCGACGCCCTGCGGCGAGTACGGGCGATCCTTCAGATAGTTGATGGTCGTGTCGTCCACGGCGACCATGCCGGCGCGCGCGCCCGCTTCGATCGCCATGTTGCAGACGGTCATGCGGCCTTCCATCGTCAGCGCGCGAATGGTCGAGCCGCCGAATTCCATCGCGTAACCCGTACCGCCCGCCGTGCCGATCTTGCCGATGATCGCGAGCACGATGTCCTTCGCCGTGCAGCCGCGCGGCAACTGGCCTTCGACCTTCACGAGCATGTTCTTGCTCTTCTTCTGCAGGAGCGTTTGCGTGGCGAGCACGTGCTCCACTTCCGACGTGCCGATGCCGTGCGCGAGCGCGCCGAACGCGCCGTGCGTGGAGGTGTGCGAATCGCCGCAGACGATGGTCATGCCCGGCAGCGTCGCGCCCTGCTCCGGCCCGATGATGTGCACGATGCCCTGACGCAGATCGTTCATCTTGAACTGCGTGATGCCGAAGCTATCGCAGTTTGCATCGAGCGTATCGACTTGCAGCTTCGAAACCGGATCGGCGATGCCGTGCGAGCGGTCGGTCGTCGGCACGTTGTGGTCGGACACGGCCAGATTCGCGCTGATGCGCCACACCGGACGCTCGGCCAGCTTAAGCCCTTCGAATGCCTGCGGGCTCGTCACTTCATGCAGCAAGTGACGGTCGATATAGAGGATTGAGGTGCCGTCCTCTTCCGTGTGGATCACGTGTGTGTTCCACAGTTTGTCGTAGAGAGTCTGTGCCATGGTGAGCGCTTTCGAGTGTGACTGCGGGGAATGTTCTGCCACCGGCGAACCGGTGGTGGGTCCGACGATTATGCCACCATCGCGTGCGCCGTGGGTACTAGGCTCAGCGGAAAAATCCAATAAAAACAGTTAGTTATCGTAGTGGTGCGAGTACCCGGATCCGCACTACCAGCTTACTATGCGCCCGGCTTAACCCGTTTGGACGAATGGTCCACGCGCGCGGCGCGCCGTAGTCTTGCATCGAGCGCCTCGAATGCTTATGTAACAACATTGTATTGACCAGCAACGTTATGGAGTTATAACATCGTGCTTCCATGTACGGCCACGATCGATTCCATGAAAACCACAATCCGGAAGATGGGCAACTCCCAGGGCGTCCTGATTCCCAAACCGTTCCTGGCTCAACTCGGCCTGGACAAGGAGGTTGAGATGGAAGTCGAAAATGACGCGATCGTTTTGCGTCGTCCACGCAACAAGGCTCGCGAAGGGTGGGCCGAAGCCGGCAGAGCGCTTGCGAAGAGCGGAGAGGATCGCCTCGTCATGGGCGAGTTCGGCAACGCCGATGATTCGGAGCTTGAATGGTAGCCCGCGGCGATATCTGGCTGGTCGCGCTCGACCCAACCTTGGGCAGCGAGATTCAGAAAACCCGGCCGTGTGTCGTGGTGTCGCCGGGCGAGCTGCACGATCATCTGCGCACGGTGATCGTCGCGCCGATGACGTCCAGAGGCAAGTCGGCACCCTTTCGCGTCCCGATAACCTTCAACAGGAAGCACGGACTGATTCTGCTGGACCAGATTCGCACGATCGATAAAGTGCGTCTGGTCAGGAAAGAAGGCGCCGTCGCTGACGACACGCTTCTGAGCGCGCTCGGCGTCTTGCAGGAAGTGTTCGCCGAGTGATTTCTTGCACGTTGGCGTCGGCACAGAAAAAAGCCCCGGCGGTTTCCCGCCGGGGCTTCGCATACCAACTCATTGGCGACGCGGTTTAGCGCTTTGCCAGCGGCTTCGCTTCGCGCGGCGTCTGACCGATGAACAACTGACGCGGACGGCCAATCTTCTGCTCCGGATCCGCAATCATCTCGTTCCACTGCGCGATCCAGCCGACCGTACGCGCCATCGCGAAGATGCACGTGAACATCGACGTCGGGATGCCCAGCGCGCGCTGCACGATGCCCGAGTAAAAATCGACGTTCGGGTACAGCTTGCGCGACACGAAGTATTCGTCTTCCAGCGCGATCTTTTCGAGTTCCATCGCGAGCTTGAAGAGCGGGTCGTCGTGCAGGCCGAGTTCGTTCAGCACTTCGTGGCACGTCTCGCGCATCAGCTTCGCGCGCGGGTCGTAGTTCTTGTACACACGGTGTCCGAAGCCCATCAGCTTCACGCCCGAGTTCTTGTCCTTCACCTGCTTGATGAATTCGGGAATGTTGTCGACCGAGCCGATCTCTTCGAGCATGTTCAGCGCGGCTTCGTTCGCGCCGCCGTGCGCCGGGCCCCAGAGACACGCGATACCGGCCGCGATACACGCGAACGGATTCGCACCCGACGAACCCGCGAGACGCACCGTCGACGTCGACGCATTCTGCTCGTGGTCCGCGTGAAGGATCAGGATGCGGTCGAGCGCGCGCACGAGCACGTCGTTGACCTTGTACTCTTCGCACGGGTTCGAGAACATCATGTGCATGAAGTTCGCGCTGTACGACAGCTCGTTCTTCGGATACACGAACGGCTGACCGATGCTGAACTTGTATGCCATCGCAACCAGCGTCGGCAGCTTCGCGATCATGCGGATTGCCGAGACTTCGCGGTGACGCGGATCGTTGATGTTCAGCGAGTCGTGATAGAACGCTGACAGCGCGCCGACCGCAGCCGTCAGCACGGCCATCGGATGCGCGTCGCGACGGAAGCCGCGGAAGAAGAAGTGCATCTGCTCATGCACCATCGTGTGACGCGTGACCGTGTCCACGAATTCCTTGTTCTGCGCTTCGTTCGGCAGTTCGCCCTTCAGGAGCAGGTAGCAGGTTTCGAGGAAGTCGGCGTTCACGGCCAACTGCTCGATCGGGTAGCCGCGGTACAGCAGCTCGCCCTTGTCGCCGTCGATGTAGGTAATCGCGGAGTTGCACGCCGCCGTCGACATGAAGCCCGGGTCATACGTGAACTTGCCGGTCTGACCGTACAGCTTGCGGATGTCGATCACGTCCGGGCCCATCGTGCCCTTATAGATCGGCATTTCGACGCTCGGCGAGTTGTCGCTGAACGATAGCGTGGCTTTAACATCTGACGGGGTCATAGCACATCCTCAATCGAAGTATGGGTACAGGTTTTCGATAATTTGCACGACGGAAGCTGCGCGGCAAAACTGTTTTTATCGGCTTGTGTGCACTGCAACAGGCCTATTTTGCAAAACTCCGCGGATTCCTGCTGAGATCACACGGTGCGCAGCATGTCCAGCAATCGGATCACGTCCGGCGTTGCAAGGTCGCCTTCCGGCTCCGTGCGCGCCAGCAGCAAATCCATCAGTTCGTTGTCGCTCAGCTCCAGCAGGCGGGTCAATGCGGCCACGTCGGCGTCACTGAGGTCATGCTCATATCGGCTGAAGAAACGGTCGAAGATCAGATCGTTTTCCAGCAGGCCGCGCCTTGCGCGCCAACGCAGGCGCGCGCGGCGAAGGGGATCGGACTGGTGAGATTCGTCCATTTTCAAACCGCCCGGCGCACCATCAATTCCTTGATCTTGCCGATCGCCTTGGTCGGGTTGAGCCCCTTCGGGCACACGT
>NZ_FCNX02000016.1 GCF_001544835.2 Caballeronia fortuita | reverse complement strand
ATCGGCGCATCGGGCTGCCGGATTCTCGTCACGCTGCTGCACGAAATGCAGAAGCGCGATGCGAAGAAGGGTCTCGCGTCGCTGTGCATCGGCGGCGGGATGGGCGTCGCGCTGGCGGTGGAACGTCCTTGAGCCACGCGTAGTCACTGTAGTCACTGGCGGGATTGGGAAGGGCCAGCGGGCGGCACGGAGATCGTCGTCCGCATAACGAAAATGGAGTGAGGAATGACGAAGCGCATAGCGTATGTAACCGGCGGGATGGGCGGCATCGGCACGAGCATCAGCCAGCGCCTGCACAAGGACGGCTTCACGGTCGTCGTGGGCTGCGGCCCGAACTCGCCGCGCCGGGTGAAATGGCTGGAAGACCAGAAGGCGCTCGGCTTCGACTTCATTGCCTCGGAAGGCAACGTCGGCGACTGGGAATCGACCAAGAACGCGTTCGACAAGGTCAAGGCCGAAGTCGGCGAAGTCGATGTTCTCGTGAACAACGCAGGCATCACGCGCGATGTCGTGTTCCGGAAGATGACGCACGAAGACTGGACCGCGGTCATCGACACCAACCTGACGAGCCTCTTCAACGTGACGAAGCAGGTCATCGACGGCATGGTCGAGCGCGGCTGGGGCCGCATCATCAACATTTCGTCGGTGAACGGTCAGAAGGGCCAGTTCGGTCAGACGAACTATTCGACCGCGAAGGCCGGCATCCACGGCTTCACGATGGCGCTCGCGCAGGAAGTGGCGACCAAGGGCGTGACGGTCAACACGGTGTCCCCGGGCTATATCGGCACGGACATGGTGAAGGCGATCCGTCCGGAAGTGCTGGAGAAGATCGTCGCGACGATTCCCGTGCGGCGTCTGGGCACGCCCGACGAGATCGGCTCGATCTGCGCGTGGCTGGCTTCCGACGAATCGGGCTTCTCGACCGGCGCCGACTTCTCGCTGAACGGCGGCTTGCATATGGGCTGACGGGCGACGGCGTCCCGCGCGCTTACCGGTGCGCGGGAGGCCGCCACTCGCCGGATTTATCAACGATGCGGCGAACATGCAGCAGCGCTTTTCTGCGACAACGCAAGACCTGCTTGCTGCCATCGCAGTAAAGTTTTGCGTTTAAAGGCGTTAAATGACCACCACTACTACTACAAAGAAATCCGCCGAACGACTCATCAAAAAATATCCGAACCGTCGGCTGTATGACACGGAGACGAGCACGTACATCACGTTGTCGGATGTGAAGCAACTCGTGCTCGATCAGGAAGACTTCAAGGTGCTCGACGCGAAGTCGAACGACGACCTCACGCGCAGCATCCTGCTGCAGATCATTCTGGAAGAAGAGAGCGGCGGCCTGCCGATGTTCTCGTCGGTGATGCTTTCGCAGATCATCCGCTTCTACGGCCATGCGATGCAGGGCATGATGGGCACGTACCTGGAAAAGAACATCCAGGCGTTCATCGACATCCAGCAGAAGCTGACCGAGCAGAGCAAGGGCATCTACGACGGCAACGCGCTCAATCCGGAAGTCTGGTCGCAGTTCATGAACATGCAGGCGCCGATGATGCAGGGCATGATGACGAGCTACATCGAGCAGTCGAAGAACATGTTCGTGCAGATGCAGGAGCAGATGCAGTCGCAGGCGAAGTCGATGTTCAACACGTTTCCGTTTCCGACGCCCACGCCTTCGTCGACGGAAAAGAAGTAACGCGTTTCGAAGGCGCGTTCGGGCGTCGAGGCTCGCGCGCCTCGGCGAGAGCGCGTGCGCGTCGCCCGCTCATTGGCCGCCTACGGCTCGCGCCGGATCGAGCGCGCAGGCCGCGCCGAAATCGCCGCGGTACGTGAATGAACCGTGGTGTGCGAGTGTGGAGCGTGCATCCACGTAGACCTTGCCGCCCAGGTCGCGCCAGCGGCGGCAAAAGGCATAGTCTTCGGAGAGATAGCGCCCGCTTTCGGGCTCGACCATCACGTCGAAGAAGCGATAGCAGTGGCCGTGCAACGGCGAATCGGGCGGCGCGTCGGGAACGTAGCGCAGTTCGGGCATGCGCGCGATCATCGTTTCGAGCACCGGGCGGCGGATGCACATGAAGCCCGTGGGCGCTTCGTCCACTTCCATGAAGCCGTCGTCGTCAATCTTGAGGCGCGCGCCGTCGTGCGAATTCACCGGATAGCGCATTGCGCGGGCAAGAAACTGCGCCTGCGTCAGACCGGCGGGAATCTCGCCCCTCCAGTCAATGTTTTTCAGCGGATACACGCCCGCAACGACATCGCGATCCGAGAGCAACAGGCGCAGCGCCTGATCCGGCGTAAAGCCGATGTCGGCATCGATCCAGAAGAGATGTGTGTGCTGCGTGTGCGTCAGAAAATGCGCGACGGCTTCGTTGCGCGCGCGCGTGACAAGGCTTTCGCCGGAGCAGATGCGCATCGAGCCTTGCACGCCGAGGCGCCAGAGTTCGTTGGTGAGCGTGAGCATGCTGGTGGCGTAGCCCGAGGTCACCTGGCCCGAGTAGCAGGGCGTGATGAACAACGGATTCAAGTGGCGCAGCGCTGAGTAGTCGGACATGAAACGGCGATGTATTGGTTGAAGCCACGAAAGAGCGGCGGAAGACTGCGGATTCGTTCGAGTTTGCTGCGCGCCGTCAGCGTCGGGAATCGGACCAGGACGGAAACGGGGCAGGGGAATCGGTCCGACGCGTGTCGGCGGCTTGCCCGGGACAAGGTCGAAGGCTTCATTGCAGTGCTCGAGTTCGCGCGATAGCCCGCCCGTGGTCCGCGATACAGCGGTGCCTTATAATCCCGCATCATTGTAGAAATCTTTCATACGCGACCTTCCTGCCGCGCCGACGAACGCCGTCTGGTGTTCGTCCCGACTCCTCGTACCGATGACCGAGCTGAATCTCGAAACGCCCGACTGCCCGCTCTGTGGAAGTCCCGAGCGAAAGCAACTGTATCCCCCGCGCAATGGCAAGCCCTTCGGCGTATGCGCGTGCGAGAAATGCGGTCTGGCTTATCTCGCGCCGCGCCTGCCGGAGCAGGAGATGCTCTCGCTGTATCAGGACGACGACTACTTCGGCCGCGACGACGGCGAAGGTTATACGAACTATTCGGAGCAGGAAGACGCCCTGCGGCGCACGTTCCGGCGCGTGCTCGGGCATCTCGCCGGGCAGGGGCGCACGGGCGGCTCGCTGCTCGAGATCGGTTGCGGCTTCGGCTATCTGCTCGACGAAGCGAAGCCGTACTTCGAGCGCCGATGCGGGACGGATTACTCCGCCAACGCGGTCCGCAGCGCGCGGCAGATGGCGACCGAAGTCTGGCAGGGCGGCATCGACGCGGTGCCCGAGTCCGAGCAGTTCGACTGCGTGATCGCGACGCATGTGGTGGAGCACGTCTATCATCCGCGCGCGTTCGTCGAAGCGCTCGCGCGCCGTCTGAAACCCGGCGGCAGCATGCTCGTCGCCGCGCCGGATTTCGGCAGCTTCTGGCGCAAGCTGATGGGCAATCGCTGGCCGTCCTTCAAATTTCCCGAGCACGTCCTTTATTTCGACGGCGACAGCCTCTCGCGGCTCATGGAGCAGAGCGGACTGTCATCCGTGCAGGTCGTCCCCTACGATCACGCGTTCCCGCTGCCGCTGATCGCGTCGAAATTCGGCATCGGATTGCCGAGTTCGCTCGGCCGGCACAGCCTGTGGCTTCCGGCTACGACCATCGCATGCGTGGGTGTGAATCATGCCGGCGCGTGACGGTGAGGGTTTGCTGTCGCTCGTGATTCCCTTGTATCGGGAGGCGAGCCACTTCGCCGAATCGCTCAAGGAAATCATGCGCATCCTGGGCGAAGTCGGCATGCCGTACGAACTGGTCCTGATCGACGACGGTTCGCCCGACAACACCTGGGAAGTCATCGAGGCGCAGTGCGCGCAGTTCGCGCAGGTGAAGGCCGCGCGTCTCAGCCGCAACTTCGGCAAGGAGGCGGCGCTCGCCGCCGGGCTCGAACACGCGCGCGGCGACGCCGTCATCGTCATGGATGGCGATCTGCAACATCCGCCGAGCCTGATCCCGGAGATGGTCGCGCAGTGGCGCAAAGGCGCCGACGTCGTCGAAGCCGTGAAGCGGCAGCGTTCGAAGGAGAGCGTCTTTGCCCGCGTCAATAGCCGCGCGTTCTACACGATCTTCTCCAGGTTGACCGGTCTCGATCTGCACGGCGCGTCGGACTACAAGCTGATGGACAAGCGCGTCGTCGACGCGTGGCGCACGATGGACGAGCGCAACCTGTTCTTTCGCGGCATGAACGCGTGGCTCGGCTTCAGGCGCGAGCAGATCCTGTACGACGTCGACGAACGCGCCGGCGGCGAGAGCGGATGGTCGACATTGCAGCTTCTGCGGCTCGCCGTTACGGCGGTGGCCTCGTTTTCGTCCGCGCCGCTGTATCTTCTGATCGGAACGGGACTGGGTTTTTTCGTCTTCGCCGTGATTCTCGGACTGCAGACGCTCTTTCGGAAGCTGACCGGAAGCGCGGTCGACGGATTCACGACGATCATCCTCTTGCTGCTGATTCTCGGATGCGCGCTGATGCTTGGCATGGGACTCATCGGGATATACGTGGCGAGAATTTACGAAGAGGTCAAGCGGCGGCCTCGCTACGTCATCGCCGAGTGGATGGTCTGAATGGTCATTCGGCAGTTCGTTCGCTACATCGTCGTCGGGGGAATTGGCACGCTTGCGCATCTCGGCGTGTTGTCCGCATGCGTCGAGTGGTTCGGATGGCCGCCGGCGGCGGGCGCAGTGGCGGGATTTTCCGTCGCACTGCTGATCTCCTACGTGCTCAATCGGGGCTGGACGTTTCAGTCGCAGCGCTCGAGATTGGCTGCATTCTGGCGTTATACGGCCGTCTCGCTGGGTGGACTCGCGCTCAATACCGGCATGATGATGGGCCTCATCAGATACGCCCATTGCGATTACTTCCGCGCCCAGCTTTATGTGATCGCCGTCGTGCCGGTCTGCAATTTTCTGCTTAATCGATACTGGACGTTCAACGCCGCGCAGCGCACGGCGTAAAGCCGATTCGATGCGCAAGGCGTGGCCGAGCAAATCGCTGATCGAAGCGAACTTCTGTTTCTCGACGATTCGAGGGAGTCTGTTTGGAATTTGGAAACCGAGCGTCGCGCGAATCCGTGGCGCAAGCATCGGCGACAGCGCAACTGACCGGTTCCGCTCTCTTGCCGTGGGCGGGCATCGCCGTCATGCTGATCGCGCTACTCGCGATTTTCTATCTGCGCGCCAATCTGCATGCGCCGATGCAGCGCGACGGCGCGCACTTCGTTTTCATGGCGAACAATATTGCCAATGGACAGCCGCCGTATTGGGCGTCGTTCGAAACGAAGAACCCTCTCGTCGAAATGTACTGGAGCCCGTTCCTGCATTTTCTCGGGAAGCGCTTCGGTCTGGTGGAAGCGGCGCGTATAGGCGAAGCGGTCTGGCTAGCGGCGACGGCGCTGCTGCTCTTCTTCGCCGTCGCGCGGGCGGCGGGCACGCGCATCGGGCGCGCGGCGAGCGCGATGCCGGTCGCGCTGGCGGCCGCGCTCGGCTATCTCGTGCTGGCCTCCGATGTCAGAGCCACCGACGATGGTCTCAACATCGCGCTGTATCAGTCTTTGCCGGAACTGGCGCTCGTGCTGCATCTCGTGCGGCGGCCGGCGAAACGATGGTTCGTACACGGACTCATCGCCGGTCTGTTCGTTTTCCTCGGCTGGTTCGTAAAGCAATCGTCCTTGCTGCCGGATGCGCTCGTGGTCGCCGCGTGGCTTCTCACGGCCCTCGAACGCAAGACGGTCGGTGCGCTGATCCGCTGGCTCGTCGGCATGGGCGCAGGTGCGCTCGCGGGCGCGGGCGCGTTCTGGCTGCACCTGGAAATGACCGGCACGACGTACAACTATCTGCTGGGCGCGGTGATCTATCGGACGGGATTGTCGCCAGGACTGATCACGGAGTTCTTCTCGAACGCGAAGCATAGTTTTGCGGTCCCGTTCTGGACGCTGCCGCTCGGTCCTTTTCTTGCTGCGAATCGCGTCTGGACGACGATCGTGATGATCGTGCTGATTCCGCTCGCGGTCATCGACCTCTGGCGTTCGCGTTCGCAGAAGTGGTCCGCCGCACGCGTCTCGCTGCTCCTATGCGTGTGCTGGATGGCCGGCGCCTGGTCGCAAGCCGTGCTCGGCCTGACTTTTTTCCCGCATTACTTCCTGGCGTCGCTCGCGCCGGTATGCGCGGTCGCCGGAATCGTAATTGCGCGCCGTCGGCCGACCGTGCGCACGATCGCCGCAGCGGTCGCGGTATTGGCCATCGTTTTTCTCGTGCGTGACTACCGGGACATGAGAGAGGCGAATATCGCGGCGGGCCAGCAGGCGCCCATCAATCGTACGTCGACGGAAGTGCTGCGCTACGTGCGGCCCGGCGACAAGGTCTTCAACTATAGCGGCTTGCCGAACGTGCTCGTCGCCTTCGGCGAGCCGAGCGCGTATCCGCTCAACATGAACTGGCCGTACATCATGACCGCGCTCACGGAAGACGCGCGCTGGAATCTGCTTAAAAAGACGCTCGCCGACGCGCCGGATGTGGTCATCGCCATGAACGAACGCTATCCCGGGAACCAGGGGCTCGCGAATGTTCCGATGACCGCCGCGCGCCTTAAGGCGCTGACGGGCCGGGATTACGTGCTCGTGCACACGACGGCGCCCATTGCCGGGCGCTACGGCGATCCGGTGAGTGTGTTCCGCCGGCAATAAAAAACGCCGGCGATCACGCGCCGAAAGCGTCCGATTCGCGCGACGGGGTAAAATAGTGGATTGGCCTCGTGCGTTCCCACAAGACAGTCTCCCCGTGAAAAATTCTTTAGATTCAATCGCCAAGACGGTTGCCGCGCCGAAAATCGGCATGGTGTCGCTCGGCTGCCCCAAAGCGCTCGTCGATTCCGAGCAGATCATGACGCAGCTTCGCGCCGAAGGTTACGAAATCTCCGGCACGTATGACGGCGCGGACCTCGTCGTCGTCAACACCTGCGGCTTCATCGACGAAGCCGTGCAGGAAAGTCTCGACGCCATCGGCGAGGCATTGAGCGAGAACGGCAAGGTCATCGTCACCGGCTGCCTCGGCGCGAAAAAGAGCGCGAGCGGCACAGGGCTCATCGAGGAAGCACATCCGAAGGTGCTCGCGGTCACCGGTCCGCACGCGACCAACGAAGTGATGAACGCCGTGCATACGCATCTGCCGAAGCCGCACGACCCGTTCACCGATCTCGTACCGCCCGCCGGCATCAAGCTCACGCCGCGCCACTACGCGTATCTGAAGATTTCGGAAGGCTGCAATCATCGCTGCACGTTCTGCATCATTCCGTCGATGCGCGGCCATCTCGTGTCGCGTCCCGTCGCCGAAGTCATGCTGGAAGCCGAGAATCTCTTCAAGTCCGGCGTGAAGGAGCTGCTCGTGATCTCGCAGGACACGAGCGCGTACGGCGTCGACGTGAAATACCGCACCGGTTTCTGGAACGGCAAGCCGCTCAAGACGCGCATGACCGATCTCGTCGGCGCGCTCGGCGAACTCGCCGCGCAGTACGGCGCGTGGGTGCGCCTGCATTACGTCTATCCGTATCCGAGCGTCGACGAAGTCATCCCGATGATGGCCGAAGGTCCGCTGCGCGGTCACGTGCTGCCGTATCTCGACGTGCCGTTCCAGCACGCGCATCCGGAAGTGCTGAAGCGCATGAAGCGGCCGGCGAACGCCGAGAAAGTGCTCGAGCGCGTGAGGACGTGGCGCGAAATCTGTCCCGATCTGACGATCCGCAGCACGTTCATCGCGGGCTTTCCGGGTGAAACGGAAGAGCAGTTCCAGACGCTGCTGGACTTCCTGAAGGAAGCGGATCTGGATCGCGTCGGCTGCTTCGCGTATTCGCCGGTCGAAGGCGCGACGGCCAATGAACTCGACGGCGCATTGCCCGACGAGGTGCGCGAGGAACGCCGCGCGCGTTTCATGGAGCTGGCCGAAGAGCTGTCGGCGAAGCGCATGAAGAAGAAGGTCGGCAAGACGCTGAAAGTGCTCGTCGACGAAGTGGGCGCGGAAGGCGGCATCGGCCGTACGGCGGCGGACGCACCGGAAATCGACGGCGTCGTCTACATCGCGCCGACGACGAAGGCATCGAAGCGCTACAAGGCCGGCGACTTCGTGTCGGTGAAGATCACCGGCGCCGATGGCCACGATCTTTGGGGCGAGGTCTGAGCATATGCCGCAGACGCCGCACGTCCTCGCGCTCGGCGAGGCGATGATCGAGTTCAATCAGTCGACGCGCGACCAGCCGAACTATCTGCAAGGCTTCGGCGGCGACGTCTCCAACTTCCTGATCGCGGCCTCGCGCCAGGGCGCGTCGACGGGCTTCGTGTCCGCCGTCGGCAACGATCACTTCGGGCAATTGCTGCTCGATCTGTGGCGCGCGGAAAACGTCGACACATCGACGGTCCGCGTCGATCACGACGCGCCCACGGGCGTCTATTTCGTGTCGCACGGCGAGAACGGGCATCGCTTCGACTATCTGCGCGCGGGGTCGGCGGCGAGCCGCTACGCGCCGTCGCATGTGCCGCTCGATGCGATCGCCGCCGCGAAGGTCGTGCATCTGTCGGGCATCAGTCTCGCGATCGGCGTATCCGCGTGCGATGCCGCGCTCGCCGCCATCGACCATGCGCGCTCACATGGCGTCAAAGTCAGCTTCGACACGAACCTGCGCCTGAAGCTGTGGCCGCTCGCGCGCGCCCGCGCGGTGATGATGGAAGCCATCCGTTCGACGGACATCTGCTTGCCGAGCTGGGATGACGTCACGCTGCTCACCGGCCACGAAGACAAGGACGCGATCGTCGATGCATTGCTTGCGCTCGGGCCGAAAGTGGTCGCGCTGAAGCTCGGCCGCGAAGGCGCGTACATTGCGACGCCCGGCGAGCGGCGCGTGGTGCCGGGCCGCGCCGTGCGGGCGGTCGATGCGACCGGCGCGGGCGATTGCTTCGGCGGCGCGTTCATCGCGCGCATCGTCGCCGGCGACGATCCCTTCGCGGCGGCGCGCTATGCGAATGCCGCGGCGGCTTTGTCGACGCAAGGCTTTGGCGCCGTGGCGCCGATTCCGCGCAAGGACGAGGTCGAGCGCGCGCTGGCAGAATAGCCGTACCTCAAACAACGGAGACCGCAACATGCAACGAGAAGTGGTGGTGGTGAGCGGCGTGCGCACGGCAATTGGCGATTTCGGCGGCGCGCTCAAGGACTTTGCCCCGACCGATCTCGGCGCACGCGTCGTGCGCGAGGCGCTTTCCCGCGCGAACGTCGCGGGCGACGAAGTCGGGCATGTCGTGTTCGGCAATGTCATTCATAGCGAGCCGCGCGACATGTACCTCGCGCGCGTCGCGGCGCTCGACGGCGGCGTCACGCAGCACGCGCCCGCGCTCACGGTGAACCGGCTGTGCGGCTCGGGCTTGCAGGCGATCGTGTCGGCATCGCAATCGATTCTCCTCGGCGATGCCGATGTCGCGATCGGCGGCGGCGCGGAAAGCATGAGCCGCGCGCCGTACGTGATGCCCACCGCGCGCTTCGGCCAGCGCATGGGCGACACGCGCATCGTCGACATGATGGTGGGCGCGCTCAACGATCCGTTCGACAAGATCCACATGGGCGTGACGGCCGAGAACGTCGCCGCGAAGTTCGGCATCACGCGCGAAATGCAGGACGCGCTCGCGCTGGAATCGCACCGGCGCGCGGCAAAGGCGATCGAAGCGGGCTACTTCAAGGACCAGATTCTGCCGATCACGCTCGCGTCGAAAAAAGGCGACACTGTATTCGACCGCGACGAGCACGTCCGCATGAACGCGACTGCCGAAGACTTCGCGAAGCTCAAGCCGGTTTTCGCGAAGGAAAACGGCACGGTGACGGCGGGCAACGCGTCGGGCATCAACGATGCGGCCGCGGCCGTCGTGCTGATGGAGCGCTCGCTGGCCGAGAAGCGCGGCGCGAAGCCGCTCGCGCGTCTCGTCGCGTACGCGCACGCGGGCGTGGATCCGAAGATCATGGGCATCGGCCCTGTTCCCGCTACGCAGAAGGTGCTGGAGCGCGCGGGCCTCTCCGTCGACGACCTCGATGTCATCGAAGCCAATGAAGCGTTCGCCGCGCAGGCGTGCGCCGTGTCGCAGGAACTGAAGCTCGATCCCGCGAAGGTCAATCCGAACGGCTCGGGCATTTCGCTCGGGCATCCGATCGGCGCGACCGGCGCGCTCATCACCGTGAAGGCGCTGTACGAGCTGCAGCGCATCGGCGGCCGTTACGCGCTCGTGACGATGTGCATCGGTGGCGGGCAGGGCATCGCGGCGATCTTCGAGCGCATTTGAAGGACTCACGGATGATTCAAAGCATGAAGTGGCCGCGGATGATCGCGGCCTCGACGCTCTTCACCGCGCTCGCCGCGTGCAATTCGCCGATGCCGGCGGGGCAGGCGGGCGTGTTGCCGCAAACCGAGCGCGAGCCAACGGGTGCCGACGCGCACGGCGCGCAGGCCGCGATCCGGGAACTGGCGCTGCCGCCGCAAAAGCCGCTCACGCCGAATCCGGAATACGCGAAATTTCCGCGCTATGTCGGCACGCTCGGCGACCGGCAGATCGAGATGAAGCTCGGCGCGAAGGCCGACGAGCCGTCCGGCGTGCACGGCGAATACAAGTTCGCTGGCAGCCCGAACGTGATTCTGGTAGCGGGCGATCGTGACGGCGACACGCTCGAGATCGAGGAATCGAACGACGGCACGCACATCACGGGCAACTGGGTCGGCAAGTTCGCGGCGGACGGCAGCGTGTCGGGCGAGCGCATGGACCCGGACGATTCGAACGCGCAACCCTTCGATCTGCGCCCCGCCGTGGCGGGCGTCCAGCTTCCCGCGACGGGCACGGCCAAGGCGCCGCCCGCGCCGTCGCTGGAACCCGCGCCGCCGGCGCCGCCGAAGAATGCCGTGGGCGGCACGAGCAACGTCATCATCGGCGAATAGCCTGTCTTCTCTCAGCGCCGCCGGGCTTGCTGCCGGCGGCGGTCTCCTTCTTTTCGCATTGCAAAGCCATGACTGATTCCAGCAACAAGGACCGCGATCTGCAGACCCGCATCGTTCAGCCCGAAGACCGCATCACGCCCGGCTTCGAGTCCTTTTCGGTGCCGGTCGCGCGGGCATCGACGGTCGTGTTCCCCGATCTCGCGGCCATGCGTTCGCTCGTCTGGAGCGACGATTCGAAGTGGCGCTACGGTCTGCACGGCACGCCGACGACCATCGCGCTCGCGCAGCGCCTGGCCGCGATCGAAGGCGGCGAGTTCGCGCTGTTGCAGCCGTCGGGGCTTGCGGCGATATCGAACGTCTACTTCGGTCTCGTGAAGGCGGGCGATCACGTGCTCGTGCCGGACAACGCCTATGGGCCGAATCGCGATCACGCTGACTGGCTTGCTGCCGATTTCGGGCTGGAAGTCACTTATTACGATCCGATGACCGGCGCGGGCATCGCCGAATCGATCCGTCCGAACACGAAGCTGATCTGGCTCGAAGCGCCTGGCTCGGTGACGATGGAAGTGCAGGACGTGCCGGCGATCGCCGCTGTCGCGCGCGCGAAGGGCATCGTCACGGCGATCGACAACACGTTCTCGGCGGGCCTCGCGTTCAAGCCGTTCGAACATGGCGTCGACATTTCCGTGCAGGCGCTGACGAAATATCAGTCGGGCGGCAGCGATATTCTGATGGGCGCGACCATCACGCGCGACGAAGAACTGCACAGGAAGCTCAAGCGTGCGCGCATGAGGATGGGCGTCGGCGTGTCGTCGGACGATGCGTCGCTCGTGCTGCGCAGTCTGCCGTCGATGAAAGCGCGTTACGAAGCGCACGACCGTAGCGCGTTGGCGCTTGCGCAGTGGCTGAAGACGCGTCCGGAGGTGTCGGCGGTGCTGCATCCGGCGCTTGCAGATTGCCCAGGCCACGCGTTTTATGCGCGTGATTTCAAGGGCGGCGCGGGGGGCTTGTTTTCTATCGTCTTCGATGGCCGGTATTCGTCCGCGCAAGTCGATGCCTTCGTCGAAGCGCTCGAACTCTTCTCGATCGGCTGGAGCTGGGGCGGGGCGCATAGCCTCGCGATGCCCTACAACATCCGCTCGATGCGCACCGCGTCGCAATGGCCGCATGAAGGGGTGTTGGTGCGGTTTTATGTCGGGCTGGAAGCGGAGGCCGATTTGCGGGCGGATCTGGAAGCGGGTTTGCGTAAAGCGTTTGGGTGAGGTTTTTTCTTCCTTCGCCGGATCCCGGTTTCTTTGTGGTCTATTAGCGTTGCCCCTGTGCGGGGCGGCACTTACTTTCTTTGCTGCTGCAAAGAAAGTAAGCAAAGAAAGCAGCTTTTCAGGCCCGCGGTCATACGCAGTTTGGGTAGTACTCTCGTCCACGGTGGCACTCGCCTAAGTGTCGCCCTCATAGGCCCAATCGGGCTTGGATCGCGCACGGTCCGCCACATCGCACCACATAACGAACTGGTGCAGCACGAAAGAGCATCGGCACAGCGCTACGCGCTGCCGTGGGGTATGCGAGGGAAACCATCGAAGAAGAGTCACGCGCACACCCGATTGACCCATCGGCCGCGAAGCGGGCCGGAGCTGTTTGGTGCTGAACCCGCACGCTAAACGGACTAGCGAGTCAGACCGTGCGCGATCCAAGCCGGGTGATCGTGATGAGGGCACACGTTAGGCGAGTGCCACCGAGAACGAGAGAACTACCCAACGTGCGTGTGACCGCGGGCGTGAAAAAGCTGCTTTCTTTGGTTACTTTCTTTGCAGCAGCAAAGAAAGTGACTGCCGCCCCGCACAGGGGCAGTGCTAATAAACCGAAAACAAAACGGGATCCGGCGACAAAAAGCCAAAACGAAAATCACCCACAAATCAAAAAAGCCGCAAAAGCCCGTCAAGCCCGACAAAATTGAACGCGAGACTCGCCGATTCCCGCACGACGGGCTTCGCCCGAAACGCCACCGACAGACCCGCCTCGGCCATCATCTTCAGATCGTTCGACCCATCGCCCATTGCGATCGCACATTTGGGCTCGACGCCGATCCGCGCGCAAGTTTCGATCAGCGTCCGCGCCTTCACATTCGCATTGACAATTTCGCCTACGACCCTGCCGGTCAACTTCCCATCGACGATCTCGAGCGTATTCGCGCGCGTGTAATCGAGGCCGAGCCGCGCCTTCAGACGCTCCGTGAAGAACGTGAACCCGCCAGAAACGAGCAGCGTCTTGAGACCGGCCGCACGCACCCCTTCGAGCATGCGTTCCGCCCCCGGCGACAGTTGCAGACGCTCCTCATACACGCGTTCCAGCGCGCTCGCATCGAGCCCTTCGAGCAGCGCGACACGGCGCGTAAGGCTTTCGTTGAAGTCCTTGATCTCGCCGCGCATCGACGCTTCCGTGATCGCCGCGACCTCGGCCTTCAGCCCGCAAAAATCCGCGATCTCGTCGATGCATTCGATCGTGATCAGCGTCGAATCCATATCCATCGCGACGAGGCCGAAATCGCTCAGCTTCGCATCTGGATCGAGGTACGCGTAATCGAGCGTATGCGCGCCGCAATACGCGTCGATATCAGGGCGCTGAAGCGGATCGGCGTCGATGAGACGCACGCGCGTATCGTCGACGCGCTGCGGTTGTTTTGAGCGCGCGAGCGCCGCGAGCGGACGCAGATGCGTATCGGAAATGGCGCTGGGGCTTTGTATGACGAGGTTCATCGAAAGGACGGGAAAAAGGCGGCGAAACCGCCATTGTAAAGAACCTTCAGCGCTGCACGCGCGCCGGATCGACGTCCCAGTACGGCGGCTCGCCGAACTGCGCCGCAAGGAAGTCGATGAACGCGAGCGTCTTCGGCGGCACGAACGCGCGGCTCGGATACACCGCCCAGATTGCCACCGTCTGCGCGAGCGGATAGTCGTCCAGCACGGTGACGAGCTCGCCGCTCGCGAGCAAGGGCGCTACGCTCCACGTCGATTTCAGTCCGATGCCGATGCCCGCCGCGAGCGCATCGCGGATCACTTCGCCATTGTCCGTCGCGATGCGTCCCGACACGCGCACGTCGATCACGCCAGTCGGCGTCACGAAGCTCCAGTCGCGCTGATCGGCGAGGATGACGCATTCGTGGTCGGCGAGATCGGCGGGATGGCGCGGCGTGCCGTGCTCGGCCAGATACGCGGGCGACGCGCACAGCACGCGCCGGTTCGTCGCGAGCTTCTTCGCGATGAGCGTCGAATCCTTCAGCGCGCCAATGCGGATCGCGAGGTCGATGCCTTCATCGACGAGATCGACGATCTGATCGGTCATGCGCAACTCGATGCTCACCCCGGGATGCGCGCGCAAGAACGCCGGAATCAGCGGCGAAATGTGCTGGCGGCCGAGCGAGGACGGCATCGTCACGCGCAGCCGTCCGTGCGGATGCTCGCGCGCACGCCCGACCGACGCGCGCGCCGCATCGGCGGCGTCTAGCAGTTCGCGCGCGCGGGCCGCGAAAATCTCGCCTTCCTGCGTGACGGACACGCGCCGCGTCGTGCGATGCAGAAGCCGCGCGCCGAGCATGCGCTCGAGCGCCGCGATGCGCGCGCTCGCCACCGCCGGCGACAAACCGAACTCCCGCGCCGCCGCCGAAAGATTCGCCAGCGCCGCCGCGCGCACGAAAAGGCCGACGTCGAGCAGGTCGAGACGCCCGCGCGTTGCGCCGTCGGCCACGGAATCGATCGCCATTCGATGGATTTCCCGAAAAATGTTTCAGCGATTATGACGGTTTTCCCGATGTCGATGGCGCTTTAACATCGGTGCCAGTCCAATCAGCGGAGCAAAACATGAAAGCCATCGGCCTGACCCGCTATCTTCCGATCTCGAATCCCGAATCGCTGATCGACATCGAACTCGACAAGCCCGTGCCCACGGGCCGCGATCTGCTCGTGAAAATCGAGGCGATCGCGGTCAATCCCGTCGACACGAAAGTGCGCGCGCCCAAGGAAAAAGTCGAGGAGACGCCGCGCGTGCTCGGCTGGGACGCGGCGGGCGTCGTGGAAGCGGTCGGCCCGGACGTGACGCTCTTCAAGGTCGGCGATCCGGTGTACTACGCGGGCGACATCACGCGTCAGGGCGCGAACAGCGAGTTTCATCTCGTGGACGAGCGCATCGTCGGCGCGAAACCGAAGTCGATCGATTTCACCTGCGCCGCCGCGCTCCCGCTCACGACCATCACCGCGTGGGAGGCGCTCTTCGAGCGGCTCGGCGTGTCGGCGGAAGGCAAGGACGCGGGCAAGTCGGTGCTGATCATCGGCGGGGCGGGCGGCGTCGGCTCGATCGGCATTCAGTTGGCAAAGCGCGTCGCGAAGCTCCAGGTGATCGCGACGGCGTCCCGGCCCGAATCGGCGAAATGGGCCGAAGATCTCGGCGCGGATCACATCGTCAATCACTTCGAGGACATGCCCAAGCAGATGAAGGACATCGGCTTTGCGCAGGTCGATTACGTGCTGATCTTCAACGACACCGACCGGCATTTCCCCGCCGCCGCAGAAATCGTTAAGCCGCAAGGCGCGATCGCGTCGATCGTCGAGAATGCGAAGCCCGTTCCCGTCGAATTGCTGAAATCGAAGAGCGCGGCGTTTCACTGGGAGTTCATGTTCACGCGCGCGATGTTCAAGACGCCCGACATGATCGAGCAGCACAAGCTGCTGTCGGAAGTGGCGCGGCTGATCGACGCAGGCACGATCCGCACGACGCTCGGCAAGAATCTCGGCCGCATCGACGCAGCGAATCTGCGCGAGGCGCATCGCCTTCTGGAAGAAGGGCGCACGGTCGGCAAGCTCGTCATGACCGGCTTTTGACGCGTGAGTTGACGAACGTCATCGACGTTGCCGCGGGCGCGGGTTTTCCACTAGGATGGGCTGTCATGCGGGGCGCTAGACTGATTCCGCCCGACAGCACGCCGGCGCTACGCGGCGCCGGCCTTCCTTCCAAGCGCTCGATACGGAGGTGGCGGCATGAATCGTCGTTTGATCGTTCGTCGCATCGTTTCCGTCACCGCGCTCGCAATGTTTGCAGCGACCGCGCATGCAACGCCCGGCATCAGGGTGCTCTCCGAAGCGCCCAATGACGGCCCCATCAAGTACACGGTGAAGATGGCGTCGAAGAATTTCGGCAACGAGCAGGAAACGCGCACCATCCGCTCGGGACAGACCGATGACTTCACCTGGCAGGGCACCGCGCCGAGCGGCGCGCAGGCGGTGCCGGACGGCTGCCCGCAGGCGGCATCGGTGCCGAAGAGCGCGGACGGGCAGGCGGTGCGGCAGGTGCAGATACGCTTTGCGCCGGTCGTCGCGGACAACGGATCGGCGAACGTGCAGATCAGCTTCCGTGCGTACGCGCCGAAGGGCACGAGCAAGGTGACCGTGGGCGGCAAGAGCCTGCAATGTCCAGTCGATAACCGCTTCAGCCAGATCGTGCGCTTCTCCATGCCGACTTCCACCGGCTCGAAGAAAACCGTCACGCTCGACGACGGCACGCAATTGACGGTCACCGCAAGCCGCAAATGAACGTTCGACGCGCCGGCTTCGTCCGGCGTTTTTTCGCCATTCTGTTCGCAACTAACTGTCTTTTCTTCTTGCGTACACGAACTTGCCGTAACGACGTCGACCGGCAGTAAGGCTTACAGGTGAAAGCAGCGGCGCAATTCCACGTTTCTGGCGCCGGCGCGGATCGGCGCTGTCATGCCGCTTGGCACGCTTCCTGCGATTGCTGTCGATACCGCGCTGAAAAGCGTATTCATCGACTCGATCCGACAGCGAAGGTGCCGCAATGCCGCACATGATCTGGAAAGGCGCGATCAGCTTCGGGCTGGTCCACGTGCCCGTGCAACTCTATCCGGCGACGCAGTCGGAGAAAGTCGGCTTCAATCTGCTCGACAAGCGTTCGATGGACCCGATCGGCTATAAGCAGATCAACAAGAACACGGGCAAGGAAGTCACGCGCGACAACATCGTGCGCGGCTTCGAATACGAGAAGGGCAAGTACGTCGTGATGACCGACGCCGAGATTCGCGCGGCCAATCCCGAATCGACGCAGACCGTCGACATACTCGCCTTCGTCGATGCACCCGAAATCTCCTTCCTTTCGCTCGATACGCCGTACTACCTCGCGCCCGACCGCAAGGGCGAAAAGGTCTACGCGCTGCTTCGCGACGCGCTGAAGGATACCGGCAAGGTCGGCATCGCGAGCGTCGTGCTGCATAACAAACAGCATCTGGCCGCGCTGATTCCGGTCGGTCCCGCGCTCGCGCTCAACACGTTGCGCTGGGGCGACGAAGTGCGCGACTTCGGCCAGTTCAAGTTTCCCGACGAGGACACGAAAAAGGCGGGCGTCACGTCGAAGGAACTCGAGATGGCCAAGCGTCTCATCGACGACATGAGCGACACGTGGGATCCCACGAAGTATCACGACACCTTCAAGGACGACATCATGGCGCTCGTCGACAGAAAGGTGAAGGAAGGCAAGATCGCCGAAGTGATGAAGATCGAGGACGGCGGCGAAGAAAAAGCATCGGCCGATATTCTCGACTTGTCCGAACTCCTCAAGCGCAGCCTGAAGAAGGGCGGCGCGACGAAGCGCGGCAGCAAGGCCGCATCGTCCGATGACGATTCAGGCGATGCAGCCGGCGAGGAAACCGCGCGTCCGGCGCGCAAGACGACGCGCCGCAAACGCGCGTGAGCGCATGCGTCACGAGTAGACGATCATGGCCGAGAAACTCGAAACCTATCAGCGGATGCGGCGCTTCAATGAGACGCCGGAACCGTCGGGCGCGCAAAAGGCAGACGCACGCAAGCGCGCGAAGAAGCCGGCACAGAGCGCGTTGTCCTTCGTGATCCAGGAGCATGACGCGCGCCGCCTGCACTACGACTTCCGGCTCGAACTCGACGGCACACTGAAATCGTGGGCGGTGCCAAAAGGGCCGAGCCTCGATCCCTCGGTGAAGCGGCTCGCGGTGCACGTCGAAGATCATCCGCTCGATTACGGCTCGTTCGAAGGCGAGATTCCCGAAGGCAACTACGGCGCGGGCAGCGTCATCGTGTGGGATCGCGGAACGTGGGCGCCGCAGTCGGGCAGCATCGAAGAGGCGGCGCGCGAATACGAGAAAGGCAAGCTCAAGTTCACGCTCGACGGCGAGAAGCTGCACGGCGGATGGACGCTCGTGAAGAGTCACATGCGCGGCAGCGGCGACAAGGAGCAGTGGCTGCTCATCAAGGAACGCGACGACGAAGCGCGCCCCGAAGCCGAATACGACATCCTGTTGAAGAGGCCGGGCAGCGTGATGTCCGAATCGCTCGGTGCGCGCGACAAGAGCGGCGCGCTGCGCGAGCGCGACGAACGCAAGGCGAACGCGAAGAAAACGCCCGCGCGCAAGACTGCGCCGAAAGCACCGAAGGACGCGGATGGCCACGCGCATCCGGATATCGTCGCGACACGCAGCGCGGAGTCGTTGCGCACGTTGTCGCACGAACCGGCGATCGAAGGCGCGGTGAAGGCGAAACTGCCCGCATCGTTCAAGCCGCAGCTCGCAACCCTCGTCGATGCCGCGCCGCCCGGCGATGATTGGGCGTACGAAATAAAATTCGACGGCTATCGTGTGCTCGTGCGCATCGAGACGGTGAAGGGCAAGCGCACGATCCGCATCGATACGCGCAACGGCAACGACTGGACCGCGAAGTTTTCGAAGCAAGTGAAGGCGCTCGAACGGCTCGATATCGAAAGCGCCTGGCTCGATGGCGAAGCCGTGGTGCTCGACGATCGCGGCTTGCCTGATTTTCAGGCGCTGCAGAACGCATTCGATGTCGGAAGGCCGCAGGACATCGTCGTATATTTCTTCGACGTGCCGTATCTGAACGGCTACGATCTGCGCAACGTGCCGCTCGTGCAGCGCCGCGCGATTTTGCAGGCGCTCATCGAGCCGGTCGACGATCCGGTGCTGCGCTATTCGCAGGACTTCGCCTTTCACGCCGACGACCTCCTGAAGAGCGCATGCGACATGGCGCTCGAAGGGATCATCGGCAAGCGCGCCGACAGCACGTATGTATCGGGGCGCAGCAATTCATGGATCAAGCTCAAGTGCCGCCGCCGTCAGGAATTCGTGATCGGCGGCTATTCGGAGCCTTCGGGCAGCCGCGGGCAGTTCGGCGCGCTGCTGCTCGGCGTGTACGACGCGCACGGCAAATTGCAGTACGCCGGGCGCGTGGGCAGCGGATTCGATCATGCGACGCTCGTCGCGGTGAAGAAGGAACTCGACAAGCGCGA
The DNA here is from genome assembly GCF_001544835.2 of Caballeronia fortuita. Classification (GTDB taxonomy): domain Bacteria; phylum Pseudomonadota; class Gammaproteobacteria; order Burkholderiales; family Burkholderiaceae; genus Caballeronia; species Caballeronia fortuita. Next base: position 176,664 of record NZ_FCNX02000016.1, on the reverse strand, counting down.
GACTCAGCGCATGCCCTTTGCAAGCGAGCCGCGCGAACGCAGCCGCACGCCCGTGCATTGGGTCAGGCCCGAGCTCGTAGCCGAATGCAATTTCGCGGAATGGACCAAGGAGCGCATCGTGCGACAAGCATCGTTCGTCAGTCTGCGCGACGATAAACCCGCGCGTCAGATCGTCAAGGAAGAGCCGGTCGCGGCGAAGAAAGTCGCGGCGAAAAAGACCCCGGCCGCAAAGAAGGCCAAGGCAAGCGCCGCTGAAATCGAAGGGGTCAAGATCAGCCATCCGGAACGCGTGATCGACAAGTCGACGGGTCTCACGAAGCTCGATGTCGTCGAGTACTACGCGTCGGTCGCCGACTGGATGCTGCCGCATCTGAAGGATCGGCCGGTGTCGCTCGTGCGCGCGCCGGAAGACATCGGCGGCGAGCTCTTTTTTCAGAAGCACAGCGCGAAGCTCGCGATTCCCCACATCACGCAGCATGCCGATATCGATCCGGGACATCCGCCGCTGCTCACGATCGAATCGGCCAAGGCGCTCGTCGGCACGGCGCAGATGGGCACCATCGAACTGCATACGTGGAACGCGGTGGCATCGAACATCGAGAAGCCGGATCGCATGGTGTTCGATCTCGATCCGGGCGAGGGCGTCGGCTGGGAGCGCATGATCGAGGCCGCGAAACTCACGAAGGATCTGCTCGCGGAACTCGGACTCACGTCGTTTTGCAAGACGAGCGGCGGCAAGGGCTTTCACGTCGTCGTGCCGCTCGCGAAGCACGCGGGCTGGGACGAGATGAAGGACTTCTCGCAGGCCGTGGCGCAGCATATGGCGAGCGCGCTGCCGAAACTCTTCTCCGCGAAGATGGGCATGCAGAATCGCAAGGGCAAGATTTTCATCGACTATTTGCGCAACAACCGTGGATCGAGCACGGTCGCGGCGTTCTCGCTGCGGGCGCGGCCGGGGCTGGGCGCATCGGTGACGCTCGCGTGGGACGAACTCGATAGCGTGACGAGCGGCGATCAATGGAACATCGGCAACGTGCGCGAGCGTCTCGATGCGTTGAAGCGCGATCCGTGGGAAGGCTACGACAAGGCGCGTCAGCGGCTCACGGCGGAGATGAAGAAGCGGCTCGGCATCAGCGGGCCGCGCAAGTGAGCAACGTTCCAGGAGATGAAGATGAAGCACGCGAACACGGCGCCCGACGGCGGCCAGCAGAAACACGACGATGCAGCGGACGCACCGCTGCCGCACGAAGCGGATCAGAACGTCGAGTCGCAGCACGAGCACGCAGCGCGCGATGTCGGCAAGCAGGCGCATGAGGATATCGAGCGCGGTCTGGTCGATACGGACCGGCGCGGCGGCGGCGACTATCAGCGCGAGACGCAACGCGACGAACACGTCAACGAAAACAGCGGCGAGGGGTCTTCGCGCAAGCAGTGAACCGGACGGTGAAACCGCTTCCGGATAGCAGCGCGCGGGCCGCTTGCGTAGAATGAAACGTTGATCGCGCGCCGAGCCGCAACACAACGTTTGCCGCGTTCTTTCTACCGATGCGCGCGCCGCGCGGCGCGCGTGAACCGGTAAGCCCTTCCGATGCCAGCATCCCATGCCCGCTTTGCGGCCCGAAGCCAACCCAACGGAACATGCCCCTCGACCTCCTGTCCCGTCTGAAGAACGAAACCGCCGCGTGTCATACGCGGCTCGAGAATGCGCTCGACCTGATGCGGGACGACCTGCGGCGCGACGACTACATCGCGCTGCTCGAACGATTTCATGGCTACGTCGCGCCCTGGGAACACGCGGTGGCCGCATGCATGCCGGCATCGCTCGCCGGCTTCTTCGACGCGCGCCGCAAGGCGCCGCTGCTCGCCGACGATCTCGCCGCGCTGACGGGCGATGCGCGCCGCGCCGCATCGCTGCCGCGAGCCGCTGTCGATGAAGACTTGCCGCGTATGAGAAGCATCGCCGACGCGTTCGGTTCGATGTACGTGATGGAAGGCAGCACGCTCGGCGGACGTTTCATCGCGCCGCACGTCGCCGCGCGTCTCGCGCTCGCGCCGGGTGAAGGCAATACCTATTTCGACGGCTACGGCCCGCGCACGGGCAGCATGTGGAACGCGTTTCGCGAAACCGCGGTGGCGAGCGTGCCCGAAGCCGGGTACGACGACGCGGTGAGGTCCGCCATCGCCACGTTCGACAGTCTGCACGCGTGGCTGTGTCCCGAGGAAGTCGATATCGATTGTTCGCGGCCAACGCCGGGAGCGGCTACATGAGCGAGGCCGAAAGCGATCCGCCCATCGGCGCGCGGGCTTTGCACGACGTATCGCAGGGACCGCCCGATGCCGAAGCGCGCCGGCGCACGCTGAACTCGGGCGTCGCGAGCAAGGACTGCGACGCGGAGCCCATCCATATTCCCGGCGGCATCCAGCCGCACGGCTTTCTGCTCGTGCTGTCCGAGGATCTGCGCATCGTGCAGGCGAGCGAGAATCTTGCGTCGCTGACCGGCGAAAACGTCGATGCGTTGCCCGGCGAGGCGCTTCATGCGGTGCTCGGCGCGGCGCTCGCGCAGCGTATCGCGCAGGCGGCCGCGACGGCCGCGCTCGACGACGCGCCGCTCTATGTCGGTCCGATCGACGTGACGCCGTCGTCCTGTGGGCAATCGACGCGGCTCGACGTCACGGTGCATCGGCATGACGGCGTGCTCATCGTCGAGATGGAAGCGGGCTCGGCCACCGGCGATGCCTTCGCGTCGATGTATCCGCTCGTGCGCACGTTCGCGCGCGGGCTGCAGGAAGAGCAGACCGTGCAGGCGCTCGCCGAACTCGCCGTGCGCGAGATGCGCGCGATCACGGGCTTCGGCCGCGTGATGCTCTACAGCTTCGACGAGGAAGGGCGCAGCCACGTGCTCGCGGAAGACCGCGACGACAGCTATCCGTCGTTCCTGCATCAGTTCTTTCCGGCGTCGGACATTCCGCGGCAAGCGCGCGCGCTGTATCTGAAGAACCGCATTCGCCTCGTCGCCGATGTCGACTACCGGCCCGCGCGGCTCGTGCCCGCCGTGAACCCCGTCACCGGCCGCGCGACGGACCTCACGTTCGCTACGCTGCGCAGCTTCTCGCCGGTGCATCTGGAGTACATGCGCAACATGGGCACGCATGCGTCGATGTCGGTGTCGATCGTCGTGCGCGGGCAGTTGTGGGGCCTCGTCTCGTGTCACGATCAGAACGCGCGCATCGTGCCGTTCGCTACGCGCGTTGCGGTCGAGCATCTCGGGCACATGCTGTCTTTGCAGATCGAAGCGAAGGAAGAGCGCGCCGAAGGCGAATATCTCGCCGCGCTGCGCCGCACGATGGGCCGCCTGATCTCGGCGATGGGCGAGCACGAGAATTTCGTCGCCGGCCTGCAGTCCGTGTCGAACGACGTGCTGAGCTTCGCGCGCTCGGCGGGCGCGGCGATCGTCTTCGACGACCGGGTGACGCTGCTCGGCTCGACGCCCGATGAAGACACCGTGCGTGCGCTCACGCACTGGCTCGCGGATCACACGACCGGCGTCTGGTCGACCGATTCGCTCGCGCGCGAATGGCCGCCCGCGAAGGCGCACGTCAATCGCGCGTGCGGCGTGCTCGCGGTGCCGGTCTCGCAAATTTTTCGCAACTATCTGCTATGGTTCAGGCCCGAAGTGATGCAGACCATCAAATGGGCGGGCGAGCCGGTGAAAATCGAAGGCGCGGATGGCGCGAGCGCGCCGCGCACGAGCTTTTCGCCGTGGCTCGAGACGGTACGCGGCCATTCGGCGCTGTGGCGTCAGGGCGAACTCGAAATCGCCGGCGAACTGCGCGGCGCGCTGCTGAACATCGTGCTGCGCCGTGCGGAAGAGCGCGCCGAACTCGCGACCGAACTCACGCGCGCGAACAAGGAACTCGAAGCGTTCTCGTATTCGGTGTCGCACGACCTGCGTGCGCCGCTGCGCCATATCGCGGGATACGGCGATCTGCTGCGCGAGCAGGAAGGCGAGCGCATGTCGGAGAAGAGCAGGCGCTTTCTGAACAACATGCTCGATTCGGCGCGCTTCGCGGGCACGCTCGTCGACGACCTGCTGACCTTCTCGCAGATGGGCCGCGCGGCGCTCAGACCGGCGCCCGTCGACCTCGGCGCGCTCGTGCGCTCGATCGTGCAGGAGTTCGACCTGGAAGGCTCGGGGCGCCGCATCGAATGGGTGATCGGCGCGCTGCCGCGCGTGACCGGCGATGCGGCTTTCCTCCAGCTTGCGGTGCGCAACCTGATTTCGAACGCGGTGAAATATACGCGGACGCGGGAATCGGCGAAAATCGAGATATTCGCGACCCGTAGCGGCGATGAACACGTGATCGGCGTGCGCGACAACGGCGTCGGCTTCGACATGAAGTACGGCGCGAAGCTGTTCGGCGTGTTCCAGCGGCTGCATCGCGCGGAAGAGTTCGAGGGCACGGGCATCGGGCTCGCGAACGTGCGGCGCATCATCGAGCGTCATGAAGGGCGCACGTGGGCCGAGGGGCGGCTGGGAGAGGGCGCGGTATTCTATTTCTCCCTGCCGGTCGTGTTCCGCAATGCGAATGGAACGCAGGGCGCGCCAGGTACAAAGTCAAGAAGAGACCATGCTTAAACCGATACTGCTCGTCGAAGACAATCCGAACGATCTCGAGCTCACGCTCGTCGCGCTCGACAAGAGTCAGCTTGCCAACGAAGTGATCGTGGCGCGCGACGGTCAGGAAGCCATCGACTATCTCACCTGCGAGGGCGAGTGGAAGGAACGCGCGCCCGGCAATCCGGCTGTCATCCTGCTCGATCTGAAGCTGCCGAAGATCGACGGCCTCGAAGTGCTCGACATGATCCGCTCGAATGCGTCGCTGAAAAGCGTGCCGGTCGTCATGCTGACGTCCTCGCGCGAGGAACAGGATCTGATACGCAGCTACGAGCTGGGCGTAAACGCCTACGTGGTGAAGCCGGTGGAATTCGCCGAGTTCGTCGAGGCGATCAGCGATCTCGGCGTGTTCTGGGCCGTGCTCAACGAGCCGCCGCCGGGCTCGACGCGCTTTCGCCGTCCGCCGCCCGCGCAATGACCGCAGCGCCCATGCTCACGCAACCGCTCAATCCGCCGCGCCCGCAGGCGCCCTTCGAAGAGGGCGCCTGAATCATGCAGCCTCTGCATCTGCTTCTCGTCGAAGACAACGCACTCGATGCGGAGCTCACGATCGCCCAGCTCGAACGCGCCGATTACGCGGTGGAAGCGTCGATCGTCTATGACTCCGCGGCGTTCATCGCCGAGCTGGAGAAGAAGCGCTTCGACGTGATCCTCGCCGATTTCGTCATGCCGACGTTCTCGGGCATCGAAGCGCTGACCATCGCGAGCGAGCGCTCGCCCGACACGCCGTTCATCTTCGTGTCGGGCCTGCTGGGCGAAGAGCATGCCGTCGACATGCTCAAGCGCGGCGCGACCGATTACGTGCTCAAGCAGCGCCTGCAACGTCTGCCCGCCGTCGTGCGCCGCGCGATGCGCGAGAGCGCCGAACGCGCGCAGCGCATCGCGGTCGAGCGCGCGCTGCGCGAAACGGAGACGCATTTCCGCCTGCTCATCGATGCGCTGAAGGATTACGCCGTCATCACGCTCGATCCCGAGGGGCGCATCCGCACGTGGAACGCGGCGTCCGAGCGCATTCTGGGTTTTCCGGCGCAGGACGTGCTCGGCCAGTCCGCGAACATCTTCTATGCGCAGGAAGATCGCGAGGGCGGCGTGTTCGAAGCGGAACTGGAAACGGCACGGCGCGAAGGCAGCGCAAGCGACGACCGCTGGCTCTGGCGCAAGGACGGCCATTCGTTCTTCGCCTCGGGCGTGACGACGGCGATCCGCAGCGAGCACGACGAGCTGATCGGCTTCTCGAAGATCGTGCGGGACGCGACCGACGCGCACATGGCCGCCGACGCGCTGCGGCTCGCGAAGGATCAGGCCGAATCCGCGAATCGCGCGAAGGACCATTTCCTGGCGGTGCTGTCGCATGAGTTGCGCACGCCGCTCACGCCGATTCTCGCGGCCGTGCGTCTGCTCGAAATGAAGCATTCGCTGCCGCGCGAGGCGCATCCGACGCTCGATCTCATTCGCCGCAATGTCGAACTCGAAGCGCGTCTCATCGACGATCTGCTCGATCTCACGAGCATCGCGCGCGGCAAGCTCTCGCTCAATTTCGCGAGCGTCGCGCTCGATACCTTGCTCACGAGCGCGCTCGACATGTCCGAGGCCGATCTGCGCACCAAGAACCTCACGCTCGAAACGCATTTCGATGCGGCGCGGATCATCGTGCTCGGCGACGCCGCGCGGCTCCAGCAGATCGTCTGGAATCTGATGAAGAACGCGGTGAAGTTCACGCCGGCGGGCGGGCGCATCGACGTGCGCACGTGGAATCCCGATCCGGCGACGATCGCGGTGTCGGTGACGGACAGCGGCATCGGCATCAGCGCGGAAGCGTTGCCGCGCATTTTCTCGGCGTTCGAACAGGCCGACGATTCGATCACGCGCTCGTTCGGCGGCCTCGGACTCGGGCTTGCGATCGCCAGCACGCTCGCGCAGAAGCACGGCGGCACGCTCTCGGCGTATAGCGAAGGGCGCGACGCGGGCGCGCGCTTCACGCTCACGCTGCCGCTCGCGAAACTGCAGCCCGCGCACGAAGACGCGCCGCTCGTGGAAGCCGCGCGCGACGAGCAGGGACGTGCGTTGAAGGTGCTGCTCGTCGAGGACAACGAGCAGACTTCGTCGGCGATGGCCGAAGTGCTCGAAATGCTCGGCCACGAAGTGACGGTCGCGGTGACCGTCGGCGAAGCGCTCGAACGCGCGAAGAGCGGGCCGTTCGATCTGCTGGTGAGCGATATCGGCCTGCCGGACGGCAGCGGGCTCGACATCGCGCGCGCGTGGCAGAACCTGCAGCCCGACAAGCCGTCTGTTGCGATCACCGGTTACGGCATGGACGAGGACATCCGCCGCTGCCGCGATGCGGGCTTTCGCGATCATCTGACCAAGCCCGTCAATTTCTCGCGGCTCGAGGCGCTGATTCAATCGCTCGCGGAGCAGCATTCGAAATAAGCTATTTGCGCGACCGTACGCAAACGCGGGTCGAGAACGCGGCTACAAAAAATTTGACAGCCGCGTGAGGCGCGATGTCGATCGACGGCCGCCCCGTTCGTTGTAGGGTATGAGCTGCGCCGACCCGGCGCGCTTCATTCACTACACGGAGCCGATATGTCCAATTCCGCCGTCAAGCCGATTCCCGAAGGCATGCATTCGCTGACCCCGCATCTCGTGTGCGCGGGCGCGGCCGAAGCCATCGAGTTCTACAAGCGCGCGTTCAACGCCGTCGAACTGGGCCGCATGCCCGGTCCGGACGGCAAGCTCATGCACGCGATGGTGAAGATCGGCGATTCGACGCTGATGCTCGTCGATGAATTTCCGCAGTTCGGCTCGGTCGGTCCGAAGGCGCTGAACGGATCGCCAGTCACCCTTCACCTCTATGTCGAAGACGCCGACGCCACCGTCAAGCAGGCCGAAAGCGCCGGCGCGAAGGTGACGATGCCCGTCGCCGACATGTTCTGGGGCGACCGCTACGGGCGTCTTGAAGACCCGTTCGGTCATCAATGGTCGGTCGCCACGCACAAGCGCGACATGACGCCCGAAGAAATGAAGCAGGCGATGGGACAGCAGCCGTGCGCCTGACGCGCGCAACCAGAAACGGAGACACGCACATGCACAAGATTTCGCCCTGTCTGTGGTTTCAAGGCGGCAACGCCGAAGAGGCCGCGAATTTCTACGTCAGCACGTTCAGGAACGCGCGCATCAAGGACATCATGCGCAGCACGGAGTCGGGGCCGAGCCCGGTCGGCAGCGTCATCGCGGTGATGTTCGAGCTCGAAGGCGAGGACTTCCTAGCGCTGAACGGCAATCCGGAATTCAAGTTCTCGCCCGCGCTTTCGATGTTCATCAAATGCGAAACGCAGGATGAAATCGATCACTACTGGGATGCGCTGCTCGAAGGCGGACAGTCGATGGCGTGCGGCTGGCTCACGGACCGCTTCGGCGTGACGTGGCAGATCGCGCCCACGCGGCTGCTCGGCATGTTGCAGGACCCGGACAAGGCCAAAGCCGATCGCACGATGAAAGCGATGCGCGACATGATCAAGCTCGATCTCCCGGCGCTCGAGCGCGCGTACAAAGGCGACTGAGCGGCGAATGAGCGGCGGATGACTGGCGCATGAGCTACGCGGCGCGTTTGCGTGCCTTTCGTTCGACGAGCTTCGACGCCATGAACCGATGGTCCCGCGAAAACAGCCGCCGATACGTCAGCACGACCGCGCCGACCACGCCGAGCCCCGAGCCCGCCGCGATCAGAAACATGATGACGATCTGATAGCGCACCGCCTGCAAAGGCGACTGCCCGGCGAGCACCTGACCGGTCATCATCCCCGGCAGGCTGACGAGGCCGACCACGGCCATCTGATTCAAAGTCGGGATCATGCCCGCGCGCACGGCTTGGCGCGCGGGCCCCTGCGCCGCTTCCCAGCGCGACGCCCCGAGCGCGAGCGACATCTCGACCGCCCCGCGTCCCGACGTCAGTTCCTCCGTCATGCGCTCGATGCCGAGCGATACACCCGTCAGGCAGTTGCCGAGGATCATGCCGAGGATCGGAATCGCGTATTGCGGCTCGTACCACGGATGGATCCGGATCACGACGAAAAGCCCGAACGCGCCGATCAGCCACGAACTGCCCCAGATCGACACGATGCTGTCCGCGCGCTGTCCGGCATACGTGCGCCGCCCGCGGTCGGACGCGGCGAGTCCGGCGATGACCGTCATCAGCGCCATCAGCGGCAGCACCACATACCAGCGATCGAACGCGAACACCCAGCCGAGCACGTAGCCGATCAGCAGCAGTTGCACGATCGTCCGGATCGCGGCGATGAAGAGCTTGCGCTCCAGCCCGAGATCGAGCGCGACCGACAAAGCGCCGTTCACGACGATCAGCGCGGCCGCAAGCCCGATATCGAAGAGACTGAGATTCTGATAGCCGCTCATTGCGTGTCCTCGCCGAGTACGCCCGCGTTCATCGTCAGGTGACGCGTCGCGACGCGCGCCGCCTGTTCGGGATCGTGCGATACCCAGATGCACGCGCGCGCCGCATCGGCGTCGAACCATGCGGAAACGAGCGCTTCGATCGAACGCGCCGATGCAGGATCGAGCGATGCGGTCGGTTCGTCGAGCAGCAGCACGTCGGGCGCAAGTTGCAGCACGCGCACGAGCGCCGCGATCTGCGCCTCGCCGCCCGACAGATCGCTCGCGAACTTGTCGAGGAAATCCGCGCCGCGTCCGGCGGCCTGCGCGAGTCGCATCGCGATATCGCGATCGAAATGCGTGTCGTGATAACTCTTCAGCGAAAAGGGATAACGCAGATTGTCCTCGACGGTCCCGTCGAGCATCGCGGGCCGTTGCGCGATATACGCGACGCGCCGCCGGTACGCCGGAATCTCCGCTCGCGCGATGCGCTCGCCGCGCCAGCTCACGTAGCCCGCGTCGCACGCATCGAGCAGCGCGAGCGTGCGCAGAAAGACGCTCTTGCCGGAGCCCGAAGGACCGGTGATCGCCGCGCGCTGGCCCGAGCGCAGCGTGAAATCGGCGGGATGCAGGAGCACCGTTCCGCGCACGGCATCGCGGCGCTCGACGCCGTGCGCCGCGACGAGTTCGGTCGATGCCGCATCGGGCAAGGTGCTTGTGGGTATCGTTATTTGAGTGGCCATGAATGACGTCGGACGTGAAACTGGCGGGCACACTATGTGCTGCCGCAATCATAATCAGAAAAAATGGATGGAGCCGTCATGGCGCAGGCCCGAACGACCGGAAAAATTGGAAGGATCGTCGCATGGATTTTTGCTGTTCTGGCGGTTCTGATTGCAATTTTGGTGGTGATCTTCCTGACGTTCGACTGGAACCGGCTGCGGCCCTGGGTGGATGACAAGGTATCGGAAGCGATCGGCCGCCGCTTCGAGATCACGGGCGATCTGAAAGTCGGCTGGCATCGGCCGCCGAACGAAACCGGCTGGAAGCGCTGGGTGCCGTGGCCGCGTTTCTCCGCTGAGAAAATCACCATCGCGAATCCGGACTGGGCGCGCCAGAAAAACTTCGCGACGCTCGACGAGATCGACTTTCAGGTGGCCGTGCTGCCGCTGCTTGCGCACGACATCGTGATTCCGACGATCAATCTCGTGAACCCGTCGATCGATATCGAGCGGCTCAAGGACAATCGCAACAACTGGACCTTCAAATTCAAGCAATCGACCGAGCCTTCTACGTGGAATCTGAAGCTCGGCGACATCTCGCTCGCGAAGGGCACCGTCGACGTACACGATGAAGTCACGAAGGCGGAGATGAATGTCGTCATCGATACGCTCGGGCAGCCCGTGCCGATCGGCGAGGTCATGAAGCAGCAGGAGTCGGCGTCGGCGAAGTCGTCGGCGGAGATGGTCGGCAAGAACGGCGCGGCAAAGCTCAACAAGCAGGCCGATGCAGCGGCGGCGTGCGAAGCGTCGGCGGCATCCGCTGCGTCGGCAGCGGCCGCGGCGAACGCATCGGCGCCGAATCCGGCGAGCACGTCGGCCAATACCAGCATCACGACCAAGGAAGGCCCGAAGCCGCCGGTTCCGCCTTACGCGTTCGGCTGGACCGTGAAGGGCACGTACAACAACGGCAAGGTCTCGGGCAACGGCAAGCTCGGCGGCGTGCTCGCCGTGCAGGACGCGACGCGCCCGTTCCCCGTGCAGGCGGACGTGCGTCTCGGCGATACGCACATCGCGTTCGTCGGCACGGTTACCGATCCGGCGCATCTCGCCGCGCTCGATCTGCGCCTGTGGGTTCAGGCGGTGAGCATGGCGCATCTTTATCCGTTCACGGGCGTCACACTGCCCGAGACGCCGCCGTTCGCAACCGAAGGGCGGCTGACCGGCCAGTTCCGCGAAGACGGCAACGTGTTCCATTACGAGAATTTCACCGGACGCGTGGGCGGCAGCGACATCAACGGATCGCTCGTCTATGCGGGCAAGAAGCCGCGTCCGCTGCTGCAAGGCGAACTCGTGTCTCATCTGCTGCAGTTCAAGGATCTCGCGCCCATCATCGGCGCCGATTCGAACGCGAGCAAGGCAAAGCGCGGCGAGACGGAGAAGCAGCCGTCGTCGAAGGCGCTGCCGACCGAAGAGTTCAAGACCGATCGCTGGAAGGCCATCGACGCCGACGTGAAGTTCACCGCCCAGCGCATCATCAAGGATCCGGATCTGCCGATCACCGATCTATACACGCACGTCATCATGAAGGACGGCGTGCTGTCGTTCGAGCCGCTCAAGTTCGGCGTGGCGGGCGGCTCGCTCGCATCGAACATTCATCTCGATGGCAGCGCCGCGCCGCTCAAGGGCCGCGTATCGGCGCAGGCGCGGCATCTGAAGTTGAAGCAGCTTTTCCCGACCGTGAAGACGATGCAATCCGCGCTCGGCGAGGTCAACGGCGACGCCGCGCTGTCCGCCACCGGCAATTCGCCCGCGGCGCTCGCGGCGACTTCGAACGGCGAGGTCAAGGCGCTCATCACGCAAGGCACCGTCAGCCGTCTGTACATGGAAGCGGCGGGTTTGAACGTGGCGAACGTGGTCTACGAAAAGCTCTTCGGCAAGCGCGACGTGAACATCAACTGCGCGGCGGCGGATTTCGTCGTGACCGATGGCGTGCTCGATTCGCGCGTCTTCGCGCTCGATACCGACGACGCCGTCATCAACGTCGACGGCACCATCAATCTGAAGACCGAGGACATGGACCTCGGCATCCATCCGCATACGAAGGGTCTGCGCATCTTTTCGCTGCGCTCGCCGCTTTACGTGAAGGGCACGTTCAAGGACCCGCACGTCGGCGTGAGCCCGGTGCTCGCGCTGCGCGGCGCGGCCGCCGTGGGCCTCGGGCTCATCAATCCGTTCGCGGCGCTGATTCCGCTCATCGCGCCGAGCAACAACAAGCCGCTGCCTTGCCAGCAGATGCTCGCCGATATCGGCAAGCCGCCGACCGCGCCGCCCGCCGGGCAGAAGCAGAAGGCGAAGGCGGCGCCGGCTTATATGTCGTCCGATGCCGCAGCGAGCGGCGCGGCGAAGGACAAGAGCACGAAGAAGCCGGCGGCGCCGGCGCCGGCCAGCGCCGCGCAGTATCGCGGCAGCTAAGGTGCTGTCGCGGCGCTGACAACGCGTTAGAACGCGTAGCGCATGCCCGCGAAGATGCTGCGTCCTTCGCCCGGATAGAAGATCGCCGTCGACGATGCGGTCCGCGCATCCGCGATCGTGCTGATGTCGCTCACGTAGCGCTTGTTGGTCAGATTGCGCGCGTCGAGAAACACCGAGAGGCCGTTGCGAAAGTCCATCCCCGCCTGCACGCCGAGGAGCGTGTAGCCCGGCACGCGCAACGTGTTGGCGTCGTCGGCCCATGCGCCCGCCGGCACCCAGTCGACCGATGCCGATACGTGAAAGCCGTTCGGCCGCGAATAGCCGAGCATCGCGCGGATCACGTTCACCGGCACGCCCGCGATGCGGTTGTTGCCGTACTGCGGATCGTCCTTGAAGCGGAAGTCGCTCAGGTTCCACACGCCCGAGAGCGTCAGCTTGTCGCCCGCGCCCGCGCGCGTGATGTCGCGCCATACATCGACCGACACGCCCGCCTCGATGCCCTGCAGCACCGTCTTGTTCGCGTTGAACGTCGATGCGGGAATGTCGGGATTCGTCGTGTACTGAAGCAACTGATCGCGCACGAGCGAGCGATACGCGCTCACGTCCCAGCTCACGCGATCGCGCGTGCCGCGTGTGCCGAGTTCCAGCGTCCACGCGTGTTGCGATGCGAGCGGCGTGAATTGCGTCGTGGTCGGAAACGTCTGCGTGAGATCGCCGAAATCCGGCACGTCCTGGCTGCGCGTGATGTCGACATACGCCTGAATCTCGCGGTTCGGTTGCCACATCAGGCCGAGCTTCGGATTCACGCCGCTGAACGTCTGGCTCGCCGACTTGTAGTTCGGATCGGCCGCGAGCCCGCCATGATCGACATACTTGCGCACGTCGCGCAACGCCTTGAAGCCCGCCATCAGCGCGACCGTCGGCAGGAAGAAGAGACGGTCCTCGACATACGCCTCGTAGTTATAGGCGCTTTGCGTCGAATCGAGCGTCTGCGTGCCTTCGTTGCCCGACACGTTGACGTACTGGCGCGCCTGCGTGTTGCCGCCAAAGAAGCGCGCGCCCGCGATGACGTCGTTGCGCATGCCGCTCACGTTGAAGGTCGCGGTATAGCGCGGCGCGAAGCCGTAGGTCCAGCCGTCCTGATCGATGACCTGAAAGATCGGGTGATAGAGACTCTTGTGGATCGCCCACGTGACGATGTCGAGCTGGCCGACATCGAGCTTCACGGTCGTCTTGTTGGCGATGCGTTCGGTGCGCGTGTCGCGCGCCTGGTCGCCTGCAAGCGCGCTCGCGGATGCCTTCGTCGGATTGTTCAACGCATCGCTCAGACTCAAGGTGCCCGGAAGCTGCTGATCGACGATATACGCGCCGAGATAGAAGCGCGTCTCCACATCCGGCGAGAACCGATAGCCGATATTTGCGTTGAACTGCTCGTACTGGCCGCGCTCGTGATCGCGGTAACCGTTCGCATGATTCACCGAGAACGTGCCGATGAAATCGAGCGGGCCCATCACGCGCGAGAACTGCGCGCTGCCTCGTACCGTGCCGAAGCTGCCGCCTTCGAGCCGCAGGATGTTGGGCGCATCGGCGGTGTAGGCGGAGGGCGTGACGAAGTCGATCGCGCCGCCCATCATCGACGATCCGTACGCGAGGCCGTTGCCGCCCTTGTACACATCGACCGATTGCAGCGCGAGCGGATCGATCTGATAGTAGTCGCCGCTGCCGTCGGCGAGATTGGTCGGAATGCCGTCCTGCAGGATCTCCAGTCCGCGCGTGTGATAGCCGCGCGCAAGGCCCGAGCCGCGAATGGACAGGCGCAACTCCTGTCCGTAGCGGTTCTGCACGAATACGCCGGGCACGTTCTTGAGTACGTCGCGCAACGTGAAGGCGTAGGTGTTCTGATAATCGGCGCTGTCGACGAAGCCGACGGAGCCGACCGTCGCATCGAGCGCGCGCTTCTGATTAGCGACGTTCTGCGACGTCAGCGAATGGTCCGCCTGTCCCTGCACGATGACGGCGGGCAGTGTCGCGGGCTCGCTCTGCGCGAACGCGCGTGTCGCGACGAGCGCGGTGATGCCCGTCACGAGGGCGCTTTGCCTGGCGAGCCGCTTCATGGCAGCGTCCTCGCGTGAAGGCGTGCGGGTAAGGGCGACAAAGGGCCGCCACGTGCTGAAAGAGTGAGCATGGTTCTTCTCGAAGTCGTGATGAATGGGCGTGACGCGGCTTTATCGACGCGCGACGCCATCCGATGCCGCGATGGCATCGATGTTTTCGGACGAAATCAGACGAGAACCGGAGGCGCGCGCGGCTGCGCGTGCGTGAAGGGAGAGGCGGGACGCTCGACGCGAAGCAGCTCGACAGCGACGCTGCGCCGCACGGGGACATCGAGCGTTGCGGGGGCGCGTACGTCGGAGATCGCGGGCGCGTGGGCGAAGAAGTGACAGTAGCCGCAAGCCTGATCGTCGAGGTGCGCGAGCGCTTCTGTCGAATGCGTCGAAGGCGTCGAATGATGAGCGCCAGAACGCTCGATCGCCGGCGCATGCGCCGAACACAGCTCGGCGGTCAGTTCCTCGGGCTGCGCGTTTGCCGCGAGCAGTTGCGAGACCATCGGCGCGAACGTGATCAGCAGCATTGCGAGCAATGCCAGCAGTGAACCCGTTCGTCGATGGAAGCGACCGCGCATGAGTACGATGTTTTGCAGATTCCGAGTGCGGGGATTATGCCCGGCTTACTTGGTATTACAAAGCAAAGCGGACATGAATTCCCGGAATCAGCGTCCGGGCATACGGCGGCCGGTTATCCCCAGGAACTGGGGAGCACCCTGTTGAAAACGCACCGAAAAGTCTGCTAAACGATTGACGTTCAAGGGAAAGTCAGGCGCGCTCGACGTTGCATCGGCACGCGCCGACACTTGCATAACTTATCCCCAGCGCACGGGGAAAGGGTTGTGGAAAACCGCTTGGCGACTCATCTAATTTCTTGATTTCGCGCGGAAAACGCCTTGCGGCGCGGATCGCGCCACTTTCTTGATGTCGATGAGCGCCTTCGCCCGATGCCCGACTTATCCACAATTTCTGTGGATAGAAGTGTTGAAAAGGCGCGCGTACCTTCATTAAGTGTTTGATGAACAACGATTTGTACGACCTGACTGCGCGCGTTCGCGCTGCGGCGGTCAGATCGATATGCCGGGGCCGCCGTTGCTGCCGAGCAGTTGCTCTACCGAATCGGCATCGTTGTAGTCCTGTTCCGGCAGTGCGTCGAACACCGTGATGACGTCGTTGGAGACGCCCGCGTCGCGCGCCGCATCGACGATTGCGTCCTTGTTCGCGGGATACTTCACGAGACGGAGAACCTGCGCGATCTCGTCGTTGATCGGCTCATCGTTCAAGGCGTGTTTTGCGTTCGTGTCGGTCATTCCGAGGTCCGTATGAAGTCGGTGAACGAGGAGGGCGCTCAGGTCTGCACCTGGATCGTCTGGCTCGCCATGCCGTGGCTCGGCGCGCGCGACTTCGGCAGCGGAACGTGTCGCCAGCGGGCGTGATCGAGATCCTGCGCCGATATTTCCGGCGCGGGCGGCGAGACGGGCGCGGCGTTCACGCGCAGCGCGGCGCGCGTCGCGGCAACGGCGGCGACGGAGCTATCGGTCGAACTCGTGTGCAGCGGCGCGGCGTAGCACGAGACGGACACCAGAGCCATCGACAACAACGTTGAGGTCTTCATCGGGCAGCCCTCCTCACGTAGGCAGCGAAGAGCATCTAGCAAAGCCTATGCCGATGAATCCCGACGCTAGCCGCCGTGCGCGCGGTCCGTGCGAACCGTTCACGCACGGGCGCGACGAGCGGGCGTCGCGCGAACGTACTTCGAGTGAATTGTGAAGTCGATCCGGCTCGCGCAACGCATATGCGCGCGCATTGGCGCGCGCCGCGAAATTGCACGGCTGCGCAGTTTCAGCGCGAAGCCGGATTCAAACGGAAGTATGCGTCGAGAAGCGACGTTTTGTACACGACGCCAAGCAGGAGCGGCTGCGTCTTTTTTTCGATGACCGGAAGGCGTTCGCCCTGGAACGCGAGGAAGTGCTGAAGCGCTTCGCCGAGCGACATGTCGGGTGTGAGCACGTCGAATTCCGGCTGAAGATAGTCGGCGGCGGTCTTGGATGCGCAGGTCTTGTCGTCGAGCAGATCGGACGTGATGTTCTTCAGCGCGACTACGCCCTGAAAGCGCCCGGCTTCATCGACGACATACAGATACTTCACCGGATATTCGAGGAACACGCGCGTCATGTCCTTGATGTTCGCGGTGAGCGGCACGACGGTATCGGCGGGCTTGACGAGCTCGCGCATCTGCGTCGCGGCGAGACGCAGGCGCTCTTTCTCCTCACGATTGCGGCGCAGCGTGACCTCGTACATCGACGTCTGCTCGGACGTGCGCGCGATGAAGTAGGCGATCACGCACGACACCATCAGCGGCAGCATGACCTGATACGAAAGCGTCATCTCGAAGATCATCAGGATCGCCATGAGCGGCGCGTGCGTGGCGGCGGCGAGAAACGCACCCATGCCGACCATCGCGTATGCGAAGGGCGCGGAGGTGGCGTCCGGCCAGATCGAATGCACGCCGATGCCATAGAGACAGCCGAGCACCGCGCCGACGAAGAGCGTTGGCGTGAAGATGCCGCCGACCGCGCCCGAGCCCGCCGTGGCCGCCGTCGCGATGATCTTGAAGACGAGCACGGTGAGGAGCGCGGTCCACGTCCACGGTTCGTGCAGGAGCGAGTTCACGACTTCGTAGCCGTTGCCCCAGACCTCGGGCCACCGGATCGAAATGATGCCGACGATCAGGCCGCCGAGCGCGAGACGCACTGGCAAGGGCAAGGGCAGCGTGGCGAAGCGCTTTCTCGACGCCGCGAGCAGCCGCAGGAAGTGCGGCGCGAGCACGCCGCAAAGCAGCCCGAGCACGACGAACAACAGCACTTCGATGCCGGTGACGGTCGGAAAGACGGGCATCTCGTACGGCGGCCTGTAGCCGGCGAATTCGCGCATCGTGATGTTGGCGACGACCGACGACACGACGATCGGCCCGAAGCTTTCCATCGCCATCGAGCCGAGCACGAGTTCGGTGACGAAGAACGCGCCCGCGATCGGCGCGTTGTATGCCGACGTGATACCGGCCGCCGCGCCGCACGCGACGAGCAGACGCAGGCGCGGCGGATCGAAGTGGACCCAGCGCCCGATCAGCGACGACACGAGCGCCGCGAGCTGCACCATCGAACCTTCGCGGCCGATCGAGCCGCCGCTCGAAATGGTGATGAGCGAACTGAGACTGCGCCACACGCTCTGCCACACCGGCACGACGCCATCGCCGATGGTGACGGCTTCCATGTAATCGGTGCTCGCGTTCCTGCTCGCACGCTTGCGCGCGATCAGGAGACAAACGCCCGCGATGAGACCGCCCGCCGCCGGCAACAGCACGCGCACCGGCCACGGCAGGCTGCGCGCGAGCGCGACGAGCCCTTCCGAATGATTGCCCAGCAGCCGTTGCAGCATCTCGATGCCTTCGCGAAACACGGATGTGGCGAACGCCCCGGCCACACCGACGACGACCGCCCAGACGAGCATCGTATGCGAGTCCGACAGACGGAAAACGCGTTGGGCGCGTGTGCGGAGCTTGAGCAGGAATGAGAGCACTTTTGCGAAATCGTGGAAAGCTTAGAAGCAAATGGAATAAAGGACTCGCAAGGATAGCATTGCGGCGCGGCGGCGGAACGCGGCAATGCATGCGGAATGGACGAAAAAAAAGCCCGGCGCGCGTTCGGGCCGGGCTCTTTATCGGAAAGGCTGTCGCTACCACTTCGGCGCGAACGGCGGATTCGCGTTGCGCTTGCCTTCGTCGAGCGCGTCGATCTTCGAGATGTCGTCGGCGTCGAGTTCGAGTTTTTGCGCGTCCCAGTTGGCCTTTTGATGCTCCGGATTCGTCGATGCCGACAGCACCACGATATCGCGCGACAGGAGCCAAGCGAAAGTCACCTGCGCGGGCGTCGCGCCGTGCTTCTTCGCGATCGCTTCGAGCGTCGCGTCGGTATGCGCGCGGCCTTCGCCGAGCGGCATGTATGCGGTCACCTTGACGCCGAGCTTCTGCGTCGCATCGACGAGCGCGCGGTTCGCGAGGAACGGGCTCACTTCGATCTGGTTCGTGACGATCTCCTTGCCACCGGGCGCGTTCAGCGCATCTTCGAGCAGCGGCGCGGTGAAATTCGACACGCCGTAATGACGGATGAGGCCGAGCTTCTGCGCTTCCTGCAACGCTGCGATCGTCTCCGCGATAGGCACCGCGCCATCGGGCGACGGCCAGTGCACGAGCGCGAGATCGATCGTGCCGATGTCGAGCTTCGCGTGACTGTCCTTCAGGCTCGCGACGAGGGCATCGCGGGAGAGCCTCTCCCACCAGACTTTGGTCGTCACCCAGATGTCGTCGCGCGCCACGCCCGATTCGCGCACGCCCGCGCCAACGGCCGCCTCGTTGTTGTAGTACTGCGCGGTGTCGATATGCCGGTAACCGGTCTGCAATGCGCTTTTCACGGCGTTCGTGGTCTTCGCGGCGTCGACGCGAAACGTGCCGAGACCGAATGAAGGAATCGTTTCTACCATGCTGGCTCCTGTTGAGTGTCGAGGTATCAAGCGTCCTGATCGAGTTCGGGATAGTGCCTGAAAATGCCCGACTCGTTGAACGGAATGCGTCTGTCCGAATCGACATAGGCGGCGATGTTCGGCCGTTGCAGCACCGCGTCGTGAAGCGCCGCGACACGCGGATACTGCGCGCGGAACCTGCTCATCGCGCGCGGGAAGGCGTAATGCAGGCCATCGACGATCTGAAAGATGGACAGATCGACGTACGTCGCCGTATCGCCGATCGTTTGGGTGTCGCCCTGCGGATTCTGCTTCAGCACGCGCTCGAAGTAGTTCATGAACTTCGGTACGCGCTTCTCCAGAAAATTCTGCGTGCGGATCTTCGCCGCATCCTTCTGATCCTCGTAGTACAGATCGGTTGCGAGCGGATGATGCGTGTCGTGCACTTCCGCGACGAAATCAGCAATCGTCAGTTGCAGGCCATGCGCCACATAGCGCAAGCCTTCGTCCTTCGGCGCGAGTTTCAGTTTCGGCCCGAGATAGAGAAGAATGTTCGCGACGTGCGGCACGATCAGTTCGCCGTCTTTCAGAAACGGCGGTGCGAACGGGATATGCGGCTCGGTCTTGCTGTTCAGGACTTTCATCATCGCGTCCATGCCGTATCCGCTTTTCTTCGATTCGCGCGCGACATCGACATATTCGGCGCCCGCATCTTCGAGCGCGAGCCGCACGAATTCGCCGCGGCCCTGCAATCCGTCCCAGTAGTAGAGTTCGTAAGCCATGAGAAAGGGCTCCTCGTCGGGGCATGCCGCATCGGCGGCAAAAGCGTGAGTGTGCGCGTTTTTCGCTTGCCGTTGAAACGCGCGGACGAGGAAGCGGGCGAGCAACACGCGTTCCTGTTTCGCGTGCGCGCCATGAACGGGCGCGAATCGTGCAAAATCGATGTTTTGCGTTTTCGACGTAAGCGGAGAAGGGATGGACAAGCAAGGTTTCACTACAGGCATCGTTCACGGCGACCGGACCGTGGGCGTCGAGCACGGCGGCGTGCGCCAGGCGATCCACACATCGGTCCAGTACGGATTCGAGCGCGTGGAAGATCTGATCGGCGTCTTCCAGGGCACGAAAAAGGGCGGCTTCAATTACGCGCGCCAGGGCACGCCGACAACGGCCTCGCTCGAACGCAAGATCACGAGCCTCGAAGCGGGCGTCGGCACGATCTGCTTCAGCACCGGCATGGCGGGCATATCGGCCATCTTTCTGACCTTGCTGCGCGCGGGCGACCATCTCGTGTCGAGCCGTTACGTGTTCGGCAACACGAACAGTCTTTTCGGCACGCTGCGCACGCTCGGCATCGAAGTGACGATGGTCGACGCCACGTCCGCCGACAACGTCGCGAACGCGCTCAAGCCGAACACGCGGATGGTGTTCGTCGAGACCATCGCGAATCCGGGCACGCAGATCCCCGATCTCGAAGGCATCGGCGTGCTGTGCGGCGAGCGCGGTCTCGCGTATGTCGTCGACAACACGATCACGTCGCCGGCGCTATTCCAGCCGAAGACGGTCGGCGCGAGCCTCGTCGTCAATTCGCTGACGAAGACGATCGCGGGACACGGCGCGGCGCTCGGTGGCGCGGTGACGGACACGGGACGCTTCGACTGGAGCGCGTATCCGAATATCGCCGATGACTATCGCAAGTCGCCGTCGAAGGAGCAGGGCCTGCTGCAAATCCGCAAGAAGGGGCTGCGCGACATGGGCGCTTCGCTGTCGTCGGAGCAGGCGCATTCGATCGCGATGGGCGCTGAAACGCTGGCGCTGCGCGTCGCACGATGCAGCGAGAATGCGCTCGCGCTCGCGCAGTTTCTGGAGCAGCACGAGGCCGTCGGACGCGTGTTTTATCCGGGGCTTGAGAGCCATCCGCAGTACGGGATCGCGCAGTCTCTGTTCAGGGGCGCGTCGTGGCTGCTGTCGTTCGAACTGCGTAACGCGGATCGCATGATCGATGTCGTCAACGCGCTGCAATTGCCGGTGAAGGCGACAGGATTGGGCGACACGCGCACGCTCATCATTCCCATCGCGCCGACGATCTTCTTCGAAGCCGGCCCCGAAGTGCGCAAGTCGATGGGCATTTCGGACGGTATGTTGCGACTGTCCGCGGGTATCGAGGATACCGACGATCTCATCGCGGATTTCGAGCAGGCGTTGAAGCTTGCGGTGTGAGGGGAGCGCGCGCCTCGTGAACTACGAGGCACGCGCGTAGTAGATATTCTGCGGATGCCGCGCCTCCGCAAAGAAGAACCACCGCTCGGCAACGAGCCCCAGATACTGCGTAAGCGCCGCGAGACAAAAGAGCGCGAAGGACTGCGCGCCGATCCCGATCAGCATCAGCACGAACGGCACCCCGAACGCGCCGGCGAGAAACGTCCACTTGATACGCTCGATCGCTTGCGGCGATCGTCCGTGAAAGAACTCGCGCAGATTGAACGCGCCCGCCGTGAAGCCGCGCGATTTCTGCACGACGTTCGGCCCCTTGATGCCCGTCGCGCTTTGCACTGTCGATTTCGGCCGCAGCTTCGCATTGCGTTTCAACGCGGCGACGCGCGTGGCGCAACCCGCGAGCGTGAGCGTGCACGCGCAGGCAGCAAGACCCGCCGCGAGCGATGGCGCGAGCCAGGCGGCGCACGCGGTCGCGAGCGTGAACCCGGACGCGCAGCCGAGCAGCACGAAGTTGACCATCGTGAGCGGCGTCGCCCATTCCTGCAGGAAGCGCAGGCAAGCGTAGATCATCGCGGTGCAGACGAACAGCGCCGCCGATGCGATCACGCCCACCGCACCGATCGCAAGCGACCACGGCGCGCCGATCCAGTGCGCGAAGCCATACGAAGCGGCGCACGCGAGAAACGCGGGCAGGCACAGGCATTCGCGCGACAGCCACGAGGTGCGCCACATCGCGATCGCGCGCCACGCGCGTTCCGGGTGCCCGAGATGGAAGAACGAAGCGACGAGCCCGAGCGCGCCCAGCACGACCGACAACGCGGCTCCGGCGACGAACAACATCTGCGAGGGCGACGCGATCACACCGAGCTTCGCGAGCGTTTCGATACCGACGAGCGCGATCAGCAAGCCTTGCGCGGCGCCGCTCAATGTCGTGAGAAACACGACGGAAAACGCGGGTTTCATGTTCGAGCTCCGATGAGAGTCAGACGCGCACGGCCATCGATGCGAGATTGAGTTCGCCGTGCGCATCGGATGTATCGGCGTCTTGCGACTGACAGCCGCACGCGCCGCTGCCGCACGCGTTCACGGGACGTCGCGGCAAATAATGATTCGCGGGCTTCGTATCCCATTCGGGCATCAACTGATAGCCGCCGCGCTCCTGAATCGCCTTCGATACGACCGACTCCGGATCGTGGATATCGCCGAAAAGCCGCGCCGATGTCGGACACGCGAGCACGCACGCCGGCTTGCGATCGCGCTCGGGCAGCGCCTCGTTGTAGATGCGATCGGCGCATAGCGTGCACTTCGTCATCTCCTTGCGCTCTTCGTCGAGCTCGCGCGCGCCGTACGGACATGCCCACGCACAGTACTTGCAGCCGATGCACTTGTCGAAATCGACGAGCACGAGGCCGTCTTCCTTGCGCTTGTAGCTCGCGCCGGTCGGACAGACGGGCACGCACGGCGGGTCCTCGCAGTGCAGGCACGACTTCGGAAAGTGGATCGTATCGGCAAGCGGAAATTCGCCCGCTTCATACGTCTGCACGCGATTGAAGAACGTGCCGGACGGATCGGCGTCGTAAGGGCGCTGGTCCGCGAGGCTGCCCGCTTCACCGGACGTGTTCCACTCCTTGCAGCTCGTCACGCAGGCGTGGCAACCAACACAAACGTTCAAATCGATCACGAGGGCCATTTGAGTCATGACGGTCTCCTTCAGTTCTTGGCGTCGCGCTTGATGACGTTGCGCAAGCGCGCCGCGAACTCGCCGCGTCCCGCGAAGTACGTCTGCACGGCGCGTTGAATCGATCCCGTCATGCCGGGCGACGGATGCATCGGCGCGAATTGCGGCAGCGTGTGATCGGCATCGTGTTCGGCGGGATAGACGCGCACGCGCACGTCGTACCACGCGGCCTGTCCGGTGATCGGATCGGAGTTGGAGAAGCGCATGCCTTCTCGCGCGGACGCGGGCAGTTCATCGGTGATGAGGTGATTGAGCAGGAAGCCGCGCTGCGATTCGTTCGCGTCGGGACCGAGGCTCCACGCGCCCGATGCCTTGCCGATCGCGTTCCACGTCCAGACGGTGCCCGGCTCGACCGCTTCGCTGTATCGCGCCATGCAGCGCACCTTGCCCCATTGCGATTCGACGTAGATCCAGCCGCCGTCTTCGATGCCGTTCGCTTTCGCCATGCGCGGATTCATGTACAGCAGGTTTTCGCCGTGAATTTGCCGCAGCCACGCGTTCTGCGAGTCCCACGAGTGATACATCGCCATCGGGCGCTGCGTGACGGCCGCGAGCGGATACCGCGCGAGATCAGTCGTATCGAGTTCGAGCGGCGCATACCAGAACGGCAGCGGATCGAAATACTGTTCGATGCGTGCGCGCAAATGCGCAGGCGGCTGTCTGCCTTGCGTGCGTCCCTGTGCGGCAAGGCGAAACTTCTGCATGACATCGGAATAGAGCTGGATCAGGATCGGCTCGTTGAACTTGCGAAAGCCTTTATCGACGGCGAATTGCAGATACGGCCCGTTCTGGCCGCGCATGTATTGCAGTGCTTCGGGCAGCGTGTAGTGATAGACGCAATCGTGCTTCGCGTACTCTTCCCACTGATTCGGATTCGGCTCGCCGACGAGCGCATCGCGGCCGTCCTTGCCGCGCCAGCCGATCAGAAAGCCGACACCCGAACCCGGCGCCGTCTGATGATTGACGATGAAATCCGGATAGTCGCGATACTTGCGCGTGCCTTCGGGCGTCGTGAACGCGGGCAGTTTTAGACGGCTGCCGAGTTCGACGAGCACTTCCTGAAACGGGCGGCATTCGCCGGTGCGCGGCACGACCGGCACGCGCACCGAATCGACGGGACCGTCGAACTCGGAGATCGGTCGATCGAGCATCGACATCGCGTCGTGACGTTCGAGATAGGTCGTGTCGGGCAGGATCAGATCGGCGAACGCGGTCATCTCCGACTGGAACGCGTCGCACACGACGATGAACGGAATCCTGTATTCGCCGGCCTCGTTTCTGTCCGCGAGCATCTTGCGCACTTCCATCGTGTTCATCGACGAATTCCACGCCATGTTCGCCATGAAGATCATCAACGTGTCGATGGGGTACGGATCGCCGCGCCACGCGTTCGTGATGACGCTGTGCATCACGCCGTGAACCGCGAGCGGATACTCCCACGAGAACGCCTTGTCGATGCGAACCGGCGTGCCGTCGTCGTGGATGAAGAGGTCTTCGGGTGCGGCGGGCCAGCCGAGCGGACCGCTTGCGAGCGGCGTGTTCGGCTGCACCTGATCGGGATGATTCGGCGGCTTCGCCGATGGCGGCACCGCGCGCGGAAACGGCGACTTGTGACGGAAGCCGCCGGGCCGGTCGATCGTGCCGAGCAGCGACATCAGCACGGCGAGCGCGCGGATCGACTGGAAGCCGTTCGAGTGCGCGGCGAGTCCGCGCATCGCGTGAAAAGCGATCGGGTTGCCAGTGACCGTGTCGTGCTGCTTGCCCCAGCAATCGGTCCATTGAATCGGCAGCGTGATCTTGTGATCGCGGCTCACGTCGATCATTTCGGCGGCGAGGCGCTCGATCGTCGCGACGGGAATGCCGGTGATGTCCGCGGCCCATTCCGGCGTGCACGATGCGACTTGCTCGCGCAAGAGCGCGAAGGACGGCGCGACCGGCGTGCCGTCGTCGAGCGTATAGCGGCCATCGAGCGCGGGCTCGGCGTCGTCGGCATGATGGGCGACCGCGCGATTGCGCTTCGTGTCCCACCACAGATGATTTTGCGGAAAGAGCGGGTTCGATTCGCGCGCGTTTTCGTCTTTCACGAAAAGGCCGAACGTGTCGCTCGCTTCGTTCATGTCGAGCAATTCGGCCGCGTTCGTGTAGCGCGTGACGAACTCGTGATCCCAGGCATTGGCGGCGATCAGCTCGTGGATCAGCGCCATGAAGAGCGCGCCGTCGGTGCCGGGGCGGATCGGCACCCATTCGTCGGCGATGGCGGCATAGCCCGTGCGAACCGGATTGATCGCGATGAAGCGGCCGCCCGCGCGCTTGAATTTCGATATCGCGATCTTGAGCGGATTCGAGTGATGATCCTCCGCCGTGCCGATCATGAAAAAGAGCTTCGCGCGGTCGAGGTCCGGACCGCCGAATTCCCAGAACGAGCCGCCGATCGTATAGATCATGCCCGCCGCCATGTTCGCCGAGCAGAAGCCGCCGTGCGCCGCATAGTTGGGCGTGCCGAAGTTCTTCGCGAAGAGGCCGGTCAGCGCCTGCATCTGATCGCGTCCGGTGAAGAGCGCGAATTTCTTCGGATCGGTGGCGCGAAGGTGCGCGAGGCGTTGTTCGAGCGTATCGAGCGCGGCCTCCCACGAGACCGGCTCGAACTGCGCTTCGCCGCGCAGTGCGCCGGGTTTGCGCATGAGCGGTTGCGTGAGACGCGCGGGCGAGTACTGCTTCATAATGCCCGACGCGCCTTTCGCGCAGATCACCCCTTGATTGAGCGGATGGTTCGGATTGCCGTCGATGTATCGGACTTCGCCGTCGCGCAGATGTACGCGGATGCCGCAGCGGCACGCGCACATGTAGCACGTCGTGGTCTTGACATCGAGCTTCTCGTTCTGGGTGCGAGCGCCGTGTTCCATGAGTGCTCCTTCTGAAGCTTTCTTGCGTGACGGGGACGTTCACGCGATCGGTACTTCACTGCATCGTCGAGCCAATCACCCGAAAAAACGTTCGACGCCGATCGTGATCGCCAGGCCGCCGCCGACGAGCCACGCATACAGGATCGCGCCGGTCGCGAGCGCACGCGGACCCGCCTGACGAATCTGCGCGATGCGCGTTTCCATGCCGAGCGCCGTCATGGCCATCGTGAGGGCGAAGGTATCGAGCGTGTTGATCGTGCTGGTGGCGGCATCGGGCAAAACGTGCAACGAATTCACGACGACGAGCGCGAGAAAGCCGAGCGCGAACCAGGGCACCGCGATCTTGCCTTTGCCCTGCGCCGCACTTTCCGCCGACGCGTTGCGCGACCGGTTGATCCAGAAGCCGATCACGAGCAGCACCGGTACGAGGAGCATGACGCGCGTCATCTTGACGATGGTCGCGATATGCGTCGCCTCCGGGCTCACATTGCTCGCCGCGCCGACGACCTGCGCCACTTCGTGAATCGTGCCGCCGAAGAAGAGGCCCGCGCCGAGCGTATCGAGATGCAGCCAGCCGGCGTTGAGCATCAGCGGGTAAAGGAACATCGAGAGCGTGCCGAACAGCACGACGCTGCCGACCGCCATCGCGCTCTTGTGCGGCTTCGACTGCAACGTCGATTCGAACGCGAGCACTGCCGCCGCGCCGCAGATCGCGCTGCCGGCCGCCGTGAGAAGTGCGGTGTCGCGATCGAGTTTCATCAGCTTCATCCCCGCCCACGTGCCGATGACGAGCGTGCTCACCACGACCAGCACAGACACCGTGAATCCCGGCACGCCCACTTGCGCGATTTCCTGAAGACTCACGCGCAGCCCGAAAAACGCGACCGCGATGCGCAACAGCTTGCGCGCCGAGAAGTTGACGCCGGCAGCCCAGCTTTCCGGCATCCCGTGACGCAACGCGTTACCGTAGATCGCCCCGGCGACGATGCCGACGATCAGCGGGCTGATCCCAAGGCCGGAAATGGCGGGCACGGACGCGATGCGCATGACGGCCGCCGCGAACAAGGCGACGAAGAGAATGCCGTTGAGTTGCCCGCGCGTGGACGACGCGGCTGGCGCCAGAGTTTGAGCGGACGGAAGCGTGGACATGGAAGAACCCGTTGTAAATTGAGTGATGCGATGGACTAATCCTATTCTCGATATATGAATATGAAAAATCGTGATTTAGAATGAGAAGTATCGGTTAAATTGATACTTGACGTGCATGACCCCGGAACAGCTTATAACCTTCGCAACAGTTGCGGAGCACGGCAACATCAGCCGCGCGGCGGTGGCGCTGCATCTGTCGCAGCCCGCCGTCTCCGGCCAATTGAAGCTGCTGCAGGACGAGTTCGGCGAGCCGCTGTATCAGCGCGACGGCCGCGGCGTGCGTCTCACCGCAGCCGGCGAACAACTGCTCGGCCACGCGGAACGCCTGCGCGAGACCTTCCGCGCGGCGCACGCGCTGCGCGACGCGTTGCGCGGACTGGAGCGCGGCACGTTGCGCATCGGCGCGAGCACGACGCCCGCGAGCTATTTGCTGCCGTATCTGATCGCGGCGTTCCACAAGCGCTTTCCGGACGTGCTCGTCACTACCATCGACGGCAATACGGCCGATATCGTCGCCGCGCTCGGCACGCTCGATATCGCGCTGGTCGAAGGTTCGCCCGGTCACGATCTGCCGCTCGGAACGACGGTCACGCCATGGCGCGAGGACGAGATCGTCGCGATTCTGCCTAACGGCCATCCGCTCGCCGACGGGCGCGATGCTGTCACGCTCGACGAACTCGGCACGCATCCGCTCGTGCTGCGCGAGCCGGGTTCGGGCGTGCGGCAGGTCGTCGAGCGCGCGTTCGCCGATTGCGATGCGCCGATGCGCGTCGCGCTCGAGATCGCGGGCGTGGAGGGCGTGAAAGAGGCGGTGCGCGCGGGCATGGGTATCGGCTTCGTGTCGGCGATGTCGATACGTCATGAAGACAGCGCGCTGCGGCGCGTGCGTATCGCGCCGCAGCCGCTTACGCGGCGCTTTTCGATCCTGTTGCCACATGCGGCGACGCCATCGCGTGTCGCGGCCCGGTTTCTCGAGTTGTGCGACGAAGAGGGGCTGTTCGGCTAGGGATTTCCACTATGGCGCGTCGACGGCGCCCTGACGCACCATTCGTTCTCGACACAGGCGCTGCGGCGTCTTTTTTGAAATTTCGTTATGGAACCGGTTCCAACGGTTTTCATCAGCAGAAATTCGAGGTGTGAAGCAAGTGAGCGAGATTTCCCGGACAGTTGAGCATCGCGCCGACATCGTGATCGTCGCGAGCGCGTTCGGCGCGGACGCAATCCGTCGCGATGGCCACGCCGTGTGGGCCGCAGCCGCAGCGCGCGCGGGGGCGGACGGTTTCGAGGTGCGCCGCGAACTGTTTGCGAGCGACGCCGATGCGCAACCCGAAGCGCTCGCGCAGCTCGGCCAACGGATTCGCGCGCACGGCTTGTGGTCCGTCTACTCGACGCCCGCGATGCTTTTCCGAGACGACGGCGCGCTCGATGCCGCCGCGCTTTCGCTCGCGATCGACGAGGCATCGGCGCTCGAAGCGCGCATCGTCAAGCTGCAACTGGGCGGTACGGAAAGCGGCGTCGCGACCGATCCGGCGGCGCTCGACCGGCTGATGTCAGGCATTGCGGCATCGAGTGCGCGGGTCGTCGTCGAGAACGGACAACTGAAGGCTGGCGGCACGATCGCCGCGTTCGCCGCGCTCTTCGCGGCGCTGCCTGCGCAAAGCGGTCTCGCGATGACCTTCGACACGGGCAACTGGCATTGGGCGGAGCAAGACCCGCTCGACGCGGCGAAGCGCCTTGCGCCGCACGTCGGCTATGTCCACTGCAAGGCGGTGATGGGCGAGGGCGCGCGCCGTTTCGCCGTCGCGCCCGCCAATGGCGATGCGCGTTTCGCTACGCTGCTCGCGCACCTGCCGGGCGATGTGCCGCGCGGCATCGAATATCCGTTCATTCCCGGCGCCGACGTTTCGCTCGACGCCGACGCCGCGCGCCAGGTCGCCCGTGTTGCGGCATTCTGAATTGCGACATTTTGAATGCCAATTTGAATAATGCATTTTGCATTCAGCATTCATCTGGAAAGGAAACCGACATGCATGCCAAGCCCGAAGCCCTCGACGTCGTGACCTACGGCGAAGCGATGACGATGTTCGTCGCCGCCGTCACCGGCGATCTCGCGAAGGCCGGTCAATTCACGAAGCGCGTCGCGGGTGCGGATTTGAACGTCGCGATCGGCCTGTCGCGCCTCGGCTTCAAGGTTGGCTGGATGAGCCGCGTCGGCAACGATTCGTTCGGCCGATACGTGCTCGATGTCCTCGCGTCCGAAGGCATCGACGCGCGCCGCGTGACGATCGACGAGCGTTATCCGACCGGCTTCCAGCTCAAGGGCAGATGCGACGACGGCAGCGATCCGGCGGTCGAATATTTCCGCAAGGGCTCGGCGGCGAGCCATCTGTCGCTCGACGACTACTGCGCCGACTACGTGCTTGGCGCGCGTCATCTTCATCTGACGGGCGTTGCGCCGGCGATCTCGGCGACGTCGCGCGAACTTGCTTTCCACATGGCCCGCGAAATGCGTGCGGCGGGCAAGACGATTTCGTTCGATCCGAACCTGCGCCCGACCTTGTGGCCGTCGCGCGAGGCGATGGCGGCGTCGCTCAACGCGCTCGCTGCGCTGGCCGACTGGGTGCTGCCGGGCGTGTCGGAAGGATTGACGTTGACGGGCTATGCGAAGCCCGAGGACATCGCGGCGTTCTATCTCGATCGCGGCGCGAAAGGCGTAGTCGTCAAGCTGGGCGCGCACGGTGCGTACTTTCGCACGGCCGGCGGCGAGCAGGGCATCGTGCCGGGCGTGCCGGTCGAGAACGTCGTCGATACGGTCGGCGCGGGCGATGGCTTCGCGGTCGGTGTCGTGAGTGCATTGCTCGAAGGGCGCGACGTGCGTCATGCGATCGCGCGCGGCAACCGTATCGGCGCGCTGGCAATTCAGGTGATCGGCGACAGCGAAGGTTTGCCGACGCGCGCCGCGCTCGATCTGCTCGAAGTACGGGATTTCAACGACAAGACGGCCAAAGCCGCAATCGATCTGGCCTGAGGCCATCAGCCCGGACTCAACCAGTAATCAACCGGGACCTAACCGATTTGCGTTCGGAGACAACCATGCAAAGTTCTTCCACACCCACGCTGGCCGTGCGCCGCTGGTGGGCGATCATGCCGATCGTGTTCATTACGTACAGCCTTGCCTATCTCGACCGCGCGAACTATGGCTTCGCGGCTGCGGCGGGCATCAATCAGGATCTTGGCATCAGCAAGGGGCTGTCGTCGTTGATCGGCGCGCTGTTTTTTCTGGGCTATTTCTTCTTCCAGATTCCGGGCGCGATCTACGCCGAGCGGCGCAGCGTGAAGAAGCTCGTGTTCTGGAGTCTTGTTTTGTGGGGCGGATGCGCGACGCTGACGGGCATGGTGAGCAACATACCGTCCTTGATGGCGATTCGTTTCGTGCTCGGCGTCGTCGAGGCGGCGGTGATGCCGGCGATGCTCGTCTTCATCGCGAACTGGTTCACGAAGTCCGAGCGCTCGCGCGCCAATACGTTTCTGATTCTCGGCAATCCGGTGACGGTCTTGTGGATGTCGGTTGTGTCGGGCTATCTCGTGAATTCGTTCGGCTGGCGCCACATGTTCATCGCGGAAGGCTTGCCTGCGGTGGTATGGGCGGTGATCTGGTGGTTCATCGTGAAGGACAAGCCCGCGCAGGTGAGCTGGCTCACGGAGCAGGAAAAGAACGATCTCGATGCGACACTGCGCGCCGAGCAGGCCGCGATCAAGCCGGTGAAGAACTATCGCGAGGCGTTCAAGTCCCCGGCGGTGATCAAGCTGTGCGCACAGTATTTCTGCTGGAGCATTGGGGTATATGGTTTCGTGCTGTGGCTGCCGTCCATTTTGAAGAGCGGTTCGACGCTCGGGATGGTCGAGACGGGATGGCTTTCGGCGGTGCCGTATCTTGCCGCGACGATCGCGATGCTGCTGGCTTCGTGGGCCTCCGACAAGCTTCAGGCGCGCAAGGCTTTTGTGTGGCCTTTCCTGCTGATTGGCGCGGTGGCGTTTGCGGGATCGTATCTGCTGGGTTCGACGAACTTTTGGGCTTCGTATGCGTTGCTCGTGATCGCGGGGGCGGCGATGTATGCGCCTTATGGGCCGTTCTTTGCGATCGTGCCGGAGTTGCTGCCGAAGAATGTCGCCGGCGGGGCGATGGCGCTCATCAATAGCATGGGTGCGTTGGGGTCGTTCGTCGGGTCGTATTTCGTGGGGTATCTGAATGGGGCTACCGGGTCGCCGGCTGCTTCTTATGTTTTCATGAGCGTCGCTCTTTTGCTCGCTGTTTGGCTTACGTTGGCGGTTAAGCCGCAGGCTGGGGTTCGGGGTGGGGTTGTGGTTAGGTCTTGAGGGTTTTTTTATCGCCGGATCCCATTTTGTTATCGGTTTATTAGCGTTGCCCCTGTGCGGGGCGGCAGTCACTTTCTTTGCTGCTGCAAAGAAAGTAACCAAAGAAAGCAGCTTTTCAGGCCCGCGGTCACACGCAGTTTGGGTAGTTTTCTCGTCCCAAGTGGCACTCGCCTAAGTGTCGCGCTCATAGGCCCAATCGTGCTTGGATCGCGCACGGTCTGACAAGCCAGGAGTTTTAGGACGCTGGTTCAGCACGAAATAGTTCCAGCACTGCGCTGCGCGCTGCCGTGGAGTACGCGAGGGAAACCGATGGTGCGCGTGCGCGGTGAGATGGTGGCTTCAGGTAGAAGCACATGCACACCGATTGACCCATCGGCCGCGAAGCGGGGCCGGCGCTATTTGGTGCTGAACCAGCGCCCTAAAACTCCTGGCTCGTCAGACCGTGCGCGATCCAAGCCCGGTGATTGTGATGAGGGCACACGTAAGGCGAGTGTCACGGAGGACGAGAGAACTACCCAACGTGCGTGTGACCGCGGGCGTGAAAAGCTGCTTTCTTTGGTTACTTTCTTTGCAGCAGCAAAGAAAGTGACTGCCGCCCCGCACAGGGGCAGAGCCAATAGACCGACAAGACAGCAGGATTCCATAGCAGCCCAAAGTAAAACGTCGAACCAAACGAGAAACTCAAAACCATGCCCAAAAAAATCGTAGCCTATAAAGCGTTGCCAAGCGACATAGAAGCCTACCTCCGCACCCACGCGGAAGTGGAAGCGGTGGACCCGAAAGACCACAAGGCCTTCGTGCAAGCACTAAAAACAGCCGACGGCGCGATCGGCGCAAGCATAAAGATAACCCCCGACATGATCGAAGGCGCAACCCGCCTGAAAGCACTGTCGACGATCTCAGTAGGCTTCGACCAGTTCGACGTAGAAGACCTCACGCGCCGCGGTATCGTACTCACGCACACACCCGACGTGCTGACGGAGTCAACCGCCGATACCGTCTTCGCATTGATCCTCGCAAGCGCGCGCCGCGTCGTCGAACTCGCGGAATGGGTCAAGGAAGGCCAATGGAAAGCAAGCATCGGCGAAGCGCATTTCGGTGTCGACGTGCAAGGCAAGACGCTCGGCATCGTCGGATTGGGACGCATCGGCGGGGCGGTCGCACGGCGCGCGGCGCTCGGCTTTCGCATGAACGTGCTCTACACGAACCGCAGCCCGAACGAACAGGCCGAAAAGGAGTACGGCGCAAAGCGCGTCGAACTCGATGAACTCCTCGCGCAATCCGACTTCGTCTGCCTGCAAGTGCCGCTCACGCCGCAAACGCGCGGTCTAATCGGCGCAAAGGAGTTGCAGAAGATGAAACGGTCCGCGATTTTGATCAACGCCTCGCGTGGCCCGACCGTCGATGAACACGCGCTCATCGAAGCGCTGCAAAACGGCACGATTCGCGGCGCCGGCCTCGACGTCTTCGAGCAGGAACCGCTGCCCGCCGACTCGCCGCTGCTCGCGATGAAGAACGTCGTCGCGCTGCCGCATATCGGCTCGGCCACGCACGAAACGCGTCATGCGATGGCGCGCAACGCCGCCGAAAATCTCATCGGCGCACTGGACGGCACGCTCACTGCGAACATCGTCAATCGCGACGTGCTCGCGCGCTGAAAACCGTGGGTCGCGCGGGCATGCGCTAACATGCGCGAGGAGAACGATAATGACGGCATCGCGCCGCGCCCCGAGGCGAAGCGCGCGCCCACGACCACTATGTCCGACGATCCCACACTGACGAACCGCCCGGGCGCATTCGGCACACGCCGCGCGACGATCACCGATGTCGCCCGCGAAGCCGGCACGGGCAAGACGAGCATCTCGCGCTATCTGAACGGCGAAACGGGCGTGCTGTCGCCCGATCTGCGCGAGCGTATCGAGGCGGCAATCGCCAAGCTCGACTATCGGCCGAATCAGATGGCGCGCGGCCTGAAGCGCGGGCGCAACCGGCTGATCGGCATGCTGCTCGCCGACCTCACGAATCCGTATTCCGTCGAAGTGCTGCAAGGCGTCGAAGCCGCGTGTCACGCGCTCGGCTATATGCCGCTCATCTGTCACGCGGCCAACGAAATCGACATGGAGCGGCGCTATCTGCAACTGCTGACGACGTATCGCGTCGAAGGCGTCATCGTCAACGCGCTCGGCGTGAAGGAGGAACTGCTGCAAGGCTTCGCGCGCGGCGGCATTCCGGTCGTGCTCGTCGATCGCTCGGTCGAAGGCTTCGTCACCGACATGGTCGGGCTCGACAATCCCGCCGCCGTGCAGATCGCGACGCGTCATCTCGTCGATGCAGGTTTCGACGAACTGCTGTTCATCGTGCAGCCCGTCACGCATGTCAGCTCGCGGCGCCTGCGCGAGAGTGCGTTCCGCGAGACCGTCGCGGCGCTGCGTGCGAGCGGCTCGACGCTCGTGATCGATCTCGCCGATGCCACGCCCGCGCTCGCCGAACTCGATGCGCGCGTGGCGGCGGCCAAAGCGGCGGGCAGGCGCGTTGCGCTTTTCGCGGCGAACGGGCCGGTCGCGTTGCGCGTCGCCGTGCATCTGAAGGAACATCATGGCGTGGACTGGCAGGCGAGCGTCGCGTTGATGTCGATCGACGATTCCGAATGGGCGCAGCTCGCCGGCATGACGACGGTCCGTCAGCCAACTTACGATATCGGCCGGCGCGCGGTCGAATTTCTCCACGAACGTCTCGGCGGCGCCGCGATGTCCGCGCGCGAATGTCTGCTGCCGGGCGAACTCGTCGTGCGCGCATCGACGACGCGCGCCCATCACGACGACACACAACCTGCATCACAAGGAATCTGAATGGTCAGTGTCACGACGTTGCTGAGCCTCGCGCTCGCGACGCTCATCATCGCCGCAATGCCCATCGTGCTTTACAGGAAGCTGCGACCGCGCTTTGCGCTCGTGCCGCGCTACGCGATTCTCGGCATCGCGGTGTTCGCGCTGTTTGCGATGGTTATCGAACGGGCGCTGCACGGTTTCATGCTGAGCAATCCGGCGACATCCGCCTGGCTCGCGAATCCGGCGGTATTCGTGATTTACGGCGCGATCGCGGCGGGCCTGTGCGAAGAAGCCGGACGCTTTCTCGCGATGAAGTGGCTCATTGCGCGCGAGCCCGGCGCGCTCGAGCGCCACGGGCCCGCGCTCGGTTACGGCATCGGGCACGGCGGGGCGGAAGCGTGGATCGTCGGCGTGCTCGTGCAGACGCAATGGATCGTCTATGCGGTGCTCGCGAATCGCGGCACGCTCGACGCGCATTTCGCGACCGCGCCGCTCGAAGCCATTGCGCGCATTCATCTCGTGCTGATGAGTTTGTCGCCGGTGTCGGCGGGCATCTTTCTCGTCGAGCGCGCGAGTGCGTTCGTGCTGCAACTCGGCTTTTCCGCGCTGATGTGGCAACTGCTGCGCGAACGCTCGCGCCATGCGCTTGCGTTGCTCATCGCGGCGCATGCGCTCGTCGGCTTGCCTGCTGCGTTATTTCAGGCGCGGCTCGTGCCGCTCATCGCCGCCGACGCGGTGTATCTCGTGCTCGGCGTGATCGTCGCGGTGGCGCTCGTGCGCTACTATCGGCGGGCCGCCGTGCAGAATGCATGACGCAATCGAGCAGCGCATCAATCGACTATCGACATCGAATGGACGACTATCAATACGACTGTCCGAGCGCGGATATCGACATGCTCGCGCATGTGATCTGCGATCTCTTTCCCGAGCAGACGCAATTCGCCGAGCGCCGCGACGATGAAGGCCGCACCTCGCTCGTGATTCATTATGTCGCGATGCGCTTCGGTTCGAGCGCGCGGCGCATCACGATCGACGTGCGCTTCGATCCCGCGGCGCTCGCGCGTTATCGCGCGCTGCCGCCGCGCATGCACGCGCGCAGCTATGCGGTGCTGCGTGCGTATGTGGAAGCGACGCTCGGATCGCTCGAAGAGATGTACGCGGACGGGCAGACGGTGCCGCGTGAAGTGCAGATCGAAATGGGCGAGGACTTCGCCTGAGCATCGCTCAGACGATGCGATAGACCTTCGCGAAGCGCGCCGCCTTCACGACGCCGTAGTCGCCCGGCGCGTATTGCATGACCCAGTCGCCTGCGTCGCCGGTGAGGATGTCGCCGGCAGCGGACCGCGCGATCGAGAATGGCTCGTGCATCTCCCTGGCGAGCACGACGCTCGGACGATTGCGATACGTGCCCGCCACGCCATGCGCGATGCCGCCTTCCGGCACGTACTTCGCATCGAAGCGTTCGCGCGACACGACCCAGCGTTCGCCGCCGCTGCCGGTGACGATCGCATCGCCGCTCGCATAGCGGTTCGGCCCTTCGAGGCTCATGAGTTCGCCCGGGGCGGCCGCGAATTCGACGGCAACGGCTTCGTCCTTCACGACGCGGCGAGCGTCGGGGTCGGCCGCGAGATCGAGTTGTGAAAGCTGGAGCATGGTGTAATCCGCGATGGCTTCGGGGAGCGGGATCGTAACGGGATTCGCGTCATTTTGCACCGGTAAAAACAAAAAAACCCGCATCGCGCGATGCGGGTTTCCGGTTTCGACGCATGCTCAGGGCTTCGTCGCCGATGCCGCGTCCGCGCCCGACGCACGCGGACTACGATGCGCGCTCGCGTGACGCTTCTTGCCGTGCTCTGAGCGGAAGCTCGTGTCGGCCAGCTTCTTCTGCTCGGGCGAAAGGCTCGTGTAAAGCGGCTCGAAAGCTTCGACGAGACGCTTCGTGCCGTCGGCGTTCGCTTGCGTGATCTGCTCGTATTGCTTCATGTCGTCGAGCGCGGACATCGTGTCGCGCTGCGCGATGCGCTGGCGGTAGAGATCGGCCATCGTGCGGCCGTTTTCGCGCATCACGTCGGCGAACTTCGCCCACTGTTCTTCCTGCTGCGGCGTGATCTTGAGGCTCGAATGCAGTTCCGCGATACGTTCCTCGACGCGGGCCTCGCGCTTGTTGGCGGCCGGCGCGGATGCCCCGGCCTGTGCTGCCGGCGCGGATGCCGCCACGGGCGACGACGACTGAGCGAAAACCGGACTGAGTGCGCAGAATGCGGCCAATGCAACGAGTGTTCTTTTCATTCGGTATACCTTCGGTCGATATGGGAAGCGGCGTGCATCGTCTGCGTTGAAAGTCATGCGACGATCACGCCATCGGCGGATATTAGTATCACGATTGCATGCGGATTCGCCCGCATTGCGACAACTGCTTACATTAGAAACGTCTCTGGAAAAAACGCAGTGGATACCTTGTTGAGCATGCGGGTCTTCGTCGCCATTGTCGAAGCGGGCAGTCTGAGCGCCGCCGCCGAGCGTTTTTCGATCTCCGCGCCGATGGCGGGCAAGCATCTACAGGCGCTCGAAGCTCGGCTCGATGCACGGCTCATCGTGCGCACGACTCGCCGTCAGAGCCTGACGGAAATCGGCCGCGAATACTACGAGCGCTGCCGCCGCATTCTCGCGGAAGTCGATTCGGCCGATTCCCTTGCCGAATCGATGAGCGCGACGCCGCGCGGCACATTGCGCGTCACTGTGCCGCTCACGTACGGCGCGCAGTTCGTCACGCCCGCCGTCACCGAATTCCTCGCGGCGTTCGCGCAGATCACGGTCGAGCTCGATCTGACGAACCGCATGGTCGATATCGTGGAGGAAGGGTTCGATGCAGCCGTACGCATCGGTGCGCTCGCCGATTCGAGCTTCGTCGCGCGTCCGCTCAAGCCCTACGCGATGACGGTGTGCGCGTCCCCTGATTACCTCGCGCGCGCGGGCACCCCGGCCACGCCGGCCGATCTCGCGAGCCACGAGTGCCTGGGCTTCGTGCATCTGGGACGCGAAGCGGGCTGGCGGCTCGAAGGCGAAGACGATGCGATGCACGCGCGCCGTACGCAATCCGCGCGCTTTCGCGCGAACAACGGGCAGGCGTTGAAAAAGGCCGCGCTTGCCGGCTTCGGCCTCGTGCTTCAGCCGCACGCCCTCGTCGAAGATGAACTGGGCAGCGGCGCGCTCGTCGCCGTTCTCGCGGACTGCTTGCCGAAGCCGTCGCCGGTGCATTTGGTCTATCCCCGCGACACGCGTGCGACGCCCAAGCTCGCGAGTTTCGTCGAATTCATGGTGAATAAGCTCGGCGTGTGAGCAGGCGTTTTTCGCTACGTCTCGGCGATAATGCGAAACACGAGAACCGCACGACGCACCACGCACGACGTGCGCAATGCAGAATGCAAGATGCCGGATGGCATTCAAAACGCATAACGCAAAACACAAAATTCAAGGACGACGCCCCTATGAGACCGCCGCGCCTCGATCAGCTCGATGACATCGATCGCAATCTCGTCGCGCTCCTGCAAATGAACGCGCGCGAGAGCGTGGCGAACCTGGCGCGCCAACTGGGCATCGCGCGCACGACGGTCATCGCGCGCATTGCGCGGCTCGAAAAGAACGACGTGATCGCGGGCTACGGCGTGAGGCTAGGCCAGGACGTGCTCGATGCCAGTATTCAAGCGTATGTCGGCATCAAGCTCATGCCGAAGTATGGCCGCGACCTGCAGAAGCGCTTCGCGCGTATGCCCGAGATTCAACTGCTGTGCGCGGTGAGCGGCGAATTCGATTATGTTGCGTGGCTGCGTGCCGATTCGCCCGATCGCCTCAACGATCTGCTCGACGAGATCGGCGCGCTGGAAGGCGTCGAGCGCACGACGACGTCGATCATTCTCGCGCGCAAGATCGACCGCGCCGGATAACCGCCGTTCGCTACGATTTGCAGCATTGCATCGTCGAAACGACGAAAACCCTCGTCGAAGCGCATCATTTTGCTTCTAGGATCAGTATTCGTGCGCTCCTAAACTGTGTGGAGATGGTCTCGGCCAAACCCGCACATAAAGGAGATGAAGATGAAAGTGGCCCTCGTCGGCGCCGGATTGATCGGTCAGAGCATTGCCCATTTGCTGCGTGAAACGGGGGATTTCGACGTCGTCGCGTTCGATCGCGACGAGCACGCGCTCGCGCTCATCGACGCGCAAGGCATCCCGACGCGCCGCGTCGATTCCGCCGATACGCCCGCGCTGCGGCAGGCGCTCGTCGGCTTCGACGCACTCATCAACGCGCTGCCGTATTACCTCGCGATCAACGTCGCGTCGGCGGCGAAAGCGGCGGGCGTACATTATTTCGATCTCACCGAAGACGTGCGCGCGACGCATGCGATCCGCGCCATCGCCGACGATTCGGAACTCGCGTTCATGCCGCAATGCGGTCTTGCGCCGGGCTTCATCGGCATCGTCGCGCACGATCTCGCGAAGCGTCTCGACGATGTGCGCGAAGTAAAAATGCGCGTTGGCGCGCTGCCCGAGTTTCCGACCAACGCGCTGAAGTACAACCTCACGTGGAGCATCGACGGCCTCATCAACGAGTATTGCCAGCCGTGCGAAGCGATCCGCGAGGGGCGCACGCAATGGGTGCAGCCGCTAGAAGGCGTCGAGCATTTTTCGCTGGATGGCATCGAGTACGAGGCGTTCAACACGTCGGGCGGACTCGGCACGCTATGCGAGACGCTCGCCGGCAAAGTCGAAACGCTCGACTACAAGTCGGTGCGCTATCCGGGGCATCGCGATCTGATGAAGTTCCTGCTCGACGATCTGCGCATGTCCACCGATCGCGATGGTCTGAAGACGATGCTGAAGCGCGCGGTGCCGTCGACGGCGCAGGACGTCGTGCTGATCTTCGTCACGGTGACGGGCATGCGACGTGGTCAACTCGTGCAGGACGTGTTCACGCGCAAGATCTTCGCGAAGGATGTATGTGGCGTGCCGATGAGCGCAATACAGATCACGACCGCCGGTGCGATCTGCGCCGAGCTCGATCTCTTCCGCGAAGGCGTGCTGCCGCAAAGCGGTTTCGTGCGTCAGGAGCAGGTGCCGCTCGCCGCGTTTCTCGACAATCGCTTCGGCAAGCTGTACGAAGGCGCGAACGCGGTGGCAACGGCGCGTCAGCTCGCGGCGGCCTGAGCGGTCAGGCGCGCGAGCAGCTTGGCGCGCGCTTCATCGGACGGCGCGGTGTTATCGAACATCACGAGCGTGCGCGCGAGCGCTTCGTCGGGAACGAAGAGGCGCTCGCGATACTTTTCCCAATGCGCGAGCTTGTATGCATCGTTCGGATCGTTCCGCGCGACGATGCGCTCGCGCGCCACATCTTCCTCGACGTGCACCCACACGACGCTAATGTCGACATCGTCATCGATACCGAGCCACGCTCGATCGAAAAGACGCGCATTGCGCACTTCACGCGTAAGCGGCGCGACGATCACGACACTCACGCCGAGCGCGAGATTTTCAGCGGCGGTATCGATCAGACAGCGATACTCGGGATCGCGGAAATGCTCGATGAAAAGCGGGCTGTCGCGATCGTGCGGATCGCCGGTCAGCGCGCCGATCGCGGCCGCGCTGTACGCGCCGTAGAGCGTGTCCTTGTCGAGCAGGCAGAAGGGCGCGCCGCTCGCCTGCATGAGTGGCGCGAATAGCTCCTTGGCGAGCGTCGTCTTGCCGGTGCCCGCATGTCCGCAGAAAAAAATCAGTTGCTTCACGCTTGTCCGGTCCTCGATGAGAGTTGCATCGCTAGTCATCGGATCGCGTGCGCTGATAACGATTCATGAGCGGCGTCGCGGTGATGCCGTGCACGACGACCGAAGCGGCGATCGTCGCGATGACGAGCGGAACGAGCGGCGCGGCGACGTCGCGCGGCGCGTGTTCGAGTGCATAGAGCAGATAATAGAACGAGCCGACGCCTCGCATGCCGAACCAGCTCATGAGCCGTCTTTGCGCGCCGCTCGCATTCGATCCGATCAGCGATGCCTCGACCGCCGCGGGCCGCAACACCAGAAAGAGCGCGACGATCAGCGCGATCGCGCGCCAGGTGAAGAGATCGCGCCACAACGTCGCGAGCACGGCGCCGACCATAAGCATGATCGCGGCTTCGGCAATGCGTTCCAGTTCGATCGTGAAGCCGTGCACGCGCTCGGCCACGAATGCGTGCGCGCGTTCGGGATCGGCCGCCGCGGCGCCGACGTCGTCCGCGTCGATCTTGCCGACCGCCTGGCGCGCGGATTTGTCGCCACTTGCCTTTTGTTCGACGCGGCGCATCGCGAGACCCGCTGCGAACACCGCGAGGAACGCGTATGTGTGCAGCAATTCGGCGACGCCATAGGACAACGCGATGAGCCCGAGCGCATAGAAGCCTTCGGGCCCGAGCGCCTGACCGTGGCGCGTGCGCAGATACGCGACGAGCCGCACCGACAGCGCGCCGAGCAGCCAGCCGCTGACGAGCGCGCCTGCAATGCCCCATATCGCCTGTAATGCAAAATTCCAGTGCAGTGCTTCACTTGGCGTCGCCTCGAAGCGGCACACGGCGATGCCGAGCAGCGCGATCGGCAGCGCGATGCCATCGTTGAGACCGCCTTCGCCGGTCAGCGAGAAACGCAACAGGTCGATGTCGCCGGGTTTTTCCACTTGCACGTCGTGAGCGAGTACGGGATCGGTCGGTGCGAGCATCGCGGCGAGCAGCAGCGCCGGTCCCCAACTGAGCCCGAGCACGTACGCGCCGAAGAGCGTGAGCAGAACGACGGTGAATATCATCGCGACGAGGCCGAGGCGGATCGGCAGGATCCAGATGCGGTCGGTCGGCGGCACGCGCAGCCTCAGACCGATCGCGAACAGCGATACGAGCATCGCGACTTCGGTGATGCGCCTGAGGACGGTGGCGTCGGTGGCGAGGTCGAGCGTCAGTAGATTGGCTGCGGCTGGACCCATGGCGAAGCCGATCGCGAGATAGCACATCGCGGTGCTGATCGGCAGACGCTTGAACGTCGAACTGGCGAGGCCCATGAAAATGAGCACGCCGCCGACGACGAGAAACCAGATCGTCTCGGTCATGTATGCCTTAGGGCTTCTTTATGCGTGTTGGTGTGTGGGCGCTTGGTCGATCGTGCCGCGTGGCGCGATGACGCGGGTCGTTCGTCAGAGAAACAGCACGCGCCATGCCTGTATTGGAGCGCGCGACGAACACGGGCACGGCGTCTGCCTTTCCATTGAGTTGCGCGTAAGATGCATTTCGATCCGGCATTGCATTCCTCATCCGCTTCATTCGCATGGCATTTTGCGTTTTGAACGCAAAATGCCGGGGAGAAAACGAGCATGTCACAGCACTTCGATGCGGTCGTCATCGGTACGGGGCAGGGCGGCTCGCCGCTTGCCGTACGGCTTGCGGAAAGCGGCAGGCGCACTGCCGTGATCGAGCGGCATCTGTTCGGCGGCACGTGCGTGAATGTCGGCTGCACGCCGACGAAGACCTATGTCGCGAGCGCGCGCGCCGCGCATGTTGCGCGCACGGCGGCGCAATACGGCGTGATGATCGGCGGCGATATCACCATCGACATGGCGCGCGTGAAAGCGCGCAAGGACGAGGTGATCGAAGGATCGCGCACGGGCATCGAGAAGTGGCTGCGCGGGACGAACAACCTTACCGTGTTCAACGGACATGGGCGCTTTACCGGGCCGCGCGCACTATCGATCGAGGCAAGCGACGGCTCGACGCAGGCGATCAACGCCGATCTCGTCTTCATCAACACGGGCACGCGCGCGGTGGTGCCGGACATCGACGGGCTCGAGCGCGTGCCGTATCTGACCAATTCGACGATTCTCGAGTTGACGGAAGTGCCCGAACATCTGGTGATCGTCGGCGCGAGCTATATCGCGCTCGAATTCGGTCAGATGTTCCGCCGCTTCGGCAGCCGCGTGACATTGCTCGTGCGCGGCGATCGTATTTTGACGCGCGAGGATGAGGACGTTGCTCGCGCGATGCAGGATGTGTTCGTGCGCGAGGGCGTCGAGTTTCGTTTTGGCGCGCAAATTTCGCGCGCGGAGCCGTCGGCGCGCGGTGTGCGCGTGGTCATCGGCGATGAGGTGATCGACGCATCGCATGTGCTCTTCGCGACGGGCCGCACGCCCAACACGGACGACCTCGGTCTTGAGCGGGCGGGTGTGGCTGTGAACCGGCACGGCATGATCGATGTCGACGGCCAGTTGCGGACCAATGTGGAAGGCATCTATGCCTTGGGCGACGTGAATGGGCGCGGCGCGTTCACGCATACGTCGTGGAACGATTACGAGATCATCGCTTCGAACCTGATCGATGGAGAATCGCGCAGTGTCGATACACGCATCATGGCGTATGCGGTGTTTGTCGATCCGCCGTTTGCTCGTGT
Organism: Caballeronia fortuita; assembly: GCF_001544835.2. GTDB lineage: Bacteria > Pseudomonadota > Gammaproteobacteria > Burkholderiales > Burkholderiaceae > Caballeronia > Caballeronia fortuita. Next base: position 134,118 of record NZ_FCNX02000016.1, on the reverse strand, counting down.
GGGGATGAGCGAGGAAGAGGTGAGAAAAGATGGACGCGAGGCGCTCATCGCGACGATGCCGATGTCACGCGTGGGGCGCGCTCGGGAACGCGGGGAAACGGATGGCTTCATGAAGGCGCTGGTCGATGCGCGCACGCAGCGGTTTTTAGGGGCGGCGATTTATGGCATCGAAGGGGATGAGGCTATTCATACGTTCATCGATATCATGAATGCGGATGCGCCTTATGGGACCTTGCAGCGGGCTATGCATATTCATCCTACGGTGAGTGAGTTGATTCCTACTTTGCTTGAGGGGTTGAGGGAATTGGAGTGAGTCTTTCGCCGGATCCCGTTTTGTTTTTGGTCTATTAGCGTTGCCCCTGTGCGGGGCGGCACCTACTTTCTTTGCTGCTGCAAAGAAAGTAGGCAAAGAAAGCAGCTTCTGTTACGCCCGCGGTCACACGCACGTTGGGTAGTCCTCTCGTTTACCGTGGCACTCGCCTAACGTGTGCCCTCATCACAATCACCGGGCTTGGATCGCGCACGGTTTGACTCGCGAGTCCGTTTAGCGCGCGGGTTCAGCACGATATAGCTCCAGCCCGCTGCGCGGCCGATGGGTCGATCGGGTTTGCAAGTGCTTTTTCTTCGATGGTTTCCCTCGCATACCCGACGGCAGCGCGCAGCGCTGTGCCGATGCTCTTTCGTGCTGCACCAGTTCGTTATGTGGTGCGATGTGGCGGACCGTGCGCGAGCCAAGCCCAGTTGGGCCTATGAGGGCGACACTTAGGCGAGTGCCACCGAGGACGAGAGTACTACTCAACCTGCGTGTGACCGCGGGCCTGAAAAGCTGCTTTCTTTGCTTACTTTCTTTGCAGCAGCAAAGAAAGTAAGTGCCGCCCCGCACAGGGGCAGCGCTAATAAACCACAAAGAAACCGGGATCCGGCGCGAAAGCAAAAAAACGCGAACCACAAAGCCCGCGTCCCGAAACCAAGAAGAGAAATCAGCTAACCGCAGGAATCCGCAAAACCTGCCCGGGATAAATCTTGTCCGGACTCTTCAACATCGGCTTGTTAGCCTCGAAAATCACATCGTTCTTCGAACCGTTCCCGTAATACTTCTCAGCAATCTTCCAAAGATTGTCACCCGACACCACAGTGTAGTACTGCGATTCAGGCTCGCTATTCGGCACGGTCATTTGATCGTCGACCTTGTCGACATGCTGCACATTGCCCGCCGCGACGAGGATCTTCTCCTTCGTCGCCTGATCCGGCGCCTGACCCGACACCGTCACCGTATGCGACGCCCCGTCATATTTGACATCGAGGTTATCTGCGTTGAGGCCTTGCGAGCGAAGGTACGTCGCGATAGCCTCGCCCGCTTTCTGATTGAGAGCGGCGACATCGACCGGCGCGGCAGCAGAAGCCGCCTGCGCGCTCGGCGCGGCTGCGCCGAAGAGTTTCTCGCCCGCTTCCTTGATAAAGCTGAGAATTCCCATTGTTCAACTCCTTGATTAACGGTGGTGTGACGGCCCGCGAAGTCTAGGCAGATTAGTCGCGATCACCACCGGATAGTTCTGAGTTTCAACAAAAGGATTTGTAGCACCGCTCATGCTTCAGCGGTAGGACGCAAACTGCAACAATCCGACGCGGACACCCGACGACAAACCGTCTGACCGACCAAGGCTTACCCGGCGCACCGCCGGGTGCCGCTTCTCGGACCCCACTTGCCGCCCTCAGCCCAGAGCGGCATTTGTCCCGCGTGCCCATACGCGGGACGCCCCACGGTTCAGATGACGCGAATCACGCAGCAGCTTTGCTCTGCTGCGGCTCCTCGGCCACCTGGAAGTTCGACATGATCTCGAGCGCGCGCACGAGCGCCGAGTGATCCCACGCACGGCCGCCGTTCGCCGCGCACACGCTGAAAAGTTGCTGCGCGCTCGCGGTGTGGGGCAGGGCGAGGCCCATCTTGCGCGCGCCATCGAGCGCGAGATTCAGGTCCTTCTGATGCAGTTCGATGCGGAAGCCCGGATTGAACGTGCGCTTCGTCATGCGCTCACCGTGCACTTCGAGAATGCGCGACGATGCAAAACCGCCCATCAGCGCTTTGCGCACGCGCTCCGGATCGGCGCCCGAACGCGCGGCGAAGAGCAGCGCCTCGCCGACCGCCTCGATGTTCAGCGCGACGATGATCTGGTTGGCGACCTTGCACGTCTGACCCGCGCCGTTATCGCCGATGAGCGAAATGTTCTTGCCCATCAGTTCGAACAGCGGCTTCGCGATGTTGAACGACTTCTCCGGGCCGCCGACCATGATCGTGAGCGTCGCTTCGCGCGCCCCGACCTCGCCGCCGGACACCGGCGCATCGAGATAATCGCAGCCGAGCGCGTTGATCTTCTTCGCGAACTCCTGCGTCTCCAGCGGCGCGATCGAGCTCATGTCGATCACGAGCTTGCCCTTCGTGAGACCCTTCGCGACCCCGTCATCGGCGAACAGCACATTGGCGACATCGGGCGTGTCGGGCACCATCGTGATGACGATCTCGCTTTCCTGCGCGACCGCGGTCGAATCCGCGACGACCTGCGTCTGCGCGCGGATGTCGTCCGGCACCGGAAACTTGCCGTTCACGACGAGCTTGTGGCCGCCCTTGATGAGATTGCGCGCCATGTGCGCGCCCATGATGCCGAGGCCGATGAAACCGATGGTTGCCATACTTGATGCTCCTCCTTGTGTCTCTCGTTAAGCCGTGGCGCGCTGCTGCACGCCGCCGATCGATTGAAGCCAGCCGAGACCCGCTTCCGTGCCGTTGAGCGGCTTGTATTCGCAGCCGATCCAGCCTTGATAGCCGATGTCGTCGAGCAGCGCGAACAGGAACGGATAGTTGATCTCGCCGGTGCCCGGTTCATTGCGGCCGGGGTTGTCGGCAAGCTGGATGTGCGCGATCTTCGGCAGGTTCTTCTTGATCGTCGCGGCGAGTTCGCCTTCCATGCGCTGCATGTGATAGATGTCGTACTGCAGGAACAGATTGTCCGAACCGACCGCCTGGATCACGTCCAGCCCTTCCTTCGAACGATTCAGCGCGAAGCCCGGAATGTCGTAGGCGTTGCACGGCTCGACGAGCAAGCGGATGCCTTCCTTCTTCAGCGCGTCGGCCGCAAAACGCAGGTTTTCGACGATGGTCGCGCGCGCCTGATCCACCGATACACCCGCCCCCGGAATGCCGACGAGGCAATTCAGTTGCGGCACGTTCAGCGCCTTCGCATATTCGATCGCGCGCGGCACGCCTTCACGGAACTCCGCGACGCGGTCCGGCAAGCACGCGATGCCGCGCTCGCCCGCTTCCCAGTTGCCGGCGGGCAGGTTGTGCAGCACGATCCGCAGGTCGTTGTCCTTCAGGCGCTGCTGGATATCGCTGATCGAGAACGCGTACGGAAACAGGAACTCGACCGCCTTGAAACCCGCGTTCGCGGCCGCGGCGAAGCGATCGAGAAACGGGACTTCGTTGAACAGCATGGTCAGGTTCGCGGCAAATTTCGGCATTGTTCTTTCCTGATGGTCGGTCAGTGGATTCGCGCCGCGCGTACTCGACGAACGCGCGGCGGCGATGCTTCAGTCGAGCGGCGTGACGGCGGTCGGCGCATCGGCCTTGCTTTCGGCGAGTTCTTCGAACTCGTTGATCGCGTCGATCTCGGTGCCCATCGCGATGTTGGTCACGCGCTCGAGAATCATCTCGACGACGACCGGCACCTGATGCTCCGCCGCCAACGCCTGCGCCTGCTTCAGCGCTCCGGCGATGTCTTCCGGCTTGAACACGCGCAGCGCCTTGCAGCCGAGGCCTTCGGCAACCGCGACGTGATCGACGCCGTAGCCTTCGAGTTCGGGCGCGTTGATGTTGTCGAACGCGAGCTGCACGCAGTAGTCCATGTCGAAGCCGCGCTGCGCCTGACGGATCAGCCCGAGATACGAGTTGTTCACGACGACGTGCACGTACGGCAGCTTGAATTGCGCGCCGACCGCGAGCTCTTCGATCATGAACTGGAAGTCATAGTCGCCCGACAGCGCGACGATCTTGCGTTGCGGATCGGCCGCACGCACGCCGAGCGCGGCGGGGATCGTCCAGCCGAGCGGGCCGGCCTGGCCGCAGTTGATCCAGTTGCGCGCCTTGAACACATGCAGGAACTGGGCGCCCGCGATCTGCGAAAGACCGATCGTCGTCACGAAACACGTATCGCGATCGAACGCGAGGTTCATCTCTTCGTAGACGCGCTGCGGCTTCATCGGCACATTGTCGAAGTGCGTCTTGCGCTGCATCGTGCGCTTGCGCTGCTGGCAATCCGCGACCCACGCGCCGCGGTCCTTCAGCTTGCCCGCCGCCTTCCATTCCTTCGCCACTTCCACGAACAGTTCGAGCGCGGCCTTCGCATCCGACACGATGCCGAGATCCGGTCCGAACACGCGGCCGATCTGCGTCGGCTCGATATCCACGTGCACGAACTTACGGCCCTTGGTGTAAACCTCGACGCTGCCCGTGTGGCGATTCGCCCAGCGGTTGCCGATGCCGAGCACGAAATCGGAAGCGAGCATCGTCGCGTTGCCGTAGCGGTGCGACGTTTGCAAGCCGACCATGCCGGCCATGAGCGGGTGGTCGTCGGGGATCGCGCCCCACGACATCAACGTCGGAATGACGGGCACGCCGAGCGTCTCCGCGAACTGCACGAGCAGGTCTTCCGCCGCCGCGTTGAGCACGCCGCCGCCCGAGACGATCAACGGCTTTTGCGCGTCGTTGAGCATCGTCAATGCTTTTTCGATTTGCGCGCGCGTCGCTTTCGGCTTGTAGACCGGCAGCGGCTCGTACGTGTCGATGTCGAATTCGATTTCGGCCAATTGCACGTCGATCGGCAAATCGACCAGCACCGGACCCGGACGGCACGAGCGCATCAGATGGAAAGCCTGCTGGAACACGCGCGGCACGAGCGCCGGTTCGCGCACGGTGACGGCCCATTTCGTGACGGGCTTGGCGATCGATTCGATATCGACGGCCTGGAAATCTTCCTTGTACAGACGCGCGCGCGGCGCCTGTCCGGTGATCGCGAGAATGGGGATCGAGTCGGCCTGCGCCGAGTAGAGGCCGGTGATCATGTCCGTGCCCGCCGGACCCGACGTGCCGATACACACGCCGATATTGCCCGGCGCCGCGCGGGTATAACCTTCGGCCATGTGCGATGCGCCTTCGACGTGGCGCGCGAGCACGTGGCTGATGCCGCCCGACTTCTTCATCGCGGAATAGAACGGGTTGATGGCCGCGCCCGGCACACCGAACGCGGTATCGATTCCTTCTTTTTCCAGCACGAGGACGGCTGCGTCGACGGCTCTCATCTTGGGCATGGTTGTCTCCTTCCTGGGGTCTCTATCCGAAATCGCTGTCTGCATTCAAGCAGGGTTCCGTTGCACTTTAAGTCTGTGAAAAAGGTTTGATAAGATCAGCGACAGTCGTTTTTTTCCAAACAAAAAGTATCGAATGCCGGCGTGACGGGGCATTGGCGGGAGACACGCATGGACCGCTTCAAGCAGATAGAAACCTTCGTGCGCGTGGCCGAGGCGGGCAGTCTCGCGGCGGCGGCACTTGAAGAGGGCGTATCGCCCGTGATTCTCGGACGGCGCATCGACGCCCTCGAAAAGCGCATCGGCGTGAAGCTGATGTATCGCTCGACGCGGCGGCTAGTCGTGAGCGAAGAGGGCGCGGCATTTCTCGACCGCTGCAAGAACCTGCTCGCGGATTGGGATCAGGCGGAAAACGAGCTTGCAGCGGGACGGCGCGCGGTGGGCGGGCATCTGATCGTGTCGGCGCCGGCGGCGTTCGGGCGCATGCATGTCGCGCCGCATGCGCCGCCGTTCGTGCGCGACAAGCCGGAACTGCAGATGTCGTTCAATCTGACCGACCGCGTCGTCGATCTGGTGCGCGAGGGCTATGACCTGTCGATTCGCATCGGCGGGGCGGTGGACCCGAATTTCGTCGCGGTGAAGCTCGCGAGCAACCGGCGCGTCGTGTGCGGCACGCCCGCGTACTTCAAGAAGCATGGACGCCCGAAAACGCTCGAGGACCTGCCGAACCACAACTGCCTTGCGTTCAACCTGCAAGGCGGACAGAACCGCGGCTGGTATTTCCGGCGCAACGGCAAGGTCGTGACCGTGCGCGTGACCGGCAATCTGGATTGCAACGACGGCGAATTGCTGCATCGCTGGGCATCGGAAGGGCTTGGGCTCGGCTGGCGCTCTACCTGGGAAATCCAGCGGCAACTCGAATCGGGTGAACTCGAAACCGTGCTCGACGACTTCGAGCTTCCCGACTACGACATCCTTGCGGTCTATCCGCAGCAGCGCTATGTGCCGGCGCGCGTGCGCTATTTCATTGATTATCTTAAGGAAATTTATACGCAGCCGGGTTACTGGAGCCGCCCGCTCACGTTGCCCGGCGAGACGCACTCTGTGGGCTAAGTGCTTGAAAAAGCAGCCAAAGCCTTGCACGAAGATACCCGGCAGGTATATACTCTCGGGCTTCTCACTTGCCGCACCGGTCCGACGCCCGGGCGGCTTCTATCCAAAAGTTCGCACAAGGAGTGAATATGCGTCATTACGAAATCGTCTTTATCGTGCACCCCGATCAAAGCGAGCAAGTGCCCGCGATGATCGAGCGCTACAAGAGCACGATCACGTCGCACGGTGGCCAGATCCACCGCATCGAAGACTGGGGCCGTCGCCAACTGGCCTACATGATCGAGAAACTCGCGAAGGCTCACTACGTCTGCATGAACATCGAATGCGATCAGGCTACGCTCGAAGAGCTGGAGCACGCGTTCAAGTTCAACGACGCCGTTCTGCGTCACCTCATCGTCAAGATGAAGAAGGCCGAAACCGGCCCGTCGCCGATGATGAAGGAAGTGCAGCGCGAAGAAGCCAAGAAGGCGGCCAGCCAGCCGTCCGAAGCGCAGGCTTAACGACAGTTCGATACTGTCAAGCCACCAGGAATGAACCGGCTGCAACTGACAGCAAGCGTCGTGGAACGCGAACCGGTGCGGTATTCGCCCGCCGGCATCCCGATCGCAAGCTGCACGTTGCAACACGCGGCAGAAGTCGTCGAAGCGGGCATCGCCCGGAAAATCGAACTGACACTGCAGGCGGTGGCGGCCGGCGAAGCGAGCGGCAGACTGGAAAGTTGTCCGATGGGCGTCGAAACACGCTTCACCGGCTTTCTGGCGAAGAAAAGCCGTAACGCGCGAACCCTGGTGTTTCACATCACAGAATTGCAGGACATTGGAAAGGACTAATCATGCCCCGCCCGACTGGTAAGAAATTCGACAAGCGTCGTCAGCAACAAAACCCGCTCTTCAAGCGCAAGAAGTTCTGCCGTTTCACGGCAGCCGGTGTCGAGTACATCGACTACAAGGACACGGAAACGCTGAAGGACTTCATCGGCGAAAACGGCAAGATCACGCCGGCTCGTCTGACTGGCACGAAGGCGCACTATCAGCGCCAGCTCGACACGGCAATCAAGCGCGCGCGTTTCCTCGCGCTCCTGCCGTACACCGACCTGCACAAGGCCTAATCAGACGACGCACTAAGGAAAGCCAAAAATGCAAATCATTCTTTTGGAAAAGGTCGTCAACCTGGGCAACCTCGGCGATATCGTCAAGGTCAAGGACGGCTACGCACGTAACTTCCTGATCCCCGGCAAGAAGGCTCGCCGCGCGACCAAGGACGCAATCGCCGAATTCGAAGTTCGCCGCGCCGAACTCGAAAAGGTCGCTGCCGAGAAGCTGAAGGCTGCCGAAGCGCAAGGCGAAAAGCTGAACGGCTTCACGGTTCAGATCTCGCAGAAGGCTGGCGTCGACGGCCGCCTGTTCGGTTCGGTCACGAACGCGGACATCGCTGACGCGCTGAAGAAGCAAGGCTTCGCGGAAGTGGAAAAGGCGCAAGTGCGTCTGCCGCAAGGCCCGATCAAGATGGTCGGCGACCATCCGGTTCAAGTGGCGCTGCACACGGACGTGCTGGTCGACGTCACGGTGTCGGTGCTCGGCGAGCACGCGTAAGTTTCACGCGGGGCGTCACGCCTCGCGGCGCAGGAAAGAAGGGCAGGAACCGTCGAGGTTCCTGCCTTTTTTATTTGTCTGAGCGTTGTTCCTACGCGCCGAATTCATCGATAATTCCACCCCATGAACGCTCCGTCCAAAGACCCGCAACTCGACGCGCTGAAAGTCCCGCCGCATTCGATCGAAGCCGAACAATCCGTGATCGGCGGCTTGCTGCTGGATAACGCTGCATGGGACCGCATCGCCGACGTGATGCATCAAAGCGATTTTTATCGCTACGACCATCGCATCATTTATGAGCACATCGGCAAGTTGATCGCGGCGACGCGCCCCGCGGACGTCATCACCGTCTACGAAGCGCTCACGATGGCCGGCAAGGCCGAGGAAGTGGGCGGGCTCGCGTATCTGAACGCGCTCGCGCAGAACACGCCGAGCGCGGCGAACATTCGGCGCTACGCGGAGATCGTGCGCGATCGCGCGGTGCTGCGCCGCCTCGTGTCGGTGGCCGACGAAATTTCCGCCGATGCCTTCAATCCGCAGGGCAAGGAAGTCCGCCAGATTCTCGACGAGGCGGAAGCCCGCGTGTTTTCGATCGCCGAAGACGGCGCGCGCGGCACGCAGGGTTTTCTGGAGATCGGACCGCTTCTCACGCAGGTCGTCGAGCGCATCGACACGCTGTATCACACGGCCAATCCGAGCGATGTGACTGGCACGCCGACAGGCTTCGTCGACCTCGATCGCATGACTTCGGGCATGCATGGCGGCGAACTGATCATCGTGGCGGGGCGTCCGTCGATGGGTAAGACGGCTTTCTCGATGAACATCGGCGAATACGTAGCGGTGGAGTACGGCCTGCCCGTCGCGGTGTTCTCGATGGAAATGCCCGGCACGCAACTCACGATGCGTATGCTCGGCTCGGTCGGCCGGCTCGATCAGCATCGCATGCGTACCGGGCGTCTCACCGACGAGGATTGGCCGAAGCTCACGCATGCCGTGCAGAAAATGAGCGAGGCGCAGCTTTTCATCGACGAAACGGGCGGCCTCAACCCAATGGAACTGCGCTCGCGCGCGCGGCGTCTGTCGCGGCAATGCGGCAAGCTCGGGCTGATCATCGTCGATTATTTGCAGCTCATGTCCGGTTCGGGCGGTGGCGAAAACCGCGCCACGGAAATCTCGGAAATCTCGCGTTCGCTCAAGAGCCTCGCGAAGGAACTCGACGTGCCGGTGATCGCGCTGTCGCAGTTGAATCGCGGACTGGAGCAGCGTCCGAACAAGCGGCCGATCATGTCGGACCTGCGCGAATCGGGCGCTATCGAACAGGACGCGGACGTGATTCTTTTCATCTATCGCGACGAAGTCTACAACCCGGACAGCCCCGACAAGGGCACGGCCGAAATCATCATCGGCAAGCAGCGTAACGGTCCGATCGGCCCGGTTCGCCTGACTTTCCACGGCCAGTACACGAAGTTTGACAACTTCGCCGGAGCGCAGAACTTCTACGGCGGCGAATAAACGTCCGTCGCTTCCATTGTCGATTCCTCGCGACATTGGCCTTCGTGCGACAGGCACGCGCGGTGCGCCCGGTAGTGCGCGCAGGTACAATATGTCAGTTTGATGTCTGTCTCAAATTGACCCATTTAGCGGGAAATTCATGTTCGGTCGTTTCATGCCCACCGAGGGCAAATTCTTCGAGATTTTCAACGCGCACGCGAAGTGCATGGTTGATGCGAGCCGCGAGCTCGAATTGCTGATCGACAACCTCGACGAAGCCGAGGTCCACAAGCAGAACGTGCAGGCGAACGAAAAGCGCGCCGACAAGCTCACGCACGAAACCATCGATCTGCTGCACAAGACGTTCATCACGCCGCTCGACCGCGACGAAATCCACAAGCTCATCACGACGATGGACGACATCCTCGACCTGATGGAGGACGTCGCCACGGCCATCTCGCTGTACGACGTGCGCGCGGTGACATCGGAGGCGAGCCAGCTCGCGCATATCTGCACCGGCACGGTCACGCGCGTGCAGAAGGCCGTCGAATTGCTGGCGGACATGAAGCGCGCGAGCGAGATCCTGAAGATCTGCGAGGAAATCGACCGTCTGGAGTCCGACGCCGACCGCGTGCTGCGCTCGGCCATGTCGAAGCTCTTCCGCGAGGAAGACGACGTGAAGAATCTCATCAAGCTGAAGGCGATTTACGAGCTGCTCGAGACGATCACCGACAAGTGCGAAGACGTCGCGAACATCATCGAAGGCATCGTGCTGGAAAACGCCTGACCACGCCGTCCAAGCCCCCGGCGCGCGGCAGGCCCGCGCGCGGCGGGACACGAGAAACCGGGACGACAAACCGGCACCGCATTTCAAGACCGGTCAAAACAACACCAACCGATGCATTCGATTCAACTCGCCATCTGGGCAGTCGCCTTGCTCGTCATAGTCGCGCTCGCGTTCGACTTCATGAACGGCTTCCACGACGCCGCCAACTCCATTGCCACCGTCGTCTCGACGGGCGTGCTCAAGCCGCAACAGGCGGTCGCCTTTGCCGCCGCGTTCAACGTCATCGCGTATTTCATCTTTCATCTGAAAGTCGCCGCGACGGTCGGCAAGGGCACGATCGATCCCGAAATCGTCGATCACTACGTCATTTTCGGCGCGCTCGTCGGCGCGATCGGCTGGAATATCGTCACGTGGATTTACGGCATTCCATCGAGTTCGTCGCACGCGCTGATCGGCGGTCTAGTCGGCGCGGCGCTCGCGAAGTCGGGCTGGGCCTCGCTCAACTGGGACGGGCTGCTCAAGACGGTCGCGTTCATCTTCATCTCGCCGCTGCTCGGTTTCGTGCTCGGCTCGTTCTTCATGCTGCTCGTGTCGTGGCTGTATTTCCGCACGCCGCCTTCAAAGGTCGACCGGCGCTTTCGCCGCATGCAGCTCGTCTCGGCGGGCCTGTATTCGCTTGGGCACGGCGGCAATGACGCGCAGAAGACCATCGGCATCATCTGGATGCTGCTGATCGCGACCGGCTACGCGTCGGCCAGCTCCGAAGCGCCGCCCGTCTGGGTCATCGGTCTTTGCTATCTGTCGATGGGGCTCGGCACGCTGTTCGGCGGCTGGCGCATCGTGCGCACGATGGGTCAGAAGATCACGAAGCTGAAGCCCGTCGGCGGATTTTGCGCGGAAACGGGCGGGGCGATCACGCTGTTCGTCGCGTCGTTTCTCGGCATTCCTGTTTCGACGACGCATACGATCACCGGCGCGATCGTCGGCGTCGGCGCGACGCAGAAGTTCAGCGCGGTGCGTTGGGGCGTCGCGGGCAATATCGTGTGGGCGTGGATTCTGACCATTCCCGCATCCGCCGCGCTCGCCGCAGCCGGCTGGTGGATCGGCCACCGCTTCCTCTGATTCGTGCCGCCGGCGGGCTTTCTCCGAGCCCGCCGCGCGTCAGATGATCGGCGACGACACGCCGTCCATCGGAATGATCGCGCCCGACACGTAACTCGCACGCCGGCTCGCCAGAAAAAGGGCGACGTCGGCAATCTCCTCCGGCTTTGCGTAGCGCCCGAGCGGCACGTTGGCCTGGCTCTCGGCGAGCACCTGATCGCGCGTCACGCCTTGGCGTTTCGCCTCCAGATCGAGCGCCTCCTCGACGCGCTCCGTGAGCGTCGCGCCCGGATTGATCGCGTTGATGCGGATGCCGAGTTTCGCGTAGTGATGCGCGAGTCCGACCGTATTGAGCATCAGCGCCGCGTTGGCCGCGCCGCCCGCAATGTGGATGTCCGTCGCGATTTTCCCGCCCATTCCAACGATATTGACGATCGCGCCCGGCTCGACGCCCGGATCGTTGCGCAGGCGCTCGGCCATGCGCTTGAGCACGACTTGCTGCGGATAGACATACGAGAAGTACTTCGCGTCCATGGCCGCCCTGTAGGCCGCGGCGTCGAGCGTGTCCGGGTCATAGCGGCGCGCGGCGCCGGCGCTGTTGATGAGGATATCGATCGGACCGAGCGCGGCGCTTGCTTCCTCGACGACATCTTCGGCGCTGTGCGCTTCGTGCAGGTCCGCGCGCGCGAGATGCACATGGTGTCCGGCGCTCGCCAGTTGTTCGCGGGCGCGGGCCAGATTCGCGGCATCGCGCGAGACGATCGCAACCTTCGCACCTTCGCTCGCGAACGCTTTCGCGCATGCAAATCCGATTCCCTTGCTGCCGCCCGTGATGAGGACGACCTTGCCCGCGAGTCCCAAGTCCATGGTGATGCGCTCCGTCGACGAATGATCGGAACACGATAGCAGAGACGCGCAATGCGCGTCAGTTCGTGCCGGTTGCGAAGCGGGCGATGGGATCGTCGTTCTGCGCGGGGCGCGGGGCGGAAAGCAAGCCGGTGGACGCGCGCATCACGCGGACAGGCGGTTCGGCGGGGTCGTCGGCGGCTTGCGCGTTGCGCGCTTGCTGGCGTGCTGCTGTCGATGTCGGCGGCGGCGGTTCGAAAGCGTCGGCGACGGCCTTGATCGGATCGGGCGACGCGCTGATCGCCGCGACGCTCGGCGTCGTCGCGCCTGCAGCCTGGGATTGACGTTGCGCCGCGGTGAGTGACGCGGGCGGCGGCTCGAAAGCGTCGGCGGCCGTTGGCGCGCGCGCTGGCGCGGTCACGGGCGGTGCGGCATAGGCCGTTCCGGGCGCAGGCGTTGTCACGGGCGCGGCGACATAGGCCGATGCGGGCGCCGTGGTTGTCGCGGGCGATGCGATGTAAGTCGGCGCATCGAACGGCGTGGGCGCGGCCTTCGGTGGCGCGACGCGGCGAATGCCGTCGAACCGCTTTGCCCAATACGGGTTCGTCAGATAGTCGAGACGCACGGTGCCGCCCGTCGACGGCGCATTCACGAAACGCAGCTTGCCGACATAAATGCCGACATGCGAATGCGGCCGCCCGGTGGTGTTGAAGAAAATCAGGTCGCCGGGCGCGATCTCGTCCGGCTCGATCGAATCGCCGCGCGAGCTCATATCGGCGGTCGTGCGCGGCAGATTGACCGACGCCGCGCGATCGACCACATAACGCACGAGCCCGCTGCAATCGAAGCCCGCATCGGGCGTATTGCCACCCCAGCGATACGGCACGCCGACGAGCGACATCGCCTGAATGGAGATTTCCTCGCGCCCCACGCTGTGATCGACGAAATTCGGAAAGCCGGGCGGCGCTTTGTAGGTGCGGTTTGCATTCGTGCTGGCAGCGGGCTTGCGTGCCGTCTGCTGCGGCGCGGTTCCACACGCGGCGAGCAGTACGGTGACGAGAAGCAGCAACCAGATTCGATGCATTGCAAAAGGCGAGCGACACTCGCCAGGAAGGGCAGTGTGCCGATACTAGCGCGCCGAACGGCCGTGCGACAAGAAGTCTTCAGGATCTACATGAAGTTTATGCCGTAAGTGTTGCAGTCGCGGAACGTTCAGACGAAAAGAAACGGCCCGGCAAATCGCTTCGCCAGGCCGTTCATCGCGATAGACGCGCGCTTACAGAATGTCGGACGCGTAATCGGCGAGACGCGAGCGCTCACCGCGTGCAAGCGTCACATGACCGCTGTGCGTCCAGCCCTTGAAGCGGTCGACGACGTACGTGAGCCCAGAACTGCCTTCGGTGAGATAAGGCGTGTCGATCTGCGCGATATTCCCGAGGCAAATGATCTTCGTGCCCGGACCCGCGCGCGTGACGAGCGTTTTCATCTGCTTGGGCGTCAGATTCTGCGCCTCGTCGATGATCACGTATTTGTCGACGAACGTGCGTCCGCGCATGAAGTTCATGCTCTTGACCTTCAGGCGCGAGCGAATCAGTTCCTGCGTCGCGGCGCGGCCCCATTCGCCGGCGGCGTCGTCGGTCTTTTGCAGGACTTCGAGGTTGTCGTCGAATGCGCCCATCCACGGCTGCATCTTTTCTTCCTCGGTCCCCGGCAGAAAGCCGATGTCTTCACCGACCGGCACCGTCGCCCGCGTCACGATGATCTCGTTGTAGCGCTTGTCGTCGAGCACTTGCGCGAGACCGGCGGCGAGCGCCATCAGCGTCTTGCCGGTGCCGGCCTGCCCGAGCAGCGTGACGAAGTCGACTTCCGGGTTCATCAAGAGATTGAGCGCGAAGTTCTGCTCGCGATTGCGCGCCGTGATGCCCCACACGTTGTTCTTGTGATGACCGTAGTCGCGCAGCGTCTGCAGGAGCGCCGTCTTGCCGTTGAGTTCGCGCACGACCGCATGAAACGACGGCTCGCCGTTCTGCGGCTCCAGATAGACGAATTCGTTCACGAGCATCGACGGACACAGCGGCCCGGTCACGCGGTAATACGTCGTGCCGGTTTTCGTGTCTTGCCAGCTCTCCATGCCCTTCGCGTGCTTGACCCAGAAATCCTGCGGCAGCGCGCGCACGCCGGAGTAGAGCAGATCCTTGTCTTCGAGAACCTGATCGTTGAAATAGTCTTCGGCGGGCAGGCCGAGCGCGTGCGCCTTGATGCGCATGTTGATGTCTTTCGACACCAGCACGACCTGGCGATCGGCACGTTCCTTCTGCAGCGCGCGCACGACACCGAGAATCTGATTGTCCGCCTTGCCGACGGGCAGGCCTTCGACCGGCTCGATGTCCGTGAGCGTCGTCTGGAAGTAAAGGCGGCCGAGCGCGTCGCGGTTGCCTTGCGCGGCGAGCGGAATGCCTTCGGTCATCTTGGCGGCGTTGCCCGCGTGCGCGACGAGCGCATCGAGCGTGCGGCTCACCTGACGCGCGTTGCGCGCCACTTCCGACATGCCCTTCTTGTGGTTGTCGAGTTCTTCCAACGTCATCATCGGCAGATAGACGTCGTGTTCCTCGAAGCGGAAGAGCGAGCTCGGATCGTGCATCAGCACGTTGGTGTCGAGCACGAAGAGCTTGCGCAGTTCGGCTTCGGCCGCTGCGCTCTTGCGGCGTTTGTTCTGCGCGCGCGGGTCTTTTGCCGCGGCCGGCGCGGGCGTTTCGGTCGCCACCGGCGTTTCGACGCGCTCGGTGCGCGCTTCGACCGCTTCCGGTGCGGTGCGCGCGCCCGGTGCCGGCTGCAGCAGGGCCGCGGTCTGTTTCGATTTTCGGCCGCGCGTGGGCACGGTGCCCGGCGCGGGCGGCGGCATGGCCGCTTCCGTGTGCGGTTCGGCCGGAATCGGGGTCAGCACTTCGCTCGCGATCGAGCGCAGCGTGTGCGCGGCGTTCGTGGCGGGACGCTCGGCGGCGACGGTCTCGACCGCGCCGTACGCGTCGTCATCGCTCGCCGCGGCTTGTTTCTTCGACTGCTTCGAAGGCCGGGCTTTGGCCTTGTATTCTTCGGCCGGAAGGAGATGGCCGAGCTTGGCCGGGGCGGTAGGCAAAGGCATGGTGTTCCCTCGAAAGGAATCGGGTCTGTATCGTGCGCCGCCTGTCGCATCCTGCTCGTCCGCCCTCGAAGCGATACGAATCCAGCAGTTTGCGCCCGGTGGCGCGCTTCGTTGTCGAAATCGCCGGTTCGCCTAGGTTTCGATCTGCTCCTTGGAGGTTGCGTGCAACACGCCGCGCACGAGCCGATGATCCGTGGCTTTACGCGACGCCAAATAAAAAAGCCGCCGTTCCGACTACCGGAACCAGCGGCTGACTTCTGCCGGCGAGCACCTCTCCCTTGCAAGCCCCACATAGCCCGGGTCCATGCCGGCCGTACCGGCCGGTACACGGCGGCTCGCGCTAAACCAGATGGAATGGGGAGGACAGGCGCTCATTGCGAACCAATATAACGTGCCTCAAATCGCTTGTACAGCCTCGACGATCGCCTCTACGTGGCCTGGCACCTTGACGCCGCGAAACTCCCGCCGCAGCACGCCTTGAGCGTCGACGAGAAAGGTCGAGCGCTCCACGCCGCGCACTTCCTTGCCATACATTTTCTTCATCTTGATGACATCGAAGAGCGAGCAGATCGCTTCGTCGCCGTCCGAAACCAGCGTGTAAGGCAACTCGAGTTTCGCCTTGAAGTTGTCGTGCGATTTCACGCTGTCGCGCGAGATGCCGATGATCTCGGCGCCCGCCGCCGTGAACTGATCGTAGTGGTCGCGAAATTGCAGGCTTTCGGTCGTGCAGCCCGGCGTGTTGTCCTTCGGGTAGAAGAAGAGCACGACCTTCTTGCCGCGCAGGCTCGAAAGCGTGAACTCGCCACCCGTCGCGGGTGCGGTGAAGTCGGGAACGGGCTGATCGACTGCGACTGACACGTAGGTTTCTCCGGTTGTTCTGGTTTATCGGTGAGAAAAAAACGACGAGAAAAGCGACGAGAAGAAGACGAGATTCGAAAGCGGCCACGCGCCGCTTCAGCCCGGCTGGACAATGAGTTCGCCCGCGCGGCCCGGAATCTCGCCCCACGTCACAGGGTACGTGGGGAGCGTCGCGCGGTCCAGCGCAGCATGGTAGTCGCCCATCGTGGCGAAGCTGTGTCCCTGCGCGCGCCAGCCGGCGAGCAGTTGCTCGAACACCGGCGCGAGCTTCTGGCCTTCGAGTTCGGCGTGCAGCGTGAACACCTGATCGTGCGGATTGTTCGCCGTATGGCGCAGCACGTGCGCCGCGACGTTGCTTTCATCGACGCCGTCGACGCCGAGCACTTCGTCGAGCGTCGGCAGCGTGGTCGGCATCTGGATGTGGTTCAGCGTGCGGCCATCGAGCACGGGAATGTACGGCGTGTGGCCGCGCCCGTCGGACGCATAGCGCATGCCCCACGCGTCGATCTGCTCGAACGCGTAGCCGTTCATCTGCCAGCCGGCCGCGCCGTGCGTGACGGGCGGCGCACCAAAAATTTCGATGAAGCGCGCATGGCTCTGCCGCATCTGCGCGACGGTCCATTCGCGATCGCGCCCGCGCACGTTGTCCTGCCAGTAGACGTGATCCCACGTATGGATGCCGCATTCGAAGCCGGCCTCGTGGATCGCGCGCATTTCCGACACCGCTTCCCGCCCGATGTCCGGCCCCGGCAGCAGCACGCCGTACATGAGCGTCTTCACGCCGTAATGCTCGACGACCGACGTGCGCGACACTTTCTTCAGAAAGCCCGGCCGGAACACGCGCCGCAGCGCCCAGCCGGTGTGGTCCGGGCCGAGGCTGAAAAGGAAGGTCGCGCGGGCGCTGTACTTGTCGAGAAGCCGCCTGAGGTTGGGCACGCCTTCGCGCGTGCCGCGCAGCGTATCGACGTCGATCTTGAGGACGATGCGAGCCACGCGCGCGCCTTACGACTGTTCGACCAGCTTGCGGGCTTCGCCCACATGGCCGCGATAAGCTTCGAAGATCTTGCGCAGCGCGTCGTCCATCGAGGCTTGCGGCGCCCAGCCG
Source organism: Caballeronia fortuita (assembly GCF_001544835.2). Taxonomy (GTDB): domain Bacteria; phylum Pseudomonadota; class Gammaproteobacteria; order Burkholderiales; family Burkholderiaceae; genus Caballeronia; species Caballeronia fortuita. Next base: position 116,725 of record NZ_FCNX02000016.1, on the reverse strand, counting down.
AGTTCCTGCATCGTGTTCTCGATCTTCGGCACGCGGTTCTGCACGTCCTGATAACCGTTGCCGTAGTACGCACCCGACGAGGTCTCGACGAGCTGCACCTTCTTCGCGCTGTCCGAATACTCGGGAAACTCGTTCGCGAGCGCGAGCATCTTGTTCGCCAGTTCGCGCACGGAGAAGTTGTTCGTCGGATTGCCGATGTTGTAGATCTTGCCCGACGCGACGCCGCCCTTGTTCTCGATGATCTTCATCAGCGCGCCGATGCCGTCGTCGATATCCGTGAACGCGCGCTTCTGCGCGCCTCCATCGACGAGGCTGATGTTCTCGCCGCGCACGATATGCCCGAGGAACTGCGTCACCACGCGCGACGAACCTTCCTTCGGCGTATAGATCGAGTCGAGGCCCGGGCCGATCCAGTTGAACGGACGGAAGAGGGTGAAGTTGAGGCCTTCCATGCCGTAGCCCCAGATCACGCGATCCATCAACTGCTTCGAGCACGCGTAGATCCAGCGCGGCTTGTTGATCGGGCCGTAGGAGAGCACCGAGTTTTCCGGATCGAACTGCTCGTCGGTGCACATGCCGTACACCTCGGACGTCGACGGAAACACGAGATGCTTGCCGTACTTCACGGCCGAACGCACGATCGGCAGATTGGCTTCGAAGTCCAGCTCGAACACGCGCAGCGGCTGCTTCACGTAAGTCGCGGGCGTGGCGATGGCCACGAGCGGCAGGATCACGTCGCACTTCTTGACGTGATACTCGACCCACTCCTTGTTGATCGTGATGTCGCCTTCGAAGAAATGCATCCGCTCGTGATTCGCGAGGTCGCCCAGGCGGTCGGTTTGCATGTCCATCCCGAAGACTTCCCAGTCGGTGGTTTCGAGGATGCGCTTGGACAGGTGATGGCCGATGAAGCCATTGACACCCAGGATCAGAACTTTTTTCATGAATGACGAGAGGATTGAGTGATTCGGCTGAATTCGGAAGGATCGACGGTGCGCGCTTCGCCCGACGATTGCGCGCCGGCGTTCGCGGGCCGATGACGCAATTCGTGGATCGCGACGACGCGGCCATCGCCGCAGACGCCGAACAGCGCATTATCCGCCACCGTCAGGCCCGGCGGCAAACTCCGCAACTCACCGAGCCTTTCGGGAGAGACGCCCGGCGCGCCCGTTTCGGGCACGAGCCGCGCGCGCGCAACGATGAAACGCTCCGCGCCGACATCCGTAAATGCGCCCGGATACGGCGGCGCGACCGCGCGGATCAGGTTGTAGACGCGCTGCGCCGGCTGCGACCAGTCGATACGGCCATCTTCCGGCTTGCGCCCGCCGTAATAGCTGCCCGCGGCCAGATCGTTCGGCAGATGCGGCGCTTCGCCCGCAAGCAGCGCCGGCAGCACGCGCCAGAGTGTCTGCTCGGCGGCGACGACCGTTTTGTCGAAGACTTGCGCGGCGGTATCGTCGGGGAGAATCGGCACCGGCGTCTGGGCGAGAATCGCGCCGGCGTCGGGCTTTTCCGCCATTTCGTGCAGCGTCGCGCCGGTTTCGGTTTCGCCGTTGATGACGGCCCAGTTCGTCGGCACGCGCCCGCGATACTTCGGCAGCAGCGAGCCGTGCATGTTGTATGCGCCGCGCCGCGCGAGCGAAAGCAGCGCGACGGGCAGCATGTGCCGGTAATAGAACGAGAAGATGAAGTCAGGCGCGAGCTTTTCGACGATGTCGTACAGCTCGGGCGATTTCGGATCGGCGGGCGTGATCGTTTCGATGCCGTGCTCCGCCGCGACCTGCGCGACGCTGCCGAACCAGATGTTCTCGCTTGCGCTGTCTTCGTGGGTGACGACGAGCGCGACATCGACGCCGCGCGCGAGCAGCACTTGCAGACAGCGCACGCCGACGTTGTGATAGGCGAAGACGACCGCGCGCGGTTTCATCGGTCGCTCTCCTCGCGCGTGACGGCGACGATCTGCTGCACCGAATCCTGCAGCGGCCGCGCGGCGACCGAGAGCCCATCGCGCTGTTCGAGGATCGTCTGCACGAGATAGCGTGGCCGCGCGCGCACCTGCTGATAAATGCGCCCGATATATTCGCCGAGCAGCCCGAGCGCGAAGATGATGACGCCGAGCATGAAGAACGTGATGGCGAAGAGGGTGAACACACCCTGGACTTCCGCGCCGAACATGAAGCGGCGAATCAAAAGCAGCAGGAACAGGCCCGCCGAGCCGACCGACAAGATCACGCCGATGAACGACAGCCACTGCAGCGGCACGACTGAAAAGCCGGTGACGAGATCGAAGTTCAGGCGAATCAGGCTGTAGAGCGAATATTTCGATTCGCCCGCGAAACGCTCTTCGTGCGCGACATCGACTTCGATCGGGTTCTGCGCGAACGTGTAGGCGAGCGCGGGAATGAACGTGTTGATCTCGCCGCAGCGGTTGATGGTATCGATGATATGGCGGCTGTACGCGCGCAGCATGCAGCCCTGGTCGGTCATCTTGATCTTCGTGATGCGCTCGCGCAGACGGTTCATCGCGCGCGACGCCTTCTTGCGCCACAGGCTGTCCTGCCGCTGCTGGCGGATCGTGCCGACGTAGTCGTAGCCCTCGCGCATCTTGCCGACGAGCTTGCCGATCTCCTCGGGCGGATTCTGCAGGTCGGCGTCGAGCGTCACGACGATCTCGCCGCGCGACTGCTCGAAGCCCGCGAGAATCGCCATGTGCTGGCCGTAGTTGCCGTTGAGCAGAATGACGCGCGTCGTGTCGGGCCGCACGTGGAATTGCTGCGCGAGCAGCGCGGCCGATTTGTCGCGGCTGCCGTCGTTGATGAAGATCACCTCGTACGACGCGCCGAGCGCATCGAGCGCCGGATAGAGGCGCTGGAAAAGGGCGGCCAGGCCGTCCTCCTCGTTGTAGACCGGAATGATCACCGAAAGCTCGGGCGACGTCGCCGGAAAATCCATTTGACTCATGTTGCGCTGGTTGTCCTTGATGGTCCGTGTTAGCCGTTATGTCCGAACTGCTCGCAGATTTCGTCGATCGATTTCACGACGTGCGTCACGTCTTCGGCGCTCATGCCCGGAAAGAGCGGCAGCGTCACGTTCGACGCGCCATACCGCTCCGCGTGCGGGAACATGCCTTCCTTGAAACCGCGCGCGCGATACAGCGTGAAGAGATGCAGCGCCGGATAGTGAATGCCGCTGCCGACCTGGCGCTCCTTCAGTTGCGCCATGAATTCCGCGCGCGTGAGCCGGAGCTTGTCCAGCGGCAGCGCGATCTGGAACATGTGCCAGTTGTGGTCCGTGAAGTTCTCGACCGGCAGGCCGACGCCGAGCTTCACCGCCGCGCCGCCTTCGAAGGCATCGAAATAGAGGCGCGCGAGTTGCCGGCGCTGTTCCGTGATGGCTTCGGTCTTGCGCAGCGAGCCGAGCCCGACGCGCGCCGCCACATCCGTCAGGTTGTACTTTCCGCCGAGCACGTCGCAGTCCATGCCGTCGAAGCCCGTGCGCGTGATGCCCTGGAGCCGGTACTTGCGCGCGAGTTCGGCTTCGTCCTCGTCGTTCAGGACGAGCGCGCCGCCTTCGATCGACGTCACGTTCTTGTTCGCGTGGAAGCTGAACGACACGATATCGCCGATCGCGCCGATACGCTTGCCGTTCCAGCTCGAGCCGAACGCCTGCGCGGCATCTTCGATCACGCGCAGCTCGTGGGCGCGCGCGATCTCGTAGAGCTTGTCCATGTCGACGGGCAGACCCGCCAGATAGACCGGCATGATGGCCTTCGTTTTCGGCGTGATCGCGCGTTCGAGCAGGCTCAAGTCGATGTTGCGCGTCGCCGGGTCGATATCGACGAACACCGGCGTCGCGCCCACTTCGAGGATCACGTTGGCGGTCGACACCCAGGTCATCGGCGTGGTGATGACTTCGTCGCCCGCGCCGACGCCCGCGATCCGCAAGCCGATCTCCATCGTGCAGGTGCCTGAGTTGAACGCGCGCACCGGGCGGCCGCCCACGAAAGCCGACAACTCGGCCTCGAACTGCTGGTTCTGCGGGCCGGTCGTGATCCAGCCGGAGCGCAGCACCTCGACCACACCCTGAATGGTTTCTTCGTCGATGTCCGGCTTCACGAAAGGCAGGAACGGCCGCTTTGTTTCAGTCATGGATTAGGCGTTTAAAAGATTGAATGGATCCGGTTGCGCGAATCAGCCGCGCGCGAGCACCACGACGCCGATCAGAATGATGCCGATGCCGATGAGCCGCTGCATCGACAGTACTTCGCCGAACAGGTACCACGCGGCGAACGCGTTGACGACGTAGCCGAGCGAGAGCATCGGATAGGCGATCGACACATCCACGCGCGACAGCCCGACGATCCACACGACGACGCTCAGCACATAGCACGCGAGGCCGCCGATGATCGGCCATTGCGTCGCGATCTTGATGCCGACCGGCAGAATGTTGGCGGGCGTCATGTCGAAATGGCCCACCGCGTTCACGCCGGCTTTGAGCAGGAGCTGGGCGCATGCGTTCAACGATACGCCGATGACGATGCAAATAAAGGAAATCGGGTTCATCGCGCGTTTTTCAAATGCGAAACAAGGATACTCGGTTCATCCCGGAATGCCGAACGCTCGTGCGCCGCAGCATTGCCGGGAAGGTAAGCGGCGCTGCTCACGGCTGTGGCTTCTCGACGATTACACGGCGTTCGTCGCGCGCGATGAGCTGCATCGGGACGTGGCGTGCCATGAGTTCGTCGTAGCGGGACGGCGGCATCAGCGCGAGCGCGTAATGTTCGGCGTCCCATCGACGGATCCACTCGTCGATGCTCGGCACCCATTTCTGCGGCTCGGTTTGCACGCCGAACGTCAGCTCGTCGGCTTCGCCGACCATGATCATCGTGTGGCCGAGGTAGAAGGGCATCGTGTGATCGAGCTTCGCGATCGAATAGAACGGCGTGTCGGGCGGCAGCTTCGCCATCGCGGCCTTGACGGCCGGCACGAGCGGCACGCCGGAACTCTGCGTGCCGAAGACGTCGTGGCCCGAACCCGCGATCGTGCCGAGCAGCAGCCACGCTGCGCCGAGGCCCGCGGCGCCCGCGAGCACGCTGCGGCGGTTCAGCCAGAGCGCGAGAATCGTCACGGCAAACGCAACGCCGAGGCCCGCGTAGACCCAGATCTGAAATTCCCGATACAGCGCGTTCGGCGTGTTGGCGCTGCCCGCCCGGCCGATGAAGATCGCGCCGAACGCCGCGGCGATCAGAAACACCGCATAGCCGATCAGATGCCTGCGGTACTGCGCCTTCGTCAACGACGGCAAATAAAGCGCGAGGACGAGCGCGAGCGCGGGCGCAATCGGCAGGACGTAGGAAATGAGCTTCGAGTGCGACGCGCTGAAGAACAGGAAAATGAACGCCGACCAGATCAGCAGCATCGTGACCGGCGCGAAGCCGTTGGGCTGGCGCGGCGTTTTCAGGCCGTGGCGCACGCTTTGAAACGCGATCGACAGCCACGGCAGGAATCCGACGATCAGCACCGGCACGAAGTAATAGAACGCGCCGGGGCGATTCTGCTCGGGCGTCAGATAGCGCTTGAATTGCTGGACGATGAAGAAGAAGTCGAAGAACTCGGGGTTCTTCATCTGCACGAGCGCGAACCACGGGCCGGTGACGATCAGGAAGACGATCAGCCCGCTGCCGATATAGAGCCGCTTCCAGAGCGCCCAGTCGCGCGCGACGATCGAGTACAGCACGAGCACCGCGCCCGGCAGGATCAGCCCGACGAGGCCCTTCGAAAGCACCGCGGCGCCCATTCCCGCCCAGCAGAGCCACATCCAGAGGCGCACCTCGCGCGTGGGCAAGCCTGGGCGCTGCGCGAGCAGGAGCGCGCACAGCGTCAGCTGCATCCAGAACGACAGGCCCATGTCGAGCGTGTTGAAGTGGCCCATCAGGTTCCAGTACGGGCACGTCGCGAGGATGACGGCGGCGGCGAAGCCGGTCATCGCGTTGAACACGCGCGTGCCGGTATAGCCGACGAGCAGCACGCCCGCGAAACCCGTGAGCGCCGTGTAGAGCCGCGCCTGCCATTCGCCGATGCCGAACCACGCGAAGGTGAGCGCGTTCGCCCAGGTTTGCAGCGGCGGCTTCTCGAAATATTTGTAGCCGTTGTAGCGCGGCGTGATCCAGTCGCCGGTCACGAACATCTCGCGCGCCATTTCGGCGTACCGGCCTTCGTCGCTCGGCACGAGATGGCGAAAACCGAGCGGCGCGAACCAGACGATCGCGAGCGCGAGTACGAGAAGAATGAGCGAAAGACGCGTGAGCGGTAGCCGGGTAGGCGTATCGTTCATGAAGTCGACCTGTCCGATGCCGCAATGCGCGGCGCTAATGAAACGAAATGAGCGATGGGTGCGCGCAAGGCGTGCGGGCCGCGCGCATGCTCAGGCACGCATTTCCGATGCAAGTTCGCGCGATTGCGCACGCTTGGCGCGTTACCGGCACCATTCCGGCGAATGCCCGTCCGATGCGCCGCGCCCGGCGTGTCCCGCAAAGACGGACGCCGGGCGGGAGTGTAGCGCACGGCTGGCGGGCATTCGTCAAATTTGACGCAGGTCAGGCATCGGCGCGCGCCGGAATCGGACAGGCGGCGGGAGTCTGCCAGCGCTTCCTTAGCGTTGCCTTGGCTCTTGCGGCGCTGCCGGGCATCGCGCTGGCGATCTCAGGCCTCGATCAGCAGCGCGGCGGCCACGCGCCGGCCTTCGGACATCAGAATGTTGTACGTGCGGCACGCCGCGCCGAAATCCATCGTCTCGACACCGATGCGATGCTTTGCCAATTGCGCCGTGAGACGCGGATGCGGAAAGCGCAGCCGCGAGCCGCTGCCGAAGATCACCACTTCCGGCGCCGCCTGAACGAGCGCCTCGAAGTGCTCGGGCGTAAGCGCCTCGAACGACGACACCGGCCAAGCCGCGACGGGCGCTTCCGGCATGACGATCACGCTGCCTTCGTGCCTTTCGAGATTGATCGCCACGAAACCGTCTCCGTAGCTCGTGATGGTATTGAGCGCGTTATTGGATTCCTGGTGCAGTTTCAAAACAATGATCCGGCAAAGGGAAAGTGAAGGGCCCGGTGCGCCTGTGCAACACCGTCTGCGCCCATTCCGGCGCGTTCGATTGGTGCATTGCGGAACTGAGCCATAATCAGTAAATTATAACTTTTTGGCTGCCGGGCTCGCTCGTGCGCCGCCCGTTGCGCTCGCGTGCCGCCACAAGCCGCCTCCGACACGCAATCCGGTCCGCATCGCCCGTGCCTTACCTGGCACGGCGTCTAAAATGCATCGTTCGGCGCTCGGGATGGCGCGAGTCGTCCGGGCGAGCCGCCTTCAGGTTTCACCTCGGTTCAAATCGGCACGTCCGTTCGCGGCCCGTACGCGGCGCGCCGTCCGACACTTCGAAACACCAAAACGCACCTGACCGGCATCACGAAAACACCAGTCCGCATTCACACCCGACCCAGAGCGCCAGCCGTGAAACCGATTCTCAAATCCAACAAGCTGCAAAACGTCTGCTACGACATTCGCGGGCCCGTGCTCGAACACGCGAAGCGCCTCGAAGAGGAAGGCCATCGCATCATCAAGTTGAATATCGGCAATCTGGCGCCGTTCGGCTTCGAGGCGCCAGACGAAATCATTCAGGACATGATCCGCAATCTGCCGGGCAGCTCGGGTTATTCGGATTCCAAGGGTGTGTTCGCCGCGCGCAAGGCGATCATGCATTACACGCAGCAAAAGGGCGTGACGGGCGTCGAACTGGACGACATCTACATCGGCAATGGCGCGTCCGAGCTGATCGTCATGGCGATGCAGGCGCTTCTCAACGACGGCGACGAAGTGCTGCTGCCCGCCCCGGACTACCCGCTCTGGACGGCCGCGGTCAGCCTTTCGTCGGGCACGCCGCGCCACTACATGTGCGACGAGAGCAACGGCTGGATGCCCGATCTCGACGACATCCGCGCGAAAATCACGCCGAACACGAAGGCGCTCGTCGTCATCAACCCGAACAATCCCACGGGCGCGCTGTACTCGGACGAACTGCTGCGCGATCTGATCGCGATCGCGCGCGAGCACGGCCTCATCATTTTCGCCGACGAGGTCTACGACAAGATCGTGTACGACGGCCAGACGCATACGGCAATGGGCGCGTTGTCCGAAGACGTCATCACGGTCACGTTCAACAGCCTCTCGAAAAGCTATCGCTCGTGCGGGTATCGCGCGGGCTGGATGGCCATTTCCGGCCTGATCGAAGAGAACCGCCGCCGCGCGAAGGACTATCTGGAAGGGCTCGGCATTCTCGCGTCGATGCGCCTGTGCCCGAACGTGCCCGGCCAGTACGCTATCCAGACGGCGCTCGGCGGCTATCAGAGCATCAACGATCTGATCGTGCCGGGCGGGCGCCTCTTCAAGCAGCGCGACCTCGCCTACGACATGCTCACGGCGATTCCCGGCGTCACCTGCGTGAAGCCGCAGGCCGCGCTGTACATGTTCCCGAAGCTCGACCCGAAGATGTACCCGATCCAGGACGATCAGCAGTTCATCACCGACCTCCTGCTCGAAGAGCGCGTGCTGCTCGTGCAAGGTACGGGCTTCAACTGGCCGACGCCGGATCATTTCCGCGTGGTTTTCCTGCCGAACGTCGACGACCTCGCGGATTCGATCAACCGCATCGCGCGTTTCCTCGACGGCTATCGCAAACGACATTCCGCTTAATCTCTCTTTCAAAGACTCGCGCTGCATGGAACCGATCAAAGTAGGACTCTTGGGCTTCGGCACGGTCGGCAGCGGCACCTTCACGGTGCTGCGCCGTAACCAGGAAGAAATCAAACGACGCGCGGGACGCGGCATCGAAATCGCGCGCGTCGCGGTGCGCACGCCGTCGAAGGCCGAGGCCGCGGAGCAGGAAGGCATCGCTGTGACGGACGACTTCAACGCCGTCGTCGACGATCCTTCCATCGACATCGTGTGCGAAATGATCGGCGGCACGGGCTTCGCGCGCGAGCTGGTGCTGCGCGCGATCGCGAACGGCAAGCATGTCGTCACGGCCAACAAGGCGCTGCTCGCGGTGCACGGCACGGAGATTTTCGAGGCCGCGCGCGCAAAAGGCGTGATGGTCGCGTTCGAAGCGGCGGTGGCGGGCGGCATTCCGATCATCAAGGCGCTGCGCGAAGGGCTGACGGCGAACCGCATCGAATACATCGCGGGCATCATCAACGGCACGACGAACTACATTCTTTCGGAGATGCGCGACCGCGGGCTCGACTTCGCGACCGCATTGAAGGCCGCGCAGGAACTCGGCTACGCGGAAGCCGATCCGACCTTCGACATCGAAGGTGTCGACGCTGCCCACAAGGTCACGATCATGAGCGCGATCGCGTTCGGCGTGCCGGTGCAGTTCGATCGCGCTTACGTGGAAGGCATCAGCAAGCTCGCGGCCATCGACATTCGCTACGCGGAAGACCTCGGCTATCGCATCAAGCTGCTCGGCATCGCGCGGCGCTCGGAGAAGGGCATCGAGTTGCGCACGCATCCGACGCTGATTCCCGCGAAGCGCCTGCTCGCGAACGTGGAAGGTGCGATGAACGCGGTCGTCGTGCACGGCGACGCGGTCGGCACCACGCTCTACTACGGCAAGGGCGCAGGCGCGGAGCCGACGGCGTCCGCGGTGGTCGCCGATCTCGTCGACGTGACGCGCCTGCATACGGCCGATCCGGAGCATCGCGTGCCGCATCTGGCGTTCCAGCCGGACTCGCTCTCGAACACGCCCATTCTGCCGATCGACGAAGTGACGAGCGGCTATTACCTGCGCCTGCGCGTCGCGGACGTGACGGGCGTGCTCGCCAACATCACGCGCATTCTCGCGGACAAGGCCATTTCCATCGACGCCTTGTTGCAGAAGGAATCGGAAGAAGTCGACGGCGCCAACAAGGGCGAGACCGACATCATCCTCATTACGCACGAGACGCTCGAAAAGAACGTGAACGCGGCGATTGGCGAGATCGAGGCGCTGTCCACGGTCGTGTCGAAAGTGACGAAGCTGCGCATGGAAGCGCTCAATTAAGGACGCACGATGAATTACATCTCGACGCGCGGCGCGGGCGCGAATGAGCGCCACACGTTTTCCGACATCCTGCTCGGCGGCCTCGCGAAAGACGGCGGGCTGTATCTGCCGGCGGAGTATCCGAAAGTCGGCGCCGACGAACTCGCGCGCTGGCGCACGCTGTCGTATGCGGATCTCGCATTCGAAGTGCTGTCGAAGTTCAGCGACGACATTCCCGCCGACGCGCTGCGCTCGCTCACGCGCAAGACCTACACCGCACAGGTGTACAGCAACGTGCGCCACGAAGAGAGCGCCGTGCAGATCACGCCGCTCAAGACGCTCGGCGAGGAAAACGGCACGACGCTGTCGCTGCTCGAACTCTCGAACGGCCCGACGCTCGCCTTCAAGGACATGGCGATGCAACTGCTCGGCAACCTGTTCGAGTACGCGCTCGCGAAGCACGGCGAGGAGCTGAACATTCTCGGCGCGACATCGGGCGACACGGGCAGCGCCGCCGAATACGCGATGCGCGGCAAGACCGGCGTGCGCGTGTTCATGCTGTCGCCGCACAAGAAGATGAGCGCGTTTCAGACCGCGCAGATGTTCTCGCTGCAAGACCCGAACATCTTCAATCTGGCCGTGGAAGGCAATTTCGACAACTGCCAGGACATCGTCAAGGCCGTGTCGAACGATCACGCGTTCAAGGCGAAGCACAAGATCGGCACGGTCAATTCGATCAACTGGGCGCGCGTCGTGGCGCAGGTCGTGTACTACTTCAAGGGCTATTTCGCCGCGACGAAGAGCAACGACGAGCGCGTGTCGTTCACGGTGCCGTCGGGCAACTTCGGCAATGTGTGCGCGGGGCATATCGCGCGCATGATGGGCTTGCCGATCGATCAGCTCGTCGTCGCGACCAACGAAAACGACGTGCTCGACGAGTTCTTCAAGACTGGCGTGTATCGCGTGCGCGGCGCGGCGGAGACGTACCACACCACCTCGCCGAGCATGGATATTTCGAAGGCGTCGAACTTCGAGCGTTTCGTGTACGACCTGCTCGGCCGCGATCCTGCACGCGTGCTGCAACTGTTCCGCGACGTCGAGGAGAAGGGCGGATTCGATCTCGCGGCGAGCGGCGATTTCGCGCGCGTGAAGGAATTTGGCTTCGTGTCGGGCAAGAGCGGCCACGGCGACCGCGTGCAGACCATCCGTGACGTGTTCGAGCGCTATCACACGATGATCGACACGCACACCGCCGACGGCGTGAAGGTCGCGCGCGAAAACCTGAAGCCCGGCGTGCCGATGATCGTCCTGGAAACCGCGCAGCCGATCAAGTTCGGCGAGACGATCCGCGAGGCGTTGCATCGCGAGCCGGAGCGGCCGTCGGCGTTCGTCGGACTTGAAAAATTGCCACAGAGGTTCGATATCGTTCCGGCAGATGCGGGCGTCGTGAAGGCGTTCGTCGCGGAGCGCACGTAAGAACGGGGCGCGTCCGCCTCGTGCGGATCAAATTCGATGCACGAGGGCGCGGCCGCACTGGCCGCGCCCTTTTTTTCTGGCGCGGATTCGGCGTTCTGGCGCGCCCGGAGCGCAATAAATCCCGTCAAAAGCTGCTAAAATCTCAGGTTTTTCGTCGTACCCCATTCAAAAGGACGCGCCGTGCTGTCTACCGCCAATATCACCATGCAATTCGGGCCTAAGCCCCTCTTCGAGAACATCTCGGTCAAGTTCGGCGAAGGCAATCGCTATGGACTGATCGGGGCGAACGGCTGCGGCAAGTCGACCTTCATGAAAATTCTGGGCGGCGATCTGGAGCCGAGTTCGGGCAACGTCATGCTCGAGCCGAACGTCCGTCTGGGCAAGCTGCGCCAGGACCAGTTCGCGTACGAAGACATGCGCGTGCTCGACGTCGTCATGATGGGTCACACGGAAATGTGGGCCGCAATGACCGAGCGCGACGCGATCTACGCGAACCCCGACGCGACCGATGACGACTACATGCGCGCCGCCGAACTCGAAGCCAAGTTCGCCGAATACGACGGCTACACCGCCGAAGCGCGCGCGGGCGAACTGCTGCTGGGCATCGGCATCGACATCAACGATCACAATGGCCCGATGAGCAACGTCGCGCCGGGCTGGAAGCTGCGCGTGCTGCTCGCGCAGGCGCTGTTCTCGAAGCCCGACGTGCTGCTGCTCGACGAGCCGACCAACAACCTCGACATCAACTCGATCCGTTGGCTGGAAGACGTGCTCAACCAGTACAACTCGACGATGATCATCATCTCGCACGATCGACACTTCCTGAACCAGGTCTGCACGCACATGGCGGACATGGACTACGGCACGCTGAAGGTCTGGCCGGGCAACTACGACGACTACATGCTCGCCTCGACGCAGGCGCGCGAACGTCAGCAGGCCGCGAACCAGAAGGCGAAGGAGCGCGTGGCCGATCTGCAGGACTTCGTGCGCCGCTTCTCGGCCAACAAGTCGAAGGCGCGTCAGGCGACGAGCCGCCTGAAGATGATCGACAAGATCAAGATCGAGGAATTCAAGCCTTCGTCGCGTCAGAATCCGTTCATCCGCTTCGAGTACGAGAAGAAGCTGCACAACATCGCGGTGGTCGCGGAAGACATCACGAAGAAGTACGACCGGACCATCTTCCAGAACTTCAACCTGAGCGTGCAGCCGGGCGAGCGTATTGCGATCATCGGCGAGAACGGCGCGGGCAAGACGACGCTGCTCAAGTCTCTGCGAGGCGCGCTCGAGCTCGATCACGGCACGGTGAAGTGGGCTGAGAACGCGAACGTCGGCTACATGCCGCAGGACACGTACGAAGAGTTTCCGAAGGACGAGACGCTCACCGAGTGGATCGATCAGTATCGCAAGGAAGGCGACGACGAGCAGATGATGCGCGGCACGCTCGGCCGCCTGCTGTTCAATGCGGACGACATCAAGAAGAACGTCAAGGTGCTGTCCGGTGGCGAGAAGGGCCGCATGATCTGGGGCAAGCTGATGCTCGGCCGCCACAACGTGCTGCTGATGGACGAGCCGACGAACCACATGGACATGGAGTCCATCGAATCGCTGCAGATCGCGCTGGACAAGTTCGAAGGCACGCTGATCTTCGTGTCGCATGACCGCGAGTTCGTGAGCGGGCTGGCGAACCGGATCATCGAAGTGAAAACCGATGGCACGCTGCGCGACTTCGGCGGCAATTACGAGGACTTCCTGACGAGTCAGGGCATTCAGTAACCTCCGCTATCGCACGCGACGCGAAAAAACGGCCCGTCTCGAAAAGAGCGGGCCGTTTTTCATTGCGCTCAAAGTCTGTCGTTGCGAAACCGCATCGCCGTGCCTTCGCGCGTGATGCGTTCCCAGATCGCGCGCTTTTCCTCGTCGCTCAGGAACACCCAGTTGGACACTTCGCCGGCGGTGCGGCCGCAGCCTTTGCAGACTTCGTCGAAGAGCGTGGAGCACACGCCGATGCAGGGGCTGTCGGGCAGGTCGTGAAGGTTCGAAGACATTTGGGCAAGCTAGTGGCCGCATCGGCGCCGGGAAAGAGGGCGGCAACGCGGCGTTCGGAATCGTAAAAAAACTCAACGCGCGATACTGTAGCCTATCCGCGCGATCCAGTGATGCCGCTGGTTGTAATCGAGAATGTCCTCGCCGTATCCGTTGAAATAACTGACGAAGAGATAGCCGCCCCACGCGCTGCCGATCAGCTTCGCGAGCGGATACGTCAGTTGCGAATCGACGCTCCCGTACCAGTGCTTCGTGCCTTTGCGCAGCGTCGTCGCGAGCTGCCAGCCGTCGGGGCTGCCGTACTTCACGAGAAAATCGACGTAACCGCGATAATCCGCGATGTCCTGGTTGCCCGACTTCGACAGGTAGTAATAGAACTTCGGCGACAGCGTCAGGTGATTGGCGTTCAGATCGCCGAACTCCCACGTCGGACGCACGAACGCGATGTTGATCGCGCGCGAATCGTCGCCGCTCTTGCCGTTCGATTCATGCCCGATGCCCGCCGCCACGCCCATGCGCGTAAAGAGCGGGCTTTTCCAGCCCGTGTCCTGCACGTAGTAGAACAGTTGCGGCTGGAAGCTGATGTCGCGGAACGGCACGGACTCGGCGGAGAGATTCCATATCGCCGTCTGCGTGTAGCCGAAGTAGAGGTTGTCGAGAAAGCCGAGCGAGCGGGGATCGTCGGGCAGATGCAGCCGGTACTTGAAGCTGAACTGGAACTTCGCGAGGTTGTCGCCGTTCTTGCCGTCCGCGAAATAGATCGGCTCGAAGGTCGAAAAGCGGCCCGAGAGCAGGGTATCGGTGCTGGAAGCCGGCGGCACGGCGGTGTTCGCGGCGGCGGACGCACTCGCGAGCTGCTCGGGCGTCGTCGCCTGCGACTCGCGCTTTTCCGCCGCGACGACTTGCGCCTGCGTGTCGCCGCGATTGATCGTGACGAGCATCGGCGACGCATCGAAGCCGACCGGATCGATCTTGACCGTGCCGCGCGCCGCATCGGGCCAGGGCGCCGAAAAGCGCACGCGGCGGTATTGCCCCGGCGCAAGGCGCAGATGGTCGGGCACTTTGGGATCGCGTTCGAGCGTGAGCGGCGCGGGCGGCAGATCGCCGTTCGTCAGGTTCACCGTCAGTTGCTTCGGCACCGTGACGGTCAGGGCTTTCGCGTCATCGTCGGTGTAGAGCAGCGTCAGTTCGAGCGGCCGCGAGGCGGCGGCCTCTCGCGCGGGCTGCAACACCGCGACGGTCGCGTGCGCGGCTTCAGTCGCGCAAATACCGAGGAAGACGAGCGCGAACGCGCGTAAGCCGCGGGCGTCGAGCAGGAAAAATGGTCGGGGGCCGTGGGCCATGTAATTCGTGTCCTTATCGGGCAATGACGGGCGATATCGGGCGATGGGGCAATGCGGGCAAACGAGAGCAGTGTGACAGCACACACCGCGCCACGATCCCGAGATTCGGCGAGAATTGGCCTTTTTAGCCCGAAAAAACCGTCTGCCAGAGCATCGCGCCGTTCAGCGCGATGATCACCCCCGCGCACGCCCACGCCAGCGCGAGCGGCACGCGTGCGACGCGCCAGCGGCCCATCAGCCCGGCATCGGAGGCGAAGCGCACGAGCGGAATTACCGCGAGCGGCAATTGCAGACTCAGCACGACCTGCGTCGCGACCAGCAGCGCGTTCGAGCCGTGCTGGCCGAAACTCGCGACCGCGACGAGCGCCGGACCGATCGCGAGGCCGCGCGTCAGAAGCGCCCGCGCCCAGCGCGCCATCTTGATGCGCAGAAAGCCCTCCATCACCGCCTGACCGGCGAGCGTGCCGGTGACCGTCGCGTTCAGTCCGCACGCGAGCAACGCGGAGGCGAAGACGACGCCCGCCCAATGGCTGCCGACGAGCGGCTCAATCAGCCGATGCGCATCGGCGAGATCCTCGACTTCCGTGTGTCCGTTCGCGTGGAAGACCGCGGCGGCGACCACGAGCAGCGAAGCATTGACGATGAACGCGATCCCGAGCGAGGCGAACGTGTCGATGTTCACGCCGCCCAGCGCGCGCCCGATGGCGGCATCGTCGCCTGCGCGCGCATGTTCCTTGACGAGCGCGGAATGCAGATAGAGATTGTGCGGCATCACGGTCGCGCCGAGCACGCCGGCTGCGAGCCAGAGCATGCCGGCGTCGCGCAGCAGTTCGCGCGATGGCGCGAGGCCGCGCATCGCCTCGCCCCACGACGGATGCGACAGCGCCAGTTCGATCACGAAGCAGAAGCTCACGAAGAGGATCAGCGCCGTCACCGCGCGCTGGAGCGGGCGCTTGCCGCGGCTTTGCAGCGCAAGCATCGCGAACGTTCCGACCGCCGAGATCAGCACGCCCGTCGTGAGCGAAAAGCCGAAGAGCATCTGCAAGGCCACCGCGCTGCCGACGACCTCGGCGACGTCGCACGCGATGATCGCGATCTCGCACGCAATCCAAAGCAGGAACGTCGTGCGCCGGCTGTAGCGCTCGCGGCAGAGTTGCGCGAGATCGCGCCCGGTCACGACGCCCACACGCGACGCGACCCATTGCAGCAGCATCCCCATCAGGCTGGCGAGCAGAACGACGAAAAGCAGCGAGTAACCGTAACGCGCGCCGCCCGCGAGCGCGGTCGCCCAATTGCCGGGATCCATGTAGCCCACGGCGACGAGCGCCCCGGCGCCGGCGAACGAATACCAGCGTCCGCGCGGGCGCGGCCCTCGTTCATCGCGGCTTGCCGCGGACGACTGCGCGTCGGATTTCGCGGCTGAAAGCTGGGCGAGCGCGGACGGATTGGTATTCATGCGGGATGCGGCCTCGAATAGCGATGCAACGGCGGCGTGTCAGTCGTACGCGTGCGTTGCCGGTTCAGATGACGCCGCGTTGTGCGGCGCATGTCGAATTGGCTCGCAACAACTGTTCCGCTGGCTATTCGTCAGGCTCGGAAAGCCCGGTTCATCCCGCATTTGCCGCTTTCGTCCGACCGGCGAAACGACGGCGCGAAGGGGATGCGGGCAGTCGATCACGAATAATGACATTGCAGCGGGCTTACGCTTGCACGTCACTTTGACGAGTGTGGTTTTATCAGGTGCCGCCGCAGCCGATTAGAGGCTAAAATGCGCGCTCTTTCCGGCTGCCCGCGCGTGGTGCGAAGCCGGACTGCGCCCCGTGCGGCAAGACCGTGGCCGCGCGGCGCCAGGGCGTGTACATTTTGCGCGACAAGCGGCGCATTATTTTTTGTCGCGCTCGCGTTTAATGGTAGTTTTCGGGGTTTTAGGGGAGTCGCGGGCGGACCGGCCATGGGACGATCGACGATGCACCGGGCCCGTACGGCACGACGCCGCGACAAGTCGGAACAAGGGAGAATCGAGATGAACGAGAAACTGGCGAGCCGCATGGCCAAGCTGGCGGGCGCCCTGACATGCGCCGCGATGTTGACCCCGCTCGCGGTATCCGCGAAGGACACGCAGTTGAACGTGTACAACTGGTCCGACTATATCGCGAAGGACACGATCCCCAACTTCACCAAGCAGACCGGCATCAAGGTGAAGTACGACAACTACGACAGCGACGACACCCTTCAGGCCAAGCTGCTCACCGGCCGCTCCGGCTATGACATCGTCGTGCCGACCAGCAATTACGCCGGCAAGCAGATCGCCGCGAACATCTTCGCGCCGCTCGACAAGTCGAAGCTGCCGAACCTCAAATATCTCGATCCCGACCTGATGAAGCTCGTCGAGGGCGCCGATCCGGGCAACAAGTACGTGGTGCCCTGGGCCTACGGCACGACCGGCCTCGGCTACAACGTCGACAAGGCGAAGCAGATCCTCGGCCCGAACGCCGAACTGAACAACTGGGACATCCTCTTCAAGCCCGAGAACATCTCGAAGCTGAAGGCGTGCGGCGTGTCCGTGCTCGACGCGCCCGACCAGATGTTCGCGGCCGCGCTGCATTACATCGGCAAGGATCCGATGAGCACGAACCCGGCTGACTATCGCGAAGCGCTCGCGATGATGAAGAAGATCCGCCCGTACATCACGCAGTTCAACTCGTCGGGCTATATCAACGACATGGTCGGCGGCGACATCTGCTTCACCTACGGCTGGTCGGGCGACGTCGTGATCGCGAAGCATCGCGCCGTCGACGCGAAGAAGCCGTTCAAGATCGAGTACTACATTCCGAAGGGCGGCGCGCCCGTGTGGTTCGACGTGATGGCGATTCCGAAGGACGCCAAGAACAAGGACGCGGCGCACGAGTGGATCAACTACATCGAGACGCCGCAGGTCCACGCCGCGATCACGAACGCCGTGTACTACCCGAGCGCGAACCTCGAAGCGCGCAAGTACGTGGACAAGGACGTGGCGAACGATCCGGCCGTCTATCCGCCGCAGGACGTCATCAAGACGCTGTTCCTGCTGAAGCCGTTGCCGCCGGAAATCCAGCGCCTGCAGACGCGGCTCTGGACGGAATTCAAGTCCGGCCGCTGAGTTGCGCGAAGCCGATTTTCCTTGAACTGACGAAGCCCCTGGACCGCCGGGGGCTTTGTTCGTGGCGAACCGAAGCCACGGGATGCACTGGATGCAGGAGTCGAACAGGCAATCATGAGTGAGCAGTCGAGCGCGTTGAAGGCAGCGCCTAATCCCGGACGGCGCGAGCCGGGCGGTTCCCTATCGGAGCAGGGCACGGACGAGAACTTCGTGCGGATCGTCGATGTCGTGAAGAAGTTCGGCGAGACGACGGCGGTGCGGGGCGTCAACCTGTCGGTGAAAAAGGGCGAGCTGTTCGCGCTCCTCGGCAGTTCGGGCTGCGGCAAGTCGACCCTTTTACGCATGCTCGCCGGGCTCGAGTCCGTCACCGAAGGGCAGATATTGATCGACGGGGAAGATCTCGCGAAGATGCCGCCGTACAACCGGCCGGTCAACATGATGTTCCAGTCCTACGCGCTCTTTCCGCACATGAGCGTGGAGTCGAATGTCGCGTTCGGACTGAAGCAGGAAGGCGTGAAGGGCGGCGAACTGAAAGATCGCGTGCACAACGCGCTCCAGCTCGTGCAGATGGCGCAATACGCGAAGCGCAAGCCGCATCAGTTGTCGGGCGGCCAGCAGCAGCGCGTCGCGCTCGCGCGCAGCCTCGTGAAACGTCCGAAGTTGCTGCTGCTCGACGAGCCGATGTCCGCGCTCGACAAGCAGATCCGCCAGCGCACGCAGATCGAGCTCGTCAATATTCTCGATCAGGTTGGCGTCACCTGCATCATGGTGACGCACGATCAGGAAGAGGCGATGACGATGGCCAATCGCCTTGCCGTAATGAGCGAAGGGCAGATCGTGCAGCTCGGCACGCCGCACGAAGTCTACGAGTATCCGAACAGCCGCTTCTCGGCGCAGTTCATCGGCTCGACGAATCTCTTCGACGGCAATGTCGTGGAAGATGAGCCGGATCACATCTTCGTCGAATCGACGGACTTGCCCGTGCGCCTCTACGTGAGCCACGGCATCACCGGGCCGCTCGGCATGCCGGTGACCATTTCCGTGCGTCCCGAGCGCATCGCGCTGACGCGCAAGCCGCCCGAAGGCACGTACAACTGGGGCCGCGGCCGGGTGACGAACATCGCGTATATGGGCGGCTACACGCTTTATCATGTGACGCTCGAATCAGGCAAGGTCGTGGTCGCGAATCTGTCGAGCCTTGCGATCGGCGAAATCGACTCGCCCACTTTCGACGACGAAGTCTACGTGCGATGGAGCGCGTCGGCAGGCGTGGTGCTGACGGCATGATGACGAACTGGCTCAAGCGCATGGGCGTTTCGGGACGCACGCTCGTCATCGGCGGGCCGTATCTGTGGCTGCTGCTGCTGTTCTTCGTGCCGTTCCTGCTCGTCGTCAAGATCAGCTTCGCGGACAGCCAGCTCGGCATTCCGCCGTACACCGATCTCGTGACGATGGAAGAAGGCGTGATGCACATCGCGCTCGATTTCGCCCATTACGCGTTCCTCGTCAAGGACAGCCTGTACTTCGCGACCTACATGAACTCGCTCCTGGTCGCGGCGGTATCGACGGTGCTGTGTCTGTTGATCGGCTATCCGATGGCGTACTACATCGCGCGCTCGAATCCGGCCTCGCGCAATGTCCTGATGATGGCCGTGATGCTGCCGTTCTGGACGTCGTTCCTGATTCGCGTGTACGCGTGGATCGGCATTCTCAAGAACAACGGCCTGCTCAACAACTTCCTGATGTCGATCGGCCTGCTGCATTCGCCCATCGAGCTTTATCACACGAACATCGCGGTCTATATCGGCATGGTGTATTCGTATCTGCCGTTTCTCGTGATGCCGCTCTACGCGCATCTCGTGAAGATGGACCTGACCTTGCTCGAAGCGGCCTACGACCTCGGCGCGAAGCCGTGGAAGGCGTTCGTGCAGATCACGTTGCCGCTGTCGAAGAACGGCATCATCGCGGGCTGCCTGCTCGTCTTCATTCCGGCGGTGGGCGAGTACGTCATCCCCGAACTGCTCGGCGGCGCGGACACGCTGATGATCGGCCGCGTCATGTGGAACGAGTTCTTCAACAACGCCGACTGGCCGATGGCCTCCGCCGTCACCTGCGCGATGGTCCTCTTGCTGCTCGTGCCGATGGCGCTCTTCCAGCACTTCCAGGCGAAGCAACTGGAGGAACGGCGATGATCAAGGTAAGCCGTCCGTTGCAAGTCACGGCGCTGGGTCTCGGGTTCGCGTTTCTGTATATCCCGATCCTGAGCCTCATCGTTTATTCGTTCAACGATTCGCCGCTCGTCACCGTCTGGACCGAGCCATCGCTCAAGTGGTATCGCGCGCTCGTCAACGACGACGAACTGATCAACGCGGCGTGGCTGTCGTTGCGCATCGCGTTTTTCACGGCGTGCGCGTCGGTTGTGATCGGCACGTGGGCGGGCTTCGTGCTCGCGCGCATGGGCCGCTTCAGGGGCTTCACGCTCTACGCGGGCATGATCAACGCGCCGCTCGTAATTCCCGAAGTCATTCAGGGCATTTCGCTGCTGCTGCTGTTCGTCGAAATGGCGAAGCTCATCGGCTGGCCGGATCGCGGCTTTTTCACGATCTGGATCGGGCACGTAATGCTGTGCATCTCGTATGTCGCGATCATCGTGGAATCGCGCGTGCGGGAGCTCAATCCGTCGCTGGAAGAGGCCGCGCTCGATCTCGGCGCAACGCCCTTGCGCGTGTTCTTTTCGATCACGCTGCCGCTGATCTCGCAGGCCCTCGTGGCGGGCTGGCTGCTGTCGTTCACGCTGTCGATCGACGATCTCGTGCTGTCGGCGTTCCTGTCCGGTCCCGGCTCGACGACGCTGCCGCTCGTCGTGTTCTCGCGCGTGCGTCTCGGCCTGAATCCCGAGATGAACGCGCTCGCGACCTTGTTCATCGCGCTCGTGACCGTCGGCGTAATTGCGGTGAACGCTTTCATGCTGCGCAGCGAGCGCAGAAAGCTCGCGAGCGTGACCTGATCGCGGAAAGCCGGTTGCACAAGCGCGGCCGGCGCGCTGCAAACGCCGAAGGGCCATTGCGACACACGCGCCGCAATGGCCCTTCGTTGCGTTCAGTATCCGCCGCTTACTTCGCTGCGGCGTGCTTCAGAGCGATACGCGTCGGCCCGCCAATGCTGTTGAAGAGCAGGTCGCCGTTGGACATGTACTGAATGATCGCATAGGCGCCGTTGCCCAGATTGCTCTTTCCGAACGACACGCGGTGCACGGTCTTGCCAGTGTTCCAGTCCAGGCCGGTGACTTCCCATCCGCTCTTCGGATAGTAGCCGTTCACGAACACCATGTTCGACGCCGAACTCGTGCTCGGCACCATGCTGATCGAAACGATGTCGTTACGCGTCCACACCGAGCGCCACGCGTGCTTCTTCGGATCCCACTCGAGACGTTCCGCGCCCGATGCCGGTTTGTTGACTGGACCCAGCGAAAGCACGTCGACGAGCTTGTCCGGATGGCCCTTTTCGGCCACGTTGTTTACGACGAACGCGCCATAACCGTTAACGACGACCGACTGTTCGCTCTGAACGAACTTCGGCGGATGCCTGAGTCCCGCCGTTATGCCGATCTGACCAGCAATGCGCGGCGACTTCGTGCCCGGTATCTGCGTCCAGCCCGTGGGAATCTGATCGCGCCAGAAGGCGACGAGGTGCATGCGGTTCGCGCCGTCGGTGATGACGACGAGCTTGTCTTCGTCGTCGCCGAAGCCCATGAGCGTCGGCGTGGAGCCGGTGCCGTCGCCGAATTTGACCGCGGGCGGCTGAACGCCGTGCTCATATTCGGCCTTCCAGGCGCCGTCGGCTTCTGCTTCGGACAGCTTCGCGCCGGTCCAGACGACCTTGTGCATGACGCGGTTCGACGCGATATAGATGCCGCCTTTTTCATCGATCGCGAACGAGTTGCTTACGATCTCGCCCGGCGCGAAGCGGATCGTCTGCGGCTGGCCTTCGAGCGAACGGTCGAACACGCTGATCGACACGTTGGACGCGACGACGAACTTGCCGTCATACGTGATGCCCGTGCCGATGAGATGCGCCTTGCCCACGATCGGTTTCATGTCGACCGTCTTCATGACCTTGATGCCGGCCGCCGGATTCTTCTCGTCGACGAGACCGAACATGCTGATCCGGCCGTCCTGACCGTTGTAATAGACGTGGTTATCGTTGTCCACTACGGAGTAGATACCGTTGACCACGCGCGTCCAGTCGAGGCCATAGGTCTTGAACACGGCGTCTTCGGCCTGCTTGATGCTTGTGATGCGTTCGCCGAGCACCTTCTCGTGCAGCGCAGCCGGAACGATCTTGTTGCCCGGCGCCGCCGCGCGCGCGACCTCCCTGAAGCCGCCGTTCGACACGTCGATATAAGTCACGCCTTCGCTGGACACGCCCCACATGAAGTTCGGCGACGTCGAAGCGAGCGTCATGATGTTCACCGGACCATTGA
The DNA here is from genome assembly GCF_001544835.2 of Caballeronia fortuita. GTDB lineage: Bacteria > Pseudomonadota > Gammaproteobacteria > Burkholderiales > Burkholderiaceae > Caballeronia > Caballeronia fortuita. The sequence continues at coordinate 94,167 of NZ_FCNX02000016.1, read as the reverse complement.
CAACGCGCGGCGCGTTCCTGATGTCGACGTTGAAAAAACCGGGCTTGACCGCATACGGAAACGCGTCGCTCTGCGATGGATCGAAATGTGTGATCGCATATTTTTCGGCGGCGAGAAACGGATTGCGCGCCGGTTGATTCGCTTCCACCGCATGGGCGGCCGTGCCAGCGGCGAGGAGAAGCGCGGCCATCGCGCCGATACAGGGTTTCCTCATGGGTGCTCCTTCTCGAGTTCATATCGAGCGCAAGCGCTGCGGTCGTCATGGAACTGCTGATGCTCTTGATCCGGTTCGTGCTCGTCATGCTCCGCACCCGGCGCAATCTGACGGCATTGGGATACTTGTTGCGCATCTTGGTGTCGTAAGTGTCGGTCGCCGTCGGCAAACTTCTTCGGGGCCCCCGATCGGGCGTGAAGAGCGGAGCGTGCTGATAGCTGGCCGCGTCTGGGCGTGCAGAAGTGCAAGCCAGCGACAGCGTCGCACTTGCATTCCTGCTGCGGAGCGAGCTTCGTGAAGGATCATTGCGGCACGAACACCCCGCTGCTCGGACTCATACGGGCACGCGCGTGCGAGCCGTAGCGGCCGGTCGCATGCAGACATCGAAGCCGAGCGCGGTTTGATGCAGTCGAAAGAACGGCGGATCAGCCAAGTTGACTACAATGCTGCTCAATAGGCACGCATTCTCTGCAGAGCGAAACTGACGCGGGCGGCACTTGCCAGAACAGCTTTCAGATACCGCGTGAATCCACTTCGAAGGCCGGTTCGAAACCTGGCACTCCCGCTAATCGACCTGGTTGTGCTGCCCGAACGTTCCTTATGACAGTAGCAGCGCATGCGCGAGCGCACAAGCATTGCCGACCGGTTGGCAAACTATGCGCGAAACTCAACTATTCGTCGAAATATCGCGATTTATGAAATCTGCAACGTAAGTCTGCGCACGAATATGGCCCGGAGCGCGCGCTGCGCTCCGACGAAGATTTGCAGCGCCCAGTTGCCGGATTGAATCAGCGGCTCGACGATTCGATTGCGTTCGCCAGATGCTTCGCAAACGTGGCCGGATCGGTATTCGTGCCGCACAACAGCACGCCGACGCGCTTGCCTTGCAGGCGTTCGCGCAACGGCCCGAGCAGGGCGGCGGTGGCGGCGGCGCAGGCGGGCTCGACCGCGAGCTTCAGTTCGCCGAATAGCTGGAGCATGCCGTGGCGCAACTCGGCATCTGACACGGTGACGATCTCGTCGATATGCCGGCGGCACAGCTCGTAGCTGTACTGCTCGGTGTGCGGCGCCATCAGCGAATCGGCGATGCCGTGCATCGCGCCCATCTTGATCGTGTGATTCGCCTCGAAGCTGCGCCGCATCGCGTCCGATCCTTCCGGCTCGACGCCATACACATGCAGGGATGGATTGGCGAGACGCATCGCCGTCGATACGCCCGCGGCCAGACCGCCGCCGCCGATCGGCAGGATCACGGCGTCGAGATCGGGCGCTTGCGAGGTCCATTCATAGCCGAGCGTCGCCGTGCCGAGCACCGTGCGATAGCCGTTGAACGGATGAATGAACACGCGTCCTTCTTCCGCTTCGACGCGCCGCACGACTTCGAACGCTTCGGCAACGTTCTCCGCGAACACGACTTCCGCGCCGAATCGCCGGCACAGCGCGACGCGCGCCGGGCTCGCGCTCTTGATGATGACGACCTTCGCGCTCACGTCCATGCGCTGCGCCGCGTAGGCTACCGCGACCGCGTGATTGCCCGCCGATACGCACGTGACGCCCGCCGAACGCTCGCTGTCGGTGAGCGCGAGGATGTTCGAGAACGCGCCGCGCGCCTTGAACGTGCCGCTCGCCTGGAGCAATTCGAACTTGAAGGTGATCGGCGTGCCTTCGAGCGTCGGAAAATCGTGGCGCTCGAAAGTCGGCGTGCGCGCGACCCACGGCGTGAGCGCCATGTGCTGCTCGGCGATGTCGTCGAGTGTCGGAATGGGCGTGCCGTCGATCGTGTTGTCGGTGTGCTGGTCGGACGTGGACATGGGATGAGTCAGCGGGTTTGAGCTTCGACGGACATGCTGTGGATGAACTTGCCAAGAAACGCCTCGCACTGGACGAGCTGTTCGAGCGACACATATTCGTTCGCCTTGTGCGCCTGTTCGATGTTGCCCGGTCCGCACACGATGCTCGGCACGCCCGCGTTGGCGAAGAGACCCGCCTCGGTGCCGTAGGCGACCTTGTGCTTGTCCTGGTTTTGCGTGAGCGCGCGCACGAGTTGCGTGATCGCGGCCTGTTCGGTGGCGTCGAGTCCGGGTGCGGACGCGAGCTTCCTGAATTCGATCGCCGCGTTGCCGTGTTCCTTGAGCATCTTCGGCAGCAGCGTGTCGCGCGCGTACGATTCGATGCGGCTGAAGATCTGGTCGGGATCGATCGTCGGCAGATTGCGGAACTCGAACTCGAAGTTGCATTCGGCGGGCACGGTGTTGATCGCGTTGCCGCCTTTGATCGTGCTGGTCTGGCCGGTCGTGAAGGGCACGTCGTAAAGCTCGTCGAACGGACCTTGCGCGCGAAACTCGTCGACGAGATCGCGGATATGGCATATGAGCCGTGCCGCGTACTCGATTGCGTTCAGGCCCTTGGGCGTGAGCGACGAATGCGCAGCGAAGCCGCGCACGCAGCAGTGATACGTGTTGATGCCTTTATGCGCAATGATCGGGCGCATCGACGTCGGTTCCCCGACGATGCAGCCATCGGGTTTCAGTCCGCGCTTTTGCAGATCGGCGATCAGCAGCGGCGCGCCGGCGCAGCCGACTTCTTCGTCGTAGGAAAGCGCGAAGTGGATGGGCTTGGCGAGCTTCGTCGCCTGCATTTTGGGCAGCATGGCGAGCGCCGCGCCGATGAAACCTTTCATGTCGCACGAGCCGCGGCCGTAGAGCAGGCCGTCGCGCACTTCGGGCTTGAATGGATCGCTTTGCCAGTCCTGGCCGTCGACTGGAACCACATCCGTATGACCCGATAACACGATGCCGCCATTGGTCGCGCCGTCGTGCGCCGGGACCGTGGCGAAGAGATTTGCCCACTGGCCGCGCGGATCGTTGGTGATGGTCGCTTCGATGCCAGACTTGCGCAGTTCGTCGCGGACGGTTTCGATCAGGCCGAGGTTCGGATTACGGCTGACGGTATCGATCGATACGAGGCGCTCGATCCACGGCAGCGAGAGGGGCTTTTCGGCTTTCGATCGGGCTTCGGGATGCGCCGCATCGGCGGGCTGTGACATGTTTTGACTCCTTGCCGGTAGGGGTTGATCATAGCCCAAATGTTTTGTGCTGGCCGCATGGGCTTTTTTTGGTGTTTTTTCGCTGTTTTGCGGTTGGTCCCGTTTTCTTTGTGGTCTATTAGCGTTGCCCCTGTGCGGGGCGGCACTTACTTTCTTTGCTGCTGCAAAGAAAGTAAGCAAAGAAAGCAGCTTCTGTTACGCCCGCGGTCACACGCAGTTTGGGTAGTTCTCTCGTCCTCCGTGGCACTCGCCTAACGAGTGCCCTCCAAGGTCTAGCGGGGCTTGGCTCGCGCACGGTCTGCCACATCGCACCACGGAACGAGCGGGTCCAGCACGAAAGAGCGCCGGCACAGCGCTACGCGCTGCCGTTGGGTATGCGAGGGAAACCGATCGTGCGCGTGTGTGGTGAGGTGGCGGCGTTCGAAGCGCGCGCAAACCCGATTGACCCATCGGCCGCGAAGCGGGCCGGAGCCATTTTGTGCTGAACCAGCGCGCGTAACGAACTAGCTAGTCGGACCGTGCGCGATCCAAGCCCGCTTGGGTGTTTGAGGGCACTCGTTAGGCGAGTGCCACCTCCGACGAGAGAACTACCCAAACTGCGTGTGACCGCGGGCGTAACAGAAGCTGCTTTCTTTGCTTACTTTCTTTGCAGCAGCAAAGAAAGTAAGTGCCGCCCCGCACAGGGGCAGTGCTAATAGACCAATAACGAATCGGGACCAAGCGAAAAACCTCACCTGACAACAGCCGCAGTCCTCACCGGCCCACCCAGCGCCCGCAACGTTTCCTTGACAGTAGAAATCCGCACAGCAAGATCAGGACTACGCGACTCGATGCGCAACTTATCCTGCCCCGCGAGCTTGATGTGCTTATGCTTCTGCACCATCTCGATGATCCTCATGCCATCCACAGGCGGATTGGGCACGAACTGCAGCGAGATCGACTGCTCGCCCGCATCGATCTTCGATATACCCAGCGGCTTCGCGGCCAGTCGTAACCGATGCGTCTCCACCAGCGCATGCGCCTGCGGCGGCAGCTTGCCGAAGCGATCGACGAGTTCTTCGAGAATGCCGTCGATCGCATCGCTCGATTCGCAATTCGCCAGGCGCTTGTACAAGGACAAACGCTCCTGCACGTCACCGCAATAATCAGCGGGCAGTATCGCCGGCGCATGAAGATTGATCTCGGTCGTCGCGGCAAGCGGCGCGTTCAAGTCCGGCTCGCGGCCTTCGCGCAGCGCGCGCACGGCATCGTTCAGCATGTCCGTGTAAAGCTGAAAGCCGATCTCGTGAATCTCGCCCGATTGCTTGTCGCCGAGCACTTCGCCCGTGCCGCGAATTTCAAGATCGTGCATCGCGAGATAGAAGCCCGATCCAAGTTCCTCCATCTGCTGAATGGCTTCGAGCCGGCGCTGCGCCTGCTTCGTCAGCGACTGCGGATCATGCACCAGCAAATACGCATACGCCTGATGATGCGAACGCCCGACACGCCCGCGCAACTGATGCAATTGCGCCAGACCGAACTTGTCCGCGCGATGCATGAGGATCGTGTTGGCGCTCGGCACGTCGATGCCCGTCTCGATGATCGTCGTGCACAGCAGCACATTCGCGCGCTGCCCGACGAAATCGCGCATCACGCGCTCCAGCTCGCGTTCGTGCATCTGTCCGTGCGCCACCGCGATGCGCGCCTCGGGCACGAGCGCCTCGAGCATCGTGCGCCGATTCTCGATCGTCTCGACTTCGTTGTGCAGAAAGTACACCTGGCCGCCGCGCTTGAGTTCGCGCAGCATCGCCTCGCGGATCACGCCGTCTTCCTCGCGGCGCACGAACGTCTTGATCGCAAGGCGCTTCTGCGGCGCAGTCGCGATCACGGAAAAATCGCGCAGGCCTTCGAGCGCCATGCCGAGCGTGCGCGGAATCGGCGTCGCGGTGAGCGTGAGCACGTCGACTTCGGCGCGCAACGCCTTGAGCGCCTCCTTCTGACGCACGCCGAAGCGATGCTCCTCGTCGATGATCACCAGCCCGAGACGCTTGAACTTCACATCGCTCGACAAGAGCTTGTGCGTGCCGATGACGATATCGACCGAGCCCTCGTTGATCTGCTGCACCGCCGTCGACACTTCCTTGCCGGTCTTGAAGCGCGACAGCTCCGCGATGCGCACCGGCCAATCGGCGAAGCGATCGGTGAAGGTCTGCGTGTGCTGCTCGGCGAGCAGCGTCGTCGGTGAAAGAATCGCGACCTGCTTGCCCGCCATCACCGCGATGAACGCGGCGCGCAACGCGACTTCCGTCTTGCCGAAGCCGACATCGCCGCACACGAGGCGGTCCATCGGCTTGCCGCTCGTCATGTCGCCGATCACGGCTGCAATCGCCGCCGCCTGATCCGGCGTCTCCTCGAAGCCGAAGCTCTCCGCGAACTTGGTGTAATCGCGCGGTTCGAGCTTGAACGCATAGCCTTCGCGCGCCGCGCGGCGTGCGTAGAGGTTGAGCAGTTCGGCAGCTGTGTCGCGGATCTGCTGCGCGGCCTTGCGCTTGGCCTTTTCCCACTGGCCGGAGCCTAGCGTGTGCAAGGGCGCGCTTTCCGGGTCCGCGCCGCTGTAGCGCGAGATCACGTGCAATTGCGCGACCGGCACGTACAACTTCGCTTCGTTGTGATACTCCAGATGCAGGAATTCGGTTTCGCCTTCGCCGAGGTCCATCGACACGAGACCCATGTATCGGCCGATGCCGTGCTGCGCATGCACGACCGGATCGCCGACCTTCAGCTCGGCGAGATCGCGCACCATCGAATCGACGTTGCTCGCCTGTTCCTGACGACGCCGTCCCGCGCGGCGCGCGAGTGGTCCGTAGAGTTCGGTCTCGGTGACGATCGACAGCTTTTCCGCCGGCAGCGAAAAGCCGTTCGCGAGCGGCGCGATGCCGAGCGTGAACTTGCCGTCGGCGCTCAGCCACTCCTGGAACGTGTCGCGCAACTCGCCGCGCAGGCCGTTATCGGCTAGCAGTTGCTGGATCGTCTCGCGCCGTCCCGCCGATTCCGCGACGAGCATCACGCGATTGTCCGTCTGCTCCAGATAATGTCGCAGCGCGAGCAAGGGCTCGTCGGCGTGGCGGTCGATCGCGAGTCCCGGCAGCGGCACGGCCCAGCCGCCTTCGGGTGTCGCGGGAAACTTCAGTTGCGCGAACGGTTTTGCGAACGTGAAAAAGTCGTCGTCGGTGAGAAAGAGCCGGCGCGGTTCGAGCAGGGGGCGCTCGCGATCGTGCGAAAGGAAGTCGAAGCGCTGCTTCGTGTCGTGCGTGAAGCGCTTGATCGCCGCGTCCATGTCGCCGACGAACGCCAGTTGCGAGCCTTGCGGCAGGTAGTGAAAGAGCGTCGCGGTTTCATCGAAGAAGAGCGGCAGATAGTATTCGATGCCCGCCGACGGCACGCCGTTGCCCATGTCCTTGTAAATCTGCGAACGGCTCGGATCGCCCTCGAAGACTTCGCGCCAGCGGCTGCGAAAGGCGGTGCGCGCGGCTTCGTCGAACGGAAACTCGCGGCCCGGCAAGAGGCGCACGTCGCGCACCGGATAGAGGCTGCGCTGTGTGTCGGTATCGAACGCGCGGATGGAGTCCACCTGATCGTCGAACAGGTCGAGGCGATACGGCAGCGCCGAGCCCATCGGATACAGATCGATCAGCGAGCCGCGCACGCAGTATTCGCCCGGCCGCACGACCTGGCTCACATGCTCGTAGCCCGCGAGCGTCAACTGCGCCTTGAGCTTCGCTTCGTCGAGCCGTTCGCCCTGCGTGAACGAGAACGTGTAGGCCGCGAGGAACGAGGCGGGCGGCATGCGATACAGCGCCGTCGTTGCGGGCACGATCAGGATGTCGCAGCGGCCTTCGCCGAGATCGTGCAGCGTCGCGAGCCGTTCGGAGACGAGGTCCTGATGCGGCGAGAACGTGTCGTAGGGCAGCGTTTCCCAATCGGGCAGAAGGCGCACGCGCGCGTCGGGCGCGAAGTAGGGGATTTCGGCGGCGAGGCGCTGGGCATCGACGGCGCTCGCGGTGACGACCGTCAGCAGCGGCACGCTCTCGCGATACGCGGCGTGATAGCGCGCGATGGCGAGCGCATCGGCGGAGCCGGACGCGCCGTCGAACACGAAACGCTGGCCCGCTTTCACGAGCGCGATGGGAGAACTGGACTGCGCGGTGACGGCTTTGGAAGGCATAAGGTGTGCATGGAGCCGCCCGGCGAACGCGGGTTCGAAGAATCGAACCGGCATGCGCGGGACGTGGTAGCGATTGACCTATTATAAAATCCGGGCTTCAACTTTGACTTGTTCACCTCAACTGCCCGCTCAATTGCCGTGACTTCGCGCCTGTTCTCACTGATTCCCTGTGCCGGCACCGGCAGCCGCTCCGGCGCGCCGATGCCCAAGCAATACCAGACGGTCGCGGGCCGCCCGATGCTCGCATACACGCTCGCGGCGTTCGACGCGTGCTCCGAATTCTCGCAGACGCTCGTCGTGCTCGCACCGGACGACCATCACTTCGACGCGCGCCGCTTCGCCGGATTGCGCTTCGCGGTCGATCGCTGCGGCGGCGCCTCGCGGCAGGCGTCGGTGTACAACGGCCTGATCGCGCTCGCCCGATTCGGCGCGCGCGACGACGACTGGGTGCTCGTGCACGACGCCGCGCGGCCCGGCATCACGCCTACGCTGATTCGCAAGCTCGTCGCGGAACTGCGCGATGATGCGGTCGGCGGCATTCTCGCGCTGCCGGTCGCGGACACGCTGAAACGCGTCGCACCGAACATGCCCGATGTGCTCACGGACGATGTCCGCATAGCACGCACCGAATCGCGCGACGGGCTCTGGCAGGCGCAGACGCCGCAGATGTTCCGCCTCGGCATGCTGCGCGAAGCGATCGAGCGTGCGCGTCACGACGGCCACGACCTGACGGACGAAGCGAGCGCCATCGAATGGCTCGGGCACTCGCCGAAGCTCGTGCAGGGCAGCTTGCGCAACTTCAAGGTGACGTATCCGGAAGATTTCGCGCTCGCGGGCGCGATGCTTTCGGTCGACGCCTGACTCACACTCAACAAAGGTTTGCATCGATGGATTTCAGAATCGGACAAGGATACGACGTCCACCAGCTCGTCGAGGGCCGCCCGCTCATCATCGGCGGCGTAACGATCCCTTATGAACGCGGACTGCTCGGGCATTCCGACGCCGACGTGCTCCTGCACGCCATCACCGACGCGCTTTTCGGCGCGGCGTCGCTCGGCGATATCGGCCGTCATTTTCCGGACACGGCGACCGAATTCGCCGGCGCCGACAGCCGCGTGCTGCTGCGCGAGGCGTTCCGGCGCGTGTCGGAAGCAGGCTTTGCGATCGCGAACGTGGACAGCACGATCATCGCGCAGGCACCGAAGCTTGCGCCGCATATCGATGCGATGCGCGAGAACATCGCCGCCGATCTCGATCTTCCGATGGATCGCGTGAACGTGAAGGCCAAGACGAATGAGAAGCTCGGCTATCTCGGCCGCAAGGAAGGCATCGAGGCACAGGCCGCGGTGCTTTTGCGCCGCACGTCGATCGACGGGTAAAGCGCGGCGAAGACGTTGTTCATGCCCATCAGCGCGGCGGCGGTGAGCGCGGCATGCGTCTCTTCAGGCGAGAGCACGCCCGCGTTACGAATGATGCCGACCAGCTCGGTCGCCTTCGCGGCAAACGCGGCGGCGAGCGCGACGCCGACCGCATCGTTGCCTTCGAGCGATGAACGCGCGATCGTGCCGTCGACGTTTGGGCGGAAGTTCTTCGCGTAGTCGGGCACGCGTTCCTTGATCGCGGACACAAGGTCCGTCGGTTACGCCTTTTGGGTGGCATCGAAAAGCCCGCTCATCGCTCAATCATGCCCGGCTCGATGGCGGCCTTTGCGGCACTTGGAAACGCTTACAGCGTCGAGCCGCCGACCGCGCGGTTGCACGGGCATAGTTCGTCGGTTTGCAGACCGTCGAGAACGCGCAGGACTTCTTCCGGGCTGCGGCCCACGTTCAGATTGTTCACCGACACGTGCTGAATCACGTTGTCGGGATCGACGATGAAAGTCGCGCGCAACGCCACGCCGGCTTCCTTGTCGCGCACGCCGAGCTGATCGATGAGTTCGCCTTTCACGTCGCCGAACGCGTAGTGGTTCAGCTTGTTCAGGTCTTTATGCTCGCGTCGCCAGGCGAGCTTGACGAATTCGTTGTCGACGCTGCCGCCGAGCAGAACCGCGTCGCGGTCCTCGAAATCGTTCGCGAGCTTTGCGAACTCGACGATCTCCGTCGGGCAGACGAACGAGAAGTCCTTCGGATAAAAGTAGATGATCTTCCACTTGCCCGGAAAGGACTGCTCGGTGATTTCCTCGAAAGCGGACTGGCCGTTTTCCTCGTGATGGTTGAAACCTGGCTTCGCTGCGGTGACGGTGAATGCTTCGACTTTATCGCCAACGGTCTTCATGCGGACAACTCCTGTGGATTCGTTGAGAGCACATACTCCGACCACGCTACCGGATCGTCGCAACGCTTGCGTGACACGTCCTTGCAGAGGGTTTCAGGCGTCGAAGCGCGGGCCGCCTTTCATCGGCGGGAAATCGATGGTCACTTCGAAGCCGGGCAGCGGCGTGCGGTTGCGCAGGCGCAGCGTGCCGCGCTGCCGCGTGACGAGCCGCTGCACGATCGCCATGCCGAGACCCGTGCCGTTCGCCTGCGTGCGCGCCGTATCGACGCGATAGAACGGACGCGTGATCAGCGCGACCTGATCGTCGGGAATGCCGCGGCCTTCGTCCATCACCGAGAGTTCGACACGGCCATGCGCAACACGCGTTTGCAGCGTGATGCGCGCGATGTCGTCGTGTTCGCTGCGGCCGTACTTGCGCGCGTTTTCGAGCAGGTTGCCGACGACGCGGCGCGCATCGGTCGGATCGCCCTCGATGATCGCGCCTTGCGCGAGATCGGTGCGCATCACGACGCCGTCGTCGGCCTGGAAGCGGGCGGCGAGCTCGCCTGCGATCATCGAGAGATCGACGGCTTCGGGCATGCGCTGCATCGGCCGCGCATAGTCGAGGAAGCGGCCGATGATCATGTCCATCTGCTCGATGTCGTCGATCATCGCGAGCTTGGTCGCTTCGTCCGACGGGCTCATTTCCGTCTCCAGCCGAAGACGCGCGAGCGGCGTGCGCAGATCGTGCGAGATGCCTGCGAGCATCAGCGCGCGGTCCGCTTCGAGCTGCTCGAGGTCCTGCACCATCTGATTGAAACTTCGATTCGTTTCGGCCGCGACGCCCATGCCGCGCTCGGGCAGGGGTTCGGGCGATTGCCCCGAGCCGACCTTGCGCGCCGCGAGCGCGAGGCGCGCGAACGGCCGGTTCACGAGACTCGTGATGAACGCCGCGCCGAACAGCGAGAGCGCGAGCGCGAACACGCCCCAGCCGGCCCACTGAAGGCCGGTGACGGTGTCGAGCTGATCGCGGTCGAGCGCGACCCAGTAGTCGTCGTCGTCGATCTTGAAGCTGATCCAGACGCCGGGAATATCGTTCACCGATTGCGCGATGATCGTCTCGTTGCCGAGCCGCCCGCGCACGTCGCGCTCGATCAGCCGGTTGAGCGATTCGTCGGGCTGGAGCTTGTACTTGTCGGTGGTTTCGCGCGGATACACGCGCACGCCTTCGTTGCTCTCAAGGTCCTGAAGCAGCGCGCGGCGCAGATCGGGATCGGAATAGAGCAGGGCGGTGCGCGTGAGCTTGACGACCGCGACGAGCTGAAGCGCGACGCGTTGCGCACGCGGCTCGCGCTCGATGACCCGGAAGCTCTGGAACCATGCCGTCAGACTGACGGCGATGAGCAGCGCGATCAGGGCGAAGGTTCGCCAGAACAGGCCGCCGAACGCGAGCGCCAGTAGCCGCCTGTCGATGCGCATGGGTCTGTCGGGTTCGGCTCGGTGAAGGGGAGAAAGCGTGACCAAACTCGCTCGAAGACCGATCAGGCTGCGCCGTCGGGAATGAAGACGTAGCCGAGGCCCCAGACCGTCTGGATGAATCGCGGACTGCTGGGATCGGGCTCGATCAGCTTGCGCAGACGCGAAATCTGCACGTCGAGACTGCGGTCGAACACTTCGTATTCACGGCCGCGCGCGAGCTCCATCAGCTTTTCGCGCGATAGCGGCTGGCGCGGATGACGCGCGAACACCTTCAGCACCGAGAATTCGCCGGTGGTCAGCGGAATTTCCTGGCCGTTCTTCGTGAGCGTGCGTGTCGCGAGATTTAGCGCGAACTCGCCGAACTCGAAGACTTCGGTGGTTTCGGACGGCGCGCCAGGCAGTTCGGACGGCGTCTGGCGGCGCAGCACCGCATGAATGCGCGCGACGAGTTCACGCGGATTGAACGGCTTCGGCAGATAATCGTCCGCGCCCATTTCGAGGCCGACGATGCGATCGACATCTTCGCCCTTCGCGGTCAGCATGATGATCGGCGTGCGATCGTTGCTGCCGCGCAGACGACGGCAGATGGAAAGACCGTCCTCACCGGGCAGCATCAGATCGAGCACGAGCAGGTCGAAACGCTCGCGCACCCAGAGCTTGTTCATCGACGGCGCGTTTTCCGCGACATACACGTTGAAGCCCTGCTCACCGAGATAACGCCGCAACAGATCGCGCAGGCGCGGATCGTCGTCGACGACGAGAATTTTCGAAGGGTTCTTGGTTTCCATGGCGGCATCTTAGCGCGTTTGATCAAACGCCGAGTTTGTAACAAAAGGGAGTGTAACAGTTCGTTACAAAATTTACGGGGCCTGTGGCACGGCCTTGGGCTTTGGTGCGTACACTGCTTTACCTAAGCCCGCCATTCGGTAGATACTCCATTAGACCAAGCGCGTCGTGCGGCCCGACCAAGCCCTTGCCAGACGCGCGTGAAAAGACTGAGGCTGTCCGGTTGTCGAGCAACGAAGGGAACAACATGAAGGGAGCGCGGCAGCGCGGACCCGTGCGCACCGAGCGCATCTTCAGAAAGACACTTCTTGCCAGTGCGCTCTACGCAGTACTGAGCACGCCTCACGCCTATGCGCAGTCGACCAGTTTCGATCGCGGCTTCGCAAGTTCCCCGAATCGTTTCGATGGCCGGATGATCCGCGCGCAGCAGCGCGTCAGCAAGGGCGCGACCTCGTCGAGCCGGGAGCACGATCCGAAAGCGCCGGCCATGCAGCCCATCCAGCAGGTCGATCAGGCGCCGCCCGCGCGTCCGCCGCGCCACACGGTGATGACCGCCGACGAGCGGCGTCTTCTGCGGCAGCACATCGAAGAAGCGGTGCGCGACCTCTACAAGCGCTAAGCGGCGTTTGCGCTCGATGAACCGACGTCAATTCCTCTCGGTTGCCGGCGCGTTCGCGGGAAGCGCGGCGAGCGCGAACGAAGCGTTCGCTATCGCGCGGGCCGGTTCTGCATCGGCTATTCAATCGCTCGTCCTCGTCGATCTAGAAGGCGGCAACGACGCGCTCAACACCGTGATCCCGATCGCCGATCCGCGCTATCGCGTGTTGCGCCCGACGCTCGCGATCCCGAAAGAGCGGGCGTTGACGCTCGACGAAAAGACAGCTTTGCACCCGTCGCTCGCGCCTTTGATGAGCGCGTGGCGCGCGAAAGAACTGGCGATCGTGCAGGGCGTAGGCTACGACGCGCCCAATCGCTCGCATTACCGCTCGCGGCAAATCTGGGACACGGCGTCGCATGTGGACGAATATCGTGCCGATGGCTGGCTCGATCGCGTGGACGTGGAAGTGACGCACATCGCGCTGCACGGCTTCGATACGCACGAGGCACAGTCGCGCCGGCATGCGGCGCTGCTGAGTGCGTTGGCCGAGCGTCTCGCATCGTTGCGTGCGCGGCTGATCGCGTCGGGCGCATGGCGCAAGACGCTCGTGATGACGCGCTCGGATTTCGGCCGCGCCGTGCGGGAGAACATCGCGGGCGGCACGGATCACGGCGCCGGCGCGGCGCATTTCGTGATGGGAGGAAGCGTGCGCGGCGGACTCTACGGCACGCCGCCTCGGCTCGATCGGCTCGATGCGGACGGCGGCTTGCCGGTCGGCGTCGACTTCAGAAGGCTGTATGCGACGGTGCTCCGCGCGTGCGGCCAGAGCGATGCATCATCGATTCTCGGCGCGCGCTTCGAGCCGCTGCCGATGCTGCGCGTCTAACGCGTTTTCCACGTGATCCACAGCTTGCGGATCGGCGTGAGCGCAATGCGCTGATGCAGCACCTGGAAGTTCTCCCGCTCGATCTCGTCGAAGCGCGCAAGCGACAGCGCGGCCTGCGCGCGCAGCACGCGTTGCGTCGCGCGTTCCGCAGCGGGAATCGCGTCGAGCGCACGGGCGAGCGTCTCGCGTGCGCGTCCGGTCTGAAAGCGCATGAGGTCCGTGAACGCGTCGCCGTACTTGCGATTGATGATGTCGGCGGCCGTCACGTTGAAGCGCTGCAACTCGTCGATCGGAATATAGATGCGGCCGTTGCGCGCATCGTCGCCGATCTCCTGAACGCGCTCGGCGAGCAGCAACGCCGAACCGAGCGGCGCTGCCCATGTCGCGGCCGACTGCGGATCGCGGGCGCACGCGCGAGCCAGCGCCGTCGCGAACGCGCCGCCCGTCTGATCGAGATAGCGTTCGAGGCCGGGCCAGTCGAGATAGCGCGCCTGATCCAGATCCATGCCGAAGCCGTCGACGACCGTCGCCAGCGCCGTGCGTCCGGCGTCGTCCAGAACGGGATGCGCGGCATCGCCCGCGTGCGTCCGCAACGCCTTCGTCACCGGGTGCGTGGGCTCGCCGCCATCGAGCCGGACAAGCTCGCTCTGCCACCACGCGTGTTTCGTACGGCCGATGGTCGGATCGCTGGTCTCCTTCACGGTCTCTTCGAGCTCGCGATAGAACGCGTAGAGCGCGGTCAGAAGCGGCTGCTGCGAAGCCGGCGCGCGTCGCAGCGCGTAGTACGTGCCGGATCCTTCGGGAGCGGCCTTTTGCTGGCAGTAGTCGTCGAAATTCACGAATGGGGCTTGTGGGTGTGCGGGAAGGCGGCGTCGATTTTAGTCGTGCGGTTGCGCCACGCGGGCGACCATTTTATCGGGCGACGCGCGGCTGCGCTGCGAACAGGTGACATCGGCCAGGACGCTATCATCCGGCCGCAAAAACAAAAAACCCCTTTGCCGATGAAAGGGGTTTCGTGTGGTGCGAGGAGCGGGACTCGAACCCGCACACCCTTGCGGGCGTCAGGACCTAAACCTGGTGCGTCTACCAATTTCGCCATCCTCGCAGCGTGGCACGCCGTGGGCTGATGCGGGCGATGCCCGTGCCCCGCGATGCCGCCGCGTCCGGCACCGGTCCACTGTGCCAAGCCGGAGATTCTAACCCATTCATCTGGCGATGTCTGCGAAAATGCGTCAATGCTCCCGGCCGCGCGACGCGATATGCGAAACGCGCGCGCGGGCGTAAATCGGCGCCGATCTTCGGCATACGCGGCGGGCGATTGCGGCATGCTCATCGGCTGCCTACAATCTCGTTCACATTTCCCGCCTCGCCATTTCCTCATGACTCGCACCGCGCGCAATCGCATCGTCGCATGGCTCGGCATCGCCGCCATGTGGCTTGCCATCGTTGCGCCGGTCGTCAGTCAGACGCTCGCCGCGCGCGATATCGCGGGCGATCCGCAAGCGCTGCTCTGCGCGGTCGATGCCGCCGCAGCCGATGCGCACGCCGGCCATCACGACGCCGCGAAGCATTTCGACGCGTGCTCGTACTGCGGACTGCTCGCGCACGATCTGCCGGTCGTCATGCGCATCGCGCACGAGCTCACGCTGACCGAGCGCGTCGCGCGCGCGTCGGTATCCGTGAACGTCGTCACGGCAGCGGCGAAATCCTTCAACGCGGCAAGACCGCGCGCGCCGCCCGCGTTCGTCTAGAGCCGTCTACAGCCGTCCTTCGTCCGAGCGCCGGGAATATGCCCGCGACGCTCGCGGTACGTTCATCGGCACCAATACGAATCCGTTCATCGCGTTTCGTATCGAACGACGCATCGCGCATCCAATGCGCCTTCCGTCCAAACGCACACACTCAACGAGAATCGCCATGCTTGCACCCCATCCGAACGCCGCGGCGGCGGCGTCGAACGCGGAGGTCATCGCGCATCGACGCACGCTGTGGCGCTGGCACTTCTATGCAGGGCTCTTCGTGATGCCGCTGCTCATCGTGCTCGCGATCACCGGCACGCTGTACTGCTTCCAGCCGCAGATCGAACCGCTGCTTTACCGGGACAGAATGGTCGTCGCCGATACCCACGGCCCGCGACTGTCGCGCGACATCCTGCTCGCGAAGGCCGCCGCGAGCGAACCGCCCGGCGCGGTGCCGGCGCTCGCGCAGATCGAAACCGATCGCACGCGCAGCGCGGAATTCGTGTTCCGCCTGCCTTCGGGCGAGAGCGAAAGCGTGTACGTCAATCCGTACGACGGCGCGGTGCTCGGCACGCTGTCCGTCGAACATCGCTTGATGAAGCAGGTTCGCAATCTGCATCGCGGCCTGATGCTCGGCAAGACCGGCGAGCTGCTGATGGAACTCGCGGGCTGCTGGACGCTCGTCATGATCGGCACGGGCGTCGCGCTGTGGTGGCCGAGCCGGTCGAATGCGAGGAAGGGCGGCGTGTGGCTGCCGCGTCTGTCGCTGCAAGGCCGCGCGTGGTGGCGCGATCTGCATGCGGTGGGCGGCGTGTGGCTCGCTATCGGCGCGCTCTTCTTCGTGCTGTCGGGCTTGCCGTGGTCGGGATCGTGGGGCAAGCAGTTCAAGGCGCTCGCGACAACGGCGTCGCTCGGTTATCCGAAGGGCGCGTGGGGCGAGGCGCGCGTGCATTCGACGGCGCCCGCGACGGCGCGCAACGAGCACGACATGCACGCGATGCACGGCATGGAGATGAAGATGGACGATCTGCCACTCCATCAGACGCCGTGGGCCGTCGGCGCGACGACGGTGCCCGACAGCGCGAATGCGGCGGCATCGGCTGCGCGCATGCCGATCGACGACGTCGTTGCGCTGGCCGCGAGAAACGGTATCGAAGCCGGCTACGGCATCGCGCTGCCCAGCAAGCCGACGGGCGTGTACACAGTGTCGTATTTCCCCGCCGATCCGCGCGCCGAACGCACGCTGCACATCGACCAGTACAGCGGCCGCGTGCTGTCGGATATCGGCTACGCGAGCTATGGCGGCGTCGCGAAAGTCATCTCGTACGGCACGTCGCTGCATATGGGACGTTACTTCGGGCTCGCGAACCAGATCGTCTGCTCGGCGATCTCGCTCGGGCTTGCGGCGCTGGCCGTGACGGGCTTTGTCATGTGGATGAAGCGCCGGCCCGCTCGCGAACTCGGCGCGCCGGCACGGCCCGTCAGGCGTGCGCCGATGCGCGCATGGCGTGGCAGTCTCACGCTGCTCGGCGTGATTTTCCCGCTGATGGGCGCGACGATGCTCGCCGTCTGGTGCTTCGACCGGCTCGCGTTCGGCGCGCGGCGCGCAGCTGCGTGACGCGCCGGGCGGGAGTCAGCGGGAGCCGAAGCGAAGCCGCGTGAGCTGCTCGGCTTCGTTCGCGAGCAGGCGCGCGGCGTCGCGGATCGCGGTATCGAGCGTAATCGGACCCGGCGCCGGCGAGAAGCAGCCGCTGAAGAATTCGGAGAGGCGCGGCAGCGCGGCCGAGTCGACGGCGCCCGACAGCAGCGTCGCCGGCACGCCCTGATCGCGCGCGTGCTTGCAGGCGATGAACGGCGCCTTGCCGTGCAGCGTCTGCACGTCGGAGCGGCCTTCGCCCGTGATGAGCCAGTTCGCGCCTTCGAGCGCCGCGTCGAGGCCGATCTCGCGCGCTACCACTTCCGCGCCTGTCTCGAAGCGCGCGCCGAGCATGTGCAGCGCGAAGCCGAGTCCGCCCGCCGCGCCCGCGCCGGGTTCGTTGCGTTTCGCGACGCCCATCGCGGGTTCGAGCAGATCGGCGAAATGGGCGAGGGCGGCGTCGATCGTCGCAATCTGCTCGGGCGTCACGCCCTTTTGCGGGCCGAAGACGGCGGTTGCGCCGTGATCGCCGGTGAGCGGATTGTCGACATCGGACATGCCCACGAAGGACGCGTCCTTCACGCGCGGGTCGAGCCCCGATGCGTCGATGCGCGCGACCTGCGCGAGCGCCGACGGCACCGGGTCGAGTTCGTTGCCGGCCGCATCGAACAGTTTCAGCCCGAGGCCGACGAGCAGGCCGGCGCCGCCGTCGTTGGTGCTGCTGCCGCCTAGCGCGACGTAGAACTTGCGCGCGCCCGAGTCGAGCAGCGCGCCGATCGCCTCGCCCATGCCGAGCGTGCTGCGTTGCGCGACGGGCACGGCCATGCCGTCCGGATCGGTGATGCCGACGACTTCCGCTGTCTCGATGATCGCGGCGCCGTCGTCGAGCAAGCCCGTTGCTGCGTCGCGGCGCGCGGATGCCGCGCCGCGCACGTTGAGCATGCGGCGCTCGCCGCCCGCCGAAAGCATCGCGTCGAGCGTGCCTTCGCCGCCGTCGGCCATCGGCCGGATGCGGATGTCGGCGTCCGGCCGCGCGCGCCTGATGCCTTCCGCGATGGCGTTCGCGACGCCTTGCGCGGAAAGCGATCCCTTGAACGAATCCGGAGCGATGACAACTACGGGAGCAGCAGACGTGGCGTTAGGCATGGTGTCTCGAATGTTCTGGTGTAGATGGAGCGATTGAAAAGCCGCGGCGCGTCCTTATCTATGCGTTTGTTGCATGCGCCCGATGCGTCGCGGCAATGGATTGCGCGATGCCCGGCTTCGTCGCGTGAATCATGCGCCGGCAAGCTTAGCAGCGCCGCGCGCGACGCAAAATAGCGCCGCGCCGATATCCGGCATTGTGCGCGGGCGTGTCTCTTCGGCAAACGCGGATTTACGCCGAAATCCGCCCCGAATCGGGGCATTTTTTCGAGCAAATCAGCTGCAAACGGTCTGTTGACCGAATTCGTCGGACGGGCCGCCCGCAATAGTTTGCTAAAATAACCGGCTCTGTTGACTGACACCGTGTCGGGCGACGTTCGGCACTCTCGCGAGAGGCGTTTTCTCGCATCCTCCGGTGCCAGGCGTCGATTCCGGCCGGCTTGCGCAGAGCTCGCATCCGGACCCGCGCCTTTAGAACCGCGGAAGAACCGAACACCGAATTTACGATTTACTTTAGGACGATTTCAGCCATGGCTAACGTAGTTGAGAACCTCGGCAAGCTCGAACGCCGCGTGACCATTTCCCTGCAGAAGGACACGGTGCAGAAGGAAGTCGATTCGCGCATCCGCCAGTTGGCCAAGACCGTGCGCATGCCGGGCTTCCGTCCGGGCAAGGTGCCGCTCAAGATGGTGACGCAGCAGTACGGCGGCCAGGTCGAGGCGGAAGTGCTGAGCGACAAGGTCGGCAAGGAATTCTTCGACGTCACGCGCGCCGAGAACCTGCGCGTCGCGGGCCAGCCGAGCTTCGCGCCGAAGGCCGAGGGCACGGAAGAACAGTACGCATTCGACGCGACCTTCGAGGTCTATCCCGAAGTGAAACTGGGCGACGTGGCGAACGCTGAAATCGAACGCACGGTCACGACCATCTCGGAAGCCGAAGTCGACCGCACGCTGGACATCCTGCGCAAGCAGCGCGTGCATTTCCACGCGCGGGGCGAAGCGGGCGAGCACGGCGACGGCGGCCCGAGCACGGCAGCGGCCGACGGCGACCGCGTGACGCTCGATTTCGTCGGCAAGATCGACGGCGTCGCGTTCGAAGGCGGCAGTGCAGAGGATTTCGCGTTCGTGCTGGGCGAAGGCCGCATGTTGCCGGAATTCGAGCAGGCGGCAACGGGCCTGAAGGTCGGCGAAACGCGTGAATTCGACCTCAAGTTCCCGGACGATTACCACGGCAAGGACGTCGCGGGCAAAACCGCGCAATTCACCATTACGATCAAGAAGATCGAATGGCCGCATCTGCCGGAAATTAACGCCGACTTCGCGAAGTCGCTTGGCATCGAAGACGGCGACCTCGGCAAGATGCGCACCGAGATCAAGGACAACCTGGAGCGTGAAGCGAAGCGCCGCACGCAGCAGATCGTGAAGAACCAGGTTATGGACGCGCTCCTGAAGATTTCCGAGCTGGACGTGCCGAAGGCGCTGATCGAGCAGGATCAGCAGCGTCTGGTCGAAATGGCTCGTCAGGATCTGCAGCAGCGCGGCGTGCCGAATGCGGCCGACGCCCCGATTCCCGCCGAAATGTTCGCCGAGCAGGCCGAGCGCCGCGTGAAGCTGGGCCTCGTGCTGGCGGAACTGGTGAAGGCAAACGAACTGCAGGCGAAGCCCGAACAGATCCGCGCTGAAGTGGACGAATTCGCCAAGAGCTACGAAGACCCGAAGGAAGTCGTCCGCTGGTATTATTCGAACCAGCAGCGCCTCGCCGAGATGGAAGCGTACGTCGTCGAAAGCAACGTCGTCGATTTCGTCCTGGGCAAGGCCAAGGTGACCGACAAGGAAGTCAGCTTCGAGGAACTGGCCAGCGCAACGGCGCAAGCCTGACGCGGTTGGCAAGGGGCGTGCGGAGTCGTCGGATTGACGGCTCGCACGCCTTTTTTGCATTAAAGTTTGGGCGTTTGCATGCCGTTCTTGTGGATGTTCCTTTGTCGTTCAGTACCCTTATTCCGAACAAGGAAATTGCATGACCTTTCGCGCTGAATTGCTCGACACGTTGGCGTCCCACGCACCGCGGGATTTCGAAGCCCAGGCGCTCGGCCTCGTTCCGATGGTCGTGGAAACGAGTGGCCGCGGCGAGCGAGCCTATGACATTTATTCGCGCCTCCTCAAGGAGCGCGTGGTGTTTCTCGTCGGTGAAGTGAACGACCAGTCGGCGAATCTCGTCGTCGCACAGTTGTTGTTCCTCGAAAGCGAGAATCCCGACAAGGACATCAGCCTGTACATCAACAGCCCCGGCGGCTCGGTTTCGGCCGGCATGGCGATCTACGACACGATGCAGTTCGTGAAGCCCGACGTCTCCACGCTGTGCATGGGCCTTGCCGCGAGCATGGGCGCGTTCCTGCTGGCGGCGGGCGCGAAAGGCAAGCGTGTCGCGCTGCCGAATGCGCGCGTGATGATCCACCAGCCGCTCGGCGGAGCGCGCGGCCAGGCATCGGACATCGAGATTCAGGCGCGTGAAATCCTGTACCTGAAGGAACGTCTGAACCAGTTGCTGTCGCATCACACGGGGCAGCCGGTCGAGCGCATCGCGCGCGATACCGACCGCGACAACTTCATGTCGGGCGACGATGCGCAGGCTTACGGCCTCGTCGACCAGGTGCTGCACAAGCGTCCCTGAAGGCGTCCGGAGTGGCGCCGCGCCGGCCTTCGAAGACGAACGCCGGCCGGGAGCGCGGAGTCGCGCACGGGGCGCCACGCCAAAAACGCGCTTCGTTCGGCCGCGCAGGTGGGAATCTGCGTCGGCGAATCGAAGGGCGTATCATGTAACAAGAGTGTCCGGAGGCTTACACTTTTATGGCGGACAAAAAAGGTTCCAGTAGCGAAAAGCTGCTGTATTGCTCGTTTTGCGGCAAAAGCCAGCATGAGGTGAAGAAGCTCATCGCTGGGCCGTCGGTATTCATCTGCGATGAATGCATCGACTTGTGCAACGAGATCATTCGTGACGAGGCAGCCGGTGCGGCGGAGGAGGCCGGGTTGACCAAGTCCGACCTGCCGAGCCCGCAGGAAATCAGCGATATCCTCAATCAGTACGTGATCGGCCAGGAACGCGCGAAGAAGATTCTCGCGGTGGCCGTGTACAACCACTACAAGCGGCTCAAGCATCTCGACAAGAAGGACGACATCGAGCTGTCGAAGAGCAACATTCTCCTGATCGGGCCGACCGGCTCGGGCAAGACGCTGCTCGCGCAAACGCTCGCGCGCATGCTGAATGTGCCGTTCGTGATCGCGGACGCAACTACGCTGACCGAAGCCGGCTATGTCGGCGAGGACGTCGAGAACATCATTCAGAAGCTGCTGCAGAACTGCAACTACGAAGTCGACAAGGCGCAGCGCGGCATCGTCTATATCGACGAAATCGACAAGATCAGCCGCAAGTCGGACAACCCGTCCATCACGCGCGACGTGTCGGGCGAAGGCGTGCAGCAGGCGCTTCTGAAGCTGATCGAAGGCACGATGGCGTCGGTGCCGCCGCAAGGCGGGCGCAAGCATCCGAATCAGGATTTCATCCAGGTCGATACGACCAATATCCTGTTCGTCTGCGGCGGCGCGTTCGACGGACTCGAAAAAGTCATCACGGATCGCACCGAGAAAACCGGTATCGGTTTTGGCGCGAGCGTCAAGAGCAAGCAGGATCGTGACGCCGGCGAAGTGCTGCGCGAAGTCGAGCCGGAAGATCTGATCAAGTTCGGTCTGATTCCGGAGCTGATCGGCCGTCTGCCGGTCGTGGCGACGCTCGGCAAGCTCGACGAAGCCGCGCTGGTCAAGATTTTGATCGAACCGAAAAACGCGCTCGTGAAGCAATATCACAAGCTCTTCGCGATGGAACGCGTGGAACTCGAAATCCGTCCGGCGGCGCTCCAGGCGATCGCGCAAAAAGCGATTCGCCGCAAGACCGGCGCGCGCGGCCTGCGTTCGATTCTGGAACAGGCGTTGCTCGACGTGATGTACGAACTGCCGACCATGAAGGGCGTTTCGAAGGTGATCGTCGACGACAACACGATCGACGGCGACGGAAAACCGCTGCTCATCTACGAAGACGCACCGAAGGTAGCAGGATCGAACTGAAGCAGGCTGTGTGTCGGCGAAAGGCCGTTCATGGCGACGTGAACGGCTTTTTATTTTTTTCGGTTTATCTTGTGGACGTGACTGACGCGATCTTTGACTACCGACTTTTCCCTTCCGATAAAGGCTTGCAATAGCTCTGAACGGCCTTACTTACGACTGAACTGATTCCACTCATGGGGAAATGAAATGTCAGGAACCCAACTCCTCCCGCAGGAACGCATTACGCTGCCGCTGCTCCCGCTGCGCGACGTAGTCGTTTTCCCGCATATGGTGATTCCGCTCTTCGTCGGGCGGCCCAAGTCGATCAAGGCCCTCGAAGCCGCGATGGAAGGCGGCAAGCACATCATGCTCGTCGCCCAGAAGACGGCGGCGAAAGATGAGCCGACCGAAAAGGACATGTACGAAGTAGGATGTGTCGCCAACATCCTGCAAATGCTGAAGCTGCCCGACGGCACGGTGAAGGTGCTCGTCGAAGGTCTGCAGCGCGCGAAGACGCTTTCGATCGAAGAACAGGAAACGCAGTTTTCCTGCGATGTGATGCCGCTCGAACCGGATCACGCCGATAGCGCCGAAACCGAGGCGCTGCGCCGCGCGATCGTTTCGCAGTTCGATCAGTACGTGAAGCTCAACAAGAAGATTCCGCCGGAGATCCTGACGTCGCTGTCGGGCATCGATGAAGCGGGTCGTCTTGCCGATACCATCGCCGCGCATCTGCCGCTCAAACTCGATCAAAAGCAGCACATCCTCGAGATGTTCCCTGTGATCGAGCGCCTGGAACATCTGCTCGCGCAACTCGAAGCCGAAATCGACATCCTTCAGGTCGAGAAGCGCATTCGCGGCCGCGTGAAGCGCCAGATGGAAAAGAGCCAGCGCGAGTACTACCTGAACGAACAGGTCAAGGCGATCCAGAAGGAACTGGGCGAAGGCGAAGAGGGCGCGGATCTCGAAGAACTCGAGAAGCGCATCGCCGCCGCGCGCATGCCGAAGGAAGCCAAGAAGAAGGCCGATGCCGAGCTCAAGAAGTTGAAGCTCATGTCGCCGATGTCCGCGGAAGCGACCGTCGTGCGCAACTACATCGACACGTTGATCGGCTTGCCGTGGCGCAAGAAGAGCAAGGTCAACAACGACCTGTCGAACGCCGAGCGCGTGCTCGACGAAGACCACTTCGGTCTCGAGAAGGTGAAGGAACGCATTCTCGAGTATCTCGCGGTCCAGCAACGCGTCGAGAAGGTGAAGGCGCCGATCCTGTGCCTCGTCGGGCCTCCGGGTGTCGGCAAGACCTCGCTCGGGCAGTCGATCGCGCGCGCAACGAACCGCAAGTTCGTGCGTATGGCGCTGGGCGGCGTGCATGACGAGTCCGAGATTCGCGGTCACCGCCGCACGTACATCGGTTCGATGCCGGGCAAGATTCTGCAAAGCCTCGCGAAGGTTGGCGTGCGCAATCCGCTCTTCCTGCTCGACGAAGTCGACAAGATGGGCATGGATTTCCGTGGCGATCCGGCTTCGGCGCTGCTCGAAGTGCTCGATCCGGAACAGAACCATACGTTCGCGGACCACTACATCGAAGTGGACTTCGACCTGTCCGACGTGATGTTCGTCGCGACGTCGAACTCGCTGAATATCCCGCCGCCGCTGCTCGACCGGATGGAAGTCATCCGTCTGTCGGGCTACACGGAAGACGAGAAGGTCAGCATCGCGACGCGTTACCTGCTGCCGAAGCAAAAGCGCAACAACGGCTTGAAGGACGGCGAGATCGATCTCACCGAACAGGCGATCCGCGACATCATTCGCTACTACACGCGTGAGGCGGGCGTGCGTTCGCTCGAGCGCGAAGTGTCGAAGATCTGCCGCAAGGTCGTGAAGATGCTGCTGCTGAAAAAGGCCGAAGGCGCGGTGAAGGTCGACGGTTCGAACCTCGACACTTTCCTCGGCGTGCGCAAGTACGACTTCGGTCTCGCGGCGAAGGAAAACCAGACCGGTCAGGTTACGGGCCTCGCGTGGACGGAAGTCGGCGGCGATCTGCTGACGATCGAAGCGGCGGTGATGCCCGGCAAGGGCGGCGTGATCCGCACGGGTTCGCTCGGCGACGTGATGAAGGAGTCCGTCGAAGCAGCGCGCTCGGTCGTGCGTTCGCGTTCGCGGCGTCTCGGTATCACGGATGAATCCTTCGAGAAGAAGGACATCCACATCCACGTGCCGGAAGGCGCGACGCCGAAGGACGGTCCGTCCGCCGGTATCGCGATGACTACGGCGCTGGTGTCGGTGCTGACGGGTATTCCGGTTCGCGCGGATGTCGCAATGACGGGCGAAATCACGCTGCGCGGCGAAGTGCTGCCGATCGGCGGGTTGAAGGAGAAACTGCTGGCGGCTCATCGCGGCGGCATCAAGCTCGTGCTGATTCCCGAGGAAAACACGAAGGATCTGGCCGACATTCCCGACAACGTGAAGAACGCCATCGAGATCGTGCCGGTTCGCTGGATCGATCGCGTGCTGGAACTGGCGCTCGAACGCGCGCCGGAGTCGTTGCCTGAGGAAGAGGCAAAGGCGGCGCCGGTCGCGGCCGAGCAGCAGAAGGACGCGCCTGCATCGGGCGAAGTCGTGAAGCACTAAGCGTATCTCGCCGCGCGGCCTGTTCGACGCGTAGCGTGATCGAAGCTAAGAACCCGCGGGCATGTGCCCGCGGGTTTTTTTATGCACGCAGCATTCCGAACACTTCTTCTAAAGCGCGCGAAACCCGCGTCGAATAAGGCTCAACCCTCGTTGACACGGCGCTTTCGGCTAAGTTAAATGAGCGCCGCATCCATTCATATCGAGATGCGAGCCGTATCGATGCCGATGCTGCCATCGATGCCGGACCAGAGCGATAACAACGTGCCAATACTGATTCGGGGACCACAATGAACAAGACGGAACTGATCGACCATATCGCGCAGCAAGCCGATATCTCCAAGGCCGCTGCCGGGCGCGCACTCGAAGCGGTGATCGGCGGCGTGAGCGCAACGCTCAAGAAGGGCGGCACCGTGACCCTTGTCGGCTTCGGCACCTTTGCCGTCGGCAAGCGCGTCGCACGCATTGGACGCAATCCGCGCACCGGCGACGAGATCAAGATCGCGGCCGCCAAGGTGCCGAAATTTCGCCCTGGCAAAGCGCTGAAGGATGCGCTAAACTAGCGGACTCGCTGGATACGGCAATTCGCAAGACGAAGGCCATTTCAGCGCGGCGCAAACCGAATGAATTGCGGACTTGGGTGCTTAGCTCAGTTGGTAGAGCGGCGCCCTTACAAGGCGTAGGTCGGGAGTTCGAGCCTCTCAGCACCCACCAGGTTCCAGTTCATTGCGCGCTACCCGGAGCGGTAGTTCAGTTGGTTAGAATACCGGCCTGTCACGCCGGGGGTCGCGGGTTCGAGTCCCGTCCGCTCCGCCAGATTCATCAAGTATCCCGTAAGCCTCGCGGCCTGCGGGATTTTTGTTTTGGCGCGCGCTCGTTAAGAATGCTAACGATTGTATCGGCGCAATGAATGTCGGCTGAAAGCAGGCTTCAACACGAAACGCCGAACCCGAAAATGTCGTTCATTGTGCAAAGGCGCCGCGACAATTTCGCGTTCAGGAATGCAATTCCTGCCCGCCTTTCGCCTTTTCCCCGCCCGCTGTTGTAATATCGAGCGTTTTGTTATAACCACGCAGCGCAACGCATGCTCGACTTCTTCCGTAATCACCAGCGCCTGATGATGGCTCTGCTGATCCTGATCATCGTGCCCGGGCTGGGCATGGTCGGGATTCAGGGCTTCAGCAACTATTTCGACGAAAGTTCTTACGTCGCCAGCGTGAATGGCCACAAGATCACGCGCGCCGAATTCGACAGCGCCTTCCGGCAACAGGTCGACCGCGCGCGCTCGATGCTCGGTGCGCAGTTCGACGCCAAGATGTTCGATACGCCCGAGGCGCGCGCCGCGATGGTCGACAGCCTCGTGCAGCAACGCGTCATGGCCGACGAAACGCAACGTCTGCATCTGACCGCGTCCGATGACGCCGTGCGCCGCGCGCTGCTCAACGATCCCGTGATCTCGTCGCTGAAAAAGCCCGATGGCAGCATCGACCTCGATCGCTACAAGCAACTGCTCGCGATGCAGGGCATGACGCCCGCGCAATACGACGAGCGCATGCGCTATACGATCGCGACCGAGCAGATTCCGGGCAGCATCCAGGCGACGTCGTTCACGTCGAAGTCGCTGGCGCAAAGTCTGACCGAGCTCGCGGAGCAGAAGCGCTCGGTGCAGGGACTGTCGCTGCGCAGCGCCGATTACACCGCGAAGGTCCAGCCGACCGACGCGCAGCTCACCGCGTACTACGAAGCGCATCGCAATGACTTCGCGACGCCCGAAACCGCGACGATCCAGTACTTGCTGCTGTCGCCGTCGACGCTCGCGGGCGCATCGAAACCGGGCGATGCCGACCTCAAAAAGTACTACGACGACAACATCCAGCGCTATCGCACGGAAGCGGAAGTGCGCGCGAGCCACATTCTCGTCAACGCGCCGAAGGATGCGAGCGCGGCGGATAAAGCCAAGGCGAAGCAGAAGGCCGAAGATCTGCTCGCGCAAGTCAAGGCGCATCCGGACCAGTTCGCGCAGATCGCGCAGAAGAATTCGGACGATCCCGGCTCGGCGAGCAAGGGCGGCGATCTCGGTTATTTCGCGCGCGGCCAGATCGCGGGCGGCAAGGCTTTCGACGACGCCGCGTTCGGCCTGAAGAAGGGCGAGGTGAGCAATATCGTCGAGTCGGACTTCGGTTACCACATCATCCAGGCGACCGATGTGAAGCCGTCCGTCACGAAGCCGTTCGACGAAGTGAAGGATTCGATCGCGAAGGACTACGCGGCCCAGCAAGGCACGAAGGGCTTCGCCGAAAACGCGCAAGGTTTCACCGACCTCGTCGACGAAAAGGCCAAGTCGCTGCAACCCGCCGCGGACAAGTACAAGCTGACGGTCCAGAGCGCGACGGTCGGCCCGAAGCCGAATCCGCAGCTGCCGCAGGACAATCCGCTCAACAATCCGAAGTTCCTCGCGGCGGTGTTCGCGCCCGACGCGGTGAAGGATCGCAACAACACGCAGGCCATCGACGTCGGCAACAACACGCTGATCGCCGCGCGCGTCACCGACTACAAGGCGTCGACCGTTCCGGCGTTCGATGTCGTGAAGGAGGACGTGCGCAAGAAGGTCGTCGCGCAAATGGCTGCAGCGATGGCGAAGAAAGAAGGCGAAGCGAAGCTCGCGGATCTGCAGAAGTCGAAGTCGACCGATGGCTTCACGTCGCCGGTCACGGTCTCGCGCAATGATGCGCAAGGCCTGCCGCCTGTCGCGCTGAGCGCGATCTTCAAGGCGGATGCGTCGAAGCTGCCGTCGTATGTCGGCGTCGATCTCGGCACGGAAGGCTATGCGATCTATCGCGTCAACGGTATCGAGAAGGCTGCGCCCGTCGCCGCCGATCGCCTCGCCGGCGCACAGCAACAAGTCGCGCAGGTGTACGCGCAAGCCGACATGGAGGCGTACGTCAACGCACTGAAGGCGCGCTCGAAGGTGAAGCTCAGTCAGGCGCCGGCGCCGTCGTCGAACTGATCTGGCTGTACGCGTAAGAAAGCCCCGCATTCGAAGAGAATGCGGGGCTTTTTGTTTTGGCTATGCCGTCGAGAGACGTCAAGCGGGCGGTCCAGCCGTGCTTACAGGCACGCCTGAATGTCGCCTGTCGCCTGGCTGCCGGCGCCGCCCGAAGCGCGGAAACCGACCCACGTACCCGAACCCGTCAACGCCGGGCGGACGATGGCCGCAGCGCCGGTCGGCGGCTGCTGACCGGGAACGTAGACGTCGACGGCCTGATCGTTCGCGAGCGTGTCCTGCGAGACGACCTGTTGCTGCGACGCGTCGGCCCACTTCTTGGCGACGCATTGCGCAACGGCCTTCGGCGCCTGCTGGCTCGTACCGACTTGCTGCACGCCGGCGGGCGGCTGGGCGGCACAGGCAGAAATCGCGACGGTCATGGCGATGAGAGGGATAAATTTCACGTGACCTCCTTGTAGAGTCGCTCCTGGAACGAGCGGGTTATAAGAGTTACGCGAAAGTCTCAGAGATCTGAATCTTGGCCGTGCTCCGCGTGAGGTTGCTAAAGCTGTCGCGTCCGTCGTCTTGTTCAATGCGACGCACTGGCGCCCAGCAAGGGTTTCAAGGTTGGCCAGACGTTTTCCAATAGCAAAGGCTGGGCCTGCACCGTCGGATGAATCTGGTCCGCCTGGAACATGGCGGGCTTGTCGGCGATACCGGCGAGCAGGAAAGGCACGAGCGGCACGTTCCTGTCTTTCGCGATGCGCTCGTAGACCGCGTGGAACTTTTGCGTGTAGTCCGGGCCGTAGTTGGGCGGAACATACATGCCGATGAGTAAAACCTTCGCGTGCGCGGCCTGCGATGCATCGACGATGCCGCGCAGGTTCGTCTCCGTCGTCGCGAGCGGCACGCCGCGCAGCGCATCGTTCGCGCCGAGCTCGACGATCACGACGGCCGGCTTGATGCGCGCGAGCATGGCGGTGAGGCGTGCGCGCCCGCCGCTCGTGGTGTCGCCGCTGATGCTCGAATTGGCGACGCTATAATCGAAACGCTCTTTCGCCAGCTTCTCGCGCAACAGATTGACCCAGCCCGTGTCGCGCGGCAAACCGTACTCGGCCGACAGGCTGTCGCCCAGCACGACGATCGCGGGCTTTTGCTGCGTAGCTGAATCGGCATTGGCCGCGTGCGCCGCGAACGTCGCCGCCATCAACGCCATCGCGGGCAAGACGCCGCGCCAGGTCTTTTTCAAAGTGTCCATGCAAAACAATATCGAGCCGGTCATCGAAGTACGGGGATTAAGCAAGCGAGTGAAGGACGCAACGGGCGAGCTGACTATTCTCGACCGGATCGACCTGTCGATCGCGAAGGGCAGCAGCGTCGCGATCGTCGGGGCATCGGGCTCGGGCAAGTCGACTTTGCTCGGACTGCTCGCCGGGTTGGACAGCGCGAGCGAGGGCTCGGTTCGTCTGCTGGGCAAGGAGTTGTCGAGTCTGAACGAAGACGAGCGCGCGGCGCTCCGAAGCGGCGCGGTCGGCTTCGTGTTTCAGTCGTTCCAGTTGATGCCGCATCTGACCGCGCTCGAAAACGTGATGCTGCCGCTCGAATTGCGCGCCGAGATGCCGCACGCC
The DNA here is from genome assembly GCF_001544835.2 of Caballeronia fortuita. GTDB lineage: Bacteria > Pseudomonadota > Gammaproteobacteria > Burkholderiales > Burkholderiaceae > Caballeronia > Caballeronia fortuita. The sequence goes on along the minus strand of NZ_FCNX02000016.1, from coordinate 64,844 downwards.
GATATCGCGTCGCGCGCGCGCTCGCTGCTCGATCAGGTCGGACTCGCGCAACGCACGGGACATTATCCGAAGCTGCTCTCCGGCGGCGAACAACAGCGCGTCGCGCTGGCGCGCGCGTTCGTCACGCATCCGGCTGTGCTCTTCGCCGATGAACCCACGGGCAGCCTCGATGCCGCCACCGGCTACGCGATCATCGACCTGATGTTCGAGATGAACCGCCGCAATGGCGCGACGCTCGTGCTCGTCACGCACGACGCCGAACTCGCCGAACGCTGCGACGCGACGGTGACGATCGAAGCGGGGCGGCTCGTCAACGGCATCGGCGTATAAAAAAGCCCGCATCGCTGCGGGCCTCGACGACATCAACGCATCAACGCTCAGCGCTTCAACGCCTCGCGCGCACGCGCGATCAACGCCGACGTCGACGAATCATGCTTGGCCGGATCGGCGCTCGCGGCGGTGATATCGGCTTCGACGACCTTGCCGAGAATCTTGCCGAGTTCCACGCCCCACTGGTCGAACGAGTTGATGTCCCACACCGTGCCTTGCACCAGCACCTTGTGCTCGTAGAGCGCGATGAGCGCGCCGAGCGTTTGCGGCGTGAGCGCATCGAGCATGATCGTCGTGGTCGGACGGTTGCCGGGAAAGCTCAGATGCGTCGCCAGTTCTTCCTTGCCCGGACCCGCGACCTTCTTCGCTTCTTCCAACGTGCGGCCGAGCATCAGCGCCTCGCTCTGCGCGAAACAGTTGGCGAGCAGCTTCGCGTGATGATCGACGAGCGGATGCTCCGGCGTCAGCACCGCGATGAAGTCGATCGGGATGATCGTCGGCCCTTGATGCAGCATCTGGAAGAACGCGTGCTGGCCGTTCGTGCCCGGCTCGCCCCAGATGACAGCGGCGGTCGGGTAGTCGACCATCTTGCCGTCGAGCCGCGCCGACTTGCCGTTGCTCTCCATTTCGAGCTGCTGGAGATACGAAGGCAGATAGTGCAGCGCCTGCGAATACGGCGCGACGAGATCGCTTTGCGAGCCGAAGAAGTTGCGATACCAGATGCCGATCATGCCCATCAGCACGGGCAGGTTTCTATCGAGCGGGGCGGTGCGGAAATGCTCGTCCATCGCGGCGGCGCCTTGCAGCAACGCGTCGAAATTCTGCGGGCCGACCGACAGCATGATCGACAGACCGACCGCCGACCACAGCGAGTAACGGCCACCGACCCAGTCCCACATTTCGAACACGTTTTCTTTCGCAATGCCGAACTTGACCACCTCGGCCGGATTCGCCGACACGCCGACGAAGTGCTTCGACAGTTGATCTTCAGGACAGCCGGACTTCAGGAACCAGTCGCGCATCGAGTGCGCGTTGGTCATCGTTTCGAGCGTCGTGAAGGTTTTGGAGACGACGATCGCAAGCGTCTCTTCGGCGTCGATTTGCTGAAGCACGTTCCAGAGATCGGCGCCATCGACGTTCGATACGAAATGCGTGTCCAGATCCTTCGATGCCAGATGATGCAGCGCGTGCACGACCATCTTCGGCCCGAGATCCGAGCCGCCGATGCCGATATTCACCACATGACGGATGCGCTTGCCGCTATAGCCTTTCCACGAGCCGTCGCGAACCTTGTCGGAGAAGGCGGCCATCTTCGCCTTTTCCTTCTGCACCTGTTCGTAGAAAGGCGCGTCGGGCGACTGTGCGCGCAGCGCGGTATGCAGCACGGCGCGATGTTCGGTGATGTTGACGATATCGCCACGGAACATCGCATCGCGCCGTTCGGTAACCTTGGCCTGTTGCGCGACTTCGACGAGCAGTTTGAGCGTCTCGTCCTTCACGCGGTTCTTGGAGAAGTCGATTGCGAGGCCGCCGCCCGCGAAAGTCAGGCGCTCGGCGCGCGTCGGCGCGGTGTCGTCCTGCGGCGCGAACCAGTCGCGCAGGCGCTCGCCGGAGATGGCATCGTAATGCGACTGGAGCGCCGACCAGGCAGGAAGCGAGTTGAGCATCGAGTTTTGGGTCATGAGCGGTCCGTTAGTCTGAAGGTGACAGAGGAATACGTTCGTGCGATTGCGGCTCGTCTTGCGTGTGCGCCCTGTCTGGTGAACGCGACTGAGACAAGGTGAGCGGCCGCGGTTGCCCGAATCAGAAAGGAGTATAGCGACGATGCATGAACGGATGCTTGCAACGCGTCACGGCGTCATTGCAAGCGGCCGTCCGAGCGCGATCAGCTTTGCGCGTGCTCCGCGTAGAAGCGGCGGTTGATGAGACCGCGCACGGCGGGCGCGAGTTCGCCCGCGGTCAGTCCGGCCGGGCCGGTGCCGGCGTCGGTGAGCGTCTGCGCGGCGAGGCCGTGCAGGAAGACGCCCGCGAGCGCGGCCTCGTAAGCGGGCAATTTCTGCGCGAGCAATGCTCCGATCAATCCGCCGAGCACGTCGCCGGTGCCGCCCGTCGCGAGTCCTGCGTTGCCGGTCGGATTGACGGCGACGCGGCCATCGGGCGAAGCGATCACGGTGCCCGATCCCTTCAGCACGGCGATCGCCCGATAGCGCGCTGACAACTGGCGCGCAGCGGCGATGCGATCGGCCTGCACCGTCTTTGCGTCGCTTTGCAGGAGCCGCGCCGCTTCGAGCGGATGCGGCGTCAGGATGCACGGATCGCCCTCTGCGCCGCGTGCGGCCACGGCGAAGGCGAGCGCGTCGTCTTTCGCGACGAGATTGAGCGCGTCGGCATCGAGCAGCTTGGGGACGTCGAGATTGAGCGCGTCGGTCAGCACCTTTTTGGCGTGCTCGCTCGTGCCCATGCCGCAACCGATCGACAGCGCGTCCATCTTGCCGAGCGCGAAGCCGTCGGCGTGATGGAGCATCAGTTCGGGATGCGGCGCATCGTAAGGCGGAAAGCCTTCGCCCAGGAACGCGACGTGAACCTTGCCCGCGCCGCCGTAGAGCGCCATGCGCGCGGCGAGGATCGGCGCGCCGCACATGCCCGTGTCGCCGCCGATCACCGCGAGCGAGCCGAAGGTGCCCTTGTTGGTCGCGTTCTCGCGCGGCGGCATGCACGCGGCGAAAAGCGCGGGGGCATTGAGCACGATCGACGGCGCGGCGCTCGGCTCGACATCGAGCGTCGATACGAAAAGCCGTCCCGTCAGATCGCGCCCGAACGAGGTGAAATGCCCTGGCTTCGCGCCGATGAACGTGATGGTGTCGCTCGCGCGCACGGCCTCGCCGCCGTTCACGGGCGCGCCGGTGTCGCTGTTCAGGCCGCTCGGGACGTCGAGCGCGAGTACGCGGCCCGATGCGCGCGAGCGGCGCGACAGGCGCGCGGCGATCTCCGCGAAAACGCCTTCGAGCGGCCGCGTGAGACCGATGCCGAACATGCCGTCGACGAGCCAGCCGAAATCGTCGAACGATGCGGGCGGCTTATCGTCGATCGCCACGCCCGCCGCGCGCGCCGCGTCGAGCGCCCAGCGCGCGTCATCGGGTTTCACGCCGACGGGCATGCACACGCGCACCGCAATGCCCGCACGATGCAGCCGCTCGGCCATCACGAGCGCGTCGCCGCCATTGTTGCCCGGGCCCGCCGCGATCCATACCGGCCGCGCGCGGGAATCGGGATCGTGCGCGAGCGCATCGGTAAGGCAAAGCGCCGCCGCCTCGCCCGCGCGCGCCATCAGCGTGTGCGGCGGCAGTGCGGCCGCGGCGCGCGCTTCGAGCAAGCGCAACTCGGCGAGCGTCAGCAGCGCGAGAGGATCGTCTTTGGGCGTGAAATAGGGCGAGCGGGCAGCGGTCATGGCGGCGGAAGGTGTCGAAAACGGGTCGTTCGAAGACCCGGCGTCCGCAGCATTCGTGCCCGTCGCGGCGCTCCGCTAGAAGCGTTCGGGGCTCAGCGCGGCGAGGGTGTCGGCGGGAATGTCGGGCGTCGTGCCGGAGACGAGGTCCGCGATCACTTTAGCAGAGCCGCACGCAAGGCCCCATCCGGCCGGGCCGTGCGCGGCGTTCACGAAAAGGCGCGGATGACGCGTCGCGCCGACGAGCGGCAGGCCGTCGGCGGTAATGAGCCGCAGCCCGTTCCACGCGCGCGCGGCGGACACGCGCGCCGCGCCGGGAATCCAGTCGTGCGTGCCCTGACCGAGCAGGTCGAGCGCGCGGCGCGAGAGCGTGGCGTCGAGCGGCTTGTCCGCCTTCGACGCGCTCTGGAACACGCCCGCGCCGCCGACGCGCAGCCGCTGGTTGATGCGCGTCATCGTGATGCGCTTGGTCGAATCGACAACCGTCAGATGGGGCGCGCGCTCTTCGTAAGCGACGGGCGCGGTCAGCGTATGCAGCCGCAGCGGAAAGAGCGACGACGCCGATCTGATGCCGCCTGTCAGTTGCGGCGTGCCCGTGCCCGCCGCGACGACGATCGCGTCCGCCGTGATGAGTTCGACATCGGCGCTGCGCTTCTTGCTCTCGTTCGGATCGGCGAGTTCGATCGCCGCGCGCTCGCCGTCGAGCCGCACCGATGCGACCGCACGATGCATGCGAAACTGCACGCCGCCGTCTTCGAGAATCTGCTTCAGTTGCTTCGTGAAATGCGGACAGTTTGCGGTGCGCTCGTCGGGCAGCAGCACGCCGCCCGCGAATTCCGGATGGTCGGGCACGGATGGCTCGACAGCGACACATTCCTCGGGGCTGAGAAGCCGGTACGGCACGCCGCACGCCTTCAGCAGATCGATGGCCGGCTGCGCGTCCTCGAGTTCGCGCGCTTGCCGGAATACGTGCAGGATGCCTCGCCGCTGCTCGAAATCGAGCTCCAGCCGGCTTTCGATGTCCGCGAGCACGCGCCGCGACACATCGACGAGCGGCTGCAAACGCGCGAACTGCGCGGCGAACGCGTCGGGATCGCGCAGCGTCGCGAGTTGCTTGAGAAAATCGCGCGAGGCCGAATCGAACCCGGTCTTGACCACCATGCCGCTTAGCTTCGAGCGGCTCGAACTCATGAAGGTCGGCCCGAACCAGACATCGAGCGGCGAGGGCAGGAGGGCGCCGCCCTGGCCGTAGGTGGCGCCTTGCGCGACGGTCGCGTGACGCTCGACCACGCAGACGCGATGACCTGCGGCATGAAGCTGATAAGCGGTGGCGATGCCGGCGATTCCTCCGCCGATGACGATGACATCCATGACTTTTTGTGCCCGAAGGCGCGAGATTGCGATGCGGCGTGATGTCCGGGCGCCAGCGCCCGGCTGCTGCCTTGACGGTGAAACGACGGTCCGGACGGCGTGATTCGGCGTGTGCCGGACCCGAAGAAAGCGCGCCATGATAGCGCCAAAATCGTTTGCGGGGGACGGCTTGCCGCAGTGCGATGAGGCCCGCGTCGCGCACGAGCGCGCACGGCCGGGCGGGTGCGCCGCGATTTCGGGATGGACAGGCGCGCGTCCTGTCTCGCGGGCTCGCCGTCCCCGCGCCGCCCGCACGGATCGGCCCGGCCGATTTCGAGACGCTTCCGGGTTATAATCGCGGTCTTCTTTTCGCCTCACGCCGTTTTGCGTGCTCCAATCCGAATTTGCGAATTTCCGGATTTGCAAAGAACCGGGCGAGCGTCGCGCGAGCGGCACACAGACGTCATCGACGCACCGTCACAATGGCCCACTTCTCGTGTTTCCCCGGCGCTTCGGCCCTCTCCGATTTCCGTCAGACCCGTCTCCTCGAAACGCTTGCCCGCATCGACGCGAACATCGTCGGCGTGCGCGGCCAGTTTCTGCACTTCGTCAACGCATCCGAGCCGCTCACCGATGATGACAGCGGCCGCATCGCCGCGCTGATGCACTACGGCGCGCCGTTCGAGGAATCGAAGGAGCGCGGCCATGTCGAGACGTTCATGGTCGTGCCGCGGTTCGGCACCGTGTCGCCGTGGGCGAGCAAGGCGACCGACATCGCGCATCACTGCGGGCTCGAGAAGGTGCGGCGCATCGAGCGCGGCGTCGAATATTCGGTCATCATGAAAAGCGGCTTTCTCGGCGGCAAGAAGGCGCTGTCGGACGAAGCGCGCGCGGCCGTCGCCGATGCGCTGCACGACCGCATGACGGAAAGCGTCGCGGCATCGCGCGATCAGGCGCTGCATCTCTTCGACGAGCTGCCCGCGAAACCCTTGCAGACCGTCGACATCATCGGCACGGGACGCGCGGCGCTCGAAGCCGCGAACAGCGAGCTCGGCCTCGCGCTCGCGGAAGACGAGATCGATTACCTCGTGAATGCGTTTCAGGCGCTGGAGCGCAATCCGACCGACGTCGAACTGATGATGTTCGCGCAGGCCAACAGCGAACATTGCCGTCACAAGATCTTCAACGGCGAATGGACTATCGACGGCGAGAAGCAGGACATGTCGCTGTTTCAGATGATTCGCAATACGGAAAAGCTGAATCACGCGGGGACGATCGTCGCGTATTCCGACAATTCCGCGATCATGCAGGGCGGCGTCGCGGAGCGCTGGTTTCCGCGCGGCCGTGACGAGCAGTATCAGCGTCATGTGGAAATGACCCACACGCTGATGAAGGTCGAAACGCACAATCACCCGACCGCCATTTCCCCGTTCGCGGGCGCGGCGACGGGCTCCGGCGGCGAAATCCGCGACGAAGGCGCGACGGGGCGCGGCGCGCGTCCGAAGGCCGGGCTCGCGGGCTTCACCGTGTCGAACCTCGATCTGCCCGATGCGCGCGAAAAGTGGGAAAACGATCGCGATTCGGCGGTTCCGCTGACGCAGCGCAATCCGGGCGATAAGCACGAGCCCTACGGCCGGCCGGACCGCATCGCGTCGCCGTTGCAGATCATGATCGACGGGCCGATCGGCGCGGCCGCTTTCAACAACGAATTCGGCCGACCGAACCTCGGCGGCTATTTCCGTACCTACGAGCAGAACGTCGCGGGCCGCGTGCGCGGCTATCACAAGCCGATCATGATCGCGGGCGGCATCGGCAATATTTCGGATCAGCACACGCACAAGCTCGACCTGCCGGCCGGCACGCTCTTGATCCAGATCGGCGGGCCGGGCATGCGTATCGGCATGGGCGGCGGCGCGGCATCGTCGATGGCGACGGGCGCGAACACCGCCCAGCTCGACTTCGACTCGGTCCAGCGCGGCAATCCGGAAATCCAGCGGCGCGCGCAGGAAGTCATCAATACGTGCTGGCAACTGGGCGAGGGCAATCCGATCCTGTCGATCCACGACGTCGGCGCGGGCGGCATTTCGAATGCGTTCCCGGAGCTCATCGATGGCGCGGGCAAGGGCGCGCGCTTCGAGTTGCGCAAGGTTCAGCTCGAGGAAAGCGGTCTGTCGCCGCGCGAAATCTGGTCGAACGAGGCGCAAGAGCGCTACGTGCTGGCCATCGCGCCCGCCGATCTGCCCGCGTTCCAGGCGATTTGCGAGCGCGAACGCTGCCCGGTGGCAGTCGTCGGCGTGGCGACGGAAGAGCGGCAACTGAAGCTGATCGACGACGCCAACGAAGGCCAGGAACCCGTCGACATGCCGATGGACGTGCTGCTCGGCAAGCCGCCCAAGATGCATCGCGATGTGAAGCGTGAGAATGCGCAATTCACGCCCGTCGACGTGACGGGTCTGTCGCTGTCGGAAGTCGCTGTCGACGTGCTCAAGCATCCGACCGTCGCGAGCAAGTCGTTCCTCATCACGATCGGCGACCGTTCGGTCGGCGGCACGACCGCGCGCGACCAGTTCGTCGGTCCGTGGCAGGTGCCCGTCGCCGATTGCGCCATCACGACGATGGACTACGCGGGCTTTCGCGGCGAAGCGATGACGATGGCCGAGCGCACGCCGCTCGCCGTCATCGACGCCCCTGCTTCCGGCCGCATGGCGGTGGGCGAGGCGGTGACGAACATCGCGTCGGCGCCGATCGAATCGCTGAACAAGCTCAAGCTCTCCGCGAACTGGATGGCCGCGTGCGGCAGCGCGGGCGAAGACGCCGCGCTCTACGACACAGTGAAAGCGATCGGCATGGAACTGTGCCCGGCGCTCGGCATCAGCATTCCGGTCGGCAAGGATTCGCTGTCGATGCGCACCAAATGGCAGGATGCACGCGGCGGCGCGCGCGAAGTCGTGTCGCCGGTATCGCTCATCATCTCGGCGTTCGCGCCTGTCGAGGACGTGCGCCGGCATCTGACGCCGCAACTCGCCGCCGATACGAACACCGTGCTCGTTGCGATCGATCTCGGACGCGGCCGCAGCCGCATGGGCGGCAGCATTCTCGCGCAAGTGACGCAGCAGGTCGGCGACGCGGTGCCCGATGTCGACGATCCCGAAGACCTCAAGCGCTTGTTCACCGCGATCCAGGCCTTGAATGCCGACGGCAAGCTGCTCGCCTATCACGACCGTTCCGACGGCGGCCTCTGGGCAACGGTTTGCGAAATGGCGTTCGCCGGTCACGTGGGCGTGTCGCTGAACGTCGACATGCTGACGCTCGACGCCGAACACGAATCCGATTACGGCGACGCGAAGGACTGGGCGAAGCAGACGAGCGGCCGCCGCGATGACCGCACGATCCGCGCACTCTTCTCGGAAGAGCTCGGCGCGGTGGTGCAGGTGCGTGCGTCGGATCGCGACGCGGTGCTCGCCGCGCTGCGCGAGCACGGTTTGTCGGCGTGCTCGCACGTGATCGGCAAGCCGAACGAGAGCGGCGCGATCGAGATTTATCGCGACGCGAAGAAGATTTTCGATGCGCCGCGCGTCGAGCTGCATCGCGCATGGAGCGAGGTGAGCTGGCGCATCGCGCGTCTGCGCGACAACCCGGCTTGCGCCGACGCCGAATACGACGCGCTGCTCGACGCAGCCGATCCCGGCATCGCGCCGGCGCTGACCTTCGATCCGGCCGAAGACGTCGCCGCGCCGTTCATCGCGACAGGCAAACGTCCGCGTGTAGCGATCCTGCGCGAGCAGGGCGTGAACTCGCATCTGGAAACGGCCTACGCGTTCGATCGCGCCGGCTTCGACGCGCACGACGTCCACATGAGCGATCTGCTCGAAGGCCGCGCGACGCTCGCCGATTTCGCGGGCGCGGTCGCGTGCGGCGGCTTCTCGTATGGCGACGTGCTGGGTGCGGGCGAGGGCTGGGCGAAGACGATCCGCTTCAACGCGAAGCTCGCCGACATGTTCGCCGCGTTCTTCGCGCGGCCCGACACGTTCGCGCTCGGCATCTGCAACGGCTGCCAGATGATGTCGAGCCTCGCGTCGATCATTCCGGGCGCGGAGAACTGGCCGAAGTTCACGCGCAACAAGTCCGAGCAGTTCGAGGCGCGCTTCTCGCTCGTCGAAGTGCAGAGCTCGCCGTCGATCTTCTTTGCCGGTATGGAAGGCTCGCGCATTCCCGTGGCCGTCGCGCACGGCGAAGGTTTTGCTGACTTCTCGCAGCAAGGCGATCCGGCGAATGCGCTCGTCGCGATGCGCTATGTCGATCATCGGGGCAATGCAACGGAGCAGTATCCGTTCAACCCTAACGGCTCGCCGCAGGGCATCACGTCGGTGACGACGCCCGATGGCCGCTTCACCGTGCTGATGCCGCACATGGAGCGCGTGCATCGCAACGTGCAGATGAGCTGGACGCCCGAAGACTGGACCACCGACGCAAGCCCGTGGCTGCGCGTGTTCCAGAACGCGCGCCGCTTCCTCGGCTGATCGCGCGGCGCTGAGGCGCTGATTCGCTGGACTGCTGGACCCGACACCCCGAAGCGAACCTTCGGGGTGTTCTGCTTTTCAGGCACGGCTCAACGCTGCCTTTCGGCAAATATCTCAAAATAATCCGCGTGTAAGTTGCGGGTATAGTGCATCGACGCGCGCCGTCACGAGGCGCGTCTGATAACGGAGGAGAAATGAGGCGGTTGCATTCAAAATACTTAGGCATGCGTAGTTTATTGGCGATGACGGTCGTCGCGGCATCGTGCTTCGTCGCGGCGTGCGGCGGCGGCTCGGACGCGAGCTCCGCCAATCTGTCACCGACAGCGCGCGCGGCGGCGCTCGGCAAGAATCTCATGGTGCGCGTCGAGATCGACACCAACGATGCCGCGAAGTCCGGCACGAATTGCGCCGATCTCGGCGCGGACTGGGCGAGCTGCGCGCGCGGTCAACTGATCCTGGAAAACACCGGCAGCCGCGTGATGGCCGCGGGCGGCTGGACGCTCTACGTCCACAGCATCCGGCGCATCCTGATGATCGAACATCCCGCGTTCGCGTGGAAGCACGTCACGGGCGACCTCTACGCGCTCACGCCGCGCGCGGGCGCGTTCACCCTCGGCGCGGGCGAGCGCATCGCGGTGCCGTTCATCGGCGAGTACTGGTATCAGCGCTACAGCGATCTCTTGCCGCGCGCGTATGTCGTCGCCGACGGCAACGCGACGCCCGAAATCCTCGAACACAACGACACCGACGACGAGACGCGCTACGTCGATCGCATCCCGCCGGGCGCGGACAACGCGGCGGCGTTCGCCGCGACGCCCGCGCAGGTGCAGCGCGCGCGGGCAGAAGCCGCGCTGCCTTCGGCACAGCAGACGGCGGCGCGCGCCTTGCCGGCGGTGCTGCGATCGGCGCCCGGTGACGGCGCGGCGCAGGTCGGCGGGATCGATCTGTCGGTGTCCGGTTTGACGTCGTCGCAAGTGGCGGCGCTTGCGTCGCGCGCGGCGGCGCTCGGCCTGACCGGCGCGGCCGTGCGCGTGAGCGGGCAGATCGCGGGCGGCGCGCTGCCGGGCGATATCGCGCGCTCCGGCGGCTACCGGCTGACGATCGCGCGAGGCGGCGTGAACATCGACGCCTTCGACGCCGCCGGACTCTTCTACGGCGTCGAGACGCTGCTGTCGCTCACGCCCGCGGGCGGCGGCAGCGTGCCGGCGATGACGATCGAGGACGCGCCGCGCTTTACGCATCGCGGAATGCACGTCGATGTCGCGCGCAACTTCAGGCAGCCCGCCACGCTGCGGCGTCTCATCGACCAGATGGGCGCGTACAAGCTCAACCGGCTGCATCTGCATCTGTCGGACGACGAAGGCTGGCGCATCGAGATTCCCGGCCTGCCGGAGCTGACCGAGATCGGCGCGAAGCGTTGCCACGACCTCACCGAAACGCGCTGCCTGCTGCCGCAGCTCGGCTCGGGTCCGGACAATCGCTCGGGCGGCGGCTATCTGAGCCGCGCGGACTACGTCGCGCTCGTGCGTTACGCGGCGGATCGCTTCGTCGAGATCATTCCTGAGATCGATATGCCCGGCCACGCGCGCGCGGCGGTCGTGTCGATGGAAGCGCGTTACCGGCGGCTCGCGTCGCAAGGCGACAAGACTGCCGCGAACGCGTACCGGCTGCTCGATCCGGCCGATACCTCGAACGTGACGACCATCCAGTTCTACGATCGCCGCAGCTTCGTCAATCCGTGCTCGGACGGCTCGCAACGTTTCGCGGCTAAAGTCATCGGCGAAATTGCGTCGATGCACCGCGACGCCGGCGCGCCGCTCTCCGTGTGGCACTTCGGCGGCGACGAAGCGAAGAACATCCTGCTCGGCGCGGGCTTTCAGTCGCTCGACGGCACCGACGCCGGCAAAGGCCACGTGAACCTCGCAGCGCAGGATAAGCCGTGGGGACGCTCGCCGCAGTGCGCTGCGCTGATCGCATCGGGCAAGGCGGCGTCCGTCGACGAGCTTCCATCGATGTTCGCGCGCGAGGTCAGCCAGATCGTGCGCGCGAACGGCATCGGCACGATGGCCGCGTGGCAGGACGGCATCAGGCACGCGAACGGCCCGCAGGATTTCGCGACGTCGAGCACGATGGTGACGATGTGGGACACGATCTTCTGGGGCGCATCCGATACCGTGCGGACGCTGGCGGGCAAGGGCTACAAGACGGTGCTCGCGCTGCCCGACTACCTGTACTTCGACTTTCCCTATGCGTTCGATCAGCACGAGCGCGGCTATTACTGGGGATCGCATGCGACCGACAGCTTCAAGACGTTCTCGCTCGCGCCGGACAATCTGCCGCAGAACGCCGAGATCATGGCCGATCGCGACGGCAACGCATTCGAAGTGACGAGCGCGGGACCGGCGGCGCATATCGAAGGCATTCAGGGGCAGGCCTGGGCCGAAGTAATGCGGACCGATCAGCAGTTCGAGTACATGGTGTATCCGCGTCTTTTCGCGCTCGCGGAACGCGCGTGGCATCGGGCGTCGTGGGAACGGCCGTACGTGGAAGGCGAGCGCTACAGGCTCGGCGACACCGACAAGGTCGACAAGGCCGCGCTCGCGCAGGACTGGGCGGGCTTCATGAGCGTGGTGCAGAACCGCGAATTGCCGAAGCTGATGCGCACGGGCGCGGTGGCGCGGACGAAGCTCGGCGGCTGACGCCGCGTGAAAACGACAAAGCCGCCCGGAGGCGGCTTTGTTTCCCTTTGGCGTCTTGGCGGGCGCGTTATGTGCCTCTCTGTGGGTCAAGTCGCCAGAACGACCGGAATGCCTTTGCGACGCGGCATTGCGTCGTAGGTACGACCGTTGAGAAGCCTGCCGGTCATATCCTTGCGTACGCCACCCCATTGTTTGAAGAAGAATGCGGTGTGATGAACGCGGCATTGGCGACGGATCGATTGCACCCACAATTCGTGCATGGGCCGGGCGCCGCGACCTGATTCGCCGCCAACAATGACCCAGTCAATTCCGCGCAAGGGTAAGTCGTCGAGCGGTCCTATCAGCGGTTCGCACGAGAGAAATTTGACTTGCGCGGCTGTAGCCGCAAGATGCGCGACACGGTGCATCACGCGCGCATCTTCCACACTCACACCCATCCATATGTTCGGAGCCCACGGCAGGTGTGCCGAGAGTTCGAGCAAACGCTCGGATCGCTTAGTCAACACTTGATATGTGTGTTGCGGCGTTGCCACCATTGTCTCAAACACGCGCTGAATAAACGCTAGCGGCACGGCCTCCTGAAAAAGATCGCTCATCGAGTTCACGAACACAGTGCGAGGCTTCTTCCATTTTCGAGGCAGGTCGATCAGATCCTCGTGCAACGTAGGCGCGAACTCATTCTCATAGCGCGCGCTGCCCATTGCCTTCAATCGCTTAGCCATTCGCTCCGCGTAACAGTGCTTGCAGCCTTGGCTGATCTTGACGCATCCGGTTACCGGATTCCAAGTCATCTCGGTCCATTCGATGCCGGTCTTCGTTGCCATCGCAGCGATCTTCTGTAGTTGGATTGGCTCGGAGTGTAGAAGCTTCGAAGACTCAGAACAAGGTCTTCTGCCTTTTATCCTCCCTCCCGACATCGTTCCATATCTTCTCGGCGAGAGTATGACGACTGAGCATGATAAGGCGGTACAACGGACCGCCTTTGCTGTTTTTGATCAACGGCATTATGTCGGCCGCGGTCATTCGGGTCGTTCGTTCGACGAGTTCCTTCCAGTAGTCAAGGAAAGCGTTCACGAAAGCGTTTTTCGGTAGATCCCTGAGCTTGATCGCTTGTTGCCACCCAGGGGCAATGCGATCGAGTCGCGCTCCCGATGTCGCCGCTTCCAGGTCGATATTCCTTTGGATATCCATCACACTAAAGTGGACCAGGATATCCATGAATCGATGGCTAGCGAGAGTCTGGATAATCTCGAAGTCGAGGTGTTCGGCGTTGAACGGATCGAGAAACGCTAGATGGAGTCCTCGAGGCAACGCGGGCGCAATCTCATGAATCATGCGGTTAGCTGGGCCAACAAACGACCGAACGGCGGCGCCTTGACTTACCAGGCGTCGCTGACACGAATCAACGGACGGCCCGTTCAAGTCTCCGATGTACATCGACGTGAACGGTCGGCTGCCGCCCATGCATGACGCCTTCCAAGCCGTCGGTGCTCCACCGTCACGAAATTCGCTCGATTCGCGCTCGACCACACGCCCGGGACCGCAAAAGACATCGATGTAGCAAGCGTGTTCCCACTTTCCGCGCGCGAGGCGAGACGCAACGATATAGTCGGACAGTCGTTCATGCTTTTGCTTTGACCAATCACCAACAATCATCGCGGCCATACCGTCCGCGGGGTCTATCCGAAATTTGCCATCATTCATGTCGCTCGCATCCTCGCTGTTGCCTGAACAAAGCGATTCTGAAGACATTGCAGAACCAACAGTAGTTGATTAGTCCGAATGCGCAATGAGCTATCCGAACGGCAGAGGTCACCAACAAAAAACGCCTCTGGCTTAAGCTCAGAGGCGTTCGTTTTGCGTCCACGATTCTGTGGCGGCGAGCCCGCTTACTTCACCACCGCCTTGTTCCGCAAACCTTCTTCGAAAGCCTGCAGCTTTTCCTGCTGAATCTGTTGCGCGATCTGCGCCTTCACCTGATCGAGCGGCGGCGGGGCGACTTCGCGCGAATCGTCCAGACGGATGACGTGCCAGCCGAACTGCGTCTTCACCGGCTCGGGCGTCACTTCGCCCTTCTTCAGCTTTTCCGCGGCCGCGCCGAATTCCGGCACATACGCCGAGGGCGACGACCAGTCCAGATCGCCGCCATTCTTGCCCGATCCAGGGTCCTTCGAATATTGCTTGGCGAGATCTTCGAAGCTCGCGCCGGCCTTGATCTTCGCGATCAGATCCTTCGCCTGCGCTTCGTCCTCGACGAGGATGTGATGCAGATGCAGTTCCTTGCCGCCGCCGTTCTGCTTCACGAGCTGCTCGTAGCGCGCCTTGATCTCGGCGTCGGTCGGCGTGTTCTTCTTCACGAAGTCTTCGATCAGCGCGCGCAGCACGACGGTCTGCTGCGCCACGGCGATCTGCGCCTTCACGTCGGGGCGCGTCGGGATGCCTTCACGCGCGGCTTCCTGCATCAGGATTTCGCGGTTGATGAGTTCCTCGCGCACCGCCTGCTGAAGCTGCGGCGAATCCTGCTGACCCTGCGCGACGAGTTGCTTCACGAGCGCATTGGCGCGCGACGTGGGAATCGGCGTGCCGTTGACGACAGCGATGTTTTGCGCAAACGCGGGCGCAGCCGCGAATGCAGCCAGCAACACCCAGACGCGGGTTTTTTTCAAAGTCATCGGAGGTTCCTAACTGAGCAAACAGACGCCTTCAAAGGCGAGATTTTAAGAGGCAAGGCTGATGGTTGAACCGCGCGCGTGCTTATTCGAATTGTTCTGCGAACTCCTGCGGCGTGTAAGCCCGGATCGCGAGCGCGTGCACGCCGCGCCGCATCTCCTCGGCCAGCGCATCATACACCAGTCGATGCCGCGCCACGCGTGCGCGCCCGGCAAAGCAGTCCGCGACGATCGTCACCGTGTAGTGACTGCCGGCGGCCGCGCCGGCATGGCCCGCGTGCGCGGCGCTGTCGTCGTCGATATGCACCGACTGCGGCTGCAAGGCCGCGTTCAGACGCGCTTCGAGATGCGCGATCTTGTCGGCGGCGGACGCGCTAGTGAAATCGAACGATGCGCTCATTGTCCGTCCTCCTTCATGTATTTCGCGAGCCAGAAGCTCTGCAGGACGATGAACACGACGAGACAGCCGGTCGCGCCGAAGAGCTTGAAGTTCACCCACTGATCCGTCGTGAAGTTATACGCGACGAAGAGATTCACGATGCCGAGCAGCGCGAAAAACACCGCCCACGCGACGTTCAACTGTCCCCACACGCGATGGGGCAACACGATCTGCTTGCCCATCATCGCTTCGATGAGGTTCTTTCTGAAGCCGATCTGCGCGACGATCAGCGCGAACGCGAAGAGCCAGTAGAGCGCCGTCGGCTTCCATTTGATGAAGGTGTCGTTGTGCAGCACGAGCGTCGCGCCGCCGAATACGACGACGACGCCGAGACTCACCCACAACATCGGATCGACCTTGCGATGCCGGAACGCGACCCACGCGATCTGCACGAGCGTCGCCGCGATCGCGACCGCCGTCGCGGTGTAGATGCCCCAGACCTTGAATGCGACGAAAAAGAGGATGATCGGAAACAGATCGAACAGAAATTTCATTGGCGTGCGGACGTGATGGGCATCGGATGGATGCGAGGCGCGCGAGAAAAAGCGCCCGCGAGAAGCAGCGGGCGCCGGTACGGCGATATGCGAAGGCTCGCGCTTACTTGGGTTCGAATTGTAGCGCAGCCGAGTTGATGCAATACCGCAGGCCGGTCGGCGCGGGGCCGTCCTCGAAAACGTGGCCGAGATGCGCGCCGCAGTTCTTGCACACCACTTCGATGCGCAGCATGCCGTGCGAGCGATCGGTTTTTTCCTGAATCACTTCGCCGTTGATCGGCTTGAAATAGCTCGGCCAGCCGCAGCCGGCGTCGAATTTCGTGTCCGATTCGAAGAGCGGCGTGCCGCAGCACACGCAGTCGTAGACGCCGCGCTCCGTGTGATCCCAGTACTTGCCGGTGAACGGGCGCTCGGTCGCGGCATGGCGCGTGACCTGATACTGCATATCGTCGAGTTCGCGGCGATAGTCAGCGTCGTCTTTCTGCAGCGGATAGCGCGTCGGGGTGTCGTCGTGGCTCATCTGTCGTTCCTTTGATCTGGCCGGGAAGGCCTTCTATATGAGGGCGATGCTACGAAGAACAACTTACTTCGAGATCGCTCGCCCAGTCGGGCGGCAAGCCGGCATAGGCCTCGTTCTCGGGCTGTTCGTCGTACGGATGGCGCAGCACGTCGAGCAGACGCGCCACTTCAGAAAAATCCTTCTCGCTCGCGCGGCGGATGGCGTTTTCCGCCAGATGGTTGCGCAGCACGTACTTCGGATTCACGCGATTCATTGCCGCGGCGCGCGCGGCGTCGTCGCGCGACTCGTGCGCGAGGCGCTCGCGATACTGCGCGGCCCACGCATCGAACGCGGCGCGATCGAGAAAGAGATCGCGCACGGGCGCGTCCTGGCTCGCGTCGGACTTCGAGAGCTTCGACAGGTTCCGGAACGTGAGCGTGAAGTCCGCGCGATTCGCATGCATGATTTCGAAGAGGCCGTTGGCGAGCTTGTCGTCGCCGTCGCGCTCGATTTCCAGCCCGAGCTTCGCGCGCATCTTCGCAACCAGCGCCGGCCCGAAGCGCTCCTTATAGCGCTCCATCACCTTTTGCGCTTCTTCGACCACGCGCTCGGCGCGGCCTTCTTCCGGCAGATTCGCGCCGAAGAGCGGCACGAGCGCCTGCGCGAGACAGAAGAGGTTCCAGTAACCGACTTGCGGCTGCCGGCCATAGGCATAGCGTCCCTGCGTATCCGAATGATTGCAGATGTGATGCGCGTTGAAGGCGTCCATGAAACCGAACGGGCCGTAGTCGATCGTGAGGCCGAGGATCGACATGTTGTCGGTGTTCATCACGCCGTGGCAGAAGCCGACGCCTTGCCATTGCGCCATGAGATCGGCGGTGGTTTGCACCGCTCGATCGAGCAGCGCGAGATAGGGATCGTCCGCATCGCGGCAATGCGGATAGAAACGGTCGATGACGTGATCCGCCAGCGCCTTCAACTCGTCGATGCGATCGTTCGAATAGAAATGTTCGAAGTGACCGAAACGCACGAAGCTCGGCGATACGCGCGTGACGATCGCCGCCGTTTCGACGGTCTCGCGCCGCACCGGCAGATCGGAGCCGATGACGGCAAGCGCGCGCGTCGTCGGGATGCCCAGATGATGCATCGCTTCCGAGCACAGGAATTCGCGGATCGACGAGCGCAGCACCGCGCGGCCATCGCCCATGCGCGAATAGGGCGTGCGGCCCGCGCCCTTCAGTTGCACTTCGAGCCGCGCGCCGTCGTGCTCGACTTCGCCGAGCGTCAGCGCGCGCCCGTCACCGAGCTGGCCCGCCCACACGCCGAACTGATGGCCCGAGTAGACGGCGGCATAGGGCAGGGCATCGGCGGGCCAGTCGCGCGTCGGGTTGCCCGCGAAAAAGGCCGCGAAGGCGTCCTTCTCGGGCCCGGTCGCGGCTTGCGCATCGAATCCGAGCGATTCGGCCACCTCGCCCGATATGCCGACGAGATACGGATCGGGCACCGGCGCGGCGGGCAGCCGCGTGAGAAAAGCGGTGCCGAGCGCGGCGAAAGAACCGGGTTCGCCAACTTTGATCGCGCCGGCGATTTCGCTCACGGAACGCGCCTCGCCGGGCGTCTCGTCGCGCGCCGCGCGCACGGCATTGCTTGGGGAAAACGACATGTTGAGCGCCTCTGAGTTAAACGATATTGTAATTCCGCGTCCGCGGGCCTGCAGGAGCGCGGCACCGCCATCCGGCCAGCAATTACCATTCGAGGACCGCCTATGACGTCGCTGCTCTACGGGCAGATGATGGAGATACCGCTGCTCGCGTCGTCCCTGCTGTCCCATGCCGCACGCCACTTCGGCGACACCGAGATCGTGTCGCGCCGCATCGAAGGCGACATTCACCGCTACACCTACCGCGATTGCGAGAAGCGCGCGAAGCAGTTCGCGCAGGCGCTCGGCGCGCTCGGCGTGCAACAGGGCGAGCGCATCGGCACGCTCGCATGGAACGGCTACCGGCATCTCGAATGCTATTACGGCATCTCGGGCATGGGCGCCGTGTGCCACACGATCAACCCGCGTCTCTTTCCCGATCAGATCGCGTTCATCATCGATCACGCGGACGATGCCTATGTCTGCTTCGACATGACCTTCGGGCCGCTCGTCGAACTGATCGCGCCGCAGTGCCCGAACGTGAAAGGCTGGATCGCGCTCGGCGATGCCGCGTGCATCGCCGGGAATCTGTCGAACATGAGCGTGCCGGTGATGAGCTACGAGAGCCTCATCGGCGAACACGACGGCAACTACGACTGGCCGATGCTCGATGAGCGTCAGGCTTCCTTTCTCTGCTACACGTCGGGCACGACAGGCAATCCGAAGGGCGCGCTGTACTCGCATCGATCGACGGTGCTGCACGCGTACGGCGCGGCGTTGCCCGATGCGA
Source organism: Caballeronia fortuita (assembly GCF_001544835.2). GTDB lineage: Bacteria > Pseudomonadota > Gammaproteobacteria > Burkholderiales > Burkholderiaceae > Caballeronia > Caballeronia fortuita. The sequence continues at coordinate 45,970 of NZ_FCNX02000016.1, read as the reverse complement.
TGGGCGCGTCGTCGAGCGATGCGATCCTGCCCGTCGTGCCGATGTTCCATGTCAACGCGTGGGGCATTCCGCACGCGGGGCCGCTCGTCGGCGCGAAGCTCGTCTTTCCCGGCAAGGATCTCGACGGCAAGTCGCTCTATGAATTGATGGAATCCGAAGGCGTCACGTATTCCGCCGGCGTGCCGACTGTCTGGATGAGCCTGCTCACGTACATGAAACAGCAGAACGTGCGTTTTTCGACCTTGAAGCGCACGGTGATCGGCGGCTCCGCGTGCCCGCCCGCGATGCTGCGCATCTTCGAGGAAGAGTACGGCGTGCAGGTGATCCACGCGTGGGGCATGACGGAGATGTCGCCGCTCGGCACTCTTTCGCGCCTGAGCTTCAGGCAGAAGCAGCGGCCGCTCGAAGATCAGCGCCGCTCGCTGGAGAAGCAAGGCCACGCGCTCTTCGGCGTCGACATGAAAGTGGTCGGCGACGACGGCCGCGAGCTGCCGTGGGACGGCACGTCGTTCGGCGATCTCTATGTGCGCGGGCCGTGGGTCATCGACCGGTATTTCCGCCGGGACGATTCGCCGCTCGTCGACGGCTGGTTCCCGACGGGCGATGTCGCGACCATCGATCAGGACGGCTTCATGCAGATCACCGATCGCAGCAAGGACGTCATCAAGTCCGGCGGCGAATGGATCAGCTCGATCGATCTGGAGAACATCGCGGTGTCGCATCCGCAGGTGGCGGAAGCGGCGTGCATCGCGTGCGCGCATCCGAAATGGACGGAGCGGCCGCTGATCGTCGCGGTGCTGAAGCCGAATGCGACCATCACGCGCGAAGAACTGCTCGCGCATTTCGAAGGCAAGGTCGCGAAGTGGTGGATACCGGACGACGTAGTGTTCGCCGACGAATTGCCCCACACCGCGACGGGCAAGCTGCAAAAGGTGCGTCTGCGCGAGCAGTATCGCGATTACGTGCTGCCGAACGCGGCGGAGCATCCCGTCTAACTTTTCGCGGCGTCGATGAAAGCCCCGGTCCGCATTCGCGCGCCGGGGCTTCGTGCTTTTACGGCATTCCGTCGTTTGAACGATCGTGCTTTTTTGTGTATTCTGCGTCGATCGACCACAATCAAGCCGATATCCGTCGACAGGAGACACGTTCATGGCAGTGGACTACACGATCCGCGGCGGCGTCGCCGTCATCACGCTCGATAATCCGCCGGTGAACGGGCTCGGGCATTCGACGCGCCTTGGCATCGTCGAGGGCATCGAGCGCGCGAACGGCGACGACGGCGTGCGCGCGATCGTCATCATCGGCGCGGGCAAGGCATTTTCGGGCGGCGCGGACATCACCGAATTCAACACGCCGAAAGCGTCGCAGGAACCGACGCTCATGACCGTCATCAAGGCGCTGGAAGCAAGCGCGAAGCCAGTGGTCGCGGCCATTCACGCGGTCGCGATGGGCGGCGGTCTCGAACTCGCGCTCGGCGCGCATTACCGCGTCGCCGTGCCCGGCGCGCAGATCGCCTTGCCCGAAGTCAAGCTCGGACTCTTGCCCGGCGCGGGCGGCACGCAGCGTCTGCCGCGCGTGGTCGGTCTGGAAACGGCGCTGAACATGATCGTGTCAGGTACGCCGGTGTTATCGGAGAAGCTCGCGCAGACCGCGCTTTTCGATGAACTCGTCGATGGCGATCTGCTGCAAGGCGCGTTGTCGTTCGCGCATCGTGCTGCCGATCGTGGCGGTCCGCATCCGCAAGTGCGCGACCGCGAGATCGAGCATCCGGACGCCGCGGGTGTCATCGAGCGCGCGAGAGAAAGCATCGCCGTGTCTGCCCGGCATTTTCCGGCGCCGCGCAAATGCATCGACGCGATCGAAAAGGGCGTAAAGGACGGCTTCGAGCGCGGCCTGGCGTTCGAGCGCGAATGCTTTCTCGCGCTCGTGCAGACGCCCGAAAGCCGCGCGCTGCGGCATGCGTTTTTCGGCGAGCGCGCGGCGTCGAAGATCGCCGATGTGCCGTCGAATACGCCTGTCAGGAAGATCGAGCGCATCGGGGTGATCGGTGCGGGCACGATGGGCGGCGGCATCGCGATGAACTTCCTCAATGCGGGTTTGCCGGTCACGCTGCTCGAAACGAAGCAGGACGCGCTCGATCGCGGTATCACGACGATCCGGCGCAACTACGAAGCGCAGGTTAAGAAGGGCAGGCTCACGCAGGAGAATGTCGAAGAGCGCATGGCGCGCATCGCGCCGACGCTTTCCTATGCCGATCTCGCGCAGGCCGATCTCGTCATCGAAGCCGTGTTCGAAGAACTCGGCGTGAAAGAGAACGTGTTCCGTCAACTCGATGAAATCGCCAAACCCGGCGCGATCCTCGCATCGAATACATCGACGTTGAATCTCGATACGATCGCGTCGTTCACCAAGCGCCCGGGCGATGTCATTGGCATGCACTTCTTCAGCCCCGCGAACGTGATGAAGCTGCTCGAAGTCGTGCGCGGCGAGAAGACCGCGAAGGACGTGCTCGCAACCGTCATGCAGCTCGCGAAGAAGATCAGGAAGACAGCCGTGGTGTCGGGCGTGTGCGACGGCTTCATCGGCAACCGGATGATCGAGCAGTACATCCGGCAGGCGCTTTTCATGCTGGAGGAAGGCGCGCTGCCCGCGCAGATCGATCGCGCGGTCGAGGACTTCGGCTTCGCGATGGGCCCGTTTCGCATGAGCGATCTCGCGGGCAACGATATCGGCTGGGCCATCAGAAAGCGGCGCTATCGCGAGCAGCCGGAGCTGCACTATTCGCGCATCGCGGATCGCCTGTGCGAGATGGGGCGCTTCGGTCAGAAGACCGGCGCGGGCTGGTACGACTATGAGCCGGGCAAGCGCGACGCGCTGCCGTCGAAGGAAGTCGATGACATGATCGTCGCGTATTCGAAGGAGCGCGGTATCGAACGGCGCGCGATAGGCGACGAAGAGATCGTCGAGCGGCTCGTTCTCGCGCTCGTCAACGAAGGCGCGAAGATTCTCGAAGAAGGCATCGCCGCCAAGGCATCGGACATCGACATGGTGTATCTGACGGGCTACAGCTTCCCGCTCTGGCGCGGCGGCCCGATGCTGTATGCGGATACCATCGGTCTCGACAACGTGGAACGCGCGATGCGCAAATACGCGCAGCAGGCCAATGGCGACGCGTGGCGGCCCGCCGCGCGCGTCACGGTGCTCGCGCAATCGAATGGACGCTTCAATGACTGAGATGAAATCCGTGGAAGACGTGTTGCTCGCCGTCGATGTCCAGTACGACTTCATGCCGGGCGGCGCGCTGGCCGTCGCGCGCGGCGACGAAGTCGTGCCGGTCATCAACCGGCTCGCGCGCGCGTTCTCGCATGTCGTGCTGACGCAGGACTGGCATCCGCGCTCGCATGTGTCGTTCGCGGCGAATCACGCGGGCCGCAAGCCGTTCGAGACGATGACGCTGCCTTACGGCGAACAGGTGTTGTGGCCGGTGCATTGCGTGCAGGACACGCAAGGCGCGGCGCTGCATCGCGATCTGCATGTGCCGCACGCGCGCCTCGTGATCCGCAAGGGGCATCACGAACATGTCGATAGTTACTCGGCGTTTCTGGAAGCGGATCGCGTGACGCCGACCGGTCTCGAAGGCTATCTGCGCAACGTCGGCGCGAAGCGCGTGTGGCTTGCGGGGCTCGCGACCGACTATTGCGTCGCGTGGTCCGCGCTCGATGCGCGCGCCGCCGGTTTCGAGGTGACCGTGATCGAAGACGCGTGCCGCGCGATCGATCTCGACGGCTCGCTCGCCCGCGCCTGGCAGAACATGCGCGACGCGGGCATCGAACGCGTGAACGCGGACGATATCGTGCGCGCGCGGGAGACAACTTGACGCGTGCCGGCGGCGCGCATCGAAATCATGTGAGCATTCGCGCGTTCTTCTGACACGGCGTATTTTTGCTACGCTTTCGGATTCGATCGCAATGAAGGAGCCGCCGTGCTACGTCACATCGTCATGTGGAAACTGAAGGACAACGCCGAGGGCGCAAGCCGCGCGGAGAACGCGCAGAAGCTTAAGGCGAAACTCGAAACGTGCCGCAGCATCGTGAAGGGGCAAGGGCATTTCGAAGTCGGCACCGCGCAGCCGGGTTTCGATTGCACGTACGACGTCGTGCTCGTTTCCGACTTCGACGACAAGGCCGCGCTCGAAGCGTATCAGGTGCATCCGAAGCATCAGGCGCTGAAGGACTTCGTCGCGGCGATCCGCGAAGAACGCCAGTGCGTCGACTACGAAGTGTGAGCGCGATGTCGAACGTTTCCATCGAAAGCCCGTTCATCGATGCGCTCGGCGTCGAGCTCGTCAAGGCGCAGGACGGCGCAAGCGAAGTACGCCTGCCGTTGCGCGACGAACACATGAACACCTGGGCCATCGCGCACGGCGGCGTGACCATGACGCTGCTCGACGCATCGCTCGCGCTCGCCGCGCGCAGTGTCGCGGGCGACGGCATCGGCGTCGTCACCGTCGAGATGAAGGTCAACTTCATGCAGCCGGGGCGCGGCGAGTTGCGCGGCTATGGCCGCGTGCTGCATCGCTCGACGACGATGGCCTATTGCGAAGGCGAGGTCCGCGACAGCGAAGGCCACTTCGTCGCGAAGGCGCTCGGCACGTTCAAGTACATGAAGCGGCTTGCGGTCGGGCGCGACATCGTTCGGCAGAAGATGCGTTCCGATCCGAAGGCGACGCCTGGTCCGAGCGACGCCTGAAGTGCATTCGAACGAAGGAGAAACTACATGGCAGACGCACAGATCAACCGGCAGGTCCTGCTCGTGTCGCGCCCGCAAGGCGAGGCGTCGGTGTCGAACTTCAGGCTCGTCGAAACGCCGCTCGCGCCGCTCGAGGACGGCGAAGTGCGCGTGCGCAATCACTATCTTTCGCTCGATCCGTACATGCGCGGCCGCATGGACGACGCGAAGTCGTACGCCGCGCCGCAACCGCTCGACCAGGTGATGATCGGCGGCACCGTGGGCGTCGTCACCGAATCGCGCAATCCGGCGTTCGCCGTGGGCGACAGCGTGGTCGGCGTGCTCGGCTGGCAGGAATTCGGCACGTCCGATGGCAAAGGACTCACCAAGGTCGATGCATTGCGCGTGCCGCTGTCCGCGTATCTCGGCGCGCTCGGCATGCCGGGCGTCACGGCGTGGTACGGGCTCTACCGCATCATCGAGCCGAAGGCGGGCGAGACGGTCGTCGTGTCGGCGGCGAGCGGCGCGGTGGGCAGCGTCGTCGGGCAACTGGCGAAGGCGGCGGGATGCCGCGCGGTGGGCATCGCGGGCGGCGCGGAGAAATGCCGTTACGTGGTCGAGACGCTCGGCTTCGATGCGTGCGTCGATTACAAGGCCGGCAAGCTGTACGACGATCTGAAGGCCGCAACGCCCGATGGCATCGACGGCTATTTCGAGAATGTCGGCGGCGAAGTGCTCAATGCCGTGCTCGCGCGCATGAACGCGTTCGGGCGCATCGCGGTGTGCGGCATGATCTCGGGCTACGACGGCAAACCTCTGCCGATGGACGCGCCGCGCCTCATCCTGACGCAGCGGCTCAAGCTGCAAGGGTTCATCGTCTATGAACATCTGGATATCTGGCCGCAGGCGCTGAAGGAACTCGGCGAGCGCCTCGTGACGAAAAAGCTGCATGTCCGCGAGAGCATCGCGCAAGGGCTAGAGAATGCGCCCGAAGCCTTTCTCGGTCTCTTGCGCGGGAAGAACTTCGGCAAGCAACTGGTGAAGCTCGTGTGATGGATCGCTTCGAAGGCAAGGTCGCCGTCATCACCGGCGCGGGCAGCGGCTTCGGCCGCGAATTCGCCATCCAGGGCGCGGCGCTCGGCATGAAACTCGTGCTCGCCGATCTCGACACCGCCGGCCTCGTCGCCACCGTCGATGCGGTGCGTGCGGCGGGCGGCGAGGCGATCGGCGTGACGACGGATGTATCGGAGGCCGCGCAGATGGACGCGCTCGCAAAGGCGTCGCTCGACACTTACGGCGGCGTGCATCTGCTCTTCAACAACGCGGGCGTCGGTGCGGGCGGCTTCGTGTGGGAGAACAGCGCGAACGACTGGCAGTGGGTCTTCGGCGTGAACGTGATGGGCGTCGCGAACGGGCTGCGCGCGTTCGTGCCGGTCATGCTCGCGCAAAACGAGCCGGCGCATATCGTCAACACGGCGTCCGTGGCGGGCTTGCTCGCCGCGCCCGCGATGGGCGTCTACAGCGCGTCGAAGCATGCGGTCGTCGCGCTGACGGAGACGCTGTATCACGACTTGCGGCTCGCGGGCGCGTCGCTCGTCGGCGTGTCGCTGCTGTGTCCGGCGTTCGTGCCGACGGGCATCGCCGACGCGGAACGCTCGCGGCCTGAGACGCTCGCGAATGCCGCGCCGCACACCGCGTCGCAAAAACTGGCAGCTCGGCAACTGACGCGCGCGGTGGAGGGCGGCAGGCTGAGCGCGCGCGACATCGCCAGACTGACCTTCGATGCGGTGCGCGAAGGGCGCTTCTACGTCATCACGCATCCGGCGATCATGCCGTCGGTGCAACTGCGCCTCGACGATATCGCGCAACTGCGCAATCCGACCGATCCGATGTCGCTGAAACGGCCGCGTTAGTGGCGCGTGGTTCGTGGCATCATCCTCTTCCTTCGACGCTCTTTTCGCCGATGCCGCTCAATCCGAAGATCGCGCAGATTCTGGAGATGGTCGCGCGCGCCAATCGACCGCCATATCACACGTTGACGCCGCAGCAGGCGCGCGCCGCCTACGCGATGAGCGCGCCGATTCTCGATATCGCGCCGTTGCCGATGCACGCCGTCGAAGACTTGCGCATTCCCACGCGCGATGGCGAAGCGATCGGCGTGCGCGTCTATCATCCGGTCGAGCCCAGCTGGGCACAACCTTCTCCGGCGCTGCTTTATTTTCATGGCGGCGGCTTCACGGTCGGCAGCGTATCGACGCACGATGCGCTGTGCCGCAAGCTCGCGCACGACGCGGGATGCGCGGTCGTATCGGTCGATTACCGGCTTGCGCCTGAGCACAAGTTTCCGGTCGCGGTGAACGATGCCTTCGACGCGCTGCAATGGCTCGCGCGCGAGGCGGGCACGTTCGGCATCGATGCGGCGCGGCTCGCGATCGGCGGCGATAGCGCGGGCGGCACGCTCGCCATCGTCTGCGCGGTGCTTGCGCGCGATGCGGACATCGATCTGAAGCTGCAACTGCTGATTTATCCGGGCACGAGCGCATGGCAGAAGAGCGCATCCCATGCGCGTCTCGCGGAGGGCTACCTGCTATCCGGCGAGACGATCCAATGGTTTTTCGCCCAATACTTGCGTGATGACCGGGATCGCGACGACTGGCGCTTCGCCCCGTTGGATGCGGCGCGCGGCGTGCCCGACTTCAAGGGCGTCGCGCCGGCGTGGATTGCGGCGGCGGACCACGATCCGCTTTACGACGAAGACGTTGCGTTCGCCGCGAAGCTTGAAGAAGCGGGCGTGCCGGTTACGCTCATGCGGTATCAAGGCATGATTCACGAGTTCTTCAAGATGAGCGGCTTCGTGCCGGAAGTCGCGGCGGCGCATGAGGACGCGGTGAGGGCGTTGCGGGAGGCGTTCGAGTAAAGCCCTCAGCCTTCGATCTCAAACCCGAACCCCCGCTCGAACGCACCGGGCCTGACGATGCGATGCGAACCGTCGTCGTCGCTACGCTCCTTGATCTCCAGCGATAACCCGCGCGCCGACGGTTTCACGCGCAAAGCCGTCGTGCTGCGCGTGCCGTATCCCGCCGTTTCGATGAACGCCGCCGACAACACGCGCTCGCGCTCGATCGAAATGCCCGTCGACGGCAAATGCTCGTCGTTCGCGATGCGCGGGTCGCGCAAGGTATCGATCAGCACATCGAGCGACGGACGTTCATCGGCGTGAATCAGATCGCATAAAGCCTCGCGCTGCGCGACGAGCTTCGGCCACGGCGTATTCAGCAGGCTGTTCGACAAGCCGTGCACGCCCGCATCGAGCAGGGCGGGCGCGGCATCGGCACGATTGCCGTACCAGCCTAGCTCGCGCCGCGTGAAATCGCCGCACAGCAAGTTGAACCCGTTATACCGATGACCTTCTTGCGCCACGCCCCGCAGATAGTCGAGCGGCGCCGCGCGCTCGCCTGCGAGAAACGCGCTCACGAGCGTGCCGCGTGTCGGCGCGTTCGGCTGCATCTCGCTCGGCGCGCGATAGTTGGTCAGCGCCGCAAAGCGCCCGTCGCGCGACACGCCGAGCCACGTCCCGCCACCCGTCAGATCGCGGCCGGCGAGCACGCCCGGCGCATCGCGCCACCAGTGCATCGGTTCGGCGTCGCGGCGAAAGAATTCGTCGCGATTGGCGGAGAGCGTCAGCAGCGCGCGGCCATTCTCGCGCGACGCCGCAGGCTGCCAGTCGAACACGATCAGACACATGTGCGTTCGACCTCAGGCGTCGGCGGGAAAGGCGTAGGGCAGCGGCAGGAAGGCGAGCGTGGGGCCATCGGCCGCGCCGACGTGCACCGAACCATTTTCGAGCGCGGCGAGCTTGATCTCGACAAGGCAGTCGACGCCGCCGTTCTCAGCAGGCGCCACATTGACGACGAGACCGCACGGCTGGCCGGGATCGTCGGAATGAAAAAGCTCGGCGCCGGGCGTCGCGGCGCCGACATGCGCGAGCGCCGTGCGCCGCTTGATCGTGCCGCGATACTGACTGCGCGCGACGATCTCCTGACCCGGATAGCAACCTTTCTTGAAGTTCACCGCGCCCAGCACGTCGAAGTTCACCATCTGCGGCACGAACTGCTCGACCGTTGCGTGCGTGATGCGCGGCTCGCCCGCGTGGATGTCGAGCCAGTCCCACATCTGCTCGGGCACACGCTTCAACTGGGCATCGAGTTTTGCGAGTTGCGCTTCGATATCGGCCTTCGGACCGACCCACAGAAAACGCGGACGTTGCGCCGCATCCGGCATGCGGATCAGCGAGCCGTGCAAGCCTTCGACCTTCACGTGTACGCCGTCGGGCAATGCATCGAAAATGCCGGAAAGCGCGGCGCGCACGTCGCCCGCGAAACCGACGGCGGCCACCTCCGGCGTCGCGTCGGTGAGCTTCGCCTTCGCGCGCAGCACGAACATCGAAAGGCGCTTTTGCACGGCGGCCTGCACGTCCTGGGCGATCAAGAGGCGCACCGCGTCGGCCGTGCGCCACATCAGAAACGAACCGAGGAGCCGGCCCTTCGCCGAGCAGTAGCCGGCAAGACGGGCGGTGGAGGCGTCGAGATGCTGGACGTCGTTCGTGATCTGGTTGTGCAGGAACGAGGCGGCGTCCTCGCCCTTGACGTCGATCACGCCGAACTGGGTGAGCGGCATGAACGCGCCGGAAGTCTTGACGGAATCGAAGTCGGAAGCGGCGAGAGCGATGGTCTGGGAATTCATGAGTCGGCGGGCTGTCAATCCTGTCGTTTGGGCGAAGGCCCGGGAATGCGGCTCTGTAGCAGGCGGCAAGTTATTATATTGGTCTTATCTCAAGCGTGTTTCGCATGTCCTTTCTGAAGAAATGCGTCGCGGCTGCGGTGCTCGCCGCGATGCTCGCGGCAGCCGTCGCGGGCGGCGTCTACTGGTGGGCCAACCGGCCCCTCACCTTGCCGGCGCCCGAGATCGACGTCACGATCAAGCCGCACAGCAGCCTGCGCAGCGTGAGCGCCCAGTTGAATCGCGGCGGCGTGCCCGTCGAACCCGAGCTTTTCGTGCTGATGACGCGCGTGCTCGGCCTGTCCGCGCAGTTGAAATCCGGCAATTACGCTTTCAAGAGCGGCGTCACGCCTTACGAAGTGCTCGAAAAAATCGCGCGCGGCGACGTGAACGAATATGTCGCGACGGTGATCGAGGGCTGGACGCTGCAGAAGATGCGCAGCGAACTCGACGGCAATCCCGCGCTCACGCACGACACGGCCGGCATGACCGATACCGACCTCCTGCGCGCGATCGGCGCAGCGGAACTCGACAAGGCGTCCGCCGAGGGCCTCTTCTTCCCGGACACCTATCTCTTCGACAAAGGCACGAGCGATCTCGCCGTCTACAAGCGCGCGTACCGGCTGATGCAGGCGCGCCTCACGGAAGCGTGGAACATGCGCGCGCAGAACCTGCCTTACAAGACGCCTTACGACGCGCTCATCATGGCGTCGATCGTCGAGAAGGAGACAGGGCGCGCATCCGACCGGCCGCTCGTCGCGGCGGTGTTCGCGAACCGGCTGCGCATCGGCATGCCGCTGCAGACCGATCCGAGCGTGATCTACGGGCTCGGGCCGGCCTACGGCGGCAAGCTCAGGAAAAAGGACCTGCAGACGGACACTCCGTACAATACCTATACGCGCATGGGTCTGCCGCCGACGCCGATCGCGCTGCCCGGCGTGGCCGCATTGAACGCCACGCTCAACCCCGCCGCGAGCAATGCGCTCTATTTCGTGTCGCGCGGCGACGGCAGCAGCATCTTTTCCGACAATCTGGGCGACCACAACAGGGCCGTCGACAAATACATCCGGGGTCAATGAATGGCGCGCGGCAAGTTCATCACGTTCGAAGGTATCGATGGCGCGGGCAAGACCACGCATCTGAACTGGTTCCGCGAGCGGCTCGAAGCGCAGGTCGAACCGGCCGGGCATCGGGTCGTCATGACGCGCGAGCCGGGCGGCACGCCGCTCGGTGAAACGCTGCGCGGCATCCTGCTGAATCAGCCGATGGATCTCGAAACCGAAGCGCTGCTCATGTTCGCCGCGCGCCGCGAGCATCTGGCGCAAGTGATCGAACCGGCGTTGTCGCGCGGCGACTGGGTGCTGTCGGACCGTTTCACCGACGCGACGTTCGCCTATCAGGGCGGCGGGCGCGGGCTGCCGCGCGACAAGCTCGAAGCGCTCGAACGCTGGGTGCAGGGCGGCTTCCAGCCGGATCTGACCGTGCTTTTCGACGTGCCGACCGGCACCGCGAGCGAGCGCCGTTCCGCCGCGCGCGCGCCGGACAAGTTCGAGAGCGAATCGGAGGCTTTCTTCGAGCGCACGCGCAGCGAATATCTGCGCCGCGCGGAGGAATCGCCGCAGCGGTTTTTCATCGTCGATTCGACGCGTTCTATCGACGAAATTCGCAAAAAGCTCGAAGAAGTCGTCGCGAGCATCTGATTCCACGAACAAACATCGATGATCTATCCCTGGCAAACCGATGACTGGCAGCGGCTCCAGCAACTGCGCGCGCACTGGCCGCATGCGCTTTTGCTGCACGGCGAGGCTGGCATCGGCAAATTGCAGTTCGCGCAGCATCTCGCGCAGGGCTTGCTGTGCGAGACGCCCGCCGCGAACGGCGAGCCGTGCGGGACGTGCCCGGCGTGCCTGTGGTTCTCGCAAGGCAATCATCCCGACTATCGCGCGGTGCTGCCCGAGGCGCTCGCGGGGCTCGCCGCCGCGAGCGCCGACGCGTCCGACGCCGCCGCCGACAAATCCGATGGCGACGACGGCAAGAAAGGCCGCGCGCCGAGCAAGGAAATCAAGATCGAACAGGTGCGCGCGCTGCTGGACTTCTGCGGCGTCGGCTCGCATCGGGGCGGTTTGCGTGTCGTCGTGCTGTATCCGGCCGAGGCGCTCAACGTCGCGGCGGCGAATGCGCTGCTGAAAACGCTCGAAGAACCGCCGTCGGGCGTCGTGTTTTTGCTGGTGTCGGCGCGCATCGACCGGCTGCTGCCGACGATCATCAGCCGCTGCCGTCAATGGCCGATGAGCGTGCCGCCGCAGAACGGAGCGAGCGCGTGGCTCGCGTCGCAGGGCGTCGACGATCCTGCGGGATTGCTCGCGCAGGCGGGCGGCGCGCCGCTTGCTGCCCTCGCGCTGGCGACTGACGAAAACCGCGCGCTGCGCGAGTTCACGCTCGCGCAACTCGCCGCCGGCCCGAACTGCGACGCCTTCGCGTGCGGCGAAAACCTGCAGAAGCTGCCGGTGCCGCTCGTGCTCGGCTGGCTGCAGCGCTGGCTTTACGACTTGCTCGCGCAGCGTTCGGCCGGGCGGCCGCGCTATTTTCCCGGCGCGGCCAAGGCGCTCGCGCGGTGCGCGCAAAGCGCCGATCCTGCCGCGCTCGCGCGCTACATGAAGACCGTGACGCGGCAGCGCGCGGTGGAAAATCATCCGTTGAACGCGCGTCTCGTGTTCGAGGAACTGTTCATGGGTTATCGCGGGATTTACACGGCCTGAGCGCCCGAGTGCATCGGACCGCGACGCAAGGAACGCATCAAGGAGCAGCAGATGTTCGTCGATTCACACTGCCACATCAACTTCGAAGGGCTCGCTGACCGTCTGCCCGACGTGCTCGACAAGATGCGCGCGCATTCGGTCACGCACGCGCTGTGCGTGTCGGTCGATCTGGAGACGCTGCCTTCGGTGCTCGCCATCGCCGAGCAGCACGAGAACGTGTATGCATCGGTCGGCGTGCATCCCGATCACGAGGACATGCGCGAGCCGAGCGTCGCTGAACTCGTCGAACTGGCGGCGCACCCTAAGGTCTGCGCGATCGGTGAAACCGGGCTCGACTACTATCGGCTGGAAGGGCGAAGCATCGCCGACATGGAATGGCAGCGCGAACGCTTTCGCACTCACATCCGCGCGGCGCACGCGACGGGCAAGCCGCTCATCGTTCATACGCGTTCGTCGTCGGACGATACGCTGCGCATCATGGAAGAAGAGCGCGCGCACGTGCCGGGCGGCGTGATGCATTGCTTCACCGAGCCGTGGGACGTCGCCGAACGGGCGCTCGCGCAGAACTTTCATATCTCGCTGTCGGGCATCGTCACGTTCAAGAAGGCAACCGATGTGCAGGACGTCGCGCGGCGCGTGCCGCTCGAACGTCTGCTCATCGAAACCGATTCGCCGTATCTCGCGCCGGTGCCGTATCGCGGCAAGCCGAATGAACCTGCGTACGTGAGTTATGTCGGACGTTTCATCGCGCAGTTGCGCGAGCAGCCGGAAGAGGCCGTCGCGCAGGCGACCACCGACAACTTCTTCCGGCTCTTCAAGATCGCGCGGCCAGTCTGAGGGCGGCCGGCCCGCGCGCAAAAAAACTGTTTCAAGGCAATCCGAAGGTCACTTATGAACACTTCCCCGATGGTTTCCACTCCGAACACGACGCGCGCTGCGCGCAAGGGCACGGCCGTGCGCGGTCTCGTCGCCGGCGCGCTGCTGGCGGCCTGCGCGATCGCCCAGCCGGCCTGGGCCGCGTCCGTGGACTCGCTCATCAAGGCGGTCAAGTTCGACGATGTTTCGGCGGTCAAGAAGCAGCTCGCACAGGGCGCGGACCCGAACACGGTCGACAACACCGGCACGCCGATCATCGTGATCGCCGCGCGCGAGAAGTCGGACAAAGTCGGCCAGTTGCTCGCCGACAACCCGAAGACCGATATCGAAAAGCTCGATCCCGCCGGCGAAAACGCGATGATGCTCGCCGCGCTCAACGGCGACGCGACCTTCGTGAATCTGCTGATCGCCAAGGATGCCGAAGTGAACAAGAAAGGCTGGACGCCGTTGCATTACGCGGCAACGAACGGCCACGACGATATCGTGAAGATCCTGGTCGACCATTCCGCCTACATCGACGCGGGTTCGCCCAACGGCACGACGCCGCTCATGATGGCCGCGCGCGGCGGTCATCTTTCGACGGTCAAGCTGCTGCTCGACGAAGGCGCCGATCTGCGCGTGAAGAACCAGCTCGGCCTGACGGCGGTGGATTTCGCGCAGAAGTACAACGAGAAAGATGTCGCCGAAGGCCTGAAGGCGCGTCTGGACTCGATGCAACAAGGCGGCGGCGCTGCGCAAAGCGGCTCAAACGGTGCAAAATAACGGTGCGGCATCAAGTCACGGAGCGTGCGCGGTCAGGCGCGGCCGCGCATTGCTCCGAACCGGTTGCTCCAATCCAGGCCGCCGCTCAACATAAAAGGAAGACCATGCTGCGGGAATTCGTCCTCGCCTGTGCTCTCGCGACGCCCGCGTGTGCGTTCGCGTTTACCGGCAACGATCTGAACAAGCTCTGCACCAAAACGGATCCCAACTCGCGGACCGCCTGCGCGGCGTATATCGAAGGCGCGGCGGACGGCATCTACAACACGATCGAGGCGATCGGCGGAACCTCCGGGCCGCAGGTCGGCCAATACTTCTGCCTGCCGGCGGACGTGAAGCCGCAGCAACTCACGGACGCGGTGCGCAAGTACATCGCGAACAATCCCGACAAGGCCGATTTCAACGCGACCACGATGGTCTCGCTCGGTCTCGGCAAGGCGTTTCCCTGCAAGGCGGAACGCTGAGCGAACAATGACGCCGCAACATGGGCGTCACGCTGGCTGATACAACGAGCGGCGGCCGCGCCCGGACGGCCGTCGCGGCAACATCGCGTAGCACCCCGCATCCGTGCGATGCGACCGCCGTATCCACCTCGCCGCTTATTTCTTCGAGGCTGATCCCGCGACGCTCATGCTTTCACTCGATCATTTTCTGACTCTTGCAGAACGGCCGCTCGGCACATGGCCCGGCGCGTTCGTCGTCGCGGCGATCGCGGTGGCGGTCGCCGTAGGCGTGCATCGCATCGGCGCGCGCATTCTCGTGCGTATCGCGCGGCCGTATCCGCTGATGAGCGTCGTCCTGCGCTACATCGACACGCCCGCGCTCGTCCTGCTCATCATCCTCGCGATCGGCTTCATGATTTTCGAGGCGCCCGATACGCTGCCTTTCATCGGCGTGCTGCGCGATGTCGAAACCGTCGCGCTGATCGGCGCGCTCACGTTTCTCGCGGCGCGTTCGGCAGGCGCGGTCGGCGAAGCGATCGTGCAGGCGCATCCGCTCGACACCGACGACAATCTCAACGCCCGCCGCATCCATACGCAGGCGCGCGTGCTCGCGCGTTCGGTGATGGTGGTGATCGTGATCATCGGCTTCGGCGCGGCGCTGATGGCGTTTCCGAGCGTGCGGCAGATCGGCGCGAGTCTCCTGGCCTCGGCGGGCGTCGCGGGGCTCGTCGCCGGGATCGCCGCGCGGCCGGTGCTCGGCAATCTGATCGCCGGCTTGCAGATCGCGCTGTCGCAGCCGATCCGCCTCGACGACGTCGTCGTGATTCAGGGCGAGTGGGGCCGTGTCGAAGAAATCACGGGCACGTACGTGTCGATCCGCATCTGGGATCAGCGGCGGCTCATCGTGCCGTTGCAATGGTTCATCGAGAATCCGTTCACGAACTGGACGCGCAATAGTTCGCAGATCATCGGCACGGTGTTTCTGTATGTCGATTACCGCATGCCGCTCGCGCCGTTGCGCGAGGAACTCGAGCGCATTCTCGCGCACGCGCCGGAATGGGATGGCCGCGTGCAGGTGCTGCAAGTCACCGACGCCACCGATCGCGCGATGCAACTGCGCGTGCTCGTCAGTTCATTCGATTCGGCGCTCAACTGGGACCTGCGCTGCCGTGTGCGCGAAGGGCTCGTGAACTTCGTGCAGGCGGCGTATCCGCACTATCTGCCGCGCGCGCGCGCGGATTTGTCGACCGACAAGGACATGCACGTCGATTTCGCGCCGCCGCTCGAACGCGCGGGCGCGGTGCAGGCGGCGAGCACGGCCAACACAGCCGCCGATCCGATCGCGAGCCGCGGCGAAGCGACCGGCCCGGACCCGAGGGCGCACGCGGCGGCTTCCACCGCGCCGATGCCGGCCAAGAACACATGATGGAAACCCGCGACGCGTTTCCCGGTCGAAAATTTCGGGTTTATCGTAAAAAAGCAGCGTTCGAAGAGGAAAAGGAAAACATATGAGCCGTCTCATCGTCGTATCCAACCGGGTCGCCACGCCGACCGAAACCAAGGGCTCCGCGGGCGGGCTCGCCGTCGGCGTCTTCGGTGCGCTGAAGGACAGCGGCGGCGTCTGGTTCGGCTGGAGCGGCGACGTCGTGAGCGAGACCGTCGCGAATCAGGGGCCGAAGCTCGAACAGGACGGCGCGGTCACGTTCGCGACCGTCGGCTTGCCGAAGAAGGACTACGACCAGTACTACCGCGGCTTCTCCAACGCGATGCTGTGGCCGGTCTTCCACTATCGCAACGATCTCGCCGTCTATGACCGCGACGAATATGCGGGCTACCGGCGCGTGAACGCGTGGCTCGCGCACAAACTCATCAAGCTGCTCGAAGCCGACGACATCATCTGGGTCCACGACTACCACCTGATTCCCTTCGCGGAAGCGCTGCGCTCGGCGGGCATCGGGAATCGAACGGGCTTCTTCCTGCATATTCCGTTTCCGTCGCCGCAAATCCTGCTGAACATACCGCCGCACGAAGAACTGGTGAGGTCGCTCTGCTGCTATGACGTCGTGGGATTTCAGACGGAGAGCGACCGCGTCGCGTTTCACGATTACATCGTCCGGCACGCGCATGGCACGGCGACGCCCGACGGCCACGTCGAAGCGTTCGGCAGGAAGCTCAGGACGAACGTGTATCGCATCGGCGTGTTCCCCGATGAAATCGCCGAGCAGGCCGAGCGCGGCGAGGCGCGTCAGGACGTGATGGACCTGAAGCAGAGCCTCGAAGGCCGCAAGCTCATCATGAGCGTGGACCGGCTCGATTATTCGAAGGGACTCGTCGAGCGTTTTCGCGCGTTCGAGCATTTTCTGGAGAAGTCGCCGGAGTGGCGCGGCAACGTTACGCTCGTGCAGATCGCGCCGCCGACGCGCTCGGACGTCGAAACATATCAGCAGATCCGCCAGAACCTGGAGTACGAGGCAGGGCGCATCAACGGGCGCTACTCCGGGCTCGATTACACGCCGATCCGCTATCTCAACCAGCGTTACGACCGCTGGAAGCTGATGTCGCTGTTCCGCGAATCGCAGATCGGACTCGTCACGCCGCTGCGCGACGGCATGAATCTCGTCGCGAAGGAATACATCGCCGCGCAGAATCCCGACGATCCCGGCGTGCTCGTGCTCTCGCAATTCGCCGGCGCGGCCGACGAAATGACGGGCGCGGTGATGGTCAATCCGCACGATATCGTCGGCATGAGCGAGGCGATCGGCCGCGCGCTGGCGATGCCCCTCGCCGAGCGCAAGCAGCGCTACGACACCAACATGGCCGCGCTGCGCAAGCACAATCTGGGCGTGTGGCGCGACGAATTTCTCGCGGACCTTCGCGGCGAGCGCAAGGCGTAACCGCTCGTCGATACGGTTGTTTCGGCGCTGTAACAGAGCGCTGAAAGTGCAAGGAGCGTCTAGAAACGGCACATCGGCACTCGATAATGCGCTTCATCGCAGCAGATGGCGGAGCAGTGCATAAGGGCAAACCTCGTTGTACGACCTTACGGCCCGCTGTCATACTCGATGCGCGCCGCGGCTGACACGCGATCGGCCGCACGTCGAAATTCGCATGGAGACGAGAACGATGAGAATTGCCCAGATTGCTCCGCTGACCGAATCGGTGCCGCCGAAGCTCTACGGCGGGACCGAGCGCGTCGTGTCGTACCTCACCGAGGCGCTCGTCGAACTCGGTCACGAGGTGACGCTTTTTGCAACCGGCGATTCGCAAACCAGCGCCAACCTGGAACCCGTGTGGCCGCGCGCGTTGCGGCTCGATCCGGCGATCCGCGACCGCATCGCGCCTCATATGCTGCTGATGGAACTGGTGCGCCGTCGCGCGGAAGAGTTCGACGTCCTGCACTTTCACATGGACTATTACTCGTTCTCGCTTTTCAAGCGCCAGGACACGCCCTTCGTCACGACGATGCACGGCCGCCTCGATCTGCCCGAGCAGCAGCCCGTGTTCGATACCTTCAACACCGCGCCGGTCATCTCCATCTCCGATGCGCAGCGTCATCCGCTGCCGCAGGCCAAATGGGTGAGCACGGTGTATCACGGCCTGCCCGAAAAGCTCTATGTGCCGCAGCCGGTGGAGCAGAAGTATCTGGCGTTTTTGGGGCGTATTTCACCGGAGAAGCGTGTCGATACGGCGATTCGCATCGCGGGCCGCTGCGGCTTGCCGATCAAGATCGCCGCCAAGGTGGACTTCGCCGATCACGAATATTTCGAGCGCGAGATCGCGCCCTTGCTGAAGTTGCCGTATGTCGAATTCGTCGGCGAGATCAACGATGGTCAGAAGGCCGAATTTCTGTCCGGCGCGCATGCGCTGCTGTTTCCGATCGACTGGCCGGAACCGTTCGGCCTCGTGATGATCGAGGCGATGGCGTGCGGGACGCCTGTGGTCGCGTTCAATCGCGGGGCGGTGCCGGAGGTGGTGGACGAGGGCGTGTCGGGCTTCATCGTCGAGGATGAGATCGGCGCAGTGGCGGCGGTGAACCGGCTGCATACGCTCTCGCGCGAACGCGTGCGCAGGCGCTTCGAGGAGCGCTTCACGTCGCATCGGATGGCGCGGGAATATCTCGATGCGTATCAGGCGGTCGTCCGCGCGCAGAAGCGTGCGCGTTTCAAGGTGATCGATCGCGCGACGAGCTGAACGCGCGAAAACACGAAAAAAACCGCCGTGTGGCGCGACCCGAAGGTCGCACCACACGGCGGTTCTGCATTCGCCGCGAGAAAAAGCGCGTGGCGCTCAGTACTTGATGCGCGACACCTTCGTGCCCTGCAACGAGACGTCGGCCATCAGGCCCGCGTTCGTGAGGACGATGGCCTCGACCGGCTTGGTGGCCGTGGTCGTGTCGATCACGCCGTTCGCGCCCATCTTCACCAGCGCCACCGATGCGTCCGCGCCTGCCGACCAGCCGTCGGAGTTGCGGAATTTGTCGAGCGCGTCCTGCGTCATGAACAGGAAGATCAGCGCCTTCGACTGTGCGCCGGCCTGCAGGCCGAACGAGCCAGAGGTCGTGCTGTAGTAGCCGACGCTGCTGCCGCCCACGCGCAGCGCGCCCTTGCCGTATTGCGCGCCGACGATGAAGCCGGCCTGCAGCACCGAGGGGAACACCAGTACGCCGCGCGCCTTCGCGACCAGTTCGCGCGAGCCGCCGACGGTGGCGTAGAGACGCTGAATCGTGCTGTCGACATCTGCGTCGATGGCGCGGCGGTCATCGGCGGCGCCTGCGGCCGCTTCGCTTCCGCTGTTCCGATTCGCCGTGCAGCCGGCAAGCGCGAGGCCTCCCAGCGCCAGAACTGCGGTCGACTTGAGCATGAAGTTTCGTCTTTGCATCATTGTTCTCCATCGTGGATTTGGGAAACCCCATAGAGCGGGAGGGTGAGGCACGCCAAGTTATAGCACAGCAACATGAAACGCGAACCCCGGCCCATGCGCCCGAAGCCTTGTCACGCTTGGGTTTTCAGGCTCCGCAACATTCGGTCAAACAACCCGGTTCAGCTTACTCCGAATCCGTCCCCATCATCGTCAAGTGGGGCGCAAAAATTACGAAAATCTTTCGACTCCACCGCCCCCACCTCTTACAAGGTTAGACGAAGCTTTGACCAAACCGAAATGGAAACGGAGTTTTCGCCCGAAGTGCGGCTTAACGGCAGCAGATTTTTCGTCGGACTGCCTTTAGGTCGTACGAGAAAACCGCCAGAGGAAGTAGCAACGACCGTACCCGGACGCCGCTCATGAATGGGTCGTCGTTTTTACTTCGGCCGCGGACGCGGGCGCGGGCGTGATGCGTTGAGGCCGGCGCAATGCGCGCCGGATTCCGCCGATCAGCATACCGAGCACAAGCAGAAATGCCGCGGGCACGATCCAGTAACCGACGAATGCATGCCAGAGGTAATCGGCAAGCGTTGACTTGCGATGCGCGTATTCGTCGAGCGCTTCCTGATGCTTCGCCGCGTTGGCCGCGAGTACATCGTCGGGACAGCCGGCGGCGCGCGCTTCGTCGGGCGCGCCGTGGCAGCGTGCGGCGGCGCCGGCGGCACGCTGCGCATCGGTCAGCTCCCAGGTAGAGAGCGACTTCTGGAGATCGACGTTGTTGTACGCCATCTCCTCGCGCACTTCGTTCACCGCGACGATCAGCACCGGCACGAACCAGAACGTGATCGTGACGAGCCACCGCCTGAACCAGCGGTTCTTGTGTCTCCATGCCATCCGATGCCTCCATGCGTGGCACTTCGCCTCGCTCGAAACGGCGGCGGCCGATGGCTTTCTGTCTTGTATTCGAGGGGCCGCCTTCGCGTCATCTTATGAGAAAAAGACGACGGTGCGAATCACCAGCTTGGGTGCGGTGCAATATCGGCCGGTAGGCAGCGTAAATAGGTAAGGGTCGCCGCGCGCGAACGGCGCGGCGGATGCATGCAGCAAGGCGTACTCATGGACCCGAAGCGGAATCATGCACGCCTGTTGAATCAGCCCTTGTTGCTGAGGCAGCTCTTCATGAACGACTTGCGATCGTCGCCTTTCTTGTCGCCCGCCTGACTGTTGCACGCGGTCATCTTCTGCTGCTGCGTCATCGGCGCGGAGGCGGCGGCGGGCGCGGCCGACAGACAGCTCTTCATGAAAGCCTTGCGGTCGTCGCCTTTCTTGTCGCCTGCCTGCTTGTTGCAGTCGGCCATCTTGTTTTGCTGGCTGTTCGCGGCGAAGGCTGCATTCGCGCCGAGCGTCAGGCTCAGCACGGCGATGAGGGCGGTGGCTCGAATGGTCATGTGACGCTCCCTGATTTGAGTGACGGTTATTGTTCGACGGCGCGTGTCCGTAGCGGCATGCCGCCCGCGCATTATGGCAAACCCAATATGAACGATGTGCGGGATAAGGTGAAATCGCTAGACGCGCCGACGCGCGGGAATACGGCTTGCAGCCAGCTTTCATCCACGATATCCACACGATCACGGCCGCAGACGTATGATCGAGCGGCGCACGTCCAACGACCAGGGAGACGGTTCATGTCCACGCCGCTGTCCGACCATTACAAGGGCTTCGAAATCAAGGTGCAGGCATTGCGGCGCGCGAAGGAACGCGATGATCCCGACGACGGCCCGCGCCACTTCGACATCGTCGTGACGATCGCACGGAGCGCGCACGGCGAGAGCGGCCGCCCGGTGATGTTCGGCGTGCCGGATCAGCAGCCTTTCGAAAGCCCGATCGACGCGACGCGCGCGGGCATCGACTACGCGCGCGACATCATCGACAACAAGGTGGAAGGGCAGTCCGTCGAGGACCTCTGAGGCGCACGAAGCACGACGGCGCCCGCCGATTCGCCGCGTCGTCCCATGTGGACTACACGTTAGCCCGATTGACCGCGAGCGCCTCTCCAACGAGAATCGACGGCGGGCAAACGTTCAAGCCGCGTAAAAAAGGGCGCTCGCAGGCATTGGCGCGTGAGCCGCCCCGGCGCGGACGAAAGCGCGTTGCTCGTGTTCGCTGCATCTCGCAAGACCAGACAAACCAGAAAAACATCGGAGATTGGCATGAACCGAACCATCCGCCGGCGCGTCCTTTCGGCTGCCGTCGCGCTCGCCGCCTGCACCGCACTGCCGTTCGCCTCGTCGTCCGCATTCGCGCAAACGGCGGGCAAGCCCAAGGTCGCGCTCGTCATGAAGTCGCTCGCCAACGAGTTCTTCCTGACGATGGAGAACGGCGCGAAGGACTATCAGGCGCACAACAAGAACCAGTTCGACCTGATCACCAACGGCATCAAGGACGAGACCGATACCGCCGCGCAAATCCGCATCGTCGAGCAGATGATCGTTTCGAAAGTCGACGCGCTTATCATCGCGCCGGCGGATTCGAAGGCGCTCGTGCCGGTCATCAAGAAGGCGGCGGACGCGGGCATCATCGTCGTGAACATCGACAACCGGCTCGATCCGGACGTGCTGAAGTCGAAGGATCTGAACGTGCCCTTCGTCGGACCGGACAACAAGAAGGGCGCAAGAAAGGTCGGCGACTATCTCGCGCCGAAGCTCAAGAAGGGCGATGAAGTCGCGATCATCGAAGGCGTGACGACGACCACGAACTCGCAGGCGCGCAGCGCGGGCTTCAAGGAAGCGATGGACGCGGCCGGCATGAAGGTCGTCGCGCTCCAGTCGGGCGAATGGGAAATCGACAAGGGCAACGCCGTCGCCTCGCAGATCCTGAACGCCAACCCGAACGTGAAGGCGCTGCTGTGCGACAACGACAACATGGCGATCGGCGCCGTGTCGGCGATTCGCGCGGCGGGCAAGGCGGGCAAGGTGCAGGTCGTCGGCTTCGACAACATCGGCGCGATCAAGCCGATGCTGAAGGACGGCCGCGTGCTCGCCACTGCCGATCAATATGCAGCCAAGCAGGCCGTGTTCGGCATCGACGTGGCGCTGAAGGCGATCGCCGGCCACAAGAAGCAGTCGGAGCTTTCGCAGGTCGTCGAAACGCCCGTCGATCTCGTGACGAAGTAAGCCCGCGCGAAGCCTCAAGTTCGCGCCGGGCGTGCCGATAACGTACTGACGAGCGCGCAAGGCAGACGGCTTGGCCTTGCGTGCACGGCTTCGCGAAGCCGTGCCGGACCTCGACGAGGATGCTGATCCAGGCCTTGAAGCGCCCATGACCGGAACGAACGATTCGAACGATTCGAATGACGCGAACGTGCTGACGGTGACGGGCGTCGGCAAAACCTATGTCGAGCCGGTGCTGTCGGACGTGTCGCTCGCGCTCGCGCCCGGCCAGGTGCTCGCACTCACCGGCGAGAACGGCGCGGGCAAGAGCACGCTGTCGAAGATCATGGGCGGACTCACCGACCCGACCGCGGGCACGATGACGCTCGCGGGCCACCCGTATGCGCCGAAAAGCCGGTCCGAGGCCGAAGCGCTCGGCGTGCGGATGGTGATGCAGGAGCTGAACCTGCTGCCCACTTTGTCCGTGGCGGAGAATCTCTTTCTGAACCGCTTGCCGCGCAAGGGCTTCGGCTGGATCGACCGCAGGCGGCTCGCGGAAGACGCGCGTCACGCGATGGCGCAGGTCGGCCTCGACGCGATCGATCCGGACACGCTCGTCGGCGGTCTCGGCATCGGGCATCAGCAGATGGTGGAAATCGCGCGCAATCTGATCGGCGATTGCCGCGTGCTGATTCTCGACGAGCCGACCGCGATGCTCACCGCGCGCGAAGTCGACTTGCTGTTCGAACAGGTCGAGCGGTTGAAGGCGCGCGGCGTCGCGCTCGTGTACATCTCGCACCGGCTGGAAGAATTGCGGCGCATCGCGGAGCGCGCGGCCGTGCTGCGCGACGGACGCCTCGTGCATATCGGCCCGATGGACGCGCTCACGAGCGAGCGCCTCGTCACGCTGATGGTCGGGCGCGAGATCGGCGAGCGTATCGATCTGGGCGAGCGGCGCATCGGCGATGTCGCGCTGAAAGTGGAGGGCATGACGCGGCTGCCCGTCGTCCGCGACGTGTCGTTCAAAGTGCGCGCGGGCGAGATTTTCGGCGTGAGCGGGCTCATCGGCGCGGGCCGCACGGAATTGATGCGCCTGATATACGGCGCGGATCGCGCGGATGCGGGCAGCGTGTCGATCGCGCGCAAAGGCGAGGCGTTGCGGCGCGTGTCGGTGCAGTCGCCGTCGGATGCTGTGAACGAAGGCATCGCGCTCATCACGGAGGATCGCAAGGGCGAGGGCCTGTTGCTCAGCCTGCCGATCGCCGCGAACGTTTCACTCGGCAACCTGGGCGCAGTGGCGCGTCGCGGCGTCGTCGACACGCGCCTGGAAGCGGCGCTCGCGCAGC
Organism: Caballeronia fortuita; assembly: GCF_001544835.2. Lineage (GTDB taxonomy): Bacteria > Pseudomonadota > Gammaproteobacteria > Burkholderiales > Burkholderiaceae > Caballeronia > Caballeronia fortuita. The sequence goes on along the minus strand of NZ_FCNX02000016.1, from coordinate 22,271 downwards.
GCCAGATCGACGCGATGCGCATCCGCACTTCCGGGCCGGCGCAGGCGGTATCGGAACTGTCGGGCGGCAACCAGCAGAAGGTCGTGATCGGCCGCTGGCTCGCGCGCGACTGCTCGGTGCTGCTGTTCGACGAACCGACGCGCGGCATCGACGTCGGCGCGAAGTTCGACATCTACGGGCTGATGGGCGCGCTCGCCCGCGAGGGACGCGCGCTCGTCGTCGTGTCGAGCGACCTGCGCGAGCTGATGCTGATTTGCGACCGCATCGGCGTGATGTCGGCGGGACGCATGACGGGCGTGTTCGAGCGCGCGAACTGGACGCAGGACGCGCTGCTCGCGGCGGCGTTCGCGGGCTACGCGAAGCGCGATGCGATCCTGCACGAACCGATCGTCCCGGACGCGAAAGCGCCCGAAGACAACGTGGAGCATTGAATGAGCGAAGCGAACCTGCCCGCCGACGCACCGAAGAGCACGAAAGGCGTCGGCACGCGGCTCGGCATTTCGAATTACCTGGGACTTGCGGGCGCGCTCGCCGCGATGATCGCGCTCTTTTCGGTGCTGAGCTCGCACTTTCTGACGTACGACACGTTCAGCACCATCGCGAACCAGATTCCGGATCTCGTCGTGATGTCGGTCGGGATGACGTTCGTGCTCATTATCGCGAGCATCGATCTGTCGGTCGGATCGGTGCTGGCGCTGGGCGCGTCGGTGGTGAGCGTGGCCGCGCTCAAGTGGCACTGGCCGGCGTTTCCGGCCGCGCTGATCGGCCTCGCGGCGGCCGCGCTCACGGGCACGGTGACCGGGCTCGTCACGGTGGCGTGGCGGATTCCGTCGTTCATCGTGTCGCTCGGCGTGCTCGAAGGCGCGCGCGGACTCGCGTATCAGATGACGAATTCGCGCACGGCGTATATCGGCGATGCATTCGATTTTCTGTCGAATCCGATCGCCTTCGGCATCTCGCCCGCGTTCCTGATCGCGGTCGCGGTGATGATAATTGCCCATCTGGTCTTGACCCGGACGGTTTTTGGCCGATATCTCGTAGGAATCGGCACGAACGAGGAAGCCGTGCGGCTCGCGGGCGTGAATCCGCGGCCCTACAAGGTGATCGTTTTCGCGTTGATGGGCGCGCTGTCGGGACTCGCCGCGCTGTTTCAGATCTCGCGGCTCGAAGCCGCCGATCCGAACGCCGGCGCGGGGCTGGAACTGCAGGTGATCGCAGCGGTGGTGATCGGCGGAACGAGCTTGATGGGCGGGCGCGGCTCGGTCATCAGCACGTTTTTCGGGGTGTTGATCATCTCCGTGCTGGCGGCGGGACTGGCGCAGATCGGCGCGAACGAGCCGACCAAGCGCATCATTACCGGCGCGGTGATCGTGGTGGCGGTGGTGCTGGACACATACCGCAGCAGAAAAAAGCGTGTGTAATCGTTTGTCTGACCGAAGGACGTCGCCGGCATGCGCTCCGCACGGGGTGGAAGCGCGGCCGGCGGCGGCAGTGAAGCAGGAGCGGCAAGCAGGGCGCGGGGAAAGCAGCATGGCGCGCGGCGGAAGTAGCGCGCGCCGGACGCCTTACGACCAATAAAAGCAGTAAGACCTAAGCAAAGCGAAGGACGATGTATGGCGACGATCAAAGACGTGGCAGCCATTGCCGGGGTGTCGTTCACGACGGTATCCCATGTAGTGAACAATTCGCGGCCGGTGTCGGCCGACGTGCGGGCGAAAGTCGAGCGGGCGATCCGCGAGCTCGACTACGTGCCGTCGGCGGTCGCGCGCTCGCTGAAGGCGCGCTCGACGGCGACCATCGGCCTGCTCGTGCCGAACGCGACGAATCCGTATTTCGCCGAGCTTGCGCGCGGCGTCGAGGACGGCTGCGCGAAGAACGGCTATTGCGTGTTCTTCTGCAACTCGGACGACGATCCCGCCAAGCAGCGCAGCTATCTGCGCGTGCTGCAGGAAAAGCGCATCGACGGGCTGGTGATCGCGTCGGCGGGTGAGGATTCGGTGCTCGCGCAATGTCTCGCGGGCGCGCGCGAGCCGCTCGTGATCGTCGACCGGAATATCGAAGGATTGCAGTCGGACCTCGTGCAGATCGACCACGAAAAAGGCGCGTATCTCGCCACGCGGCATCTGCTGCAGCTCGGGCATTCGAAGATCGGCTGCATCACGGGGCCGGTCGCGACCGCCGTATCCGCGATGCGCCTGCACGGTTTCATCCGCGCGATGGCCGAGCGCGGCATGGAGATCGAGCCGAACGCGATCCAGCAGAGCGACTTCTCCGCGACGGGCGGCTATGCGGCGGCCTCGCAACTGCTCGACAACATGAAGCCGACCGCGATCTTCGCGTGCAACGACATGATGGGCATCGGCGCGTTGCGGGCGGCGGCGGAGCGCCACATCAACGTGCCGGCGGACTGTTCGATCATCGGTTTCGACGATGTCGAGCTGTCGCGCTACACGTATCCCGCGCTCTCGACGGTGGGACAATCGGTGCGCGCGCTCGGCGAGATGGCCGCGCAGACGCTGATCGACCGCATCACCGGCAAGCTGACCGGCACGACGCGCCGCCGTGTGGTGCCGCCGCGCCTCGTGCGGCGCGAATCGACCGCCGTCGTGCCGGAATCGCGCGGCGCGAAGGCTTGAGAACGACGGTATTTCAACCAGGCAACCAGGAAAGGAAGATGGGCGACAGCGCCAAGAAGGGCCGCGTGACCGTGATCGGCAGCCTCAACATGGATCTCGTCGCGCGCGCGCCGCGTCTGCCGCGGCCGGGCGAAACGCTCGCCGGCCACGCGTTCGCGCAGGTGCCGGGCGGCAAGGGCGGCAATCAGGCGGTCGCTTCGGCGCGTCTCGGCGCGCAGGTCGCGATGATCGGCTGCGTCGGCGGCGACTCGAACGGCGCCACGCTCAGAAGCAGTCTCGAAGCGGAAGGCATCGACTGCACGGCGCTCGCGACCAGTGCCAACGCGCCGACGGGCGTCGCGCTCATCGTCGTCGACGATGCGAGCCAGAACGCGATCGTCATCGTCGCGGGCAGCAACGCCGAAGTGACGCCCGCGCGCATCGCGGAGGAAGAAGCGCTGATCGCGCGAGCCGACGTGATCGTCTGCCAGCTCGAGACGCCGCCCGATACCGTGCGCGCCGCGCTCGCCGCGGGCAGGCGCTTGCAGCACACGACGATCCTCAATCCCGCGCCCGCCGCGCGCAAGCTGCCGCCGGACTGGTTTCCGCTGATCGATTATCTGATTCCGAACGAGCTGGAAGCCGCGACGCTTTCCGGCGTCGCCATCGAGACGCCCGACGATGCCCGTCGCGCCGCGCAGGCGTTGAAGGCGAAGGGCGCGCGCAATGTGATCGTGACGCTCGGCGCGCAAGGCGTGCTCGCGCTCATCGACGGCGCGCCGGGCGAGGGCGTGCATCTGCCGTCGCCGAACGTCCAAGCGGTCGATACGACCGCCGCCGGCGACACGTTCATCGGCGGCTTTGCGGCGGAACTCGCACGCGGGGCGGGGGCGATGGATGCAATCGCGTTCGGCCAGCGCGCGGCGGCGATCGCGGTGACGCGCGAAGGAGCGCAGCCATCGATTCCGCACCGCAGCGAAATATCCGCATAACTTTTCAATGTTCGTTGAAAAACGGCGCGTCCTACGCGCCGTTTTCTTTTCATACGAAACAATTCCCTCAAGTGCCGACGCTTTCGCGCCGTTTACATGCATAGCGGCCGCACGATGTTCCGCGCGCACGCAGTCACGCAACGACGACCCCGCTCGCGAGCGGCATCAGGGAAAACTCAATGAAAAAAGCTTTGACGATCAAGGCGCGCCTCGGCATATCGATGGCGTTTCTGGGTGGGCTGCTCATCGCGATCGGCGCGCTGGGACTCACCGGCATGAGCCATTCGAACGGCGCGTTTCAGGACACCTTTTCGGTGCAGATGCCCGCGGCGATCGCCGTCGGCAACGCGGAAATGTACGCGGCGCGCGAACGGCTCGTATTCGATCGCGCGGCGCTGCTCGCCGGCACGCCGGAAGTGGCCTCCACGGTCGAACGCGCGCGCCTGATGCGCGATCGGGCCGACGGCTACTGGAAGGAATACACGTCGCTGCCGCAGGCGCCCGGCGAAAAGCGTCTCGCCGATGCCGCACAGGACAAGCGCCTCGCGCTGCAAGGCATCGTCGACAAGGGCGTGGCCGCCGTCATGGCGAACGATCACGACGGCATCATCACGAACGCCAAGGCGATGCAGGGCGCCTACAACGAGCTCGCCAACGCGAACGATGCACTGCGCAAGTACCTGACCGAAGCGTCGCGAAAGAGCTACGAGGAAACGCAGAGCCGCTTCGAGCTGTATCGCGCGCTGAGTCTCGGCGCGATCGCGCTCGGCATGGCGGCGGCGGTGTTCGCATGGGTGTCGTTGAGGCGCGCCATCGCCCGGCCGCTCGAAGCCGCGCTCGGACATTTCGAGGCCATCGCCGCGGGCGATCTGCGCCGCGAAGTCGTCGTCACGTCGCGCGATGAAATGGGCCAGTTGCTCGAAGGCCTCGCCAGAATGCGCGCGAGCCTGCTTGCGACCGTGCGGACCGTTCGCTCGGGCAGCGAATCGATCGCGTCCGCGACGCAGCAGATCGCGGCCGGCAATACCGATCTGTCGTCGCGCACGGAAGAACAAGCGTCGGCGCTACAGGAGACGGCGTCGAGCATGGAGGAGCTGACCGGCACCGTCCGCCAGAACGCCGACAACGCGCGGCAGGCGAGCGCGCTCGCGGCAAATGCGTCGGACATCGCGGGCAAGGGCAGCGCGGTCGTCACGCAAGTCGTCGATACGATGCGCGAGATCAACGGCAGTTCGTCGAAGATCGCGGACATCATCACGATCATCGAAGGCATCGCGTTCCAGACGAATATTCTCGCGCTCAACGCGGCTGTCGAAGCGGCGCGCGCGGGCGAGGAAGGGCGCGGCTTCGCGGTCGTCGCGGGCGAAGTGCGCAGCCTGGCGCAGCGTTCGTCGGCGGCGGCGAAGGAGATCAAGGAACTGATCGATACCTCCGTCGCGCGCGTGCGGACGGGCACCACGCTCGTCGACGAGGCGGGCCGCACGATGAACGAGATCATCGGCGCGGTGCAGCGCGTGACCGACATCATGGGCGAGATCGCGGCGGCATCGGAGGAACAGTCGAGCGGCATCGATCAAGTGTCGCGCGCCGTCACGCAGATGGACGAAGTGACACAGCAGAACGCGGCGCTCGTCGAGGAAGCGGCGGCCGCCGCGCAATCGCTCGAAGATCAGGCCGCGCGGCTGCGCCAGGCGGTCGCGGTGTTCCAGGTGGCGGACGGCGCGCCGCTTGCTGCTGTTCCGGCTGCATCCACGGTGGCGGCGAAAATTGCATCGCGTGCAACGGTGAGCGCACGCGTCGCACCGAAGCCCGTCGCGGCCACGCCGGCGAAGCGCACGGTTGCGGTGCCGCCCGCGACGCCGAAAGCACCCGCGACGGCCGATGCGGGCGGCGACTGGGAGACGTTCTGAACGTAGCGTGCGAGGGGTGAATGCGCGCGTTTGCACATGAATGCATGCGTGCGCGACCAACGTCGATCCGGTAACCCGTACACTGAGGGGTGCATTACCGCTCACAAGAGGGATATCGACATGACCGGATCGACACTCGCCGCGAAGCTCGCGGACGCCCGCCGCCGGCATCAGCTCATCGAGACGCTGGAGCACGCCGACATTCCGGCCGACGCGCCCACCGCTTACGCCATCCAGCACGAGATGCTGAGAGAGTCCGATGCGCGCATCGGCGCATGGAAGATCGGCGCGCGCGCCCCCGATGCGCTCGCCACGGGCGCGCCCATCGATGCCGCGCTCGTCCATGTTTCGCCCGCGCGGCTCGCTCATCAATCGTTTTTCCGGGTGCTGGTGGAACTCGAAGTCGCGTTCCGCTTTGCTTACGCGTTGCCCGCGCGACCCGACCCTTACACACGCGACGAAGTGCTCGATGCGATCGGCGGCATTGCCGTTGCGCTCGAAGTCGTCGACAGCCGTTTCGCCCAGTGGCCCAATCTCGATCCGCTCGCGCAGCTCGCCGATTCGCAGAACAACGGCGCGCTCGTGGTATCGGGTATGGAACCGTACGACGTCGTCGCGCCGGGCTTCGACTTTCTGACCCCGCGCCTCGAATTCACGCTCGATGGCGAATCGATTGCGCCCGCCGCGCTCGGCAATCCGGCGGGCGATCCGCGCGAATTGCTGCCCTGGCTCGTCAACCATTGTTCGCGCATGGGTTTGACGGTCGAGCCGTTCTGGACCATCACGACCGGGTCTTATACAGGTGCGTATCGCATCGACGGACCGGGGATGCTGCATGGCGCGATCGATCGCATCGGCGAACTGGAGCTGGTGCTCGCATGACGAACATGACACGGATGAACGATGCGCCGGGAATGATTATTGATGCCGCCTTATGCGCCTCTCGATACCGATGCATTCGCGTTTGATGACGAGCGCATGCATGTGGGGCACATGACGCATTGGCGGACGGAAGCGGTGGATAAGTCGCGATGAGCGCGGGGAAGCGAACAGGCAGGAACAATGTCGCGCAAGACGATAGCCACATCGAGATGGACATTGTAGGTGAACGAAAATAGCGCACCAAGCTAGGAATTCTTCGAAGCAAATGAGCAACGCAAGTGCGTGAAAAAAAATTCGAAAGGGTTTAGGATGATTTCAAGCGATGTCGTTTCGATTACGCGCGTTGCGCACGGCATAGCTTTCTGACTTCGGCGAGGAGGTAGCATGGATATCTACAGCAGTTTCGCGACCCGCTTCGAAAAAACTCGAGAGGAGGAATTCTCGCTCGAAGAGTATCTCGCGCTCTGCAAAGAAGATCCTGCCACATATGCAACAGCGGGCGAACGCATGTTGACGGCCATCGGGGAACCCGAATTCGTCGATACACGGCTCGATCCGCGGCTGTCGCGTACGTTTGCGAACAAGGTCATCAAGGTGTATCCGGCGTTCCGCGAGTTTTACGGAATGGAGGAAGTGATCGAGAACGTCGTGTCGTACTTCAGGCACGCGGCGCAGGGTCTGGAAGAGAAGAAGCAGATCCTGTATCTGCTGGGTCCGGTGGGCGGCGGCAAGTCGTCTATCGCTGAACGGTTGAAGCAACTGATGGAGCGCGTGCCGTTCTATTCGTTGAAGGGCTCGCCCGTCAACGAATCGCCGCTCGGTCTCTTCGATTACGACGAAGACGGCCCGGTGCTCGAAGAGCAATACGGCATTCCGCGCCGCTATCTCAAGAGCATCCTGTCTCCGTGGGCAGTGAAGCGCCTGCACGAGTACAACGGCGACATCCGCAAGTTCCGCGTGGTGCGCCGCTATCCTTCGATTCTTCGTCAGATCGGCATTGCGAAGACCGAGCCGGGTGACGAGAACAATCAGGACATCTCGTCGCTCGTCGGCAAGGTCGATATCCGCAAGCTCGAGACCTATTCGCAGGACGACGCCGACGCATACAGCTATTCCGGCGGTCTGTGCCTCGCGAATCAAGGTCTGCTCGAATTCGTCGAAATGTTCAAGGCGCCGATCAAGGTGCTGCATCCGCTGCTCACTGCAACCCAGGAAGGCAACTTCAAGGGCACGGAAGGCTTCGGTGCGATCCCTTTCGACGGCGTGATCCTCGCGCACTCGAACGAGTCGGAGTGGAAGGCGTTCCGCAACAACAAGAACAACGAAGCGCTGCTCGATCGTATCTTCGTGGTGAAGGTGCCGTACTGCCTGCGCTATGGTGAAGAGATCAAGATCTACGAGAAGCTCTTGCGCAATTCGTCCCTCGCCGAGGCGGTCTGCGCACCGGGCACGCTCAAGATGATGGCGCAGATGGCCGTGCTCACGCGTCTGCACGAACCGGAGAACTCCAGCCTCTTCTCGAAGATGCAGGTCTACGACGGTGAGAACCTGAAAGATACGGACCCGAAAGCGAAGTCGTATCAGGAGTATCGCGATTACGCGGGTGTAGACGAAGGCATGACCGGCGTGTCCACGCGCTTCGCGTTCAAGATTCTCTCGCGTGTATTCAACTTCGATTCGAGCGAGGTCGCGGCCAACCCCGTGCATCTCATGTACGTGCTCGAACAGCAGATCGAGCGCGAACAGTTCCCGCCGGAAACGGAGCAGAAGTATCTGTCGTTCATCAAGGACGTACTGGCTTCGCGCTACGCTGAATTCATCGGGAAGGAGATACAGACCGCTTATCTGGAGTCGTATTCGGAGTATGGACAAAACATCTTCGACCGCTATGTGACGTATGCCGACTTCTGGATTCAGGATCAGGAGTTCCGCGATCACGACACCGGCGAGAGCTTCGACCGCGCGGCATTGAACGCCGAGCTGGAGAAGATCGAGAAGCCTGCGGGCATCAGCAACCCCAAGGATTTCCGCAACGAGATCGTGAACTTCGTGTTGCGCGCGCGTGCGGCCAACGGCGGCAAGAATCCTGCGTGGATCAGCTACGAGAAGCTGCGCGTGGTGATCGAGAAGAAGATGTTCTCCAACACCGAAGAACTTCTGCCGGTGATTTCGTTCAACGCGAAAGGATCGGCGGAAGAGCAACGCAAGCACGAGGACTTCGTCAATCGCATGGTCGCGAAGGGTTACACGCCGAAGCAGGTGCGGCTCCTGTGCGACTGGTATCTGCGCGTGCGCAAGTCGTCGTGATGTAGGAAAGGCAAGACGGGAGTCGGCGCTCGCGCGCTCGACTCCGGTCCCGCGCAAAGCGATAGTCAGGATGTCCCGGCGGTCCGGGCGCGTGAATTGCAACCGGCCGCACGATGGACAGTTTGCGAGACGAAAGACGCTGCGATCAGCCGAAGCAACGCGCAGCCTCGAACGCTCGCCAATAACGCGGGAGACTGGATGTGCTGCACCAAATCATCGACCGCAGGTTAGCCGGCAAGAACAAGAGCATCGCCAACCGCGAGCGCTTCCTGCGACGCGTCAAGAGTTATATTCGCCGCGCCGTTTCCGACGCGGTGCGCGATCGCAGCATCAAAGACATTCAAAGCACTCAGAGCATCACCATTCCCAAGAAGGACATCTCCGAGCCCTCGTTCCGTCACGGACCGGGGGGCAAGCGCGAGTACGTCCATCCGGGCAACGCCGATTACATACGCGGCGACAAGATTCCGCGTCCGCCGGGCGGCGCGGGCGGTGGCGGCAAGAGCGCGAGCAACGAGGGCGAAGGACAGGACGATTTCGTGTTCGAGCTGTCGCGCGAAGAGTTCATGCAGTACTTCTTCGACGATCTCGAACTGCCGCGCCTCGTCAAGACGCAACTGCTCGCCGTTCCAACATGGAAGAACGTGCGCGCGGGCTGGGCGGCGGAAGGCACGCCGAACAACATCGACGTGGTGAGGTCGCTGCGTTCCGCGCTCGGACGGCGCATCGCCCTCGGCTGGCCGCTCGCATCGCAGTTGCGCGAGATGGAGCGCCAGCTCGAACAACTAAAGGAAGAAAACGCCGATCAGGAAGAGATCGCGCGGCTCGAAGCGGACATCGTCGTCATGCAGGGCCGGATCACGCGCATCCCGTTCATCGATCCGTTCGATCTGCGCTACATCAATCGCGTGAAGCAGCCGACGCCGTCGAGCAAAGCGGTGATGTTCTGCCTGATGGACGTCTCCGGCTCGATGGACGAGCAGCGCAAGGACTTGTCCAAGCGCTTCTTCATCCTCCTGTATCTGTTTTTGCAGCGCAATTACGAGAAGATCGAAGTCGTGTTCATCCGGCACCATACGCGCGCCGAGGAAGTGGACGAGGACACGTTCTTCCATTCGACGGAGAGCGGCGGCACGGTGGTGTCGAGCGCGCTCGAACTCATGAAGAAAATCATGGACGAGCGCTACTCGCCGACTGAATGGAACATTTACGGCGCGCAGGCATCGGACGGCGACAACTGGACCGACGATTCCCCGAAGTGCCGCAAGCTGCTGTCGGAAGACATCCTGCCGAAGGTCCGGTATTTTGCCTATATTCAAGTTGCGCCGGAGGAGCAAAATCTCTGGCTGGAGTATGCTCAGCTAGCGTTGGGCGCGCCGGAACTGGCCATGAAGAAGGTCGATTCGGCCGCGGATATTTATCCGGTATTCCGTGAGCTGTTCGAAAAGCAGCAGGCGGCCGCATGACGACGCGGCATTTGCACAACGAGACGCGTGGGTATCAGCTGGAAGGCACGGACGACCGTGTCGAATCCCGGCTCGGACCAGAAGCCAGGCAACGCAAAGCGTCCGCGAAGGCAGACGCGGCGCACGAGGAAGGCAGAATGAATGTATCGGAGAAGCGGCGGCCGCTGCCGTGCCCGTCGGACTGGACCGTCGATCTGATCGAGGAATACGACGCGGAGATTTCGCGCGTCGCGAACCGTTACGGGCTCGACACGTATCCGATCCAGCTCGAGATCATCAGCTCCGAGCAGATGATGGACGCATACGCGTCCGTCGGCATGCCGGTGAATTATCGGCACTGGTCGTTCGGCAAGCACTTTCTTGCCACCGAGAAGGGCTATCGGCGCGGGCAGATGGGCCTCGCGTACGAGATCGTCATCAATTCGAATCCCTGCATCGCGTATCTCATGGAAGAGAACACGATGACGATGCAGGCGCTCGTGATCGCGCACGCCGCGTATGGGCACAACTCGTTTTTCAAGGGCAATTATCTTTTCAAGCTGTGGACAGACGCGCACGCGATCATCGATTACCTCGTCTACGCGAAGAATTACATCGCCGAATGCGAGGAGCGTTATGGGCTCGATCGGGTGGAGGAACTGCTCGATTCCTGCCATGCGCTGATGAATTACGGCGTCGATCGATACAAGCGGCCGCAAAAACTCTCGCTCGCGAAGGAAGCGGCGATGCGGCGCGAGCGCGAGGCGTATCTGCAATCGCAGGTCAACGAACTGTGGCGCACGTTGCCCAAGGGCAAGGAGCCGTCGCCGGAGGAAATCGAGAGCCGTTATCCGCCGGAGCCGCAGGAGAATCTGCTGTATTTCGCGGAGAAGAATGCGCCGCTGCTCGAGCCTTGGGAGCGGGAAGTGATCCGCATCGTGCGCAAGATCGGGCAGTATTTTTATCCGCAGCGGCAGACGCAGGTCATGAACGAAGGCTGGGCGACGTTCTGGCATTACACGCTGCTCAACACGCTTTACAACGAGGGGCGGCTCGAAGACAGCTTCATGATGGAGTTTTTACACTCGCATTCGAACGTCGTGTATCAGCCGCCGGTGACGAAGCCGTATTACAGCGGCATCAACCCGTACGCGCTCGGCTTTTCGATGATGAGCGACATTCGCCGCATCTGCGAAAACCCGACGGACGAGGACCGCGAATGGTTCCCGGAACTCGCGGGCAGCGACTGGCTGGAGTCCTTGCACTACGCGATGCGCAACTTCAAGGACGAGAGCTTTATCGCGCAGTATTTGTCGCCGCATCTGATTCGCGAGATGCGCTTGTTCTCGATTCTCGACGACGACATGCGCGATGCGCTGGAAGTATCGGCGATTCATGACGGAAGCGGATATCGCTATGTGCGGCAGGCGTTGTCGCGTCAGTACGATATTCATCATCGGGAGCCGAACATTCAGGTTTATTCGGTCAATACGCGCGGGGATCGTAGTCTGACGCTGCGTCACTTCATGACCGATAACCGCCATCTCGCGAATGACAGCGACGAAGTGCTCAAGCACATGGCGCGCTTGTGGCAATTCGACGTGTATCTGGAAAGCGTCGATGAGAACGGGACGGTGAGGAAGCGGTTCGAATGCAGGTATAAGGCGCCGAATGTGCGTTGATATGTGTTGAAAAAAAACCGGCTCCGTTTTGAGCCGGTTTTTTTTTTGCATCTCACTACGCCCCTGCCTGATCCTGCGAAAACAGATCCCAGCTTGCCATGAACAGCGCCGCGACGAGCGGCCCGATCACGAACCCGTTGATCCCAAACAGCGCCATGCCGCCGAGCGTCGAGATCAGCACGACCCAATCGGGCATCTTCGTATCCTTGCCGACGAGAATCGGGCGCAGCACGTTATCAACGAGCCCGATCACCACGACGCAGAACACCACGAGAATCAGCCCCTTGACGATCTGCCCCGTCATGAAGAAGTACATCGCGGCGGGTGCCCATACGATCGCCGCGCCGACCGCCGGCAACAGCGACAGGAACGCCATCAGCACGCCCCACAAAAGCGACCCGCCGATACCCAGAATCCAGAAGATCAGCCCGCCCAGAAAACCCTGGACCGCCGCGACCGCGATATTGCCCTTGACCGTCGCGCGCACGACCGTCGTGAATTTTGCGATCAGATGCTGCTTTGGCTCCGGATCGAGCGGAATCGCGCGTCGGATGCGTCGTCCGATCTCGCCGCCATCGCGCAGCAGAAAGAACACTAGATAGAGCATCACGCCGAAGCTCACGACGAACTGGAACGTGTTCTGCCCGATCAACAGCGCCTGTGCCGCGGCGAACTGGCTGATCTGCGATGCGCCTTCCATCAGCTTGCGCTGCACGCCGCCGATATCGTCAAGCCCGTAGCGTCCCAGCAGTTGCTGCACCGATGCCGGCAGCGCATGCAGCACATGCTGGAAATACACGCCGAAGTTCAGATCGCCGCTCTTGATGCGCGCGTAGACGAGGGCGATTTCCTGCACGAGCGTCACCGCGACGATCGCAAGCGGAATGATGACAATGAGAATCGCGGCGGCCAACGTCGTCAGCGCGGCGAGATTGCGGCGCTTGCCGAAGCGTGCGGCGAGGTAGCGCTGCATCGGCTGGAACAGGATCGCGAGAATCGCACCCCAGAAGATCGCGCCGAAGAACGGCAGCAACACCCACGCGAGCGCCAGTGTCACGGCGCACAACAGGATATGAAAGAAATGTTGATGGACGGTTTGATTATTCATTAGCGACCTGGGAACAGGCAAAAGGGACGAGCCGCGTGGCGTTCGCGCTCAGCTTTCGAGCAAGAATTCGTCCAAGGGTTCGCCGCGACGCCGGAACGAGCGGAATTTGTTGCATTCGGCGCTGGAGAACAAGCGCACGCGTCGACTAAAATCCGGCTTCCAATCCTTGCGGATCGCTTTCCGTCGAACCGGGAAAGCAGCGTGGTCGAACGAGTCGATCGTTCGTGCGTGACCGATCTGCTCAACGTATCGAACAATGAATCCAGGCGTCGTCTACGCATTCGCGGCCTTTGCCATCTGGGGCCTTTTCCCGATTTATTTCAAAGCCTTGCATTCGATCGGCGCGGTCGAGATGCTCGCGCATCGCATGGCGTGGTCGATGCTCTTCCTGCTGATCGTCATGACCGTGCGGCGGCAGTGGAAGTGGCTCGGTCCCGTCCTGCGCGACAAACGCCTGCTCGCGCGCTTCGCGGCGAGCGCCGTGCTGCTGTCGGCAAACTGGGGCATCTATATCTGGGCGGTGAACGACGGGCGCATCGTCGAGGCGAGTCTCGGCTACTTCATCAATCCGCTCGTCAACGTGCTGTTCGGCATGGCGTTCCTACACGAGCGCCTGCGGCCCGTGCAATGGCTCGCCGTGACGATCGCGGCGGCGGGCGTCGCCTGGCTGACGTGGGTGAACGGCGCGCCGCCGTGGATCAGTCTCGCGCTGGCGCTGACGTTCGGCGGTTATGGGCTTCTGCGCAAGACCGCGTCGCTCGGCGCGCTCGAAGGGCTGACGCTCGAAACCATGCTGCTGTGTCCGGTCGCGCTGCTGTATCTCTTCTTCCTGAATTCGCACGGCGGCAGCGGCTTCGAGCATGCGTCGACCGGCGTGAAGCTGCTGCTCGCGGCGGCCGGGCCCGTGACCGCGGTGCCGTTGCTGCTGTTCGCGGCGGGCGCGCGGCGCATTCCGCTGTCGATGCTCGGGCTCATCCAGTACATCACGCCGACATTGCAACTGCTGATCGGCGTCGTGATCTATCAGGAATTCTTCGGGCACGACCAGCTGATCGGCTATGGCGCGATCTGGACCGCGCTCGCCATCTACTCGATCGAAGGCGTGGTGCGCGCGCGCGGCCCGCGTGCGAAGGCTTAACGCAACGCGTCGCCGAAACGGTACTCGACGGTCGCCTCGTCGAGCTTCGTCTTGATCTCGGGATCGATCGGCTGATCGACCGCCGCGAGCGTCTCGTTCAACTGGTCGGGCCGGCTCGCGCCGATGATCGCAGAGGTCACCGCCGGATTTGCCAGCACCCACGCGAGCGCCGTGCTCGCGAGCGAACGTCCGGTCGGCGCGACGATCTTGTTGATCGCTTCGATGGTGTGAAACTCGCGCTCGTGCCAGTAGCGCTGCGTGTACATCGCACCCGCCTTGCCGACCGCGCCGGTAAAGCGTCCTTCGCTCGGCCCCGCATCGTAGCTGTGCTTGCCCGTCAGAAGCCCGCCCGCGAGCGGGTTGTAAGGAATCACAGCGAGACCTTCCTCGGTCGCGAGCGGCAGCAGTTCGCGCTCGATCTGGCGAAAGAGCAGGTTATAGCGCGGCTGCACGGAAACGAAGCGCGCCGCGCGCAGCACGTCCGAGCGCCCGAGCGCGCGCGCGAGCCGGTACGCCAGAAAATTCGACACGCCGATATAGCGGGCCTTGCCATGCCGCACGATGGTATCGAGCGCTTCGAGCATCTCGTCGAGCGGCGTGTCGTGGTCGTCGTTGTGAAGCTGATACAGGTCGACGTAATCCGTGCCGAGCCGCTTGAGCGACGCATCGATCGCGTCGAGCAGATGCTTCCTCGATGCGCCCTTGTGCCACGCGAGCGGCCCCATTTCATGCACCGCCTTGGTCGCGAGAATGTAGTCGTCGCGCCGTCCTTTCAGCCAGCGGCCGACGATCTCCTCGGTGCGCCCCGCCAGATCATGTCCGCTGCCGAGCGGATAGACGTTCGCCGTATCGATGAAATTGACGCCCGCGTCCGCTGCGCGGTCCATGATGCTGCGCGACACGTCTTCCTCGGTCTGCAGGCCGAAAGTCATCGTGCCGAGCGTGAGACGCGAAACGGTGAGACCGGTGTTGCCGAATTTGCGGTATTGCACGGTTGCGCTCCAGAAATCGGTTGGACGGACAGAATACTTGCTATGCCGCGCGCTTGCCGGCCGTGGCGGGCGCGGCGCTCTTCGGCGCATCGTCGAGACGACGGAACACGACGCCCGACAGCAGCGTCACCACGCCCATGCAGACGAAGCTGAGCCTGAAGCCCGTCGCGGTCGAAAACGATCCCTGGAACACCTGCACGAGCGAGCCGCCGATCGACACGCCCAGGCCGATCGCGAGCATCTGCACCATCGAGAAGAGGCTGTTGCCGCTGCCCGCGTCCTTGCTCGACAGGCCTTTCAACGTGACGCTGTTCATCGCGGCGAACTGCATCGAATTGGATGCGCCGAACACGGTAAGAATGGCGATTTCGACGGCGAGCGGCAGCGTCGGCGAGAAGAGCGCGAACGCGACGATCGACGCGCCCACGAGCGCCGTGTTCACGAGCAGGAACATGTCGTAGCCGTAGCGCTTCACGAGCTGCGCGATCCAGCGCTTGCTCACCGTGCCGGCGATGGCGATCGGCAGCATCATCAGGCCCGAGTGCAGCGGGCTGTAGCCGAGTTCGAGCTGCATCAGAAGCGGCAGCAGAAACGGCACCGCGCTCGATCCGATGCGGCACAGCAAGTTGCCGATCAACCCGACGCTGAAGTTCGGCTCGCGAAAGAGCGCGAGCTTGAAGATGGGATTGCGCTTGCGCCGTGCGTGCGGCACATAGGCGAACGCCGACACGGCCGCGAGCGCGAACAGCACCGCCGACACCGCGCCGCGATGCGTCTCGACCGGGCAATCGAGCGCGAGCGAAAACGACACCATGCACATCGACAGCAAGCCGCAGCCGACGAAATCGAAGGGCGGGGCGTCGTGAACCGTGTCGTTCGGCAGGAAGCGCTGCACCGCATACAGGCCGACCGCGCCGATCGGGACGTTGATGAGGAAGATCCAGTGCCATGAGAACGACTCGACGAACCAGCCGCCGAGCGTCGGGCCGAGAATCGGGCCGACCTGGCCGGCGACGGAGATCATCGCCAGCGCGGACACGTAGGCTTCGCCCGAGACGGCGCGCAAGATGGCGAGACGGCCGATCGGCAGCAGCATCGAGCCGCCGACGCCTTGCAGCACGCGCGCGAGCACCAGTTGATTCACGGAATGCGCACTCGCGCAGGCAAGCGAACCGATGACGAAAAGCGATATCGACACCTGGTAGACGCGCCGCGTGCCGAAGCGGTCGGCGAGCCAGCCGGAGGCGGGCGTGAGCAGCGCCATCGTGAGCGTGTACGCGACGACGATCGATTGCATCGCGAGCGGCGCGGCGCTCAGGCTGCGCGCGATGGAAGGCAGCGCCGTGTTGACGATCGTCGTGTCGAGCGCCTGCATGAAGAAACCCACGGCGACGATCCAGAGCAGTGCCGTGTGCGAAGAACTTTTGGTCATGTGGGATGCGAGTTGCGGACAGCCGCGCGGCGAGGAAACGCCGAAAGCCGTTTGAAAACAGGCCCAATCACGCGATATGTGAAATCTTAATGACTCGGCGCGTCATCGGGAAGCCCGCTAACCGCATTGACTGTCATCGATTTAATCGATGACAATGCCGCATGCTCAATCCGATCTGGCTCAATACGTTCGCGACGGTGGCCGCGTCGCACAGCTTCACCGACGCCGGACGGCAACTCGGGTTGCGTCAGTCGAGCGTCTCGGAGCACATCCGGCGTCTGGAGGAGCGTGTCGGGCGACGGCTTTTCGTGCGCGACACGCATTCGCTCGCGCTCACCGCCGACGGCGAAGCGATGCTCGTTCACGCCCGCGTCATTCTCGAGGCAATGGCGCACGCGCAGTCGCAGTTCAGCTCGCCGCGGCTGCGCGGGCGCGTGCGGCTGGGTTCATCGGACGATATCGCGCTCGGGCCGCTGCCGAGCGTGCTCGCGGCATTCCGCGACACGCATCCGGATGTCGAGCTGGAAATCACTATCGGCATGACGGGGCGGCTTTATCAGATGGTCGATGCAGGCGAACTCGATCTTGCGGTCGGCAAGCGGCGACTGGGCGACGCGCGCGGCATGCGGCTTTTTTCGGGGCGCCTCGAATGGCTGGCGAAGCCGGGCACCGTCGTCGATACGGCCGAACCGCTGCCGCTCATCCTCGTCTCAGAGCCGAGCGTCACGCGCGGCGTCGTGCTCGATTCGCTCGCGATGTCGGGCGCAAGCTGGCAGATGGTCTGCACGAGCAGCAGTCACGCCGGCTGCATCGCGGCAGCGCGCGGCGGGCTCGGGCTGACCGTGCGCTCGCACTTCCTCGCGGCGCGGGGGCTCGCGCCGCCGGTGAATCGCGCGGACTTGCCGGAACTGCCCGAAGTGGAATTCATCGCGTTCGGCGCGAAACATCTGAGCCGTCCGGCCGAAACCTTGCTACAGCTGCTGGAACGCAGCGATCTGCGCGGCGAATGGGACGG
Source organism: Caballeronia fortuita (assembly GCF_001544835.2). Classification (GTDB taxonomy): domain Bacteria; phylum Pseudomonadota; class Gammaproteobacteria; order Burkholderiales; family Burkholderiaceae; genus Caballeronia; species Caballeronia fortuita. Next base: position 4,753 of record NZ_FCNX02000016.1, on the reverse strand, counting down.
CGAATGACCGGTTGTTCCGCTGCAACGGCCGGCAGACCCGAATGGCCATCTCGAAACTGTTCTTATATATTGTGCGGCGTTTGAAGTAACCGCTTCGAAGACGTGTCCCGCTTGCTCCGCCTTCTTCCTTTCGATCTGTTCCGCGTGCCGGCGTTCGTCGTCGCGACGGCGCTCGCGTTGCTCGGGCCGTTCTCGAGCGCGCATGCGGCCGCCTACGTGACCAAGCACTGCGACGACCTCGAAGGCAAGAGCGTGCCCGCGTCGATCATTGGCTTGCCGACGCGCGGCGCCACCATCGTCTCCGCGTGGGTCGTGAAGGCTGCCGCGCCCGGTAACCGGAACGGCGAATACTGCCGCATCACCGGTTTCATCAAGGCGCTGCAGGACACGACGCCCGACATCCGCTTCGAAGTGAATCTGCCGAGCCGCTGGAACGGCCGCGCCTTGCAGATGGGCGGCGGCGGCTACAACGGCACCATCGTGTCCGGCACCGAGCCGATGTCCTTCGCGCCCGATTCGACGCCGCTCGCGCGCGGCTACGCGACCTTCGGCTCCGATTCGGGCCACGTCGGCAACGCGGGGCGCGCGGATTTCGCGGGGAACGACGAAGCGATCGTCAACTTCGGCTTCGGGCATCTGAAGAAGACCCGCGACGTCGCGCTCGCGCTCATCCAGATGGGCTACGGACGCACGCCCGAGAAAACCTACTTCGCGGGCGGCTCGACGGGCGGCCGCGAAGGCTTCACCGTCATCGAGCGCTTTCCGAATGACTACGACGGCGTCATCGCCAATGCGCCCGCGATCAACTTTTCCGGCGTGCGCCTAATGGGCGTGAAAGTAGGGCAGGCGTCGTACGCGAAACCGGGCGGCTTCGTCGGGCTCGCGCAGCAGCGGCGCGTGTTCGAGACCGTCGTGCACGAATGCGACCGGCTCGACGGCGCGGCGGATGGCATCGTCAGCAATGTCGAAGCGTGCAGGAAGCTCGAGCCGCAGATCATCGCGTCGCTGCGCTGCGCGAACGGGCAGCGGCCTTCGTTGCGCGACAGTTGTCTTTCGGACGCGCAGATCGACACGCTGCAGACGCTGCGCGACGGCGTCACGCTGCCGTATCCGCTCGCCTACGACGTGGATACGTATCCCGGCTACAACGTCTTTCAGGGCGTGGACTTCTCCGGCACACTCGGCCTCGGCGACTCGCCGACGCTGCTCAATCCGCCGACTTTCGCCGCGAACGGCTATCTTTTCGCGCAGGGCGACGCGTATATCCGCCACTTCGTCACGCGCGATCTCGCGTTCAGCGCGCTCACCTTCGATCTCGACAATCCCGGCCGCTTCAGGCAACGCCTGACGACGCTCGCATACACCGTCGGCGCGATGAACCCGGATTTTTCGGCGTTCATCGCGCGCGGCGGCAAGCTGATCGCAATGCACGGACTGGCCGACGAAGTCATCAGCCCGAACCAGACGATCGCGTTCTATCGCGGGCTCATCGACCGCTACGGAAAAGATGTCGTCGATTCGTTCATGCGGCTCTACATGGTGCCGGGATTCCAGCATGGCAACGGCGTGTTCATCCCGGCGTGGGACGAACTCGGCGCGCTCGACGACTGGGTGAGCAACGGCGCCGCGCCCGAAACGCTCGTCGGCAGCGATATCGCGCCCGCCACCAACGGGCGCACGCGGCCGATGTGCCGTTATCCGAACTATCCACGCTATCTCGGCAAAGGCAGCATCAACGTCGCGGCGAACTTCCGCTGCGTCGAGCCTTGAGCGTGCGCATCGTCAGAGCGCGTTCGCGTGTTGGTCCGACAGACGCGGCCAGCAGTGTGCGAGCCAGCGCGCAACGAAGCCTCGCTTGGCGGCGCGATACGACGTGAGCGACACCTCGATCGCCCGATCGCTTTCCGACGTGAGCCACACGCGCTCGCCGCGCGCGAGGCGCACGACGTCGCCGGGCTTCAGCCAGTAATCGTACGGATCGCGATGACGCGTGAGCCAGACGGACGGCGCGCCCGCATCGGCGATGCGCAGTTCGGCATCGCGCGAGAGACACCACGACACCATCCGGTGCGGATGCACTTCGATGAAAACCACGACGCGCGCCTCCGATGCGCCCGATGCGCCCAGACGCCCCGACGCGACACCGTGGCCGGCGCCATGCCGCGCGAACTCCTGCGATAGCTCTTCCATCTCTGCTCTCCATTGTGTGAGCCGAAGACGGAAACCTTGCACGCAAAAACAAGAAGGCCCCGTCTTGCGGCGGGGCCTTCGGAATCTGTCTGCTTGCCTGTTTCGCTAGCGCACGCGTTGTCCCGATGACCCGCCACGGATGGCGTTCATACGGTTTTTAATCGCGGCGATGGAGAAAAGGATGGCTGCGTGCATGTGACGCAGTATCGTTTGACGCGTTCGTTTCTGTCAATATCGGGATAGACTTGAACGCATCGAAAAACACGCGGAGGTTCGTCGTGGCTTATCTGCTACTCGTCGTGGAACCGGTCGAACAGCGCGCCGGGCGCACGGAGGAAGAGGGGCGCGAGGCGTATCGCCAGATGGGGGAGTTCGCCGAAGGACTGAAGGCGCGCGGCGTGCTGCGCGCGGTCGAATCGCTGACATCGATGAAGGATGCGGCGCGCGTCGACGCGACGAACGGCGATGCGCGCGTCATCGATGGACCGTTCGCCGAAGCGAAGGAAATGATCGGCGGCTTCTTCCTGATCGATTGCGAAACGCGCGCCGAAGCGATCGCGATCGCGGCCGAGTGCCCGGCGGCCGAGTGGTGCACCGTCGAGGTACGTAAAGTCGGTCCTTGCTATACGTAGAACACACCTGACACGCGCTGCCTGTCGATTTTCCCGTGCGCCGTTCGTCGTGGTACTGAAAACAGCGATCAACCGGAGACCGTGATGCACAAGCAGATTTTCGTGAACCTTCCGGTTCGCGACCTCAGGCGTTCGATGACCTTCTTCAAGGCGCTGGACCTGAGCTTCGATCCGGCGTTCACGAACGACGATGCCGCGTGTCTCGTCATCGGCGAAAACATCTTCGCGATGCTGCTGGTCGAGCGGTTCTTCCAGACCTTCACCGAGAAGCCGATCGCCGATGCCCACGCGAGCACCGAAGCGCTCGTGTGCCTGTCGTGCGAGAGCAGGGCGGAAGTCGACGATCTGGTCGCCAAAGCCGTCGCCGCCGGCGGGCGCGCGTCGCGCGAGCCGCAGGATCACGGCTTTATGTACGGCCACGGTTTCGAGGATCTCGACGGCCATATCTGGGAGCTCGTGCACATGAATCCGGAAGCGGCGTGAGCGGGCGCGCGAGCCCGCAAACCACGGCCGACGATGCCGCGCGGCGCGCCATCGACGCGGTATGGCGCATCGAGTCCGCGAAGGTGATCGCGAGCGTGGCGCGCGTCGTGCGCGATGTCGCGCTCGCCGAGGAACTGGCGCAGGACGCGTTCGTCGCCGCGCTGGAACACTGGAGCCAACCGGGCGTGGGCGTGCCCGAGAAGCCGGGAGCGTGGCTCATGACGACAGCGAAGAACAAGGCGCTCGACCGTCTGCGGCAGCACGCGCTGCATGCACGCAAGCACGAGGAATACGGCCGCGATCTCGACGCGCGCGAGGCGCACATCACGCCCGATTTCGTCGATGCACTCGATGCCGCGCGCGAAGACGACATCGGCGACGATCTGCTGCGGCTCATCTTCACGGCGTGCCATCCGGTGCTGTCCGTCGACGCACGCGCGGCGCTCACGCTGCGTCTGATCGGCGGACTCACGACCGACGAAATCGCGCGCGCGTTTCTCGTGCCGGAGCCGACGATCGCGCAGCGCATCGTGCGGGCGAAGCGCACGCTGTCGGCGGCACGCGTGCCGTTCGAGGTGCCGAAAGCCGATGCGCGCGCGGCGCGGCTCGGATCGGTGCTCGAAGTCATCTATCTCGTGTTCAACGAAGGCTATTCCGCAACCGCCGGCGACGACTGGATGCGTCCCGCGCTGTGCGAGGACGCGCTCAGGCTCGGGCGCATTCTTGCGGAACTGACGCCGGACGAGAGCGAGGTTCACGGACTCGTCGCGCTGATGGAGATTCAGGCGTCGCGGACGAAGGCGCGCGTCGACCGGGATGGACGGCCGGTGCTGTTGCCGGATCAGGACCGCAGCCGTTGGGATCCGCTGCTGATCCGGCGCGGGCTCGCGGCGCTCGAACGCTCCGAGGCGCTGGGCGGCGCGCGCAGCGTGTATGCGCTGCAGGCGGCGCTCGCGGCGTGTCATGCGCGCGCGCCGAGCGCCGCCGGCACCGACTGGCCGATGATCGTCGCGCTCTACGACGCGCTGATGCAGACCGCGCCGACGCCGGTCGTCGAACTGAATCGCGCGGTCGCGGTGAGCATGGCGTACGGGCCGGAAGCGGCGCTGCCAATCGTCGATGCGCTCGCCGGCGCGCCCGCGCTCAAGCGCTATCACTGGCTGCCGAGCGTGCGCGCCGATTTGCTCGCGAAGCTCGGACGCACGGATGAAGCGCGCGCGGAGTTCGAGCGCGCAGCGGCGCTGACGATGAACGCGCGGGAGCGGGCGTTTCTGCTGGAGCGGGCTGGAGCGATGGGTTGAGACGTCGTGGGGTTTGATCTGCTTAGGTGGATATTCGATTTAACATAAGACAAATTATCGAATGATCTGGTGTAGGTCCCAAGTTCAGATGTCGTGTTTGCGCCAAGTAGAGATGTCGCGTTTTGACGTAGGTTCGTTGCCAGACAG
>NZ_FCNX02000015.1 GCF_001544835.2 Caballeronia fortuita | reverse complement strand
GCGGCTGCGCCGCCCCAACCCCACAACCTGAACAGAAACATCCGTTCCAAACCCGACATCTCTACTTAGCGGCAACCCCGACATTTGAACTTTGCAGCAACATTTGTTTGTAGCGGCTATATCCTAATGTCGTGTTCTGGCTATTTACAGATGTCGGGTTTTGACTCGGTGGCAAGCTGGCAGCTGGACGTTCAGCCATGTCACCGAGCCGACCGTGAGTTCGACCATGCGCGAAAGGGACCACTAACGGCCATTCAGCCGGGTTTGAAGCCCGGCCGCGCCTTCACACAAACCTCACATCCCCCAGCGCAATCCCGCCGTATGCACCGGGCTGTCCCAATGCCGCATCATCTCGTCGTCGAGCGTGCATAGCGTGATCGACGCGCCCGCCATTTCGAGCGATGTCGTCAGTGCGCCGACTTGCGATCGCGCGACGCTCAATCCGCGTCCATCCAGCCACGCGCGCGCCGCGTGATACAGCAGATATAACTCCGATAACGGCGTGCCGCCCAGTCCGTTCACGAGCAGCAGCAACGGCGCATCTGCCACCGGTTTCAGATCGTCGACGATAGCGGTAAGCAACTCATCGGCGATCGCGTTCGCGGTCTCGAACTTCGCGCGCCTGCGGCCCGGCTCGCCGTGAATGCCTACGCCGATCTCGATTTCATCGTCGCCGAGCGTGAAGGTCGGCTTGCCCGCGGCAGGCACCGTGCAGCTTGAAAACGCCACGCCCATCGACGCGATCCGCGCAGTCACGCGCTCGCCGAACGCGCGGCACGCCTGCAGATCGGCGCCCGATCGCGCGAAGCTGCCCACGAGCTTCTCGACGATCACCGTGCCCGCGACGCCGCGCCGTCCCGTCGTGAAGCTCGAGTTCTCGACCGCGACATCGTCGTTGACGAGCACCGACGCGTTCGGCATCTCGCAGAGCTCGGACGCCATCTCGAAGTTCATCAGGTCGCCTGAATAATTCTTCACGATGAAGAGCACGCCCGCGCCCGTATCCGCGGCTTGCGCGGCGGCCATCATCTGATCGGGTGTCGGCGACGTGAAGACCTGGCCGGGACACGCGGCATCGAGCATGCCGTAGCCGACGAAGCCGCCATGCAACGGCTCGTGTCCGGAACCGCCGCCCGAAATGATCGCGACCTTGCCCGGCTCCAGCGTCCTGCGCACGATAAAGAGCGGATCGAAATTGACGGTGACGAGATCCGCATGCGCTGCTGCAAAACCCGCGAGGCTTTCGGTCAGATAGTCGTCGACGCGATTGATGAACTTCTTCATGTCCCCTGCTCCTCTTTTGTGTTTGCGCGGAATCAGGCTTCGTCTCGCGCGATGTATGCGCAGACCGCTTCGATCATGAGCTGACTCGATCTCGCGCCCGGATCGATATGACCGCGCGAGCGCTCGCCGAGAAACGATGCGCGGCCCTTGGTGGCGAGCATGTCGCGCGTGGCGAGCATGTGTTCTTCCGCGATGCGCGGCAACGCATCCAGTACGTCCTGTCTCGATGCGCCCGCTTCGGCCATCGCGGTGAAGCGTTCAGCGACCGGGATCAGCACGTCCATCATCGTCTTGCTGCCGACGCCCGTCTTGCCGCGCTGTCCGACCGCCTCGACGCCCGCCGCGAACGCGCGCGCGAACGCCGCCACGCCGGCACTGTCCGCATCGTCCGCCGACGCCTTCGCCATGCCGGTCAACATCGAAAAGAAGAGCGGCCCGGACGAGCCGCCGACCGTGGACAGCACCTTCGTCGCCGCGAGCTTGAGTGCGGGCGCGAAGGCATCGGCTTCGATCTGCGCGCGCATCGCGGCGAGCGCATCCATGCCGCGCAGCAGATTGATGATGTGATCGCCATCGCCGATCGCCTGATCGAGCGATGCGATTTCGTCGGCATGTTCCTTGAGCGACGCGTGCGCCGCATCGAGGCACGCCATGACCGTCTTGCCGTTCATGCGCCGATCCTCCGTTCACGTGCTGAGCGAAGAGAAAGGATACAGCGTCAGGTTACGGCTTGCCACGCGGATCGCTCACGTCCACGGAACGTGCACGCGGTCCAGATCCCGGTCGAGCTGGAACGCCGCGCTGATGAGCGCGAGATGCGTCAACGCCTGCGGAAAATTGCCGAGCGCCTCGCCGCTCATCGCCACTTCCTCCGAGAACAGGCCGACATGGTTCGCATACGCGAGCATCTTCTCGAAGACGAGCCGCCCTTCGTCGACACGGCCCGCGCGCGCGAGCGCCTCCGCATACCAGAACGAGCACGCCGAGAAGCCGCCTTCGGTGCCGGGCAATCCGTCGAGTTCCGAGCCGCGCGTGTAGCGGAAGATCAGCGGATCGACGCGCAATTCGCGGCCGATCGCATCGAGCGTGCCGATCCAGCGCGGATCTTTCGGGCCGATGAAGCGCACGAGCGGCATCATCAGCGCAGAGGCGTCGAGCGTGGCGGAGCCCGGCGTCTGCACGAAACTCTTGATGTCGTCGTTCCAGAATTGTTCGTGGATATCGCGATGGATTTCATCGCGCGTCTCGAACCAGCGTGCATGCGGCGCGGGCAGCGAGCGTTTCTCCGCGAGCCGCAACGCGCGGTCCACCGTCACCCAGCACATCAAGCGCGAATGCAGCAGCGCGCGCGTGCCGTTGCGGAATTCCCAGATGCCGTTGTCGGGCTCGCGCCAGTGTTCGACGACGTAATCGACGGTGCGCGTAACGTGGCGCCAGCCATCGTAGGACACGGCCGCGCCGTACTTGTTGTAGAGATAGACCGAATCGAGCAGCGCGCCGTAGACATCGAGCTGGATCTGCTCGCGCGCCTCGTTGCCGACGACCACGCGTCCCTGCTCGTCGTCCACGAGGCTCGTCAACACGGTCTCGGGAAGCGCGTCGGTGCCGTCGACGGAATACATCACGCGCAACTGGCCGTGCGAGCTGCAATCGCGGCTGCGTTCGGCGATCCATTTCATGAAGCGTTCAGCCTCCCCGGTGTAGCCGAGGCGCAGCAGCGCGTAGACCGAGAACGCGGCGTCGCGTATCCACGTGAAGCGGTAATCCCAGCGGCGCGAGCCGTCCTGCGCCTCGGGCAGGCCGAAAGTCGGCGCGGCGACGATCGCGCCGAACTCCTCCGAACTCAGCATCTTCAGCGTCAGCGCCGAGCGCAGCACGACCTCGCGATAGCGCCCGCGATACGTCGAGCGCGACGACCACGCCTTCCAGTAGTCGATGGTTTCGGTCAGCAGCGCATCGTGCTTCGATTCGATGTCGGCCAGGCCATCGGCGTCGCCGAGCACGAAGCACGCGCAATCGCCCGCTTCGAAATCGAGCGTGGCGCGTGCATTCGGTCCATCGATCTCGAGCGGCACGTTCGCGCGCAGCCGCACGGGCGTCGCACCGTCATCGCGCACGAATTCGACGCCCTTCTCCACCGCGCGCGCCGTATGTCCGACGCGCGCGTAGTCGAAACGCGGCTCGCAGCGCACGTCGAGCGTCATGCGCCCGTACACGAGCCGCACGATGCGCAGCACGCAGTTCGGCACCTCGTCGGCGTCCGATGCGTCCGATGCGAGCGGCATCAGATCGAGCAGTTCGCACACGCCGTCGCGGGTCATGAAACGCGTGAGTAGCACGTTCGTCTCGGGCAGATACATCTGCTTGACGTTGGCATCGGATGCGCGCGGCGTGATCGAGAAAGCGCCGCCGCGCTCGTGGTCGAGCAGCGCGGCGAACAGCGTGGGCGAGTCGATACGCGGAAAACACATGAAGTCGATCGCGCCCTTGAGCGACACGAGCGCCGCCGTCTTCATGTTGCCGATCATGCCGCGCCCGTCGATGGGCAGTACGGCCGGCGGAACCTGCTGTGGATGGTGTCCCATCGCGAAGTGCTCCCGGCATGCCTTGTATGGCGTCGCCGGAACCGAGCAAGTCATATTCCTGTCGCGCGTGACAGGTTGGTGATGTGGGACAAACGCTGGACGTCTCTTCTACCGCGCGGCGGTCTGGTCGCCTTGTGTCGCTTCGGGAGGCTTCGGCGCGGTTCCGAAAGCCGCAGCGCTCGCAGTGCTGCTTTCCGCGGCGAGCGCCGAAGGCGCGGGCACGGGCGCATCCGCATGACGCGACTTGCCGAAGCTCGCGATGTAGACCACGGCCGCCACCGCGACGCCCACCAGCACCGCCGCGACCGCGACGCCCGACGACTTTCGTCTCATTTCTTCTCCCTTTCGGATACGATGACCCCGGCTCGCGGCCCGGCCCCGCGTCGATGGTAGCAGCGGCAAGCGGGTGTGCTGCGTGGGCCGCCGCGCACTACGGCTCAAACAATTCCAACGCAAACAGAGGACCTTTCATGCACGCCGCCACGGCATTCAATCTCGTGCTCGTCTCGCTGATCGCGATCATCGCGCTCGAAGTGCTCGCCAGGCGCCTGCGTCTGCCGCCCGCGGCCGCGCTGCTCGTCGGCGGCGTCGCGATGGCTTTCGTGCCAGGCCTGCCGCAATTCGAACTCGACCCGGAACTCGTGCTCATCGTCTTCCTGCCGCCGTTGCTGATGTACGGCGCGTATTTTTTCGTGTGGGACGACTTCAAGCGCAATCTGAGCGGCATCTTGCTGCTTGCGATCGGCGCGGTCGCGTTCACGACGCTCGTCGTCGGCATCGCGGTGCATCTCGTCGTGCCGCAGCTTCCGTGGGCCGCGTGCTTCGCGCTCGGCGCGGTCGTTTCGCCGCCCGACGCCGTCGCCGCGAAGGCCGTGCTGGAGCGCGTCGCGCTGCCGCGCCGTCTGATGGTCCTGCTCGAGGGCGAAAGCCTGCTCAACGATGCGGCGGGCCTCGTGCTGTTCCGCTTCGCGCTCGTGGCCGCGATGAGCGGCGTGTTCAGCGCGCCGCGCGCCGTCGCGAGCTTCGCGGGGCTCGCGATCGGCGGCGTGGTGGTCGGCGTCGTCGCGGGATTCATCGCCGTGAAGCTGCTGCGCACGCTCAAGGACGATTACCTCGTCATCACCACGTCGATGCTCACGTCGTGGGTCAGCTATATCGCGGGCGAAGAGCTGGGCGTGTCGAGCGTCATCGCGACGGTCACGTGCGGCATGGTCGTCGGCTGGCATCAGCACGAAGTGTTCACGGCGGCGCAGCGCATGCGCGGCACCGCGTTCTGGCAGGTCGTCGTGTTCGTGCTGGAGGCGCTCGTGTTCGTGCTGATCGGCCTGTCGCTGCGCGGCATCGCGGTGCGGCTCGGCGGCGTCGGCGATGCCTTCTCGCTGCTCGGACCCGCGACGGCGGCGGTCATCGCGGTCGTGATCCTGTCGCGCTTCGTGTGGGTGTTCGGCGTGGAGGCATTGAAGTGGATCGCGTGGAGCGTCGGCGGACGCAAGGGCGCGAACGCCGCGGCCGTGCCCGACTGGCGCGCGGCGACCGTCGTCAGTTGGGCCGGCATGCGCGGCGTGGTGACGCTCGCCGTCGCGCTGTCGCTGCCCGAAACGATGCCCGGCCGCGATCTCATCATCTTCGCCGGCTTCGCGGTGATTCTCGTCACGGTGCTCCTGCAAGGCGCGACCATCGGGCCGCTGATCGCGCTGCTGTCGCTCACGCGCGGGCACGAGCGTTCGTCACGCCATCTTTCCGAGCCCCAGGCGTGGGCGCGCATGGAAACCGCGCAGCTTGCCGCGATTCAACCGCTCGTGCACGACGCCGACGGCCACGTGATCCATCCGCGCCTGCTCGAGCAGTACACGTATCGCGCGGAACTCACGCGGCGTTTCGAAGGCATGGAGGAGTTTCCGACCGATGCGCGTCACGCGCATTACGACGTCGTGCTGGCTGCGATCGCGGCGGGTCGCACGGAGCTGTTGCGGATGCATCGCGCGGGCGAAATCCACGACGAACTGCTGCATTCGCTGGAGCACGACCTCGATCTTCAGGAGATCATCGCGCTGCACGCGCGCGGCTGAGCGCGCTCAGTCGCCGGCATCGCGCGAAGGGGACGAAACGGCAAGCGGCGTCTCGTCCGAAGATTCGTCGCACTGCATCCATGCACGCGCCGTAACGGTCGCGCGCGCGTTGTTGCGCAGGCGGATGCGCCACTCGCCCGCCGCCGCGCGGCGCATGCCGTTGCGCGTGCCGGTCGACGCGAGCGCGATCAGGATCATGTGCCCTTCGCCGCGCGCGCCGCGTCCGAGATGCACGACGGTGCAGATCGCCTCGCCGCCGCGCGTGTATTTGCCGATGTCGCCGAGCGTGAGCCACGCGCTCGCGATGCCATCGGGCGGCACGATCTGCACATCGACGCCGGGAACGCCGCCATCGCTCGATAGCCAGATCTCCGCGAGGCTCGGCGATACCGCGTGTGCGCGCACCGGCCAGCGCAATTCCGACTCCGCGCGATGCGCGATCGTCAGCGCGCCACGGCAGCGCGCGAGATCCACGTTCCCCGACGGCAGCACGACCGAGCACGCGCCGGTATCCATCAGTTCGTCGAGCGCGCTTTCGATGAGCGAGCTGCCGTCCTGCTGCCACGCGACGTTTCCCGCGTTCAGGCTGACGAGCGCATGACACGCATCCCCGCCGATGTCCTGCGCGCGCTGCACGACGTAGCGCACGGCGTCGAGCACTTCGGCATCGGGACACGGGCCGAACGCGTCGCGCATCGTGCGCAGGCGGCGTTTGAGGCGCACGCCGATCATCGGCAGCGGCGCTTCGCGGTCATCGACGGACTGCGTGCGTAACGGATAGCGGCCCGCAAGCTCGGCTGCCGCCGGGCCGTGATGCGCGAATCCGTAGATGCGCGCGCCGCCCGCTGCGCGCGCCGCTTCGGCATGAGTACGCGCGTCGTCGAGCAGCGCGTCCATCTGATGTTTGAGCAATTCGCTGCCATAGCCGAGACCGGCGGCGGAATCGGCGGCGTCGTTCTGGTTCCAGAAGCATTGAAAGCGCGTGCGCGTGCCGGCGGCGTCTTCCGAAAACCGGCGATGCGTGAACGCCACGTCTTCATCGCATACGCCGACGATCGCGTTGCCCAGGCCTTCGCGCATCGGCGCGTGATCGGCGGGCACGCGTTCCATGCGCGCATCGACGTGCGATGAAATCGCCAGCGCCTCGGTGAAGCGTTCGAACTTGTCCGCGAGATCGGACTTCAGGTGCGCGTAAAAATCGTGCGTGACGTGGGCCGTGCAGAAGCGCGTCGCTTCGAGCGCGTCAGGCGGATCGCGATAGAGCGCCGACATCCAGATCCACGGCTGCCAGCCGTTACGCTCGATCATCTGCGCGAACTGCCGCGCCGTTTCGCCGCCCTGCTTCATCTCGATGGCGATCGGCATACGTCCGCGCGGCATGCCGCCGAGATCGCGGTAGCGCGTCACGTTTGCCCACACGATATAAGGATCGATCCGCGGGACCGATGCGAGCGCGCGCGGCGCGACGGGCTCGAAGCCCTCGCTCGCCGTGCCGATCTCCCAATGCGGGCTCATCGATGTCTCCTGTCGCCTGCTTTCTCGCGACGCAATCAGATTCTGTCGACGATTGATCGCGCTCGCCTCGATGCGCGGATTCGTCGGCGGATAGTTCGGGAACCGAAAGGATTCGTGCGTTCGCTCTTGCTTAACGTAGTCACTCGGCCGACGGGAAGCAAGCGGAATTCCCGCTTGAATCGCGCGCTTCGTTCGTCTGGGCGTTGGTCTCCTGCTTGCGCTTGCCGCGCTTCGCCAGCAGATTCAAACCTTCGACGAATCCCGCGAAGCCCATCGCGGCGTAGATGTAACCCTTCGGCACGTGCGTGCCGAAACCTTCGGCGATCAGCGTCATCGCAATCACGAGCAGGAACGAGAGCGCGAGCGTCACGACCGTCGGATTGCGCTCGATGAAGCGCGAGAGCGGCTGCGCGGCGAAGAGCATCGTCGCCACGGCGAAGATGACGGCGATGAACATGATCGGCAGATGTTCGGTCATGCCGACCGCCGTGATGATGCTGTCGACGGAAAACACGAGATCGAGCAGCAGAATCTGGCCGATGGCCGCCCATGCCGTCATGCTGGCGACGCCCGAGGCGATGCCCGGCGCGCCGTCGTGATCCTTGCGGACGTGGTGATGCATCTCCTTGGTCGCCTTCCAGACGAGAAACAGGCCGCCCGCGAGCAGGATGAGATCGCGCCAGGAGAACGCGTGATCGAACACGGAGAAGACCGGCGCGGTCAGTTGCGCGATCCACGCGACCGTGCCGAGCAGCGCGAGCCGCATCACGAGCGCGAGCATGATGCCGATACGCTGCGTGCGTGCGCGTTGCGCGACGGGCAGCTTGTTGCTGAGAATGGAAATGAAGACGAGATTGTCGATGCCGAGCACGACTTCCATCACGATCAGCGTGACGAGCGCGGCCCAGACGGCGGAATCGGCGGCAAGCGAGAGAAGATATTCCATGAGTGCGGAGTGAGTTGAGTCGATCGGAAGATTCGCGCCATGATCGTCCTGTATCGACTTCTGAAAAATCAGCGATAATCGAAGCCATACTTCGGTTTTTCCGATATCAACGGGACCATGCTCAACTATCGTCATCTGCATTACTTCTGGGTGGTCGTGAAGGAAGGCGGGTTCGCGCGTGCTGCCGAACGGCTCGACATGGCCGTGCAGACCATCAGCGCCCAGGTGCGCGAGCTGGAAAAGTCGCTGGGGCATCAGTTGCTCAAACCGGCCGGGCGCGGCGTCACCATGACCGAAGCGGGACAGGCCGCCTTCGCGCGCGCCGAGGAAATTTTTCAAATAGGCCAACTGGTTCAGGACGAAGTGCGCGAAGCGGCGAGCGGCACGCTCGCGCGACTCGCCGTCGGGCTGTCGGATGGCATATCCAAGCTCGCGGCGCACGCGCTGCTCGCGCCCGTGCTCGGCAATCCGTCGCTGCGCCTGCTCTGCCACGAAGGCGAAACCGACGAACTGCTCGGCGAACTGGCGTTGCATCGGCTCGATCTCGTGCTCGCGAGTCACGCCGCACCGCACAACCACAATCTGCGTCTCACGAGCGAGCGGTTGATCGCGTCACCGGTCGACTGGTACGGGCCGGCGTCCATCGTGCGCAAGAGCGCGATCGATCACTTTCCGCAAAGTCTCGCATCGCTGCCGATACTTCTGCCGACCGGCCATTCGTCGTTGCGCGCGCGGCTCGATCGATGGCTTGAGACGCAAGGCATCGCGCCGCGCATCGTCGGCGAATTCGAGGACAGCGCGCTGATGGCCGTGTTCGGCGCGCGCGGCCTAGGCGTTTTTCCGCTCGCGGAATTCGGCGCGGGCGATGCGCCGCTGCTGCGCGGTCTGCGCTGGCTCGGCCGCTCGCCCGAGGTGAAGGAGGAAGTGCACGCGATCGTGTCGCGGCGCGGGCGGCATCATCCGTTGACGCAGCAAGTGCTCGCGCACGCTGCCGTCTGACTTCGGTTTTTTCGAAGTTCGAGTTCTGTGCAATCTGCTTTTTCGAAGCGTGTAGGCGCCTTACGCTGAACTCATGTTCAACGAGGAGGCGTCAATGAAAGTCCACTTCAAGTCCCGCGAGCCCGAAGCCATTGCGATGCACGAGCTTGCGAAGGCGCGCAGCGAATTCGTCTTTCGCCGCCTTGCGTGGCTGATCTCGAAGGCGACGGTCAGCCTGTCCGACATCAACGGGCCGCGCGGCGGCGTCGACAAGCGCTGTCAGGTGGAAGTGCAGTTGAATCGGGAGAACAAGGTCGTGGCGACGTCCATCGCGCGCGATTGGCGCGGGGCGATCGATCTCGCGCTCGCCCGCGCCGTGCGTACCCTGGTGCGCCGTCGTCAGACCGTGAAGCCGACGCGGCGCGTGCGCGCGCGCAGCATCGCGTGGGATCTCGCGCCAGAGCCGGCGTTGCAGGAAGCGGCCGATCCGCGCGGGCGTCTCATGAGGAAGATGGCGGGCGCGTGAGCGCGTTCACGCCGGAGGGCGGATCAGGATACGCGTGCGCGGCGCCTCCGCCGATGCCGCGCGCGGCGCCGCTCGTTCGATGGCTTCGAAGCCGCCTTCCGGCACGGCGTCCATCGACATAAAGAGCGCTCGCATCTCGGCGCTCAGGCCGTGGAAGTGACACAGGAATGTGTTCGGGTTCGCGTAGTACCACGGCGTGTTCAGGTCGCGAAAGCTCACGAGTTCGGGCGATTCCATCGCGGGGCACAGTCCGCGCGCCGTGAGTTCCTGCATGAAGATGTACTGGTCGCCGTTACTGGAAAACGTGTACTGCACATCCTCGACCTCGTGCACCTTCGCAAGCACGGCATCGAGCGCCTGCGCGTTCGTTTCGTTGTTCTTGAAACCCATCACGCCCGAATTGAAGGACCAGCCGCAGATGTCCGCGGTCAGCACGCGCTCGCGTCCTTCGGTGAACGTTTCCAGCTTCACCGAGCGATTCATCGCGATGATGTCCGCGTCCATCCAGAAAACCCATTCGTGCCGCGGCAGATACTTGCTGAGCAGGAACGGCTTCGCCCAGTTGCCGCACGCATCGCGCCCGAAGTCAGGCGGCACGTCGCGATGCACATAGAGCGTATAGCCGTGCTGCTCGCAATACGCGCGCAGACTCGCCTCGCCGAAGCGCGCATAGCTCGCGATATTCGGCGTATAGAGCATGACGACCGCAATGGAACGCCCCGGCTGATACACCGAAAACGCCTCGTTCGAATCTTCCGACACCGGCGCGGCGCGCTCGAACACGCGCAATTCGCCCGACGCGTGGCATGCGTTCAGGTGCCGCGCGAACATCGCGCGCCATAGCGGGCCGTATTTGCTGTAGAGGCGCGGCGTATAGACGAGCGATACCGCGATGACCGGCCGGTTGTGAAGATCGGGGTGCTGGCCCGACCACATCGACGCGATCGGCACCACGCCGTGCAGTTCGTCCCAGTCGGACACGGTAGGCAGCCCTTCGAGCAATTCCTCTTCCGTGACGAACTTGCCGTACTCGTAATACTTGCGGCACCGCGCGGCCAGCTCGCGCGCGATGCGCCGGTTTTCCTCGTTGTTTCTCAGCACGAATATCTCGGTGTTGATACCGAAATGCCCCTTCGTGAAGAGAACGTCGCGATCGGCCATGAGCGGCGCGAAATCCTGAAAACGGACAAAGAGCGCGCTTTCCGTCGCGAAAACGATGATCTCGCCCTCTTCCGCCTCGCGAAGCATGTCGCTCAGCAACTGGTACTTGTAGAGCGTGCGCAGCTCGACGGATTCGACACAGCTCGAAATCGGCTCGAAGCGATGTTTCGCGTGGGTGCGCCGGCAGAATTCGACATGATTGTCGAGCGACGACGTCGCATTGCGATCAGAGAAACAGCTAACCAGAGTGACCATGGCGATTCAACAATCGGAAAGACGAGGAATGGGAAACGAGGATGCCCGGACGCGCTTGGCGCGCGAGCGTCGGAGCATATCCGCCCCGTTTCGCGAATTTGTAAATTATTGAGTCAAACGGGGCGGTCGACGCTAGGAATCAGCCGATTCTCGCGTTCATTCAGCGAGATATAACGATGCACGCCGGCGATGTTCAGCGCGTGCGCACGACCCGCACCACGCCGGCGATCACGCCGAGCGCCGCCGCCACCGCCGCGCCCATGAGCGCGACCTGCGCGCCGTCTTGCCCGTAGAAGCCGAACGCCACCGCCGCGAGCGCCGCGCCGAGCGAAAGGCCGATCATGCGCGCCATTGTCATCAGGCCGCCCGCCGCGCCGCTGCGATCGTGCGGCGCGGACGTCAGCATGATGCGGTTGTTGGGCGTCTGAAAAAAACCAAAGCCGATACCGCAGATCGCGACGCGCCACACAATATCGAGGTTGGACGGATCGGCCGGCAAGCCGATCAGCAGGCACAGCCCCGCGGCCATGATCGCGAGTCCCATGCCGCCGATGAGTCCCGGCGCGTGCCGATCGGAAAGCCGTCCCGCGAGCGGCGCGACGAACACGATCACGAGCGGCCACGGCGTGACGAGCAGGCCCGTCGTGGTCGCCGAGCGCGCGAGCTGATGCTGGAGCATGAACGGCAGCGCGAGATACGCGAGCGTCTGCGCGACGTACGAGCAGATCGACGTCAGCGACGACAGCGCGAGGATCGGAATGCGCAGCAGATCGAGCGGCACGAGCGGCGCGGGCCGTCCGCGCTGATGACGGATGAGCGCGAAACCCGCGATGCACGCGAGCGCGATTTCGATCAACGGCAACGCGTGCAGGCGCACGCCTTCGCTCCCGCCCGCCTCCTGCCCCTCGCCCGCCCCCAATCCGCCGACGCCGAGAATGAACAGCGCGATCGCGCCCGCGCTCAGCAGCGCGCCGGTGTAGTCGAAGCGGCGCACCGCCGGCGAGGGCTTGCTCGCCGCGAGCGTGCTGCTCGCGAGCCACAGCCCGAAGATGCCGAGCGGCACGTTCACGGCAAAGAGCCAGCGCCAGCCGGCGACGGAAAGAATGCCCGCCGCGACCGTCGGCCCGAGCGCGGCCGAGAGCGCCACGGCGAGGCCGAGCAGCGCGATGCCGCGTCCGACGAGCTTCGGCGGATAGACCTGCCGCAGCAGCGCGGGCA
Source organism: Caballeronia fortuita (assembly GCF_001544835.2). Lineage (GTDB taxonomy): Bacteria > Pseudomonadota > Gammaproteobacteria > Burkholderiales > Burkholderiaceae > Caballeronia > Caballeronia fortuita. Next base: position 200,776 of record NZ_FCNX02000015.1, on the reverse strand, counting down.
CGATCGTCGACATGCATGCGCCGCCGATGCCCTGCAACGCGCGCGCGGCGATGAGCAGCGGCAGCGTCGGCGCCGCCGCGCACGCGAGCGATGCCGCCGTGAATAGCACGACGCCGCCGAGATACACGCGCTTGAATCCGGTCATCTCGCCAAGCGCCGCGAATGGCAGCACCGAAACCGCAACCGCCAACTGATACGCGGTTACGACCCAGACCGTCTGCGCCGCCGAGCGCGACAGATCGTGCGCGATGGTCGGCAACGCGACGTTCGCGATCGATGAATCCAGATTGCCGAGGAACGAGCCGAGCAGGACGGAAATCACCGCCCAGTAATTGACGCGTGGTTGTGCTTGCGTGTGATTCGTCATCGAGCTTTATTTTTTTCGGAATGAATGGCGCGCGCAAGGTAGCGGACGCCGCACGGCCGCGCGAGCGTCGGAATCGTTCGATATCCGAACATAACAGACGTTAAATGCGCGAAGTCGCCATGTTATAGCGCCGAACCGGATTGCGTTTTTTGTTTGCGATGGTAACTTCGACGCCGATCCCATCACATCAAGCGCCGGCGAAGGCGCCGGAGACCCGCATGACCCCGCGATCCCCCACGCTGGCAGTGCAGACCCTGATCGACGAAGCGCCGCTCTCGCGCTTTCAGATTGCCACGTTTCTGTTGTGCTTCGCGATTCTCGTGCTCGACGGTTACGACACGGTCGTCGTCGGCTATATAGCGCCGGCGCTCAAGGCGCATTTCGGCGCCGCGCCCGCGCAACTCGCGCCGATGTTCGGCGCCGGTCTATTCGGCCTGACGATCGGCTCGTTCGTGTTCGGTCCGGTGGCGGATCGCTTCGGACGCAAGCCGACGCTGCTCGTGTCCATCGCGATCTTCGCGCTCTTCAGCTTGGCGTCCGCCTGGGCCGATTCGATCTCGATGCTGATCGTGCTGCGCTTTCTCACCGGACTCGGTCTCGGCGGCGCGATGCCCAACGCCTACACGCTCGCGGCCGAATATTGCCCGACGCGTCTGCGCGCGACGCTCGTCGCGCCGATCGGCTGCGGCATCGCGGCGGGCGGCGCGCTGGGCGGGCTCGCGGCGCCGCATCTGATCGGCGCGTTCGGATGGCAATCGATGTTGATCGCCGGCGGCGTGCTGCCCGTCGTCCTGATATTCATGCTCGCGCGCTGGCTGCCGGAATCCGTGCGGCATCTGGTGGCCCACGGCGAGCGGCAGACGCAGGCGCGCGCGATCCTGGCGCGCATCGCGCCGCACGCCGATCTGTCGAACGCGCGGCTCACGCTCGACGAAGCGCGCGTGCGCGGCTTCTCCGTCGGCGAGTTGCTGAAGCCGGGCATCGGCGGCGGCACGCTTTTGTTGTGGATCACGGCGTTCATGGCGCTTTTCGTGATCTATTTTCTCGGCAACTGGCTGCCGATCCTGATTCAGCAGAGCGGCGTGCCGTTTCGCGAGGCATCGTCGATGACGGCGCTCTATCTCACCGGCAACAGCGTCGGCGCAATTCTCCTCGGCGTGCTGATGGACCGGTTCAATCCGCAATACATGCTCGCGGTCGCGTTCGTGTGCGCGGCGGCGAGTCTCGCTTCGTTCGGGCATCTCGCGGGGCAGCCGGCGCTCGCGTGGCTGTCGCTCGTCGCGCTGTTCGTCACGGGCGTCGGAACGGGCGGCACGATGACCGGCACGAATATTCTTTCGACGGGTTATTACCCGACCGCGACGCGCGCGACCGGCGTCGCGTGGACGCTCGGTATGGGCCGCGTCGGCTCGATCGTCGGTTCGATGATCGGCGGGGCGATGCTCGCCGCGCACTGGCTGCCGCCGCGCATCTTCGAAGCGGTGGCCGTGCCGGTTGCGATCGCCGCGCTCAGCGTGTGTGCGCTCGCGGCGTATCGCGCGCGGCATCCGTCGACGCACGAAACGCACGAAACGCACGAAACGCATGAAACGCACGAAAGTGCGCGGCGGCACCTGGGTGGCACTTGATAGGCAGACGTTTCACCCCGACACCGCGACGCGCGGCTCGTGCATCGCCATGCGGCCGTCGAGTTCGGCCTTGCCGCATTCGATCGCGTGATTCGCGGCCGCCTGCGCCGTCGCGAAGGCGCGAATCGGCCCGATCGCGCGCCGCAAACCGCCCGGCCGCTCGACGAGCAGCGTCGCGACAAATTCTCCAGCCCGATGCTGGACGATGACCGAGAGCTCACAGCCCCGGTATTCGATTGGATGAGAATCCACTGCCGACCTCGCTTGCGTAAATTTCGCTGACATGAGGTCAATCTACGCAAGGTCCGCGAAACGCGTAACCCCGCCTGTGAGTGGCTGCGAACGCAGGCCGAGCGATAGTTCGCGGCCAAAAGACATGGCGGCATCCGCAAACGTTTGTCCTTGTGTTTCGCGGAAATAGGAATTACTCAGATTTCTGCGAGACGCGTCCTAAGTCTGTATCCTGCTTCGAACACACTGCGACGACAGACAGTGCGGCACCTCCCGAGTCCGCCCTCGCCGATGACAACCACCAGAAAACGACGACATTGCAGGACGGCCGCATGGGTGATCGCCTGCGCCGCGCTCGGCATCGCGGGCCGGTCCGCGCAGGCTCAGGAATTCTCCGTTCTCGCCGGCCCGCTCAAGAGCAGCAGCCAGAACACGTATTCGTGGCAGGCGGACTATCGCGAAGGACTCGGGCGCTATGCCGCGTGGAGCTTTTCGTGGGTGAACGAAGGACACATCCTCGATCATCACCGCGACGGACAGTCCGTGCAGATATGGGGACGGCTGCCGCTCTGGAACGACCGGCTGGAACTGTCGGCGGGCGCGGGGCCATATCGCTATTTCGATACGAGCCAGGCGCAGGCCGGCGGCGATTATTCGAACACGCACGGCTGGGGCGGCATGTTCACGCTGCGCGCGGCCTACTATTTCGACAACCGCTGGATCGCGCAGGTGAAGCTGAACCGCGTGCAGGCGTTCGGCGGTCCGGACACGACCGCGCTGCTTTTCGGCATCGGCTATCAGCTCGACGCGCCCGACGGACCCGGACCGCGCGCGCGCGCCGTATCGCGCACGACGAACGTCACCAGCAACGAAGTCACGGTGATGCTCGGCACGACGATCCTCAACAGTCCCGACTCGGAGACGAATCTGTCGGAAAGCATCGAGTATCGGCGGGGACTGTGGCACTACCTCGATTTCACCGCGTCCTATCTGCACGAAGGCGGTCACGTGCAGTCGCGCCGCGACGGCATCGCCGCGCAACTTTGGGCGACGCGCGCGTTCTTCGATGACAGGCTCACGCTCGGCGTCGGCGCGGGGCCGTATTTGTCGATCACGCAGAACGACGACCTGCCGCAGAACCGCACCGGCGACGGCCGGTTCTCGGGGCTGGTATCGGTATCGGCGAGCTATCGCTTCTCGGATCGATGGCTCGCGCGCGTGAGCTGGAATCGCATGGTCACGCGTTATGACCGCGATGCCGACATCATCGAAGCGGGTTTCGGCGTGCGCTTCTAGACTCAGAAAAGTTCTTTCTGGCCGGACATGAGCGCGGTGAAGTCGTCGCGCAGAAAAGGCAGGATGCCGTCCGCGACCGGCTGAAGCTGCTTGCTCACGTAATGCTCGTAGTCGATCGGCGCGTGACGCGCTTCGACCGGCTCGGGACCGGCCGTCGTCATCACATAGCTGATCCAGCCGCCGTTCTGATATTGCAGCGGGCGGCCCGCGCGCGCGTTGTATTCATCGGCGATGCGCGCGGCGCGCACATGCGGCGGGACGTTGCGCTGGTAGTCGCCGAGCGTGCGGCGCAGGCGCTTGCGATAGACGAGCATGTCGTCCAGTTCGCCGCGCCGGGTGCGGCCGACGTAATCGCGCACGTAGTCCTCGTACGCCTCGCCCTTGAACACGCGCAGGTAGAGCTCCTGCTGGAAGCGCTGCGCGAGCGGCGTCCAGTCGGTGCGCACCGTTTCGAGCCCTTTGTAGATGATTTCCTCGCTGCCGTCCGCGCGCGTCGTAAGGCCGGCGTAGCGCTTCTTGCTGCCCTCTTCCGTGCCGCGGATCGTCGGCATCAGAAAGCGCGTGAAATGCGTTTCGAACTGCAATTCGAGCGCGCTGTCGAGGCCGAAGGTCTCGCGCAAATGCTCGCGCCAGTATTCGTTCACGTGCGCGACGAGCGCCCGTCCGATGCGCGCCGCGTCGTCCTCGCCGCGCGCGCGGCGCAGCCAGACGAAGGTCGAATCGGTATCGCCGTAGATGACGCTGTAGCCGCGCGCTTCGATGAGCTCGCGCGTGCGATGCATGATCTCATGGCCGCGCATCGTGATCGACGACGCGAGACGCGGATCGAAGAAGCGGCAGCCGCTCGATCCGAGCACGCCGTAAAACGAATTCATGATGATCTTGAGCGCCTGCGACAGCGGCTTGTTGCGCTGACGCTTCGCCGCCTCGCGCCCTATCCACACTTGCTCGACGATCGCGGGCAGACAGTGCGTCTCGCGCGAGAAGCGCGCGCCGCGAAAGCCGGGCACGGTGGCGGCTTCATCGGGCGTGGCCATGCCTTCTGCAAGTCCGGCCGGATCGATCATAAACGTGCGGATGATCGACGGATACAGGCTCTTGTAATCGAGCACGAGCACGGAATCGTAGAGACCGGGACGCGAATCCATCACGAAACCGCCGGGACTGGCTTCCTCGGGCACGTCGCCGAGATTCGGCGCGACATAGCCGAGCCGATGCATGCGCGGCATGTAGAGATGCGTGAACGCCGCCACGGATCCGCCGCTGCGATCCGCCTGCAAGCCGGTGACGGTTGCGCGTTCGAGCAGGAAAGGCAGCAGTTCCGTCTTCTCGAAGACCTTCGTGACGAGTTCGCAGTCGTTCAGGTTGTAACGCGCGAGCGCGGGCTTGTCGTGCTGAAAGCGCCGCTCGATCTCGTCCATGCGCGCGTAAGGCGTGTCGATCGCCTTGCCTTCGCCGAGCAGCGACTGCGCGACGTACTCCAGACTGAACGACGGAAAATTCCACGTCGCCGAGCGCAGCGCCTCGATGCCGTCGATCACGAGCCTTCCCGCGATCGACACGAACCAGTGATTGCGCTTCATGCCGTGCTCGCGCCATTCGACCGCGCCGCCGTCGCGGCCGAGTGTGAGCGGCACGCCGTAGTCGTCGGCATGCCGCTGAAGGATGCGCAAGTCGAACTGCACCACATTCCAGCCGATGATCGCGTCCGGATCGTGTTGCGCGATCCATGCGTTGAAACGGCGCAGCATGTCGGCGCGGGTATCGCAGTAGTCGAGCGCGAAATCCGTCTGCGCGGCGTCATCGCGGGGCTGCCCGAGCATGTAGACCTGGCGCGCGCCGCAGCCTTCGAGCGCGATCGAATAGAGATCGCCCTTGACGCTCGTTTCGATATCGAGCGACACGACCTTCAGCCGCGGCCGGTAATCCGCCGCCGGCTTGAGTTCGCTGGAAATGTAACCGTCGCGCGCGTCGCCGTCGAACGACACCGGCGCGGTGATGAAGCGCTCCATCAGATAGCGCTCGTGCGGGCGGATATCGGCTTCGAAGACGTCGACGCCCGCGCTGCGCAGGTTCTTTTCGAGGGCAAGCAACTGGCGATACTGCGGGCAATAGAGCCCGAGCATCGCATTCTGGCGAAAGTCCTTGAGCGGCAGCTCGCGCAGATACGCTTCCCGCACCCCGGCGACGACCGGTTCCGCTTTCGCGCGATCGGCCGCGCGGATGAACGCGACGCTCGTCTGCGGCGCGATGCGGATTCGCGTCGGGCCGTCGTCGGTGGCGAGCCAGAAATCGACTTCCGCGCCGGCCGCGGTGTCGCGCCAGTGACGAGTCAGCAGAAATCCTTGTTGTGCGGAAGCCAAGCCGGTACCTTCGAGAGCGCGTGCCATCGAAACATTTTACTTGGCCGGGAAAACAAAAAAGCCCGGCGCACAGAGGCGCCAGGCTTCGAAATTCGGGATGTTCGGGATGCGGGAAAAGTAAAACGCGGTAGCGGCGAGCCGGTCGATCCACCGTCCTCTCGCGAACGGTCCCCGGAGGACGTCCGGTTGCCGCTACCGCCTAAGCAGCCTGTGCGACCAGGCTTGCCCGTTGCGGCTGCAACGCCGCCACCGCCGCCACGTTAGCGAGCGCCGTGTGCTCCGCAAGCTCCGGCACTTCGTTCTTCGACATCACTACCTCCAGCGCGGCTTCTTGACTGGCCTGTTTCGCGGCCGCCGCTTTCTTGGTCTTCCCCGCGCGTGACGGCGGCTGGCAGGCCCCGCACACCACGTTGTTCTGCAAATCATGTTTGTGTGCGACAAACTTCCCGGTGCAGCGGCAGCAGGGCGTCATCTGCAGCATGCCCGCGTCGAAGAAGCGCACGAGAGTCCAGGCCCGCGTGAGATCGAGTACCGCCTCGGCGCCGCTATGGTTGCAGTGCTCGAGATACAGCCGATACCCCTTGGTCAACGCATCGAGATGCGAGCAACCGGCTTCGTTCTTGAGGAACGTATAGGTGTTGTAGAAGAGCGATGCGTGGATGTTCGCGAGCCACGTCATGTACCAGTCGGCCGAGAACGGCAGCATGCCCTTCGGCGGCGACACGCCCTTCACTTCGCGATACAGGCGGATCATGCGATCGCGGGAAAGCGTGAGTTCGCTCTCCAGCACCTGCATGCGCGCGCCGAGTTCGATCAGCGCGATGGCGCGGAAAACTTCCTGGGCGTCTTCAGTGAGGCTCTTCTTCAGCATGGCTCGCTCCGTCACCTTGGTCACCTTAAGCGAACTGTTCGGCCGGCTGGCCAGCCAGCAGGATTGCCGCGTGCGTCGGGGCGATGTCCGCGTTTTTCGCGGGCTGCACCAGGGCCGACAGCATCGTGTGATCGTTGAAGCGGAATGCGCAAAGCAGGTTATCCGACGACGCGAGCTTGACGACCTGTGCGAGCGTGAGGCCCGACAGCAGATCGGCGAGTTCCGCCGACAGACCGAGCCGGAACATGCCGATGGCGCGGTCTTCGCGCAACAGACGCTGCGCGAGCATGATGTACGACAAGTTGATTTCCCGGATCGATTCCAGCGTTTCGCGACCGTTCATGGTTGCAACTTCCAGTAAATCCCCGATTTCCCGCCGGCTTTTTGCCGATATCTTTTTTGTGCCTCACCGGACTCGTTCTGCCCGGCTACGTCCTGCGTAATCTTTGTTTCAGTGCGTTACATCTTGTAACACCACCGTGAGACGGATTCTAAGAAAGCTCTGAATCGTTTGCAAGACCGTCTCAATAATATTTTGTTGCAAACATCACTTTCGATCGGTAATTTTTTCGGTAAGACAATTTTGACCGGTTCGCAGGTCGCCGCGTTATTTGTCTAACGTTTGCGACGTCCAGCCGGCGCGGCTTCGTTTTTATCGTAATAAATGCCTTTCGCGCCATATAACGGGGCTTCGAGGGATTCGGTTGACGCCAGAACCCAGCTTTTATTCGCCATTAATCTGAGAATTAAGGCCGAAAAAAAGCCGCAAAATCGGTGATTACCGATCTGCGGCTTTCAGGGTAAGAATTACCTCATCGTAGTAACGCGCGTGTTACGGGCTCAAAACACAGGGTTTTTACCGCCGCTGTAACAGCGGCTGTTACTTTTGCGGCACGCCCTTGCTCCACGCGCCCCAATGTGTAACAACCTCTTGTATGAATGGATTGCCCGTTCGATACAGATTTTCGATGGCCGGCGTGAATCCGCCCTGATCCGCATAGTTGAGGAGATTGTCGGATGCCGTCTGCCCTTCGTAGGGCCGGTCGAAATCGGATCCGGCGCGCAGTACCGCCACGCGCGACAGATCCACCCGTTTCACGCTCGCCGCGCGCTTCAGGGCTTCGTACGTCGCGTTGTCTTCCTGCTGGGTCGTGCAATAGACGCCGCGCCCGTCCGTTAGCAGCCGCGTCCACGCACGCGCGCGCTCGCCGATGTACTTGCCCGACCACCACGTGTCGCCCGCGAGGGTGTCGCATTGAATGACGCGCGGTGGCTGGTTCGCCGGGGCGTAGGCGAACTTCGCGCGTGCGACCTTGGCCTGATCGCTGTCGGAAAGCGTGACGTTGCGGGAGATCGCGAAGGCGGCATCGGCGAGCGATGCATTGAGCGCGAACACCTCCGTCCGATAATCGAGCGGCGGCTTTTCGTACGGACTCTTCGTGTTGATGCCGAGGAAACCGGTCGGCCAGTCGGCGGGCTTCTCGCGGGCGTCGAGTTCCCACTGGATGCCGAAATCGACGAGATACTTCGCCCACGCGGCCGAGCCGACCGTCCCCTGCTTCGGATCGATGCCCGCGATGCCCGCGACCAGAAAATACGTGTGCCGCAAGTCGAAGCGGTCCGAGAACGTGAGCGCCATGATCGACGCCGCCGCGTTCGTGTGACCCATGCCCGTCGTGATGACGCACACATCGTCGCGATTGCAGTTGACCTCGGGATAATCCGGCGACAGCCCCGGCACCTTGTGCTTCTGCCACGGGCCGAGCTTGTCGAGCCAGATCTGGCCTTCGGGCCCGAACATCGTGACGATCATGACCTTGACGTGGCGGCCGCCGTTGCCGTGGCTGCCCGTTTCGTCGGCGTCATCGGATGGCTGGGCGAACGCGCAGCCCGTGAAGCCCGCGAGCGTCGCGAAGCCGGCGGCGGCGAGCGTCGCGCGAGCGGTTCTCGTGAGCCTGCTCGTGCCGAACGTGCGGTTTGTGCGAAACGTGCCGTGTTGTTCTTTCGATCTTGATGCGCGGAGTTTTCTCATGACGGGCTGATCCTCGTGAGGGTTCGACCTTCGAAACAAGACCGCGCCGATGATGGCGCGGTCAGCCCGCACGATTATAGGAGCGCCATAATGCTCGCCGCTTCCGGCGTGCTACGTCCCGCTTTGCGATGAGCGCGGCGGCGGCGCGTTCGCCGCGACATTGGGCGATCCTGCGGCCTCGCTCGTTGGATGCTGCGCGGCCTTCGACGGCTCGCCGCGCTGGTCCGCGCCCGCGACATCGGCGTCCTGCTCGCCTTCCGTGCTGCCGTCCGTACCCGCTTCCGCATTGCCGCCGTTCACGATCACGAAGTTGCGCTGCGGATTGGCGATTTCGATGCCGCGCGCCGTGAACTCGTTGAGAATGCGGCGGTTGAACTCGCGCTGCACCGGCCAGCGCGCGCTGTCGCGGCACTGAATCTGCCCGGCGAGCGTGACGGTCGAACCGTCGACGGCATCGACGCCCCAGAAGCTGAAGTCGGAGAGAATGCCGTCGCGGAAGGCTTCGTCTTCGCGCAGGGCCGCGCCGATTTCCTTGAGCGTGGAGATCGCGAGATCGACATCCTGTCCGAGCGCGATCGACACACGCACTGCCGCGTTGCCGATGCCGCGATTGGTGTTGTTCACCGTCGACACCGAACTGAACGGCACCGTGTAGAGCGAGCCGTCGCCGCCGCGCAGACGCACCGTGCGGATCGACAGATATTCGACCGTGCCCGATACGCCCGCGAGCGTCACCCAGTCGCCGACCTGCATCGCGTTTTCCATCAACAGGAAGATGCCGGTGATGAGATCCTGCACGAGCTTCTGCGAACCGAAACCGAGCGCCACGCCGAAGATGCTCGCGCTCGCGAGCAAGGGCGCCGTGTTCACGCCGAGCTGCGATAGCCCCGTCAGCACGACCACCATCGCGATGATGATGAAGAGGCCCGTGCGCATCATCGGCAGCAGCGTGCGCAGGCGCGCGGCGCGCAGGCGCTCGCCGGTCGCCGTCCATTGTTCGAGACGGCGTTCGACGACGATATTCGCCGCTTCCCACACGAGCACCGCGAACACGGCCGCGATGACGATGGTGACGAGCGCCGACGCGAGCCGGTTGCCGACGCCGCCCGACGTGAAGAAATGCACGACATCGACGTGCCATACCTGCAGCAGCGCGACCAGGGTGACAACCGCGATGAACGCCTGCACGACGCGCCGCAGCGCCGGATAGTAGCGATACGCACGCCGCCGCACGATCGACTCGTTCGCAACGTCGTCTTCGTCGTCCTGATGGAACACGCGGCCGAGCGCGCCGAACGTGACGATCGCGAGCACGCGCGTGCCGACGAGCACGAGCAACGACAATCCGCCGAGATGGAACAGCGTGCGATAGCCGTTCTGCACGTCGAGCGCCCAAACGAACCACAGCGCGATCACGAAGAAGATGGCGACGCCCGCCCAGACATCGGCGAGCCAGTTGCCGAAAATCGACACGGAGCGGTTCGACCGCGCACGTTGCCGGATGCGCTCGGCCACCGAATTGCGGCTTTCGAAGATCACGAACGCGATCATCAGGTGCACGATCAGGAGGACGATCTTGAGAATGGCAATGCGCGCATCGTCGGACAGGCCGAGCGGCTCGGCCGCATTGGCGATTGCGCTGCCCGCGCCCGCGACGTACACGATGCGCTGCACCCAGCGATGCGTATAGGCCGCGTAGAAATCGCGCATCTGGATGAGACGCAGCCCGGGCGCGCGCGGCGCGACGAGAAAGCCGCTCACGATCACGATCGCGCGGCAGGCCAGATAGACATCGATGAGCGAGCCCGCGACGCGCGCTTCGGGCGTGTTGTCGTCGATGAAGATCGACATCAGCAGCGTCACCACGCCGATGAACACGACGAGCGGAATCAGCGACAGCAAGCCGTACAGCAGCGCGCTCGGCAGACGTTGCAGCAAGGTCCAGTGGCGCGCGGCGTGGCGCTGGCCGCGCGCGTTGTCGGCGCGGCGCTCGGCGAGATGGATCGCGGTGGCGTCGCCGCTCTGCGCCGCGGCGTTTTCGGCGCGCACGGCCGCCTGCTCGTCGCGCACGAGACTGGGATCCTGATCCTCGGCATCGGCGACGCCGCGCGCCGCGATCCGCGCGCGCGGCCGCTTCAAGAGGCGCAGGCACACGAATTCGAGCAACAGCGCGGGCACGAGCGAGGCGAGCACCGTCCACGCGACATGACCGATGAGCGCTCGCGCCTGCTCGCTCGACGTCCTGTCGCGCCACCACGACGCCACGGACCCGAAATCGAGCAGCGCGGCGATCGAGTGCCGCACGCCCGCGCCGATCTGCACGAGCCAGTGCCCGGCCTGCCGCGACAATTGCGACGCGAGACCGTTCGCGGTCAGCGAATGCGCAAGCACGCCCGATGCGCCCGATGCCGGCGCCGCCGCCGACGCGCCCTGCGGCGCGCTGGCCCCGGCGGGCGCGGCGAGCGCGCCCGCCGCCGCGATCGCCCGCAGCGTATCGGCGACTTGCGAGCGGCGCGCGGGATCGTTGAGCACCGCGAGCGCGTCGCGCGCCTGCTGCGGCGTCAGCGCGACCGCAGCCGAGGCATGCTGCGGAGAAGCGGCTGCGGCGAAGGAAGATTGGGAACAGACCGGAAGAACGCTCGACACGACGACGAGCAGCACTGCTAGGAGCAATTTGCGCATGGGTCGGATGAAAACACGAAATTTCGGGGACTCGATGCGGACAAGGCACACGGCACATCGCACGACAATGCTAACGCGATGCCGCCCGCGCGGCAGAAGCAGCCCGGACGGCCTTCACAGTGGTAGCACGCGGCGCTCCTGCCCTCGCGTTCAGGCGGCGGCTCGTTCGCTGCGATCGCGCGCGATATCGGGTTCGAAGAACACCCAGCGCACTTGCGGGAACGCGCGCTGCAGATCGTCCTCGATGACGTTGATCGCATCGATCATCGCGCGGCCGCTGTCGTAGTCGATCATCTCGGCCTGCACCGCGACCACGACATGCTTGCCCCATTGCAGCGTGATGAGGCTGATGATGCGGGTGATCTCGGGACGCGTGCGCAAGTGCGCATCGATCGCCTTGCGGACTTCCGGACTCGCGGATTCGCCGACGATCATCGACTTCACTTCCCGCGCGACCAGAAACGCGATGATCATCAGCAGCACGCCGACGCCGATCGAGCCGGCGGCGTCGTATGCGGGATTACCGGTGAGCATCGTCGTCAGCACGGCCGCGAACGCGATCGCAAGACCGAGCAGCGCCGCGACGTCCTCGCCCGCGACGACGAGCAGCTCCGACTCGCGGGTCTCGCGAAACCATCGCCACAAGGTCTTGTTCGGCGCGCCCTTGCGGATTTCGCGGACCGCGCCCGCGAGCGAGAAGGCTTCGAGCACGACGGAAATGCCGAGAATCACGAGCGCGACGATCGGATTCGACAGCGGTTCGTGATGCATCAGCCGATGCGCGCCCTCGTACACCGAGAAGGCACCGCCGACGAAAAACAGAAGCAGCGCGACGATCAGCGCATAGAAGTAGATCTCGCGCCCCGAGCCGAGCGGATGCAGCGCGTTCGCGGGCGCCTGTGCGCGTTTGAGGCCGAAAAGCAGCAGCAACTGATTGCCGCAATCGGCAGTGGAATGGATGGCCTCGGCGAACATCGCGCCGGAACCTGTGAAGGCGGCCGCCCCGAACTTGCAGACGGCGATGCCGAAGTTCGCGGCGAGCGCGTAGAAAATGGCTTTCGGAGATTCTTCCTTCATGCCTTGTTCGATGTGTGATTAGCGGACGTCCACGCGGCTCGCGCCGTCCGTCATCTCGCCGATGACCGTCGCATCGCCGAAGCCGTCCGCCCGGAAAATCGCGAGCACGTCGTCGACCGCTTGCGGCGCGCACGACACGAGCAGCCCGCCCGAAGTCTGCGGATCGGTGAGCAAGGCGCGGGCCTCGTCGCTTTGCGTGCCGTCGACGTTCAGCGAGATATCTTCGCCATACGCGCTCCAGTTGCGCCCCGATGCGCCCGTATAGATGCCCGCGCGCACGAATTCGCGCACTTGCGGCAGCCACGGCAGATCGGCATAACGGATGCGCGCCGTCAGCTTCGCGCCGCGCGCGAGTTCCAGCGTGTGACCGAGCAGGCCGAAGCCGGTGACGTCGGTGAGCGCGTGCACGCCGTCGAGTTGCGCGAGTTCCGCGCCGGGACGATTGAGCTTCGTCGTCGCGTCGATCATCGCCTTGTAGCCGGCGGCATCGAGCTTGTCTTTCTTGAGTGCCGCCGACAGCACGCCGACGCCGAGCGGCTTGCCGAGCACGAGCACGTCGCCCGCGCGCGCGGCCGCGTTGCGCTTCACGCGCGACGGATGCACGATGCCGAGCGCCGCGAGACCGTAAATCGGTTCGACGGAATCGATCGAATGGCCGCCCGCGACCGGAATGCCCGCTTCCGCGCACACCGCTTCGCCGCCCTTCAGCACTTGCGCGATGACTTCGTGCGGCAGCACGTTGATCGGCATGCCGACGAGCGCGAGCGCGAGAATCGGCTTGCCGCCCATCGCGTAGACATCGGAAAGCGCGTTCGTCGCGGCGATGCGGCCAAAGTCGAACGGATCGTCGACGATCGGCATGAAGAAGTCCGTCGTCGCGACGATGGCCTGCTCGTCGTTGAGCTTGTAGACGGCGGCATCGTCGGCGGTGTCGTTGCCGACGAGCAGATTCGGGAATGCGGGCAGCGGCGTCGCGCGCTTGAGCAGGTCGGCGAGCACGCCGGGCGCGATCTTGCAGCCGCAGCCGCCGCCGTGGGAAAGGCTCGTGAGACGGGGTGAAGTCATGTCGTTCATGATGGAAATCGGTGGCAACCGGTTGAGGCGAAGGTCTGCGTATTATCGCCGGATGCGCGTGAAGAGACCCGGATAGTCGATGACGAAGCCGTCTTCATCGACGGTGATATCCGCCGTGAAGCCCGTGTCGAGCCCTTCGTAACGATAGCGGCGATCCGGCTCGATGCACGTGTATGCCTGCTCCGCCACGCTCACGCTCAATTCCGGCACGCGCACATAGACGACGCGGATCACGCGCCGCTCCCCGCGTTCGAGTTGCAGGCGGCGGATGGGCAGCGTGTTGGTGAGAGGCGTCGCGGTGAGGTCCACGTCGATGCAGCCGCGCAGCGCTTCCTGCGGCTCGCCGTTCGCGTCGGTCCAGGCGTGCGCGTCGCCGTTGTTGCCATCTCTGCGATACAAGTCGAGCGAGGCGCCGCCCGCGAGCTTCAGCGCGAGCCGCGTGACTTGCCAGCGCGCATCGCACTCGATGCGATATACGAGGCCGAAGTCATGCGCTTCGTCCTCGCCTACGACCGCGCTCTCGATCACGATGCCCTCGCCGGTCTCGTTCAGAACGAGATGCTCCAGCCCTGTGCCGTCCTGTTGCGACCATCGCACCGCTTTCATGGCGCACCTCTCGCGTGGTGAGTTCGCATGAAAGGATACCGCGCGGCGCGCAATGCTTTCGATCAGCATTCGAAATGCGCGCGACGCTCGACGTCATAAAACGTCACACGGTATACTCCGCGCCATTCCTGCGCGGGCGCGCGCACCGCATGTCAGCGCCATTCACGCGATCCGTGCTCCGCGATCCGCGCTTGCCCGAACGTTCCCGAACGCCTTATTCATCGCCCATCGCATGAAGAATTTTCTTGCACCCGCCCTGTTCGCGCTCGCTTTGTCTGCGTCGACGTTTCAGCTTGTCCAGGCGCAGGAAACGCCGGACCTGCCCGAAGACTATTCGTATCTGACGAGGCTTCACGTGCCCGATGCCGTCGCGCAATGCGTCGCCGCATTCGATCACTGGGTGGAGAACGCGCCCAAGTACGACACGCTGATCGTGCCCGACCGCCGCGTGCTGTCCGCGAAGATCGACGACGATACTACGATCTTCAGTGTCGGCAACCCGGTTCCGGTCGACAAGGTCATCGTGATGCGCGCGTTCGCGAAGGCGCGCGGCAAGGAGCAATGGACGCGCGTGGACAGCCGCTGCGGCGTGCGCGATGGTCATGTGGTCGGCGTTTCCCTCACGCCGAACATGAAGCCGAAGATCGTCCGATAAGCGCTTTCAGTTTTTCGCGGCGCGCCGCTGGCCGCTGCGCTGGTCGAGCCATTTGACCACTTGCGGCCCGAACGTGCGCGGCGCTTTCGCGTGCAGGCGGCCCGCGAGATCGGACAGCCGGTCCGCCGCGAGCGCCTCGCGCATGCGCTTCTCCGCGTTCTTCATCACGGCGTGAACGGCGCATACGCCGCTCGTCGCCCAGGGCGGCGCGTCGTCGCCGAATACCGCGCAGCGCGAGCGGATCTCGCGGCAATCGAAGAGCGGCTTGTCGCCGTCGATCGCGTCGACCACATCCAGCACGCTGATTTCCTTCGACGGACGCGCGAGCGCGAAACCGCCGCGCGCGCCTTCCGTCGCGACGACGAGTCCCGCCTTGTGCAGCTTCGTGAAGAGCTTTGCGACGTACTCCGCAGGCACGCCCTGCAATTCCGCGAGATCGCGCACGCTCGCTTCGCGCACGCCATGCGGCGGCTCCGCGAGATAGAGCATGCAGTGCAGCGCGTATTCGACGCCCGTGCTGATGTGCGACATAGCCACTCCGACAATTTAAATCGTAGTTCAGGATAACGTGTCGCGCATACGCGTGCAACGGCGCACGCTCCGCACCCATCGCGAATATTTCAGGTTACACGTTTGCTTACAAACGAAAACGGCTTGTCATTTTGCGAACCGCTACATTGGTTTCCATGGATTCACACGGAGAAACCCATGAAGAGACTAGCGATCCTTGCGGCCTTGAGCGTGTTGTTGGGTAGCGCGCTATCGGGCTGCATCGTCGTGCCGGACGGTGGCGGGTATCACCATCATCACGATTATTACCGTTGACGATCCAGTTGCGAATCGCGCACCGGATCACGGCGAAACTGCTACCACATGACTCGCGGTTTTGCCGATAAGCAAACGACCAAGGAGCAAACATCATGAACAAGACAAAGAAAAGCCTGCTGATCGCTTCCCTTGCCGCCGCGCTCGGCATGGGTCTCACGAACGTGGCATCGGCGGACGTGCATCACGGCCCCGAACATCGCGTGACGGTGGGATGGCATGGTGACCGTTACTGGGACGGCCATCGCTACTGGCAGCGTCAGGAATGGGAGCGGCATCATCATCACGTCGCGCCTCCGCCGCCGCATCGCTATTACTGAACGCGATAGCGCATGAAAAAGGCTGCGGCGAATACGATTCGCCGCAGCCTTTTTTCCGATCTTCACCGCTCACCAGTTCTTTGGATCGCCGCCGAGTTCCTTGCACGTGTCATAGGCGATCGCCTGCAATTTCGCCTCGCCGATCTGCCCCGACAACGCATAGCCCACGCGATCCCACGCCCAGTAGAACGTCGTGCGCTGGCCGTCCTTCAGCGTGCGAATCCGGCTGTCGTTGCGCCGGATCGTGGCGGTCGTCATGTAGAGCGTGAGCCGCTCGCCGGCCGCGTTCTGATACATGAACTGCGCCGCCGGCCCTTCCTCGTCCGGCAAGAGGCGCCCGCCGACGAGTTGGAAGCCGTATTCCGCGAGCGACGGAATCGTCACCGCGCGATTGAGCCGCTTCGACAGCCACGTGACGAGATGATCCTGCTGCGACGCCGCGACTTCCACCGCATGGCGCTGCTCGGGCGCATAGACGGCATACGCGATATCCGCGCGCTCCGCGAAACGCGGGCTGTCACCGAACGCGGGCAGCAGCATGTGCATCAAAAAACCGCACGCAACGCCGACGATCAGGAAGCACGCCGCAATGAGATAACGCTCGCGCGAACGCGGCCGCACGCGCACGATCTGCGGCTCGCCCTGATCGGCGAAGAGCGCGCGCAGCGCGTTGTCCTGCGCGCGATAGGCGGCGACGGTCGCCTCGCTCGCGGGATCGTTCGCGATGCGTTCGGCGGCGGCATCGCGTTCGTCGCCGTGGAGTTCATCGTCGATGAAGGCGGACAGCGCCTGCAGCTCGCGATCGGGCTTCGGGGGACCCATGCGGTCGCCGCCTTCGGATGGACGGTCCTGACTGGTCATGATCGGCTCACCACTTTCAGCGACGACGGCGACGCCTTGCGGCCGGATTCTTCGCCGAGCAGAACGCGCATGTGTTCGCGCGCCCTCGACAGGCGCGACATCACAGTTCCGGTCGGCACGTTCAACACCACGGATGCCTCCTGATAACTCATTTCCTCGACGCACACGAGCAACATCACCTCGCGCTGTTCGACGGGCAGGCAATACAGCGCGCGCTGCACGTCGCGCAGCACGAGACCGTCGACTTCGCCGCGCGGCGCGGCCATCTGCCGCCAGGGCGCGGTTTCATCGTCGACGGCGATATCGCGGCGTCCGCGCAACTGGTCGATGTACAAGTTGCGCATGATCGTGAAGAGCCACGCGCGCAGATTCGTGCCGGCATGAAACGATTTTGCGCGATTGAGCGCGCGCTCGGTCGCGTCCTGCACGAGATCGTCGGCCCACGCGCGGTCGCCTGTCAGCGCCCGCGCATAGCGGCGCAACTGCGGCAGGTGCGCGAGAAGATCGCTCTCGAAGCTCAAGGCCGTGCGCCCGCGGGCACGCGCGAATCGATGAAAGCACGCGCCATCAGTAGCTGCCCCCGCCTGCAGGCCCGCTCGGCGCGCCTGCTGCGCCTGCTGCGCCTGGTGCGCCCGACGATGCAGGCGCATTTTGCATGCCGGTCGCGCAGCCTCCCGCGCCCAAGGTGAGTCCGAGCGCGACCAGGAGCGCCGCGACTCCGATCGATCGTTTCATGATCGTTACCCGTTGATTGAAAGACCGGCGGGCTCGCCGATTTATTCCGCGAGCCCGCGCCGATGAAACGTCTCGTCAGGGCTTCACGACGTGCCAGACGTCGCGGAAGTTGTCGCCGTTCTTGTCGCCGGGTTTCGTGTCCTTGGCGAAGCGATAGACGCGCTTGCCGTCGTAGGCCCATTGCTTGCCGCCGTCGGCCGATTCCATGGTCCACTTGCCGCTTGGCTTGTCGGAGTCAGTCGCCATCGCGGCGGGCCAGGCCTGCGCGCAGCCGCCGCTGCACGCGCTCGGGCCGCCCTTCGTGTCCTTGTCGAAGGTATAGAGCGTCATGCCGTTCTCATCGACGTACATGCCGTTCGATTCTTTCGGCGCCGCAGCCTGAGCGGACGACGCGAGCGATGCAAAAGCGGTGGCGACTGTTGCGGCGGCGGCGAACATCTGGATGCGCTTCTTCATTTCATCTTTCCTTTTTGTAGAAGTATCCGTAGAACGTTCGGAAGCGCTGCACTATTCCGCGGACGATGAAATAAATCGATGCGGCAGCGCCGTCGCATCGCCAGTCGGCAATCCATTCAAGACCATTCGCGCGCGCTCGGCCAGTGGTTCATCGAAATATCGTGGTTCAGGCGCCGGCGGCAGTCGCTTCGCGCCAGCGGCGGGTGTCGCGCAGCGGCGGCGCGCCGAACAGGCGGCTGTACTCGCGGCTGAATTGCGACGCGCTTTCATATCCGACGCGATGCGCGGCCGTGGCGGCATCGACGATATCGAGCATCATCAGGCGGCGCGCCTCCTGCAGCCGCAACTGCTTCTGATACTGCAGTGGGCTCATCGCGGTGACGGCCTTGAAGTGATGATGCAGCGACGACACGCTCATATGCACGTCCCGCGCGATATCCTCGACGCGCAGCGGCTGATCGAAATGCTGGCGCAGCAACTGGATCGCCTTCGCGATGCGCTGCGTCTGGCTGTCCTGCAGCGCGATCTGGCGCAGGCGCGCGCCCGAGCCGTTCATCAGCAGCCGATAGAGAATCTCGCGCTTGACGAGCGGCGCGAGAATCGGCACGTCTTCGGGTGCATCGACGAGGCGCAGCAGGCGCAGCACGGCGTCGAGCATCGAATTGCCGAGGCGGTTTACGTACAGGCCGCGCGAGGCGTCTGCCTGCATCACGGGCGGCAGGCTTTCGTCCTGGATCAGCGAGGTGATTTCGTCGACGTCGAGATCGAGCCGCATGCCGAGATACGGCTCCGATTCGCTCGCCACCGAGACCTGTCCGCACACCGGCAGATCCACCGACGACACGAGATAGTGCATCGGGTCGTAAATATAGACCTCGTCGCCGACCATGAGGCGCTTGCTGCCCTGCGCGATCAGCGCGAGCGCGGGCGTCTGGATGCCGTGCTTCGGGCCGCCCGGATTCATGATCCGATGCAGGAACAGGCCCGGCACCGGCGTTTCCACGGAACCTTCGCAGCCCACGGTGAAACGGTCGAGCAGCGCGACGAGATCGAGCCGCGCCTGATCCAGCGCGGGGTCGTGACGCGCTTCTCTCGGCTGGTCGTGACTGTCTTTTTCGGCAAAACCTGGCGTGTCGTTCAGAGCCATGATGTGCGGGCGGAGTCGGAAAGAAGGAGTCTGCCTAGCTTACTCGCGCGGGCGCGGGAATGCTCGGTCTCACCTCGAGCGTTTGCAGGAACAGGCAAGGATTGAGCAGGATCAGGCTATGAACCCGCCGCACGCCGGGACGATACTGCATTGCCGGCGCGCTCTGCCATCGAAACGATTGTGGGAAGTCGTTGGAAAGCGCGCCATTCCAGTCACTCGGGAGCAACCATGCGCTACAGGAAATTCGGCAATACCGGTCTTTTTGTCTCCGAACTGTGCTTGGGCACGATGACCTTCGGCGGCGGAACGGGCGGCATCTGGGACAACATCGGCCAGTTGCAGCAGACGGAAGCCGACAAGCTGATCGGCCGCTCGCTGGATGCGGGCATCAATTTCATCGATACCGCCGACGTCTACGCCGATGGCCGCTCCGAAATCATCACGGGTCAGGCGTTGAAGAACCTCAACGTGCCGCGCGAGAACGTGGTCGTCGCGACGAAGATCCTCGGCGAAACCGGCACGAAGGGCACGAATTCGCGCGGCGCATCGCGCTATCACATCATCGATGGCGTGAAGGCGAGCCTGAAGCGGCTGCAACTCGATCACGTCGATCTGTACCAGATTCACGGTTTCGATCCGGCGACGCCGATCGAGGAAACGCTGCGCGCGCTCGACAATCTCGTGCAGCACGGCCATGTGCGCTACATCGGCGTGTCGAACTGGGCGGCGTGGCAGATCATGAAGGCGCTCGGCCTTTCCGAGCGTCTCGGCCTCGCCCGTTTCGAGTCGCTGCAGGCGTATTACACGGTCGCGGGCCGCGATCTGGAGCGCGAAATCGTGCCGCTGCTGCAAAGCGAGAACGTCGGGCTGATGGTCTGGAGTCCCCTCGCGGGCGGATTGCTGTCGGGCAAGTTCACGCGCGACGGCGCGAAGGAACAAGGCAGCCGGCGCGCCACGTTCGATTTCCCGCCAGTCAACGTCGAGCGCGCGTATGACTGCGTCGACGTGATGCGGCGCATGGCGGAGTCGAAAGGCGTATCGGTCGCGCAGATTGCGCTTGCGTGGCTGCTGCATCAGAAGGTGGTGTCGAGCGTGATCATCGGCGCGAAGCGGATCGAACAACTCGACGACAACATCGCCGCGACGAAGGTGCGCCTCAACGAAGATGAGCTCGCCGCGCTCGACGAGGTAAGCCAGTTGCCCTCGGAATATCCGGGCTGGATGCTGACGCGGCAGGGCGAGTATCGGCGCAATCAGATGAAGGAAAAGGCAGCGGAGTAACTTGGTTGGCGCGGGCCGATGCCCCGCGCCGTCTAGGGATTTACCCGTAATTCCTGCGATTTAGGCGCGGTTTGAGGCCTTTATCTCAAATTCGGATATCCCTTATCCTCCGTATCGCGTTGCGGCATAAAGCCGCTCTGCCGACACTGTACGCACAACATCACCATTGCCTCACGGAGACAATCATGCGTACTCAGGTCGGCATCATCGGCGCGGGCCCCGCCGGGCTTCTGCTTTCTCATCTGCTTCATCTGCGCGGGATCGAATCGGTCGTGCTCGAAGCGCGCAGCCAGCACGACATCGAATCGACGATCCGCGCCGGCGTGCTCGAACAAGGCACGATGGACACGCTCAATCAAGCCGGCCTCGGCGCGCGCATGCAGGCCGAAGGCGCGCTGCATCACGGATTCGAACTCGCATTCGAAGGCCAGCGCCGCCGCATCGCGCTGACCGAACTGACCGGGCATTCGATCACGGTCTACGCGCAGCACGAAGTCATCAAGGATCTGGTCGCGGCGCGTCTCGCGGCGAACGGCGAACTGAAGTTCAACGTGTCGAACGTGACGCTGCACGACTTCCAGGAAGGCAGCGATCGCAAGCCGCGCATCGAATATCAGCACGAAGGCCGCGACGAAGAACTCGAATGCGACTTCATCATTGGTTGCGACGGCTCGCAGGGCGTCGCGCGCCAGTCGATTCCCGAAACGGTCCGGCAGGATTATCAGCGCATCTATCCGTTCGGGTGGTTCGGTATTCTGGTCGAAGCGCCGCCCTCCTCCGACGAACTCATCTACGCGCGGCACGATCGCGGCTTCGCGCTCATCAGCACGCGCTCGCCGGGCGTGCAGCGCATGTACTTCCAGTGCGACCCGAAAGATTCCGTCGATGCGTGGTCCGACGACCGCATCTGGGCCGAACTTCACGCACGCGTCGATACCGCCGACGGCTGGCAGATCACCGAAGGCAAGATCTTCCAGAAGAACATCGTCGGCATGCGCAGCTTCGTTTCCACGCCGATGCAGTCGGGCAAGCTCTTCCTCGCCGGCGATGCCGCGCACATCGTGCCGCCGACCGGTGCGAAGGGCCTGAACCTCGCGGTGTCGGACGTGCGCGTGCTGAACGCCGCACTTCTCGACTACTACACGGAAGGCACGAGCGAAAAGCTGACTCGCTACACCGAGACGGCGCTCAAGCGCGTCTGGCGCGCCGAGCACTTCTCGTGGTGGATGACGCGCATGCTCCACAAGCTCGACGACACGTCGCCGTTCGAGCAGCGCCTTCAGGTCGCGGAACTCGAACACGTGACGACATCGCGCGCCGCTGCGACCGCGCTCGCCGAAAACTACGTCGGCAGCGTGGCCGTTTAAGTGCGAACCGGACGCACGGCGCTCATTCGGGGCCGTGCGTCCTGCACATCAAAGCACCGCGACGACCCGCACATCGCCTTCGACCGACGGAATCACCTGCCCGCCGACGCGCCGGAACGTGATCGTCGCGGTTTTATCGCCCAGCCGCAGATCGCCAATTTCCAGCCAGTCGATGCCCTCGGGCAGCTCGGGCCGGTCGATGCGCACTTCTTCGTTGATGGCATCCACCGTCATGCCGAGACACGCTTCGAGAATCATGAAGGGCGTGCCAGCGGCCCACGCCTGCGGCAGGCACGCGACCGGATAGGCGATGGGCCGCTCGCCGCGTTGCCGTGTGAATCCGCAGAAAAGCTCGGGCAGGCGCATATCGAACGTGACGGCTGCTTCGAACAGCGATTGCAGCAGGCCCACGGCCGCGCCGCGATCGCCGTAACGGGCGAGACCGCGCGCGCACAGCGCCGTGTCGTGCGGCCACACCGAGCCGTTGTGATACGACATCGGATTAAAGCGCGGCTGCCCTGCCGCGAGCGTGCGCACGCCCCAGCCGGTATGAAAGAGCGTTGATTCGAGCTGACGCGCGACGGCCTCGCCGCGCTTGCGGTCGACCAGATCGAACGCGAGCAGATGTCCCGCATTCGACGACAGCACGCGGCACAGCTCACCCTTGCCATCGAGCGCGATGCCGTAAAACTCCAGCTCCGGCATCCAGTACATCTCCTCGACGCGCTCGCGGATATGACGCGCGCGGCGCTCGAAGTCGCTTGCGTTGACGTCGTCGCCGCGTTCGCGAGCAAGGCGCGCCATCGTGGAGAACGCGGTCGACGCGTAGCCCTGCACTTCGACGAGCGATATCGGCCCGATGGGGAATTTGCCGTCCGCGTGAAAGACCGAATCCTGACTGTCCTTCCAGCCCTGATTCGCCAGCCCATGCTCGGACGCGCGCTGGTAGTCGAGCAGGCCGTACGGATTCTTGTCGCAATGGCGCGCGACCCATTGCGCCGCGAGTTGCAGCGCCGGCCAGATTTCGTCGATCAGGGCGCGGTCGCCGGTGCGCTCCGCATATGCGCCCGCCAGCACGATGAAGAGCGGCGTGCTGTCGACGCCGCCGTAGTACAGCGCGAACGGCACCTCGCCGGTCGCCGCCATCTCGCTCTTGCGCGTTTCGTGCATGATCTTGCCGATTTCGGCATCGCGGAACGCCGAATCCTCGCGCGCCTGATTCGCCGCGAGAAAGCGCAGCACGCCGCGCGCGAGCGTGGGATGCAGCCAGAGCATTTGCAGCGACGTGATGATCGCGTCGCGGCCGAACGCCGTCGAGAACCACGGAATGCCGGCGTAGGGATACGGGCCGGTTTCGAGATCGGTGGTGAGCAGGCCGAGATCGGCAAGCGAACGGTCGATCCATTCGCTGAAGAGCGGGTTGCTCGAACGCACGCGCGCGCTCGCACGGCGTCTGTCGCGCATGCGCCTATGCGCCTCCACGAGCGCATCGCGGATCGCCGGACGGCCCGATTCGGGCGCGCACTCGGCGGCTTCCGCCGCGTTGCGCTTGCTTTCCTCGCTCGCGTCGGAAAGCGCGTGCGTCACCGCCGTCACCGACAAATACACGGAGATCGCGGTTTCCGACTGGATATGCAGCGCGTAGTCGGCGCGCGTCGGCGACAGAACGTCCGGCGCGGGCGTGAACTGGATTCGCGCCGTCCGCTCCACTTCATCCAGGCCGACGTAACGCAACACGACTTCGCCGTTTTCGACCGTCGGCGTCCGCAATGTCCCGCGCTTGCCGCGTTTCGCGCCGCGCACCTCGAACATGTCGAGAAAGTCCGCAGCGAAGGAGATGGACAGCGGCACCGTGGAGGGCTCCGTGCCGTAGTTGGTCAGCACGATACTTTCGTGCAGCACGTGCCCCGACAGCACGCGCTTGCGTTCGACGTGAATCACGCCTTCCGGCGTGCGCGCCCCGCCGATCGGCGGCAGCGGGCGATTCGTCAGATGCGCCGTGAATACGGCGTTGTCGCTCGACACGCTGCCCGAAAGCAGCGATGGCGCCCGGCCGCCGAACGTGAGCACCAGTTCCGACAGCACGCGCGTGTCGTTGACGAAGAGGCCGTCGTCGCCGCCGCGAATGTCGCCGTTGGCGTCGTAGACGGCGAACGTGTTGCCCGACTTCAGCACGAACTGGCGTTCGCTTGGCAAGTTCGCGTTCTCGGTCGGAATGAAGGCTTCATCCGGCACCCTTGGTTGGGATCCCTGCGTTTGTTGTTGCTGTTGTTGCTGGTGTTGCGTCTGTTCCTGTGTATTCATTGCACCTTCCTGAAAGTTATCTGAAGGGTGTTCGTGAGTCACTTCGGGACACGCTCCAAAGTGCTGGACGCCGCAATCGCCCGGCCGGCGCTGCTTTCCGTGCAGCAGCCGGGCCGCTTACCCGCTATCATCGACGGTTTTTCGACCCAAACACGCCTTCCGGGTTCTCCGCGCGCAATGCCATTTCCGCATATCGACTTACTTTATTCTGCCTCAGGACTCGCGGTGGGTTTCCTGGTAGGTTTGACAGGTGTAGGCGGCGGCTCCCTGATGACGCCGCTGCTCGTCCTGCTGTTCGGCATCCATCCGGCGACCGCTGTCGGCACCGACCTGCTGTATGCCGCCGCGACAAAATCCGCCGGCACGCTCGTCCACAGCACCAAAGGCTCGGTCGACTGGCGCATCACCGGCCGCCTCGCGGCGGGCAGCGTGCCGGCCGCGGCCATTACGCTCTACCTTCTGCACGCGCATGGCATTACGTCGCCGGACACCGCGCGCCTCATTCAGTCGATACTCGGCACGGCGCTGCTCATCACCGCCATTTCGCTGATCTTCAGGCCGCAACTCGCACGTTTTGCCTACAAGAAAGGACACGGCCGTCCCGAACATCCCACGCGCACCGCCGCGTGGACGATTCTCACCGGCGCGATTCTCGGCATGCTGGTCTCGATCACTTCCGTAGGCGCGGGCGCGATTGGCGTGACCGTGCTGCTCCTGCTGTATCCGCGTCTCGCGACGGTGCGCATCGTCGGCTCCGACGTGGCTCACGCGGTGCCGCTGACGCTGATCGCCGGCGCCGGGCACTGGATGCTCGGCTCGGTCGACTGGGCGCTGCTCGCCTCGCTCCTCGTGGGCTCGATTCCGGGCATCGCCATTGGCAGCATGTTGTCTTCCAAGGCGCCGGAAAAGCTGCTGCGTTACCTGCTCGCCGCGACGCTCGTTCTCGTCGGAGCAAAGCTCGTGTTCAGTTGATGTTAGTCACGCTCGCCGGCGCTTTCCAGTCGGCCGAAAGACATAGGCCGATTCGCACGTTGTTCCTGTTTTTTGCCTATGCCGTTCGGCCGGGTTTCCCGCAGCCGGGCGATGCGGCATCATCCTCACTCAGTCGCGCTGCCCGACGCAACGGCGGGCGGGCCGGGGCGTCGCGTCACGGGCGCGTCATCTAAATCACGAGGAGTCAGGCGATGAATGAGCACGATCATCCGCAGCACGAGCTTCCCTCCGGCAACGAAACGTCATCCGGCGACGCACCCGCGGACCCCGCGCGGCGGCGCCTTCTCGCCGCCGGAGTGGGTCTTGCGGGGCTGTCGCTCGGCGGGTGCAACCTGTTCGAAAACAAGCCGACCACCCCGAAAACAGCGGCTGATATCGCGCTGGATCGCACGCTGATGGCGAAAGTGCGAAACATCGTCGTGATTTACGCGGAGAACCGCAGCTTCACGAATCTGTACGGCAACTATCCGGGCGTGCAATATCCGCTTTCGGCCGTGCCTGCGTCGCACTACACGCAGCTCGATCGAGACGGCGTCACGCCCATGCCCGCGCTGCCGAAAATCTGGGGCGGGCTCGTGCCACAGGCGCAGGAAGTCGGTGGCAGGCGCTACGCGATCACCGAGCAGCAAATCGCCGACCTGCGCAACGCGCCCTTCCAGATAATGGATGCCCAGGGCGCGCCGCTGCCCAGTTCCGTCATCACGCGCGACCTCGTGCATCGGTTCTATCAGAATCAGATGCAAATCAACGCGGGGCGTAACAATCAGTTCGCGGCGTGGGGCGATTCGGGCGGCCTCGTCATGGGCCACTACCAGAATTCGCCGGACACGCTGAAGCTGTGGGGTCTCGCGCAGCAGTACACGCTCTGCGACAACTTCTTCATGTCGGCGTTCGGCGGCTCCTGGCTGAACCACATTTTCCTGATCTCCGCGCAGGCGCCCCTCTATCCCGACGCGAAGAGCGGACCGGCGGCGAAGCTGCTTGCGGTTGTCGATGGCGACGATCCTACAGCTTCGCGCCTCAGACTCGCGCCGGATTCGCCGAAATCCGCGCTCGAAGGCCCGCCGAAGTTCGTTCGCGACGGCGCACTCACGGCCGACGGCTACGCGGTCAACACGATGTTCCCGCCCTATCAGCCAAGCAACGTGCCGCCGCCGCAGGGCGGCGATCCGCGTTATGCGGATCGTTCGAACGTATCGGTGCTACCGCCCCAGACTTACGCGACCATCGGCGATCGTCTGTCGGACAGGAACGTGGACTGGGCGTGGTACAGCGGCGCGTGGCAGTACGCGTTGGAGCATCGCGATACCGGCGCGGTGCCGGATTTCCAGTACCACCATCAACCGTTCAATTATTTTGCGAACTTCGCGCCAGGCACGGCCGCGCGTGCCCAGCATCTGCGCGATGCGGGTCTCGGCGACGATCCATCGACGAACAAGCTGCTCGCGGACATCGACGCGGGCCGCCTGCCGTCCGTCACGTTCTACAAGCCGCAGGGCAATCTCAACATGCACGCGGGTTACGCGGATGTTGCCTCGGGCGACCGCCACATCTCGAACGTGATCGAGCATATCCGGCGCGGGCCGCAGTGGGAGAACACCGTGGTTATCGTCACCGTCGACGAAAACGGCGGATGGTGGGATCACGTCTCGCCGCCGAAGGGCGATCGCTGGGGCCCCGGCTCGCGCATTCCGGCGCTCGTGATTTCGCCATTCGCGAAGAAGGGCTATGTCGATCACACCGTGTACGACACGAACTCGATCCTGCGCTTTATCTCGCGCGTGCACGATCTCGCGCCGCTCGACGGGGTCGCTTCGCGGGATCGCGCGTTTGCGGCGAGTGGTCAGGCACCGCTCGGCGATCTGACCCGATCGCTCGATCTCGCCTGACGGCTACTGTCGCTCGATCCACGCGCGGGCCGAAATTTCCAGCAAGTAGCCGTAATGGAGCGCGCCGACCGGCACGACGGCGCGCGCCGGTTTCCACGCGCCGAAGTGACGCGCGTAAATCTCGTTGAACGCCTTCCAGTGCTCGACACCGACGAGATACACGGTCACCTCGATGCAGTCCGCGAAGCTCGCCCCAGCTGCTTCCAGCACGGTGCGCAGATTGGCAAGCGTCTGTTCGGCCTGTTCTTCGAACGGAAGATCGCCGGTGTGCGTGCCGTCCGGGCGCATCGGCAACTGGCCGGACACGCAGACGAGATTGCCGGCGCGCGTCGCGTGGCTGTAGTGCCCGGCGGGAATCGGCAGGCCGGGAGCATTGATGAGTTCGATCGGTGGCATCGTCGGTTCGGAGGCGTTGGCGGGGTTGGATTATTGACTTGAAGTCAAGGTTTATTTGAGACTATCACCGTTTTTGCGAAAGTCGAAACGGCTCATACTGCGTTCCATCGCAGTTTGAACTTTGAACGGAGCAAGAACATGAACATCTTTATCACGGGCGCGGGCGGTTTCATCGGCGGATCGATTGCGGCGGGACTCGCGCGCGACGGTCATCGCGTGCGCGGACTCATCCGTCGTGCGGAACAGGCCGACGACCTGAAGCGTCTCGATATCGAACCGGTGATCGGCAGTCTGGATGACACGGACCTGCTCGCCGCCGAAGCGCGCAACGCCGATGCGGTCATCAACGCGGCGAGCAGCGATCATCGCGGCGCGGTCGAAGCGCTGATCGGCGCGCTGGAAGGCACGGACAAGCCGTTTCTGCATACAAGCGGTTCGAGCATCGTCGGCGATGCGTCGGGCGGCGAGGCATCGGACAAAATCTACACCGAGGACGATCTGCCCGAGCCGACGCCCGACAAGGCGCCGCGCGTCGCGATCGACAATCTCGTGCTCGACGCTGCCAAACGCGGCGTGCGCTCGGCCGTGCTCTGCAACACGCTGATCTACGGCCACGGCGCGGTGCCGAATACTTCGAGCGTGCAGTTGCCGCGTCTGGAGCGGCAAGCGCGCAAAAGCGGCATCGTTCGGCATGTGGGACGCGGATTGAACATCTGGTCGAACGTGCATATCGACGATGTCGTCGCGATTTATCGGCTCGCGCTGGAGAAATCGCCTGCGGGCATGTTCTACTTTGTCGAAAGCGGCGAAGCGCAGTTCCGCGACATGACGAAGTCGATGGCGAAGGCACTCGATCTGCGCGGTCCGGAAGACTGGCCGCTCGAGCAGGCGATCGAAGAATGGGGCTACGAAATGGCGTCGTACGGCCTCGGCTCGAACAGCCGCGTGCGCAGCAAGCGCACGCGCGACATGCTCGGCTGGCAGCCGAAGCGCACGTCGGTCATCGAATGGATCGAGAAGGAACTGGTCGGCTAACGTGCGTGGCGCGGAAAATTGGCTTGACCAATTTCGCCGCGCCATCGTGTGCGTAACGTTACTTCAACGCGCTCGCGAACTTCTCAATGTCCGCGTCCGGCATGCCCGACTTCGCGGCCGAATCGCGGATCTGCGTCCACGTCGTCGGATCGATCGCAATGCCATTCGCGGTGCGCTCCGCGCGCCGCGCCTCTTCCGGCTCGCCTGGCGCCTGAATCGCGTCGACGCCTTCCGCGCGCGGCGATGCCTTCATCCATTCGAGGAACGCCTCGGCTTCGGCTTGCGCGGCGGGCGCATCGAATGCGTTCGGATCGACGATCACCGAGGTCATGCAGTTGATGATCGCGCTCGATTTCTCCAGCGTTTCCTCGTGCGTCGTGTAGCCGCCCGAAAGCGCGCCGCCGAAAATTTCGCACAGCGCGGCGAGCCCCGAACCCTTGTGCAGGCCGAACGCGGTGAGCGAGCCGAACGGCTCTTCGTGCATCACCTTCGGTTCGATGGTCGGCTTGCCTTCGTGATCGAGCAGCATGCCCGGCGCAACCTTCACGCCCTTGTTGTATGCGACGCGCGTCTTGCCGTAAGCGATGCCCGCGGTCGCGAAATCGAGCACGAGCGGGCTTTTGCCGTCGCGCGGATACGCGGCGCAGAACGGATTCGTGCCGAAGCGCCGGTCGATCCCGCCGAACGGCGCGACGAGCGGATCGCCCGCCACGTTCACGAAGTGGAACGACACCAGCCCCGCCTTCGCGCACTGCTCCGCCCAGTGTCCGATGCGTCCGATGTGGTGCGCGTTGCGCAGCCCGACCGCGCAGACGCCGAGCTTTTTCGCCCGCTCGATGCCGTGCTCCATCGCCTCGTAGGCGACGACCTGGCCGAAACCCTTGCGGCCGTCGATGGTCAGCACCGCGCCCGCGTCGCGCACGATTTCGGCGTGCGTGTTGAGCTTCAGTTGCCCTTCGCCGAGCGACGCGACATAGCGCGGAATCATGCCGACGCCATGCGAATCGTGGCCCGACAGATTCGACATCACGAGGTGATCCGCGACCAGTTCCGCTTCGCGCGGCGCGCTGCCGGCGGATTCCCAGATCGCGCGGACGTAGGCGTGCAGCGTGTCCGCGGCGATGCGCTGTTCGGCGGCGGAAGGGGTCGGCGTGAGGGATGCATTCATTGCGACAATCGTCTCCGTAGTTGATGGCTCGCGCGCCCGATTTTTCTGAGTCGCGCGGGCTTATTACTTTACAGACGATCAACTGGCCTTACCAGTTTGTTTTTCAGAAATCGCTGAAACTGGCGAAAAAAAACCCGGACGAGCCGGGCTTTTCGAACCATCGACCGATCGAAGAACGCTCAAGGCGCCGCCGCGATTACCTCGGCCACCGACGCCGTCAGCTTCTTCGCATACGGCACATGAAGAAATTCGTTCGGACCATGCGCGTTCGATTTCGGCCCGAGCACGCCGCACACCATGAATTGCGAGCGCGGAAAACCTTCCTTGAGCGTATTCATCAGTGGAATCGTTCCGCCCTGCCCCATATACGCGACGTTCGCGCCGAAGTGACGTTTCGACGCCTCGTTCAGCGACGTACTCAGCCACGGCGCGAGATCGGGCGCATTCCAGCCGGTCGCCGCGCCCGCTTCGGGCTTGAAAGTCACTTTGGCGTTGTATGGCGGGTCCGTTTCGAGCAGCCGTTGCAACTGGACGATTGCCTTGCCCGCATCGACGAGCGGCGGCAGCCGCAGCGACAGCTTGAACGCCGTGCGCGGCGCGAGCACGTTGCCCGCATCCGCGAGAGGCGGCAGACCCGACGCCCCCGTCACGGTAAGCGACGGACGCCACGTCGAATTGAGCAGCGCCTCGCGCGGATCGGTGGTCGTCGGCAGAACGCTGGTGCCGTCCGCGCCGCACGCCCACGGCATCTTCTTCCATACGTCGTCGCCGAGGATGCGCGCGGTCATTTCAATTTCGCGTTTGCGCGGGATCGGAAGCGGGCAATGAAAACCGGCCGGCAGCAGATTGCCGGTGCTCGAGTCTTCCAGACGGTCGATGAGATGCCGCAGAATGCGAAACGCCGATGGCGCAATGCCGCCGTAGCCGCCCGAGTGAATGCCTTCGTCCAGCACCTGCACTTCGAGATCGCCCGCGACGAGCCCGCGCAGGGACGTCGTGAGCCAGAGCTGATCGTAGTTGCCCGCGCCGGAATCAAGGCAGATGACGAGGCCGACATCGCCGAGCCGTTCGCGCAAGGCGTCGATGTAAGGGAGCAGGTCGTAACTGCCCGACTCCTCGCACGTCTCGATGATGCCCACGCAGCGCGGACGCTCGACGCCCTGCGCATCGAGCGCCGCGAGCGCGGTGATGCTGGCATAGGTCGCGTAGCCGTCGTCAGCGCCGCCGCGTCCGTAGAGCTTGCCGTCCTCGAGTTTCGGCGTCCACGGACCGAGATCGCTGCGCCAGCCTTCGAATTCCGGCTGCTTGTCCAGATGGCCGTACAGCACGACCGTTTCGGTGCTGCCCGAGCGCGTGGCGGGCGCCTCGAAAAAGATGACCGGCGTGCGTTCCGGCAGCCGCACGATCTCGACTTTCAGACCTTTCACCGGCTGCGTCGTAATCCAGTCGACGGCATCCGTGACCACGCGCTCGATGAAACCGTGGCGCGCCCAGTCGCTATCGAACATCGGGCTTTTGGCGGGCACGGCGATGTAGTCGGTCAGCGCCGGCACGATCTCATCGTTCCATTTGCGATCCACGAAATCCCGCAGCGCGGCGGAATCGAGCCGTACCGCGTCGTGTTGCGTGCTGTCGCCGAGTGTCATGACCGTGTTTCCCTTCGAGGCAAACTTCAATCATAGACGGGATTTGCCCTCGGCTGGACCGGCACCGCGCCGCGTGTGCGCGTTTTTCAATGTTGCGGTGCGCTCGCCGCGTCATCGCGCGTGCCGGAAACGACGACGCGTGTCGTCGCCGGATCAGCATCGATCGCCTTTTCGGTGAACGGGAAGCGCGTCCAGCGTTTGGCCGCGAAGGCGCGCGTCGCGTCGCCCGAATGCGGCGAAGCGGGATCGTCCGACTCGGCGTGCGACAGCATCGTGTCGGCCTCCACGCCGTTTTCGCCGAAGCTTACGACCTGCACATAGCTGTCGCCCTGTCCGCTCAAGTCCATCGGATAACCCTTCGCGTCGAGCGGGCGACGCGCGCAGACGATCGTGAAATAGCCCGCTTCGTCGCAGCCGCCGTAAAGCGGCACGCGCGCGCCGTTGCGCGTCGTGTAGAGGATGTCGCCGCGCCGCGAATCGAGCGCGAAACCGTTGAGGCTCAGCGCGAGCGCCGCACCGCCGAGCGCCTGACGCAAGTCCTGCACGACGGCCGGATTGGCCACGTTAAGGCCCGCGGGCGTCGCGAGCGGCTTGTCCGGATCGAAGGCCGCTTCGAACAGACGATCCGGCGCGATGTGCATCGCGCGCTGCCAGAACTCGTCCCACAGATTCGCGCCGCGCGCGTCGATATCCGCCGTGCCGTTCCAGTTGCGCAGAACCTCGCAGGCTTCGCGCAGCGATCCGGCCGCGTCGTTCACCCTGCATACCGCGTCGAGCAGCGGCTGGCGGAACAGCCGCTCGGACATCGAGCCGGTTTCCAGCACCGCCGATTCGAGCGCCTCGCGCGTTACGCCGCCGCGCTCGCGTTGCAGGCGCGCGGCGAGCAGATGGCCGTAGCGCGTGCGCAGCGATTGCTCGACGCGCGTCGCGCCCGCAATGCGCGGATAGCCCGACATCGGCGCGTTCGCGTTGGTGAGCCAGTAGCTGTCGTTAAAGTTGCCGACATAATCGCCGCGCACGATGCTCGGCAGTTGCGCGATGGGCAGCGTGCCCGGCTGCGCGCTCGCCGGATCGACGCGCCACGCGCACGCGCTTTTCGAGCCGTCGAGGAATGGCACGCCCGGCGCGCGGGCCGCGAATGCGTGTCCGGCGGGCGGCGTGCACGATTGCGCGAGCGCGTCGGGCACGTTCGGGATCGGACCTAAGTCGGCAAACCATACGCGCGCGTCGTCGCGGCCGATCGCGAAGGTGTTGACCCACGGCATGCCGGCATAGCGCTTCTGGATCGCCATGAAATCGGCGAGCGAGCGCGCCTGATTCCACGCGAAAAAGTTCTGGAACGCGCGCGTGTTGTCGACGTTCACATCCGCGATCGCGTACGCGCGCTGCGCGCTCCATCCGAGTCCCGGCGCCATCGACGAGAGATCGACGACCGGCCCGAAGCGCGTTCTATACAGCGTGCGCGACACGGATTCGTACGTGCCATCGTCGCGGCGCGCGCGCACGGTGAGCGGCACGGGCGTCATCGGCTCGCTTTGACCATCGACGAGATAGCGCGCCGGATCGGCGGGATCGAGCGTCAACTGAAAGATGCCGAAACGCCGTGCGCTCGACACCGTATGCGTCCACGCGATGTTCTCGTTGAAGCCGAGGACGATCAGCGGCACGCCCAGAAACGACACGCCCGCGACGTTCACTTGCCCGGGAATCGTCAGTTGCGCCTGATAGAAACGGTCGGGGCCGCGCCAGAACCAGTGCGGATTGCCGAACAGGAGACTGCGCCTGTCGCGGGTGATCGGCGCGCCGAACGCGAGCGCATTGCTGCCGATGCCCGGATTTTCGCCGATGGGAAAGCGCAACACGTCGCGCACGGTCGATGCGCCGTCACCGACCGTCGCCGCTTTCGGCGGATGCGCGATTGCGATCGGCGTCACGAAGCGCGCGGAGCCGCCCGCGAGATTGGCGGCGATCAGGCGCAGGTAGATATCGTCGGCGCTGATCTTGTCGACCCACGGCTTGCCGCGGCATGCCGCGTGCGCGCCCGAAAAACTGCCCGCGTTCAGATCGGCGAGATAGCGGTCGTAGCCGTTCGCGAAGCCGTCGATCAGGTCGCGCAGTTCAGGCGTCTGCGCCGCGCGGAAACGCTCGACCGCCACCTCGCCGCCGATCAGCCGGAAGAAGAAATCGGCGTCGATATTGCGCGGCTGGCCGAAGGTCGCGGCGGCGGGCGGGCGCGCATCGGGGCCGAAATAAGCCGAGCGCTCGCCGCGATACGTGACGAAGCCATCGGCGAGCGTGCACAGATTGTCCTGCGCCTGCGCGTAGCCGAAACCGAAGCCGAGGCTGCCCCAGTCGGCCGCGCGGATGTGCGGGATGCCGTCCTGCGTGCGGCGGATTTCGGCGCGCCAGGCCGTCTGGGCGCTGGAGTCGGGCTGCGCGGGCGCGGCACAGCCGGCGAGCAACGCGCCCGCGAGTGCGCCGGCGATCGCAAGGCTGACGATCTGATTCATCGCGTGAAGTCCTCGGTCCGATCGACGTGATGACGAGGCGCCATCGTCGCCCCGCGCGCAGTATCGCATTGTGCATGGCGCGATACGCCGCCAAAGTGTAGCCGTGAAGGCCGATGCACAATGAAGCGATGACCGATCTCCCAACCGATCGCGCCCGCTCCGCCGACGATCCACGCCCGCTGCCGCCCGAGCGCCCGCTGCCGGAAGACTGCTGCCAGAGCGGCTGCAATCCATGCATCTTCGATCTGTATCAGGAGGAACTGGCGCGTTACAGGGCGGCGCTGCGCGCGTGGGAGGCGCGCCACGCCGAGCAATGAATCTTTACCGCCGATTCGAGCAGGCGAACGGGCGCGGCGCTATGCTTCTCTCCCCTGTCACTAACGAATCAGAATCTCAAGGAGAACAATCCATGTCCCTCACGATGTATCGCGCATCGATTCCGGTCTTCATTCGCGGACTCGAAGTGTGCGCGGATCTGCTGAAGAAAGGCGCCGCCTTCGCCGATGAGAAAGGCCTCGCTCACGCCGATGTCATCAACGCGCGCCTCGCGCCCGACATGCTGCCGCTCGCCGCGCAGATCCAGCGCGCAAGCGATACGGCGAAGCTGTCGGCGGCGCGTCTGTCGGAAGTCGAAGCGCCGCGTTTCGAGGACAACGAAGATAGCTTCGAGGCATTGCAGGCGCGCATCGAGAAGACCATCGCATTTCTGAAAAGTATCGACAAGGCGTCGTTCGCGGCCTGCGAAACGCGCACGATCACGCTAAAGTTTCCGGATTTCTCGCCGTCGTTTTCCGGCGACGATTATCTCTTCGGTTTCGGCTTGCCGAACTTCTACTTCCACGTCGTTACGACGCACGACATCCTGCGCCATCTCGGCGTGCCGATCGGCAAGCGCGATTTTCTCGGTCCGCTGAAGTAATTTCGAGAGCCGGGCGCGGCGTCAGCCCTGCCGCGCCGCGATCTGCTTGCGCCAGCCCGCGAGGATGCGTCGCGCGAGCGCGTCGTAGTCGCCGCCGAAGTGATGATCGCCCGGCAGCTTCACCACGTCGATGCCCGTCTTCGTCAGATCAGGGCACAGCGTATCTTCTTCTTTTTCGCCGTAGATGCATTGCACCATCGACGGCGGCAGCTTGTTCAATTCCGGCCGCACTTTGAGCGCCTTGTCGCTTGCCTTCATGCCGAGCCAGCCCGTCACGCGGATCTGGAAGTCGGCGTCGGGCGCGAAACCCATTAGCGAGATATAGGACACTTGCGCGCGCGCCGCGTCGGGCAGACGGTTATAGGCGAACGGCATTACATCCGCGCCGAACGAATAGCCGACGAGCGCCACATGGCTCGTATGCCAGCGCGCGTTGTAAGCGCGGATCACGCGGGCGAGATCGTTGGCGGTCTGCTGCGGCGACTTCTCGCTCCAGAAGTAGCGCAGCGAGTCGATGCCGATGACCGACACGCCGTCGCGTTGCAGCGCGAGCGCCATTGTCTTGTCGAGATCGCGCCAGCCGCCGTCGCCGGAAATGACGATGGCGAGCAGATCGGTCGGCTGCGCGGCGCGCAATTCGATCAGCGGCAGATCGGAGACGTCGCCGTCGCTCAAAGGCTCGGGCTTTTTCAGATGGGGCGCGGCCATCGCGACGAGCGCGTCGGCTTTCGAGCGGCCCGCTTCGAGCACCGCCGTGTATTCGAAGAAGCCCGGCAGACCTTTCGCGTGGATGATGGCTGCATCCGGCGCGCACGGATTGAAGCGCGGGTCGAGCATCGGATCGGCGGCGAGCGACACGGCGCCCGCGACGGTGTTGTCGGGCGCCTGCTTGAGCGCGCTTTCCGCGACCGTCGCGCCCTGCCCCGTGCCGACGAGGATCGGCGCGAAATAGCGATTCGACTGCACGGTGCGTTCGAGCTGATGGCTCATGTTCTCCGCATCGCCGACGAGGTTGTGACAGTCCTTCTCGGTCTTGTCGGCCTGCAGCTTCGCGGCGTATTTCATCGTGTCCACGCCGACGACCATTGCGCCCTTCGCGGCGAGCGCGTCGGCGGCCTGGCTGTCGGCCGCCGTCCAGCCGTTCTTCCCGGAGAACAGCACGACGAACCCGGTCATGTCGCCCGAAGGCTTCGTCAGCGTGACCTGGCCGTAACGTCCGCCGGGAATCGACTCGGCGGCGTGCGCCGCACCGGTCACATACACACCACACACGACGGCCAACACGAGCGCCGCCGCTTTCTTGCAAAGAAATTTCATGAACGCCAGCCGCCCGCGAGGAGCGAAAGATCCGCCAAAGTGAAAAATACGCCGACCGAACCGGACGCCGCGAGATAACGCGGTTCCCAGCGCGGCTGGAACTTGCTTTTGAATCCGCGCAGACCGCGGAAGTTGTAGAAACGGCCGCCGAAACGCCACACGAGCCCGGCAAGACGATGCCAGTGCGATGCGAGCGGCGTCGGCTCCATGCCCGAAAGCGGCGCGATGCCGAGCGACAGCGACTTGAACCCCGCCTCCTTCAGATGCAGCGCGAGCTTGGTGAAGAGATATTCCATCGCGTACGGCGACGCCGCCGCGACATGACGCATCACGCCGACGGTCGCTTCGGTGTTCATGTCCGTCGTCATGAAGGTGACGAACGCGACCGGCTCGCCCTGCTGACGCACGAGCAGCACCGACTGCGCCGCGAGATATTCCTCGTTGAACGCCGCGACGGAGAAACTCTTCTCGCGCGCGGAACGGCTTTCGAGCCAGTCGTCGGAGATGGCGCGCAGCATCGGCATGCTTTCGGCGATGCGCTCCGGCCCGATCACTTCGGTATCGAAGCCATCCCGCTCGCCGCGCTTCAATGCATAACGCAGATGCGAACGATGCGAGCCCTTGAGATCGAACTCGGACAGCGCGACGTGCGCTTCCTCGCCGAGCTTCATCAGCGTGAGGCCGGCGTCGAGATAGAGCGGCAGCGCGTCGGCGCGCACCTGATAGAACGCCGCGCGGCCGTTGTGGGCGTGCGCGAGTTCGACGAACTTGCGGATGAGTTCCGCCCATTCGCGGCGCGGGCCGACGGGATCGTGCAGCGCGGCCCAGGTGCGGCCGTGCTTCGCGTACATCAGGAATGCTTCGCGCGACTCGGAGAAGATGAAGCTCTTGTCGCCCATCATCGCGAGACCGGCGTCGCTGCGTTCCTGCGCGCGGAAGATGCGCGCGGCATCGGCGAGATCTTGCGGCGCGGGCTTGACGAAGCGGCCCGCGGCCGGGCGCAGCAGTTGCCACACCGCGAAGGCCGCGGCGAACAGCGACGCCGCGAGCGTCGCGCGCAGCGCACGCGGGGCGCGCTCGTCGAAGGCGAACTGCCACCAGAGATCGCGGCTATACGGCACGTCGCGGAAGGCGAAGAACATGATCCAGACGGCGAGCGCCATCACGACGCCGATCGAGATGAGCCACGTCGCGGTGAAACGCTCGGCGAAGAGCGAGGAACGGCGATTGAAGCGCTCGCGCGTCAAAATGAGCAGGACGACGAGAAACGCGAGCACGCCCACTTCGACGAACGCGAGGCCCTTCGCGAGCGACAGCGCGAGGTTCGCGACCGCCAGCGCAAGCGCGAGCCACCAGGCGGCGTCGAGGCGGCGCATCAGCCCGCGCGCGACGAAGAGCAGCAGCACGCCGAGCACCGAGCCGAGCAGTTGCGAGCTTTCCAGCACCCACAACGGCACGATGGTCTGCAAGAGCGCGATACGCATCTTGAACGCGGGCGTCGCGCCCGAAATGACGAGCATCGAGCCGGCCGCGAACGTGACGATCGACAGAAAGAGCGGCGCGAGTTGCGAGACGTGACGCGAGCTCAAAACGTTGAAACGGCCTTTCAGCGCGCGGCCCTCGAACGCGGCCATCACGCCCGCCGACAGGATCAGCGGCAAGCCAAAGTAGATCGCGCGATACGCAAGCAGCGCGGCGAGCACGTCGGGTGTATGAACGCTGCCGCCGAGCGCGAAGACCATCGCCGCCTCGAACACGCCGACACCGCCCGGCGTATGGCCGATCATGCCGAGCAGCATCGCCGCCGAGAAAACCGTCATGAATTCGCCGAAGCCCACCTGGGGATTCGGCAGGAGCGCCCACAGCGCGAGACCGGCGCCGAAGACGTCGATGACAGCGAGCGCGGCTTGCGCGACGAAATCGCGGCGCGCAGGCACCGTGAACGCGAGCCACTTCCAGCGCGAACGCAGCGTGCGAGGCTCGCGGCCGCAGACGATGACCATCGCCGCGAACACCGCCAGAAGCGCCGCACCCGCAACGCGCAAGGCGGCTGGCGGCAGATGCATCATTTCCGGGAGCGTGCCTGCGCTGAACAACATGCCGGCGGCGGCCATGAACGCGAGCGACAGCGCGAGCGTGATGCTCGTGAAAATCGTCAGGCGGCCGACCTGCGCGGGCGTGACTTCGGCCGCGCCGTATACGCGGCAACGCACGGCGCCGCCCGTCAGCGCGCCGAAACCCGTGACGTTGCCGAGCGCGGAGCCGACCGTCGCCCCAACCCACAGCAGCGAACGCGGCATTCTGACGCCGATATGGCGAAGTCCGACCGCATCGCGCCCGACGAGCGCGGCGAAGCTGAGCGCGGTGGCGAGCAGCGCGGCGGCCCAGGCTTGCGGCGTCATCACGCGCAGCGAGTGCATCACCGATTTGTAATCGACCGAGCGCGAAAGATGCTGAAACACCACGAGCAGCAGCACGCAGATGACGATCGTGAGCGCGGGCGCGGCGAACCGCTGGAGATCGACGCCGCCGGACATGCGTCCGAGCGGAGTGTTGGCGCGAAGCCGGGCGAGCAACTTTGTGCGAGACATACGTTCTATCAAACTGGCTCAAGCCGCCTTCGTCGAAAATCGGCGATGGCAACATACATCACGGTTATCGGGATCCGCGCTCGAGATGAGACGTTGCGCGGTCGGAGAGCGCCACTTCGGCTCCCGCCGCCCGCGCTCGCGCCATACAAAAGGCTTCAAAGCGTGAAACGCCTGTATAACGGCGCCGGTTGACCCGACTTGACTAATATTGGGAAAACTACGAATAGAAAGCTTGCATTCAGTTCTGGCGCGCTTTCCCGGCCTGCACCGTGTGCCCGAACGAGCGATCGCAAGCGCTTTACGGTTTGTCAGGGAAGCGGTTAGGATCGACGGCCGCGAACGTGCCGGCGTCGAATGAACACGGGACAGTAGCTTAAGCGGATACTACAAAAAAAGGCATCGCAATCATGAAAAAAATCACTGCAATCCTGTTCGCCGCCGTCGGCGCGTCCCTTCTGGGCGGGTGCGTATCGACCGACGACGCCCTGCTCAAGACCGTGCCGTACGGCTCGGGCACCTCGCGGTATGCGCCGTACGACTTCATCCGCTGCGTGAAGGAAAAATGGACGCCGATCGCGCCGCGCGTGCGCGAATACTCGCCGAGCTCCGACACGCTGGCGGTATCGGTACCGAGCGGCGGGCCGACGAGCCAGTCGGTGGTGCTCGTCATCGCGCAGGCGTCGGCGGGCGGCACCGGTTACACGATTTACGGCGATATCGCGGCGGCGGGCCGCTACGTGACCGCGACGCACACCTGCGACTGATCCCGCTCCCGCGCGTCAGGACGGCTTGCCATTTTGCATGTCGACGCCGGCCAGATGCGTGCCGATGACCCGTCCGATCAGATAACCGTCCGATGCGCACGCGTTGACGCGCACCTTGCCGTCCCACTGGATTTTGTACTGATCGTCCTGGGAATGGACGGCGGCGGCGTCGAACTTGCGCTTCGCCTTGCCGCCGTTGCGCATGTCCTCGCCGACGAGCCGGTTCCACGTCAACGCATAGCCGTAGCGCACGCCGTCGGTGAACGCGTCGTTGTCGCAGACTTGCGATGGCGGCGTCGTCTTGAGCATCAGATGGTAGCCATTCGGGGTGCCGACCATGATCCGCCGCTCACCCGGCGGCGCCGGAGCGACGGGTGCCTTGGCTGCCGCCTGAGCCGCCTGCGTAGCCGATGCCGCGGACGCCGCCGCGGCGGCGCCGGCATCGCTCTGCTGCGGAAGCGGCGCGCACGCGCCGAGAAGCAGCGCCGCTGTCACCGTGAATGCCGTGCCGGCGCCTTGCATTTTCATGAACGTCATCCTGCGAATCACCTGCGCTGACCTTGTCTCGAAATTAGTCCGGGCTCTACCTTACCATCCCCGGCGGCATTCTTCGGAACGATGCAAAAAGACGACGCGGGCGCCCTTTCGGTGCGCCCGCGTCGAGAAAGAATGACGGAAGGTCAGGATGCCGACGATGTATTGCTCATCGGCATTTCGATACCGCGCCGCGCCATTTCGACGATCAGAAACGTTCGCCGTGTCACGTGAAAGCGCGCGAGCAGATCGCTCGAATACTCTTTGGCCGTGTTTTCGCTGATATTCATCTTCCGCGCGATCGCCTTGTTCGACAGTCCCTGCAGCAGATAGCGCAGCGTTTCGGTCAGGCGCGGCGGCAGATCGAGCGATTCGATGGTCACGCCTGCGTGCGGTGAAACCGGCTTCGGGCTGTGGCCGCCCTTGCCGAGCACGGTATTGGGCAGATAGACGCGTCCGTTGAGAATCGTTTTCAGGGCTTCGCGGAACACGCTCGCGCCCTGTTCGCTTCCCTTCGAGATGAATCCGCACGCGCCGTTCTTGATGCATTCGAGCACGGTGTCGCGGTCGTCTTGCGCCGACAACATGATCGTCTGAATCTCGCGCTCTTCCTCGCGGATCCAGTTGAGCAGATCCATGCCGGTCGCCTGGCCGCGCAGGTGGTAGTCGAGAAACATCAGATCGTAGGTGTTGGCGGAAAGCTTGGCTTTCGCCTGCTCGAAACCATCGGCTTCGTCGATTTCGAGCAAAGGCTCGTTTGCCAGGATGAGGCTTTTCATGGCGCTCCTGGTGAGCCCTTCGTCCTCTACTAGCAACACAGTTTTGAAATAGCCATTTTCCATTGCGACGCTCCGAGAACGGTTCCGATATTACGCGCGCCTTGCCCGACTTCCACCCTCCTTTCGCAGGGATACATTCGGCAGTCCCCCAAAATCCTCCGCTTCCCCTCCCCGTGCCGGGTTCAGCGGCCGGCCCGTTCGGTCGAAACTGGGTGCAGTCGAATCACCACGTCGCTCAAACGAGAATGGAGGATGAGATGTCAAGCCGTCTGGCCGCTAACGAAAGCGAATTCGCATTGTGGCGTATCAAGCGGGCGCGCGCCGGGGATGCGTCGCGCCGTGTGCTGATTGCCCATGCGGACAAGTCGGTCGGCGATTCGCTCGCCGTCCAGCTTCGGCTCAAAGGCTTGCAGGTCATCCTCTCGCAGGACATGAAATCGGTGCGCGCGCTGGTGAATAGCTGGCAGCCGCACGCGCTGCTGCTCGATACGAGCCTCGACAACGATTCCGGCTACGTCTTCCTGCGCACGCTGCGCATGGACGCCGACGTCACCGGCCGCCTGCTCGTCGCGATGAGCAACGTGTGGCCGGCCGATCCCGTGCAGACGCTCAAAGAAGCCGGTTTCGACGCCCATTGCCGCCGACCTTGCGCGACGTGGCGAATCGTCGATCTCGTCGAATCCTTCTTCTCGATGCCGCTCACACGCTGAGCTACCGGAGGTGCGCCATGAACACGGATATCTGCATCGTCGGGGGCATGTTGCCGGCGAAAGCGTCGCGCTGTCCCGCGGTTCGCGGGCG
Source organism: Caballeronia fortuita (assembly GCF_001544835.2). GTDB lineage: Bacteria > Pseudomonadota > Gammaproteobacteria > Burkholderiales > Burkholderiaceae > Caballeronia > Caballeronia fortuita. The sequence goes on along the minus strand of NZ_FCNX02000015.1, from coordinate 159,256 downwards.
CGCCTGTGTCGAGGCGCGCGTCAGGCGGCGGCGCCGTCGCGCGGGGCCGGGTTCGCGGCGGCTGCCATCGCGAGCGACGCCCGTATTTCACTACCTGGCGCGATGACCGCGACGCCGGTGCCGGGAAAACCTTGCGCCGCGAGATTGAAGCCGTCGCTGACGTGCGAGACCGGCTCGACGCACAGATATCCCGCGCCCGCCGGACAATGCACGACGACGTGGCCGAGCGCGTCGTCGGCGCTCAGTTCGAGCGTACGGCCGTCGGCGTAACGCAACGTCGCGCGTCCGTCCCAGCCGCCCAGATAACGCGTGTAGCCGTCCGGCTCGCGCTCGTGCCGATGCGCGGGCCGTTCGTCGGTCGGCGCGATCGCGATCTCCGCTTCGTGGCGCCAATGCGTCGTCGTGCGCAATTCGGCTTCCTGCGCGCCGAAGTACGGATGAAAACCGAGGCCGACCGGCATCGGGCTCGACGAGCGGTTCGCGACGCGCATCGACAGCCGCATGCCGTCCGCATTCACCTCGATCATTTGCACGGCCTCGAACGCCCAGGGCCAGCCGTGTTCGCCTTCCCCGTGCGCGTAGCGCAGCACGACGCAATCCGCTTCCTGAAGCTCGACGCTCCACGCCGCGAACTGGCCGAAGCCGTGCAGCGCGTGCGCCGTGCCCGGAAACGTCGCGAGTTCGACGATGGAACCGTCCGGCGCGGAAAAGCGCGAATCACGCACGCGATTAGAAAACGGCACGAGCGGATAGCTGCCGCCCTTGGGCCACGCATCGCACGGCCAACGCTCGGCCGTCACCGGCGCGAGCCAGTCGTGCAGACCGCGCGCGTCCTGCGTGGCGAAACGCGTGATGCGTCCGCCCGCCATCGGCGCGATCTCGACGAAGTGCGGCCCGCTCGCGATACTGAGCCGCAGCGCGGCGTTCAGCTCTGCGACTTCACGAAGTTTCGTCACTGCTTCTGTTCCTTCACGCGCGACACGAGCTGCGTCGGGCTCACGAACTGCAGCGCGATCAGCACCCAGACCATCGTGATCGCCATGTAGATCATCGCCATGGCGTCGATGGATTGCGGCGCGCGCACGCCCGTCGAGAACACCGCGTAGTACAGCGCGACGACGAGCGTCTGCGTCGTGGGTCCTGCGGTGAAGAACGTCAGCTCGAACATGCCGATCGTGCGTACGAGCACGAGCAAGCCGGCCGCGAGCATCCCGGGCACGAGCAGCGGCAGCAGCACGTAGCGGAAATACTTCGCCGTGTTCGCCCCGAAAATGCGCGCGGCCGATTCCAGATTCGGATCGATCTGCTCGATGAACGGCGTCATCACGAGGATCACGAACGGCAGCGCAGGCACCAGATTCGCAAGGATCACGCCGGTCAGCGTGCCTGCGAGATGGAACTTGTACATGACCGTCGCCATCGGGATGCCGTAGGTCACGGGCGGCACCATCAGCGGCAGCAGAAAGACGAGCATCGCGAAACGCTTGCCGGGGAACTGCACGCGGGCGAGCGCATACGCGGCGGGCACGCCGAGCGCAATCGACAGCAGCACCACCGCGCCGACCACTTCGAGCGTGACGAGCAGCACGCTCGAGAGCTGAAAGTCGCTCCACGCCTGCGCGTACCAGTGCAGCGTGAAGCCTTGCGGCAGCAACGTGCCGAACCAGCGCGTCGCCACCGAGTTCACCGCGACGGTCGCGATCAGCAGCAGCACGTTGACGAGGAAGAAGGCCATCGTCGTCCAGACGAAGAACTTCCACAGCCTGTCACGCAGGCTCGACTGTTGTTTCATGACCTTGCCCGCGTTGTTGCCGGGCGATGCCCAGGCCGGCGCCGTTTGATTATCGAGAGCCATCAGCCCTTGCCTCCGGTCACCGGACCCGTGTAGAAGAAGCGGCGCGCGCCGAGCATCCCGCCCACGACGAGCAACTGCACGAAGCCCATCACGATCGCGATCGTCGATGCGAGCGCGTAGTCGTAGCTTTCGAAGGCGGCCTCCGATGCGGCGATCGAAATGACGCGCGTCGGACCGGCGGGCGCGCCGAGCAGCACCGCCGACGGAAATACCGAGAACGCCTGCACGAACGACAGACACGCCGTCATCGTGAGGCCGGGCAGCAGGAGCGGCAGATAGATCTGGCGGAACTGCTGCCACGGGCTCGCGCCGAGCGTCGCGGCGGCGCGCGCGAGCGTCGGATCGATGCCGGTCACATACGAGAGCGTCAGCAGAAACGCGAACGGAAAGCCCGACACGACGAGCGAAATCAGCACGCCCCAGTAGTTGTGCGTGAGGCGCACTTCGTCGCCATAGAGATGCAGCGCCTGCAACGCCTGCGGAAACCAGCCGTTCGGGCTGAAGTACGTCAGCATGCCGTCGGCGATCAGCACGGTGCCGAGCGTCACCGGCACGACGAGCAGCGTCGTCACGAACTTCTGCCACGGCGACGTGCGGCGCAGCGCGAACGCGACCGGCACCGACACGCCCACGTTGATGATCGTCGCGGGCACGGCGAGCTTGAGCGTGACGATGATCGTCGGCCACATCGACGAATCGGTGAAGAACGTGATGTAGTTCGTCCACATGCTGCCGCCGTTCATCGGATTGAACGACAGCATCAGCCCGTATGCGAACGGATAGATGAACAGCGCGAGGATGAAGATGAGCGCCGGCGCGACGAGCCAGCCCTTCGGATCGCGTTGCTGCGCGGGAAGCGCGATCATTTTTCTTCTCCGTAGACGAGCGTCTTCGACGGTGCGACGCGCAGCGCGATGCGCTCGCCTTCGCTGCATTCGCCCGCGATCCGCGCCCACAGTTTGCCGAACGCCGTATTCACGATGATGAGCGAATCGCGGCCGCCGTATTCGACGACTTCGACGTGCGCATCGAACGCGTTCTCCGTGCCGGGCGCGGCGCGTTCCATGTCTTCCGGACGCAGCGCGACCGCCACGCGCTTATTGTCGAATCCTTCCATCGGCGTGCCGAGCAGGCGCACGCCGTTCGCATTCACCGCGACCGCGTCGCCCTGCGTGCCTTCGAGCGTCGCCGGCACGACGTTGCGAAAGCCCATGAAGCGCGCGACGTGCAGGTTCTTCGGCCGCGCATAGACTTCCTTCGGCGACGCCACCTGTTGCACGACGCCCTCTTTCATCACGACGATGCGATCGGCCATCGATAGCGCTTCGTCCTGATCGTGCGTCACGTAGATGGTCGCGCGCTCCAGCTTGCCGTGGATGCGGCGAATTTCGGCGCGCATCTCGATCCGCAGCTTAGTGTCGAGATTCGACAGCGGCTCGTCCATCAGCACGAGCGGCGGCTCGATGACGATCGCCCGCGCAATCGCGACGCGCTGCTGCTGGCCGCCGGAAAGCTGGCCGGGCAGCTTGGCGTCGTGTCCGATCAGTTGCACGAGTTGCAGCGCGGCCTTCGCGCGCTTCGTGGCTTCGGCCTTCGATACGCCGCGCATCTTCAGCCCGAAGCCGACGTTATCCAGCACCGACATGTGCGGAAAGAGCGCGTAGTTCTGAAAGACCATGCCGAAGCCGCGCTTCTCGGGCGGCAATACGTCGATACGTTTGTCGTCGAGCCAGATGCCGCCGCCCGTCAACGGCTGCAATCCGGCGATGCAGTTCAGCGCCGTCGACTTGCCGCATCCCGACGGCCCGAGCAGCGCGATGAACTCGCCACGCTGGATGTTGAGGTCGAGACCCTTCAACGCCGCGAGCTGCTGCCCTTCCGCGTTGGTGAAGCTGCGCGAGACGGAATCGAGGCGCAACTGCTCAAAAGTGTGCTTCATGACATGTCCTGCGCTTTTTTGTACAAGCGGCGACGCTCCTCGCGAGGAACGTCGCCGTCTCATTGCAGCGTGACGCAGCGTTACTTCGTCTTCGCCGCGCCGATTTCACGGTCCCATTTCTGGAACGCCGCGACCATCGCCTGGGCGTTGAGCGGAAGCACGTGCGGACGGTCGGCGAGCAGCTTCGCGTACTCGGGCCGGCCGAACTTCTGGATGACTTCCTGGCTCTTCGCGGGCGCCATCGAGAGCGGCACGTCCTTCACCGCCGGACCCGGATAGAAATAGCCGTCGTCATAGGTCAGCGCCTGCTGCGCTGGCTCCAGCATGAAGTTCATCAGCTTGTAGAGCACGTCGAGCTTTTCCTTCGGCACGCCCTTCGGGATCACCATGTAGTGGGCGTCGTTGACCCACGTCATGTTGTCGAATGCGCCGACCTTGAATTCCGCCGGCACGATGCCGAGCGCGCGCGGGTTGATGTCCCAGCCCGTCACGGTGACGGTCATGTCGCGCGTGCCTTCGCCCAGTTCCTTCATCACGGCCGACGTGCCGCCCGGGTAGTACGGAATGCAGTCGTTCAACTGCTTGAGGAAGGCCCAGGTCTTGTCCCAGCCGTTGATCGGGTCCATCGGGTCTTTATCGCCGAGCACGTACGGCAGACCCATCAGGAACGTGCGGCCCGGGCCGGAGTTCGCCGGACGCGCGTAGATCAGCTTGTTCGGATGCGCCTTGCACCACGCGAGCAGTTGATCGGGCGTCTTCGGAACGTCGGTGACCTTGGCCGGGTTGTATTCGAGCAGCGGTCCCGCGGGCATGTATGTCACTTCGAGACCGTAGCCTTGCGCGATGTCCTGCATCTTGCGCGGACCGGGCGCGTACTTGTCGAGCACGCCGGGGAACGCCTTCGCGTTATCGGGCAGCAGCTTTTCCCACAGACCTTGCTGGATGCCGGCGGCGAGTGCATCGGTGCCCGTCACGACCAGGTCGATGTCCGAGCGGCCCGCTGCCTGCATCGCCTTGATCTTGCCCGGCAACTGCGGCGCGGGCGCGTTGGTGAACGTGATGCTGGACACGAGGTCCGGGTACTTGGCCTTGAATGCCTCGAAGCCCTTTTGCGTCAGTTGCAGATTGCCTGCGACATCGACGATGTTGATCGATACCGGATCGGCCGCGTTCGCCGCGTTCATGCCGAAAGCCGCGCCGACGGCGACGCAAATTGCCGCCAGTTTCACTGACAGTCCTGCCTTGAAAGCCATGTTGTCTCCTCACTTCTCTCGCAACCACGGGTCGGGAAGAGGTCCGGTCGTATCGTCGATGTTTGTCGATGTTCTCGATTGTGCTGATCGCCGGCCTGTTTTTGCTTCGTCTCGTCTGGTGTCTCTGTGCGCGTGCGCCCTCGTTGCGTCTGGATGCTGAAAAATAGCTAACAGGGTTATAGGATGTCAAGCAAATCCCGGCACGTCGAGGGCATGCGGAAACCTGGGAATAACGTTTTTCTTATGCCGATAGCGGTTTGAGCGGTCTCTCGGGAGATACCCCGAGCCGTTGTTACTCGGATAGTTTCCCTTCTTTTAACTTGGGTTTCCTGCGTGCTTAACCTGTCTTAGCAGGCGCGATGAAGTCACGGCGGCCGCTTCACATACATGCGAACACGCGCGGATAGGGGCGAAGTTGTCAAACAACCCGGCTTACGCTTTCAAGTCGTCGAGCAATCGACGCTAACGTTGTATTACAACTGTCGCCTTGGGTTGTTATTCCCCGAAAACACGATCGACCGCATTCTGTAGATGCGTTCGCATCGCTTCCTTTGCGCGTGACGGATCGCGCGCTCGGATGGCTTCGAGCACTTCGAGATGTTCGCGCTGGACGAGCCTTTGGCGCTCCAACGTCTTCGCCACCGACAGGCTCCGCGACAGGTTCATGCTGACTTCGACCTGCTCTTCCATGATCGACAGCACGGTGACGAAGAACGGATTTCGCGACGCGCGCGCGACGGCCAGATGGAAGGTGAAGTCATCCTTCGCGCCGATGCTTTCCTGCGTTTCAACCACTTGTTCGAGCCGTTCCCACGCGTTCTGAATCGCCAGAATGTCTTCGTCCTCGGCCTTGCTCGCGGCGAGTTCTGCCGCGCCGGACTCGGTCACCAGGCGAAATTCATAGCACCGACGGATGTCCGACAGCGTTTCGAGCGGTGCGAAACGGCGCGCAGCCAGATCGGGGCGACGTCCGACGATGGTTCCCGAGCCGCGCCGCGTCACGATGATGCCGTCGGCGCGCAGGCGCGCGAGTGCCTCGCGCACGGTCGGGCGCGATGTCGCGAAGCGCTCCGCAAGCGCGTGTTCGGTGAGAAGCCGGTCGCCTTCCTTGAACTCGCCCTCGACGATGCTGTTGAGGATGTCGCTGTAGATCCGGTCGGCGAGCCCGGGTGACTTACGCTCGTTCATGTTCGCGCGTGACGTGCTTGTCAGGGTGGAGAACGATTGTAAGGCAGATTTTTCCGCGCGAATCACGTTAGGCGCGAACGGAAGCACATAAAAAATCGGCCGACGCGATGACTGCGTCGGCCGATTCAGGTTGCGCTGCTAGAGCCGCGTCAGGCGGTTACCACTGATGCCCCGCACCGATGGTGAAGCCGACGTTGCCGGAACTGCTGGTATTGCCCGAAGCCTTCACGACCCAGCGGTCGTCTTGCGTGACATACGAAACGCCGATCGCCGCGCCGGAAGCGCTCGCGTATCGTGCGCCCGCGACAGCCACCATCGTCTTGCCCGGTCCCGTGGGTTGAGGCAATCCGGCGGCAGCCATTGCTGCGGCGATGCCACCGTAAGCCGTGCTCGCGACATTGTTGATCTGGCTCTGCACGCCTGCGATGCGTGAATCCGTATAGCTTTGCGCTTGCGCGGATGCCAGATTCAATTGCCGGAGGTTGACGGCATCGGTGTCCTGCGTACCGTTGGCAACGTTGGTGATCTGACGCTCGTTGCCCGCGGAACCGACGGACACCGTGTTCACCCGATCGGCAACCGAATTGGCACCGAGCGCGACCGAGTTGTCGGCGCTGGCGTTCGCGCTCGCGCCCATGGCGGTCGCGTGAACGCCGGTTGCGCTGGCGACTTCGGTGCCGCGATCTCCGTCGGCGGCGAACAACGGATTGCCGCCACTTTCGGCGATGTTCGTCACGCGATCGAGCGCCGCGTTCATCTGATTCACGTTCACCGCATCGGAGCCGGCGACGCCGTCCGCGACGTTGTGAATCACGGTGCTGCTCTTGCCATTGCCAAGCGTGATGCTCGTGTAGTCGGCCTTGCCGTCGCCGCCGACGTCATAGGTCACGGCTGTGTTGGCCGAGCCATCACCGTTGATCAGTCCGGCCTGCTTCAACTGCGACACGTTCACGGCGTCGGTGTCCTGCGTGCCAGCCGCTACGTTCGTGATTTGACGCTCCGAGCCTGTCGCTCCGACCGAGATGGTATTTGCACGATCTGCGACCGAGTTCGTGCCGAGCGCCACCGAGTTGGTCGCCGTCGCATTCGCGTTGCCGCCGATCGCAACCGCGTTGACACCCGTCGCCGACGAATCCTGCAGGACCGAATTCGCATGGAAGTACTTGATGCCGCCGCCGGTCGTGATGTTGTTCAGCGTGTCGTTGATCGTGGTGATGGCTGACGTGTTCAGCGTGACGCGGCCGTCGAGATTCGTCAGCGCATCGCCGACGTTGTCGAACGTGGTGTTATCGGTGAACTTGTAGGTCGGTTTGACGATCTTTCCGTCCGCGTCCACGCTTGCTCCGCCGCCCAACGCATCGGCCGTGCTTTGCGCGGTCGCGTAGAGTTGTGAACCGTTGATGGCCTCGTGACTCTTTTCGTCGACCTTGCCGTTGGCCACGTTGTCGATCGTAACCTGAGCCTGCGGATCCTTAGCATGCAGCGTGATCTTGCTGTGAGTGGAATCATCGTAGGTGACGACGTTCGCCACGCTCGACGAAATCGTCGACTTCAACTGGGACACGTTGACCGCATCGGTGTCTTCCGTGCCCGCTTCGACGTTGGTAATCTGCCGCGTCGCTCCGGGCGCACCAACGGAGACAGTGTTGGCACGATCCGCGATAGAGTTCGATCCGAGCGCGACTGCGTTATCCGCCGACGCGACCGCGTTGCCGCCGATCGCCACGGCATCCGCGCCCGTCGCCGACGAATCGATCAGGGTCGAATTGGCGTGGAAGTACTTGATCCCGCCGCCGTTTTCAATCGTGCTCAGCGTCGTTTCGATGACGGTAATGTCGGACGTGTTCTTCGTGACGCGGCCGTCGAGATTCGTCAGTGCATCCCCTACGTTATCGAACGTGGTGTTATCGGAGAACTTATAGGTCGGTTTGACGATCTTGCCGTTCGCGTCCACGCTCGATCCGCCACCTAGCGCATCCGCCGTGCTTTGCGCGGTCGCATAGAGTTGCGAACCGTTGATGGCTTCGAGGCTGGTGTCGTTCACCGCGCCGGGCGCGACGTTCCCGAGCGTAACCGGCGTACCAGGCTTACCGAACGTTACGCTTGTGTGGTCCGGCGTGTCGTACTGGACCGTGTTGGTCAACGCGACCGACAGGGAATCGACGCCCGTCGAGAGGGAGGCGATGCCGGTACTCGCCGAACTCAGGCCGGTCGACGTTGAGTTCGACAGCGAGATTACGTCGGTCGAAAGTGAGCTGAGGCCGCTCGAGAGTGAGGTCACGTTGGACGTGATCGTGCTCATGCCGGTCGACAGCGAGGTCACATTCGACGTGACCGTGCTTACGCCAGTCGACAGTGAGGTCACATCAGACGTCACGGTGCTCAGGCCGGTCGAGAGCGATGTGACATTCGACGCGACCGTGCTCAAGCCGGCTGAGGTCGAGGTCGACAATGAAGCAAGACCCGACGTCACGGTGCTCACGCCAGTCGATAGCGAGGTCACATCAGACGTCACCGTGCTCAGGCCGGTCGAAAGCGAACTCACATTTGACGTGATCGTGCTTACGCCCGTCGACAGCGAGGTCACGTCAGACGTCACCGTGCTCAGACCGGTCGAGAGCGAACTCACATTTGACGTGATCGTGCTTACGCCAGTCGACAGCGAAGTTACCTCAGACGTCACGGTGCTTAGGCCGGTCGAGAGCGAACTCACATTTGACGTGATCGTGCTTACGCCAGTCGACAGTGAAGTTACATTAGACGTCACGGTGCTTAGGCCGGTCGAAAGCGATGTCACATTCGACGTGACGGTGCTCAAGCCGGTTGACGTCGAGGCTGACAATGAAGCAAGACCCGACGTGACCGTGCTCACGCCCGTCGACAGCGAGGTCACGTCAGACGTCACCGTGCTCAGACCGGTCGAGAGCGAACTTACATTCGACGTGACCGTGCTCAAGCCGGTCGACGTCGAGGCTGACAATGAAGCAAGACCCGACGTGACCGTGCTCAAGCCGGTTGACGTCGATGCCGACAAGGAAGCAAGACCTGACGTCACCGTGCTTACGCCCGTCGACAGCGAGGTCACATCAGACGTCACTGTGCTCAGACCGGTCGAGAGCGAACTGACATTTGACGTGACCGTGCTTACGCCCGTCGACAGCGAGGTCACATCAGACGTCACTGTACTCAGACCGGTCGAGAGCGAACTGACATTTGACGTGACCGTGCTCACGCCCGTCGACAGCGAGGTCACATCAGACGTCACTGTGCTCAGACCGGTCGAGAGCGAACTGACATTTGACGTGACCGTGCTTACGCCCGTCGACAGCGAGGTCACATCAGACGTCACTGTACTCAGACCGGTCGAGAGCGAACTGACATTTGACGTGACCGTGCTCACGCCCGTCGACAGCGAGGTCACATCAGACGTCACTGTGCTCAGACCGGTCGAGAGCGAACTGACATTTGACGTGACCGTGCTCACGCCCGTCGACAACGAGGTCACATCAGACGTCACCGTGCTCAAACCGGTCGAGAGCGAACTGACATTTGACGTCACCGTGCTCACACCAGTCGACAGCGAGGTCACATCAGACGTCACCGTGCTCAAGACCGTCGAAAGGGAAGTCACGGCAGTCGAAGCAGATGTCGACACCGTGCTGACACGCCCATCCAGGCTATTGAATGCACTGCCGACGTCACGGTACGTCGTGCCGTCCAGTACATACGCCGGCGCGTTGACAGTTCCAGCGGCAATGTTCACCGATGCTCCGCCGCCAAGCGCCGAAGCCGTCGTCGACAAGGCAGTGAAGAGCTGACCGGTGTTCACGGCTTCCTTGCCGATGCTACTGGTGATCGCACCGGCCGCGAGGTTGGTTATCTTCTTGCTGCTCATGTTGAGCTGCTCGCTTACAATGAGACCGCCGGATGTCGAAAGCGTGAACATCGTTCTGCCGCCCGCACCCATCACGACCGTATCGGCATCAGTCGCAATGACGTAGGCGCTCATATTGCCTGTAGCGCCATATGCCGCAAAGCCGGCCCCGACGTTACCACTGCCATCGCACGACGCGGGATCGCGCTGCACATCGGCCGTTGTTCCGGAATAGAAGCATTCGGACGGGAACGTACCGTCACCCAAAAGACCGACGGAATATTCATAAGGCGTGCCCGCGTGAGCCCCTCCCGCCGCCGCGAGCAGCGCCACGCTAGCAGCAATTACGGGCGTGCTTCCTTTGCCCCGCGATCTTGCGTTCTCGGGCACGACAATCCAGCTTTCCGACGCACGGCTCCAAACGACGCGATACCTCTTGTTCATATCTGCAACCTCTTAACCCTTGTTTCTTTTGTCGAATGCCCGACTTCGAACCGTTCTCCAGGTTCGAAGTCCAGCTCACTTTTTAACGGCCGCGTGCGACTCCGACTCCAACGCCGCCGGTTATTCTCGGGATGAGGCAAACAATAGGATTACTAACTTGACACTAGGCAATCATGTGACGCATTTACTGCTCCAAGACAACCAATAGCTTGACCACCGCAAATCCCGCGTGCCCACCTCTCCACACCGGAATTTTTAGTTTTCTAAGCAGAACTTTCCATTCATAAATTCCGAAAAGTTACCTTTCTCTTGCGTTTCTTTGCGGTCATACGGGCAAAACCCTAGCTAACGTGGTCCGCTATATGGAACCGCACGTCGAAGTAACCACGATTTCAATCGATGAGCATCCCAAACAAAAAAGCGCGCTGCGGTTTCCCGACAGCGCGCTTCGACCAGCAAAGGCAACACTCAAATCGACAGCAGCTTCCTCGCCTCTTTCGCCGTCGCCACCGGCCGACCATATTCCGCGCAAAGCGACGCCACCCGGCTCACCAGTTGCGCATTACTCTGCGCGAGCGTGTCCTTGTCCCAGCGCACGTTATCCTCCAACCCCGTGCGGCAATGTCCGCCCAACTGCAACGTCCAGTGATTGACTTCGAGCTGATGGCGTCCGATGCCCGCGGCGGTCCACGTCGCATCCGGCAGATTCTTTTTAAGTTGCTCGACTTCGAATTCGAGAATCTCGCGCCGCGCGGGCAGCGCATTCTTCACACCCAGCACGAACTGCACGTGAACCGGCGACTTCAACAGCCCCTGATTCACGAGATCGACGGTGCTGTACAGCATCGCCAGATCGAAGATTTCGATTTCGGGCTTCACGTTGTGATCGAGCATCGTCTGCGCGAGCGAGCGAACGAAATCAGGCGGGTTCTCGTAGACGATCGTCGGAAAATTAACCGATCCCGTCGCGAGCGACGCCATGTCCGGCTTCAGATCGAGCATTGCGCCGCGTTGTTCGAAGGAACGCCCGCGCCCGCCCGTCGAGAACTGGATGATGATGTCCGGACAATGCTTGCGAATGCCCTCCTGTAATTCGGCGAAGCGATGCCGGTCCGAACTCGAACGTTCATCCTCGTCGCGCACGTGCAGATGCACGAGCGTCGCGCCTGCTTCATACGCCTCGTGCGTGCTCTCGATCTGCTCGGCGATCGTGATCGGCACAGCGGGATTGTCCTTCTTGCGCGGCACCGAGCCGGTGATCGCAACCGATATCACACAGGGTTCTTTCGTAGGGGATTGGGTCACGCTTCGCTCCTTGACGGCGCCATCCTGACGATCGCGATGGTGATTGAGACTACGCGTATCGCGGACAGCGCTCAAATTTGAACTAACTAGTACGTTTTAATGATGAGGCTTTATCCTGTTCGCGGCAAGCCCCACAAACCCTAAGCGCCCGATGCGTCTTCTTCAGACGAATCGGGCGGCTGCTCGACTACTGCCGCTGCGCATCTTCGGCGAGCATTTTTCCGACCTGCTCGTCGGTGATGGCTGGCTTGATATCGAACATGAAGAGATCCGCCCACTCGTGCGCCCAGCGCGCAAGCGGCTCGATTGCGTCGCACTCGCACACGGCGATGCCCCAGATCGAGCCGATCGCGTGCCAGCGGCCCAAGAGACGAATGCCGTCGGGCGGCGCGCCGCGCGTTTGCAGGAACCGCTCGGCTGCCTGTCGCTCGACCTCGGGCTGCGCAGTCCAGTTGACGATGAATAGCATGGCTCGATCCTCCTGTTGGAACGCCATGGAACGGCGCGCCGCGCCGGGCTCGCCGCCGCATCGCATGGTCGTCCGATGCGGTTCATCCAGTATAGGAGCCGCCGTGCATTGCATCGCTCAATGCATCACGACGACGGGCGCCGCGAGCACCGGCTGCGCATAAGTCACCCTGACGGCCGGCGCGAGACCGTACGGCGACACGACGACCGCCGGCCTCGGCGGCGGAGGCGGCGCGCTGACCACCACCGGCGCGACCGGCGGCGCGACGACGACCGTGCGCACCGGCACGTAGTAGTACGGCGGCGCAGGCGGCGGCGCGTAGTAATAGACCGGACGCGGCGGCGGCGCATAGACCACGGCGGGCGCTACGTAGGAAACCTGCACGCTCGTTCCGGCCGACGCGCTCGTCGCGCAAGTCAGGCCGATGACGGCAATCGTGGAAACGCTGAGCAATTGAAAGTTCATGTCGATGTCCTCATGCATCGTGAGACGTTGATTCCGGCGGCGTGAGCGAAACACATCCGCCGGCGATGAGAACGATAGCGAAGCACCGCGCAAAGCGTGAGCCGTAACTTATGTCGCCGGATGTCGGCGCAAGCGCGAGGCATCGCGGTTGAAATATGGCGACATCATTCGTAGCATCCCCAAGATTGCGTTCGCCGCGCGGCTCAATAGAATGGCATCACCGTTGACGTTCATCCGTTATCGATCAGGGAGACAGCCATGCGAAAGTTCCTTGTCATCCTCGCGGCATGCGCGGCGTGCGCGACATCCGGCGCGGCGTTCGCGCAAACCGCCACGCAGCCGATGGGCGCGAGCCCGCGGCTCGAACACGCGCTCGGCCAGCTCCAGACGCGATTCTCGAACGCCAACACCACGCACGACGGCAAGCTCACGCGCGAGCAGGCATCCACCGGCATGCCGATGGTCGCCCGCCACTTCGACGAAATCGACACGCACAAGAACGGCTACGTGACGCTGCCGCAGATCGAAGCCTTCATGCACGAACACGCCGCGCAACGCTGACCGGAGCATCCATGGAAACCCTGCCGAAGATCATCGTGCTCGACGACGAAGCCGAGCTGCGCAACATGCTGCAGCGTTTTCTGAGTTCGCAGGGTTTCGAGGTGCGCGTCGTCGAAAACGGCAAGCGGCTCGACCGCTACCTTCAGCGCGAGCCTTACGACCTGCTCGTGCTGGACTGGATGATGGAGCCCGAGGACGGCCTCTCGGTCTGCAAGCGCCTGCGCGCCGAGGGCCAGACGCTGCCGATCCTGATGCTCACCGCGAAGGGCGATCCCGTCGACAAGGTCATCGGTCTCGAAACCGGCGCCGACGATTACCTCGCCAAGCCCTTCCTGCCGCAGGAACTCGTCGCGCGCGTGCGAGCGTTGCTGCGCCGCCAGAAGATCGCGGCGGGCGACCCGACGCACACGCAGCAGATCATCCGCTTCGGCGACTTCCGCTTCGATCTCGCGAAGCAGAAGCTCTATTGCAACGGCGAGCCGTTCGAGATGCATTCCGCGCAGATGCAGTTGCTGGGCGCGCTCGGCGCGTCGCCGAATCGCGCGGTCAGCCGCGACAATCTCATCGCGCGCACGCGTGGCCGCGATCACGACGCGCTCGATCGCAGCATCGACGTGCAGGTGTTGCGGCTGCGGCAGATCGTCGAGGAAGATCCGGGCAAGCCGCGCTTCATCAAGACGGTGTGGGGCGTCGGCTACATGCTGCTCGCGGAAATCGAATCGTGAACGTCGTGCCGCGCTCGCTCTTCGCACGCAACATCCTGCTGCTCGTCGCGCTCGTCGCGGTGAGCCAGGTGTGCGCGATCGCGGTGCTCCTGCACTTCATCCAGACGCCGCGCATCGAGCGCGCGGCGGCGACCTTCGCGAGCTACATCGTCACGCTCGACACGCTCCTGAAAACATCGCCGCCGCAAGCCGCGCAAAGCGTCGCCGCGCATCTCGACCTGCGCCGCGAACTGCCGGCCGGCGCGGGCGAAACGGCGCCGGGATCGCGTCTGCGCTTCTATCAAACGTATCAGCGCCGGACGTTCATCGAAAGCCTGCGCGAGCATTTGCCCGCCGACATGCCCGTGCGCTGGCAAGGCGGCGACACCGCCGGCGACGGCCAGCAGCGCCTGTGGATCCGCGCGCATCTGTCGGGCGAGCCGCGCTGGCTCGCGCTGCCCGTGCCCGAAGCCGCCCACGACGACGGCCTCACGACCGCGCTGCTCCTGTCGCTCGGACTCGGCGCGCTCGCGACCGCGACAGCCTATGTGATCCAGCGTCACCTGAACCGCCCGCTCGCGCATCTCGCCGACGCCGCGCGGCTCGTCTCGGCGGGCGGCGAACCCGGCGTCCTGCCGACCGACGGTCCCACCGAAATCGCGCAGGTCAGCGGCGCCTTCAACCGCATGACCGCCGCGCTGAAAGAGGCCGACGCCACGCGCGCGCTGATGCTCGCGGGCATCTCGCACGACATCCGCACGCCGATGACCAAGCTGCGCCTCGCGATGGCGATGTCCTCGGTGCCGTCGACGGACGCGGCGTTCGCGGCATCGGCGGAAGGCTATCTCGACACCATCGACACGATTCTTCAGCAGTTCATGGACTACGCGGGCAGCGGCGCGAAGGAAGCGCCCGTCACCGGCGATCTGAACGCGCTGATCGCCAGTCTCGCCGCCGATTTCGCCGGGTTGGGCCACGAGTTCTCGCTCGATCTCGGCGAGATCGAACCGTTTCCGTTCCGCCCGATCAGCATGTTGCGCATGCTGATGAACCTGATGCAGAACGCGGTGCTGTACGGCGTCGTCGGGCTGGAAGTGCGCACGTGGACCGATCGCGCGGCGAATGCGGCGTGCGTCGTGATCGCGGATCGCGGCAAGGGACTCGGCGGCCAGGATCCGGAAGCGCTCAAGCAGCCGTTCAAGCGCGGCGGCGGCGAAGGCCAGCCGAAAGGCACGGGCCTCGGACTCGCGATCGTCGAGCGCATTGCGCGGCTGCACGGCGGCACGCTCGAATTGCGCGCGCGCGAGGGCGGCGGCGCGGAGTCGCGCCTCGTGCTCCCGCTGCCGTGAATATCGACGATTTTCCTTTCCTCGCTTCCTGAACCATACTGGTCTGAAGGAGGAAGCCGCGATGGAACCTTCAACCGATACCGCCGTTCCGGCCGGGCGCGCGCCCACGCTGCACGTCCGCTTCGCGGATGCCGATGCCATTCCGTTTCCCACACGCACCGTCGAGCGCGGCGATGCCCTCTATTGCGCGGGCGAACCGCTGCGCAGCCTGTACACGGTGCAAAGCGGCTGCTTCAAGACCGTCGCGACCTTTCCCGGCGGCGACGACGACAGCGCCCCGCACGCGCAGGTCACGGCATTTCACTTCAAGAACGAAACGCTTGGCCTCGACGGCGTGTGCACGAACCGGCACGAGAGCGACGCCATCGCGCTTGAAACGAGCATCGTGCGCATCATGCCGGTCGGCATTCTCGAGCCGCTGTGTCGCGAATACGCGGCGATGCAGCACGAACTGCTCGCGATCATGAGCGCGGAGATCGTGCGCGCGTCGCGGCTTGCGCTGATGCTCGGCACGATGCCCGCCCGCGAGCGCGTCGCCGCCTTTCTGCTCGATCTCGCGGAGAGGCTCGACGCGCGCGTATCGTCGTCGGGCGAACACGCGAGCGAATTGCTCCTGCCGATGACGCGCGCCGATATTGGCAGCTATCTCGGCCTGGAACTCGAAACGGTGAGCCGCACGCTTTCGAAGTTGCAGCGCGAAGGCGCGATCGGGCTTAACGGTCGGCAGGTGCGGATCGTCGATCGCGCGATGCTCGAGCGTCAGTAATCACGCGCGGACCGTCAGCACGGCCGCGCCCGTCAGCTTGCCGTCGCGCAGATCGGCGAGCGCGCGGTTCGCATCGTCGAGCGGATAAGGTGTCGTGTGCATGTCGAGGTGAAACTGCCCCGCGATGCGCATGAATGCGCGCCCGTCCTCGCGCGTGAGATTGGCCACCGACATGACGCGCCGCTCGCCCCACAGAAGACCGTACGGAAACGACGGAATGTCGCTCATATGGATGCCGCCGCACACGACGGCGCCGCCCTTCGCGACCGCCTTCAGCGCCGTGGGAACGAGCGCGCCGGCGGGCGCGAAGATGAGCGCGGCGTCGAGTTCGCCGGGCGGCGTCTCGTCGCTGCCGCCCGCCCATTTCGCCTTCAGGCTAAGCGCGAGCCGTTGCGCCGCGAGATCGCCCGGGCGCGTGAACGCGTAGACCGCGCGGCTCTGGTGGACCGCGACCTGCGCGACGATATGCGCCGCCGCACCGAAGCCGTAAATGCCGATGCGTTCGGCCTCGCCTGCCATCGCGAGCGTGCGATAGCCGATGAGTCCCGCGCATAGAAGCGGCGCCGCTTCGATGTCGGAATAGCGTTGCGGCAGATGCAGGCAGTAACGCGCATCGGCGACGACGCGTTCGGCGTAACCGCCATCGATCGTATAGCCAGTAAAGCCCGGCGTATCGCAGAGATTTTCGCGGCCCGCCGCGCAATAGCGGCAATGACCGCACGTATGTCCGAGCCACGGCACGCCCACGCGATCGCCGGGCGCGAAGTCCGTCACGCCCGCGCCGCATTGCGCGACGGTCCCGACAATTTCGTGCCCCGGGATGACGGGCCGTTTCGGATGCGCGAGCTCGCCGTCGACGACGTGAAGATCGGTACGGCACACGCCGCACGCGTGCACGTCGATGAGCAGTTCGCCCGCGCGCGGCAACGGATCGGGCAGATCGCGGGCCTGCAGAACGGGCGTCTTGCCATCGAAGACCATTGAGCGCATCGACACGTCTCCTGGTTTCGTTGCAGTGTTGCGGCGCAGCGGTGCTAGCGGAAGGCGACGCACATGTGCAGGTCGTTCGCCACCGCCGTGGTGCACAGGCGCACGATCGGCGAGCGTCACGCACCGACATCCCGCGATGCCGCAGCGCGTCGATCGTTTTAAAACATATGCAAACCTGCGGCGATATGACCTTGACGCTTGTCGCCAAAGCTTCAGATTGTCATACTAAACTTCGGTCATGCAAGGCCGAAACTCATGCGCGTTGCGATCATTTTCGGCATCGGTCTTGCTTAATTGATTCGGACGACTTCACTGTTGCAGTGCGGCATGTTTCACGGCAAAAGCCTTGCCTTATGAACGCTGCGTCGATGGAACCCATTACATGCGGTGCGATTAAACTTATCCGCCGCCTGTCGTTCGAATCTCTCATCGCGGTCCTGACGGGCCGGGTCGTAACGCCTTAACAATACGCGCGGTGCAAGCCGCCATTCGATCGATGACGCTCATGGCAGGCGCGCTTGCGCCGGGCGTCTCGTCCATGGATATCGTTTCTTGGAGGATGACATGCGTATCACGGTCAAGTTGGATGGCTTCGAAGGCGCACAATCGGCGGCCTACGCCATCCTGTGGCTCGACAAGGAAACCCGCCGATGGTCCCGCGAAGGTCACCAGTCCGTCGAGGTGCCGGACTGGGGCGGATTGCGTTCAGGATCGAGTGGCACGATGATCTGCGGCCAGCAGGTCGGCGAGCCGATCTGCGTGCTGGAGCGCCTCGACGTCGACGCGCCGGACGGCCCGAGCGAAGGCCTCGCGGGACGCGTGCTGTGGTATGCGGACGGCGCGGGCATCACCGGCACCGGACGCTGGCACGTGCAGTGCATCGACCGCGAGCAGATCAAGGCGGAACACGGCGTCTTCGCCGGCGAGGAGGAAATCTGATCCGCACGCGGGATCGTCAGGGCTCGTCGCTCGGGAACGGTGTGAGCATCACGACGAACGACGCAGCCCCGATGAGTATCGCGAGCACGCCGTAATACATCACCGACGTCTCGTCGAAAAGCAGGCCGCGCAGCGCCGCGTCGATGCCGCCGAGCGTCACGAAGACGGCGCCCAATGCCGCGACGATGCGCCCTTCACCCATGATCATGATGTTCTCCCGGCCATCGGCGGCGCGTGCCGATATTGCGCCGCCATAGATTCATGGTCGGCCGCGCGGCGCCGCATGCGTTGACCTGCATCAACGTCGACGGGACGCGCGTCAAGGCGTAAGAAGACCGGTCGTTCTGGTGTTTTCCCTTGCCCCATTTCCACGGTTTATATTGGTAGTATCAGGTGCTGGCTGCGCGACGACATGGTGTCGCGCACGGCGCATGCTGCCCGGGCCATCCTCGCGTTTTGCTCCGCGAGCCTGGCTCGCATTCGACCGACAGAACCCTGGGGAGGCACGATGAATCAGAATTTCAGCGATCCGTTCAGCCAGTTTGCAGCCATGTTCCAGCAGTACCAGCTTCCAGGGTTCGATGTCACCGCGATCATGGAATCGCGCCGCAAGGACGTCGAAGCGCTCGCGGCGACCAATCGCGTCGCGTTCGGCGGAATGGAAGCGCTGCGCGACAAACAACTCGAAATTCTGCGCCGCACCCTGGGCGATCTCGAAACCATCGCAAAGCAGTTCGCTACCACGTCGACTCAACCGCCCTTCAACGCCAACGAAGTCGTGCAGCGCGCTTTGCACAACGCGCTCGCCGACATGCAGGACATCGCGCGCACGACCCAGCAGACGCAGGCCGAAGCCTATGCGCTCGTCAGCAAGCGCATGGAAGACGCATTGAAGGAACTCAAGGCTTCTATCGAGCAGCCGAAGACCTAGCGGCGCATCGACGCGGCGTTACTTCTTCGCTTGCGTGGTGATCTGGAAGATATCGACGGCAACGCGCTCGCGGCCGTACTTTCCTGCGAGCGCGGAAAGCCGTTTTTCGACCGCGCGCAGATATTCCGGTTTGGCTTCGCTGTCGGGGCGCGGCGCGTCGAAAAGCGGCGCGGGCGTGACCGTCAGCACGATCATCTCCGAACCGAACGGCTTGCCGACGACCCAGTCGCCCATCGTGCCGATCGTCGCCGTGTAGTTCGCGGGCGCCTGGTTGTCGCGCGAGCGCGCGTTCGGCAGCAGATGCACGACGCTGCCGTCGAGCGTGTAGTAATCGACGTTGACGTAGGACTCGAACGCCGGCGTCATCAGATCGACGATCAGCGGATCGCCTTCGGTGAGGCGCGTCGCGCGCGAACGAGTGTGCACCGACGCCGGCCTGCCCGACTGCCGGTTCGCCGTCCAGTACGCGCCGAACACCTTGAGCAGATCGCATTTGTCGTCGGCGACCTGCTGCACGCCGAAGTTCGTCGTCTTCACGCCGGGCACGCGGCCGAGCGCTTCCTTCAGGCGCGCGAGACCGTATTTCTGCGACACGAACCCCTGCACGTCGACGGTCTGATCGTGCACCGACGCGACGAGCGCCGAGCACGGCACGCTCGCGAGCACCGGCGTGACGGCGGCCACCGTGAGTTCGGGAAGCGGCGTCGCGGGCACGGCGGGCACGACCGTCACGGTCGCGGAAGCAGGCGGCGCGCCGGGGCCGTGTGGCGTCACCGTGCCCGTCGTGCTGCCTTCGGACGCGCGTGGCGGGGTTTCGTGCGCGGCTTCCTCGACGCCTTTCGACTGATCGTAGAAGTAATAGGCCGCGCCCGCCGCGACGAGCGCCGCCAGCAGCGCCCCGCCGATCGCGAATTTCGGCGCTGAGCTCTTCTTCGCCTTGCGGCCTGCCGGCGACGCGGCATGATCGTCGCCGATTTCTTCGAGGAATTGCGCGACGCTCGGCGTTCTCGCTTCACGCTCGAAGGCGAGCGCGGCCCTCAGCGCCTTCCACTGCTTGCCGCCGAGATGCTCGGGGCGCTGCGGCTTCATGCCCGCGCTTCTCGCCTGCAGCGCGGGCACGCGGTCGAACGGATGCTTGCCCGTCAGCAGTTCGTATGTGATGCAGCCGAGCGCATAGATATCGTCGCGCGGATCGGGCTCGCGATGCTCCAGCATCTCCGGACTCGCATACGCTGGCGTCAGCGCGCCGAGACTGCCCGGATCGAAGACGGTCGCCTCCGTTTCTTCTTCCGGGCGCTGGATCACGCGCGAAATGCCGAAGTCGATCACCTTCACTTCCGACGCGTCCGTCAGGAACACGTTGGCGGGCTTGAAATCGCAGTGCACGAAACCGCGCTCGTGCGCGTAGGCGAGCGCGTTGGCCATGCCCTTGAAGATCGGAAAGACTTCGGCGAACGGCATGCCCTTGAAATTCGGGTTCCGAAGCAATCGGGACAGCGGCTGGCCGGACAGATATTCCATCGTCAGATAGACGACCTGGCCGTCGCGGTCGAAGTCGTACACGGTGACGATGTTCCGGTGCGCGAGCTGCTGCGCCTTGCGCGCTTCACGCTGCAACGCGATCAGCGATTTCGGATTGCCGCGGAACTGGAGATTCAGCACCTTGATCGCGACGTAGGGCCGCCGGTCCGACGCTTCGAGCTTGCGCAGATCGAGCGCCTTGTACACCGTGCCCATGCCGCCGATGCCCAGGCACTCTTCGAGCACGAAACGGCTGTTGAGCGTGTCACCGACGCCTTTCATCGTCTGATCGTGGTCGACCATGACCTGCGTCGCCTGGCTGCCGGTGCCGCTGCTCGGATCGCGCGATGGCGGCGGCGCGAAGCCTGGCGACGTTTGCAGGCGCGTCTCGTCGCGGTTCGCGGGACCCGTGGGAGAATCGGCTTCGGGACGCGTGCGCGCGGCATGCTCGATGCGGCGCCGGATGGCCGCATAGATGTCGGGCGGCAAAGGCCGCGCCGCGTGCTCCTCGTCGAGGATGTCCATGAGCCGTTTCGCCGGAGTCTGCTCGGTCGCCAGTGCGCCGTCCACTCCCGCAAAGAACTCGTCGCGCGACCCGCCGTCGCCCCGATATGTACGAATCGCTTGCGCAAAACTTGTCATCTGTGCGACGCGACGCGGCTCCAATCGATCGACTGATACTTGTCGTAACAAAATCCGGTGCTCGTTCGATACTAGCCTTCACGTCACGCTTACGCAAATGGCGTTTTCGATTCTGAGCGGCATCGCGCACATGTCGTTCGGAGACCGACACATCGGGTTCGAGTGTTGGCGCTTCGGCGTCGCTTCGTGTGTTTGTCTTTCGTGCGGCAGCGGATAAACCCTCGCGGAATCAACGCGTTGCGTTGTCCGTACGAAACACGGTAACGCTGGCACGCGATTCGCATAACCCGTCGCGAACACCGTTGCGGCAGAAGGCACGCGCCTTTTGCCGGCATTGGCGTTCATCGCCGCTTTCCGCCGATGAAACAGCGCGCCGGACCAAGGAGTCCGTCCGGCGCGTTCGGCGGATTGTCTATACTCGATTGCGACTCCCCACTCCGGAGGAACACTCATGGCCGTCATCAAGATCAGAGACCTCGCCGACAGCGTCGAACTCGACCGGCAGGCGATGCACACCATCGTCGGCGGCGCGCGCGATGGCGTGCGGCCCCTGTTTCGCATCCGCCGTGCATCGAGCGGAAATCGTGTGGTCGACTATCCGGGCGTGCCGGTGAAGGACGTGCCCGCCGCGCAGGCCGGACCGTTCACCGCGAAGCTCGTCGCAAAGAAATAACGTCCGCGCTTCGTCGCTTCAATGGCGCACCGGCATGCCGGTGCGCGTCGCCGTGCTGCCAATCGCCGTGCCGAGCGAACGCGCCGTCCGCTTGACGAGCGCAAGCCGCACGCGCTCGCGCGCTTCTCCGTCTTCATCGCCGAAATAACGCGTCTTGCCCGCAATCACCGCGCCGACCGGCACGCCGTCGCGATACAGCACGCGATTGCCCGCGAGCGCAGGCACTTTATCGCCCGGCAACAGCGTGCCGACGAGATTGAGCGGATCGACCGCCGACAACGCCACGAACGCGCCGTCTTTCGGCCGCTTGCGCATGTCGCGCAGGAGCGGCACGGCTTCGGGCAGCGCGAACTGCTCGCCTGCGAGCCCGGCGACGAAGCGCCCGCCGCGAATCTCGCCGCGCGCTTCCAGCCGGTGATAGACGCGCAGCAGATCGCGCCACGGCGGCAGCCAGTCGGCCTCGCGCTCGAGCAGCCGCCAGAACACGACGCCATAACGCCGCAAGAGCGTCATTGCGATGTGTTCGATGTCGCCGTCCTGATCGCGCGCGTCGTCGGGTTTCGCGCGGCGCAGCAGCGCCCAGCGGCCCGCATCGTCCATCCCGCCGATGAACAGGCCGCCGCGCCGCGGCCTGCGCGCGAACGCATTGCGCTTCGCGGCGGGCGCGAGCAGCGCGCGCAGTCCCGCGAAACTGTCGGCGCTGACGAGACCGAGCGCTACGAGTTCGCCGAGCGCGTCTTCGAGTTCGGTGCGCAGGAGACGCACGTCGGAAAGGAGTTCGTCGAAGAACATCGCGCCATGCGCTTTCAGCGCATCGAAGACGCGTTCGGCGCGCGACGAAAGCTGCGGCGCGTCGTCGGGACGTACCGTCGACATCAGCGCGTTCCACGCGTCCAGATGACGGCGCGGCAGGAGCACGACCGGCGTGCCGCGCACCGGTCCGCCCGACGCGCGCGAGCGTCCCGCCGGGCGGGTCCACACGAGCTTGCCCGCGCGGCAGAGATCGTCGAGCCACATGCCCGAATAGTCGGCGATGCGCGCCGGCAATATTTCGTCTTCCCACGCGACGGCGGGCGCTTCGAATCCTTCGAGCTGTTCGAGCACGGCGCCGAGAGCGTCGCGCCCTTCGCCGCGCGAATCCGGCGCCACGCGCTGCCATTCGAGCAGAAAGCGCATGAAATCCTGCCGCTCGACCGGTTCGATCTCGCGACGCAGCCGCCGCACCGTATAGCGATGAATCCGCGCGAGCAGATGCCGCTCGCACCATTCGTCGGCCTGCGCGCCCGGCGTGAAGCGTCCGCGCATGACGTAGCCCTGCGCTTCGAGCCGCGTCAGCGCAAGCGCGATCGCCGATGCGGGCAGCGCAAGCGGCCGCGCGATCTCCGGCACCGTCAGCGGACCGCAGCCCGACAAGCGCGCCCGCACGATTTCGACGAGCGCATCGTCAGCGGACCAGGCATCGTCGAAACCGGGCGGCGGTGTAAGCGCGGGATGCATCGGCGCATGTTCGTAGACCGCGCGCACGCATGAAAGACGCTCGACCGGCGTCCACAGCGCGTCGTGCTCCGCGACTTGCAGGCGCGTCGCGCGGCCGGCGCGCGCGAGCGCATCGAGCCACGCGAGCCATTGCGGATCGCGGCGCGCTTCCGTTTCGGCGATGCACGCGAGCGTCGAAAGCGCCTCGTGCATTTCGTCGGCGTTCGTGACTTCGGGCCACGCTTCGTCGTGCACGCTCGCGATGGCGTCGGGGTCGAGCGCGCCGAGATCGTCGGCGGATCGGGGATCGGCCCAGCGGCGCGCGAGCACGGCCTGCGTGCGGCGTTCTTCGAGCGGGGCATCGTCGAGAAACGCGTAAGGACGCGCCGACAAGATTTCGGCCGCGAGCGGCGACGGCGCCGGCAACTCGCGCGCGACGAGCCGCACGCCGCCGCTTTCGATGCGCCGCAGGAGCGCGAGCCACGCGTCGGCGTCCATCGCGTCGTGCAGGCAATCGTCGATGGTCTGTTCGACGAGCGGATGCGCCGGCACCTCGCGCTCGCCCGCGATGTTCTCCACGCACGCGACCTGATCGGGAAACACCGCCGCGAGCAGATCCTCGCTTTTCATGCGCTGCAATTGCGGCGCGACCCTGCGCCCGCCCGTGTAGCGCGGCAGCGCGAGCGCGTTGGTCGCGTTCCATCGCCAGCGCACGCCGAAAAGCGGCGCGTCGAGCAGCGCCTGAACGAGCACGTGTTCCGCCGTCGCGGAGTTCAGATAGCGCCAGACGTCGTCGAGTACGAAGCTGTGGCTGCCCGTCAGCGACAGCACGATCGCGTCCTCGGTCGCCGCCGCCTGAAGTTCGAAGTTGAACGTGCGGCAAAAGCGCTTTCTCAACGCGAGACCCCACGCGCGATTCACGCGGCTGCCGAACGGCGCGTGGATGACGAGCTGCGTGCCGCCGGATTCGTCGAAGAAACGCTCCATGACGAGCGTGTCCTGCGTCGGCAGCACGGTGAGCGCCGCGCGCGAACGCGCCAGATAATCGACGATCTGCCGCGCCGGTTCTTCGCCGATGCCGCTTTCCCGTGCGAGCCATGCGACCGTCGCGTCGATGCCGTCATCGATCCGTGTGTCGATATCGGCGCGAAGACGCGAAATCGCGTGTGAAAGCTCGTCGCTGCGGCCCGGCGCTTCGCCGAGCCAGAACGGGATGTTCGGCGGCTGGCCGTTGGCATTCTCCACGCGCACGCGCCCGCCTTCCACGCGCGCAATCCGGTACGACGTGTTGCCGAGCTGGAAGATATCGCCCGCGAGACTTTCGACGGCGAAATCCTCGTTCACCGTGCCGATCTGCAAGCCTTGTGGTTCGAGGATCACGGCGAAATCGGCGTTGTCGGGAATCGCGCCGCCCGAGGTCACCGCCGTCAGCTTGCCGCCGCGCCGGCCGCGCAAGGTGCGCGACACCGCATCGCGATGCACGTACGCCGCGCGCACGCCCTGCCGTCCGGTATAGCCTTCCGCGAGCGTGCGCAGCACGGCTTCGAAATGTGCGCGATCGAGGCTCGCATACGGATACGCACGCGTGATGCGCTCGAAAAGCGCGTCTTCGCTCCATTCGCGGCATGCGACCTCGGCGGTGATCTGCTGCGCGAGCACGTCGAGCGGGGCGTGGGGAATCGTCAGCGCATCGAGTTCGCCGCGGCGCACGCAATCGAGGAGCGCCGCGCATTCGATCAGATCGTCGCGCGAAGTCGGAAAAAGCCGCCCTTTCGGCACGCCGCCGACGTGGTGCCCCGAGCGCCCGACACGCTGCAAGAACGCACCGATCGAACCGGGCGAGCCGATCTGGCAGACGAGATCGACATCGCCGATATCGATGCCGAGCTCCAGCGAAGCCGTCGCGATCAGCACGCGCAGCTCGCCGCGCTTCAGCCGCTGCTCCGCGTCCAGCCGATGCTCGCGCGCGAGGCTGCCGTGATGCGCCGCGACCGATTCCTTGCCGAGCCGCTCGGTCAGATGCCGCGCCGCGCGTTCGGCCATGCGGCGCGTGTTGACGAAAACGAGCGTCGTGCGATGTTGGCCAGCAAGTTCCGCGAGACGATCGTAGACGCGCTCCCACATGTCGTTGGACATGATGGCTTCGAGCGGCATCGGCGGAATGTCGAGCGCGAGATCGCGCGTGCGGACGTGGCCGACATCGACGATTTCGCAAGCTTCGCCCGCGCCGGCGAGGAATTTCGCGACGAGTTCGATCGGCTTTTGCGTCGCCGACAGCCCGACGCGCACCGGCCGTTCGCCGCCCGCGTCCTCGCAGAGCGCGTCGAGCCGCGCGAGCGACAGGCTCAGATGCGAGCCGCGCTTGCTGCCCGCGACCGCGTGAATTTCGTCGACGATCACGGTGCGCGTTGTCGAGAGCATCGCGCGGCCCGAATCGGACGAGAGCAGCACGTAAAGCGATTCCGGCGTCGTCACGAGAATATGCGGCGGGCGCTTCTTGACCGCGTTGCGCTCCTGCTGCGTCGTGTCGCCGGTGCGCACGGCCGCGCGAATCTCCGGCGCACTCACGCCGGACTCGCGCAACGTCCGCGCGATGCCCGCGAGCGGTTCTTCCAGATTGACGTGAATATCGTTCGACAACGCCTTCAGCGGCGACACATACACGACGCGCGTCTCGTCCGGCAGCGCCCCGCCGCCCGCGATGCCGTCGCGCACCAGTTCGTCGATGGCGGCGAGAAACGCGGTCAGCGTCTTGCCCGAGCCCGTCGGCGCCGCGACGAGCGTCGAGCGGCGTGCGTGCACCAGCGGCCACGCGCGGGCCTGCGCGGCGGTCGGCGCGGGAAAGCGCGAGCGGAACCAGTCGACGACGGCGGGATGGAAGCCGCGCAGGGCGGCATCGGCGGAAATGGCTTTTTCGGTCATCCGGACATTCTATGAGTGCTTGAGAAACGGCGTATTGCGTGGCTTTTTCGGACAATTCCCATGCGAGCAGATCGGCTTAACGGCGATGCTAGCGCGTCTGCCGTTTTCGTTCGCTTCGACTCGTGCCGTCCCGCGGCGCGATCGAATGCGCTTTAATCCGCTCATCTCATGATCGTCGTAAGCCTCTTGTTCGACCGCGCACCGGGCGCGCTCGCCAATCATCGCGCCTATGCTCGCGCGCTCACCTATCGCCATGAAGCACTGGATCTGTCCGATCTGTCAGGCAGCGACGACGCCACCCGGTGGGCTTATAAATATGAAGCGCTTTCGCGCTGTCTCAATCAGGCTGCGAACAATGAAATCATCCTGTTATTGAGCGAAAACGCAGCGATTCTCCGCACGGTAGACCTGCCCTCGCTGATGGCCGGTCGTGACTGGCTCGTGACCTGTTCGGAATCTGACCAGGCGCAGACCGATGTTCTCATTTTCCGCAACACCGAATCCGTCCGGACACGGATCGCAGAACTGGTCAGGCGCTGCCGCTACGGCATCGAGCAGCCATTGCAAGAAGGCGAATTGCTGCGGGATTTTCCTGCCTGCCCGCAGCAATATTGCGTGGGCGATGTGATGGTCGTCGTGCCGGCCGCCACCAACACGCAGACAGTCTGGGCAAACTGGAATGCGTTCTCGCTCAGCTTCCGCGATGAGAAGCAACACCGGCGTTATCGGGCGGCTGTGTTCGAGCACATCAACGAATGCCGCGCGCGCGGGCTGCCTTATCTCTCACTCGTCGACACCGGCGTGCGCGAAACGTCTGGCCACAGCGTATATCAGCCGAACCGCGCCATCGCCGTCGTTACGCTGTATACGCCGAACGTCGCGCAGTACGGGCGCATCGCCGAGGCGAACTTCAGGCGCTACTGCGAGCGCCACGGCTACACACTCTATGTTCACCGTGAGATTCCCGCGCAACTCAACGACGGGAAGGCAACGGGAAACTGGCACAAAGCCGCCTTGTTACGCGAATACCTTCCGAATCATCAATGGGTGTTCTGGCTCGACGCGGACGTGCTCATCAACGACATGAACCGGCGCCTCGAACCGCTAACGCACGAATGCGATACCGTGTTCGCGCGCGACGTGGGAACATGGGATTTCAACTCCGGCATCATGGGATTCCAGCGCAATCAGCACAACTACGACGCGCTGGCACGCGTCATAGATGAGTGCGGAAAGCTGGAAGACAAGTCAAAAGTCTACGCGAGCCGCGGCGATCAGCACTACTTCATCCGCGCATTCGAAACGATGCCGGAATACGATCCCACGCGCTTCTTCGGTTTCATCGATCTGAACACGCCCTGGATATACCGCCGCCCGGACAGTTTCATGGTCCATTATCTCGGGATGTGGGAAGACAACCGCGCGCTAGTGATGGACTATGATCTACGGCATGCCGCGATGGAATGACGCGCCCGGCTCCCCGTTCCCCGAATCGACGTTAAGATGTCTCACCGGGCGCCGCGTGCGCCTGCAACCAAAACGCCACAAAGACCGCCGATCATTGAAGGAACGCGCAGGACGCAATCCTGCGCGTTCCCGCACTTCCCCGCACGCCCGACGCTCGACCGATCCTCTCACTTTCGCAAGGAGAAGCCATTGAACGACGACGTCACTCGCACGACCGCTCCCGAAACGCCGCTCGACCCCGATCTCCTCGCGAAAATCGACGCGTACTGGCGAGCCTGCAACTATCTGTCGGTCGGCATGATCTACCTGCGCGCCAATCCGCTGCTGCGCGAACCGCTCAAGCCCGAGCACATCAAGCGGCGTCTGCTCGGTCACTGGGGATCGGACCCTGGTCAGTCGTTCGTGTGGGTGCATCTGAACCGGCTCATCAAACGCGACGATCTCAACGTGCTGTTCGTCTCCGGCCCTGGCCACGGCGCGCCCGCGACGCTCGCCAATTCGTGGCTCGAAGGCCACTATTCGGACATCTATCCCGATCGCAGCGCCGACGAGCGCGGCATGCTGCGGCTCTTTCGCGCGTTTTCATCGCCGGGCGGGATCGGCTCGCATTGCACGCCGGAAACGCCGGGATCGATCCATGAAGGCGGCGAACTCGGCTACAGCCTGTCGCATTCGTTCGGCGCGGCGTTCGACAATCCCGACCTGATCGTCGCGGCGGTCGTCGGCGATGGCGAAGCGGAAACCGGCCCGCTCGCCACGTCCTGGCATTCGAACAAGTTCCTCAATCCCGCGACCGACGGCGCCGTGCTGCCGATCCTCCATCTGAACGGCTACAAGATCGCGAATCCGACGATCCTCGCGCGCATTCCACACGACGAGCTCGAAGCGCTGTTCAAGGGCTACGGCTACGTGCCGCATTTCGTCGAAGGCGACGAGCCCGAAACGATGCATCAGCGCATGGCCGCGACGCTCGAACGCTGCATCGACGACATCCGCGCGATTCAGGCGAACGCGCGCGCTCATCGAAACGGCGCTGACGACATCGCGCGCCCGCGCTGGCCGATGATCGTTCTGCGCACGCCCAAAGGCTGGACCGGACCGAAGGAAGTCGACGGTCACAAGGTCGAGAATTTCTGGCGCTCGCATCAGGTGCCGATCGCCGATCCCGCGAGCAACTATCGCAGTCTCGCGCTGCTCGAAGAATGGCTGCGCAGCTACCGGCCCGAAGAATTGTTCGATGAAGACGGCCGCCTGATCGAAGTCTGCGCGCGCTCGCGCCCGAAGGCACGCGCCGCATCAGCGCGAATCCGCATGCCAACGGCGGCGCACTGCGCCAGTCGCTCGATCTGCCCGATATCCGCGATTACGCGTTCGAGTTCAAACGCGCGGCAAGCGTGTATCAATCACCGACGGCCGTGCTCGCCACGTTTCTGCGCGACGTGATCCGCCGCAACATGACGCGCTTCCGTCTCTTCGGCCCGGACGAAACCGCGAGCAACAAGCTCGACGGCGTGTACGAGGCGTCGGGCAAGCGCTGGCTGGCACAGACGCTGCCCGAGGACGAAGACGGCGGCGCGCTTTCCATCGATGGCCGCGTGATGGAAATGCTGTCGGAGCACACGCTCGAAGGCTGGTTCGAAGGCTATGTGCTCACCGGCCGGCACGGACTTTTCGCCACTTACGAAGCCTTCGTGCACGTGATCGATTCGATGTTCAACCAGCACGCGAAGTGGCTCGAAAAATCGAAGACCGAACTCGACTGGCGCGCGCCGGTGCCGTCGATCAACCTGCTCATCACGTCGCTCGTATGGCGGCAGGATCACAACGGCTTCACGCATCAGGACCCCGGTTTTCTCGATGTCGTCACGAACAAGAGTCCGGGAGTCGTGCGTATCTATCTGCCGCCGGATGCTAACTGCCTGTTGAGCGTCGCGGATCATTGCCTGCGCTCGCACGATTACGTGAACGTGATCGTCGCGGACAAGCAGCCGCATCTGCAATACCTGAACATGCAGGACGCGATGGTGCATTGCGCGAAGGGCATCGGCATATGGGACTGGGCGTCGACGGATCAGGGCGCGGAGCCGGACGTCGTGATCGCCTGCGCGGGCGATATTGCGACGATGGAGGCGCTCGCCGCCGTCGAAATCCTGAAGGCGAATTGTGCCGATCTGAAGATCCGCTTCGTGAATGTCGTCGATCTCTTCAGGCTGATGCCGGATACGGAGCATCCGCATGGTTTGTCGCATCGCGATTTCGATTCGATTTTCACGCGCGACAAGCCAGTGATCTTCAACTTCCACTCGTATGCATCGCTCGTGCACAAGCTTACGTACAACCGCACGAATCACGCAAACATGCACGTTCACGGTTATCGCGAGCGCGGCAACATCAACACACCGTTCGAACTCGCGATCATCAACGGCGTGGATCGCTACACGCTCGCGATCGACGTGATCGACCGCGTGCCGCGCATCGCGAGCAGCGGCGCGCATACGAAGGAATGGCTCAAGAATCAGATCATCGAGAGCGTGCGGTATGCGCACGAAGAAGGCATCGACCGCGACGAGATTCGCGACTGGACGTGGAAAGATTGATGCGCGATTGAATGCGGCATGCAAGATGCCATCTGGTCGAATGAATGCAAAACGCCAGATGCAAAAGGCAAAAAGCGCCCGGAGAAATGTATCTGCCGGGCGCTTTTGCGTTTCAGATCGTCGGACGTTCAGGCTTTGCGCTCCGAATGATCCTTCTGCCTGAGCGACTGCGGCAAGCCGAACAGCAGCAACAGCGCGCACAGCACGCTCATCGCGCCGATCGCATACAGCGCGGGCGTCGTGCTGCCCATCGTGTCGCGGATGCGGCCGACCATCACCGGGCTCACGATGCCGCCTAGTTGCCCGAGCGTGTTGATGAGCGCGATGCCGCCTGCCGCGCCCGCGCCGGTCAAGAGCTTCGGCGGCAGCGCCCAGAACGCCGGGATCGATGCGATCACGCCCGCGCCCATCACGCCTAGCGCGGCGATCAGAAGCGTCGTCTGCTTGTCGAAGACGCCCGCCGCGAAGAAGCCCGCCGCCGCCATCACGAGCAGCATCGCGACGAATTTGCGGCGCTCGCCCGAACGATCAGACATACGGCCGACGACGATCATGCACACCGCGCCGCAGATATACGGCACCGCCGTGAGCAGACCGATGATCGTCGGATTTTGCGTGCCCGCCGCGCGGATCAGATGCGGCGCCCAGAAGTTGAGGCCATACGACGCGATCTGGATCAGGAAGTAGATCAGGCCGAGCATCAGGAAACCGGGCGTCTTGATCGCGCCGAAGAGCGAATGGCCGGTTTCCGTATGCTGACTTTGCGTCGAGATCTGGCTCTTCAGCGTCGTCTTCTCGGCGCTCGTGAGCCACGCGGCGTCATCGACGCGATCTTTCAAGACGTTGAGCACGAGAATGCCGAGCAGCACGCACGGCAACCCGCCGAGCAGGAACAGCCAGTGCCATCCCGCGATGCCCGCCACGCCGTTCAGATGCCCGAGCACGAGACCCGACAGCGGTGCGCCGAAGAGACCCGAGAACGCCGACGCGAGAAACAGCATCGACGTGATGCGCCCGCGATAGCTCGCCGGAAACCAAAGCGTCAGGTAGTACAGCACGCCCGGCGCGAAACCCGCTTCCATCGCGCCGATGATGAAGCGCAGCCCGTAGAACTGCCATTCCGTCTGCACGAAGACCATGAGCGCGGTCGCGATGCCCCATGAAATCATGATGCGCGCGATCCAGCGGCGCGCGCCGACCTTGTAGAGCAGCATGTTGCTCGGCACTTCGAAGAGCACATAGCCGATCACGAAAAGACTCGCGCCGAGACCGTAGGCGGTATCGGACAGACCGAGCGAGCTTTGCATCTGAAACTTCGCGAAGCTGATGTTGATGCGGTCGAAGAACGCGAAGAAATAGCACAGCATGATGAGCGGCATGAGCCGCAACGCCACCTTGCGAATGATGTCCGAGGTGTTCGCGCTGACTTGCGGCTCATCGGCCGCGTTCGCACTGAGATCGCTCATGTTTGTCTCCAATATAGTTTTGGTGTCTTGACTCAGATGGTTTTCACGTAATCGGGCGCCGCATGCAGATCGCAATTGCGTCCCGCCTTCGCCACTTGTCCCGACACCTCATGTCCGACGAGCGCAGGCAACGTGCGCGACAACACGATCAGCTTTTGCAGATCGATGCCCGTCGAGATGCCCATCTCGTCGCACATGTTCACGAGGTCTTCGGTGCAGATGTTTCCCGATGCGCCCGGCGCGAAAGGACAGCCGCCGAGACCGCCGAGCGCAGCATCGAAACGGCGCGCGCCGGCATCGTAGGCGGCGAGGACGTTGGCGAGGCCCAGGCCGCGCGTGTTGTGGAAGTGCAGCGTGAGTTCGGCGGCGGGGACATGTTCGAGCACGCGCGCGACGAGCCGCGCGACCTGACGCGGATTCGCCATGCCCGTCGTGTCTGCGAGCGTGATGCCGTCGATGCCCATCTCGCGATATGTCCGTGCAATCGACACCACGCGCTCTTCGTCGATGCGTCCTTCGAACGGGCAGCCGAATGCGGTCGCGACCGTCGCGTTCAGCGATATCGAGTGCGATACCTTGTCCGAAGCGAGCCGCACGATATCGCCGAAACCAGCCAGCGACGATGCGCAACTCATGCGCATGTTCGCGCGGTTATGCGTCTCGCTTGCGGACATCACGAGGTTCAGTTCATCGGCGCCAGCGGCGAGCGCGCGCTCGGCGCCCTTCACGTTCGGCACGAGCGCGACATAGATCACGCCTCGCCCGCGCCGGATGCCGTTGAAGACCGCCTCGCCATCGCGCAGCGCGGGTATCGCCCTGGGCGACACGAACGAGCCCGCCTCGATGCGCGTGAAGCCGCACGCCGACAGCGCGTCGATCAGCGCGATTTTGTCTTCGGTCTCGATCCATTGCTTTTCGATCTGCAATCCGTCGCGCGGCGCGACTTCCTGCACGATCAGTGGTTCTTTGTATTCGTAATTCATTGCACCGCTCCTTCGGCGCGCAGCCGTTTTACGTCGTCCGCGGCGAAGCCGAGCGATTCGAGCACCGCTTGCGTGTGCTCGCCGAGCGCCGGGCCTTGCCAGTGCACTTGGCCCGGCGTGTCGGAGAGCTTCGGCACGATGCCCGGCATCTTCACCGATGCGCCGCCCGGCAGATTCGCCTGCAACAGCATGTCGCGCGCTTGGTAGTGCGCGTCGTTCACGATATCCGCGACCGAATAGATGCGGCCCGACGGCACGTCCTCGCGCTCGAGCGTCGCGAGGACGTCGTCCATCGAGTGATGCGAGGTCCATGCGGTGATCGCTTCGTCGAGCATCGCACTGTGCCGCACGCGGCCGTCGTTGCGGGCGAGCGCGGGATCGTCGGCGAGATCGGGCCGGCCGATCACGTTCATCAGGCGCCTGTAGATCGGATCGCTGTTGCCCGCGATCACGACGAAGCCGCCGTCTTCCGTGCGATACGTGTTCGACGGCGCGATACCCGGCAGGGCCCCGCCGCTGCGCTCGCGCACATGGCCTAGCAGGTCGTATTCGGGCACGAGGCTTTCCATCAGGTTGAAGACGCTTTCGACGAGCGAGACATCGACCACCTGGCCATCGCCCTGACCGGTCTTCACGCGCAACACCGACATCAGCGCGCCGATCACGCCGTGCAGCGACGCGAGCGAATCGCCGAGACTCACGCCGACGCGCGCCGGCAGCCCTTCGGCGTCGCCGGTCGTGTAGCGGATGCCGCCCATCGCCTCGCCGATCGCGCCGAAGCCCGGACGGTCGCGATACGGACCCGTCTGGCCGTAGCCGGAGATGCGGACCATCGTGAGCTTAGGGTTTATTGCATGCAAAATATCCCAGCCGAGGCCGAGCTTTTCGAGCGCGCCCGGACGCATGTTTTCGATGACGATGTCGGCATCGGCGGAAAGACGCTTGATGACGTCCACACCCTCGGGCGACTTGAGGTTCACGCACACCGACTTCTTGTTGCGCGATTGCAGATACCACCAGAGCGACGTGCCCTCGTGGAGCTTGCGCCATTTGCGCAGGGGATCGCCGCTTTCGGGCGCTTCGATCTTGATGACTTCCGCGCCGAATTCGGCCAGCATGCGCGCCGCGAAAGGCGCGGCGATCAGCGTGCCGATTTCGATGACGCGAATGCCCTGAAGAGGTCCGCTCATGCTGCCTGTCTCCTACGATGTGTTTTTCGATGGAAACAAGCTTATTGGCGAACGCTCGGACGCGTCCAACCGCATTTCGGCAAGCATCGTTCGCCAAACGCGAACGCTCACCGGTTTTTTGAATGTTAAATGCGAGATTCCACGGTCCGAAGATGGTCGAACAGGAGCCGGCTGACGGGCGAGAGCGCGTCCGAATCCCGCACGACGATGACGAGACTGCGCGCGGCCCATTCATCGTCGAGCGCGACTGCCGCGAGGCCGAGCTGGCGGCCCATCGCTTCGAAGACCTGCATCGGCAGCACGCCGACGCCCATGCCCGCCTGCACCATGCGGCACACGGCATCGAAGCCGGGCACGTGGATGCGCAGCCGCAGCGCGCGCCCCGCCTGACGCGCCGCGAGATGCGTGCGCTGATTGATCGAGCTCGCCGAATGCAGCCCGATGTGATCGAAGTCGAGTGTTTCCGCGAACGCGACGCGCTCGCGCTTCGCCAGCGCATGATCGCCGGGCATGACGAGCGCGAGCCGGTCGTGACGGTAGTGCGCGGTTTCGAGCCCGCGCGTATCGGCATCGCCGGAACAGATACCGAGATCGACGAGACTGTCCGCCACGCCTTCCACGATGCCGCCGCTCGGGCGCTCTTCGAGATCGATCTTGATCTGCTCGTGCACGGACGAAAACGCGCGCAGGTCTTCCGGCAGGAATTCGACGATCGCGGAAAGATTCGCCATCATCCGCACATAGCCGCGCACGCCGCTCGCGTGTTCCGCAAGCTCGATGCCGATATTCTCGACATCGCGCAGCACGCGACGCGCATGATGGAGCAGCGTTTCGCCCGCCGGCGTCAGCGCCATGCCGCGGGCCTTGCGCTCGAAAAGCACCGCGCCCACGGCCTGTTCCAGTTCGAGCAGACGCTTGCTCGCCGCCGATACCGCGATCGCCTCGCGCTCGGCCGCGCGCGTGAGCGTGCCTTCCTCGAAGACGGCCAGAAAGAGTTGCAGCGTCGTGAGATCGAGCCGCCGGAGCAGGTTGCGCGTGGCCATCAGCGTGCGTATTTGAACGTGCCTTGCGCGCTTGCGATCATCAAGTGATCGTCGATCCACGCCTCGCCGCGCGCGAAGAACACGGAACGTCCCTGGCGTTCTAGGAAGCCCTTTGCGACAACCTTGTCGCCGATGCCGCGATCGAGATAATTCACCGTCAGCGACAACGTGAATCCATGCACGGGCGTTGTGTCCGCCGTGAAGAGGCCCGCGTAGCCACACGGCGCGTCGAGCAGCGTGGCGATCGCGCCGCCTTGCAGAATGCGTTGCCGGTTCAGATGGCCGGCGTGTATCGGCATCGTGAATTCGGCGTATCCGGCGCGCCACTCCGTGAATATTGCGCCGAGCGCTTCGAGAAACGGATTGTCCAGATCCAGGTTCGCCACCTGTGCTCCTGAGATGCCTGCATTGCGAGCGATTGTGCCATCGGTGCGCGCGGGCTGCCGGGCAAAGCGAACGTGATTCGAACACGTCAGAAATGCAAAACCCGCACGCGGCGGGTCCGATTTGCACACTTGAGATTTACGACGAACTCCGGTCGACTACTGTTTAGTAACGCACACAAACATTCGCTATTCGCGTTCATGACGCCTCGTCATGAATTGCGCGGCTACGCATTCTTGTGCGCGTTTATATGGGCCGTGACAAACCGTGTCACGCGCGCAACACATCGCACTAAACGACGTCAGTTATATCCACGAATCACACAGGAATTTTTTTCTTCCTCCGTCTTCGCGAAACGTCCGCAAATTTCGGCGACATATTCGGGTTCCGCGGCAACCTGACTGGAACGGTGCGACACGGAAACACTCGTGTCTGGCGGCAGTTCGCCGTCGTCGATCCAGGCATAGTAATGCGCGCTCGTATTCGCTTCCATGTTAAGTCTCCTTGTCTAATAAGACGCGAAAAAGCGTTTTGACGATTCCAGAATGCGCTTATCCGAAGCGGCTGGCCCTAGTGGATTTCATTGATGGACGCCGCCCGCCGGCATGACGATGATAATAGGAATGCCCGTTCGAAACGCATACCGAACCGGTTTCAATCCGCTCGTTTATTTAGTAGCGAAAAAAATGCCCGGTGCGGGACCGGGCAATCTTTGCAAATTCCCTTTCTGCAAACGGGAATTCGCAGTCCTATATCAGTTATACGACGCGGTTATACGACGTTTTTCTCGACGATCGGCCGGCCTTCCAGCACGCGCGTCCAGTCGAGCGGCGATAAATCGAGCGTCTCGTAGCGCCCTCGCAAAATCAGTTCACTTACACCACGGCCCGTCGCGGGGCCTTGTTGCAGGCCGTGTCCGCTGAAACCGTTCGCGAAAATGCAGTTATCGACATCCGGGTGACGGCCGATGATCGCGTTCTGGTCAAGCACGTTGTACTCGTAATAGCCGGACCAGCAACGCTCCACGCGCAACGCCTCGAATCCCGGTACGCGATGCGCGAGCGTCGGCCAGATCACGTCGTCGAAAAGTGCGTGATCGACCTCGTCGAGCGGCAGGTTGTCGGGATCGTTGTCGGCGGCGGGCGACGTGCCGCAGATATACGTGCGCCCTTCTGGACGGAAGTAGACGCCGCTTGGATCGATCAGCAAGGGCGCGCGTTCGAGCTTCGCCGGCGACGACACGTTGAAGATGCTGCGCCGCCGCGCAAACACCGGAATGTCGATGCCGAGCATCGCCGCGATCCGGCGCGACCACGCGCCCGCCGCGTTCACGACGACATCGCATGGATACGTCTCGCCGTTGGACGCGCGCACCGCGCTCGCACGCGGCCCTTCACGCTCGATCCCGACAACTTCCGTGGTCACGTAGCGCGCGCCGAGCGATTGCGCCTTGCGGCGCAGCGCCTGCACGAGACCGTAGCCGTCAAACCAGCCTTCGCCGCTTTCGCCGAACGCGCCCGCCGCGAGATCGTCCGTGTTGAGCCACGGAAAGCGCGCGTTCAATTGCGCGGCGTCGAGCAGGCTGATGTCCGCGCCGAGCTCGCGCTGCAATGCGTGATTCTCGCGCAGCGTCGATACGCCCGCCGCGGTCGCAAGAAAGAGATAGCCGCCTTCGTGCAGATCGATCGACGGGCGCTCGCCGTTCACTTCGAGCCGCTCGCCGATCGAGCGCAGAAAATCGATGCCGAAGAGCGACATGCGCACCGAAAGCGGCGTCGAGAACTGCTGCCGGATCGACGCCGCCGACAGTGCGGACGACGACCGCGCGTAAGTCGGATCGCGCTCGATCACCGTGACCAGCACCGTCGGATCCGACGCGCGCAGAAAATACGCGACCGAGCTGCCGATCACGCCGCCACCTACGATCACCACTTGAGAAGCCAACGCCGCCTCCATTCGCCGGTTTGCATACAACGGACAAAACGCACAATGCACGATGGCATGCGTAATGCAAAACGCAAAATGCCAACGCGGCGCGCAGAACGCTGGCGCGCCTGGGCCGCCTCAATCGCGGGAAAGCCTGTCAGCCGAGATTGAAGTCGATGCCTTGCGCGAGCGGCAATTCCGACGAGTAGTTGATCGTGTTGGTCGCGCGGCGCATGTAGGCTTTCCATGCATCCGAGCCCGATTCGCGGCCGCCGCCGGTTTCCTTCTCGCCGCCAAACGCGCCGCCTATCTCCGCGCCGCTCGGCCCGATGTTCACATTGGCGATGCCGCAATCGCTGCCCGATGCGGACAGAAAGCGCTCGGCCTCGCGCAGATCGGTGGTGAACGCGCACGAGGACAAACCATGCGCGGCGGCGTTGTTGGCGGCGATGGCTTCGTCGAAATCGGAATAGCGCATCACGTAGAGAATCGGCGCAAAGGTTTCCTTCAGCACGACTTCCGTTTGCGACGGCATCTCCACGAGCGCCGGGCGCACGTAATAGCCGTTTTCATGACCCTTCACGGTGACGCGCTCGCCGCCCGTCACCTTGCCGCCTTCGCCTTTCGCCTGTTCCAGCGCGTCCTGCATGCGCGCGAACGCCTGGACGTCGATGAGCGGGCCCATCAGCACGCCCTGCTCCAGCGGATTGCCGACGGGCACTTTCGCGTAGAGATCTTTGAGGCGCGCGACGGTTTCGTCGTAGACGCTGTCGTGCACGAACAGGCGCCGCAGCGACGTGCAGCGCTGCCCCGCCGTGCCGACCGCCGAAAACAGGATGCCGCGCAGCGCGAGATCGCGATTGGCCGTCTGCGACACGATGCCCGCGTTGTTTCCGCCGAGTTCGAGGATCGAGCGGCCGAAGCGCTCCGCGACCGCGACGCCGACCTTGCGGCCCATTTCCGTGCTGCCCGTGGCGCTGACGATATCCGAGCGCTTGTCCGCGACGAGCGCCGCGCCGACCTCGCGTCCGCCGATGATGACCGATGCAAGACCGGCGGGCGCGGAGCCGAATTCATCGATGGCATCGCGCAGAATGCGATCGACCGCGAGCGCGGTGAGCGGCGTCTTCTCGGACGGCTTCCACACGACCGCGTTGCCGCAGACGAGCGCGAGCGCCGCATTCCACGACCACACCGCGACCGGAAAATTGAACGCGGAAATGATCGTGCACACGCCGAACGGATGCCACGTCTCCGCCATGCGATGCCCGGGGCGTTCGGAGGCGATCGTCAGACCGTACAACTGGCGCGAGAGGCCGACGGCGAAGTCGCAGATATCGATCATTTCCTGCACTTCGCCCAGCCCTTCCTGAAGAATCTTGCCCGCTTCGAGCGACACGAGCCGGCCGAGCGCCTCCTTCTTTTCGCGCAGGCGATTGCCGAGCAGCCGCACGAGCTCGCCCCGGCGCGGCGCGGGCACGTTGCGCCAGGCGGCGAACGCGGTGCGGGCCGAGGCAAGCGCGGCGTCGACGTCGGCGGTGGTGTTCTGCTTCACCCGGCCGATGACTTCGCCGGTGATCGGCGAAGTGACGGCGATGTCGCCATCGGCGACGAGGCTCGCGATGCCGAGGTCGGAAAGAATCGATTGCGTGTTCACGGAGAGTCCTTTCGAAACGGGTTCGTTCTTCGGAGCGAAGTTTCTGATAAGAAACTTTCGTAGGTCTGGAGACTATACGCGCTGCCGCCGATGCTCACAACACTCGAAAATATAAGGGTTGTTACCAGATGGACGCCGCCCGCCGCCCTTTGGCGCGATGTTATTATCGGAAACAAACGTCCTTTCCGCATTCCCATGTCCAGCCCCGGCACGAAAATTCCGCCCGAACAATCCTCGTCCGACCTCGGACGACGGGTGAAGCGCGCGCGGCTTGCGCACGACCTGACGCTCGAAACCGCGAGCCGGATGTGCGGAGTATCGCGTTCGGCGCTGTCGAAGATCGAGAACGGGCTGATGTCGCCGACCTTCGACGTGTTGCAGAAAATCGTCCGTGGCTTGCAGATCGATCTGGCCGAACTCTTCGGCACCGCGCCCGCGCCGAATGCGAGCGGGCGGCGCGCGCTCACGCGGCGCAACGAAGGACAGCGCCACGCGTATCGCGGGTATCAGATGGAATTGCTCGCGACCGAACTCGCGCACAAGGCGATGCTGCCGTTTCGCATCCGCATTTCGGCGCACACGCTCGACGCATTCGACGACTGGGGCCGTCACGAAGGCGAGGAATTTCTGTACGTGATCAGCGGCAGCGTGTGCCTTTATTCCGAACTCTACGCGCCGACGCACCTGAACGCCGGCGACAGCATCTACTTCGACAGCCGCACCGGTCACGCGGCCATATCGACGAGCGACGAAGACGCCGAAGTGCTGTGGATGGCGACGCTTGCCGGCGCGCCCACGCTCACCTCCGCCTCCGACGCCGTGGACGCGGGCTAGCGCGAGGCGAGGCGCATCGGCATTTCGCTCGGTCCCACGGTGAACGTGCAGACTTCGTGGATATCGGCTGGATTCGTCGCGAATTGCGCGGTGAAATTCGCCGTCAGCATCGACACGACGAGCCGCATTTCCACCGCGGCCAGATGCCGCCCCGGACACACGCGCGGTCCCGCGCCGAACTGCAGATAGGCGCGCGCTTCGTGCGCGCCGCGCGGCGATTCGCGCAGCCATCGGTCCGGATCGTAGCGCGCGGGATCGGCGAAATTTTTCGGGTCCATCATCGCGGGCCGATGCAGCATGAACATCTTCGTGCCGGCGGGAAGGCGCACGCCCTGCAGGCGCACCTCCTCGAGCGGCTCGAACGACAGATACGGCGCGATCGGATGCAGACGGCTTGCTTCGGTGCAGACGGCTTCGCAGAGGTCCAACTCGCGCATCGCGGCGTAGCTCGGGCACACGGGCGAATCGCCGAGCACGCGCCGCGCGTGAGCCGCGATGCGCGCCTGCAAGGCGTCGTCGGCGCCGATGAAGCGCAGCGCCCACGCAATCGACGTCGCGGTCGTCTCCTCGCCCGCGACGAGCATCGTCAGCACGTTGGCGGCAACTTCGTCGTCGGTGATGCCGGAGCCGGGTGCATCGCGCAATGCAAGCATCGCTTCGAGCAGATTGCGCGGCGCGCGGGCGGTCTCGGCGAGCGGCGTTCCGCAGGCTTCGATCGCCGCGTCCTCACGCATGCGCGCGCGCGTGCGCGCCATGAGTTCGCGGATATGCCGATGCACGTCGATCATCGCTTCGTCGAATTTTCGGTCGCGCGGAAACTTCACGTAATGCCAGTAGGCGAACGGCGAATTGACGCGCGCCATGAGCATCGGCAGAAGCATCGACAGTTGTTCCTGGATCTGCACGCGCTCGTTTTCCAGCGTATTCGGATCCTCGCCGAAAGCGAGCGCGCTCGTGACGTCGACGGTGAAACGCTTCAGATCCTCGATCATGTCGACGACGCGCGCCGCACGCGATGCCGCTTCCCAGCGCCGACGCAGCCGCTCGGTGATCGCGGCGAGCGTCGGATAGAACGTCTTGATGTGCGGAATCGACAGCGCCTGCATCACGAGGCGGCGCTGCGGCTCCCACGCGGCGCCTTCTATTGAGAAGAGGCCGTTGCAGCCGAATTCCTTCAGGATGTTTTCGATGGGCGCGTAGCGGCGGTAGCGATGCGGCCGCTCGCGCATCACGGCGTGCGACAGTTCGATGTCGCTCCAGACCGTGACGGGCGTCGTCGCGAAGCGGAAGACGTACGGCGTGCCGAGTTCGGCGGCCCAGCGTTCGAGCGTCAGATGATGCGTGGCGGGCGGCAATTGATGCAGATTGCCGAGGAGCGGCAGGCCGCGCGGGAACGGCAAGTCATCGACTTCGCGCAGGGACGCGCTGACGGACGCTGCGGTCATGATTGACCTCGCGAGGGCTTGATTTGTGGAGGATAGTGCAGGCGCCGAAGAAACGCGCCGATACTCGATTCCTCGCTCGCTTTCTCATTCGAACGGGTAACACTGCCGTGAATGCAGCACGTTCAACACCTCGACATAGTCGGTCACTACTTGATAGACGACGATATAGTTTGGATGAACAACGATTTCGCGGGTCCCCGGAATCCGTCCATTGCGATACAGATAGGGATCGATGGCAGCGGATAAAGGCGCGGATTCTATGCCGTCTTTGAGCGCCCGCGCAGAAGCAGGACTGCGTTCAGCTATGTAGCGAATGATTTCACGAAGGTTGAGGCGCGCGGTTTGGGTCCAGACTACTTGTAACGTCAAGCGGCCCTCGACTTGCGGCGTTTCTCGGCCTCCGTAATGATCTCTTCCATTTCGGCCATCACCTGGTCATGCGGAATAAGCGGCCGCGTATCCGCCATCGCGCGTCGGACTTTCTCGCGAAACCACTGGTCATAAGCCTCGGCTTCTTCGACAGTGGCGAATTCGGACACGATCGGATCGAGTGGAGTGGGCATTTCAAGTTCTCGTTTCATGATGAAAACGATGATAACGCAGGCGTTTTCGCCGCGTCACCTCGTCCGTTCGGCCAACTCGCGCACCATCGATGCGCGCCATCAAGCGTTCGTCACCCGCTTTCCTTTCGCCTTCGGCACGGGCGCCGGCACCGGCTGCTCAACCTTCCCCGCAGACCGCTTGAAATAAGGCGAGCTCAACGTCGCCGCGCTCATATCCGATGCCGCTTCGAGCAGCGCCGGTGCGAGCGCCTTCAGCCGCGCATCGGACAGGCGGCTCGTCGGGCCGGCGAGGCTGACCACGCCGACGACGATGCCCGTCACCGGATGATGAATCGGCGCGGCCATCGACGTCATGCCGGCCTCGTACGTCTCGCTCGCGATGCCGTAGCCGCGTTCGCGCGCTGCCTGCAGATCGACGAGAAACTGCTGAATGGTCTTCGGCGCCCTCGGACCCCCCGAGCCGGGCTTGCCTAAACCGCCCTGCTTCGACACGAGCGCGAGGGCTTCTTCATCGGACAGGGATGACAGCCACGCCTGCCCGCTCGCCGTGCAATGCAGCGGCGGCTGACTGCCCATGTCCGGGTCGTAGCGCAATCCCGACTTCGCGCCCTGCGCCTTGCCGACGAACGTGATGTGATCGTCCTCGACGACGCCCAGCCGCGCCAGCTCGCCCGATTGCGCGGCGAGCCGGTCGAGCACGGGCTGCGACACGTCGAGCACGCCGCCCGTCGACAGGTAAATGAGCGCGAGCGACACGAGTTTCAGCGCGAGCATGTATTCGCCGTGATCCTCGTCCTGCCGCACATAGCCTTCGTCGATCAGCATCGCGAGCAGGCGATGTGTGCCGCTGCGCGGAATATCGAGCGTATCGGCGATGGCGGCGAGCTGCATCCGCCCGCCGTTTTTCGCCAACAGCTCGATGATCGACAACGCCCGCTCCAGATTTCCCGCCATCTTTCAGTTTCTCGTCGTTCCGGTAATTCGGAATGAGAACACGATTCCACCACGGAATTCAACCCGCATATGCGTGGTCCACTACAGCAAGCGTCGCCTCGCGCAGACGCTTCGCACGCGTGAGCGCGCTGGCGCTCCTGGCCCACTCGTTCATCGGCGCTTCGATCGACAGCGGCAAACCGTCCGGCAGCGCGCGCAGGATGCCGGCGAGATCGAGGCCGCCCTCGCCCGGAATCATTCGCTCGGCGCGCGCCTGAAAGAGCAGCGTGTCGACATCGCCCGGGCGCGCCGCGGGCGCGTCGCAAAACTGCACGTAGCCAAACCATTCGCGCGGCAGTTCGCGCAAGGTTTGCGTCGACGACCCCGTGCGGTCGAAATGAATCGGATCGACGATCAGGCCGGTATTCGCACGCTGCGCCGCCTTCACGATGCGCGCGCCCTGCACGATGTCCTTCGCGTCGGTCCAGGGCATCGGTTCGAGCGAGGGCGACAAACCATACGGTTTCGCCAGATCGCACAACGCGGCGAGCCGCTCGGCCGTGCGCGCTTCGTCGGGATCGTTGCCCGCGACGAGCACGTAACGCGCGCCCAGTTCAGCCGCGGTCGCGAGCATCGGTTCGTAATCGTCGACGTTCGTGTCGGACTTGAGGCGCAGGATTTCGGCATCGAGCACGCCGATGCCCGTGTCGCGCAGAGCCGCGAGCGTCTCGCGCTTCAACGGCGTCGCGCCGACGATCTCGTGGCGCACCTCCGTATCGGTCGCGGGCAGAAGCCGCAGGCCGACGAAGTCGTAACCCGCCTGCGCCGCGCACTCGACCATCTGCGGCGGCGTCAATTCGAGGACTGTCAGCGCGGACAGGGAAAGCTTGCGTCGTGACATCGCGATGTCTCCCGTCAGCGCAGCGGCGAAAACGGCGCGGGCACGTAGATGGTCGACTCCATCGTCGTCAGATGC
This sequence comes from Caballeronia fortuita, assembly GCF_001544835.2. Classification (GTDB taxonomy): domain Bacteria; phylum Pseudomonadota; class Gammaproteobacteria; order Burkholderiales; family Burkholderiaceae; genus Caballeronia; species Caballeronia fortuita. Next base: position 115,526 of record NZ_FCNX02000015.1, on the reverse strand, counting down.
GCCGGTCCACCCTTCGGCGGCCAGATGCCGTCCTTCACGGCTTCGGCGCGAATCCGCGAACGCTCGTCGACGCTCTTGTACGGCCAGATGTTCAGGAAGCGCGGCACGGTGCCGTCGAGCGCATACATCGCGCCGACGAGCGGCGAGCGCTTCGTGCGCTCCGGCACCGCGTTTTGCCACGCATCGATCGTATGTTGCAGGCTCGCGAGCTTCGTGCCGTAGACGCGCATCTCGTAGATGCCGCCGTGTTCGGCCGGCTCGATCGGCGGCAGAAATGGAAAGAGCGCGTAGCTGTTCACGTCGACATCGACGATGAACTCGCCGCAGCCAAACGGGTTGCCTTCGAGCAGCAAGCGGCGGCGCTCCGCGATCAACGCCGTTTCCGATTCGAAGCCGCGCAGCACCATCACCTTGCCGAGCGCGCCGATATCCGAATACCAGCAGCCGAGCAGCTTCGCGCCGGGCGTATCGCCGCGCGTCTTGATGTTCTCGAAAACCTGCGCGTTTGAACCGATTTTCACCGTCAACGTGACCGTGTCGTACAGAGTCATTGCAGCGTCCTTGCGTGTGTGAAGTTGGATGAATTTGCGATGCTTTCCTCGCGCGCCGGTTCGGCGAGTTCGAGGCCCGCGAGATAGCCGAAGGTCATCGCCGGTCCGAGCGTGATGCCGCCTGCCGGATAGTGCCCGCCCATCATGCTGGCGGCGTCGTTGCCGATCGCGTACAGGCCGGAAATCGGCGCGCGCGTTTCGTCGAGTACGCGCGAGCGCGCATCCGTCGATAAACCCGCGAACGTGCCGAGGCTGCCCGGCACGATCTTGACCGCATGGAACGGACCATCGACGATCGGCGCGAGACACGGATTGGGCTTGTGCGATGCATCGCCCTGCACGCGGTTATACGGCGTCGAGCCTTTATGAAATTGCGGATCGAAGCCGTCTTTCGCGTAAGTGTTGTACGTGGCGACGGTATCGGCGAGCGCGCGCGCATCTATGCCGCATTGCTGCGCCAGCGCATCGAGCGTCGGGGCGGATTGCAGATAGCCCGAGCGCTCGTAAGGCCCGAGGGGAAACGGAAACGGCTTCGCAAACCCGAGGCCGTAGCGGCGCTGGAACCGGTGATCGCAGACGAGCCACGCGCATGTTTCATCGCCCGGGGCTGTCGTGCCGATCAGCGCGGACACGAAGTCGTAATACGACGATGCCTCGTTGGTGAAGCGCCTGCCCGCGCGCGTCACGGCGATGACGCCCGGCTTCGCGCGTTCGATCAGATGCGCAAACGCGACGTCCTGCCCTTCGGATTTCGGCACGAGCGACACCGGCGCCCACGCTGCGGGCGCTTCCAGCGACGCGTCAAAATGCGCGCCTGCCGCGACGCCAAGGCGAATGCCATCGCCGGTATTGCTTCTCGGCGCGGCAGACCAGTGCGGCATCACCGGAAACGTTTCTTTTTGACGCTGCACATCGTGCGGATAACCGCCGCACGCAAGCACGACGCCGCGCCGCGCGCGCACGTCGTGCATGACGCCTTCGATCTCCACGCGCGCGCCCGTCACGCGTTCGCCTTCGCGCGTGATCGACACCGCCTTCGCGCGCGTGCGCAGATCGACACCGCGATCCGCCGCCGATTTGAGCAGCCGCGCGACGAGCGCATTGCCGTTCACGAGATGCATCGAGCGCCGATAACGCAGGCTGTGCCACGCGAACGTTGCGAAACGCTTGGTCACATGCCATGCCGACTTCGCGTTGCGCGTCGCGTTCATGAAATGCGCGAGGTCTTGCCCCGACGCGATCGCCATGCCTTTGATCGTCATCTCGACGAGCGGCGGACGCAGCTTGTCGATGAGCGGGCCGAGTTCGCGCCCGTCGAACGGCATCGCGCAGACCGAACGGCCGCCTGTCGCCGCGCCGTGCGTGGTGTGGAAATCGGGAATCCGATTGCCGTCGACGAAACGCATCGACGTGCGGCGCTCGAAGAATTCGACCATGCGCGGACCGTGTTCGATCAGCGCGTCGGCTTTCGCGGCATCGAAATGCGCGCCGAGTTCGCTCTTCAGATACGCGCGCGGCGCACTTTCATCTTCGACGATGCCCGCGCGCGTCGCGAGCGGATTGCGCGGAATCCACATCCAGCCGCCCGACCACGCGGTCGTGCCGCCAAACACGTCTTCCTTCTCGCAGACGAGCACGGAAAGGCCGCGCGCCGCAGCCGTGACGGCCGTCGACAGGCCGCCCGCGCCGGAACCCAGCACGAGGACATCGCATTCGAGTATCGGGTCGGGCTTCATCGGGCGTGTGCGTGAATGTGAAGATCGAGTGATTCATCGCGCGCCGGTTGCGTGTGCTGTGCTGCGCGCAGCGTCGCGTGCCGCGCGGCGAGATAGCCGAACGCGAGACCGGGACCGAGCGTGATGCCGGGACCGGGATAGACGCCGCCCATCACCGATTGCGCATCGTTGCCGCAGGCGTAGAGACCGCCGATCGGCTGGTCGTCGCGATCGAGCACGCGCGCATCGGTATCGATGACGAGACCCGTTGCCGCGCCGATATCGCCCGGATAGAGCCGCACCGCATAGAACGGCGCGGCGCCGATCGGCCCGAGGCACTTGTTCGGGCCGCTCCAGTTCGCATCGCCGTTGGCGTTCTGGTACGCGGTCGTGCCGCGCGCAAAGTCCGTATCGACGCCGCTTTGCGCGAAGCGGTTGTTGCGCGCGACGCTGTCGGCGAGCCCGGCTTTGTCGATATCGAGCTTCGCCGCCAGTTCGTCGAGCGTCTTGCCTTCGACGAGATAGCCGTCCGCGAGAAACGGCGTGAGTCCCTTGCCGCCCGGCCGCACCATGCCGAGACCGTACTTGCGCAATCCTTCGGAATCCGTAATCAGATACGCGGGCACGGCAGGCGTCGACTCGTTCGCTTCCTGCATCGCGATGCCAAACAGGTGATACGACGTGTTCTCGTTGAGAAAGCGCTTGCCGGATTTGTCGACGGTAATCACGCCCGGCTTGCCGCGATCCATGATGAAGTGCGGGAAAACGGCCGTCGTGCCGTCGGCGCGCTTGCGCAACGAGACCGGCGCCCAGAACGCGTTCGACAGCGCACCCGTGCCGAAACGCGCGCCGGCCGCGAGCGCGAGATCCTGCGCGCCGCCCGTATGGCCGGGCGCGCCGGGGCACCAGATCGGATCGGCGCCGGGCAGCATGTCGCCGCGACGTTTCGCATGACGATTGAAGCCGCCGCTCGCCAGAATCACGCCGCCTTTCACCGCGATACGTCGCCGCTCGCCGCCGTGACTCAACGTCACGCCTTCGATGCCGCTCGCGCCCGCATGCAACGCTTCGACCGTCGTGTTCGTCAGCACGGTCACGCCGCGCTGAAGCAGCGAATACAGCAGCCGGCCGATCAGTGCGTTGCCCATCACGAGACGCGTGCCGCGCGGTGAGCTCATGCGGTCGCGCGCATGACGCGCAAGCAGCTTCGCGGCATGTCTGAACGACGCGAGCGACTTTGTCATGTTCAACAGATGCGTAACGTCATCGCGGTCCACCATCATCCCGCCGAGCACGGTGAATTCGGGAATCGGCGGACGAATCAGCGAAAACGCGGCGCCGAGTTTGCGGCCGTCGAACGGCAGCGGTTCGAGCGCGCGGCCGCGCAATGTCGAGCCTTCGACTTCCGACAGATAGTCCGGATGAAACGGCCGCGCGCGGTACTTCACATCGGAATTCGCTTCAAGATGCGCGACCGCTTTCGGACCGGCGTCGAGAAAGGCGCGGCGCATCGCCGCGCTGCTACGTTCGCCGATTGCACGTTGCAGAAAGCCTTCGGCGATCGCGGACGAATCGTAGCGATTGACGCTCGACGCGTGCATCGACGCGGGTATCCACGTCGTGCCTGCCGAGTACGCGGTCGTGCCGCCGACGTATTCCGTGCTTTCGACAAGCAGCACGCGCGCGCCGTCGATCGCCGCGACGAGCGCCGCCGACATGCCCGCACCGCCCGCGCCGACCACGACGACATCGAAAGTTTCGTTTTGTCCAAGATCGTTCATTGTCTCCGCCACTTCCAGAACCATTTTTGATATTGGAATAGTATTCCAGAATCGCGCGGCGATCCAGAGATTTCTGGAGGCTGGTTTTAGCCGGTCATCCGGCGCTTGGCACCGCCGATTCCTTGGGGCACGATCGCTTCTTCATGAACACGGGGCCGCGCATGCATGATTGGACCCGAACGCCCGCGACACGCCTGGCGCTCTTCAAAGGCATCCTGCCGATCAACCGCGCCGCCGCGTTGCGCGATGCGCTCGCGGGCATCTCGCTCGCGTCGATGGACATTCCGCAAGTGCTCGGCTACGCGCGCATCGCCGGAATGCCTGCCGTGACGGGGCTTTACACCGCGTTTCTGCCGCTCATCGCGTTCGCGTTCTTCGGGGCGTCGCGCCATCTCGTCGTCGCCGCCGATTCCGCGACCGCGACAATCTTCGCGAGCCGGCTGTCGACGATGTCGGCGATGGGCAGTCCGGAATACGTCGCGCTCGCCGGCATGGTGGCGCTGCAGACCGCCGCGCTGCTCTTGCTCGCGCGGCTATTCAAGCTCGGTTTTCTCGCCGATTTCCTCTCGCGCACGGTGCTGACGGGCTTTCTTGCGGGCGTCGGCGTGCAGGTCTCGATCGCGATGCTCGGCGATCTTTTCGGCATGACGGTGCCGTATCCGTCCTCACGCAGTCTCGCGCAGCTCGTCTATGTGATCGGCCACGTCATGCACGCGCATGGTCCGACGCTCATGCTCGCGCTCGGCGTGGTCGTCGCGATTCTGCTCTGCAAGCGTGTCGCGCCGCGCGTGCCGATGCCGCTCATCGTGGTGATCGGCAGCATCGCGGCAAGCCGTGCGCTCGATTTCGCGGCGCACGGCATTTCGGTGCTCGGCCCGGTCGATGGCGGCCTGCCCGCGCTGCGTTTTCCCGACGTGACCTGGCAGCAGGCGCTCGACATCGTGCCCGTGGCGGCGTCGTGTTTCGTGATGATCATCGCGCAGAGCGCCGCCGCGGCGCGCGTCTTCGCGCAGCAGTATCACGAGGACGTCGATACGAACAGCGACATCCTCGGTCTCGCCGCAGCGAACGCGGTGGCCGGCGTGAGCGGCACGTTCGTCGTGAACGGCAGCCCGACGCAGACCGCGATGGCCGAGCGCGCCGGCACGCGCAGCCAGCTCGGACAGATCGTGTTCGCGGCGGTCGTCGCCGTCGTGCTGCTGTTTCTGAGCGGCTATTTGCGCTATCTGCCGCATTGCGTGCTCGCCGGCATCGTGTTCACGATCGCGATCGGCCTTATCAACGTGCAGAGCCTGAAAGACATTCGCGCCGAAAGCCCCGGCGAATTCGCGCTCGCGCTCATCACGGCGGGCTCGGTGGTGGTGGCGGGCGTCGAGCACGGCATTCTGCTCGCGGTCGCGCTGTCGCTGCTGCGGCACGTGCGCCACAGCTATCATCCGCACACGATGGTCCTCACGCCCGTGGCGCCCGGCAAGCCGTGGCAGTACTTGCCGACGACGCCCGCAGCGATGACCGCGCCGGATCTGATCGTCTATCGCTTCGGCGCGGATCTGTTCTACGCGAACGATCACTTTTTCGTGTCGGAAGTGACGAAGCTCGTCGATACGGCTTCGGACGGCTTGCGCTTCTTCGTCGTCGACGCCGGCGCAATCACCGATCTCGATTATTCCGCCGCGCGCACCATCGGCGAACTGGTCGAGACACTGCGCGCACGCGATGTCGACGTGATCTTCGGACGCGTGAACCGCTTCCTGCGCAGCGACATGGACCGGCATGGATTGACGCGTGTGGTCGGCGCGTCGAACGTGTTTTACACGTTGCACGAGGCGTTGACTGCCGCTGGCGTGAGCCCGTCCGTACATGCGCCGGATGCATTGTGAAGTCTTGCAGACGTCTTTTTGTCGTCGCTCCTGAATACGCAGTTTCGAGATGGTCTAAAACTTTGACGGTTAGTTGCTTTAACTGAGACGACACAAGATTGTTGAACACCATTCCATTTTCAACTAGCATTCACGCTATTCCCGGCTTTGAGGAGCAATCGACGTATGACGCAGGACACTTCTTTTTCCGCATCGCTCGATGCGGGCCTGAGCGGCGCGACGCGCGTCTATTTCATCGTCGGCGATCCGATCGCCCAGGTACGCTCGCCATCGGGCGTCACGGCGGCGCTGCGCGCGGCAGGCCGCGACGCGATCGTCATTCCGGCGCACGTTGCGCCCGCGGATCTCGACGCGTTCTTTGCGGGCATCGCCCCGCTGCAAAACTGCGATGGCGTCATCATCACCGTGCCGCACAAGTTCAGCGCGACCGCCTATTGCAGCACGCTGACCGACGAAGGCGCGTTCCTCGGCGCGGTCAACATGCTCAAACGCAACGCCGACGGCACGTGGCACGGCGGCGCATCGGACGGCATCGGCATGGTCGCGGCGTTGCGTGACGCGGGCTGCGAGCCGAAGGGCAAACGCGCGCTGCTGATCGGCGCGGGCGGCGCGGGTTCGGCGATCGGCCACGCGCTCATCGATGCGGGCGTGGCATCGCTCGCAATCCGCGATTTCGATGCCGCGCGCACGAGCGCCCTTGCCTCTCGCCTGGCCGCGCTGGGCCGGGGCGCGGTGCATGTCGCCGACGATTCGCCCGCGGAAAGTTACGACGTCATCGTGAACGCGTCGCCGGCCGGTATGCGTCCGGGCGATCCGCTGCCGATCGACGTCTCCCGCCTGCCTCCGACGACCGTCGTCGGCGACGTCGTGACCAAGCCGCCGCTCACGCCGTTCATCGAAGCGGCCCGCGCGCGCGGCTGCACGACCGTCACCGGCACGCAGATGTTCGGCCGCGTGTGCGACGCGATTGTTGCCTATCTGCTGAAAAGCTGAGTACGCGACGCGATTCGGCGCGCAAGGAATCGGAGCAATCTGGTTCAATCGCGGCTCGCATTGGTACAACATTCCGGCCGCGCATTCGCCTCCCCTCGCGAAGCGCGCCGGCCCGCTGGTTTCGGAGCGAATCGACGCAGAACGCCGCCCCTATCAGGCGGCGTTTTTTTCGCGCGACGTTTCCAGCCACGCCGGCGCGAGCGTGCGGCTTTCGAGACCGTGCTCGCTTCGAGGGCCAACAAAGTGCGTGCGAATGCACGCAAGAGGCTGGAATGAAAGTGGATCAAAAAGGAATTCAACGCGCGGCGCGAGCAGGTTTCGCCGCTACCGCATTTGCGATGCTCGCGGCGTGCGCGAGCGGACCGGGCGCATCAGCGCCGCTGCCGGTGGACAGCACGCTCGCGACGGGCCGCGTCGTCGGCAAGCAATATCTGACGACAGTATTGACGAGCGCGGCTGCGTCGTCTGGTCCGACGCTCGGCGTGGGCGGGGGCGGCATCGGCGGGAATGGCTGGAACGGCGCGGGCGGCGGCGCGGGCCTGAGCTTCGATCTGACGAGCCTGTTCCAGAAGAGCCCGGAACAGACCACGAAGGTCTACCGCTACAGCGTTCAGATGAAGGACGGCTCGAAGCGCGAGGTCGACAGCGCGCTCGATCTCAATGACGGCGCGTGCGTGACGACGATCGATTCCAGCCAGCCGGGCTATCCGAGACTGACGGCCGCGGACGCATGCTGATCTTCCCGCGCGGCTCGGTCAATGAGCCGCGCCGACAGCGCCGCGGCGACGCGTTCCACCACGGGCGCCCAATCGCCCGGTGCGCGCTGTCGAATGAGTTGCACCGAGTCGTACCACGGCTGCGCCTCATCTTCACCCCAACACCAATGCGACGCGCGATCGATCATCGCCAGAACGGGCTTGCCGAGCGCGCCGGCGAGATGCAGCGGCGAGCTGTCGACTGTGACCAGCACGTCGAGCGCGCAGACGAGCGCGGCCGAATCGTGAAAATGCTCGTGATAGTCGGGCATTTCGGCGATGCGCGCGCCGGCTGAACGCATCGCCGCGATGTCGCCTTCGCGACCGGGCGCGACCGGATAGAACGCGACGTCCGGCAAACGCCAGAGCGGCGCGAGCGCTTCGACGGGCACGCTGCGTTGCGCGTCGCGGCGATGCGCCGGACTGCCCGCCCACACGAGCCCGACACGCAACGCCTCCGTGCCGTCCGACGCCAGCATGCGCCGCCAGCTTTCGATGCGTTCGGGAGCGGCGTCGAGATAGGCGCGGCCATCGACGTGATGGGGCAACAGGCCGATAGCGACCGGCATGCTCATCATGCGAACGGTGTAGTCGACCGCGCCGAAATCGCCTGTCTCGAGTGCGATGCAATCCGGCGCGAACCGCCGGATGAGCGGATAAAGCGTCGAGCGCACGGCCAGGCGCGCCTCGCCGCCGTTTCTTCGCACGCCTTCCGCGAATTGCGGAAAGTAGCGTACGAATTGAATGTCGTCGCCGAGACCGAGTTCGCTGTACACCACGACGCGCTTGCCGTCGAGCGGCTGCCCGCCCCAGCGTGGCGCGATTCCCTCCAAATGCGCGACGACGCTGTTCTCGCCGCGTGCCGAACGACGGCGCTCGAAGCGCCGCCAGCCGTCACTCCACGCGTTGCGCCGCAGTTCGACTTGCGCCAGATCGGCAGCGAGCTCGCTGTCATCCGGCGACTGCGCGAGCGCGGCGCGGTACATCGCTTCCGCTTCGCCGTAGCGCGACTGCTCGCTGAGATACATGGCGATCGCGCCGGTCACGGCGGCGTTATCCGGATGATGCGACGCCGCCTCGCGCATGACCGCTTCCGCCGACACGCTATCGTGGCGCATCCAGTAGCAATGACTCAGTTGCCAGCGAAGCTCGTAGTCGCGCGGGAATCGCCGCAACGCTTCGATGCAGAAACGCTCGAGCGCGGGCCAGTCGGCCGAGCGGCGAATATCGAGGGCGATGTCGAGCGCGTGGGCCGCATTGGATGGATCGGGATACATGGATGACTGAACGCGGAAGTATTTGAAACGCCGATTGAGTTTATATCAAGCGCTCCGTGGAAACGCGCCGGAAAAGACGAGATAAATCGGAAAAGCGCAACGGCATCGTGTGATTCATTCGCATGGCGAATCATCGGTGCGGGCCGACGTGAAACGCAGTGATTCGAATCGACGATTGTGCGCGACTCGCCGCTTTGCCATACTGAATCCAGACATTCTGTCTCCTCAAGCATCCGCTCTCGATTAACGAGCCCACACGCGGATGCTCTCGCCGCCTCTTCAGGCGGCGTTTTTTTTGCTCGCTCGCGGAAAGAGGCCGCCAGAGCCTCATGTAAAATGCGCCGTGCTCCTACCGTAGCGCTCGAGATGACCGGACGCTTGCCAGAAGAATATATGCAGCGCATGAAAGAAGACATGAAGAACGTCGAGATCGAAGGCATGCGCGGCATCGCGGCGCTTCTGGTCTTGTTCAATCACATCCCGTTCGCGTCAGGCGCGCTCGACCCAAAGTATGTCGCGCTTTTTGGTTTCGTGAAGGACACCCAGCGCTTTCTCATCCCGGGGCATTGCGGATCGCTCGGCGTTCAACTGTTTTTCTGCATCACGGGCTATCTGTTCTGGAAGCGGATCGTCGTTTCCGGAAAAGCAACCGACTGGGCGCAGTTCTATCGAAACCGGTTTCTGCGGCTCGCACCGGCATATATCCTCTTTGCAATCACGATGATGCTCACGCTGAGCGCAATCGACGGATTCGTGAAGCACGTATCGCTGAAAGATCTCGCTCACGACGTTTTCGCACAGCTTGCGCTCGGTATTGTCCAGCAGCGTCGATTCAATGGAATCGATACGACCATGTTCAATACGGTCACCTGGACATTACCGTACGAGTGGGGCTTTTATGTGCTGTTGCCGCTTCTCGCCGGTTTGCGAGCGAAGCGATGGACAACGAACGCGGGACTCGCCGTTCTCGCGCTCATGCTGCTCGTCTACGACGCGCGCTCGTATTTGCTGCTTTTCTTCCTGTCCGGCGCGCTCGCTGCGGAGATGCGTTTGCGCACTCGGCTGCGTCCGTTATTCGGCTCGGTGGCGTTCTGCCTTCTCGCATTCGCGGACATTATCTTTCCGAAAGAAGCGGTCGCAACCGCCATTGCGACGACACCGGGAATCAGCTCTTTCGCGGACGTTGCCGTGTATCTGGTGCAGTGGATTCTGGTGAGCGCGGCGTTCTTCGTTGCTATCGGATTGAAGCCGTACATATTGCGCGTCCGCCCGCTGATCTTGCTCGGCACGATCAGCTATAGCCTGTATCTGCTTCACCTGACGGTCCTGCAAATCTCCATTCGAATCGCGGACAAATTACAGCCGATCCCGCAATGGAGCATTGCGCACTTCTGGCACTGGGCAATCATTGCGACGATCTGTTCGATCGGCGCCGCGGCTGTTTCATACGCGCTCGTCGAGCGGCCCTTCCTGCATCGGCGACGCAACGAACGACGCTCCACGCTGGCCGATCAGAGCGCATGACGCCCGGTCGCGTGTCGCGCGGCCTATTACCTCTGGCGTAATTGTCCCGCCCGCTTTCCCCTGCGACGATGCACTCACACCGCACATCGAGAGGGAGAACGAAAGTGAACGCGATCCACGCCAGCATTGCCCGCCCGGGATTCATCGCGACGCCCGGCGGCGTCGAACTGTTTTATCGCGACTGGCGGCCCGACAGTGCGAGCGCCAACGGCAAGACAATCGTTTTCGTGCCCAGCTATTCGCTGCCGGGCGACATGTGGGCGTATCAGATGCTGCCGCTCACGCAACACGGCTTTCGCTGCATCGCCTATGACCGGCGCGGTCATGGCCGCTCGACCGATCCGGGCAGCGGCTACGACTACGACACGCTCGCGGACGATCTCGCCGCCGTCATCGAAGCGCTGGATCTGTCGGATATCACGCTCGTCGGCTATTCGATGGGCGGCGCGGAAGCCGTGCGCTATCTGACGCGACACGGCCGCGCGCGGGTTGCACGTCTTGCGCTGATCGCCTCGACTTTGCCGATGCTCGCGCAGACGCCCGACCATCCCGAAGGCATCGATCACGCGTATATCGAGGCCTTCCGGCACGATCTGCTGAACGACTATCCGCAATGGCTCGCCGAGAACGCGTGTCCGTTCGCGGGGCCGGATGTGTCGCAGGCAATGATCGACTGGATTCGGGAAATGGCCTTGCGCACGTCGCATCACGCGCTTTTCGCGTGCAACGAAACGGTGAGCAACGGCGATTTCCGCGACGAATTACGCGACATCGACGTGCCGACGCTCATCGTTCAAGGCGATCACGATCTCTCCAGTCCGCTCGAACTGACTTCGCAGCGCACGGCACGGCTGATTCCGCACGCGCGGCTCGTCGTCTACGAAGGCGCGCCGCATGGCATCTTTCTGAGCGATGCAGCGCGGCTGACGGCGGATATCGCCGCATTCGCATCCACGTCGATGTAATACGCCATTCTCTGTATTACTGACTTAATAACCTTCACGATCGGCGTTTGTCGGATTATCACTGACTCCTGACGCGTTTGAAAACACTCATAACATTAGTCTCTGGAAGAATCCCGCCACATCCAGCACTGCGAATCAACACTGCGGCGCGCGATCCGAAAACATCGCCGCGCCGTTTCTCTCCACGTCACCGGAGTCCATCGCGATGATCTTCCACGCCTCCATCCCCGCCCACGACCCGAAACACGTCGCTCATGTGCTCGCCGAATTGTGGGAAGGTTTCGCTGCCCCCTTCTCGCCTTTTCCCGACGCGTGGATGGCGGTCGCGGGCGACGATCGCGGCAGCATCATCGAGGTCTATCCGAGCGACAAGGTCATCACGCCGGGCGGCGGGCACGAGGAAACCGACAGCTACGGCGCGCAGACGCTCGCGCGCCCGCAGTACAGCGCGTTCCACATGGCCGTCGCGACGAAGCTGAGCGCCGACGAAGTCATCGCCATCGGCGAGCGCGAAGGCTGGCGCGCGGTACGCTGCACGCGCGGCGACAATTTCTTCCACGTGATCGAATTCTGGATCGAGAACTCGACGATGCTCGAATTCCTCACGCCCGACATGCAGGCCGAATATCTCGCCTTCGCAACGCCGGAGAACTTCAAGGCGATGGCCGCCGCCACCGCCTGACGCTCAATCGCCGCGCCGCAACCCGAAAAACAGCGCGGCGCCGCTCGCGAACAGCAGCAACGAAAGCAGTTGCACGGCGAGATCCATGCTGCCCGTCGCGGTGCGGATCTGGCCGATCACCCAAGGACTCACGATCCCGCTCGTGATGCCGATACTGCTGATGAACGCGATGCCCGCCGCCGCGCTCCTGCCCGGAAGATGGCTCGCGGGCACGGCCCAGAAGATCGGCAGCGCGGCGAAGATCAGCGTCGCGGCGAGCGAGAGTATCGCGAGCATCAGCGGCAGGCTTGGCGCATGCAGCGTCAGCGCGGCGAGCGCGATGCCGCCGCCGATCGTGCAGCACGCGAAGTGCTTGCGCCGTTCTCCGACGCGATCCGAATGCCGCGCGATCAGAATCAGGCCGGCTGCGCCGATCGCGTTCGGCACGACGGTGTAGAGACTGACCGACATGACATCGGTGATGCCGAAATCGCGGATCATCAGCGGCATCCAGAAACTCAGCGTCAGCGACGCGCATGTGAGCGAAAAATAGATGAACGCGAAGAGATAGACGCGCGGATTGCGCAGCGCGTCGAACATGCCGCGGCGGTCGTGCTGATCCGTATTTTCGGCAATGCACAGCGCCGCGAGCCGGTCGCGCTCCGCTTGCGTGAGCCATTGCGCATCGCGCGGCGTATCTACCAGCAGACGCAACGCGATCAGGCCGAGCAGCACCGCCGGCGCGCCTTCGATCGCGAACATCCACTGCCAGCCGTACAAGCCCATCGCGCCGGCCATGTCGCGCATGATCCAGCCGGACACGAGTCCGCCGAACACGCCCGCCACCGCGACGCCCGCGAAAAACACGGACATCACCCCGGCGCGCCGCTTCGCCGGAAACCAGTACGTCAGATACAGCACGATGCCCGGAAAGAAACCTGCCTCGAACACGCCGAGCAGAAAGCGCAGCAGATAGAAATGGCCGGGCGTCGACACGAACATCATCCCGACCGACGCCGCGCCCCACAGCAGCATGATCCGCGTGAACGTGCGGCGCGCGCCGAACCTCGCGAGCAGCAGATTGCTCGGCACCTCGAACAGCACGTAGCCGACGTAGAACACGGCGGCGCCGAGGCCATACATCGCATCGGAGAAACCGAGATCGTGCTTCATCTGCAACTGCGCGAAGCCGATGTTGATGCGGTCCAGAAACGACACCACGTAGCACAAGAACAAGAACGGAATGATGCGCCATGCGACTTTGCGGAACAGCGCCTCGTCCGAGAGGGCGTGCGTATCCGCGTCGGCGCTCGGGATGAGCGCCGCCGTGCTGATCGACTTCGACATGTCTCGCTCCAGATGGGCGTGTTGAGGCCGGCGTCTTGCGCGCGCCTTTTGCTTCGAGAAGGAAGAAGCGGCGCGTCAGTGCGCGCCGCAGGAAACGGCGGTCAGTCCTGCAAGGCGGCCCACATGTCCTTGTCGCGCTCGGCCGTCCAGATGCGCGGATGCTTGATGCCGCTCGCTTCATCGAAGGCGCGCGAGACATCGAACGGCAAACAGTGCTCGTAGATGAAGACGTGGCCGAACTTCGGGTCCATCGCTTTGCGCGTAAGCGCCATCGAACCCTTCAGATCGAGCTTTTCGGCGACGGCTTCACGGCCCGCCTGCAACAGCGTCGTGACGAAATCCTTCGTGTAGTCGAGGCCCTTGTCGACTTCCGCTGGCGACAGCAGCGCGGGGCCGCGGCCCGGCACGAGCTTGTCGGCCTTCAACGCGCGCAGCGCTTCGAGCGTCGCGGGCCATTCTTCGAGCTGCGCATCGCCGCAATAGCAGGCGGCGTCGTACTCGACGAGATCGCCCGAAAACAGCACTTTCTGCGACGGCAGCCAGACGACCGTATCGCCCTTCGTGTGGCCTGCGCCCAGATGCGCGATCTTCACTTCGAGCTTGCCGAGGAACAGCGTGATTTCCTTTTCGAAGACGAGAGTCGGCCACGTGAGGCCGGGCACCGTCTCGACGCCCGCGAACAGGCGCGGAAACCGCTCGATTTCCGATTTCATGTCCTGCTCGCCGCGCTCGACGATCATTTCATACGTGCCGCGGCTCGCGATGATCTGCTGCGCGCCTTCCGCGAAATAGGCCGACGCGCCCAGCACGCGCACCGCGTGGTAATGCGACAGCACCACGTATTTGATCGGCTTGTCGGTGACGCCGCGGATTTTCGCGATGAGATCCTGCGCCATTGCGGGCGTGGCCGTCGTATCGACGATGAGCACGCCGTCGTCACCGATGATCACGCCCGAGTTCGGATCGCCTTCCGCCGTGTACGCGTACGCGTTCTCGGAAACCTGCGTGAAGGTGATCTTCTTCTCTTCCAGATCGGCCTGCGATGCGAATGCTTTTGCCATGATCGTGTCTCTCTTCCATTCTCGTGAGGATGGGTGGATGATCGGCGCGATGCTGATCTTTGTCAACAGCAAGCGCGCTTGCTATTTGCAAATTTCGGGTAAATACCGAAACGCTTCGTCCGACGATTACCGCTCGGCTAACATTTGCGCTTCCTTATTCTTTATAGATCGCGGAGTGCCCTTGGCTCGTTCCGAAGACGGCGAAGAAAAAAAACAGCGCGGCGTCCAGAGCGTCGAGGTAGGCGCGCGTCTGCTCGATGCGCTCGCCGCGCGCCGTGAGCCGCTCGCGCTCAGCGCGCTGGCCGAAGCGGCGGAATTGTCGAGCGCGCAAGCGCACACCTATCTGGTGAGCCTGACGCGGCTCGGTCTCGTCAAGCGCGACGCGCTTACCGGCAACTACGAACCGGGTCCGCTCTCGCTCAGGCTCGGTCTACTGAATCTGGAACATCAGCCGGCATACCGTGCGGCGGCGCCACGCGTGACGGCGCTGGCGCTCGCGACGGGCATGAGCGTCGCGGTCAGCGTGGCCGGGCCGCAGGGTCCGACGATCGTGCGCTACGAGCGCGGCGGCTATCCGCTTCACGTGAACCTGCACGTCGGCACGGTGATGTCGCTGTCGGGGACTTCCACGGGCCGCGTGTTCCGTGCCTTCGACGATGCCGCCCGCGTCGCCGCGATGCTCGCGCATCAATCGGAAGCCGACGCGCCGGATATGGCCGCGCGCATCGATGCGATCCGCGTGCGCGGCATCGAACGCAGCGTCGATGCGCCGAGTCCCGGTGTCAGCAGCATGAGCGTGCCGGTGTTCGACGGCAAGCATCGGATGCAGCTCGCGCTGACGGCGATCGGACCCACCGGCCTCGCCGACGTCGACTGGAATGGACCGCTCGCGCATGCGCTGATGGACGCCGCACGCGACATCGCCGGACTGCTCTCATGACGCCATTCGACGAAGAAGCGAAACCGCAGCGCGGCATCAATGCGCTGGATGCGACCGGCGATCTGCTGCGCGCGCTGGTCGCGGCGGGCGAGCCGCTCGCGTTGCGCGATCTCGCCGCCGCCGCCGGCATGCCGCCCGCGAAGGCGTTCGCGCACCTGGTCAGTCTCGTGAAAGTCGGCTTGCTCGCGCGCGACGACGCCGGGCTGTTTCACGCCGGAACCTTGAGCCGCGAACTCGGTTTGATCGCGCTGCAGCGCCTTTCGCCGATCCGCGATGCCGAAGCGGAGATCGTCGCGCTCGCCGCGAGCACATCGATGACGGTGGCCGCTGCCGCGCTCGGACCGCTCGGGCCGACCGTGATCCGGCTGGAAGAATCGGCGCGGCCGCAGCATGTGAGCTTGCGCGTGGGCACGGTGATGTCGCTCGTGAACACGGCGATCGGGCGCGTGTACGCCGCGCATCTTCCCGCCGACATGCGCGCGAGTTTGATGACGCAGGACGGCATCCGCCTCGCGGGCGCGCCGCCGGACGCGGGACTCGACGACGCGTATCTCGCGACACTCGACGCAATCCGCGGGCGCGGGCTCGACACGGCGCTCGGCGCGCCGGTGCCCGGCATCCATACTTTGGCCGCGCCGGTATTCGATCACACCGGCAGCGTGTGCCTCGTGATTGCGTTGATAGGCTCGTCGGGCAGCTTCGACAGCGCCGCCGACGGACCGCTCGCGCGCGCGTTGCTGGCCGCGACGCGCCGCCTGTCGTGGCGCTTCGGACTGATGGAAGCGCGCTAGCCGCGCCTGACGACTTCCGTTCCGGTCACGCGGATAGCGGGGAAACGGTCGGTCGGCTTCGCGATCTCGTCCTGCGAGGCGACGATCTCCAGCTCGTAACGCCCCGCATCGTAGGTTGCCTTGACGACGGCATTGACCGCTGCGAGCGTGTGTTCCAGCGCGGTGCGCAGCGAGTCGCCCTGCAAGGTGCGCGCGACGAACACGGCGCTCGTCAGATCGCCGACGCCTACCGGCTGGCGCGCGAACGGATAGAGCGGGCGCTGCGCAAACCACGCCTCGGTCGGCGTGACGGCGAGCATGTTGAAGGTGTCGGCGCGGCTGTTGCGATCGAGCAGATGCTTGACCAGCACGATGCGCGGGCCGCGCGCGATCACTTCGCGGCAGGCGTCGACGGCCTCTTCGACCGTTTCGATCGTGCGCCCGACGAGCTTTTCCAGCTCGACGTGATTAGGCATGAGCGCATCGGCGATTTCGGGCATCGTCGTGACGAGGAAGTCCTCGATGCCGGACGCCACTGTGCAGCCACCCGTCTGGCCCATGACCGGATCGCAGAAAAAGAGCGCGCGCGGATTCACCGCCTTCACCATCTTCACGATTTCGACGACCGCGCGGCCCTGCTCCGGCGCGCCCAGATAGCCCGACAGCACCGCGTTGCAGCGCGCGAGCACGCCGATCGCGCCGATGCCTTCGATCACGCTTTGCAGTTCGTCGGCGTCGAACGCGCTGCCGGTCCAGCGGCCGTATTGCGTGTGATTGGAGAATTGCACGGTGTTGAGCGGCCACACGTTGACGCCCAGACGGCGCATCGGAAAAACTGCGGCGCTGTTGCCCGCGTGGCCGAACACCACATGCGACTGAATGCTCAGGACGTTGTTCATGTTCTGATTCCCGATTGATCGTGTCCGGTCAGGTGAAACGTTCGCCGCGCATGGCGTCGTGCAGCGCAGCGCGCCCGCCGACGCCGATCGCGGGCAATGCAATCTTCGCATTGTGCCGTGCCTCGGACGCACTGCGGCATGGCGCGCCCGTTATAAATTGCGCCGCCGCGCGTTTTCAGACGATGTGATCGTTCAGAAGCCCAAACGGAGCGTCAGAGACCGAAAAAGGTCGTGTGCCCGCAACACCGCCGCACGCCCGTGCGCGTTCGGCACACGGCTTGCTCGATCCGCACGGCGATTCGATTCGCGTCGTCCCGCGAAAAAAACGACCGACTTCGGCACACGAATCCGGATGCGCGCCGGATAATGCTTCATCGATGCACATACAGAAAGGCATACGAGGACGAACACACGCAAGACATCAATAGTCGCAGGTCAAATCAGGAGGCTGACATGGAGACGTTGTCTAAGAATCGCACCGATTTGCAGAAGTCGACCCTCGCAATCGTTCTCGCCGGCGGGCGCGGCACGCGTCTCGGCCCGCTCACCGACAAACGCGTGAAGCCGGCCGTTCACTTCGGCGGCAAGTACCGCATCATCGACTTCGCGCTGTCCAACTGCCTCAATTCCGGCATCCGCCGCATCGCCGTCGTCACGCAGTACAAGGCGCATTCGCTGATCCGCCACTTGCAGCGCGGCTGGGGTTTCCTGCGCGGCGAGTTCAACGAGTTCATCGACATCTGGCCGGCGCAGCAGCGCGTCGATTCGAGCTGGTATCGCGGCACCGCCGACGCCGTCTACCAGAATCTCGATATCGTGCGCTCGATCGGTCCGGAGTTCGTGATCGTGCTGGCGGGCGATCACATCTACAAGATGGATTACACGCGCATGGTGCTCGACCACGTCGAAAGCGGCGCGGATTGCACGGTCGGCTGCATCGAGGTGCCGCGCATGGATGCGGTCGCGTTTGGCGTGATGCACGTCGATGAGAACCGCCGCGTGACCGACTTCCTCGAGAAGCCCGCCGATCCGCCCGCAATGCCCGGCAAGCCCGACATCGCGCTCGCGAGCATGGGCATCTACGTGTTCAGCGCGAAGTATCTCTACGAGATGCTGCAGGACAATATCGAGACGTCGAACACGGATCACGACTTCGGCAAGGACATCATTCCGCGCGTCGTGACGACGGGCAAGGCGATCGCGCATCCGTTCGGCATGTCGTGCGTGACCTCGAGCAGCGATCCGGAAGCGCCCGCGTACTGGCGCGATGTCGGCACGGTCGACGCCTACTGGTCGGCGAATCTCGATCTCGCATCGACGATTCCGGAGCTCGATCTGTACGACCGCAAATGGCCGATCTGGACCAATCAGGAGCAGTTGCCGCCCGGCAAGTTCGTGCGCGACCTGAACGGCCAGCAAGGCGCTATCACCAATCTGCTCGTCTGCGGCGGCTGCGTGATCTCGGGGTCTCAGGTGTCGAAGTCGGTGTTTTCGTCGGCGGTGCGGGTCCATTCGTTCTGTAACATCAATGAGGCAGTCTTGTTGCCGCAGGTGACCATCGGGCCGAGTTGCAGGTTGCAGAAGGTCGTGATCGACCGCGGCTGCACGGTGCCCGAAGGACTCGTCGTGGGCGAGGATCCGGACGACGACGCCGCACGCTTCTTCCGCACGGAGTCCGGCGTCACGCTGATTACGCGCGATGCGCTGGCGCGCCTGTCGCAACGCTAGACGATTGAACGAACCGAATCGACCCGAATCGACCGGACAGGAGCGCCGATGACCGTATGCGTGCTGCATGCCGCAGCAGAGATGTTTCCACTGTTGAAAACGGGCGGGCTCGCCGATGTCGTCGGCGCGTTGCCGCCCGCGCAATCGCAATTGGGCACGGACGCGCGCGTCGTGCTGCCGGGCTTCCCCGCCGTGCTGGCGGGCCTCGACGATCTGCAACCGGTCGCCGATCTCGGTGGCGCGTTCGGCGCCGGCACTATCCGGCTCGAACGCGGCGTGCTTCAGCCGCACGGCGTGATCGTCTACGTGGTGCGCGCGGATCAGTTCTACGATCGTCCGGGCAATCCGTATCTCGACGCCGCGCATCGCCCATATGCCGATAACGACCGCCGCTTCGCGCTGCTCGGCTGGGCGGCGGCGCGCATCGCGACGGGCGCCGATCCGGCGTGGACACCGCACATCGTCCACGCGCACGACTGGCACGCGGGTCTCGCGCCGGCGTATCTGCGCGCGTTCGAGCGCGGCGGCGCGGCGAAGATCGGCAGCGTGATGACCGTCCACAACCTCGCGTATCAAGGCACGTTTGCGGCGTCGGAATTCGGCGCGCTGCAACTGCCGGGCGATTTCTTCGCAGTAGAAGGCGTCGAGTTCTACGGTCATGTTTCGTTTCTCAAAGCGGGCCTGTATTACGCCGATCGCATCACGACCGTCAGTCCGACTTACGCGCGCGAAATTCAGACGCAGACGCAGGGCGCCGGTCTGCACGGGCTGTTGCAGACGCGCACGCACGACATCACCGGGATACTGAACGGCGTCGACTATTCGATCTGGAGTCCGTCAGTCGATGAATCCATCGCATCGAAATACACGCAGGCGAAGATCGGCGGAAAGTCGAAATGCAAGGCGGCGCTGCAGGAGCGCATGGGTCTCGCGAAAGACGACGACGCACTGCTCTTCGGCGTCGTCAGCCGTCTGACCGAGCAGAAAGGACTCGATCTGCTGCTGTCCGCCGTGCCGGATATCGTGCAGCGCGGCGGCCAGCTCGTCGTGCTCGGCACGGGCGATCCGGCGCTCGAAACCGGCATGAAGAACGCGGCGGCGGCGCATCCGGGCGCGGTGGCCGTCGAACTCGGCTTCGACGAAACGCTGTCGCATTCGATCATCGCGGGCAGCGACGTGGTGATGGTGCCGTCGCGCTTCGAGCCGTGCGGCCTCACGCAGCTTTATGCGCTCGCGTACGGTTCGCCGCCGCTCGTGCATCGCGTGGGCGGGCTCGCGGATACCGTCGTCGACAGCTCGCTCGAAAATCTCGCCGACGAACTTGCGACCGGCTTCGTCTTCGATACCTTCGATCGCGCGGGCATCGTCGGCGCGATCCGGCGCGCGTTCGCGCTGAAGGCGCGTCGCTCGGACTGGAAAGCGGTCGTAAAGCGCGGCATGGGCCAGAACTTCGGCTGGGAAGCCGCGGCGCTCAAGTATGCGGAGGTCTATGAGGGACTGACGGGCGCGTAACTTGCGTCATCGGCGGGGAAACCTCACACGAGAACTCCCTATGCACAAACCTCTTGCAGGCCAGATCGCGCTCGTCACGGGCGCGAGTTCGGGCATCGGCACGGGTGTCGCGACCGCGCTCGCCGATGCCGGCGCGTACGTCGCCATCAACTATCACTCGCACGCGGAACCCGCCGAGCAACTCGCCGCCGCGATCACGGCGAAAGGCGGCGAAGCGTTCGCCGTCGGCGCGGATGTATCCGACGAAGCTCAGATCGACGCGATGTTCGATGCTGTCGTGAAACGCTACGGCACCGTCGATATCGTCGTCGCGAATTCGGGTCTGCAGAAGGACGCGAAATTCACCGCGCTCACGCTCGCCGACTGGAACACGGTCATCGAAACGAATCTCACCGGCCAGTTCCTGACCGCGCAGCGCGCCGTGCGCGAGTTCGAGCGGCGCGGCATGCGCGATGTATCGAAGGCGCTCGGGAAGATCATCTGCATGAGTTCCGTGCACGAAGTCATTCCGTGGGCGGGACACGTGAACTACGCGGCGTCCAAAGGCGGCATTCAGATGATGATGAAGACGATCGCGCAGGAAGTCGCGCCGCAGCGCGTCCGCGTGAACGGCATCGCGCCGGGCGCGATCCGCACGCCGATCAACAAGGACGCGTGGGACACACAGGAAAAGCTCGACAAGCTGCTCACTTTGATTCCCTACGGGCGCGTGGGAGAAGTCGAGGATATCGGCCGCGCGGCGGTGTGGCTCGCGTCGGACGAAAGCGATTATGTCGTCGGCACCACGCTTTTCGTCGATGGCGGCATGACGCTGTATCCGGGATTCGCGGATAACGGCTGACAGCAGGATAAAAATGAACGAAATCAAAGTAGACGTCGCCGTGATCGGGGCCGGCACGGCGGGCATGGCCGCATTTCGCGCGGCGCGGCTCGCAGGCGCGAGCGCGGTGCTGATCGAGAGCGGCGAACTGGGCACGACCTGCGCGCGCGTCGGCTGCATGCCGTCGAAGCTGCTGCTCGCGGCGGCGAACGGCCTGCACGACGCGCATACGCTCGCCGCGCGCGGTATCGAAGGCACGCACGCGCTCGAAGCCGACCACGCGCGAGTGCTCGATTACGTGCGGCGCGAACGCGATCACTTCGTCAAAGGCGTGCTCGACGAAGTGCGCGCGCTGCCGGGCGGCATGTTGCTGCGCGGGCAGGCGCGCTTCGAGTCGCCGACGCGCCTGCTCGTCGGCGACGATACGCGCGTCGAAGCAAAGAGCGTCGTGATCGCGACGGGCGCCGCGCCGAGCGTGCCCGACGAGCTGAAGGTCTTCGGCGACAAGCTCATCACGAGCGACGACCTGTTCGATCTGCGCACGCTGCCGAAGCGGATCGCCGTGTTCGGCGCGGGACCGATCGCGCTGGAACTGGGGCAAGCGCTCGCGCGGCTCGACATCGACATCTTCATATTCGGCAAAGGCGGCAGCGCGGGCGCGATCACGGATAAACCGGTACGCGACGCGCTCATCGACGCCCTCGCCGACGAGTTCTATTTCGATCCCGACGCGAAGTTCGACGCGATGTCGCTCGAAGACGGCCAGCCGACGCTGCGCTTCACCGCGCGTGACGGCACGGCGCACGTGGAACGCTTCGACCTCGTGCTCGCCGCGACGGGCCGCGCGCCGAATCTGAAGCCGCTCGCGCTGGAAAACGCGGGCATCGAACTAAACGATAAGGGCGTGCCGACCTTCGACGAATCGACGATGCAGTGCGGCACCAGCGCAATCTTCGTCGCCGGCGATTGCGACGGCACGCGCCCCTGGCTGCACGACGCCGCCGACGAAGGCAAGCTCGCGGGCGACAACGCCGCGCGCTTCCCCGACGTGCAGCCGGTCAAGCGCAAGGTGCCGTTCTCGATCGTGTTCTGCGAGCCGCAGGTGGCGATCGTCGGTCGATCGTACGACGATCTCGACAGGCAGATGACCGTGACCGGCGAAGTGTCGTTCGAGGACCAGGGCCGAAGCCGCGTGATGCGGCAGAATCGCGGCCTGCTGCATGTGTACGCCGACGCGAAAACCGGCAAGTTGCGGGGGGCGCAAGGCTGCGGTCCGGCGATGGAGCACCTGGGCCATCTGCTCGCGTGGGCGCTGCAACTGGAGTTGACGCTCGATGAAGCGCTCAAGCTGCCGTTCTACCATCCGGTCGTGGAAGAAG
Source organism: Caballeronia fortuita (assembly GCF_001544835.2). Classification (GTDB taxonomy): domain Bacteria; phylum Pseudomonadota; class Gammaproteobacteria; order Burkholderiales; family Burkholderiaceae; genus Caballeronia; species Caballeronia fortuita. The sequence goes on along the minus strand of NZ_FCNX02000015.1, from coordinate 92,968 downwards.
GCTTGCGCAGCGCGCTCAAGGATGCGGATCGGAAGTGCTACGAGGAGAGGTCCGAAACACCGCCCGCCCTTCCAAGCGCCGCAGGCTGCTAGACCAATAGAAAACGCCGGTTGCGAACAACCGGCGCTTCGTCTTCCGAATCAAAGATCGGAACCGCGACCGATCAGCTTCCGCTCAGACCGTATTGCAGCGCAAGGTCGAAACCCAGCACGACGAGCGAGCAGAAAAGCCCCAGCGACAGATTCGCCAGCCGATGGCCAACGTCCTTGTGCTTGGTCAGCACGGCGCCCGCGAGGAACGCGATTTCCACGATAACCTGCATGCAAAACACGGCGATCATCAACGCGAACTCGTAACCCATTGAGTTGAAGTTCATGAAGTTGAAGCCGTTCACCGCGACCCAAGACCCCACTCGCCAAGCTTCGTATGCCAATAGCAGCAACGGGAAGAAATAGCTGGCTACATAAGTCGGCACCGTGGCGTGCCGCAACTCCATATTTAAGTGACGTGTTACTTGCATCGCGTACTCCTCATCTGATTGCCCGAAAACGACGGGCGTTCTACCTGCACCGTGGCGCAAACCGGAGCGTTCTGATCGAACGGCACACGGGCGTCGTGCTTTCAGAATAGGACAATTTTCGGGAAAGCGAATCATCGTATTCCCGATGATCGCTTCCGCTAAGGAGTTGCGCGATGCGTTGTGCAGTGCAACTGAATAAAGCAGTTATTTCCGGGCCGGCGAATCGACGTGCGCGTGTATGCCAATTTCCTAAAGTCTGCAAATTCTAATCAGCGCCCGATTGCTTCGCGTATAGCTTGATGATGCCCGAAAAATCGAGTCCGCCGAGCCCTTGCTGGCTCATCGACTGATACAACTGTTGTGCCAGCGCGCCCATGAAAACAGGCTGCTTCGCGCTGCGCGCCGCATCGACGGCTAAACCGAGATCCTTCAGCATCAAATCCGCGCCGAATCCGCCGGAATAGCCACGCGACGCCGGCGCCGTTTCAACGATGCCCGGATAGGGATTACACGTATCCGAACTCCAGCAACGCCCCGTCGACGTATTGATAATGCTTGCCAGTTTCACCGGATCGATGCCGAGCGTTTCACCGAGTTTCATCGCTTCGGCGACGCCGATCATGGAAATCCCGAGTAGCAGGTTATTGCAGATCTTCGCGATCTGGCCGGTGCCGGTTTCGCCGCATCGCACCATATTCTTTCCCATTCCGGCTAAAACCGGACGCAACGTTTCGAAAAGCGTTTCGTCCGCGCCGACCATGAATGTGAGCGTGCCCGCCTGCGCGCCGACTACGCCGCCCGAAACCGGCGCATCCGCGAACGGATTGCCCTGCTTTGCCGCCGCTTCCCCGATGAGTTTCGCCGTCGCGGGATCGATCGTGCTGCTGTCGACGAGCGGAACGCCCTTCGCGACGCCCGCGAGCACGCCGTCGTCGCTCAGATAGACCGCCTTCACGTGCTGCGCGGCAGGCAGCATCGTGATGACGACTTCCGCGTCCTCGACCGCCGCGCGCGGCGACGCGGCGAGCGTCGCGCCCGCCGCCTTCGCCGCGTCGAGCGCGTCCTGCACGAGATCGAACGCCGTCACCGCGTGACCGGCCTTCAGGAGATTGGCGGCCATCGGACCGCCCATGTGACCCAGACCAACGAAGCCGATTCGCATGAGCAATCTCCCGTTAGCGAAGCGAGATGGTCGTGTTGACGCCGTCATTCACGGTGGCGTCGTCGAACCAGCGCGCGGTGACCGTTTTCGTCTGCGTGTAGAACTGCACGACCTGCTTGCCGTACGGGCCGAGATCGCCGAGCTTGGAGCCGCGCGAGCCCGTGAAGCTGAACGCGGGCACCGGCACCGGAATCGGAATGTTGATGCCGACCTGGCCAATATCGATCTCGCTCTGGAACTTGCGCGCCGCCGCGCCGCTTTGCGTGAAGAGGCCGACGCCGTTGCCCATCGGATTGCGGTTGACGAGCGCGATGGCGTCGTCGAGCGTATCGGCCTGCAGCACGCACAGCACCGGGCCGAAGATTTCCGTCTTGTAGATCGACATGTTCGTATCGACATTCGTGAAGATCGTCGGGCCGATGAAGTTGCCGCGCTCGTAGCCCTTGACGTCGATATCCCGGCCATCGAGCGCGAGCGTCGCGCCCTCTTCCACGCCCTTCCCGATCAGCCCGAGAATGCGCTCCTTCGCCGCCTTCGACACGACCGGGCCGACATCCGTGTTCGGCTCCGTGCCGCCGTTGACCTTGAGCGTCTTCGCCTTCTCGACGAGTTCCGGCACCCAGTCCTTCGAAGCCCCGACGAACACCGCCACCGATGTCGCCATGCAGCGCTGACCCGCGGCGCCGAAGCCCGCGCCCGCAAGGGCGTTGAGCGTCTGCTCCTTGTTCGCGTCGGGCAGCACGACGGCGTGATTCTTCGCGCCCATCATCGACTGCACGCGCTTGCCGTGCTGGCTCGCGAGGTTGTAGACGTGCGTGCCGACGGCCGTCGAGCCGACGAACGAGATCGCCTTGATGTCCGGATGCGTGCAGATCGCATCGACCACTTCCTTGCCGCCATGCACGACGTTCAGCACGCCCGCCGGCACGCCCGCCTCGAGCGCGAGTTCGACGAGTTCCATCGTCGAAAGCGGATCCTGCTCGGACGGCTTCAGCACGAAGGTGTTGCCGCAGACGATCGCCATCGGGAACATCCACAGCGGGATCATCGCTGAACGGCGTGATGCCCGCGCACACGCCGATCGGCTGACGCAACGTGTAGGTATCGACGCCGCCCGCGACGTTTTCGGAGAATTCGCCTTGCTGCAAGGTGCTGATCGAGCAAGCGTGTTCCACGACTTCGAGGCCGCGAAAGATGTCGCCTTCGGCATCGGCGAGCGTCTTGCCCTGCTCCGCGGTCAGCGTCTGGGCGATGCGCTTCTGGTTCTGGCGCACGAGATCCTGAAACTTGAGCATGAGGCGCATCCGCGTGCCCAGCGGCGTCGTGCGCCACGTCTGAAACGCCTTGTGCGCTGCGGCGACTGCGGCACTCACTTCGTCCATCGTCGCGAACGGCACGCGGCCGACGACTTCCTGCGTCGCGGGATTGACGATGTCGCGCCACTCCGTCGACTTCGAATCGACGAATTCGCCGTCGATGAGCAGTTTCGCCGTACGGACGGTCGCACTCTGCGCCGGATGTTCAGCAGCGATATTCACGAGTCACTCCTTTTGGATGAGTTGCCACGAAGAGGGACGAAGACGCGCGGACGGAGCGCCGATGCGGCGCCGAAGGGAAAGGCATGTCGTCTCCGTTTATAAGAAATCGGCGCGCAGCGCGGCACGCTCGTTTCCTTGAGTATAGTTATGCAAAAATCCATCATGGCACTAGAAAAATACCCGATCGATATGCAAAAAAACGCCATGCAGCCAGCCAAACTCGACCTCGCCCGTCTCAACTGGGACGACCTGCGATTCTTTCTCGAAGTCGCCCGCACGCAGCGCGCGAGCGGCGCGGCGAAGCGTCTGGGCGTCGATTACACGACCGTTGCGCGGCGCGTGCGTGCGCTCGAAGACGCGCTCGGCACGCTTCTGTTCGACAAGTCGCGCAGCGGCGGATTCATTCTGACCGCCGAAGGCCAGCGCCTGCTCGGCTTCGTCGATTCGATCGAAACCACGGTGCAGTCCGCGACCGAGCAGATCGCCAATACGGGCCACGCGCTGTCGGGACACGTGCGCGTAGGCTCGACGGAAGGCTTCGGCTGCTTCTTCCTCGCGCCGCAACTCGCACGCTTTCAGGACGCGCATCCGAACATCTCCATCGATCTCCTGCCGGTGCCACATTTCGTGAGTCTGTCGAAGCGCGAGGCGGATATCGCCGTCACGCTGGAGCGCCCCGAGCAGGGCCAGTACGTCTATACGAAGCTGTGCGACTACCGGCTCAAGCTCTACGCGACCGCCGAATACCTCGACGCGCACGAGCCGATCCGCACGAGCGACGACCTGCGCAAGCATCGTTTCGCGAGCTATATCGACGATCTCGCTTTCAGCTACGAACTGCTGTATCTCGAACGCGCGGTGCCGGGCGCGGTGTCGCGCTGGCGCAGCACGAGCGCAATCGCGCAATACTTCGCTGCGCTGCAGGGCCGCGCGCTCGCAATCCTGCCGTGCTTCATGACCTCGCCCGATCCACGTTTCGTGCCGGTGCTGCCCGACGATATCGTCGTGACGCGCGCGTTCTATCTGTCCTGCCGCGAGGACTTGCGCAAGCTGAAGCGCATCACTGCCGTATGGGACTACCTGCGCGCGGCGGCCGAAGCGAATCGCGCCTTCCTGATGGGCGACGGCACACAGATGGCCTGGGTCGATGTCAAGTGATCCTGATCGCAGCACGTTTTTTGACAGCACGTCGAGGGCGAACATGTTATTACCCGACACCGTTTGCGGTGACACAAAAATTGACTCGATAAATTCGTGGAATTTTGCTTCGATGTCCTGTTGAAACATCACTTCCGCGGGCGAGCTCGGGCATAATCGCCGCCCAGTTTCATTGCTTTGCCGTGGAGAGCGCGGCGCACTCCATCTCGTGATTTTCCCTAGTCCTTACTCCGCTGGCCGCCCGGGCCACGCCGTGCGCTGATGGCTTTCGTCATCTGGTCACGGCGGACCATGTCCCGCCAGCGTATCCGCTTCGTCGAGGCGCGCACGGCGCGCGCCATCGCAGTCATCGGCGCCATTACGCTTCTGGTCGCCGCGCTCGCGCTCGGCATCGCCATCGGCACCGTGTTCGCTCGCAGCCACCTCGGCGAGGAGCGGGCGCTCATGTCGCGCCGCTCCTACGAGATCGAAGAACTCGGGCGCATTCACGCCGCGCTGATCGAACTCGCGCCGCGCGTCGAAGGGCTGTCCGCCCAGGTGAACGAGCTGCATGATTTCGACGCGCATCTGAAGGCCGCACACGGCACGGGCGGCACGTCCGGCGTGCACGATGTCCCGCCGCTGCCGGACAGCGAGGAGCCGGTTTCGTCGCTCGACGGCGCCGGCGGCCCGGCCCTGCCTCCGCGCCTGTGCGATATCGAGCGTGAGTCGGCCGGAACGCCGCGGCAACGTCTGAAGAGCACGCAGCGCATCATCGATTGTCTGAACGACGAAGTCTCGCAACTGCAGACGCAAACACTCGCGCGCTATGCGGCCTATATGGCCTTTCCGGGGCGCAATCCAGCGCCCGGTCTGCGCTTCGGCTCGCCTTACGGCAACCGGCTGGACCCGTTCACGGGGCGTCTGAGCTTCCATCCGGGCATCGATTTCGCCGGACCCACGGGCACGCCGATCCTCGCCAGCGCGGGCGGGCGCGTCATCGCCGCCGGCGAGCGCAACGGCTACGGCAATGCGATCGATATCCGCCACGGCGACGGTCTGGTGACGCGCTACGGCCACGCGTCGCGCATTCTCGTGAAAGTCGGCGACTATGTCATGCCCGGGCAGGTGATCGCCGAAGTCGGCTCGACCGGGCGCTCGACCGGCCCGCATCTTCACTTCGAAGTGATCGTCGACGGCGCGCAGATCAATCCCTCTCCTTACCTCGCGCTTTTCAGGCGCATGCCGAATGCGCAAAGTTGATTCGAAGCGGCTGTCGCTGCAACTCACCCGCCAGTCCTACTCGCTGACGCCCAAGCGCGGCGCGGGCATCTGGCTCGGCCTGATCGCGGCCCTGTGCGCGATCGCCGCGCTCGGCGCCGCGGGCCTCGCGCTCAAGCGCTCGCACGAGGACGTGCGCAAGCTCGACACGCTATGCGCGCCGCCCGCCTCCGAGCAGAAGCTGCGCGAGCAACTCGCGCACGCGCAGCTCGCGCTCGAGCAGGAGGCGGCGAGCCGCGCGTCGCTCGAGCAGCGCGTCACGGACAGCACCGCTGAAAACCAGCGCCTGCAAACCGACATCGCTTTTCTCAGAAAGCAGCGCAAACCCGACTGAGCGACACGCGATACGCGCTCGCTTCGTGCAACTCTTCACCGCATCGCAAGGATCGACATGTTTTCATCGAAGAAGGACTCCAACGGCATAAAGATGGCCAAGCTCGCGACGCTCGTCGCGCATAACGTTCACATTTCTGGCGACCTCGAATTCAGCGAGGGCCTGCGCATGGACGGCCAGGTCACCGGCAACGTGTCCGGCCGCCCCGGCGAAGAGACGCTGCTCGTCGTGAGCGATCAGGGCGCCATTCGCGGCAACGTGAGCGCATACAACGTGGTCATCAACGGCTGCGTGACGGGCGATGTCACCGTCACGCATTTCGTCGAGCTTCAGTCCAACGCGCGCGTGCTCGGCAACATCTACTACCAGCAGTTGCGCATGGATATCGGTGCGACGATCGAGGGCAAGCTCACCAGGATCGATTCGCAATCCGCGCACGTTCCGACGCTGCCCGCGCCGCCGGAATACACGATCGACCTCACGACGAACTGAAGGCGAGCGGCGAGCGGCGAACGCGGGCTTCGCGGCCCTCGTTGGCAACGGCGCGCATGTGCGGCTAAGATTCGATGGATGAAGGCCACGCGCTCGCGCTTCCCGCGAAACAGCAACAACGAGCGCCCATCGACGCGTGGCCGGTGACATCGTGATAACGATAAAGGGCGCCCCATGCTGGTCAATTGCGCGGCTTATCAAAACGGCCGAAAGCTCGCGGACGTGCATATCGACGATATCAACGCATATCGCGATCTGCCCGACTCTTTCATTTGGGTTGCACTGAAGGAACCCGGCCCCGGCGAACTCGCGCACATGACGCATCAATTCGGCTTGCACGAACTGGCGGTCGAAGATGCGCAGCACGGTCATCAGCGGCCGAAGATCGAGGAATACGGCGACTCGCTGTTCGGCGTGTTCCATACGGTCGAGTTCGACGAAGAAGGCGAAGTGCTCGTCGGCGAGATCAACGTGTTCGTCGGCACGAACTATGTGCTCTCGGTGCGCAACCGCACGACGCAAGGCTTTCAGGAAGTGCGCAAGCGCTGCGAGCGCGAGCCGCATCTGCTCAAGCACGGGCCGGCGTTCGTGATGTACGCGCTGCTCGATGCGGTCGTCGACCGTTATTTTCCCGTGCTCGAAACGCTCGGCGCGGAAGTCGATGAAGTCGAGGAGCGCATCTTCGAACAGAAAGGCTCGGCGGAATCGCGCGAGATCATCGAAGATCTGTACTCGCTCAAGCGCCGCATGACGATCCTGCAGCATCACACGGCGCCGTTGCTCGAAGCCGTCAGCAAGCTGTATGGCGGACGCTCGCCCGGCGTATGCTCGGGCATGCAGGAATATTTTCGCGACGTGTACGACCATCTGCTGCGCATCGTCAAGACCATCGAAGGTCGTCGTGAAATGATCGTCACGGCGATTCAGGTGAATCTCGGTTTGATCGCCCTCGCGGAAAGCGAAGTGACCAAGCGCCTCGGTTCGTTCGCCGCGCTCTTCGCCGTGCCGACGATGATCGCTGGCATCTACGGCATGAACTTCAAGTCGATCCCGGAACTCGACTGGGTCTACGGCTATCCCACGTGCCTCGCCGTCATGCTGATCGTCGACCTGGTGCTTTACTGGCGCTTCAAGAAAGCCGGCTGGCTGTAGCAAAACGGTCTCTTTGAGGGAACCGTCTGGCGAAATTCATTGTCTAATCAAACGATTTGCGAGAGAATGTCGTCTGGCCTTGCAAATTGGCCGCTCGACCGCACATGACGTAAGCGCACAGAAAAAGCGCTCACTTTCGCAGCACACGTTGCTTTTCCGTTTCAACCCGCACGTCGGCCTCGCTTTTTGCCGATGTCGCCGTCCCGGTCATGCCGGCCGCAGCGCGCCGCATCGCGGTTCGCCCTGTCGTCCGGCCTATGCCGTCAAGCTCAGCACGAGCCTGAAATAGAGACGCGGCGCGCTCCAATCGCACGTTTTCACGGTGCGCGGACGTGCCAGGCCACGCTTTGCATCGCCTCTTACGTTTCGTAGCGACGACGCTTCCGGCAGCGGCGCTCGACGGGTCATTGGCGTTACACGCGCGTATCGCACGATACGCGGCAGCACCCACTACAACTCATCACAGGAGCCCCATATGGCGAAAGAAGAACTTATCGAACTCGACGGTATCGTTGACGAAGTGCTTCCCGACAGCCGCTATCGCGTGACGCTGGACAACGGCGTCGTCGTGGGCGCGTACGCCTCGGGCCGCATGCGCAAGAATCACATCCGGATTCTCGCAGGCGACCGCGTGACGCTGGAACTGTCGGTTTATGACCTGACCAAGGGCCGCATCAACTTCCGTCACAAGGACGAGCGTGCCGGCGGCGGCGGACCGCGCGCACCGATGCGTCGTCGTTGATATCCCTCTGCTTCATCTGAATCATCCGCAACGAGCGTGAGCCCGATCCGCAGCGCACGCTTTTGAACACCCTTCGCGGATCATCCTGAACTTCGACGCGGCCGCTCAACCGTCAAGGCTGCGCCACGCGTCGATGTCCCTTCTTCCCTCAGCCTCGCGCCGCCAGCAGCGCGCCGATGCCGATCGCGAAGCCGTCCTCGTCGTTGCTCTTCGAGACCAGGCTCGCGCGACGCCGCACGTCTTCCGACGCCTGCCCCATCGCAATCGAAACGCCCGCGATCTCGAACATCGCCACGTCGTTGCCCATGTCCCCGAGCACGGCCACGCGTTCGAGCGGCACGTTCGCGCGCCGCGCCAGTTCGCGCACCGCGGTGCCCTTGTTCGCCTCGATGCTCGTGATATCGAGGTAATAGGTCTGCGAGCGCGCGGCGTGGCCACGGCCCTCCAGTTGCTTCTGCACGCTGCTTTCGACGCGCGCAAGCAGCGCCGTGTCCGCGGTCGAGCCGACGATCTTGTCGACGGCATCGAGATCGATATCGTCGAAACGTGCGATGCGCACGCCTTCGTACCCAACCGTGCGCGTTTCGAGCGGCACATAGGTGCCATCCGGATTGGTCAGATACCACGCATCGTCGATGAACACCCACGCATCCACGCTTGCCGCCGCGAGCGCTTCGAGCGACGTCTGCACGACGTCCCGCGGCAGCTTGTGCGACGACAGCAATTCCCACGTGCGCGGCGCGACCAGGCTGCCGCCGTTGTACGACGCGTAAGGCATGTCGACGGCAAGCGTCTCCACGATATGCCGCATGCCCTTGCCCGGCCGGCTGCTCGCCACGGTGAATCGCACGCCCGCGTCCTTCAGGCGGCGCACGGCGTCGATCGCCGGCTGGCCCAGCGCCTTGTCGGTGTAGAGCAGCGTGCCGTCGCAATCGGTGACGACGAGTTGCACGGAGGCGAGCGCCTCGAAGGCCGCGTCGGCGTCGCCGTTTTCGCTGTAAAGGCCGTATTTGCCGATTGCGTTCATCAGTGCGCCCCTTCACGCTGATTGAAATGCGGCAGTTGCCGCGTCTCGCGCACCGAACGCGGATGCCACAGCCGCGCGCCGCCTTCGATGCCCGCCGCGTTCGACACGATCGCCACGTTATCGGGCAGCTTGAACTTGATGTGCGCCGCGTTGCCGCCGCCGATCCACAGCTTGTCGTAATTCGTGAGCGTCGCCAGGATGCCGATGATCTTCTCGACGCGCCGGCTCCAGCGCTTCTTGCCCGCTTTTTCGCGCGCTGCGTTGCCGATGTACTCGTCGTAAGTCTTGTCCTTCGCGACCGGATGATGCGCGAGTTCCAGATGCGGCATCAGCTCGCCGTCGCGAAAGAGCGCCGTGCCCGCGCCCGTGCCGAGCGTCAGAACCATTTCGATGCCGCGCCCTTCGATCGCCGCGAGCCCTTGCATTTCGGCGTCGTTGATCATGCGCGCGGGCACGTTGCCGAGATGCTCGGCGATCAGTTGCGCAAGCGGCACGCCGCGCCACGCCGGCGTGCCGAGATTCGGCGCGGTCAGCACGACGTTATCGCGCACAACGCCCGGAAAGCCGATCGAAATGTGCGTCGGCGGTTCGGCGACGATCGGCGCGATCAGTTCGACGAGCGTCGCCACGACGACGTCGGGCTTCGCCGGATGCGGCGTCGCCACGCGCACGCGCTCGCTCTTCATCTCGCCGTCCTCCGAGATGATGGCGGCCTTCAACCCGGTTCCGCCGATATCGATCGCGAGAATGCGTTCCGCCTTGATCGCGAGTTTGTCGGCTGTGACATGCGTTTTCTGTTTCGCTTTCGACTCTGTGCTCACGCTCGTTGTCCTTATGGTTGGATGAGTTCAGTCCTGCTTGTGCGCGTCGGTCAGCGAACGCCACGTGCGGCCGTCCTGCGCGAGCAGCCGGTCGGCCTCCTCGGGCCCCGCGCTGCCCGCCGGATAGCCGTGCACCGGCAGCGGCGTCTCCGGATGCAGCACGCGATCCACCGCCGCCCACGCCGTCTCGATGCTGTCCGCGCGCTGGAAGAGCGTCGCGTCGCCGAGCATGCAGTCGTAGAGCAGCGTTTCATAGCCGACGTTCGCGCGCTCGGCGAAGAAGTCCGCGTAGTCGAAGCGTGAACGCACCTTGCCGATCTGCATCACCGGTCCCGGCACCTTGACGTTGAAATCGAAGCCCGTGCCATGCGCCGGATCGATGCGCAGCGTGAACACGTTAGGCGTGAGCGCATCGACGGGCGTATCGCGGAACAGCAGAAACGGCACCGCCTTCAACTGCACCGATATCTCCGTGCGCCGCTCGGTCAGGCGCTTGCCCGTGCGCAGATAGAACGGCACGCCCGCCCAGCGCCAGTTCTCGACATACACGCGCGCCGCCGCGTAGGTCTCCGTGCGGCTGTCCTTCGCGACGCCCGGTTCTTCTTTGTAGCCCGGTCCGGCGGGCCCGGCATCGTACTGGCCGAGCACGACGTCGTTCGCGGTGAGCGGGCGGATCGCATCGAATACTTCGGCTTTTCTGTCGCGCACGGATTCGGCGTCGAAGGAGTTGGGCGGCTCCATCGCGACCATGCCGAGAAGCTGGAACAGATGATTCGGCAGCATGTCGCGGAACGCGCCGGTCTGCTCATAGAACTTGCCGCGCCCTTCCACGCCGATGGTTTCAGCCGCCGTGATCTGCACGTTGTCGATGTACTCGCGCCGCCAGATGGGCTCGAACATCGCATTGGCAAAGCGCACGGCGAGAATGCTCTGCACCGTGTCCTTGCCGAGAAAATGGTCGATCCGATACACCTGCGACTCGTCCGCATATTCGAGGATGCAGCGATCGAGCGCCTGCGCCGACGCCAGATCGCTGCCGAACGGCTTCTCGATGACGAGCCGTCTGAAATTGCCGTCCTTCTCCTCGAGCATGCCCGCCGCGCCCAGATGCTCGATGATCGGCTGGAAGAAGCGCGCGCCCACGGCGAGATAGAACATGACGTTCCCCGACTTCGCCTTGTCGAGCCGCGCCTTCAACCGCGCGAAGGTTTCGTCTTCCTCGAACTCGCCGGGGAAATATTCGAGCCGTCCGACGACCCAGTTCCACGCGTCCTCGTTCAGTTGCGACGTGTGGAAGGTCGCGGCCTTGTCGGCGGCGAAGGCGCGCAGCGACTGCGTGAGTTCGTCGCGCCACTCCGACGTCTCGCGCTCGCCGTGATTGACGCCGATGATCTCCATGCCGTCGTCGAGCAGCTTGTCCGCGGACAGGTTGTACAGCGACGGCATCAGGAGCCGCTTGGTCAGATCGCCGCCCGCGCCGAAAATCACGAGCGTGCAGGGCGGCGCGGGATGCTTGCCCGCGCATGTCTCGCTCGCCGGGTTCGTCTGCTTCGTTTCCTTCGATTGATTCGCTTCGTTTGCTTCGTTTGGCATGGCGTATCGCCCCTTGTCAGTTGCGCTTGAACTGGAAAGACCATCATCGATGCGGCACAGTTCATTCGCACGGCGCAGCGCAAGCTCGCGCACGAAAAACGTATGCTGTTTGTAATTTTTTACCTTTCGTGTCGTAAAATATGCGCGCCTGACGAGAGCGCTCGCGGACATTGCGACATCGAAGCCGATACGAGGCCTGGACTCACATGAACGCCCACGACACATCCATCGACGTTACCGCGTACTTCGCGCGCATCGGCTTTTTCGGACCGGCGCGGCCCGCGCCGACGCTCGACACGCTGCGCGCGCTGCATCTGCTGCATCCTCAGGCCATTCCTTTCGAAAATCTCGACGTGCTGCTGCGCCGTCCGGTCCGGCTCGATCTTGCATCGATCCACCGCAAGCTCGTCGACGGCCAGCGCGGCGGCTACTGCTATGAACACAACCTGCTGTTTCGCAGCGTACTGCAGACGCTCGGTTTTCGCGTGCGCAGCTTCGCGGGACGCGTGCTGTGGGGCCGCGAGGCGGCGGACATGCCGCCGCGCGCACACATGCTGCTGCTCGTCGATCTCGACGAAGGCACCTTCCTCACCGACGTCGGTTTCGGCGGCATGACGCTTTCCGCGCCGCTCGCGCTCCAGACCGGCCTCGAACAGATCACGCCTCACGGCGCGTTCCGTCTCGCCGATGCCGAGCCGTCCGGCTACATCCTGGAGGCGCTCGTGAACGGCGCGTGGGCGCGCGTCTATCGCTTCGACCTCGATCCGCAGTATGACGCCGACTACGAAATGGCCAATCATTTCGTGTCCACTTACCCGCAGTCGATCTTCGTGCATAACCTGCTCGCCGCGCGTCTCGCGCCCGGCAAGCGTCTCGCCCTGCTCAACCGGCGCTTTTCGACGCACGACGAGCGCGAAGGCAGCGCGCAACATCCGCTGAACGATGCCGCCGCGCTGCGCCGCGTGCTCCAGAACGACTTCGGCATTCGTCTGCCGGATGACGGCGAACTCGACGCCGCGCTCGGCCGCCTGCCCAACCAAGCTTAACCACGAGACCACGATGTTCAAGAAGAAGACGCTCGGCGCCAGAGAGTTCCAGACGCATCATCGCAGCGCGATGCTCGCGCAACGGCTGCCCGCATGGCGCTCGCGACTTGTCGTCGTCGGCGTGACGGCGGCGTTTCTCGCGCTCGCCGGGCGCGCGCTGTGGGTCCAGGTCATCGATCACGAGTTCTATCTCAACGAAGGACAGAAGCGCTATCAGCGCACGCTGGCGCTCTCGGCGACGCGCGGACGCATCGTCGATCGCAATGGCGCCATGCTCGCCGTGAGTCTCGCCACGTACGAAGTCTGGGCGACGCCCAGACTCTTCGACGGCGATCACGGCAACGAGATCGCGCGTCTGCTCGACATGCCGCCGAAAGACATGCAGCGGCGTATCGACGGCACGCGCGCGTTCGTGCTGCTCAAACGTCAGGTGGAAGCGGAAACGGCCGAGCGCATCGCGACGATCGGGCGCGCGGGCATCACGCTCGTGCCGGACACGAAGCGTTTCTATCCCGAAGGCGAATCGGCGGCGCACGTCGTCGGCTTCACGAACAACGAGGATCACGGGCAGGAAGGCGTCGAGCTTGCCGCCGATACGCGCCTGACGGGCGAAGCCGGCCAGCGCGAAGTGATCCGCGACCGGCTCGGGCGCGTCGTTTCGCAGATCGGCGAGCCGGCCATGCCGCAGAACGGCGAAACCATTCAACTGACGATCGACCGGCGCATCCAGCAACTCGCGCATTCGCAACTGAAGGCGGCGATCGCGAAGCACAAGGCGCGCGCGGGCAGCGTCGTCGTGCTCGATGCGAAGAATGGCGAAGTGCTGGCGCTCGCCAATTATCCGAGCTTCGATCCGAACGACCGCTCGCGTCTCACCGGCGAGCAGTTGCGCAACCGCGCGCTCACCGACACCTTCGAACCCGGCTCGACGATCAAGCCGCTCGTCGCCGCGCTGTCGATCGACCTCGGCCGCGTGCGGCCCGACACCCGCATCGACACGGCGCCGGGCACGTTCAAGCTCGGCCCGAACGTGATTCACGACACGTCGAATCACGGCGTCATCACCGTGTCGCAGGCGGTGCAGATGTCGAGCAACATCGCGCTTACGAAGCTCGCGCTGCAGATTCCCGCGCAGACCATCTGGGACAAGTACCGCGAATACGGCATCGGCCGTGCGCCCGAGCTGACGTTTCCCGGCGCCGCGACCGGCCGTCTGCGCGCGCCCGGGCGCTGGAAGCCGATCGAACAGGCGACGATGGCCTACGGCTACGGCATGTCGCTCTCGCTCGTGCAGATCGCGCAGATTTACACGGCGTACGCCGGCGACGGGCGCTTTCATCCGGCGACGCTGATTCACGGCGAAACGCGCCGCGAACCGCTTCAGGTGACGAAGCCCGCGACCGCGAAAGCCGTGCGCGAGATGCTCGAAAACGCGACCGGCGACCACGGCACGGGGCGCGCGGCGGCGGTCGAGGGCTATCGCGTCGGCGGCAAGACGGGCACCGCGCGCAAGCAGGTCGGGCGCTCGTATGCGGCGAACAAGTACCGGGCATCGTTCGTCGGCATTGCGCCGATGAGCGATCCGCGCGTGATCGTCGCCGTGATGATCGACGAGCCCACGGGCGGCACCTATTACGGCGGCACGGTGGCGGGGCCGGTGTTCTCGGGCATCGTCGGCGCGACGCTGCCGTTGCTCGGCGTGCCGCCCGACGCGTGACGCCCGACGCCCGACGCATGAAGCGCGGCGCATGCGGGCGCAAGCCTTGCTGCATCGACCGGACGCATCCCGCCAACCTGACCGGACTGTAAAGGGCGTGTGCTCTAATGTCGTGTCCGGCACCAAGAGATCAAACGGGAAAGACCATGAAAAAACTCGCCGCGGCGCTCGCGTTCCCTGTGCTTTTCGCCGCTTGCGCCCAGTTTCATAACGAAGATGCGGGGCAGCCCGAAGTCGAGAAATCATCGACGGAAAACAAGGTGAACGGTATCGTGCAATGCATCGCCGGCGAGGCGAAAAAGCACGATGCGCAGTACAAGCAGACGTCCATTCCGCAAGGTGTGATGCTCGAATTCGGCGATTCGAACGTCATCAAGGTCCGTTACGACAACGGCGAGACCACGTATCGCTTTTATCCGGGGCAGCGTCATCCGTCGAATCTGTGGATCGAAGGCGCGGGCAAGAAGTGCGCGCCGGCGGACTCGACCGCCCACGACGAACCTCAGAAATAAGCCGGCGGCGACATGCGCTCGACCAAAGCCATCAGCGCCGTGGAGCGGCTCAAGACGCGCAGCGGCAACGCGAATTACGCGGCCATCTCGATGCCCGGCGGCTACTTTTATCTCGTCGAGCGTTCGCCCGAAGGCTCGAAGAAAATCTCCGAACCCATGCCGATGGACGAGTTCGTCGCGTTCGTTAACGCGCGCGAGCCGGCCAAACCGCGCAAGGTCAGCAAGCTCGATCTCGCGATGGAAGAGCAGATCGGCCGCAGCGGCAAGCGCACGGCGAAATCGCCCGCAGACGGCGACGCGTAAGCGCCCCGCGCCGCCCAGGCGCGGCGCAACGTCGCCATCCCCACACTCCTCCCCCCCTCAATGTGCGATGACAGACGGAGCCGGCAGGCTCGCGTTGCGTACATTTTTGTTAACGATCGAGCCCGCTCAGACGGGCAACGATCGGTCATCCGAAGATAAGAGCAAGGGCCACCCGCTTAGCTATAAAAAAATGCGCGGGTGAACGGGGTGCCTGAACGGCGCGTGTGTCCGATGTCTGGACGAGGCGCCGCATGGCCGAGAGGAAGACCAGAAAATGAAGAAAAAAAGCGAGACCAAGGGCAGCCTTCTGCCCTCGGCGATGGCGGACGTCGAGCTTCAGCACATCGAGCGCGCACTCGCGCAGCTCCGCACGATGAACAAGCAATCTTCCGGCACGCTCAACGTCGAATACTGGCGCGAGCGTCTTGCCGCCGTATCGAAGGGATATGCGCTCGTGCCGGCGCAGAAGCAACGCATCGAAGCGCTGCGCATCGCGCTCGATACGGTCGACAGCGGTCCGCGCGACGGCTCCGGCAGCCGTAAAAGGTCGACCAACAGGCTTTGGGCGAAAGCGGCCTAATCCCCGCTTTCGCCGCTCGCGCCGCGGCGCGACCCTTCGCCCACGCCCGCGTCTCTCGATGAGCCGGGCGTGCGGCGTCCTATCGAACATCCGGCGATTCACGGCACGCGCGCACGTTCGACGCGTTCAACGCGTTCGCCCCTCCGCGCAGGCACCGTTCATGCTCGAAAGCTAGTCTTTCGATCCTGCCGGGAGCCGCCATGTCTCTTCATCGTCACGCTCAAGAATTCGATCCCGCGCGCGCGCCGCGCCGGCCTTTCCCGATGCTTGCCAATGCGCTCGTCGCCGGGCTCATCGCGACGTTCAGCACGTATGGCGTCGCGCAAATCACGAATGGCGGCGGCTCCGAGCGTCAGGAGAACCGCCAGTCGGATTCGAGTTCGCGCGAGAATCCATCCGGCTCGCCGCTGGTCGAATCGCAGAAGCCGCAATCGAAGGACGCGGCGCAGGGCCGCACCGCCAAGGCGGACAAGAATCACAAGTCTGACGGCAGCGGCGGCTTCAACAACGGCTTATACGGCACCGGCGCGGGCAACAACAAATGATGCGCGGCCGCGCTCACTCTTCGCGCTTGGGTGTTGCGTCGGTGATCTCCGGCGCGATGGCCGCGTGATTGACGATCGCGACGAGCGAGACACCGCCGATCACGTTGCCGATGAACGTCGGCACGAGGAACACGAAGAAGTAGTCGGAGAGGTTCGCGGCGCCGGTCATCACCGCATACGCCGCTTCGACGGATCCCGCGATCACGTGCGTCAGCTTGCTCACGGCGACGGTCCAGGTCACGAGCAAGATGGTCAGCAAGCGCGCCGAGCTCGCGCTCGGCAGAAGCCACACCATCAGCGCGATGAGCCAGCCGGAAAACACGCCGCGCACGACGGTCACGCCGAACTCGGCCGACAGCGGCATCTTCGCGATGTTGGCGAGCGCCTCGATCACATCCGGCGAGAATACGCCGCGAATCTGCAGGATCCCCGCGAAGATCGCCGTGCCGACGAGATTGAAGAACAGCACGATCGCCCACAGCCGCAGCGCCTTGAACAATGTCGAGAGATCGCGGCGCGTGAGCACGGGCAGCACCGCCGTCAGCGTGCTTTCGGTGAAAAGCTGCTGGCGCCCCAGAATCACGAAGACGAAGCCGATCGTATAGCCGAAACTCGACACGAGGCCGCTCCAGTGCGTCTTCGGCAGCGCGCTTTCGAGAATCGCCTGGACGAGAAAGGAGAAGCCCATCGAGAGACCGGCGGCGAGCGCGGACCACATCAGCGCGGCGAAGGTGCGCTCCATCGCGACTTCGCCTTCCTCGCGCACGATCTCGTGGATGACGAGCGGATGCGGCGCGGTATGTTCGGCGGCCTGTTCCTGTTCGGCGCTATCGAGGTGCGGCGACTCCGCCCCGGCTTGCGGGTCGTTCATGTTTTTTCTCCCTGTACGCCGCTCGATACGGCACGTGGATGAGCGGCTGGCGCATCCACGAAGCAGGAAGAATGCCCAAAGCGTTATCGCGCGATGCCGCCATCGAGCGATTCATAACCGCGCCACTTGTAGATGAGCGCGGAGACGATCCAGCACGCCGCGAAGACGCCGACGATCGCGTAGCCGAGCATCCCGAAGTGCTCCGAGAGCGACGCGGCCACGTCCCATAGCCCGCCCTTCAGTTGCAGCCGTTCCGCGATCAATCCGAGCGCCTCGATGCCGCCGACGAGCACCGCGATCAGCACCGACACGAGCGTGACCGTGAGGTTGTAGTAGAGCTTGCGGACCGGCTTCATGAACGCCCAGCCGTAGGCGCCCGTCATCAGCAGGCTGTCTGCGGTATCGATGAGCGACATGCCCGCCGTGAACAGCACTGGAAACGCGAGGATCGACCAGATCGGCACGCCGCGCGCCGCTTCCGCCGCGGCGATGCCCATCAGCCCGATTTCCGTCGCGGTATCGAAGCCGAGGCCGAACAGAAAGCCGAGCGGATACATGTGCCAGCTCTTGCCGATCAGCCTGAAGAGCGGCCGCGCGATGCGCGCGAGCGGGCCGCCGCCGACCGCGAGCATGTCGATGTCTTCGTCGCGGCAGATTTCCCCGCGCCGCACGCGTCTGAAGGCGCGCCACACGCCGCGCAGCACGAAGAGGTTCATCGCCGCGATCGCGAACAGGAAGAGCGACGACACCGACGTCCCGATGATTCCGCCGATCTCGCGGAACCCGGCGAATCGGCCCTGCACGGCCATCGCGGTTGCGGCGATGAGCGCGCTCGCCGCGACGACGATCGTCGAATGTCCGAGCGAGAAGAAGAAACCGGCGAAGAGCGGGCGCTTGCCTTCGTGCATCAGCTTGCGCGTGACGTTGTCGATGGCGGCGATATGGTCGGCATCGACCGCGTGACGCAAGCCGAGCGAATACGCGAGCAGCGATGTGCCGAGCAGCAGCGGGTAGTGACGGAACGCGACGAGCGCCCAGAGCCACGCGAGCACGTTGAACGCGATCAGCCCGGCGATGAGACGCGCCGACTTGCGCGGCAGGATGCGAAGCGCCGGCTGTCTCGTTGATTGGGGCGCGGAAACGGGCTCGATCGGTTCGGACATGGGCGCACGCGCATGCGGTGATGAAGGGACAAAGCATACCGTGCGTGCGCGCACGGCCAATATTCGGATGCTTATTGCGCTGTGCGCGAAATCCTTAGCCGGATTCGTTGGTTGGGGCCGCCGACCCGCGCCGCTACGATGGCGCTTCGCCTTTCCCGACGCCCGCCATGCCCCGCTATCTCGACGACGCCCAACGCCAGGAACTCCAAAGCCAGCGCACGAGCTGGCGCTGGCGCAGCGAATGGCCGACGTGGGCGGTCATCGTCGCGATCTACGGCGGATGGTTCGGCGTGGCGCTCAACGCGCGCGCGATCGGGCTCGTTCCCGCCGTCGCGCTGCTCGCGGTGCTGTCGTGCTGGTACATGTCGCTGCAGCACGAATTGATGCACGGCCACCCGACGCGCTGGCCGCTCGTCAACATGCTCATCGGCGTTGCGCCGCTCGCGGTGTGGTTTCCGTACGCGGTGTATCGCGAATCGCATCTGCGTCATCACGACGACGCCCATCTGACCGAGCCGGACCGCGACCCCGAAAGCTACTACGTCAGCCCTGAACAGTGGGCGAGCGCGGGTCCCGTGCTGCGCGCCGCGCTCGCCGCGCGCAATACTTTCGTCGGGCGCATGCTCGTCGGTCCGTGGTTTTCGATCGCGGCGTCGTGGCGCGAGGCGGCGCAGGCGCTCGTCGAGCGGCGCTGGCGGATCGTCGCGAGTTGGGCGGCGCACCTCGCGTCGCTCGTCGCGCTGGCGAGCTGGCTCGAAACGCGATGCGGCATTCCGTGGCGCGCGTTCGTGTTCGGCGTCGGTTATGCGGCGCTCGCGCTCGCCTCGGTGCGCTCGTTCCAGGAGCATCGCGCGGCGGAACGGGAAAGCGAACGCACGGTCGTCAACGAAGCCGCGTGGCCGTGGCGTCTGCTCTTTCTCAACAACAACTTCCACGCCGTGCATCACGATCTGCCCGGCGTGCCGTGGTTCGCGCTCGGCAACGTCTATGCGCGCCGCCGCGATGCCTATCGGGCGAGTAACGGCGGTTTCATCGTCAGGGGATACGGCGAATGGGCGCTTCGCCATGCGTTCGCGCGGGCGGCGCAACCGGTGCATCCGCTCGCCGCTCCCCAGGCGGCAGCCGGACGAGCGCGGCCCGCACGCAGCGCCGATACCGCGAGCCTCGCGAGCTGACGCGCCGCACGGTAGGATTCGCGTCATGCACTGGATCGCCGCCCTGCCTATGTACAACGTCGCGCCCGAACTCGCCGCCGACTGGCGCACGCTGCTCGCGCGCGTCCGCGAAGATCTCGCGCCGTGGCTCGACGCGCGCGGCGATACGCTGGATATCGTCGATCCCGGCCCGGACCTCACCGCGTTCTGGCTGCGCGACGACGTGCTGCTGTCGCAAACCTGCGGCTATCCGCTCGTCAAAGCACTCGCGGGTCGCGTGCAGATCGTCGGCGCGCCCGATTTCGATGCGCCCGGCTGCGAACCCGGCGCGTATCGCAGCGTGATCGTCGCCGGGGCGCATGTGGATGCGCGCTCGATCGAAGATTGCCGGAACCTGCGCGCGGCCTATAACGACGACGATTCCAACAGCGGCATGAACCTCTTCCGGCACGCCGTGGCGCCGTTCGCGCGCGATGGGCGCTTCTTCGCCTCGGTGACGAAAACCGGCGCACATCTGGCGTCGCTTGCTGCAATTTCCGAATCGCACGCCGATATTGCCGCGATCGATTGCGTCACGTTCGCCTTCGCGCGGTCGCACGAACCGGCGCTGACTGATGGCATCCGCATACTCGGCACGACCGCTAGCGCGAGCGCATTGCCCTTCATCGCATCGATGCGCGTGCCGCAAACGGGCATCGACATACTATTTGACGCGCTCGCCGCCGCGCTCGTTCGCGACCCGGCCCTTGCCGCGCGACTGCGCTTGAAGGGCGTCGTGAGGCGCACACAGGCGGACTACGCGCCAATTCTCGACTACGAACGCGACGCCATCGCGCGCGGCTATCCCCGCCTCGCCTGATCCGCCGCGCAGGGCCTTCCGGCAGAAAGCGCGGAGTTTCGGCACAATTGGTTTTTTAGCGCGCGCCAGCGGCGCGGTGCGCAGGCATCGCGATCGGGCGCGCTTTCGGAAAGCCGCAATGATCCCCTTCTCGCTACTCGACCTTTCTCCGGTTCCGCTCGGCTCGACGCCCGCCGACGCTTTCGCCCATTCGCTCGATCTCGCCCAGCACGCCGAGCGCTGGGGTTATCGGCGCTACTGGCTCGCCGAGCATCACAACATGACGGGCATCGCCAGCGCGGCGACCGCCGTCGTGATCGGCCATATCGCGGCGGGCACGAAGACGATCCGCGTCGGTTCGGGCGGCGTGATGCTGCCCAATCACGCGCCGCTCGTGATCGCCGAGCAGTTCGGTACGCTCGCGTCGCTGTTTCCAGGGCGCATCGACCTCGGACTCGGACGCGCACCCGGCACCGATCAGACCACCGCGCGGGCGCTGCGGCGCGACATGAACGGCAGCGCCGAATCGTTCCCCGACGATGTCGTCGAACTGCAACGCTATTTCGCCGATCCCGTCGAAGGCCAGCGCGTGCGCGCCGTGCCCGGCGCCGGGTTGCACGTGCCGATCTGGCTGCTCGGCTCATCGTTGTTCTCGGCGCAACTCGCGGCCGCGCTCGGGCTGCCGTTCGCGTTCGCGTCGCATTTCGCGCCAGATTATCTGCTGACGGCGCTCGAGGTGTATCGCAAGCAGTTCCGCCCGTCCGCGACGCTGCAAAAGCCCTACGCAATGGTCGGCGTGAATGTCTTCGCCGCCGATACCGTCGAGGAAGCGCGCTTTCATTTCACATCGCTGCAACAGCAGTTCATCAATCTGCGACGTGGCACGCCGGGCCAGTTGCCGCCGCCGGTCGAATCGATCGCGTGGAACGAGGCCGAACGCGCGGGCGTCGAGCGCTCGCTCGCGTGCTCGGTCGTAGGCGCCCCCGCCGATGTCGAGGCGGGCCTGCGCTCGGTGATCGACCAGACGCAGGCGGACGAACTCATCGTCACTGCGCAGATCTTCGATCATAAGGCGCGTCTGCGCTCGTTCGAGCTCACGAGCCAGGCGCGGGACGCAATCGGAGCGGCCAACTGAAGCGAAAAAATTAGGGGTCGCAAGGCTTTGGCGGGCTCGCGCTGGACGCGCGCGCTTTTGACAGGCAATAATGGGATACCGGAGGGCGGCGCAGGCCGTGCCGCCCTTCGCGTCCGCTTCATCCGCCAAGCCGAGACTCCGCAGCGCGTGCCCGATATTCGTGCACGCCGGTGACCGGCGCGGCGACACAACAACAACGACGTCGCAAGACGGGAGGAAGAATGTCGATGCCGAGAAGCGCCGCTACTGGCGCCATGACGCTCCTGACTGAATACGACGATGCCAGCGGACAGGAAGTGCGTTCGCTGCGCCTCGAACCGGCAGCGGACGGCAAGGCCGTACTGCTGATTGAAATCGACGAGCGCAAACCCGGCATTCACCGCGAAGTGCGTTATGAAATTACGCCCGCGGAACTGATCGCCGCCATTCGCGCGCATGGTGCCGAATTACCGGGGGAACAACACAGTCGTTAAAACGTTTTAATCGCGGCCCTAAGCAGCATACAATAGTGTTATGTGAGGTTTCGCCCACCAAGGGTCATCGGTGGCGCGGGCTTCGCCATCGGTTCGTGGCTCCCCTACGTGACTTCCCGTGCGCTTTCCCTGTCGCGCGTCCGTCACGGCGATGCTCGGGCGGGCGAACGTTCGCAATCGTGGCACTG
The DNA here is from genome assembly GCF_001544835.2 of Caballeronia fortuita. Taxonomy (GTDB): domain Bacteria; phylum Pseudomonadota; class Gammaproteobacteria; order Burkholderiales; family Burkholderiaceae; genus Caballeronia; species Caballeronia fortuita. Next base: position 70,644 of record NZ_FCNX02000015.1, on the reverse strand, counting down.
CCCTGCATTAAGGCAAAGTCACCGGGCGAGTTAATAGGCGTGCGGTAAATACACTAATTGACGCGAGGCATGTGCTGCGTCACGCTTCGTAAAACACATATATTCAAGTCATCGAGCCGCCCCGGTCCGCGCGGGGTTTCGGTTCGTCCTTTGAAAATCAAAAAGCTGAATCAGGAAAGCCGTGGACGAAAGAAAGCGAGACAGCATCATTGCGTATTTGCGCAGCCGAATGGCTGAGTTCGGCATTACGGAGACCGCGTTGGCCGAAGCATTGGCCGAAGCGCCGGTGGTGAATCCACCGCCCTCCTTCACCAAGACCAACGGGGCTCATGGCGCACCCAAGGCAAAGCGGCCGATGCCGCAATTGCCCTTGCTGCCGCATGCGGCGGATATCGGCGTGCCGATATTCCGAAACGCGAGCGGCGACACGTGGGACGGCATCGGCGACATGCCCGAGTGGCTCAAGCGCGCGGTGCACGCCGGCCAGGACATCGAGTTCTATCGCGTCTGAGACGCCGCCGATGATGCGCCGCAGCCGGCCGTGAACCGCTCGCGGCCCTCTTCGCGCGCCATAATGCACGCGCGTCGAAACGCACGCGCGCAGCATTGCGTGTCGCGGCGCGTTCGATGCCTATCGGCAAGTTGCATAGGCAATTCGCTGACATTTATCAAGCCGAAAAAATTTTCGCCGATGGTTCCCCATCGCGCCTGAAAACGTTTATTGGTACGTCTCTGTAATCCGGCTCTACCGGACGAACCACGCATCGACCCTTCACGTCAGCCACGCCCGATCAGTCCCGCCGTCTCCATTCGACAGGGAGGCACGCATGAACACATACGGACGCCGCAACGTTGCACTCGTCGCTCACTTGCATCGACAGGCACGCAGGCGAGTGTCAGGCGTCGGCCTTGGATCGCGCAGCCGCGCCTGACGCGCCGGGCAATCGCGTGTAATCCGAACGATCGAGCGGCGCGCGCCATGCTCTCCCGCCCTGAAACACTGCCAAGCGTCGTGCGACGCATGACGGCTGGCCGCATGCTGCTCGACGGCGCGTCGATCGAAGAGGTCGCGCGGCAGCTGCATCTTTCCGTGCAGACGGTGCGGCGCTACAAGGCGATCGTCAGCGAAGGCGGTCTTGACGCGCTGGCGCAGATGGGCGTCGGCGGGCGCGCGTCGGTGCTGGATCGCGAGGCGCTCGACTGGATCGCCACGGCGTTGCGCGGACCCGCGCGCGAACACGGCTTCGAAAGCGATACGTGGACCAATGCGCGTTTGCGTGACGTTATCGAGCGGCGCTTCGGCGTGCGCTACTCGCGCGTCTATATCTGGCAGATCGCGACGAATCTCGGGCTAGGACATTTGCTGTCGAAGTCGCGGCGATGAAGGTGTTCTCCATCACGATACGGAGGTTCTCATGAATCGCTCTTTCAAGGTCGCTGCAATGTGCCTGGCGCTCGCGGTTGCGGGAATTGGCGGCGCATCGGCTCAGGATGCAGCGTCGGCACCGCCCGCGCGCGGCGCGGCTGCCATCGCGCATGTGCAGGCGCGCGTCGTCGGCATCGATCCGGTGACCAACAGCGTGTCGCTGCAAGGGCCCGCCGGGCGCGTCGTGGATGTGGCGGTCGATCCGCAGATCGGCAATGTCGGCAAGCTGAAGCTCGGCGATGTCGTGAACATCGAATATCGCAGCGCGCTGCTCGTGAGCGCGACGAAGGTGAAATCGAACGGGATACGCGAGCGGATCGACACGCAAGCGACGATTCCCGCATCGGGCGGCGTGATGGCCCAGGCGCGGGTGGTCGAAGTCATCGGAACGATCGAGCGCGTGGATGCGAAGAAGCGTCGGGTAACCTTGCGCGGGCCGAGCCGGACGGTGACGCTCGATGTCGCGCCGGACGTGCAGCTCGCCGGCCTGAAGGCGGGTGACATGGTGCACGCGCGGTTCGAATCGGCGACGGCCGTGCAGGTGATGCGCGATGGGCAGGGGATACAGTGACTGCATGCGGTTGTCCACAGTTTCTGTGGAGAGCCTTGTGGATAGCCGCCGGAACATCGGCATCAACTCGTTGACGGGGAAGGCTTTTCGCGAAGGCCGCGCTTGCGCGGCAGCCGCTCACAAACCAAACGCCCCGCAGGGCGTTCCCCAAGAACCTCAAAAATTGAAGTTATCGATATTTGCCGCATCGAACGTGGTCGGCGGCCCGAGAATCACTTCCCCGCTCTTGCCGACCGTCCGCTTGCCCAGCTTGCCCGCCTCGAACGAATCGCCTTCCTTGCCGGTGATCGTCCCCGATGCGAGATTGGCCGCCGCGAACGCCGCGAGATAGCCCAGTTGACCCGGATCCCACAACTGGAACGCCTTCACCGTACCGTTCTTCACGAACGCGCGCATCTGGTTCGGCGTGCCGAGCCCCGTCACGACGACCTTGCCCTTCGCCGGCGAGCTCGAGATATAGCGCGCCGCCGCCGCGATGCCGACCGATGTCGGCGCGACGATGCCCTTCAGGTTCGGATAAGCCTGCAATAAGCCCTGCGTCTCGACGAACGATTTCTGATCGTCGTCATTGCCGTAGGCGATCTTCACGAGCTTTATCTTCGAATACTCGGGCTTCTTCAATTCCTCCTGCATCCACTTGATCCACGTGTTCTGATTCGTCGCATTCGGCGTCGCCGAGAGGATCGCGAATTCGCCCTCGCCGCCGATCAGCTTCGACAACAACTGAATCTGCCCGCGCCCGATCGCTTCCGAATCGGCCTGATTGACGAAGATCTGCCGGCCATCGGGCGCGGTGTCGGAATCGAACGTGACGACCTTGATGCCCTGCGACATCGCCTTCTTCAGATACGGCACGACCGCGTTGGCGTCGTTCGCCGCGATCACGATCGCGTTCTGCCGTTGCGTGATGAGCGTGTTGATATAGCTCACCTGCGACGACGCGCCCGCATCCGACGGGCCCACGACCTTGCCATCGCCCTTGAGCTCCTTGATCGCGGCCATGCCGCCGTCGTCGGCGATCACCTCGTACGGGTTGTTGATCTGTTTCGGCAGGAACGCGATCTTCAGGCCGCTCTTGATGTCGGCGGCGCTCGCCGAGAGCGCGACGGTCGCGGCCAGAAACGCGGCTGCCAGCGCCGGGCCGCGCGGGAATCGAATGGGCTTTTTCATCTTGGCATGTCTCCTGTCATTGCGCATTGGCTGCGCTGGTTAACCACGAACTTCAAGCGCCTGCGCCATCAGACGCTTCTCGCGCACCGCCCGCCAGCGCGCGACGAGATTCGGTATCAGCACCGACGAGAGCAGAAGCGCGCCCGTCACGATCGTCAGCGTTTCACTCGATACATCTGCGAGCGTCAGCGCATTGCGCAACACGCCGATGATGACGAGCGACAACAGCACGCCAATCATCGAGCCGCGTCCGCCGAAGATGCTCACGCCGCCGAACAGCACCGCCGCGATCACCGAAAGCTCGAAGCCTTCGCCATTGTCGCCGCGCGCGCTCGTGAAGCGCAGCGTATAGACGATGCCCGCGAGTGCCGCCATCGCGCCCGACATCATGAAGAGCTTCAGCTTCGTCTTGGCGACGTCGATGCCCGAGAACTGCGCGGCCGTCGGATTCGCGCCGATTGCGAAGAGGCTGCGCCCGAACGGCGTCGCCTGAAGCAGGATCGTAAAGACGATCGCGCCCGCGATGACGAGGATGAACGGCATCGGCAGGAAGGTCGCGCCTATCGTATCGATGCCAAACGCCGTGTACGACGCGGGAAAATCCGCGATCGCCTGATCGCCGAGCAGCACGTACGCGAGGCCGCGAAAGAGCGCGAGCGTGCCGATCGTCACCGCGAGCGACGGCAGATTGAAGCGCACGATCACGAGCCCGTTGAGCAAGCCCGCGAGCGTGCCGAACAGCAGCACGAGGACGATCACGAGCGGCATCGGCAACCCTATGTGCCACAGCACGCCCGTCAGTGCGCTCGATGCGCCGAGCACCGACGCCACCGACAAATCGATCTCCGCCGCGACGATGATGAGCGTCATCGGCAATGCGATGAGCGCGATCTCGGTGAAATCGGCGAGCATGTTCGAGATGTTCGCCGCCGATAGAAACAGCGGCGAGAGCACGCGCCCCGCGACGAGCGCGACGACGAGCAGGATCGCCAGCATCGCTTCCCATTGCAGATGACGGCGCTTCGCTGTAGAGAGTGCGGAATCCGGTTTAGCCATGATCGCGTTTCCTCATCATGCGGCGCGCGACGGAACGCGCGAGCAAGGTATCGAGCGCGATCGCCGCGACGATCAGCGCGCCTTGAATCGCCTGCTGCCAGAACGGCGACACGCGCAACACCACCAGCGCGATGTTGATGACGCCGAGCACGAGCGCGCCGAGCGTCGCGCCCGCAATCGTGCCGACACCGCCCGTGATCGCGACGCTGCCGACGACCGCCGCCGCGACCACTTGCAATTCGATGCCCTTGGCCGTGCTCGCGTCGACGGTGCCGAAGCGCGCGAGCCACAGCACGCCCGCAAGCCCCGCGATCGCGCCGGAAAGCAGGAAGCCGATCATCACGCGCCGGTCCACGCGTATGCCCGCGAGACGCGCGGCCTCGGGATTCGAGCCAATCGCGTAATGCTCGCGCCCGCCGCGATACTGCTTCAAATAAACCGACAACGCGATCAGCACGACAAGCGCGATCAGCACGAGATTCGGCACGCCGATGAGCGAGCCCGTCGCGATGGACGCGAATGCATCGGGCAGGCTCGTCGCGTTGATCTGGCCGCCGTGAACCCATGCGTAATCCGCGCCGCGCACGATATAGAGCGTCGACAACGTCGCGACGAGCGAAGGCACGCGCCCGAACGTGACGAGCGCGCCGTTCACCGCGCCGATCACGAAGCCGATGCCGATGCCCGCGCCCATCGCGACGATCACCGGCATGTGCGGGAACATCACGAAGAGACTGCCGACCGCATACGCGCTCACGCCGACCACCGACGCGACCGACAGATCGATATGCCGCATCAGCATCACGATCGTCATGCCCGCCGTCAGCAGACCGATGATCGACACATTCAGCAGCACGTCGCGCAGGTTCTGCAGATTCAGGAAGTCGGGCTTCACTGCGGCCGTCGCGCCGATCAGCACGAGCAGCACGATGAAGAGCGTCAGTTCGCGGCTCTTCGCGATCGTCACCGCGAGGCTTTCGCGCTTCGTTTCGGCGGGTGGCATCGCGGGCAGCGTCGGGGAATGTCGTGTCATCATGCTGCGCGTCCTATCGTCTGCGATGACGCGCCCAACGCAGCGCCCATCACGCGTTCTTCGTTCGCATCGACGCGGGCGATATCCGCGCTGATGCGTCCTTCGTGCATCACCAGCACGCGATCGGCCATGCCGAGCACTTCGGGCAGCTCGCTCGATATCATCAGCACGGCCATACCGTCCTTCACGAGTTCCGCGAGCGTGCGATACACCTCCGCTTTCGCGCCCACGTCGATGCCGCGCGTCGGTTCGTCGATGATGAGCACCTTTGGGTTCGTCGCGAGCCACTTGCCGAGCACGACCTTCTGCTGATTGCCGCCCGAGAGCGTGCCGACGGGTGCATCGAGATCGCTTGCCTTGAGACGAAGCCGCTTGCCCCAGTCCGATGCCAACGCGGACTCGCTGCGCGATGATATGAGTCCGTGACGCATCAAGCGCCCGAGCACGGTCAGCGACGCATTGCGCGCGATGCTCAGTTCCAGCGCGAGCCCTTGCGCGCGGCGGTCTTCCGGCACGAGCGCGAGTCCCGCGCGCACCGCCGCCGCAGGATGACCCAATGCGAGCTTCTTGCCGGCGATCTTCACCTCGCCGCCATCGACCGGATCGATGCCGAAAATCGCGCGCGCCACTTCGCTCCGTCCCGCGCCGACGAGTCCCGCGAGCGCGACGATCTCGCCCGCGCGGACATCGAAGGAAACGTTCTCGAACACGCCTTCGCGCGTGAGATTGCGCACCGAAAGGCGCACGTCGCCGGGCGTCACATCCGCTTTCGGATAAAACGTGTCGAGATCGCGGCCGACCATCCTGCTCACGATCGCATCGATGCTCATGTTCTCCGTGAGCGCGTCGTAGACCTTCATGCCGTCGCGCATGATCGTCATGCGTTGCGTGAGCGCGAACACTTCATCGAGACGATGCGTGATGAAGAGAATCGCAACGTCGCGCTCCTTCAGCGCGCGCACGATCGCGAACAGCCGCTCGACTTCGGGCAGCGAAAGCGCGGCGGTCGGCTCGTCCATGATGAGCACGTTCGCATCGAGCGACAGCGCCTTTGCGATTTCAACGACCTGCTGATCCGCGATCGACAAACCGCGCACCAGCCGTTGCGCGCGCAGATTCACGCCGAGCGACGCGAGCAGCGCATCGACCTCGCGATGCATCGCGTCATGGCGAATGCGCCCGAAGCGGTCGCGTGGCTGCCGGCCCATGTAGATGTTCTCGGCAATGGAAAGATCGGCGAAGAGCGTCGGTTCCTGATAGATGACGGCGATGCCCGCGTCGCGCGCTTCGGCGGGATTCGCGAAGCGGCGCGCAGTGCCTTCGACGAGGAGCTCGCCCGCATCCGGCTGATACACGCCCGCGAGCAGTTTCACGAGCGTCGATTTGCCCGCGCCGTTCTCGCCGAGCAGCGCGTGGACTTCGCCGGGAAAGAGTTGCAGGCTGCCGTCGCCGAGCGCGCGCACGCGGCCGAACGATTTGCTTGCGTGTCTCAATTCGAGACGTGGCGTCATGTCGTTATCCTCAAATGCGGTAGATGCGTTCCGCGTTGCGCACGAAGAGCGCGTCTTTCTCGCTCTCGCTTGCATCGGCGACGATGCCCGCATACGCGTTCCACAACGCCGTGTACGTGCCGAATAGCCGGTCCACCGGAAAGTTCGATGCGAACATCGCGCGCGAGACGCCGAACGTATCGATGGTTTCGTGCACGTAAGGACGCAGGCTCTCGATGGTCCAGCCGTGATCGAACATCGCGAAGCCGCTCAGCTTCACCGCGACGTTCGGGCACGCGGCGAGCAGGCGCATGCCGTCGCGCCAGGCACGATAGCCGTGCGTCGAATCGCGGTCCACGAACATGCCCGCATGATTGACGATGAACTGCGTATCCGCATGTTCGCGCGCGAGTTGCGCGGCCTCTTCCATCTGCGACGGATAAAGCTGCAGATCGAACGACATGCCGAAGCGCTTCAGCAAGCCGAAGTGCCTGCGCCATTGCGGCTCGCGCATGTAATGACGCCCGACGTAATCGTAGAGCTTGCTGTCATGCACGTTGAGAATCTGGCGGATGCCGCGCGTGTTGGCGAACGCGGCATGCGCTTCGAGCACTTGCTGCGCGTTGTCCGCCGACAGATCCGCGCCCGCGACGATGCCGTTCGGCATGCCTGCCTGATCCGCGATCGATTGCAGCCAGCGCGTTTCCTCGACGGGATCGGCGGGATCGTGATTCGCATCGACATGGACGAGCTTGAGCACGTCGATGTCCACGGCATCGCGCAGCAGATCGGCGAGCAGATAGTCGTGCTGCAAGTCCCGCGCATCGCCGACGAACGAGGTCTGCGGGTTCGCGAGCCAGGGATAGTGATGCGTCTTCAAGTCCCACAAATGAATGTGCGGATCGACGACCTGCATGATGGCGTTCCTAGGGAAGATGAAAGACTTGCGCGAGCGGCGTCGCGACCGGCGACTGGTCCGCGTGCGTTTCCATCAGTTCGGCCATGTAGTTCCACCACTTGCGCATGATGGGCAGCGCGGGCAACGTATCGGCCGAATGCGTGTCCGTGCGCTGATGAATGGCGAAGAGATGTCCGGTCGATTCGTCCAGGAAGATCCGGTAATCGCGGATGCCGGCGGCGCGCAACGCATCGGCCAGTTCCGGCCATACCTCGCGATGGCGCCGTTCGTATTCCTCGCGCATGCCCGGCTTCAGGGTCATGCGAAATGCCACTGTCTCCATGGCGGCCCGCCTGTTTTGATTGGTGAATCCCTGTGTTCGGGACTCGTTGTGCTGCGACTATAATTCGCCGACCGATAACACGACAATCCGATTGCAGGATTGGCCGATTGCAAAAACGTATCGCTGCGCCGTATCATCGCGCGGTTCAAAGCGGGCTGTCGAATGAGCCAGAATGTGTCCCACAGTGTGTCGCCTAGTTTCTCGCCTAGCCTCTCGCCGATCGCGCTCGTGAATCGGCTGAAGTTCAAGCATCTCGCGCTGCTGGTCGCGCTGGACGATGCCCGCAATCTGCACCAGGCCGCCGACACCATCAACGTCGCGCAGCCCAGCGCGAGCCGCATGTTGGCGGATATCGAGGAAGCGTTCGGTTTTCTGCTTTTCGAGCGCAATGCGCGCGGCATGCAGCCGACGCCGCTCGGCACCGCCGCGCTCGCCTACGCGCGCCGCTCGCTCGCGGACCTCACGCGTTTCGCAGACGACCTCGACGCCAAGCGGCGCGGCGGTCATGGTCAACTGACGGTCGGCGCGATCATGGGCGCCGCGCCCGACGTGCTTGCGATGGCCGTCACCGAACTGAAATCCGAGCGCCCGCTTTTGAACGTGCGGATTCTCGGCGAGACGAGCGATCAGGTCGTGCAGTTGCTGCATCGCCGCGAAGTCGATCTTGCGCTCGGGCGACTCACTACGCCGTTGCAGCACAACGATTTCGATTTCGAGCCGCTCGCGCGCGAGGCGATGCGGCTCGTCGTGCGCGCGGGGCATCCGCTCGCCGGGAACAGCGAAGTCACGCTGGAGATGCTCGTCGGATGGCCGTGGATTCTGCAGCCGATCACGAGCCCCGCGCGCGGCCTGTTCGAAGAGGAACTCGCGCGCGCCGGTCTCACGACGCCCGCCGATATCGTCGAATGTGCGTCGATCTTCGCGACGCTGCAATTGCTGCAGAACAGCGAAGCCGTGGCGATGCTGCCGGAATCCGTCGTGCGCGATTATCTGCGCGCGCAATTGCTGATCGAATTGCCGATCGAAATCGGCAAGAGCCTGTCGGGATTCGGGTTGCTGCGGCGCAAGTTCGAGACTTTGAGCGAGCCGGCCGAGTACTTCATCGCGTTGCTGCGCAAGTACTCGGCGTCTTCGCGTTGATCGAGCGCATCACTGCAGGTTGACGAACAGCCCGCCGTCGACGAGCAGCGACGCGCCCGTCACATAGCGCGCGCGATCCGACGCGAGGAACACGACGCATTGCGCGACATCGTCCGGTGCGCCCAGACGTCCGAGCGGAATGCGCTTTTCCATGTAGGCGCGCTTGTCCTCGTCGGACAGATCGTCGGCGTTGAGATCGGTCGCAATCGTGCCCGGCATCACCGAATTGCAGCGGATGCCGTATGGCCCCAACGCGATCGCGCAGGACTGCATCAGCGAATGCACGCCTGCCTTGGTCGGCGTGTAGTGCGTCTGCATGCCGCCGCCGACGAGCGCGCTGATCGAACTCGTTGCAACAATCGCACCGCCCGTGCCCTGCGCCTTCATCTGGTTCGCGGCGGCCTGCGTCACGTAGAACGCGCCGTTCAGATTCACGGCGACCGTGGTTTCGTAGACGGAAGGCGGCATGTCGAGGAACGCGTGAAACGGGCAGATGCCCGCGTTGCTCGACAGCACGTCCACGCGCCCGAACGCTTCCACCGTGCGCGCGATCAGTTCGATGCCCGTATCGCGTTCGGCGACGTTGCCTTCGACCGCGATCGCGCGCCGCCCGAGCGCCTCAATTTCGCCGACGATCGACTCCACCGCCGACGCCTTGCCGTAAGCGTTGTCGTTATCGCGCCAGTAGTTGATCGCGACATCGGCGCCTTCGCGCGCGCTCGCAAGTGCGATCGCACGGCCGATGCCGCGCGAGCCGCCTGTCACCACGACGACTTTGTTCTCCAGCAGCATGCGATGCCCCTTCAATGTGAATATGGCCGCGTCAGCGCGCATTCGGGATTCAGCCGCACGCCGAAGCCCGGCGCCTCCGGCACCTTCATGCGGCCGTTCACCGGAACCGGCTCGTCGAGCAGCAAGGGCGTGAACATCGGCACGACCTGATCGGCCTCTGGCGCCATCATCAGAAATTCGGAGAACGGCGAATTGTGGCGCGTGACGACGAAGTGATAGCTGTACACCGACGAACCGTGCGGCACGACGAGCACGTTATGCGCGTCCGCGAGCGCCGATATCTTGATGAGTTCCGTGATTCCGCCGCACCAGCCGACATCCGGCTGCACGAGATCCGCGCAGCCCATCTCGAAGAGCATGCGAAAACCCCAGCGCGTCGCTTCGTGCTCGCCGGTCGTCACCATCATGCCGTTCGGCACGGAACGGCGCAGTTCCGCGTAGCCCCAGTAATCGTCGGGCGGCAGCGCTTCCTCGATCCACTTCAGCCCGTGTTCGCGCGCCGCATTCGCGAGGCGCTTCGCGTAGTTCAGATCCAGGCTCATCCAGCAATCGAACATCAGCCAGAAATCGTCGCCGACTTTCGCGCGCATATCGGCGAGCTTCGCAATGTTTTTGTGCAGCCCCTCCTCGCCTTCCGCCGGGCCGTGCTGCAAAGGCATCTTGCCGCCGATGAAGCCCATCTCCTTCGCGAGATCCGGACGCGCGCCCGTCGCGTAGAACTGCAATTCGTCGCGCACGGGTCCGCCGAGCAGATGAAACACCGGCTCACGGCGCACTTTCGCGAGCAAGTCCCATAGCGCGAGATCGACGCCCGAAATCGCATTGAGCACGATGCCCTTGCGCCCGTAATAGAGCGTCGCGTAGTACATCTGATCCCACATCTTTTCGATGTCGGTCACGCGCTGGCCTTCGAGGAACCGCGCGAGATGCTTCTCGACGATGAATGCGCCGATCTCGCCGCCCGTCGTGACCGCGAAGCCGACGGTGCCATCGCTCGCCTCGATCTCGACGACGAGCGAGCCGAGCACGTTCAGCCCGAACGACTGACGGCTTGCGCGGTATTCGGGATAGCGGGCCATCGGCGTGGCGATGTGATCGTCGATCCAGTGATCGGCGCCCTGATCGTGATAATCGGCGCCGCCGCCGCGGACAGTGAAGGCGCGTACTTGCTTGATGGTCGGCATGGACATGTGTTCGTCTCCTCTTCCGTTCAGGATGCCTTCGCGGCATCGGCAAGGTGTTCGTGTTCGATGCGCCCCGGCACGCGCACCAGCGCGACGATGACGAGCGCGGCCAGCACGCTCGCGCCCGCCAGCACCATGAGCCCGGCGCTCGTCGAATGAAATGCGGCTTCGGCGGCGGTGCGGGCCATCGGCGCGAAGAAGCCGCCGAGTCCGCCGAGCGAATTGATGAGCGCGATGCCCGCCGCGGCGGCCGCGCCGGTGAGATAGCGCGTCGGGAAGGTCCAGAAAAGCGGCTGTGCGGCGATGAATCCGCTTGCCGCGCAGCACAGCGCGACGAGCGACACGGCCGGCGACCCCGCGATGCCCGATACCGCGATCGCAACGCCCGACATCGTGAGCAGCGCGACCGCGCAGACCCGATGCCGCCCGGTGCGATCGGCGTAACGCGGCACGATCCACGTAACGATGACGGCGGCGACCCACGGCAGCGCCGTCACGAGCCCGACGCGAAATCCGACCTTCGTGCCGAGCAGCGCCGACACCTGTTGCGGCAAGTAGAACACGACGCCGTACACCGCCGCCTGAATCAGGAAGTAGACGCAGCACAGCACGAGCACCCGCGCGTCGACGAGCGATGCGAGCACGCCGCGCGGACCGTGCGACGACGCGGCGCGCGCATCGTCGTCGAGCCGGCCGATCAGAAGCGTGCGCTGATCGTGGGTGAGCCAGCGGGCTTTCGCGGGGTCATCGTCGAGATACCAGAACGCGCACCCGCCGACGATCGACGCGAGCAGCCCTTCGACGAGAAAGAGCCATTGCCAGCCTTTCATGCCAAACGCGCCGTGCAGATCGAGCAGCAACCCGGACAGCGGCGCGCCGAAGATGAACGCGAGCGGCGCGCCGAAATAGAAGACGCCGAGCGCACGCGCGCGCGACACTTGCGGAAACCAGCGCGTCAGGTAATAGACGATGCCGGGAAAGAAGCCCGCCTCCGCCACGCCGAGCAGAAAGCGCAAGGTATAGAACGTCGTGGCGCTATGCGCGAAGGCCATCGCGGCGGAGACGAGGCCCCACGTCACCATGATCCGGCACATCCACAGCTTCGCGCCGACGCGATGCAGGAGCAGATTGCTCGGCACCTCGAAGATCGCATAGCCGACGAAAAATACGCCCGCGCCGAAGGCGAACGCGGCGTTGGTGAGCCCCGTGTCCTGCTGCAACGCCTTTTGCGCGAACCCGATGTTCGCGCGATCCAGAAACGCGAGCACGTACATGAGCAGCAGAAACGGCAGCAGCCGGCGCATGACGCGCGACGTGACCGCGCCTTCCGCCTGTGCGGAATGATTCATGTGATTCTCCCGATGACGCGACGCGTCTCAGTACGTCGCGCGTCCGCCCGACAGATCGAACACCGCGCCCGTGCTGAACGCGCAGTCCTCGGACGAGAGCCACAGAATCAGCGACGCGGCTTCTTCCGGCATCAGGAAGCGGTTCATCGGGATTTTGGCGAGCATGTAGTCGATGTGCTGTTGCGACATCGAGTCGAAGATTTCAGTCTTGGCGGCCGCGGGCGTGACCGCATTCACGAGGATATTCTTGCCCGCGAGTTCCTTGCCGAGCGATTTCGTGAGCCCGATCAACCCGGCCTTCGACGCGCTGTAGTGCGACGCGTTCGGATTGCCTTCCTTGCCCGCGATCGACGCGATATTGACGATGCGCCCGTAACCCGCCTTCAGCATGTGCGGCACGACGGCGCGGCAGGTCAGATACGGCCCGATCAGATTGACGTCGATGACGCGGCGCCACACGTCGGGCGCGAGTTCCCAGGTCGTGCCATTGCCGCCGGTAATGCCCGCATTGTTGACGAGCACGTCGATCTTGCCGTGAGCTGCGAGCGCCTTCTTGGCGGCTGCATCGACGGACGATTCCTCGGTGAGTTCGACGACGGCGTCGCTGACCTCGCGCTCGCTGAACTTCGCTGCGAGTTCGGCGCTCGTGCGCGCCAGGCGCTCGCCGTCGACGTCCCAGAGCGATACATCGGCGCCTGATTCGAGCGCGCGCTCCGCCACCGCGAGGCCGATGCCGCGCGCGCCGCCCGTAATGACGACGACGCGGCTCGCCAGATCGATCCGGTTCATTGATTCGTCTCCTTTCGTTGTGCGTTGCTCTTGGATGGTCATGCCGTGAGAGGCACTATAGTCTCGCGCCAATAGCGCAACAATTCGAAAGGGCGATCGTTCGATAGCAAAAGCGTATCAAACGGTTTCGGCGAGCCTGAAGTCATGATTTCTCGATACGCATCAAGAGATCTCGATGACACCGATCGGTTATGCCCGTCTTATCGCCATGGGTGAGCTGCGCGTGACGCCTTTCATCGGTGAATCGGCGTATCGACAACGAGAGTCAGATTCTGTTTTCGAACAGCGTGGCCTTTGACGACACGCCACTCGGTCATCTGGAGTTCGCGCTGCGTCACGAAGGCGTCAATCTCGAGGTCATCGATGCCGCATTCGAACATCCCGTCCCGGCGATCTCGTCGCGCGCCTGCGTTCCACGCCGAACGGCGAACAGATTCGGCGCGCGTGTTTTCTGTGGGAATGGCTGACCGGCCGGGAACTCGATACGGCAGCGCGGATCGTGAGGTCGCGTGTCTGCACGCGATGAGACGTTCACCTACTCGTCGCCCGACGGAATCAGATAAAAACTCTCGATGAAATAGCGCCGAACGCGGCAAATATAAAGACTTCTCGATCTCAATGAACGAATCGCGATCCGCTTACCGCTGGCGCGCCCTGATGATTTTCGAATCGCGAAAGTGCTTATCGGCGAAAAGAGCGAACGCGAACAGCGCGGCGGCACCGAATGGGCAGATGAGTAAGGCAGCGGTCAGCACAACAAGCTCCATTTAAGCGATTGCGCATTTTATCGCGCATAACGCAGCCAATTGTCGATAAGTTCGGCAATTGTCTGCTCAACGAAAGCGAACTCCGCCTTGGACTCAACGCGATCTGAAGCACAACGCTCAGCACAGGCACGTCCGTTGCTAGTAGTTTCCGCCGTCAATCAAGACGCCCAATCCAACACAAAAAAGCATGTTCACACCGAAAGCCTGCACCGCCACCTGTGTACTCGACGGACTGCCCGTCACCCTCACTTACTTCCCCGACACCACCCTGCTGCGCATCACCGACGGCAATGGCCGCTGCGTGCGCGAAACCCGCTGGCCCGCACCGTGGCGCACCTTGCTTGCGACCCTGCGCGAGTTCAGCGGGCGTGACGCCGAGAGCCAGCTTTCGAACTTGCTCGACGTGTTTCCCGCCACGTCGAAGCCGGCACGCCAGCCCGACTCCGCGCTGGCCTGAAGGCAACGCTTCGTAAGTGCGCGGCAGCGAACCGCTGTCGCGCCCGATTTGCCCATAAGATCAAGGCATTGCGCACGACCGGACGAAGCGTTTTTGAGCACGATGAGCCGCGCCATTTACAATAACGAATCGACTGCGCACGGGCCGCCCAGCCCGCTTCCGGCTTCGCTTCTCGCAGTCTCACTCTCACGCCCCCGACTGGCTGTATGGTCACTGAAACGTCTTCTTCGGAATCGCTCGCCGTCGCCGAACGCGTGCGCGAACTCATGGGCCGTCATGGCATCGGCAAGCGCCAGCAGACGGCCGAGTTGTGCCGCATCCTCGACCTGAGTTTTTCGCAGGGACATCGGAAGCTGCGCGGCAACAGTCCGTGGACGCTCGCTCAGATTCGCCGCGTCGCCGATGCCTTCGACGAACCCGCGCTCAAGCTCTTCGATTCGATCAACACGCGCCCCGACGAAACCGAAGGCACCGCGCACGACGCCGTGCTCAAACTCGGTTCGCTGGAAATTCCTTGCATGGCGTGGGTCGGCAGCGCGCTCGACGCGGGCAGCCGTCCGGATTTCATCGCGCAGAAACTCAACAATCGCTGGATCGTCACGAAGCATGAGGGCGTGCTGCTGCAGGAGGCCTGCGACGTCCACAAGATCGAAATCCAGCCGCGCCGCCCGGATACCGACAAGCCCGTCATCGCCGTCGTCGACGACGATCGCGCTTCCGCCGACAATCTGCACGACTATCTCGAAGCCACCGGCTTCGCGGCAATGGCCTTCTACGGCCTCGACGCGTTTCTCGAAGCGCTGCAAATACAGGTATTCGACGCCGTCGTGATCGACTGGCTGTTCGGCGTGCATACGTCGGCGGATGCGATCCGCGCAGTGCGCGAGTCCGACAACCCGGACGCGCCGGTCTTCGTGCTCACGGGCGAGCTGACCACCGGCAAGGCGAGCGAATCGGAGATCAGCCAGGTGATCCGCGATTACAACGTGGCGTGTTTCGAGAAACCCGCGCGCTTAGGCATCCTCGTCGCCGATCTCTCCAAGCGGCTGATGCGCAGCTAACGCCTACGCCACGCGCCGCCGAACGGTGACCGCGCGATGCACCGCGCCCTTCAGCACTTCGTAACGCACCGGCTTCAGCAGATAGTCGAAAAACAGCACCGCCGCGCTCGGATCGACGAGTTCGGGCGCGTATGCGCTCACCGCGATGATCGGCACGCTTGCGCCCGGCGCGCTGCGCGCACGATACTCGTTCGCGAACGAATAGCCGTCCTTGCCCGGCATGTGCAGGTCGGCGAGGATCACGTCGGCGTCGTTGGCGCGCAGCCAGGCGAGCGCGCTGTCGACATCCGGCAAGGCGACCGCGTAATAACCCAGATGCGTGAGCATTTCGATCAGCGAATCGCGGATCGACTCGTGGTCGTCGATGACGAGCACGCGCGATTTGTGCAGCCCGGGCGCATCGGCGACGTGTTCGCGTTCGGGCAAGTGTTCCGCCGACACCGCCGGCAAGCTCACGCGAAACGCGGCGCCCTGTCCCACTTCGCTCGACACTTCGATCTTCCCGCCGAGCAGATCGACGAGCCCGCGCACGACCGCGAGGCCCATTCCGGCGCCGTCGAAACGCCGCGTGCTCGATGAATCGAGTTGCGTGAATTCCTGGAATATGAGCGGCAACTGCTCGCGCGAAATGCCCGGGCCGGTATCGATCACGGAGATGTCGAGACGCTTCCCGGTGCGCGCGAAATGCACGTCGATGGAACCGGCGTCGGTGTATTTGATCGCGTTGGTCACGAGATTCGTCACGATCTGCCGCACGCGATGCGGATCGGACTCGATCGGCCCGCGCTCGCCCGCGTAGTCGCCGCGCAAGGCGAGGCCCTTCGCGCTCGCGGCGGGCGTGTTCGCATCGACGATGGAATCGAGCAGTTCGACCGGATCGAACACGGCCATGCGCAATTCGAGCTTGCCCGCGCCCAGCCGCGCGTAATCGGTCAAATCGCGCATCTGCGCTTCGAGATGGCGCGCGCCGGTTTCCAGCCGCTGCATGATCTTGCGGTCGGCGTCGCCGCGCGCGTTGAGCCCGAGCAATTCGACCGACGACACGATCGCGTGCAGCGGCGTGCGCAACTCGTGACTGATCATGCCGAGGAACGTGTCTTTCGCGACGCCGGCCTCGCGCGCCGCGCGCGTCGCCTGATGTTCCGCCACGAGCGCCGCGCGCTGTTGCCCGATCAGGCGCGTGCGCCGGTAGCCGTTCAGCAGCAGCAGGATCGTCGCCGCTGCCGACAGCATCCCGAGCACGATGCCGCCGTAGATCAGATAGCGGCGCTTCGCCTCGAAATCGCGCACGATCGCCTCGCGCTCGGCGATGTCCATCAGCCGCCGCCCGCCGGCGAGTTCCGCGACGAGCGGTGCGTTCTGGCGCAACACGCCGATCACGCGCAAGGTGTGCTGGTGCTCGGCCTGAAGTCCTTCGACATCGCCCTGGATGGAATCGAACGCCGTCTGCAACTGACGCAGAATCTCGCGCTGCCGGTTGACGAGCGCCTCGTTTCCGTCCGAGAGACCCGTCGATTCGGATACTTGCCTCAAACGCGCGCGCAGCAGCCGAAAGCTCGCGCGCAGCGCCTGCTCGTCCTCGTCGATACCATTGCGATACAGCAGCACGTGATTCTCGAAGCGCTCATACGCGATCTGAAGCTGCGCGGCTTCCCAGTACACGTCGTAAGGCACGACGAGCCGATGCGTCTCGCGCGCGAGCAGGCCCGAGTACAACATGTAGCCGACCGCGCCGATAGGCGGCGCGACCGCGAGCGCGATCAGCGCCGCGTACCACAGCCGGCGCCACCACGGGCGCGCGGCGTTCGCGCGCAGGGAGGACTCGGTGCTGATGACGGACATGCCCTACTGCAATGCTTCGATGGCGTGCGCCGCGCGTTCGGAGGCGACCACGATCAGCTTCATCGTCGCCCGGGTCGCGCCGACGAAGACCTTGCGCGCGGCCTGATCGTCGAGTGTGTCGAAATCGACTTCCGTGAGAATCACGCACGGCGCCGATTGCCCCTTGAAGCGATAGATCGACTCGAGCAGCACGTCGCCTTCGCGATACTCCGGATTGCCGAAAAGATCGTAGGTTCCGGTGAAGGCGCGCAGCCGGTGCGGGCCGAGCTGATCGACGGCGGTAAGCGCCGAACCTTCGCGCCCGCGAAACGACAGCACGGCGATGTCCTGCTTGCGGAATCCGAGCGACAGCGCGTGCGTGATGGCGCGCTTGGTCGCCTCGATGACTTCCTCAGGATGCCCGTCCTCGTAAGTCGATACGCTCACGTCCGAGCCGTCGAACGGACTGCCCGCGTCGAGCCGCACATCCGGCCCGACGATCTTGCGGATGAAGCCGAGCAGATCGCGCGGGCTGCGATAGTTCGTCGTTTCGCGCAGAATGGTCCAGCCCGGCAGCGGCACCGGCTCGCGCAGATAGAGGTTCTGCATCGGATCTTCGAGCCACCACCACGCGCCTTCGGGATTCAGCAGGCGCTCGAGCGCCTCGACCCAGGCCGCCTGAAAGTCCTGCCCTTCGTCGACGATCAGCACGTCGGTCTTCCAGTGCTCGGGCACGGGCACGGCGGCGAAGCGCTCTTCGAGCGTCGCGAAGACGTTGGGCTGGCTGAAATCGGGCGGACTGCCGGCATCGCGCGCGACGGCCGCGCTCAACTGATGATAATTCGCGATCTTCGCCTCTTTCGGCGCGATTGCGCGGATATGGTCGGCGAGCGGCCGGTTGAAGCACACGTAGAGGACGCTCTTGCCCTGCGCGAGCGCGTCGCGCATCACGCGCACGGCGAGCTGCGTCTTGCCCGCGCCAGCGGTCGCGATCACGCGCAGGCGAAACGGTTCGAATTCGAGCCGCCGAGCCCACGTGGCGAGCCCGCCCGACAGACG
The DNA here is from genome assembly GCF_001544835.2 of Caballeronia fortuita. Lineage (GTDB taxonomy): Bacteria > Pseudomonadota > Gammaproteobacteria > Burkholderiales > Burkholderiaceae > Caballeronia > Caballeronia fortuita. The sequence goes on along the minus strand of NZ_FCNX02000015.1, from coordinate 52,238 downwards.
CGTGACGAGCGTGTTCGCCGCGCCGACGAGCGCGTTGGTGTCAGGCGTGAGCGAGAGTTCGTCGGCCAGAAAATGATGGATGCGCGCCGCCGCTTCGAAGCGCGGCTCGTCCGGCGGCAAAATGTCGAGCACGACGCGCGCGAGCTGCGACTTGCGGCTCGCATCGACGATGCGCGCCGGGGCCACGCCCGCGATCGCCGCGTTCCTGACCGTGTAGTCGGGGCAATACAGCAGTTCCTCGATGCGGTACGTGCCCGCGCCGAACGCCGCCGTGAAGCGCCGATGAAGATTCTCCAGCGTGCGCGCGAGCTGGATCGCGACGTTGCGCTCCTTTTGCAGATAGACCTTCACGAGACCTTGCCCGGTCTCGCGCAGAAAACCGGCCTTCTGCTCGATCATCAGCACGCGCCCTGACGGCGCGACCACGACGAAATCCGCTTCGCCGAAGACCGAAAAGCCTTCGTTGACGCGCGTCCAGTGGACGCCGTGGTACACCGTGTAGTCCTCGGGCAGCTTTTCGAGCAGCGCGAGCGTTTCGAGCTCGCGCGCGGCCGCGCCGGTCGCTTCGAGGTTCTTCCAGTCGTCGGGAACGATTCGGGCCATGCGTCGCCTTTGCGCTGAGTGGTTGCGTGCGACTCATTGTACGCAACGCGCATTGCGCTTCGGCAATAGGCCGAACGGCTAGCTTGCGTAGTCGTACCGCCCGCCTTTTTCCAACGCGCGCCGATAAGCCGGACGCGCGTGAATCCGTTCCAGAAACGCGCGAATATGCGGCATCGACTTCGCACCTGCGCGTGCGCTGCCGGCTTCCAGCGGGAAGCTCATCTGGATGTCGGCGGCGCTGAACGTGTCGCCCGCGAACCACGGCGACTTTGCGAGTTCGCCATCGATATAGCCGAAATGCAGACGCAATTGCGGATCGATGAAGCTGCTTTGCATCGTCTGCGCGATGCGCCGCGCGATCGGTTTCGCGAAGAACGGCATCTTCGCGCTCTCGAGCCGCCGCGCGACGAGCTTGAGCAAGAGCGGCGGCATCGCGGAGCCTTCGGCGTAGTGCATCCAGTAGTTGTAGCGCACGCGTTCGGGCGAAGCGCCGGGCGGCGGCGCAAAACGGCCCTCGCCGTAACGATCGACGAGATATTCGATGATCGCGCCCGACTCGGCGAGCGTGAGCGTGCCGTCGGTGACGACCGGCGATTTGCCGAGCGGATGCACCGCACGCAGCTCGGGCGGCGCGAGCATCGTGTGAGGATCGCGCTGATAGCGCTTCAGTTCGTATTCGACGCCGAGTTCTTCGAGCATCCACAGCACGCGCTGGGAGCGGGAATTGTTGAGGTGGTGGACGATCAGCATGGTCGATTTGTCGTTCTGGCTGGGAAGGCTTGCTCGGCACGAGTGTCGCACGACGCAAGCCTCCCATCATGCTTTAAGAAAGTCTCGCGCCGGGAAATGCCTTCGAGCGCGTACTGCCGATCATGTAAGATTGATTAATTACCGCGTTCCTTTCGATATCCTATCGATATGGCATCCAGCAATCTCACGAAGACCGGCCGCGCTCATTACCTCGATAGCCTCCGTGGTTTCGCCGCGGTTTCAGTCATGCTTTCCCACCTCGTCGTGGCGGGTTACAACCAGTTAGGCTGGATCTGGACGGCAACGATTTATTCGCCAGTTCGCATTCTTATTGCCGGCCATCAGGCAGTCATCCTGTTCTTCGTGCTGAGCGGGTTCGCGTTGACCAGAATGATCGACGGAATGAATCCTTATTCATATCTACGATATTTCGCCGCGCGCGTGGTCCGGCTATATCCGCCGTATGTCGCGTCGCTCATTCTGGCCGTATTGGTCTACTTTGGCCTCGAACGACTTGGCTTTCAATGGACCGATCGGTGGATGTACACCGTTCATCCGCAAATCGACAAAAACATCATTCTCGAGCACGCCTTGCTGGTCGGGCCGCTCAACGTGCGCGATATCAATCCGGTAATCTGGTCGATCGCGATGGAAATGCGCATTTCCATTGCCTTCCCGATTATCTTGTTTCTCGTCCGCCGATTTGGCCTATACGCAGTCGTGGCAATGATGATGTGTTCGCTCGCAATCGGTCCTGCGGTGCCCTGGGCCAACGCTCATTACTCGTCGTATGTCTCCCAGACCTTGCTGACGATGCATTACTCGACGTTTTTTTTCATCGGCTGCTGGCTTTCGTTCAACGTGGACAGGCTTCGTTCGCGCATACCGCAAAAGCACCTCGTCGCCGTCTGGTGCTTCGCACTCGCGCTCTATGCGTATCCGTTCTTCGGCGATTGGGAAATCATTGCCCGAGTATGCGGGGACGTGGCCGTCGGCGTCGGCGCCGCGCTGCTCGTCATTCTGTGCAGCACGGTGGACGACAATGCCTTTCTAAGGATCGGCAGATGGCTGGGCAAATATTCATATAGCCTCTACCTGAATCACATACTCGTCCTTTTCGCCGCGATCATCGTGTTCTATCGGACCGCAGGATCGGTCGTCGTCTGGTGCGTGACGATTCCAGCAGCACTGCTTCTGGCAATGCTGATGCACAAGTTATTCGAATGGCCGGCGGTTTTACTGAGCCGAAAGATCGTTCGCGGCTTTTCACCGCGCCGCGCCGTCACGAATCGACTGGATGCGTGAGGCTCCGCGCGATTTGCCGGTTAGCGCACACTTTGCCAGGCTTCTTCTTTCTCGTCACCGGCCCGAGGTACGCCCTTTGCACAGCGTGAACTCATGCGTGCCCGGGCGTCGAAAGAATACGACCGCTCGATGAAGGCCGCGCAACGATTTCTAGCACACAACGAGAAAGGAGAAGTCGATGACGCTGATTATTTATCTTGTAGGCTGGCTGATTTTTATCGGCGGCGTGTCGTGGGCGCTGGTTGCGATGCATGTGTCGCAGCACATCATCATGATCGTCGCCGTAATCTTGCTGGGCATCGCCGTCATCACGGGGGCGACGCGGGCGCGCAACCGCGACCGGTCATAAAAGGTCCGGGCCGCCGTTCGCCGGCGGTCCAAGCACTTCCGCACACTTCCTATAACTTCACATCACCACACGCGCGCCGGCCGCGTCCTGGATCAGCGTGACGAGTTCGTCGGGATGCACGGGCTTCGTCATGAAATGCTGGAATCCTTCGCCGATGCTGCGTAATCGGTACGCGTCGCCGTCATGGCCGGTGAGCGCGATTGCCACGGAAGGCGGCAGATTGCCGCGTATTTCGTGATCCCGCAAACGTTGGATGAGATAGAAACCGTCCATCTCGGGTAGGTCGAGATCGCAGATCACCGCGTCGGGAAGATGCTCGATCGCCGCTTGCGCGCCGTCTTCGGCGTCGGCTACGGCGATGACTTCCGCACCCTCTTCTTGCAGCAACATTTGCAGTGATGCCCTGCTCTCGGGATCGTCTTCGATCAGTACGATCCGCATATGCCCCAGTCTTGCCACTTCGTTCATGATGTTCTTTTCTGCTGCCAAAAACGGAATTCTCGCGTGGTCTCCAGCTCTCGCCGCCGCGCACGCCGATGCGTGCATTGAGTGACACGAAAACGCGGCGGGAATTCCGAACGCACCGTTATTTATGCCGCGTGTGCGCCGGTGCGGAACGCCTCGCGGTTTTGAGCGGCGCCGATGCGAAAGATTGCCCGGTCGCAGCGAGCCTAAAAAAGCAATATCCGGACCGGTGTCGCTTGTCGCCCGGAAAGCCGCCTCGCGCGGGGCTTTCGCGGTATCGACCTCGAGCGGAAACGCGCCGTACGCGCACGAGCGTGTAATTCCGGCACTGGCCGTGCCCCGATTTCCCATCAGACATTTGCCTCGCGCGCGGAATCGGGGCGCGAGGACGTGCCCGTCTGCAAGAGCGTCCGATATTCGCTCGGCGTCAGACCGACGGTCGCCTTGAACTGCCGCGTGAACGCGCTGTGATCGGTGTAGCCGCACAGCGCGGCGACATCGGTGACTTTCTCGTGAGAGACGAGCAGCGCGGTCGCCGCGTCCAGACGCGTTTTCAGCAGCACCTGGCGCGGCGTGAGATGAAAAACCTTGTGGAAATAACGTTCGAGCTGCGCAATCGACATATTCGCCATCTGCGCGAGCTGCCGCATGTTGAGCGGCTGCACATAATTTTCCTGGATGTGCTGCACGACCGCCGCAAGCCGGCTGTAGGCCGGATGCGTGCCTTCGGCGGCCTGCAGATCGCGCGAAATGCCCGCAAGACCGACGATATTGCCGAGCGTATCGTGCAGCGGCTGCTTGCAGGTCATGCACCAGCCGGGCTCGCGTCCCGGATACAGATGCAGTTCGAGCTGATCGATCAGCTGATGTCCCTGCGCGATGATCGCCTGATCCTGCGCCGTGTAGATGCGTCCGAAGCGGCGCGGGAACACGTCCTCGGCGGTCTTGCCAAGCAGCGCCGACTTGTCGTCCTTGTGGCCGCAACGGCGCGCGAGCGTGCGGTTGACCATCGCGTAGCGCGCGTCGCGATCCTTCACGAAGAACACGATGTCGGGCATCGCGTCGAAGACCGGCGCGAGCAGCGCGAAATGCGCGAGCATGTCGGAGAGCGTCGATGCCGGTGGATGTGCGATCGTCATGCGTGCGGATGTCGGTTGCGCTCGATGGATTCTGGCGACCGATTATAAAAGCGCCCGCGCGCGGACAAAATTGGCGCTGGCCCCACTAGGCATCGCGCGCGCCGATCAGCGTGTCGATGCGCACCGGCGCGAACGGCGCACGTGCCGCCGCGCGCGGCCATCCGAAATAGACCGAAGCCGCCTCGCCGCAGATGCGTCCCTGACACGGCCCCATGCCGCAGCGCGTTTGCAGTTTCGCGTCCCGCCAGTTCGCGTGCGCGGCGATATCGCCTGTCGGCACGTCTTCGCATCGGCACAACACGGTGTCCGGCGACGGCATCGCGCAGGCTTCGGCGCCGAGTTCGAACGTCCACGCGACGCGTCGCGCGAAGCTTTGCCAGCGATCGCGCTCGCGCACGAGCCGCGCATCGATGGCGATGCCGAGCGCCGCTTGCGCCGCGATCATGCCTTCGACGCGCGCCAGCTCCATTCCGCCGATACCCGTGCTTTCGCCCGCCGCGAACACGTCGTCGCGCGAGGTGCGCTGCGCGTCGTCGACATCGATTGCGCCTTCGCGTTCGTCGATGAGACAGCCGAGAGCCAGCGCGAGCGTCGAATTCGGCACGAGCCCGTAACCGCACGCGATGCGATCCGCCGCGAGCGTCTCGTCGCGCCCGCGCGAGCGGATCGTGACCGCCTCCACGCGCGCGCTGCCGTGCGCCTTCACGACGACACTGCCCGTCCGATATCCGCGATAACAAACGGCGCCGAGCCTGATTGCCTGCGCCAGCTTTCCCGGCGTCGACACGAGCGACGCGACGAAGCGCGCGACACGCGCAAACGGCGCCTGCTCGACGACCGCGACGACGCGCGCCCCGTGACGCCGCGCGGTATCGGCGGCGGCGAGCAGCAGCGGCCCGCTGCCCGCGATGACGACGCGCTCGCCGCGCACCGGCATGCCGCCCTTGACGAGCGCCTGGAGACCGCCCGCGCCCGTCACGCCGGGCAAGGTCCAGCCGTGAAAGGGCAGAAGACGCTCGCGCGCGCCGGTCGCGAGAACGAGCTTCGAATACGCGAGCATGAGCGGCGCGCCGTCGCGCTCCAGCAAGAGCTGCTTGTCGCCATGCGCCGCCGCGACTTTCGTGGCGTTCATCGCGATCAGGTTCGCGTGTGGGAGCGTTTCATCGAGCCATCGGCGCAGTGGCGGCGCGCTCGCTTGCGTCGGGCCTTGTCGCCAGATCTGTCCGCCGGGACGCGGATTGTCGTCGATGAGCGCGACGCGCGCGCCCGCTTCCACCGCGATCCGCGCCGCGCTCAGGCCCGCCGGCCCCGCGCCGACGATCGCGATATCGACTCGTTCGACGTTCATCGCGTCGTCTCGATCGAAAGGCCGTCGCGGCAAAGCGTCTGACAGCCGAGCACATGCGCGCGGCCATCGACCGTCACGCGGCATTCGTGGCATACGCCCATACCGCACAGCGCGGCGCGCGGCTCGCCGGTGACCGAGCGCCGCGTGCCCTCGATGCCGCCGCCGATGCCGCACATTGCGATGGCGGCGGCGACTGTCGTGAATGCGGGCACCGAAAGCATCTCGCCGTCGATGATGACGCGCACGCGCTCAGCCATCGGCGTGCTCCCGGGCAAATCGTTGCGGACAGAACGCGTTCGCGTCCGGAATATCGAAAGGCGGCGGTTCGCCGAACATCTGCGCGGCGATGAGCTTCGCCGTGCCGAGCGACGTCGTCACGCCGAGCCCTTCGTGCCCCGCCGCGAGCCACAGACGATCGCCTGCGAAACGCGCCGGCCCGATCAGCGGCAAGCCGTCCGGCGTCGCGGCGCGAAAACCGGTCCACGCGCGGATCGCATTGAGCGCGCCGATGCCCGGCAGATAACGCGTCGCGCGCGCGAGCATCGCGGCGAGCACGTCCATGTCGACGGCCGGATCGCGCGTGCCGAACTGGCGCGACGAGCCGATCAGCACTTGTCCCGTCGGACGCGGCTGCGCGTTGAACGCCACGGACGTCCCGCGCGCGTGATGCGCGCTCTTGATGTAGCCGAGTTCCAGCACCTGATGACGGATCGTGCCGGGATAGCGATCGGTGATGAGCAGATGCCCTTTTTTCGCTTCGAGCGGTACGTGCGCGATGAGATCCGGCACCGCGAGCCCATTGGCGATGACCACATGAGCCGCCGCGCGCCGCTCGCCGTTCGCGAGCGTGACACGCGCGTGCGTGTCGTCGGCGTCGGCGGCGATGACCGCGCAGCCCGTCGACACGCGGATGCGCGGCGAACGTGTCAGCAGCCACTGCGCGGCGGCGGGCGCGTACACGATGGCGTCGTCGCCGATCAAGAGGCCGCCTTGCATCGCGTGGCTCACCGCCGGCTCCGCCTCGCGCAGCGCGGCGCCGTCGAGCATATGCGCGCGCACGCCTGCTAGCGCGAAGGCATCGCGCATCGTGCGGGCGGCGTCGAGTTCCTCGTCGTCCTCGGCGATCCACAACGTCCCGCAACGCGAGAACGCATCGCGCCCGCGCAACTGGGAGCCGAGCGCGAGCCACAATTCGCGCGACGCACGCGCCAACGCGAATTCGGCGGGCGAATCGTTCATTACGACGATATGGCCCATGCCCGCCGCCGTTGCGCCGCCGCCGATGCCGCGCGCCTCCAGCACATCGACCGCGAGGCCGCGCGCCGCAAGCTCCGCCGCGCACGCCGCTCCGACGATCCCGCCGCCGACGACGATCACGTCCGCCGTCATATGCCTTTGATGAACGGATCGCGCTCGTCGAAGACGAGACGGCCTTCGCCCATCACGTGGGCGTAGCCGGTGATGGTCGGGACGAGCATGTCGCCGTCCGTCGCGTAACTGCCTTCGAACACGCTGCCGATGATGCTTTCCTGACGCCAGACTTCGCCCGGCGCGAGCGCGCCGTCCGCCGCGAGACACGCGAGCTTGGCGCTCGTGCCGGTGCCGCACGGTGAGCGATCGTAGGCGCTGCCGGGACACAGCACGAAGTTGCGGCTGTCGATCCCCGCGACCGGCGAATCCGCGAACAACTCGATATGGTCGATGAACGCGCCCGCCGCGCCGGTGATGCCCTGCGCGTGCAAGGCGTCGCGGATCGCGCCGGTGAACGCGGTCAGTTCCGCGATGCGCGCGGGCACCAGTTCCCGCCCGTGTTCCGCGACGAGAAAGAACCAGTTGCCGCCCCATGCGACATCGCCGGTGAACGTGCCGTGGCCGGGCACATCGACCGATATCGCGCGCCGGTGCCGGTACGCCGGCACGTTGCGCACGCTGACGCTGCCGTTGTCGTGCAGCGTCGCGTCGACGGGGCCGACGGGCGTATCGATCCGATGCCGACCCGGCGCGATTTTGCCCGCATGAGCGAGCGACGCGACGAGCCCGATCGTGCCGTGCCCGCACATGCCGAGATAGCCGACGTTGTTGAAGAAGATGACGCCCGCCGCGGCGTCGGCGGAATCAGGCTCGCACAGCAGCGCGCCGACCATCACGTCCGAACCGCGCGGCTCGGTGACGATGGCGCGGCGCCAGTCGTCGAAACGCGTGCGGAACGCGTCGAGCCGCTGCGCGAGTGTGCCGTGGCCCAGATCAGGGCCGCCCGCGATCACGAGGCGCGTCGGTTCGCCGCCCGTATGCGAGTCGATGATTTCGATGGTTTTCATGCCGCCTATCGTAGAAACGCGCGCAATCGGCGTCTTGTAGCGGCGCGATCGTTTTGATGACGATATCGGCATAATCGAAGCGCGTTCCGAGACGCTTTTAGCGCGTCGAAACCGCTATGCCGAAATCGGCACACGGCGCGCGCGAAACGCGCAAGACGCACGACTTTCCGGTGCTTACACTGCCTACCGTTCAATCACTTTCGGAGAGCCGACATGACGCATATCTGGGAAGGCGTGATGCCCGCCGTGACCACGAAGTTCAACGCCGATTTCAGCATAGACCGCGCGTGGACCGCGAAGAACATCGAGGCGCAGATCGACGCGGGCGTGGACGGCATCATCGTGTGCGGATCGCTCGGCGAAGCATCGACGTTGTCGCTCGACGAAAAACTGGACGTGCTCGATATCGCCGTGGACGCCGCACGCGGCCGCGTGCCGGTGCTGCTGACGATCGCGGAAAACAGCACGCTCGACGGCTGCCGCCAGGCCGAACGCGCCGCGCGTCGCGGCGCGGCGGGTTATATGGTGCTGCCGGGATTGCGTTATCTGTCCGACCGGCGCGAAACGCTCAATCATTTCCGCATGGTCGCCGACGCGAGCCCGCTGCCGCTGATGGTCTACAACAATCCGCTCGCGTATGGCATCGATGTCACGCCCAAGATGTTCGGCGAACTCGCGGAAGACAAGAAGTTCGCGGCGATCAAGGAATCGAGCGGCGACGTGCGCCGCATCACCGACCTCATCAACGAAACGGGCGACCGCTACGCGCTCTTTTGCGGCGTCGACAATCTCGCGATGGAAGCCATGCTGATGGGCGCGCACGGCTGGGTCGCGGGACTCGTGTGCGCCTTTCCGCGCGAAACGGTGGCGATCAGCAAGCTGATTCGGGCGGGGCGTGTCGAGGAAGCCCGCGCGATTTATCGATGGTTCGCGCCGCTACTCGCGCTCGACGTCTCGCACAAGCTCGTGCAGAACATCAAGCTCGCGGAGACGATCGTCGGTCTGGGCACGGAGCCGGTGCGTCCGCCGCGTCTGCCGCTCGCGGGCGACGAGCGCAAGGAAGTCGAAGCGTTGATCCGCCGCAGCATCGAAACGCGCCCGGCGTTGCCCGCGCTGTAAAAACACGCGGAGAAATGAGAAATGCCGTCGGTTTTAATCGACGGCATTTTGCTTTGTCAGAACGGCCTCAGGCTGCAATCTGCGCAGGGGCGGGATCGACGAGGCCGTCGTCCGAATCTTCGCCTTCGTCGTAGAGATGCAGCAGGCGATAGCCGCTCTTGTAGACGGGCTGCAGACGGAAGTTGTTGACCGGCTCGATCTCCAGCGCGAGACGCAGGCGCGACACATGGCTATCGATAGTGCGCGTGGTCTCGCGGAACTCGCGGCCCCAGACCATCGCGAAAATATGATCGCGCGACAGCACGCGGCCGATGTTCGAGAAGAAAAGCTGCGCGAGGCGGAACTGCGTGCCGCTCAGCTGCACCGGCTTGCCGCGCACGGTGACGGTTTGCTGCCGGGCGTCGAAACGATACGGACCGACTTCGAGGCACGCGCTGGTGGTCGAGGGATACGCGCGGCGCAGAAGCGCTTCGACGCGCGCGCCGAACTCGCCCGGGCGAATCGGATAAACGACGTAGTCGTCGGCGCCGGCCGTGAGCGCGCAGACCACGTTGTGCTCGGCGCCGTCCGGCGTTGCGAACAAAACCGGCACGCGCTCGCCGAAGCTCGAGCGCACGTATTTCAGAAGATCGAGGCCGCACAGGCCGGTCGAATTCCAGTCGAGAATCAGCAGATCGACCGTCGAGCGGGAAAGCGCCTTCGACAGCACGAGGCCATCGCCGAAAGTGACGCAGGTATGGCCGAGTCGTTTGACGACATCGCTGATGAGATTTCGATAGCTCGGGTCGGTTTGCAAAACGGCGACGCGCATGGTGTCTTACCTGATGAGTCCAAGGGACATGGGGCGGAGGCCTTACTGCAAGCGCCCGCCGGGCGTCTCGTCGCGGGATGAGACGGGGATATTCAAGCTGCGCATTCTGAGCAGCCATGCGACCCTTTCCCATCGGACTCGTCCGAATTGTCAACGCATGTGACGGCGCGCTTTCACGAACGCCGTAACGTCGGATGCACGCAACCATCTCGAAAATAGAACGCGTTTTCGCTTTTGCGCCGGCTTTCGTCCTGTAACATGCCGCGTTTGGCTCAAAAAGTTGCCGCTTCCGCCGTCTTTACCAAGATGCCGCGAAGCAAGCTGCGCCGCGACTGTCCGTCGCAACGCGCAGCGCGGACGACGGGTCGCGGCTTCGAATCCGCACCCGCTGGTTTTCGGCCGGTTCGATCCCGTTCCGCGCCGGACCTTCGCTTCGCGTCCACCCGGCGCGTTTAGTCACTCCCGCAGGGCAAAGCCTCGTCCTACCGCGCGTCACGCGTGGCTTTTCCACTTACGGGTTCATTTTTCCGATGCAGGCAACACCTCTGTCCGACGCCCCGCGCGCGGCCGGCCGTGCGCTCACGCGCGGCGACTACAAGACGCTCACGCTCGCCGCGCTCGGCGGCGCGCTCGAGTTCTACGACTTCATCATCTTCGTGTTCTTCGCGCCGGTCATCGGCCAATTGTTCTTTCCGCCGTCGATTCCTGACTGGCTTCGCCAATTGCAGACTTTTGGCATCTTTGCGGCGGGCTATCTGGCGCGTCCGCTCGGCGGGATCATCATGGCGCACTTCGGCGATCTGCTCGGCCGCAAGCGCATGTTCACGCTTTCCGTGCTGCTGATGTCCGTGCCGACGCTCCTGATGGGCGTCCTGCCGACCTACGCGTCCATCGGCCTGATGGCGCCGGTGCTGCTGCTTCTGTTTCGCGTGATGCAGGGCGCGGCGGTCGGCGGCGAAGTGCCGGGTGCATGGGTGTTCGTCTCCGAGCACGTGCCGGAGCGTCATATCGGCTATGCGTGCGGCACGCTCACGGCGGGGCTCACGGCGGGCATTCTGCTCGGCTCGCTGATAGCAACGGGCATCAACAAGGCATTCGCGCCCACCGAAGTCGCCGATTTCGCGTGGCGCCTGCCCTTCCTGCTCGGCGGCGTGTTCGGCCTGTGCTCGGTGTATCTGCGCCGCTGGCTGCACGAAACGCCCGTCTTCGCCGAGCTGCAGAAGCGCAAGTCGCTTGCGGCGGAGATTCCGCTCAAGGCCGTGCTGCGCGACCACGGCCGCGCCGTCATCGTGTCGATGCTGCTCACGTGGATGCTGTCGGCGGCGATCGTCGTCGTGATCCTGATGACGCCGACATTGCTGCAGAAGCAGTTCCACATCGCCCCGGCGACGGTGCTCGTCGCGAACTGCGCGGCGACGCTGTGCCTCACGATCGGTTGCGTGCTGGCGGGCGCGATCGCGGGCCGCATCGGCGCGGGCAAGACGATTTTTGTCGGCGGCGCGGCACTCGCCGTGTCTTATTGGCTGATGTTCGAGCAAGTCGCGATCGATGCCTCCGCGCTTCTGCCGTGGTACGCGCTGACGGGCTTTTGCGTCGGCGTGATCGGCGCGATTCCGTTCGTGATGGTCAAGTCGTTTCCGCCCGCCGTGCGCTTCTCGGGCATCTCGTTTTCATACAATGTCGCGTATGCAGTGTTCGGCGGACTCACGCCGATCGTCGTCTCGCTGATGATGAAATCGAGCCCGATGGCGCCCGCGATCTACGTCGGCGCGTTGTGCGCGCTCGGCGCGCTGACCACGCTCTTCATCAGGCAAGCGCGTTGAACCTTGTCTGACGCAACGGCGCGCCGTTCACGCGGCGCGCCGTTTTCATTCCGATTTCACGTTTCAGGACACGCCGAAACATCGAACGCGCGACGCGCCTACGATGGACGGCATGAACTCGAACCCTTCCTCTTCCGGCGCGCGTCTGTCCATGCGGCAGACGCTCGTCGTCGCGGCGACCAGCGTCGGCTTCGTCGTCTCGCAGCTCGATGTATCGATCGTCAATGTCGCGCTCGCGAGCATCGGTCACGATCTGCACGCGGGCGTCGCGAGCCTGCAATGGACCATCGACAGTTATGCGCTCGCCTTCGCCGCGCTGATGCTCTCCGCCGGTTCTCTCGGCGATCGCTTCGGCGCGCGGCGCATGTTCCTCGGCGGACTCGCGCTCTTCGCACTGGCCTCGCTCGCGTGCGCCTTTTCGCGCGATGCGGCGCAACTGATCGCGGCGCGCGCGCTGCAAGGCGTCGGCGCGGCCGGGATGCTGCCGAACTCGCTGGCGCTGCTCAACGCGGCATGCGGCCATGACCGGCGTCTGCGCGCCCGTGCGGTCGGCTTGTGGACCGCGGCGGGCGCGGTGTCGATCGCGGCGGGGCCGGTCGTCGGCGGCGTGCTGATCGCGGCGTTCGGATGGCGCAGCATCTTCTGGGTCAATCTGCCGATCTGCATGGCGGGCCTCGCGGCGACGCTCGTGTGGATAGACAACGCGCGCCCGAAAGACGCCGATCGCGCGCGCGGCATCGATCTGCCAGGCCAGGCGCTTGCGATCGTCGCGCTGGCGTCGTTCGTCGGCGCGGTGATCGAACTTCGTCCGCTCGGGCCGATGCATCCGCTCGTCGTCGGCGCGCTCGTCCTTGCGCTGGCCACGGGCGGCGCGTTCATCGCGATCGAGCGCAACAGCCGCGCGCCGATGCTGCCGCTCTCGCTCTTCGCCGAGCGCACGTTCAGCGCGGCGGTGGTCTTCGGCATCGGCGTGAACCTCACCTATTATGGGATGGTGTTCCTTCTGAGCCTTTATGTGCAGCGCGTGCTCGGCCATACGCCCTTGCAGACCGGCCTCGCATTTCTGCCGCTGACGGGCGGCTTCCTGATCTCGAACCTGGCGAGCGGTCCCGTGGTGGCGCGTTTCGGCTCGCGCGGCCCAATGATCTTCGGCGCGCTCCTCGACGCTGCCGGTTTCGCCGCGCTCGTTTTCGTCGATGCTACGACGCCCACCGCCGCGCTGCTCGTCCCGTTCCTGCTGATTCCATCGGGCATGGGCCTCGCGGTGCCGGCGATGACGACGGCATTGCTCGGTACTGTCGGCCAGCAACGCGCGGGCACGGCGTCGGCGGTGCTCAACACGGCGCGGCAGGCGGCGGGCGCGATCGGCGTCGCGGCGTTCGGCGCGCTCACGGCGCACGGCGACGGCGCGGCGAGCCCGCAACATATCGTCGATGCGGTGCGCTGGTCGGCGGCGATATCGGTCGCACTGCTGTTGTGTGCCGCGATGATCGCGCGTCGCGTGAACAACCCGGCTGGCGTGAAGGCCGAAGGACGAACGAGCTGAAGATGGCAGCGGGAACGCGCGTTGCAATACACGAGCGACGCCGCGACTCTTTGTGAGGAGAACACCATGTCGACGATGCCCCGCTCCCCCGAGGAGCCGCTCGAACCGGACCCCGACAAGCTGCTCGATCCGGACGCCCCGCCGAACCCCGAAGATCCGGACATGCCCGACGGCCCGGATTCCGCCACGCCGATGGTGCCCGCCGATCCGAAGAACGGCGAGCCGCGCATGTAACGCGCCGAGGCCCATCGCGCGAACAAATCAATGCCCGCGCGGCCACGTGTGCCGTGCGGGCATTTAACTGCGCTCTCGTAAGGTGCGCCTAGAGACTCGTGGTCTGCACGGTGCCTGTTTCCAGCGCGCGCTCGATGAGCGCTTCATGCTGCGCCTTACGCACGGCATCGGCGACGAGCGTATCGGGTGCTTCGACTTCGGCCTTGATCGCGCCGATGATGCCGTCCGCTTCGACGATCACGAGCGATTCCGCCGAATCCGCCCGGCTGATGATGACGCGCGCCGGTCCGCCGCCTTCCGCGATGCTTGCGCAGAACTGCATCGTTTGCCCGCCGATTTCCTGCTCGAATGTCTGGATCATCGTTGCCTTCCGCGTTGGTTGGACAAAAGCTGACGCAAACTGCGTGCCGCGCCTTGCCGCGCCGCGCCGTGTCGTGCGGCGCCCTGCTTTCTTATTGATCCGCGCTGCCCGGCCAGGTTCAATTCTGTGAGCATGCGCACGGCGACGCAAGCTCAACCTCTCGCTGCGGCGAGATCGCGAAGGATGGCGGCGGTGGCGTCGTCGGCGGGAAAGAAGGCTTCGATCGCGAGTTCTGACAACGTGATATCGACGGGCGTGCCGAACACCGTCGTCGTGCTGAAGAACGACATCACGCCATGCGACGTACGCATGCGCAAGGGGACGACGACCGGATCGGTTTCGCCGCCCGGCTCATGCGACACATGCGCGGGCGCGGGATACGCTTCGAGTTCAGCAAGGAGCGCGGCGAGCACCGCATCGCCCGACACTTCGATCTGCCTTCGCACACGCGCGAGCAAATGCGCACGCCATTCATGCCAGTTGTCGATGGCATCGGCGAGACCTTGCGGATGCATCGACAAGCGCAGCACGTTGACGGGCGGCGCGAGCAGTTCCGCCTTGGCCGGCGCGACGAGCGGCGCGAGCGCCGCGTTGGCGGCGATCATCGTCCAGTGACGGTCAACCGCGAGCGCCGGATACGGCTCATGCCCTTTCAACACGAGATCGACCGCGCGCCGTGCCGCCGCGAGCTGCGGATCGGCAAGCGTGCGCTCGCGATAAAGCGGCGCATAACCGGCCGCGACGAGCAGCGTATTGCGCTCGCGCAGCGGCACGTCGAGCTGCTCGGACAGACGCATCAGCATCTCGCGGCTTGGCAGCGAGCGTCCTGATTCGACGAAGCTGAGATGCCGCGTGGAGACGTCGGCGATGCCCGCGAGATCGAGCTGGCTCAGGCGGCGGCGCTGACGCCACTCGCGCAGCAACTGACCGACGCCCGAGCGGGCGATTGAAGGAACAAGGGTCGAGTTCATGCAGGCGATCTTAGACGAAGCCTGTACACGCATCCATTACCTGCGACGTCAACGCTGCGAACGAACGTAAGATTTACATCGCAAACCTTTGCGCAGAAAAACTTGCGCGCGTCACCCTAAATCTTCGGCACTTTCGAGCCGATAAGCCCCACAACAGCGAACAATGCGTCGCGCGCCGTGCGCGTCTCAATCCCGAGCACGCACAGCACGCTGCGCCCGGACATTTGCGGAGAAACTATGTTTGTCATCATCGGATGGGTGGTGGTCATCGGCTCGGTGATCGGAAGCTTCATCGGCGTCGGCGGCCACCTCGCCGCGCTCGTGCAACCGTTCGAGCTGCTGTGTATTTTCGGCGCGGCGATCGGGGCGTTCGTCGTGTCCAATCCCACGGCGACGCTCAAGAAAACGCTGCAATCCATTCCGAAGGCGTTCAAGGGCGGCGGCTATACGAAAGAGAAATATCTCGCGCTGATCGCGTTGCTGTACGAACTGCTTCAGAAGGCGCGCAAGGAAGGCATGATGGCGCTCGAAGCCGATGTCGATGCGCCCGAGTCCAGCCCGGTCTTTCAGAAGTACGAGCACGTCATGGCCGATCATCATCTGCTCGATTTCATCGTCGACTATCTGCGCATGATGTCCGCGGGCAACGTCAACGCGCTGGAGATGCAGGACCTGATGGACGAGGAACTCGAGACGCATCACACCGAAAGCTCGATCGCCGCGAACGCGATCCAGAAGATGGCCGATGGCCTGCCCGCATTCGGCATCGTCGCCGCAGTGATGGGCGTCGTGCACACGATGGGCTCGGTCGGCGCCGCGCCCGCCGTGCTCGGCGAGATGATCGCGGGCGCGCTCGTCGGCACGTTCCTCGGCATTTTGCTGGCATACGGCTTCATCGGTCCGCTCGCGGACCTGCTCAACGCGAAGGGCGCGGCCGAAGCGAAGCCGTTCCAGTGCGTGAAGTCCGTGCTGCTCGCATCGATGAACGGCTATGCGCCGACGATCGCGGTCGAGTTCGGCCGCAAGGTGCTCTTCACCGCCGATCGTCCGAGCTTCAAGGAACTCGACGACGCGGTGCGTGCAACCAAGATGCCGAAGGCGGCTTCGTAACTTCACGGCATAGACATCATGGCTGAGAAACCGTCACGCGATCCGCTGCAATCGGTGCTTGCGCCGACTGTCGTCGTCAAGCGCAAGAAGAAGGCGCATGGTCACGGTCATCATGGCGGCGCATGGAAGATCGCATACGCCGACTTCGTCACCGCGATGATGGCGTTCTTCCTGCTGATGTGGCTGCTCGGATCGACATCGAAGTACGACAAGGAAGGCATCGAGCAATACTTCAACACGCCGCTTTCCGCGCTGTTCGGCAACGACGGCGGCGCATCGGCGCATACGAGCGTCATCGCGGGCGGCGGCAAGGATTTGTCGAGCACGCGTCCGGGCGAAGGCAACAAGACGCAGCCGCAACCGGTGCCGCCATCGGTCGCGCGCGCAGCCGTCGCGATGGACGACTTGCAGAAGCTCCAGCACCTCAAGCAGAAGCTGATGGCGCTCATCGAACAGATGCCGGCGTTGCGTGCTTACAAGGATCAGATCCGCATCGCGATCACGAGCGAAGGCTTGCGCATCGAGATCGTCGATTCGCTGAAGCGGCCGATGTTCGCGTCCGGCAGTTTCAAGCTCGAAAGCTATGTGACGACGATTCTGACGAACATCGGCGCATCGCTGAACGATGTCGATAACCGCGTATCGATCGCGGGACATACGGATGCTGTGCCTTATTCCGGCAATCAGGCGGGCTATTCGAACTGGGAGCTTTCGGGCGAACGTGCGAATGCCGCGCGTCGTGCGCTGGTCGCGGGCGGCATGAAGGAAAGCAAGGTGCTGCAAGTGCGCGGACTCGCCGACGTGCTGCCGCTCAACAAGGATGTCGTCGATGAACCGACCAATCGGCGCATCAGCATTCTCGTGCTGAACAAGGCGGCGGAACAGGCCTTCTTCCGCGATGGCGGCAGAACGACGGTGGATGAAAACCGCCCGGTCGAGGCGGCGATTCCGGCAGCGGTCGCGGCGAAATCGAATGCGCCGGTGGCAGTCGTGAAGTAAGCGACGTTGCAACGAAACGCGCCATGCAAATCGAATGATGCATGGCGCGTTTTGCATTTCAGCCGATCCACTCTCCTACCGTCTGCACGACGAGCCACGCATTCGCGGCGCTGATCACGGCAAACAGCGCCCACGCGACGAACTTCATATGCAGCCTGTTCGCGAACGTGCCCATCAACGTGCGATCGCTCGTCATCCGGATCAGCGGATACAGCGCGAACGGCAACTGCAGACTCAAGACGACCTGGCTTGCGACGAGCAGCTTGCCGACCGCACCGTTTCCCATCACGTACACGCCGATCAGCGCGGGCACGAGCGCGAGCGCGCGCGTGATGAATCTGCGCTGATAGCACGGAATTTTCAGTTGCAGGAATCCTTCCATGATGACCTGCCCCGCGATGGTTCCCGTGAACGTCGAGCTTTGCCCCGATGCGAACAAAGTCACCGCGAAGAGAATTGCAGCCAGACCCGTTCCGACGATCGGCGCGAGCAGCTTGTAAGCGTCTTCGATCTCGGTGACCTGCGTGTTGTCCCGTTGCATGAAACGCCGATGCCGCGAGAATCAGGATCGCAGCATTGATCAGCAACGCGAGAATGAGCGACACGATCGTATCGAGACGCGAAAGATTGATCGCCGATGCAAGGCTCTTGATGTCGCGATTCACGATGCGCGTCTGCACGATCGACGAATGCAGATACAGGTTATGCGGCATCACGGTCGCACCGAGAATGCCGATCGCGAGATAGAGCGGCTCGCGATCGCTCAACGCGTGAATCGACGGCACGAGCCCCGCTGCGACCGAAGGCCAGTGCGGCTTGACGAGCACGAGTTCGACGATATAACCCACGCCGATCGTCGCGATGAGCCCGAGCATGATCGCTTCGAGATCGCGAAAATTCTTCCCCTTCAATCCGAGCACGATGAGCGTATCGAATGCGGTGAGCACGACGCCCCACATCAGCGAAACGCCGAACAGCAAATGAAATGCGAGCGCGCCGCCGAGCACTTCGGCGAGATCGCAGGCGATGATCGACAGCTCCGCCAGCATCCATTGCACGTTCGCGACGGGTTTCGCGTAACGCTCTCTCGATAGCTGCGCGAGGTCTTTCCCGGTGACGATTCCAAGGCGCATCGAAAGGCATTGCAGCACCATCGCCGCGAGGCTCGACAGCACGACGACGAAGAGCAGGCTATAGCCGTAGCGCGATCCAGCTTCGATGTCCGTCGCCCAGTTGCCGGGGTCCATGTAGCCGATGGAAATGAGCAGGCCCGGTCCCGCGAATTGCAGGAGCTTCTTCCAGAGCGGCGCGCCCGGCGCAACCGCGACCGAGCCTTTGACTTCCGATGGACAAAACGGCGCGGTGGCCGTGGTCGGCAGATTGAACGGCAATTTATCGGTTCCCGATGCGATGTCTAAGATGCCTTTGAAGCGCGCGGCATCCGCGAACGATGTTCTTATGAGTGGCTTACAAAACGCCTCACGCGGGGCGAGTCTATCATCGGCCGCAAGCGATCGCAGGCGGCTACGCGATGCGTCTTTCGGCCCTTTCAGCGCGTGCTCCAATCTGACCATATCGCCATGTGATCGCCAGCATGTCGTCACCGTCCGACAAATAGAATTGGGTGGTGGCTGTGGTAACCGTGCCGACGCTGCTTATCGCGCAACCGCACGCCGCGTTCATCCTTCACTTCCATGAGGAGCACGCCATGAAACTCGTCACACGCATCGCCGCCATCGCACTCGCCGCCGCGCCGCTCGCCGCGCTCGCGCAATCCGAAGGGCTCACGCGCGCACAGGTCAAGCAGGATCTGCAACGCGTCGAACAGGCCGGCTATAACCCGTCCGAACGCGATGCTTTCTATCCCAACGACATCCAGGCAGCGGAAGCGAAAGTGAGCGCACAGAGCGCATATGGCGCATCCACGGACGGCTCGTCGTCTTCGGGACGCACCATGTCGACGACGCCGCTCGGACAGACTCCGCAATAAACGCAGGCACGCTCCTCGAACGAGACACGCGCGGCTTCGCTTCGCGCGCTTTTCGCGCGTTCGTTCGATTCATCGCCTGATGCAGGATAAGCGCGTCGACGCCGGATACCTACAATCGCAGAGCGGCTGTTCGAACACCGCACTCGCGTCGCCGGCCGCGTTCATCCCGTCATCCGCATGAGGAGTCCGCCATGAAGCTTGTTACGCGCATTGCCCTCGTCGCTTTCGCCGCTGTCTCTGCGGCGCCGCTCTCAGCGTTCGCGCAGTCCGACGGCTTAACACGTCAGCAAGTCCGCGAGGATCTCGTGAAGGCCGAGCGCGCCGGTTACCGTCCATCGGAGCACGACGCGCAATATCCCGGCAGTTTCCTCGACATCAAGGAAGGCATCTATACCGGCTCGAGCGTCTATCGCACGCAACCGGGCTATCCGAATCTAGCGCCCAACGCGGATCGATACCTGCGCTAAACGCCTGTTATTCCCGCATCGAACATGAAGCGCGCGCGCCCTACCGCGCGCTTTCGCAAGCTTGCTTTCAACTCGCCTAATCTGACAGAAGCGCCATATTCACGTCATATTGTCGTTGGCACCCGGCCACTACCATAGCGACACCGATGGCGGACCGCTCGCCGTCTCTGCTTCTTTCGCAGCGCCCTTCCTCCGCTTCTTCCGAACGCCTCAATGTGGATAGTCAACGTTGCGCTTAAGCGGCCATACACGTTCATCGTGATGGCCATCATGATCCTGCTGGCGACGCCGTTCGTGCTCGTGACGACGCCCGTCGACGTGCTGCCTGAAATCGATATACCCGTCGTCAGCATCATCTGGAATTACACCGGCCTTTCCGCACAGGACATGGCCAATCGCATCACGTCGGTCAACGAGCGCAGTCTCACGACCACGGTGAACAATATCGAGCATATCGAGTCGCAATCGCTGCAAGGCATCGCGATCATCAAGCTCTTTCTGCAACCGACCGCGAATATCCAGACCGCGATCGCGCAAACGGTGGCCGTCGAACAGGCGCAATTGAAGCAGATGCCGCCGGGTGCGACGCCGCCGCTCGTCATCAGCTATTCGGCATCGAGCATTCCGGTGATTCAGCTCGGGCTTTCGAGTCCGAAGCAATCGGAACAGGATCTGAACGACACCGCGCTCAACTTCCTGCGTCCGCAGCTCGTAACGATTCCGGGTGCGGCGGTGCCGTATCCGTACGGCGGCAAGACGCGCCTTATTTCCGTCGATCTCGACACACGCGCGCTTCTTGCAAAAGGGCTCACGCCGACCGATGTCGTGCAGGCCGTCAACGCGCAGAACCTGATCCTGCCAACGGGTACCGCGAAGATCGGTCCGCGCGAATACACGATCGACATGAACGGCTCGCCCGCGACCGTCGCGGGTCTGAACGACATTCCCGTGCGCACGATCAACGGCGCGACGACCTATCTTCGCGAAGTCGCGCACGTGCGCGACGGCTTTTCGCCGCAGACCAACATCGTGCGTCAGGACGGCCATCGCGGCGTGCTGATATCGGTGTTGAAGAACGGCAACGCGTCGACGCTTTCAATCGTCAACACGCTGCAAGACCTCTTGCCGCAGGCGCGTGCGTCGCTGCCGTCCGATCTCAAGATCAGCGCGCTCTTCGATCAATCGGTGTTCGTGAAGGCCGCCGTGCAAGGTGTCGTGCGCGAAGCGCTGATCGCCGCCGCGCTCACCGCCGCGATGATCCTGCTCTTTCTCGGCAATTGGCGCAGCACCTGCATCATCGCGATCTCGATACCGCTCTCGATTCTTTCGTCGTTGATCGTGCTGCATGCGCTCGGCCAGACCATCAACATCATGACGCTCGGCGGCCTCGCGCTCGCGGTCGGCATTCTCGTCGACGACGCCACGGTGACGATCGAAAACATCGAACGTCATTTGCATCTCGGCACGAATCTGCACGACGCGATTCTCGAAGGCGCAGGCGAGATCGCCGTGCCCGCGCTCGTCTCGACACTATGCATCTGCATCGTGTTCGTGCCGATGTTCTTTCTCACCGGCGTCGCCAAGTTCCTGTTCGTGCCGCTTGCGGAAGCCGTCGTCTTCGCGATGATCGCGTCGTACATTCTTTCGCGCACGCTCGTGCCGACGCTCGCGATGCTGTTGATGGGCCACGCGCACGCGCCTGATGCGAAAGCCAAGCCGAATCTTTTCATGCGCTTGCATCGCCGTTTCGATCGCGGCTTCGAGCGCATGCGCGGCGCGTATATCGTGATTCTGTCGACCCTGCTCGTGAAGCGGCGTGTCTTCGCTTCGCTCTTTCTCGGCTGCTGTCTGCTCTCGGCGGGCCTCGTGTTCGTGCTCGGCGAAGACTTCTTTCCGAGCGTCGACGCGGGCGATATCCGCCTGCACATGCGCGCGCCGACCGGCACGCGTATCGAGGAAACCGCGCGTCTCGCCGATGAAGTCGAGAAGGTCGTGCGCCAGCTCGTGCCGCAAGACGAGCTCGCGACGATACTCGACAACCTCGGGCTGCCTTATAGCGGCATCAATCTCTCGTACAGCAATGCGGGGACGATCGGCACGCTCGACGGCGAGATACAGGTCGCGCTCAATGCCGATCACTCGCCGACGCAGAAGTACATCGACGAATTGCGTGCGCTCTTGCCGCGCCGCTTTCCCGGCGTCGAGTTCTTCTTTCAGCCCGCCGACATCGTCACGCAGATCTTGAACTTCGGCCTGCCCGCCGCCATCGACGTGCAGATTCAAGGACAGAACGGCCAGGCAAACTTCGAAGTCGCGAGCAAGCTGATGAAGCAGATTCGCATGATTCCCGGCAACGTCGATACGCATATCCAGCAGAAGCTCGACGAGCCCGCAATCGATCTGCAGATGGATCGCACGCGTCTGCAGCAACTCAATCTCTCGGCGAGCAACGTCGCGCAGAACGTGCTGGTGTCCCTGTCGGGAAGCTCGCAGACCGCGCCGGGATTCTGGTTCAATCCGCGCAACGGCGTCGAATACAACCTCGCGGTGCAGACGCCGCAGTATCAGGTGTCATCGATCGATGAACTGCTGCGCACGCCCGTGTCCGCATCGATCAACGGACCCACGCAACTGCTCGGCAATCTCGTGCGCCTCTCGCCAAAGAACGAGTTCGCGGTGGTCACGCACTACAACATCCGCCCGGTGATCGATCTCTTCGTGAGCGTCGAAGGGCGCGATCTCGGCAGCGTCGCGCGGCAGGTGAATCATCTCGTCGACGATGCACGCAAGGCGCTTCCGCGCGGCAGTCAGATCGTCGTGCGCGGTCAGGTCGAAACGATGCGTTCGTCGTTCTTCGGCCTAGGCCTCGGAGTCGCGATGGCGATCGTGCTCGTGTATCTGCTGATTGTCGTGAATTTCCAGTCGTGGATCGATCCGCTCATCATCGTGAGCGCGTTGCCCGCCGCGCTCGCGGGCATCGTCTGGATGCTCTTTCTGACCGGCACGCACCTGAGCGTGCCCGCGCTCACCGGCGCGATCATGACGATGGGCGTCGCCACGGCGAACAGCATCCTGATGGTCTCGTTCGCGCGCCAGCGTCTGAACGCCGGCATGCCGCCGCTCACCGCCGCGCTCGAAGCGGGCGCGAGCCGCATACGTCCTGTCTTGATGACCGCCTTCGCGATGATCATCGGCATGGTGCCGATGGCGCTCGGTCTCGGCGAAGGCGCGGAGCAGAACGCGCCGCTTGGCCGCGCGGTCATCGGCGGCCTGCTGTTCGCAACGGTTTCCACGCTCTTTTTCGTGCCGCTCGTGTTTGCGGGCATTCATGCGCGTCTCGCGCGCCGCGCCGCGCCCAAGGACCCCACGCAACATGAAGACGGCGGCGGCCAACACTGATATCGAAACATCCGGACGAACATGACCGAAAAGAACCACGCATCGCTTGCGATCCCCGCTCGCGACCCGAATGAAGGGCCCGCGCTGCCGCCGCGCCATGTCGAATGGAAGCGCGCGAAGATCGCGCTCGTCATCGTGCTCGCGCTGCTCGCGATCGGCGCGGCGCGCACCGTCGTCACCGACGTCATGCATAGCCATTCGATCGCGACGCGCACGCAACAGAACGCGCAGCAATACGTGAATGTCGTCGTGCCGGCGCAGACCGACGGCGGCGGCGACACGACCTTGCCGGGCACGTTGCGCGGCTTCGTCGAATCGCCGATCTACGCGCGCGCGACGGGTTATCTGCTGCACTGGTATGTCGATATCGGCGCGCGCGTCAAGCAAGGCCAGGTGCTCGCCGATCTCGACACGCCCGAGATCGATCAGGAACTCGCGCAAGCCGTCGCGCAACGCGATCAGACCGCATCGAGTCTCGGCCTTGCGAAGAGTTCGCTCGAACGCTGGCAGCAATTGCGTCAACGCGATGCCGTATCGCAACAGGAACTCGACGAGCGTCAAAGCACGTACAACCAGGATGTCGCGAATCTCGCCGCCGCCGATGCCAACGTGAAGCGGCTGCGTCAACTCGAATCGTTCAAGCGCGTCGTCGCGCCGTTCGCGGGCGTAGTCACGCAACGCAACGTCGATGTCGGCGATCTCATCGATGCGGGCAGCGGCACGAGCCGCGCATTGTTCGCGCTCGCGCAGTCCGATCCGTTGCGCGTGTTCGTGCAATTGCCGCAGGCGTATGCGCAGAACGTGACCGTCGGGCAGGACGTGACGGTTTCGCAAGCGGAGCTGCCCGGCCAGCAGTTCCACGGCAAGATCACGCATATCTCCGGTGCGATCGACGTGCCGACGCGTTCATTGCAGGTCGAAGTGACGCTGCCCAATCACGATGGCCGTCTGCGGCCCGGCGCCTATGTGCAGGTCGCGGTGCCGGCGAGCGCGCATGCGCGTCTGCTCGTGCCGGGCAATGCGCTGCTGTTTCGCGCAGAAGGCCCGCGCCTCGCGGTCGTCGACGGCAACGGTCACGTGCGTCTGCACAAGATCGTGATCGCGCAGGATCTGGGGCAATCGCTCGAAATAGAGAGCGGCATCGATGCAAGCGACAAGGTCATCATCAACCCGAGCGATTCGATTGCCGATGGCGATCATGTGACGATCGCGCCGCAGCAGAAGCAATCGCAGCAACCGCAGCCCGCATCGGGTGCCAAGGCCGCGTCATGAGAACGGCGCTCGGCATCACGCTCGTATCGCTGCTTGCCGCTTGCACGGTCGGGCCGGACTATCGCCGGCCCGTTGCAGACACGCCGCCGACATGGAAGACGGACTCGTACTGGCGCGTCGGCGAACCATCGCATGCGCCGCTCGCGCTCGAATGGTGGCAAGGCTTCGGCGATGGCGCGCTGAATGGCCTCGAAACGCAGGCGCTCGCGCAGAATCAGACGCTTGCCGCCGCGGCCGCGCATTACGCGCAGGCGCGCGCGACGCTCGCGCAGACGTCGTCGCTCGCGCTGCCGGAAATCGATCTCGGCGCGAACGCGTCGCGCTTTCGCATATCGAAGAATCGTCCCGTCACCAACTACGCGAGCCCGAGCAACTCGACCGTGCAGAACGACGTGAAGCTCGCGCCGACGGTCGATTACGACGTCGATCTCTTCGGCCGCATTCGTCGTGAAGTGGAGGCCGCGCATGCAACGGCGGACGAATCGCGCGACGATCTGGCGAACGCGCGTCTCGTGCTGACCACCGATCTCGCGAGCGACTACTTCTCGATGCGCGAGCTCGATGCCGAGATCGACGTGCTGAACCGCTCCGTCGATCTGCAGAAGAAGGCGCTCGACTATGTTCAGGCGCAACACGATCTCGGCGCGGTATCGGGACTCGACGTGTTGCAGCAACAGGCATTGCTCGATCAGACACGCGTGCAGTCGCAACTTCTGCTGAACCAGCGCGCGCAGTTCGAGCATGCGATTGCCGCGCTCGTCGGCACCCCCGCGCCGCAGTTCTCGATCGCACCGGAATTGACTGATCATCCGCTTCCTTCGATTCCACTCGGGTTGCCGAGCGACGTGCTGCAGCGCAGACCCGATGTCGCCTCGGCCGAACGCGCGATGGCCGCGGCCAATGCGCAGATCGGCGTTGCGAAGGCCGCGTTCTTTCCAAGTCTCACGCTCAACGGCACGATCGGCTGGGAAAGCACCGCGTTCTCCAGTCTGATATCCGCGCCGAGTCTCTTGTGGACCATCGGGACGATGGCGAGCCAGGTCGTCTTCGATGGCGGACGGCGCGCCGCTGCCGTCGACTTCGCCAACGAAGGCTATGTCGCGGCGGTCGCGAACTATCGTCAGACCGTGCTCGGCGCGTTTCAGCAAGTGCAGGACGGCATCGTCGGATTGTCGGTGCTGGATGGCGCGGCGAAACAATCGCATGCCGCCGTCGTCGATGCGCAACGCCTGCTCTCGCTCGCGAACGATCGCTATTCGGGCGGCCTCGTCGCTTATCTCGATGTCATTACCGCGCAGCAGCAATTGCTCACGAGCGAGCGTCAGGACGTGCAGATTCACGGTCAGCAGCACACCGTTTCCGTGGCGCTCGTGAAGGCGTTGGGCGGCGGGTGGCAAGCGGACTACACGGCGAGCGATACGAAAGAAGTCGCCAATGCAACGGGCTCCGGCCAGTAGAAACGTTAGCAAGATGCCCGCGAGGCTCGTATAGTTAGCAGTTGAACAATGCGGTAAACACACACTGAACGCGCACAGGTGCCAGGCATGAAAGTCCTGATAGTCGAAGACGAACACAAGGTGGTGGATTACTTGCGCTCGGGGTTGACCGAGCAAGGCTGGGTCGTCGATGTCGCGATGGACGGCGAGGAAGGCACGCATCTCGCCATCGAATACGACTACGACGTGATCGTGCTCGACGTGATGCTGCCGCGCCGCGACGGCTTCGCGGTATTGAAGGCCCTGCGCATGCAGAAGTCGACGCCGGTCATCATGCTCACCGCGCGCGATCACATCAACGATCGCGTGCGCGGCCTGCGCGAAGGCGCGGACGACTATCTCACCAAGCCCTTCTCGTTTCTCGAACTCGTCGAGCGTCTGCATGCACTCGCGCGCCGCACGCGTGCGCAGGAATCGACGCTGATCTCCGTCGGCGATTTGTACGTCGATCTCATCGGTCGCCGCGCAACGCGCGACGGCGTGCGGCTCGATCTCACGGCGAAGGAGTTTCAACTGCTCTCCGTGCTCGCGCGGCGTCACGGCGACATACTGTCGAAGACCGCGATCACCGAACTCGTCTGGGAAGTCGATTTCGAAAGTCACACCAACGTCGTCGAAACGGCGATCAAGCGGCTGCGCGCGAAACTCGACGGACCGTTCCGAACGAAGCTGCTTCATACCGTGCGCGGCATGGGCTACGTGCTCGAAGTGCGCGAAGCTCGCGACATGCGCGAAACAAGGGAAGACGCGAGACCATCATGAACACGCAGTGGGCATCGGCGCCGGCGCAAGACGCAAGCGACGCACGCGAGCCGCGCACGCAACGCTCCATCGCGCGGCGCCTCGCCGTGATGTTCGCGCTCGTCGCGCTGTTCGTCTTTTCGCTCGTCGGATCGGGGCTTTTTCTCGTGTTGCGCGTGCAACTCGAACAACATCTGCGCGACTCGCTCGACAATCGCGCGGAGATTGCGCGCCTCATCGTCACGCATGTTTCGACGCCGGACAAATGGAAGATCGCGAAAGAAAAGCTCGCCGACATCACGCCGCGCGACGGCTCCACGCTCTTCGCGGTATCGAGCAACGATCCGCGCTTCGAATACGGCACGCCGCCCGCGGGCCGCGTGATCCGGCAGGTGATGGGCGGCTACGTGCGCTTCCGTCCGCAAGACCGCGCATACGACATGCTGATGACCACGCTCACGATTCCGCCGAACGTGGACCGGCCGCCCTTGCAGCTCTTCGTCGCGATCGACTGCTCGCCGAACGTTCATACGATGCGCGCGTTCGGTCTCGCGCTCGCCGCGTTCCTCGCGCTGTCGACCATCGCCGTGCTGCTGCTGAGCTATTCGGTCGCGCGGCTCGGTCTCGCACCGCTCACGCGTCTCACGCGCGATGCATCGAAACTGAGTCCGAACAATCGCTCGCAACGTCTGAACACGCGCGCGCTGCCGATGGAACTCGAAGATCTCGCGAAGTCGTTCAACGGCGCGCTCGAACGTCTCGATCATGCCTATGGCCGGCTGGAATCGTTCAATGCCGACGTCGCGCACGAACTGCGCACGCCGGTCACGATCCTCATCGGTCAGACGGAAGTCGCGTTGACGCGCGATCGCTCCATCGACGAACTGCGTCATACGCTGCAATCGAATCTCGAAGAGTTCGAGCGCGTGCGCGCGATCATCAACGACATGCTGTTTCTTGCTCGCGCCGATCAGGGCGAGCGCGCGACGGGACTCGTCGAAGTGTCGCTCGCGGCGGAAGTCGGCCGCACGCTGGAGTTTCTGGAGATTCCGCTGGAAGAAGCACAGGTCCGCGCGGTTGCGAGCGGCGATGCGCGCGCGTTCGTCAACACTTCGCTGTTCGGGCGCGCGCTGTCCAATCTCGTGATGAATGCGATCCAGCATTGCGCGCCGGGCGCGACGATCGCCGTCGCAATCACGCGCGAGCACGGACGCATCCGCATTTCGGTGGCCAATCCCGGCGAGCCGATTCAGCCGCACGTGATGACGCATCTCTTCGACCGATTTTATCGCGCGGAAAGCTCACGCACGAATAGCCGCGAGAATCATGGCCTCGGGCTCGCCATCGTGAAGGCAGTGGCGGAGATGCATCGCGGCACGGTGTCGGCGACGAGCGGCCATGGCATCAACACGTTTTCGTTCTCGGTCGCGCGTTTCGGCAACGAGCCGCGCAGCACGGAAGACGTGGCCTTGCCCGTGCCGCCGGTCGTCGAAACGAAGTCCGCGGCGACGTGAATCGCTCACGACGCCCGGATCACTGGCAGAAGTATTCGTCCGATGCCGCCACCGGCGCGTCGGCGGTCGCAGGCTTGAAGTGACTGTACTTGCGATACGTCTTGCCGTTCACCGTGACGGACTCGGCCGCTTCGGTCTCGCCGCTGCCCGACGCGATCGCGCTGCTATGCGCTTCGACCTTGCCGTTACCCCACGCGCTCGCGCGTGCATACGATCCGCTCGTCGACGTATCGGTCTTGCTTTCCTTCGAGATCGTGTCGGTCATGGGATTGCCGTAGCTCGCCGTATCGACCGATGATTTGGGCGGCACGTAACCCCACTTCGATGTGAGCGTGCTCATGTCGATCGTCTGCGGCTTCCAGCCGATCACCTTCGCGCCGATGGCCAGCGGCGATAGTTCCACCGCGACGATCTGCGTGCCGCGCCGCGCGACGAGCAGACACGTGCCGCCCGATGTCTGCAACGGCACATAGCCGCTCGACGGCAGGAGCGCAAGCGCCTGCGCATCGGGCATCGACTGCACGCCGGCCGGGTTCGCGGCCCAGATCACGCCGGCGCTCGCATCGGCGTGCGCGCTCATCGGCGTCATCGAGACCATCGCACTCGCCGCGAGCGCGATGGCCGCCAGTTTCTTATGACTCTTCATCGCATGCCTCAGCGGGAAAACGAGGGTTGACTCTCCGGGACCAGTCTTTCAAAGCCAACCCTTCAAAAGTAGAGACCGTCCGCTTGCCCGGACGTGTCTCCGCTGCTTCATGACGCCATGCTGCCATGGCGTCGCTGTTTCCTCACTTCACCTGCGAAACTTCGATCTTCTCGCCGATGGGCATGCTCGCCACTTCGACGCCATTCGTGCCGTCGGCATGCTCGTATGCGCGAGCGGCGACCGGCGTCGGTTGCGCGACCTGCTTCGCGGGCGCCGGGCGAGCCTTGGCGTCGTCCTGCGTCTTCATACTGACGTCCGGATTGTTCGCGGCGGTCACGGGCAAGCCGAGGCGCGCACGCACCAGCGGATCGCGATACTTCTCGTCATCGGAGAGTACGGCATCTTCACCCGACTTCGCGAGCGGCGTGGTCGTGCCCGGGCACAGATGGCCGGTCGCCTCGACGGCGCGGCGGTTCGCTTCGCTCTGGCAGAGCAGCGCGAGCGCGACATCGGTGAGGCCCATTGCGCGGAACTCGCGTGCATCGAGACGGCGTACGCACGCCTGATCGACGAGCGTCGTGCCGCCGGTCGCGCCGAAGCCCGTGATCGACAGACCGAAGCTGGCCGAGCCCATGCAGGTGTCGGAGAGCGTGGTCGTCAGTGCGGGTGCGGCGATCGACGGCGTCGTGCGCACCGAGTACGAACTCTGGTTGTAATCGACCGTCGTGCGCGTATCGAAGGCGCTCGTGCCGGGTCCGTTCGTGGCGGCCTTGCCGGTCGCATCAGTGCCGCTGCCGTCGTTGCCCGAGTTCGTGAGCGCCGGCATCGACAGCGAGATGTTCACGTTCGACGAACCGCCTTGCGCGCTCGAACGGCCGCCGCTCGCCGTCGCGACGCCGAGGCCGCCGACTGACGATGAATTGGAACTGGTGTTGGCCGTCGAGTTAGCCGACGTGCCGATGTTGTTCAGGCTCGAGCCGCCGCCCTGGCCGATACCCGTGGACGTCGAACCCGAAACCGAGCCCGACGAGGAATTGGCGGTCGTATCCGCGTGGGCGAGTTGTGCGGCGCAAAACAGAACCGCGCATGCCAATTGCAAAGTGGTCTTGTTCATTTTGGTGCTCCGGAGGAAAGGGGAACGTCACGGCGATGACGGTCCCGGACGATCTGGATTTGTTTTTATAGGTTCGGCAAAGGCGGTGTCGCGAAGCACGCAGCTTGTGATGACCCCGCCCTGCCCTGGCTCACGGGCCGGCTTAACGCCAGCCGCCGCCCAGCTTGCTCCATGCGTTGGCCGCTGCATCCGCGCCCGAGGTGCCGCCCGCTTGCGCGTTGCCGTGACCGAAACCGCCGACGTTCGACGTGTTGGTGTGGCTCGTCGTCGCGTTCGTGCCGTTGCCCGTTACGCCGAACTTGTTGCCGGCGATCGATTGCGCGTTGCCGTTGGCCGTGCCGGAGTTCGTGGCCGTGAAGCGGCCGAAGCCCGATACCGAAGCGGACGTCGTGCCGCCCGAGGTCGACGACGAGCTGGACGTCGTGGTCGTTGCCATCGCGGCGACGGAGACGAACGAGAGCAGTGCGGCAGCGATCAGATTGCGTTTCATGATTTGCATTCCTTATCGAATCGATGAGATTGGTTTTCGTTTTTTTTCGTTCTACGCGTGGTCACACCGGTTGCGGAAAAGCGAACCCCGTTGCGGCGAAGTCCGCCGTCCGCCGCCGTGTGCTTAGCGCCATCCGCCGCCCAGCTTGCTCCAGGCATTCGCAGCAGCGTCGGCGCCCGAAACGCCCGTTGCCGTCGAACCGCCGAAGCCCTTGCCGCCGACCGACGACGTGTTGATGTGGCCGGTCGTCGCGTTGGTCGTGTTGCCCGTCGTGCCGAAACCCTGGCCAGCCGTCGACGAAGCGTGGCCGTTGGCGATACCGGCGTTGGTCGCGGTGAACGAACCGAAGCCGTACACGGCTGCCGAGGTGTTGCCGCCCGAGGTCGAGCTCGAGCTGGAGCTCGTGCCCGTTGCGAAAGCAGCGGCGGAAACGAGCGAGAGGACGGCTGCTGCTGCGATCAGTTTGCGTTGCATGGTGAGGTCTCCAAGTGTAGGCGCACGGTCAAATCCGGCTACATCGACGCCGATATGTAGCGGGCACAACGAGTAATTTTATTTAGCATTCCTACTTCACACCCTTACATGAATCTCACGTCGATAAGACTGCGTGAAAATCAGCGGGTATTCGAAACAGGAAGCAGCTTAGAAACGTTGCGGGCAGCGAACGTCGCGGACTTCGATCACGAGAAGTCTTCGTTCGTGCATCAGGGCGATGTGGCCTTGCATCGGGCGGATCATGGCGCGCCGGCCATCCGCCTGTTCAATTCGTTTTGCGTTCGTGTTCATCACAATCCCCGTATTGCCTTTTCGTTCTGTTTTCAGGCGCCTGTTTTAATTCGCGCCTTGTTTTGATGTGACTGTACGTAAGACGAACCGCGCAAAACGTGGCCGAACCAACACACCGTTTCACGTTGTAAGAGATCGTAAGGTGTTGAGTGGGCGAACGCTCATTCGAGCAGACCAATAGCCCGAAGACGCCTTGTTGCCAAGGGTTTGCATGGAGACGAAACGAAAAACGCGGGCGACAGGCGCCCGCGTCCGTGCGATAGGCAACGCAGCAATTCAGACGGTCGCGAGGCGCGCCATCTCCGTTTCGACGATGAGCTTCTTCAGTTCCGGTACGCACGATCCGCAGTTGCCGCCCGCTTTCACGCATGACGTGATCTCGGCGGCGGTCTTGAGCCCCTTGTCGCGGATGGCGTTGCAGATCGTGTTGCGCCCGACGCCAAAGCACGAGCACACCGTCGGACCGGTGTCCTCGCCCTTGCCGATAGGCTGACCGAGCAGCAGACTCGCGCGGTCGTCGTCATCGAGGCGGTCCTTTTCGAAGAGCGTCGCGAGCCATGCACGCGCGGGCAGATCGGGACGCTCGGAGATGAACACGCAACTCTCGATGCGCTCGTTCACTACGTGCGCCGCGCGATATACACCCGCGCTCTTGTCTTCGTACTCGATCCAGTCCGCGTGCGGATCGTCGATGCGAAAGAGCGCGCGCGCCCAGTCGTGATGATCGCCGTGCGATGCATCGAAGCGATTGCGGCCAGCCATCTCGTAGCGCACGAAGCGCGCGCCATGCACGCGCGTCCAGTGCGTGACCATGTCGAGATCGGGCGCGGCGCGCGAGAGCGAAAAGCCATGCCACATGACGTGGAACTTCTCGACCGCGACCGGCGTGTGCTTGAACTCGGGCTCGCCCGAAACCGCATCGACGACAGGATTCACCACCGCGCCCACACGCGCATCGGAGGCGACCTGATCGTTCCAGTGAATCGGCACGAACACGCTGCCGCGCGGCATGCCGCCGCCGTGTTGCACGCGCGCGATCATCGAACCCCAGCGGCTCGATACGCGCGCGAGTTCGCCCTCGCGCACGCCGCTCGCAAGCGCGTCCTGCGGGTGCATGTCGATGAACGATTCGCCGATGTGGCCCGCGAGTTTCGCCGAGCGGCCCGTGCGCGTCATCGTGTGCCATTGATCGCGCACGCGGCCTGTGTTGAGCACGAGCGGATAGTCTTCGTTAGGCGCGTTGACGGGCGAGCGGGCAACGGTTGCGATGAAACGCGCGCGGCCATCGGCATGGCTGAAACGATGATCGCCGAAGAGTCTCTCCGTTCCCGCATCCGCCGATCCGCGCAACGGCCATTGCGCCGGCTGCAGCGCATCGTATTGCGCGCGACCGAGTCCGACCAATCCACCGATATGAAACGCGCGATGCACGCCCGACGATGCATCGTTGCGATACGCGCTCAGGCGCGCGTGCTCGTCGAAGATTTCATGCGGTCCCGTGAAATCGAAGCCTTCGAAGCCCATGCGACGCGCAACATCGCAGATGATGCGCCAGTCCGCGCGTGCGTTGCCTGGCGCGGCGATGAACGCGCGCTGCCGCGAGATGCGGCGTTCCGAGTTCGTCACGGTGCCGTCCTTCTCGCCCCAGCCGAGCGCGGGCAAGAGGACATCGGCGAACGCGTTCGTGTCCGTCTTCTCGATGATGTCGGATACGACCACGAGTTCGCACTTGTCGAGCGCACGCTTCACGCGATCGGCATCGGGCAGGCTCACGACGGGATTCGTGCCCATCACCCAGACAGCTTTCACGCGGCCGGCTTCGATGGCATCGAAGAGTTCGACGGCCTTCATTCCGGCGCGCTGCGCGATCGCGGGCGCGTTCCAGAATGTCTGCACGATCTCGCCATGCAGCGGATCGCCGAACTCGAGATGCGCGGCGAGCGTGTTCGCGAGACCGCCGACTTCGCGGCCGCCCATCGCGTTGGGCTGACCTGTGAACGAGAACGGCCCCATGCCCGGCCTGCCGATCCGTCCTGTCAGCAGATGACAGTTGATGATCGCGTTGACTTTGTCCGTGCCCGCGCTCGACTGATTCACACCTTGCGAATAGACCGTCACCACCCGCTCCGTGCGCGCGAACAGGCGATAGAACGTCATCAGCTCGTGCTGATCGAGCTTGCAGTCCTTGGCCGTCTGCGCGAGATCGGAGGCGCCCGCTGCGGCGAGCGCTTCGTCGAAACCGCGCGTGTGTGCATCGACGAAAGCGGCATCGGCCGCATCGTGCTCCGCGAGAAAGGCAAGGAGGCCGTTGAAGAGACGCACGTCGCTACCGGGCTTCAGCGGCAGATGCAGATCCGCCATCTCGCACGTCGCGGTATGACGCGGATCGATGACGACGATCTTGATCTCCGGCCGCGTCTCCTTCATCTTCACAATGCGCTGAAAGAGAATCGGGTGACACCACGCGGTGTTCGAGCCGACGAGCACGACGAGATCCGCGAGTTCGAGGTCTTCATAGCTCATCGGCACGAGGTCTTCACCGAACGCGCGCTTATGTCCCGCCACCGACGACGACATGCACAGCCGCGAGTTCGTATCGATGTTCGCGCTGCCGATGTAGCCCTTCATCAGCTTGTTGGCGACGTAGTAATCCTCGGTGAGCAACTGGCCCGACACATAGAACGCGACCGCGTCGGGACCATGCTCGTCGATGATGCGCGCAAAGCCGCTCGCGACCGTGCCGAGCGCGTCGTCCCATGACACATCGGTGAGCGATCCGGTAGCCTTATCGCGCAGCTTCGGATTCAGCAGACGCCCTTCGAGCCCGACCGTATCGCCTAACGCCGAGCCCTTCACGCACAGCCGGCCGAAGTTCGACGGATGCGCTTCATCGCCGGCGATCGCAACTTCAGTCGCGCTCTTTGGCGTCGCCGTCACGCCGCAGCCGACCCCGCAATAAGGGCACGTCGTTTTGACGGAAGCGGTTTGAATCGGGATGATGGGCATGCTCACGTTCGATATCCTCGGCCTTGTCTCAGGCCTCACACAGTGCCTTGCCGAAAAGAAGCTTGCCGCGCAGATGCGAGATATCCGTGCGGTTCTGAATCAGGTCGAAGTACCAGCCGCCGTCCTTCACGTCGCCGTACAGCACGGCGCCGATCACGCGGCCCGCTTGCAGCACGAGACGCTTGTAGACGCCACGGCGCGGATCGCGCAGCACGAGATCCTCGCTGCCTTCGCCGCCGATGAAATCGCCCGCCGAGTACAGGTCGACGCCGGTCACCTTGAGCTTCGTCGCAGTTGCACGCTGCACATAGCGCCGATGCCCCGCACCCGCGAGATGCGCGCCCGCCACGCGGGCCTGATCCCAGATCGGCGCGACGAGACCGAACGTCGCCGAGCGATGCTGCACGCATTCACCCACTGCATAGACACGCGGATCGAATGTCTGCAAGGTATCGTCGACCACGATCGCGCGTTCGCAATGCAAGCCCGCATCTTTCGCCAGCGCGATGTCGGGCCGCACGCCCGCCGTCATCACGACGAGGTCCGCGTCGATCTGCGTGCCGTCCGCGAAACGCACGGCGCGCACGCGAACGTCGCCGAGAACCGCGGTCGTCTGCGCGGCCATCGCGAACCTGAGGCCCTTCGCTTCGAGCGAACGCTTGAGCAACGCCGATGCACTCGCGTCGAGCTGACGATCCATCAGGCTCTCGCTCGCATGCACGACCGTCACCGACATGCCCTGCCGTTGCAGGCCGTTGGCCGCTTCGAGCCCGAGCAGACCACCGCCGATGACCACCGCATGCCGATGCTCGCGCGCCGCATCGAGCATCGATTCGACATCCTGAATATCACGGAATGCGATCACGCCTGGCAAATCGCAACCCGGCACCGGAATGATGAACGGCTTCGAACCTGTCGCGATCAGCAGACGGTCGTAACGCGCTTCGACGCCCTTCGCCGAGCGCACAATGCGCCGCGTCCGATCGATCTTGACCACGGCATCGCCCGCGTGCAACGTGATGCCGTTCGCGTCGTACCATTCGCGCGTGTTGAGAATGATGTCGTCGACCTTCTTTTCGCCCGCGAGCACCGGCGACAGAAGGATGCGGTTGTAATTGCCATAAGGTTCCGCGCCGAACACGGTAATGTCGTACAGATCGGGCGCAATCTTCAGCAACTCTTCGACCGTGCGCATGCCGGCCATGCCGTTGCCGACGACCACGAGCCGCTGGCGCGCGGCGGTGACGTTCAACGACGCCATGCCCGCGACCGCGTATTCGGTCTTCATGCCGCGACCCACACCTTGCCGCCCGCGACCTTCACGCGATACGCACTTACCGAAAGCTCCGGCGCTTCCAGACATTCGCCGGTGCGCAGATCGAAGTGCTGCTTGTAGATCGGCGATGCCACGACGACGCGCTCGCCCAGACTCCCGACGATGCCGCGCGACAGCACCGCCGCCTGCGAATGCGGATCGTAGTTGTCGATCGCATACACGGCAGTCTCTTCACCGGCGAGATGAAACACCGCGACTTGCGTGCCCTTCACGAGCGCGCAGACGCCCGTATCCGGCACGATGTCGTCCAGTTCACAAACGGCGGTCCAGTCCTGTTCGATGCGGTCGTTCATGATGTTTTTCCTCACGCGTTAAACGGTTTCAGCGAGCTTCGACTTGCGTTCTTCCAGCGTGGCCGGGCGAATCTGGCCGCGCTCCTCGACGAAGGTCACGTTCGCATCGCCCGCTTCGCTGTTGACGAAGTGACGGAAGCGCTTGCGCGTCTGCGGATCGGTGACGGCCTTCTTCCATTCGTCTTCGTACGTATCGACGACGAGCTGCATCTCCGCTTCGAGCTCGGCGGCGATATCGAGCTTGTCATGGATGACGACATCGATCAGGTAGTCGAGACCGCCTTCGAGGTTGTCGCGCCATACGCTCGTGCGCTGCAGGCGATCCGCCGTGCGGACATAGAACATCAGGAAGCGGTCGATATAGCGCACGAGCGTGTCGTGATCGAGATCGGATGCGATGAGTTCGGCATGACGCGGCTTCATGCCGCCGTTGCCGCATACGTAGAGGTTCCAGCCCTTTTCCGTTGCGATCACGCCGATGTCCTTGCCTTGCGCTTCTGCGCATTCGCGCGTGCAGCCCGACACGCCGAACTTGATCTTGTGCGGCGTGCGCAAGCCTTTGTAGCGGTTCTCGAGTTCGATCGCGAGACCGACCGAATCGCCGACGCCATAACGGCACCACGTCGAGCCGACGCACGACTTCACCGTGCGCAGCGCCTTGCCGTACGCATGACCCGATTCGAAGCCCGCCGCGATCAGCTCTTCCCAGATGAACGGCAACTGCTCGACGCGCGCACCGAACATGTCGACACGCTGACCGCCCGTGATCTTCGTATAAAGGCCGTACTTCTTCGCGACCTGGCCGACGGCGATGAGACCATCTGGCGTCACTTCGCCGCCCGGCATGCGCGGCACGACGCTGTACGTGCCGTCGCGCTGGATGTTCGCGAGGTAGTAATCGTTCGAATCCTGCAGGCTCGCGTGCTCCTTTTTCAGCACGAACTCGTTCCAGCACGATGCAAGAATGCTCGCGACAACGGGCTTGCAGATATCGCAGCCGCGCCCTTTGCCGTGCTTCGCGAGCAGCGCGCCGAACGTGCGATGTCCTTCAACACGCGCGATGTGATACAGCTCCTGACGCGAATACGGGAAGTGCTCGCACAGATGATTGTTCACCGCGAAACCTTGCCGCTTCATCTCCGACTTCATCACTTGCGTGACGAGCGGCACGCAGCCGCCGCACGACGCGCCCGCCTTGCACGAAGACTTGATCGCGCCGATGCTGGTCGCGCCCGCGCATACGGCCTCGCAGATTTGCGCCTTGCTCACGTTGTTGCATGAACAGATCTGCGCGGCATCGGGCAGTGCTTCGACGCCGAGCGCGGGCTTTGCTTTCCCATCGCTCGATGGAAGGATCAGGAATTCGGGCGCCTCGGGCAACTCCATCCGGTTGAGCATCATCTGCAGCAGCGTGCCGTACTCGCTCGCATCGCCGACCATCACCGCGCCGTGCAGGAACTTGCCGCAATCGGACACGACGAGCTTCTTGTACACCTGCTTGCGCTCGTCGCTGTACTGATACGTGCGGCTGCCCGGCGTCTTGCCGTGCGCATCGCCGATGCTCGCCACATCGACGCCCATCAGCTTGAGCTTCGTGCTCATGTCCGCGCCCGCGAAGGCCGCCTCTTCGCCGATGATCTGCTTCGCGACGATGCGCGCCATGTCGTAACCCGGCGCGACGAGGCCGAACAACTGGCCCTTCCACAACGCGCATTCGCCGATGGCGTAGATCGCTTCATCGCTCGTGCGGCAGGCGTCGTCGATCACGATGCCGCCGCGCGCGCCGATCTCGAGGCCCGCCGCACGCGCGATGTCGTCGCGTGGACGGATGCCTGCGGAGAACACGATCATGTCGGTGTCGAGATGCGTTTGATCGGCGAAGCACATGCGATTGGCCGCGCCTTCTCCATCGACGATGGCAAGCGTGTTCTTTCCCGTATGCACCGTGACGCCGAGCGCTTCGATTTTCGCGCGCAGCACGCGCGCGCCGCCGTCATCGACTTGCACCGCCATCAGGCGCGGCGCGAATTCGACGACATGCGTTTCGAGGCCCATGTCGCGCAATGCCTTCGCTGCTTCGAGACCGAGCAGCCCGCCGCCGACGACCGTGCCCGTCTTCGAACGCGCGCCGCATGCCTGCATCGCTTCGAGATCTTCGATCGTGCGATACACGAAGCAGCCGTCGCGATCGCGGCCCTCGATGGGCGGCACGAACGGATACGAACCCGTCGCGAGCACGAGCTTGTCGTAGGCGAGCACATCGCCGGTGGACGCGGTCACGGTGCGCGCCGCGCGATCGATCGCGACCGCACGCGCGTTGAGCTTCAGCGCATAACCCGAGCGTTCGAAGAAACCTTGCTCCACCAGCGAGAGATCGTCCGCACTCTTGCCCGTGAAGAATTCGGTCAGATGCACGCGGTCATATGCGGCGCGCGGTTCTTCGCACAGGACCGTCACGTCGAGCGCTTCGTTGCCGCTTTCGGCGAGACATTCGAGGAACTTGTGGCCGACCATGCCATGGCCGATGACGACGATTTTCATGTCGGACCCTTCTCAGTTTGCGATGACGTTATTGGCCGCGAGCGCGCTTTCGCGCAGTGCCGCTTCGCGCGCCTTGTGTTCGGGAGAAAAGCGCACGGCGAGCGCGCAGAGCGCCGTCGTCGCGACGATCACGCCGAGCATCGAGAGCGTCGCCTGCGCATTGCCGAGGCCTTTCATCAGAAAGCCCGCCGCGACCGCGCCGACATTGCCGCCCGCGCCGATCACGCCGGCCACGCCGCCTAGCGCGCGTCGATCGATGAACGGCACGAGCGCGTAAGTCGCGCCGCACGCCATGTGCGTGAAGAGGCCGAACACGAGCATCGCGACGATCGCGAAGACAACGCCGGGCGCATGTGCGAAGGCGTAGAGGCCGAGCCCTTCGCCCGCGATCAATACGAACAGCAAGGTCGAGCGGATATCGAGTCCTTTCTTCGCGGCGGCCTTATCGGAGAGCCAGCCGCCGAGCGCGCGCGCGAAGAGCGCGAGCAGGCCGAAGCTGCCCGCGGCCATGCCCGCTTGCGCAAGCGAAAGGCCGAAGTGATCGACGTAATAGATCGCCGCCATGTTGTGGATGAACACTTCCACGCCGAAGCACGCGCCATAGGTGACGAACAGCATCCACACGCGATAGTTCGAGCACGCGGTCAGAAAGCTCTGCCAGCCGCCCTTTTTGCCGCCGTCGATGGCGATTCCCGCACGGCGCAGCGCCGCGAAATCGCCTTGCGGGCAGTCTTGCGTATAGCGCCAGTAGAAGAACGCCATGACCGGCATCGCGATGCCCGGCACGATCAGCGCGACGCGCCATGCCGATGCCTCGCCAACGCCCAGCGCGATCGCAGCCGCGACCAGAAGCGGAATGAGCGCCTGCGCCGCGCCTGCGCCGGCGTTGCCCCAGCCGGCGGTCGTCGCGTTCGCGGTGCCGACGACGTTCGGCGCGAACATCACCGAGGTGTGGTACTGCGTGATGACGAAGCTCGCACCGATTGCGCCGATCGCGAGACGGCACCACAGGAAGCTGTCGTAGCCCGTCGAGAGCGCCGCGCCGATGACCGGCACCGCGCCCGCGAGCAGCAGCGCGCTATACACGCGGCGCGGGCCGAAGCGATCGCACATCGGCCCGACGACGAGACGTACGAGAATCGTCACGGCCACCGCCGCGATGTTGATGTTCGCGACCTGATCGGCCGTGAGCGCGTATTCGCGCTTGATGAGCGGCATCAACGGCGCGCAGGCGAACCATGCGAAGAAGCATACGAAGAACGCCATCCAGGTGAGATGGAATGCGCGCATCGGCGCGCTGCGCATGCTAAAGAGATCGATCCGTGTGGCTTTGTCCATCTTCTTTCCGCCAAAAAATAAAGGCGTCCCGCGCATGCGGCCGGGAAGCCGATGCGGGGGACGCCGTTGTCCGATGCCCGCACGTTCTTCACCTGCCGGGCGCTGTATTCAGGACGGATCGCCGTTGATCCGATGGCAAGTCATAAGGCAAGGGCTATGCCATGCGAGCGGCATTGCTCGCAAACGCTTACTCCGCAACGCTCGGCGCGCTGCGTGCACCGCTTGCGCGCACAGCCATCGCGTCATGTTTCGATGCAGACGGGCACAGGGATGGTGCGACGCAGCACTGATGGCGTGCGAGCCTGTGCAAAGCGCATTTCGCACGGGGTCAATTTTGTACTATCCGGTTAGCCGATACGTTCCCTCGAAACAAGCGCACATGCGTCGTCGCGGTGCCGCTTGCGCACAAGGTGAGTGCCAATTGCGCGCTGCAATGCCTGTTTGGCCGATGGCGCGCTTATTGCATCGTCGAAAGCGCTGCGGGCAACGGCGCTCGCGGCACTCACATACACGAAAGAGCAAGGACAAAGGCGTCCCCATCGTGCAGCGACACGAGCGGACGCTATCTGCGTTTGCCGCGCCGATGCCCCATCTACGCAAGCAAACAGATACAGGAAGCAACGATGAGCACCATCCAAGGCAAAGTCACGCTGTTGAGCGCAGGCCCCGGCGATCTGGACCTGTTGACCTTGCGCGCCGCGAAGGCGCTCGCCGCCGCCGACATCCTTCTCGTCGACGATCTCGCCAACGCGGACATCGTTACGCTCGCGCCGCATGCGCGCGTGATTCGCGTCGGCAAGCGCGGCGGTTGCAAGTCGACGCCGCAAGCCTTCATTCAGCGCCTCATGCAGCGTTACGCGAGGAAGGGGCTGCATGTGGTGCGCGTGAAAGGCGGCGACGCATTGCTCTTCGGGCGCGCGGGCGAAGAGATCGCCGCGTTGCGCGAAGCGCATGTTCCCGTCGATATCGTCAACGGGGTGTCGTCGGGATTCGCGGCGGCGGCGGGACTCGGCATCTCGCTCACGCATCGCGATCATTGTCAGGGCGTGACCTTCGTCACCGCGCACATGCAGGATCACGGTGAACCCGACTGGGCCGCGCTCGCCGCGACCGGCACCACGCTCGCGATCTACATGGGCATGAGCCGCATCGCGAGCATCGCGGCCTCGTTGCTCGACGCGTTGCCCGCGAGCACGCCCGCGGCCGTCGTGCAGAACGCGGGATCGTCGCAGGAAAGGCGCCTCGTCACGACGCTCGAGCGTCTCGCCATCGATGCGACCGCCGCCGGTCTCGGCAGCCCCGCCGTGATTCTCGTCGGCGGCGCGATCGGGGAATCGGCTGAGTTCTTGGCGCTTGCCGAAAGCGCCGAAGGCCTGGCTCATGCGGCATGAAGCGAGTTCTCAAACGACGAGCGGCGCGCTAAAGTCACAAGCGTTCCTCGCATGACCGCTTCCGCTGCCCGCATGCTGCGCGTTCTTCTCGTCACCGACACCGACAAGCCCATCGGCGATTTGCGCGAACAGCTCGCGCGCATGGGCTATGACATGCTCGCCGAAGTGGCCGCGCCCTCGGCATTGCACAAGGCCGTCGAGAGCCAGAAGCCCGATGTCGTCATCATCGATACCGAATCGCCTTCGCGCGATACGCTCGAACAGCTCGCGGTGATGAACAAGGCCGCGCCGCGTCCCGTGCTCATGTTCAGCAGCGATGCCGATCAGCAGTTCATTCGCGCGGCGGTCGGCGCGGGCGTCACCGCGTATTCCGTAGAAGGTCTCGCGCCCGCGCGGCTCGCGCCGATCATCGACGTCGCGCTCGCGCGTTTCGCGCATGAAGCGCAGTTGCGCCAGCGGCTCGCGAAGGTCGAGGACGAACTGGCGCAACGCAAGGTCATCGACCGGGCGAAGCGTCTTTTGATGGACAAGCGCGACATGTCCGAAAACGAAGCCTATGCGGCGCTTCGCAAGCGCGCGATGGATCAGGGCGTGAAGGTCGCGGAGATCGCGCGTCAGATTCTTTCGATGGCCGATCTGCTCTAGCCTTACCGACACTTATGAACACGACTTCCTCGCAACCGGAACGCACGCATCTGCGGCTCGGCTTCGTCGCCCTTTCGGATGCCGCGCCGCTCGCCGTCGCCGCATTGCGCGATCTCGGCGCGTGTCATGGCATCACGATCGAACTGTGCCGTCAGCCATCGTGGGCCGCCGTGCGCGACAAGCTGCTGTCCGGCGAGATCGATGCCGCGCACGCGCTCTATGGCCTCGTGTACGGCGTGCAACTGGGCATCGGCGGGCCGCGTGCGGACATGGCCGTGCTGATGGTGCTCAATCGCAACGGTCAGGCGATCACGCTGTCGCGTCCGCTCGCCGATGCGGTCGACGCCGGCGCGAGCGTGAAGGAAGCGTTGCTTGCGCTCGGGCGGCGGCCTGTCATCGCGCAGACCTTTCCGACCGGCACGCACGCGATGTGGCTGTATTACTGGCTCGCGGCGCACGGCGTGCATCCGTTGCGCGATGTCGAGAGCATCGTGATTCCACCGACCCGCATGGCCGATGCGCTCGTCGACGGCGCGCTCGACGGCTTCTGCGCGGGCGAGCCGTGGCACGCGGTCGCGCAGGCGCGCGAGGCGGGCCGGACGGTCGCATATACGAGCGAAATCTGGCCGGATCATCCGGAAAAGGTGCTCGCGTGCCGGCGCGATTTCGCCGCGCTTTATCCGAACACCGCGCGCGCGCTCGTGCGCACGATGCTCGATGCGTGCGCCTGGCTCGATGCGAAAACGCATCGCGAAGAGATCGCGCAGGCGCTGTCGTCGCCGGAACTGCTCGGCGTGCCGACAGCGTTGATCGCGCCGCGTCTCGTCGCATCCGGTGACGGCGATGCGCGCGCGCTGCCCGTGCGTTTCTTCGATGACGGCGCGGTGAACTATCCGCGCGTGTCGGATGGCCATTGGTTCATTACGCAATACCGGCGCTGGGGCATGCTCGACGCCGATATCGACGATGGGGACATCGCGGCGAGCGTGAATCAGACGGCGCTCTATCGCGATGCGGCGTGGGCGGCGGGCATCGCGATACCGGGCGAGCGGCGCGCGGCGACTTTCTGCGATGGCCGCGTGTGGGACGGCGGCGATGCGGCGGGATATCTCGCGGGGTTCGACATGCACGCGTAAAAGCTGCGCGTGAAAGCTGCGCGCGTAAAAGCGCCTACCATGGAATCTCCAGCGCGCACCGGAGACCCGCCATGGAACTGCTCGCCATCGCCATCGACAAGCCCGAGAACACCAACTTCATCCTCGGTCAGTCGCACTTCATCAAGACAGTCGAGGATCTGCACGAGGCGCTCGTCGGCGCGGTGCCCGGCATCCGCTTCGGGCTCGCGTTCTGCGAGGCGTCGGGCAAGCGGCTCGTGCGGACATCGGGCACGGACGAGGATTGCGTCGCGATGGCCGCTCACAACGCGCAGAACATCGGCGCGGGGCATAGCTTCATCATCGTGCTCGGCGATGGCTTCTTTCCCGTCAACGTGCTCAATACCGTGAAGGCCGTGCCGGAAGTCTGCCGCATCTTCTGCGCGACCGCCAATCCGACGCAGGTGCTCGTCGCGCAGACGGATCAGGGACGCGGAATCGTCGGCGTGGTCGACGGGCTGCCGCCGCTCGGCGTCGAAACGGCCGAAGACGTGAAGTGGCGTCACGACCTGCTGCGCAAGATCGGCTACAAGGCGTAAAGCCCGCGCGCCAGCCCGCCGCGCCTTGACTTGGCGGCGCAAACCGCGAGAATGAGGCCCGCCGACGCGCGAGCCGTCCGGTGCGTTTTTCCGGCCGGCGCGCGACTTCATGGACAATATCGGGATACGGTATAAAGGCCGTTGGCGTTTTCTCGTGCCTTCTCTGAAAGCCGCACGGCAGACATTCCCGGCAACACTCCCGCCGATACGGCACCGAACACCGGCCACCCGCGCCGCCCGAGGATAGGGTCGTCCTCGCGCGGCCTACAGGAGCATTACATGACCGACATGAATCCAGGCTTTTTCGGCAGGCTAGGCATTGCCTTCGGCGCCTTCTTCGGCATTCTGGGCAATGCCGCGTTCGCGGGCCGCGTGCAGCGCCTGCGCGAAGCGCCTGAAGCGCCTGACTTCAAGGCCGAAGCGCCGAAGCCCGCCGCCGCGCCCGTGCAGCCGGTCCAGCCCGCGCCGTCCGCGCTGAAGGAAGCGAGCCCGGTCGCCGCGCTGCAACTGCTCGGCCTTCTGCAGCGCGATGCGCGTTTCATCGATTTCGTCGAAGAAGACATCGTCAATTACAGCGACGCCGATATCGGCGCGGCCGCCCGCCTCGTGCACGACGGCTGCCGCACCGTGCTGCGCGAGCATTTCACGATCAAGCCGGTGCGCAGCGAGGCCGAAGGCAGCCGCATCACGCTGCAGGAAGGTTTCGATGCGAGCGCCGTGCGTCTGACGGGCAACGTCGTCGGCAAGGCGCCGTTTTCGGGCAGCATCAGCCATCGCGGCTGGAAGGTCGAGGACACGCGCCTGCCGAAGCTCGCGCCGTCGCATGATGCGAGCATCGTCGCGCCCGCGGAGGTGGAACTGTGAGCGACATTCAATCGAACGACACTCAGGCGCGCTATTCGATCGGCGTCGATCTCGGCACGACGCACTGCGCGCTCTCCTACGTCGACATGAGCGCGAGCGACGGCGAAAAGACCGCGCAACGCGTGCTCCCCATCGCGCAACTGACCGCGCCGGGCGCGGCCGAAGAGCGCGATCTCCTGCCCTCGTTCCTTTATCTGCCGCACGAGAACGAACTCGCACCTGGAGATCTCACGCTGCCGTGGACGCAGGAGCGCAGGTTCATCGTCGGCGATCTCGCGCGAAGCCGTGGCGCGGGCACGCCGATCCGCCTCGTCTCCAGCGCGAAAAGCTGGCTGTGCCATCCGGGCG
Source organism: Caballeronia fortuita (assembly GCF_001544835.2). Classification (GTDB taxonomy): domain Bacteria; phylum Pseudomonadota; class Gammaproteobacteria; order Burkholderiales; family Burkholderiaceae; genus Caballeronia; species Caballeronia fortuita. Next base: position 7,617 of record NZ_FCNX02000015.1, on the reverse strand, counting down.
TCGATCGGCGCGCGGCGATCCTGCCGTCCGATGCGCCCGAGGAAGTCGAGCGCGTATCGCCGATGGAAAGCTCGGTGCGTTATCTGACGCATCTGCGCGAGGCGTGGAATCACGCACATCCCGATGCGCCTTTCGATCAGCAGGACGTCACCGTGACGATTCCCGCGTCCTTCGATCCCGCCGCGCGCGAACTCACCGCCGAAGCGGCGGCCGCGGCCGGCTACACGCGCATGACGCTGCTCGAAGAACCGCAGGCCGCGCTTTATAGCTGGATCCAGAAGTCGTCGGGCGGCTGGCGCAAGCAGGTCAAAGTGGGCGATGTGATTCTCGTCGTCGATGTCGGCGGCGGCACGACCGATCTCTCGCTGATCGCGGTCGTCGAGCGCGAAGGCAATCTGGAGCTGCATCGCGTGGCGGTCGGCGAGCACATCCTGCTCGGCGGCGACAACATGGACCTCGCGCTCGCGCATACCGTCGCGCGCAAGCTCGCACAGGCGGGCACGCAGCCCGATCCGTGGCAGTTGCGCGCCCTCACCTACGCGTGCCGATCGGCGAAGGAAACGCTGCTGTCCGATCCGTCCGTCGATGCCGTGCCGCTCGTCGTGCCGAGCCGCGGCTCGAAGCTGATCGGCGGGTCGCTGCGCACGGAACTCACGCGCGCCGAACTCACGCAAATCTTGCTCGAAGGCTTTTTCCCGCAAGTCGATGCCGCCGCGCGCCCCGTTTCGCGTGCGCGCGCCGGTCTCACACAGCTCGGTCTGCCGTATGCGCAAGACGCCGCCGTCACGCGCCATCTTGCCGCGTTCCTCGGGCGTCAGGTGACCGCGCTCGCGGAAGTGGAAGGCTTGGAGCATCAGGCACCGCAAGGCGCGACGATGCTGCATCCGACCGCCGTGCTCTTCAACGGCGGCGTGTTCAAGTCGACGCTGCTCGTCGAGCGCGTCATGTCGACGCTCAACGCGTGGCTCGCATCCGAGAACGCGCCGCCCGCGCGTCTGCTCGAAGGCGCCGATCTCGATCTCGCGGTGGCGCGCGGCGCGGCCTATTACGGCTACGTGCGGCGCGGCCGCGGCGTGCGCATCCGTGGCGGCACGGCGCGCGCGTACTACGTCGCGGTCGAATCGGCGATGCCGGCCGTGCCCGGACTCGAGCCGCCCGTGCAGGCGCTGTGCGTCGCGCCGTTCGGCATGGAGGAAGGCACGGACGCCGCTTTGCCCGCGCAGGAATTCGGGCTCGTCGTCGGGGAACCGGTGCATTTCCGCTTCTTCGGCTCGTCGGTGCGCAGGCAGGATCAGGTCGGCACGTTGCTCGAATACTGGCAGCCGGACGAATTGCAGGAGCTCGAGGAGATCGAAGCATCGCTGCCGCCCGAAGGGCGCACGCCGGGCGAAGTCGTGCCGGTCAAGCTGCATGCGCGCGTGACCGAAGCGGGCACGCTCGAACTCGAAGCGATTCCGCGCGGCTCGTCCGAGCGCTGGAAGGTCGAGTTCGACGTGCGCGGCGGCCCGAACGCTGGCGCGGATCAGGGCATGGGCCTGTAAGTGTCCGCGCGCAACAGGAAGGCGGCGGGCGCGCGGTACAGCGTCGGCATCGATCTCGGGACGAGCAACACGGTCGTCGCGTATGCGCAGACCGGCTCGGACGATATCCGCGTGTTCGATATCGATCAGCTCGTCGGCGCGGGCGAAGTCGCCGCGTTGCCGCTCCTGCCCTCGCTGCGCTATCACTTCGCGCCGGGCGAACTCCGCTCCGAAGACCTGCAATTGCCGTGGGGCGAGATGGAAGCGCCCGCCGTCATCGGCCGATTTGCGCGGATGCTCGGCGCGCAGGTGCCGGGGCGGCTCGTGACCAGCGCGAAAAGCTGGCTGTCGCACGCGGCGGTCGATCGCCTCGCGCCCATCCTGCCGTGGGGCGCGGGCGACGACGTCGAAAAAATCTCGCCCGTGATCGCGAGCGCGAGCTATCTGGCGCACGTCCACGCCGCGTGGAACGAGCGCTTTCCCGATGCACCACTCGACGCGCAAGACGTCGTGCTCACCGTGCCCGCCTCGTTCGACGAAGGCGCGCGCGCGCTGACGCTCGAAGCCGCGCGCATGGCCGGGCTCGAAAAGCTGCGGCTGCTGGAAGAACCGCAGGCCGCGTTCTATGACTGGCTGTTTCATCATCGCGCGACGCTCGCGGACGATTTGCAGGCGACGCGGCTCGTGATGATCGTCGACGTCGGCGGCGGCACGACCGACCTCACGCTCATCCAGGTCGCGATGAACGGCGGCGAGCCCGAACTGACGCGCATCGGCGTGGGCAACCATCTGATGCTCGGCGGCGACAACATGGACCTCGCGCTCGCGCATCTCGTCGAGAAGCGGCTCGCGGGCGGCGATACGCGGCTTTCGGCGGCGCGTCTGTCGCAACTCGTCGAACGCTGCCGCGCGGCGAAGGAGCAATTGCTCGGCGACAGCTCGCCCGAATCCACGTCGATCACGCTGCTCGGCGCGGGCGCGAAGCTGATCGGCGGTGCACGTTCGGCGGACATAACCCGCGACGAGATCGAGCGGATCATCGTCGAGGGCTTCTTTCCGATGGTCGCGGCGAGCGATCGGCCGGGTCGTTTACGAAACGGCGCGCGCGGCGGCATCGTCGAATTCGGGCTGCCGTATGCGAGCGATGCGGCCATCACGCGGCACATCGCAGCGTTCCTCGGCCAGCACGCGGGCGAAGCGCACAAGGCGCTCGGCCTCGCCGAAACAGGCTCCGAAACGCTCGCCATTCCGGACACCTTGTTGTTGAACGGTGGCGTGTTTCGCGCCGCGCCGCTCGCGCGCCGGATCGCCGATACGCTGTCCGGCTGGCGCGGCGAAGCCGTCAATGTGCTCGCGAACGGCGACCCCGATGTCGCGGTGGCGCGCGGTGCGGTCGCCTATGCGCTCGCGCGCGCGGGCCATGCGCCGAAGATCGGCGGCGGCTCGGCGCGCAGCTTTTTCCTGCTGCTCGAAGACGATGCGAACGCCGCTTCCGATGTGACGCGTGCCGTTTGCGTGCTGCCGCGCGGAACCGAGGAAGGCCAGCCGATTCATCTGGCCGATCGCACGTTCGCGCTCACGCTCGGCGCGCCGGTGCGGTTCCATCTGGCGTCGTCGGTGTCGGAGACGGCGTTCGAGGCGGGCGCGCTCGCGAATCTCGCGTCGGCATCGGGCGATTTCGTCCGCCTGCCGCCGATCGCGACCGTAGTCGATCCGCACGCCGCCGGTAAAGGCCGGGCGCGCGAAACGGCGGTCCAGCTGACGACCTCGCTCACCGAGGTCGGCACGCTGGAGATGCACTGCATCGCCGTCGACGATCCCACGCAGCGCTGGCTGCTCGAATTCCAGTTGCGCCGCGAAACATCCCCGGCCGACGACGCGGCAAGCCAATCGCATCCGGCGCTGCCGAAGGCCATCGAACTGATCGACCGCACGTTCGGCGCGAAGTCGCACGATGTCGGGCCGAAAGAAGTCAAACGCCTGCGTGCGCAACTCGAACAGACGCTCGGCGCGCGCGATACCTGGGACATCGCGCTGTTGCGCGAGCTGTTCGGCGCGCTTTTCGAACGCGCGAAGAAGCGCCGCCGCAGCGCCGATCACGAGCGCACGTGGCTCAATCTCGCGGGCTACTGCATGCGTCCGGGCTTCGGGCATCCACTCGACGAGTGGCGCGTCGAGCAGTTGTGGGCGCTCTTCGATCAGGGCATCCAGTACAGCAACGAAAGCCAGATCTGGTCCGAGTGGTGGACGCTCTGGCGGCGCGCGGCGGGCGGCCTGCCTGAAGCGGCGCAACTGAAGCTGCTCGAGGACATGGCCTTCGTGCTCCAGCCGCCCGGCACGAGCCGCTATCGCCGGGCGGCGGGCGCGGCGCGCGCGGGTTACGAGGACATGGTGCGGCTTGCGGCGTCGCTGGAACGCGTGCCGGTCGAGCGCAAGATCGAAGTCGGCGAATGGCTGCTCACGCGGCTCAGGAAGCCTTCGGAGAGCGTGCAAAGCTGGTGGGCGCTCGGGCGCATCGGCGCGCGCGCGCCCTTCTACGGCAGCGCGCATGGCGTGGTGCCGCCCGATGTCGCCGTCGGCTGGCTCGATGCGATCCTCGCGCTCGACTGGAAGAAGGTCGATCCCGCCGCGTTCGCCGCCGTGCAGATCGCCCGCATGACCGGCGACCGTTCGCGCGATCTTCCCGACGATGCCCGCGCCGCAGTCGTCCAGCGCCTCGAGACGATGGGCGCGGCGCACGCGTGGATCGCGATGGTGCGCGAGACCGTCGCACTCGATCGCGCCGACGAAGGGCGCGTGTTTGGCGAAACGCTGCCGGCGGGGCTGAAGCTCATCCGCTGATCGCGCTGCTTGCCGAACGTGCGTCGACCGAAATGCTTCGCTCTCAGAAGTTTCTTGCGCCGATGCGTTGCGCGCGGGCTGCACATGTCTTGAATACCGGCTGGGCGCATCCTATGGTTATCAATGTGTCGATATGGACACATACTGAAGGAGGTCATCATGCCATCCCCACGCAAGGCACAAGCAAGCCAGCCCGCTGAAACGGAAATGTCGAGCCGCAAGAAAACAGCCGGCAGCAAGGCATCGTCCACGAAGTCTGCGGGCGCGAAGGAAATGCAGGTCACGAAGCGCACCACCAAGGCCAAGCCAAAAAGCTGAGCGGTCGCAAGTGCAAGACACCCTCGTCGTCGTGCGGGGGGCATTCGATGTGGCTGTCCTTCGAATCGGCGGGCGATGAATTCCGAACGCTCGCCGATCGACACTCTCCCCTCCTTCTCTCGCCCGTCTCGCCCCAAGAATCCGCAATAATTTCCGGTCGGAACGGCCGATCGCTAAAAAAAGGCGTATTTGTATGACCGCCTTGGCCTAAAGTAGATAACCCGATTCCGTGAGCGAGCATGAAGATGGCCGTACCGCAACGCGCCGCCGGCGTGCGCAATCCAGGAATTCTTCTCGCGGCCGCGCGTGAGGCCGGCGCGAGTCTGGTGCGCAATCTGTCGATACCGGCGCCGTTCTCCGATCCCGCGCTCGAGGCGCAGTTCCTCGACGATCATAGCCAGCGCTTCTGTGCGTTCCGTCGCGCATCGACGCTGCTCGCGCTCGCCATCTGGACGTGCTTTCTATGGTGGGATTTCAGCTTCGCGCGCGGCAATCAGGCGCTCGATTCGCGCTTGTCCAGCATTCTCGCGCTGCGTTTCGCGGGCATCGCGCTGCTGTTTTTCGTCGGCGTGCTGGTATTGCGGCCGTCGTTCCGCTCGCACGCGACCGCGCAACGCATCATCCTCACGGGCATCTATGGGCTGCTCTGCCTGATTCTCGCGATGGTCGCAATCACGCCCGCGCCGTATAACTACACGCAGCACTTCATCGGGCTGTGTCTCGCGCTGTTCTTCCAGTTCAGCTTCTTCTATCTGCGCTCGCGCGTCGCGCTGACGGCCGGCATCATCACGCTGGCGTCGATCGTCGTGTTGCAGGTCACCATTCATCTGCTCAACCCCGAGGATTTCTTCGCGGGGCTGTTCTATATGTTCAACGTCGTGGTCGTGGGGCACGGCGTCTGCACGCATGCGGAGCGCGTCTCGCGCGAGCGCTATAGCTCGGAGCGCGCGCTCGCGTCGCTGAACGACGAGTTGCGCGCCGCGAACGTCTCGCTCGGGCGCAAGAACCGCGAACTGGAGGTGTCGAAGAAGGATCAGGAAAACAAGACCAACGCGCTGCTCGCATTGCGCGAACAGCAGATGATCGCCGCGCAAACGGCGAGCCGCGAAAAGTCCAACTTCCTCGCCGCCGCGACGCATGACCTGCGCCAGCCGATGCACGCGCTCAACCTTTTCCTGCAGGCCGCCGCCGAAGCGATCCGCAATGGCGAGTTCGATCAGGCCGAGCGGCTCATCAACGAGTGCGGGCGTTCGTCCGTGATTCTTGCGCGGCTTCTGAACGCGGTGCTCGATCTGTCGCGGCTGGAATCGGGGCGCGTGGTGCCGCGCTATCACGTGTTCGACGTGCGGCAGACCGTCGAGGAAGCCATCGAGCAATTGCGTCCGTTCGCGATGAGCCGCGGTGTCGAACTGCGCGTGCGGCTGCCGAAGGACGACGTCGTCTGCGTGAGGAGCGATGCGCACTGGCTTTGCCGCGCGGTTGCCAATCTCGTGTCGAACGGCATCAAGTACGCGGATTCGGGCAAGACGTCGAAGCCGACGGTGATCGTCGGCGTGGTGCGCTCCGCGACGCGTGCGCGCATCGACGTGCTGGATAACGGCATCGGCATACCGGCCGATTACTTCGATGCGATCTTCCAGCCGTTCTTTCAGGTCGACAATCCCGAGCAGGATCGCGACAAGGGGCTTGGCCTCGGGCTGTCGATCGTGAATGCGGTGATGTCGATGCTCGATCAGCATCGCATCGAACTGAAGTCGACCGAAGGACGCGGCTCGCGTTTCTCGCTCGAAATGCCGCTGTGCGGACCTTCGCCCGACACGCCGTCGGCGCGCGCGCCGGCGCGTTCGGAAGCGGCGGAAATGGCGCACCTGAAGGGACGTTACGTGCTGCTCGTGGAGGACGATGGTCTCGTGCGGGCGTCGACCGAAGCGCTGTTGTCGCAATGGGGCGTGCTCTACGATTCCGCCGCGAGCTTCGAGGAGTTCCGGACGATCCTTGGCGATATCGAGCGGTTTCCGGATCTGATCATTACCGATTTTCGGCTGCGCGATGCGAAGACTGCGCGGGAAGTGGCGATGCTCGGGGCGTCGCGGCTCGGGCGGCCTTGTCCGTGTCTTGTTGTGACCGGCGAGCCGGCGGCGAGTATCGTGCCGTTGGCTTGCGAGCAGGATGTGCTTTCGAAGCCGGTTAGCCCGGCGGAGCTTCGGCGGGGGATTTTGGGGTTGATCGCCGGGGAAGGTGATTTGGGTGCGTGAGTTCTTTTTTTGCCGGATTCCGGGGTCGTGACGGTTTGTTGGCTGTGCCCCTGGGCGGGGCGGCAGTTTGGCCGATTTCTTGGCGGCGGTGTTGATCGCTTCGATTCGCCGGATCCCGTATTCGTGTTGGTCTATTTGCGTTGCTCCTGGGCGGGGCGGCAGTTTGGCCGATTTCTTGGCGGCGGTGTTGATCGCTTCGATTCGCCGGATCCCATATTCGTGTTGGTCTATTAGCATTGCCCCTGTGCGGGGCGGCAGTTTGGCCGATTTCTTCGCGGCGGTGTTGATCGCTTCGATTCGCCGGATCCCATATTCGTGTTGGTCTATTAGCGTTGCCCCTGTGCGGGGCGGCACCTACTTTCTTTGCTGCTGCAAAGAAAGTAGGCAAAGAAAGCAGCTTTTTCAGGCCCGCGGTCACACGCAGTTTGGGTAGTTCTCTCGTCCACGGCGGCACTCGCCTAAAGAGTGCCCTCAAACACCTAAGCGGGCTTGGATCGCGCACGGTCTGACTTGCCATTACTTTGAGCGCACTGGTTCAGCACCAAACAGTTTCGGCACAGCGCTGCGCGCTGCCGTCGGGTATGCGAGGGAAACCGATGGGACGCGAGCGCGCTCGCAACCCAACTAACCCATCGGCCGCGAAGCGGGCTGGAGCTATTTGGTGCTGAACCAACGAGCCACGC
>NZ_FCNX02000014.1 GCF_001544835.2 Caballeronia fortuita | reverse complement strand
ACGTCAAAACGCGACATCTCTACTTGGCGCAAACACGACATCTGAACTTGGGACCTACAACAAATCATTCGATAATTTGTGTTATGTAAACCGACGCATATCCTTTGGCCGCTTAGGCCGCGAACCTCGCAGAACCTCGTAAAAAATTCCTCGCTCAAAAATCCCCACAACGCGAAACTTTCCCCTATAATTCGCGGCTTCCGTAGGCTCGTAGCTCAGCTGGTTAGAGCACCACCTTGACATGGTGGGGGTCGTTGGTTCGAGTCCAATCGAGCCTACCAACGACATTCAGACGCACCGTCGCGATCGAATCGCCACGGTGCGTTTTCTTTTGCGTGGACGTTCGGACGCGCATCGAAACGCTTCAGTCCCAGCAATTCCGGAACGCCACCGCGACGATTACCGGCACCGTCAGCACGAGCGGAATCGCGAAGTACGGCACTTCCAGATGCACTATCCACGTATAGATCAGCCACGCCACGCCCAACGCAAGCGTGGCCAGGCCGATGAGCGCCGTCAGCACGTTGAGCGTGCGCGGCGTCATCCGTTTGCGGGAGGCTTCTTTGCCCGAATGAGTTTCCATGGCAGCGGCGCTTTCGAGCGCGAGACAAGTACGTCTCAATTTTATACCGCCCTGCCGGTCGTCGTAGCCCGATTCCCGCCGTTTGCAGCGCATCGAGAAAAGCCTTTCGCTATTCGCTGGTTCGCTAACATCGTAGTCCGGCAGTCAGACAAGGAGCGCACGCCATGATCGACGATATCGACAAGAAGCATTTGATCCGCTGCATCGAACTGGCGCAGGAAGCGCTCGACAACGGCGACGAGCCCTTCGGTTCCATGCTCGTTTCGAAAGACGGGCGCGTGCTTTTCGAAGACCGCAACCGCGTAAGCAGCGGCGATCAGACGCGGCATCCGGAATTCGCGATCGCCAAATGGGCGGCGGAGCACGTTCCGCAAGCGGAGCGCAAGGATGCCGTCGTGTACACGTCAGGCGAGCATTGCCCGATGTGCTCGGCGGCCCATGCGTGGGTCGGATTGGGGCGCATCGTTTATGCGGCGTCGGGCGAGCAGTTCACGCGCTGGCGCACCGAGCTCGGCGCCCGGCCGGGACGCGTGCGGCCACTGCCGATTCAGCAAGTCGTCGACGATATCGTGGTCGATGGCCCCGTCGATGAATTCGCGGATCGCATAAAGGCGTTGCACGTGGCGCACTATCGCAGGCAAGGCGGATGACGTCGCGCTTTCAGCAATGGATCGTCATCGGGACGCCCGCCGCATCGTGCTCGATCGCTTCCGGCAAGCGAAAGGCCTTTCCCGAAGCGATGCGGCGTGCGCTCCATAGCACGGCGAAGGCATCGAGCACATCGTCGCGCGATGCTTGCGCGGACTTGCGCGCTGCCAGCGCCGTGTCGATCGCGCTGCCGAAGCATTGCACGAGCAGTGCATGACGCAAGGCGAATCCCGGCGCATGTGCCTTGCTTTCGCGCAAGCCGTGCGACGGTCCGCCCTCTTCCATGCGCAGATGCATGAAGCTCAGTTCCGGATGTACTTCGAAGACGCGCGCCGCAGCACCGGCGCGCGTGCGCACTACATCGTCGACTTCGGCGATCTTGTTGCGAATGTGGAATGCCTGGATCGAGATGCGCTTTGCGCATGCGGCGTGATTGAGCGCGCACGCTTCTTCATAGTCCGATGCCGCCAATGCCGCGCGCGCCGGCGGCGAGAAAACCGAACTGGCGCGCGGACGGCCGAGCATTTTGCGGGCAAGCGTGTCGCATGTGCGCGTGCCGTTCGATGACAGGCCGATCGGCATGTCGACGGCCACGATCGCATTCGCGCGAGTCCAGTCGAGCAGGTCCGCGAAGCGGGCGATGACATCCGTCGCGATCGTCCCGCTGCGCCCGCATTGCTTCGCGACGAACCATCCCGCCTTGCAGCCATCGACGCCGAACAGATCGGCATGTTGATCGAGCTTATCGTTCATGCCGAGATCGTAACAACGATCGCACGCTCATGCTTATGCGTCCCCTTCCCTCACCGACGATGCATGTCTGCACAGCGCCGTGACTTCCATCGACATATACGGAAATAACGGCAAACGGCTCAGCACGTCATGCAGATGCGCGGGGCTTTCGACATCGAAGATGCTGACGTTCGCATAGCGTCCCGCGATGCGCCACAGATGACGCCACACGCCTTCGCGCTGCAACTGCTGCGCCATCGCCTTCTCTTGCGCCTTGAGTTCGTCCGCCCGCGCGCTCGTCATGTCGTGCGGAAGATTGACCGTCATCTCGACGTGAAACAGCATGGTCGCTCCTGAAGTGATGCGACGCTCCGCCGTCTCCGGCGGAGGCAGGCAATACGCTTGCGTTCAGAGCGCCACGCGCACACGCTCGACTTCCGTGCGCGGTACGTCATCGCGTTCGCTGCACAGCGTGAAGTCGAAATCGATCAGTGCAAAGCGACCTTCGACGCCATACGGTTTGCCTTGCGCGCCTTCCGCTTTCTTCACTTCGGGAACAAGGCCGTCGCGCGTTGCGAACGCGAAATCGTCCCACAGATACGGATCGCCGTCGATATTGATCTGCGTCGTCAGCTTGCGATAACCCGGTGCGGACACGAAGAAGTGAATATGCGCGGGACGATGTCCGTGCCGTCCAAGTTGGTCGAGCAATTGCTGCGTCTTGCCGCCAGGCGGCACGCTATAACCCACGGGCACGACGCTCGTGAACGCATAGTTGCCTTCGCTATCGGTGCGGATCGAGCGGCGCAGATTGAACGCGGACTGCGACTTGTCGAAGTACGAGTAGTTGCCCAGATGATTTGCGTGCCACACTTCGACCAGTGCATTCGCGAGCGGCTTGCCCTCTTGCGTCAGCACGCGGCCGCGCATCACGAGCGTATCGCCCAAGCTCGTGCCATCGTCGAGCCGTGCATGGCCCACGGATTCCGGCGCGCCCGACACATAGAGCGGACCTTCGATCGTGCGCGGCGTGCCGCCTTCGAGACCGGCCTTCGCTTCTTTCTCGTCCAGACGCGCATCGAGAAAATGCTCGAAACCGAGGCCCGCCGCGATCAGGCCGAACTCACCGCTTTGCCCCGTTTCGCCGAGATAGTTGAGCGCGGCCCAGAACTCGCCAGGCGTCACATCGAGGTCTTCGATCGTATAGAAGAGATCGCGCACGATGCGATTCACAATGGTCTTCGTACGCGCATTGCCTTCGCTCGTGGCGCTGTCGTTGATCTTTTGAAGCAGCGCGTCGATGGTGTCTCTGTTCATTGTCGATGTCTCCGTGAATCGGTATATGTGGGGTGCTGCGTTGTTCGGTTCTAATCGGTCAGTGGCGGCGCATGCGTTCGATACGCTCCCAGTCGAGCGTGATGCCGAGTCCCGGCCCTTGCGGCAAATGAAGCGCGAAGTTCTCGTAGCGCAAAGGCTCCGTGAGAATGTCCTGGGTAAGCAGCAGCGGCCCGAACAACTCCGTGCCCCAGCGCAATTCGCCAAAGGTGCTGAATAGCTGCGCCGATGCGATCGTGCCGATTGCGCCTTCGAGCATGGTGCCGCCATAGAGACCGATGTTCGCCGCCCGCGCAATCGACGCAACGCTCGCTGCGCCCGCGAGGCCGCCCGATTGCGCGATCTTCACGGCGAAAGCATCGGCGGCGCGCGTGCTCGCGAGCGCGAATGCATCGGCGGGACCGTGCAGCGCTTCATCGGCCATGATGGGCACATGTGCGAGTTGCGTGAGCCGCGCAAGGCCCGCGTGATCGTGCGCGGCGACAGGCTGCTCGATCAGGCTCACGCCCGCATCGGCGAAACGCTTCGCGGCCCATACCGTATCGCTCGTGCTCCATGCCTGATTCACGTCGACGCGCACATCGCCGCGATCACCAAGCGCATGCTTGATGGCGACGACATGCTTGACATCGTCAGCGACCGCGCGCGTGCCGATCTTCAGCTTGAATATGCGATGCCTGCGGCGGTCGAGCATCTGCTCCGCTTCGTCGATATCGCGCCCCGTATCGCCGCTCGCGAGCGTCCATGCAACATCGACGCGATCCGTCACGCGTCCGCCGAACAACTCCGAAAGCGGCACGTTCAGGCGTTGCGCCTGGGCATCGAAGAGCGCGGTTTCGAGCGCGCATCTGGCGAAGCGATTGCCTTGGAAAAGCGCCCGAGCTTTGGCCATCGCTGCCCCAGGCCGGCTCGCATCCATGCCTTTGAGCAGAGGCGCGAAGTACGTATCGATATTGGTCTTGATGCTTTCGGGACTTTCTTCGCCATAGGCGAGTCCGCCGATGGTCGTGCCTTCGCCGCATCCGACGATGCCGTCGGTGCACGTCACACGCACGATCACGAGCGTCTGGCAATTCATGGTGGCGACCGACAGGCGGTGCGGGCGAATCGTCGGCACATCGACGAGCATCGTCTCGATCTTTTCGATGCCGATGAAGGGAAATGACACGACCTGCGTCTCCGTTTCGTTTGATCTGCAACGAAATTAAACGACGCGATGTTATCGGTCAAATCAATCATATATGCCGATATCCATCCATGAGATTGATTGAAGAATACGGTGCGCAAACGAAAAAAAGCCCGGCGGAGAAACATCTCGGCCGGGTCAAAGCACGCCTCGGAAAGCCTAAAAGTTATGCCGAACGCCGAGCGTCACCGATAACTGACAATCGCTGTTCGAGTTGGGCACGTTGGGAATCTGCGCGTAATTCGCCGGGCCGCCCGTCGCGGGATCGATACCGAGTCCCGCGCCCACCGCCTTCTGCACGATCGCGACGCCATAGAGCGCGGTGCGTTTGGACAACGCGTAATTCGCGCCCACGTTCAACTGATGAAAGCGCGTCGACGATGCGCCGTCCGGCTTCGCGTTGTTATAGATATAGGCGAGGCCGAGTTGCAGAAACGGCGTGGCCGCATAAGTCAGATTCACTTCGCCGATATCGAACGCGATGTTACGGCCTTGCGGATTGGCGCTGTCGGCGAAGTACTGGCTATGCTCGAGACGGCTATGCGTATAAGTCAGCGCGATGGTCGCCGGCCCGATTGCATACGATGCGCCCGCGCCATACGCCTTCAATGCTTCGGCGTTCTGCAACTGGCAATAGAGCGCGGACGGATTGGAACACGCGAAATCGCCAATATAGCCGCTCGCACCGCCCAATGCCGCATCGAGCGGATTGTGCAGATTCAGATAGCCCGCGCTGATCGATATCGGCAATCGCGTATAAGCCGCCGCGAACGCATAGCCGCGCCGTTGCCCGAAATCGCCCGCAACACCGCCCAAGCTATACGTGCCGCCGACCGAGAAGCCATTCCAGTCCGGGCTCGTGTACTTGATCGCGTTATTGAAGTTGAACGCTTCATTGAGGTTATCCACGTCGCCAATATGCGAGCCATAAAGCGTCGCCCATGAATTGCTCGACACATAGGGCCCGAGGAAATCCGAATACGAATCGTATTGACGACCGAACGACAGCGTGCCGAACTGCTCGTGCGCGAGTCCGACCCACGCCTGACGATTGAAGAGCGCCCCGCCCTGCACGAAGCTACCGGTTCCCGTATAGAAGCTGTTCTCCACGTTGAACTTCGCTTGCAGGCCGCCGCCGAGCTCCTCCACGCCGAGCAGACCGAAGCGTGAAGGTACGAGATCGCCGCCCGAGAATGCGAAGTTATGCCCCGAGCCGACGCTTCCGTCCGCGTTCGTGACTTGCTGGTTGCTTGTATAGGTTATCCCGGCATCGACGGTACCGTACAACGTCACGTTGCTTTGCGCCGATGCGCTCGCGCACACGGCGAGCGCCGCCGTCGAAACGAGCTGGCGCGCAATTGTTTTAGTGGTCATGCGAGCGTCCTCACGCGTAATGGATCAGCACCGACTTGGTTTCGGTGTACATGTCGATCACCGCGCGTCCGAGCTCACGCCCGAAACCCGATTGCTTGAAGCCGCCGAACGGCATAGCGTTATCGAGCAGCGAATGGCAGTTGACCCATACCGTGCCCGCCTTGATACGCGGCACGAGCTTGTGAATCGCCGACAGATCGTTCGACCAGATGCTCGCGCCGAGACCATACGGCGTGTCGTTCGCCTTCGCGACGACGTTGTCGATATCGTTGAACGGCATCGCGACAAGAACCGGGCCGAAGATCTCTTCGCGCACGACTTTCATCGAATGATCCGTATCGACGAGCACGGTCGGCTTCACGAAGAAGCCCGCGCCTTCCTTGCGCGCGCCGCCCGCGATTGCACGTGCGCCTTCGTCGCGTCCCGCTTCGATATAACCCAGCACGCGATCCATCTGCCGAGTTGAAACAAGCGGGCCGATCTGCGTCGATGCATCGAGCCCCGGACCCATCGGTAATGAATCGGCAATGGCCGCGACACGTTCCATCACGCGGTCAAATACTTTCTCGTGTACATAGACGCGCGAACCCGCCGTGCACACTTGCCCCGAGTTGAAGAAGATCGCGTTGGCGACGCCTTGCGCGGCTTTGTCGATATCTACATCCGGCAGCACGATCACCGGCGACTTGCCGCCGAGTTCGAGCGACATGCGCGTCATGTTGTCGAGCGCCGCATGACCGATAGCTTTTCCGGTCGGCGTCGAACCCGTGAACGCGATCTTGTCGATACCCGGATGACGCGCGAGCGCAGCGCCCGCCGTGCGGCCGAGACCGGTCACGACGTTGACTACGCCCTTCTCGATGCCCGCCTCCTCCATCAGCATCGCGAGACGCAGCGCGGAGAGCGGCGTGTCTTCGGCGGGCTTGAGCACGACGGTGCAGCCCGTCGCGAGCGCGGGCGCAAGTTTCCACGATGCCATCAGCAAGGGGAAGTTCCACGGAATGATCGCACCGACGACGCCCACGGCCTCCTTGCGCGTGTAGCCGAAAAACTCGTTGGACGGACTATAAGGAATCGATGCGTCGAGCGTGCTGCCTTCGATCTTCGTCGCCCAGCCGGCCATATAGCGGAAGCATTGCGCCGCCATCGACACATCGAGACCTTGCGCGACCGTCACCGGCTTGCCGTTATCGAGCGATTCGATTTCAGCAAGCTCACGCGCGTTCGCTTCGATGAGATCGGCGACGCGCAACAAGAGGCGCTCGCGATCGGTCGGCTTCATGCGCGACCACGCGGAGTCGTCGAATGCGCGGCGCGCGGCTTGCACCGCACGATCGACATCGGTTTCATCGGCGCTCGGCACGCGTGCCAGCAATGCGCCGCTAGCGGGATCGATCACGTCGAGCATCGCGCCGCTTGCGCTTTGCACCCATGCGCCGTCGATCAACATGTGCTTTGCCGACGCGATAAAAGCGCGCGTCGAATCGAGCATCGCGAGATGCTGGCTATCGTTCATCCTGGTGTCTCCTAGTAATGTTCAGGGACGGCGTCGACGCCGTTCTCCTGTAATTCCTTCACGAGCTTCATCCGGGCACGGGCGACATCGGTGAGCGCGGGCCGGCGATGCGCCGCGACTTCGTCCGCCGTGTAGGGCTTGAACGATGCGGGCCGAGACTCTTCGTTCATCGTCGCGAGCAGCCAGTTCAGGACGTTGGCGAGTTCGGCATCGTTCAATGCGGAATTGGCCGCGCCCGGCACGCGCATCACGAACTGCCGCCCCTCGGCGAGCGATACGAAATGGCCGAGCGAGTTGCGCAATGCGGGCACCTTGCCGGGAATGCCCGAGCCGTCGGCGGTGTGGCATCCCATGCAATTGAGCACCCAGTCCTTCCGCGCGCGGGCGGCATCGTACGTCTGCGATGCAGCTGTCGCCGACAACGCGGCCAGCATCGCAGCAGCGACGACCGCGCGCGCCTTCATAGCCCGAGGCCCTTCACGACCGCTTCACGCCGCTGATGCACGGCGGTCTGATCGAGCGGACCCGCACGCCACGCCTTGACCTCGGATGCATCGAAGGGCTTTGCCGATCCGTGCTGCGCGTTCAGATCGAACACGACGTAGTTCAGCACGTCGGCGATCTCTTCATCGGACAGCGACGCGAAGCTCGGCATCTTGAAGTTGTAGCTCTTCTCCTTGACCTTGATCGGACCGAACATGCCGTACATCACGGTATGTCCGAGCTGTGCGCGGCCATCGGACGAACTCGCATACTTACCGGGATACTCGACGAGCGGCGGCGCGAGTCCATCCATGCCCTTGCCGCCTGCCTGATGGCACACTGCGCACTTTCCATCGAAGGTCGATTTGCCGCCGGGATAATGCACCGTTTGCGCCGATGCGCCGGTAGCGAAAACCATCGCGCCGACGACGAGCGCCGTCATCAACACAGTTGCAGTCTTCATTGCGTTGCCGCTCCCAACAAAACCGATACCGAGCAGTGGTAATTCGAATTGCCGTTCGCCATGCACCAGTTGATGTCGTTGTTGAGCGATAACTTGTAGAGCGGCTTCTCACGTTCGTTGCGATTGCAGAAGCAGCGTCCGCAACTCGTCTTGCCACAGCAATCGTTGTACGACACGATGTAGTCGGAGCCATCGTGCGGATTGCGGCACGTACCGATCCACGTGATCGGCGAAGGTGTCGTGCCCGGCGGGCAACTGCTCGACGTGCCGCCGCAGCAACTGCAAAGCCAGCCGTCGATCGCGCAATACTTCCAGTAGTCGCAACTCGTCGGATCGTCGCTTGCCGATGCACCCGGCTTCTTCGGCTCGGTCGCATACGCGGTGCGATCTACCGGCAGCAGCGGCACCATCGCGGATCCAACCAGCACCTTGCCGAGCTTCGCCATCGCACTGCGGCGCGAACTGCGCTGCGCGACGCCGCGCGCCTTATGTTCGAAGAATGAATCCAGCCATTTCATGAACGCTCACCTGTAGGAATGAATGATTGATCGGCGTCTTCAGGCGTGCTGCCCGACCTGGCCCGAGTGATCGTGATGCGCGTGATCATCGTGCTTGCCATGCACGAATTCCTGCAGCGACGCGACACCGCGTTCCTTTGCTTCGAACAGGCTTTCCAGATGTTCACGCGTATTCACGAGACCCTTCGCGCGGACCTTGCCTTCTTCATCGAGCAGTACGGCATAAGGCAGCTTGCCGATCTGATACGAAAGGCCCAGTTCCTGCGAGAGCACATACGGATACTGCGAAAGACCGGATTTGCGATAGAACGCCGCGTGCTCTTCGAATTCGCCATCGCTTGCGAGCACGATGTCGACCGCGCCTTCACGCGCCTGAATCGACGGGAGCAAGGGCAGCAGCTTCTTGCAGACCGGGCATGTCGGCGACAGGAAGAAGACGAGCGTATTGCGCTTCGAGTTGGACAGGCCGCCGACCTTCACCGCGCGGCCCGCGATATCGCCCAACTCGAACACCGGTGCAATGGCGCCGACTGCCGGGCCTTTGTCGATCATCAGTGCGCCTGCGGGCATCATGCGTTCGTAGAGAATGCCGACTTGGCGAACGAGTGCGAGACAGATCGCGCCGAGCGCGAGCAAAGCGGCCCACGACAGTGCGGCCGAAATCATCAGGGCGGTTTGCATCATGAATTCCTCAGAGAATCGAGCTTGGGAAGATTGAGCAGCAGCACGTCGAGCGTGAACCACGCGGCGACGGCGAAGAGCGTGCAGGCGCCCGCGCTCAAATAGTCGAACCATACGAGCGCGCGACCGCTTGCGGGAATGAGCGCGGCGGCGGCGAGCGCGGCAAGCATTGCGGCGCGTGCGACATGCCACCAGCCGATCGACCTGGACGCGCTCGCTGCGATGAAACCCGTGCAGCCGCAATCGATATCGGTGTGACCGCGCAACACGTTGATCGCGAGCGCCGCACCGAAGAGCGCGAAGAGCGCGGTCAGCACGATGGCGCTGACCATGCGGGTATCGGCGAACAACAAACCGATCGCGCCTGCTGCTTCCAGTGCGGGGAACGCGAATGAAAACGGCGTCACCGCGAATGCCGGCAGCAGCGCGAACGCATCGAGCGATGCGCGAAACCGCGACGGCTCGCGCCACTTCGGCGCCGTGCTCGCAAGCGCGATGATCGTCGCGGACGCGATGCACACCATGAGAATGACGGGATCGATCATCGCGTCACCTCAGGGGTTGAGGAGCAATGTCGACGTCGTGCCGAGCTGCTTCTCGACGTGCTGACGCTTGCCGGTCGTCGCATCCAGCACGACGAGATCGGATGTCGGCGTGAGGCCGTAGAACAGCGGCTTTTCGTCGGTGCTGACCTGAATCGCGAGCAGCGGATCGATCTTCTGTTTCGCGAGATCCCAACGCGACACGCGCTTTCTGGTTTGCGTGTCGTAGACCCAGATCTCCGTGCCCGGCTCCTTATGCGAACCGTCCGCGCCCTTGTGCATCGCGACGTAAAGACGATGACTCGTCGTGTTGAGCGCGGTCTGTTGCAAGCCGCCCGGACGCCAGCCCGCCTTGCGTTCCTGATCGCTCAGCAAGGACCACGACGTACCGAACACCGGTGCATCGCCGGAGAAATCCACCGTGCGGACGTTGCCGAGGAACGTGGTGAACACATACTGATTGCCGTCGCGCACCGCGTTGATGAACGCGGGATCCTTGTCGACGTCGATGAACGCATCGGAGAGTTTTCGGCTCGCTTCCTTGCCCGCTGCATCGAGCCTGACAGTCAGCGCCTTGCCGCTCTCGCACAGTGCGGAGAAGCGGTCGTTGCCGCTCGGATACGCGAGCACGCAGCCATCGGTATCGATCTCGCCGAGCACTTTCTTCGCGGCCGTATCGATGACCGTGACCGACGTCGACGGCGTGATGTTGGACACATACAAACGGCTGCCGTCTTCCGAAAGAATCGTGCTGTACGGCGTCGGCACGGTTTGACCGTGCTTGGCCGGAATCTCGATTTCGCCGGTCACTTCGAGCGTCGCGTTATCGATGATCTCGACCACGTCCGTGCGCGCGCCGTGGCTGCCACGCGAGAAATACGTCGTCGCGACATAGCTCGTCTTGTGATCGGGCGAGATCGTGAAGCCCGGCGCGAAGCCTGCATCGATTTCACCGAGGAACCGTCTGGTATCGCCATCGAACACGTGAACGCGCGCGTCCGTCATGCTCGCGAACGATACGTCCGTCACGAACACACGATGCGGGCTATACGGCGGCACCTTCGCCACCGTCAGTTCCTCCGGCTTTTCGGCCGCGACCGCGTGCAGTTGACACGCAAGCAGTCCATACAATAAGGCCCCCATGGCGGTGACCAGCCGTCTCATCTCCATCGTGCTCCTCCTTGTTTATCGTCGAGACGACTCTAAAGACGACAATAAAAAAGAGCACTTCGTAACCGGCAGCGCGTGCGTGCCGAAATGGAGCATTAGAAAGGGAGCCGACAGAGACGCGACTTTTATTAAAGCGCGCTTTCAAAAAGGCAATGCCGATATCGCGCCGAGTTCATGCGGGCGATATCGGCAATGGTGAATGCGCTATGCGGCGATCAGCGTGCGCGCGGGGTTTGCGAGGGAAGCTCGCCGAACAGACTTTTGTAATCGCTCGCGAAGTGCCCGAGGTTCGAAAATCCCCAGCGCATCGCGGCTTCGCGAACGGGCACTTCGTGCTGCGATGTCGTTGTGAGAAGCCTTCGCACTTGTGCAAGACGCAC
The DNA here is from genome assembly GCF_001544835.2 of Caballeronia fortuita. Classification (GTDB taxonomy): domain Bacteria; phylum Pseudomonadota; class Gammaproteobacteria; order Burkholderiales; family Burkholderiaceae; genus Caballeronia; species Caballeronia fortuita. The sequence continues at coordinate 203,880 of NZ_FCNX02000014.1, read as the reverse complement.
TGCTCGCAGATAGCTCACCGGGTTCATCTGCGTGACCGATTGAAAGCTGTTCTGAATCGTGCGGCGGCTCACGCGCAACTTATCGCACAGGTCGAGCACCGAAATCGGCTGCTCGGGGCGCGCGAGCACGAGATCATGCGCGCGCCGAACGACATCAGCGCGACACGCATACGTCAAGCGATCTTCGCGCGTGGGCACATGAAACGTCAGCAGATCGAGAATGCTTTCCGTCACGGTATGCGTGAAGCGATGCGCGCCTTCGCCCGATGAAAAGGCATCGCGGTCCGCGAGCGCGGTCTCGACCGCCGCGATGATGCGCTTGCCCGCGCGCGCGCCGGCCGCGCCGGGAATGTTGAGCACGTGCCGGGCGAGAATCTCGTCCTGGACATCGACGCCCGCCGTATCCGCTGCGGCAGCGAGCAGTTTCGCATCGATAGCGACGCCGAGCATCGACATATCGGGCGGCGAATGCAACAGGAACTCCTTGTCGCCGGGTGCGACGACGAGCGCGTTTTCATCGACCCGCACGCCCTGAAACGAGAACGGCGCGCCACCGCCGAGCACAAGCCCGAACGTGACGAAACCGGCGGGCAACTGTCCGCGCTGCACGATGCGAACGTTCGCGGATTCCTGAAAGACCTGCACGCCGGCGACTGAAACCTGCTTTACCGTGCTGCGAAAGGCGCCCTCGCCAACCTGGTCGTAGCGCTGCTCCCATCCCGTCAGCGCGTGCGCGTGGCGGTCGGCGTCTTCAAAGGTTTCATAATTGGCGTACATGCCCTCCTCCTGCTACTTGCGTCGTCTTTGATGCGACTGCTTATAAGTTTTCAATTTTTTGTCGTCAAGCTATCCATTCTTTTCCGAGTGGCGCCTGTCGCGCAATGCTAGCAATGCACGATTGAAAAACGCGCGCGCGCGTGTATAGGCGCACGCCCGTTCAAGCACACTTCAGACATCACTTTAGAACTTATGCCGGATGCCTACGCGTACGGTGCTCTGACGTTCGCTCGTCGATGGCGTGAGGTTATTGATCGCGGCAACCGCCGAATTTCCGGTCGAATCCGTGCCGGATGCTTTCTGATACACGCCGATCAAATAGACATCCGTTCTCTTCGAAAGGAAATAGTCAGCCCCGATCGCGCCCTGGTAATACTTCGCGCCCGGGTTCGCGCCGCTCGCGGAATCGACGTCGCCGCCTTTCGTGTAGTCGAAGGCCGCGCCGAGCAGCAGCGCGGGTGTCGCCTGGTACTTGAAATTCACTTCGACGTTATTGAATGTGGCATTGCCGCTGTAGCCGCGAGGATTCGGTCCGGATGCGGCGGTATCGCCGAGGTTCCTGAACTGCACGTTCGAATACGTCGCGCCGAGCGTGGCCGCACCGAACGAATAAGCGGCGCCCGTCGCGATCACCTGATAAGTGCGCGCCGAAGCGTAACCGCTATAGACAGGCGATGAAATGAAGTTTGCGCTTGCCGTGGGCGCTGTGCTCGCGCCGTTGTCGCCAAAGAAGCCGACGTTCGGATTGCGCGCATTCAGATAGCCGAAACCGAGCGTCAGCGGTCCATTCGCATAGCCCGCGCCGAGCGACCACACCTGATTGCGCGAGACGTCTCCCGCGATGCCGCCGAAGCTATACACACCGCCGAACGTAAAGCCGCCATAGTTCGGGCTCGCAAACTTGATGGCATTGTTCACGCGATAAGCGTTGTTGATGTTATCGAGGTCCCCCGGATGCGCGGCGAGATAACCGCCCCATTGCGTGCCGGCTTCGAATGGTCCGACATAATCGACCACCGAATCGTATTGACGCCCGAAGAGCATCGAACCATAGCCGCTCGACAAACCCACATACGCCTGGCGTCCGAACATCAGCCCTTGTGTGCTGCCGCGATTCTTCTGCGCGAGCGAGCCGTTGTTCAGGTCGAATCCATTTTCGATGACGAACAGCGCGCCGAGCCCGCCGCCCAGATCTTCCTTGCCGCGCAAGCCCCAGCGACTTGCCTGCATGACGCCGCTCGACATGTTGTAGAGGTTATGGCCACCGGAATTAGAGGTCCAGTTGAAGCCGTCATCGACGATGCCGTACAGCGTGACGGAGCTTTGCGCGTGTGCCGCGCCCGCGATGGCGAGCAGCGCGAGCGATGCGCCCAGAGTAAGTCTCATGCGTGCGAGTCCTTGTATGAAGGCGTTGGGGATAAAGGCGTGGACCGCAGTCTGCGTTCGCGAGACCCGCGCGGCAAATCAGTCAAAAGCGCGATTATCGATAAAGCCCGCTTATGCGCATGCATATTTGCCGCACTGATAAGCGCATCCCTTTTCGGCGAATTTGACGCGGCTATCTGTCACATCGACACTGCATGGCAAGCGAAGGCTTTCGAAAGCATCGACGCCCCACTCATTCCCCAAGCGAGCCCACATGTCTTCCGTTCACTCTTCGACTTCCGACGATCGCGTCGCCGTCACTCAGGACCGTGCGCTCAGCCGGATCGTCGTTGCGTCCGTCGCTGGCAATGCGATGGAGTGGTACGACTTCTTCGTCTATGGCACGGCGGCCGCGCTCGTGTTCGGCCAATTGTTCTTTCCCGCGAATGCCGATCCGCTCGTCGGCACGCTCGGCGCTTTCGCCGCGTTCGCGATGGGATTCGTTGCGCGCCCGCTCGGCGGCATCGTGTTCGGGCATATCGGCGATCGATACGGGCGGCGCGCCTCGCTCGTATGGACGCTGCTCATCATGGGCTTCGCGACGTTCGGCATCGGCCTGCTGCCGACATACGATCAAGTCGGTCTATGGGCGCCCGCCGCGCTCGTCGCGCTGCGGCTGCTGCAAGGCGTCGCTTCGGGCGGCGAATGGGGCGGCGGCGTATTGATGATCAGCGAGAGCGCACCGCCCGACAAGCGCGGATATTACGCGGCATGGAGCCAGCTCGGCGTAGGCGGAGGCTTCGTACTCTCGTCGGGCGCGTTTCTCGCCGTGCAGGCCTTGCCGCACGAACAATTCGTCTCGTGGGGTTGGCGTCTGCCGTTTCTCGCGAGCATCGCGATCTTCGCACTCGGCGTCTATATCCGCCATAACCTGCCCGAGAGCCGCGACTTCGAAAACGCCGATCGCGCGGGCAAGACTTCGCATATGCCTGTTATCGAAGTCATCAGGCGGCATCCGAAAGAGATCCTGATGGCGATGGGATTGCGCGTGGCCGAAAACGGCGGCGCATATATCTTTCTCGCTTTCTCGCTCGTCTATGGCAAGTTCGCAGGTATCGCCAATTCGACGATGCTGACCGGCGTGATGCTCGCGATGGTCGTCGAAATGGCGGCGATGCTCTTATGGGGCAAGTTATCCGATCGCATCGGACGCAAGCCGGTTTATATGATCGGCGCGGTATCGCTCGCATTCATGGCGTTTCCGTTTTTCTGGCTGCTCGGCACGCATTCCACGCCGCTCATCTGGCTCGCGCTCGTGCTCGGCACAGCGGTCTGCCACGGTGCGATGATCGGCACGCTTCCTTCGCTCGTCGGCGAACTCTTCAGCACCGAAGTGCGTTACTCCGGCGTCGCGCTCGGCCATGAAGTCGCATCGATCTTCGCAGGCGGACTTTCCCCGCTGATCGCCACGGCGCTGCTCGCGCATTACCACGCTTATTGGCCGGTATCGGTCTTCCTGATCCTGCTCGCACTCGTCACGATCATCACGCTGAAATACACGCACGAAACGCGCCGCACGTAAGCGCAGTTTCTTCCCATCTTTTCGATCGCATTCGCGCGGCGCTGGCTCGCGCGAATGCTTGTGCACGTCCAGAAACCAGCATTCATCGGAGACGCAAGAATGCATTCCCCAAGCACGAAAAAGCCGAACGGCAAGCGCTATGCCTACGAATGGTATGTCGTCGTGATCTGCATGCTGGCTTATGTCTTCTCTTTCATCGACCGGCAAGTGCTCGCGCTCATGATCGAGCCGATCAAGCGCGACCTGCACCTCACCGATACGCAATTCAGCCTCCTGCATGGCTTCGCGTTCTCGCTGTTCTATGCGGTCATGGGCATGCCGATCGCCTATCTCGCCGATCGCTTCGCGCGCCCGCGCATCATTGCGGCGGGCATCGCGCTGTGGAGCGTCGCGACCGCCGCATGCGGACTCAGCCAGAGCTTCACGCATATGTTCGCGTCGCGCATGAGCGTCGGCGTGGGAGAAGCGGCGCTGTCGCCCGGAACCTATTCGATGCTGGCGGACTTCTTTCCCAAGGAAAAGCTGGGCCGCGCAATCGGCATCTATTCGCTCGGCTCGTTCATCGGCGGCGGCATTGCGTTTCTCGTCGGCGGTTATGTCATCGCATTGCTCAAGCATGCGAGCGTGTTCACCTTGCCGCTCGTCGGCGAATTACGCGCGTGGCAATTGACCTTCTTTGTCGTCGGATTGCCGGGGCTTCTCGTCGCGTTCGTGTTCATGCTGACGGTGCGCGATCCCGCGCGCAAGGGACTCGCGCAAGACGAAACGGGCAAGGCAAAGCGCGTCGCGATGAGCGATGCGCTGCGTTTCATCGCGCAACATCGCAAGACGTTCTTCTGCCATTACCTCGGTTTTTCTTTCTATGCGATGGGCCTGTATTGCCTGATGGGCTGGACGCCCGCGTTCTATATGCGCCGCTTCGGACTCACGCCGGTCGAGACAGGTTATATGCTCGGCATCGTGATGCTCGTTGCCAACACGACGGGCGTCTTCTGCGGCGGATGGCTGAACGACTGGCTGCTGCGTCGCGGGCGCACCGATGCGCCGATGCGCGCAGCATGGATCGGTGCGGCGTGCATGCTCGTTCCGGCAATCGCGTTCGCGCAGACGACGAGCCTCGGCGCGTCTCTGGCATGGCTCGTCGCGGCGATGTTCTTCGCGTCGTTTCCGTTGCCGACGTCCGCCGCTGCGATGCAGGCACTTGCGCCCAATCAGATGCGCGCGCAGATCTCGGCGATGTTCCTGCTCGTATCGAATCTTGTCGGGTTGGGCCTTGGCACGACACTCGTCGCGCTCATTACCGACAAGGTATTCGGCTCGCCGCTCGCCGTCGGCAATTCGATGGCGATCATCGACGCGGTGGCGATCGTGCTCGCCGCCGTGCTGCTCTTTATCGGATGCAGGCAGTATCGCGCGAGTATCGAAGGCGAAGCACATCAAACGCGCGTGACGATCGATACCGCCGATACGCGCCAGAACGTGCCGCCAGCCGCGACTACGACAACATGAAGATATCCGTCGAATTGATGTGATGTGCGATTTCTTATCTATTTTGCTTATCCGGCGAGGGGCGCTACGCTCGAGGCATCGTCCCTCGATAACACAGGAAAGGCAGCATCATGCAAGCTCAAACCTTCAAAGTTCGCGTCGACGCCTTGCGCGAGGAAGCGCATGGCGTACGTTCGTTCAGCGTGTCGCGTATCGACGGCCTGCCCTTCGATCCCTACGAGCCGGGCGCGCATATCGACGTGACGGGACCGTCCGGCATCACACGTCAATACTCGCTATGCGGCGATCCGGCATGCCGCGACTCGCATCTCTTCGCCGTGAAAAAGGAAGAGCAATCGCGCGGCGGTTCGCGTTCGTTGCATGACGAAGTCGGCGTCGGCAGCGAGCTGTCGGTCGGCGCGCCGCGCAATCTGTTTCGACTCGAAGAAGGCGCGAGCGAACATATCCTGATCGGCGCGGGTATCGGCATTACGCCTCTGCTTTCGATGGCATATCGCCTTCTCGCCATCGATGCGTCCTTCACGCTGCATTATTTCGCGCGCAGCGAACGCCATGCAGCGTTCTTGCCGCTCCTCGCGCGCGCGCCCTTCGACAAGCACGTTCAGCTTCACTTCGGTATCGAGCGCGAAGCACTCTTTGATGAACTCGATGCCTGCCTGCGCGATGCCCAAGGGCAAGCACACGTCTACACATGCGGTCCCGCGCCTTTCATGGACGCCGTGGTGGACACCGCAAAAAGACATCTACCGGCTGAAGCTATTCATCTCGAACGCTTCAAGGCCGAGCCGCAATCCGATACCGAAGCGTCGCTCGATACTTTCGATGTCCGTCTCGCGAGCAGCGGACAGACCGTGCGCGTGGATGCTTCCACATCGATCGTGGATGCGCTCGCATCGATCGGCATCGAAGTGGACACGTCATGCGGCGAAGGCATATGCGGCACCTGCATGGTCGATGTCATGAGCGGCGAGCCCGAGCATCGCGACCATTGCCTGAGCCAGGCCGAGCGCGCCAGCAACAGCGTGATCTGCTGTTGCGTTTCCCGCTCGCGCTCACCCGTGCTCGTGCTCAACCTGTGAGTTCACAACTTGTCGAAGCCCGCGAGGATCTCGGACATGAGAGCGCGCATCCACGCAATGCCCTCATCCTCGTGAAAGTGCTCGTGCCAATGCATCGTCACCGCGGCTCTGGGTAGCCGCACCGGCAACGCGTAGATCCTGAACGCGTCGCTTCGATTGAGGATATGCGCGAGCCGTTCCGGCAGCGTCGCGAAATGATCCGTCACTGCGAGCACACCGGGCACCGCGACGAAATGCGGCAGCGCGAGCGCGATGTTGCGTCCGACGCCTTGCGCGCGCAAAGCATCGTCGAGCGCGTGATGGCTATGCTCGAGCGAACGCACCTGCACATGCGATGCTGAGAGAAACGGATCGAGCGCCAACGTCTTGCCCTCGGGCAATCCTTGGCGCTTTCGCGTCATGCAGACATAGGCCTCCTCGAAGAGCAACGCGTGACGCGTGCGCGGCAATAGCGACGGCAGATTGCCGATGGCAAAGTCGAGCCGGCTCGAACGCAATGCTTCTTCGATTTCTTCCACTGGCGATGGCTCGACGAGCAGCTTCACGCGCGGCGCGACTTCGTGCAGCGCCTTGCAGATCGCGGGCAGATACGCCATTTCTCCCGCATCCGAAAGCGAAAGCCGGAAGGTTCGGTTGCTCGTCGCCGCATCGAAGCGCTCAGCGAACCGCAGCGCTTCACGCACGGTATCGAGTGCACGTCCGACGATCTCGGCAAGTTCCAGCGCGACGGGCGTCGGCTGCATGCCGGCGCGCGTGCGGATAAAAAGCGTGTCGTCGAACAGCGTGCGCAGACGGCCCAGCGAATAACTTACCGCCGGCTGCGAGAGCGCAAGCCTTTCGCCGGCTTTGGTAAGGCTGCGTTCCTCCACGATCGCCTGAAAGACGCGCAGCAGATTGAGATCGACATGGTCGAGGGAAGTCATTGGGGAACTCTCAAGATATCGGCCGTACTTATCCGGCACCCGTTTTTTAATCGATTTGACGCATGATCTTCGCAAAGCGAGACTGATGTCAACGAGAGGATGTGCCGAGATTCATCGCCGTCCTCGTGTTTGCCGATCAACCTCACCCCACATCAATACGATGAGTACGCCGACAACCCATATCATCGATACGAGCGCGCTCGGCCGTCGCGCGCAAGCGGACCGCATCGCGCCGTCGCTCTATTACGACGCCGATCTTTTCGAGGCCGAACTCGAGCGCATCTTCTATAAAACGTGGATCTGGGTCGCCCACGAAAGCGAATTGCCGAAGCCCGGCGACTTCGTCACGACGACGATCGGCCGCCAGCCGGTGATCGTCGTGCGCGACAAGGCGGGCGCGGTGCACGTGCTGCAAAACCGCTGCCGCCATCGCGGCGCGACGGTCTGCGAAGAGCATAAGGGCAATGCAAAGGGCTTTACGTGCCCCTATCACAGCTGGTCTTATGCACTCGACGGCACGTTGCGTGCGCTGCCTTATGGCGACGGCTATGAAGGCGTCTGCGAGAAAGGCGATCTGCCGCTCAAGAAGCTGCGCGTCGGAATCTATCAGGGATTGATCTTCGCGAGCTTCAACGAAGCTATCGAACCGCTCGACGATTTTCTCGGCGGCGCGAAGCCGTGGATCGATCTTTTCATGAAGCAAGGCGCAGGCTATCCGATCAAGGCCAACGGCGAACATAAGTTCAAGTTCAAGGGCAACTGGAAGATTCAGCTCGAGAACACGACCGATCTCTATCACTTTCCGGTCGTGCACAAATCGTGGATGAAGTCCATCGACGACGAGACAGCCGCGGCTATCACGAGCTTCATGACGAGCGACGAAGCGTTTTGCCGCTCGCTCGGCAACGGCCACAGCCTCGCGGTGCTGGTGCCTGAAATCGTCGATCTCGACAAGGACGACGGCGCGCCCTTGCCCGAACGCTTCAACGACCTCGCTGCACAGCTCGCTGAAAAGCACTCGCCCGAAGAAGTGCGCCGCATCGTGCGCTCGTTGATGGGCGTCGGCTTCAATCTGAATCTCTTTCCGAATCTCGCGCTGTCGATGGCGTTCTTCCGCGTCCTGCGGCCCATTTCCGCCGAGGAAACCGAGATTCGCCATGTCGCGCTCGCGATGGACGGCGGCCCTGAAGAAGCGAACCGCGTGCGTCTGCGCATTCACGAGCACTTTCAAGGTCCGTTTGGCTTCGGCAGCCCCGACGATGCCGAAGCATGGGAGCGCGTGCAGCGCGGCTCGCACGCCGGCCCCGATGTGCCGATTCTCGTGAATCGCGGCTTGAATCGCGAAACGACCGCATCGAACGGAGAAAAGACCGCGCACGCCACGGACGAAACCGGCATGCGCGAAGCCTATAAGCAATGGCGCGCAATGATGGAGCAGGCATGATGGACGATCGCAACGCACTCTTCTCTCAACAGACGTTCGCGCGCGCGATCGAATTCATCTGGCGCGAAGCGGAAATGCTGGATCGCCGCGACTATCGCGCGTGGCTGGAGTTATGGGACCCGCAAGGCTTCTATGTCGTGCCCATCGATCCGAACGCGACGGATTTCGCAGCCACGCTGAACTACGCATACGACGATCAGCATATGCGCGAGTTGCGCGTGCAACGCATGACGTCGGGCTATTCGGCATCGGCATCGGATGCCGCCCGCACCGTTCGCACCGTGTCGCGCTTCACCTTGTCGAGCGACAGCGCCGATGTCGTTGAGGTAAAGTCCGCGCAAGTTATCGTCGCGTACAAGCGCGGCGTATCGACGATCTTCGCAGCCGATCTCACGCACAAGATCGGCATGGCGAATGGCGATCCGAAACTCGTGGAGAAGGTCATTCGCCTGATCGATTCGACCGAAGCGCTGAGCGCCATCGGCTTTCTGCTTTGATCACGGAACGTCGTGTCGATCTGCGCGATGAGACAAAGGCAATGCGAAGCAGCATTGCAGTCCGCCGCTCGCCGCGCGTTGGGCCCAGATGCGTCCTTCGTGGCGCGACACGATGTTCTTGCACAACGACAGGCCGATTCCATTGCCGCCCGCTTTCGACGAAGAAAAGCCATCGAACAGGCGCTCGAGTGCATCGTCGGGCACGCCGGGTCCGTTGTCGATCACATGCAGCTCCGCAGTCTCGCCGCGCATCGCCGTGGCAAGCGTGACGATGCCCGCGGATGGCCTCGCGCCGCTCAATGCTTCTACCGCATTGAACGCGAGGTTGAGAATCACCTGACCGATCAGCACGCGCTCGCAACGTATCGGCAACGGCTCGCGCGCTTGTTCGATCTTCACCGTCACGCCTTCGTCGCGCGCGCGAAGTTGAATGAAGTAGGCGACATCGGCGAGCACGTCGCGAAGATCGGCCTGCGCTTCAATGGGTTCGCGCTTTACGATGAACTCGCGCACGCTCTTGATGATATGCGCCGCGTGTTCGGCCTGCCGGTCCGCCGCGCGCAGACCCCAGATCGCATTGTCGATGGAATCGAGCTGCGCAAGCCGCTGAATCGCCCCTTCGATGAAGTTGCGCACGGCGGCAAGCGGCTGGCTCAGCTCGTGCGCGATCGCCGTCGCCATTTCGCCCATCGCGTTATAGCGTCCGGCGTATTCGAACATGCGCGCTTCGTTGCGGCGCGCGTCTTCTATCGCCACTTCGTCGCTGATATCGCGGAAATGCACCAGCGTTCCCTCTTCGATATCGACGCGCCTGCACGTGATGCGCAGCCATCGCTTCGCACCGTCGCGGCGCGTAATCGCATAACGTTGCGCGGGCGTCGAATGCTGGCGCGTCGCACTTCGCAATTGAGTGATGAGGCGGTCGCGATCGTCTCGCGTCACGTAGTCGAGCGCGACACCGAGCGGCGCGTCGCTTGCCACGCCCAGCACGCGCCGTCCCGATTCGCTGACGAAGCTCACCTTGCCGCGCGGGGTCAGCACCGCGACGCCCTCACCCAGATCCTGCATGTATTCACGCAAACGCGCTTCGTAGCCGCGCAGCTTCTGGCGCATCGCTTCTTGCTCGCTGATGTCGCGAAACTGCACCATCACCACTGCGCGGTCTTTGAGCGGGACGTAAGTGGCTATCGCCTCGGACAACATGTCGATGCCCGCGCGCGAGCGATAACACCATTCATAACTTTGCGGGCCATCCGTGATCGAACGATCCATTGCGCCTACGGCGATCTCGCGTCGATATCGAATGTCATCGCGCGTCATGTCGTGTGCCTTGAGCGGAAGCAATTCCTCCACCGAAAAGCCAAGCGCGACGCAGGCCGCGCGATTGGCCCACACGATAGCCTTCGTCTGGGCGTCATGCAGAAGCACGCATTGCGTCAGCGCGTCGAGCAGGCGGTGGAAATCGTCTTCAGCGGGAAAGTTCATGGCGTCGTGCGAACGATGCAGGATTGCGAGACTAACCATAGCACTGACGGCTCACGCATGCAGATAAAGATTTCTTTATCCGACCGGGATGCTTCACTGAATCGCACGCTCGCCTTCCCAATTGTTTCGACCTTTTTGCGTTTTTAGACTGGCATCAATCAGTGCGATTCAACGCATGTCCCATTCATCCTTCATGCGCGGTACAAACGAAAAGGAGACGTTCCGCATGTCAACTTCCGCGACCGCCGTCGCTATTCGCGACGCTATGTCCAATCAAACCGATAAGCTCACACTCGACGATGTCATCGCCGAAATCGCGCAGCGCCGTGACGAATTCGATCGGCTGTCGCACGTGCCGCGCGATGTCATCGATATGTTCAAGCGCGTCGGCATCTATCGTGCAGCAACACCAAAGCGCTTTGGCGGCGATGCGCGCGCGCCCGGTGAATTCCTCGACATGATCGAACGCATCGCTGTCGCCGATGGCTCCGCGGCATGGGTCGCGAGCTTCGGTTCCGCCAATCTCTATCTTGCCGCGTTGCCAATCGCGACGCAGGCATCGATTTATGCGGACGGACCCGATCAGGTCTTCGCGGGCGGCCTCTTCCCGGTACAAAACGCACAACCCGCGCCGGGCGGATATCGCGTGAACGGCACGTGGAAATTCGCGAGCGGCTGCAAGGGCGCGGACTGGCTCGGCGTGGGCATCGGCACTGGCAAGACCGGCGAAGCGCCGGGCAAACCGCGCACTGCGGTGTTTCGTCCCGCACAGGTCGAGATCGTCGAGAGCTGGAACGTCGTCGGCATGCAGGGCACGGGCAGTCATGACTTGCGCGTCACGAATCAGTTCGTCGCGGAAGACTGGACTTTCGTGCGCGGCGGTGCATCGATGGTCGATGAGCCCCTCTATCGCTATCCGACCATCGCTTATGCCGCGCAAGTGCTCGCCGTCGTGAATCTCGGTCTCGCACGCGCTGCGCTCGATGTCGCGAATCATATGGCCGGCGGGCGCAAGACGACGACCGGCGCGCCGCAACTCGCCGATCGCGCGTATTACCGCATCGAGCTTGCAAAGGCCGAGGCGCAATTGCGTTCCGCCCGCGCGTTCTTCTACGACACGACCGACGATGCCTGGCAGTCGATTCTCGCGGGCAATGAAGTCACGCCCGAGCAAGCGAGCCTCTTGCGTCTTTCCGCCACGCAGATCGCACGCGAAGGCGCGGATGTCGTGAATCGCGCATATCGACTCGGCGGAACGATGGCGATCTATCGCACGCATCCATTGCAACGCCTGATGCGCGATGCGATGGTCGTCACACAACACGCATTTCTCGGAGAAGGAAATTACGACGGCGCTGGCGCTGTCTTTGTCGGTGTCCCGCCGATTCCGGGTTATCTCTGATCCAATTCATCGCATGACAAAAGGAGTAATGCCTCATGACCGATAACATCAATCTGCCGTTGCGCGTTTTGTTCTGCTGCGGCGTCACGCAAAACTTCTTCGACTTGCCGCGCGAACAAATCGGCGAAGTATGGCAAGCCTACGGCAAGATGCTCGCCGCGATCGAAGCGATGGACAACGTGCGCGTGCTCGGCGTGATGGACGATGACCGGCTCGTCGTCGGTCAGTCCGATGGTGCACCGTGGACGTTCTACATCATGGCCGATGTCGCCGATTTCGAAACCGCCGTTGCCGTGTGCAATCTCTATCGCACGACGCCCGTCGGTGAGTACAACCTGTGGCGCTACGGAAAGATCGAGGCGCGCGTCGGACGTGCGTTAGCGGTCCCGCCCGCCGCCGCGAATAACGCTTGACGCCATGACGCAAATCACTATCGATGCATTACTCGCGCGACTCTGTGCGCTGGAAGCGCAGAACGAAGTGCGAAAGACGATCGCGCGGTATATGGCGCTGTGCGATGTGCCTGGCTCGTCGTTCGAAGGCGAATCGCTCGCCGCGCTTTTCACCAATGATGCCGTGTGGGAAGGCATCGGGCCGCAATACGCGCATAAGTTCGGGCGGCTGCAAGGACGCGCTGCAATCGTCGACATGCTTCAAAGTTATCTGCCACCCGCGCCGCATTTTTCGACGAATGTGCATTTTCTGACGTCGGAGCATATCGAGATTGAAGGCAATAAAGCCAAGGGGCGCTGGATCATGTTGCAGGCGTCCGGTTATGTCGATGAAACAGCGCAACTCATCGCGGCGCGGCTGGAGATCGATTTCGAGCCTTCCAATCGAGATGCAGATCAGCCGTGGCTGATCCGGCATTTCCGCACCGAGCGTCTCTTCGATGCGCCCTGGCAAGTGAATCCTCGCAAGGAGACGAGCGCATGAGCGCATTCATCAGCGAGTTCGATCTACGCGGACACGACGATACCGATGGTCCATCCATCGCGATCAAGGACAGCATCGATATAGCAGGTTATCCGACGACGGCCGCAAGCCGCGCGCTCGCCGATGCGCCTGCCGCCACCGAACATGCTGAGGTCGTGCAGCGTCTTCTCGATGCGGGCTGGCGCATCAACGGCAAAGCCAACATGCATGAGCTCGCGTTCGGCATGACCGGCATCAACGATTTCACCGGGACGCCGATCAATCCGCAAGACGCGGCCCGCATTCCCGGCGGCTCGTCGAGTGGCTCGGCGTCGGCTGTAGGACTCGGCCTCGTCGATGCCGCGCTCGGCACCGATACGGGCGGCTCGGTGCGTGGACCGGCGGCCTGCTGCGGCGTGATCGGATTGAAGCCGACGTTCGGCCGCGTATCGCGACGCGGCGTCGCGCCTGTCGAAAGCACGCTCGATTGCGTCGGCCCGTTCGCGCGGCACATGCGCGTGCTGATCGATGCAATGACTGCGATCGATCCGTCTTTCGATGCGTACAGCGCGCGGCGAAACGCATCGGCGCTTCGTGTCGGCATCGTTGCGGCAGTCGCGGAGGAAAGTATCCGAAATGCCGTCGATGACGCCGTGCATCGCGCGGGACTTGCCGCGCGCAATATCGAACTCAATTCGATGGACGATGCCTTTCGCGCCGGTCTCGCCGTGATCAATGCAGAGACATGGCATGCGTTCGGGCATCTCGTCGAGACGGGCAAGCTCGGTGCGGACCTCGATGCGCGGTTGCGCGGCGCAGCCAACACGACCGCCGCCGATCTCGCCGCCGCCGAAGACGTGAGGCGCATCTTCACGGCCGCCGTGGATCGCGCGCTCGAAGCCGTCGACGTGCTCGTGCTTCCCACTCTGCCCGCGTTTCCGATCACGCTCGAAGCCGCGCGTGCCGGAGCATCGGTGATTGCGATGTCGTCGTTGATCAGGCCGTTCAATCTCAGCGGACATCCTGCGTTGAGCTTTCCGGTTCGTGTCGAAGGTGCATCGCTCAAAGCGGGTCTGCAGATCGTCGGGCGCAAGGGCGCGGACGAAAACGTCTGCGCGGTCGCGGCGCATATCGAAGCCGCGCTCGCTCAATAAGGGAACTGGAACATGTCGAACAGAATCGCGCTTGTCACGGGCGCGGCACGCGGACTCGGCGCGGCGGTTGCGCGCCGCTTTCATGCTGCGGGCTACAAGGTCGCCTTGGCCGATATCGCCATCGATGCAACGCAGGCACTCGCACGCGAACTCGATACGGATCAAGGCAGCGCATGCGCAATCGAATTGGACGTCACATCGAAGGCGCATTTCGAGCGCGCGCGCGATGCCGTGCATGAACGCTGGGGCCGTATCGATGTGCTGGTCAACAACGCGGGCGCATCGAAAGTCGTGCCTGTAATGGAAATTACCGCGGAGCAATTCGATCAGGTCATCGACATCAATCTGCGCAGCGTGCTATTCGGCTGTCAAGTTTTCGGCCGCTATTTTGCGGATCGCGGCGCGGGGCGCATCGTCAATATCGCATCGCTCGCGGGACAAAACGGCGGCTCCGCGACGGGCGCGCATTACGCGGCCGCAAAGGGCGGCGCGATCACGCTGACCAAAGTATTCGCGCGCGATCTCGCCGCGCAAGGCGTAACCGTCAACGCGATATCGCCCGGCCCGCTCGATCTTCCGATCGTGCACGAGAGCGTGCCCGCCGACAAGCTCGACAAGGTGATCGCGGGCATTCCCGTAGGACGTTTGGGCTCGGCCGATTACATCGCCAATGTCGCGGTGCTGCTTGCGTCGCCCGATGCGTACTTCGCTAACGGCGCATGCTGGGACGTGAACGGCGGCCTGTATATGCGCTGACGTGCGATTCAAGCGAGCTCGTCGCCGGGCGGGCTCCATACTTCGAGCACGTCGCGCACGAGCGTGGCAATGGATGCCGCACCGAGCTTGTCCTTGATGCTCGCGCGATGCACGTCGACCGTCTTCACGCTGATCGACAGATCGGCGGCAATGCGCTTGCTCGGCTTGCCTTCGATCACGCCGCGCAGGACTTCCTTCTCGCGCGCGGTCAATGATTCGACACGCTCGCGCAATTCGCGTTGCCGCTGATCCTTCGCGTGACGTTGCGTCGCCAGTTTCATCGCACGCTGCACGCGCTCGAGCATCTGCTGCGAGTTATAAGGCTTCTCGACGAAATCGATCGCGCCATGCTGAAGCGCGCGCACGGACATCGGGATATCGCCGTGTCCGCTCACGAAGATGATGGGCAAGGTCGCGCCGCGCCGGTTGAGTTCGGCCTGTACGTCGAAGCCGCTCGTCTCGGGCATGCGCACATCGAGCACGAGACACGCGGGACGGCGCACGTCGAATGCGCGCAGAAAATCGGCTGCGTTCGCGAATCCCTCCGACTTCACGCCGACCGAATCGAGCAGCCATGCGAGCGACGTGCGCATGCCGTTATCGTCGTCGACGATATACACCACGGGAGCGGAAGCATTCATTGCGATGGCTCTTTCTCTACATGCATCGGGGACCATGCGGGCCTTCGAATCCGGCCGTCTCGTCGCAAGGTCCCGTTATCGGAAGCGCCAATGATAACCAGCCGGAAATCGCTGCGAAAGTCCCTTTATTACTTCGAATTCGCGGCATAGGTAAAAGCTTTAGTGCGCTGGGTAACCACCCGCGCAGGGCGGCGGAACGTGCGGATTTTTTTTGTGCGGTTCAGCGCGTACGCTTGATCGGCGATTTGATATACACAACCTGAACATGAAACAAACAGGAGACGCTCCCATGTCCGCGCTGCCCCGTCCCGACCTTTCCGACATCGATCAGGCGCGCAAGCTCTTTCGGCAAGCCATGGCCCATCTGGGCGCCGCGGTGAACGTCATCACGACGATGGGCTCGCATGGCCGCTGCGGCATTACCGCAAGCGCCGTGTGCTCGGTCACGGATGCGCCACCCACGCTGCTCGTTTGCATCAATCGTTCGAGCACGATGCATGCGGCCTTCGTGAACAATCGCAATGTGTGCGTGAACGTGTTGCCCGGTCACCTCGAACAGATCGCGCGGCACTTCGCGGGACTCACGCCGTTGTCGATGGACGAACGCTTTTCGCTACCCGTATGGGACGAAGGCGCGAACGGCGTGCCGGTGCTGCGCGACGCGCTCGCAAGCCTGCAAGGCACCATCGTCGAAGCGAAGGAAGTAGGCTCGCATTCGGTGATGTTCGTGCAGACGACGGCGATTCGCGTGCGCGACGACGGCGACAGCCTGATCTATTTCGACCGCAATTTCCATCGCGTGCCGCGCGTGTGCGCTGCGCAGTGATGTGCAAAGGCGTCTTCGCGTCGCTCAATTGAGCGCGTGAAGACGCGCGTTCAATCGCGCGCGCGTGATAGCCGCGATCTGCGCGAGGGCCTCATCGAGCTCCTGCTGCGTGCTGCGTCCGATGCGTCTCTCGAGCGCGCTGAAAATGCCTTCGCGCGTGTAATGCCGCACGCAGATAATGAACGGAAAGCCGTGCCGCTCGAGATACGCCGCATTGAGTCGATCGAGCGACGCTTCCTGCTCGTTCGACATCGCATCGAGCCCCGCGCTCTTCTGCTCGGCATCGGAATCCGCCGTCATCGTTCCTGAATGAATGTTCGCTCCGGACAAGAGCGGATGCAGGTTCAGGAATGCGCGCTGGCTTTGGTCGTCGAGATTGCGGATGACATCCATCATCGCATCATGCAAGGCCGTGGCGGACGCGAATGGCCGCACGCTCCACGCGCCTTCCGCCGCTTGCGGAAAGTGCTCGAACACGCTGGCGAATGCGCCGACGAAGCCGGCGTGATCGAGCGAATTGACCGGCGCGAGATTGATCGAATGCGACATGAACGGCTCTCCTATAGGCATCGATGACGATTCGTGCCGAGTATAGGAAGCATGCGGGCGCGCCGCGAGACAGCCGATCCTATTGACCGCATAACAGAACGCGATAGCGCTATGTCCGATACATATCGCGCAACGCGCGCAACTCCTGAGATGCCGCCGTCAACATGCCGCGCAGCCATACGTGCGACGCGGAGCGATGCCGCGACGGATGCCATAACTGATAGAAGCGCATGAATGGAAATTCGATCGGCGGTTCCAACACGGCAAGCGGAAGATGCTGCGCGTGATGATTGGCGAAATGCCGTCCTGTCGTGAGGATGAGATCGGTGCCTGGAATGAGACTGGGCGCGAGATTGAAATACGGACAGCTCACGCGGTTATCGCGATGCACGCGCATGGTGCTGAGCCCCGTATCGACGACGCCGCGCTGATCGCGGGAATACGGCGTCGGCACGATATGCGATGCGCTCAGATAGTCCTCGGCATCGAACTTGCCTGATTGCGCGTAGATGCTGTCGCGCGCGACGACGCACACGACGTCGTCCTCCAGCAGCACCGACAGGTGCAGATGTTCCGGCGGATTGGGCCAGTTGCCGATCACGATATCCGGCGCGCCTTCGGAAAGCCCTTGTTCGTAGTTGAATGAAGCCGAGAGCGGCACCGCGACGAGGCGCGCGCGTGGTGCAGCACGCCGGAATTCACGCACCACATGGGCGAAAAAAGGCGGCGCGAGATAGTCGGGCATGCCGACGGTGAAGCTTTGCTCCGTGGTTGCAGGATCGAAATGATCGTCCGATACGAGCAGGTTATCGAGCGCACTCAATGCGGCCTGCGCGCTTTGCGCGAGTTGTATTGCGCGCTCGGTCGGCACCATCGCGTTCTTTTCGCGCGTGAGCAAGGGGTCGTTGAAGATGGCGCGCAGCCGCTTGAGCGCCGAGCTGATGGCCGGTTGCGACTGGTTCATACGAATGGCCGTGCGCGACACGCTGCGTTCGCCGATCAGCGTGCACAGCACGCGCAGCAGATAGGTATCGAATGGATCGTCGGTGCGATTCATGATGAGTTTCGTGTCCATGTTATTCGCGTGGCTGCGCCGCCATTTTGCCAGCGGCGATCGCCAGAACCGTTTCATGCAAGCCGCGCTAGGGTAATCCATAAGTGCCCGGCGGCGCTGCGCAATACCGTGTGAAGCCGCGCCACGCAAGGCGTTGCAACCTATATACATGTTGCTATGGGGCTTATTGGCCCGTCCCCCGTTCCCGATTTTTTGACCGTTTCTATACTTGCTTCCAACCGAACGCACGGCCTTGTCCGCGCGACGCAAACCGACTGGAAAGGAGAAACCATGTCGCTCATCAAACAGGAGATGCCGGTCTTCGCGAGCGCGGCGGAAAGCGCTGAAGCAAGCGTCTATCGCAAGGTCTCATGGCGCCTGCTGCCGTTTCTCGGCGTGCTGTGGGTGCTCGCATGGCTGGATCGTGTGAACATCGGCTTCGCCAAGCTGCAGATGCTGGACTCGCTGCATTTCAGCGAAGCGGTATATGGTCTCGGCGCGGGCATCTTCTTTCTCGGCTACTTTCTCTTCGAAGTGCCGTCGAACATGCTCTTGCAGAAGATCGGCGCGAAAAAGACGATCATGCGAATCACGATCTGCTGGGGCGTCATATGCATGCTGCAAACGCATGTCAGCACGCCCACGCAGTTCTATGTCTTGCGGTTCCTGCTCGGCGCATTCGAAGCGGGCTTCTATCCCGGCGTCATCCTCTACCTGACGTACTGGTATCCGTCGCAACGGCGTGCACGGGCATTCGGCACGTTCATGTCGGCGTCGGCAATCGCGGGCGTACTCGGCGGTCCTCTCGCCGGCTGGATCATGACGTCGATGAGCGGCGTGCATGGCATGCACGGCTGGCAGTGGCTCTTCATCATCGAAGGCATTCCTTCGGTGCTCGCCGGCGTGTTCGCGTACTTCTACATGACTGATAAGCCCGAGCAGGCGCGCTGGCTTTCCGACGATGAAAAACGCGTCGTGCTCGATGCCTTGCGGCGTGACAATGCCGCGATGGGCGAGCGCGGTCACGACTGGCGCTCGCTCTTCAAGAACCGCAAGGTGTGGCTGCTGATCGCGATCTTCTTCTGCCTGCTGTGCGCAAATTCGACGCTCACGTTCTGGATTCCCACGGTCATCAAGGACGTCGGCATCAGCACGCCGATGGCGGTCGGCTGGATCGCGGCGGTGGCGTATCTGTGCGGCGCGGCCGGCATGATCGTCAACGGTGCGCACTCGGACCGCAGCAACGAAGTGCGCTGGCACTTCAGCGGCGCGGCCATCATCGGCGGCGTAGCGATGGCGGTGCTCGCCGTGCTGATGGGCTTCGACAAGATCTCGCCAGTCATTGCATTGCTGGCCATGACGGCGTCGCTCGTGGGCACGATGAGTGCGATTCCCGTTTTTTGGCAATTGCCGAATCGATATCTCGCGGGCAGCGCGGCGGCGATCGGCGTGGCGCTCATCAACTCCGTTTCCAATCTCGCGGGCTTCGGCGCGCCCTATGTGATGGGCCTCATCAAGAACGCAACGGGCAGAGTCACGACCGGCCTGTATCTCGTTGCCGTGATCGAAGTTCTGGCCGCGGTGCTCGTCATGATCGGCATTCGCAAACTCGGCAACGAACAAGAGGCCTGACATGCGCGACAAAGACACGACTGCGGCTTTCGATGCGAGCCGCCGACGTTTTGCCCTGACATCCGTCGCGCTCGGCGGCAGCATGCTGATGCCGAAAGCCGCGCTTGCCGCCGATGCGCCCGCACCGAATCAGACGACGGGCCCCGTGCAACAGGACGGTCTGAGCCCGCGTCTTACGATGCACGGCCTCGACACATGGCACGGCACGCCCGCCGCGGGCATGCGCGTCGATCTGTTCGCAATCGGTGACGCCAACGCGAAGCTGTTGCAGACGATCACGCTTGCCGCGAGCGGCCGCAGCGAACCGCCGCTGCTGATCGGCGAGACCTATCGCGCCGGTACATATGAGTTGTTGCTGCATGCCGATGAATACTTCGCCGCGCGCAAGGCGAATCTGCCGCAACCGCTGTTCCTTTCGAAGATTCCACTTCGTTTTCGCATCACCGATGTCAATCAACGCATTCATCTGCCCGTGCTGTTCGGACCGTGGAGCTATAACTACTACCGCGGCAGTTGAGCCGGAAATAAACGAAACGCGAAAAAAGGAGAAGCAACATGGCCGCAGGCATCACCACACATGTACTCGACGTCGCGCTCGGCAAGCCCGCCGCCGGGATGCAGATCGAACTGTTCGATATCGGCACGCAGCCGCCGACGCTGCTCGCGCGCACGCGCACCAATCGCGACGGGCGCACCGATTCGCCGATCCTTCCGGCGGCGCGCGCGCGCGCGGGCGATTTCGAGTTGCGCTTCTGGGTGGCCGATTACTTCAAGACGCCCGACGTCTTCGCCGATGTCGTTCCGGTGCGCTTCACGCTCGCCGATGCGGCGCAGCACTATCACGTGCCGCTGCTTTGTTCGCCATGGAGCTTCGGCACTTATCGCGGAAGTTGACTCAAGCGCTATTCCACTCCTTCGGCCGCCCAACGAACAAAATACGCAAGAATTGAAACAAGCAAGTCGATAGCTTTTGCTTTCCTGATTCTGCTCCATAGCAATTTTTATCCACAATGTGCGTCTCGCCACTTACCGTCTTGAAGCGATTTAATAGACTGTCACTTGCCACTTTTTTACACGAATTTACTCTAGCGAATTGCAAGTGCGCATGGCATAGTGCAAGCGACAATCTATTAGAGGTAAGTCATGTCGACGCTGGAAAGTATTCAGGCACGTATCGAAGCACTTCAGGCGAAAGCTGATGCGCTCGTCGCCAAACAATCGGAAAGCGCGCTGCAAAAGATTCATGATCTGATGTCGAGTCACGGATTGACCGTCTCTGACATCGAGCAATATTCCGGAAAGGGCAATAGAGCACGCCGGAAGAATTCGGCTAAAAAACAAGGCACGGTTGCTTATCGGGATCCGAAGACGGGCGCGACGTGGAGTGGCCGCGGACGCGCGCCGGGATGGATCGCAAATGCAAAGGACCGTAGCAAGTTTGCAGTCGGCGCCTCCACGCAAGGCGCGAAGACAAAAGGCAATGCGCGCGCCGCAGTCAAGAGCAAAAGAAAGGGACAACCGCGCGGTCCTCAACCCGCGCTCTATCGCGATCCGCAAAGCGGCGCAACGTGGAGCGGTCGCGGCCGCGCGCCCGCATGGCTTGCATCGGTCGAAGACCGCACGCCTTTTCTGATCTGATCGCCTGATAGGGAAATCTACATGCGGCGGAGTTCTTCCACGACTCCGCCGTTTTTATTGCGCACGCGTTTAAATCTATATGCGAGGATCGAAAGTGAATTCGATTCGTATGCCGCCCGGCTCGTAAATCATCATGTGCCGCTTCGGCCCTGCGCCTAACAACTCCGGCACGAATTCCACCGTCACGCCTGGCCATGCCGAGACGCGTTCCAGAATCGTCGTCAGCGAAGCTTCGTCGGTGGCGCGGAACGCGAGATGATGAAGCCCGATATTCTTTCGCCGATCGAAAGCAATTGGCGCCGCTTCTTCCTTTACCTGCCATAACGTAACCAGCAGCTTCCCGTCCGAAACGAACACGGCCGGATATTCGGCACGCTCTCCCACCTTTTGCCAGCCGAGACATTCGACGAAGAAGTCGCGCGTCGCGTCGAGATTGCGCACGGTGAGACCTACGTGATCGATTCCAGATGTCAGCATCGTTTCCTCCGCATGTCGATTACATGACGCGTTCCAATCCGTTAGCAACTTATCCCTTTTCGCTGCCGGAGTTCGAGCGTTCACTCGCGAAGAGAACGCTGGAACGCTCGATACGCTTAGGCCAGCGTTAGTTTGACGTCGATGTTATTGCGCGTCGCATTCGAATACGGACATACGATGTGCGCCTTGTCTACGAGCGCCTGTGCCTCGCTTCGGTCCATGCCGGGCAGCGATATCTTCAATTCGACTTCGATGCCGAAGCCGTCCGGGATTTGGCCGATGCCCACGCTGCCATCCACGGCGACGTCTTTCGGCAACGTGATCTTGTCGCGAGCGGCGACGAACTTGATCGCGCCAATGAAGCATGCGCTATAACCTGCGGCGAAAAGTTGTTCGGGATTCGTGCCATCGCCGCCACCGCCGCCGAGTTCTTTCGGGGTTGTCAGTTTGAGATCGAGATTGCTTTCGGGCACGGTCGCGCGGCCATCGCGTCCGCCGGTGACGTGGGCATGTGCACGGTATAGAACCTTTTCGATCGACATCTCCAGACTCCTATGCGTTGTGTTGAGCCGCCCTCGCGACACGCATGTGCCAGACGAAAGCCGCTGACGGGAATTTTCGATGGAACACCGCCCCGCAAGGAAGCGGACTCCAATGTCGAAGAATACCGAAGACGCGGCGAACCCGCTGAACCGTGCGCGATGCACCCGAAACATCCGCTTCGGTCACAACACAACGGATTCCCTGGTCGAAAAAACCGGATCGGCGACGGGGGAAGTCGTTTCTTTCGCGATGCGCTCGCACAATGCGACGACGTGCGCCGATCCGCTCGACATGAAGAGAGCGTGATCGAGGTCCGGAAAGACCGCCATTCGCACGGAAGGAAAGCGCGATAACCTCGCGCCTTGTCTGCCGAAATGCGCGGCGATAAGATCCATGCCCGCATCGTATGCGCCATAGACGAGCACAGTCTTCACGCCCTTTGCATCGAGCGCGCGCATGATCGGCGCGGGCTCGGTCGCGAGTGCGGGCGGCGTGCTGCTCAGTCGATCGAGCCCGAGCATGTCGACGACGCGTGAGCGTGCGCGCGTCGCCATGTAGTCGAGCACGAAGCGCAGTACGCGCGTCAATTGCTTTTCGCCCCGCAGGATAGCTTTCCATTTTTGCGGATCGAGCATCGAGAATGCATAGCCTGCCATTGAATTGCGCGTCGATTGACGCAAGCCATCCGGCGCGACATCCGCGGGCCGTTTGAACGTCGGCAGATTCACTGTGACGACGCCATTGATCGCATCTTCGACCAGCGCCGCCTTGAGCGCGTGATATGCGCCCGAGCAGACGCCGAACGAGAAGATCGACCTGAAGCCCTGCCGCGAGAGCCAACGTGCGGCGGCTGCGGTGTCCTCGGTTGCGATCGGGTTATAGATGCGGCCGAATGCCGTATCCGATTGCACTTCGCCCGGCGCGGCCGGACTATCGCCCCGGCCCCGCGCATCGAATCGCAATGACGCAATGCCGCGCCGTGCCAGTTCGCGCGCGATACGCACCGATAACCGGCTGTCGCCCATGCGCGCGCTCGCGGAGGTATTCGCTATCAGAAACACCGAACCGCGCGTCGATCTGGTGCGCGGCTCGCACAAGATGCCGAATAGCTTTTCATCGCCGATACGCACCGGACGCTCGACCGCTTCGGGTGTGTCGATCTTCAATGCGGGCCAGTCATCGGCATCGCGCACAAAAGCCGCCCGCGTGGCCGATGATGCAGCGCCCGCGATCCACTCCACGACCTCGGCAAACGCGGCTTTCGGCAATGCGTTGAAGGCGGTTTCCTGAAGAAAGCCCGTGAGATCTTCGAATGGACGCGCCTGCGCTTCGACGCCTTTCGCCGCCAGCGCATCGCGCAGCGGGTCGGTGCCGCCCGACTTCAGGTTCATGATCAAAGCGCGTCGTGCCGGCGCCGATGCCGCGCCTTGCACCTGCGCGACGAGATCGATCGCCTGCAGCGACTCTCTGAATCCGTCGCCATAGACCTGACCCAGCACGTTGAGCGGTGCATCGTCCTGCTGCATGTCGCGCAATGGCGGTGCAAGCAATTCGATCCACGTCTTGCGCACGATGCTCAACTCGCGCATATACAAGCGACCGCTCGACACAGGCGCGAGAAGAACGAGCTCATCGACGGGACGACGCAATGCCGCAGCGAGCGCGAACGCTGCGCCCACGCGAAAACCGCATAACGTGACGCGTTCCGCGCCTGCGGAAGTTCTCAGCCAGTCGACGGCCGCACTGACGTCATCGACTGATGATTCGAACTGGTCGGGTGCGAGATCGGCGCCCGCCGAGTCGCCCGTGCCCATATAGTCGAAGCGCAGCACTGAAATGCCGCGCGCAGCCAGCGCATCCGCGAGATAGCGCATGCCGCTGTAAGTCCACACGTATTCATGCCCAAACGTGTTGCAGAGCACTACGCCGTGGGTGCCGCCGCCTTCATGCAACCATCCGAAGCGGTTCCCGAATACAACCGGTCTCATATCGATATCGTCCTCGTCTTGGCCGGCATGCACAACACACGCCCCTTGATGAGCCATTCGACAACCCCGCGACGGGATCGCGAGGTATTGAGACAATTATATTAAGCGTCTCCTTCGTAACACGTTTGACACGAAAGAATGTGTGCAAACGAACTACCTATTGGCGCATAAGGCATAGCTTGTGTTGTCCGCCGCGCATAACTTCAACGAGAAGTTGTCGGCATAACGTCAGGTTCGCTTGCCCGCCTCCTCATATTCCATTGAAGAATATCGATAGTCCGTCACAGGTCCAGCACGAGTACCTTGCTCGTCGCCCGCGATACGCACGCGGTCAGATACTCCACCCTTTCTTCGTCACTCATGATGCAGTCGTTGTGTTCCACTTCGCCTTCGAGATAACGCACCTTGCACGTGCCGCACAAGCCCGCGCAACACGATGTCTCCATCGTTACGCCCGCTTCCAGAAGTGCATCGGCGATGCTTTGATCCTTCGAGACCTCGATCTCCTGTCCCGTGCTCGCGACGCGCACGATGAAGCTATCGTTAGCATCGTTGGCTGCGTGCTCGGCGGAGCCGCGCTCGGGCGCCTTGAAATGCTCGAAGTGAACAGTTCCCGCGGGCCAGTGCTGCGCCGCCTCCGCGCAAGCTTTCATGAAGCCGCCCGGACCGCAATAGTAGACATGTTCGCCGTCCGCCGGCGCGTTGAGCAAGTCGCGGATGTCGAGGCCGGCAGATGGATCGCCGCCATCGAAATGAAGATGCAGTCGTCCGCTTGCTCGCATCGGCTCGAACTCCTCCGCGAACGCCGCGCTCCGTTCATCTTTCGCGCAGTAGTGCATCTCGTAGTCGATGCCCGCATCGTCGAGTTGATGGGCCATTGCCTTCAAAGGCGTGACGCCGATGCCGCCCGCAATCAGCAGCACGCGGCGCGCACCCTCGACGAGACGAAAGTTGTTGCGCGGCCGGCTCACGCGCACGATATCCTGCACGCGCAATTGTTCGTGAAGCGCTTTGGAACCGCCGCGTCCGCGCTCGTCGCGCAATACGGCAATCACATAACGATGCCGTTCGCGCGGCGCATTGCAGATCGAATATTGCCGCACGACGCCGCCCGAGAGATGAATGTCGAGATGCGCGCCCGCCGCGAAAGGCGGCAAAGGCGCGCCTTCCGGATCGACGAGTTCGTATGAATTGATGCCCCTGCCTTCGAAACGAACCTGACGCACGAGCAGAGTCAGTGTCTGTTCCTGCACACCCGCGACAGGGTTCGATTTAATTTGTGTTGACATGATCGACGTTCCTCGATTCGATGCGCGTCTCACTGTTTCATCGACTGTTCGAGTTCTTCGAAGCGCTCGCGCACGAATGCCGCGCGCGCCTCGCCCTTGAGTGTCTCGCTCTCCGCGATGATCGCGACGATCTGCTTCGTCACCTTGCGACGCCGCACGACCTCCTCTTCGACCGTTTCGCCTTCGGGAATCTCGAACACGTTGCCCGAGCAGAAGCTATTCGGCGCGCCGGCATTGTCGCGGAACCATTCCGCGAAGTCATGCGCCGATGCCGCCGGATTCGAACCGCGCACTGCATCGCGCAGCATCTTGCGAAAGAGGAAGACACCCGCGTCGAACTTGGTCGGGTTTTCGAGCGCATGCACGGCGATCGGCCGCTGGCTGATGATCGCCTCGTAGTCGCCGGGCGCGTATTGCGCCTGCTTGTAATTCGCGCGCTCGCGATGATTCGCTGGAATTGGGACGATATCGTCGATCGTGTAGTCGCCGAAGCGCTCGGGTCGACGCATCGCGACTTGCCCGTCGAGAAAGTCGATCGACTCGTAGCCGACGAGTTCCTTCTTGCCGATACCGCGCGTATCGATTCCGGGTCCCATCACGCGCCAGCCGATCATCTTGCTGTTCTCGTCGTCGACAGGAACTGTCCAGCGGATGATGTGGAAGCGGCTGAAGAGTTTCTTCTTCGATCCATCCTCCGATGTATAAGCATGCAGACTCAGATTCGGCAACACCTGATGCTGTACGCGCACGAAGAGACGATCCTTGTTTACGCGACGCGCACCGGCGCATGCGAGACTGCGGCCTTGCTGCACCGGTTGGAAGTGCATGTCGGGCGCGACTTCCATCGATGCCGCGCCGACTTCATCGAATGTCGTTCCCTGGAAATGTCCTTTCACGACGTTCTTCGCAGCATGCAATGCGGTTGGATGAAAGTTATCGGCGGCGTTGTCCTGCACCTGAAGCCAGTTGCAATGCTGGAAATTGCTATACGGAACGAGCTCGTCGCCGGGCATCACGGTGTAATCGCCTTCCCACTCGGGAAAAGGCGGCTCGTTCTCGGGCGGTCCCATATAAGCGAATACGAGGCCGTGCCGCTCCACGGCCTTATACGCGCCCTGTCGAATGGAGCATGCGTACTTTTCGGCTTCCTTTTCTTCGCCTTTGGGAAACGGCACATGCAGACATGCACCGTCCACGTCGAAGACCATGCCGTGATAGCAGCACATGATGCCGCGTTCCTGGATCGCACCGTATTCGAGCGATGCGCCACGGTGCGCGCAATGCGCGTGCAGCAGACCGACGCGTCCGCTGCCGTCGCGAAACGCCACGAGTTCTTCGTTGAGTATCTTGAGAAAGCGCGGCGTGTCGGTCAGTTCGATCGACATGCAGACCGGATGCCAGAACGCACGCATGTATTCGCCCATCGGCGTGCCGGGCCCGGTCTCCGTCAGTTCCGGGTCGTGGCCCGGAACCTTGTTCACGTAATAGCCGCCGTACGGCACGAGTTTCTTGATGGTGGCCGCGCCGCCGCTGCTCTTCTGGCCTTCCAGCTTGTCCGATTTGATGGTCATGGGGAATCCTGTTTGGAGTGAGTTGAAATGCAATCGATGTCTGAAATCTGAACTTCGTTTTCCGAATTCCGAACTCTGTATACAAAGATTAGCGGCGCGATGCGGCGTTGTCTCTATGGGTAAACGTGAACGCAATCTGGCACGCGTCGTTGCGCGTTGACGTTTCGTGCCGGCGCGCTGTAACCTTGTCGTATTCTGTATCCAGAAATGCGTCGAAGATCATGCCCGCCAAACTTCTCAAGCTTCAGGCTCGCACCGACTACGTGGACGAAGTCTACAAAGTGCTGCTGGACGCCATCAGTTCCGGTTCGCTCGCGCCCGGCACGCGCATCACGCAGGAAGAGATCGCCGAGCAGCTCGCGGTGTCGCGTTCGCCCGTTCTTCAGGCGCTGCGCCTGCTGAAGAAAGACGGCCTCGTCATCGACGCCCCCGGGCGCGGCCTGCTCGTGACACCGCTCGATCCCGCCTGGATCAGCCATCTCTACGAGATTCGCGGCGCGCTCGACTCGCTCGCCGCGCGTCTCGCAGCCGGGCGAGGCGCGAAAATCGATCGGGCGATCATCGCCAACGGCCGTCGCGCATCGAAGAGCGATGACGTGAAAGCGATGATCGATGCCGACATGGCCTTCCATAACGCGATCTATACGGCCTCCGGCAATCCGCTGATCGCCGAGACTGCGCAGATGCACTGGGTTCATTTGCGCCGCGTGATGGGCGCCGTGCTGCAGGCATCGGGACAACGCAAATCGATCTGGGACGAGCATGCGGCTATCGCGGCGGCCATTGCCGAAGGCGATGGACAGCGCGCAGCCGAGCTCACCGATCTGCACACCGCCAACGCGCGCAAGAATCTCGTCGAACGGCTCGGCCTCGTGCTGAGCGAACAACGCGAACAGGAATCGGGCGCCTCGTGATCTCGGGATGTCGCCACGCAGGTCATAGACGAAGAAAGCCCCATTTTCATGGGGCTTTTACGCACGGCCCGCGTTCGTCAAGCGCGACGGCTGCGGCTATTTACGAGCGCGGCGGGTACGGTGAACACGAGCAGGCTGCCGATCACGCAACTCACCGCGAGTCCCAGCACGCCGCTGCCCGTCGAGCCCGAATGCGTCTGGATCACGCCGATGAGCCACGGACTCACGACGCCCGATATGCTGCCGACCGAATTTGCGAGCGCGAGGCCCGCGGCCGCGGCGCCGCCGCTGAGGATAGCGGGCGGCAATACCCAGAACTGCGAGATCGTCGTGACGACGCCCATCGTCGCGAGCGTGAGACCGATCATGCCGAAGAGCGTCGAGTGCGCGTACACCACGCTCAGATACAGGCCGATCGCGCCGACGAGGCCCGCGCCCGCCAGATGCCAGCGCCGCTCGCCATGCTTGTCGGAGCTATGGCCGACGACGAGCATCGCGATCGCGCCGGCAGCGTAAGGAATCGCCGCAAGCAGACCGATGTCGAGCGGATCGGTCACGCCGCTCGCCTTAACCAGTGTCGGCAGCCAGAAGCTCACGCCATAGAGTCCCATCGTGAAGAAGAAGTACGTCACGCAAAGCAGCAGAACTTTCGGATGCAGCAGGCCGTCTCTCACCGAATGCAGCGCGTGCGCGGGCTTCTCGTCACGCAGATTCGCTTCGAGCATGGCCTTTTGCCCATCGCTGAGCCACTTCGCATCGGCGACCTTGTCGTCGAGATAGAAGTATGCGATCACGCCGAAGATTGCCGTCGGAATGCCTTCGAGCAGGAAGAGCCATTGCCATCCCGCGATACCGTGCGCGCCGCTCATGTGCGTCATGATCCAGCCCGACAGCGGCCCGCCCACCACACCGGACATCGGAATGCCTGTCATGAAGAGCGCGGTGACCTTGCTTCTGCGCGAGGCCGGAAACCAGTACGTGAGATAAAGCAGGATCGCCGGAATGAAGCCCGCTTCCGCCACGCCGAGCAGAAAGCGCATGATGTAAAAGCTCGATGGCGTGGTGACGAACATCATCGCAGCGGAGATGAGGCCCCATGTCACCATGATGCGCGCGATCCAGCGCCGCGCGCCTACACGCAAAAGAATGAGATTGCTGGGCACTTCGAAGAGCAGATAACCGATGAAGAACACACCCGCGCCAGCGCCATAGACGGCCTCGCTGAAATGCAGGTCGTTGAGCATCTGCAGCTTCGCAAAACTCACGTTAATGCGGTCGAGATAAGCGCAGAGGTAACACACGAAAAGAAATGGCAGCAGTCGCCACGTCACCTTCGCATAGGTGGACGATTCATCGCCCGAAAGATAAGCAACCGGACTGTGGGAACTCATGTTCTGTCTCCTGGTTATGTGCGGCGTCTCGATCGCTCACATGTTCGTCACCCCCGGCGCGAAAGACAAACGATGCCTGTTCATCGAAACATGACAGGCGCTCATGCATGAGGTGTCTCCATGAGGCGCATTCCGAACTTCGTTCTTCTGCGCGCATTCGAAGCGGCCGCGCGTCTCGAGAGCTTCACCCTCGCCGCGAGCGAACTTCATCTCACGCAATCGGCGATCAGTCATCAGGTGAAGGAACTGGAGCAGTACTTCGGCAGGCCACTCTTTCATCGACGTAACCGGCGTGTGGAAACGACATCCGAAGGGCGCCGCCTGCATGAGAGCCTCGGACGGGTATTCGATGTGATCGAAGCCGCGTGCGCCGAGGTCACACTCGATCCGCTCGCGCAAGTGCTTGCGGTTCACTGCGCGCCGAGCTTTGCCGTGAAGTGGCTCGGGCCGCGTCTGCCCGAATTCATGCAGGCGCATCCGAACGTGACGATCCGTCTGTCATCGGATGCGGAACCCGCCGATCTCGCACGCGCGCGCGAAGTCGATGTCGCGATTTCATATGGTTTTGCGCATGAGCGGGCCGGCGTCGTCTCGCGCGCTTTGGGCACGGAGCGCATCATCCCGATGTGCTCGCCGTCGTTGTTGGACGAAGGTGTATCGGCTGCGGAGCAGATCGGCAGGCTGACGTTGATCGACTCGCAATTGAGCCGCGTGACATGGCCGGGCTGGTTCGCGCTGAACGGACTGGACATGCCGCGCGGGCCGCGTCCCTCGTTCGACCGCGCGGCGCTAGCGATATCGGCGGCGGTGGATGGCATGGGCGTCGCACTGGAAACGACACGCCTCGCCGAGCGCGAGCTCGCGCGCGGCGATTTGATCGAGCTGGGCGCGGGTGTGTTCGCGCCGCTCGCAAGGGAGACGCACTTTCTTTCTTATCGCGTGAACGAGCGCAACGTCGAGAAAGTGAAATGCTTCTGCGATTGGGTGCTTGCGAAAGCCGGTCTCGAAGAAGCGGACGATAACTAAGGTTGGCGATAATTCATGCCGCTTGTCTCGCTCTCTCCTCTTCGACCATGCGTGCATGCGCGTATACGCGATCGCGTTCGCGCGCGACGAGCGTGCGCTTGCGCGCAAGCGTCTGCCGATGATATTTCGGGTCGCCCATCTGCATGACATATTCGCTATGACGATGCCGCAGATAACGCTGGAAGAATTCCGCGCCTGGCAAGCCGCTATCGAGCGCCATGAGCACGCCATAATCGATGTCGCACACGTCGCCGAGTGTCTTGATTGCGGATTCCAATGCCGCATAACGCTGGGGCAGCGGCACCCCTTTGTCGCAAAGTGAATGGAAGCGCTGATACGTCAGCACCTGCCCATGCGATGCACATCGCCATAACGCCTTCGCAAGCCGTTGACTGAGTTCCGTTTCCACGTTTCCTCCCGCATGGTGCGCGGATCGTATGCGTGCGACATTTCACCGTCATTCAGGAATCGACGACGGTAACCGGTTGCCTGGAAATCACCTGCAACGCCAAGAGATATGCGTGATGCTTGCCTTGAGTGCATCGCCTGAAGCAGGCCATGCGCGGTGACTACGCTAAAGCAAGCTGTCTTCGGAAGATTCGATTGAACACGCTTTATGAATATCACGTGTTTGTTATTTCACGCGCCGAAAAAAAGAGCGCAAAGAGCGAAGAATACGAAATGCGTTGAACGGCAGAGCTTCTCGATCCTGCATGATGTAATCGCGGCGCTGCGCACAAAACCACACGGCTGCTTACACAGTCATGTAATTGCAGAAAACATCTGACAATGGACGGTACAATGCCTATCGCGATGCATACGCGCCTGGCTTATGATCGACCTCGACCGGGCCTTATCGAATTCCACGCCACAGCGCCGTACTTTCTCGCCGAAAGCTCATTCGACGGCTGTGATCCGATTACATGCTAGCAAACATATCGCGGGAAACCAAGGAAAGTTTCCGCATAGAAGAACGTTCAGCGTCTTCATACCGCCATCATTCGGCATATTTTTCTCTTGCGCTCTCATTCTTTTATCCGCTTAACGACGGTCGCGTCTTTCTTATGTCGCGGCTGGCAATGGCGAAGGAATCTTCCTTAAGATTGGTTTAAGCCTGAACAGCTAAAACGTAACTCAGGGCAGGCAAGAAAGCTTTGGATGCCGCTTCAGGCGATTCATTGCGAATCGCGTTTCACTGGAACGTCCACGCGGATGGTCAGACCAGGCAACGCCGCATGCGCACCCAACCGCGCAATCAGGCGCCTGGCGACGACCATCCTATTCAGCCCGGCAGGAATGCCGGGCTTTTTTTAACCGCGCATGTGCGATTCGCCGTCGCCGGTTTGCGCGATGGCGGCCGGCAAGTCGAAGCGAAACGTAGTGCCCGCGCCTTGCGTGTCGATCAGGCGAATCTGGCTGCCGTGCAATTGCAGCATGCGTTGCACGATCAGCAAGCCGAGTCCTCCACGATGCGCCCCGCCCGACGCGAAGGGCCGCAGAAAGAGCGCCTCGCGCATCGCGGGCGGAATGCCCGGACCCGTATCGCGGATCGTGACTTCCACGCGGTCCGCTTGCTCACGCGCGGGCGCAAGCGTCACATCCACGGTTCCCTGCGCGGGCGTATGACGGATGGCGTTATCGAGAAGATTGGTCAGTACGCGTTCGATCATGCCCAGGTCCGCCATCACACTCGGCAGGCGCGGTGCGATCTGCGCACTCAGGCCGACACCGCGCGATTGCGCGGACAATTCGAACTTCTCGAACACGTCCTGCACGAGATCGGCCAGCGAAAACGGTTCGGGTTCCGGCGCAACCATGCCATGTTCGAGCTTCGCAAGTTCGAATAACGATTGCGCGAGATGACCGACCTTCGCGCTCTGCGCAAGCGCGATCGACAGATAGCGACGACGGTCGGCATCGGGCAGCGTGTCGGACTTGAGCGACAACGTCTCCAGATAGCCATGCAGCGACGATAGCGGCGTGCGCAAATCGTGCGAGATATTCGCGACCATTTCACGGCGCTCGCGATCCTGCTGTCCGAGCGCGCGCCATTGCTCACCGATGCGCTCGGCCATCTGCGCGAACGCGCTTTCGAGCACGATGATTTCATCGCGCTCGTTTTCGCGGGCATCGTGCGTATCAAGAGCATCGATCAGCGGAAGCGCTCGTGCTTCGGCGGGCGCGCCGCGTGCGTCGAACTTGCGCATCGCTTCCGTGAGACGGCGCAGGGGCCGCGTAATGAGCCCGAATGCGACCACGCCCGCTACGAGCCCGAGCAAGGTGACGAGGCCCATCGACGCGAGCGTGGTGCGCAACACCGCGCTCGCCGATGCCTTCGCCGCCAGCGCATCGTGTTCCTCGCCGAGCAACACGACATAGACATAACCGAAAGGCGCTGTGCCGGGCGCGGCGAGCGGCGCGGCGCTGAAGACCTTGCGCTTGTCGTCGCTGCGCGGATCGTCGCCGAGTATGGGCAGCGTCGCGCCATCGAGGAAGCTGCGCACCGGCGCGAGATCGACATGATCGCGCTTCAGATGTCCGGGCGGCGCATCGTCGGCGCGGATGCGGCCCGTGTTATCGAGCAGATAGACTTCAACGCTCGGATTCACCACCATCAACTGACTGAAGAGGCGGCGCACGGCGGGCGCGTTCATATCGTTGGCGTCGGCGAGTGCGCCGTCGCGCGCGATATGCGCAGCAAGCCCGCGCGACAGGCTTTGAATGACCTCTTTCTCGCGCAGGTCGCTCGCGCGAATCTGCAGCCATGCCGACGCGCCGCAGCATGCGAGCAGCAGCACGCAGAACACCGCGAAGAGCCGTTGCGACAACGTGAGCTTCACGGCGCGGCGTCCCTGCCTTCAGGCGATTGCGCCGCAAGCTTGTAGCCATGGCCCCATACGGTGAGGATGCGCTTCGGATCGGCTGCGTCCTTCTCTACCTTCGCACGCAAGCGGTTGATATGCGTGTTGACGGTATGCTCATAACCTTCATGCCGATAACCCCACACCGCGTTGAGCAGGTCCATGCGTGAAAACACCTTGCCCGGATATCGCGCGAAGTGATAAAGCAGGTCGAATTCGCGCGGCGTGAGTTCGATGCGCGCGCCATCGACCCATGCTTCGCGCGCGAGCGGATCGATCGCGATGCCAGCCGCTTCGATGCGTCCAGTCTCGAGCCGCGAGTCCTTCGCGACGGCATCGACGCGGCGCAGCAACGCCTTCACGCGCGCGACGAGTTCGAGCACGGAGAACGGTTTGGCGAGATAGTCGTCCGCACCGAGTTCGAGGCCGAGAATGCGATGCACCTCGCTCGAGCGCGCGCTCGTGATGATGATCGGCGTATAGCGCGTCATCGCGCGGGCGCGCCGGCAGATCTCCAGACCATCGACACCGGGCAGCATCAAGTCGAGGATCAGCGCATCCCATCCGCCCTGTTCGAGCAGACGCAATCCTTCGGCGCCATCGGCGCTATGCACGACTTCATAGCGCTCGTCGCGCAGATTGAGGCTCAGCACATCGGCGATATGCACGTCGTCTTCGACGATCAGTATGCGTTTCGGTTGATCCATGAGCGATGTAATCGGCAAAGAGGACATGCGCGCGTTATCCGCGAAACGAATGCGGGCGTCTTGCCATTGTGCAGAAAAGCGCGCGGCAAAGTATCACATTTAATTTAACTTTCGGTGAGGACTCTGCGATGCGCGCGCGACTACGATGCCGCTAACCCACTCCGATACGAGGCACGCATCATGCAAAGCCGCCGCCGCTTTCTTCTGACGGGCACCGCCGCCGCGGCCGCCGCGCTCGCGTGGGGCGGGCGTCTGCGCGCATTCGCGGCTGATACGAAACCGCAGGATAGCTTCGAGGTCGTTCATAGCGACGACGAATGGCATCGTCTGCTGAATCCGGTGCAGTTCGACGTGCTGCGCCGCGAAGGCACCGAGCGCCCTTATACGAGCCCGCTGAACGACGAGCATCGCGCTGGCACATTCGAATGCGCGGGCTGCAAGCTGACGCTCTTCTCGTCGCGCACCAAGTTCGATAGTCATACCGGCTGGCCGAGCTTCTGGGCGCCGCTCGATCATGCGGTCAAGACGCGCATCGACGGCTCGTTCGGCGTCGTGCGCACCGAAGTACATTGCCGCCGCTGCGGCGGTCATCTTGGTCATGTGTTCGACGATGGTCCGAAGCCCACGGGCCTGCGCTACTGCATGAACGGGGTCGCGATGAATTTCACGGCTGGCGCGGCCTGACGCATTCACATCACGATAACTTCGATCCGACATCATCATGTTGCTCATCGTTCTTGCATATCTCGGCGGCGCGTTGACGATACTCAGTCCGTGCATCCTGCCCGTGCTCCCCTTCGTGTTCTCACGCGCGGATCAGCCGTTCGTCAAGAGCGGCCTGCCGCTTCTCGCGGGCATGGGCCTGACGTTCGCCGCGGTTGCGACGCTTGCCGCGGTCGGCGGCGGCTGGGTCACGCAGGCGAATCAATACGGCCGCTGGGCGGCCATCGCGATGCTCGCTGTGTTCGGCCTCACACTGCTTCTGCCTGGCTTTGCCGAGCGCGCGATGCATCCGCTCGTGAGCGCGGGCAATCGGCTCAGCACGTTCGCGCAACGCGGCGACGGCGAGCGTGGCTTCGTTGCATCGTTCGTACTCGGCATTGCAACGGGCCTTCTGTGGGCACCGTGCGCAGGCCCGATTCTCGGTCTCGTTCTGACAGGCGCCGCGCTCAACGGCGCGAGTGCCGGCACCACGCTGCTGCTGCTTGCGTATGCGGCCGGCGCGGCGACGTCGCTTGCGGTCGCATTGCTGATCGGCGGGCGCGTGTTCGCCGCGATGAAGCGCTCGCTCGGCGCAGGCGAATGGGTGCGGCGCGGCATCGGTGCGGCGATGCTGCTCGGCGTCGTTGCGATCTCGCTCGGGCTCGATACCGGCGTGCTCGCTCGCGTATCGACGGTCGCGACATCCGGCATCGAACAGCAACTCGTCGACAAGCTCTCGAAGAGGAACGATGGCGCGATGATGATGTCGGCGAACACCAACGACGAAGGGTCCGCGATGATGCGTGCGAGCACCGAGCCGCCGAAGTCATCGGGCGCCGCGCCGTTGCCCGTCGAAGGCACGCTGCCGCCGCTCGATGGCGCGGTGCAATGGATCAACTCGCCGCCGCTCACGAAGGAAGCGCTGCGCGGCAAGGTCGTGCTCGTCGATGTGTGGACTTACTCGTGCATCAACTGTCTGCGTACGCTGCCGTATGTGAAGACATGGGCGCAGAAGTATCGCGATCAGGGGCTCGTCGTGATCGGCGTGCATGCGCCGGAGTTCGCGTTCGAGCGCAACGTCGATAACGTGAAGAAGGCCGTGCACGATCTCGGCATCGACTATCCCGTTGCGATCGATAACGACTTTGCCATCTGGCGCGCGCTGAACAATCAATACTGGCCGGCACATTATTTCGTCGATGCAAAGGGCGATATTCGTTATCACCACTTCGGCGAAGGCGACTATGCCCATTCCGAGCAGGTGATTCAGCAACTGCTCGCCGAAGCGGGTCACGGTGCCGCGCCTGCCGTGGCGATGAAGGCACAGCACAACGACGAAGCCCCCGGTCAGGGTGCGATGATGCAGGCCGACAACACGGACATGCGCTCGCCGGAAACGTACATCGGCTATCAACGCGCGGAGCAGTTCATGTCGCCGGGTGGCGAAACGCGCGATCGCATTCACGACTATGCCGCGCCCAAAGCGCTCGATGTCAACGACTGGGGACTCGCCGGCGCGTGGAAGGTCGGTGCGGAACACGCGACGCTCGAAGGCGCGACAGGCCGCATCGTGTATCGCTTTCATGCGCGCGATCTGCATCTCGTGCTCGGGCCGTCGAAAGACGGCAAGCCCGTGCGCTTTCTCGTGAACATCGACGGTGCGGCGCCGGGCGCATCGCACGGCAGCGACATCGACGCCGATGGAAGTGGTACCGTGAACGAACAGCGCCTCTATCAGCTCGTGCGTCAAGCGGGCCCCGTCGCGGATCGCACGTTCACGATCGAATTTCTCGACTCCGGCGTCGAAGCCTACGCATTCACGTTCGGTTGATCAAGTCATTTCCGAGGAGCACCAGATATGTTCAAGTCCACCAGCATGACGTTCAAGGCCGCCAGCGTGGCCGTATTGTTCGCGGGCGCGTTCGCGCTGCAACGCACCGCGCATTCGAGCGAGGAAGCCGTGAAGATTCCACCGCCCGCGCACGACGAAACCGCCGGCACGACGCACACCGAAACGGCTGTGTTCGCGGGCGGCTGCTTCTGGGGCGTGCAAGGCGTGTTCCAGCACGTGCGCGGCGTAAAGGAAGTGATGTCGGGTTATGCGGGCGGCGCGGCCAACACCGCGCAATACGATCGCGTCAGCGAAGGCGATACCGGTCACGCGGAATCGGTGCGTATCACTTACGACCCGGCGCAGGTCTCTTATGGCAGGCTTTTGCAGATCTTCTTCTCGGTCGCGCACAATCCGACCGAGCTGAACTATCAAGGCCCGGATCACGGCACGCAATACCGTTCCGCAGTATTCCCGACGAACACCGCGCAGCGCAATATCGCGAATGCGTATATCGCGCAGCTCGACAAGGCGCATGTCTATGGCGGCAAGATCGTCACGAAGATCGAAGACTACAGGGGCTTTTATCCGGCCGAGGGCTATCACCAGAACTATTTGACGGAGCATCCGGAAAGCCCGTACATCGCGTTCAATGATCTGCCCAAGGTGGCGAACCTCAAGCAGATGTTCCCGGACGTCTATCGTCAGGACGCGGTGCTCGTGACGGTCGCATCAAGATAAGCGTCGACGATGGCGAGCGCGTCACCGTGATCGCCTGGATGGCTCGATGATTTCAGCGCGATGCTCAAGCATCGCGCCAGATCCTTCCTCGATCGAGGAAGGAGGATTACGCGCCGGACGTCTCGAACGTATCCACACGGTCGCGATAGAACGCCAGATGATCCTTGATCGACGCGACGGCTTCGTATGGCGCCTCATATGACCACACTGCGTTGACGCCTCTTTGTCCACCTGACGAAATGCTGTAATAGCTGCAGTCGCCTTTGTAAGGGCAATATGTGGAATGCGAAGTGCGTTCGAGCAACGTCATGTCGACGTCCTCACGCGGCACATACAACACTTCCGGATACGATGCCTCGCGCAACGACAGCGCCGAAGTCGAATCCACAAGCACGCGGCCGCCTGCTTTGACGACCACGCGCAACGGACTGCGCTCGATAGTGATCGGATGATCGGGACCGGGAATCTTGACGGCTTTATCCATGACTCGTTTCCTTGAAGCCAAACGGAGGAATCGATGGTAACGCCGTTGCGCGAAGCGCGCTCAAGTCACCCGGCCCCGACGAGATCAACGGCCGAAATAGATTGGCTTGGTGCCGTCGTTGCCGAGCGGCGGCATCATGCGCATGCCCGCAGCCGAACGGCTGTCGCTGGCGCCGCCATACGAGTTCGTATCGGCGTTACGGGAAGTGCTCTGGTGCGAAGCACGACTTTCAGCAGCCTGAATATCCGATGGATACGATGTCTGATCCGAACGCGACGGATCGTACCCTGCGGCCTCGACCTGCCGCAGATCCCGCTTCACCTGGGCACGCGTGACCGACGCATCGGATTGCGCGAAAGAAAGTGCCGGCGCCACCACCACGGCGGCGACGGCCACTGCTTTGACGAACGATTTCATGGTGAACTCTCCGGTGTGTTGGACTGCGCACAGTGTTTTCTGTGCGCGCTCCATGAAATCAGCATCGCCCGTGCCCGGCCTTATCGGCCCTTGCTTTCGATGGTCTTGACGAGCGCGTGCAGCAGGCGATTCGCAGGCGTCGGCACGCCGAGCGCTTCGCCGCGCCGCACGATCAAGCCGTTTAGATGATCGATCTCGCTCGTCCTGCCGCGCGCGAGATCCTGCGCGGTCGACGAAAACTGGTTCGGCATCGTTTCGGCGATGCGTTGCACGGCGGCATCGACGTCGCCGGGAATCGTCACGTCATCGGCTTTCGCAACCGCGAGGCATTCGTCGACGACATCGCGCATCGCACGCGTGATGCCCTCGCCCTGCACGAGTCTCCCGTAGGGCAACTGCGTGATTGCGGACAGCGCGTTGTAAGCGCAATTCAGCACGAGCTTGGCCCATAGCGCGCCGCGCACGTTGTCGGAGATGTCGGTCGGCACATGCGCCTGCACGAAGGCACGCGCGACTTCATCGCTCTTCGTCGATGGCTCGATGACGAGCTCACCGCGTCCGTTGTGCTTCACGTGTCCCGGCCCGGCCATCTCGGCAGCGACATAGACGACCGCAGCCGCCGCTTCGTGCGGCAACAGCTCGCGCAATCGCCCGGCGTTCTCCACGCCGTTTTGCAGCGAGAGCAGCAGCGCATCGCGTTCGAGATGGGGCGCGAGCGCTTGCGCGGCGCTGTCCGTATCGGTGGACTTCACGCAGAACAGCACGAGCTGCGCGCCGTGCGCCGCGCTCGCTTCGGTGCTCGCGGCCACACGCACGCGTTCGTCGAAGTGCTGCGTTTGGAGGCGCAAACCATCGCGTTCGATAGCCTCTACATGTTGCGGCCGCGCGATCAGCACGACCTCGTGACCCGCGCGCGCAAGCATGCCGCCGTAATAACAGCCGACGGCGCCCGCACCCATGACGGCGACTTTCATCCTTGCTTCTCCTCATTGCGATGTTGGTGTTGATCGCTCGCCACGGTAACACATGCCTATGGACGCGCCTTCGCATGACCGATGTTGCGCAAACGCTTGCGTGTGTCGCATGAATTTGCGCCATGTCGCGCGTGCGTGCGATTTTGTGGGCGGACGCACGATAGTCAGTCGAATTAGCGGTGCACCATATTGTTAAAACAGGTCGCGCGAGGATACGCTTCTTTCAGCGGATCGACGATGCTGTCCAAACAATGCCGACCGCTATGGGGTGTGCGGCCAAGGCCGCATCGGGTAAAGGAATCCGGGGACCAAATACACGGCGTGCCAGGGAAGCGCTTCGCGCGAGTGTACGAAGCGCGGTGCACCGAGGCGCTGTGAACTTAGACAAACGCTGGCTTTGCCGTTCAGCGACGAACGCGCGAAGCCACAAGCGTGGGCGTCATCACGAGAACAAAAACATGAATCATGGATATGAAGCATCGCTCGTCAAGCGTGTGGTGAATCAACTCGTCGCGGGCATCGTGAGTGGCGAATACCAGGACAACGTGCTTCCGCCGCAAGTCATTCTTTCGAAGCAGCACGGCGTCAGCAGAACCATCATGCGCGAGGCGCTGAGCATCCTCATCTCGCGCCGCATGCTCGATGTGCGGCCCAAGACGGGCACACGCATCAAGCCCGCGCGCGAGTGGCTCATCATGGATCCCGAAGTCGCCGAATGGCGCATGCGCGCGCTGCACGATCCCGACTGCTTCCGCAGGCTGATGGAGTTCCGCGCGCTCGTCGATCCGCCCGCTGCCGCGCTCGCCGCCACGCGCGCGAACCGGCATCAACGTATTGCGATCAATGCGGCTTATCAGCGGCTCCTCCATGCGAGTCCATCCGAACCTTTGCAGTCCGCTGCGGAAGAGGCGCTACAGGCTGCTATCGTCGATGCAAGCGGTGATGAAGTGCTGCGTCAGATGGGCAGCGTCGTGCGCGTCGGCATCCGGACGATGAAGGCCGCGTTGCGCGCGCAACCGCATGCGTTGCCGCGCGTGCCGGATTCGCAGCTCGGCGATTACGGCAGGCTCGTGCGCGCGATCGAATCCGCCGATGGCGACGGCGCGCGTTCCGCGATGTCGCAAGTGCTGACCCGCACGGCATCGGTGTGGATCGAGGAAATCGCCTGAACTTGCAATCTTCACCCTGATGCGCGGCTACATCGTCATCAGGGCATTCCGGGAGCGCATCTTGCGCGCTCCGACGCCGCAGTTTTCACCTCGCATGCGCCGCTCGCGTGACTACAATGAGTCATGCCCGTGCATGCGTTGACATTGAAAACGGAGGCAAGAATGGCAGAGCTCGAAAAGGAAAAGGTCGTCGGCGTCCTGAACAAGATTCTCGAAGCGGAACTCGCGGGCGTCGTGCGATACACGCACTATTCGTTTCTCGTATTCGGCTTCGGACGCATTCCCATCGTGTCATGGCTGCGCGCACAAGCCGACGAATCGCTGCTGCACGCGCATCAGGCCGGCGAATGGATCACGACGCTCGGTGCGTATCCGTCGCTCGAAATCGGCCCGCTGCTCGACAATCACACCTTCGACATCGCGACGATCCTGCGCGAATCGCTACAGTCGGAAACCGTGGCGCTCGGTCATTACCGTGAATTGCTCACGCTCGTCGAAGACCGCTCCGTCGCGCTCGAAGAATACGCGCGGCAGATGATCCAGGTCGAGGAACTGCATGCGGGCGAAGTCGACAAGATGCTGCGCCGGCCGGGCGAAGTCGAAACGTCGCCGGAGCGCCGCACGGGTCACAACTAGACTGCGATGAAAACGCCGGCCTGCATGACGCGGGCCGGCGCTGCGCGTTACTTCGGCTGCGCCACCGTGCGCAGATAAGGCTTCAGCGTCTTGAAGCCTTCGGGATACTTCTTCTTCGCGTCCTCATCGGAGACCGACGTCGGGATGATGACGTCGTCGCCCGGCTTCCAGTTCACCGGCGTTGCAACGGTGTGCTTCGCATTCAGCTGCAGCGCATCCAGCAAGCGCAACACTTCGTCGAAGTTGCGGCCCGCGCTCATCGGATATGTGAACGTAGCCTTCACCTTCTTGTCCGGACCCACGATGAACACCGCGCGAATGGTGGCGTTGTCGTTGGCCGTGCGCGGATTCGCGCCGCTCGCGTTCGGGTGGATCATGTCGTAGAGCTTCGCGACGTTCAGGTCCGCATCGCCGATCATCGGATAGTTGACCGCCGTGCCCTGCGTCTCTTCGATATCCTTCGCCCACTGCGCGTGATTCGTCACCGGATCGATCGACAGGCCGATCACCTTCGTGTTGCGCTTGTCGAACTCGGGCTTGAGCCTCGCCATGTAGCCGAGCTCGGTCGTGCAGACCGGCGTGAAGTCCTTCGGATGCGAAAAGAGGATCGCCCATTTATCGCCGATCCACTCGTGAAAGCGGATCGTGCCTTCGGTCGTCTCTGCCGTGAAATCGGGAGCTTCATCACCAATGCGTATAGCCATATCAAATCTCCACGTGAAGGAAAATCCGGTGAACGTTTCGTATATAGACGGAACGGATTCCGGGTTGAAAATCGCAATTGTGAATTCGATTATAGTGCGCCGCGCAGCCTCGCTGGATGTGCTCCCTTTATGCCCTTGAATGCCGAGTGGTCTTGCGCCGCACTATCAGGCGAAATACTTGCGGCCGACGCGGCACGCTTCCTGCTACATTGCGCACGCCGCGTATAAGCTTATTCATAAGTCTTTCATTGCATCCGTTTCGCAACAGCGCCGCGCTCGAATTCCCCGGCAAAATCTGCTATCACGAAACGACAATACGTCAGAACGAACGTGCAGGTAACGCGGCAGGCACGTGGTTCACCGCGCAGTCGAACAGGCGGCAGACTTCGCCGTGCCACGGGGCGCGGCCGCGCTGACGCCGCACAAGGAGGCGATCGTGACCGTCATGCAAAGGAAGTCCATCGCGGCGCTGCAAAGCGAAGCGGCCGAAACCGAGGAAGTGCTTCAGGAACACGGCGGCCACACGCTCAAGCGCTCGCTTACCGCGCTCGATGTCGTGATGCTCGGCGTCGGCTGCATCATCGGCGCAGGGATTTTCGTGCTGACAGGACACGCGGCGGCGACCAACGCCGGCCCCGGCATCATCATTTCCTTCGTGCTGGGCGCAATCGTTTGTGCGCTCGCGGGCCTATGTTATGCGGAGATGGCATCGACCGTGCCGGTATCCGGCAGCGCATACACGTATGCCTATGCCACGATGGGCGAACTCATCGCATGGCTCATCGGCTGGGATCTGATTCTCGAATATGCCGTGGGCGCGACGACCGTTGCAATCGGATGGTCGGGCTATGTCGTGAGCTTTCTGCATTCGCTTGGCATCGACATTCCCGAGCAGTTATCGAAAGCGCCCTTCGCCTATGATCCGGGTCACGGCTGGAGTCATGTCGGCGCGATCCTCAACGTGCCCGCGATGGTGATCGTCGGACTCATCACGATACTGCTCGTCATCGGCATACGCGAGTCGGCGCGCGTGAACAGCTTCATCGTCGTCATCAAGGTGTTGATCGTGCTTGCGTTCATCGCGGCAGGCATCGCCTATGTCGATACGAGTCACTGGGTCACCGCACAGAATCCGACAGGCGCGTTCATTCCGCCGAACACCGGCGAATCCGGCGTCTTCGGCATGAGCGGCGTATTGCGCGGGACGGCGGTCGTGTTCTTTGCGTATATCGGCTTCGATTCGGTATCGTGCGTCGCGCAGGAAACGCGCAACCCGAAACGCGACATGCCGATCGGCCTGCTCGGCTCGCTCACGATCTGCACGATTCTCTATGTGCTGGTTTCGTACGTGCTGACGGGCATCGTCTCTTACGACAAGCTCAATGTGTCGGACCCGATCGCGGTCGGCGTCGATGCGATCGGCATGCGCTGGCTCTCGCCCATCGTGAAGCTCGGTGCGATCTTCGGCCTCACGTCCGTAATACTGGTGCTGTTGCTGTCGCAGCCGCGCATCTTCTATTCGATGGCGAGAGACGGCCTTTTGCCACCGTTCGCATCGAAGATCCATCCGCGTTTCCAGACGCCGTACATCACGACGATCATCACCGGCATCATCGTGATGATTCTCGCCGGACTCTTGCCGATAGGACTCGTCGGCGAGCTCGTCAGCATCGGCACGTTGTTCGCGTTCATGGTCGTGTGCATCGGCGTGCTGGTGTTGCGCATTACGCAGCCGCAACTCGAGCGCGCATTCAAGACGCCCGCAGTCTATGTTGTCGCGCCGCTCGGTGCGCTGTCATCGCTCTTTCTGATGTCCGGCCTGCCCGCCGATACGTGGATACGGCTCATTGTATGGATGGCGATCGGCATCGCGATCTACTTCGGTTACGGCATACGCCATAGCAGGCTGCGCAATCGGCGAGAGGACGCATCGGGCCGCACCGCGCGCGGCTAAAGAACCATTGAAGCAAGGGCCGCCCGAATCGCGGCCCTCGTTTCATTCCGATGCGCGTTTCGCTTCGTGTTCGCGCGCTTCTTCCGGACTTTCGTAGATATACGGCGCAACGCCGCGCCGCTTCAATGCATCGCCCAGCTTCAGGCGCAGGAAGCTGCTCGTCGTATAGCGCGTGACGCGATCGTAGTGACCGTCGACGAGTTTCGTGACCATCTCCGAATACGCATCGAGCATGTCGGGGCGAATCGAGAAGTTATCGTAGTTCACGATCGCATGCGGCTTTGCTTTCACGCCCGCGAGTTGCTTTTCGACCTCGACGCGTATCGCTTCGACATCGCTCAGGCTCTTGACTTCGTGCCCTTCGAAGTTGATGAAGAAGAGATTCTTCTCCGCGTCGTAGCTGAAACGCTCGGACAGATCGAGGCGCAGCAGGATATCGCGTAGGCCCATAGGCGCA
Organism: Caballeronia fortuita; assembly: GCF_001544835.2. Taxonomy (GTDB): domain Bacteria; phylum Pseudomonadota; class Gammaproteobacteria; order Burkholderiales; family Burkholderiaceae; genus Caballeronia; species Caballeronia fortuita. The sequence goes on along the minus strand of NZ_FCNX02000014.1, from coordinate 159,816 downwards.
TCGCGGAAGATGCGTTCATCCATGAGACGCGGCGGCGTGTCGATCAGCGGCGCGAAGCCCATTTGCGCGATGATGTCGCGCTCGAAATCGATGCCCGGCGCTGCTTCCGTCAGCGCGAGGCCACGGCCGGTCAGCTCGAACACGCAGCGCTCGGTGATATAGACCACGGTCTGTCCGCGCTCGGCCGCGTAACGACCGCTGAAGGTGCGATGCTCGACTGCATCGACGAACTTCCTGCAATCGCCTTCGCGGCGAATCATGAGCTTGCCCTCTTCGATCGCGACATCGAGCTTGCCTGCATTGAAAGTGCCTACGAATACGACCTTTTTCGCAGCCTGGCTGATATTGATGAAGCCGCCCGCGCCCGCGAGCTTCGGCCCGAACTTGCTCACGTTAAGATTGCCTTCACCGTCCGCCTGTGCAAGACCGAGGAACGCGATATCGAGGCCGCCGCCATCGTAGAAGTCGAACTGATAGGGCTGGTCGATGATCGCCTGCGTGTTCGTCGCCGCGCCGAAGTTCAGGCCGCCCGCCGGGATGCCGCCGATTACGCCAGGCTCCGTGGTCATCGTGAAAAGATCGATCACCTGCTCTTCGTTCGCGACGCTCGCGATGCCTTCCGGCATGCCGATGCCCAGATTCACGACGCTATTGGCCATCAGCTCGAACGCCGCGCGCCGCGCGATGATCTTGCGCTCCGTGAGCGGCATGGGCGGCACCGAACTCGCGGCCACGCGCAATTCGCTGGAAAACGCCGCGCTGTATTGCTCGCCGAAGGTCTGCCAGTGATTGTCGGGTTTCGCGAGCACGACGCAATCGACCATCACGCCGGGTATCTTCACCTGACGCGAGTTGAGCGTGTTCGATTCCGCGAGCCGTTCGACCTGCGCGATGACGATGCCGCCTGAATTGCGCGCGGCCATCGCAATCGATAACGCCTCTAGCGTCAGCGCTTCCTTTTCCATCGTCACGTTGCCGTTGAGATCGGCAGTGGTGCCGCGCACGATGGCAACGTCGATCGGGAACGTCTTGTAATACAGATAGTCCGTGCCGTCCACGGGCATCAGCCGCACGATGTCTTCCGTCGTGCGCGCGTTGAGCTTGCCGCCGCCGTTGCGCGGATCGACGAACGTGCCGAGGCCAACCGTAGAAAGCTGTCCCGGACGATGCGCGGCGATATCGCGAAAAAGCTGCGAAATTACGCCTTGCGGCAAGTTATACGCTTCGACGCGGTTCTCGATCGCCATCTTCTGCAAGCCCGGCACGAGTCCCCAGTGACCGCCAATCACGCGTTTGACAAGACCTTCGTGCGCGAGATGATTGAGACCCTTGCCGCGGCCATCGCCCTGTCCTGCTGCGTAGACGAGTGTGAGATCCGCGATCGGATCGCTGCCTTCGACGAAGCGCTCTTCCAGCGCGATCGCCACTTCCTCCGCGAAGCCGATGCCGACGAAACCGCTCGTCGCGATAGTGTCGCCCGAGCGGATCAGGCGCACGGCCTCGCGCGCGGAGACGATCTTGCCGCGCTCGACGAGACGCGCGGTCGATGGAAACGGATGGCGAGTCGGCGTGCTGCTGGCGGTCATGGCGTCTCCTGTGGGCCGCGTATCTTTGGTGAGTCTCGCTCGAATCGACGCCGCCTGCCTGCGTGAAAGACACGCGTATCAGCCGATTTGCGCCGTCATATCTCGACGCGCGCACCGAGCTCGATCACGCGATCGGCCGGTAATCGCAGATAGGCCGCGACGTTGCCTACATTGTGCAGCATGATTGCGAAGAGCCGTTCGCGCCATAACGCCATGCCGGTGCCGGGCGTCGGCACCACGGTCGCGCGCGACATGAAATACGAAATCGTTGCGCGGTCGAACTTGAGCCCCGCGCCACGGCACTTTTCCAGTGCGGCGGGCAGATCGACTTCGTCCTTGAAGCCGTAGTTCACCGTCACCTGGAAGCAGCCGTTGCCGAGCGTTTCGATCGACACGCGGCGCGCTTCGTCGACCCACGGCACAGGCTCGGTCGCGACCGTGAGAAACACGGTATGTTCGTGCAGCACGCGATTGTGCATGAGGTTATTGAGCAGCGAATGCGGCACGCCGCTCGGATCGTTCGACATGAAAATCGCCGTGCCTTCCACGCGCGCGGGCGATCGCGCGAGCAGATTCGCGAGGAAAGGTTTCAGCGGCATCGTGCCGGCGCGCACGCGCGCTTCCTGGATCATCATCTGCGCGCCGCGTCCCCACGTCGCCATGACCGTGAACATCAGGAGGCCGATCGCGACGGGGAACCAGCCGCCATCCGCGATCTTCAGGCAATTGGCCGAGAAGAACATGGCGTCGATCACGAAGAAGAACGCAGTCGAGAAGATGCACAACACCCAGTTGTAATGCCATGCATAGCGGATCACGAAGAAGGTCAGCATCGTCGTGATGAGCATCGTTCCCGTCACGGCGATGCCGTATGCGGAGCCGAGCGCGGTCGACGAACCGAAGCCGATCACGGCGGCGACCACCGCGAGCAGAAGCGTCCAATTGATGCCCGGCACGTAGATCTGCCCGATCTCCTTCGCCGATGTGTACACGACGCTCATGCGCGGCAGGAAGCCAAGCTGCATCGCCTGCTTGGTCATCGAATAGGTGCCGGATATCACGGCCTGCGACGCAATGACCGTGGCGATGGTCGAGAGCACGACCATCGGATAAAGCATCCACGAAGGAAAGAGGCGATAGAACGGATTTTGCAGTGCGGTAGGATCGGCCATCAAAAGCGCGCCCTGACCGAGATAGTTGAGCGCGAGCGCGGGAAAGACAATTGCGAACCAGGTGAGGCGGATCGGCCGCGAACCGAAGTGGCCCATGTCGGCATAGAGCGCTTCGGCGCCGGTCAGCGAGAGCACGACCGCGCCGAGCGCCACGAACGCGAGCCAGCGATGATGCACGCAGAAAGCGAGCCCCTCTAGCGGATTGAGCGCCGCGAGAATATGCGGCGATTCCTTGATGTTCATGAAGCCCGACACGGCCAGCACGATGAACCACAGCACCATCACCGGACCGAACACTGCGCCGATGCCCGATGTGCCGTGCTTCTGCATGACGAAGAGCGCGATCAGCGCGACGAGCGTCACCGGCACGACATACGGCTGAAGCCCGGGCGCGGCCACTTCGAGCCCTTCCACCGCGCTCAGCACGGAGATGGCGGGCGTGATGACGCCATCGCCATAGAAGAGCGCAGCGCCCATCACGCCGACGATCAGAAGCACGTGCTTCAAACGCTGTTTGGATTCGACCGATGAAGCCGCGAGCGCGAGCAGCGCCATGATGCCGCCTTCGCCGTGATTGTTGGCGCGCAGAATCAACGTCACGTACTTGAGCGAGACGATCACGGTAAGCGACCAGAAGATCAGCGACACGATGCCGATCACGTTCGCGGGCTGCAAAGGCAGGCCGCCCGATGGATCGAACACGGTCTTGAGCGTATAGAGCGGACTCGTGCCGATATCGCCGTAGACGACGCCGAGCGCCGCGAGCGAAAGCCCGAGCAATGCCGGATGTCCGTGCGACTTCGGCTCGTGCTTGTCGTCAGCCGGCAAGCCGGGTGCAGTCGATCCCATGATTCCTCCCTGCCGTTATCGGGGCTGCGCACGGATGCGTGAGCGGCCTATTTGTCAGAGGATGAGCGTCTGCTTGCTATGTCGATAGAAGTATAGGAACGAAGCGCGGTTATGTCCGCTCAAGCTTGCTTACGCGTACTTGATCTGCGCGACGGCGCGCAACTCATCTGCAGTGGCGGTGCCGTAGCCGAAGAACTCGAGATACGCGGGGATCATTTCGAACAGCATGTCCGTGCCGACCTGCACGGCGCAGCCCTTGTCTTTCGCGGCGCGCAAGAGCGGCGTGTACTCCGACTTCATGACCACTTCGCCGACGAACGTGCCCGGCGCGATGCGGTTGATATCGAAGGGCAAGGGATCGGTATCTTTCATGCCGAGCGGCGTCGCGTTGACGATCACGTCGAAGCCGTCGGGATCTTTGGTGTCGGTTCTTACGATGAGCTTGGGGTAGTGCTCGCGCAACCGCGACGCCAGTCCTTCGACGGACGCCGTGTTCGTATCGAAGATCGCGAGTTCGGCGACACCCGCCCCCGCGAGCGATGCCGCGATGGGCGAGCCTACGCCGCCGCTGCCGAGCACGAGCACGCGCGTGCCCGCAAGCTTGCGGCCTTTACGCTCGACACCGCGCACGAAGCCCGCACCATCGAATTGATCGCCGACGAGCGTGCCGTCGTCGCGTTTGAGAATCGCATTGCACGCGCCTGCAATGCGCGCGGTGGGACTGACCTCGTCCATGAGGCCGACGGTCACGATTTTGTGCGGCATCGTGACGAGCGCGCCGCGAATGTTCGTGAGCTTGAAAAGATGCGGCAGGAACGCGGCGTAGTCGTCCGGCTTGACGCCCATCGGCATGACGACGGCGTCGATGCCTTGTTTGTCGAACCACGGGTTATAGATCATCGGCGCCTTGAACGCTTCGGTCGGGTAGCCGAGGTGAGCAATCAGAGTGGTCTTGCCGCTGATCATGGCAGCTCCTTTCAGGATGTCGGGGCGCGCGCGATGGCGTCCGCATCATGATAGAGCGGAATGCTATTGTCGCAGTGCGGCAATCAATGACTCGCGCCGAGATAGGCCGCTTTCACCGAGGGATCGTTGCGCAACTGTTCTGCGGGACCGTGCGTGGCGACGCGGCCGTTTTCCAGCACATAGCCGTAATCCGCGACATTGAGGGCGGCGGCGGCGAACTGCTCGACGAGCAGCATCGTGACGCCGTCGCCCTTGAGACGTTCGATGATGCGAAAGACTTCGTCGACAAGAATGGGCGCGAGGCCCATCGATGGTTCGTCGAGCAGCACGAGGTCGGGGTTGAGCATGATGGCGCGCGCCATTGCGAGCATTTGCTGTTCGCCGCCCGACAGCGTGCCTGCGAGTTGATGGCGGCGTTCCTTCAGACGCGGGAACAATTCGATTGCGCGTTCGAGATCGGCGTTGACGTCGCCTTTCGGTCTTGACCACGTGAGGCGCGGGAAAGCGCCGAGCAGAAGGTTGTCGGTGACGGACATCGTCGCGAAGACGCGGCGTCCTTCGGGAGAATGCGCGAGTCCCAGGCGCGCGATCTTGTGCGAATCCAGCGAGTCGATGCGCTTTGTGTTGCTGCCGACACCCATCGTGATTTCGCCTTCGGTCGGCTTGATCATGCCGGAGATCGCGCGCATGGTTGTCGTCTTGCCGGCGCCGTTCGAGCCTATCAAGGTCACTACTTTTGCCTTCGGCACACTTAGCGATATGCCGTGGAGGACTTTTACCTTGCCGTAGCCGTGGATCGCGCACGGTCTGACGAGCCATAACTGGTCAACGCTTCGATCCAGAACGAAAACACAGCGAGGCCCGCCGTGCCAATTATCGGCACCGCGACGCGCCGCGGCGTCGTGCTCTTCTTCGCAAGCGAATACGCTGCGCCCGCGACGACAATCACCGCGAGCGCGGTCGCGACGACACGGAAGTTCGAAATATCGTCGAGCAGCTTGGGCAACATCACGATGACCGTCGACCCGATGATCGCGCCCGTGCGCGTCTTGCGTCCGCCCATGATGATCGCGAGAAGAAACAGGATCGTCAGTTCGAAGTTATAGGTGTTGGGCGAGATGTACTGCTCGGAGTACGAATACAGGCATCCCGCGAGGCCCGCGAATCCCGCGCTTATGACGAACGCGATAACCTTGTAACGATACACCGACACACCCATGCAATCCGATGCGATCGGGCTATCGCGCAACGCCTCGAATGCGCGGCCGAGATGCGACTTCAACACGCGATGCACGACGATCAGCGACACCACCAGCAATGCCGCGACGAGCCAGTAATACTGCACTTCATCGAGCCTGTGCCCCGCGAACATCGGCTTGGGAATCTTGAGGCCCATCGGTCCGTTCGTGAGGAAGTCCATCTCGTTGATGAGAATCTGGATGATGGTGCCGAACGCGAGCGTCACCATCGCGAGATACGGTCCCGACACGCGCAGTGCGGGAAGCGCGAGAATCGCTCCGAAGCCCGCTGTCACGAGAATCGATAGCGGCGCGGTCACGTAGAACGGCATGCCGAGCTTGATGAACAGCACGCCCGCCGTGTATGCCCCGACGCCGAACAGACCCGCGTGACCGAGCGACACTTGCCCCGTATAACCCACGACGATATCGAGCCCGAACAGCAGGATCGCATAGATCATGATGGTTTCGACGAGGTGGATGTAATACGGATTGCCCGACACCAACGGAAAGATAGCGAGTACAGCGAGTCCGATGAGTGCCGCGATCCAGTTCTTTGCTTTCATCGTCGCGCCTCAGACTTTCTTGATCGCCGTCTTGCCGAAGAGACCTGCGGGCTTGACCGCGAGCACGATCAAGAGCAGCACGAGTCCCGGCACATCCTTGTAGCCGGTGGAAATATAGAAGCCTGTCGTCGTCTCCGCGATGCCGAGAATCATGCCGCCGACGATGATGCCCATGCCGCTCGACAGTCCGCCGATGATCGCCACCGCGAACGCCTTGAGGCCGAGCACCGCGCCCATCGTTGCGCCGGTCAGCGTCAGCGGCGCGATCAAAACCCCTGCAAATGCAGCGGTCAAAGAGGAAAGCGCGTAAGAGAACGTGATGACGAGACCGGTGTTGATGCCCATGAGCGAGGCCGCATCGCGATCGTTGGCGGTGGCGACGACAGCCTTGCCGAAGATCGTCTTGCGATTGAAGAATTCGACTGCGAGCATCATGACGAGCGCGCCGCCGACGACGAGAAGTTCCATCGGCAGGACATTCGCTCCGAATACTTTAAGCGGCGCTTCGGGCAAGGGCGAGGGAAAGCGCAGATCGTCGCGGCCCCAGACGTTTTCGGCGACGTTCTTGAAGATGATGCCGAGTGCGATGGTTGACATGATCCAGCCGAACTCGGATTTGATCTTGATCGCGGGACGCACGCCGATGCGCTCGACGAACGCGCCCTGCACGAGCCCGAAGAGACAGACGAGCGGGATCATGAGCCAGTAGTTGACGCCTGCGGATACGAGCGTGAGACCGACGAGCGCGCCGAGCATGAGGGCATCACCCTGGCCGAAGTTCAGCGTTCCCGATGTCGCGAAGGTGAGTTGATAGCCGAACGCGATCACGGCGTAGATCATGCCCAGGGCTATGCCGCTGTAGACGAGTTGCAGAAGGATCATGGGTTTTCGTTTTTGGTTGCTTTCGCGCTTTTCGTGGAATCCCGTTTTCTTCGTGGTTTATTAGCACTGCCCCTGTGCGGGGCGGCAGTCACTTTCTTTGCTGCTGCAAAGAAAGTAACCAAAGAAAGCAGCTTCTGTCACGCCCGCGGTCACACGCAGTTTGGGTAGTCCTTTCCTCCAACGTGGCACTCGCCTAACGTGTGCCCTCATCACAATCACCCAGCTTGGCTCGCGCACGGTCTGTCACATCGTGCCGCACAACATGCTGGTTCAGCACAAAATAGCCCCGGCCCGCTTCGCAGCCGATGGGTGACCGGGTACGCGAGCGCGCTCGCGTACCCTTGGTTTCCCTCGCAGACCCGACGGCAGCGCGCAGCGCCGTGCCGAAACTGTTTCGTGCTGATCCAGCGCCCTAAAACTTCCGGCTCGTCAGACCGTGCGCGATCCAAGCCCGATTGGGCCCACGATGACACTCGTTAGGCGAGTGCCACGGTGGACGAGAGAACTACTCAAACTGCGTATGACCGCGGGCTTGAAAAGCTGCTTTCTTTGGTTACTTTCTTTGCAGCAGCAAAGAAAGTGACTGCCGCCCCGCACAGGGGCAGTGCTAATAAACCAAAAAGAAAACGGGATCCGGCGAAACAAAAAACTCAATTCGCCGCAGCGGCAGTAGTAGCAGTAGCAGTAGCAGTAGCAGTCTGCTTGGACCGCAGCGTCCCACCGCCCTTCTTATCGGCGTCATACGCATAAACCACGCGCCCGCTCTTGACCTCCCCGATAACCGGCACATTAGGCGTGATAGCTTCGTGATCGCCCTTCGTAAAGGGCTTGTCATACACCATCACGACGCCTTCGACTTTAGTGCTCAGGTTCTCGAGCGCATCCTTGACCTTGGGCCCATCGGTAGAACCCGCCTGCTTGATCGCGGCAGCGAGCAGATACACCGAGTCATAACCTTGCGCCGCTGAAACCGGCGAATCGATACGTTCGTTCTTCGGCTTGAATTCCTTCAGATAAGCCTCGATAAAAGCCTTGCGCTTAGGCGTATTCGCTTCCTGAATGAAAGTCTGCGGCATGCGCGCGCCTTCGCCATTCGCGCCGGCATTGTCGATATAGTTCGCCATCGAAAGCGTCCAGCTTCCGATCAACGGCACCTTCCAGCCGAGCTTCGCCATGCCATTCGCGATCTGCGCGAGTTCAGGCCCGATGCCATACGTCAGCACCGCTTGCGCGCCCGCTTCCTTCGCCTTCAGCAACTGGGCCGTCATATCGACGTCCTTGATGTTGAACTTCTCGACGGCCACCGGCTTCACGCCCTTCGCGGCCAGCGCTTTCTCCAGATCCTCGCGTCCAAGCTGGCCGTAGTTGGTCGAATCCGCGAGAATCGCGACCTTCGTGAAGCCGCGCTTCGTCACCGCTTCCTCGACGATCATCGGCGCCTGGATACGATCGGCGGCAGCGTTGCGGAAGACGTAATTGTCCGGCTGATCGTCGAATTGCTTCGTCACCACCGTGCCCGTCGCGACGTTATTGAACACCGGAATCTTCGCTTCCTGAAAGAAGCGCTGCGACGCGAGCGCGACACCGGTATTGGTATAGCCGACGACCGCGACGACCTTTTCCTTGTTGATGAGTTCCTGCGCGATCTGCACGCCGCGCTCGTTCTTCGCTTCGTCATCGCGCTCGACGAGGACGATCTGCCGGCCGAGCACGCCGCCCGACTTGTTGATCTCGGCAGTGGCGAGACGCACGCCGTCGCGCATGCTGACACCCATGGAAGACGAGCCGCCCGTGAACGGACCATCGACGCCGATCTTGATCGGGTCGGCCGCGTGCGCCAACGAGAAAACGCCGAACGCGAGCGCGCTCGCGATGAGCTTCATCTTCATTCCCATGTGTGTCTCCGTCGCGTGATTCGTTATTCGAAAGTCCCATGCAACGCAGAAGATGCCTTCAAGATTTCTAAACGCATTCCGAGTTATCGATTACATAGGCTGTGAGCGAGTTCAGAAAAATGTAAGGATACGGCCATATTCGGACATACCCGAAGAGCACGAGCGTTAGGCCACACTGACGCATCGTAACCGTGCAGAGCATGGAATACCCGCATTTATCCAGCATCCCAAAGCATTTCGATAACTCCGAAACAGCGGGTATACGCGTAATGCCGATAGCGAAAAAAAAGCGCGCGGCATCCCTGGCGGATGACCGCGCGCAACCTTGCGCACCCTTCGATTCCTCAAGAGCCGATAACTTTTTTCGCCCTGCACCTTTTTAGCGCGGCGCGCCGGTTTCCATGGCCTGCGCGAACTGACGCAATACCGAGCCCGATGCATCGGTGACGGCCCAGAAGGTCATGCCATCGTGATTCCATTTCGCGAGCGCATAGCCATCGTCGGATTGCGTGACGGCCGGCTCGGTCTTCGCTTCGCCCTTGTGCTCGGGAAACACGTACACGTCGATCGGATGCTTCAGATAGCGATAAACCACGACCGCGACAGGCCGATGATCGATGTAATCGAGCCGTCCGCCGACGAGCGCAAAGCCCGGCCCCGCCGGATCGATCACCGGCGGCGCATAGTCGATGCGGCCGTTGAACCACGGCTTCACCGTATGCTTGTCGCTCGAAAGCACGTCGATCGGGCGGTCCGACATCAACGCGCGCACGTGGCTCGACACGATCTCCTGCGCGATCGGCGATCCCGTCGATACGCTCGACACAAGCGGCACCACCTGGAACCACAGCATCGTGCCGAGCACGAGCGCGGAAAGCGTGGCGCCCGCGAACGCGCCGCCGAAGAACGGCCACGGCGCCGCGAACGGATTGCGCGAGGCGCGTCGCGCGGGACGAACCGGCGCGCGACGGCGCGCGTCGTCTTCGGCCTCGGCACGCACCCGCGCCAGCACCTGCCCACGCAGATGCACCGGCGCGCGCTGATACAGCGAACCATCGGTGAGCCTCGTATCGAGCGAGGCGGTGTCGTTATTTTCCATTTCCCGACTCCTCAGAATGACCCGGCGCCGCGCGGCGCACGAGGCGCACGCTCGGCTTGTCCTGCCCCTGCCCGCATTGCGCCGCGCGCACCGCCCCCGCCAGCATCTTGCGGCCGCGCGCGAGCCGCGACATCACCGTGCCGATCGGCACGCCGGTCACGGATGCGACTTCCTTGTAGCTCATGTCTTCCAGCTCACGTAACACCAGCACCTCGCGAAAGGCGATCGGCAGCGCCTCCAGCGCGCGATGCACCAGATGGATCTCGTCGCGGCGCACGGCGAGCGTTTCAGGATCCGCCGCGCCTTCCTCCGACCAGCCCGGCAACGCTTCATCGCCGCCGAGTTCTTCGTCGTAGGGCGTCGCGTCCGCGAGCTGCACGCGCCGCCGCCATTCCGTGAACCACGTATTGCGCACGATCGCGAGCAGCCACGCACGCGCGTTCGCCTCCTCGCCGCCCTCGAATCCGCCGAAGAAACGGAACGCGCGCAGATAGGCTTCCTGCACGACATCGTCGGCGTCGTTCGCGCTGCCCGACAGCCAGCGCGCGAGGTTATACGCGGCGTCCAGATGCGGCATCACCGTCGCCTCGAAACGCGCGTGCGCCGCCCCGGCGTCCGCCTGGCCGCGGCGCCCGGACTTGTCTTCTTTCGACCTGCCTGGCCACATCGCGCGGATCTCCTTTCGACAACCACGTTCGGAAAACATCGTTCGGGCGCGGCGGCATCGCCGCTTTCGCGCCTTCCCCTCAGTTACTTCCCGCAGCGGCGGTTTATTCCCGTCCGGAAGCAGCGACTCGAAAAAATATAGCGGGAATATCCGGCCGCGCCGTCCGGTTCGATGAACGGATGCCGCCACGTCATCGCTCGATTGCAGCCGACGTCGCCGGCCTCGCGCTCGCGCATCGAGCCGCCGCGGGCGCGGCTTCGCCCCATCGAACGACAAGAACCGCGGCCATCATCATCAAAGGAACCATCATGAAACCCGATCCGACCGCACTGCCGCCCACGCACGAACGCGACGCACACGACGAACTCGACGCGCACGGCAAGCGCCGCCGCACCGCACTCTCATGCATGGCGTGGGCGGGCTCCGGCGTCATCTGGACGGTGAGCGGCGGCGTGCCCGTCTCGCGGCTGATTTCATCGGCGCAAGCGGCCGAGACGACCAGTTCGTTCAGCTTCGTGCAGATCAGCGACAGCCACATCGGCTTCAACAAGGACCCGAACACCGAGCCCACGAGCACGCTCGAAGAAGCCGTCAATCACGTAAGCGCGATGCAGAAGCGCCCCGCGTTCATGATTCACACCGGCGACATCACACATCTGTCGAAGCCCGCGCAGTTCGATACGGCGACGCAGATCATCGGCAAAGCGGGCATGGACGTGCATTACGTGCCGGGCGAACACGATGTGCTCGTCGAAGAAGGCAACGCGTTCTTCGAGCGCTTCTCCGGGCAATACGGCACAGGCAGCACGCGCCACTGGTACAGCTTCGATCAGGGCGGCGTGCATTTCATCGGTCTCACCAACGTGATCGATCTGAAGGGCGGCGGACTCGGTTTTCTCGGCGATGCACAGCTCGCGTGGCTCAAGGCCGACTTGCAGGGCAAATCGAGCAGCACGCCGATCGTCGTGTTTGCCCACATCCCGCTGTGGGCGCTGTATCCGCAATGGGGCTGGGGCACCGACGACAGCGCGCAGGCGCTTGCGCTCTTGAAGCGCTTCGGCTCGGTGACCGTGCTGAACGGCCACGTGCATCAGGTCGCGCAAAAAGTGGAGGGAGAGATGCGCTTCTATTCGGCGATGTCGACCGCGTTTCCGCAGCCCGCGCCGGGCGCGCCATCCGGGCCGGGGCCGATGAAAGTGCCGTCGGAACAGTTGCGCACGATGCTCGGCCTGCGCGAAGTCACGCATGTCGCGGGACGCGGGCAGCTTGCCGTCACCGATACATCGCTCGCGGGAGTGCAGTCATGATCGCATCGACGCTCGCGAACTATGTGTCGCCCGCCAACCTCCGCCCGCTCGCGGCCAAGTTCCTGCGCCAGGCCGCGTTCGCACTGGTCGTGAAGGGGGTCATCAGCGTGGCGATTCCGCCGGCGTGCGCGCAGGAACCCGCGCAACAGGTGGCGGCGACGAACGCGCCGACGATCTCCATCGACAACTTCGCATTCAATCAGGCGACGATCACCGTGCCGGCCGGCACGAAAGTGACGTGGGTGAATCACGACGACATGCTGCACACCGTCGCCGATGAAGGAAAGAGCTTCAAGTCCGATCCGCTCGACAGCGGCGACAGCTTCTCGCATGTGTTCGACAAGCCGGGCACGTACAAGTATTTCTGCTCGCTGCATCCGCACATGACAGGGACGGTCGTCGTGCAGTGAGCGGTGAGCGGCGAGCGGCGCAGCGCGCGGGGTTGCGCCGTCAGCCCCGCGCCTTCGCGATCGCGGCGAGATTCCCTTCGCCGAAGCCATGATGCCCGCGTCGCTCGACGATCTCGAAGAACATGTCGCCGGGCTTGCGCTCGACGAACGTCTGCAAAAAAAGCTGCGGCGTGCCGTCGGGGAGAATCTCGCCGTCGACGAGAATGCCGCGCGCACGCAGCCTGTCGATATCGAGGCCGTGGCCGGGCAGACGCTCGCCGATCTCGTCGTAGTAGCGCGGCGGCGGCTGCAGGAAGCGCACGCCGCGCGCCATCAACGCATCGACGGAAGCGAAGATATCCGCCGATGCCAGCGCGATATGCTGCACGCCCTCGCCTTCGTGATCGGGCAGATACTGCTGCATCAGATCCGTGCGATACGTGCCTTCCTCGTACACCGGAATGCGGATCGAGCCGCACGGCGAGAGCGTGACGGCCGAATCCTGCGACACGTGCCAGTCCGGATGCACCTGATGAATCTCCGAGAAGTGCAGCACTTCGCGATAGAAATCGAGCCATTCCTGAATGCGCCCCGCGCCGACCGTCTGCGTGAAGTGGTCGACTTCGAGCAGGCCGGTGCCAGTACCGGAGGCATGCGCGCCCGCATGTTCGATCGGACGAAAGTCGATGTCGTAGATCGACGTCTCGCCGCTATTCTTGCCCGGCCAGTGATCGACGAAATAGATATGCGAGTCGCCGATGCCCTGGATCGCCGGAATTGCAAGCTCGTTCGGACCGATCTTCTCGCCTTCGAAATCCCACGCGCCGTATTCGAGCGCGCGCTCGTGAGCGACTTGCGCATCGAGCACGCGAATGCCGATCGCCGCGATGCCGACGCCGTGCGATTCCGCAAAGCGCGACGCGAACGAGTCCGGCTCCGCGTTCAGCAGAAAATTCATGCTGCCCTGCCGGAACAGCGTAACCGCCTTGCTCACGTGCCGCGCGGCCGGCACGAAGCCGAGCGTTTCGAAGAGAGTGGCGAGCCCCTCGGGATCAGGACTGGAGAACTCGACGAACTCAAGCCCCGCGATGCCGAGCGGATTGTCGCCGAGGTTCGCATCGGGCGTCGCGCGGGCGGAGAAAGAGGAGTCGGGCTGGGTCATCGGCAATACCTCGAAATTGTACGAACTGGTTCACGGACGGAAACCTACCACGGCCTGCGGCTCCCGTGCGACCCGGCGGCTTCATCGGCTGGCCGCGATGCGTGCGACTAGAGTAGCGGCAGCGGGATTGCCGTGTCAAAGCCGGGGCAGCCCGACGCGCCCCGGCCCTTCGTACGCATCCGGCGCCCGCTCAGGCGGCGAGACGCTGCGCGCTCATCGACGGGCGCTTCGCTTGCGGCGGAAACACGTTCCAGGTGCCGTCGTCGTGACGGAAGAAGATGATCGCGAGCGGACCGCCCGGATGCCGCGCCTCGATGCAGACGTAGCGCGCCCCGGTGACGTGCGAACGGCACAGACGCACGACGCGTGCCGGATGCGCCGGCGTCGGCGCGAGCCATTTGTCGACGGCCCAGTGCAGCGAGTTTTCGGTGGTTTGCATGATGGTCTCCTCGGAATCGATTTGCCAGCGGTGAGGTTCAGGCTGCGAGCGCCGCGTTCATGCGGCGGCGGCGCTCGGCGGCGACATAGGCGCGAAAGAGTCCCGCGACGGCTCTAACGGCCGCGCGCGGGTGGACGAAGCACGCTTGCACCTGACGGCTGCGGGCGCGGCCGTCGAGGCACCACGTGACGAAGTGCTCGCAGTTGTTGGTCAGCAGGTGATACTTGTCTTCGCCGATGCGGCTGCGCGCGCGGCGCACCGCTTCCATGCCGACGAACTTCGCGGCCGGGTTCTGGCGGATCGCGACATCGTGGCCGGCGGCGAACTGTTCGACGGTGACTTCCTCGACCGGGCCGCGATGCAGCGACTTCGCGAAGCCCGCATAGTGGATGACCATGCCGTTGCCCGCGTAAATGCCGTGGTGGTCGTAACCCGAGCGGCGCGTGACGAGTTCGGTGCCGAGCGCCGGTTCATCGTCGAGCGAGAAGCCGCTCGCGGCGGCTTGCGCGTCGATCAGTCCGGATTGCTGGTTGGTTGACATGGCTGGCTCCGATTCTTCTTTGCCTGGCGCCAGGTGTTTGTTTCGCGCCGGGTTGCCTAGCCTTTTGCATCTTCCTTGCCAGTTTTATTAACCCCTTGATTTTTATCACTTATAGCCACTCTCCGCCATTTTTTGCCGACCTTGTGTTTCCGGCCGGCCAACAGTTTTCGGCGGCGTTTGTTGGGCTTTGTGCGCCAGAATGGCCGCGCGTTCATGGCGGTTGCAGGTGTTGGTTATGCGCAGCGGCGCGGCCATCGCGTGTTGGGCGCGATCCAACGGACGCGTTCTTTCACGTCCACGGCGCCCCGTATGCCGATGACGCGAGACCGCCGCCCCGCCGACCGCGCCGGACGACGATCGACAATGAGCCAGACGTCGGCATGAGGTTTGCATTGCTCCGTGCGTCCTGTTCACAGGCCCTCACGGAGAAACGACATGCGCGCCCTCACCGTCACGGATCTCGACTACGATCGCGAGCTGGATCATGCGGCGATGTCCGCCATCAGTGGCGGAGGCGGCGCGCCGTGGGTATTCGGCTGGATCACGCCGTTCGTCGAGCGCGCCGCGGCCGGCGCGGGCGCGGGAAGCGCCACGGTTAACCTCATCGATGTCACGAACAACATCTACGAAATCACCAACAACATCACGAACATCACGGTCGGCCAGATGGTGAATCAGTTTCAGAACGTCGCCGTCAGCAATACCGGCAACGGCGCGACGCTCACCGTCAATCCGAGTTCGACGGCGGGGAATCGCGCCGGTTGAGCGGTGCGCATGAAGATTCGCTTCCCGCGCGCGTTGGTACACAATGAGCGGGATCGTCCGCCGCGCATGCCCGAGCCCGCGCCATCCAGGATTCCGGAGGTTGCCATGACCTTCAGCACCGAGTTTCGATGGACTTCCGCCGCCCGCACCGACACTGGCTGCGTGCGGCAGATCAACGAAGACGCGCTGCTCGATGCGCCCGAGCGCGGTCTGTGGGCCGTCGCCGACGGCATGGGCGGCCACGCGGTCGGCGATCTCGCAAGCCGCATGGTGATCGAGACCCTCGCGAAGGTGTCGCCGGCGAGCGATCTCGCAGGCGTCATCGGCGACGTGCGCGCGCGTCTTCTCGATGTGAACGACAAATTGCGCGCGGAAGCGGCGCGTCGTCAGGTGTCACGCATCGGGAGTACGGTGGTCGTGCTCGCGGCGCGCGATGGCGCGTGCGGCTATGTGTGGGCGGGCGACAGCCGCATCTATCTGTTGCGTCAGGGACGGCTCATGCAGTTGACCCGCGATCACAGCCATGTCGAGGAACTCAAGGCGCGCGGCCAACTGACGGCGGAAGAAGCGCTGCATCATCCGGCGCAGCATCTGATCACGCGAGCGGTCGGCGCGCTCGACGTGCTCGAACTCGACGAAAACACGCTCGCTCTCAACGATGGCGACACTTTCCTGCTCTGCAGCGATGGCTTATCGAACGAAGTCAGCGAAGCGGAGATGGCGAACGAGCTTGCGCCCGGTGATTGCGACGCCGCAGCGCAACGGCTGCTGGAGATCGCGCTCGCGCGTGGCGGGCGCGACAATATTTCCGTGGTCGTCGCGCATGCGGTCGATCTGATGGCGACCGACAAGACGCAGGTGAATCCGTCGATCTAGACACTTTTCGGTAATCTGGAACGACGATGCTCGAAGGCGTTGAACGAAAACCGGACGACCCTGACCGCATCGACTTGCCGAGCGTCGCGATGGTGCTCGCGATCCTCGCGATCGGCGCGGCGATCGCGTGCGTCTTCGGATTCGTTTCGAACGATTCCTGGGATTATCTGCTGCTCGCGCAATCGCTTCGGCGCGGTCTCGGCTGCACCGAAAACGGCACTTACTTCGCGACGTTTCCGTGCGGCTATCCGCTCGCCATTGCATTGCTCTCACCCTTCAGCGATATCCCGAGCATCTTCGTCAGCAGCAAAATCTTGAACTTCGCGCTGCTCTTTCTCGCGTTCGTCTTTCTTGCGTTATCGCCGCTGCGCATCGGTATCGCCGCGCTCGTCGCGCTCAATCCGCTCTCATTGCGCATCTATCAGTACACGTGGTCCGAGAATCTGTTCCTGTTTGCCGTCGCCGGTTCGTTTGCGTGCATCGCGGCCGTTCATCGCAACGGCCGATCGGGATGGCACGGTGTCCTGCTCGCAGCGGCGCTCGTCATCGGCTGTTCATCGCGCTATGTATTCGGGCCTTTTGCGGCGCTGATGTTCGTCTGCGTCGCGCTCGTCTGGGGACGCAGGACCGCGATCCGCGTCCTGCCCTCGTTCGCCTTCGCCGCATTGTTCTACTGGGCCTATCAGACATTCAACGTGCAGCACACGGGATTCAGCACCGGCATGGCGCGCATCCCGGCGCCCGAATCGACGGCGCTTCTGATCTACACGTTCGTTCATGCGTCCGTGCGCATTGTCAGCACGTTTTGCGCGACCGCGGCGATCTTCATCGTGCTCGCGGGCGCGCGCTTCAAACGCGCCGTCATCGATGAAGAACGCGCGCGTGCAAACTGGTTCCTTGTGCTGTTGGGCGCGGGTGCATTGCTGTTGCAGTTCGCGTTACGCGTGCGCACACAGTTCGATCCGTTCGATGCACGCACTCTCGGCTATGGATATGTCTTCCTGTTATCCGGCGCGGCAGGCCTTTTCACGCAACTCGGCGACAAGCCCGTCCGACTGCGCGCGCTGGTCATTTACGGACTGACATGCGTGCTGCTCGCGCAAGGCCCCGGCTTCGCCCTTCGCCTCTTGCGCATCCCGCGCGATGCCCCCGTCCCGGCCATCGCGGACATGCGCACTTACCGGAGCGCGCCGACCGACGCGACGCTCATCGTGAGTCTCGTCACGCCGCGCGTGAACGCGACCATCGAAGGCGAGAGCGCGCTTTACTATCCGCCGGGCAAAGAAGTCGTCTCGCCGGGAACGGCGCCTTATCGCACGGCGGAGACGTTCGCGGCGTTTCGCGCGCGCGTGCTCGTTCGACACATCGCGAACTGCGCTATCGACTTCACCCCGTTCGCGTCGGCCGAACAGTTTCGCGAGTATCTCGACGCGACATATCCCGTCGATCTGCGTCTGCGTCCAAAGCTTTCCGCGACGGAATTCATACGCCGCGACAGCCTCGATCCGACGATGCGCGACTGGTTGCGCACACGCTTCGCGCCCGGCCGATATGTCGATTGCGGTTTGTGAATCTAACCCGTTTCCTTGTTCTTCTGCGCCGCCGCACGAAACTCCTTGGAATGCAGCCCATGCTTCTTCAAAAGCATCTGCAGATGCGAGCGGTTCATTTCGTATCGTCTCGCCAGTTCGGCCACCGTTCCACCGGTTTCCTGCAAGCCCCGTTCGAGAAACGCGCGCTCCGCTTCGTCGCTTGCAACGCGCTTCGCTTCCGCCAGCGAACTCGCGGCGGCAATGCCGTTGCCGCTCACGGCCGGTCCGCCCATCGCCAGCGATAGCGATGACTTCGGCCGGATATCGACCGGCAGATGATCGATGTCGGCCATGTCGCCTGCAAGACACGCGAGCCGGTACACCACGTTCCTCAACTCGCGGATATTGCCCGGATAGTCATAGTTGCGCAGGAAATCGCGCAGTCGCGGCGACAGCTTCACGGGCCGGCGCTTCAACGTCGCGGCGGCCTCATCGCCGAAATAGGCGAGCAGCAGCGGTATTTCATCGCGACGCTCGCGCAATGCGGGCAGCGTCAGATGAATCACGCTCAGCCGATAGAAAAGGTCCTCGCGAAAGCGCCCTTCATCGCAGAACTTGCGCAGATTGCGATTGGTCGCCGCGACGATGCGCGTGTCCACCGCGATCGGCTCGTCCGAACCCACGCGCTGAATTTCGTGCGCTTCCAGCACGCGCAACAGTTTCACTTGCCCCGACAAAGGCAACTCGCCAATCTCATCGAGAAAGATGGTGCCCGTATGCGCGCTTTCGAACTTTCCCTTGCGATCGTTCGTCGCGCCCGTGAACGCGCCTTTGCGATGCCCGAATAGTTCGGATTCCAATAGATTGTCCGGAATCGCGCCGCAGTTCACCGAGATATACGGCTTGTCCGCGCGCGAGCCGTTCGCGTGAATAACCTTAGCCATCAGTTCCTTGCCGGTGCCGCTCTCGCCGTCGATCAACACGGGAAGATCCGTCGGCGCGGCTTTTTCCGCGATTTCCAGCGCTTCGAGCAGCTTCGGGTTATCGCCGAACGTGCCTTCGAACACGAAGCTGCGTTCGATCAGCGCCTGCCGCCGCGCGCCCGGCGGCAGATCGCGTTTCGGCTCGGCGGCGGCCGCCTGCACGAAGCGCTCCTTGTGCGAGAGTTGCATGACTTCGTCGCGCAAGGCGCTTGCCTGCCGCAAGAGCTTTTCGATTTCGGGCCGTTCTAGCCGTGAGGTCCATCGCAGCGTCGAGCGCAAAATCTCGATCTTCTCGATGAGTCCCGCATACGAAATCGCCGATGGTGCCGGCGCGCTGCTGTCGCTTTCCGGTTGGTCGAGTATTTTCATGCTGCGCTCAGTTGCTTTTGCACGAGTTGGTAATACATGCCCTTTCTCGCGACGAGTTCGTCGTGCCTGCCTTGTTCGACGATGCCGCCTTCGTACAGCACGAGAATCTTGTCGGCGCGCATGATCGTCGAAAGCCGGTGCGCGATGATGACCGCAGTGCGCCCTTTCAATATTTCCTGCATGTTGCCGAGGATATTGCTTTCCGATTGCGTATCGAGCGCGGATGTCGCTTCGTCGAATACGAGCAGACGCGGATCGTGATACAGCGCACGCGCGATGCAAAGCCGCTGAATCTGTCCGCCCGACAATCCCACGCCGCGCTCGCCGACCACCTGCTCGTAACCGAGCGGCATCTTCGCGATGAAGGCGTGCGCGTCGGCCATCTTCGCGACTTCCTCGATGCGTCTTCTGTCGGGCGCCTCGTCGCCGCTCGCGATGTTTTCCGCGATCGTTCCCGAGAACAGCAGATTGCTCTGCATCACATAGCCGATCTGCGCGCGAAAGAAGCCTTTGTCGACGACATTGATATCGTAGCCATCGACGGTCATCTTGCCCTCGCTCGGCGCATAAAACCCGACGAGCAGCTTCGCGAGCGTCGTCTTGCCCGAGCCGCTGCGCCCGACGATCGCGATCAGTTCGCCCGGCTTGATATCGAAGCTGATGTTCTCCAGCACATAAGGCGCATCGCCTTCGCCATAACGGAAGTACACGCCGTTGAAGCTGATATCGCCTTGCAGGTCGGGCAGCATGACGCGCTGCTGCATGTCCTCCGGCTTTTGCTCCGGCTCGATATCGAGCACGTCGCCCAGACGCTCCATCGCGACGCCCGCATCGTTCAGAAGGCTCCATAAGTTGATGAGGCCCATCAGCGGCGCGAGCACGCTGCCCATGTAGGCGTTGAACGCAATCAACTGGCCGATGGTCAGTTCGCGCGCGAGCACGAGATTCGCGCCGACCCACAATACGCCGATGGTCGTCGCCGCATTCAGCAACTGGCTGCACAAGCCGACGACGATATTGAAGCGCTGCGACTTGTATTGCACTTCGAGCGACTTCGCGTACTTCTTCTCCCACTTCAAACGCACCGCGCGCTCGATGCCCATTCCCTTCACCGTCTCCACGCCGCCCAACGCTTCCATCAGATAGGAACGCGCATCCGTGCCGGCGGAAAAGGTCTCGCGCGCGTTCTGCTTGATGCGCGGCGTCGCGACGATCGTGAGGACCATCATCGGGATCACGAATGCGATCAGCAGCAACGTGAGCTTCACGTTGTAGAGGAACATGATCGTGAAGTAGATGAAGATCATCAGCAGGTTGAGCACGGTCGAAACCGTCGATTCCGTGAGGAACGCACGGATCGTGTGATTCTCCTGGAAGCGCGCGAACACATCGCCGGTCTTGCGCTTCGCGAAGAAGCCGAACGGCAGCGAGAACGTGTGCCTGAAAAACTGCGACATCATCGCGAAGTCCATGTTGCGGACCATGAAGTTCGCGAGATACGCGCGTATCGTCGTCATGAGCTGCGTGAAGAGACTCGCGATGATGAGACCTGCGATCAGCACGTGCAGCAGGTTCACGTTCTGATGCACGATCACGCCATCGAGAATGTTCTGGATGATGAGCGGCGGTATCACGCCCAGCACCTGAATGACGAAGGTCGCGAGAAAGAGATGCAGCAGTATCTTCTTGTACGGCTTTAGATAACCGACGAAGCGCAGCCACGGCGAGCGCGACACGGCCTTCTGCGTGAGGTCCTGTCCCGGCGTGAAAAGCAGACACGTACCGCTCCAGCCGCGCTCGAACTCGCCCACGGTCATCTTCCTGAAGCCGATCGCCGGGTCCGCGACCCACACGTTCTCGCTCGACACGCCGTATACGATGATGTAGTGATATCCCTCCCAATGCGCGATGAACGGCATCTCGAAGCCACGCAACGATTCGAAGGTGCATTGCACGCCGCGCGTCGTGAAGCCGAGCGACTCTCCGGCGCGCGCAAGCGAATCGAGCGTCGCGCCCGAGGTCGTGACGTTCGCGAGTTCCCGCAGCTTGCCGAGCGTCATGTTGATGCCGTAGTGGCGGCAGATCATCGCTAGACACGCCGCGCCGCAATCCATCTCTTCGGCCTGCTCGATCCACGCGAAGCGCTTGATGACGCGCTCGCCCATCTCGGGCTTCGTGTGCAGATCGAGCATCGCGGGCAGCTTGCGGCGCTCGGTGATTTTCTTCTGCCGCTGCAATTCACGTTCGGTAAAACGGATGCGCTCTTCGAGCACTTCGCGCAGCTTCACGTTGCGCTCGATGATGAAATGCACCGTTTTCTCGGGAATCACGAGCAGGCGCGTATCGGTGCTGGCGATCGCCGAGGCCATCTGCTCCTGACGCATCACGCAGGCCTTCTCGCCGAAGATCTCGCCGGGGCCCAGCGTCGCGAGCACGAGCGTTTGACCGCCCTCTTCGCGCACGATACGCACTTCGCCCTGCCGTACAACATAGAGACGCCGGTCGTCGCGCGACTCCTGCCTGAGAATCTCCTTGCCCTCACCGACGCGCTTCACGCCCACACTGCGCACGCATTCTTCGAGTTCGGCCTTGTTGAGCTTGCCGCGCAGATCGAACAGCTTCGCGACGAAGCCGCCCGCCGAATTGATCGCGACATAGCTCGTGATGAATGCGAGCGCGGCCGGAGCTCGCGCGATGACAGGCTCGATCGCCGCGCGTGGAATGAAGAGCAATTCGGTCTTGCCGGAGGAGCGCACCGACGACTCATGCCGATAATCGCGCAGCATTGCGATATCGGCGAAGGTCTCGCGCTCCTTCTTCACGCCCATGCTGATTTCCTTGCCGTGCTCCTCGGTGAAGATGCGCACGGACCCGGCTTTCACGATATAGAGCCCGTCGGCGGCCTCGCCCGCATTGCACACGGTCTCGCCGAAACCAAAGCGCCGCGACGTGGTCTGCGCGGCCAGTTGTTCGATCTCTTCGCGCGTGAACGGCGAAAGAATCTCGACCGACGAGAGAAACTCGGCGGGCGAATCAAGGCTCGATGGCGCGTCCATGTTCTATCGCGTTCCCGTCGGTCAGCGTGCTTCGATCACGTGTTCCTGCGCGCGCGCCATCATCCAGTCCTCGCGCAACAGGCGGCGTATTTCAGCGGATACGTCTTCGTCGAGCTTCGCGGGATACTTCGCCGTCACCGCGAAAATTTCATACGATGCGCCATCCGCCGATACGAACGGCCCGAGCAGATCGCCGACCTCCGCATTGAACACTTTCGCTTCGACGTCAGGCTTCATCTGCCCGCGCATCACGCGGCCGATCACGCCGCCCTGCTCGCGCGTGTCGGCAAGCGAGTGCTCGCGCGCCATGTCGGCGAAGCTGTCGGGATCGTCGTTGAGGTACGAGATCATCTCCTTCGCGCTGCCTTCGGTATCGAGCAGGATATGACTCACTTCGATGCTGTCGAACTTCGGCGAATTGAGCTGGAAGTACTCTTCGACCTCACGCTCGGTGCCGACCTTGTCGAGCATCTTTTCCTGATAGAGCGTGTCGGTGATGAAGACCTCGAACTCGTCGAGACTCACGTGCAGCGCATCGAGATAATTGTTCATGTCCGCCGCGCGATGCAGCCCGCGAATGCGGCGAAATTGATCCGCGCGGTTCTGTATCTCGTCGTCACTCACGGCGACGCCCGACTTCTTCGCCGCGCGCACGGTGAGCTTGTCGCGCACGAGCTGCTCGATGAGACTGTCGAACTGACCGTTCAACTTCAACAACCTGATGAATTCGCCGACGTCGACCACTTCGTCGTCGATACGCACAATCGCCGTCATATCGTTCTCCGTTCGGTTCCATGTTGAATTGCGCATCATGTTCGCGTTTCGGCGCTGCGATAACCCCCCATGCTTATCCCGCCACATTGCGGAACGGGTCGAGCCCCAGATCGATCAGACGCCGCTCGCGCACGACTATCTCGGCGCTCGCCGTCATGCCGTAACGCAGCGGATACTTCGTGTCCGCGATCTGATAGAAGTCGCGATCGAGCGTCACGCGTCCTTCGTAGACCGGTTGCTTGCTCGAAGGGCTCGGCTTGGTCGCGGGCGAGATGAAGGCGAGCGTGCCTTCGATCACGCCATAGCGCTGATAAGGAAACGCATTGAACTTGAGCTTCACGCGCTGCCCTTCACGCAGGAACGCGCGATCGTGCTCGGCGATCTCGATCTTCAGCACCGGCTTCGCATTGGCCGGCGCGATGCCGCCGAGCGGCGTGTTCGCCTGAATCTTGTCGCCAGGCTGCGTCGATGTCACATCGGTCACCACGCCCGACACCGGCGCGAGGATCAGCAGGAAGTTATCTTTATCGATGTTCTCGAACTTGATGCGCGCGGCCGCATCCGCGACGAGGCGCGCAGTTTGCAGTTGCAAACGCAGCTTGTCTTCGGTGCTCGCGACTTCGCGCATCGCGGCCTCGTATTGCAGACGCAGGCTCGTCGCTTCCTGACCGCTCGTTTCCAGTTGACGCTTGGCCTGCGTGAAATCGTGGCTCAAACGAAAGTCGAGTTCCGCAAGCCGCGATTGCTCCACGCGATACGCGCCATCCGCTTCGAGATATGCGTTGCGCTTCGCGTCGACCTGCGCTTCGGCCACGCCGCCGCCGCCCGGCAACGCAAGCAGACGCTGAAAGCGATCGAGTTCGACCTTCGCGGCATCGCGTGCGCGGCGGGCGTTTTCCAGCGTGCTGCGCGCTTCCTGCAACTGCGCCTTCTGTCCTTCCGCGAGCTTGCTCGTGCCCTCCGACACGCGCTGCTGATGCTGATGTTCTTCGACATCCATCTGATCCTTGAGCGCCGCGATCCTGCGCTCCATCAACAGCTTCTTCTCGGGAAACTGCTTCCATTCGCGCTCGGCGTCGTCGAGCTTCAATTGCGCTTCGAGCGCGTTGGTCGCCGCCTCGATCGCGCCGCGCGCATTCAGCCGCGCGACGACATCGTCCTTGCGCACAGGCTGCCCTTCGGCGATATACAGGTCCGCGAGTTCGCCATCGATCGGCGCATAGAAACGCCGCACTTCCGATTCCGGCGCGAGCGTGCCTTGCGCCGTCACCATCACGTCCGCATGGCCGACGAACGACCACACGAGCGCGGACGCGACGAGCGCGACCATCGCGAAGACGAGGCCCTGCGTGAGCCGCGCGGGCTCGGCCGTCAATATGGCGATGCCTTCGGCGCCATGTTCGCCGAGCGCCTCCGACAACGGTTTAAGGTGTGCGTCTCTCTTCACTGCTCGTGCCTCCGCCGATCAGACTCAGCTTCGTGTTGAGAAGTCCCGGTTCGAGCACCATGCGCAAATCCTGCAGCGAACGCCGCTGCAAGTCCGCTTCGGTGTCGATCTCGTTGACGAGCGCCGACCACTTCGCCGTCGCGCTGTCGGCCTTGACCTGCCTGAAGATGCGCATGCCGCGCGTCGCCGCATCGTGCGCGTCGGACAAGAGCCGCGCCTGCGTCCTGAACACATCCGATACACCCGATTCGAGCCGCTGCGAACCACCGATGCCGCCATTCGTCCGATACTGCTGCCATGATGTCTGCGCCTGCGTCATCAACGATTGCGCGCGCGCGGTCGCCTTGTCCTTCAACGATGCGACCTCGGGCGCGACGGCTTTCGCGTAGTACGTGTCGCCATCGAGATCGAGCGTTTCGTAGAACGACAGCAGCGCATCTTCATAGCTCTTCGAGCCGCGCGCCTTTTGCAGATCGGCGAATTGCGCGGCCACGGCCTTCTTGTGCGCAAGTTCCTTTTGCACGGTCGGCGACCACGCGCCTTGCGGCAGCTTTTGCAGAGCATCGATCGCTTGCGCGCTCTGGCCACGATTCCATGCATCGGCGACCGCGGTGTATTGCGCGAGCACATTGGGCGGCGGCAACTGGCTCGCGCCCATCTGCCGCAATTTTTCCTGGAACGGCGGCGTCGAAAAATTCGCCTTGCTCATACCGTTTGCAAGCGGCGCGAGGCTCGCGCCATTGAGACTGCGGCGCAGACTCGCGTATGCATCGAGATCGGCGCGCACGCGATCGAGTCCCGCGAGGCGCGGATACTTGTCGGCGTATTCCTTCAGCGTCGCGCCTATCGCATCGGGATCGTCTTGGGCGAGACTCTTCACGATGCTCGCATCGAGCCTGTCGATGGCCGCGAGATACACGGAGTCGTCGCTTTGCAGTTTGCGCAGATGGCTCAGCGCGAGCGCATACGGATCGCGGAACTCGGGCACGTAGCCCGCGATGCGGTCCAGATCGCGCTGATGCCCCGCCGCGTCCGCTTCCCAGTGCTTCAGTATCGCGCCGATGCGCGCCTCGTCGCCATAGATGCGGATCGGTGCATCCGCGCCGCCGCGCGCCGTGACGAAGCTTTCCAGCTTGCCGATCCATTCGAGTTCGTCGATGAGCGAATGCACGTCGGCGTTGTGCTCGCCGAGCGCTCGCATCTGCGCAATGATCGCGTCCGCGCTCGCTGCATCGCCCTTCTTCGATGCAGCGAGCCAGCGCGGCACGTTCGACTTGAGCACGGCCTCCGTGTTCATCGCCGCGAACTGCGCGTCTTTCGGATGCGTCTTCAGATAGTCGTTCGTGACGGCTGCGGCTTCGCTGAACGCGCCGCGCGCCATCAGCGACTTCGCTTCGCGTTCGGAGGAACCGGTATAGAACAACGCCGCGCCGACCGCGACGAGCACGGCGAGCACACATACGAACACGATGCGCGTGCGGCGCACGGCGTGGGCGTCGTCGCTCGCAAGTGCTCGACGCAATTCCGACACGAAGAGCGCGAACTTGCCGCGCTTCGCCGCCCGCGCGTCCGGGCGCGTGTCGTCGGCGGGCTGCGGCTGCGCCTCTTCGTTGACTTCGTCGTCGCGCGCGGCGGCCTGATCGACGCAGAAGATGTCGAGAAACGAATGCGCCGAACCGACGAAGGTGGTCTTGTCGCTGTCGAGGTCGCCGTCGAAAGATTGCGCGTCTTGCGCGGCCATTTCGGTGAGCGTCGATTCGGCTTCGTCGCCGTGCAGATGCACCTTGTACGCGAAGTGCGTGCCGCCGAACGCGACGGTGTCGCCGTTCTGCAACTCGACCGCCGACGCGCCGAGCCGCTCACCGTTGACGAACGTGCCGTTGGTGCTGCCGAGGTCTTCGACGAAAGGCGCGCCGCTCTTGATGAACACATGCGCATGCCGGCGCGACACGTAGTTCACCTGATGCGGATACTGCTCGCGATAGCGCGCGAACGTCTCGTCGGTCTTGCTGACGAGAAACGGAAACTGCGCGAGTTCGATTGGATGAAGCCCGAGATCGTCGCGCTGCGGCGTGAGCGTGATGCCGACCGGCTTAGGTGCAGAAAGACGCCGCGCGCGCGGCGCGAACTGCACGCGATACGACAGCTTGCTGCCGAACGAAATCACATCGCCGCTGCGCACGCGTGCGGGCGCTTCGCGCACGGGCGTGCCATTGACCGCCGTGCCGTTCTTGCTCGCGAGATCGGCGATATAGACGAAACCATGCTCGATGAAGATGCGCGCGTGACGGCGTGACAACTGCGCCACGGCTTCGGGCGGGCTCGTATCGAACGGCGCCTCGGCGCGGCCGATCGCAAAGAGATTTTCGTCGATGCGGATGTCCGTGAGCCGGTCCGCGAGCGCGCGATCGAGCCCGGCATGCGGCGCCGGCTTCAGGACGATATCGAACGCTTCGCCCACGCTCGGCTGCGGTTCCGCGACGGAGAAGCCTTGAGCCATGTCCATGTCACGAGGTACGTCCAGCCGCTGCCGCCGACGCGCCAGAGGGTTGCCCGGCAACGTCGGGCGCATGGACAGGTTGGACCGCGCCGTTATCGAACTCATTCGCACCCGGCGGCTGTTGAGAGTTTAAGTCACGCATCGTCGTAGTCAATCGTGCGGCACTGGCACATCGCGCCATCGATCAGCGATTTGAAACGATCGTTAGTCATTCATATTATCGATTCGCACGCGAATTATTCATGGAACGCTTCACTTCAAACCGTCCTTGCTCGCGCTCTGCACATCGACCGTGGGCCAGCCGCCGCCGAGCGCCTTGTACAGCGTCACGGTGTCGGAAAGTATCTGCTGATGGTTCGCGAGCAGCGCGAGTTGCGCCGCGAGCAGCGTGCGCTCGGTCTCGAACACTTCGAGCTGCGAGATCACGCCCTCTTTCAGTTGCGCGTCGATCTGCGCGGCGACGACAGTCAACTGATCGACTTCCTGCTGCAATTCGACGCGCTGCTTCGTATGCGAATCGAGATTGACGAGCGCGTTCTCCACTTCCTCGAATGCGTTCATCACCGTGCTGCGATATTGCTGTTCGGCCACCGCCGTCTGCGCTTCGGTCGTCTTCACGTGCGCACGCACGGACGGATCGAGAATCGGGATGTTGATGCTCGGCACGAAGCTCAGCGTGAACATCTTGAGCAAGTCGGTCAATTGAAAGCTCGCTGTGCCCGCGCGGCCCGTGAGGTTGATGGTCGGCAGTTGCGCAAGCTTCGCCTGGCCGACGAGGTCGTACGCTTCGAGCACGCGATATTCCGCCGCGATCAGATCGGGCCGGCGCGCGAGCAGTTGCGAGGGCAGGCCTTCGGGCACCGGCGGGACCTGCACGCGTTTTTGCAGCTTGCCGTCGGGCATGCGAAATTCCCCGGCGGGCACGCCGATCGCCGTCGACAGCGCGTTGTTCGCGAGATCGCGCGAGCGGCGCAACTCGAGCAACTCGCGCGTGAGGCGATTGAGTTCCGCGCGCTGCGTGAGCACCTGCGTCTTCGGCACGAGGCCGTTCTTCTGCATGCCTTCGAAGATCGTCAGGATCTGCTGGTTCGTCGCGATGGTCTGCTTCTGCTGCTCGATCTGATCGTCGAACTGGAGAATCTGGAAGTAGGTCGTCGAAACAATCGCGACGAGTTCGAGATAGCCCGCGCGCCAGTCCGCTTCGGTCGCGCGGAATTCGGCCTTCTGCGCCTGCACGCCTTTCTCCACCGAACCCCATATGTCGATGTCCCAGCTCACCTGCGTCGCCAGGTTGTACTGCTTCGTGAACTGCTGGCCGGTCGTCTTCTCGAAGCTCGCGCCCGCGCCGAGATCCATCGACGGCAACGCGCCCGCGCGCGCCTCGCCGATCTGCGCGCCCGCCACCTGGATGCGCGCGGCGAGCACCTTGATGTCGAAGTTGCCGCTGATCGCCTTCTCGACGAGCGAGTCGAGATACGGGTCGTGGAACTGCTTCCACCAGTCGGGCTGAATCGTGGCCGATGCGCCGACCTTCGATGCATCGATTTTCGTGAAGGCGGTTTTTTCGGGCGTGTCGGGACGTTGATAGGTCGGCGGCGTCACGTCGATGCAGCCCGAAAGCAGCGCGGCTGCAATCAGCCCAAACGATGGCAACAAGGCTCGCACGATCTCGCTCCCGGTGAACGCGCACCGACGGTCAGTTTCAAAGGTGAGAAGCGCGGCGCCGGCCGTCCGGTCATTCAAGTAAATCACACGGCGCGCCGCGACTCCATACGGGTTAGATCACCTGCGCGCGCGTGCTCTGACGGCACGTCGCGCGTTACGTGACGCGGTCCGGCGACGGATGCGACCCGCGCGCGAACCACTACGCCCGATGCCGAGGGCGGTGTTGCAGCGAAGCGCCCCGTGCTCCGCTTTTACTGCCGACTGCGTTGATGCTTTACCGCATCGATGCGCGGTTTGTTCCTCATCACTTTCGCTTCACGCGAGATCGCCCGCCACGCCGAAATTGACGTTGGAGATGTTCTTCGCGTTCTGCGTCGGCGTGACCGTCGATTGCGACTTCAGTGCTTCCGCGAACGCGATGTTGCTGCCGTTCTGGTTGAACGTCGTCTGCGTCTGGTTGATGATCTGCTGCGGATTGAACGGCATCGAACGCGTCGCGCCGTTCATCGAGATATAGCCGGGAAAGAGGACCGCGTAGCCGCCGCGCACAGCGGACATCGCGCGCTTATCGAGCGCTTCGGTGACGGGAAGGTCCTTGATGGTCAGCGTCTTCATTTCCGCTCTCCTTGGGTGTGCGTCGCGCATTCGGTGGTGGCTTCGAGCAACGTGTCTGCTCGAAGCCATTCAATGCACAGGCTGTGCCAATCGCTTCGTGTTTCATGCACTTTTCGTTCGATGCCTTGCTGCGTGCGGCTTTCCTCGACATGCGGCGCGACGCTCGTTCATGACGCGTGATGCTTTCTTTCCGACACATCTATGTGGCACTGTCGGTTCATCGACAACACATGCGCTTCATCGACGAACGAACGTATTCCTGCGCGGCTCACGCGCGCATTCGAACCTTGAACATGCAACGGGGAAGGCGCCGCTCGGCACGTCATGCGGCGCCCGCGTTCACTTGACGTAGATCGTGATCTTCCTGGAATAAACGGGCGGGTTATGCGGTATATGCTTGTCGTCGCCCATCAGAAGCTGAAGCGTGTGCTTGCCCGGCGGCAGTTCGATCAACGCTTCGGTTTCGCCCGCGCCGTAGTGCAGATGATTGCGGTCCGACGGAATCTCCTGATCCATCGGCGGCAGGTCAACATCGATCAGCAAATGATGATGTCCCGTGTTAGGAAACTTCACGCCGCGCGGCGCGACGCCCATGAAGCGCAGGCCGAACCAGACCTTGAACGGCTTGCCCGCGGGCACCGTTTGGCCGTCGTTCGGATAGCCGATGTACGCATACGCGTTGGCCGGCGCGGGCGTCGTCCCGGCGAGCGCGAGAGGCGCGGCGAACGCCGTCGCCAGCGTGGCGGCGACAAGGAGCGAACGCGGCAGCGCGAGCGCATCAGCGGATCGTCTTTTCATGTCATGTGCCCTCGGCAAGTGCACAGCTTATTTCACCGTGATCGTGATCTTCTTCGAATACACCGGCGGATCGTGCGGAACGTGGTTGTAGTCGCCCATCAGCAACTGCAAGGTGTGCTTGCCCGGCGGCAGTTCGAGGCGCGCATCGGTTTCGCCCGCGCCGTAATGCAGGTGATTGCGATCGGACGGTATCTCCTGATCGAGCGGCGGCAGGTCCGTATCGACCAGCAGATGATGATGCCCCACGTTCGGCAGATCGACGCCCTTCGGACAGATGCCCATGTTGCGCAAGCCCATGCGCACCCAGAGCTTGCCGCCCGATATCACGGCGCCGTCAGGCGGCCATATGATGTACGCCTCGGCGTTCGCGGGCGCGGGCGTGCGGGCACGCGCGGCGGCGGAGAACGACGAATCGGCGGCCAGCGCGGCCAGGGATGCCAGCGCGCCAAGCATGGTTCTTCTCAGCATGTTATGCACGCCTCTCTCGTTGAAGGGGCCTCGCGGATCGGCCAGGGTATTCGTTTCATCGCACGTGCGAACGCTCGTGCCCGCGGCGTGATGCGGATTGCGTGATGCTGCTTCGCTGGTTTTTAGATTAGGACGTAACGTTTAAAAAAGATACGGCCACGCGGGGGGCTCGTTCGACCTCATGATGGATACCTCCTTTCAGGGGATTAAGCGGCGTGCGAGCGCGTGCTATCGTTGTTGATGCCGTATCCGAAGCCTCGGCATCGCACGCATGTGCAGCACGCGATGCCATCCACTCAAAGCCGCACGGACAGGGTGTGAATATGTGGCGAACTCTTCTTATCGCGGGCATGTTTCTGACGATCGGCCAGACGTTCGCAGCGGCGAACGCGGCACCGGCGACATCACCGCCTCCTCTTTCCAATCCGACGATCGCGCATGTCAGCGCGCGACACGCGCTCGTGATCGGCAATGCAGACTATGTCGATCATCCGCTCGCGAGCGCATCGCGCGATGCGGATGACATGAGCGCCGCGCTCGGCGCGCTCGGTTTCGATGTCACGCGCCGCACCAATCTCGACGAGCAAGGCATGCGGCAAACGCTCGATGCGTTCACCGCGCGTCTCGGTCCGAACGACACGGCGCTCGTCTATTTCGCAGGCCACGGATTGCAGGCGGGCGGCGACGCGCTGCTCGTGCCGCTTGGATTGATCGACGCAAAAGAAACGCGGCCCGCGACGCTCCTGCGCGGCGCGCTCTCGGCGCGGGAGATCGTCGTGCGCATGACCCGCGCGCGGCCCGGTGCGGCGAACATCGTCGTGCTCGACATGTGCCTCACCGAGCCCTTCGAGAAAACGAACGCGCGGTCGCCTGCTTTGCCGCCGCGCACGCTCGTCGCTTATGCGGCCGCGCCGGGCGATGCGGCAATCGAAGGCGCGCGCAATGGCCGCTACACCGCCGCGTTGCTGCGCGCGCTGCGTGCGCATTCGATGATGACGCCAGCGGCGTTCGCTGCCGCCGCATCCGATGTTGCGATGGCATCGCACGGCGCGCAGCGGCCCTGGATTGCGTCGACGCTCGATGCGCGCTTCGCCATCGCCGATGCAGCCACGAATGCGCGCATAGCCGACGCGACCGCCATCGATTCCGCCGAATCCGCCAACGTCGTGCGTACGCGCGGCATCCTTCCGAAAGACAGCAACGAGCAGTACGAACTGACGTTCTGGGACTCGATCAAGGACAGCACCTATCCGAGCGATTACGAGGCGTATCTGAAGGCGTATCCGAACGGCCGTTTCGCCGCGCTGGCGAAGGCGCGCATCGAACGGCTGCGCGCGGCGGGCAATGCGAAGCCAGCGGCATCCGCGCCGCCCGCAGCGACGGCCACGCCCGCCACGCCCGCGCCCAAGCCGCCCGCCGCGCCGGCTGCATCGGCGACGGCGGCAGCGGAGAAACCGCGTCCCAGTCCGCCGCCCGCGCCCGTCGCCGCGACGCCCGCCGCACCGCCCGCCGCCGCGCTCACCACGAAGCCGGCCGCGAAGACCGCGAGCGGCGGCGAGCTCAAGGATTGCCCGGCGTGCCCCGTGCTGATTCCGCTTTCCGCCGGCAGCTTCACGATGGGCAGCAACAACGACGATCCCGCCGAGAAGCCGCCGCATCGCGTGTCGGTCGGGCGCGCGTTCGCCATCGGCAAATACGAAGTCACCGTCGAGCAATGGAACGCCTGTGTCGACGCGGGCGCGTGCACGAAGATCGCGCCCGAAGGCGAATCGGCGACGCCCTCGTCCGGCAGCGCACCGATGCGCAACGTGAGCTGGGACGACGCGCAGGTGTACGTGAAATGGCTGAGCAAGGTCGGCGGCAAGCCGTATCGTTTGCCGACCGAAGCGGAATGGGAA
Source organism: Caballeronia fortuita (assembly GCF_001544835.2). Taxonomy (GTDB): domain Bacteria; phylum Pseudomonadota; class Gammaproteobacteria; order Burkholderiales; family Burkholderiaceae; genus Caballeronia; species Caballeronia fortuita. The sequence goes on along the minus strand of NZ_FCNX02000014.1, from coordinate 127,312 downwards.
TACGCCGCGCGCGGCGGCACGCAATCGACGTACTGGTGGGGCGATCAGATGAAAAAAGGCACCGCCGACTGCAAAGATTGCGGCGATCCGTACAAGGCCGAAGGACCGGTGCCAGTCGGATCGTTCGCGGCGAACCCGTACGGTCTCTACGACATGAACGGCAGCGTCTGGGAATGGGTCGCCGACTGCTGGCACAGCTCGTATAAGAACGCGCCCGCCGATGGCCGCGCCTGGGACGATCCGTCGTGCAGCGTGCGCGTGATTCGCGGCGGCTCGTGGCGCGAAGGCGCGGCCTACATGCAGTCCGCGACGCGCTTCAAGTACAGCTCGAGCGTGCGGCAATCGCAGAACGGTTTTCGGGTCGCGCGGGACATGGAGTGAGGTTCATCGGCCTGCTGCCTTGACGATGATCTGCGCCTGCGTATCGCGCTCGATCTTCTTCAGCGCGGGCAGCGCCGCCCGGAAATCGTCGGGCGTGCAGACCTGCTTGCCGAAACGCGCGTCGAGCGTGCGCGAAATCTGCAGCACGTTCGACGACGCATCGAAGAGATAGCGCGCGTGGTAGCGGAAAACGTCAGTGGTCACATCGAGATCGTCGGGCACTTCGGCGACGCGCATCGTCCTTGGAAGCGTGATCTGCGAGACTTCGTCGAAGGTGCCGCCGATACACAGATACGGCTGCGTGCGCGTGCGCTCGGCGAGCCAGTTGCGCGCGGTCGTCGCGATGCCGCCCGACAGGCTCGATAGCGCGGGCAGCGCGGTCGTGCCGGTCGGCCAGACGACGTCGTCGAGCGTGCCGCGCATTGTCGTCGCGAACGGGCCGCTGCTTGCATCGACATCGCTCGTGGTCAGCAGGCCCGCGCCGCGCAGATTCGTGAAGCGCAGCCGGTCCGTCGCGATCTGGTCGCGCCGCTGCGCATTCGCGAGACGCAGATTCATCCGCTCGATCTCCGCGCTCCATCCCGCGTCCTCGACGCGATAGGCGAAGCGCGCCTCGCCCTCCTCCGGCACGTCGATCTGCAAACGCGCCATGCGCGCGAGCGGCTGCGTCGCGGGCGTGCGCGAAAGCGTGCCGCTTTGCACGAGCAGCGCGGGGCGGTCCATGTCGGCAAGCGGCAGAAAGCCGAACTCGACGCTCGACGCCGTGCTGTCCGCGAACACGCTCAGATCCGGCAGCCACGTGACGATGTGATTGATCGCGCCCGATCCGTAACCCGGCACCGACGGCAGCGTGTAGACCGCGCCGAGCCCGATCAGCGCGGGCTCGTTGCGGATGCCGACGGCATCGAGCAGCGCGCCGTACAGCGCGACGTGATCCTTGCAGTCGCCGTAGCGGTTCGCGAGCACGTCCGCCACCCGATGCGGCACCGCGGGACTCTGCCCGATGAACATCGCGACGTAGCGAATGTTCTGCCGCACCCAGTCGTAGAGCGTTTTCGCTTTCGCGCGATCGTCGCTGTCGTTTCGCGTGAGCGACTGCGCGAGCGCGCGGATCGCGGGATCGGCGGCGCTGGCATCGGCGGCGGCGTCGCGATAGCTTTTCGCGAAGCTCGCGTAGTCGGGGAACGTCGTGACCATCAGACGGTCGCCATACTGCGCATAGCCGACCGAGCCGCTTTCGAGGCGCGCGAAGCGATCGTGCCGGTACGCGAACGCATAACGCGTGCGCCCGTTTTCCGTGACGGGCGGCGCGGCGACGTAGCCGCGCGCATCGGCATAGAGCGGCTTGCCGGCGGGCAGATCGAAGACGAGCGTCTGTTGCAGGACGGGCCGCTGCCCCGGATCGACGTAATAGTTGAACTGCCCCGGAATCACCGCCGCCGACTGGCTCTTGCGAAAGCGCAGATGCACCGTCGAGCCGATGCCCACCGCCGGAAAAATCACCGCGCGCAGTTTCGCGTCCTGAAACGTGGGCGCGCCAGCCGAACGCGGCTCCTGAATGTCGCGGATCTGCTCGGGCGAGACATCGTGGCGCGCGCCGTTCGCATCGACGGAATATGCCTCGACGATGTCCACCTTCGTCACGCTCTTGTCGTACCAGACGTAACGCTGCGCGATTTCGTCGACGCCCGCCGATGTGTTCGCGCGCAGCACGGTGACGTCGTCTTCGGTCACCGAGCCATCGGCAGCGACGACGAATTCGTGCACGTCGCTAACGATGGTCGACGGGTCTTCGTCGGATGCGAACGCAATATCGGACGACGCGCACACGCACGCCACCAGGAGAAAGAAACGACGAGTCATGTCGAGGTATCCGCGCCGCGCGATGGAAAGCTCATCGTACAGGAGGACATTCATCGCGCGGCAAATCGAAACAGGCGACAATTTGTATCATATTGCGATACAATTTTGAGATTGTCGCACGCTTGCGTTCGCGCCGATCGATCCGGCGAGCCGGTGTGACCGTCCACTGACTCTTCCGGGAACGCTGAAAAGTGTCGCGTATCGCATTGCTTCGCTGGCTGCAAGGCTTTCTCCCCGCTCCGGTCACGCTGCGCTGGACCGAGCGTCTGCGCGCGGGACTGGGCGCGCTGATCGGCATTGCGCTGACGGGCGGGCTCGCGCATCTGCTGATCGGCGACGCATCCGCGACTCCGTTTCTCATCGCGCCGATGGGCGCATCGGCCGTGTTGCTGTTCGCCGTGCCCGCGAGTCCGCTCGCGCAGCCGTGGTCGATCATCGGCGGGAATATCGTCTCGGCGATCGTCGGCGTCACCTGTGCGATGTTCGTGCACGATCCCGTCGATGCCGCCGCGCTCGCCGTCTGTCTCGCCATCTGCGCGATGTTCGCGCTGCGCTGCGTGCATCCGCCGTCGGGCGCGGTCGCGCTGACGGCAGTGCTCGGCGGGCCGTCGATCCACGCGCTCGGCTATGGCTTCGTGATCGCGCCGGTGGCGCTCCAGTCGGCGGTGCTGTTGTTATCGGCAATCGCATTCCACGCGCTGACCGGGCATCGCTATCCGCACGGGCACGCAGCGCCGAAGCCGGCGACCACGCCGCCCGGCGCCACATCGTTCACGCGCGGCGATCTCGAAGCCGTGCTGTCGCGCCGCAGCGAAATGCTCGACGTCGATGCGGACGATCTCGAAGCGCTGCTGCGCGAGACGCAGTTGCAGGCTTACGCGCGCCGCTTCACCGAATACACGTGCGCGGACATCATGTCGCGCGCGATCGTCTCCGTGACACCCGATACGAGCGCGCAGGCCGCGCTCGCGCTCCTCGACAGACATCGCGTGAAGGCGCTGCCGGTGCTCGACGCGACGCGCCGCGTGTGCGGCATCGTCACGCGCGCGGACCTGGCGCCGGTGCGCGGCGGCATCGCCGGGCGGGCGAAACAGGCGATCGAACGGCTGATGCGCGGCCCGTCCGCGACGACGCCGCTCGTCGCCGCGCTGATGACGACCGACGTCTGCACGGTGAAGACGAGCACGGCCATCGCCGACCTGGTGCCGATGTTCGCGCACTTCGGGCATCACCACATTCCGGTTGTCGGCCCGCACGATCAGCTCGCGGGCATGATCACCGAGGCCGATCTGATCGCCGGGCTTTATCGGCAGGCCCTTTCGGGCGAGCCCGAAGCCGCCGCGCCGCTGGAAACCCGATGAACACGCCGCGCAAACTCGACAAACCGGACTTCGAACAATTGTCCGAATTCCGCTATCAGATGCGGCGCTTCGAGCGCTTTTCTGAGCGCGCCGCGCAGGACGAAGGCATCACGCCGCTGCAATATCTGCTGCTCTTGCACATAAAGGGCTATCCGGGCCGCGACTGGGCGACGGTCGGCGAACTGGCGGAGCGGCTGCAAGCGCATCACCACGGCGTCGTGGCGCTGATTACGCGCTGCGAGGCGGCCGGGCTCGTGCGCCGCGCGCAAAGCGAGGAGGATCGCCGGCAGGTGCGCGTGCTGCTCGAAACACGCGGCGAAGAAGTGCTCGCGCGGCTGGCTGCGCTGCATCGCGCTGAAATCAAATCGCTGGAAGGCGCGTTTCGCGTGCCGCAGATCGATCTCTGAAATTCCGGGAGCATCCGCATGGACCAACACAAACGCGACTTTTCGGTCAACGACCGGCTGCTTAAGATATGCGGGCTCGCCGCCGTCATCGGCGGGATCGCGACGCTCGCGGCCATCTTGCTGCTCGGGCTCATCCATCTCTTCACCAATCTCTTTTTCTTCGGCACCTTGTCTATCGAAGACAGGTCGCCCGCGCTCAACGCGCTCGGGGCGTGGGTGATCGCGATTCCGGTGATCGGCGGACTGATCGTCGGGATGATGGCGCGCTTCGGCTCGGACAAGATTCGCGGCCACGGCATTCCGGAGGCGATCGAGGCGATTCTCTTCGGCAAGAGCCGCATGTCGCCCAAGGTGGCGATCCTGAAGCCGCTGTCGTCGGGCATCGTGATCGGCAGCGGCGGGCCGTTCGGCGCGGAAGGCCCGATCATCATGACGGGCGGCGCGCTCGGCTCGCTGATCGCGCAATGCTTCGACGTGACGGCGGCCGAGCGCAAGACGCTGCTCGTCGCGGGCGCGGCGGCGGGCATGACGGCCGTGTTCGGCACGCCCGTCGCGGCGGTGCTGCTCGCGGTCGAGCTGCTGCTCTTCGAATGGCGTCCGCGCAGCTTTCTGCCGGTCGCGCTCGCGTGCGCGGTCGCGGGTTTCGCGCGCGCGGCGGTGTTCGGCACGGGCGCGCTCTTTCCGCTCGACACGCCGCCGCCGCACATGATCTCGCTGCTGTCGTGCCTCGTGGCGGGGCTTTTGTCGGGCGCGCTGGCGTCGGGGCTGTCGGCGGCGCTCTACAAGCTCGAAGACCTGTTCCACAAGCTGCCGATCCACTGGATGTGGTGGCCGGCGCTCGGCGCGGTGGCCGTCGGTATCGGCGGATATATCGAGCCGCGCGCGCTCGGCGTGGGCTATGACGTGATCGGCGATCTGCTGCATCAGCACATCGCGATTCAGGTGGCGCTCGCGATTCTCGCCGTGAAGGCGATCATCTGGGTCGTCGCGCTCGCCTCGGGCACGTCGGGCGGCGTGCTCGCGCCGCTGCTCATGCTCGGCGCGGGCCTCGGCACCGCGCTCGGCGCGATCCTGCCCGGCCACGACGCCGCGCTCTGGCCGCTCGTGTGCATGGCCGCGACGCTCGGCGCGACGCTGGGCGCGCCGCTCACCGCGATCGTCTTCGCCTTCGGCCTCACGCATGATGCCAACGCGCTCCTGCCGCTGCTCGCCGCGACGCTCGTCGCGCACGGCTTCGCGACCGTCGTGATGAAGCGCTCGATCATGACCGAGAAGATCGCGCGGCGCGGCTATCACATCTATCGCGAATACGGCGTGGATCCGCTGGAGCGTCATCACGTCGATGAAGTCATGACGCGCGACGTGCTGACCATCGACGCGGCCACGCCGCTCACCGATGTGCTCGCAAAGCACTTCGGGCCGCAACAGGCGCATCGTGCTTATCCGGTCGTCCGCGGCGGAGTGCTTGTCGGCATGCTGGATCGCGCGTCGCTGGGGACGTTGATCGAGGCGTTGGCGGGACAGGATGCGGGCGTCGATATCGGCGATGCCTTGCGGCGCTCACAGCCCGGCGCGCCGGCGTTGGCGTTGCCGGGCGAACCGTGCCGCCTCGCCGCGACGCGGCTCGCCGTGCATGAACTGGAGCGGCTGCCAGTGGTGACGGACGAGGCGACGCGGCGGCTCGTCGGCATCGTGTCGCGCAGCGATCTCGTGAAGCCCGCGCGCGCGCACTTCGACGAAGAGCATCGGCGCGAGCGTTTCAGGGGTTTCAGGGGTTTCCGGAAGCCGCCTGCATTGCGAAAGCATTGAGATCGCGCTGGAGATCGGCGAGCGGCTGCGTCCAGTTGCCGAGTTCCGTCTGCCGATAAAGCCACATCGACGGATACCACGGCGTGAAGCGCTGACAATCGAGCCAGCGGCTGTCGCAGGCCTGCGACAGCATCACCCAGACAGGCCGGTTCAGCGCGCCGGCCAGATGCGCCGCGCCCGTGTCGACGGTAACGAGCAGATCGAGCTGTTCCAGCACGCGCGCGGTGTCGCCGAAGGTCGCGAGACGCGGCCCGATATCGATCACGCCGTGGCGGTCCATCATCGCGCGTTCGTCGTCGCCGATGTCGCCGACCTGAAGCGAATAGAACTGGCACGTCTGGCCGGCTAGCAAGGGTTCGAGCCGTGCGAGCGGCATGGACCGGTACGGCTCCTGCCGCACCTTGCTCGCGCTGCGCCAGATCAAGCCGACCTTCGGACGCGCCGTTTCGATGTTCAGCAGCGCGTCGATGTCGGCGGACATGCGCTTGGCCGGATCGATGGCGATGCGCGCGCCGGGATTTTCCATCGGAAAGTATGGCGAGCGTTGATAACGCGCGAAGAGGCTGAACGGGAAGGTTATCCGATCGCTACTCTGGATCCTGGCGAAGCGTTGCTCGTTTGTCGCCAAGGACAGTTCGACCTGTTCGCTTTGCTGGAAAATCTCGTCCCATCCCGGGAAATATTCGAGGACGACGGCGCTCGCGCCTTCGCGCAACAAGGCATCGATATAACGCGAGAACTGGACGAAATCGCCGAAACCGCCTTCCGCGAGAACGTATATCCGCAGCCCCGCGACGGGCTCGTCCATGCCGAGCAACTTGTCCTGCAATACGCCTTGCGTGACAGAACTGTCGACGAGAATGAGATGATGGAACGCCTCCGCATACGACCTGCCGCGGATTGTCCGGAAATGCTCGTGCGCCTCGTGGAACTTTCCGAGGGACATCAGCACCGTGCAAAGCTCCTCGGTGAGCGAGTACCGGTTGGTCATCGATAGCGGCTCCGCGAGCCCGATCTTCAGAAATCTTTCGGCTTTCGCGTGCATACCGAGAAAATTCAGGTCGATGCCGAGCTGCGCGAGCCAGCAGCCGGGGTCGGGCGAATCGGCAAGCCGCGTGGCGAGCGCGCAGGCTTCGGCGGCGCGACCCGCCATCCGCAGCGCGCGGATGAGATCGAGCGGCGTCATGTCTCGGATGTCTTCGGTATCGGCCATGCTTGTAGTTCGTAAAGGCGGCGGTCAAGAGCGGAGATATTAGTTGCCCGATGCATCGCAAGCGCAAAAAAGCGTGACTTCAAGGTAGACGTGCGGAACTGGATGCGGAAAGACACTTTTCGTCAACGGGCGTTTCGGGAAGGGAAAAAATGGGCGTGGCGCTGGGCTGGCCGACTGGAGGCGCCGGTCATCGCATTGCCAAGTCGAATCGAACGTGCGCAACGGATCGTCCGATTTTTTCTAATATGCAATGTCCGCCGACATCCGCCGCTCCGCCCATGACCACCCGCCGCGATTTCCTGCGCTTCACCACCGCCGCCGCGCTCGTGACGCAAGCGCCCGGCTCCGCCCACGCCGCCGAAGCCATGCACACTCGCCCGATCCCGTCGACGAAGGAGCCGCTTCCCGTCGTCGGCTGCGGCACCTGGCGCACCTTCGACGCCGGCGACGACCCCGCCCGCCGCCGCGAACTTGCCGACGTCCTGCGCGCGCTCTTCGCGGCCGGCGGCTCGGTCATCGATTCGTCGCCGATGTACGGTTCCTCAGAAGCGGTCGGCGGCGCGCTGCTCGCCCAGTCGCAGACGCGCGAAAAAGCGTTCATCGCGACCAAAGTCTGGACCGAAGGACGCGAAGCCGGCATCGCGCAGATGGAACAATCGCTGCGCTTGTGGCAGACCGATCGCATCGACCTCATGCAGATACACAACCTGCTCGACTGGCGCACGCAACTCGCCACGCTGCGCGACTGGAAAGCGGCGGGCAAGGTGCGCTATATCGGCGTGACGCATTACACCGCCAGCGCGTTTGCCCAAGTCGAAGCCGTGCTGCGCGCCGAACGCGTCGACTTCGTCCAGATCAACTACGCCGCCAACGATCGCGACGCCGAAGCGCGCCTCTTGCCGCTCGCCGCCGAGCGCGGCGTCGCGGTAATCGTGAATCAGCCGTTCGGCGGCGGCTCGCTGCTTTCGAGCCTGCGCAACCGGCCGCTGCCGGGTTTCGCCCAGGACATCGGCTGCACATCCTGGGCACAGCTTCTGCTGAAATTCGTGCTGGGCAATCCCGCCGTGACCTGCGTCATTCCCGGCACGGGACGGCGCGAATACATGATCGACAACGCGCGCGCGGGCTTCGGCGTCTATCCCGATGCGGCGATGCGGCAGCGCATTGCCGATGCCGTCGCTTAGCGGAAAACGAGGAGCAAACATGAGCGATCCATTCGACTTGCAGCGTTTCGTCGATGCACAGCAAAACGTCATCGACGATGTGCGCGCCGAACTCAGCGCCGGCCGCAAACGCACGCACTGGATGTGGTTCGTCTTTCCGCAGATCTCCGGTCTCGGACACAGCGCGATGGCACAGCACTACGCAATCTCGTCGCGCGACGAAGCCCGCGCCTTTCTCGCGCATCCCGTGCTGGGCGCGCGGCTCGCCGAGCTGACGCGCATCGTCAACGGCGTGCAGGGGCGCGGCGCCGATGCAATTTTCGGCTATCCGGACGACATGAAATTTCATTCGTCGATGACGCTCTTCGCGCATACCGCCGACGATCCCGCGGTCTTCGATGAAGCGCTGCGCCGCTACTTCGACAGCCGTCCCGACGACGCGACGCTCAGCCGCCTGAAATGACGGGCATGGCGGTTGCGCCGCGCCAGAGCCTTCACTACTCCGGAGCCCACGCCATGAGCAAGACCTTCAAGCTGCACGATCACGTCCGCTGGAACACGCCGCAAGGCGAAACGACGGGGCATATCGTGCGCGTCGTCACCGAGCGCACGACGCTCGACGGTCATACCGTCAACGCATCGCAGGACGATCCGCATTTCGAAGTGGAAAGCGACAAGAGCGGCAGACGCGCCGTGCACAAGGGCGACGCGCTCAAGCGGATATCGCACTGACGCCTTTATCAGGACGCGCTCGAGACGCCGCACGTTCGCACTATTGCAGTGCGTGCGGCGCGTCCAGACACCGTTTCTGCAGAAACCACGATTAACGTTCAAACTTCTACCGCGCTGGAAGCTTGAATCGCGCATTCCATTGAACGGTACACCCAATCCTTTGAGGAATCGAACCAATGAAATCGAAACTCGTGGCACTGCTCGTTGCATCGTCGGCACTTGGCCTGACTTCCACGGCATCGTTCGCCCAGGTCGCGGGCTCACAACCGCTCGGCGTATCGGTCGAAGTATCGACCGCCATCATCGACGGCTGGAGCGTCAAGAAATCGGTTCTCAACAAGCCGGTCGTCAACGAACAGGGACAACGCGTCGGCGTCATCAACGACATCATCGTCGCGCCCGACAAATCGGTGTCGTTCGCGATCATCGCGGCGAACAAGTTCCTGGGCGTCGCGCGTCACGACGTGGCCATCCCCATCGACCAGCTCGACGTGAAGGACGGCAAGTTCGTGCTCGCGGGCGCGACCAAGGACGCGATCAAGGCGCTGCCCGAGTTCCAGTACAACAAGGTCAAGTCGACGCCGATCCCGCGCGCGCAGTTCGAGCATCACTAAAGCGCATCGGCCGCCGCACGAGCGTGCGGCCGAAGCAACGCGACGGCGTCAGAAGCTGCTCCAGCCGTCGGCGCCGGCGGGGTTCGCCACCGCGACCTGCGCCACGCGCGGCGCGGGTTTCGTAACGGGCGCGCGCGTCACATGTGTCGCGTGCGGCACTTTCTCCACGCGCTCCATGCGAGGCGCGGCGTGCGTGACCGCTGCCGGCGCGCCGTCCACCGTGAAGAACGCAACGGCTTCGTTGAGCCTGCGGCCTTGTTCCTCGAGCGAGGTCGCAGCCGCTGCCGCTTCCTCGACCAGCGCGGCGTTCTGCTGCGTCACTTCGTCCATCTGCGTGATCGCGAGGTTCACCTGCTCGATGCCGCGTCCCTGTTCCGCCGACGCCGCCGCGATCTCCTCCATGATGTCCGTCACGCGCGCGACGGCCTGCGTCACTTCGGCCATCGTCGTGCCCGCTTCGCTTGCCAGCACGGAACCGTCGCGCACCTTGCCGACCGAATCCGCGATCAGTTCCTTGATCTCCTTGGCCGCCGTCGACGAACGCTGCGCGAGACTGCGCACTTCGCTCGCGACGACCGCGAAGCCGCGGCCCTGCTCGCCCGCGCGCGCCGCCTCGACCGCCGCGTTGAGCGCGAGAATGTTGGTCTGGAACGCGATGCCTTCGATGATGCCCGTGATATCCGCGATCTTGTCGGAGCTGTCGCTGATGCCGTTCATCGTCTCGACCACGCGGCCGACGACATCGCTGCCCTTCTTTGCGATATCCGACGCGTTCGACGCGAGCGAACTCGCCTGCTGCGCGTTCTCGGCGTTCTGACGCACCGTCGAGGTGAGTTCTTCCATGCTCGCCGCCGTTTCCTGCAACGACGCGGCCTGTTCCTCGGTGCGCTGGCTCAGGTCGATATTGCCCGTCGCAAGCTCCTTCGCCGCGCCGCCGACCGCGCCGCTGCTTTCGCGCACGCGGCTCACGATGTCGGTGAGGCGCGTGTTCATCGTCGCGAGCGCGCGCAGCAGGTCGCCGGTCTCATCCTTCGCCTGTGCGACGATGCGGCTCGTCAGATCGCCGCGCGCTACCGTCTGCGCGATGCCGACCGCCTCGCCGATCGGCGTCGTGATCGAACGCGTGACCATCACGCCCGCGACCACGGCGAAGAGCGCCGCCGCCGCGCACAGCGCGATCAGCACGTTGCGCTGCGTCTCGTAGCTGGCCTGATCCGCGCGCACGATTTCGTCGCGACGCGTGGCGGTGTAGCTCGCGTAATCGTCGGTGGCTTTCACGAGTTGCGCGAGGAGCGGACGGCATTCGTCGTCGAGCGCCACCACGGCTTCCTCGTGCTTGCCCGAGAGCGCGAGCCCCGCGATTTTCGTCGCGACCGGACTGTAGAGCGCCTCCACGCGCAGCATCTCGGCGACGAGGTGCTTCGCCTTCTCGCTCGTGTCGCTCGCGGCGGCGATCATGTCGTTGAGCTGCTTGAGCCGCGCCTGAAGGTCCTCGTGCGCGCGCGTAACCTCGGCTTTTTCGATCTCGATGTCGGCGGGCTTCGTAACGAGCACGAGATTACGCGCGGCGATCGCACGGCGGTCGACGGCCGTGCGGACCCGACTGGCGACGTCGGCGCGCGCGTTGATGCCGTTCACGTAATTCGCGAAACCGTCCGTCGCCGCCGACAGCGCATGCAGGGACATGCCCGCCACCAGCACGACGAGCACAGCCAGAATGCCGAAGCCAGCGACCAGCTTGTTCCGGATCGTAATGTTCTTGAGGTTCATTTTCAGGGCTCTCTCAGGGTCCGTTAAGGGACATACGGCGTCACGACCGATTCGCGCGGCATACTGCACGCACGAACGACCTTCTGCGCACGCGGTGCGCCGACGCTCTTCCTGATGATTACGGCCCGTTGTTCTGCGTCTTAAGTGCAAAGAAGCAATTAGTCCCTGCTTTGTCCACGTCACCCGGTAAGTTCGTTACCATATCTGAGCGGTTGGCGAGGTAAGCCTTTCCATCCTTTCTTCGACAAAACGCCTTTTTCGATGCCCGATCCCCTCGATTTCCGCACCTCAGACTTCGACGCCGCGCTTGCGGCCCTTCCGCCCGCGCCCACGAGAGCCCTCGCCACCGACGAGCATTACTGGCATGCGGTGCGCGGCCTGTGGCGCCAGTCGGACGCGCTGATCAATCTGGAGAACGGCTTCTGGGGTGCGATGACGGAGCCGGTCAAGGCGATGTTCCATTACTGGACCGAGCGCGTGAATCGCGAAACGACGCTCCTGATCCGTCCGCATTTGATGACGCTGTATCAGGGTTTGCGTGAGCGCGTCGCGCGGGAGATGGGCTGCGCGGTCGAGGAAATCGAGCTGACGCGCAACGCGACCGAAGCGCTGCTCGCGCTGATCAGCGGCTACAACCGCCTCGCAAGCGGCGACACGGTGCTCTACAGCGATCTGGATTACCCGTGCGCGAAGGACGCGATGGAATGGCTGCGCGCGCGGCGCGGCGTGTCGCCCGTGCGTATCACGATGCCCGAACCCGCGACGCGTGAAGCCGTGCTCGAAACTTACGCGAAGGCGCTACGTGCGCATCCGCGCACGCGGCTCGTGCTGCTGTCGCACGTATGCTTCGCGACGGGCCTCGTGATCCCGGTCGCGGAGATATCGGCGATGGCGAAACAGGCGGGCGCCGACGTGATCGTCGATGCCGCGCATTCCTGGGGTCAGCTCAATTTCGACGTGCCCGATCTGGACGCGCCGTTCGCCGCGCTGAATCTGCACAAGTGGATCGGCGCGCCGCTCGGCTGCGGCGCGATCTATATCCGCAAGGGACACGTCGCATCGATCGATCCGTATCTGGGCGACACCAGTTGGCCCGCCGACGATATCCGCGCGCGCGTGCACACCGGCTCGCCGAACTTCGCCGCGTGGTTTTCGCTGCCATCGGCGCTCGACGTGCACGTGCGCATCGGCGCGAAGGCCAAAGAAGCGCGTCTGCGAGCGTTGCGCGATGCGTGGGCGAAACCCGCGCGCGAACTTCGCGGCGTGCAGATCATGACGCCCGACGATCCTTCGATGACCGCGGGCATCACCGCGTTCCGGCTGAACGGGCACGCGACCAAAGATGGCTGCGACGCGATCGTCGCCGCTTTGCGCGACCGCTTCGGCGTGTTCACCGTGACGCGGCCAGGCCCGGACGCAGGCGAAGTCGTGCGCGTGACGCCCGCGCTTTTTTCGCGGATGTCGGATGCCGAGCGTCTGCTGGAAGGCATCGCGGCGCTCTCGCGCGAGGGCGCGTAGCCGTCAGGGACGCGCGTCGAGAAGCTCGATCAAACGTTCGAGCGCGTCCGAACACGGCGCTTCGACTTTCAGCGCGAGGAGCGCATCGGCGCGCGTCTTGCCGATGTTGATCGCCGCGATCGGCTTGCCGCTCTTCGCGGCCCATTCGCAGAACCGGTAGCCCGAATACACCATCAGCGACGAGCCCACGACGAGCATCGCGTCGGCGGCTTCGAGCGAGCGCGCGGCGTCGTCGACGAGCACGCGCGGCACGCTTTCGCCGAAGAACACCACATCGGGCTTGAGCACGCCGCCGCAGCGCGTGCAACCCGGCACATCGAACGATGCGAAGTCGAGATCCTCGATCTGCGCGTCGCCGTCCGGAACCGCGGGCGCCGTATAGCCGGCGAACGCCGGATTCGCCGCCTCCAGCATGCGCTGGACGGCCGCGCGCGTATGCCGCTCGCCGCATTCGATACAGCGCACCCGCCCGATATTGCCGTGCAATTCGATGACGTCGGGATTGCCCGCGCGCGTGTGCAGGCCATCGACGTTCTGCGTGACGAGCCGATGCACCCGTGAACGCGCCGCGAGCGCGCGCAACGCGTGATGCGCGGCGTTCGGCTGCGCGTTCTGCACGACCGGCCAGCCGATCAGACTGCGCGCCCAGTAACGCCGCCGCGCGTAGTCGGAGCCGAGAAAATCCTTCAGCAGAATGGGCGCGCGGCCTGTGCGCTGACCCTCGCGGTCGCGATAACACGGAATGCCCGATTCCGTGCTGATGCCCGCGCCCGATAGCACGAAAAGCCGCGGATGCCGCTCGACGAATTCATGAAGCTGCTGCACGTGCCGTCCTTTTTTCCTTGTCAGAGCGATGTGCTCCCGTGGAAATATAAGGCGAAACCGCGAACGTCGCTGGCCTTACCACTTTTTCAGGATTCAAATTGGCTTGACCAAAACAGCGCGCCTCGTTAGATTGTCGATGCCCCACTCCAACGACATATCGAGACATCCAGCATGCTGACCGTCATCTGCGAAACGCCCGGAACCCTGAAAGCCGAACAGCGCGAAAAGCCCCAGCGCGGCGACAACGAAGTGCTGCTGCGCGTGAAGCGCGTCGGCGTGTGCGGAACCGATCTGCACATCTTCACCGGCAATCAGCCGTATCTATCGTATCCGCGCGTGATGGGCCACGAGTTGTCGGGCGTGATCGAGGAAGCGGACGCGGCGAGCGGCCTGAAGGCGGGCGATACCGTGTATGTGATGCCGTATCTGTCGTGCGGCAAGTGCATCGCGTGCCGTCAGGGCAAGACCAATTGCTGCGTGAATATCCAGGTGCTCGGCGTGCATCGCGACGGCGCATTCACCGAATATCTGAATCTGCCCGCGCAATTCGTCCATAAGGCCGAGGGCGTCACGCTCGATCAGGCCGCAATGGTCGAATTTCTCGCGATCGGCGCGCACGCCGTGCGCCGCGCGGACGTGCAGCCGGGGCAGCGCGTGCTGGTCGTCGGCACGGGCCCGATCGGCATGGCCGCGCTTACCTTCGCGCGACTGCGCGGCGCGAACGTCACCGCGCTCGATACGCGCGAAGACCGCCTGGCGTTCTGCAAGCGCGAGCTGAAAGTGGACGCGACGGTACAGATCGGCGAGCACGACAAGGAACAACTGTCGACGCTCACGAACGGCGAATTCTTCGATGTCGTGTTCGATGCGACCGGCAATTCACGCGCGATGGAGCGCGGCTTCGAGTTCATCGCGCATGGCGGGAAGTATGTGCTGGTGTCGATCGTGCCGGACCGCATTTCCTTTGCCGATCCCGAGTTCCACAAGCGCGAAGCGACGCTGCTCGCGAGCCGCAACGCGACGCCCGAAGACTTCGAGACCGTGCTCGCGGCGATGCGCAAGGGCGAAGTGCCGACGGATGCGCTCAACACCCACCGGCTGACGTTGAACGACGTGCCCACGCAGTTCTCGTCGCTGCTCGATCCGAAGGCCGGCGTCGTGAAGGCGATCGTCGAATGTTGATGGTTTGAATCAGGGCGTGCCGCGAACGAAACGCGGCCGTCCTTGCGCGTCGTGCCACGGCTCGGCGTTCTTGCACCAGATTTCGTACTGCGGCGGATAGAGGCCGGTTTCATCGAAGATGCCGGTCGGCACTTCGATTTCGTCGACGCCGTCGAACGTCAGATAGACGGGCGAGCCGCACGCCGGACAGTGATGCCGCCTGCCCGTCGCGGAACTCGCCCACGACCGTGTCGCCCGACACGGAAACCGCATCGCGCGGGAAGATCGCGTACACGCCGAACGGCGCGCCGTGGATGCGCCGGCACGTCATGCAATGACACAGATTCACTTCCTTCGGCGCGCCCGCGACGCGCACGCGCACCGCGCCGCATGCGCATCCGCCTTCGTGAACCTGCTGATTCATCGCGTGAAGTAGCCGCGGTTCTGCATACATTCGCTGTAGGCGCGCCAGTAGCGCGTCATCGGCGGTTCGGGCGGCGGCAGCGGCGGCATCTTCATGTCGCCGCCGTAGATCGCATCGGATGCGCCGGATGCGCCCGCCGCCATCGATGCTGGCACGGCCGGCATTGCCGGTATCGTCCCCGATGCGGGATGCGGCAACGCGCCTGAAGCCATCGTCGCCGATGCGCCGGAAGCTGCAACCGTACCCGATGCCGGCACCGCTCCCGAAGCCGCGTGCGCCGCCGATGCTGCCGACGCGCCCGATGCGCCCGGCGGCAGCGGCGGCTCGACGGGACGCGGCGGCGTGAGCGTGCGCGCATCGCGCTGAGCCTGCGCATCGCGCGGCTGCGTCTGCGGCTCGCGCGCCATGTTCACTTTGGTCGTCTGATTGGCATAGCCGTAGCAGGCGGCGTTATCGACGGATTGCTGCCAGGCGCTCTGGCTGCGTCCGGGCACGGTGAGCGGCTGTTGTGCGAAGGCGGCGCCACACGCCGCGAGCAACGCGATTCCCGCGTAAGTGGAAGGTCTCATTGGCTTGCAGTTCCCCGATGCGGTTTTATTAGTCGTTGCAGATACTGCGCCGCCCGCACATGCGTCGGGCGGCGCGAGTCTGCGCCGGGCCTGCTGTCAAGGATACCGCGACCGCCGAACCGTCCACGCCAGAAGCACCGGCATCTTCCGCCAATTTGCGGACGATGCGCGGCGCGGCGCACACGCGCCGGAGCGTGCCGCGCGATCAGAACTTCATGCCGACGCCCAGGCCGATCACCCACGGGTCGATCTTGAGCGAGCCGAGATCGGCGCCGCCCGCCGACGCGCTCGTGCGCATCCAGATCTTCTTCACGTCCGCGTTGACGAAGAGATTCTTCGCGACCTGAACGTCGACGCCCGCCTGCAGCGCCGGGCCGAAGCTGCTGTGCTTGATCGACACGGGTGTATCGCCGGCCTTGAGCTTGTCGTTGTAGAAGTACGTGTAGTTCAGGCCCGCGCCGACGTACGGACGCACGCGGCCCGCGTGATTGAAGTGATATTGCAGGAGCAGCGTCGGCGGCAGCACGCCCACGCCGCCCAATCCGCCGATGCTCGACGTCACCTGATGCCGCGACGTGCCGAGAATCAGCTCGACGCCGATATCGTCGCGAATCATGTAGGTGAAGTCGAGCTCCGGCACGATCGCATTGTTCACGTCGACGCCGAGCGAGCCGAGCGCGCCGCCCGCTTTGACATCGGGCTGAATGCTGATCGCGCGCAGGCGGACCAGCACGTCGCCGGCGTGAATGCCGCCCATCGAATCACCCGACGTTGCATCGCCCGCCGCGTGCGCCGCGCCCGCGAACAACGCCGCACATGCCAGGACCACTGCTCCGAGACCTTTTCTCATTTCTTGCTTTTCCACGTTAAAACGAGAATTGTCCCGGGCGCGGCGCGGCGCGCTTTTGACGGCGATCAATGCGTATCGTCACGTTCGGCTTAACGCGACGAACCTTGCGCAACGGCAAACGTGCGACGGCTCGCCGCTTGCGGCCAGGTCCACGCCTTGCTGTGGAAATGGAAAGCGCAGAACAAAGGGAGGCAGCAGATGAGACCCAACATCGGCACACTCGGGCGCATGACGGGGATACTCCTCGGCGGCACGCTGGCGGTCGTTGCGAGCGCGCAGCAGGCGCCGCAGAAGCCCAGCAAGCTCGAATACGACAGCACGCCTGCGTATCAGGAGAAGAACGTGACGCCGCCGGCGGCGGCCGCCGCGAATGCCAGCGATGCGCTCAAGACGCGGCCCGGCAAGACATCGTCGGGCAAGGGCGCCGCGCCGGATCGTCCGAACGGACTCGGCTTCGATTCAGGCGCGAGCGGCATGGGCAAGAAGCAATAGATCAGGCGTCGGCGGGTTTATCGGGCCACGGCCACGTCGCATAGCGCGAGGGCTTGTCCGGCTCCGAAGCCGGCTGCGCCTCGTGAGCGGGTGCGGCGCTCGTTGCGACATCCGGCAAGTCTTCGCCGAACCACGGCACGTCCTTGCGCCGCTCGTCGACGTAGCCATTCCAGCCTTTCGCGTTATCCGCAAAGAGATCGTGCTTGACCGTGTTGGCGATCATCGGGCGATTCAGCGTCTCGTCGAGCAACGCTTTCGGCCACACGAAAAACGCGCCCGACGCGCGGCGGATGAAATCGCGCGGCGTCATCTTCGCATCGATGAAGCCGAGCAGCGTAAAGCCCGCGAGCGCATCGTTGCCGTTCACCGCATCGCCGATGCTCGCGTATTCGTCGGCGCATTGGCTCAGGCAAAACACCGACTCCAGCACGTCGCCGAGATGCAGCAGCAGCGCGCGTCGTTCGTAGGGTTCCAGCATGGCGGTCTCTTGATTCGTCATTCGCTGTTCCGATATGTCGAGGGTGGATTCTGCGGCGCGCGCACTGCCGCACGTGCCGCGTTCATCTCAATTTTAGCGAACCCTGCGTGACGCGTTGTCGCGCGAGCCGCCGGTCAATTCGAAAAACGCGCGCGAAAGCTCTGCCGATAATCGTTCGGCGATACTCCGAGCCGACGCGTGAACACGAGCCGCATGCGGTCCGCCGTGCCGAAACCGCAGTCGTAAGCGACGGTCTTCAGCGGCGTGTCGCTGCTTTCGAGCATATTGCGCGCCGCGTCGATGCGCGCGCGTTCGACGAACTCGTGCGGCGTTATCTGCGCGAGCTGCACGAAGGCGCGCGCGAAGCTGCGCTCGCTCATGCCCGCGACGCGCGCCAGTTGCGCGACCGAGAGCCGCTCGCCGATGTGCTCCATTACGTGCGCCTGCACTTTCGCGACGGGCGACGTGTCGTCGGCGGGCGCGCTCAGATACGGGCTGAACTGCGATTGGCCGCCGCGCCGCTGTGCGAACACGACGAGGCGCTTGGCCACCGCGAGCGCGACCTGCGCGCCGTGATCTTCGGCGACGAGCGCGAGCGCGACATCGATGCCCGCCGTCACGCCCGCCGACGTGACGAGATTGCCGTCGCGCATGTAGATGCGATCCAGCTCGACGCGTGCGCGCGGAAAACGCTCCGCGAGACGCGGCGCGTTCTGCCAGTGCGTGGTGACATCGCGGTCATCGAGCAGGCCCGCGTGACCGAGCGCGAATGCGCCCGTGCAGATCGAGCCGTAGCGCCCGCAGTGCGATGCGACATCGGTGAGCCATGCGGTGAGATGCGCGTCCGGTGTATCGAAGGGAAGCGTCGGGCCGCCCGCGACGAGCGCGGTGCCAAAGCGCGCGTGCCCTTCGGCGAATGACAGATCCGCGACGAGCCGCGTGCCGTTCGACGCGCGCACGATGCGCTCCTCGGGGCCGACGAGCGTGATCTCGTACGCGTCCGATGCGGCGATGAACCCGTTCGCTTCCGCGAAGACATCGACGGGGCCGGCGACATCGAGCGCCTGCACGCCCTGAAAGATTGCGATCGCGACTGTACGCATCGGATGAAGAAGTGTGATGAGCGCGTGGCAGAAGACGGCGTGTGCCTGGCAGTGTTCGACGCGTCGTTCTGGTTGAGACGTGGACGCGTTTTGCCGACACTCGAAGGCATCGGACGCGCTGCGCGATTTTAGCAACGCGCAAGCGATCGCGTCTTTCATCGACCTTCGAAACGGAGCCGTCAACATGAGTGAAATCATCGCAGGCATCAGGATTCCCGACAGCAACATGGCGCGTGAAGCCACGCAACTCGTACGCGATACCGAGCCCGATCTCCTTTATCACCACTCGCGCCGCGTGTTTCTGTTCGGCGCGCTCGCGGGCGAACGCAAGCAACTTAAGTACGATCCCGAACTGCTGTATATCGGCGCGATGTTCCACGACATGGGCCTGACCGACGCATACAGCAGCCCGCACGACCGCTTCGAAGTCGATGGCGCGAATGCGGCGCGCGACTTTCTGCATCGGCATGGCATCGGCGAGAGCGAGATCGAGCAGGTGTGGGATGCAATCGCGCTGCATACGACGCCCGGCATTCCGCAGCACAAGAAACCGGTGGTCGCGCTCGTCACGGCGGGCGTCGAAATGGATGTGCTCGGGCTCGCCTACGACGAGTTCAGCGCCGATCAGCGGCGGCTGGTGGTCGCGGCGCATCCGCGTGAGGCGAACTTCAAGGAAGGCATCATCGATGCGTTCGCCAAAGGCACGATCGCCAAGCCCGAATCGACGTTCGGCAACGTGAAGGCCGACGTGCTCGCGCTGAAGGATCCGAGCTACAGGCGGCTGAACTTCTGCAGCATCATCCTGGGCTCGGCGTGGAACGATCAGCCTCACGATCACGCGATGTGCCGGCACGCGTGATTCATCGGCAGATGCGGTACGGACCCATGTCGACGTGAAAGTGCGTCTTGTGCAAGGCGTTGTAGTCGGGGCCGAGCGTCGTATCGAAGGCGTTGCATGCGCCGTCGTGGATGCGCCGCAAGAACTGTCCGTCGGGCGATGCCGCATCGTCCCAGCGCGCGAGCGTGATGCGGCGTCCATCGTCGAGCACGAACGCCGTGAGATCGATGGCGTTCGCGCTTGCATGCTGACTCAGCGCCGTGTCCTGCTGATGATTCACGTTGCGGCATGCATAGCTGCCGACATGTTCGACACGCACGACGCGCTCGCCATACGTATCGAGCGCGGCCTGCTGAAGATACTGCTGATCGAAATACGCGATGCCGAGCGCGAGCGGACAGGTTGCGAGAAACGGCGCGCTAAAGCGCACGTCCTGCGTTTGCGTCACGCGCACGACGTCCTTGAGTTCGCAGCCGCCCGGCCCTGTCGAATCGGCCATGTCGCGATAGACGAGACCGGAACGCGCGAGCGCGGCGTCGCAGAGTTGTGCGTCGTGCATCGTGCGCCAGAGCTTGAAGTGCGTGAGCGGACCTTGCGGCGCGCGCACGTCGAGCGGCGAGAAGGGATCGTATTGCTCGGGCAGTACGATGCGCTTCGAGTACACCGCATAGCCGAATATCGCCGCGCCGGCGAGGATCGCCATGAACAGCCACGCGACGATGCGGCCGGTCACGCGTTATCGGCCGCGTGCGCGGCGTTCACGCGTTCGGCGAGTTTGGCGTCGTAGCTCGAATGCACATGCACGCGTTTCTTCTCGGGATAAGCGTATGAATATGCCTTGCGCAATGCGAGCGAGGCTTCGTGAAAGCCCGAGAGAATCAGCTTCTGCTTGTTCGGATAGTTGGCGATGTCGCCGACCGCGAAGATGCCTGGCCGCGACGATTCATAGTTCGACGTATCCACTTCGATGCGTCCGCCGCGCACGTCGAGATTCCATGTCGCGATCGGCCCGAGTTCGGAGACGAGACCATAGAGCGCGACGATCTTGTCGGCGGCGATATCGACCGATCCTTCTACTTGCTTGATGCGTGCGCCGCGCAGAAGGCCATCGGGCGCATCGAGCGATTCGATCATGCCCACGACGAAATCCATTTCGCCTGCTTCGACTGCGCGCTTCATCGTCGCGACGGAATTCGCCGCGGCGGAGAAACCGTTGCGCCGATGCACGAGCGTGAGCTTCTTCGCGATGCCCTTCAATGCGAGCGCCCAGTCGAGCGCCGAATCGCCGCCGCCCGCGACGATGATCTCCTTGCCGGCGAAGTCCGCTGCGCGCGAAACGCTGTAGTGCACGTCCTTGCCTTCGAGCGCGGCGGCTTCGGGCAATTGCAGGCGCTGCGGCACGAAGGCGCCATTACCGGCGGCAATGAGGATGGCGGCGCAATCGAAGGTCATGCCGTTTTCGGTCGTCACGGTCCAGCGATGATCGTCCTCGCGTTGGACGACGGATTGCACGCGTTGATCGAGGTGAATCGGCACGTCGAAGGGGCGGATTTGCTCGAGCAGGCGATCGACGAGTTCGCGCGCGGTGCATGAGGGGATGGCGGGAATGTCGTAGATGGGTTTGTCGGGATAGAGTTCGATGCATTGCCCGCCGATGCGACCGAGCGTATCGACGATCTGGCATGTGAGGCCTATCACGCCGGCTTCGAATGCGGCGAATAGACCTACCGGGCCTGCGCCTATGATCAATACGTCTGTCTTGATCGCTTCGCTTTGGGGTTCCATTTTTTTGGGGCTTTCCATTGGCTCTGCTGAGGTAATTCAGCATTCTTTGGGCCACGATACAGAAAGCATTCCGCTCGGGCAATGAAGGCCCTTTTGGCTTAGCGGCGATTTTTTTTGCCGGTTTGTCGCCGGATCCCGTTTTCGTTTGGTCTATTAGCGTTGCCCCTGTGCGGGGCGGCAGTCACTTTCTTTGCTGCTGCAAAGAAAGTAACCAAAGAAAGCAGCTTTTTCAGGCCCGCGGTCACACGCAGTTTGGGTAGTTCTCTCGTCCGAGATGGCACTCGCCTAAAGAGTGCCCTCATCACAATCACCCGGCTTGGATCGCGCACGATCTGACACATCGCAACGCCTAACGAACTGGTTCAGCACCGAATAGCGCCGGCCCGCTTCGCGGCCGATGGGTCAATCGGGTGTGCGAGTGCAAGCGCGAGCGCGAGCGCGAGCGCGACCATATGCGCCCCGACGGTTTCCCTCGCATACCCGACGGCAGCGCGTAGCGCTGTGCCGATGCTCTTTCGTGCTGAACCAGCGCCCTTGGCGTTACGGCAAATCAGACCGTGCGCGATCCACGCCCGCTTGGGCCTACGAGGGCACTCTTTAGGCGAGTGTCACGGAGGACGAGAGCACTACCCAAACTGCGTGTGACCGCGGGCCTGAGAAGCTGCTTTCTTTGGTTACTTTCTTTGCAGCAGCAAAGAAAGTGACTGCCGCCCCGCACAGGGGCAGTGCTAATAAACCAACACGAATACGGGATCCGGCAACAACATAGCAACAGCAGCAACAGCAGCAACAGCAGCAACAGCAGCAACAACAAACCTCACTTAACCCCCGCATTCAACTCCCGCGCGTAATACATCGCTGCCGCATCGATCTCCTCGGCAGTCATATTCCTCGCGACATTGCGCATCACCTCATTGATGTCATTCGTCCGCGTACCATTAGCAAACGCGACCATCTGCGCCTTGGTATAAGAAGCCGGAAGCCCGTCGAGCCAGGGACTACCGGCTTTGCTATCGATCCCCCCATGACATGCCGCACAAGGCGCGATATTCCGCATCGGCGCGCCATGCGCCACGATCGCCGGCGCAAGCGCATCGCTCACCTTGCGCTGCGCCGGCGGCCGCGGCAGATTCGCGTAATACGCCGCAAGATCGCGCATGTCCTGATCGGAAAGATTCATCGCCATCGGCGACATCACCGCATTATTCCGCGCGCCCTTCTGAAAATCGATCAACTGCTTGTAGATCACCGACGCATACTGCCCCGCCAGATTCGGCGAATTCGCCTCGCTCATGCCGCGCTCGCCATGACACATCGTGCAGCGCAACGCCAGCGTCGCGCCGCGTCCGATCGAATTCGCACTCACCTTGTCGAGCAGTTGCGGCGTCATCTCCACCGTCGTCAGCTTCTCCTTCGGCTCGACCGCCGTGCCGCCCGCATACCAGTCGCGTGGCACGCCCGCCGCGCTGCAGATCGCATTCAAGATGCCGGTGAACGGCGCATCGCGATGTACCGAAGGCAACCATACGAAACCGATCAGCGCCGATACCGCCGCAATCGCGATCGTCCCCACGACGCTGACCGTGAACCAGCGATTGCGAAATGTAAAGAGGCGTTCGTCGCTCATCGCTGCGCTCCGATCGGCACCGCAGGCACCGCCGTATCCGAACGCGCGAGCAGTTGCGCAATCGGATAGCCGTAGTTGACGAGCGTAAGCCCGATCATCAGCACGAGCCACAGCGCAAAGCTGTTCAACGCCACCGGAATCGTGCGCGGCTCATGCACCGCGCGAGCGAAACGGAACGCCTCGGGCTGCACCTGCGGCGCGCGATGTCCCTTCACCAGAACGACGAAAAACAGCACCGCCGATACGACGAGGATCAGCCCGCCCAGCACCGAAATCATCACGGAGAGCGCCTGCGCCGCGAGCGCCGGATCGTTGTAGTCGTAGAACGCCATGCGACGCGGCATCCCCAGAATGCCGACGAAATGCCACGGAAACGTCAGCACGATCATGCCGATGAACCACAGCCACAGTTGCCAGCGCATCAGCTTCACACTCTGCAGTGCGCGGCCCGTCAGATGCGGCCACAAGTCATACGCGATCACGAAATACATGATGACGATCGCGCCGCCGAAGATCAGATGGAAATGGCCGGTCACCCATTGCGTGTTATGCACCGTCGAGTCGAGCTGATAACTCATGTTGATGAGCCCGCCCGCGCCGCCGAAGCCGAGCATCACGAAGGAGAACGCGAGCGCGAGCATCATCGGGTTGTCCCACGGCAACGCCTTGATCCAGCCGAGCGGCCCGCGTCCGCCGCGCAGCCGCGCCGCGATCTCCACCGACGCGCAGATCGTGAACACCGTCAGCAAGGTCGGCACGGCGACGAGCGTCGTGAACACCGAATGCATGAACTTGAAGCCCGAGCCGACTTGCGGATCGGCGAACAAGTGGTGAATGCCGATGGGCATCGACACGACGAGAAACAGAATGAACGAGATGCGCGCCATCGCATCGCTGTAGAGACGGCCGCCGATCGCGCGCGGAATGATCGTGTAATAAGCGATATACGCGGGCATCAGCCAGAAATAAACGATCGCGTGCAGCGTCCACGAGAAGAACACGCGCGCGAGGCCGGCGTCGATCGTCGTCTTCCAGCCGATCGCCACGGGCAAGATCATGAACAGCACTTCGATCGCCGCGCCCACCGCCGTCCAGCCCCATAAATACGCGCCCGCGACGGTTGCGAACATCGCGAGCGGAATCGGCTTGCCGCGGTTCTCGCGCTTCCACGACGCGAGATTCACCGACATCAGCGCGACCCACACCCACGAGCCGACCACCACGAACACGACGCCCACGTAATAGAACACGTTGCCGATCATCGGCGGATAGAACGTATAGAGCACCGACGCGAGACCCATCGCGACAGGCACCGTCGCCGTCACCGCGCCGATCGCGACGAGCCAGAAGCCGAGCCACGCGAAACGCAAGCCAACGAGCGGGCGCTTCAACGCAAGCTCGCTCACCGCATAGCCGAAGCCCATCGCGATGAGCGTCGGGAACGCGTAGCCCATCACCGTGCCGTGCTCCGTCACCGATCGATAGTAAAGCTCCGGATTCTGCAACCACGGATGCAGCGGGCTGCGCACGAGCATCTGCCACGCGCCGAGCAGAAGCGCGACGCCGAAAGCGATGAACGCCAGCCAGAAATGCGCGAGAACGAGGCGCTTGCTATTGAACACAGGACACTCTCCGCGAATTGGCCGGCAGCTTGTCGGCCATCTGCATGAATTCGGCGCGCTCCACCACCTTCACGTGCGCCCACATGTTCTGATGCCCGGTGCCGCAGTACTCGTGACAAGGCATCAGATGCTCGCCCGGCTTGTCGAAGGTCGTCTTGAAGGTCGAGACATAGCCCGGCTCCAGCATCGAATTGATGTTCGTATCGGTGATGAGAAAGCCGTGCACGACATCCGAGCTCGTCGCGCGGAACGTGACCGGCACGCCCGCCGGCACGACGAGACATTGCGGCGTGAACGAATACTGCTGCGCGACGATGCGAACGGTCACGGAACCATCGGTCTCGGGCGCGCTGCCGAGATTGCTTTCGATGAACTCGCCCGACACATGCAGCGTTTCGGGGCGCACGGTCTCGACGCGCGAGGGCGGCATCATCGCCCAGTGCAGGCCGGTGTAGACGACCATGCCGACCAGCACGACGACGATCGCGAGCACGAGGATCGCCCAGCGCCGTTCGACCCGTTCGGCGACGTCGTGCGAGCTTGAATTGATGGCCATATGCGACGCCTTAATGAATCACTGGATCACGCCGCGCGGCAGGAACACGGCGAAGTAGAAGACGAACCAGATACCGATCACGATTGCCGTCGAGATGCCCGCGAGCGCAATCGCACCCGACGGGCCGCGCTTCACGATCTCGTCGATCCGCGCGTCTTCGCTGGCGCTTTCATTCGGGTCTTCGTTCATGTTGGGGTCGATGCTCAGTAAAGTGGCGCCGATCGCAGCTCGTTTACTTCCTTCACGCTGACCGGCGTGCCGCGATTGCCCCACGCGGTGCGGATATACGTGACGACCGCGGCAACCTCGACATCCGATAGCGACTGAGCGAACGGCGGCATGCCATAAGGCTTCGGGTTCTTGAACGTGCCCGGCGGATAACCGCCGTTCAGCACCATGCGGATCGGGTTCACGGACGAATGCATCACGATCGACTGATTGTTCGCGAGCGGCGGAAAGTCGGGCGGCTTGCCCTGCCCTTGCGCCGCGTGGCATTCGGCGCAGTGCTGGTCGTAGATCTTCTTGCCGAGCGGCGAAAGGCTCGTCTGCTGCTCGACGACAGCCTGGCTCGGCGGCTCGGACTTGTCGCCGGAACGCGCGGGCAACGCCTTCAGATAGACGGCCATCGCGCGCACGTCGTCTTCGCTCAGATACTGCAGGCTGTCGTAGACGACTTCGGCCATCGGTCCGTACACCGCGCCGCGATTCGACACGCCCGCATGCAGCAAACCGACGATGTCGTCCATGCTCCAGTCGCCGAGGCCCGCTTCCTTGTTCGACGTGAGCGACGGCGCGTACCAGTTCTGTATCGGGATCAGGCCGCCTTCGAATGCCTTCGACTTCACATTGCCGCCGAGCGCGTTGATCGCCGTATGGCACATCGAGCAATGTCCGAGTCCTTCGACGAGGTACGCGCCGCGATTCCATTCCGCCGATTGCGTCGCGTCCGGCTGATACACGCCTTCGCGGAAGAACAGCGAGCGCCAGCCGTACAGCAACTCGCGGCGATTGAACGGGAAGCGCAGCTCGTGCGGCCGGTTCGGCTGATGCACGGCCGGCGTGGACATCAGGAATGCGTAGATGGCGTCGGAGTCGGCGCGCGTGACCTTTGTATAGGACGTATAGGGCATCGCCGGATAGAGCACGGAGCCGTCGCGCGACTTGCCGGTGTGCATCATCGTGTAGAACTCGCCGGCGGTCCATTTGCCGATGCCCGTCTCCTTGTCCGACGAGATGTTCGGCGTATAGAGCGTGCCGAAGGGCGTGTCCATCGGACGTCCGCCGCCGAACGTCTTGCCCGCGGGCAGCGTGTGACACGCGATGCAGTCGCCCGCGCGCGCAAGGTATTCGCCGCGCTTGACGGTGGCGGCGTCGGCGCTTTGCGCGAGCGCATGTCCGATCGGCGCGGCGCACGCCGCCAGGAAGACCGCGACGGTCAGCGCTCGGAAATGTCGAAGACGGAGCACGTCGGGTCCTCGGTTAGTTATGAACGCTGCCGCAGGCGAGCGGCATCCTGAACGACCCGGCGGCGACCGGCACCGGATCGGCCGGCGCGGGCAGCGACGCGAGGTAAGCGGCAATCGCGGTGATGTCGCGGTCGGACAGCAGCTTCGCGACCTGCGCCATGCAATCGGGCGGCACGGTCGAGCGCGTGCCGTAACGCCACGCGCCGAGCTGCGCGCTGATGTAATCGGCATGCAGGCCGAGCAGACCGGGAATCGCCGGCTCCATGCCGGTCATCGAGGCGCCGTGACAGCTCACGCACGCGGGCACCTTGCGCGCTGCATCGCCCTTCGTGACGAGCGTCTTGCCGAGATCGAGCGTCTTCGCATCGACGGTAACGGGCGACGGCGGCGGGAACGGCGGATGTTCGCTCGCGAAGTACGCCGCGATCTCCTTCAGATACGCATCGGGCAGATAGGCAAGCAGATAATTCATCGGCGGATACTTGCGCCGGCCGTCGCGAAACGCGAGGAGCTGGTTGTACAGATAACCGGCGGGTTTGCCGGACAGACGCGGGAAGTAGTCGTTGTCGGTGCCCTCGCCGCGCGCGCCGTGACACGCCGCGCAGCCCATCACGCGCGCCTGCATCGTATCGGGCGCGCGTTCGAGCGGGGCGTTGTCCGCGGCGAACGCGCCGATGCTAAAAAACGCGAAGAGCGCGGACCGGATGAAAGTGCCGAGCTTTGCCACGTTTCGCACGTAACCCCCGTTGTCGATTCGCCGTGTTCGATTGCCGGACGCGTGAGCTTCGTTCGGCGCGGTTCTTCAAGGCACTGCAATGTTCTTGATGCCGAAGGGTTCGCTTGGCCTTTCTGATCTTAGAAGAGATCGCCCGTTTTTCCCAACTCCGAGATTGTCTCAATGCGTGGCATCGATGCGTGCGCTACATCGAATCGTTTTTTGCGCTTGAACAAAGATCCGCATTTTTTTGAGACGCGCAACGAAAGCACGCTAACCCGCTAGCAACTGTAGATAGTCGCTTTGTGCGGCGATGTCCATCTTTTCGGGATACAGGGCGAGTCGTTCACTTGAGACCGAGACGTCTCGCGAGGCGATTGAGATTCGCGCGATCCAGACCAAGCTCGCGCGCGGCCGATGCCCAGTTCTGGTCGTGACGCTTCAACGCGTCGAGGACGAGCGTGCGCTCGTAGGCTGTCACCGCGTCGCGCAGCGATGCGCCCGGCGCGGGCAACGGCGATGTATCGGCCGATGGTGCATCGTGCGCGGCCAGTGCGTTGTCGCCGGCAAGCGTGAGATCGGCGGCAGTAAGTGTGAGGATGCGCGGGCGCTCCCGATGCGCCGCAAGCGCCTTCAACGCGCTGCGCCCGATCAGATGCTCCAGTTCGCGCACGTTGCCGGGCCAGCGATACGCGAGCAGCGCGGCTTGCGCGTCGGCGGAAAGACGCAGGCTCAGAAGACCAAGACGCGAGCGGTTCTCTTCGAGAAAGTAGCCCGCGAGCAGCAATACATCGCGTCCGCGCTCGCGCAACGGCGGCACGACGAGCGGATACACCGACAGCCGATGGTAGAAGTCCGCACGAAAGCGTCCTTCGCGCACTTCCTCGGCGAGATCGCGATTGGTCGCGGCGATGAGGCGCACGTCGACCTTGTGCTCGCTATCCGAGCCGATGCGCTGCAACTGGCCGTTTTGCAGCACGCGCAGCAGCTTCGCCTGCACCGGCAACGGCAGTTCGCCCACTTCGTCGAGAAAGAGCGTGCCGCCGTCGGCGAGTTCGAACTTGCCGCGCCGATCCGACGACGCGCCTGAAAACGCGCCGCGCACATGCCCGAAGAGTTCGCTTTCGACGAGCGTATCGGGCAGCGCCGCGCAATTGAGGCTGACGAGCGGCTTGTCGGCGCGCGGCGAGAGCGCGTGAATCTCGCTCGCGACGAGTTCCTTGCCGACGCCCGTTTCGCCGGTCACGAGCACGGTCAGATCGCTCGACGCGACGATCGCGATGTCCTGCATCAAGCGGTTGTGGGGACCGCTGCTGCCGATCATCTCGCGGCGGCGCGGCCCGCTCGCCTGCCGATACACCTCCGCGCGCTGCCGCTCGGCCTCGCTCGTCCGAGCGAGCGAATCGATGCGCTCTGCCACGCTCACCGTCGCCGCCGCGAGACTCAGAAACGCCTGCAGCGAAGCCATGTCGATGCCGTCGAAGCGCGCGGGATCGAGTGCGTCGAGCGTGAGCAGACCCCAGGCGCGCCCGTTGATGACGAGCGGGCAGCCGAGGCAATCGTGGACTTCGAGATGGCCGCTCACGCCCTTGACGAGGCCGTCGTACGGATCGGGCAGATCGGTGCCGGCGGCGAAGCGCGTTGGCGTCTCGTGGGCGAGAATGCGCGCGAATCGCGGATGTTCGCTCACGCGAAAGCGCCGGCCAAGCGTGTCGCCCGACAATCCGTCGATGGCGAGCGGCACCAAGGTATCGCCGTCGAGCCGCAAGAGCGCGGTGGCATCGCTCGGGAACAGCGCGCGCGACGTGTGCAGCAAACGCCGATAACGCTCGGTGTCGGGCATCTCGCTCGACAGGTCTTCGATCAGCGGCACGAGCGCATCGAGCAGCACGCGCGAAGTCATTGCGACTACGTCTGCAGTCCTTTTGACTAGAGTCGAATCGACCATTGTTTCAAATAAGCAGTTGATTTATCTGAGATTCTACTCTGGCATGGAACGTGTATGAATGTCTGACGAAAAGTCAGACGCGAAAGCGCCCCGCTTTCGCCTTCATCAAGCGAGGAAACGAAGAATGCTGTCAGCAGAACACCGTGCCATCGTCAAGGCAACCGTCCCTCTTCTGGAAAGCGGCGGCGAGACGCTCACGCGGCACTTCTACGACAAGATGCTCACCGAATATCCCGAAGTGCGCCCGATGTTCAACCAGGCGCATCAAGCCAGCGGCGCGCAACAGCGTGCGCTCGCCAATGGCGTGCTGATGTACGCGCGGCACATCGACGAACTGGAGAAGCTCGGCGGCCTCGTCGGGCAGATCATCAACAAGCACGTCGCGCTGAACATTCAGCCCGAGCACTATCCGATCGTCGGAAAATGTCTTCTTGCATCGATCCGTGAAGTGCTCGGCGAGGAAATCGCCACCGATGCCGTCATCGAAGCATGGGCCGCCGCTTACGGGCGACTGGCCGATCTGCTGATCGGGCTCGAAGAAGGCATCTACAGCGATCGCGAAAAAACGCCAGGCGGATGGCGCGGCACGCGGCGTTTCGTCGTCGCGCGCAAGAAGCCGGAAAGCGACGAGATCACGTCTTTCTATCTCGTGCCGGAAGATGGCGGCGCCCTGCTCGACTTTCATCCGGGGCAGTACATCGGTCTGCGCGTGTTCATCGACGGTGAAGAACTGCGGCGCAATTACTCGCTGTCGGCCGCGCCGAACGGCCGCGAATATCGCATCAGCGTGAAGCGCGAGGCGAACGGCAAGGTATCGAATTTCCTGCACGAGAAGATTCGCGAGAACGACGTGCTCGATCTCTATCCGCCCGCCGGCGATTTCAGGCTCGAAGCGAGCGACAAGCCGCTCGTGCTGATCAGCGGCGGAGTCGGCATCACGCCGACGCTCGCGATGCTGCAGGCCGCGCTCGAAACCAAGCGCCCGGTCCACTTCATCCACTCGGCGCGGCACGGCGGCGTGCACGCGTTCCGTTCGGCGATCGATGAACTGGCGGCGCGTCATCCGCAACTGAAGCGCTTCTACTGCTACGAGCACAAGCGCGACGGCGATCACGAAGCGCACGGCATCGGCTACGTCGACGAAAAGCTGCTCGGCGCATGGCTGCCCGAAAACCGTGACGTCGATGCCTATTTCCTCGGCCCGAAGGCATTCATGAAGGCGGTGAAGAAGCATCTGAAGGCGCTCGGCGTGCCCGAAAAGCAGAGCCGCTATGAGTTCTTCGGCCCGGCGTCGGCGCTCGACTGACTTCGCGCCTGGCGTAGTTCATTTCAACCCGCGGCGCATCCGGCCGCGGTTTTCTTTGCATTCGAGCTTTGCAGGTGGTTACCTCGTAATCCTGGAAAGCGGTCATTTCAAAATGCCACCTGTGGGCCTAATCTCCTCTTGTCGCGCGCCACTCCGGCGCACCTTCAAACCCAGGCAAAGAGGATACTTCGATGGAACCCCGTCTCGACTTCTATAAAGCCAGTCCCGCTGCAATCAAGGCGCTCGTCGGCGTCGAAGAGCGCATTGCCAGGTCGGCGCTCGAAAAATCGCTGACCGAACTGGTGCGCCTGCGCGCATCGCAGATCAACGGTTGTGCGTTCTGCGTCGACATGCACACGACCGATGCGCGCAAAGGCGGCGAAACCGACCGCCGTTTAGCGACGGTCGTCGTGTGGCGCGAAACGCCGTTCTTCACCGACCGCGAACGTGCCGCGCTCGAATGGACAGAAGCGTTGACACTGGTGTCGCAAGACCACGTGCCCGATGCCGTGTGGCAAGCCGTGAAGCCGCATTTCAGCGACGAGGAGATCGTCGACCTGACGCTGCTCGTGTCCGCGATCAATAGCTGGAACCGCTTCGCGATCGCGTTTCGCAAGTTGCCGGCGTGAGGACATCGACATGAGAAAGCGCGACACTCTCTTGCTGGCGGCGGCGCTGATATTCGGCGCGGCGAACGCCGGCGCGCACGACACGACGGGCGAGGAAGTCGTCACGCCCGTCATGAAGCAGGCCGTGCCGGAAGCGGCCGGCAAGAACGTGCTGATGGCGACGGTCTCGTACCAGCCGGGACAGGCATCCGAAGCGCACATGCATCCGGGATCGATCTTCGCTTACGTGCTGGAGGGCCGCGTGACATCGCAGCTCGAAGGCGGGAGCGCGAAATCTTATGGCCCCGGCGAATCGTGGTACGAGCCGCCGGGCGCGCATCATGTCGTATCGAAAAATGCGAGCGCGACGCAGCCGGCGAAGCTGCTCGTTTTCGCGATCGTCGGCGAGCACGATCCGGTCAAGCAGCCGATCCCGCGCTAGAGACATCGCGAAGTTTCAGCAGACGCTTTTTGACATCGGGATGCGCCGGTTCCGCGACAATCGCTTCCGCCTTTCCCGTTCCCGATCTCGACATGAAGCACCTTCGTTTTCTCTGCGCCGTGGTGGCGCTCGTTGCCGCATCACTCACGCTCGGCGGCTGCGGTCTCTTCGGCTGCAGCGGCTTCGCCACGAACGGCGGCGGTTTCGGCGGCTGCAGCGTCGGCACGCGGTTCTGATCGGACTATCCGATAACACAAAGCGGGCGCCACGCCAGGCCGCCCGCCTCGCCGTCGTCAGTCCTTCACGGCCGTGTACGACATGTCCAGCGATGCCGCCGCGCGCGCATGCCTTTGCGAATGTGCGTTGCGCATCGGCTTGAGCACGAAGAGCGCGAGCAGCGCGGATATCGCCGCCATCCCCGCCGCGAGCATGAACACCGCATGCCAGCTTCCGGTCATCGTCGTGATGACGCTCGAGAACGGCACGAGCAGCGCCGCCGTGCCCTTCGCCGTGTAGAGCAGGCCCGCGTTGGTCGCCGCGAACTTCGGCCCAAAGGTATCGCCGCACGTCGCCGGGAAGAGACTGTAGATTTCGCCCCATGCGAAGAACACGATGCCAGTCAGCACGACGAACGCGATCGGGCTATGCCCGTACTTCGACAACGCGACGATGCCCACCGCCTCGATCGCGAAGGCGACGAACATCGTGTTCTCCCGTCCGATGCGATCCGATACCCAGCCGAAGAACGGCCGCGTCAGACCGTTGAGCACGCGGTCGATCGTGAGCGCGAAGGTCAGCGCGGGCAAGGTCAGGCCGAGCAGCGAAACGGGCGAATCGTGCAGTCCGAAGTCCTTCGCGATCGGCCCGAGTTGCGCGGTCGCCATCAGGCCGCCGGCGGCCATCATCACGAACATCAGGTACATGACCCAGAAGATCGGCGATTGCAGCACCTGCTTCGGGCTCGCGTTGTAGACCGCGGCCTTGACGGTGCTCTTTACCGTCGCGAGCAATTGCGCAGGCGGCGCGTAGAGCGCCATGCCGAGCAGGAACACGATGAGGCCCTGCCCGAGACCGAACCACAGGAACGTCGCTTCATAGCCGCTCGACTTGATCATGTGCGCGATCGGCACGACGGTCGCAGCCGACCCCATGCCGAAGCCCGCCGCCGTGATGCCCGCGGCCAGTCCGCGCCGCGCCGGGAACCACTTGAGCGCATTGCCGACGCACGTGCCGTAGACCGCGCCCGCGCCGACACCGCCTACCGCCGCCGCGAAGTACAGCAGCGGCAACGACGACGCCACCGAGTTGATCGCCCACGCAATCGCGCATAGCAGCCCGCCACCGACCACGACAGGCCGTGGACCGTACTTGTCGACGAGATAGCCTTCGATCGGCACGAGCCATGTCTCGGTTACGACGAAAATCGTGAACGCCACCTGAATGGCCGCGCGGCCCCAGTGATACTTCTCGTCTATCGGATTGACGAAGAGCGTCCACCCGTACTGCATGTTGGCGATCATCGCCATGCAAATCACGCCGAAAACCAGTTGCACCCACGGCGACGCGAGACGCGACGCCTTGTCTTCGCCGCCAATCCGATTCATTCCCATGCCTGTCTCCTTGGCAGATATGCCTTGTGTATGCGGACGTCGAACGACGCCTCCTGCGCGCCCATCCATGCTGCGCGCATATACACAGTATGTGATATATCAAGTAAGTCAAGCGAAAGAAATGGAGGGGTTTTCACTTAGGACGATGCGTATCGTAAGCGTATGAAAGCTGCAACGCTGCAAATCGAGTGGACAAAAAAAAGCCCGGCAGAGACAGGCCTGCCGGGCGACGAGCGTGGCGAGACATGGCAATCCGCAGCACGCCCACTCTTTATAGATGAAAGTTAAACGTAATGTAAACGGAAATATTTGTAGGGTTTACGATGCCGTGTTTTTCAGCAGTTTCAGAAGACATTCACGGGAACATTGACCATCAGGCGGTAGACGTCGCTCGTGCCGTCCGGATAGTACGCGCTGTTGCTGTGATGGTGCATGTAGTAGAACTTGACCGACGTGTTCTTGAACTTGCCATCCGGCACGGTGTAGCTCGGAATGACGCCGATTTCGTAGTGCGTACCACCGATCGGCTTGCCGTTCACCAGATAGTTAGCTGCCTGCGCGCTGCCGCCGTTGGCCATCGCGCTGCCGTCCGCGCCCCAGCCATACGCGCCCCACAGGCTGAACTTCAGGCCCGGCACGCCGTACTCTTTCATGTTCAGCGAGTAAGACAGGCTCACCGATTTCTCATGCGGCTGGTTGTAGTCCACATCAAGCGAATTCGACAAATAATCGCCCGCCGACTGGCCCATGTAGTCGAACGTCTGATCGCTCACGATCTGCTGGAACGCGAACTGCACGGTATGCGCGCCGTGCGTCCCGGCGAGCGCGAGCGAATACGCGTTGTTGGTGATCGCGCCCTGCCGCTTGTCGCCGATGGCGCCCGTGTAGTAGTAGTTCAACGAGCCCGTCCAGCGGATGCTCTTCGGTTCGCCGATGCTCTGCGTCGCCGTCAGGTAGTACTGCTGCCACACGTTGTTCGCGACGCTGCCGTAGAGCGAGACGGCAGTATCGTCGCCGTGGGTCCAGTCGCCGCCGAAGTAGGTGAACTGCGAGACGTGCGTGCCGCCGTATTCCGTCGTGAGGCCGGTGACGGTCGTCATGCCGCGCGCGATTACGCCGTCAACCGTGCCGGCTTTCAGCGTCAGGTTCTTGATCTCATCGCTGGCAAGCGAGAAGCCGCGATACGTCGGCGGCAGCGCGCGGTTGTCGTGCGGGACGAGGAACGGGTTATCGAAGAGTTGTTGACCGTATTTCAGCACCGTGTTCGACACGCGCGCTTTCACGTCCCACACGCCGGGATAGGCCCATGCGAGTTGATTCGCGCCGCTCGGGTCGCCGCTCGACGAAACGTGCACGCGATTGCCCGCGCCCTGCCCGCCGTTGAGCTTGAACGCGCCGAACAACGACACGTCGCCGCCGATACCGAT
This sequence comes from Caballeronia fortuita, assembly GCF_001544835.2. Taxonomy (GTDB): domain Bacteria; phylum Pseudomonadota; class Gammaproteobacteria; order Burkholderiales; family Burkholderiaceae; genus Caballeronia; species Caballeronia fortuita. The sequence continues at coordinate 92,629 of NZ_FCNX02000014.1, read as the reverse complement.
CAAACCCTTCGTGTAGCCCGATTCGAACACCGCCTGCGCGCCGAGCACCCATGCGTCCTTCTTGCCCGCGCCCTTGAACTCGTCGTGCTCGGTAAACGAACGCGTGAGGATATTCAGATGCGAATCCTCGATGAAACCCTTCGACTTCGCCTGATTGCTGATGGGCGCATCCGCTTCCGTATTGGGCGGCGAATTGGGCTCGAGCGCCTTCTGACGCGTAAGCAGATCATCATCGGCGGAAGGCTGCTGCGCTTGCGCCGTTTGCGTCGGCGCCTGTTGGGCGTGCACCGGAACGGCTGCGGCGATATATGCGCCGAAAAGCAGAATGGACAATGCCGCTGACGTTTTTTGTTTTTTCATCAAATTATCTCCAACTGACTCAACTGCGGACTACATGAATTGAACAACTGAAAAGGATTCCGAACGATTTCATCATCCAAACCGTTCCCGTCGATCGCGAAGGATCGGCGCGAACGGCTCGTTCAGTACGTGCTAGTGAAAACGAAAGTGCGCTTCCATGTCTCAGCCATCACGCAAGCAGACATGCGGCCGAAGTCCCCTCGCCGAGCGCGCGCAACGCAGGCACTTCGCGCGAGCAGCGCGCTTGCGCCATCGGGCAGCGCGTATGAAACACGCAGCCCGAAGGCGGATCGATCGGGCTGGGAATGTCACCCGACAGAATCTGCACGGTCTTGGCGCGCTCGACGGCGGGATCGGGCACCGGCACCGCCGACAGCAACGCGCGCGTGTACGGATGCCGTGGCGTGTCGTAGAGCGCGTGTTTATCGGCGAGCTCCATCACGCGGCCGAGATACATCACCATCACGCGATCGGAGATGTGACGCACGACCGCCAGATCGTGCGCGATGAAGATGAGCGCGAGCTGCATCTCCTTTTGCAGCGACTTGAGCAGATTGACGATCTGCGCCTGAATCGACACATCGAGCGCGGACACGGGTTCATCGCAGATGACGAGCTTCGGCTCGACGATCAGCGCGCGCGCAATGCCGATCCGCTGACACTGCCCGCCCGAAAACTCATGCGGATAGCGGTTGATCATCTGTTCACGCAGGCCGACCTTGGCCATCATCGCGCGCACGCGGTCATCGATTTCACGCTTGTTCATGCCGGGCCGATGCTCGACGAGCGGCTCCGCGATGATCTGCCCGACCGTCATGCGCGGATCGAGCGATGCGAGCGGATCCTGGAAGATCATCTGCACGTCGCCGCGCACGCGATGCCATTCGCGCGCCGACGCGCCCGACAAGGGCGAACCCATCCACACGATGTCGCCGCTCGTCGCGGGAATGAGGTTCAGGATTGCGCGCGACAGCGTGGACTTGCCGCAACCCGATTCGCCGACGACGCCGAGCGTCTCGCCCGCCTTCAGATCGAAGCTCACGCCGTCGACGGCCTTCAGCGTGCGGCGCGCCGCCCACGGCAAACGATTCTTTGGCTTCACCTGGAAATGCACGCGCATGTCGCGCACGGAGAGAATCGTCGCGTCAGACATGGCTCGTTTCCTTCGTGACCAGATGAACCGGGCGATGACACGCGCGCAGCCAGCCGGGGCCAACCGCCTTCAGCGCGGGCGCATCGATCGCGCATTCGTCGCTGGCATCGGCGCAACGCTCGTGGAACGGGCAGCCCGCCGGCGGATGCGCCATGTTCGGCGGATTGCCGGGGATGCCGGTCAGTTCGCCGCCGTCGTGATCGAGGCGCGGCAAGGCGCGTAACAGACCGATGGTGTACGGATGCGAAGGTTCGGCGAACAACGTGTTCGCATCGCACTGCTCCATCACGCGGCCGCCGTACATCACCATCACTTTTTCGCATAGACCCGCGACAACGCCGAGGTCGTGCGTGATCAACACGATCGACGTGCCGAAGTCGTGCTGCAAGTTGCGCAGCAGTTGCAGAATCTGCGCCTGCACGGTGACGTCGAGCGCGGTGGTCGGCTCGTCGGCGAACAGCACTTCGGGTTCGCACAGCAGCGCCATCGCGATCATCACGCGCTGGCGCATGCCGCCCGACAACTCATGCGGATATTGCCCGATACGATGCGCGGCCTCCGGAATGCGCACGGCTTCGAGCATCGAAATGGCGCGCTTCTTCGCTTCGCGGCGCGTGACGTTCTTGTGCAGTTCGAGCACTTCGGTCATCTGCCGCTCGATCGTCAGATATGGATTGAGCGAGCTCATCGGATCCTGGAAGATCATCGACAGGCGATTGCCGCGAATGCGGTTCATTGACTTGTGCGACATGCCGATGAGATTCTCGCCGCGATACATCGCGCGTCCGTTTGCGCGTCCGTTCGATGCAAGCAGGCCGAGCATCGCGAGCACGGTCTGGCTCTTGCCCGAGCCCGACTCGCCGACGATGCCGAGCGTCTCGCCTTCTTCCAGCGTGAAGTTCACGCCGTTGACCGCGCGCACGGCGGCGTCGTGCGTCTTGAATTCGACTTGCAGGTCGTTGACTTCGAGTAGCGGCATGGCTCACCTGTCCTTCGGGTCGAGCGCGTCGCGCAGACCGTCGCCGACAAAGTTGATGCAGTAGAGCGTGATCGACAGAAACGCGGCGGGGAACAGCAGAATCCACGGCGACGACTCCATCACGCCGACGCCGTCCTGGATCAGCACGCCCCAGCTCGTCATCGGTTCCTGCACGCCGAGGCCGAGAAACGACAGCACCGATTCCGTGAGAATCACGGCGGGCACGGTCACGGTCGTATAGATCGCGACGATGCCGAGCAGATTCGGCACGACATGCCGCGCGATGATGCGCCGCGTCGGCACGCCGATCGCGCGCGCCGCTTCGACGTATTCCTTCGAGCGGATCGAGAGCGTCTGGCCGCGCACGACCCGCGCCATGTCCATCCACGAAAAGATCGTGATGGTGATGACGACGAGGTAAAACTCGCGGCCGAGCAGCGTCACCATCAGGATCGCGATGAGCAGGTACGGAATCGCGTACATCATGTCGACGATGCGCATCATCGCGTTATCGACGCGACCGCCGACGAAGCCCGCGATCGCGCCCCACACGATGCCGAGCGTGACCGACGTGAGCGTGGCGAGCGCGCCGATCATCAGCGACACGCGCCCGCCGACCAGGCAGCGCACGAGCAGATCGCGGCCGGTGTCGTCGGTGCCGAAGAGATGCCAGTGGTCGAATGTGGGCGGCGCGCTCGTCGCGTTCCAGTCGGTCGAGTCGAATGCGTTCGGCAACAGCCACGGTCCGACGATGCACGCGAGCGTGATCAGCGCGAGCAGCGCGAGACTCACGACCGCCGCCTTGTTGCGCAAGAAACGCGCGCGCGCGTCCTGCCACGGGCTGCGGCCGGCGACCGCTTTTTCAAGCATCGGTGCAAGAGAAGCAGATTTCATCGCGCGGCCTCAATAGCGGATCTTCGGATCGAGCCACGCATACGCGAGATCGACCAGCAGGTTGAGCAGCACGGCCACGACCGTCACCAGCACGACGAGTCCGAGCACGAGCGTGTAATCGCGATTGGCCGCGCCGTTCACGATCAGCTTGCCGATGCCCGGCAGCGAGAACACCGATTCCGTGACGACCGCCGCCGTGATCGACGAGATCGCGAGCGGACCGATCACCGACACGACCGGAATCAGCGTCGGCTTGAGCGCATGGCGCAGCACGATGGTGCGCATCGGCAAGCCCTTCGCGCGCGCGGTGCGGATGTAGTTCGTGTTCAGCACTTCGATGAGACTCGCGCGCGTCACGCGCCCGATCGTCGCGACATTGATCATCACGAGCAGCGCGACGGGCAGCGCCATGTAGCGCAACTGGAAGTCGTTCCAGCCGCCGGCGGGCAGCCACTTAAGCAGGATCGCGAAGACGAGGATCAGCACCGGCCCGAGCACGAACGACGGAAACGCATTGCCCGCGTTGCTCGCGAGCATCAGCGCGTAATCCGCGATGCTGTTGCGGCGCAGCGCCGCCGCGATCCCGAGCGTCACGCCGATCACGATGGCGAGCAGCATCGACACGCCGCCGATCGCGAGCGACACCGGCAGCGCGCGCAGCACGAGATCGTTCACGCTCCAGTCGGCATAGCGGAACGACGCGCCGAGATCGCCGTGCAGAAGGCCGTCGAGATAGAGCAGATACTGCTTCCACAACGGCTCGCCGAGGTGATACTTCGCCTGGAGATTGGCGAGCACTTCCGCCGGAATCTTGCGCTCGCCATCGAACGGGCCGCCCGGCGTCGCGTGCAGCAGCAGATAGCAGACCGTGATGACGATCAGCAGCGTGGGCAGCGTGAGCAGCACGCGCCGCAACGTGTAAGACCACATGAAAGAGGCTCCTTGCCGTCAGTGCTTGACGATGTACAGATCCTTGCTGCTGTAGTGATCCATCGGATTTTTCAGCGAGTATCCGCCGACATAGCTCTTCACGAGACGCGGCAAGCCGTACTGCAGGAGCGGCAGCAGCGGATAGTCGTCCATGACGATCTTCGCGGCCTGCGTCTGCAACTGCGTGCGCTTCGCGAGATCCGTGGTTTCGCTGGCTTCCTTGACGAGCGCGTCGGCCTTCGGATTGCAGCTGAAGTTGTCGTTCTGTTCCGACTTGCACTGCACGAGCGTCAGGAAGGTCGTCGCGTCGTTGTAGTCCGCGACCCAGCCATTGCGCGCGATCTGATAGTCGCCGCCGTGACGCTTCTTGAGCAGCACCTTGAACTCCATCGACTCGATGTCCACCGTGAGGCCGAGTTTCGACTTCCATTCCGACGCGACGAAAATCGCCATCTTCTTGTTGTAGTCGCTCGTGTTCGTCGCGAAGCGCAGCTTCGTGCCGGGCTTCACGCCCGCCTGCTCGAGCAGCTTCTTCGCTTCTTCGACGCGCTTGGCCATCGGCCACGTCGCCCATTCGTAGTTCGACACTTCCGCACCGCTTACGCCCTTCGGCAGCAGACCGTAGAGCGGCGTCTGGCCATCGGCGGTCACGCGCTGGGCGAGCAGATCGCGGTCGATGACCATCGACAGCGCCTTGCGCACGCGCACGTCTTTCAGCAACGGATCGCGGTTATTGAAGCTGTAATAGCGCGTGCCGAGAATCAGCGAGTTGCGGATGTCCTTCGGGAACTGCTGGCTGTACTTCGCATAGGTACCGGTCGGGATCTGGTACGTCATGTCGTTTTCGCCGGACTGGAACAGCTTGACATCGGTGTTCTCGTCCTCCACCGGCAGATACGTCACCTGCGTCAGCTGGACGTTAGTCTTGTCCCAATAGTTCGCGTTCTTCGTCAGCACGAGCTTGCTGTTGACCTGCCAGTCCTTCAACTGGAACGGGCCGTTGCTGACGATGTTGCCTGGCTTCGTCCATTCCTTGCCGTACTTCTCGACCGTCGCGCGATGCACCGGCCCGAGGTTCGGATTCGACATCAGTTCAGGCAGGAACGGCACGGGGCCGTCGGTCTTGACTTCGATCGTGTTCGCGTCGATGGCACGCACGCCGAGCGCACTGACCGGCTTCTTGCCGGCGGCGACATCCACGCCGTTCAGGATGAACGGACCGAACACGCTCGCATACGATGACGCCGTCTTCGGGTCGAGGAAACGCTGGCAGCCGTAGACGAAATCGTTTGCGGTGACGGCATCGCCATTGGACCAGCGGGCGTTCTTGCGCAGATGGAAGATCCAGGTCGTCGCGTCCTTCTGTTCCCATTTCTCCGCGACGCCCGGCACGACCTGGCCGTCCGGATTCGTCGCGGTCAGGCTTTCGAACAGGTCGCGCGAAACGTTCGCCGCCACCACGCTTTCGACGAGCGCCGGATCGAGCGTCTCGATCTCCGACCCGTTGTTGCGCACGAGCTCCTGTTTCGCGGCGAGCGCAACGCCCGGCGGCACGATGGCAGCGGACGCGTTCAGCGCGGAGAAGGCCAGCAGCACCGCGGCGGCGGCGAGCTTCGTACGCTGGATCGATGCGTGGGGCACGGCATGAAACGTCATGGGGAATCCTCTTTCTTCGTCTCGTTTATCGGTTGTTTCCTTTCGCCTTCCTTGCGGACTTTCGGAGTCCTTCGTGCAACGGCGTGTTTATCGCGATGAGGATAAACACACCGGCGCCGAACTTAGCAAATCTAACGAAAGGCTTTCTGCTGGCGATCGATTTGTTGCGCGCCGTCGGGCGCAACTGCAACATGCTTACGCGCTCGCTTTCATTCGCGCTTCAGGCTGGCGGCGAGTATTTCGCATCAATAAGTCGGATGCCACTCACATGTGCTTATAGTCACTAAATTTTTCGAATAGTCGTTCATTTCGTTGGTTAAACGCACTTCCTGGCTTTCGCTGGCGAAAGGCATATCAGGCAGCAAGTGCTTGTTTCCTATAAGATTGCGTCGCCGTATAACTGCCGTTTGAGAGCCGTCCGAAAGATGATCCGTTTTCGCCAGATCGAGGCATTTCGCAGCCTCATCATGACCGGCACCAGTGTCGGCGCAGCAAAAAAACTCCATGTCACGCAACCCGCGATCAGCCGACTGATCGCCGATCTCGAAGCCGATCTCGGCTTCAGCCTGTTTTCCCGCATCGGCGGCCGCCTCAATCCGACGACGGCCGGCCTGCGCTTCTACAAGTCCGTCGAGGAGAACTTTCTCGGACTGGAACGTCTGAAGCAGGTCGCGGCAATGATCCGCGAAGAAGCCTCCGACGGCCTCACCGTCGCGTGCATGCCCGTGCTCGCAACCACGCTGCTGCCGCCCGTGCTCGCCGACTTTACCGAGCGTCATCCGGGCGTGCCGATCAAGGTCGACTCCGTGAAAGTGCCCGAAGTGCTGGTGAACCTGCAGAACCACAAGGCCGATATCGCGCTGAGCCTCGCGTTTCCGGCCGTCGCGGGCATCGAGGTGGAGACGTTGCTCAAGGCGCGCGCGTCGTGCGCGATGCCCGTCACGCACAGGCTCGCAAAGAAGAAGATCGTGCGTCCGTCGGACTTACGCGGCGAAAAGCTGATCGGCTGGCTGCCGAATTCGCGTCAGCCTTACGAAGCGGAGCAATCGCTTATTTCGTCGACGGAAGATCGCCCGCGCTACACCGTTTTCACCGACACCGCGCACACGCGTTACGCGATGGTCGCGGGCGGGCTCGGCATCTCGATCGTCGAACCCTTCGCGGCGAAGGTCTGGCGCGCGCACGGCGTCGTCGTGCGGCCGTTCGAGACCGACATCGAATACGAATACGTGCTCTCGTATCCGAGCAGCGGCATCCGCTCGGATCTGGTCGCGTCGTTCCGCAATTCGGTGAAGCGCATCGTCGAGCACTATTCGTTCGAGGCGCCCGAGGAAGCAACGCTCGCGGCGGGCTGACGCGCGGCACGCCGCTCAGCCGGCGACCGCTTTTTCGCTTCATACTCTCGTCTGTTGCAATCGCTTCAAACCCCTTCAATACGGAGCACTCATGCACGATCTGAAAGGCAAGTCGATTCTCATCACGGGCGCGAGCACCGGCATCGGCGCGGCGGCGGCGCGGGCGTTCGCGCAATACGGCGCGAACGTCGCGGTGCATTACAACAGTTCGAAGGACAAGGCCGAGGAAGTCGCGAAGGAGATCCGCGCGCTCGGCGTCACGGCGATCACCGTCGGCGCGGACGTGCGCGATTCGAAGGCGATCGATGCCGCCGTCGCGCAGGTCGTCGATACCTTCGGCAAGATCGACGTGCTCATCAACAATGCGGGCAGCCTCGTGAAGCGCGAGCCGATCGCGTCGGCGAGCGACGAGCTCTTCGACGAGATCATGCACATCAACGCACGCTCGGTGGTCGCGTTCACGCGCGCGGCGCTGCCGTCGCTCAAGGAAGGCGGCGGCGGCTCGATCATCAACGTGACGTCGGTGGCGGCGCGCAACGGCGGCGGGCCGGGCGCGCTGCTCTATGCGGCATCGAAGGGCTTCGTCAGCACGATCACCAAGGGCATGGCGAAAGAGCTGATGCCGGATCGCATCCGCGTGAACGCGGTCGCGCCCGGCGTGATCGCGACGCCGTTTCAGGAGCGCTTCACGACGCCCGAGCAGCTCGAATCGTTCCGCAAGTCGATCCCGATGGGCTTCATCGGCGAGCCCGACGATTGCAGCGGCGCGTTCCTCTATCTCGCGTCCGAGGCGATGTCGCGTTACGTGACCGGGCAGATCATCGACGTGAACGGCGGCCAGCTCATGCCCTGAGCGCGGCGCGGCTCGTGGTATATAAGCGTTGGGTCTTTCGTCGCACGTAACAAGTCGCACGCAATAAAGGAGAACGCAGGAGATGCTTCTGAGAAAAGAACCGCGCATCCGGTCCGTCGCGATCGGCGCGATCGTCGCATCGGCGCTCATGACGGCGGGATTCGTCGAGACGTCGCCGGCGCACGCGAAAACCGCCGATAACCAGCCAGCGGTCCTGACCGCATCGGCCGTCGCGGTCGCAGACAAATACGCCGCCGACACCGCCGAGCAGATCTTCAAGCAAGGCGGCAATGCGGTCGATGCGGCCGTCGCGATCGCTTTCACGCTCGCCGTCACCTATCCGGAGGCGGGCAACATCGGCGGCGGCGGCTTCATGACGCTCTACGTCGATCATCGTCCGTACTTTCTCGACTATCGCGAGCGCGCGCCGCTTTCCGCCACGCGCAACATGTATCTCGACGACAAGGGCGAAGTCATCAAGGGCATGAGCCTCGTCGGGCATCGCGCGGTGGGCGTGCCGGGCACCGTCGACGGCATGTGGGAAGCGCAGAAGCGCTTCGGCAAGCTGAAGTGGAAGCAGGTGCTCGCGCCGGCCATCAAGTACGCGCAGGACGGCTTCGAAGTGGACGACCAGCTCGTGTCCCGGCGCGACAACGCGGCTAAGGATTTCGCCGGCAAGACCAACTTCGATCTCTACTTCGGCGGCATGAAGGCGGGTCAGGTGTTCAAGCAGCCGGACCTCGCGAAGACGCTGCAACGCATCTCCGACAAAGGCGCGAAAGGCTTCTACGAAGGCGAAACGGCGCAGTTGATCGCCAGGTCGATGGAAGGCCACGGCCTCATTACCACGCGCGACCTGAAGGATTACAAGGCGGTGTGGCGCCAGCCGGTCACGGCGAGCTGGAACGGCTATCGCGTGATCACCGCGCCGCCGCCGAGTTCGGGCGGCGTCGGCCTCGTGCAGTTGCTGAAGATGAAAGCCGATCTCAAGGACAAGTTCGAGGGCGTGCCGCTCGATTCCGCGCAGTACATCCATCTCGTGGCGGAGATCGAGAAGCGCGTGTTCGCAGACCGCGCGCAATATCTCGGCGATCCGGACTTCTACAAGGTGCCCGTCGCGCAACTCACCAACGACGACTATCTGCTCAAGCGCGCGCAGGAAGTCAATCCCGACAAGCCTTCGGACACGAAGAGCGTGCAGCCGGGGCTCGGCACGTCGATGCCCGAGAAGGCCGAGACGACGCACTTCTCGGTCGTCGACAAGTGGGGCAACGCGGTGTCGAACACGTACACGATCAACGGCTATTTCGGCTCGGGCGTGATCGCGGAAGGCACGGGCGTCGTGCTCAACGACGAAATGGACGACTTCGCGTCGAAGCCGGGCGTGCCGAACATGTTCGGCGTCGTCGGCAGCGATGCCAACTCCATCGCGCCGAAGAAGCGCCCGCTCTCGTCGATGACGCCGACCATTCTCACGAAGGACGACAAGGTCGCGATGGTGATCGGCACGCCTGGCGGATCGCGCATCTTCACGTCGATCTTCCAGGTCATCACGAACGTGTACGACTTCGACATGGCGCTGCCCGAAGCCGTCGGCGCAACGCGCTTTCATCATCAGTTGCTGCCGCCGGACACGATCTATCAGGAGCCGTTCCATCAGCTCGACGCTTCGGTCGTGAAGGAACTCGAAGACAAGGGCTACAAGTTCACGATGCAGAACTTCAACGGCGACATTCAGGCGATCCGCATCGACGGCGACAAGCCCGAACCTATGTCCGATCCGCGCGGACGCGGCGTGTCGCGCATCATCCAGTAATGCGCCGCATCGCGGCGAACGCGTAAAATAGCGGCCCGAACCGGACTAGGCGTTTCCCCTAGTCCGGTCTTTTTTCGCTCGTGCGAGAGGCCCGCCCCGCGCGGGATACGCGGCATATAAGCCGCTCGGCATGAGCGGCATGTTTTTCATGGGATTGGACCCTGCGTTCTGTTCCCCTAGTCTCTGTCCTGACCGAGTGCAGCCATACGAGCGCGTCACCCGGCATCATCCAGAACTACATACGAGACGACCCTGACGATGGACCCGCAGTGCCCGACGAGCAGAACGCGCGGCGCACGGTGTTCCGTTTCAGCGCGCTGATAAAGGAGCAGCTCATGTTGGAATCCTCCGCCCAGCAGCTTGGCGACATCGACATCACCCCCACAGAACGAGAGGAAAAGATTCCGTCCGGCACAGGCGGATTTCTCGATCGCTACTTCGGCATTTCCAGAACCGGCAGCACCGAAAAACGCGAAATCGTCGCGGGCGTCACGACGTTCCTCGCGATGGTCTATTCCGTGTTCGTCGTGCCGGGCATGCTCGGCAAAGCCGGTTTCGACACGAGCGCGGTGTTCGTCGCCGTATGTCTGACGACAGCCTTCGGCTCGCTGCTGATGGGCATGTGGGCGCGCCTGCCGATCGCCATCGGCTGCGCAATTTCCCTGACCGCGTTCACCGCGTTCGGCCTCGTGCTCGGCAAGGGCCTCACGCCGAACATCGCGCTCGGCGCCGTGTTCCTGATGGGCGTCGTCTTCACGGCGATCTCGGTGACGGGCGTGCGCTCGTGGATCCTGCGCAATCTGCCGACGGGCGTCGCGCACGGCACGGGCATCGGTATCGGGTTGTTTCTGTTGCTGATCGCATCGAACGATGTCGGCCTCATCATCAAGAATCCCGCGCCGGGGATGCCGGTGTCCCTCGGCCACATCACGGCGTTTCCGGTGCTGATGTCGGTGCTCGGTCTCGCCGCGATTTTCGGTCTCGAGCGCCGGCGCGTACCGGGCGGCATTTTGCTCGTGGTGATCGGTCTGTCGGCAATCGGACTGATGTTCGATCCGTCCGTGCGCTTTCACGGCGTGTTCGCGTGGCCCGCGCTGTCGGCGCCGGGTCATGCGTCGCTGATCGGCGCGATGGACATCAAGGGCGCGCTGTCGATGGCCGTGCTGCCGAGCGTGCTCGCGCTGGTCATGACCGCCGTGTTCGACGCGACCGGCACGATCCGCGCCGTCGCCGGACAAGCCGGACAAATCGACAAGAACGGGCGCATCGTCAACGGCGGCCGCGCGCTGACCGCGGATTCTCTTAGCTCGATCTTCTCCGCGTGCTTCGGCGGCGCGCCGGCGGCGGCGTATATCGAATCGTCGGTGGGCGTGGCGGCGGGCGCGAAGACGGGGCTGGCTGCAAGCGTCGTCGGCGTGCTGTTCCTCGTCGTGATGTTCCTCTCGCCGCTCGCCGCGCTCGTGCCTTCCTACGCGACGGCGCCCGCGCTGATGTACGTCGGCCTGCTCATGCTCGGCAACGTGAGCAAGCTGCATTTCGAGGATACCGTCGACACGATGTCGGGCCTCGTCTGCGCGGTGTATATCGTGCTGTCGGCGAACATCGTGACGGGCATCATGCTGGGCTTCACGACGCTCGTGATCGGCCGCGTCGTCGCGGGCGAATGGCGCAAGCTGAACGTGGGCACGGTGGCGATCGCGGTCGTGCTCGCCGTGTTCTATCTCGGCGGCTGGGCAATCTGATCGACGGCTGCATCGCGTGAAGTGGAAACGGCGCGCTCCTTGCGGATGCGCGCCGTTTCTCATTTCGTCGTGAGCGCGACCTGACCTGTCTCCAGCAGCGACTTGAGATTCGACAGAATCTTCGGCCATCCGCCCGACACGGCCTCGATGAACGGCTTGCTCTCGCTCGCATGCGTGACGGTGAGTTTCACGGCATCGCCGAGCGCCTCGATGTCGTAGGTGCACTGCGACCAGCCCGCGTCCTTCAGATCCTCGCGGAATTCATTGCGCCACTTCAGCACGAGCCTTTTGCCCGGTTCCGATTCGAGCACTTCTCCCCCGTCCGCGACGCGTCCATCGGAGAACAGCATCTTCCAGCCGGAACCGGGTTTCCAGTCGGATTGCTGATGCATGCCGAACCAGTATTGCCGGATGAATTCCGGCGTCGTCAGCGCTTCCCACAGTTTTCCGGGCGTCGTGCGGATATAGGTGACATAGACAAACGTGTCGCTACTCATGATCGTCTCCTTCAAGCGTGCGTTTCAGGTCGGACAAAGCGTCCAGCCGCGGACGCTCGAACTTGCTGATCCAGCGCCGCGCGATCCCGTGAATTGGCACCGGATTGAGGAAATGACGCTTCTCGCGGCCGTGACGCTGCGTCGATACGAGGTTCGCGTCCTCGAGTATCGCGAGATGCTTCGACACGGCTTGGCGTGTCATGCGCAGACCGTCGCATAGTTCGCCGAGTGTCTGCCCGTTCGCTTCGTGCAGCCGGTCGAGCAGTTGCCGGCGGCTTGAATCCGCGAGTGCGCGAAAAACTGAATCGTCATCCATGAGCACATTATGCAACCATATGGTTGCATGTCAAGCCGACTGCTCGACATCAGGACGTCGGAAAACGACGACGCCCCGGAAGCTTCGCTTCCAGGGCGTCGTGACTGTTGCTTTTGACCGGGTGCTGCCCGCGCGCTGCTTACTTGCGGCGATACGACTCGACCAGGATTTCGCAGTTTTGAAGATGCAATTGAAGCGCACGATCCCACTCGCGACGCAACGCAGCCTTCGAAGCGCGCAGCCAGGAACCGAACGAAACGAGCAGGGATTGTTGAGCGGTGGTTTTCATATGCATCTCTCAGGGTAAGTAGCTAGGGATAACCCTAACTATACGCCTTTTTCGCTGCACCGCAACACATTCTCAAAAAAGCTACAGGGTATTCCCTAGTCCATCGGTCAATTCTTCTCCGAGACGTCCGGCGCGAGTTGCACGCCCTTCTTGAAGATGAAGCAGCCATAGCCGCGCGTTTCGCCCGTCGCGATCACACAATATGCGGCTTTCGCGCGCGTATAGAACTCAAAACGCTCGATCGACGCAAACGGCAACGCGCGACCTTCGGCGGCATCGACTTCCTGCTGGGCTTCGCGTTGCACGGCGGGCAGCGCGGATGCGTCGCCGACGACTTCCATCCGCTCGGCGGGATGATCGACGAACGTATCGAGCGGCATCACCGACAGCACCGCGCGCACGGCGCGCGGCGAACTCACGCCGTCGAGGCGCAGCACGCGCCCGAGCACCGTCTGGCGCGCGACGGAATCGGCGGGGAAATTGGCATCGCAGATCACGACTTCGTCGCCATGCCCCATCGCGCAGAGAGCGTGGAGGATGTCGGCGTTGAGCAGCGGATCAATGTTCTTCAGCATGTTTTCTTGTTCTCCATGACGTAGGGCCAGCAGAACCATGGTACCCGCTCAGGGCACGAGCAGTTCGCCGTGACGCGCCGCGTTCTCGCCCGCGATGCGCGCGACGAGCATGCCCGCCGTCGCGAATCGCGTCCAGTGCCGCGCGTACAGCACGCCGTCCGTTTGCGCGACGAGCGGCACGACGCGATCATCGAGCGGATCGAGCACATCGGCGATGACGTCGCCCGCGCGAATCCGCTCGCCGATGTCTCGCCGATGCAGGATCACGCCCGATATCGGCGCCTGCACGTATTCGCATCCCGCGAGCGGCGTCGCGGGATGGCGCAGCGGCGGCGGTTCCGGCGCATCGCCCGAAATCATGCCGATGTGCGTCAGATAATCGACGATCGCCTGCGCATCGCGCGCCGCCATGTCGTGCGACACGTCCCGCACTCCGCGCAACTCCAGCGTGACCGATTGCGCGCCCATCGGGATGGGAAAGCGCTCGCCGAACGCGCCGCGCAGATAGCGCCACGCGGCCGTGCACGCTTCGTCGAACGGCTCGCCGCCCGACACCTCCGCGAGCAATTGCGCCTCGCTGCCGAGATAGCGCGCGAGCGGCTCGATGCCGGGCCACGCGTCGGGCGTCGTGTACAGATGCGCGACGGCTTCCCAGTCGCAATGCAAGTCGATGACAAGATTCGCATCGCACGCAAGCCGCATGAGCGCGATGCGCTGCGATTCGAGTTCCGTCGCGGCTGTCAGCCCCGCCAGATGCTCGCGCAGCGCCGCGCGGATGACCTGCGCATTCCGCGATGCATCGTCCGTCAGACGCTGCCTGAGGCTCAAAGCCAGTTCCGCCCCGAACGCCGGAAAGCGCCGGTTGAAGTCCTGCCCCGAACGCATCTCGAAGCGGCCCATCTGCGTGCCGAACCAGTGCTGATTCAAGCCCGCCGGATTTGCAACCGGCACGAGTACGACCTGCGCTTTCAGCTTGGCCGCAGCTTCGAGTTCCGCGAAACGCTGCTTCAGATACCACGCGACGACCATGCCGGGCAATTCGTCCGCGTGCAGCGACGCCTGAATGTAGACCTTCGGCGACGCATCGCCGTCGTGCGGACCGAACCGGTAACTCGTGATCGCGCGCCCGGTGCCGAGCGCCGCGCCGACGAGCGGATGTTGATGAACCTGCATCTTCGATGTCTCTCGTCGAAAGCGAAAAGATCGGGCAAAAGGAAAAGGCATCGCGAACGATGCCTTTACGGTCGAATACGGACGGATCAGTCGGGGCTTACTGAATCGAGATATCCGTCTCGAAGTACTTCGCCATGATGCGCTTGAACGTGCCGTTTTTCTTGATCTCGGCGAACGCGTTGTTCAGGCCGCTCTTAAGATCGGCGTCGCCCTTGCGCAGACCGATGGCCGTGCCCGGACCGATGATCGCCTTGTCTTCGACGATCGGTCCGACGAGCGCGAATGGCTTGCCCTGCGGCTTCTTCAGAAAGCCGATGGCGGCTTGCGCGGCGTCGGTGAAAATCGCGTCGATACGACCCGCGACGAGATCGGCCTCGACCTGTTCCTGATCGCCGTATGCGACGACGGTCACGCCCTGCGGCTCCCACTTCACTTTCGCGTACCGCTCCTGCACCGTGCCCTGCTCCACGCCGACGCGTTTGCCCTTCAACGCCTGCGGCGTCGGCAGGATGCCCGAGCCCGCGCGCGCGACGAGTTGCGCGTGCGTATCGTAGAGCGGATCGGTGAAATCGATCTGCTTGAGACGCTCTTCGGTGATGCCCATGTCGGACAACACGGCATCGAATTTGCGAGCCTTCAGGCCGGGAATCATGCCGTCGAAATTATTCTCGACCCACACGCACTTGACCTTCATCTGTGCGCAGAGCGCATTGCCGAGATCGATGTCGAAGCCGGCGAGCTTGCCATCGGCCTGCTTGGATTCGAACGGCGGATAGGATGGATCGACGGCGAAACGGATCTGCGTCAGTTCCCTGGCGTGCGCCGCGAATGAGGCGGCGGCGAGTGCAGCGAGCATCGCGAGCGATGCGGACTTCTTGAATGACATGCTTTTCCTTCGAGACTTTCGATGAGACCGCGAAACGACGCGCGCGGACGCGCGAAAAACCGTGAATGGTAACAAAACCGCACGATTGTTCGCGCGACACGCGTCAAGGCACGACCGAAAGAAACAGGAAAGCCGCGAAGATCACGAGATGCACGACGCCTTGCAGGACCGTCGAGCGCCCGGTGCCGAGCGTGATGACGGAGACGAGCAGCGTGAGCGCCAGCATGACGATTTCCTTGGGCGCGAGCCCGAGGGAAATCGGCTGTCCGATAACGATCGACACGACCGCCACCGTCGGAATCGTCAGGCCGATGCTCGCGAGCGCCGAGCCGAGCGCGAGGTTCAAGCTCGTCTGCAGGCGATTCAGACGCGCGGCGCGCAACGCGGCGAGCCCTTCCGGCAGCAGCACGAGCGCGGCGATCACCACACCGACGACCGCTTCGGGCGCGCCCGCCGCCGCGACGCCCGCCTCCACCGCAGGCGACAGCAGCTTCGCGAGCCCGACCACCGAAACGAGCGACAGCATCAGAGAAAACAGCGCGACCCACGCCTCGCGGCTGCTTGGCGGCGGCGCGTGCGGCGCTTCGTCTTCCTCCAGCGCGCCGGCGGCGGCGGGCGGCGTGAAAGGCAGGAAATAATCGCGATGACGGATCGTCTGCACGAACACGAACGTCACGTACAGCACGAGCGAGATCACGCCGACGAAAATCAGCTGCGACGTCGACAGCGCCGGCCCGACGACCGTGCTCGTGAAATTCGGCAGGACGAGCGTGAGCACGGACAGCGCGCAGAGAATCGCGAGCGCGGCGCTCGCGCCTTGCAGCTGGAAGTCCTGCACGTGATGCCGCAAGCCGCCGATCAGCAGACACAAGCCGACGATGCCGCAACTGCAGATCATGATCGCGGCGAACACGGTGTCGCGCGGCAGGCCGGCTTTCTCGGGCCCGCCCGACAGCATTACGGAGACGATCAACGCGACTTCGATCACCGTGACCGCGATCGCGAGCACGAGCGTGCCGAACGGCTCGCCGACGCGATGCGCGACCACTTCCGCGTGATGCACGGCCGCGAACACGGCAAACGCGAGCGCGATGGCCGCGAGCGCGATCATCACGCCGTTCTGGATGAGCGCGGTCGCGGCCAGCACGACAAGCGCGAGGATCGGGGTTATGAGGGTCCAGTCCAGCTTGAATTTCATCGGCGCTCCGGGCGGATCGGTGAATGGGATCGTCGGCTCATGCGATGGCGACATGGTCTGCGCAAAGCCAGGTGAATCGCGCCGAATGGGTCGGACCCGCTAGTGCGGCGTGCGTGCGACGAGATTGCCGTGACAAAGGGCCGCAGACCATCGGGATGATAGCGAAAACGCGGCGCGGCGCGTTCGCGATCAATGAGTAAGACGATTCGATTGCGCTGCGCGAGGCAGACGGAAGCGAGCGCTCGAACCGGCGCCACGGTCTCTTTATTCGAATGAAAGAGATTGCACGCTTTCAAATAAAGCGCACGTTTGGCAGCTATTTCGATACTTCGGAGCACAGCAAATCGCGCGAATTGAAACGCATTGTTTCAATTGAAATACCCTGCCATCGCCATATAATTTATTTCAATTCGGCATAAAAATTTACGTGACGCAAATCACATTCTCCTGATCGAAAAGGTATTCTGAACCGATCCGTTTGCCGGGATCAATTTCGAACACAAATCTCACTTCTCAATTGCGACATCGGACGTGCTACGCAGTGACCGATGTAAAGGCACGCGCGGTATGCGTGTCGATAACGGCGACGGCTAACTCAAGGAAAAGGAAATGACAAAAACATTCGCGAAACTGTCGCTTTGCGGTTTAGTCGCAGGCGCATTATGCAGTGCCGGAAGCTACGCGGTGGCGAAAGAAACAGAGACTGCGCACGCTGCCGCCCAAGTGCCTGACGCCGAAGCATTGAATGCGCTTACACGAATGAGCGCATATATGCAAACCGTTAAGCAGTTCGTTCTGGACGTGGATTCAACGACGGATCAGATCCTGGTCAACGGCAAAACGGAGCAACTGGTTCAGATGGCACACACCACGAAGCTGACCGTGAACCGCCCCGACCATCTCAAGGCCGACATTACCGGCATTGCGCCGGACAGCAGCCGCCACGCCTATTTCGACGGAAAGCATTTTACCCTTTACACGCAGCCGGATAACTATTATGCGACTGTCGATGCGCCCGCGACCATCAAGGAACTGATGAGCGATCTTGGCACCAAGTATGGAATTGAATTGCCGCTGAGCGATATATTCACGCTGGGTGCAAACCCGAGCGACATGAAACGGATTATCTCCGCAGCCTATCTGGGCGATGAAGTAGTAAGCGGCGCAACCTGTTCGCATTACGCATATCACGAAAACACAGTGGACTGGCAACTCTGGATCAAAAAGGGCGATCAGCCGCTGCCGTGCAAGTTGAATATCGTGACGCGACTGGATAGTGAGCGCCCGCAATTCACCGCCGTGTATCACTGGAATCTCAATCCCGAAATCGACAACGGCACATTCGCATTTACCGCCCCTAAGAATGCACACGAAATCACGTTCGTGCAGAACAAGGGCGCGCAATAATCCATTAATGCAGGGATCGTTATCATGAATGTGAAAAATATCTGGGCGGCGGCGGTCACGGGGCTGATCGTCGCGGGCGTCGCGCCGACGGCAAGCGCGTTTCAGGTTCGCGGCGGCGCGCAAACGTCAGTCAACAGCGGTGAAAGGCAGGCCGCGCACGAAACCAATGTCGCAACCCGGCAGGCCAATCGGACCACGCGCGAGGGCAATCGCCAGAACACGGTTCAACAGGTCAGTTCGAACCGGACGAATGCGGCGGAAAATATCAGCAACAACCGGATGAACGCGGCGCAGAACATCAGCAATAACAATCACGGCTGCTGCTACAACAACGGAAGCTGGTACAACGATCACCCGGTCGCGACCGCAGCGGCCGTTACGACGGCTGTGGTAGCGACGGCGGCAGTGGTCGGATCGATCGTTCACACCTTGCCGCCGAGTTGCTCAGCGGTGAACGTGAACGGCGTGACATATCAGCAATGCGGCTCGACGTGGTATCAGCCGCAATACTCCGGCACGACCGTGCAATACGTCGTGATCAATCCGCCGCACTGATCCGCGTCGAAGGAAGCTCCAAGGGCTGAATTCCGGCTACAGGAAATTCAGCCCATGACCGCGCGCGTCACGCGCTTCCGCTCTCCCGGAAGTAGAGACGACGCGGCAAACCCCACACGATCAACATCGCGCCGAGCAGGCACGCGAACGCAATCGCGTAGAGGCCGGGCGTCGCGCTGCCGGTCATCGTCTTCACCTTGCCAACCATGTACGGGCTGATGATCCCGCCGAACTGCCCGACCGAATTGATGAGCGCGATACCGCTCGCCGCCGCGATGCCGGTCAGAAAACGCGTCGGCAAGATCCAGAACAGCCCGAGCGACGTGATGATGCCCGTCGCCGCGATCGTGAGACCGATCACGAGCATGACCGTATTGCCCGGGAAGAAGCCGCACAGCGCGTAGCCGATCGTTCCCGCGAGCGCGCACGCGCCGAGATGCCAGCGCCGTTCGCCCGTCCGGTCCGAGTGCCTGCCGATCAGAATCATGCCGATGCCCGCGACCGCGTAAGGCAGCATCGAAATCAGGCCGATCATGAACGGATCGCTGGTGCCGGCGGTTTTGACGAGCTGCGGCATCCAGAAGACGAGCCCGTAAATGCCCATCGCCAGGAACAGATAGATCACCGCCATCACGAGCGTGACGGGCTCGCTGAGCGCGGCCTTCAGCGAATGCACTTCGCCGACTTTCGGATCGCGGGCGAGTTGTGTTTTCAGCGCGCGCTTTTCATCGGCGTCGAGCCATTTCGCGTGATCGATATCGTCATCGACGAACGCGAGCACGACGAAACCGAGCAGCACCGACGGAATGCCTTCGAGCAGAAAGAGCCATTGCCAGCCGGGCATGCCGTTGAGACCATCGCAGAACTTCATGATCGCGCCCGAGAGTGGACTGCCGATGATCCCGCACAGCGCGATCGACGCCATGAAGAACGAGTTGATGCGCCCGCGCCGCGACGATGGAAACCACTTCGTGAAGAAGTACAGCGCGCCCGGCACGAAGCCCGCTTCGAGCGCGCCGATCAGAAAGCGCAGCACGTAGAACCACGTTTCGGTGCGCACGAACATCATGCACGCCGACGCGATGCCCCACGTAATCATGATGCGCGCGATCCAGCGCTTCGCCCCGACGCGATGCAAAACGATATTGCTTGGCACTTCGAACAAGAAGTATCCGACGAAGAACACGCTCGCCCCGAAGCCGTACATTGCGTCGGAGAAGCCGAGTTCGCTTTGCATCTGCAGCTTCGCGAAGCTGATGTTGATGCGGTCGAGATACGAAAACACGAAGCACGCGACGAACAGCGGCACGAAGCGCCAGAACACCTTGCGGTAGATCTGCGCGTCGTCGAGCGCTGCGTCGCGCGGGGCGGCGATGGAATCCACGTTGCTTGTCTCCTTGCTTGTTATGTGTGTGCCGCGAGTGTCAGTAAGTCGCGCGCCCTCCGGACAGATCGAACACCGCGCCCGTCGTGAACGAGTTCTCCGACGACGCGAGGAACGCGACCATCGCGGCGATTTCATTCACTTCGACGAAGCGCCCGCGCGGAATCTTCGAGAGCATGTAATCGATGTGCTCCTGCTTCATCTGCTCGAAGATCTTCGTGCGCGCAGCAGCCGGCGTAACGGCATTGACCGCGATATCGAGCCCCGCCGTTTCCTTGCCGAGACTCTTGGTCAATGCGATCACGCCCGCCTTCGCCGCACTGTACGCCGACGCGTTCGGATTGCCTTCCTTGCCCGCGATCGACGCGATATTGACGATGCGACCATAGCCACGCGCGATCATCGTTTTGACGACGGCCTGATTGACATGGAACGCGGCGTTGAGATCGACGTCGATCACGCGTGACCATTCTTCCGGCGCGTAATCGGCGACCGGTGCGTTCGCGCCTGCGATGCCCGCGCTGTGCACGAGCACGTCGATCCGGCCGAGGCTTTCCAGTGTCCTCGACGCGGCTTTGCCGACGGCATCGCGATCGGTCAGATCGACGAGCACGGTTTGCACGTCGCCCAGACGCGCGCGTGCTTCGGACAACGCGCCTTCATCGCGATCCCACAGCGCGACGCGCGCGCCGCCTTCGATGAGCCGCTGCGCGACCGCAAACCCGATGCCCTGCGCGCCGCCCGTCACGACAGCCGCGCGATCCGTGAAGTCGTATCGATTCATGCGTCCACCGTGCGTTGCTGTTGAACGCCCAGGCCTTCGATGCCGAGACGCATCGTCTGGCCCGCGCGCAGATAGACCGCTTCCGGCTTCTGTCCCATGCCGACGCCCGGCGGCGTGCCGGTCGAGATGACATCGCCCGGTTGCAGGCTCATGAAGCGCGACAGATACGCGACAATCTCGCCGACATTGAAGATCATCGTGCTCGTGTTGCCGTTCTGATAGCGCTTGCCGTCGACTTCCAGCCAGAGCGGCAGCTTGTGCGGATCGGGCACTTCGTCGGCGGTCACGAGCCACGGACCGATCGGCCCGAAGGTATCGCAGCCCTTGCCCTTGTCCCAAGTGCCGCCGCGCTCGATCTGATACTCGCGCTCGGAAACATCGTTGATGACGCAATACCCGGCGACGTGGCTCATCGCGTCGGCTTCGTCGATATAGGCGCCGCCACGGCCGATCACGACACCGAGTTCCACTTCCCAATCGGTTTTCTTCGAGCCGCGCGGAATACGCACGTCGTCGTTCGGCCCGACGACCGCCGAGAGCCACTTGTTGAACACGACTGGCTCCGACGGCACCGGCAGATTCGACTCCGCCGCGTGATCGGCGTAATTCAGCCCGATGCAGATGAACTTGCCGATGCGTCCGACACACGGCCCGATGCGCTCGCCCGCAGGCACGACCGGCAGTGTCGATACATCGAGCTTCGCAAGACGCGCGAGCGATTCGGGCAGAAGCGCATCGCCCGCAATATCGCCGATGACGCCGGACAAATCGCGGATCGCGCCATTGGAATCGAGAAGGCCGGGCTTTTCGCGGCCGGGAGCGCCGTATCGCAGCAGCTTCATGAGGCGGTCAATCCTTGAACGTGATGAACGGAACCCACAATGTAGAGAACGCTGCACGGCTTGAATAATGAAAGCTGCTGCCGTGCCGATAACTTTCCGTTATCTTCTCGTTGTCCCCTAGCCGCTCACGTTCATGCTGCCGAATGCCGATTCCATCGCCGCGCGCCTGCGCCTGAAGCAACTGCGTCTTCTGATCGCGCTCGACGATCATGGCTCGCTGCATCGCGCCGCCGACGAAATGGCGCTCACGCAACCCGGCGCGACCAAGGCGCTGCGCGAGATCGAAGCAACGCTCGGCGCGACGCTTTTCACGCGCTCGGCGCAAGGCATTCAGCCGAACGAACTCGGGCGCTGCGTGATCCGCTATGCGCGGCTGATTTACATGGACGTCGCGCATCTGCGCGAGGAAATGGCGGGAATTCTGCAAGGCACGGGCGGACGGCTCGCGATCGGCGCGATCACGGGCGCGGTCTCGGGCGTGCTCGTCGATGCACTCGCGCGCCTGCGCGAGCGTCAGCCGGCGTTGACTGTCGAAGTGGTCGAGGACACGAGCGCGCGACTGCTCGCGCTGCTCGATCAGGGCCGGCTCGATGTCGCGATCTGCCGCGCGAGCGTCGCGCGCCAGCCGGACCATTATCACTACGTCGAGCTGCGCGACGAACCGCTCGCGATCGTCGCGGGTGTCGCGCATGCGCTCGTCGATGCACCGCGCGTCGAACTGAGCGAACTCGCGTCGAGCCGATGGATCGTCTATCCGGCGATCATGCCGATCCGCAGTCTCTACGAACGCGAGTTTAAGGAAGCGGGCCTGCCGCTGCCTGTGCATCCGATCGAAACGGCATCGACGATCACGACCGTTCTGCTGCTGCAACGCGACCCGACGCTCGTCGCAATGATGCCGCTCGACATGGCGATGTTCCTTTCCGCGCACGGTCTCGCGAAGCGCCTCGCGATCGAAGTCCGTTCGCGCACGGAGCCGTATGGCTTGGTGACGAGAAAAGGCGCGTCGTTGCCTGCGCCCGCGCGTCTCATCATCGAGGAACTCACGCGCGAAAAAAACGCGGACGGGTGAAGTGCCCGTCCGCGTTTTCTGTTTCGACTGCCGCGCCGATTACGACACGAGTTCGGCGTTCAGCGTGATCTTCGCGTTGCCCGCGAACAGTTTCGACACCGGGCAGCCTTCCTTCGCGGCCTGCGCGGCCTTGTCGAATGCGGCTTTGTCGGCGCCGGGAATCTTTGCCTTCAGATCGAGCTGGCAGGCGGTGATCGTGAAGCCGTCGCCGTCCTTGTCGAGCGTGACCGTCGATTTCGTTTCCAGACTCTCCGCCTTCATGCCCGCCATTTCGAGTTGCAGCGACAGGGCCATCGTGAAGCAGCCCGCATGCGCCGCGCCGATCAGCTCTTCCGGATTCGTGCCCGGACCTTCCTCGAAACGCGACTTGAAGCCGTACGGCGCTTCGTTGAGCACGCCGGTTTGCGTGGAGATGAAACCCTTGCCGTCCTTGATGCCGCCGCTCCATTTTGCCGATGCTGTCTTTTGCACGAGAGTTCTCCAGAAGATGAATTGGAACCGACGAATTCGCACGCGCCGTGCCCGGTCCGGCGCCTTTCCAGATCGGGCGCTTGCATCGTAGCCGATCGCACGAGCGCATGCAGAGCGCCTGCGCATTGGACTATCATCGCCCGTTCGCGTTAAACACAACATCACACCATATGGGTCCTCCTACCGAACGCATCACCGAAGACCGCACGCTTCCCGCTCACGTCGATGTCGTCGTCGTGGGCGGCGGCGTCATCGGCATCAGCACGGCGCGCGCACTCGCCGGGAAAGGGCTGTCCGTCGCCGTGTGCGAGAAGGGCTATATCGCCGGCGAGCAGTCGAGCCGCAATTGGGGATGGTGCCGCGCGACGCATCGCGATTTGCGCGAGCTCGAACTGAGCCTCGAAAGTCTCGAGCTCTGGCGGCGCATCGATGCGGAACTCGGCATCGACACGGGCTATCGCGAATGCGGCATCCTCTACGCCGCCGACGACGCCGAAGCCCTCGCCGATCACGAAGCCTGGCTCGCCCGCGCCGTCGCGCTCGTCGGCCGCGACGCGCTCGATTCGCGCATCACGTCGCCCGATGAAACCGGCGCGTTGCTGTCGGGCACCTCGCGACGCTTCGCGGGCGGCATCTACACACCGGGCGATGGCCGCGCCGAACCGCAACGCGCCGTGCCTGCGATGGCAGCCGCGTTGCGCGAGCGCGGCGTGAAGGTGCTCACGCCGTGCGCGGTGCGCGGCATCGAAACGAGCGGCGGCAAGATTGGCGGCGTCGTCACCGAATACGGGCGCATCCGCTGTTCGAGCGTGGTCGTGGCGGGCGGCGCCTGGACGCGCTACTTCGCGGGCAGCCTCGACGTCGACGTGCCGCAGCTGATGGTGCGCTCGTCGGTCATGCGCACCGCGCCGCTCGACGGCGGGCCGGACGTGAGCGCGTGCAATCAGGAAATGGGTTATCGCAAGCGTCTGGACGGCGGCTATTCGATCGCCAATGCCTTCCACAGCTATCACGACATCACGCCGGACAGCTTTCGCCTGCTTGCCAAGTTTTTGCCCGCGCTCAAGAGTCAGATCGGCTCGATCAAGCTCGGACTCAATGCGCACTTCTTCGAAGAACTGCGCCGTCCGCGCCGCTGGCCGCTCGATCGTCCGACCGCCTTCGAAACCGCGCGCACGCTCGATCCCGCGCCGGTCGAATCGTTCAACGCCGCGGCGCTGAAGGAATTCCGCGCGCTTTTTCCGATGCTCGGCCGCGTGCACATCGAACAGACGTGGGCCGGTTACATCGACGTCACGCCGGATGCCGTGCCGGTCATCTCCGGCGTCGATGGCAAGCCGGGACTTTTCATCGCGACGGGATTCTCGGGACACGGATTCGGCATCGGGCCAGGCGCGGGCCAGTTGATGGCGGATCTCGTCGCGAGCGACGCGCCGCTCGTCGATCCGCGCGCGTTCCGGCTGTCGCGCTTCTTCGACGGCTCCAGGATCGAGATCGATGGCGGCTTCTGATGCGCGGCGCGGGCCCGGCGCGCGGGCGGCGGCGGCCCGCACGCGCTAACATACCGGTTTTGCGGATGTCGCTGGAAACGCGACATCCGCCCGGTTCAGTCAAACGGCGCACACACGCGCCGTTCGCTTTTGAGGCTCACATGGCATCCACGTCCGTTCTTTATATCGACGTCTGGTCGGACTTCGCGTGTCCGTTCTGCTATCTCGAGACACCCGTGCTCGATCAGTTCCGCAACGCTTACGGCGATGCGGTCGAAATCCGCTGGCACGCGTTCGAATTGCGCCCCGAGCCGACGCCGCTCACCGATCCGAACGACGAGAAAATCGTCGAATCGTGGGAGAACTCGGTGCGCCCGCTCGCGGAAGAACGCGGCGTGACGATGCGCATGCCGCCGGTCACGCCGCGCAGCCGCAAGGCTTTCGAGACGGCCATGTTCGCGCGCGAATCCGGCCGTTTCGATCTCGTGCATCGGGCGATTTTCAAGGCGTATTTCGAGGAAGGCATCGATATCGGCGATACCGACGCGCTGCTCGACATCGCGGCGACCTGCGGCGTCGATCCGGAAATGCTCGAAGAAGCGCTCGATGACGGCACGTACACCGATCTCGTCATCGAGGACGAAGACTTCGCGAAGAAGCTCGGCGTGACCGGCGTGCCGTTCGCCGTGCTCTCGCGCGAGCCCGCGCCCGGTCAGGAACCGCCGCCGCCCATCGCGCTGCGCGGCGCCGCGCCGATCCAGCACTTCGAAGCGGCCGTCGAGCGCCTCTTCCCCGACGGCTTTCCGGGCGTCTGAAACGCCTCGCAGCCGTCTAGCTGTGCTCGGCCATGAACGACTTCAGCGCGATCCGCTGCGACGGCTCCAGCGTTTCGAATTCGAGTCCGTAGGCCGCGCTGCCGTCGGACGGATCGGCATTGCCTACGTGCCGCACGATCGCGACCGTCTCGATGTTCACTGCTACGCCATCGGTCTTGAACTGAAACGAGAGTTGCAGACGGTCGCCCATATGCGCGGCCGCATTCGGAGCCGTCAGCGACATCCCGTACGGGCTGATATCGCTCACGCGGCCCAGTTGCCGCGCGCCAGGTCCGCCCTCGACGGCGAAATGCGCAGCGAGCCGTGTCGGCATCCGCGCGAACTTGCGCGTGCGCAGGCGGCGGATCGCGCCCGGCGCCGACAACACCGCGTAATCGAACGGTTCGCGGCAAGTCGCGTCGACGGTGCATGCGAAGCGGAACACGCCCCGCCCCGTCAGCGCGACGAGATCGACCTGCTCGCCGAGCGTGAGATCGAGCGGATCGAATCCGGCCATCAAGGGTTGTGTCACGAATAGCGAGCGCTCGCCTTTGCGGCGGGGCGTCGAGAAGCCGATCACGCGGCTCGCGTACATCGCTGATCCTGTGCCGCCGGTGCCGCGCAGTCCGACCCGCGCGCCGATGGTGAGACCGATATCCTCCAGCGTCAGCGGCCCGTCCCTGGCGGCTTCTTCCTCCAACACGTGCGGCGCGGGCTCGCGAATGGCACGGTGCGGCTCGAAATGGCGGAACATGAACTCGAGCGCCGGCGCATCCGGCACGATAGCGCCCGCGTCGAAGAGCAGCGCGCCGTCGGCCGCGACGATCGGCCATTCGAGCGACACGCCCAGCGGAATCTCGGAAGGTTCGAGGCGCGTCAGCGACTGACGTGCTTCTTCGGCGATTTGTTCGGTCATCTTATCGGACGATTCTTAGGTATTTCCCGCAATCGTCGTGCTTGCCGAGTTCGCCGTCAAGTGTCATGTGGCAACTTTTACGTTAGCGCACTGATATATCGGTCCAGATATTACACTCCTACCGCACCGCCGGCCGTGCGATCGAGGTTTATGCGCATAAAAGTTCTACGAGATAACGCCCTTGGCGACCGGCACGGCGGTTTCGGCGGAACGCGCAGGCGTATTCGACGATGCATCCGTCACGCTCTCGATGGCGGCCAGCACGCGCGCCACGTCGGGCGGCGCGCCCTCTTCGCCGATCGATATCGATCGCCCCGGGTCGCTCACGCCGAAGTGCTCGCGCGAAGTCGCGGCGAACAGCATGACGGTGCGACGCTGCAGCGCATGCGCGAGGTGCACGAGTCCGGTATCCGTGCCGACGACCAGTTCCGACGCCTCGATCCAGTGCGCGCATTCGACGACGGAAAGCTTCGGCAACACGATCGCGCCCGGCACCAGCGCCGCGATCGCTTGCGCCTCGGCCTGCTCACGTTCCGTTCCCCACGGCAGCGCGATCGAGTGACCGCGCGCGGCGAGCCAGCGTCCGACTTCGCCCCAATGTTCCTGTGGCCACTTCTTCACATCCGCCGAAGTCGCGTGAAACAGCATTGCGATGCGCCTGTCGCGCGGAATGTTCAGATCGCGCGTGGGCGCGGGCAAGCGGATGTTGTAGTCGGGCGTGTCTTCGAAACGATAGCCGAGCGCGTCGGCGACGCTCACGCGCATGCCGCGCCACGCGTCGGTGAGCGGACGCGGCCCGAAGCGCGCGTTATACGCGAATGCCGCGCCGCGTTCCCCGAGATCCTTGTTCAGATAGCCGTAGCGCCGCCGTCCGCGTGCGATGAAGGCGATGATCGCGCTCTTGTAGACGCCGTGAATGTCGACGATCACATCGTATTTCTCCGCGCGAAGCTCGCCGATCGACGCGCCGATCTCCTTCAGATCGTTCCAGTTCCGCGCCTTCTTGAACTTGCGCAAAGGCGCGCTCAGCACGCGGTCGACGCCCGGATTCCAGCGGATAATGTCGGCGAAAGCGGCGTCGGCGGCCCAGTCGATTTTGGCGGAGGGAAACGCGCGCCGCAGATCGGAAACGACCGGTAGCGTCTCGACGATATCGCCGAGCGACGTGACTTTGACGATCAGAATTCGCTTCATGGAAGATACGAGAGTGCTCCGGGCGCGCTGAAGCGAACCCGGAAACGAGCGATTCTAATAAATTTGAGAAGAACGCACTGTCAGCGTTTGTAAGCAACGCAGCGACGTCTTCGAGAATAGCTCAATTCAACCGGCCAGTCGCCGCGTTGCGCGGCGGCCGGTCAGAGCGAACGCGACGAGAACGTGTCGCACTGCGCAACGTCGCCGCTCGACATGCCGCGCCGCAGCCAGCGCTGGCGTTGCTCGCTCGTGCCGTGCGTGAACGCCTCGGGCACGACGCGCCCTTGCGATTGCTGCTGCAGGCGGTCATCGCCGATGGCGGCGGCGGCGTTCAATCCCTGCTCGAAATCGCCCGGCTCGATCAGCTTCGCGTTATCACGCTGCGCAACGGCGGCCCAGACGCCCGCGAAGCAATCCGCCTGCAATTCGACGCGCACCGACAGCGCGTTCGCCTGCTCGCGCGTGAGACGCGAGCGCGCCTGATCGACCTTGTTCATGATGCCGAGCACGTTCTGCACGTGATGCCCGACTTCATGCGCGATCACATACGCCTGCGCGAAATCGCCGCTTGCGCCGAAGCGGTCGCGCAACTCGCGATAAAACGACAAATCGATGTACACCTTGCGGTCGTTCGGGCAATAGAACGGCCCCATGGCCGCCTGTCCCGTTCCGCACGCGGTCTGCGTGGCACCCGAGAACATCACGAGGCGCGGCGCCGGATAGTCCTGATTGAACTGCGCGCGAAAGATGTGCTGCCACGTCTGTTCCGTATTGCCGAGCACGCGACGCACGAAGACCGCGCCAGGATCGGTCGCCGGTTGCGCATTGCTGGGCGCGGCCTGCTGCTGCGGCGCGTTGCCGTGCAGAACCTGGGCACCGTTGATGATCGTCATCGGATTGATGCCGAAGAAATACGACGCCGCAAGCGCCACGACGATCGTGCCGATGCCGATCGATCCGCCGCCCATGCGAAAGCCGCCTCCGCCACCGCCACGCCGGTCTTCGACGTTCTGACTTTCTTGTTGGTCATCGAGGCGCATGATGCTTCTCCTTCCCGCTCGCGCGACGCGCGTGTGCAAAAGTCATTATGGTACCGGGCGCATCGCACGTCTCGTGCCGGCGGACCGTAAAACTTCTTTTCGAGCCGACCAATGACCGACTGCGACACAGTGCGGTCGATTGTCGCGAAAGCGGCTGCGCGCACTTGCCGCACCGCACTAAATCGCCGTCTCGAAAACCCAGGCGAATCAAACCGATGAAGCGCTCAAGCCCTTGAAACTGCGGCATTTGCGCGCAACGAAAGTTCGCTGACGCAGCGCAACACTTTCTCGAAATAACGCTAAGCTCCGGCCCGTCACATAGCGTGAATATCAAGGCACAAGTCATCATGCATTCGACTCCCGAAGCACTCGATCTGGCGCGCATCCAGTTCGCGTTCACCGTCTCGTTTCACATCATCTTCCCGGCGCTTTCGATCGGACTCGCGAGTTTCATCGCCGTTCTCGAAGGCGCGTGGCTCAAGACCGGCAAACCCGTCTACAAGGAACTGTGTCTTTTCTGGTCGAAGGTCTTCGCTGTCGCGTTCGGCATGGGCGTCGTGTCGGGCGTCGTGATGGCTTACGAATTCGGCACCAACTGGGGCGGCTTTTCGAGCTTCGCCGGTCCCATCACCGGTCCGCTGCTCACCTATGAAGTGATGACCGCGTTCTTTCTGGAGGCGGGCTTCCTCGGCATCATGCTGTTCGGCTGGCACAAGGTCGGCCCGAAGGCGCACTTCGGCGCGACGCTGATGGTCGCCATCGGCACGCTCATCTCCACGTTCTGGATTCTTGCGTCCAATAGCTGGATGCAGACGCCGCAGGGCTTTCGCATCGAAGGCGATCATGTCGTGCCGGTCGACTGGTGGGCGATCATTTTCAATCCGTCGTTTCCGTACCGGCTTGCGCACATGGCGATCGCGGCGTTCATCGTCGCGGCGCTCGTCGTGGCCGCGACCGGCGCGTGGCATCTGCTGAAAGGCCGGCGCGATCCGGCCATCAAGAAGATGTTCTCGATGTCGCTCTGGCTGCTGCTCGCGCTGACGCCGATCCAGGCGCTCGTCGGCGATGCGCATGGTCTCAACACGCGCGAACATCAGCCGGCGAAGATCGCGGCGATCGAAGGCATCTGGGAAACGGAGAAAGGCGGCACCGCGCTCAATCTCTTCGGCATTCCCGACATGGAGGCCGAGACCACGAAATACGCCGTGCAGATCCCGCATCTCGGCAGCCTGATCCTCACGCATAGCTGGGACGGCGAGATTCGCGGCCTCAAGGAATTCCCGAAGGAAGACCGGCCGAACTCGACGCTCGTGTTCTGGAGCTTTCGCGTAATGGCGGGGCTCGGCGTGCTGATGATCGCGATGTCGTTCGCGGCGTGGTGGCTGCATCGCAAGCGCAGGCTATTCGATGCGCGATGGTTCCATCGCTTCGCACTCGCGATGGGCCCGAGCGGCTTCGTCACGCTACTCGCGGGCTGGGTCACGACCGAAGCCGGGCGTCAGCCTTGGGTGGTGTACGGCGTGATGCGAACCGCAGATGCCGTGTCCCCCGTCACGGCGCAACAGGTCGGCGTGTCGCTGCTCGCGTTCGTGATCGTCTACACGATCGTTTTCGGCACCGGCATCTACTACTTGCTGAAGCTGTTGCGCCACGGGCCCGCGCTGCCGGGCGCGCCGGAACATCCGTCCGACGGCAGCGCGCGGCGTCCACTCAGCCTTCCGCAACAGTCCATCGAAGGAGCATAAGAACATGGACCTCACGCTCGCCTGGGCCGCGATCATCGCGTTCGGCCTCTTCCTTTACGTCGTGCTCGACGGCTTCGACCTCGGCATCGGCATTCTCTTTCCGTTCTTCCCGGATCAGCACGACCGCGACGTGATGATGAACACCGTCGCGCCCGTCTGGGACGGCAACGAGACGTGGCTCGTGCTCGGCGGCGCGGGACTTTTCGCCGCCTTCCCGATGGTCTATTCGACCGTGCTCTCCGCGCTGTATCTGCCGCTCGTGCTGATGCTCGTGTGCCTGATCTTCCGGGGCGTGTCGTTCGAAATCCGCGCGAAGGCGCAGCGCACGAAGCATATGTGGGACCTCGCGTTCATCGGCGGATCGGCGGGCGCGACGTTCTTTCAGGGCGTGGCGCTCGGCGCGTTTCTCGGCGGCATTCCCGTCGCCGATGGCCGCTTTTCCGGCGATGCCTTCGGCTGGTTCTCGCCGTTCTCGATCTTCACGGGCGGCGCGCTCGTCATCACCTATGCGCTGCTCGGCGCGTGCTGGCTGATCGCAAAAACCGAAGGCGACCTGCAGCGGCGCCTGTATCGCGTCGTATGGCCGTTGACGCTGCTGCAACTCGCGACGATTGCCGTCGTCAGCATCTGGACGCCGCTGCAGGACGCGGGCATCGCGTCGCGCTGGTTCGATTCGCCGTGGTTCTATCGCATGTTGCCGGTACCGGTGCTCGTCGCCGCGTGCGCGTGGGCGATGCGCCGCTCGATTCGCTCGCGTCACGAGAAACGGCCGTTCGCGATGGCGCTCGGCTTCGTGTTTCTCGGCTACTCGGGTCTCGTGCTGAGCGTGTCGCCGCACGAGATTTTCCCGGGCGTATCGATCTGGGATGCCGCCGCGCCCCGTTCGAGCCAGCTCTTCACGATCGTCGGCGCGGCGGTGATTCTGCCAGTGATCGTCGCGTATACGACGCTAGGCTATTGGGTCTTCAGAGGAAAGGTGCGTCATGGCGAACATCACTACCATTGAGCGCGCGAGGAAGCTGTTCTGGTTCGTCGCGTTGTGGATGGCGGGCGTCGGCGGCGCGATGCTGCTCGCGCTGCCGTTCAAGCTGCTCATCAAGGCGGGCGCGGCGATTCATTGAGCGCCGCGCGCCGTTCATCGATTCATCGATCAGAACAACGCCGCCGCGATCACTCCGCCAACGACGCCGAATCCGACCACCGCCAGCCCCACCAACGCCAGCACGCGCGGCGGAAACGACCGCGCGAGCATCGCGAGCGACGGCACGCTGACGGGCGGCAGCGTCATCAGCAACGCGCCCGCCGGACCCGCCGCCATGCCGAGCGACAGCATCGCCTGAATGATGGGCACCTCGCCCGCCGTCGGGATGACGAAGAGCGTGCCGGCGACGGCAAACGCGGCGATCCACAGCATGCCGTTGCCGATATCCGGACCGATGTGCGGAAAGAGCCACGCGCGCGCCGCGCCCAGCAGCAGCACGAGCACGATGTACTCCGGCACGAGCCGCAGCGTCATGCGGCCGAGAATCTTGATCCAGCGCGAGAACGCGGTGCCCGGTTCATCTTCTTCGATCAGCTTGCCGAGCGCCTCGCGCGACGCCGCCGCCTGCGCGGGCGTCACCATGCGGTTGATCGCGTAGCCGAGACCGAACACCATCAGCACGCCGAGCACGAGCCGCAAGCCGGTCCATTGCCAGCCGAGCACGAAGCCCATGAAAACCAGCGTCGCCGGATTGAGCACCGTATTGCCGAGCCAGAATGCGACGGCCGCGCCCGGCGCCGCCTGACGCGCGCGCAGACCCGCGACGACCGGCGCCGCGCAGCACGTGCACATCATGCCGGGCAAGGACATGAGCCCGCCGTTCACGACGCTGCCGAAATCGTGCTCGCCGAGCGCGCGCGCGACCCAGCGCGGCGGAATCAGCGCCTGCACGGCCGAGCCGAGCAGAAGGCCCAGGACCATCGCCTGCCAGATCGCACGGCCGTAGGCCATCGCGTAATCGAGCGCGGCCTGCCACGAAGGCGCGGGCGCGCTCGCCGACGTGCCCATCAGAATCGACTTGCCGATGGAGTGCTGGCTCGCCGCGACGAACGCGCGGTTGTAGTACGGAAACCATTTCACGTAGAACAGGCCCGCGACGGCGATCAGCAGAAACACCATCCAGCCGTACGCGACGCGAGGTTGTCGGAGCGTGGTCATATCTTTTTCTTTCGTGTGTTGAGATTGAGTCAGAACGCGGCCGCGGTCTCGGCGAGCCGCGCAAGCAGCGCTTTCGCCTGCTCGACGCTGTCCGCGTCGTTCGGGCGGAACAGCACGCGCGACGCGTTCGGCAAACCGGCATAGAGCGCCTTGCTGCTGCGGCCATACGCCGGATCGTAATGATGGTCGATGAGTTCGGCGAAGAGGTCGGCGCGCGCATTCTCATCGATCAGCCGATGCCAGCGCGCGACGCGCTCGCGGCTATGCAGCGCGACGAGCTTCGAGAGCTGCGCCTTGAAGAACGCGGGATTGTCGAAGAGATGCGCGTAGTCCTGCAGCAAGAACGCGATGCGGTCCTCGCGCCGCGCCTCGACCTGCACGCACGAGGCCGCGTGCAGATTGTCGAGAATGGCATCGGGCATCGTGATCGCGCCGATGCGCCGCCCTTCCGCTTCGACGAACACGGGTTTGGCCGGATCGAAGCCCGAAAGCGCCTGCACCAGCGCCGAATCGAACGCTTTTTGCGTCGGCTGCGCGCGTCCCGGCAACGCGCCGAGCAACGATCCGCGATGCGCGGCGAGCCCTTCCAGATCGAGCGTTTGCGCGCCGGCTGCGTCGAGCGCCTTCAGCAGCCGTGTCTTGCCGCTGCCCGTATGACCGATCAGCGCGACATAGCGGAAACGCCCCGGCAGCGCGCCGAGCCGCTCGATCACGTCGCGCCGGTAGCTCTTATAGCCGCCTTCGAGCTGCCGCGCCTGCCAGCCGATCATGTTGAGCCACGTCGTCATCGAGCCGGAGCGCTTGCCGCCGCGCCAGCAATAAATCAGCGGACGCCAGTTGCGCGGCTTGTCGGCGAAGAGCGTGTCGAGATGATGTGCGATGTTGCGCGCGACCATCGCCGCGCCGACGCGCGTCGCTTCGAACGGCGAAACCTGCTTGTACATCGTCCCGACGATCACGCGCTCCTCGTTGCTGAGCACGGGCGCGTTGATCGCACCGGGAATGTGATCCTCGGCGAATTCGAGCGGCGTGCGGACATCGACGACTTCACCGAAATCGCTCAGACGATCGATGGAAACGAGCAGGTTTTTCACGGGCTTGCGGGCGGGTTTTGGCTGAATCGAACGAAAAATTATCGCATGAGGGGGGATTTCGGGTTCCCGCGCACTTTTTTGAGCAGCGCGCGCCGCACACGAAAGCGGCTAAAGTGCTCGAATCGATCCATCCGCGAGAAACAGCGATGAGCTATCACGAGACGATCGGCGCGCGCCGCTACCGCTTCGACGATCTGAAGACGCTGCTCGCGCGCGCGAGCCCGCGCCGCTCCGGCGATGAACTGGCGGGCATCGCGGCGGCCACCGAAGAAGAGCGCGTCGCCGCGAAACTGGCGCTCGCGCAAGTACCGCTCGCCGCGTTTCTCGACGAGCCGCTCATTCCCTACGAGGACGACGAAGTCACGCGCCTCATCGTCGATACGCATTCGCGCGAGGCTTTTGCGCCGATCGCGCATCTGACGGTCGGCGCGTTCCGCGAATGGCTGCTCGCCGACAGCACCGATACCGCCGCGCTCGAACGCATCACGATGGGCGTGACGCCCGAAATGGCGGCCGCCGTCTCCAAGCTCATGCGCAACCAGGACCTGATTCTCGCCGCCAGAAAGCGCCCGGTCGTCACGCGCTTTCGCACGACGATCGGCCTGCCGGGGCATCTGTCCGTGCGCCTGCAGCCGAATAATCCGACGGACGATCCAAAGGGCATCGCCGCATCGATGCTCGACGGCCTGCTCTACGGCTGCGGCGATGCCGTCATCGGCGTGAATCCGGCATCCGATTCGCCCGCGGCCATCGGCAGGCTGCTCGCGATGATGGACGAGTTCCGCCAGCGCTACGACGTGCCGATGCAGTCGTGCATCCTCACGCACGTCACCAATACGCTCGCCGCCATCGAACAAGGCGCGCCCGTCGATCTCGTGTTCCAGTCGATCGCGGGCACGGAACGCGCAAACGCCAGTTTCGGCGTATCGCTCGCGTTGCTGGAAGAAGCGCGCGACGCGGCGTTGTCGCTCGGACGCGGCACCGTCGGCGATAACGTCATGTACTTCGAAACGGGGCAAGGCAGCGCGCTGTCGGCGAACGCGCATCACGGCGTCGATCAGCAAACGTGCGAAGCGCGCGCCTACGCGGTCGCGCGCCGCTTCGAACCGCTTCTGACAAACACGGTGGTCGGCTTCATCGGCCCGGAATATCTCTACGATGGACGGCAGATCATCCGCGCCGGGCTCGAAGATCACTTCTGCGGCAAACTGCTCGGCGTGCCGATGGGCTGCGACATCTGCTACACGAATCACGCCGAAGCCGATCAGGACGACATGGACACGCTGCTCACGCTGCTCGGCGTGGCGAACGTCAATTTCATCATGGGCGTGCCCGGTGCGGACGACGTGATGCTCAATTATCAGAGCACGTCGTTCCATGACGCGCTGTACATCCGGCGCGCGCTGAACCTGAAACGCGCGCCGGAGTTCGAAGCGTGGCTCGCGAAGATGCGCGTCACCGACGCGCGCGGCGAGTTGCTTGCCGCGCCCACGCAACCGCTCCTCGAATGGATCGACTCATGACGGATGCCGACGCCTGGAACGCGCTGCGCCGCTTCACTCAGGCCCGCATCGCGCTCGGCCGCGCGGGCAGCAGTCTGCCGACCGCGCCGTTGCTCGCGTTCGAGCTTGCGCATGCGCAGGCGCGCGACGCGGTGCACCAACCGCTCGACACCGCCGCGCTCGCACAGGCGCTGCGCGACGCGGGCTTCGATACGCTCGACGCGCGAAGCGCCGCGCCCGATCGCGATCACTATCTGCGTCGCCCGGATCTGGGCCGCGTGCTCGACGATGACAGCGCAGAGCGGCTCGCGGCGCATGCGTCGGCGTGCGATCTCGTTTTCGTCGCCGCCGATGGCTTGTCGGCGTTCGCCGCGCAACGTCACGTCGCGCCGCTGCTCGCGCGCGTGCGCGCGAAACTCGACGGCTGGACGATCGCGCCGGTCGTCATCGCGACACAGGCGCGCGTCGCGCTGGGCGATCGCATCGGTGAGCTTTTACGGGCGAAGATTGTCGTGGTGATGATCGGCGAACGGCCGGGCCTCAGTTCGCCCGACAGTCTCGGCCTCTATGTGACCTACGCGCCGCGCGCGGGACGCCACGACGCCGAGCGCAACTGCATCTCGAACGTGCGGCCCGAGGGACTCGATTACGACACCGCCGCGTTCAAGCTGACGTGGCTGCTGAACGAAGCGCGCCGCCTGCAACTGACCGGCGTCGGCCTGAAGGATCACAGCGGCGCGCTGCCCGCGCCGGGCGCGGGCGCGGGCGCGGGCGCGGGCGCGGTCGAAGGCTAGACGCGCAGCTTCCGATACAACGTCGTGCGCGATATGCCGAGCGCGCGCGCCGTCGCCGATACATTGCCGCCGTGCGTTTTGAGCGCCGCGGTCACCGCGCCCGCTTCGATATCCGCGAGGCGCGCGCCGTTCGCGGGCGGCGGCGTGTCATCGGTGCGAACGGGTTCGCCGAGTTCATCGAGAAAATCGTGCGGCAAATGCTCGACGCCGATATGCGTATCGTGATCGTCGAGCATCGCGGACGCAGTGCGCAGCACGTTGCTCAACTGGCGCAGGTTGCCCGGCCACGGATGACGCGCGAAGAGCGCGAGCACGTCGTCGCCGATACCGACGATGCGGCCCGCGAAACGCTCGCGGCGCAGCATGCCGTCGACGACCGCGCGCAGGTCCGTGCGCTGCGCGAGCGGCGGCAGCGTCACCGACAAGCCGTTGATCCGGTAGTACAGATCCTCGCGGAATTCGCCCTGCGCGACGCGCTCGCGCAGCTTGCGGTTGCTCGCGCAGACGAGCATGAAATCGACCGGCACCGCGCGTGCCGCGCCGAGCGGTTCGACCACGCGCTCCTGCAGCACGCGCAGCAGGCGGCTTTGCATCGAGAGCGGCATGTCGCCGATTTCGTCGAGAAAAAGCGTGCCGCCATTCGCCTGCACGATCTTGCCGACCGCGCCGCGCCTGGCCGCGCCCGTGAATGCGCCCGGCGCATACCCGAAAAGCTCCGATTCGATCAGCGTCTCCGGCAGCGAGGCGCAGTTCACCGCGACGAACGGCCCGGCGCGGCGCGGCGAATCGCCGTGGATGGCGCGCGCGAGCATTTCCTTGCCCGCGCCTGTCTCGCCGCCGATCAGAATGGCGATGTTCTTGCCGATGACCTTGCGCACGCGCGCGACGACGTCGTTCATCTGGGCGTCGCCGGTGCAGAGATTGGCGAGGTTTGAGATTGCCGCATCCCGTGCGGCGGGCGCGATCGCCACGTTCGACGCCGCACGCGCATGAACATCGACGCTCGCGAATACCGCGACGCCGCTGTGAAGTTCGAACCGGCAAGGCGCATCGCCCGCGGATGCGACGAGCGCATCGGCGCGTACACCGAACAGCGCTTCGAGCGTCTGCGACCGCAGGCGCCCGAGTTCCAGCCCGAGCTGGAATTGCGCACTGCGGTTCGCGCAGAGGAGCCGCCCGTCGAGATCGAATACGGCGATGCCTTCCATCAACGTACCGATGAACTCTGGCCGGCTGTGAAAGCTGATGCGAATACCGTCGCCGAACGCGCTCGCGATCAACCGGTTCTCGATCATCTGTCCGGACATCCTGACGAGCGCCATCGTGTGCTGGTGATAGCCGCGCCGGTCGCCGGTGACGTCGAGCACGCCGGAGAGATTGCCGTGCGGATCGAGGATCGGCACGCTGGAACACGTCAGAAAACGATTGGCGCGCAGATAGTGCTGGTCGCCGTGCACGGTGACGGCGGCGCGCTCGGCGATCGTCGTGCCGATTGCGTTGGTGCCCTGATGCGCCTCGTTCCAGACCGCGCCCGCTCGCAGCGCGACCTTGTCGGCGCGGGCCAGGAAATCGTCGTCGCCGACGGAGTGCAGGATCAGCCCGGTCGCATCGGTCAGCGCGATCATGCTGTGCGTGTTGGCGATCTGCGCGTACAGCGTTTCCATCACCGGCAGCGCGTGCGCGAAGAGCGCGCGGCTTTCATCGAGCTTCGCTGCGAGCTGCGGACCGGACAGCACGGCGTAATCCGGGCGCATCGTCTCGAACAGGCCGAACGTTGCCGAGCGCTCGTGCGAATGGCGGATCACATCGCATTGCGCCGGCTGCACGGCCGCGCCGATGACATGCTGCATCGCTCCTCCTTATCGATTCACGGTCGCGTGAACGTCTTCTCGGGGCAATGTAACACCGTCGCGGCACGCCGGTCGATGCGAGAAAGCACGCGGTCGGCGCGCAGCGCTTTCCGCGTGCGTTCGCTCTCGCTTGCGCTACAGGACGAGCGAACCCGCCGAAATCGCGATGACGAGGAACACGACGAACAGGATCAGGAAGATGAAGAAACAGATCTTCGCGATGCCGGCCGCGCCCGATGACACGCGCGTAAAGCCGAAGAAGCCAGCGACGACGGAGATGACCGCAAACAGGATGGCGAGCTTGAGCATGAGGTTAATCCAGGTTTATTTTCTTGGTCATTTCGTGGATGCAAAACGCATGCCTTGGCGGGATTTTTCGATGGTGTTTGTTAGCGCGGTCGACGAAACTCGACCGTTAGTTGCTTTCGGAGCACAAAATAAAAGCGGACAGAGCACTGTCCGCTTCGAAAGGTCAGCGCGCCCGACTGTCGGTGGCAGCAACCGGCACCGGCGCCGTGGCCGCCGAAGGCACCGGCACCGGCTTGCGCGTGCCGAGCCAGTACGACACTTGCCGATGCACATGCGGCACTGCGAGCAGCGCGCCGATCGCGATGACATCGGCGGCGAGTCCGGCCGGCACGTTGACGAGGCCGTCGGTGAGCGTGAAGAGAATCGAATCGACGACGAGCGAAACTACCGTTCCGGCGACGAACGACACCATGCCGTCGCGCCCGAGCGCGCCGATCCACGGCAGGCGCTGTGCCGCCGCCTTCACGATGCCGTAGCGCGCGAGATTCGTCGCGATCCACGCGATAGCGAGGAAATTCACAACGCGCGGGCCGGCCAGATCGCGCTTGAAGGCGCTGTCCAGCACCGGCGGCAGCACGAGCAGCTTGTAATACGCCATGCCGGCGATCAGCGCCACCGCGCCCGCGCTCACGATCCAGCCGAAGCGGTTCGCGCTCACGCGCTGGTAGATCGGCTGGCAGCGCGCCAGCACGCCGAGCACGAACATCAATTGCCACGCGGCGGGATTGAAGTCCCAAAGATTGTCGTCGACGGAAGGCATGTATTCGCCGATCTGCGCCGCGAACGCCCACAACGCAAGGCTCAGGCCGAGCAGCAGCCACGGCTTGCTGCGCGCGAGCGGCAGCATGAGCGGCACGGCGAGCGCGAAAAAAGCGTACATCGGCAGGATGGCGGCGAGATACGGCTGGCGCTCGAACGTGAGAATCTGCGCGATCGACGCGACCGGCTGCGAGATCAGGCTGTCGAGATGATGCAGCGCGAGGTTCGGCGCATGACCGAAGAAGGGCCGCAGCAGGAAGGACGCGGCGAGCATCAACACCGCCGTGACGATGAACGCGCGATAAAGCTCGAATGCGCGTTTCACGAAGCGCACGCGCGCGGCGCTCTCGGAACGGCGCTCGGCGAGCGACACATACGCGGTCGCCGTGGCGAAGCCGCCGAGGAACACGAAGACTTCGGCGGCGTCGTTGAGCGCGAACGAATGCAGCGTGAAGCGCGACAACATGCTGCCGCCGATATGATCGACGACGATGATGAGCAGTACCAGTCCCCGGAAGAAGTCCAGCTCGACGAGACGTTGCGATTTACTCTGCATGCGGCTTAACGTGGTGTCCTGCGGCGACAGGAAGTTGGACGGCCGCGAACAGGCGGCACGAAAGCATTGGAGTTTACCCGTAAATGCGGCGGCGCATCATCGGAACAAGCGCAAATAATCGTTTCAAATCGGGCATTTGTCGTTGATACGCAAAATTTCGTCCGACGCGGTTGGATTCTCTTGAACTTTTCAAGTTCCTTACATTTTCGCCGCCGATCACGCTAATATTTCGCGCTCACCGTAGAACAAACCGGAACATGGACTATCTCGTCGCCCTTTTAGCCGATCCCGCCGCCTGGGCCGCACTCGCGACGCTCGTCGTCATGGAAGTCGTGCTCGGCATCGACAACCTGATTTTCATTTCGATCCTGACCAACAAGCTGCCCGCCGCGCACCGCGAACGCACGCAGCGCATCGGCATCGCGCTCGCGCTCGTGATGCGGCTCGGGCTGCTCGGCACGGTCGCGCTGATCGTGCGCCTCACGACGCCGATCTTCGAAGCGTTCGGACATGGCTTCTCATGGCGCGACCTGATTCTGATCGCGGGCGGCGTGTTTCTGGTCTGGAAGGCGACGACGGAAATCCATCATCACGTCGCGCACGACACCGAAGGCAATGCCGGCGCAAAAGCGGAGAAACATCTGACGCCGCTGTCGGCGATCGGCCAGATTCTGCTGCTCGATCTCGTGTTTTCGATCGACAGCATCGTGACGGCGGTCGGCATGACCGAGCACATTCCGATCATGTTCGTCGCGGTGATCGCCGCCGTGACCGTGATGCTGTTCGCGGCGGGCCCGCTGTCGCGCTTCATCGAACGCAATCCGACGATCGTCATGCTCGCGCTCGGCTTCCTGCTCGTGATCGGGATGACGCTCGTGGCCGAAGGCTTCGGCACGCACGTGCCGAAGGGCTATATCTATGCGGCGATGGCGTTCTCGGCGCTGGTCGAAGGCCTGAACATGCTCGCGCGGCGGGCGAAGGCGCGCCGCGCCTAGCCGGGATGCGCGCGGCCGCGTTCGCCGTTGCCGCGCAGCGCGGTCACGACGCGTCGCAGCGGCGCGGTGATGCGCCAGGACGTGGACGAGACGAACTCCACGATCGCCGCGTTGCTCGCCTGTAGTTCGGCCTGCGAAACCCGCAGTCTGTCGATGGTTTCGCCGAGCCGGCTTTCGGCCTCCGCGAGACTGCGGCGCGCATCGGCGAGCGCGCTTTCGGCCTCCTCGAGACGGCTCTCGGTCTGCGCGAGCCGCTTCTCGATGCCGCCGTTCGCCGTATAAAACGCCTCCGTAGTGAGCTCGACGTTCGGCGTCTCCTTGCGCAGGACGATGATCATCTCGCCGCCCGTTTCGCCCCGCGCAGGCACGAAATCGACGAGATTGAACTTGAGGAAGCCCATTAGCAGAATCGGCTTCAGCACCTTGTTCTCGATCGTGTCGCTATCGAACACATGGCTATGGATGCCAACGTGCGGCGGCGCCTCGAGCTTGCGCCTGATGCGCTCGACATTCAGCTTGTCACGCACGTCCATCGGACGATTGACGAACGCTTCGTCGTAATAGATTTCGCATTCGATCTGATGCTCGCGCGGAATCTCCTCGACACCGGCCAGATATTCCGCGACGAAATGGCTCAACGCCGTGTCCTGCCGGTATTTGTCGAAGCTGAATTTCTTGTCGGGCAACGCGAGAAAGAGAATGCCGCCGTCGTTCATCATCGCGCAGAGGTCCGAAAGCCACTGGATCATGTTCGGCGCGTGCTCCATCACATGATTGGCGATGATGTAGTCGAACTTGTCGCTG
This sequence comes from Caballeronia fortuita, assembly GCF_001544835.2. GTDB lineage: Bacteria > Pseudomonadota > Gammaproteobacteria > Burkholderiales > Burkholderiaceae > Caballeronia > Caballeronia fortuita. The sequence continues at coordinate 51,379 of NZ_FCNX02000014.1, read as the reverse complement.
ATGTAGTCGCCGTAACGGTTCGAACTGACGACGTAGTCGATTTCCGGAATCTGGTCGATGAGATCGGGATGGCTGCACTCGCTGACCAGCTGCTCGCGATTTTTCCAGTCGAGATAGCGCACCTGAGCTTCGGATTTGAAGACGGTCGGCTGATCGTACGGACCGAGTTCCAGCCCGATCCCCGACAAGTCGGTGTGCTTCAGGAGATGGCCGCGCCGAAGCTGGGTGACGAGATTCATCAACGGTTCCTCTGCATCGATTCCGACGTTTGACATCGTCGGCCGACAGACGCCGGCCAGCGCTCGCGGACCCAAGTTACCACAACTGCGTAACGCCGTAATATCGCGCCGACGCGTCTCAAAACGGCAGTTCGCGCTGCCGATCATCCATCGCGGGCTGCGACGCCGCCGGCAGCGGCTGCGCGCGCAGCCAGCGCTCGATCGCATCGACGACGTGTCTGCGTTCGGCATCGTCGAGCACCTTGCCCGATGCGATGCCGTGCCACTTCGCGAGACAAGAGCGGCAGCACGTCGCCGTCGCGTGCTGCGCGATGAACACCGGATGCCCGCGAAACGGCGTCTGTTTGCCGTCGTTCAACGGCGCTTGCGGCGCGAGCCGTTTGCCGATCAGTTCGTGCGCCTGCGCGACGACGGTATCGACGCCCTTCTCCCGCAGATACTTCCCCTCCCGCACGCCGAGCGCGAAGCGCCGCCGGAATGCGGATTTCGCGAGCGCATCGAACACGGCGTCGAGGTCGCGCATCGCGTCATCGGTCCTTGGCGTAGAGCGTGGAATCCGCGAAGCCGTCGGCGGCCAGCACGCGCCCGACGACGATCATCGCCGTGCGCTCCATGCCCGCCGCGCGCACTTTCTCCGCGATCTCCGCGAGCGTGCCTTCGACGCGCGTCTCGTCTGGCCAGCTCGCGCGGAACACGACGGCCACGGGGCAATCCGCGCCGTAATGCGGTACCAGTTCCGCGACGATGCGTTCGATATGCCGCACGCCCAGATGAATGGCGAGCGTCGCGCGATGGCGCGCGAGATCGCCGAGGCTTTCGCCTTCGGGCATCGACGTTTTCGTGGCGTAACGCGTGAGAATGACCGTCTGCGAGATGCCCGGCAGCGTCAGCTCGCGTTTCAACGCCGCCGCCGACGCCGCCGTCGCCGTCACGCCAGGCACCACTTCGTAGGGAATCGCGAGCGCGTCGAGCCTGCGCATCTGCTCGCCGATCGCGCCATAGAGCGACGGATCGCCCGAGTGCACGCGCGCCACATCGTGCCCGTTCGCGTGCGCTTGCCGTAAAAGCGCGACGATCGCGTCGAGATCGAGTTCGGCCGTGTCGATGCACGCGCGCGCGCGATGCCCGTCGAGCACTTCCTTCGGCACGAGCGAGCCCGCGTAGAGAATCACGGGACACGTGCGGATCAGCCGCTGTCCCTTTACGGTGATGAGTTCGGGATCGCCCGGTCCGGCGCCGATGAAATAGACGGTCATTGTTGGGTGAGCCAGTGTTGGAGCGCATCGCGGGCGCTGGCGGCGTCGTCGAAAATTCGGTCGGCGGCGGGCAGCGCGGGCCGCGCGAGCATCACGACGGCCAGGCCGCGTTCGCGCGCGACGGCGAGTTTCGCTTCGGTCGCGCGCCCGCCGCTGTTCTTGCTGACGACGACATCGATGCCCGCCGCATCGAACAACGCGCGCTCGCCGTCGAGGTCGAACGGACCGCGCGCATCGACGATGCTCGCGCGTTCGTTGCCCGGGTGCGCGTCGAGGCAGCGGATCGTCCAGTGTTGCGACGCGGGAATTTCATGCAGATGATGCAGCGCCTCGCGCCCGAGCGTGAAGAGCGGCCGACGGAACGGCGCGACCCGCTCGACGATCTCGCCCCAGTCCGACGCCTCGCGCCAGTCGTCGCCCGCCTGCGGCTGCCACGCGGGACGGCGCACGGCCCAGAGCGGCACGTCGGCGAGCGCGCACGCCTCGCGCGCGTGACGGCTCATTTGCGCGGCATACGGATGCGTCGCATCGACGACGAGCGCAATCTTCTCGTCATGCAGATAGCGCGCGAGCCCGCCGATGCCGCCGAAACCACCGGCGCGCACCGCGCACGAAAGCTCGTCCGGCACACGCCCGAGGCCCGCGAGACTGTAGACGTGTCCAGCGGGCAATATGCGCGCGATGGCGAGCGCGTCGCCGGTGCCCCCGAGCAGCAGCACGCGCGTCATGCCGCGCTCCCGACGATATTGCCCGCGCGATCGATCGCGAACGTCTCGACTTCGATGCCCGGCGGCAGCACATCGAGCGCGACGTCGCGCGCGCGCCGGCACACGATATCGCCGAGCGCGATGCCTTCGGCGTGTGCGAGCCTGAGCGCTTCCTGGCTCGTGTTCGCCGCGCGGATCGACGCGAGCAAGCCGGCGCTCGCGCCTGCATCGGCGGCCCACACGGCGATGAGCGGCAAGTCGATGCTCGAACTTCGGCTATGCAGATCCATGTGCCCCGCCGCGAGCTTCGAGAGCTTGCCGAAGCCGCCGCACAGGCTCAGCTTGTCGACGCTCGCGCGGCGCAGGTGCTTCAACACGGCGCCCGCGAAATCGCCCATTTCGATCAACGCGATGTCGGGCAGACCGTAGCGCGCGCGCATCGCGTCCTCGCTCTGATTGCCGGTGCACGCCGCGATATGCCGATACCCGTTCGCCCGCGCGACATCGATGCCCTGATGAATCGACGCGATATACGCCGAGCACGAAAACGGCCGGACGATGCCGGTCGTGCCCAGTATCGACAAACCGCCGACGATCCCGAGCCGCGGATTCATCGTCTTGAGCGCGAGCGCCTCGCCGTTCTCGACGCCGATCGTCACGTCGAAGCCGCCGCGATAACCGGCGCTTCGAGCGAGCGCATCGAGATGTTCGGCCATCATCTTGCGCGGCACCGGATTGATCGCCGGTTCGCCGATGGCAAGCGCCAGCCCCGCGCGCGTCACCGTGCCGACGCCCGCCCCCGCATGAAAGCGCACGCCCGGCTCATCCGACAGACGCACGCGCGCGAACACGAGCGCGCCATGCGTGACGTCGGGATCGTCGCCCGCATCCTTGATGACGCCCGCTTCGGCCGCGGCGCTTTCATCGGGCAATCTGCGGCAGAACGACAGCGTCATCGTCACGCGCCGTCCTTTTGGCAATTCGATCTCCGCGCGCTCGCTCGCCTCGCCGAATAGCAGAAGACGCGCGGCCGCGAGACTCGTCGCGGTCGCGCAGCTTCCCGTCGTGTAGCCGCTGCGCAGCGGCGCGGCCTTTTCCGGCGTTTCTTCACGCATGGCGCATCACGGTTTGCTCGCGTGCAGGAGCGTGATCGGCAGCGCCTGACGCCACGTATCGAAGCTGCCGAGCGGCTCGGCCTGCGCGATGCCGATGCGCGTCAGCGCGCCGCCGTTCCGCGCGCGCCATTCGACGAGCGCCGCTTCGCTCTGCAAGGTCACCGCATTGGCGACGAGCCGCCCGCCTTGACGCAGCCGCGCCCAGCACGCATCGAGCACGCCGGGCGCCGTCAATCCTCCGCCGATGAACACGGCATCGGGCGCGGGCAGGCCGTCGAGCGCGGCGGGCGCTTCGCCCTTGACGAGCTGCAGCGCGGGCACGCCGAGCGCGTCGCGGTTGTGTTCGATAAGACGCTGCCGGCTCTCGTTCGCCTCGATCGCGATCGCGCGACACGCGCCGTGCGCGCGCATCCATTCGATGCCGATCGAGCCGCAGCCCGCGCCGACATCCCACAGCAGTTCGGCGGGCTGCGGCGCGAGTCGCGCGAGCGTCACGGCGCGCACGTCGCGCTTGGTCAACTGGCCGTCGTGCCGGTAGGCGTCGTCGGGGAGACCCGGCGTGAGCGGCGGGCCGGCGTGTCCCGCGTGCGTGCGGCATTCGATCGCGACGAGATTGAGCGGTGCGACGACGGCTTCGCGCCAGTCGTCGGCGCGCTCGTCGATGCGGCGCTCGTGGATGCCGCCGAGATGCTCGAACACCGTCATGCGGCTCGCGCCGAAACCGTGCGCGGTCAGGAGCGCGGCGACGGCGGCGGGCGTCGCGCCATCGGCGGAAAGCACGAGCAGGCGCACGCCGCGATGCAGGCTCGCAAGCAGCGATGCCACCGGACGGCCGACGAGCGATACGCACACCGCGTCCTGCAGCGCCCAGCGCAAACGCGCCGCCGCGAGCGACAGCGACGACGGTGCGGGAATGACGCGCATTTCGCCGTCGGCGACTTCGCGCGCGAGCGTCGCGCCGACGCCGAAGCACATCGGATCGCCGCTCGCGAGCACGCAGATGCGCGTCTTGCCGTCGCCTCGCCCGGCGAGCACGGCATCGAGCGAAAAGGGTTTTGGCCACGGCACCCGACGCCCGGCGATGCGTGCGGGCAGCAGCGCGAGATGACGCTCGCCGCCGTGGATCGACTGGGCGTCGAGCAGCGCACGGCGCGCGACGCGCGACAGCCCGTGCCAGCCGTCCTCGCCGATCCCCACCACGGTCAGCCAGTTCGACATGCGCGGCCTCCTTTGTGACTCCGATTGCGCGCCCGGATGCTTGCCGGAAGCGCTCGGAGGGTCGATAAAAGCGGGCATAATACAGGTCCGTCGGCGCCCGGGGTTGACAGCCCAGGGCTTAAAAGGGAACACAGCGAAACTGTGGCTGCCCCCGCAATTGTACGCAGCGAGTGCGCGCTCCACTGCCACTGGTTTTTACCGGGAAGGCCGGCGCGCATGTTGACCTGCCAGCCAAGAGACCTGCCGATTCAACGCATTCGCGCGACGCCGACCGGGCGGGGTGTACCGGTTCGCTCATCATGCGCGAAGCCCAACGGGCCACGCTTTTGAATTCTTCCGACCGCTCATCGCCCGACGCCGCGCCGCGCGCATCCGCGTGTCCCGGCCTCATGCGCATCGTGCCCGCGCGCGACGGCGGCCTTGCCCGCCTGCGCCTCGCGGGCGGCGTGCTGAGCGCGCGCGCGGCGCGTTCGGTCGCCCGCGCGGCGCGCGAGTGCGGCTCGGGCGTGGTCGAAGTGACCAATCGCGCGAATCTGCAACTGCGCGGCATTCGCGACGATGCCCACGCCGCGCTCATCGATATCGCACTCGACGCGGGCCTCGGCCCGTCCACAGCAGGCGGCGACGACATCCGCAACATGATGCTGAGTCCGCTCGCGAGCGACGCCACGCGCGCGCTCGCCGCGCAGATCGTCGATGCAATGCAGGCCGATGCGCCGCTGCACGCGCTGTCGCCGAAATTCGCCTTGCAGCTCGATGCCGGCGAGCGCCTCGCGATGCTCGATCATCCGCACGATCTGTGGTTCTCCGCTATCGACGACGGCGCGCGTTTCGCGTTCGGCTTCGCGGGCACGTTGCGGCAGCAAGCGCTCGGCGCGATCGCGCGAAACGATCTGACGACGTTCGTCGTGAACGTGCTGCACCGATTTCTCGCGCTTGCCAGGCAAGAGGAACATCGCATGCGCGATCTGCTGGCGCGTGTCGGCAACACGCGTTTCATCGAGGCATTGCATTTCGATGCGGATATCGACGCATGGCATCGCGTCCCCGCCGATGCATCGCTGCGGCTCGGCGCGCACGAGGAGCCGCATCGCGCGACGTGGTACGCGGGCGCGCAAACGCCGCTCGGCCGTCTCGACGCTACGACGCTCGACGCCCTCGCCGATCTCGCCGAGTTCGCCAATACCCACGGGCAAGCGCATCTGACGATGACGCCGTGGCAAAGCGTGCTGATATCCGGCATCGCGGCGCACGAAGCGCATGAAGTGCTGCAACGCCTGCGTGCGCTCGGCCTCGCCACCGACGCGCGCGATCCGCTTGCGCGACTCATCGCGTGCGCGGGTTCCGAGGGCTGCGCGAAGAGCCGCGCCGATACCAAAGCCGACGCGCATCGCCTCGCCGCGTTGCTGCCCGCGCATGACGACGCGCAGGTGCATCTGAGCGGCTGCGAGCGTTCGTGCGCGGCGGCGCATCCGGTTCCGGCGACGCTCTACGCAGCCGCGCCGGGACGCTACGACTTACATCGCGACGCACGATCCGTCGCGCGCAATCTGACCATCGAAGAGGCGGCCGAACGGCTCGCCCGGAGCCATACCGATGCTTGACTACATCCGCGACGGCGCGGAGATTTATCGCCAGTCCTTTGCGACGATCCGCGCAGAAGCCGACCTCGCCGCCATTCCCGCCGATCTGGAGAAGCTCGCGGTGCGCCTGATCCATGCGTGCGGCATGGTCGATATCGTGAGCGATGTGCGTTTCTCGTCGGGCGCGGGCATCGCGGGCAGACGCGCACTCGCCCAAGGCGCGCCGATACTTTGCGATGCCCGCATGGTCGCCGAAGGCATCACGCGCGCGCGCTTGCCCGCCGGTAACCGCGTGCTTTGCACACTGAGCGATCCCTCGGTTCCCGAACGCGCCCGCGTGATGGGCAACACGCGCTCGGCCGCCGCGCTCGAACTGTGGCGGCCGCATCTCGACGGCGCGATCGTCGCGATCGGCAACGCGCCGACGGCGCTCTTTCATCTTCTCGACATGCTCGATGCCGGTGCGCCGAAGCCCGCGCTCATTCTCGGCTTTCCGGTCGGTTTCATCGGCGCGGCGGAATCGAAAGCCATGCTCGCCGCCCATAGCCGCGGCGTGCCCTACGTCGCGCTGCTCGGGCGGCGCGGCGGCAGCGCGATGGCCGCGGCCGCCGTGAACGCACTTGCTTCGGAGGCCGAATGAATCGCGGAAGCCTCTATGGATTGGGCGTCGGTCCGGGCGATCCCGAACTGATCACCGTGAAGGCGCTGCGGCTTCTGAAGGCCGCGCCGGTGGTCGCGTATTTCGTCGCGAAGGGCAAGAAGGGCAACGCGTTCGGCATCATCGAATCGCATCTCGACGACACCCAGACGCGCCTGCCGCTCGTCTATCCCGTGACGACCGAAGCGCTCGAACCGCCGCTCTGCTACGAGACGATCATCAGCGCCTTCTACGATGAGGCCGCGCTCACGATCTCGGGCCATCTCGAAGCGGGCCGCGATGTCGCGGTGATCTGCGAGGGCGATCCGTTCTTCTACGGCTCGTACATGTATCTGCACGACCGGCTCGCCGCGCAATTCGACGCGCATGTCGTGCCCGGCGTCTGCTCGATGCTCGGTGGCGTTGCAGTGCTGGGCGTTCCGCTCGTGTATCGCAATCAGAGTCTGTCGGTGCTGTCGGGCGTGCTGCCGGAAGACGACCTGAAGCGCCGTCTCGAAGCGGCGGATGCGGCGGTCATCATGAAGCTCGGGCGCAATTTCGAGAAGGTGCGGCGCGTGCTGGTCGAACTCGGACTCGATGATCGTGCGCTGTATGTCGAGCGCGCGACGATGGCCAATCAGCGTATCGTGCCGCTCGATGACGTCGATCCGATGGCATCGCCGTATTTCTCGCTGCTCGTCGTGCCGGGGAAGAAATGGCGCGCATAACCGCTTCGATGCCGATGGCGATCGTCGTGCTCGGCGCGGCCGCGCTCGATACCGCGCGGCGCATTCAGGCGCGCTTCCCCGAATCGCGCGTGCATGCACTTACGGGCCGCGCGGACGCCGACATTGCGTATGAGGATTTCGGCGCGCACGTGCGCGCGTTGTACGCGTCGGGCGTGCCGATCGTCGCGCTGTGTTCGGCGGGCATCGTGATTCGCGCGATTGCGCCGTGTCTCGCCGACAAGGGCAATGAGCCGCCGGTGCTCGCCGTCGCGCAGGATGGCAGCGCGGTCGTGCCGCTCGTCGGCGGGATGAGCGGCGTGAATGTGCTTGCGCGTGAGATCGGCGCTGCCTTGCAAGTGACGCCCGCGATCACGACGAGCGGCGAATTGCGCTTCGGCCAATGTCTGCTTGCTCCGCCCGAAGGCTATGTGCTTGCCGATATCGAACAAGGCAAGCGCTTCGTGTCCGACTTGCTGGCGGGCAAAGCGACGCGCATCGAAGGCCGCGCGCCCTGGCTCGATGACGCCGACTTGCCCCGCGCCGACGATGCACCCCGCGCCGTGCGCATCACGCCGCACGCGTTGCACGATGAACATAGCCTCGTGATACATCCACGTTGCGTCGTTGCGTGGATCGATAACGATAAGGATGTAGCGGAGCGCGTGCGTAGCGCGTTGCGCGAACGCAATCTCGCGCCGCTTGCGCTCGCGGCATTGACGGCGCCAGCGCATTACATGGCGTCGCGCTCCCTCGACGATGCGGCGCGCGCGTTGAACGTCCCGCTGCGTTTCTGCGATACCGCTCCGTTCGATATCGACGATGCGCGCGCTATCGCGCTGCATGTGAGCGATGCGCCGATCGATGCGCAATCGATCGGCCGTGCGCGCGGCACGCTGACCGTGATCGGACTCGGTCCGGGAAGCGCCGAACTGATGACGCCTGCCGCACGCAGCGCGCTCGTCGTTGCGCAAGACGTGCTCGGTTACGAAACCTATGTGCGCATGGCCGGTCCGTTCCGCGACGATCAACGCGTGCACATGACCGATAACCGCGAGGAACTGCAACGCGCGCGTCACGCGTTCGAACTCGCGAGCGAAGGACGTCGCGTGGTCGTGGTGTCGTCTGGCGATCCGGGCGTGTTCGCGATGGCCGCCGCCGTGCTCGAAGCACTCGACGATGAACGCGCCGCGCATCCCGAGTGGGACGCGGTGAAGCTCGCGATCGTGCCGGGCGTGTCGGCATCGCTCGCGACGGCTGCGCGCGCGGGCGCGCCGCTGGGTCATGACTTTTGCGTGTTGTCGCTGTCGGATAACCTGAAGCCGTGGAGCGTGATCGAGAAGCGCATTGCGCACGCAGGCGAGGCGGATCTCGCGATGGCGTTCTATAACCCGCTGTCGAAGGCGCGTCCGTGGCAGTTCGATCGTGCGATCGACATCGTCAGGCGTTATCGCGATTCGAAGACGCCTGTCGTGCTCGGACGAGATATCGGGCGGCCGGCGGAAGCGTTGCGCATCGTGACGCTCGGTGAAGTGAAAAGCGAGCTCGTCGATATGCGGACGATGGTGATCGTCGGATCGTCGACGACGCGGGTGATGGGCGATTGGGTTTATACGCCGCGATGGTATGACTAGACCGCGTCCTCGCTCAACGCATCGGCAGTGACATGACGCGCGCCCCAGTCGCGCGCGAGCGCTTCGGCGCGACCAACGCGTATCGCATCCGTTTCGAAATCGACGACGACGATTTCATGCGCCGCCAAAGGCGCCTGCGGTCGCTCGTTCGTTCGTCCATCGGTCAACAGCCACAACCAGCGCCGTTGCGACGGTCTGCGCCGCGCCGCCCTCTCCAGGACCGTGCTCGCGCTCGCCAGCCCCAACGCGAGCGGCGTGCCGCCGCCACCGCCGATCGGCATCACCCAGCGCTCGTTGAACCAGTGCGCCGCGCCCGGCTGACGGCGCACCTGCGCCCGCCCACCGCCAAAACACACGAGCGCGATCTCCGCACGCTCGCGATAAGCACGATCGAACAACGCGACGAGCATGCCTTTCGCACGCGCGAGCCTGTCGCCCGCGAGCATCGAGCCGGAACAATCGAGAAGAAAGCAATGCAGCACTGCAGCGTCGCCGCGCGCGCGACGATAGCGCAGATGCCGCGCATCGAGCCGCGCGTTACGTTTCGCGCGCAGCGTCGATATCCAGTCGATCGATGGGCTTGCTTCGCCGTCACGCGTTGCATGACGGCCTTTTGACGGTGCTTCATTCCATCGAAGGCGATGCCTCGCACCGAAGGCATCCGCGCCGCGCCTTCGATGGCTCACGCTTTTTTTGCGGCGAGCGGCCTCACTTGTTTGACCTTCGCGGTGCCCGTCGGCTCGGGCGGTACGTAGCCCCAGTCCGCGTCGTCCGGCCGTGTTTCCTGCGACGTCGATTCACGCCCTTGCGGTTCACGCGAAGGCGCGTCGCCCTCGCGCCTGCGGTGCTTCAACACCGAATCCGCGACACGTTCCACATGCGTCACGTCGACGTGCGGTGCACCTTCGAACGCCGCCAACGCACGCGCCGCGCGCAGCATCACGATGTCCGCGCGCAAGCCGTCCACGTGCGCCTCGATGCACATTTCGCTCACGCGCGCATGAACCGCATCGTCGAATTCGAACGATGCAAGCGCCGCGCGCGCCGTGTGAATGCGCTCGCCGAGCACCGCCTGTTCGTTTCGATGACGCGCGCGAAACGCATCGGGATCGGCATCGAATGCAAGACGCGCCTTGACGATGCGCTGCCGCACGCTCGCATCGAAGCAATTGCTCATCTCTACGGCGAGACCGAAGCGATCGAGCAATTGCGGACGCAACTCGCCCTCTTCCGGATTCATCGTGCCGATCAGCACGAAACGCGCGTCATGCCGATGCGAAATGCCATCGCGCTCGACGATGTTCACGCCGCTCGCCGCGACATCGAGCAACTGATCGACGAGCGGATTCGGCAGCAGATTCACCTCATCGACATACAGCACACCTGCATGTGCTTTCGCGAGCAACCCCGGCGAAAACTTCACGCCGCCGTCGCGCAATGCGCTTTGAATATCGAGCGTGCCGATAAGTTGTTCTTCGCTCGCGCCGAGCGGCAGCGTGACGAGTTTTCCTTCGGGCAGCAACTCCGCGAGCGCGCGCGCCGCGGTGGACTTCGCCGTGCCGCGCGGGCCGCTCACCAGCACGCCGCCGATCGAAGGATCGACCGCCGCGAGCAAAAGTGCTTGCTGCAAGGGCTCTTGTGCGACGAGCGCGGTAAAGGGAAAAGCGAGTGCGTTCAATTTTGCCGGCCTTCGATGCGCTGTTCGACATCGAGCAAATGTCGTTCGACCTGCTCGCGATAGCCAGCGGGCCGCTGCCATAAACCGCGCTGCATTGCTTCGAGCAAGCGCTCGCAGATCGATTGCAGCGCGTGCGGATTATGTTGCGTGATGAACTCACGCGTATCGGCGTCGTTCACGTAAGCATCGGTGACGAGCGCGTATTGATGATCCGACACGACGCGCGCGGTCGCGTCATAGCCGAACAGATAATCGACGGTCGCGGCCAGTTCGGACGCGCCCTTGTAACCGTGCCGCTTCACGCCATCGATCCATTTCGGATTGACCACGCGCGAACGTACCACGCGCGCGATCTCTTCGTTCAGCGTGCGCACGCGCGGCGCGGCGGGGTTGCTGTGATCCGCGTTATACGTCTGCGGCTGCACGCCCGACAGATAACGCACGGCCGCCACCATGCCGCCCTGAAACTGGTGATAGTCGTTCGAATCGAGCAGATCGTGTTCCCGGTTGTCCTGGTTCTGCAACACGACATCGAGTGTCGACAGCCGCATGCCGAAGCTCGCGCGCGCTTCCACGCCGTCGCCCGATTGCGAATACGCATAGCCGCCCGTGCTTTGATACGCGGCGGAAAGATCGGCATCGGTCTGCCATTGCTTCGCATCGATCAGTTCCTGCAAGCCCGCGCCATACGCGCCCGGCTTCGTGCTGAACACGCGCCAGCCGGCACGAAGCCGCGCTTCCTTCGCGTCGATGCCGCGCGCGATCAGTTCGTCGCGTTCGCGCAGAATGCGTGCGCGGATCGGGTTGACGTCGGCGGGTTCGTCGTCGAGTTCGGCGACGGCCTGCACCGCTGCATCGAAAAGATGAATGAGGTTCGCGAATGCATCGCGGAAGAAGCCCGACACGCGCAAGGTCACGTCGATGCGCGGCCGGTTGAAAATCGCGATCGGCAAAATTTCGAAGTCGGTCACGCGATGACTTCCGGCAGCCCACTTCGGACGCACGCCGATCAGCGCGAACGCCTGCGCGATATCGTCGCCGCCGGTTCGCATCGTCGCCGTGCCCCACACCGACAAGCCGATCGCGCGCGGAAAATCGCCGTGGTCCTGCACGTGCCGCTCGACGAGCGCATTCGCGGACTTCACGCCGAGCGACCACGCGGCTTGCGTCGGCAACGCGCGCGTATCGACCGAATAGAAGTTGCGGCCCGTGGGCAAAACATCGGGCCTGCCGCGTGATGGCGAGCCGCTCGGTCCCGGCGGCACGAAGCGTCCTTCGAGACCGCGCCTCAATTGCGTCAGCTCTTGCGGACCGCAGGCATCGAGCCTTGCGAGCACATCGCCACGCAGACGTTCGAGCACGAGCGATGCATGGGGACCGGGCGCGTTCGCCGCATCGCCGGACAGGAGTTGCATCGCGAACGATTCGAGTCGCTCGCGCGTATCGCCGTGATGGCGCCACGGCGCATCCATGACATCGATGAGCGCTTGCGGACGCGGGCCATTCCACGGCGCAGACCAATCGGCGTCGAGCGGATCGAAGGCGTCGGGCAAATTCAGATCGCGCGCGATCGCCGTGATGAGACTCGCGTTCGCGCCCTGACCGTCGCCAATCGGAAAGCGGCCGAGCGCAAGCAGCGTATCGCGCCGCTGCACGCCTTGCGGCGAGACGCCGAACACATGCAGGCCATCGCGAATCTGCGCTTCCTTCAGTTCGCAAAGGTAGGCATCGGCGCGCGTGAGCAACGCGTCTTCGCCCACGGCATCGCGCGGTGCTTCGAGGCCGAGTTCCTCATGCAGCTTGTTGCCGACGATGCTCGCGAGGATCGACTTGCGCAGCAGCTTCGCGCGGCGCGCATCGACCATCAGCGCCTCGTAGTATTCGTCGACCTGACGTTCGAGATCCTGCAACGGCCCATAGTTCTCGGCGCGCGTGAGCGGCGGCATCAGATGATCGATGATGACCGCTTGCGCGCGGCGCTTCGCCTGACTGCCTTCGCCCGGATCGTTGACGATGAATGGATAGAGATGCGGCATCGGCCCGAGAATCGCATCGGGCCAGCAGGACGACGACAACGCCACGCTCTTGCCCGGCAGCCATTCGAGATTGCCATGCTTGCCGACATGCACGAGCGCATCGGCCTGAAAGCGCACACGCAGCCAGACATAGAACGCAAGATAAGCATGCGGCGGCACGAGTTCCGCATCGTGATAGCTCGCGTAATCATTGCGTTCGCGCGAACGCGAAGGCTGAATGCCGACAAAGATTTCGCCGCAGCGATAGCCCGCGATCATGAAGCGGCCGCGCCTTATCGTCGGATCGTCTTGCGGCGCGCCCCAGGTCTTCTCGAGCGCGGCGCGCGCGTCGGCGGGGAGCTCGCGATATGCATCGAGGTAATCGTCGAGCGAGAGACTCTGCAGCGCGGGACGCAGATCGCGCACGACAGGATCGTTGGTCACGCCCTCGGTCAGCGCGGCGATGAGCGCATCGCCGTGCTTCGGAATGTTGCCGGTGCGATAACCTTCGCGCGCGAGCATCGACAGAATGTTGATCGCCGATGCGGGCGTATCGAGGCCCACACCATTGCCGATACGTCCTTCGCTCGCCGGATAGTTCGCGAGCACGAGCGCGATGCGCTTCTGCGCGTTCGGCGTATGTCGCAGCTTGCACCAGCGGCGGCTCAGTTCGGCAACGAAGCGCACGCGCTCGGCATCGGCCTGATAGCGCACGACATCCACCTGCGTATGTTTGCAGTGATACGCGAGGCCCTTGAAGCTCACCGCGCGCGTGATGATGCGGCCATCGACTTCGGGCAGCGCAACATGCATCGCGACATCGCGTGAGTTCAGCCCGTGATTGTCCTTCTGCCAGTCGTCGCGATTGCCGCCGCTCAGTATCACTTGCAGCACGGGCGCATCGCCCGCGATTTCGCATGCGTCGTCGTCGCCGATCACGCTCGCCGCGAACGCCGTCGTGTTCAAGACGAGCGTTGCGCGGTGTTGCGCGCACAAGCGCTCGACCACTTCGCGGCTCACGCTCTCCTTCAGCGACGATATCGCGATCGGCAGCGGATTCATGCCTTCATTTTCGAGCGCGTCGATGAGCGCATCGAATACCGCCGTATTGCCCGACTGCAAATGCGCGCGATAAAACAGAATGGCGGCGACGGGCGCGCCCTCGGTCCAGCGCGCCTGCCAGTCTTCGATCGTCGCGATATCGCGTTCGGGATGATAGATCGCGACCGCAGGCAGCGGGCTCGGCGGCTGCGGCTCGCGCCCGAAGCCGAACGCGCGATGCGCGATCGTGCGCAGGAACGCTTCCGCGTTGCGCGCGCCGCCTTCGCGCAGATAGCGCGACAAGTCGCGGCAAAACTGCGCATCCGCCGTGCTCTTGCCGATGAGGTTCGGGTCTTCGGTGAGATCGCCCGAGAACATCGCGAGCATCTGCTTGCGCTCTCTGGCGAGCGCGACGAGCCGCTCGATGCCATAAGGCCAATACGATTCGCCGCCGAGATGATCGACGATCACGACCTTCGCGTGTCGCAGCACATCGTCGATATAGAAATCGACCGATGCGGGCTGACGCAAGAACGATTGATTCGCGAGCCGCACTTCGGGAAAGCCCGCTTCGAGCCGCGGAAACACACTTGCGAGCAACGCGAGCGTCGTGTCGGCGGAACTGAGCACGACGATCGGCGCGCTCGTCTGGTCGATACGCATGACGCCTTGCGCGTCGTCGACGAAACCGCCCGGTGTCGTGCGAAGAAGATGCATCGCCGTTATGCCCGCACGGTGGCGCTCGCGAGCGCGGCGTCGAATGCGCGCTGCAGCACCTCGCGTTCGAGGTCTTCGCCGATCAGCACGAAGCGGCTTTCGGTCTTCGCTTCGCTTGCTTCGAAGCGTCGATCGAAGTAGCTGTCGAAGCGCCTTCCGACGCCTTGCACGACGAGCCGCATCGCCGCGTCCGGCAACGCGGCGAAGCCCTTCACGCGATAGATCGTGTGCTGCTCGACGAGCGCATGCAATGCGGCCAAAGCCTGCTCGCGCGTCTGAACGCTGCCATGCACGACGACCGAATCGAACTCGTCGTGATGATGATCGGCATGGCCTTCTTCGTCGGGCGAGCCGTGATGATCGTGCCGCAAATGAATCGTTTCCTCCGATGCCGATTCGAGACCCAGCAACGTATGCATGTCGAGCCTGCCCATCTGCGCGGGCACGATCTTCACTTCGGGCGGGATCTCGGGACGCACGAGGGCTTCGACCTTTTGCAACGCGGCCTCGTCCATGAGATCCGTCTTGTTGACGATGACGAGATCCGCCGACGACAACTGATCCTCGAACAAATCATGCAGCGGCGATTCGTGATCGAGATTGGGATCGGCTTTGCGTTGCGCATCGACGGCAACGGGATTCGCCGCGAACTGGCCGCTCGCGGCAGCGGGACCGTCGACTACGGTCACCACTGCATCGACCGTGAATGCGTTCTTGATCGACGGCCAGTTGAACGCCTGCACGAGCGGCTTCGGCAACGCGAGACCCGATGTTTCGATCAGCACGTGATCGATGCTGTCGCGCCGCTCGACGAGTTGCTCCATCACCGGATAGAACTCTTCCTGTACGGTGCAGCAGAGGCAGCCGTTCGCGAGCTCATACAGATTGCGGTCTTGCGAGCCGGCTTCGTCGTCGCAACCGATGCCGCAACCCTTCAGGATTTCTCCGTCGATGCCAAGCTCGCCGAACTCGTTGACGATCACCGCGAGGCGCAAGCCCCGCGCGTTCGACAGGATGTGCCGCATCAGTGTGGTCTTGCCGCTGCCGAGAAAGCCGGTCACGACCGTGACGGGAATCTTGCGGGTTTGCATCGTCGCTCCGTGGCTTCAGTGCGTGCGCTTCATATCGCGCGATGCCTGGCAACGCGGCTAAGTGGAAAAGGAAACGCACGCTTCGATGGATCATGGTCCGCGTCGCATCCCCGCGAGCGCGTTCCCTGCTGAAAGTCTGGCCGGTATCCGGGCTGACGACGATGCCGCTTCGCCTTCCCGCGCATCGATGATGCGCAGTGGCCTCGAAGACGGCTTCCCGTGCATGCGATGAAAACGTCGCGCGCGGGGCATCGCTTACCGTTGCGGGGGCAGCGCAGGTTGACGTTCGTTCGACAAATGCGATGAACGCGCCCTGCTTCCCGTTTAACTGCGCGCAA
Organism: Caballeronia fortuita; assembly: GCF_001544835.2. Lineage (GTDB taxonomy): Bacteria > Pseudomonadota > Gammaproteobacteria > Burkholderiales > Burkholderiaceae > Caballeronia > Caballeronia fortuita. The sequence continues at coordinate 35,385 of NZ_FCNX02000014.1, read as the reverse complement.
GAGAATCCGCGCGCGAGCACCAGACTGCGTGGAAGTCTAGGCCCGGCGGGCGCGAGCGTCAAGAAAGGTGGTAAGGTCGGCCGGTATGGAATCCGTTATCGCTCACACGAATGAATCCGCCGACGTGCGTCTTGCCGTGGGCATCGGCTGTCGAAGGGGCACGCACGCGGACGCAATCGAACGCGCCGTGCGCGGTGCATTGGGCACGCGCGCAATGGCCGATATCGCGATCGTCGCGAGCATTGAAGCGAAACGGGAAGAAGCCGGACTGCGCGCATTCTGCGAGCGTCATCGTCTTGCGCTGCGCTTTTTCAGCGTCGATGACATCGCGCGCGCGCCGCGCACGTCGGTATCGCATCACGTATTAAGGCATATGAACGTCGATGGCGTATGCGAGCCATGTGCGCTGCTCGCGGGCAACGCGCGCACGCTCATCGTGCCAAGGACGATCGATTGTGGCGTAACCGTCGCGATCGCAACGATGCATGCGCCGGGTGCGAACGGAACATGAAGACCGGCCTGGTCGCTGCGCGCGGACGCGGTTTATCGGCGAGCGGCTTCGCCACGACGGGTCTGAACTTGTCGCGGCACAGCCAGATCAGCAAGGCCAGCGCCAGGAGTTCCAGATAGAGGTAAAGGGCGGCGTCCATTTGCGTGCTCCCGAAGTCGTTGATTGCGTGACTGCATGATGCCCAACGTCTGTTAGCGCAGAATTAAGCCGCTGGCTGTTGTACGATACGGCCGTCTTTCTTACGGAGATCCCGTGAAAACCGATACCGAATCGCATCTGCGCATGACCCAGCGCCGCAAGGAAGGCCACGAGAAGAAGCAGGCCGCGGCCGATCACGAGAAAGGGCTGCTGATCGTGAATACGGGCAACGGCAAGGGCAAGACCACGGCCGCGTTCGGCATGGCGGTGCGCGTGCTCGGACACGGCATGAAGCTCGGCGTCGTGCAGTTCATCAAGGGCGCGCTGCATACGTCCGAGCGCGATTTTCTCGGCGCGATCGCACAGTGCGATTTCGTCACGATGGGGGACGGCTACACGTGGAACACGCAGAACCGCGATGCCGACATCGCCACCGCGCGACGTGGCTGGAACGAGGCGCGGCGCATGATCGAAAGCGGCGAGTATCAGATGGTCGTGCTCGACGAACTCAATACCGTGCTCAAGTACGACTACCTGCCGCTCGATGAAGTGCTCGACGTGCTGAAGGCGCGGCCCGCGATGCTGCATGTCGTCGTGACGGGACGCCACGCGCCCGATGCGCTGATCGAACTGGCCGATCTCGTCACCGAAATGCGGCTCGTCAAGCATCCGTATCGCGAGCAGGGTGTGAAAGCGCAACGCGGCGTCGAGTACTGATCGCGATGCCCGACTGCCCTGCTCTTTTCATCGGCGCGAGCGCCTCGCATCAAGGCAAGACCACGGTGACGGCCGCGCTCGCGCGCCATCACACGCGCTGCGGCCTGAACGTGCGCGTGTTCAAGACCGGCCCGGATTTTCTCGATCCGATGATCCTCGAACGCGCATGCGGCGCGCCCGTCTATTCGCTGCATCTGTCGATGGTCGGACTGGACGCCTGCCGCGCGCTGCTCGCGCAGGCCGCCCGCGAGGCCGACCTCATTCTCATCGAAGGCGTGATGGGTCTCTTCGACGGCACGCCCAGCAGCGCCGATCTCGCCGCCACGTTCAACGTGCCCGTGCTCGCGGTGATCGGCGCGCACGGCATGGCGCAGACCTTCGGCGCAATCGCGTTCGGGCTTGCGCGTTATCGTGACGATGTGCCCTTTCATGGCGTGCTCGCGAATCGCGTGGCATCGGCGCGTCATGCGCAGATGTTGTCCGAGACCATCCCCGACGGGCTGCGCTATTGCGGGCATCTCTCGAACGCGGACGATATCGCCTTGCCCGAGCGTCATCTCGGCCTCACGCAGCCCGATGAAGTCGCGGGCCTCGATGCGCGCCTCGAACGCGCCGCCGATGCCATCGCGCAGACGACGCTCGCCGAGCTTCCGCCGCCCGTTCATTTCGACGATGCCACGCTGCCCGCGCCGCCGCGCCTGCTCGACGGCGTGCATATCGCGATTGCGCGCGATGCCGCGTTCTCGTTCGTCTATCCGGCCAATGTCGATCTGCTCGCCGCGATGGGCGCGCGCATCAGCACGTTCTCGCCGCTCGCGAACGAACCCGCGCCGCACGATGCCGACGCGCTCTATTTGCCCGGCGGCTATCCCGAGCTGCATGCGTCGGCGCTGGCGTCGAACGAACGCACGCGTGCATCGATCGCCGCGCATGTCGAGCGCAAGAAGATGGTGGTCGCGGAATGCGGCGGCATGCTGTATCTGCTCGATACGCTGACCGACATCGAAGGAACGCGTCATGCAATGCTCGGCCTTCTTCCCGGCGACGCCGCGATGCAACGCAAGCTATCGCGCCTCGCGATGCAGCGCATCGACACGATGCACGGCGCGATGACGGGCCACACGTTCCACTATTCGACGCTGCAAACGCCGATGCAAGCCGTGCTGCACGCGGCGCACGCGACGACGGGCGCCGAAGGCGAAGCGCTTTATAGGCACGGATCGGTGTCGGCCACGTACATGCACGCTTACTGGCCGTCGAATCCGGCTGCTGCCGCCGCGCTCTTTCGCGGCGAATCACTATGACGACCATGCAAGAAGACCTCGACTTCACGATCGAACGCGCGAAGGCGCAGGAACCCATCGGCTCGCCCTGCACCGATGTCTGCAAGCTCGACCCTGAAACCGGCTTGTGCCTTGGCTGTTTCAGAAGCCGCGAGGAGATCAAGACCTTCCGGTCGATGGACGATGCCACGAAGCTCGATCTGTTCGATGAACTGCTCGCGCGGCGCGCGGCGAAAGAGCAAACGAAAGGCTGAGCGCGAGGCCCGCGTTCGTAAGAAGCGCGGGCCTTGCAAACGGCGACGCGAACCGGTCACGCCGTCGCCATTCTCCTCACCGCGGGCGGTTCGAGTTCGCGCGCAGCAAGCGCGCCGAACACGAGACCGAGCGTCGTCCAGAGCAGCGCCTGAATGCCGATCGCCGCGATGCGGAAGTTCCACAGCAGCGAAGCGGAGAAGCCGTCCGGCACTTCGTCGATGCGCGGCAACGCGATCTGCGCCGCGACGATCACGACGATATACGCAGCCGCCGCGATGAGCGTCGCATTCCAGCCGCCCTGCCGCGCTGCGACGCGCCGCTGCAAACGCACGGCAAACACGGCTGCGACAAGCGATATCGCCACCATGCCGAAGAACAGCGCAGTGCGCGGCCCGATGGTCTCCGCATTGCCGACCGCCGGCGGATTCGGTGGATACTTCAGAAACGGCACGATCGCGACGCTCACGAAGCCGAGCAACGCCAGCAGCGCCGACGTGCCCTGCGCGCGCAACGCGCCGAGGCGTCCATAGGCGAACGCGAACACGAGCGAGAAGAGACCGCCGAGCGCGGTGCCGAACACGGCGATGCCGGTCAGGATTCCGAGGCCCGCTTGCGTATCGCGGGAGACGAGTTCATCGTCGCCGTGATCGTGAGAATGCGCGGCGGGCGCGGCGGCGTCGGCATGTCCGTGTTCGTGCTCATGCGACTGTTCATGCTGCGCTTCGAACGCGATGGCACGCGCCACCGACGGCTCGCCGAACGCACGCGCGAAGCCGAAGCCGATCAGGCCCGCGACCAGCCCCGCGATCATGCCGCGTATCAGCAAAGTGCGAATCATGACGCGTCCTCAGTGGCACGGAAAGCCAAGCAGATGCCGGCCGTCGTGAACGAACTCGTGGACGTACATGCCCGAAAAGATGGACGTCGCGCCCTGCTCCGCGCCGACGAAGTAAATTGCGATCAGCAGAAGGAGGCCGATGAAAACGGCCCAAGGCAGCACTTCGCGCACCGGAATGGGCACGGGCGCGAGCGTGTCGGGCGACGAGGAAACCGGAGCTGAAAAGACCGGCGCATTGGAAGCATTCATGGTGGTTCTCCAGGGAAAAGCGCGTCCCGATTGACGAAGAGCATGCAGCGGGGTCTGACTCGCGGCGCCGCGCTTTCGCGTTGACGAACCGCATACAGTGGCGCGACCGTGCCGGGTTTGCACCGGCTTCCTCGCACTGCAAGCTTGCCATTCTATGATGATCCGCTGCAAAGTAAAACGATTACGATCGCCCCGCTCGATTCCTTGGAACTCATTCTTCTCTGTCACGCCGCCACGCGCGCGATGAAAACCGGCCGCTTTCCCGCCGGCGACGAACCCGCCGAACACGACGCGCGCGCGCAAGTCGCCTCTTTGCGCGCATGCGCGGATACGCGCGTGATCGCGAGTCCAGCACGCGTAGCGCGCGAAACGGCGCAATGGATCGCGGATTCGTTCGACGTCGTCCCGGCTTTCGACGACATCGACTACGGACGCTGGCGCGGACAGTCGATACGCGAAACCGCCGGGCGCGAACCCGATGCCATCGCCGCGTGGCTCGCGGACCCGCAAGCGCGCCCGCACGGCGGCGAGAGTGTCGCGATGCTCGCTGCGCGTGTCGCAAGAGGCCTCGCATACCTCGACGAAACGCTTGCGTGCGGGCGCTGCATCGTCGTCACACATGCGATCGTCGTCAAAGTGGCGCTCGCGCATGGGCTCGGCGAACCGCTCGAATCGGTCTATGCGATGAATCTCGCGCCGCTCTCGTCGACGTTGCTCCAGCGCGCCGCGCCTTCCTGAACTTCGAGCGCCGCCAATCGATCGAACCATAGCGCATCGCACGCGCGGTGCGCCCGAACCGTTCAGGAGACTCAGATGGCGCATTACGTGGATGGATTCGTCGTACCCGTGCCGCTCGACAAGATCGACGCTTATCGCACGATGGCCGAAGCGGCCGGCAAGATCTGGCTGGAACACGGCGCGCTGGAGTTCGTGGAGACCCTCGCCGACGACGTGAAGCCCGGCAAGCTCACATCGTTTCCGCAAAGCGTGCAGATGAGGGAAGGCGAGACGGTCGTGTTCTCGTATATCGTCTATGAATCGCGCGAGCAGCGCGACAGCGTCAACGCGAAGGTGATGGAAGACCCGCGCCTCAAATCGATGATGGAATCGGGCGAGCCGCCGTTCGATCCTCAGCGCATGTTCTTCGGCGGCTTTACGACCCTCGTCGAACTCGGGCGCGATCGATAACTTTTTCTCAATGCCAACGGTGAAGGAACCGCATCGACATGTTTATCGCCATGAACCGCTTCAAGATCGTTCCCGGCGCCGAAGCCGACTTCGAACGCCTGTGGACGAGCCGCGACACGTATCTCAAGGACGTGCCGGGTTTCGTCGAGTTTCATTTGCTCAAAGGCCCGGCGAAGGACGATCACGTGCTCTATTCGAGCCACACGATCTGGGCGACTCAGACTGCGTTCGAAGACTGGACGCGCTCGGACGCGTTTCGCGCCGCGCATCGCAATGCCGGCGGCGAGACGCGTCAACTCTATCTCGGGCATCCCGAGTTCGAGGGCTTCGAAGTGATTCAGACCGTCAAATGAACGGTCAATGAAACGACGCGCGCGCTTGTCCGAACGTTCGCACGCTTTTCGGCAAGCACGCGCGTTTTACACTCGTGTGAAAAAAGCGCCTTACTTGTCGCAGTGTTCTCAGACGTTTTATGCCTTCGCGCCGCGCGCCATGCGCTGCAAAGTCGACGAATCGATCGCCGCGGCGCAGATGCGCACCGCTTCTTTCAGCGTGCGCGGCCTGCCCGCGCCGAACTGCGATTCGAGCATCGCGACCGCGCGCAGACGCTCGTCGTTGCCAAGCTTCTCGCCAGTTGCAAGCTCCAGCACGGAGATGAAGTAGGCTGCGGGCGGCGCCGCGCTAGCGTGCGCCCGGCGCTCCCGCTCCGCCGCGCCGCCCGCGCCTTCACGTCCGTCGTCGCGCGCCGGAATCCACGGGTGCCATTTGCTGTCGTATCGACTATTCATGGGTCAGTTCGCTGGCTTGATTGCTGTGGCGCATGATGCGCCGTTGTCGTGTGACGCTGTATGGCGTCTCTGTCATTGAAAAGGCTTTCAGCAAATAGCGTTCCAAGCGCGCAGTCCCTTGCCCAGCTTAGTGCGCCGCCCCACTTTCCTCCGACAAAACCACGCGCGCGACCCGGCACGCCGCGAGATCCCACGCAGCGCAGCCGACCGACTTGAACATGATCGGCCGCGACATATCGACGACCTTCGCCCCGTTTGCCAGCGCGACGGCCAAAGCGGTCACGGCGCGCCAGTCGACGCCCGCGAGAATGAAATCGCCCGCTTCGTGACGTGCGCCCGCCGGATCGTCGACGTAGAGCGCGCTCGCGTGAACGGTCGCCGAGGCGATCTCGGCGGCGTCGGCGGTAAAGGCGCCCACGCCGATCACGAGACGACCCGCGCGCGCAGGCATCGTATAGACCGGCGTCTTGCTCGTCGTCGCGGCGATGACGACGTCGATCGAATGGGGAATCGACGTATCTTCAAGCGCCGACAGTCTGCTCGATACCGATTCATGCGCCGCACAAAAGGCCCGCGCGCGTCCGGGGCGCGAGCCTTGCACATGGATGCGCGCATCGGGATAGACGGCGGCGAGCGCCTCGACGTGATACGCCGCCTGCTTGCCCGTACCGATCACGAGTACGTCGCGCGGCGCGGCGTGGTGAAGCGCGCGGATCGCGAGCATCGATACGGCCGCCGTGCGTCGTCCGGTCACCGTCGGACCGTCGAGCATGAATTGCGGCACGCCCGTCGCGGCGTCGAAAGCGGTGACCTGGCCGTGGATCGTCGGCAGGCCGAGCGCGCCATTGCCCGAGCAGACGTTGACGAGCTTGTGCATCGCGAGATCGGCGGCGCTCGCGGGCATCGACAACATGACGCCGCCTTCGATCGGCACGACCATGCGCTCGGGACTCACGATGCGGCCCGCCGCGTAGTCGAGCATCGTCGCGGCGAGCGTGTCGACGAGCCGGTCGTAGGGCACGAGGCGCGCGGTCTGGGTTTCGTCGAAACTCGGGATCGATGCGGTCATCGCGTTTGCTCGCTGTGTGGTTGGAGGCAGGCGATGCCATCGGCATGCCATCGAAGTGCCGGAACATTCTAACGGTGCGCGACGCCGCGTCATAAAGCGGCGCATCGCTCGCTAGAATGAACGAATGAACCGTTGTCATATGCATGCCATCCAATATCGTCATACTCGGCCGTCCCGCGCCGCGACCGTTCATCGCGGCGGCGGCAGCCCAAGAACGCCACGGAGCCCTTCATGAACACGACGGAAAAACAGCGCCGTTTCCACGCTGACATCATCGACAGTTACGACGAAGAGTTCGAGATGGAGGTGGACGATCGCTTCCTCGACGGTGAATCGACTTTCTCCGACGAAGACCGTCAACTACGCAAGACCTATTTCCGCGAGCTGTTTCGTCTGCAAGGCGAACTCGTGAAACTGCAGGACTGGGTCGTGAACAAGGGACATCGGCTCGTTGTGCTTTTCGAGGGACGCGATGCGGCGGGCAAAGGCGGCGCGATCAAACGCATCACGCAACGGCTCAATCCGCGCGTATGCCGTGTCGCCGCGTTGCCCGCGCCGAACAATCGCGAGCGCACGCAGTGGTACTTCCAGCGTTATGTGTCGCATCTGCCCGCGGCCGGCGAAATCGTGCTGTTCGATAGAAGCTGGTACAACCGCGCGGGTGTCGAGCGCGTGATGAACTTCTGCACCGACGAAGAGTATGAGGAATTCTTCCGCTCGGTTCCCGAGTTCGAAAAAATGCTCGTGCGAAGCGGCATTCAGATCGTCAAGTACTGGTTCTCGATCACCGACGACGAACAGGAAGTGCGCTTCGAGGCGCGTATCGAAGATCCGCTCAAACAGTGGAAACTGAGTCCGATGGATCTCGAAAGCCGCCGTCGCTGGGAAGCGTACACGGCGGCGAAAGAAGTCATGCTGCAGCGCACGCACATTCCGGAAGCGCCGTGGTGGGTCGTGCAGGCCGTCGACAAGAAGCGTGCGCGCCTGAATTGCATTCATCACCTGTTGAGTCAGGTGCCGTATCACGAGATCGAACATCAGCCGATCGAATTGCCCGATCGCGTATTCAATCCCGACTATCTGCGCCAGCCCGTTCCCGATGAAATGTACGTACCTGAAGTGTATTGAGCTTGGGTAAAGCGATGCGTCAGCAGCAGTTGTTGCAGGGCAGATGCTTCATGGCCCCGCTGCTGCGCTGACGCGCTACGGTGTGGCGCAGCGCGAACTGATACGCGTGCTGCGAGCCTCTCAACACCATCACGAACATGACCTGCGCGAGATTGAAGTCGAGCGTGACCATCAGGCGCGTCAAGAGTAGCAGTGGCAAGACCACCGCCGGCTGATACAGTTGTCTTGCGATCAAGTCTTTCATCATCGGCTCCCTATTCCATGAGTTGAATTTTATGGATTCGAGCCGTGCGGATAAACGCCCCGCAGGTGAAGACATATGTTCCGTCACGCGAACAATCGGTTCATGTTCGCCACGCAAAAAAATGGCCCCGCGCAATGCAGGGCCACGTTCACGTCACTTCTGTGCGAGACTCGGCTCGGGCACCGGCGTGGGCTTCGCATCGCCCCATCCGCCGCCCAGCGCGCGAATCAGATTTACCGTCGAAACCGCCTGCGTGCCGCGCAATTGCACCGATGCGCGTTGCGTCTGCAACACGGTGCGTTCCGCATCGATCACGTCGAGATAGTTCACCGCACCTTCGGTGTACTGCGTGCGCGATAACTGCGCCGCGCGCACCGAGGCCTTCACCGCATCGTCCTGCGTCGCGGTCTGATCTTCGAGGATGCGCAGGTCCGACAGATTGTCCTCCACCTCGCGGAACGCGACGAGCACCTGCTGGCGATAATTCGCCGAATCCTCTTCATAGATCGCGCGCGCATTGGCTAGATTGCCCTTGCGGCGGCCGCCATCGAAGATCGGGATGTTCAGCGCCGTGCCCGCGAACGGCCCGAGCAGGAACGTGCGGCTCGACCACTTGAAGAGATCGCCGAGCGTCGCCGATTCGAAACCGCCCGAACCCGTCAACGTCAGCGACGGGAAGAACGCCGCCTTCGCCACGCCGATACGCGCATTGGCCGCCGCCATCGCACGTTCTGCAGCAGCGACATCCGGACGACGTTCGAGCAGCGCCGAAGGCAGACCCGGTGGCACGCGCACCGTGACCGGCTGAAGCGGATTCGCGGCCATCGTGAATTCGGCGGGCGACTTGCCGAGCAGCACGGCGAGACCATGTTCCGACGCCGCGCGCAGACGTTGCACCGTCATCGCATCGGAACGCGCCGTGGCGAGTTCCGACTTCGCGCGCGCGACGTCGAGTTCGCTGATATCGCCTTCCGTGTAGCGGCGCTGCACGAGCTTCAGCGCCTGCTCGCGCAACTGCACGGTGCGCGTAAAGACATCGCTCTCCGCATCGAGCTCGCGCAGATTGAAATAGTTCTGCGCGACGTCCGCCTGCAACGCCAGTTGCACCGAACGGAACAACGCTTCGCTTTGCTGCGTGTCGGCGTTCGCGGCCTGCACCGAGTTCGATACGCGGCCGAACAGATCGACCTCATACGACACGCTCGCCTGCGCGCGCCACAGCGTTTGCGCGGGCACGTTGCCATCGGCGGGCAGGAACTGCGATGCCGGCGAAAACTTCTCGCGCGTCGGGCCGAAGCCCGCATCGAGCGTCGGGAAGAGGCCCGCGCGCGCCGTCTGGTTGATCGCCCGCGCTTCCTTCACGCGCGCGGCCGCCGCCTTCAGGTTCTGGTTCGCGTCCTGCGCCTGCTTTTCCAGATCGTTGAGCGTGGCGTCGTCGAAAATCGTCCACCATTCGCCGCGCATCATCTCTTCCGAAGGTTGCGCGGTCTTCCAGGTACCCGCCTCCGATCCGTCGAGCGTCTTTTGCGGCGTTTCCTTGTAGGCGGACGGCGCGTGGACATCGGGCTTCTCGTAAGTGGGCGCGAGCGAGCAGCCCGCGACCAGCAGCAACGACGCCATCAGACTCGATAAAACATGCAGCTTGTTCATTGTTGACCTCATTGCGCTTCTGGCGAAGCACCGATACCACGCATCTGCGGATGCGAGCCGTGCTTGTCCGTCACATGTTCAGTGCGCGACAGCTTGCGCAGGATCACGTAGAACACCGGCGTGAGCATGAGACCGAAGAGCGTCACGCCCAGCATGCCGAAGAACACCGCGACGCCCATCGCATGACGCATTTCCGAGCCCGCGCCCGTCGACAGCACGAGCGGCACCACGCCCATGATGAACGCGATCGACGTCATCAGGATCGGGCGCAGACGCAGGCGGCTCGCTTCGATCGCGGCCTGCACGATCGAGCGCCCCTGCATCTCAAGCTCGCGCGCGAACTCGACGATCAGAATCGCGTTCTTCGCCGACAGGCCCACCAGCACCATCAAGCCGATCTGCGTGAAGATGTTGTTGTCGCCATCGGTGAGCCATACGCCGAGCAACGCGGACAGAATGCTCATCGGCACGATCAGGATCACCGCGAGCGGCAGCGTCAGGCTTTCATACAAGGCCGCGAGCACGAGGAACACGAGCAGCACGCTGATCGGGAACACCCACAGCGCCGCGTTGCCTGCCAGGATCTGCTGATACGTGAGATCGGTCCATTCGAACTTGATCCCGCGCGGCAGCACTTCCGCCGCGATGCGCTCCGCCGCCGCCTGCGCCTGACCCGACGAATAACCCGGCGCAGGACCGCCGTTGATATCGGCGGCGGTATAGCCGTTGTAACGCACGACCATTTCCGGACCATACGTAGGCGTCACCTTCACGAGCGACGACAACGGCACCATGTCGCCATTCGCGTTACGCGTCTTCAGCAAGCCGATGTCTTCCGGGTTCGCGCGAAACGGCGCATCGGCCTGCACGCGCACCTGATACACGCGTCCGAAGCGGTTGAAGTCGTTCACGTAGAGCGAGCCGAGATAGACCTGCATCGTGTCGAACACGTCCGTCACGGAGACGCCGAGCTGCTTCGCCTTCACGCGATCCAGATCGACGTTCAACTGCGGCACGTTGATCTGATAGCTGGAGAACGTCGGGCCGAGTTCAGGCGTTTGCGATGCGCGCTTGATGAACGCCTGCGTCGCATCGGCGAGTGCCGCATAGCCGAGCGCGCCGCGATCCTCGAGCTGCATCTTGAAGCCGCCGAGCGTGCCGAGGCCGAGCACCGGCGGCGGCGGGAACACGGCGATGAACGAACCCTTGATGCCGGCGTACTTCTGATTCAGCGCACCGGCAATCGCACCCGCCGACAGCGCCTTGTCATGCACCCGGTCCTTGAAGGGCTTCAGCGTAACGAACACGATGCCCGCGCTCGACGAGTTGGTGAAGCCGTTCACCGACAAGCCCGGAAACTCCACCGCGCTTTCCACGCCAGGCTGCTTCAGCGCGATGGCGGACATCTCGCGAATCACGCCTTCGGTGCGATCGAGCGATGCGCCGTTCGGCAACTGCGCGAAGCTGATCAGATACTCCTTGTCCTGCGCGGGCACGAAGCCGCCCGGCACGATCTTGCCCATCAGCACCGCGCCGCCGAGCAGCACGGCATACACGACCATCATCAGCGCCTTGCGGTTGATGACGCTCTTCACGCCCTTGCCGTATGCATCCGAGCCGCGATGAAAGACCTTGTTGAACGCGCGGAAGAAGCCGCCGAACACGCGGTCCATGCCGCGCGTGAGCCAGTCCTTCGGCTCGTCATGGCCTTTCAGAAGCAATGCAGCGAGCGCGGGCGACAGCGTCAGCGAATTGAACGCGGAGATCACCGTCGAGATGGCGATGGTCATCGCGAACTGCTTGTAGAACTGGCCCGTGAGACCCGACATGAACGCGAGCGGCACGAACACGGCGACGAGCGTCAGCGCGATGGCGATAATCGGTCCGCTCACTTCGCGCATCGCCTGATACGTTGCTTCTCTCGCCGATAAGCCCGCTTCGATGTTGCGCTCGACGTTTTCCACGACCACGATCGCATCATCGACGACGATACCGATGGCAAGCACCATCCCGAACAACGACAACGCGTTGATCGAGAACCCGAACGCCAGCAGCAACGAGAACGTACCGACGATCGACACCGGCACCGCGAGCAGCGGAATGATCGACGCGCGCCATGTTTGCAGGAACACGATCACGACGAGCACCACCAGCGCGATCGCTTCGGCGAGCGTGTGGATCACCGCTTCGATACTTGAGCGCACGAACTGCGTCGGGTCATACACGATCTGGTATTCGAGGCCCGCTGGCATGTCCGCTTGCAGTTCCTTCATCGACTTGCGGACTTCGTCGGAAATCTGCAGCGAGTTTGCGCCGGGCTGCTGATTGATTGCGATTGCAACCGCCGACTTGTTGTCGAGCAGCGAACGCAGACCATATTCGGATGCGGCCAGCTCGACGCGCGCGACATCCGAAAGATGCGTTACCGCGCCATCGGGCGACGTCTTCAGCACGATGTCGCGAAACTCCGACTCGTTCTGCAAGCGGCCGCGCGCGTTCACGTTCAGTTGCAGCGGCACGTTGGGCAGCGTCGGCGATCCGCCGATCACGCCCGCCGCGACCTGCACGTTCTGTTCGCGGATCGCGTTGACCACATCGGTTGCGGTCATGCCGCGCTGCGCGACCTTTTGCGGATCGAGCCACACGCGCATCGAGTAATCGCCCGAGCCCCACAACTGCACTTCGCCCACACCCGCGATGCGTTCGAGCCGGTCCTTCACGTTGATCAGCGCGTAATTGCGCAGATACGTCATGTCGTAGCGGCCATTGGGCGAGTTCAAATGGACGACCATCGTGAGCGTGGGCGACGACTTGATCGTCGTCACGCCGAGACGCTGCACGTCCTGCGGCAAGCGCGGCAATGCCTGGTTCACGCGGTTCTGCACGAGCTGCGTGTTCTTGTCCGGGTCGGTGCCGAGCTTGAACGTGACGGTAGTCGTGAGGTTGCCGTCGCTATTGGCTTGCGACTGCATGTAGAGCATGTCCTCGACGCCGTTGATCTGCTCTTCGAGCGGCGAGGCCACGGTCTCCGCGATCACCTTCGGGTTCGCGCCGGGATACTGCGCATGCACGACGACCGAAGGCGGCACGACTTCCGGATACTCGGAGATCGGCAGCTTGAACATCGCGATGATGCCCGCCAGCAGCACGATCACCGAGAGCACGCCCGCAAAGATCGGGCGATCGATGAAGAATTTGGATATGTTCATGACGAGTTCTGTCTGTTGCGAATGACTTATTGCGCCGATGCCGTTTTCACGGCGGGCGCCTTGTCGTCATCGTTCATCGCGACGTTGTTGGCCTTGATCACATCGTTCGGACGCACGCGCTGCAAGCCGTTCACGACGATGCGCTCTCCGGGCTGCAGGCCCTTCGTGATGACGCGCAGGCCTTCATGTGTCTGACCCAGCGTGACTTCGCGGTACTGCACGCGGTTGTCCTTGTCGACGACCATGACGTACTTCTTGTCCTGATCCGTGCCGATGGCTTCGTCTTCCACGAGCACGGCCGGATGCGGCGAGCCGCCGCCGACCTTCACGCGCGCATAGAGACCCGGCACGAGCGTGCCGTCCGGATTGTTGAAGCGCGCGCGCACGCGGATCGTGCCGGACGTCGTATCGAGCCGGTTATCGACCGAATCGACGACGCCATCGCGCGAATAACCGTCCTCGTTCGCAAGACCGAGCGACACCGGCACCGTGTTGCCCGCATCGCGGCCGAGATAACGCAGGTACGTTTGTTCGTCGACATCGAACGATGCGTAGATCGGCGACACGGACACGAGCGTCGTGAGCAAAGGCGCGTTTGCACCCGTCGACACGATGTTGCCCACCGTGAGTTCGGCGCGCGATACGCGGCCCGAAACCGGCGCGACGATATGCGTGTACGCGAGATTGATCTTCGCGGTTTCGAGCGCAGCCTGCGCGGCCTTCAGGTTGGCGACGGCCTCGCGCGCGGCGTTCTGCTTCTCGTCGTAATCGCGCTTGGCGATCGCGTTGTCGGCGAGCAGGCGTTCGGCACGCGCCGCATCCGTCGACGTATAACCGTTGCGCGCCTGCGCCGCCGCGAGCTGCGCCTGCGCGCGATCCACTTCGGCTTCGTAAGGACGCGGGTCGATGGTGAAGAGCGCATCGCCCTTCTTCACGAGCTGGCCGTCCTTGAAATGCACGGCGACGATCGTGCCCGGCACGAGCGGGCGAATGTCGACGTGATCGACCGCTTCGAGCCGGCCCGAGTAGCTCTGCCAGTCGGTGATGGTCTTCGATACGACGGCGGCAACATCGACTTCGGTGGCGGTCGGGCTATGCGCTGCGGCTTTGGCTTCGTTGATCGCCGAATCGCCGTGGCCGCGCAAGACGGTATAACCGCCTGCGCCGGCCACGATCAGCGCCGCGCCCAGCGCCGCGTAGATACGTTTGCGAGTGAATGACATGTGAAGGCTCCGATTAGCGTTGAGATTGTTGTTGTGTATGGCGTGTCTGGCGTGCCGTTTCTTGCGCTCTTTTTTTGCGTCTACTTCGCGCGCGCAAGGCGTTTCCTGAAGAACGCGACGACATCGGCGAGTGCGTCGGGATGCGCGGCGAGCGCCTGGTGCGAAGTCTTGCAGTGACGCGTGACCTCGGTCGGCACGCCCGCGGCGATGAGTTCGCCCGCGTATTTCTCCGCTTCGATATGCAGCAGATCGTGCTCGGCGCTTGCGATCATCGCGGGCGGCAGACCGCCCAGCCGGCGCGATTCGAGCGGCGCGGCATACGGATGCAAACGTTGCGACGGATTCGGCAGATACGCGCGATACCACTGCGCGCACTCGCACGCTTCGAAATCGGGGCACAGCACTTTGCGTTCGTCGGCCATGCGCGTAAGGCTCGGATCGAGCAACGGGGCGAGCAGCGCCTGCGCGGACATGCGAATATCGCCACGATCGCGTGCGATTGCAGCGACGCAAGTCGCGAGATTGCCGCCCGCATCGTGACCCGCCACGCCGATGCGCTGCGGGTCCGCGCGCTGCGAGCGAGCATGCGCGACCGCCCATTGCGCCGCGCGATAGCCGTCTTCGGGCGCGGCGGGAAACGGAAACTTCGGCGCGAGGGAATAGCCCACGGACACGACCCACGCCGGCGTATCGCGTGCGATCGTCGCGGCGGCCGTGTCGGCGTCGTCGAGTCCGCCGCGAATAAAACCGCCGCCGTGAAAGTAAAGAACGATGGGCAGCACGGTCCCGTCCGACGCAGGACGATAGCTGCGCAAGGTGATCGGCTGCGCGTGCCCCGTGATGTGCACATCTTCGATGCACAAACGCGGGCCCGACTCCAGATCCAGCAGTGATGCCATGGTTATTTTCCGTGCGAGGCCGATGCTGAAAGGCCTTTACGCATAGGTTGCGATGCTGCGAATTCTGGAGTCCGCGCCTTTTTTAATAAATGCCTATAATCCGGCAACACAATTCGGTCGCACCGAACAATCGTGGTTATCCCTCGCGATTATTTTTTCGGTCATTCTTTAGCGCGCGCTTAATTCGGTGCGCTGCTAAGCAAAGAAGGTGAGAGAACATGGATCGGCTACAAGCAATGCAGGTCTTCACCCGCGTCGTCGACACCAACAGCTTTTCGCGCGCAGCGGACACGCTCAATCTGCCGCGTGCATCGGTCACGACGATCATCCAGAATCTGGAAGCGCATCTGAACGTGCGGCTGCTTCAGCGCACGACGCGCAGGCTCAATCTCACGCCCGACGGCGCAGCGTATTACGAACGCTGCGTGCGCATTCTCGCGGACATCGAGGAAGCGGAAGGCTCGTTTTCGAATAACGGCAAGGGCCCGCACGGCAAACTGCGCGTGGACATGCCTGGCGCGATCGGGCGCCTTATCGTCATGCCGCAGCTATGCGAGTTCCACACGCGCTATCCGGAGATCGAACTGATGCTGGGCTTCGGCGATAAGCCCGTCGATCTGATTCAGGAAGGCGTCGATTGCGTGATCCGCGTCGGCACGCTGCAGGATTCGAGTCTCGTCGCGCGGCGCATCGGGGTGTTTCAGGGCGTGACAGTGGCGTCGCCGCAATATCTCGAACGCAACGGTACGCCGAAGTCCATCGACGATTTGCAGAATCACTCGGCGGTCAATTATTTTTCGAGCCGCACGGGGCGCATCATGGACATGGATTTCGTCGTCGACGATGAAACCATCGAAGTGAAGATGCGCGGCATGGTCGCGGTGAACGACGCCGAAGCGTATCTGAGTTGCGGACTGAAGGGCGTCGGCATCATTCAGGTGCCGCGTTTCATGGCGCTGCCGCATCTGCGCGCGGGCGAACTCGTCGAGGTGCTGCCGCAATGGAATCCGCTGCCGATGCCTATTTCCGCGGTGTATCCGCATAACCGGCATCTGTCGCCGAAGGTGCGCGTGTTCGTCGACTGGGCCGCCGAGTTGTTCGAGCGCTGCCCGCTGTTGCAAGGTCAGAAGGATGCGGAGGAGCGCTGCCTGCCGACGAGCACGCCGTCGCCGACCATCGTGCGCCATGGCACGCCGGAAGTTGCCGGCACCGAGGATATCGTCGCGTAGCGAGGCATCCGAGAAGCCCACGCAACAAGCCTCTGCGCGATTATTCGCCGGAATCGATAAATCTATTCGCCGATACGGCATTTATCCGCATCCGCCGCGCGACTACATTCATTCCCAACGCAGCGTGCTCATCGCCGAATGCAATCCGCATTTGCCCGCACGCAGCACCGGAATGAAAGGAGTCGCAAGCATGAAACAACTCATCACGGGGTTCTCTCTCGCAGCCATCTCCGCTGTCGTCACGACGACTGCTTTTGCGGAGAGCGGTCAGGGCATCGGTCACGCGGGCACGTATCAGGTGCAAACGCAAACGCAAAGCAGTGCGAGCGATACGCCGAAGACGCGGGCGCAAGTGCGTGCCGAACTCGCCGCCGCCTATTCGAACGGCTCGTTGCCGGCGTTGAACCGCAACACGTATCCGGATCGCAGCATGTGGGGCGATGCGGTGGCCGCGCAAAGCGACCAACGCGCACGCGATGCGGCGCAAGCGGAAGCGCGTAACCGCGAGATCGTCGAGTATGCCAACGGCTCGGCCACGCAAGTCAACGTGACGCGCTGAGACGCGCCGTCAGCACAGGATTCGAGAGGTCATCATGTTCGATAACACGTCACTCGATCAGTTTTCGCTTTTGGACGAACTGCCTTCGTTCACGCCCGTGTGGCATCCGTTCACGCAACACGCGGAACGTACGTCGCCGGTCGAGCAGGAATCGAAAGAGACTACCGAACGCTCGCACCGGGCGTGACATCAAAGGCGCGGACACAAGCCCGCGCCTTTTTCTTGAACTCAACCGCACGCGCCGATTTCGCCGCATGCCGTGCAGAAGTCGCAGCCGTCCTTGCGAATGACGGCATTGGCGCCGCACGTCGCGCACTTGCGGCCGTGCATGAGGGGAAGGGTATGCGGATCGACTTCGGCTTGCGCGACACCTTCGGCTACTTCGTCGCTTTCATCGGCTACAGCTACCGGATGCGGCGTGCGATCGGCGCCCTTGCGCGCAAGCACGCGCGACGGTACCTGGTTGCCTTCTGCATCGAGAAAGCCACGCCGATAAAGAATTTGCTGGATCGCATACGCTAGCGCGGCCACTTCCGAATCGTGCCAGCGCGGGCTGCGATGTCCGTCGAGCCGTTCGACATCGCCAAGACGCACCTGCCCCCGATCCCACGACACCTTGCGCATATCCTGCAGCGTGCGCGCCGCGAAGCCGCCGCGTGCAGCGAGCGAGATCGAACGCATCGTCGCCGTTATCCATTGCTGCGATTCGTCGCGCTGACCGGTGGGAATGAAGAACTCGATGGGCCGCTCGATCGTCACGTCCTCGCCGCCTATGCGCCCCGTCACTTCGATGAACGACACCGCGAGATAAAGCGACTTCTTCCCCGCCTGCGTCAGATACTCGACCTTCTCGATGATCGCGGGCAACGCGCCCTTCGGCCGATGATCGATCGCGATACGCAGCGGATCGAGGTCGAGTTCCGGATCGGGCGAATCGCTGGGCGTTTCGGCGGGCGCAACCGATAGCACCGCGCCCAGCGTCTCGTTCGGCCGATACGTCGCAAGCCCTTTCAAGCCGCGCCGCCACGCTTCGAAGTAAAGGTCCTGGAACTTGTCGAACGGGTAATCGGCCGGGACGTTCACGGTCTTCGAGATCGACGTGTCGACGAAAGGCTGCACCGCCGCCATCATCTCCATGTGATCGTGCGCGGACATATCGAGCGCGCTCACGAAATAGTCGGGCAGCGCATTCACATCGCCGCCCATCTCGCGATACAGCCGGTACGCGTGATCCTCCACCGCAAACGTCTGACGCGAGCCATCGGCCATGCGCTTGGTGCGCTGATAGGTCCAGGAGAACGCGGGCTCGATGCCGTTCGATGCGTTGTCCGCGAACGCGAGGCTCACGGTGCCGGTTGGCGCGATCGACAGCAGATGACTGTTGCGGATGCCGTGCTCGCGTATCGCGCTCTTGATGTCGTCCGGCAGGCGCGAGGCGAACGTGCCCGCTTCGAGATAACGCTTCGCATCGAAAAGCGGAAACTTGCCGCGCTCTTTCGCCAGTTCGACCGAGGCGCGATACGCTTCGTCGCGCATCGTGCGGGCGACACGCGTGGCGAAGTCGCGCCCTTCCTGCGCGTCGTAACGCAAGCCGAGCATCACCAGCGTATCGCCCAGTCCCGTGAAGCCCACGCCGATACGCCGCTTCGCCGCCGCTTCGCGCGCCTGCTCTTCGAGCGGCCAGAGCGTGACGTCGAGCACGTCGTCGAGAAAACGTACTTGCGTGCGCGTCATTTGCGCGAGGGCGTCCCAGTCGAACGACGGCACGCCGGCGCGCATCTGCGCAAACGGATCGCGCACGCAACGCGTGAGATTGAGCGGACCGAGATTGCAGCAACCGTATGCGGGCAGCGGTTGTTCGCCGCACGGGTTGGTCGCGCGGATCGCTTCGATCGCGCGCAGGTTGTTGTCGTCGTTCATGCGCGACATGAACACGACGCCCGGCTCCGCGACATCGTAGGTCGAACGCATGATCGTGTTCCACACTTCGCGCGCCTGCACTTCGCGATAGACCCACAAGCCGTCGTCGCGCTGATGCATGTCCTCGGCTGCGCGTTGCGCGGGCGACGGCTCGGCCTTGTGGACGAGCTGCCATGTCGCGTCATCGGCGACGGCCTGCATGAATTCGTCGGTCACCGCGATCGACACGTTGAAGTTGTTCCAGCGCCCTTTCGTATGCTTGGCCGCGATGAATTCGAGCAGATCGGGATGCGAGCAATCGAGTATGCCCATCTGCGCGCCACGCCGCGCGCCCGCGCTCTCGACGGTTCGGCACGATGCATCGAACACATCCATGTAGCTGCACGGACCCGATGCCGCCGATCCTGTGGAGTGCACGCGTGCGCCGCGCGGACGTATCGCCGAAAAGTTATAGCCGACGCCGCCGCCACGTCGCATCGTTTCGGCCGCCTGCAACAGCGCGACGTAGATGCCCGGCAAGCCGTTGCTGTCGACATCCTGTATCGCATCGCCGACGGGTTGCACGAAACAGTTGATGAGCGTCGCGTCGATGCCCGCGCCCGCCGCGCTCATGATGCGGCCTGCTCCAAGCGCGCCGCGTTTGAAGTTATCGACGAACTCCGTCTCGATCTTGGCGCGCGTCTCTTGCGGCTCGGCTTGCGCGACACCACGCGCCACGCGACGATAGATATCCTCGACGCGCGTTTCGTCGCCCTTCGCATATTTTTCGAGCATCACGTCGATGGAGAACTGCTGCGGTGCAAGCGCGGTGCTGGGATTGTCTTCGGCCATGTCGGTTCCTTTGATGTGCTGAGGCTCAGGCGTCGGGGTCGGAGCGTTCCTGTTCCGGCGCGTATCGCCGCAAAGGCAATGCCTGACGATAGCGCGAATTCTCCCCGCTCGCCATCGAGCCGTTACACTCGTCCGATCCGAGACAGAACTACGTTCATATGAGTCACATAAACTCGCGCATGAACTCGCGTATGGTTCCGCAGCACCCGCCGCTCTTCGGCATCACGGGCCGCTCGGGGCAAGGCAAAACCACGTTGATCGAAACGCTGTTGCCGTGGCTGCGCGCACGCGGCATCACGGCTAACGTCATCAAGCACAGTCATCATTCGATCGAGCTGGAGCCGCCGGGCAAGGACAGTGCTCGCTTTCGTCGCGCGGGCGCGGGTGAAGTGTTGATCGCATCGCCGTTTCGCTATGCGATCGTGCGCGAGTTGAATGGCGACGCGGAGCCGCCGCTCGCGGAACTGGCCGCGCGTTTATCGGACGCGGACCTCGTGATCGTCGAAGGATTCGCGCGCGAAGCCATGCCGCGTCTCGAAGTCGTACGGCCGTCGGCGGGACGCGATCCGCTCTACAAGACCGACGTGCAGATCATTGCAATCGCCACCGACGATGCCGCCGCGATCGACTCGTCCTTGCCGACGTTCGATCTGAACGACATCGACAGCATCGGCGCTTTCATCTGCGCGCGCGTGGGCATTGCGCTGGACGATCAGTTCGCGGCGAGGCCGTGACGCGCCATCGCGAGCGCTTCGCTCAGCACTTCGTTATCGCCGATATGATTCGCGAGCAACAGCACGAGCTTCGCGTTGAGCATCTGGCTCGCTTCGTCGGAGAGGCCGTTGTGCGTGTCGATGAGGCGCTCGTAGAACGCATCGTGATCCGCGATATTCAGTTCGAGATTGAGCTTCATACGATTGGTCACCCGTTGCAGGTTGCACGCTTTACCGCGGCCGCGACCGATGCGGCATCGAAGGCGCGCCAGCGCGCGCACACGTGTTGATCGGGACGCAGCAGATAGAACGTGCCCGGCCGCGCATCGAAGCGATGCGCGACCATCCCTTCCATATCTTCGACCACCGTCACGCCCGGCACCGAACACGACATACCGCGCGGCACGACGATGAGCGCGCCGACAGGAATCGGCCCGTTCGACAGCGCCGCGAGACGCTGTGCGCAGACCTCGGGACCGTGACCCAGCCCGCAGAAATAGATGCCCGTGAACCTGCCGCCGTGCGTCTGCGGCAAGAGCCACGCGTCTTCGTCATCGACGCGCACGGGCGCATCGACGCAGGGCGCGCCGGGCATCATCGCGCAATCGAAGACGTCGCCTTCCTTGTCGGGCGTGTTGAGCGTCGAGTCGCGCAACACCGCGGGCACCGATAGCCGGCCGCTGTTCGTCATGCGCCGCGCGAACGCGCAGTCCTTCGCGAGGTTGAGCGTCGCGTCGCGAAAAAGCCTTGAAACAGGGCTTTTCGGCGTAATGAAGTCGGTCGCGCGCGTCGAGTTGAGGATGTTTTCGTCGGCGGCATATTCGCGCTCGGATGCGTAGGTATCGAGCAGCGTATGCGGTGCATCGCCGTTCACGACGAGCTTCAGTTTCCACGCGAGATTGTCCGCATCCTGCACGCCGCTGTTTGCGCCACGCGCGCCGAACGGCGACACGCCATGCGCCGAATCGCCCGCGAAGATGATGCGCCCGTGCCTGAAATCGTCCATGCGCAGACACGAGAACGTGTAGACGCTCACCCATTCGAGTTCGAACTCAGCGTCCTCGCCGAGCAACGCTTTGACGCGCGGAATCACGCGCTCGGGCGCTTTCTCCGCGACCGGATCGGCGTCCCATCCAAGCTGAAAATCGATGCGCCACACGTTGTCCGGCTGACGATGCAGCAGCACCGACTGATTGCGATGAAACGGCGGATCGAACCAGAACCAGCGCTCGGTCGGGAACGGCGCCTTCATCTTCACATCGGCGATCAGGAACCGATCCTTGAACGTGCGGCCATGACTGTCGAGACCGAGCAACCCGCGCATCGCGCTGCGCGAGCCATCGGCGGCTACGACGTAACGCGCCTTGAGCACATACACGCCGTCGGGCGTTTCGATCTGCAATTCGACGTGCTCGTCGTGTTGCGTCACGCCGGTCACGTTGCTCTTCCAGCGCAACTGCAACTGCTCCAGTTGCATCGCACGTTCGGCGAGAAAGCCTTCGACGTAGTACTGCTGCAAGTTGATGAACGCGGGCCGCGAATGTCCCGTTTCCGGCAGAAGATTGAACGTATAGACGAGGTCTTCGTGGAGAAATACCTTGCCGACATTCCAGCTCACGCCCTTCTCGATCATCCTGTCGCCGCAGCCGAGACGATCGAAGATTTCGAGCGTGCGCTTGGCGAAGCAGATGGCGCGCGATCCGCTCGACACGGTGTCGTCGTTGTCGAGCAGCACGGTGCGTACGCCCTGCTGCGCAAGATCGATCGCCGTGGCGAGACCGACCGGCCCCGCGCCGATCACCGCGACGGGATACGGCGACGATGCGGGCGCGTCGTGTTCGGGCGCGCGCTGATAGTCGAAACGCAGACTGGCGTAGTTCACGGACATGTCGATCGTCTCAATCGGCTCGAATCGCTTTGCTTTCGCTTAGTTGTTCATCATTGTACAAGTCGTTTTATATTGTTGAATGTGCGTTTACCCCAATTCACGGGCGCGCACTTACATCCGCTTACATGCACGTGCGACGGTCCTTCCGCGAACGCGCGTTCAAGATTCAGGCGGCGAATGCCCCGGAACCCATATGAACATTAGAGGATGAAAATGATGAAAGCGAAGGCTTCACTGATGCTGGTCAGCGCGATGACGGCGGGCTCGCTGCTCTCGGGTTGCGTCGTCGAACCGGCGCCGCCGCAGCAGCCCGCGCCCGTGGCGGAAGTCATGCCGCCGCCGCCCGCGACGGGGTATCGCTGGGTGAAGGGGCATTATCGATGGGAAGGCAACCACTGGCAGTGGGTGCCGGGGCACTGGCGGCCCGTGTGACCGCGCGCTATCGGTCAGACGACGACAAAGCCGAGCATCTTCGATACGCGTTGCGCGCAGACGCGCAGCGCCTCTGCGATATCGCCGTTCCAGGCGCCGTCGAACGAGCCGCTCGGGCCGATCGCCGTGATCGCGAGCACGATGTTGCGCGTGTGATCGAAGACCGGCGCGCTCATCGCGCTGATGCCCGCGACCGGTTCGTCGATTGCGCGCGCGATGCCGCGTTCGCGCACTTGCGCGAGCATCGCGTCGATTTGAGCACGCGTGTACTCGCGCAGCTTCGCGCCTGTCTGCAACGCGCCCGCTCGCTCGATCGCGACGAGCGCATCGACTGTCATCGGCGGTAAAAAGGCGGCGAATGCGCGGCCCGTTGCGGTCTGCAGTAAGGACATCACCGTGCCAGTGCGCATCGTCACGTGAATGGGCACGCTCGCCTGCTGGATATGAACGATCGTCGGTCCATAGCTGCCCGCGCTCGCGAGCGCGACCGTGTGATCGATGCGCGGCGTCATGCTCGCCAGTTCCGCGATCGCGAGGCGCACCGGATCGACGCGTTGCAGACTGATCAGACCCATCTGCAAGGCGAACGGGCCGAGCTCGTAGCGGCCGGTTGCAGGGTCCTGCTGTATCAGGCCGAGATTGCCGTACGACACGAGATACGGATGCGCCTTCGCCGACGGCATGCCCGCCTTCTTCGCGAGATCGCCGAGCAGCATCGGGCCGCCGTGATCCACGAGCGCGCGCAACAGCGCGCCACCTACTTCGATCGATTGAATCCCGCGGCGCACTGCGCTCATGCCTGACCTTGTGTTGTTGTCGATGATGCGCGCGATGATAACCGCACTCACGCGCGAAGCGTCATGCTTTAAGGCTCAGCCGCGCGATCAGTTCACGATGCTGCGGATAGCTTGATTCGAGCGCGCCCGGTGCGGCAAGTTCGAACTCGCTGAACTCGAAGCCGGGCGCGACCGTGCAGCCGACGAGCGCCGCGCCCTCTGTATCGCGACATTCGGCCGCGAACCAGTTGCCCGCTTCGACAACCGCCTGAAACACGCTATCGGCATGGTCGAGGGCATTGCCGAGTCGATGCGTGACGAGCCCGCCGTTCGCATCGAGCACGTGCACATCGACGGGATCGCCCGCGTAGAAGTGCCAGACTTCATCCGAACGAATGCGATGCCATGCCGAATGCGCGCCATCGCAAAGCAGGAAGTAAATCGCGGTCGACGCCGAACGCGTTTCAACTTCGTTTTCGCGCGTGACCTTGCCGCTCGCGCGATAGGTCTCGCGAAAGAATCCGCCTTCCGGATGCGGTTCGAGCTTCAGACGCTCAATCAATTCCTTGCTGTCGATGCGTGCGCGTTGCATGTCGTTCCTTTGGCAGAGCCGTTGCGGTTCGCGTATTCTGCATCGGATCGCTCGTGTCGCCCTATCTCCATCAACCATCGACGAAACGCCATGACCCTTTCTGCTTCCTTGCTGAACGCCTTCGCGCCGACGGGCACGCTGCGCGCATCGATCAATCTAGGCAACCCGATCCTCGCGCATCGCACGGCGGGCAGCGAGCCGGGCGGCGTATCGGTGGATATCGCGCGCGAGCTTGCGTCGCGGCTCGGTGTGCCGGTCGCCTTCACATCGTTCGACAGAGCCGCCGAATCCGTCGAGACCGTCACGAACGGAGGCGCCGACATCGGCTTCTTCGCGATCGATCCGCTGCGCGGCGCGGGCATCGCGTTCACCGCGCCGTATGTGCTGATCGAAGGCTGCTATCTCGTGCGCGATGCATCGCCGCTCATGCGCAACGAGGATGTCGATCGCGAAGGCAATCGCATCATGGTCGGCAAGGGCAGCGCATACGACCTCTTCCTCACGCGCGAGATCAAGCATGCGCAGATCGTTCGGACAGCGTCGTCGCAGACCGTTGTCGACGAGTTCTTGCGCGACGGTCTCGAAGTCGCCGCGGGCGTGAAGCAGCAACTCGCAGCCGATGCCGCGCGTTCATCCGGCGTGCGTCTGCTCGACGGACACTTCATGGTGATCCAGCAGGCAATGGGCTTGCCGAAAAGTCGTGGCGATGAAGCCGCGCGTTATCTGCGCGATTTCGTCGAAGACGTGAAGCGCTCGGGCTTTGTTGCGCAAGCGCTCGCGCGGCACGGCATCGAGGGCGCATCGGTCGCGCCGGCCGCGTGAAGCGAGTGGTTCAGACATGACCGCGGACCTCACGCTCGCCGTCACCGACTGGATCGATGCGACCTTCGAGCGCGATGTCGCAGGCGGGCTCGCCGCATTTAACCGCACGCAGCTCGGACCGGGCCATCAGCGCGATCTCTCGGTGTCGATCTATCGTGACGACGATTTCATAGGCGGTCTCGCGGGCTACACGGCGTGGGACTGGCTCTTCGTGAAATGGCTGTGGATCCGCGAGGACGCGCGCGGCGGCGGTCTGGGCGCACGCGCGCTCGACGCCGCCGAAACCGAAGCGAAGAAACGCGGCTGCCGCGCCGCGTGGCTCGATACCGTCAATCCCGCAGCGCGCGCACTCTACGCGCGCTGCGGTTATGAAGCGTTCGGCGAACTCGCCGACTTCCATGCCGGCCAGTCGCGTTATTTCATGCAGAAACGGTTTTAGTCGTTGTCTCGCATTTTGCGTTTTGCATGCATTGAACCATTTGGCGTTTTGAATTTTGCATGCATCGAACCATGCGGTGCTCTTAAATTAAGCATTCGATTTCAACCGCTCCGCGACCCGCGCCGTGATCGCGCCGCGTGCCGCCAGCGACGGTGCGCAACGCTCGCGCACATCATCGGCGACGTTCGCGGGCGCGCGTGACGGATCGCCCGAATCGAACGGCGGCGCGGGCGCGTATTCCATCTGCAGCTGTATCGCCTGCGCTTCATGTTCGCCGACGAGTTCCGCCGCGAGCGTCAGCGCGAAATCGATGCCCGCGGTAATGCCGCCGCCCGTGAACAGATTGCCGTCGCGCACGACGCGCGCGTGCACCGGAATTGCGCCCAGTTCCGCGAGCAGATCGTGATACGCCCAGTGCGTCGTCGCTTGCTTGCCGCGCAACAGACCGGCCGCGCCGAGCACGAGCGAGCCGGTGCAGACCGACGTTACGTAGCGCGCGCCCGCCGCCTGCTCGCGCAAAAAAGCGAGCGTCTCCTCGTCCTCCATCAAATCGCCGACGCCTGAGCCGCCTGGCACGCACAACACGTCGAGCGCGGGGCAATCGGCGTAACTCGCATCGGGCGTCAGAACCATGCCGGCGCTCGATTGGACGGAATCACGCGTTTTGCATACCAGATGCACTTTGGTATCGGGCATGGAAGCGAAAACGTCGTAGGGACCGGTCAGGTCCAGTTGCTGAACGCGCGGAAACAACAGCAGGCCGATATGTAGCGTCATCGTCTTCTCCTTGATCGATGGTTCTCTGCAGTAGACGTCCCGATGCTACGCCGCTACGCTATGGCGAAATTGACACACGACCCACGTTTCGCGCCAATCTCGCTTCAGAACAACGCCATGCGCTTCATCGACATACTCGCTTTCCCCGACGTGCAATTGCTCGACGTAGCCGGCCCCTTGCAGGTTTTTGCATCGGCGAACGACCTGGCGGTCGCGGCGGGCTTGCCGCAGCCGTATCGCCCGCGCGTGGTGTCGCGCGGCGGCAGCGTGAACACGTCGGCGGGACTCGGGCTCGCCGGCGAAGCGTTGCCCGGCGCGCACGAAGCCTGCGACACGCTGATCGTCGCGGGCGGCTGGGGCGTGCATCGGGCGGTGCATGACCGCGAGTTGGTCGATTGGGTACGCGAGCACGCGGCGCATGCGCGGCGCACGGCGTCGGTCTGCACGGGCGCCTTTCTGCTCGCGGCAGCCGGTCTGCTCAACGAACGGCGCGCCGTCACGCACTGGACGCGCTGCGCGGAACTCGCAACGCGCTTTCCGGCAATCCGCGTCGAGCCCGATCCCATCTTCATCCGCGACGGCGACGTGTGGACCTCCGCCGGCGTGACGGCGGGCATCGATCTATCGCTCGCGCTTGTCGAGGATGATCTTGGACGCATGCTCGCGCTCGATGTCGCGCGCCATCTGGTCGTGTTCCTCAAGCGTCCCGGCGGCCAGGCGCAGTTTAGCGCGGCGCTGTCGCTGCAAAAGTCGGGCGAGCGTTTCGGCGAGCTGCATGCATGGATCGCGGAAAATCTCGCGGCCGACTTGTCGGTGGGCGTGCTCGCCGCGCGCGTCGGCATGAGCGAGCGCAGTTTCGTGCGCCATTACCGCGCGCAGACGGGTACGACGCCCGCGCGCTCGATCGAACGCATGCGCCTCGAAGCCGCGCGCCGTCTGCTCGGCGATACGACGCTGCCTGTCAAGCGCATCGCCGCGCGTTGCGGTTTCGGCACCGAGGAAACGATGCGGCGCGGCTTCCTGCGCTCGCTCGGCGTATCGCCGCAAGCGTATCGCGAGAGATTTACCGGGCACGAAGCCGCCGATGCCACGCATCCGGCATGAATGCCCGGCACGCGTGCGGGTGCGGCGCTTTTTTTGTTCCGGAAGCTCAAGGCTGTAAGCTGGCTGCCGTTAGCCCAATAAGAACGTTTGCTTGAGACGCGCGCCACGGGCGGCGTGCGAGCGTAGTCGCTGAACGAGAACCGCCCGACGTGGCGGCAATATGGCCTGGAGCGCCGATGAGTGTGTTTCCCGCATACGATGCGCAGGTTGCCCGCGCAAGCGCGGTCGAACCCGCAAGCGTAGCGGCGACCGACGAGAAGATTTTCGCGAGCGTCGCTTCATCGATCGATGCCCTGTTGCGCGAGGCCGTCGCGACGGGCTGCCCGCAGCAGTGGGCGTGGTACCGCGCGGGCGAGCAGTTGCATCTCGAGCGCCGCGGCGATGCCCCGCTTTCCGATGCGCAGGAATGGCCGCGCAGTATCGCCGAAGAACGCCTCGCTCAGACGTGCGAGGCGCATGGCTGGCATCGCTGGCCGACCGGCCGCGGCGAAAGCGTGCTCGGCTGGCTGCTCGCGCCGCACGCCCATCGCGACGACACGCATCTCGCCGAACTCGCACGCACGTTAGGCGAACGCGTGCAGGCCGATGCCCTCGCGCGCGCGCAGCTCATCCAGCGCGTGCTTTATGAAATCTCGTACCTCGCGAGTTCGGTGCCGGAACGCGCCGACTTTCTGCGCGGCGTGCACGAGCGCCTCGGCCTGCTCATCGACGCGGAGAACTTCTATCTCGCGCTCTATGACCGCAAGACGGGCAAGATCACCTATCCGTATTACGTCGACGTCATCGATACCGATGTCGTCGCGGCGGAGAACTACGACATCCTGAATCCGGCGCGGCTCTCGATGACGGGCCAGGTGCTCACAAGCGGGCAACCGCTTTTCATCACCGCCGCCGATATCTGCGCGGCCGAGCGCGCGGGCCGTTTCTATTGCATCGGCGATCGCCCCGAGTTCTGGATGGGCGCGCCGCTCAAGAACGCGAGTGACGAAGTATTCGGCATGCTCGCGATGCAAGTCTACGACGTATCGCGTATTTACACGGCCGAGGACCGCGCGCTCTTTCTCGTCGTTGCGCGACATGTTGCGATGGCGCTCGACCGTATTCTGCATCGCGCCGATCTGGAAGAGCAGGTCGCGCGGCGCACGTCCGAGCTATCGAAGCTCAACGCGGCGCTGCGTCACGGCATCGCGGAGCGCGAGCGTTCCGAGCATTTGCAAGCTGCGCTCTATCAGATCGCAGAATTGTCGAGCCGGCCCGGCGACATGATGGAGTTCTTCCGCAGCCTGCATGGCATCGTCGGCGAACTGCTTTACGCGCGCAACTTCTATATCGCGCTCTTCGAAACGGAAACGGGCGAAGTGTCGTTTCCCTATTACGTCGACGAGATCGTGGAGGAACGCCCCGCTCCGCGACGCGGACAACGCGGTCTCACCGAATTCGTGATCTGTGAGCGCCGCCCGCGCCTCATCGATCATGCGGAGGCGCTGCGCCTCATCGAGGAAGGCGCGTTCGAAACCGAACATCGCGAAGTGCGTCTGCGTTCATGGCTCGGCATTCCACTCTTCGACGGCGATGTCGTGCGCGGCGTGCTCGCCGTGCAAAGCTATTCGCCGCTCGTGCGCTATTCGCTGCGCGATCAGGAACTGCTCACCTTCGTGTCACGCCATATCGACACGGCCCTTTCACGCCGCCGCGACGCCGAAGCGCTGCATGCCGCGAATCTCGAACTCGAAGCGCGCGTGCAGGCGCGCACGCGCGAACTCGACGACGTCAATGCGCGGCTGCTTTACGAAAACTCGCACGACTCGTTGACGGGCTTGCCGAATCGAAGCCATTTGATGCACAAGCTGCGCAGCGCGTGGCAGGACTATCAGACGCGCGGCGATCAGCTTTCGGTGATGTTCATCGACCTCGATCGCTTCAAGGTCGTGAACGACAGCCTTGGCCATCACTTCGGCGACTTGTTGCTGGTTCAGGCCGCGTCACGCCTGCGCGATTGTCTGCGCGTGTCCGATCTGCTCGCGCGTCTGGGCGGTGATGAGTTCGCCGTGCTCTCGCCGGGCGCGCACGTGCGCGATGCGGTATCGATTGCGAAGCGCATCCTCGCCGCGTTCGATCTGCCGTTTCACATCGAAGAACATGTCGTGTTTTCGTCGTGCAGCATCGGTATCGTGAGCGCGGACAGCCAGTTCCATACGGAGCCCGCCGATCTTCTGCGGGATGCCGATACGGCGATGTATCGCGTGAAGAACGCGGGCCGCGACAGCTTCGTCGTGTTCAATCAGGAACTGCGACGCCAGGTGTCGGACCAAGTGGAACGCGAAGGCGCGCTGCGCAATGCAATCAAACGCGACGACGAGCTGCTGCCCTATTTCCAGCCTATCGTCGATGTGAAGAGCGGCGAGATCGTCGCGCTCGAAGCATTGATCCGCTGGCATCAACCCGATGGTCAGATCGTCGGGCCGGCCGAATTTCTCCCTTCCGTCGAAGGGTTGAGGCTTATCGGCAGACTCGATCTCTACATGCTGGAGCGCGTTGCCGCGATTCTTGCCAATGCGCGCTTTGCCCACTGGCCGCCGGTGCATGTGAACTGCTCCAGTTACAGCATGACGCGCCCAGAATTCGCCGACGATGTGCTCGCGCTGTTGCGGCGTTATCGCGTGTCGCCATCGCGGGTGTGTCTTGAACTGACCGAAGGCGCGCTCGTCGCCGAGCCCGATCTCGCGCGACGCACGATGCAGCGGCTCGCGGACAACGGCATGTCCGTCGTGCTCGATGATTTCGGCTCGGGCTTTTCATCGCTCAGTTATGTGCACCAGTATCAGTTCACCGGGCTCAAGATCGACAAATCGTTCATCCTCGAATTGACAGAAAGCCCGCGCAGCCGCGCGATCGTGCGTGCAATCGTGCGTATGGCGGAATCGCTCGATCTGACGCTCGTCGCGGAAGGTGTCGAAGATGCCGCGACGTTGGCCGTATTGCGCGATATGGGCGCAGCGCAGGCGCAAGGGTACTTCTTCGACAAGCCTCTTCCGCTCGACGCGCTCACGCGCGAATCGCTGGCGCCGCGTCCGACGACCGCCACCGCGGCGCTATGAGCGCATCGCGCATCAAGGCATGCCGCCCATCGACGGCGAGATGATGCTGCCCGGTTCGCCTTTCGGCGCGCCGCTTTCATCGAATGCGGCACGCGTCGAAACGGGCGCGTGATTCTTCGCGCAGGTCTCTTCCGTGTCGTTGCCGAGGCATTGCTGGAAGCCGTCGGCGGTTGCCTTGGCTTCGAACACGTAGGTAGTGTTGCCGACCTTGATTTCGGTATCGGAGATGCGGTCTGCTGCAATGGCCATAGTGCCTCCCTTGTGTGTGGACATCACCGACGAAGCATCAAGCGATCCCGATAACGGGAACGCGTGTTGCTGCCTTGTACGCGTTATCTTCGATTCGCACACAGGAGGCGGACATGTCACAGCATCCGGCGCATTCGCAGAATCATCGGCATCCGGACGAGCCACGGCCGGAAGAAATCGCTCGCGCATTGAATGGCGCCGACTATCCGATGGGAAAGGAAAAACTTATCGCGCTAGCAAAAAGCAATGGCGCTGATGGCGAAGTAATGGCCGTGCTCAACAAGATGACCGATCGTAACTTCGATAGCGCCGACGCGGTACTGCGCGAAGCGACGCGCGTGGAATGAGACAGCACTCACGAGGAAAGCTATGACTGAAAAGCCCGCTACGTCCGATACGCACGACAAGCCCCGTGCACCGGGCGGCAATAATCTGAACAATATCGATCCGAAAGACGCGGATAGGGTTATCCCGCGTCCGGGCGAGGCCGAAGGCATTGACATGGCAAACGCGCCTGACAAGATCGGTACAACACCTGACGATTCGGGTAATCGCCCCAGGCCGTTATAAATAAATTAAATGAAGATCGATGCAATTTCCAATCGCCGCACGTGCGTTTCGCGTTACGATGAAAGAGCGTCGATTTGGGGTGCGCGGCTTTGCACGGCGCCCGAATGAAATGAACCGCGCAATGGCTTGGCATCCGTCTGGCCAATCAATGCACAAGGAGGCTCTATGAAGTGGGAAACCCCGAGTTTCACCGATATGCGCTTCGGCTTTGAGATCACGATGTACATTGCGACGCGCTAATCGAAAATGACAAAACGGCCACCTTAGTGGCCGTTTTGTTTTATGCACACATCGCTAGCTTGATCAGTCCGGGCGCAGCTTGTCGGTATGTTGCTTTGCGGGATCGGGTATGTCCGAATTCTGCGCATCGAGACCGCCCTTGCCTGCGACTTCGGGCTCGTTACCCGACCCATAAGGCACTTCCGCCGTCTGATGAGGATGCTGATCGAGACGGCGATTCTCGGGCTCCTTCTCCGCCGCGTTCGGGTGCGGCGCAGCATGCGGTTGCTGATGGCGCTTCTCGTCGCTTTCGCTCATCGTCACTCTCCTTTCACTCAGATGTCGTCGATGAACGAGCAACGCGCGTTCCACAACCGCACGCGAGCAATCAGATAGCCTGCGTAGCGAGTGCAGAGCCGATAACTTCATTCGCCACCGCATCCACCGCTTGCTTCACGATACCGACGATTTCATCCGCTTCTTCACGTGTGGTAACGAGCGGCGGCGCGAAGCCGAGGATATCGCCGTGCGGCATAGCCCGTGCAATAACGCCACGTTCGAGCGCCGCCGCGGATACCTTCGGGCCGACCTTCAACGCCGCATCGAACGGCTTGCGCGCGTCTTTATCGGCCATGAATTCGAGCGCCGCCAACATGCCTGCGCCGCGCACTTCACCGACGAGCGGATGCGCATCGAATGCAGCGTGCAATTGCTGCTGCAAATAGGCGCCGACATCGGCGGCATTTTGCGTGAGGTTTTCGCGCTCGAGAATATCGAGGTTCGCGATTGCCGCGGCCGCGCATATCGGATGCCCCGAATAGGTCCAGCCGTGGCCCATCGGACCATGTTCCTGCGAGCCCTTTTCGATGACATCCCATACCTTCTCGCCGACGATCACGCCGGACAGCGGCGCATAGGCGCTCGTCAAACCCTTCGCGACCGTAATGAGATCGGGCTTGATGCCGAAGTGCTGCGCGCCCATTTTCGAGCCGAGACGACCGAAGCCGCACACGACTTCATCGGAGATCAGCAGGATGTCGTGCTTCTTCAAAACATCCTGGATAGCTTCCCAATAACCTTGCGGCGGCGTGATGATGCCGCCCGTTCCCATCACCGGTTCAGCGATGAATGCGGCGATCGTATCCGCGCCTTCTTTCGCGATCAACTTCTCCAGCTCTTCAACGCAATATGCGGTGAACTGCGCTTCGCTCATGTCAGCGGGCGCCTTGCGATACCAATGCGGACAAACCGTGTGCTTGACACGGTCGATCGGCAGATCGAAGTTCTGATGGAAACTCGGCAGTCCCGTCAAGCTGCCCGTGACGATGCCCGATCCGTGATAACCACGCTCACGTGAAATGATCTTCT
Organism: Caballeronia fortuita; assembly: GCF_001544835.2. Classification (GTDB taxonomy): domain Bacteria; phylum Pseudomonadota; class Gammaproteobacteria; order Burkholderiales; family Burkholderiaceae; genus Caballeronia; species Caballeronia fortuita. Next base: position 2,410 of record NZ_FCNX02000014.1, on the reverse strand, counting down.
TCTTTTTCGGACGGCCGAGCACGTTGTTGTAGTACCAGACGATCTTGATCTGCGTTTCGTTCGCATCCGATCCCGACATGCCGTAATAGACTTTCTTCATGCCTTCCGGCGACCAGTCGATGATGCGCGAAGACAACTCGATGATCGTATCGGTCGAGTGACCCACATACGTATGGTAATAAGCGAGCTTCCTGGCTTGCTCATAGATTGCTTCGGCGACCTCGGTACGGCCATAGCCGATGTTCACGCAATAGAGACCGGCGAATGCATCGATATAACTTCTGCCTTGATGATCCTTAATGCGAATGCCCTTCGCGCCGGTGACGATCTTGCCGGGCAGCGCGCCGCTCGCATGATCGTGCGCGTGCGTCGACGGATGCATGAAGTGCGCGCGGTCTTCCGCGAACAGTTGTTCGAGTGATGAATTCTGCTGGGTCATGTGCTTCTCCTTTATGCGGTATTGCGTATCTTTGAAAGTATTTTTTCAGGCTGCGTTCGTGAGCGGCAGGCCGAGATTGCCGAGGCAGAAGTATTTCGTCTCGACGAACGGCTCGAAGCCTTCCGCGCCGCCTTCGCGTCCGAGACCCGATGCCTTCATGCCGCCGAACGGAATCGGTGCACCGGTGAACTTCACGCCGTTGACCGAGACCATTGCGAACTCGAGTCGTCGCACGAGCTGAAAGATGATGTCGATGCGCGTCGCGCAGACATAGGCGGCGAGGCCGTATTCGGTGTCGTTGGCGAGCGTGACGGCTTCATCGAGCGTATCGAACGGGGTTATCGCGGAGATCGGCGCGAAGTTCTCTTCATCGTAGATACGCATGCCTGGTTCCGCATCGGCGACGACTGTCGGTTCATAGAACCATCCACCAAGCGTATGTGGCTTTCCGCCTGTTGTGATGCGCGCGCCTTGCGCTCGCGCATCTTCTACACGCGCGACGGTTGCATCGAAAGCGGCTTGATGCATGAGCGGTCCGACATCGACATTCGCTTCGAATGCGGTGCCTACTCGCAGCGCCTTTACTGCTTCCGTATAGCGTTCGACGAATCGCTCATAAAGTGGACGCGCGACGAGAATGCGGTTCGCAGCGCAGCAATCTTGTCCCGACGTTTGAAACTTTGCGCCTACCGCCACGCGCACCGACTGTTCCAGTTCGGCGTCTTCCGTCACGATGAATGGCGCATTGCCACCCAGTTCCAATGCGAGCTTCTTGATGCCGGCCTGTGCTGCCGTTTTCGCTACGAGACCGCCGACACGCGTCGAACCCGTGAAGCTGACGGCACGCACGCGCGTATCGCTGACGAGTGTTTCCATTGTGACTTGCGGCTCGCCGATGACGACGTTGAACACGCCCGGTGGAAAGCCTGCTTCTTCGGCGAGTTGTGCGAGCGCGATCGCGGAGAATGGCGTTTCGTGTGCGGGCTTGACGACGACCGTGCAGCCTACGGCGATCGCCGCGGCGGCCTTGCGCGTGATCATCGCGACGGGGAAATTCCACGGCGTGATCAATGCGGCAACGCCAACGGGTTCCATCAAGGTGCCGAGTTGGGCGCCGTCGATGTGCGTGGGAATGGTGCGGCCCGTGAGGCGCTTGGCTTCGTTCGCGAACCATTCGACAAAGCTGGCTGCGTAGGCGATTTCGCCTTTGGATTCGGCGAGCGGCTTGCCCTGCTCGAGCGACAGAATGCCGGCGAGGTCCGACTGATGACGCATGATGAGTTCATGCCAGCGCAAGAGCAGCGCGCTGCGCCTTTGTTGCGGCATCCAGCGCCATGACTGAAACGCGCGGTCGGCGGCATCGACTGAGGCGACGATTTGCGCCTTGTCGAGCATCGGGACATGGGCGAGAACTTTTTGATCGGCGGGATTGGTTACTGGAATCGATGCGGCGCTGTTGCTGTGGACCCAGCGGCCGTCGATATAACACAGCGATTTGAACAGAACGGGATGGCCTAGCAGCATGTTGTCTCTCCTCTTGCTTTTCCGCATTCAGCGATTGGTCTACTTTACGGGTTGGAGGTGCATCGGGTTTTTTGTTTTTCTCTCGCGGAGTTGGTGTTTTTTTTGTTTTCTTTGGGTGACGGGTGGCGTATTTTTGGGGGCTTTGTTTTCGCCGGATCCCGTTTTCTTTTTGGTCTATCAGCGTTGCCCCTGTGCGGGGCGGCACCTACTTTCTTTGCTGCTGCAAAGAAAGTAGGCAAAGAAAGCAGCTTTTCAGGCCCGCGGTCACACGCACGTTGGGTAGTCCTCTCGTCCACCGTGGCACTCGCCTAAAGAGTGCCCTCATCGCAATTACCCGACTTGGCTCGCGCACGGTCTGCCATATTGCATCGCGTGGCTCGTTGGTTCAGCACCAAATAGCTCCAGCCCGCTTCGCGGCCGATGGGTTAGTTGGGTTGCGAGCGCGCT
>NZ_FCNX02000013.1 GCF_001544835.2 Caballeronia fortuita | reverse complement strand
GCCGATGATAGTGCGGATTCCCGTGTGAAAGTAGGTAATCGTCAGGCTCCTCATGCTCCAAACAAAAACCCCACCCCGCAAAGGTGGGGTTTTTGCGTTGGGGTGCGCATTTTGCGGTGGCCGAGTCTGTTCCGGCGCCATCCCGTCTCCGATGCGCACTTGCAGTCGGTAGAATGGCGTCGAAAGGTTGCACCCATCATGTCGACACCAACCGGAGCGCATATGAGAACGAGCCTGTTGATTGCCGCCGTCGGCACCACGCTGCTTTTTTCGGCGTGCGGCAAGAAGAACGATGCAAGCGAGTCCAGCCTGGGCGACGCGATTTCCGCCGACATGAAAACGAACCGCGGCTTGTTATGCCTGAATCGCAGCGGCCGCGGCCCGTACACGTTTCCATCGGTTTATAGCAATCGCGATCTCAACGAGTATTCAGCTGGCGCGCTGCGCGAACAGCTCGCCGCGCTCGAAAAGAGCGGACTGATCGCGCGCGCGGCGCCGACGTCGGCGAATGCCAATGCAAAGCAAGATGGCATCGCGTACGGCCTGACCGGCGAAGGGCAGAAGTTCGCGGTCGAAACGAGCCGGCCATCCGGCGATCCCAACGCCACGAATGACCCGCGGGCGTGGATGCTCTGCTATGCGCATGTCAAGCTGGACAAGGTCGTCGGCTGGACCGAGCCCGATCCCACCGCGCACCGCTCGGATGTCACCTACACGTACAAGCTCGAAAACGTGGCGTCGTGGGCCGACGACCGCGACATCAAGCGCGCCTTCCCGGAAGTGACCGCCTCCGACCGCGAAGCCGGCGAGACGAAGCTGCACATCATCCTGGAGCAGCGCGCGGACGGCTGGGTCCGGGTCGACTGAGGACTAGCGCTGCATGTCCGAAGCTGCCTTCGATCCTTCCGCCGGCCCGCCGCGCATGTCTGACGTCGCGCGTCTCGCCGGCGTTTCGAAGATGACCGTCTCGCGCGTGCTCGCAGGTCACAGCGTCGCGTCCGCCACGCGCGAGCGCGTGCAGCAAGCCATCGACGCCCTCGGCTACGTCGCCGATGCCGCCGCGGGCGCCTTGTCGTCGGGCCGCTCGGAATTCGTCGCCGTGCTCGTGCCGTCGCTCGCGAGCTCCAACTTCTCCGATACCGTGCGCGGCCTGTCCGCCTCGCTGGAACCGCACGGCCTGCAATTGCTGATTGGCGACACGGACTACCATCTCGATCGCGAGGAGCGGCTCGTGCGTTCGATGCTGCGCCATCAGCCCCGCTGCATCGCGTTGACCGGCGCGCGCCATACCGATGCCACGCGCACGCTGCTGCGCCGCTCCGGCGTGCCCGTCGTGGAAATGTGGGATTCGCCGTCCGATCCGATCGATGCCGCTGTCGGCTTCTCGAATGTCAGCGCGGCGCGGGAAATGGTGCGATACCTCGCGGCTAAAGGACACGAGCGCATCGGCTTCCTGGGTGGCGCGAGCGAGCTGGACCGGCGCGGGCTGGATCGGCTGAAGGGTTTTCGCGCGCAGATGAAGGCGCTCGGCCTCGACGATCAGCGCATCGTTCGTCTTGGCGATTCCCCGATCACGATGAGTCACGGCGCGCCCGCAATGGCCGCGCTGCTCGACGCCTGGCCCGATACGCAAGCCGTGATGTGCGTGAGCGACATGTCTGCGTTCGGCGCGATAATGGAATGCCATCGGCGCGGCCTCTCGGTGCCGAACGATATCGCCGTCGCGGGCTTCGGCAACTTTGAAGTCGCCGCGTGCTGCACGCCATCGATCACGACGATTTCCGTCGACGCTTACGGCATCGGCCTGCGCACCGGCGAAACCCTGCTCGCGGCGCTCGAGGCGCGTGAGCACAGGGTCGCGGGACCGGCCGGCAAGCGCATACGCGTTGCCTATTCGGTGCTGGCGCGCGAAAGCGCCTGAGCCGAGAATCGCGGCGTCTGCGTGCTAACATTGATAGCGATGTTACCGGTAACGCAAATCATGAACACAGCGTCGAACGACTGTGTCTGAATGGAGAGAGACCCCATGACCCAGCAGAATACGAAACGCCTGCGCAGCCAGGAATGGTTCGACGATCCCTCGCACGCCGACATGACCGCGCTTTACGTCGAGCGCTTCATGAACTACGGCCTGACGCGCGAAGAGTTGCAGTCGGGACGCCCGATCATTGGCATCGCGCAGACGGGCAGCGATCTCGCGCCGTGTAATCGTCACCACATCGAACTCGCTGTGCGCACGAAGGCCGGCATACGCGATGCGGGCGGCATCCCGATGGAATTCCCCGTGCATCCGCTCGCGGAGCAGAGCCGCCGTCCGACCGCCGCGCTCGACCGCAATCTCGCGTATCTCGGCCTCGTCGAAATCCTGCACGGCTTTCCGCTCGATGGCGTCGTGCTCACGACCGGCTGCGACAAGACCACGCCCGCGTGCCTGATGGCGGCGGCCACCGTCGACATGCCCGCGATCGTTCTCTCGGGCGGCCCGATGCTCGACGGCTGGCACGAAGGCAAGCGCGTCGGTTCGGGCACGGTCATCTGGCACGCGCGCAATCTGCTCGCGGCAGGCGAGATCGACTACGAAGGCTTCATGCGTCTGACGACCGCATCGTCGCCGTCGATCGGACATTGCAACACGATGGGCACCGCGCTCTCGATGAACAGTCTCGCCGAGGCGCTCGGCATGTCCTTGCCGACGTGCGCGAGCATTCCGGCCGCGTATCGCGAGCGCGGACAGATGGCGTATGCGACAGGCAAGCGCATCGTCGACATGGTGCGCGAGGATCTGAAGCCGTCGAAGATCATGACGCGCGAGGCGTTCATCAACGCGATTGTCGTCGCGTCCGCGCTCGGTGCATCGACGAATTGCCCGCCGCATCTGATTGCGATCGCGCGGCACATGGGCATCGAACTCAGTCTCGATGACTGGCAGCGTCACGGCGAACAAGTGCCGCTGATCGTCAACTGCATGCCGGCGGGCGAATATCTCGGCGAGAGTTTTCATCGCTCGGGCGGGGTGCCTGCCGTGATGCGCCAACTGGACGAGGCGGGACTCATCGCGCGCGATTGCTTCACCGTGTCGGGCCGCACGATCGGCGAGATTGCGAGCGGCGCGCCCGCCGCCGACAACGACGTGATCCGCACCGCCACCGATCCGCTGAAGCACGGCGCGGGCTTCATGGTCCTGTCGGGCAATTTCTTCGACAGCGCGATCATGAAGATGTCGGTCGTCGGGGATGCGTTCCGCAAGACCTATCTAAGCGAGCCGGGCGCCGAGAACACGTTCGAAGCGCGCGCGATCGTCTTCGATGGCCCCGAGGACTATCACGCGCGCATCAACGATCCGTCGCTCGACATCGACGAGCACTGCATTCTCGTGATTCGCGGCTGCGGTACTGTCGGTTATCCGGGCAGCGCGGAAGTCGTGAACATGGCGCCGCCTGCGGAACTCATCAAGCAAGGCGTCGATTCGCTGCCGTGCATGGGCGATGGGCGCCAGAGCGGCACGTCCGCGAGCCCGTCGATCCTCAACATGTCGCCGGAAGCGGCGGTCGGCGGCGGTCTCGCGCTGCTGCGCACGAACGACCGGATTCGCGTCGATCTGAATGCGCGCAGCGTGAACGTGCTGCTCGACGAAGCCGAGCTCGAAAGCCGTCGCGCGCAGTCCGCGTTCGCCGTGCCGGTCGCGCAGACGCCGTGGCAGGAGTTGTATCGGCAGACGGTCGGGCAGTTGTCGACGGGCGGATGTCTCGAACCCGCGACGCTGTATCTGAAGGTCATCGAAACGCGCGGCAATCCGCGTCATTCACATTGAGCGAGCGGCCATGTCCTACGCTATCTATCCGAGTCTTGCAGACAAGCGCGTCGTCGTGACGGGCGGCGGCAGCGGCATCGGCGCGGCGATCGTCGAGGCGTTCGCGAAGCAGGGCGCGCGCGTCTATTTCATCGATGTCGCAGAGGCCGATGCGCGGCAAGTCGAACAGACGCTCGCAAGCGAGAAGCACGCGCCGAAGTTCCTGCACTGCGATCTGCGCGATGCGAGCGCCATCGAGAAAGCCTTCGACGAGATCGCGAGCGATGCGGGCACCATCGACGTGCTGGTGAACAACGCCGCGAACGACGACCGCCATCACTGGGAAGACGTGAGCGCCGCATACTGGGACGAGCGCATGGCCGTGAACCTGCGGCATCAGTTCTTCTGTGCGCAGGCCGCGGCGAAGCGCATGCGCACGCAAGCGCAAGGTTCGATCGTGAACATGGGCTCGATATCCTGGCATCTCGCGCTGCCCGATCTCACGCTTTACATGACCGCGAAGGCCGCGATCGAAGGACTCACGCGCGGCCTCGCGCGCGAACTCGGCGAGCATGGCATTCGCGTGAACACGGTGATTCCTGGCGCGGTACGCACGCCGCGTCAAATGAAACTGTGGCAGTCGCCCGAGAGCGAGGCAAAGCTGCTCGCGCAACAATGCCTGCACGAGCGGATCGATGCGGAGCACGTCGCGCGCATGGTGCTGTTCCTCGCATCCGACGATGCGGCGCGCTGCACCGCGCGCGACTATTACGTCGATGCGGGATGGTTCGGCACGTAACGCGCTAAGGCTTCGTTACGTGATACGCGCGTCGCGGCGTCGCACCGGTTGCGGCGTCGGCTTGACCGTCGGCATCGTGCCGCTTTCGATATAGTGCTGCACGGTGTCGGCGGCTTCGTGGTAGTCGCGTTCATCGAGCCAGTGCCAGACCGCCGCGAGAAAGAGTCCGAGCCCCGCATGCCCGCAATGGGCGATCACCTCGGCAATACCTTCCGCGAGCGCCTCGTCGCGGCCTTCGGGCCGCATTGCGCTTGCCACGTGCGACGCCGCGCGCGATACCAGCATCGCGTGCAACGTATGCAGTTGCGGGTTGAACGTACGTACGGCGTGTTTTCTTTGACTGCTGCCCATGAAGCCCCCGTTCCTGACGCCGGCGTGCTACGTGCCTGAGTGCGATAGCCGCATTAAAAAAGAGCACGCGCCGCGATTGGTTTTTCGATGGCGCCTGTTGGCGCCGGGGTTCGGTTATGCAAGAAGCGGGCCGAATGGCCTGACCATTGGGCGAATTCGCGCCTTGCGCCTTGTACGGCGGGGAAGCCCGCATTTTGCTAGCTAGTCAGGAAAGCGCGCATGAGCGCTTTTCGGCATGCATTTCGTACAATCGATATCCACCGAGGCATGTAACCCGGCAGAACATGCGACTTCTCTCTTCCTCCGCCGCCTGCGCACTTGCGCTATTTGCAGGCTGCGCGTCCGGCACCGATGCGCACAGCGACGAACCCGCGTCGGCGACCGCATCGCAAGCGCCGCAGCCGCTGCATCACGCGAAGCACACGTCATCGGGCTATGAAAACAACTACGGCCACCTGCCGCGCGAATCGCTTCTGAAGTGGCGCTGGGAGCGCTTCACGCAAGGCCTGCCGAAGCCGCCCGCGAACGGCTATCGCTTTCCGATGGCGCATCCCGACATCGCGTGGCTGCAAGCCAATCGCACGGAAAACACGTTGACGTGGATCGGCCACGCGAGCGCGCTGCTGCAGATCGACGGCGTCAACATCCTTACCGATCCCGTGTTCTCCGAGCGCGCATCCCCATTCTCGTTCGCCGGCCCGAAACGCAGGACGCCGCCCGGTCTGACGCTCGACGAGTTGCCGCATATCGACATCGTGCTGATCTCGCACAGTCACTACGATCATCTCGACAAGCCGAGCATCGAGATGCTCAACCGCCAAACCGGCGGAGCGCCGCGCTTTCTCGTGCCGCTCGGCATCAAGCAATGGATGAACGATGCCGGCGTGACCAACGTCGAAGAACTCGACTGGAGCGACGAAACGCACGCCGCCGGCCTCGATATCTGGTTCGTCCCGAGCCAGCACTGGTCCGCGCGCACGCCGTTCGACCGTGCGGAAACGCTGTGGGGCGGCTGGGTCGTGAAGACGCCCGCGGGCGCGGCGCATCCGTACTCGTTCTACTTCGCGGGCGACACGGGCTACTCGCCGGACTTCCGCGATATCGGCGCGCGCTTCGGCGGCTTCGATCTCGCGCTCATTCCGATCGGCGCCTACGATCCGCGCTGGTTCATGCGCGCGCAGCACGTCGATCCGGAGGAAGCGGTGCGCATCTTCCAGGACGTGCACGCGAAGAAGGCGATCGGCATTCACTGGGGCACGTTCGAACTGACCGATGAACCACTCGACGAGCCGCCGCGCCGGCTCGCCGAAGCCGTGCGCCGCGCGGGGCTGCCCGCAGACGCGTTTACCGTGCTGACACACGGCGAAACGATTCATCTCGAGACATCGAATTCAAGCGCAGCCACAATCGGCCGTTAACACGGTCTGGCAGCGCGGCTTTCACGCGCGAAAACATGCTGTACCCGCGACGCCTCGCATGTTCGCGCGTCGCGGCAGCCGTCCTTTTTCACTGATAGGGCTCAAACGCGTGAAGCAACTGTCCATTCGGCATCGCATTCTGGCGAGCTTCGGCATCATCCTCATTCTGATGCTGCTCATGGCCGCGCTCTCGTACACGCTGCTCGGCGGAATCGATCGCGAAGCGAAGAGTCTCGAAGACGATTCGATGGTCGGCTTCTCGCTGTCCAGCGATCTGCGCGCGGCATGGTTCGAGAACTACACGATCACGCAGCGGCTCGTCTTCATCGACAACGATGCGGAAGAAACGCGCCGCGACACGCAACGCCTCGCACAGACGCGCGCCACGATCGACAAGCTGATGGACACTTACGTGCCGACGATCTTCGAAGACGAAGACCGTCGCCTCTTCAACGATTTCAAGCGCCAGCACGACCTCTACTTTCCGGTTCAGGATCAGACGCTGCGCGAACTCGCGAGCGCGAAGGACGTGGCCATCGCGACCTTCAACACGCGTCTCACGCCCGCATGGGAAGCGGGGCAGAGCGCGGCGCGCGCGCTCGTCGATCATAACGAGACCTTCAACGCGAAGTCGGTGGAGAGCATTCGCGGCTCGGTGCAGAAATCGGAAGTGACGCTCATCGTCATCATGCTGATGGCGATCGTGGCTGCGTCGGTGCTCGGCTTCATGCTGATGAAGGCGCTGACCGTGCCGATGCTGCGTCTTGTCGACGTGGTCGATCAGATGCGTACCGGCGACTTCACGCAGCGGCTCGCACTCGCGCGCCGCGACGAATTCGGCACGCTGGAAGCGGGCTTCAACCGCATGACGGACGAACTCACGGGCCTCGTCAGTCAGGCGCAGAAATCGGCGGTGCAGGTGACGACGTCGGTGTCGGAGATTGCCGCGACCGCGCGCGAGCAGCAGGCCACCGCGAGCGAAACCGCCGCGACGACGACGGAAATCGGCGCGACATCGCGTGAAATCTTCGCGACCGCGCGCGATCTCGTGCGAACGATAAACGAAGTCTCGGGCGTCGCGGAGCAATCGGCGGCGCTCGCGGGCACCGGTCAGGCGGGCCTCACACGCATGGAGGAAACCATGCGCCTTGTAATGGAAGCGGCCGGCTCGGTGAACGGCAAGCTCGCGATCCTCAACGAGAAGGCGGGCAATATCAATCAGGTCGTCGCGACGATCACGAAAGTCGCGGATCAAACCAATCTGCTTTCGCTGAATGCGGCGATCGAAGCGGAGAAGGCGGGCGAATACGGACGCGGCTTCGCGGTCGTCGCAACCGAGATTCGCCGTCTCGCGGATCAGACGGCGGTCGCCACGTTCGACATCGAGCAGATGGTGAAGGAGATCCAGTCGGCGGTCGCGGCGGGCGTGATGGGCATGGACAAGTTCTCCGAGGAAGTGCGCCGCGGCATGCTCGACGTGCAGCAAGTGGGCGGCCAGCTTTCGCAGATCATCCATCAGGTGCAGACGCTCGCGCCGCGCGTCTCGATGATCAACGAAGGCATGCAGACGCAGGCCACCGGCGCGGATCAGATATCGCAGGCGCTGTCGCAACTTTCGGAGGCCGCGCAGCAGACGGCCGAATCGCTGCGCCAGTCGACGCAGGCGATCGACGACCTCACGCACGTCGCGAACGGCCTGCGCACCGGCGTATCGCGCTTCAAGATCGCGGCCTGAAGACCGGCGCCGATGCTCTTCGTCCAGTTCACCCTCGGTTCCGATCGCTATCTGCTCGACAGCGCGCAGATCGAGCGCATGCTGCCGCTCGCGCCGCTGAAGGCGCTGCCGGGCGCGCCTGCATGGGTCGCGGGCGTGCTCGATTACGAAGGCGCGAGCGTGCCCGTCGTGGATATCGCGGCGCTTGCGCTTTCGCGTGCGTCGCGCGAAAGACTGTCGACGCGGCTTGCGCTCGTCGCCTATCCGCGTATCGGCGGCGATGGCGTGCGGACATATCATCGGCTCGGCTTGCTGCTCGAACAGGCGACGCGCACGGTCACGTTCGATGCCGGGTCGTTCACCGATGCGGGCATCGACACGCCGCACGCGCGCTACCTCGGCCCGCTCACGCGCGATGAAGCGGGGCTGCTGCAATGGGTGCGCATCGAGCATCTGTTGCCCGATGACGTGCAGGCGCTGCTCTTCGCAGGGAGCGAAGCATGAGCGCGTTGCCGAACGCCTTCGCGGACGATTCGTCCGGCGTCGGCCGATTCATCGACCTGCTGCATCGCACGATCGGGCTCGATGCGGAATCGATCGGCGCGAATGCCGTAGCGCGCGCGGTGCGCGAGCGTTACCACCTGTGGCGCGATGAACGAGGCGGCACGCTCGACGACTACTATCGCGCGGTGACGCAGGACGGCGCGCATATGCAGGAGCTGATCGACGCGGTCGTCGTGCCCGAGACGTGGTTCTTCCGCGATCCCGAAGCGTATGCCGCGCTCGCGCGTCTTGCGCGCGTGCGTCTGCACGAGCGTCCCGCGAAACCGGTGCGCGTGTTGAGCGCGCCATGCTCGACGGGCGAAGAAGCCTATACGGTCGCGATGTCGCTGCTCGAGGCGGGCATTCCCGCCGAGCGCTTCACGATCGATGCGATCGACGTCAGCGAACGCGCGCTCGCGATCGCACGCCGCGCGCATTACGGGCGTAACGCGTTTCGCGGACGCGCGCTCGATTATCGCGACCGTCACTTCGTTGCGAGCGACGGCGGCTGGCAACTCGATCCCGCCATCGCGCAAAGCGTGTGCTTTTCGCAGGCGAATCTGCTGCAACTCGATGCGCTCGCTTTCGAGCGCTTCGATTTCATTCTGTGCCGCAACGTGCTGATCTATTTCGATCGCGATACACAGTGCGCCGCCCTGCGCGTGCTCGACGGATTGCTCGCGCAAGGCGGCACGCTGTTCGTCGGTCCGGCGGAAACGGGCCTTTTGATGCGCGAGGGCATGAGCTCCGCGAACATTCCGCTCGCGTTTGCGTTCAATCGCCCAGAGCACGAACGCGCGAACGTGTTTCGAGGTGGATGGCCCAGGCAGCACACGCCGCACAGTCAGCACGCTCCGCACAGTCAGCACGATCCGCAGATCATCGCGAAGCCGATCAAGCCCGCGTTCGTGCTGCCCGCATGGGCGAGCGCACCGCCGCCAGTTCGCGCGACGCCGGTCATGACGCCGCGGGAAGAGGCGCCGAAGGAACCCGCTAACCTCACGCATGCGCGCGCGCTTGCCGACGCCGGCCAGCTCGATGACGCTGCGCGCGCGGCGCATGCATATTTGAGCGCACATCCGTCGAACGCGGATGCGTATTATCTGCTCGGCGTGATCGCCGATGCGCGTGGCGAGCGTCAGGCATCGCGCGGGCATTATCGTCGTGCGCTGTATCTCGATCCCGCGCATCGCGAGGCGCTTGCGCATCTGGCCGCGTGCCTGTCGCTCGATGGCGATGAAAGCGGCGCGCGTCTTCTGCTCGCGCGCGCCGGGCGCATCAGCGGAGCCGCGCGATGAACGCACGCGATATCGACGATTGCTGGAACCGCATCGGCGTGCGCGGCGATGCGTCGTGCCCGAAGCTCGCACGTTACGTACATTGCCGCAACTGCCCGGTCCACGAAGCAGCGGCCGCACGTGTGCTCGATCGCGTGGAAGGGCGCACGTCGATCGTGGCATCGACGAATGCCGATAAGAGCAATGCGGATAACGAAGCCATTTCGTGCCTCGTGTTCCGCATCGGCGGAGAATGGCTCGGTTTGCCGACGGCCTTCTGCGCGCAAGTCGCGCAACTACGGCCGGTGCATTCGCTGCCGCATCGGCGCAATCGCGCGGTGCTGGGCGTCGTCAACGTGCGCGGCAGACTGATCGTCTGCGTATCGCTTGCACGGCTCTTTGGCATCGAAACGAACGAGGGCGCGGCAAAGAACGTGTCGCTCGATGCGCGCGAGCTCGGGCGTCTCATCGTCATGCAATGCGGCAACGGCGAGCACGAAGCGCCGGTCGCGTTTCCCGTCGATGCCGTCGACGGCGTGCATCGCTTCACGCCCGCGCAGCTTCAGCCCGTACCGGCAACGCTTGCGCAACGTCTATCGTCGCACGCGCACGCGGTTGCCGCGTTCAAGGCCGCGACCGCCGGACTGCTCGACGCCGACCGTCTCATCGACAGCCTGAACCGGAGTCTCACATGACGAGCATCGATGCGGGCCGCTCGTCGCTGCTCGAACTCTTTCAGGAAGAGGCGCGCGCTCAGGCGCAGATTCTGGCCGATGGCCTCATCGCGCTCGAACGCGCGCCGCGCGATCCCGTCACGCTCGAAGCGAGCATGCGCGCCGCGCATTCGCTGAAGGGCGCGGCGCGCGTGGTCGGCGTGCCGGTCGGCGTGACGCTCGCGCATGCGATGGAAGATTGCTTCGTTGCGGCGCAGGATGGGCGCATCGTGCTCGATGCTGGCCATATCGACATGCTGTTGCGCGGCGTCGATCTGATCGTGCAGATCGGCATAGCGCAGGACGCCGATGCGCAAAGCGCGCTCGAACGCGAAGTCGATATGTTCGTCGCCAGCCTCCACGCGCGTATCGAAGGAAATGATACGGATGCCGAAGGTTTTGCGCCGCCAGCGCCCGAGCCGTTACACGCGCCTTCGCGAACTAACGAGGCCCGCATGTTGCGCATGCGCGCCGACACGCTCGATCGCCTGCTGAGTCATTCGGGCGAATCGCTCGTCGAATCGCGCTGGCTGAAGCCGTTTTCGCAATCGATGCTGCGCGTGAAGCGCATTCAGCACGACGCGAGCCGCGCGCTCGAACGCCTGCATGAAACGCTGACCGACACGAACGCCGCACCGCTCGATGCGCGCGCGCGCGCCGCGCTTGACGAAGTGCGCCGTCTGACAGCGGAAGCGCATCGGCAACTGAGCGCGCGTCTGTCTGAACTCGAAAACTTCGATCGTCGCTCGACGCATCTCGCGCAGCAGATCTACGACGAGGCGCTCGCGTGCCGCATGCGTCCCTTTGTCGATGCAACCGGCGGCTTCGCGCGCATGGTGCGCGATGTCGCGCGGAGGCTCGGCCGCGACGTGCGTCTCGTCATCACGGGCGAAACGACGCAGGTCGATCGGGACATTCTCGATCTGCTCGACGCCCCGCTCGGCCATTTGCTGCGCAACGCGATCGATCACGGCATTGAGGAGCCGTCGCTCAGGCGCGCGCTCGGCAAGCCGGAGACCGGCACGATCACGCTCGACGCGCGCCATAGCGCAGGCTCGCTTTTCATCAGCGTGTCCGACGACGGCGCGGGCGTCGATCTCGATGCGCTACGCCGCGCGGTCGTGCGAAAGAAGCTCGCGAGCGACGACACGGCTGCACGTCTCACCGAGAGCGAACTGCTCGAATTCCTCTTTCTGCCCGGCTTTTCGATGCGCGATGCCGTCACCGATGTATCCGGCCGCGGCGTCGGTCTCGATGCGGTGCACGACGTCGTGCGGCAAGTGCGCGGCAGCGTGCGTGTGACGCAGGAAGCGCACGCGGGCACGCGCTTCACGCTGCAATTGCCGCTCACGCTTTCGGTGATCCGCAGCCTGATCGTCGAGGTCGATGGCGAGCCGTATGGATTGCCGCTTGCGCATGTCGCGCGCACGCTCGTCTTGCCCGCGAGCGAGATCGACATGCTCGAAGGCCAGCAGCATTTCTCGTTCGACGGCAAGCGCGTCGGCCTCGTCACCGCGCATCAGATTCTGCAGACCGCGGCGTTCGAAGCCGCAGGCGATGCGCTCGATGTCGTCGTGATCGGGCAGGGCGCGGCGAGTTATGGCGTCGTCGTCGATCGCTTTCTCGGCGAGCGCATGCTCGTCGTGCAGCCGCTCGACAAGCGCCTCGGCAAGGTGCGCAACATCGCGGCGGGCGCACTGATGGAGAACGGCGATCCGTTGCTCATCGCCGATCTCGACGACTGGCTGCGCTCGGTGGAAAAGCTCGTCGGCAGCGGCGAGCTCGGGCGCGTCGGCGCGGGCGCTGCGCGTGCGAGCGTGGCGAGCGCGAAGCGCGTGCTCGTCGTCGACGATTCGCTCACGGTGCGCGAGCTCGAACGCAAGCTGCTCGCGTCGCGCGGCTACGACGTCTCCGTTGCGGTCGACGGCATGGACGGCTGGAACGCGGTGCGCGGCGCGGACTTCGATCTCGTCATCACCGATATCGACATGCCGCGTCTCGACGGCATCGAGCTCGTCACGCTCATCAAGCGCGACGCGCAACTCGCCGCGTTGCCGGTAATGATCGTGTCGTACAAGGACCGCGCGGAAGACCGTCAGCGCGGCCTCGATGCGGGCGCGGACTATTACCTCGCGAAAGGCAGCTTCCACGACCAGGCGCTGATCGATGCCGTGCGCGATCTCATCGGCGAGGCGAAAACATGAAGATCGGTATCGTCAACGATGTTGCGCTCGCGGTGGAAGCGTTGCGGCGCGCGCTCGCGTCGCGGCCCGACTTCGAGATCGCGTGGGTCGCGCATGACGGCCAGGAGGCCATCGACTATTGCGCGGCGCACACGCCCGATGTCATGCTGATGGATCTCGTCATGCCGAAGGTCGATGGCGTGCAGGCGTCGCGGACCATCATGGCACGTTCGCCGTGCGCGATTCTCGTCGTCACCGTCGATGTCGGCGCGAATGCGTGGCGCGTTTATGAAGCGATGGGCGCAGGCGCGCTCGATGCCGTCGATACACCCGCGCTCGCCGGCGCCGATGCGCGTCGCGGCGCGGCGGCCCTCATCGCGAAGATCGATCAGATCGGCGCGCGGCTCGCATCGTCGGGCATGCCGGCCACGATGAAAAGCGGCGAACGTCTCGTTGCGATAGGCGCATCGGCGGGCGGGCCGTCCGCGCTCGCGACCGTGCTCGGCGCATTGCCGAAGGACTTCGCGGCGGCGATCGTCATCGTGCAGCACGTGGACCGCGCGTTTGCTGAAGGCATGGCGCAATGGCTCGATGCGCAATCGGCGCTGCGCGTGCGTATCGCGCGCGAAGGCGACCGGCCCGCGCCCGGCGAAGTGCTGCTCGCCGCGACCAACGACCATCTGCATTTCATCGATGCATCGCGCCTCGGCTATACCGCGCATCCGGAGCAGTTGCCGTATCGCCCTTCCGTCGACGTGTTCTTTCAGAGCGTGACCGAGCGATGGACCGGACGCGCGCTCGGCGTGCTGCTGACCGGCATGGGCCGCGACGGCGCGATCGGACTGAAGGCGATGCGCGCGAAGGGCTATCACACGATCGCGCAGGACGAGGCGACGAGCGCCGTCTATGGCATGCCGAAAGCGGCGGCCACGCTCAACGCGGCGGTGTCGATATTGCCGCTGCCGCGCATCGCGGACGCCATCGCCCGGGCATTCGACCCGAACATCGAACGATAATCAAAGGACACGTTCATGAAACTTCCTCATCCCGATCCGCTCGCCGAGCGCGCGAAACGGGCCGCTGCAGCGGCGGCGGCGAGCATCGAACGCGCGGGTTCGCGCGCGATCGCGGACGAGCGCGCCGTGTCCGAACTGCTTGCCGCCGCATTGAACGCGCCGCCCGCCGCCGAATTGCCGGTGATGGTGCTGCTCGTCGACGATCAGGCGATCATCGCGGAGGCGCTGCGCCGCGCGCTCGCCGACGAGCCGAACGTCGATCTGCATTACTGCGCGAATCCGGAAGAAGCGCTGTCCATCGCACAGGAAACGCGCCCGACGGTGATCCTGCAAGACCTCGTGATGCCCGGCGTCGATGGCCTGACGCTCGTGCGTCAGTACCGCGAGCATCCGGCGACGCGCGATATCCCGATCATCGTGCTCTCGACGAAGGAAGAGCCGCGCATCAAGAGCGCGGCCTTCGCGGCGGGCGCGAACGATTATCTCGTGAAGCTGCCCGATACGATCGAACTGGTCGCGCGCGTGCGTTATCACTCGCGTTCATATCAGAACCTGTTGCAGCGCGACGAAGCGTATCGCGCGCTGCGTCAGTCGCAGCAGAAGCTGCTCGAAACGAATCTGGAATTACAGCGCCTGACGCATTCGGACGGCTTGACGGGCCTGTCGAATCGCCGCCGTCTCGACGATTATCTGAATGCCGAATGGCGACGTGCCGCGCGCGAGCATGCGTCGATCGGCTTTCTGATGATCGATGTCGACAACTTCAAGTCGTATAACGATACTTACGGACACGTCGCCGGCGACGATGTGCTGAAACTCGTCGCGCATACGATCGAATCCAGTTTGAACAGCCCGGCCGATCTCGCGGCGCGCTTCGGTGGCGAGGAATTCGCGGTCGTGTTGCTGTCGACGTCGGCGCCGGGCTTGCGTCTGCTCGGCGAGAAGATACGCATTGCAGTCGAATCGCTCGACGTGCCGCATGCGGGCTCCGCGAGCGGACGCGTGACGATCAGCGTCGGCGGCGCGACGCAGATCGCGCTGCACGAGGATGCGTCCAAGCAACTCGTCGAGGCCGCCGATCTCGCGCTCTATCGCGCGAAACGCGACGGGAAGAATCGCGTGATCGTTACCTGAGCGCATGCAAAACGCGCGGCCTCGACCGCGCGTTCCGCTATTGGCAGAAGCGCATCGTCATCGCCTGAATACGCCGAGCAGCAACGTCGCGAGAAAGATCACGATGAAGATGAAGAACAGGATCTTGGCGATTTCCGCCGCGCCCGTTGCGATGCCGCCGAAGCCGAAAAAGGCCGCGATGATCGCGATGATGAAGAAGATGACAGCGTAACGGAGCATGGCGCCCTCCTTGTTGATCGTCGATAGTCGATGCTCGTTTGATCGGGGTCTTGAAGCGCATCGTTCAAAGCAACGGACGTGCCCGGCGCAGCGACGCACGCTTTGGATGCAAAAACGCCGCAATGAGCGAATACATTGCGGCGTTGCGGTGCACGCCTCCTTCGGCGCGCAGGGTCCGGCTTTCGAGGCTAACGGCCTAGTGTGCGATCGGAGTCGTTTTCATCGTCGTCGTCTTCGTCGTCGACGCTGCTTAGCGCATCCGGCAGGTTGTTCTCCAGTTCATCGCGTTCGATCTGATCGGCTAGGTCGAGGGATTTGCGCGTGGCGGGACCGGATGGGCGATTGGCTCCAGACATGGCGTACTCCTTGAACAGATTTCAAAGCCGCGCCGACGATTCGGCGCGAACCGACTGACTAGCAAGGCATGTACGCGCCGGGCTGAAATGCCGCCTTAAAGGATCGCTTAAGGATGATCTGGGCGGCTAGACGGGCAGACCGTGCTACGGGAAAAGAAACGCAGTCCCAAACTTGCAAGCGGGACGCAGATTTTGCGTGCCGGCGCGTAGGGGCAGTATGCACCGGGACGGGCGTCGAGGCAAAGAGCGCGCTCAGTCGAAAAAATGGGCGGCGATCGGGTATAGCGACATCACGAGCAGCACGGCCATCGTGATGTTGAAGATGCGCAGCCACCGCGGATTCGCGAGAAAGCGGCGCAGCGACATGCCGAACGCGGCCCACATCGTGATGCACGGCAGCCCGATCACCACGATCACGAGCGCCATCAGCGCCGCGTTCCACGACAGGCTCGCGTGCAGATGGATCGTGGTCGCGGCGGTGAGCACCATCATCCACGCTTTCGGGTTGATCCACTGGAAGGCGACCGCCTCGTGAAAGCGCATCGGGCGCGACTGGCCATCGCGCATCTGCACCGACGACGACGTGCCGATCTTCCACGCCAGATACAGCAGATACGCGATGCTCGCCGCTTCCAGCGTCGTGTAAAGGAACGGCAGCTTCTCGAACGCCTGCGCGAGCCCCAGGCCGACCGCGATCATCAGGATCGCCATGCCGGCGCTGATGCCGAGCACATGCGGCACCGTGCGCTTCAAACCGAAGTTCACGCCAGAGGCGAGCAGCATGGTGTTGTTGGGGCCGGGCGTAATCGTCGTCACGAGCGCGAACAGCGCGGCGGCGGGAAGGGCGTTGAAGAGTTCGGCAGGCATGGCGCGCTCCGGCGTGAAGGACTTGATGAGCGCTCAGTGTACGAAAGTTGGCCAGTACAGTACCGGTACAGATTGCCGGCTGTCTTCCTGTACGGTAGTCGGGCGCGGCTTGCGCGCCGCGCCGTCGTTCGATCAATCAAACGGGGAACGGATTGCGTTCCGCGAAGCCTTGCTGATGCCAGTACGGATAGGCCGGCGTTACCTTGCTCGCTTCATCGAGCGTCCTGACTTGCTCGGGCGTGAGATTCCAGCCGGCCGCGCCCAGGTTCTGCCGCAACTGTTCCTCGTTGCGCGCGCCGATGAGCACCGTCGCGACCGTCGGACGCTGCAGCAGCCAGTTGAGCGCGATCTGCGCCACGGTCTTGCCGGTTTCGCCGGCGATGGCGTCGAGCGCATCGACGACGCGGTAGAGATATTCGTCCGGCACCGGCGGCCCCATGTCGGCGGTTTTATGCAGACGGCTCGTCGCGGGCAGCGGCGCACCGCGGCGGATCTTGCCGGTGAGCCGTCCCCAGCCGAGCGGACTCCACACGATTGCGCCCACGCCCTGATCGATCCCGAGCGGCATCAGTTCCCATTCGTAATCGCGGCCGATCAGCGAGTAGTACGTCTGGTTCGCGACATAGCGCGCATAGCCGTAGCGATCGGCCACATCGAGCGATTTTTGCAGATGCCAGCCCGAGAAATTCGACACGCCCGTATAGCGGATCTTGCCCGCGCGCACGAGATCGTCGAGCGTGGAAAGCGTCTCTTCGACGGGCGTTTTCGCGTCGAAGCCATGCAGCTGGAACACGTCGATGTAATCGGTCTGCAACCGTTCGAGCGCCGCATCCACGGCGCGAATCAGATGAAAGCGCGACGAGCCGACGGCGTTCGGATCGTTGTCGTCGAAACGAAAGGTCGCCTTGGTCGAGACGATGACCTTGTCGCGCCGCCCCTTGAGCGCTTCGCCGAGTATCGATTCCGATGAACCGCGCGAATAGATGTCGGCGGTGTCGAACATCGTCACGCCCGCGTCGAGACAGATGTCGACGAGCTTGCGTGCTTCGCTCACGTCGGTCTCGCCCCACGCCTGAAAGAATTCGCCCTTGCCGCCGAACGTGCCGGTGCCAAAGCTCAACACGGGAACCTTGAAGCCCGAAGCACCGAGATGTCGATATTCCATTGCCTGTCCTCGTCGATGAAGTCCATCGACGAGACTACCGCAACGGCCCGGCGCATGCAGAGCGCGCGTCAGCGGCGCTTCGCCGCGCGCTCGCCGAGCGAATCGTAGATTGGCGGAACGCGCAGGAGCATCGGCACGATCATCGCGGTGAAGCAGGCGGTGAGCATCGGCAGAAGCAGCGTGAAGCTCGCCGTCATCTCCGTGACGAGGACGATGCCCGTGACCGGCGCGCGCACCACCGCGACGAAGAAGGCGGCCATGCCGACGACGGCGAACGTGGCCGAGTCGCCGGTGGCGGGCGCAATGCCGGGAAACCAGTCGAGACACACGCGGCCGAAAACGAGGCCCGTTTGCGCGCCGAGCGCGAGCATCGGCGCAAAAAGGCCGCCGGGCGTGCCCGCCGCGTAGGAGAGCGGGCCAAGCACGAAGCGCAGCGCGAACATCGCCGTCACGCTCGCAATGGTGCCCGCGCCGAGCAGCGCGCGCTCGGTCAGCGCATCGCCGCCGCCGGCGAGTTGCGGCGCGAACCACGCGAGCAGCCCGACGGCCGCGCCGACCATCGCCGCGCGCGCCGTCGCACGTTTCACCGATGAAGGCGGCGCGATCGATTCGGCGATATCGAGCGTCCAAAGCGTGAGGCGGCTATACATCGCGCCGAGCAGCCCGAGCAGCGCGCCGAGCACGAGATGCAGGCCGGTCGTTTCGAAGCCCGGAAACGCCTGCGCGGGAACGTGGAAATCGGGAAGGTCGCCGTGCAGGACACGCGCCATTGCGATCGCGCTCGCCGATGCGCCGAGCGCCGCGACCGCCGTTCGCGTATCGAAACGGCGCATCAGTTCTTCGAGCACGAACACCGCGCCCGCGATCGGCGCATTGAACGCGGTTGCGAGCCCCGCGCCCGCGCCCGCCGCGAGCAGCACGCGGCAATCGCTTGCACTGCGCCTGAAAGACGTGCCGATGGCATGCGCGATCGATGCGCCCATCTGCACGGTCGGACCTTCGCGGCCGAGCGCGAGCCCCGCGCCGATAGCGAGCACGCCGCCGACGAACTTGATCGGGATGAGCACGAGCGGCGCAGGCGGCACGCTCGCGTGCAGCACCGCTTCGACGTGCGGAATGCCGCTGCCGCCCGCCACGGGTGCGAAGCGCGCGACGAGCCAGGCGGCGAGTGCGGCGGCGGCCGTCGCGGCGAGCACGACGAGAATGATCGACGCATCGTGGCCCGCATGCGCCCACGCGACGAGCGCGTTGCGCCATGCGTCGGCGCGTTCGAGGGCGAAGCGAAAGAGCACGCCGATCGCGCCCGTCGCCGCACCGACGACCACCGATGCCGCCGCGAGCGCAACGAGTCCTGCGCGCTCGTCGTCCTGAAGGTTGGCTTCGTTATCGTTCATCACGCATGTCGCTCCGGTATCGGCATGTGCAACGAAGCGTATCACCGCGCGACATGGCGGGCATGAGGCTTGCAAAACGAAAGTTATTTGGCCGCGGAGTGCTTCGAAGGGCACATGGATCACGCAAACGAAGAATCGTTCTTCCAGCCGGGACGCAATTGCGCGAGTGTGCGTCATGCGGATCGCTTCAGTCTTCTCATCGACGGCGCGGATTATTTCCGCGTGCTGCGCGAGGCGCTCACGCGCGCGGAGCGCACGGTGTTCATTCTCGGCTGGGATATCGACAGCCGCATGAAGCTCACGCCCGAAGGCGCCGACGATGGCTATCCCGAAGCGCTCGGCGATTTTCTGCACGCGCTCGCCGGCGACAAGCGGCGGCTGCGCATCTACATTCTCGCGTGGGATTTCGCGATGCTCTACGCGTTCGAGCGCGAATGGCTGCCCGTGTACAAGATGGGCTGGCGCACGAACCGGCGCATCGCGTTTCAGATGGACGGCAAGCATCCGCTCGGCGGCTCGCAACATCAGAAGATCGTCGTGATCGATGATCGCGTGGCATTCGTCGGCGGTCTCGATCTCACGCGCTCGCGCTGGGACACGACCGCGCACGCGCCCGACGAGCCCTTGCGCCGCGATGCGAACGGCGCGCCGTACCAGCCGTTCCACGACGTCCATTCGATGTTCGATGGCGACGCCGCGCGCGAAATAGGCCAACTCGCGCGCGAACGATGGGCGCGCGCATGCGGCAAGCGTCTCGCGATCCGCGCGCACCGCGCGAATCTCCGGCACGATCCGTGGCCGCCTTCGCGCCGCGTCGATCTCGAAGATGTCGATATCGCCATCTCGCTGACAGAACCGGATTATCTCGGCCGCGAACCGGTGCGGCAGATTCGCACGCAGTATCTCGACGCCATCGCGCGGGCGCGGCGCAGCATCTATATCGAGAATCAGTATTTCACGTCGGGGACGATCGGCGCGGCGCTCGCCGAATCGCTCGCGCGCGAGGACGGCCCCGATCTCGCGATCGTCGTGCCGCGCAATCAGAGCGGCTGGCTGCAGGAAGTGACGATGGGCGTGCTGCGTGCGCGCCTTCACACGCTGCTGAAGAACGCCGACACGCACGGGCGCTACCGGCTGCTGTTTCCGAGCGTGCCGAAGCTCGGCGACGAGATCGTCAACGTGCACAGCAAGTTGATGATCGTCGACGACGAATTGCTGATCGTCGGATCGGCGAATCTGAACAATCGCTCGATGGTTCTCGACAGCGAATGCAACGTGTCGATCGACGCGGGCGCCGATGCGCGCATCCGCCGCGCGATCGCGACGATGCGCGACACGCTGCTTGCGGAACATCTCGGCTGCAAAGTCGACGATGTCGTGCGCGAAACCCAGGCGCGCAACGGCATGAACGCCGCGATACAGGCGCTGCTGCGCAACCGCGACGAGCATCGCACGATGGTGCCGCTCGATCCGCAAGTGTCGACCGAACTCGATCAGGTGATTCCGCCCGAAGCGCTCATCGATCCCGAAACGCCGATCGCCGCCGGCGAACTCGTCGACCAGTTCGTGCCCAAGGAGAAGACGCGGCCGCTCATCGGGCGGTTCGCGCTGCTCGGCGTGTTCGCGCTTCTCGTCGTGGTCGTCGCGGGTCTGTGGAACTGGACGCCGCTCGGCGAATACGTGAACCTGAAGTCGCTCACGAACGCGACGCGGCATATCGACTCGCTGCCGCTCGCGCCGCTCTGGATCGTGCTCTGTTATGTGCTTGCCGCGGTCATCGCGGTGCCGATCACGCTGCTGATCGCGACGAGCGGCATCGTGTTCGGCGCATATTGGGGCGGCGCGTATGCGTTCGTCGGCACGACGATCGCAGCGGCGATTTCATATTCGCTCGGCAATTGGCTCGGCCGCGATGCCGTGCGCAGGCTCGCGGGCGCGCGCGTGAACCGGCTGTCGGAACGCGTGGCCAAACGCGGCATCGTGGCGGTCGTCGCGTTGCGGCTCTTGCCGGTCGCGCCGTTCGCGATCGTCAATCTCGTCGCGGGCGCATCGCATATCCGCATGCGCGATTTCATCATCGGCACGATGCTCGGCATGGGGCCCGGCATCGTGCTCACGGTCGCGTTCGCGCATCAGCTCGTGGCTTCGCTGCATCGGCCGACGGTCGGCTCGTTCGCGGTGCTGATCGGCATTGGCGCGGCGCTGCTCGGCGTATCGCTGCTGCTGCAACGCTTTCTCGGCGGCGCAAAGCATCAGGAAGCGCACGAAGGCGCACCGGGCGATGCCGACAAGCCGCGTGCGAGCGACGAAGCGAAGCGCGCGAGCGAACTGCGCGAGAGCGGCACGATGCCGCGTGAGACGCCGGCCCGCAACGAGCGCCCCGACGAGGTCAATTCATGACGCCGATGCACGAGAACGTCATCGAACAGGACGACATGAGCGAAGCGCGCGCGAAAGAGCTGCGCATCGCCACATACAACTTGCATGGCGCGATAGGCATCGACGGCAAGTTTGCGCCGGAGCGCATTGGCGAAGTGCTCGCGGAGATCGATGCGGATATCTTCGCGCTGCAGGAAGTCCCGCTCGGCGGCAGCGGCTCGCCCGATGTGCTCGATCTGCTGCAACGCATGACGAACCTGCATGCGGTCGCGGGCCCGACGCTCGATACGCCCGCGCGCCGCTACGGCAACGCGGTGCTCACGCGTTATCCGGTGCGCGCGGTGCGCACGCTCGATCTCTCGTTCAGAAGCCGCGAGCCGCGCGGCGCGCTCGACGCCGACATCGATTGCGGCGGCGAAGTATGGCGCGTGGTCGCGACGCATCTCGGCCTTGCATCGAGCGAAAGGCGCGCGCAGGTGGAGCAGGTGCTGCAAAGCTTCGATACGCCCGCGATGCCCGTCATCCTGCTCGGCGATCTGAACGAGTGGTTCGTCTATGGCCGCACGTTGCGGCGGCTCGTCACGCACTTTCATCGCGCGAGTGCATTGCGCACCTTTCCGACGCGCTATCCGCTCTTCGCGCTCGATCGCATATGGGTGCATCCGGGCGAGCGTCTCATGCGTGTCGATGTGCATCGCACGCGGCTGTCGCGCATCGCCTCCGATCACTATCCGCTCATCGCACACATCGCGCATGCGGCGTAAACGCGTCGAAGAACATCGCGTGTCTGCGTGGGACCACGAAAAACCCCTATAAAAACGATATAAAAACGCAAAAGACTCGCACGAACGCGTCCGGCCTATGTAGAATCCGGCGTAATACGAACGCATCGGTGCGAACGTATTCGAATATCACTGACCAAAAAACAGGTAGGAGAAACATGCCGACTTCCGCTAAAACCGCTGCCAAGAAAGCCCCCGCCAAGAAGGCCACGGCGAAGACCGCCGCTGCACCGGCGAAGAAAGCTGCAGCACCGAAGGTTGCCGCGAAGAAAGTAGCCGCGAAGAAGACCACGGGCGCTCCCTCGCCGATCAAGGACACGTTCACGAAGGCATCGCTCGCGACGCATCTGTCCGAGCGCGCCGCTGTCGACGTGAAGGCGGTGAAGGCCGTGCTGGTCGCACTGGAAGACACGATCCTCGGTTCGATCCACAAGAAGGGCGCTGGCGAATTCACGCTGTCGGGTCTGCTGAAGATCACCGCGCAAGCCGTGGCCGCGAAGAAGAAGCGCTTCGGCAAGGACCCGTTCACGGGCGAGGAACGCTGGTTCCCGGCGAAGCCGGCAAGCGTGCGCATCAAGGCGCGCGCGCTGAAGAAGCTGAAGGACGCAGCGGCGTAAGTATCAGGCGTTTCTAACGCTTGCGTTGCGGCTTCGGTTTCGTCGACGAAATCGAAGCGCGATGAAAAAGAGGCCAGCTTCCCGACATCGGGATGCTGGCCTCTTTTGCTTTCGACTTTTCGAATGCTACGCGTTGTATGGAGCGAACGTTTCGCTCAACCAGTCCGCGAAAACCCGTACGCGCGCGGACAGTTGCCGGTTGTGCGGATAAAGCACGGAGACGGGCATCGGCGGTGGAGGAAGGTGCGCGAGCACGAGCTGTAAGCGGCCATCGTTCAACGCATCGTCGATGTGATAGCGCGGCACCTGCACGATGCCGAGTCCCGCGAGCGCCGCCTGCGTATAAAGTTCGACGCCCGACACCGACATCGATGCACGCAGTTCGATGCTTTCGATACGCTCATCGACGGTGAATTCCAGCGGCATCACGCGGCCCGTTGCGCTCGACACGAAGTTCACCGCGCGATGCGACGCGAGCGCTTTGAGATCATCGGGCATGCCTTCGCGCGTGAGGTATGCGGGACTCGCGACGGTGACCTGTTCGAGCAGCGCGACGCGCCGGCCGATCATCGACGAATCCTGCAACGTGCCCGCGCGCAGCACGCAATCGACACCTTCGCGCACGAGATCGACGAGCCTGTCATCTTCGCCGATGTGCAGTTCGATCTGCGCATGACGTTCGAGAAACGCAGGCAGCCCCGGCATGATGAAATGCCGCGCGAGCGTGCCTTGCAGATTCACGCGCAAGAGACCTTTCGGCTCCGCGTGTCTGAACGAGCCTTCCGCTTCTTCCAGATCGGCGATGAGACGCACGCAGCGCCGGTAATGCTCCTCGCCGTCATGCGTGAGACGCACGGTGCGCGTCGTGCGTTCGAGCAGCCGCGCGCCGAGCCGCTCTTCCATGCGCTTCATCAGATTGGTGACGGTCGCGCGCGGCATCTGCAGATCGTCGGCGGCTTGCGTGAAGCTGTGCCGCTCCGCAATGCGCACAAAGACCTGCATTTCCTGGAATCGATCCATGAGAATGAGCTTTGGATTGTTGAAGCAACTGGAACGATGATACTAAGCCACGCACGATGATCGCGAAAACGGAATGATTCATCATGCTCCTCATCGAATAGCCCATTTGAGGATCACATCATGAGTCAGACATCATCGAAACGCGTTGCCATCGTCACGGGTGCGTCGCGCGGCATCGGTGCGGAGATCGCGCGGCGTCTCGCGCACGACGGCTTCGCGGTCGCGGTGAACTATGCATCGAGTGCGAAGGAAGCGGATGCGCTCGTCGCGCAATTGCGTGAAGCGGGAAGCGCGGCGATCGCGGTGAAGGCAGACGTCGCGAAAGCCGATGACGTGCGCCGCATGTTCGATATCGTCGAAAGCGAACTCGGCCACGTCGATGCGCTCGTCAACAACGCGGGCGTGCTAAAGACGACGCCGCTCGCCGACACAAGCGATGCGCTCTACGATCAAACGTTCGACATCAACGTGCGCGGCACCTTCAACACGCTGCGTGAAGCGGCGGCGCGCATGAACCGCGGCGGGCGCATCGTGAACTTCTCGAGCACGACGCTCGCGCTCAACATGCCCGGCTACGCCATCTACAACGCGACGAAGTCGGCGGTCGAATCGTTCACGCATGTCTTCGCGAAGGAGTTGCGCGGCCGCGGCATCACGGTGAACGCGGTCGCGCCGGGACCGGTGGCGACGTCGCTGTTCCTCGACGGCAAGACCGACGAGCAGATCGCCACGTTTTCGAAGATGCCGCCGCTCGAACGCCTGGGCCAGCCGGACGATATCGCCTCGGTCGTCGCGTTTCTCGTCGGGCCGGATGCGGGCTGGGTCAACGGACAAGTGCTGCGCGCGAACGGTGGTATCGCTTAAAGCATCAGCGCAAATTGATCGATGGCAGGCGCGCGGCGTTTCGGCGTCGCGCGTTTCGTCTGCCTGGCGACGGCAACGACAGCGGCACGCGCGGGCGCATTTTGCGCGACGAGATGGAAGGCGGGCCGCGCATCGCACGCGATCCATTGCAGTTGTCCCGAAGCAAGACGCTTCGCGATCAGGCTGTACACGTCGGAATCGAAAGGGCGCATGTCGGGTGCATCGGCGAGCAGCGGCGCAATGTCCTCGCGCGTCGCGCATGTGCCGATATAGCACCATCGATCGATTACGTGCCATGCTTCGCGGCCCGATGCTTCATCGCGCTCACGGATGGCGATCGGTCCTTCGTGCGGCCACTTCACGAGCCGGGCGGCATCGAGCGCATCCAGCGCGCGCGCTGCGTGATCCCCGAACGTTTCGATGCCCGCGCACGATCCGAGGCAGCGTTTCACCTGATAGCCGAAGCAGCCGCGCCCAGCCGATAGCGGCGCTTTTTCGAGGCCGAGCGTCGCGTGACAGAGATTGTGTTCATCGGCGACATGGCGCATGAACGCAAGGGCCTTTGCGCGCGATGCGAACACGCCGAAGAGATGGTCCTCGCGCGACAGATCGCGCCGGCTCGCCTTCACGAGCGACGGCGCGTGCGCGCCCGGCAGCCACTGCCATGCGCATGTGCCCGATGCGCCCTTCAGCAGCCGATTGTGCGTCGGCTTCAACGTCTTCACGAGCTGCGCTTCGAGCAGCAGCGCGCCGAGTTCTCCGACCGTCTCACGGCATTCGATGCGGCGGATGGCCTGCGAGATCGACAAGTCCTTCTGAAGCCTGTGATCGCCCGAAAAATGCGCCGCGACGCGCTGTTTCAGGTTGATGCTCTTGCCGACATAGAGCGGCACGTCGGCATCGCCGTGAAAGAGATAGACGCCGGGCGTCGACGGCAACGCATCGAGCGCGCCTTCGGGCAACGCGGCGGGCAGACTCGCGCGGCGCACGAGCGTTTTGATGGCGGCATCGACGAGATCCTGCGGATAGAGCGCGTGAATCTTCTGCCAGAACTGCCAGAGCAGATCGGCGTCGGCGAGCGCGCGATGGCGTCCTTCGGGCGCGAGGTTCAGGCGCGCGATGAGCGCATCGAGACCGTGTCTTTCGACGGACGGAAAGAGCGCGCGCGACAGCCGCACCGTGCACAGCGTATCCGCACGAAACGCGATGCCCGCGCGGCGGAACGCGTTCTTCAGAAAGCCGTAGTCGAAGCGCGCGTTATGCGCGACGAAGAGCTTGCCGTGCAGCCGTTCGGCGAGCGCGGGCGCGAGCGATTCGAACGTGGGCTGGCCGCGCAGCATGGCATCGTCGATGCCCGTCAGACGCGCGATGAACGGCGGCACCGGCACGCCCGGATCGACGAGCACGCTCCAGCGCTCGATGCCCGACGTGCTCGCTTCCACGACGCCGATTTCGGTGATGCAGTCTTCGGTTGCATTCGAGCCGGTGGTTTCCAGATCGACGAATACGATCGGGCGCGCGAGCCCTGCAAGAAGGGCATCGGCGAGGGAATCGGGTTCGTCTGCGAAGGCGTCGGACATGATGAAACGTTGAGCGTTGAGCGGGCAGTCTAGCGCGAAACCATCCGCACCATGCGCGCGCGCTCGAAACAGCGCACTGCACGCGACGATGCGACGCGCGGTCTCGCTCAGTACAATGTGGGTTTGTTTGCCTGCTTCAGGAAGGATCGACATGACTTATTGCGTGGGCATGTGCGTGGACGAGGGACTCGTGTTCCTGTCCGACACGCGCACCAACGCCGGCGTGGACCACGTGAGCGCCGCGCGCAAGATGGTTGTTTTCGAACAGCCGGGAGAGCGCGTACTCGTCCTGCTCGCGGCGGGCAATCTCGCGCTCACGCAGGCGGTGACGCATCTGCTCGCCGAGCCGTCCGATCCGAACGCGCCCACGCTCTACACCGTCCCGACGATGGCGGAAGCCGCGCGCATCGTCGGCGATGCGGTGCGCGAGGTGCATCGGCGCGATGCGTTGTCGCTCGCGGAATTCAGCGTCGACTTCAATTGCAGCTTCATTCTCGGCGGACAGATCTCCGGCCAGCCGCCGCGGCTTTTCATGATCTACGCGGCGGGCAATTTCATCGAGTCGACGCGCGTGTCGCCGTACTTCCAGATCGGCGAATCGAAGTATGGCAAGCCGATCATCGACCGCGTCATCACGCCCGCCTCGCCGCTCGACGAAGCCGCCAAATGCGCGCTCATTTCGATGGACTCGACGCTGCGCTCCAATCTTTCCGTCGGCCTGCCGCTCGATCTTCTGGTCTACGAGAAGGATTCGCTGCGCGTCACGCGCTTCGCCACGCTCGACAACAACAGCGCGTACTACCAGATGATCAACAAGACCTGGGGCGAGCGGTTGCGGCAGCTTTTCGGCGAAATACCGAATCCGTCGTGGACCGAACTCGACAACGTTCCGCTGCGCCCGCGCGAGACGCGCAGCACGGTGCCGCGGCTCGTCATAGGCGATCTGCCGGGACCGGGCGCGCCCGCGCAGACGCTGGCAGAAGATGTCGATGCGAACCGCGCCGCGCCGCAGCGGTGAGCGCGTTCAAGGGCATTGCAGGGGGATTTCGAGGCTTGATCTGATCGCCTGCATGGTTCGCGGCGAATCGACGAGCACGGCGGTCACGCCGAGACAGGCGGCGGCGCGGTAAGACTCGTCGTCATCGGCGCCGATCGCCAAAATGTTCGGCTCGCCTTTTTCGCGGAAACAGCGCATCGCGGCGGGCGTCCACAGCTTGGCCGTCACCGGCGAGCGCGCCTCGCCGAGCGTGAACGCCTCCACCAGTTCCATCTTTCTTGCGTACTCGAACGCGGTCCACGTGCCCGCCGGCGGCGCGTCCTCGCACGTCGCCTCCAGCGCCACGGCGGCGAGCCGGGCGCGGGTCGCATCGCGCGATTCGAACATGCGCGAGCGCGCCTGCGGATAGGCAGCGAACGCCTGTTGATACGCGGCATCGGTCGAATAGAGCAGCACGCGCGGCCACGCGTTTTTATCGTCCAGCACGCGCGCGACGGCGGCGGCTTGCGGCGCGGCGGGCAGCGCCTTCATGTCGAGCATGACCGGCACGCCAGGCGGAATGGCGCGCAACGCCTCCGCGAGCGACGGAATGCGCACCGGATGATCGCGATACGGATATCGCTTCGCGCCGCTCGCATCGGTGAACGCGAAATGCCAACCGGCATTCAGGCGCTCGAGTTCGGCGTAGTCACGGCTCGCGATCGTGCCCTTGCCGTCGGTGTTCGTCGAGAGATCGACCGGGCGATAGAGCACCGGCACGCCATCGCGCGTGAGTTGCACGGTGAGCCAGATCGCATCGGCGCGATGGTGCAACGCGCCTTCGATGGCGATGAGCGTGTTCTCCGGGTAATCGGCGGTGCCGCCACGATGCGCGACGATCATCGGCAAGGAGGACGGATGGGGCGTAGGCGCCGTGCAGCCAGCAGCGGCGGTGCATGCGGCGAGGGCGATCAACAGGGGAATTCTCGAGCGAAGCGGCATATGGCTGAACCTCGAAGGCGTTGTAATTGCCGCCGATTCTGCCGCCGTCGCCCGCGCGCGACGGCACGCACGCGGTTCATTTCAACAATTTGTTGCGTTTGGCGTTTTCGCGCGCGCATAAAAAAACAGCCATCGGATAACCGATGGCTGTTCGAGGATACCGCTATCCCCCCACGCGACACTTGCGTGCCGCGCGAGGCGGTTGTTCTTAGAACTTGTGGCGCAGACCGATCAGCACCAGTTCCTGGTGGCTGCGGCCGCTGTCGAAGCCGAAGTCGCTGATCGAAGCCGTAGCGTCGACCTTCGCTTGCGTGCCGTCCGCGTTCGTCACGCGCTGCGAGCCGCTTGCGTGCTGGTACGCGCCGACAGCGTAGACATCCGTACGCTTGGACAGCGAGTAATCCGCACCCAGGCTGACCTGGTGGTAGTTCGCCGACGTATCGCCGCTTGCGTGCGTGTACGTGTAGCCCAGGCCGAGCAGCGTTGCCGGCGTCAGCTGGAAGTTCACGTAGCCGTTGCCGACGTTGAACTTCTCTTGCGTCGAGAACGTCGAGAGGCCGTCCGGCTTGTATTGCGCGAAGCTGTACGATGCGCCGACCGTGAACGGGCCGAACACGTATTGGCCAGCGCCGCGTGCGATGCCGACTGCCTTGGACGATGCGTAGCCGCTGTTGATGATCGTGTTGAACAGCGAGTCCGACGACGGGCTGTTCCATGCAGCGACCGTGCGGTTCGCCGACGGCTGGTTCACGTACAGGTAGCTGGCCGCGATCGAGAACGGACCGTTCGCGTAGGTCGCTGCGCCGCCCCAGGTCTGGCCTTGGCCCGTGGTGCCCGCCAGGTTGCTGAAGCCGTAGATGCCTTCGAACTGGAAGCCCGAGAACACCGGCGAAACGTACTTGACGGCGTTGCTCACGCGCAGGCTGTTGTCGTAGTTGTCGACGTCGCCCGGCGTTGCGAATGCAGCGCCCCAGTAGTTGTCGGCCGTGAGGCCCTGAACCATGTCGACCGACGGGTCATACTGACGACCCAACGTGACCGTACCCCACTGGTTGCCGCTCAAGCCGACGAACGCCTGACGACCGAACTCGCGGCCGCCCTGGTTCAGACGACCCGTACCCGGATCGAAGCCGCTTTCCAACTGGAAGATCGCCTTCAGGCCGCCGCCCAGGTCTTCCTGACCCTTCAAGCCCCAGCGCGGGCCGGAGAGCGTGCCGTTGACCATGCCGAACAGGTGGTCGCCGTTGCCGTTGGCGTGGCTCACATATGCGAGACCGGTGTCGATCACGCCATAGAGCGTCACGCTCGTTTGTGCCTGTGCCGCGCCTGCTGCGCCGAGGAGCGCCAGCGAGAGGGACGTCAGTGCGATTCGTTTCATCGAATTCTCCACGCGAATGATTAAAATCGTTGTTACCGGCGCAGAGAATAACGCAACGTTTCGTAACTTAAGAAACGAAAAAATATAGACTGTCTCAAAAAACACACACTCGATTCGGACGCCCGCCCATAAAGGCTTTCCGGGTGTGCAAAAGCGAATTTCGGGAGACAGGCGTGTTTGCGAAAAGTTCCGCACCCACCCGCACATTCGACATGGGATTTTCAGCGCCGATATTCGATTACGCTCTATTCAAATAACAAAGCGCTTTCGCAGCACACGATTTTTCGGATTTCGCGGACAGCAGGCATTGCCGGTCAGTTCCGCGGATCGGCGTCGTCCGCGTGACCGGCATCGCGTCGCGAGAGCAGCGCGACGGCCATGCCCGCGCCCGCGGCGAAGAGCACCGCGCGCCACGGATGCCGGCGCACCGCCGCGTTCGCCGACGACGCCTTGCGGCCCGCACCGACCATCGCGAGCGCGGTGGCGCGCGTCGCCGTCGATTCGGCTCGCGCGAGCTTGCGCGACAACTCCAGCGCCCGCGCCACGGCGGACACTTTCCTGCGCGCCTGTCCGGTCAGTTGCTGGGCGTGTTGAGCGCGCGCGCCGATCGTGCGTCGCGCATTCGCGGACAAGGGTGCGTCCGCGGTTGCGCTTGCGTTCGCAGGCGTCGGCGCCGATGCAGCCGCCGCCGCTGCGGCCGGCGTGCCGGGACGCGTCGATGCCGCGAGCAGCGAGCCGATCTTCGCGCGGCTGCCCGGCGGCACGCGGCCGTTGTTCTGCTGGCCCCACGCGCCGCGCGGATCGTGCATGCGGGCGCGCGCCGCCGAAAACTCCGCGCCGAGCAGCAGCACGGCGGCCGAGAAGTACAGCCACATCAACAGGACCGCGAGCGATCCCGCCGCGCCGAACGCGCTCGCGGTGCCGGCGTGTGTCAGATAGACGGCGAAGAGTTTCTTGCCCGCCGAGAAGAGCAGCGCCGCGACGAGCCCGCCGACGAGCGCGTCGCGCCATTGCACGGGCGCATCGGGCAGAAACTTCATCAGCGCGCCGAACGCGGCCGTGAGAATCGCAAGCCCGACCAGCAACTGAACGATATCGCCGACGATCACGAATGGCGAATTCGCCCATAGCCACATGCCGACCGCCTGAATCGCGGTATCGAGCACGAGCGAGACGATCAGGAGAAACGCGACGCCCAGCACGAGCCCGAACGAAATGAGCCGCACGCGGACCATCGTCATGATGCTGGAGCGTTGTTCGCCGGTCATCGGCCAGACGATGTTCAGCGCCGTATTAAGCGATGAAAACGTCGCCGACGCGCCGATCGCGAGCAGCGCAAACGAGATGATTGCGGCGATGCCGGTGCCGCTGCTGCGATGCGCGTTCTCGACGATGCTCTGCACGCCCGCCGCCGCCTGATCGCCGATCAGCCCGTTCACCTGATGAAAGAGCTGCCCGCGCGCGGCTTCCGGCCCGAAGATCCAGCCCGCGACGGCGATGACCATGACGAGCGTCGGGGCGAGAGAGAACGCCGAATAGAAGGCGATGCTCGCGGCCATCGCGGCGCAGCGATCTTCCGAGAACTGCTTGAGCGCGCCGAGCGCCCACGAAGCGTCCTTCTTGACGACCGCTTCGATCTTTTGCGTTGAGACGGAACTCATGACGACCTCTCGGTTCTATGGAGCGATGTGTCATCCCGTCGAGCACGTTCCATTCCAGAACAGGCGTGTGCAGGCGCGCGCCTTGCTGCACTGCCGAAGTTGTGCATGAAGTCGCGACGGCCATGCGCGCATTGGTGCAAATATCGTGTCCTTGGTGTCTGCGGGATGTAATCGGGCACCATATACTTTAGTAACCCACTTTAACGACGACACGCCGAGGGCAACCATGCTCCAAATGTCACGGCGACAGTTCCTCAAGGTCTCAGCGAGCACGCTCGCCGGTTCGAGCCTGGCGGCAATGGGCTTTTCGCCGGCGCCGGCGCTTGCCGAAGTCCGACAATACAAACTGTCGCGCACCACTGAAACCCGCAATACCTGTCCGTACTGTTCGGTCGGTTGCGGCATTCTCATGTACGGTCTGGGCGACAACGCCAAGAACGCCAAATCGAGCATCATCCATATCGAAGGCGATCCGGATCATCCGGTCAATCGCGGCACGTTGTGCCCTAAAGGCGCATCGCTCATCGACTTCATTCACAGTCCGAGCCGGCTCATGTATCCCGAGCATCGCGCGCCGGGATCGAACGAGTGGAAACGCATCTCGTGGGACGAGGCGCTCGATCGCATCGCCACGCTGCTGAAGGAAGATCGCGATGCGAACTTCGTCGAGTCCACGCCGGACGGCAAGAAGGTGAACCGCTGGCTGACGTCGGGCTTTCTGGCGGCATCGGCGGGAAGCAACGAGGTCGGCTATCTGACACACAAGACGGTGCGCAGCTGGGGAATGCTCGCATTCGACAATCAGGCGCGTGTCTGACATGGCCCGACGGTGGCAGGTCTTGCCCCGACGTTTGGCCGTGGAGCGATGACGAACCATTGGGTCGACATCAAGAACACGGATCTGATTCTCGTAATGGGCGGCAATGCGGCGGAAGCGCACCCGTGCGGCTTCAAGTGGGTGACCGAGGCGAAGGCGCATCGGCGCGCGCGTCTCATCGTCGTCGATCCGCGCTTTACGCGCACGGCATCGGTCGCGGATTTCTACGCGCCGATCCGCACCGGCACGGACATCGCGTTCCTCGGCGGCGTCATCAACTATCTGCTTGCGAACGACAAGATCCAGCATGAGTACGTGAAGAATTACACGGACATGTCGTTCATCGTGCGCGAGGACTTCGCGTTCAAGGACGGCGTGTTCTCGGGCTACGACGCGGAGCATCGCAAGTACGACAAGACGAGCTGGGACTACGAGCGCGGCGACGACGGTTTCGTGAAGACCGATCCGACCTTGCAGCATCCGCGCTGCGTGTACAACCTGCTCAAGCAGCATTACGCCGCGTACACGCCCGAGATGGTGACGAAGATCTGCGGCACGCCGACCGACAAGTTCCTCAAGGTCTGCGAGATGCTCGCGACGACGGCCGCGCCCAAACGCGCGGGCACGATCCTCTATGCGCTCGGCTGGACGCATCACTCGGTCGGCGCGCAGATGATCCGCACGGGCGCGATGGTGCAGCTTCTGCTCGGCAACATCGGCATCGCGGGCGGCGGCATGAATGCACTGCGCGGGCACTCGAACATTCAGGGTCTCACCGATCTCGGCCTGATGTCGAATCTGCTGCCCGGCTACATGACCTTGCCGATGGAAGGCGAGCAGGAGTACGAGGACTACATCAAGAAGCGCGCCGCGCAGCCGTTGCGTCCGAACCAGTTGAGCTACTGGAAGAACTATCGCGCGTTCTATGTGAGCTTCATGAAGTCGTGGTGGGGCGACAATGCGACGGCCGAGAACAACTTCGGCTACGACATGCTGCCTAAGCTCGACAAGTCCTACGACATGCTGCAGGTCTTCGAGCTGATGGCGCAGGGCAAGATGAACGGCTACATCTGCCAGGGTTTCAATCCCCTCGCCGCCGCGCCGAACAAGGCGAAGATCGGGCTGGGGCTGTCGAAGCTGAAGTGGCTCGTCATCATGGACCCGCTCGCGACGGAAACGTCGGAGTTCTGGAAGAACCACGGCGAGTTCAACGACGTCGATTCATCGAAGATACAGACCGAAGTATTCCGCCTGCCGACGAGCTGTTTCGCGGAAGAACGCGGCTCGCTCGTGAGTTCGTCGCGCGTCTTGCAATGGCACTGGCAGGGCACGACGCCGCCGGGCGAAGCGCGAAGCGATCTCGAGATCATGTCGGGCCTCTGGCTGCGCATGCGCCGCGCCTATCAGGAAAAGGGCGGCAAGTATCCCGATCCGATCCTGAAGATGACCTGGCCGTATGCCGATCCGGAAAGTCCGACGCCCGAAGAGATCGCCATGGAGTTCAACGGCCGCGCGCTCGCCGACGTCACCGATCCGACCGATCAGACAAAGGTGCTCGCCAGGCGCGGCGAGCAGCTCGCGAACTTCGGGCAACTGCGTGACGACGGCTCGACCGCGAGCGGATGCTGGATCTTCTGCGGATCGTGGACGCAGGCGGGCAACCAGATGGGCCGGCGCGACAACGCCGATCCGACGGGCATCGGCCAGACGCTCGGCTGGGCGTGGGCGTGGCCGGCGAATCGTCGCGTGCTGTACAACCGCGCATCGTGCGATGTGGACGGCAAGCCTTTCGATCCATCGAGAAAGCTCATTGCGTGGAACGGGCGCGCGTGGGGCGGCCCCGACGTGCCCGACTTCAAGGTCGACGAGCCGCCTGAAAAGGGCATGAGTCCGTTCATCATGAACCCGGAAGGCGTCGCTCGGTTCTTTGCGCGCGACGGCATGAACGAAGGCCCATTCCCCGCGCATTACGAGCCTTTCGAAACGCCGCTCGGCTACAACCCGTTCTTCCCGGACAATAAGGCCGTGACGAGCAATCCGGCTGCGCGCGTGTTCGCGGCCGATCGCGCCGCGTTCGGCACCGCCGACAAGTTCCCTGACACCGCGACCACCTATCGCCTCACCGAGCACTTCCACTACTGGACCAAGCACGCGCGCCTGAACGCGATCGTGCAGCCGCAGCAGTTCGTGGAGATCGGCGAAGAGCATGCGAAAGAAGTGGGTGTCGTCGCGGGCGATCGCGTGAAGGTGTCGAGCAATCGCGGGCATATCGTCGCAGTGGCGCTCGTCACCAAGCGCATCAAACCATTGACCGTAGAGGGCAAGAAGGTGCACACCGTCGGCCTGCCGCTGCACTGGGGCTTCAAGGGCCTCACGCAGCCGGGCTATCTCGTCAACACACTCACGCCTTCCGTGGGCGACGGAAACTCGCAGACGCCCGAGTTCAAGTCGTTCCTCGTGAAGGTCGAGAAGGCATAAGGAGGACGAGATGGCTCTGCAATCGCTCGATATCAAGCGTATCTCGGCGACCACCGTGCCGCAGACGCAAATACGCGAGCCGGTGACAGGCACGGTGGCGAAGCTCATCGACGTGTCCAAGTGCATCGGCTGCAAGGCGTGTCAGACGGCGTGCATGGAGTGGAACGATCTGCGCGACGATGTCGGTCACACGACCGGCATCTACGACAATCCGCGCGACCTGACGGAGCATTCGTGGACGGTGATGCGCTTCACCGAATACGAGAATCCGAAGGGCGACCTCGAATGGCTGATCCGCAAGGACGGCTGCATGCATTGCGAGGACCCGGGCTGTCTGAAAGCGTGTCCGTCGCCCGGGGCGATCATTCAGTACACGAACGGCATCGTCGATTTTCACGAGGAGAACTGCATCGGCTGCGGCTATTGCATCACCGGCTGCCCGTTCAATATCCCGCGGATTTCAAAGGAAGATCATCGCGCGTACAAGTGCACGCTTTGCTCGGATCGCGTCGCCGTCGGGCAGGAGCCGGCGTGCGTGAAGACGTGTCCCACGGGCGCGATCATGTTCGGCACCAAG
This sequence comes from Caballeronia fortuita, assembly GCF_001544835.2. Classification (GTDB taxonomy): domain Bacteria; phylum Pseudomonadota; class Gammaproteobacteria; order Burkholderiales; family Burkholderiaceae; genus Caballeronia; species Caballeronia fortuita. Next base: position 202,829 of record NZ_FCNX02000013.1, on the reverse strand, counting down.
GTCGACATGATCGCGCAGGCCGAAGATCGCGTGGAAGACCTGAAGGAGCGCGGTTTCGAGAAGGCCGGCTTGTACAACCCGGCGGGCGTGGGCGGCACGCACGTCATGTACGTGCTGCATCATGCGGATCAGCCGGAGTTGTATCACGGGCTCGCGAAAGATCCGCACATCAGCCCGCTCGTCTCGATCTGGAAGGGCGTGACCAAGCCGCTTGCGATGGTCGGCATCGCGCTCGCGGCGCTGGCGGGCTTCTTCCATTACACGCGCATCGGGCCGAACGAAGTCAGCGACGAAGACGAAGTCGAAGCGCATCGCGAGGCGGAAGACGTGCGGCGTCGCCGTGAGGGCGGACAGGAGCGGACAGATGAAACACGATAGCGAACTGCGTGACGTGAAGGGTCATCGATTGATCGTGCGCTACACGCCGAACGAGCGCACGAATCACTGGATAACCGCGATCACGTTTGTACTGCTCGCGTTGTCCGGGCTCGCGATGTTCCATCCGTCGATGGCATGGCTCTATGCGATCTTCGGTGGCGGGCAATGGACGCGCATCCTGCATCCCTTCGTTGGCTGCGTGATGTTCCTGTCGTTCATGATCCTCGCGCTGCGCTTCTGGCATCACAACTATCTGGACACGAACGACGTCCAGTGGATGAAGCAGATGAACGACGTGCTCACGAACCGCGAGGACCGGCTGCCGGAGATCGGCAAGTACAACGCGGGGCAGAAGATTCTCTTCTTCGTGATGGTGGCGAGCCTCGTGTTGCTGCTTGTGAGCGGCATCGTGATCTGGCGCAGATACTTCGCGTTCTACTTTCCTATCACCGTCATCCGCCTTGCTTCAGTCGTGCACGCGGCGACGGCGTTCGTGTTGATCGTGTCGATCATCGTGCATATCTATGCGGCGCTGTGGGTGAAGGGATCGATCGGCGCGATGACGCGCGGAACCGTTACGTATGGATGGGCGCGGAAGCATCATCCGAGGTGGTTCAGGGAGATTATCGGGAAGTAGAAGTCCGTCTCGACGCTGGGCCAATACGTGCGGGGTGCGGTCCATTTCATATCGATTTTGCTGATATGCTCGGTCGACCGCTTACCCCGCGAGGAAACCTTCCGTGGTCCAACGCATAGTCGAAGCCGAGCGCATCGAATCGCTCGATCCATCGGCCATTCCGCGCTTGCGCATGCCCGAACGCGCGACGATATTCGCCGCGCGCGCCGCACGTCTGCTGCAACTCGCGGACGCGAGCAATCCCATCGCCGGATATCTGCGCCTGATGGCCGCGCTCGCCGGCACGCAGCAGCGCGTGCTCTCGCAATTCAGCGCGCCGATGCCGTCGCGCGCATCGATCGAACTGAACCAGCAGCATTCGATGCCGATCGTCCCCGCGCTCACGGACGAGCGTGATCCTGCATGGCGCGACGTGCTGTTCCTGCTGCTCGACGGCATCGAAGCCGCGGGCGCACTGACGCCCGCGCTCACGCAGCTCGTCACGCGCCTGCGCACGCTCGACGCCGCCGCGCTCGACGCTCAAGCCGACGCGATTCTCGCGCTGCGCTTCGCCGAGATCGATCCGGCCGCCGCGCCTTTCATCGCCGCCGCGCTGCAAGTCGTGTGGACCGATCTCGCGAGCCGCATCGACATGAAAGACGTGCCCTATCTCGACACGCCCGGCGTGTGCCCCGTATGCGGCTCGATGCCGGTCGCGAGCATCGTGCGCGTGGGCGGCGCGTACGAAGGCTATCGCTACGTGCAATGCGGACTGTGCGCGACGGAGCTTCATGTCGTGCGCGCCAAATGCACGAATTGCGATTCGACCAAGGGCATCGCCTATCAGGTGATGGGCACCGGCGACGAACCCGAAGAGGAAAAAAACGCGAAGGCGAGAAGCGCGCCGCTCAAGGCCGAATCGTGCGACGAATGCGGCACCTATCGCAAGATCGGCTATCAGGAGAAGGCCTACGACTTCGAACCTTACGCCGACGATCTCGCGAGCCTCACGCTCGATCTGCTGATGGGCGATGCAGGCTTCAGACGCGCGGCGCCGCATCCGTGGTTGTGGCCCGAACAACCGGAAGACGACCGATGAGCGACGTCAAAGGCGGCGACGGCGGCGAACTGCGCGCATTGATGGCTCGCGTGCCGTCGGTCGAGCGCGTGCTGGCATCGGCGGAATTCGAAGCGGTGATCGCCGCATACGGACGCACGCAGACGCTCGCGGCCTTGCGCGCGACGCTCGACGCATGGCGCGCCGATGCGCAGGCAGGCCGCGCTTTCGTCGATGCGCTGAGCGATGCGCAACTCGCGCGCACCGTCGATGCAAAGCTCGCGAAGCGCACGCGCAGCAACGTGCGCAGCGTCTTCAATCTGACGGGCACCGTGCTGCACACGAATCTCGGCCGCGCGCTGTTGCCCGACGAAGCGGTGCGCGCCGTCGCGGAGATGCTCACGCGCCCCGCCAACCTCGAATTCGATCTCGATACCGGCGCGCGCGGCGATCGCGACGACCTCATCAACGGCCTCATCTGCGAACTGACGGGCGCCGAAGCGGCGACGGTCGTGAACAACAACGCGGCCGCCGTACTGCTGACGCTGTCCGCGCTCGCGCCGCGCCGCGAAGTGATCGTGTCGCGCGGCGAGCTCGTCGAAATAGGCGGCGCGTTCCGCATCCCCGACATCATGAGCCGCGCGGGCGCGAAGCTGCGTGAAGTCGGCACGACGAATCGCACGCATCTGAAAGACTACGACGAAGCGATCAACGCGAAGACTGCGCTCCTGATGAAGGTGCATTGCAGCAACTACGCAGTGAGCGGCTTCACGAAAGAAGTGTCGATCGCGGAGCTTGCGCCGCTCGCGAAGGCGCGCGGCTTGCCGGTCGCGGTGGATCTCGGCAGCGGCACGCTCGTCGATCTCGCACAATGGGGCTTGCCGCGCGAAGCGACGGTGCGCGAAACCGTCGCGGCGGGCGCGGATCTCGTCACCTTCAGCGGCGACAAGCTGCTGGGCGGCCCGCAAGCGGGACTGATCGTCGGGCGCGCGGATCTCGTCGCGAAGATCAAGAAGCATCCGCTCAAGCGCGCGCTGCGTGTCGGCAAGCTGACGCTCGCGGCGCTCGAATCGGTGCTGCGGCTGTATCGCGCGCCTGAAACGCTGGCCGAACGTCTCACGACACTGCGTCTTCTGACGCGTCCCGCCGACGCGATGCGTCTCGCCGCAGAACGCATCGAACCCGCGTTGCAGCGCATGGCCGGCGAGACGTTCACGGTCGTCTCCGAGCCGATGTTCAGCCAGATCGGCAGCGGCGCGTTGCCCGTCGACGTGCTGCCGAGCTACGGCCTCGCGGTGCGGCTCGCGAGCGGCAAACGCGCGGGCGGACAACTGAATCGCATCGAGAAACGGCTGCGCGAATTGCCGCGCCCGGTGCTCGGCCGCATCGCGGATGGCGCATTGCGGCTCGATTTGCGCTGTCTCGAAGAAGCCGACGAAGCCGCGTTCATCGCGCAACTGGATGCACGCGACGCACGCGAGGACGCACGCGAATGATCGTCGGGACGGCGGGACACATCGATCATGGCAAGACGACGCTCGTGCGCGCGCTCACCGGCGTCGACACCGACCGGCTGAAGGAAGAGAAGGCGCGCGGCATTTCCGTCGAGCTCGGCTATGCCTACGTGCCGCTCGACGATGGCGGCGTGCTCGGCTTCATCGACGTGCCGGGCCACGAGAAACTCGTGCATACGATGGCGGCGGGCGCATGCGGCATCGACTTCGCCTTGCTCGTGATCGCCGCCGACGATGGCGTGATGCCGCAAACACGCGAACATCTCGCGATCCTCGGACTGCTCGGCGTGACGCGCGGCGCGGTCGCGGTGACAAAATGCGATCGCGTGGAGGCATCGCGTGTGCGCGAGGTGCACGCCGAAATCGCCGCGCTGCTCGCGCAAAGCCCGCTGCGCGATGCGCCCTTGTTCGATACCGACGCGACGAAGGCTGGCGACGCGGGCGTCGCGGCATTGCAGACACATCTTCACGATGCCGCCGCGCACTGGCGCACGCGCCGCGACGACGGCTTCTTCCGGCTCGCCGTCGATCGCGTGTTCACGTTGACGGGGCAGGGCACGATCGCAACCGGCACGGTGTTCGCGGGCCGCGTGAATGTCGGCGATACGCTCGCGCTCGCGCCGCGCGACGCGCGCATCGAGCCCGTGCGCGTGCGCAGCATTCACGCGCAGAATCGCGCAACGCAGACGGGCCGCGCGGGCGAACGTTGCGCGCTCAATCTCGCGGGCATCGAGAAAGACGCGCTAGCACGCGGCGACTGGATCGTCGATGCGCGGCTCGCGCGGGCATCGGCACGGCTCGACGTCGAACTGACGATGCTCGACGACGCGCAACTCACGCTGTCGCACTGGACGCCGCTGCATGTGCATCTCGGCACGACGCATCGCGTCGCGCATGTCGCGCTGCTCGAGGCGGACACGCTCGCGCCGGGGCAGACGGCGCGCGTGCAGCTCGTTTTCGATCAGCCTGCTTGCGCGCTGCCGGGCGATCGCTTCATCGTGCGCAATGCGCAGGCGAGCAGGACGGTCGGCGGCGGGCGCGTGCTCGATCCGTTCGCGCCCGAGCGCAAGCGCCGCACGCCGCAGCGCCGCGCGTGGTTCGACGCGCTTGCCGCGATGCTCGAAACGGGCCGCGCCGATGCGCTCTTCGACGAAGCGCCGCATGGCTTGCCGCGCTCGCTCGTCGAACATCTGCACGGTGGCGCGGTGTCGCCCGAGGGCGTGCGCGCCGTCTCCACGCACGACGACACGCTCTACATCGCGGCGCGTCACTGGGATGCGCTGCATGCGCGTCTTCTCGATGCGCTCGCCGCTTTCCATGCACGTTTCCCCGATGAACAAGGTCCGGACGTCGCGCGCTTGCGCCGCATCGCCGCGCCGCTCGCGCCCGATGCGCTATGGCGCGCGCTTGTCGACGATGCGGTGGCAAGCGGAGCGATCGCGCGAAGCGGGCCGTGGCTGCACTTGCCATCGCATGCGGTGACGCTCGATGAACAGGAGGAAACGCTCGCGCGCGCGGTGCTTGCATCGATCGAGGAAGGCCGTTTCGATCCGCCGTGGGTGCGCGATCTTGCAAACGCGCACGCCGTCGGCGAAGACGAGATGCGCAGGCTTCTCAGGAAGCTCGCGCGTCGCGGCGACGTCTTTCAGGTCGTGCGCGATCTGTTCTATTGCCGCGCATCGGTCGGCGCACTCGCGCAACTCGTCGCGCAGGCCGCGCACGAGCAGGGCGGCGGGATCGGCGCGGCTGCTTTTCGCGATGCGAGTGCGCTGGGCCGCAAGCGCGCGATACAGATTTTGGAGTTCTTCGACCGGGTTGGGTACACTCGATTCCACCGCGATCTGCACCTGTTGCGCGCCGATAGCCGCTGGCAAGAGTCCGTCTGACGTTTGCGCGCTCGTCCGTCCACCACGATGGAGCATCTCTACTTCAGGCTGCTGCATGTCATGTCGAGCCACCCCGAGTGGGCGCTCGCGGTCGTGCTGCTCGCGTCGTTTCTCGAATCGGTCGCGTTCATCGGCACGTTCATCCCCGGCAGCACGGCGATGTTCATCGCGGGCGCGCTCGTCGGCGCGGGCGCGCTGAATCTCGGCTGGGTATTCTTCTGCGCGATCGCGGGCGCGATCGCCGGGGATGCCGCGAGCTTCTGGTTCGGTCAGCGCTATGCGGACCGCATCGCGCTGATGTGGCCGTTTCGCACGCATCCGGGCGCGCTCGCCGCCGGCAAGAAATACTTCGAAGCGCACGGCGCGAAGAGCGTCGTGCTCGCGCGTTTCGTCGCGCCGATGCGCGCGGTCGTGCCGGTCGTCGCCGGCGTGACGGGCATGACGCCCACGCGCTTTCTCGCCGTCAACATCCTGAGCGCGCTCGTCTGGGCGCCGACGCATATCCTGCCAGGCGTCGTGTTCGGCGCGTCGATCGAACTGGCGGGCGCGGTGTCGGTGCGGCTCGTCGTGATCCTGATTCTCGTCACGGCGCTCGGATGGATCGTGTTCAATCTCGCGCGCGTCGTCGTATCGCACGCGACGCGCTGGACCGTCGCATCGCGCGACGCGCTGCTGTCCTGGTCGCAGAAAGGGCGCGGCCTGCCCGCGCGCCTCGTGTCGCGCGCGCTCGATCCGGGCAATCCGGCGACCGGCCTCATCGTGATGATTTCGGTGTTGCTGCTCGCTTCCGCGATCCTCTTTTTCTCGGTGCTCGCGAACGTCGCGCGGGGCGCATCGATCGTGCAGGTCGACGTATCGATCTATCGGCTGCTGCAATCGTTCCGCTCGACCTGGGCCGATTCGATCCTCGATGCCGCCGCGACCCTCGGCAGTACACAGACGCTGCTCGCGCTCGGCGCGATGGTCGTCGTGTGGATGAGCTTCGAGCGGCGCTGGCGCACGGTCACGTACTGGATCGTCGCGGTCCTGTTTTCGCAGTTGCTCGTCGCGGCGATCCGCTTTACCGCGCACGAACCGATGCTCGTGTCCTTCGCGCCGGCCGAGCATCGCTTTCCGAACAGCGACGTCGCGGCGACCGTCGTCATCTACGGCTTTCTCGCATTCTTGCTGCTGCGGCGCGTCGGCATGCTGACGGGCGTGTTCATCGCGACGGCGACATCGGCCATCGTGACGGCGGTCGGCATCGCGGGCCTGTACTTCGGCCGATTCACGATTTCCGATGCCCTCGGCAGCGCGGCGCTCGCCGCCGTCTGGGTGTTCCTGATCGCGCTGACGGCGGTGTGGCGCAATCCGGCAAAGCCGAAACCGCGTCCGCTGATGCCGATCGCCGTGCTGGCCGTGATCTGCGCAAGTGTGGCGCTGCAATTGAGCGATGAAACCGAGGCGCACAGCGCGGTGCCGTCGACCATTTTCATCACGCCGATTCAATGGACCGATTCGGTGTGGCGCACGTTTTCGTGTTATCGCTCGACGATGGAAGGCGATCGCCGCGAGCCGATCACCGTGCAATGGGCGGCGACGCCCGCGCAGATTCGCGCGCAGCTGCTCGCGCGCGGCTGGACGGAGGTATCGCGCGTGAGCACGAAGAGCGTGATGTCGCTGATGTTGCCGAACGCGCCCGCGATGGCGCTGCCCGCGCTGCCGCGCCTGAACAACGGCGAGCCGTCGAAGCTCGCGTTCGCGCGGTCGATACGCGGCGCCGACGAGCGCGACGTGCTGCGTTTCTGGCCGACGCATTACGCCGTGCGTCAGGATGCCGGCGCGACGCCCGCGCCGATCTGGCTCGGCTCGGTGGTGCATGAACGGCTGCGCCGTCCGTCGTGGCCGTTCAATGTGCTGCGGCCGGACCGGCGCGTCGATCCGATGGCGTTCGAGCACGGCGAGGGCACACCCTGGCGCGGCATCGAAATTGCGAACAGCGCAGGTTGTGGCAGTGTGCCTGTGATGCTCGTCGAGTCGAAGTCCGAATGATGTTTCGATGCGGGGGTGCCGGTTGATTCAAATTCCGCCGTCGGCGATCGTGCAGTGGGGCGGCGCCGCCGTGTTCGCGAACGTGCTGCTCACGCGGCTCGGCGTGCCGTTGCCGTCCGCGCCTTTGCTCGTGTTCGCGGGCTCGGCGGTGGCGAGCGGGCGCTTGTCCTTCGTTCATGTGCTGCTCGCGGCGGTGTGCGGCGCGCTGCTCGGCGACAGCGTGTGGTTTTCGGCGGGGCGCCTCTATGGGCGGCGGCTCGTCGCGGCGTTGTCGCGCAGATCGTATGCGGTGGACAGCGGCATGAGAACGACGGGCGAGCTGTTCGAGCGGCATGGCGCGCCGATCGTCGCGGTATCGAAGTTCGTGCCGGGGCTCGGCCTCGTCACGCCGCCGCTGATGGGCACGACGCAGATCGCCGCGCTCGCGTTCTTCCTGTGGGATACGGCGGGGATCGTCGCGTGGGCGTCGTTCTGGCTGTTGGGCGGCGCGCTTTTCGAGCGGCAATTGCATCTCGCGGTGCTCGCGCTCGAATCGCACGGCGCGACGGCGGTGGATGTGCTCGTCGCGGCGGGGTTGCTGTATTGCGTGTATCGGTTGCTGCGAAGGCGGCAGCCGCGTCCGCGCGAAGGCGGCGAGTCCTGATGCGCCGTTTATAATCGGTCCGGCGTGTTCGATGGTCGATTTTCAATGTCCGAACATCGACGTTCAAGGAAGGCATTCGTATCCGGTGGTGCGGCCGGGCTTCAAACCCGGTTGGGGATGTCAGACATTCCCAGGTCAGTTCGACTCTGGCTGCCTTCCGCCAAAGCAAGCGTGGCGTTCCGCACCGCGCACACGCTCCCTCACGCACCGCTCCCCATCCTCTCCCCGATCTGCGCAATCGCGATCCGCGCGGCTTTGCGCACTTCCGGATCGCCATCGGCCAGCGACGCTTCGAGCACCGCAAGCGCATCCACATTCCCAAACTCACCGAGCGCCAGCGCAGCCTCCCTACGCACATTGCTGACCGGATACGTCAGCAGCGCCGACACCGCGTGCGTGCTCGCCGCATCGCGCAAACGTCCGAGCGCGCGCGCCGCCTGCAACGTCACTTGCCAGTAGTCGTCGGCGAGCGCGCGCTCCAGCGCATCGCGCGCCGCGACGAGACGCAGCTTGCCGAGCGTCGCGGCGGCTTCCTCGCGCACGCGCCATGCTTCATCGGATAACGCATGCGTCAACGTCTCCAGCACGCTGTCGTCCGTGGCGAAACCGAGCGCGCCGACGGCGGCATGCCGCACTTGCGTCGATACGTCCGTGCGCGCGAGCCGCATCAAGCGCGGCAACGCATCCGCATGACGCAGCCAGCCCAATACGCCGATGGCCTCGCGCCTCACCTCCGGCGATGCGTCCGACAACGCCGCCAGCGCAGGCTGAGTCGCCTGCGGCAAACGCAATTCGCGCAACGCGCGCAGAAGCGCCGCATGCGCGAAGGCGTCGGCATCGGCGTCGGCATCGGCGAGAAACGGCAGCAGACGTTCTCCCGCGACCGGGTCCTTCAGCGCGGTGAGACTGTCGGCGGCGGCCTCGCGCGTGCCCGCGTCGGCATCGCGGAGCGCGGCGCACAGCGCATCGACGGCCTCGTTCGTGTCCCACGCGCCGAGTCGCTGCGCGGCCGTGCGGCGCACGTCGGCATCCGTGTCGTGACGCAACGCATCGGTGAGCGCGGGCAGCCACGCTTCGTCTTCGAGATCGGCCGCTTCGATGACCGCGAGGCGGCGCACGGCGGCGTCGCTGTCGGTGAAGCGGGCGGCGAGGGCGTCGTCGATGCTGGCGTCGAAAACGTCGAATAGAGGATGAGTACGCGTCATGAGAAAACCGAGTGTGATATGTCGATGCGCGCGGGCGCGTCGTTCGATGTGAGCGGCGCGCCCGCGTGCGGATGTCGAAGCAGCGAAAGACAGCGGCGCTTCAACGCGACGAACGCGGGCTCCGTGACGAGCTCGCGCTCGCGCGGACGCGCGAACGGCACGCGCAAGGTTTCGAGCACCGTGCCGGGACTGTGGCTCATCACGAGAATGCGATCGGCGAGGAAGAGCGCTTCGTCGATGTCGTGCGTGACGAACACGACCGTCGGACGCCGCTCGCTCCATACATCGAGCAACAGCGTTTGCATCGATGCGCGCGTCTGCGCATCGAGCGCGCCAAAGGGTTCGTCCATCAACAGCACGCGCGGCTCGTTGAGCATCGCGCGCGCGATCTCCGCGCGTTGCTGCATGCCGCCCGAAAGCTGCGCGGGATAACGCTCCGCGAACGCGCCGAGCCCGACGCGATCGAGCAGCATCCGCGCGCGACGATGCCGCTCGCGCTTGCCCACGCCGCGCATCTTCAGACCGAACGCGACGTTGTCGATCGTCTTGCGCCACGGCAGCAGCGTGTGTTGCTGAAACACCATGCCGCGCTCCGGATGCGGTCCGTCGATGAGCTTTCCGTCGAGCATCGCGCGGCCCGCGCCCGCCGCGACGTGTCCCGCAAGCGCGGCGAGCAACGTCGACTTGCCGCAGCCCGATGGCCCGAGTATGCAGACGAACTCGCCCGGTTCGATAACCGTGCTCACGTCGCGCACGGCGGTGAATGCGCTCGCGCCATCGCCTAGAGTAATGCCAAGCGCTTCGAGTTCGATGCGGCCCGCGCTCATCGTGTTCATCGTGCCTTCCCTTCGGTGAGCCACGGCGTGAGCCGCTTTCCCGCGATCCGCACGAGCGCGCTGCTGCCCATGCCGAGCAGGCCGATCAGCAGCATGCCGACGACGACATCGGGATAACGCTGCACCGTGTACGACTGCCACGTGTAGTAGCCGATGCCGAATTGTCCCGAGATCATCTCGGCGGTGACGAGACAGAACCACGATGTGCCCATGCCGATGGCAAGTCCGGTGACGATCGCGGGCGCCGCGCCCGGCAGGATCACTTCGCGCAGGATCACGCGATTGCCTGCGCCAAGACTGCGCGCCGACGACACGAGCCGCGCCTCGACGCCTTCGACGCCGTGAATCGTGCCGAGCAGGATCGGGAAGAACGCGCCGGTGAAGGTGATGAAGATCATCGACATTTCGGATGACGGGAACATCAGGATCGCGAGCGGTATCCACGCGACGGCGGGAATCGGCCGTAAGACTTCGAGCGGCGTAAGCAACGCGAGGCGCGACGATTGCGACCGGCCGATGACGAGTCCGAGCAGCACGCCGCCGATGCCCGCTGCGAGATAACCCGCCGCGATGCGTCGCACGCTGCTCGCGAGATCGGACGCGAGCTTCGGCGAATGTGCGAGATCGACGATGGCCGCGAGCGTATCGGCGGGTGTCGGCAAGTTCTCGAACGTGACGATGCCGAGATTCCAGCGATGCGTCGTCGCGAGATGCCAGAGCACGAGGCACAGTGCGAGCGACGCCCATTGCACGCCGGCACGCACGCCGCGTGAACGCAGCAGCGATGGAGTGGTGTATGCGAGCGTCGCCATGATCGCCTCAACGGTTGGCGAGCGCGGTCGGCTGGCGCGCCGCGGCGAAATCGAGCACTTGTCCGCCGTGCGTGTTCGCCCAGGCCTGCGCGCGATCCTTCAGCAGGAACGCGTTCAACTGGCCATCGCCGGTCTTCGCGAACCACGCCTGATTGCCGAGCAGCTTGATGCCGCTCTCGCGATCCTGCGCATAGAACGCGCGCACCTCCTTGCCGTCGCGTTCGAGCGTGCCGAGCTCGCGCACCGCTTCTTCCGGCGATGCGTAGCTGCGCACCTTCGGCTCGCCGCGCACCCAGATTTGCGCGACGCGATCCGCCTTCGCGATGGGCTTGCCCGTCAGCGCATCGTTCGCGACGAGCGGCGTCGGCGCATAGTTCTTCAGCGCGGCGTCGTAGTCGAGATGCTCGGCTTCGAACGCAGCGCGCACATATGTGTCGTCGATGAACGTGTTCGCGTTCAGATCGCCGTCGGCACGCTTGAGCAGCTTGAGCGTATCGAACGATGTCTGCACGGCCTTGCGATATTCGGGCTTCCACGTGAGATCGCGCGTCTGCAAGCCGAGCGGTCCGTGAAAGAGATAATCGACTTCGGGTTCGATGCCCGTGACTTTCGCGATCAGCTCGCTGTATTTCTCGGGCTCGGCCGTGAGCAGCCGGTTCGCGTCGATCGCTGCACGCAAATACGCAACGACGATCTCCGGATACTTCTGCGCATAGTCCTTCTCGACGAGCGTACCGTGCAGCGTCGGCGATGCCGCCTGCGAGCCGTCGTAAATCTTGCGCGCGAAGCCGCGATGAGGAAACAGCTCCGCAAAGGGCACGAAGTCCGCGTGCGCGTCGATCTTGCGCGTCTGCAATGCAGGACCGGCGACTTCGGGCGCCTGCGTGACGATGTTCACATCCCGCTCCGGATCCCATCCTTGCGCCGCGACCGCGCGCAGCAACATGCCGTGCGCGGTCGATGCGAACGGCACGGTGATCGTCTTGCCCTTCAGATCGGCGATGGACTGTGCAGGCGAATCCGCCGGCACGACGATGCCGTTGCCGCTGCCGCGCACGCTGCCCGACAACACGCTGATGAAGATGCTGCTCTTGCCGGCCTTCTGGTTCGCGACGCCGTTGAGCACGCCGGGAAAATCCGCCATCGAGCCGAAGTCGAGCTTGCCCGCGACCATCTCGTTTGTGATCGGCGCGCCGCTCGTGAAGTTCTTCCATTGAACGTCGTATTGCGTGTCCTTGTATTTGCCATCGTGCGGCAAGTACTTGTCGAGCAGATGCAGCTCGCGGATCAAGACGCCGCCCGCCGCGGTGTTGATCGTCGTGTCCTGCGTGCCGATGGCCACGCGGATCGTTTCCGCGTGTGCCGCGCCCGCGAACAAGGCAGCCGCAAGCGCGATGGATAGCGTTCGTTTCATGAAGCGAGTCCTTGTCGTCAGCGAAGAAGATAGGGAATGTCGACATGCACGGCGTTGGTCGGGCAATCGCGTTCGCAGGGCATGCAGTACCAGCATTCGTCGAACTTCATGAAAGCCTTGCCGGTTTCGGGATCGATCGCGAGCAGGTCCATCGGACAGACGTCAATGCAGACGGTGCAGCCTTTATCGGCGATGCACTTGTCCTCGTCGATCATCACGGGAAGGCTCGAGCGCAGATGCGCTTCGCGGGGCACGAGTGCCATGTTCTTTCTCTCCTATGCAGCGACCGGCTGCGACGTGCGAGCCACGCGCAGACGCGAATATGCGCCGCGCTCGGTCTCGTCGACGGGAACCACGTACGGTTCCACGGGTTTCTTGAAGGACGTCATGCGTCCCGATGCGTCCTTCTTCAGATGCGCGTGGCAGAACCATTCGTCATCGTTGCGCTCGGGAAAATCGACGCGATGGTGGTAGAGACCCCAACGGCTCTCCGTGCGATACAGCGATGCACGCGCGGCCATTTCCGCGCAATCGAGAATCGCGGCGACTTCGGCGGCGCGCATCAGTTCATGCGGATCGGCGGCGCTGAGTTGATCGACATCCTCACGAATCTCCGCGAAGCGCTGCAAGCCGATCTCCATGCGGCGCGTGACTTTCGGCGGCTGAAGATAGTCGTTCACGAAGCGGCGCAGCTTGTATTCGACTTGCGCGGGCGGCAGGCCGCGTTCGCGCGACAGCGGCGCGAAGATGCGCGCACGTTCCTGTTCGATCTGCGACGCATCGAGCGCGGGCAGCGCGCGGCCGGCGACATGCGCGGCGGCATCGACACCCGCGAACCATCCATACGTGAACGCGCCCAGCATGTAGTTGTGCGGCACGGCGGCCATGTCGCCCGCAGCGTATAGTCCTTCCACCGACGTGCGCGCGTGTTCGTCGACCCATACGCCCGATGCGCTGTGTCCGCTGCACAAGCCGATCTCCGAGATGTGCATCTCGATCATGCGCGTGCGATAGTCGTTGCCGCGCCGCGCATGAAAACGTCCACGGCTCGGCCGCTCGTTCGTATGCAGGATCGTTTCGATCGTCTGGATCGTTTCTTCCGCGAGATGGTCGAGCTTGAGAAACACCGGGCCGTTGCCGCTCTGGAGTTCCTGATAGAACTCCCACATCATCTGTCCGCTCCAGTAATCGCATTCGATGAAGCGCTCGCCGCGGCCATTCGCCGTATATCCGCCGAGCGGCCCCGTCACATACGCGCACGCCGGGCCGTTATAGTCCTTGATGAGCGGATTGATCTGGAAGCATTCGAGATTCGCGAGTTCCGCGCCCGCGTGATACGCCATCGCGTAGCCATCGCCGGCGTTGGTCGGATTCTCGTAGGTGCCCATCAGATAGCCCGATGCGGGCAAGCCCAGGCGTCCGGCCGCGCCGCAGCAGAGAATGACGGCTTTCGCGCGGATCACGTAGAAGTCGGCGGTGCGGCAATCGAAGCCCATCACGCCCGCGATCTCGCCGTGCGGACCGCTCAGGAGGCGCGTCGCGACGACGCGATTCGTAATCTCCACGCGCGCACGTTTCAACTGCCGATACAGCACCTTCTTGACGTCGTGGCCTTCCGGCATCGGCAGCACATACGCGCCCATGTGATGCACCTTGCGCACCGCGTAGTCGCCGGTGTGATCCTTCTCGAACTTCACGCCCCAGCGATCGAGCTCCTCGATCGTCGTGAAGCTGTGGCGCGCGTAGGCGTAGATCGTCGCCTGATTGACGATGCCGTCGTTCGCTACGGTGATTTCCTTCGTGTACTGCTCGGGCGTCGCGTGGCCGGGGATGATCGCGTTGTTCAGGCCGTCCATGCCCATCGAGATCGCGCCGCTGCGTTTCACGTGCGCCTTGTCGATGAGCAGCACGCGCAGGCTCGGATCGCGCTGCTTTGCCTTGATGGCGGCCATCGGGCCAGCCGTGCCGCCGCCAACGACGACGATGTCGTATTCGAGTTCGTGGGTCTGCATGATCTGGATTCGCTACTTGTTATGACAAGTCAGGACCAGATTCTAGAAGTGCGCGATTCGCGAGGGAATCAATTGTTTTTGCTTTGCTTGTGCCTGCTTCGAATAACGCGCGACGTGCCCGCCGCAGGCCGCTCGCGATCGATGCGCAGCCGGTACTGGAACGTATCGCCGCGAAAATAGAGGTATTCGAAGTCGACAGGCGTGCCCTCGGCATCGTGCGTGAGGCGTTCGATGCGCAAAAGCGGCGCGCCTTTCTTCACGTCGAGCGCCTGCGCGATATCCGGCGCGGCGGCGATGGCGTCTATCGCGAGATCGGCATGACCGAGCGGCATCGCGCAGTCGTTTTCGAGCATCAGGAAGATGTCGCGCGTCGCAAGCTCGGCACGCTTGAGACGTTTGCCGATGGCCTCGGGCAGAAACGTCACTTCGTACGAAACGGGCGAGCGGTTGAGCAGCCGCACGCGATGAATCTCCACGACGCTGCCGCCTTCGGAAAGCGCGAGTTGCGCCGCCACTTCCACGGGCGCGGCCACGATGCGCATCTGCACGACGCGATTGATGATCTCGTGTCCGCTCGCCGACATCGCCTCCGCGAAGCCCTGCAAGGACGTCACGTTCTGAAACGCCTTCGGTTGCGACACGAACGAGCCCTTGCCGTGAACCTTGAAGATCAGCCCTTCCTTCTGCAGATCGCCGAGCGCCTGGCGGATCGTGATGCGGCTCACGTCGAACATGGACATCAGTTCGCTTTCGGAGGGCATGCGGCTCATCGGCGGGTAGCGGCCATCGAGAATGCCGGAGCGCAGCACGTCCTTGATCTGCGTATAGAGCGGCACGTGGGAATCGAGCGAGACGGATGGGCGACGGGTGGGCATGGGAAGGGGAAGGGCAGGAGGGCGGTCGCTTCGAGTTGCGATTATAGCGGCGCGCCTTGTCCGCATCGCCATAAACAAATGACGAAATATTGGTTAGCGGCGCCCGCGCGCTGCCCGAGAATGAAGTCTTGCCAGTTCGAGTCCAGCGAGGATCGAAGATGAACGAACGCAGCGCGCGAAATGCAGCAACGCCGGTCACGCTCGTGACGGTGCCGGGCCTTTACGGCAGCGAGGACGCGCATTGGCAGAGCTGGCTCGAGGGCGAAACACCCGGCGCGCGGCGCGTCGAGCAGCGCGACTGGAGCACGCCGAATCTCGCGATCTGGAGCGATGCCGTGCTGGACATGCTCGCGGACATCGACGGTCCTGTTGTCATCGCGGCGCATAGCTTCGGCTGTCTTGCCACAGGACATGCGCTGAACCATGCATACTTGCCGAACGTGAAGGGCGTGTTGTTCGTCGCGCCCGCGAGTCCGGCCAAGTTCCGTTTCGCGGGTGCGTTCAATGGGCGCCGTCTCGATACGCTGTCGCTCGTCGTCGGCAGCGAGACGGATCCGTGGATGCCGCTCGACGACGCCCGCACGCTCGCGCAACGCTGGAACAGCGCGTTCGTGAATCTCGGCGATGCGGGGCATATCAATACGTCGGCGGGTTTCGGTCCGTGGCCGCTTGCAAAGCATTTCGTCGAAACGCTGGCGCGGCGCGTATCGCCCGATTACGAAGAAGAGGCGCAGCGCGCGTATGGTTGAACGCGTTCTCTGAAAGCCTCCGATGCATGCATGGCCGCCCTCGGGCGGCCTTTGTCTGTTGTGCGGTCGAACCCCTGTCTCTGGAGAAAAAATGGCGGTTTATAAAAAGCTGTTCATCACCGTTGCGCTCGGCATTGCGGCAAGCGCGGCGCACGCGGATACGACGCTGCTCAACGTCTCGTATGACGTGACGCGCGAACTGTACAAGGATATCGACGCGGCCTTCGTCGCGGACTACAGGAAGAAGACCGGCGAGACGGTGTCGGTGCGGCAGTCGCATGGCGCATCGAGCGCGCAGGCGTTGTCGGTGACGCAAGGCTTGCAGGCGGATGTCGTCACGATGAATCAGCCCAACGACATCGATCTGCTCGCCGAGCGCGGCCAACTGGTGCCCGCGAACTGGCGCACGCGTCTGCCGGATGCGAGCGCGCCCTACACGACGACGATGGTGTTTCTCGTTCACAAGGGCAACCCGAAGAACATCCGCGACTGGAGCGATCTCGCGCGTCCCGGCGTGCAGGTCGTGATCGCAAATCCGAAAACGTCGGGCAACGGGCGCTACACGTATCTCGCGGCGTGGGGCTACAAGAAGCAGCTGGGCGCAACCGATGCACAGGCGCAGGACTTCGAGCGCGCGATCTTCAAGAACGTGCCCGTGCTCGACACGGGCGGACGCGGCGCGACGACGACCTTCACGCAGCGCGGCATCGGCGATGTGCTCGTCACCTTCGAGAACGAAGTCGGCTTGATGAGCGCGGGTGCGGGCGCGAAGGATTTCGACGCGGTGTATCCGTCGGTGAGCCTGCTCGCGGAGCCGCCGGTATCGATCGTCGACAAGGTCGTGGACAAGCGCGGCACGCGCAAGGAAGCGCAGGCTTATCTCGACTTCCTGTTCACGCCCGCGGCGCAGGAGATCATCGCGCAGCATCATCTGCGTCCGCGCAATGCCGAGGTGCTGGCGAAGCATGCGAGCGAGTTCAAGCCGCTGAAGACCTTCACGGTCGAGCAGATGTTCGGAAGCTGGCAGAAGGCGCAGCAAACGCATTTTGCCGATGGCGGCACGTTCGACCAGGTCGTGGCGGACAAGAACTGAGCGGCACGCGCGGCGTTCGGATTAAGCTGTACGTTTTTCCCCGAAGGTGACCGCGATGCCCTCGTCGAACGCCAGCGCGAAGCTCATCGTGGTCACCGTGCTCGTCGGCCTGGGCGCGGGTCTGGGCGGCATGTCGCTGGCGCTGCTGCTGCATCTGATCCAGCACGTCGCGTTCGGTTACGGGCTCGATGCATTCACGAGCGGCGAGAGTTTTCTCGACGGCATCTCGGCCGCATCGCCTGCGCGGCGTTTCATCGTGCTGACGCTATGCGGCGTCGTGGCGGGCGTCGGATGGTGGGCGGTGCATCGTTTCGGCAAACCGCTCGTCAGTATCGCGAAGGCCGTCAAGTCCGACGATCCGCGCATGCCGCCCGGCAGCACGATCGCGCATGCGCTGCTGCAGATCGTGACCGTTGCGATGGGCTCGCCGCTCGGCCGCGAGGTCGCGCCGCGCGAGATCGGCGCGCTGTGGTCCGGCTGGCTCGCGCACCATGCGGGCCTCACGCCCGCGCAATCGCGCATCATGGTGGCGTGCGGCGCGGGCGCGGGGCTCGCCGCCGTCTACAACGTGCCGCTCGGCGGCGCGGTGTTCGTGCTCGAAGTGTTGCTCTGTACGTTCGACGCGGGAATCATCGCGGCGGCGTTCGCGACTTCGTCGATTGGCGCGATGGTCGCGTGGATCGGCCTCGGCGACGCGCATCAATATCATCTGCCCGCGTTCGTGCTGAACGCGCAACTGCTCGCCTGGGCCATCGCCATGGGGCCGGTTTTCGGCGCGGCGGCGCGGCTCTTCGCGAAGCTCACGAGCGCCGCGCGCGAGAACGCGCCGCGCGACCGGACGCTGCCCTTGCTGTCGATCGTGAACTTCGCGTTCATCGGCGTGCTCGTCATCTATTACCCGCAACTCGCGGGCAACGGCAAAGGCCCCGCCGGATTGTCCTTCGACGATCATGTGAGTCTCGCGCTCGCCGGCGTCCTGCTCGTGCTCAAGGTGACGATCGAAGTGAGTTCGCTGCGCGCCGGTGCGCAAGGCGGGCTGCTCACGCCGGGGCTGACCAACGGCGCGCTGCTCGGCATCGTGCTCGGCAGCGCGTGGAACGGCGTGTGGCCCGGCACGCCCCTCGGCGCGTTCGCGGTCATCGGCGCGGGCGCGTTTCTCGGCGCGGCCATGCAGATGCCGCTGACCGCGCTCGTGCTGATGCTCGAATTCACGCGCTTCGATCACGACTTCCTGATTCCGTCGGCGCTGGCAATCGCGGGCGCGACGCTCGTGTATCGCTGGCTCGCGCAGCGCTCGTCCGCGTCTTCAGCCGCGCCTTCAGCCGCGCCGCAGCAAACGTTGCAAGGGCTGTCCGACTGAGCGTGTGACGTCGCCGGCGACTCGTTACTGCGCTTCGCTATCGTCGGTGTCGGCGTTCGTGTCGGCTTCGTGATTCATCGCCGCCGCGGCCAGCGTGTCCGCCTGTTGCGGCCGTGCTTCCTTGCGTTCGCTATAGCGGTTCGTCAGATAGTCCGACCGGTCGCGCACGAGCAGCGTGAACTTGACGAGTTCCTCCATCACGTCGACGACACGGTCGTAATACGGCGACGGCTTCATCCGGCCGTGCTCGTCGAACTCCTGCCACGCCTTCGCGACGGACGACTGATTCGGGATGGTCACCATGCGCATCCATCGTCCGAGCACGCGCAGTGCGTTCACCGCGTTGAACGACTGCGAGCCACCGCAGACCTGCATGACCGCGAGCGTGCGGCCTTGCGTCGGACGAACGCCCGCGGATTCGAGCGGCAGCCAGTCGATCTGATTCTTGAATACCGATGTCAGCGTGCCGTGCCGTTCCGGGCTGCACCACACTTGTCCTTCCGACCACGCGGACAACTCGCGCAACTCGACGACCTTCGGATGATCGGCGGGCACGCTGTCGACCACGGGCAAGCCGTGCGGATCGAACACGCGGGTTTGCGCGCCGAACAGTTGCAGCAGCCGTTCGGCTTCGAGCGTCAGGAAGCGGCTGTACGAAGTGGGCCGCAGCGAGCCATACAGGAGCAGGATGCGCGGCGCGTGCGTGGATGGCGCGTGCGAATCGAGCTTTGCGCTGTCGGGAATGTCGACATGCGCGGCGTCGAGATTGGGCAGACCGGAAAGCATGTTGGGACGCGTCATGAGCATTGCGTGCCCGCGCAGCAGTTCTCCGTGAGGAAACCGATCAGACCTTTCATCACGTCGAAGTTGGCGGTGTAGAAGACGAAGCGTCCTTCCTGCCGCGCGCTCACGAGTTCGGCATGCGACAGATCCTTGAGATGAAACGACAGGCTCGACGGTGCGAGCCCGACTTGCTGCGCGATGTCGCCGGCAGCCATGCCGTCCGGTCCGGCGACGACGAGAGCACGGAAGATCGCGAGCCGCGATTCATGAGCGAGCGCGCCGAGCGCGCGTACCACGAGATTCGAGTCCATGACCGCGACGATAACCGATGCTCTTCGACATTTCAAGAATTATCGAAATGTGAGCTTATCGACGCACTATTCCTGGCCCGCGATCTTTGCGTCCGATGCAACCGGCGAGCCCATCGCCTGAAAGAGCGCCGCCGTGTCGCTCATGCGCGCGCTGCTCGCGCGGATCGTCGCGAGGCGTGCGTTGAGATACTGCTGCTCGCTGCCGCGTGCCGCGCGCGGCGGAATCGCGCCGAGACGCACGCGCGCCGCCGCATCCGCCGATGCATCGCGCGCGGCGTTGCTCGCGCTGTCGGCGTAGGCGAGGGCTTCGCTATCGGTTTCGAGCGACGCCAGCGTATTCGCGACGTTCTGAAACGCCGCGAGCACGGTCTGCTTGTACTGCGCGACGGCGGCGTCATACGTGGCGATGGCCGCACGCCGTTGCGCGAGCAGCGCGCCGCCATGAAAGATCGGCTGCGACAGCGATGCACCCACGCTCCACAACGCGCCCGCGCCCGAGAGCGCGGTCGGCCAGTCGAAGCCGCCTTTGCCCATCGATGCCGATATCGACAAGCTCGGAAACAACTGCGCCGTCGCGACGCCGACCTGCGCCGCCGACGCCTTCAACGCGGAATCGGCGGCCTGAATGTCGGGGCGCGATTGCAGCAATTCCGACGGCAGCACGACCGGCACATCCGGCGGCACGGTGAGGCTCGCGAGATCGAGGTCGTCGGGTGCGCGATCGGGCGTGCGTCCGAGCAGGACGGCGAGCGCGTGACGCGTCGCGAGCCATTGCGCGCGCAAGCCTGGCAATTGCGCTGCGAGCGACGCCGCGTTCTGCTGCGCGGAGAGCATGTCGGCGCGCGATGCCGAGCCGAGCGCGTAGCGACGTTCGGCGTCGTGCGCGTCGTCGGCCGCGAGCGCGACGAGGCGCGTGGTGACATCGATCTGCGCATGCAGCGCCGCCGCGCCGATCGCGCCCGTCACGATGTTCGCGGCGAGCGCGCGGCGCGCGGCATCGAGCTGAAAGGACTGTTGATCGACCTGCGCGGCAAGCGACGCATTCGCGTAGCGCGCCGCGCCGAAGAGATCGAACGTGTATTGCGCCTGAAGCTGGCCGACGAAGAGGTTGTAGAGCACGGTAGGCGGCCCGGCTTCGGGAATGCCGAAGCCGCGTTGACGCGTCGCTTGTCCGCCCGCATCGATCTGCGGCAACAGCGACGAACCCACTTGCGCGCGCAACTGCTCGCGCGCGGCGACGAGACTCTTGTCCGCTGCCGCAAGGTTGGGACTCGCCCGCAGGCCTTCGTCGACGAGCGCGTTCAACGCATCCGATCGATACAACTCCCACCATTCGGGCACGGGCTTCGCGCCCACATCGAAACGTTGCGACGTGCCTTCGGCGCTCGCGCTCGCATCGGCTTGCGGCGCGACGCCGTAGTGCGCGGGCTGCGGCATCGCGGGCGGCTTGCCATCGGGGCCGAGCGCGCAGGCGTTCAGCGCGATGCACGCAGCGATCATCGTAAGTCGGCGATTCATGACGATGCTCCTTCGCGTTCGTCGAGCTTCACGCGGAACCACGCGGCATAGAGCGCGGGCAGATAGAAAAGCGTGAGCACGGTCGCGCTCGTGATGCCGCCCATCAGGGCGGTCGCCATCGGGCCGAAGAAGTTGCTGCGCAGAAGCGGAATCAGCGCGAGCACGGCGGCGGCGGCGGTCAGCGTGATCGGTCTGAAACGCCGCACCGTCGCGCCGATGATCGCATCGAAGCGCCTGTGCCCCGACGCGATGTCCTGCTCGATCTGATCGACGAGAATCACCGAGTTGCGCATGATGATGCCGAACATCGCGATGACGCCGAGCATCGCGACGAAGCCGAACGGCTTGCCGAACGCGAGCAGCGTCACCACCACGCCGATGAGACCGAGCGGCGCGGTGAGCACGACCATCATCACGCGCGAGAAGCTCTGCAACTGGATCATCAGTAGCGTGAGCACGACGATCACCATCACCGGCATCTGCGCGTTGATCGACGCCTGTCCTTTCGCGCTTTCCTCCACCGATCCGCCCACTTCCACGCGATAACCCACCGGCAGCGAGCGGCGAATCTCGTCGAGCTTCTCGTCGATGGCGTGCGTCACGTCGATGCCTTGCGCGTCGCCCTTGACGTCCGATTGCACGGTGATGGTCGGCTGTCGGTCGCGCTCCCAGACGACGCCGTATTCGAGCGTATCGACGACGCGGCCGAGCGCGCCCAGCGGCACCGGTCCGTGCGGCGTAGGCATCGCGATCGTCGCGATGCGCGAAGGATCGACGCGTTCCGCGCGCGGCGCACGCAAGTCCACGCTGATGAGCTTGTCGCGTTCGCGATACTGCGTGACGGTCGTGCCGGTCAGCGTCATCGCGAGAAAGCTCGATATGTCCTGCGACGTGACGCCCGCATCGCGCGCCTTCTGCTGATCGATCTCGAAGCGCACCGAACGCTCCGAAGGCTCGTCCCAGTCGAACTGCACGTTAGCCGTGCGCGGATCGGCGCGCATGTCGGCGGCCACGCGCTCGGCGATGTGACGCACCGTGCCGATATCGTCGCCGCTCACGCGAAACTGCACCGGATAGCCGACCGGCGGACCGTTCTCCAGACGCGACAGACGCGTGCGCACGGCGGGAAAGCGTTCGCGCAACATCGGATCGAGCCAGCGCGCGAGGGCTTCGCGCGCTTCGACCGACTTCGCGGTGACGACGAACTGCGCGAAGTTCGGCGTCGGCAATTGCTGATCGAGCGGCAGATAGAAACGCGGCGCGCCGGTGCCGACGAAGCTTACCACGTGATCGATTTCATCGCGGCCCTTCAACGCTGCTTCGAGGTGCTTTGCTTCGCGCAAGGTCGCATCGAACGATGCGCCTTCCTGCAAGCGCACATCGATCAGCAACTCGGGCCGATCCGAGCTCGGAAAGAACTGCTGCGGCACGAGCGTGAAACCCGCCATCGCGACGATGAACAACACGACCGTCAACGCGAGCACGATGAAGCGCCGCTTCACGCACCAGCCGACCCATCGGCGCAGGCGCCCGTAGAACTTCGTATCGTAGATGTCGTGTTCGTGATCGTCGGGCAGATGCGCTTCTTTCTTGCGCTCGGGAAGCAGCTTGTAGCCGAGCAATGGAATCAGAACGACCGCCGCGAGCCACGACGCGATCAGCGCGATCGCCGACACTTCGAAGATCGAGCGCGTATATTCGCCGGTACTCGACTTCGCGAGCGCGATCGGCAGAAAGCCCGCGACGGTGACGAGCGTGCCGGTCAGCATCGGGAACGCCGTGCTCGTGTACGCGAACGCGGCGGCGCGCGTGCGGTTCCAGCCTTGTTCGAGCTTCACGGCCATCATCTCGACGGCGATGATCGCATCGTCGACGAGAAGACCCAGCGCGAGAATCAGCGTGCCGAGCGATACCTTGTGCAGGCCGATATCGAAGAGATACATGAAGAGCGCGGTGACTGCGAGCACGATCGGAATCGAGATCACGACGACCATGCCCGTTCGCACGCCGAGCGACACGAGACTCACGATCAGCACGATGACGACCGCTTCGGCGACCGCTTCCAGAAAGTCGTCGACGGAATGCGAGACCGCGTGCGGCATGCTCGATACTTCGGTGAGCTTGAGACCGGCGGGCAGTTGCGCGCGCAGCTTGACCATCGTTTCATCGAGCGATTTGCCGAGACGCACGACGTCTTCGCCCGGCTGCATCGTGACGCCGATGCCGAGCACCGGCACGCCGGCCGAACGCATCTGCGTGGCGGCGGGATCGATGTAGCCGCGCTTGATCGTCGCGATATCGCCGAGCCGGAACGAGCGGCCGTTCACGTTGATGAGCGTATCGGCGAGCGCATCCAGGTTCCAGAACTGACCGCTCGGGCGCACGAACACGCGATCGTTGGGCGTGGTCATCACGCCCGCGCTCGACACGGCGTTCTGTCCGTCTATGGCCTGCGCGATCTGCTGCGGCGATATGTTCAGGCGCGTGAGCGTGGTGTTGGGAATCTCGACATAGATGCGTTCTTCCTGATCGCCGAAATAGTCGACCTTCGCGACGCCCGGCACGCGCAACAGAACGGTGCGCAAGGAATCGGCGTAATCGTGCAGTTGGGCGGGCGAGAAGCCGTCGCCTTCGAGCGCATAGATGTTGGTGTAGACATCGCCGAATTCGTCGTTGAAGAACGGGCCTTGCACGCCGGGCGGCAAGGTCGCGGCGATATCGCCCACTTTCTTGCGGATCTGATACCACTCTTCGGGTACGTCCTTCGCGGGCGCGGAATCCTTCATCTGAAAGAAGATGAGCGACTCGCCGGGGCGCGAGTAGCTGCGCATGAAATCCGTGTACGGCGTTTCCTGCAGCTTGCGCGCGATGCGGTCGGTCACTTCCTCCTGCACCTGCCGCGCGGTCGCGCCCGGCCAGAACGTTCGGATCACCATCACGCGAAACGTGAACGGCGGATCTTCCGACTGCGCGAGCCGCGTGTACGACAGGATCCCGAAGATCGTCGCCATCGCGATGAGAAACACGACGAGCGCGCGATGACGCAGCGCCCACGCCGAGAGATTGAAGCGGCCTTCCTCGTGCCGATACGCGTCGTCTTCGCGAGTGTCGCTCATGACGCGAAGTCCTCGGGATGCAACGGCGCGACCACGCGCACTTTCTCGCCTGCGGACACCGTATGCACGCCTTGCCACACGATGCGTTCGCCCTCCGCGACGCCGCCCGCGAGCATCACCGTGCGCTCGCCGTAACGCGCGACATCGACGCGGCGCAGTTCGAGCGCGTCGCCCGGTTGCTTGACGATCCACACGGCGGGATGGCCATTGTCGTGAAAGAGCGCCGTCGATGGAATCGTGAACGCGCCTTGCGCATCGTTGGCAGCGGCGAACGCGATGTCCGCGGTCATGCCGAGACGCACTTCGGGCGTCGGCGCTTCGAGCGTGAGCTTCGCGCGCCACGTGCGGCTTTGCGCGTCGGCGGCGGGCGAGAGTTCGCGCACGCGCGCCTTGAACGTCTTGCCCGGCAACGCCGCGAGCTTCACGTTGGCTTCGTGTCCGACGGCGAATGCGGCAAGCGCGGCTTCGGGCACGTCGCAGATCACGTCGATATCGCCGCTCCATGCGAGCGTGTAGACGGCCTGGCCCGCCGTGACGTTCTGGCCGGTGTCTGCCTGCTCTGCGGTGATGACGCCCGGGTGATCGGCGGCGAGCGTCGCATAGCGCAGTTGATCGGCGGACAGCGCGGCTTGCTGCTGCGCCTGATTGCGCTGTGCGAGCGCCGACGCGTACGCGTTCTGCGTCTGTTCGAGCTGCGCCGGCGCGATGAGATTCTCGGCGGCCTGTGCGCGATCGCGATCGAGCTGCTGCTTCGCATAGACGAGCTGATGCTCGGCGGCATCGAGTTGCGCGCGGGCGCTCGCGCTGTTCTTCTCGACATCGGCGGGATCGAGCCGCGCGACGACCTGGCCCGCCTTCACGCTATCGCCGAGGCGCACGCGCCGTTCGAGAATCTTGCCGTTGATGCGAAACGAGAGCGGCGTCGAATAGCGCGATTGAACCTGGCCGGGCAGGCTCGATGCGCTCGCGTGACCATCGGCTTGTGCCGCGACGGCGACGACCGGACGCGGCGCGGGCGCAGGCGCATCATGCCGCTTGCACGCGACGAGCGCCGCGCACGCGATCGCGATACAGGCCGCGCGCAACGTGATGGGCGCAGGTGAGGGGAGATGCTTCACAGAGACCTCGACGCCCGCGGAGGGCATGGTGCCGCGCGCCTGGCTGGAAGCGTCGCGCAGCGCTTGGGCGAAGCAGGAAAGGTTTTCCCGGCGAGCATTTTCGAGAAACGAGCGTGAGCGAAGCGTAAGGTTGTATCGACCTGAATGCCCCGTCCGGCAAGGGTTTCGACGAACCGGATCTGAATACGGAACGAATTCTAATACAGAGTTGTATCCGAATGCAAAGACGGATTCGTAAGCCTGGCGGTGCTACACTGCGCGCATGAAACCAGTACGTCTCACCCGCGAGCAGAGCCGTGACCAGACGCGTCAGCGTCTGCTCGACGCTGCGCAGGCGGTGTTCATCAAGAAGGGCTTCGGCGCATCGAGCGTCGAAGATGTCGCCGCCGACGCGGGCTATACGCGCGGCGCGTTCTATTCGAATTTTTCGAGCAAGGCCGAACTTCTGCTCGAAGTGCTCAAGCGCGATCACGACAGCATCATGGAGCGTCTTTCGACGCTCTTCGAAGATGGCGAAGCCTCGCGCGCCGACATGGAAGCGCGCGTGCTCCAGTACTACAGCGAGTGCTATCAGAACAACGCGTGCTTTCTGTTGTGGGTCGAAGCGAAGCTGCACGCGAGCCGCGACGCCAAGTTTCGCGCGAGCTTCAACGCGCTGATGCGCGAGCTGCGTCAGACCACGACCGATTACATCAGGGCATTCTCGGAGCGCGTGGGCACGCCGCTCACGATGCCGCCCGAGCAGATGGCGCTCGGCCTCGTTGCGTTGTGCGACGGCGTGCAGTTCTTCTATTCGTCGGACCCGCAGTCGGTGCCGGCGCAATTCGCCGAGGATGTCCTCGCGCAGTTCTTCCGGCGTGTCGTCTTGAGCGGCGCCGCCGAATAAACGCGGCGCGTACCGAATCGCGTGGGATCGCATCGTCGATGGCACGCATGACATCCATACGCTAATCTTTGCGCGAGGGCCGTTCGCGATTCCGCGAGACGGGGATGACATCCTGGAGGGCATCTCCATGAGCGCATTCACGCGGCGTATCGTTGCGGGGCGTGATTTCATCGCGCTCGCTGTCGTCATCGGATGTGCATGCCTGTTCCCGGCGATGGCCGCGTCGCTCACCGGCGCGATGCAGAAGTTCATCGCACCGCAGCAGGCCGCTTCCGCGCCCACGCCCGCCAGTCAGGCGGAAATGGTGCGTTCGCTGAACACGCTCATCGATACGCTCGGCAACGATGCGCAACGCAGCGCCTTCGTCGCGCAACTGAAAGTGCTGCGCGACGCAGCGCAGACGAGCGCGCCCGCCACCCGCGCAGCCGCGTCCGCGAATGCCGATCTGCTCGGCGCGATCGCTTCGGGCATTGCATCGGTCGAAACGAACCTGAGCGAAGGGCTCACGCCGATGCGTTTCTGGACGGCGCGCGGCGGCGCGGCCGCGGACGAGTTGCAGGCCGTCGTCACGGGTGCGAAGGGCGAATCGTTCGGCCGGATCGTCGCGGGCATGGGTGCGACGCTCGCGGGTTGGGGACTATGCGCGTTCGTGCTGATCCGCGTGCAGCGGCGCATCTTCGCGCGCTACGGCCGCGAGGTCGCGCTCGCGCCGAATCCAACCTCGATGCAGCTTCTGTTCTTCGCGTTGCGTCAGACGGGGCCGTGGGTCGTCGCGTTCATCGCGGTGCTGCTCTTCGTGCGCGCGATGCCCGATGCGCTCGGGCGCACGCTCGGCCTCGTCATCGCGTATGCAATCGTCGCGGGCTCGATCTTTTCTGCGATCTGCATGATCGTGTTCTCGGTCTTCAGCACGGCGCATCGGCGCGTGGCCGTGCAGCAGTTGCTTACGCGCACGCTGTGGCCGCTCTTTGCGATCGGCGCGTGCGGCGCGCTCGGCGATGCCACCGCCAACGCCGATGTCACGCGCCAGCTCGGCCCCAATCTCGCGGGCATCGTGTCGACGTTCGCGACGCTCGCCGCCGCGCTGCTCTTCGGCTATTTCGCGCTCGCGTACCGGCGGCCCGTCACGCATCTGATCCGCAACCGTCCGTATGCGCGCAGGCGCGATCATCAATTCGCGACCGAAGCGCTCGATATCCTCGCTTCGCTCTGGCATATCCCGATCCTTCTGATCGCGGTGGCGTCGGTGGTGGCGATCATCGACGGACGCGGCGCGGAAGGCGACGTGCTGCGCCCCTCGCTTCTGAGCGCGGCGCTGCTCGTGCTGACGCTGTTCGCGTCCGCGCTGCTGCTGCACCTGACGCGCCGGCGCGACACGCGCGCGCAGCGCCGCGCGCCGCATCTCGCGCGGCTGTTGCGCTTCGGATGCACGCTGATCGTGTTGCTGATCTGGCTGGCGTATCTGCGTTTCGAGCTGGAGCTATGGAGCGGACCGATCGCGCGGCTCATCAAACATAGCGCGATGACGCCGGGCTTCCGGCACGCGCTGGTAGCAGTCGTCGCGACAGTGTTCGGCGCGTGGTTCATCTGGATCGTTCTCGATACCGTCATTCTCGAAGCGCTCGGTCCCAACAGCTCGCGCAACAAGGCGCTCAGTCCCGGCGTGCGCGCGCGCACGATGCTGCCGCTCGTGCGCAACGCTATATTCATGACGGTCGCGTGCCTCGCGGCCATCGTCGCGTGCGCGAGTCTCGGCATCAATCTGACGCCGCTGCTCGCGGGCGCGGGCGTGATCGGCCTCGCGGTCGGCTTCGGCGCGAAGTCGCTCGTTACCGATCTGATCACGGGGCTCTTCATCATCGTCGAGGAAACGATCTCGGTCGGCGACTGGATCGATGTCGACGGCGGACACGCCGGCACCGTGATGGACCTCACGATACGCACGGTGCGCCTGCGCGACGGGCAAGGCGCGGTCCACACCATTCCGTTCTCGCAGATCAAGATCGTGAAGAACCTGTCGCGCGATTTCGCCAATGCGGTATTCGAGGTTCGCGTGCCGTTCTCGACGAAGCTCGACGACATCACGAGAATGATCGACGAAGTGGGCGCCGCGATGATGAACGACTTCCGCTTTCGCAGTGAAATACTCGGACCGGTCGAAGTGTGGGGACTCGATCGCTTCGAGACGAACTGCATCGTCGTGAAAGGGCAGATCAAGACGAAGCCGCTGCAGCAATGGAGCGTGGCGCGCGCGTTCAATGCGCGGCTCAAGCTCAAGATGGACGAAGCGGGCATCGAAATGCTGTTGCCGCAGATGCAGATTCACACGGCAAAGGAAGCCGAAGAGCGCGCGCCTGCGCAGCCGGAACTTCGCGTGCTGAAGGAATCGCCGTGATTGGACTTCGTTCGTCGGCGGCGTTTCGATTTGCTGTACAAAGTGCCGGTGCGATTCGAAAAGCGCCGTTGCCTTATCGCATCACCGTGTAAAAGACTATGTCAAATGAATTAAAATGATTTAAGTACGCCGAGATTCATCAGACCATAGCGTTCCGCAGGAATTCGATGACACGCCATATCCGAAGATGTTGGCTCGCCGGAATCGTGGTTCTTTTTGCCGGCAGCTTTGCGTCAGCCAGTGAGCAAACTCGTGTGATGTCCATTCAGCGAGTCGCGGCGAATGTGCTGTTCTTTCCTGCTCCGGCTATCGTTTCGACCGCACATGAACAGCCGGTCAGGACGCTTCATCCGCGCTATGCATTCAAGAGCACAATGGACGCGCTCGACGCCGTCGTGCTGTCGAAATACGACAGGAACGTTCACCCCGATCTGAATCAGCTTGCGCGTGCTTATCCGCTGCCGACATCGCCGAATGAGGCGCCTGCGCCGCCGCGGCCGCGCGACGATATCTCCGGCACCGATGACGACTGGCATTTTCATGCCAACCCGCAACTCGGCGTGAATCACGAACACGAAAAGGGCATGACATTCTCCGTGCGCCGCGACTTCTGAGCGCGCGCGGGCATTCGTGATCGGCGCATTATTTTTAAGGTTGCCGTCTGTCGATTCAGTCGCATAATGTGATTGGAGCACGCCGTGTCTTCTCTCGACATCGATGGAGCCCAAGCAAATGAACAAGTTGCTGACAACCGGTGCGGCCACGATGATCGCGTTCGCAGGCGCGGCTCACGCGCAGAGCAGCGTGACGCTTTACGGCCTGATCGACGCGGGCATTACCTATTCGAATAATCAGATCAGTTCGACAGGCGGCGGGCACAGCAACTGGGAGCTCAAAAGCGGCCCGGTTCAATATAGCCGATGGGGCTTGCGCGGCGCGGAAGATCTCGGCGCGGGACTCAAGGCCATCTTCAATCTCGAGAGCGGCTTCAATCTGAACAACGGTCAGTACACCGTCAATAACCGCATCTTCAATCGCGAGGCTTATGTCGGCTTGTCGAGTCGCGATTACGGCGTGATCACGTTCGGCCGTCAGACCGACGACATGGTCGATTTCGTCGCGCCGCTTTCGCTTACAGGGACCGAATACGGCGGAACGCATTTCGCGCATCCATTCGATATCGATAACCTCAACGATTCGTTCCAGATCAATAACGCCGTGAAGTATCAAAGTCCGGATTTCGCCGGATTCAAACTCGGCGCGCTTTACGGCTTCTCGAATCAGGCTGGCGGATTTTCGAACAATCGCGCATATAGTCTCGGCATGTCGTACATGTGGGGTCCGCTCAGTTTCGGTGCGGGCTTCCTGCAACTCAACAGCGACGCAGCGACGCCCGGACAACTCAACGCGAACGGCGCCGTCACCGATACGACCGGTTCCTCGCTGCAAGGCGTGCTCACGACGAACGCGGTCCCGCTGGGCGCGCTGGCCAGCCGTCAGCAAACCTGGGGCGCGGGCGTGAACTACGCGTTCGGCCCTGCGGTGGCGGGCCTCGTCTACACGCAAACCAATCTGACGGAGTTGTTCCAGACGGGCGCGAGCACGCATGTGCAAAACTTCGAAGGCAACGTGCGTTATGCACTGACGCCTGCCGTCGAACTATCCGCCGCGTACACGTACTCGCGCGCGAGCGGTCTCGCGGGTTCGGGCAATCCGCACTGGAATCAGGTCAGCGCGATGGCGGGCTATAGTCTCTCGCGGCGCACGGATGTCTATGTTCAAGGCGTGTGGCAAGGCGTGAGCGCGAGCAGCAATTCGCCGTTGGGCGTGGCGTGGATCAACGGGCTCACCGCGCCGTCATCCACGAGCAATCAGGTCGAGGCGACGGTCGGATTGCGGCATCGGTTCTAAGGCGGAACGCGGCCCGATGTGGGCGTGCGTCTCGTGCGTCTCGTGCGTTTCGTGGACATCGTGCCGATACTTCCGTCCCCATTCGGTGACAGGCCCGGCATCTTCGTTGGCACAGAAGTTCTCGAACTCGCGCCAGGTGTCTTCGTAATCGCCATCGCGTGCAAGCTCGAACTGATTGCCGCCCGTCGCGCACGCGGCGACTTCCATGAACTGCTTCAGTATCGGCCTGCATGCGTGACTCACGTAAGCGTCCGCTTCTTGTCGCGGCCATTCGTTCGCGGCGATCAGCATCTGACGCCACGCGACGATGGTGCCGCGGCACGGATCGCATCGCGACGCGCCCTGTACGAGGGCGCTCGCTTCGAGCACGGCGATCGCGTGCTCTTCGAATTTCGACTGCTTGATCGAAGCCGCGCGCGCGAGTGAGTCGGGCCTGCCGTCGTCGCCGTCAATGATCGTACCGTTATGATCCGGCGGCGTCTCTAACTTCATGACGATACCCTGTTCGTGCAGCATGACGCGCACGCCGAAATCCGCGACGAGCATCGCGAGACGGCAGCCCCAGCGCATGCTCATGTCGTGAAGCCAGGCTTCGTCGGACGTGCGCAGCGCCGCGGCGATTTCCTCGCGCGCGTCGGCGAGCCATCGGCTTGGCGCAACCCGGTCTGGTCGACTCATGGCGTCATCTCGATACGAGCGGAAGCGACTAGCTTAACTCTCCCGGCTTTCGCGTGCGTAACGGTTGGCCGTCGGCCAATCACGTTGCGGGCGCGGGCAGACGGAACCGGTTAGCCTTCTGTTCTCGAGATACGTCGATGAGAAGGAGCGCCATTGAATAGCCAGCCACGCGCGCACGCCGTCGCCGCACAGGCGAGTCCCTGCGACGAACTCCTGATTCGCGCGCAACCCGTCGCGGACGGCTCGCCGTGCCGCCGCAAGCGGCTTGCGTTGTCCGCGACGATCCTCGGATCGAGCATGGCGTTCATCGACGGCTCGGTCGTAAACGTCGCATTGCCGTCGATTCAAAGTGAACTCGGCGCGGGCATTGCGGCGATGCAATGGGTCGTCAACGCGTATCTGCTCTTTCTCGGCGCGCTCGTGCTCGTCGGCGGTGCAATGGGCGACAAGCTCGGCCGGCGCAAGGTGTTCGTCGCGGGCGTCGCGATCTTCACGGTGGCATCGGCGGCGTGCGGCTTCGCGCCGGACTCGCGCTGGCTCATCGCGGCGCGCGCGTGGCAGGGCGTCGGCGCGGCGCTGCTCGTGCCGGGCAGTCTCGCGATCATCGGCGCGGTGTTCGAGGGCGAAGCGCGCGGCCGCGCAATCGGGACGTGGGCGGGCGTCGGGGCGATCACGTCGTCGCTCGGGCCGGCTGCGGGCGGCTGGCTCGTCGATGCATTCTCGTGGCGCGCGATCTTCTTCCTCAACGTGCCGCTCGCCATCGCGACGATCGCGCTCGCGATGGCATCGGTGCCCGACAGCCACGGCGCCGACGCCCCGGAATCGCTCGACTGGCCCGGCGCCGCGTGCACGGCGGCCGGTCTTGCCGCGCTGACCTACGGACTCACCGAGGCGCCGTCGCGCGGCTTCGGCGATGCGCTCGTGCTCGCGATGATCGGCGCGGGCATCGTGCTGCTCGCCGCGTTCATCGCGATCGAAGCGAGATCGCGCGATCCGATGATTCCGCTCGACGTCTTCCGCTCGCGCGATTTCAGCGGCGCCAATCTCGTCACGCTGCTGCTTTATTTCGGGCTCGGCGGCGTGCTGTTTTTCCTGCCGTACACGCTGATCCGCGCGTATGGCTTCAGCGCGACGGAAGCGGGCGGCGCGGTTTTGCCGATGCCGCTCATCATCGGCCTGCTGTCGCGCTTCACGGGCAATCTGACGGCCCGTTTCGGCGCGCGGGCGCTGCTGATCGCCGGGCCGGGCGTCGCGGGACTCGGTTTCGCGATGCTCGCGCTGCCGTTCGTCGCGGGCAGCTATTGGGCGGGTTTTTTCCCTGCGCTCCTCGTGCTCGGCCTCGGCATGACGATCACCGTCGCGCCGCTGACGACGACCGTGATGGCGTCGGTCGGCAGCGAGCGCGCGGGCATCGCGTCGGGCATCAACAACGCGGTGGCGCGCGTGGCGAGCCTGCTCGCGATCGCCGTGCTCGGCATCGTGTTCGTGTGGTCGCACGACGCGGCTTTGTCGGCGCGGCTCGATCGATTGCACTTGCCGCGCGAGAGCGTGCGCGCGCTCGACGCCGAGCCGAAGCACGACGCGCCATCGACGCCGCTCGCCCGCGCGCAGGCCGATGCCATCGCCGATGCGTTGCGCGCGGTCGCCGCGCTCTCTGCTGCGTGCGCTTTCGCGGCGGCGGGCGTCGCGGCGGCGACGATCCGGCGCGCCCAATAAAAAAATCCCGATGCCGGACGAACCGGACATCGGGAATCGAAGAACCCGCCGATGCTTCTTTATTGGCCGGCGTGGGCCGGTTGTTGTTCCATAGACTTGGCGCGCTTCTGCAGTTCTTCGGTCGTGTGGCCTTCGCCGTTCGGCAGCCAGCCCGGAGGACGCAGCAGGAAGCCGACCGCATCCGACACGCTCTTCGCGTAGAACATGTCCTTCGCGAGACTGACCCAGTGCTGCATTTCGACGACGATCGGGTTATGCGAGGTTACCGGCGTCGTCAGGCCGTAGACACACGGTTCTTCGGCGCGCTCTTCGACGTACGTTCCGAACAGGCGGTCGAAGATGATGAGCACGCCGCCGAAGTTCGCATCCAGATACGTCGCGTTCGATGCGTGATGCACACGGTGCGACGACGGCGTGTTGAATACGTATTCGAGCCAGCCGAGCTTCGGAATCCATGTCGCGTGCAGCCAGAACTGATAGAGCAGGTTGATCGACACGACCGCGAGCACCACATCGGGCTTCACGCCGAACCACACGAGCGGAGTGAAGAAGATGGACGATCCGGCAATCTTGGTGAGCCAGCCGAGACGATACGCGGACGACAGCGTCAACTGGTTCGGCGAGTGATGCACCGCGTGATTCGCCCAGAAGAAGCGGATCGTGTGCGACGCGCGGTGATACCAGTAGTAGCAGAACTCCTGTCCGATGAAGAGCAGGAACAGCGTGAGCGCCGTGTTCGTCGTGACCGTGTGGATGCGATGCTCCCACGCGAAGTTGAAAACCGGCGTCGCGATGGAGATCGGCACGAACGCGAGCAGCTTGCGGCCGACGAGATCGACGAGCGAGATCCAGGTCTCGTGCCAGTCGAAGGCGCGGTCGGTGCCTTTGTGCTTGAAGTGCAGGACGACGGCCTCGATCAACGATGCAGCGAGGACCACGCCCATCACATACATCGAAATCTTTCCGAGCAGTTCCAGTTCCATGATGGTTCGCCTTGGTGGGTGGTTGCGAATGAACCCATTGTGGCGACCGGCCCTGTTAAAAACCACGCGCAAACTATTTCACGGAATGTCACGGGCGGCGCGCAATGCCTTGCGGCGTAAGGGGCGGGCGTTTCGCAGGAGTTGTTTCAGGAGATGTCGGGCGGTAAGCAGCTTACGAGATGCTTGTGCGCAGACCGCGTCGCGGCTAGAATTGCGAACAATTCTTATTTACATCTAATTGAAAAGATGATTGCCGCCGCGTACGACTTTCGCTCCGAGGATTCGCGGGCATGAGGCCGGTTCTGGTTCGCCTGCATCGCTGGCTCGGCGTCGCGACCGCGCTTTTTCTGTTCGTCTCGGGTCTCACGGGCGCGATCATCGCGTGGGATCACGAAATCGACGCGCTTTTGAATCCCGCGTTTTTCGATGCCCGCACCGACGCGCCCGCGCTGCCGCCGCTCGAACTTGCGCGGCGCGTCGAGGCCGCCGATCCGCGCGTCGAAGTGACGTACATGCCGCTCGGCTTCGAGCCCGGCCATACCGCGCAGATGATGGTGATGCCGCGCACGAATCCGGCGACGAACGCGCCGTTCGACGTTCCGTACAACCAGATCGCCGTCGATCCCGCGACCGGTCAGGTGCAGGCGCAGCGCATGTGGGGCGCGGTGTCGCTGGCGCGCATCGACCTGATGCCGTTTCTCTACAAGCTGCACTACACGCTGCATCTGCCGATCGTCGGCGGCTTCGATATCGGTACGTGGCTCATCGGCATTGTCGGAATTCTTTGGTTCTTCGACAGCGGCGTCGCGCTGATCCTGTCGTTCCCGAGCGTGAAGGCGTGGCGCAAGTCGTTCGCGTTTCGCGTGAAGCGCGGCGGCTATGCGCTGACGTTCGACCTGCATCGCTCCGGCGGCGTGTGGATCTGGGGCATCCTGCTCGTGATGGCGCTGACATCGATTTCGATGAATCTCTCCGAGCCCGTGATGCGCCCGGTCGTGTCGATGTTCTCGAAGCTCTCGCCATCGTTTCTCGACAATCCCGAGCTCGTGCGCGCCGGGCCGCCCGGCAAGCCGCTCGCCACGCGCGAACAGATCCTGGAGATAGCCGCGCGCGACGCGAAGCGCGAAAACCTCACCGAGCCGATGGGCGCGCTCTATTACGCGCCGATGTTCAAGGCGTATGGCGTCGGCTTCTTCGCGCCGGGCCGCGATCACGGCGACATGGGCCTCGGCAACGCCTGGCTCTACTACAACGCGCAGACGGGCGCGCTTGCCGGATCGACGATTCCGGGCCGCGGATCCGCCGGCGACATCTTCATGCAAGCGCAGTTTCCGCTGCATTCCGGGCGCATCGTGGGCCTCTCCGGCCGCATTCTGGTGAGCGCCGTCGGCGTCGCCGTTGCGGTGTTGAGCGCGACGGGACTCATCATCTGGTTCAGAAAGCGTTCCGCGCGTCGGCATTCGGCCGCTGTGGCGAGCGCACGCGCGGCGCGGTCGATGTCGTCTTGAAAACGTCTAGGCTCGTTGCGATCCGCGGATCGATGCGGATCGGCGGCGGGCAGGACCGATATCGGCCGTCGCTTCGGCAGTGAAGGGCACAAAAAAACGCCGCGCGTTCACTGCGAACGCGCGGCGTTTGTTTCTGGAACGCGCCTATGCGCCTATGCGCTTACGCAGCGAAAGCCTGCGTACACATACTGATAATGTGCCTGGAACCAGTTGCGGAAGCTCGGCCGCAACATGCATGCGGCGGTGCGCGGCGAGCCGCCCTTGATGACGAAGTGCTTGCCGTCGAAGAAATTCGCTGAGTAGCCGAGATAGAACGGAAACGGCTCGAAGCCGTTCAGCGGCCCGAACTCCGTCGACGTCCATTCCCAGCCGTTACCGAACTGCCCTTCGACGCCGAACTCGCTTCGGTTGTCCGGATGCGCCTGCACCGGCGACGGATCCCATCGGCGGAAGTCGAAATTGCCTTCCGCGACGTGCGGCGCACCCGCCGCCGCGCGCTGCCATTGCGCCTCGGTCGGCAATGACTTGCCCGCCCAGCGCGCATACGCCTTCGCTTCGGCGTGGCTCACATAGACGGGCCAGTCGGGCGGCAGCGGAATCTCATCGAACATCGTGCGCAGGGTCCATGCGCTGCGCGCGTCGGTGGCATCGGCGTCGGCATCGGCATCGGCATCGGCGGGAATCCAGAACGCCGGATGCGCGATGCGCTGCTCTTCCTTCCACGCCCAGTCGGCGTCGTCCCAGTAGTCGCGGTTCCAGTAACCGCCGGCATCGATGAAACGCAGATAGTCGCCGTTCGTCACCATATGGCGATCGATCTCGAACGCGGGCACGTCGATGCGCTCTTCGCCGAATTCGTTGTCCCAGCCGAACAGTCCGCTTTCGCGCGAGAGGCCGAGCGTGACGCTGCCGGCGGGCACGCTGACCGTATCGCGCGCGAGTGCTCGGTCGGACGCGCGCTCGGAACGCGCATCGGGTGGCGCAATTTTTCTATCGACCGGCAATTGATGCAGCATGTACGCGAGCGTTTCTGCATGCATCAGCCGATGCTCGATCGCCACTTCGAGCAGCTTCGCCGCCGGTTCGTCCGACGAAAGCGGCGCGGCGGCAATCTTGATGGGATCGAAATGCGCGTCGATCTCGGCCCGCACCTGATCGCGATAGGCGCGCACCTGATCGAGCGTGGGCCAGTCGGACGGCTGATCGGTCGGCAATCCGCCATCCACCGGATCGATGCCGAAGGCGAAAAGCTGGTCGTAGGCGGGATTCGGGCTCGGCAGATCGAAGAGCCGCGCATCGAACAGATTGCGGTCGAAGGCTTCGAGATGCCCGATGTAGAAAACGACGCGGTGCCGCTCGGCGATCGGCCTGTCGTAAAGATGCTCGGGCCTCACGACGTCGAATAACTCGTCGGTGACGCGGCGCGCTTCGGCGAGGCGTTCGAGCAGCGGATGACGCAGGGAAGGTTCGCGGTTCATGTCGCCCAATCTCCGTGGCTGGCCAGTTGGCTTCGCGTTCGGCCGATGCCGCACGCGAACGCGGTTTGGCCGAACCAAAGAGACTAAACCGTAGCGAAGCGCGTGCCAACCGAAATATGCACGGCGATTATTCGCGGGGAAACAATAATCGCGGTCGACGCACCGTCAGACGGCGCGCAGCGCCTCGAAGTCGCGGATGCGGATGAACTTGCCTTGTGTCTCGATCACACCCGCTTTGTCGAACCGCGACAGCGTGCGGCTGACGGTTTCGAGCGTCATGCCGAGATAGCTGCCCATGTCGTCGCGCGTCATGCGCAGCGTGAATTCCGACGACGCATAGCCGCGCTTCGCGAGCCGCGACGAGAGGTCGAGCAGCAGGCGCGCGACGCGTTCATCGGCGCGCAGCAAGCCAAGCCGCGCGACGTGATTCGCCTCGCGATTGACCG
This sequence comes from Caballeronia fortuita, assembly GCF_001544835.2. Lineage (GTDB taxonomy): Bacteria > Pseudomonadota > Gammaproteobacteria > Burkholderiales > Burkholderiaceae > Caballeronia > Caballeronia fortuita. The sequence continues at coordinate 165,501 of NZ_FCNX02000013.1, read as the reverse complement.
CGTGACTCATCATGCGATGCAACCGCTTCTGCAGCGCGTCCGTCTCGCGGCACATGCGCTCGAAAAGCGAATAAGGCACGACGCAGACTGAGCTGTCTTCGAGCGCGATCGCGGCGCACGTATGCACGCCTTCCTCGATGCCTTCGAAGCCGAGCGCATCGCCCGCGAGCAGCAGGCCGGTCACCTGTTCGCGGCCGCCGTCGTGCGTGATGACGGTCTTGATCGATCCGGAGCGCACGGCGAACAGCGCATCGAAGCGGTCGCCGGCGCGAAACAGCGCGTCGCCGCGCTTGACCTTGCGCGACACGGAGATGATGTTCTCCAGCTTGGCGATGTCGTTCGCGCCAAGACCTTCGGGCATGCACAGATGACGCATCGCACAGGTCGAGCAGTGCGCCGAATTGCGGCGCGCGCGATTGAGTTCGGACGTGGCGGTCATTGGGCTTCGTTTTGTTGATGAATGACAAAACGATTCTCCCATAGGCCATCGCCCCGCCTGCGTGAAAAATTGACGCGGGCAGGGCATCGATCAAACTCTTTTACCTCATGCGGTTGCTTTCTCTTCCGCTCCGCCCGCAGCCGATGGAATCAGCAGCACCGGCAGCGTTGCCTGACGCAGACAGCGCTCGGCCACGCTGCCGAGAATCAGCCGCTGAAAGCCCTTGCGGCCGTGCGTGCCCATGATGATCAAATCGGCGTCGAAGGCATGCGCCGCCTGGATGATGAGCGATGCGACGTCGTCGCTCGCGGTGGCTTCGACCGTCACGACTTCGCCGGTGACGCCGCGCGCCGTCATCTGCGCAGCGGCTTCGCGCGCGAGCGATGCGCCTTGCTCCATCAGACTCGAATGCAGCGACGAAGGATCGTATCCGGGCACGTCGAGATACATCGGTCCGGCTTCGACGACGTAATACGGCTGCACGACCGCCTGATGCGTGACGGCGAGATCGAGCGCGGCGGAGAAGGCGCGCTCGGAAGTCCGGCTGCCGTCGATGGCGACGAGAATGCGTTTGAACATGACGGTTTCCCCACGAAACGATCGATTGACGTACGGCACGCGCCGTCTTTCATGCTTTCGCATGATAGGGCGCGGCCCGCGAATCGCGACGCCGCTTTTTTGCGATAAGTCGATCTAGCGCAAGGCAGGCCGTACAATTCGTGGTTGCTCGACATCAGCGCCCGCTTAAAAACCGGCGGTGTGACCTCTTTCTAGCACTTCCCCAGCCTCTTCGCCCGACCGTGACTCAATCGCCGCCTGCTTTACCGTTCAGAACCGCGCTCTACGCGATGCTCGGCATCGGCCTCGTCAACATGCTCGTCGCGCTCGATCAGACCGTGGTCAGCACGGCGCTGCCGTCGATCGTCGCGGAACTGCACGGCTTCGAGTTCTATGCGTGGATCGCGAGCGCGTATCTGCTCGCGTCGGTCGTGACGGTGCCGGTGTTTGGGCGGCTCGGCGACTACTTCGGACGCAAGCGCTTCGTGATCGCGGCGGTCGTTACGTTCACGGTTGCGTCGGTGCTGTGCGGCCTCGCGCCCAACATGCTGTTTCTCGTGCTCGCGCGCGGGCTGCAGGGCGCCGGCGGCGGAATGATGGTCGGCACCGCGTTCGCATCGATTCCCGATCTGTTTCCCGATCCGCGCACGCGCGTGCGCTGGCAGGTCGTGCTCGCGGCGGCATACGGCATCGGCACGGCGGCGGGGCCGTCGCTCGGCGGCTGGATGAGTCAGCACTGGGGCTGGCGCTCGACGTTTCTCGTCAATCTGCCGGTCGGCGCGGCGGCGCTCTATTTCATCTGGTCGCATCTGCCTAATCTGCATCGGCCGCGCGAGGGCGGGGTGAAGATCGACTGGACGGGCGCGGCGCTCGTCGCGCTGGTGCTCGGCGGCTTCCAGGCGCTGATCGAGGCGCTGCCGAAGGACGGCATCTCGACGGCGAATGTCGCGCTCGGCATCGGCGTGGCGGTGTGCGCGGTGGCGCTTCTGATCTGCGAGCGCCGCGCGACGCATCCGATCATCCCGCTCGACATCTTCCGCGACCCGCAGATGAACACGCTCTTCACGCTGTCCTTTCTCGCGGGCTTCGTGATGTTCTCGCTGATCTTCTTCGCGCCGCTCCTGCTGCAAGGCGGTTTCGGCCTTTCGCCGCAAGCCGCCGGCCTGCTCGCGACGCCGATCGCCGCGTGCATCGCGCTCGGCAGCTTCATCAACACGCGCATCGTGATTCACATGAAGAAGCCGGTGAACATCCTGTCGATCGGCTTCACGCTGCTCCTGATCGCGTCGGTGGCGCTCGCGTTCGCGCGCGAATCGACGCCGCATCTGTGGATCGAACTGCCGATGGCCGCGACCGGCATCGGCCTGGGCTTCATCCTGAACAACATGAACATCTTCGGGCAGGAGATCGCGGGCCGCGAGCGTTTCGGCATCACGACGGCGCTGCTGCAGTCGACGCGCATGGTCGGCGGGATGATGGGCACGAGCATCGTCGGGACGATCGTCGCGCATCACTACGCGAGCGTCGTCGGGCGCACGGTCAGCGTGCTCGGCGCGCCGGTGTCGGCGCAATGGCTGCCGCGACTGTCGGACCCGCGGATTCTCGTCGACGAAGCATTGCGCGACCGTCTCCTCGCCGAACTCAACGCCGCCGGCCTCGATGCCTCCGCGCTCCTCGATGCCGCCCGCGACGCGCTCGTGCAGTCGATCCACATCGGTGTGATGCTGACGGCTGTCGCCGCGCTCGTGGCGGCGCTGCTGGTGCGGCGCATCGCGCACATCACGTTCCGCAAGCACGCGACGCCCGCCGCGAAATCCTGACGCGCATTCTTTGAGAAGCGGTTTCCCGCGCCTATTATTTCTGGCGTCGCGGCCAGGACAGCTTTTCGCTTCGACGCCGACCGCGCACCGCGCTTGCTTCATCGCCCTCGACGGCGGCTCGCGCGGAACGCTTGCGCGGGTTGCCGGTCACTCGCATTAGCGGACGGCCGCGTGACGCGCGCCGTCCATCGCCAACGAAGATGAGGAGCTGACATGAAGATCACCGGAGAGATGTTGATCGGCGCATCGGCCGTGCGGGGCACCGACGCCACGCTCCGCGCGTTCGACCCCGCGCGCAATGCCGATCTCGAACCCGCGTTCGGCGGCGGCGGCGCGGCGGAAGTCGCGCGCGCGTGCGAGCTGGCCGAAACGGCGTTCGACGACTATCGCCACGCACCTTTGGAAACGCGCGCCCAGTTTCTCGAAGCGATCGCGGACAACATCATCGCGCTTGGCGACACGCTGATCGAGCGCGCGATGGCCGAATCGGCCCTGCCGAAGGCGCGGCTGGAGGGCGAGCGCGCCCGCACGGTCGGGCAGTTGCGGCTGTTTGCATCGCTCGTGCGCGAGGGCCGCTGGCTTTCTGCGACGCTCGATTCCGCGCAGCCCGACAGGAAGCCGCTCCCGCGCTCCGACCTGCGATTGCAAAAGATTCCGGTCGGGCCGGTCGCCGTGTTCGGCGCGAGCAATTTTCCGCTGGCGTTTTCGGTGGCGGGCGGCGATACGGCGTCGGCGTTCGCGGCGGGCTGTCCTGTCGTCGTGAAGTCGCATCCGGCGCATCTGGGCACGTCGGAGCTGGTCGGGCGCGCGGTGCAGAAGGCCGTCGCGGACAACGGCTTGCCCGAAGGCACGTTTTCGCTCGTCGTCGGCGCGGGCAATGCGATCGGCGAGGCGCTCGTCGCGCATCCGGCGATTCAGTCGGTCGGCTTCACGGGATCGCGGCGCGGCGGGCTCGCGCTCGTCGATATCGCAGCGAAGCGTCCGGTGCCGATTCCCGTGTTTGCCGAGATGAGCAGCGTCAATCCGGTGTTCGCGTTGCCGGGCGCGCTGGCGGCGCGCGGCGATACGCTCGCGGCCGGCTTCATCGATTCGGTCACGCTGGGCGTCGGCCAGTTCTGCACGAATCCGGGGCTCGTGATCGGCCTCGCGGATTCCGATCTCGACGATTTCATCGACAACGCCGCCGCCGCGCTCGAAAAGAAGGGCACGCAGACGATGCTCACGGCGGGTATCGCGGCGGCTTACGCGGACGGCCTGAAGCATCGCGACGAAGCCGCGAAGCGTATCGCGACGGGCGAAGCGGGCAAGGCGTCGAGCGGCGCGCTGCCGGCGCTGTATCGGGTGAGCGCGGAGGAGTTTCTCGCGAAGCCGCAACTGGCCGACGAGATTTTCGGGCCGACTTCGGTCGTCGTCGTGTGCCGGGACGAAGACGAGATGATCGCGGTCGCGCGCGGTCTCGAAGGCCAGTTGACCGCGACGCTGCTCATGGAGAACGACGACGTCGAACTCGCGCGACGGCTTTTGCCCGTGCTTGAGCGCAAGGCGGGGCGGATTCTCGCCAACGGTTTTCCGACGGGCGTCGAAGTGTCGTACGCGATGGTTCACGGCGGGCCGTTCCCGGCGACGTCCGACAGCCGCTCGACCTCAGTCGGCGCGATGGCGATCGAACGGTTCCTGCGGCCGGTGTGCTATCAGGATTTGCCGGCGGCGCTGTTGCCGGCGGCGCTCGCGGACGACAATCCGTTGAATCTCTGGCGGTTGAGGGATGGGGAGCTGGGGCCGAATTAGTCTTGCGATATCTGTTCGGCGAATGAACGTCGTTTATTCTTCTGGCGGATATTTTGACAACCGGAGATGAAGGAGCATGACGAACATCGAGCGCCGTTACCCCGACCCCGCCGTGCGCGTTCTCGACCCGCGCTTCAACGCGCTGCGCATCGCGTCGGCATCGGTGGAATGCCTCTATCAAGGCGCGCGCTGGTCCGAAGGCCCGGTATGGTTCGGCGACGGCCGCTATCTCCTCTGGAGCGATATCCCGAACAACCGCATCCTGCGCTGGGACGAAGAGAGCGGGCAAGTCGGCGTGTTCCGCAAGCCGTCGAACAACGCCAACGGCAACACGCGCGATCGCGAAGGGCGGCTCGTCACGTGCGAACACCTGACGCGGCGCGTGACCCGCACCGAGTACGACGGCGCGATCACCGTCATCGCCGATAACTTTGACGGCAAGCCGTTCAATTCCCCGAACGACGTCGTCGTGAAGTCGGACGGCTCGATCTGGTTCACCGATCCGACGTTCGGCATCGACGGCTTCTACGAAGGCGAGAAACACGATGCGCAACTGAAGCCGTGCGTCTATCGCGTCGATGGCCAGAGCGGCGAGATCACGTTGATGATCGACGCCTTCGTCGGCCCAAACGGTCTCGCGTTCTCGCCGGACGAATCGGTGCTGTATGTCGTCGAATCGCGCTCGACGCCGCGCAAGATCTACGCGTTCTACGTGCTCGATGGCGGGCGCAGGCTCGGCGAGCCGCGTGTCCTGATCGATGCCGGCCCGGGCACGCCCGACGGCTTTCGCGTCGACATCCACGGCAACCTGTGGTGCGGCTGGGGCATGGGCGATGCCGAACTCGACGGCGTGCGCGTTTTCACGCCGCAAGGCGAGGCCATCGGTCACATCGACTTGCCGGAGCGCTGCGCGAACCTGTGCTTTGGCGGGCGGCATCGCAACCGGCTGTTCATGGCCGCGAGCCACGGGCTTTATTCGCTGTACGTGAACACGCAGGGCGTGCGGGGCGGTTAAGGCTTCGCGATCCGCTCCATGATGCGCTCGGGATGCCGGCTCGCCGCGAAGCCGTGGCGCGCGTAAAGCCCGTGCGCGTCCGACGTGACGAGCATCATGCGGCGCAGGCCTTGAAGATCGGGGTGCGCCATCACGCATTGCATCATCCATTTGCCGAGGCCCGCGCCCTGATGCTCGGGCAGCACGAAGACATCGGCGAGATAAGCGAAGGTCGCGGTATCGGTAATCATGCGCGCATAGCCGATCTGCGTGCCGCCGCGAAAGAGCCCGAATGCGAGCGAATGATGCGCGGCGCGCTCGACCTTCTCGCGCGCGATGCCCGGCGACCAGTACGCCACTTCGCTCAAGTAGCGATGCACGACATCGAAGTCGAATTCGTCGATGTCCGTGCTCAGCCGATATTCATCCCGCGTCCATTGCATCGCGCGCTCCTTGTCCTCTCTGAAGCGCCGAGCTTAAGCGATGACCGCGCCGTGCTCCATGCACACTTTGCGCGCGCAAGTGTCAGCGCATGGAGTGCATGTGTCAGTGCACGTTGTAGATGCGCCCGGTCTCCGCGCCCTCGACGCTGCGGCTGTACGCGAGCGCCACGCGCGCGCCGCTCGCCGCCTCGAAGCCGCGGAAATACGGGCCGAAACTCTCGCGCGCTTCTTCGAGCATCGTCGGACTGACGACGTTGATGCGCAGGCCGCGCGGCAACTCGATCGCCGCGCCGCGCACGAAGCCTTCGATCGCGCCGTTGACGGATGCCGCGCTCGCGCCTTCGCGAATCGGCGCCGCGCCGACGATGCCGCTCGTCAGCGTGAACGAGCCGCCGTCGTTCAGGTAATCGCGGGCGGTGAGCACGAGGTTGACCTGGCCCATCAGCTTGTCGTTGAGGCCGAGGCGGAATTGCTCGGGCGTCATCGTGACGAGCGGGCCGAAATGCACGTGGCCAGCGGTCGCGACGATTGCATCGACCTTGCCAATCGATTGGAAAAGGTTCTTGATGCTGTTCGGATCGAGCAGGTCGACGCGATGCGCGCCGCGCGTTGCCCCGATTTCGAAGACTTCATGGCGGGCTTTCAGCTCGGCGGCAACCGCCTGGCCGACCGTGCCGGTCGCGCCGATGACAGCGATTTTCATGATCGAACTCGCATGGATGACGTTGAAGGATGGTCATGCATTGTGCGAGCACGCGAACGCCCGAACAAGGCGCGTTCGCTTCAAGGATTGCAAACCGCGGATTTCGAATGGCTATCGAGTGGCGAGCCGCGCGGGCATCGGCGAAAGCAGATAGAGCGATGCCGCAAACTTGCACACGAGTCCCACGCCGCACACGAACGCACCGGCCGGGAACACATGCCATTGCAGCGCGAGGGTCGGCGCGACGAGTGCAACCGATACGATTCCGAGCACGACGGCGAGCCAGCGCGCCCACTGCAAACGCGACGCCACGCACACGTAAAGCAGGCCGACGAGCACGCGCGACGCGACCGATGCCGCAATCGGATGACTGGACGCATCGCCGGGAAGACCGATCGCGAGCGTCAAGGCGAACTCGGCCCACGACAACGCCCATGCCGCGCCGAGACATGCAATCGCGGACGTGAAGCGCTGTTCGGGCGTGGCCACATGGCTCGTCGTCGTTCGAAGCTGGGATGCTTCGTCGGACTCGTGCGGGTAGCCGTCGGATGCGTGGATGGTCGTCATCTGGTCTTTCCCCTTTATCGATTCTAGGCGTTGCGCGGTCGTGTTTTAGGCCGGTCATCGCACATTGCTGCGATGCGGCGTTTCGTTCGCCGTGTGCATGCGCATACGGCGTGCCAGCCCTCGAGGAACGCACGTTGCTTACAAATTGCATCGACCATATCGTCACACTGACAGGAGCCAACCATGAGCAACATCAAAGAGCAGCATCCGCATTCGGAACGCGACGATGAAGATCTCGACAAGGCGGTGGAAGACACGTTTCCAGCCAGCGATCCGCCCGCTACCGGCGGCGTGACGCGCATCGAAACCGAAGACGATGAAAAGGACGACAAGAAATAAGGCCGAAAGCCTTTTGAAGTGAAAAGAGCCGCACATGTCGTGCGGCTCTCCACCTTTGGGTCGCGGCGACGTGGTGCTTAGCCGCGTTCCAGTTCGAACAATCGCGACGGCCTCAGATGATTGAGCGCGTAGTGCTTGCGCCCGCGTAGCGTATTGCCGTGCGCGTCGCGTCCTTCGAAACGCACCTTGTCTTCGACCTCGGGCACCGTGGGCGCCACCATGCCGCGATCGATCATTCGATAGCCGCGCTCCAGCGCGAGCAACACGCCATTGCGAGCAGGACGGCTGTCGAAACCGCCGAGGCCATCGCCCGGCTCGGGCACGAAGTTCACGCGCGTTGCGTTCGAGTTGATGACGGAGTCCGGCTCGCGCGCGCGCATCTCCGCTTCACGACGCGCGTGGATGTTCTTCGAATCGGCGTCGACGGTGTCGTCGAGTCCATCGTCGTTGGCGACATCGACGCCGCGCGGCGGCTTCTCGTACGTGCCTTGCGGACCGACGTGCATGCCTTCCTTCGTCGATTCCGTTCGCGTCTTCGCGCCCGCGCCCGCATGCGCTTCGCCTCCCGCTGCGGCCGTCACCGCGTCGCTCATCTTCACATGCGCAGTCTCGGCGCCGGGCGTCTTGATCGGGCTGTCGGCGATCTGATCCTTCTGCTTGTCCTGCGGCTGATTCGCTTCTGCGTTGTTCATCACATCGCTCCAAAAGAACTGAACTGACAGGACTCGTACGCAAAACTCGTTCCGGCTATTTGGCGACGGAACCGCGAGCCTTGGCCTGTGGGCGCCTTCATGGATGACTTAATTTCAGGCTTTTTTTTCAGCCCCAAGCGGATTTCCTGCAAGTATTATTTGGAACCTGTCGACGGCAAAGCGCAACTGGCGCGACGTAAGCGAGCAGGAGGGCGCGTCGTCTTGCCGTCGAAGAAAGCAATGCGATTCGAACGAGCAGGGCACTTTCACACAGGTGACTCATGCAACACGATGCAGCCTTTTCACATCGAGGCTACCTTCTAAACTGCGCGCCCGCCCGGGCCGGAGATGGCAGCTACCAGCCGTACGTGGTGATCTCGCGATCGAGCGATGGCGAGCTCGTCGCGAACCGCTTCTTTCCTTCGGACTTGCGATTCCGCAACGAGACCGAAGCCATCGCGCATGCGCGCGACTGGGCGGTCCGCTGGATCGATGCAAGCAACGTCACCGTCTGAGCGTTTGTCCGATGAAACCTCGGCAACACATGTAGGCGCGCCGCCGTGCGGCAGGCTTGTGCAAAACCGGTTACCCTTGAGGTTTGATCCGTCGTGCAAGGCACGGCGGCCGCTTCCCTTGCATCATGGCCGACATGCAGAACACGTCCAGAATTGGCGCCGTACCGCCGCTCGAACTCTCCCGCGATACCCCGCGCGACACGCCGGAATGGGGCCTTGCCCGCATCGTCGCGGACTTGCGCGCGTCACGCGAAGAACTGCATCGCACGCGGCATCCGCTCGGCATACGTGAGCTGCCCTCGCGCGAGGCGATCGTCAGGATCGTCAATGGGCTGCGTTCCGCCCTCTTTCCGACGCATTACGGCACACCCGATCTGACCGACGAAAGCGTCGACTACTACGTGGGCCAGACGCTCGAAACCAATCTGCGCTTGCTGCAAGAGCAGATTCGCCGCGCGCTGCGCTTTTTGCCGGAGCATCGCGATACGAGCGAGGCCGATCTTTCCGCGCAAGCCTTTTCGATCGCGCGTGAGCTCGGCGTGCAATTGCCGCACATCCGGGCGCTGCTCGTGAGCGACATCCAGGCTGCATTCACGGGCGACCCCGCCGCGCAGCACATCACCGAAATCCTGTTGTGCTATCCCGGCGTATGGGCGATGACGCATCATCGTCTCGCGCATGCGTTGCACAAGCTCGGCGTGCCCTTGCTCGCGCGTTTCATCAACGAGATCGCGCATTCGCTGACGGGCATCGACATTCATCCGGGCGCGACCATCGGACCGAGCTTCTTCATCGATCACGGCACGGGCGTCGTGATCGGCGAGACGGCGGTGATCGGACAGCATGTGCGCGTCTATCAGGCCGTGACGCTCGGCGCGAAGAGCTTTCCTTCGACGAGCGACGGCGCGCTCGTCAAGGGCAACGCGCGCCATCCGATCGTCGAGGACGACGTCGTCATCTACGCGGGCGCGACGATTCTCGGGCGCGTGACCATCGGCAAAGGCTCGGTGATCGGCGGCAACGTGTGGCTCACGCATAGCGTGCCGCCGGGCAGCAACGTATCGCAGGGCAAGATACGCGAGGGCAGTGGAGCGGAAGCGCCGGGCAACGGCTTCGGCGCATGAACGAAGAAAGGGCCGCGAGGCCCTTTCGTTTTTGCGTGCGAGTATGAAAGTGCGGCGTCAGGTGTTCGACACACTGAACGCATTCTGATTGCCGACGATGGCGAGAAACTCGCGGCGCGTCGACGGGTCGTCGCGGAACGATCCGAGCATGCGCGACGTGACCATCGACACGCCCGCCTTATGCACGCCGCGCGTCGACATGCACTGATGCGCGGCTTCGAGAATCACGCCGACGCCGAGCGGCTGCAACACTTCATCGAGCGTATCGGCGATCTGCGCGGTCATCTTCTCCTGAATCTGCAAACGCTTTGCAAAGGCATCGACCAGGCGCGCGAGCTTCGAGATGCCGACCACGCGTTTGTTCGGCAAATAAGCGACGTGCGCGCGGCCGATGATCGGCACCATGTGATGCTCGCAGTAGCTTTCGAAGCGGATGTCCTTCAATACGATCATCTCGTCGTAGCCTTGCACTTCCGAAAACGTGCGGGCGAGAATGTCGTGCGGATTCTGCGTGTAGCCCGCGAAGAACTCCTCATATGCGCGCACGACGCGGCCCGGCGTGTCGAGCAGACCTTCGCGGGCGGGATCGTCGCCGGCCCAGCGCAACAACACGCGCACGGCGGCTTCGGCTTCCTCGCGGGTCGGACGATCGGCTTGTTCAGCAGGCATGTCCGAGCCTGTAAGATGGTTTTTGCGCGGGGCGCTCATCGAAAGCTCCTGAGTCAAGGTGCAAGTAGTACGTTCAGTGCATGTTGGCACCCCGCCATTGTTTCACGTTTCGGAAGGTCGATACCGGTGTCAGGTCTTTCCGCCGCCGTCGATGCCTGAACCCGTTCGCCACGCCTCTTTGCCTTCTTCGCTCAGCACGCCGCTGCTGTGATCCTTGTCCGGTTGCGTGCCGGGCTCCGCCATCGATCCGCCCGGCTGTTCCTGCGACGTCTGTTTGTTGCCCTTGCGCTGCTCGATGCGCTCTTCCTGTGAACGTCCGGCGTAGTTGCTCATGTCGCCTCTCCTATCGAATTGATGCGATGAAAGGCGCGCAAGCATCGTTCCAGCCAGACGTTCATTGAACGATCACCACATACTTACTGCGGCTTGCCCTCGACGCCGCCGAGGACCATCCACGTCACGCCGAACTTGTCGGACACCATGCCGAAGCGCCTGGCGAAGAAGGTTTGCGTCATCGGCATCTGCACTTGTCCGCCGTTGGACAGGGCGCTGAAGAATTTCTCCGCCTGCTGTTCGTCGTTGGCCGTCAGCGAAAGCGAGACGCCCTTGAACTCGGGCGTGCCGCTGCACATGCCGTCGGAAGCCATCACCATGGAATCGCCAATGGTGAGGGCCGCATGCATGATCTTGTTTTCCGATCCCGGCGGAATGCCGCAGCCGCTGGCCGTTTCGGCCTTGGCGGCTTCGGGGTTTTCGCTGTAGCGCATCGTCATGACGACCTGCGCGCCCAGGCTCTCGCGATAAAACGTGATCGCTTCTTCGCAGCGGCCTTCGAAAAACAGATAGGGTTGCACTTGCATGTCTGCTCCTTGGGGTTATGACGTTTCGTCGGGGTCCATATCCATCATGAGCGGCACCGATGCGTGTTCATGCACGACACGCCAGTCGCCATCGATCTTCCTGAAGCACACGGTCGCGCGCACGATGTCCTCCTGCTCGCCCACGGCGACGCGATTGACGGAGTGCGCATAAGCCAGATCGCCGCTCGTGGCGACTTCCACATCCCGCATCTCGAACGTGAGCAGGCCTTTCATGCTGTCGAACCAGCGCCGCCAGTTCTCGCGATACTGCGCGACGCCGCGGATCGACGCGGGCGGCACGACATCGAACACCACCACATCGGCGGCGTAATGACTGACGAGTGCATCGACGTCTTTTGCGAGCACCGCCTGCCGCCACGCTTCGATCAGCGCGCGAAGGCGCGCGATCTCGCCTGGCTCATCCTTACGATCATTCGCCTCGGTCATGCAAACCTCCTTTGCGAAGGATGCCGCCGCGTCGTGACAAAGCAACGGCAGACAACGATAGATAACTATTTTTTTGTTGTGTACACCGTCCACAAAAAGTAGCAGAGATAATGGACAGTGTCCACATAAGGAAAGCCCCACGAATCGACATGGCAAGCGGAATGACCAATGGCAAGCCGCGCAGCACCTATCGGCATGGCGATCTTCGTCGTGCGCTGATCGACGCGGGCATCGAACTCGCACGCGAGGGCGGACCCGACGCGATCGTCTTGCGCGAGGCGACGCGGCGCGCGGGCGTCGTGCCGAACGCGGCCTATCGTCATTTCGAGAGCCGTCAGGAATTGCTATCGGCGGTGCGTTCGGCGGCGCTCTCGTTCGTCGCGCAGGCGATGGAAGAGGAACTCGCGTCGCGCCCCAAAAAGCGCCGTCGCGCGGATGCGGCGCGCGCCGGATTGCGCGCCATCGGCACGGGGTATCTGCGTTTCGCGCAAACGGAAACGGGATTGTTTCGCACGGCGTTCGCCGCGCCGCAGGCGGAATGGGCCGAGCACGAGGGGCACTACGGCGAAGGTCCGGGCGGACTCGATCCGTTTCAGTTGCTGAGCCGCGCGCTCGACGAGATGGTCGAGGCGGGCGCGCTCGATGCGAAACGCAGGCTCAACGCCGAATATCTCGCATGGAGCGCGGTGCATGGCTTCGCGCTGCTGGTCATCGAAGGCCCGTTGCAGGGTTTGAAGCGCACGCAGATCGAGCCGCTCGCCGCGCGTCTGCTCGATATGGTCGAGAACGGCATCTGATCGCGGCGCATCCCTCATAATGCGCGCGCGGTTGCATCGAGCGCGGCTTTTGCCTTGTCGACGATCTCGTCGATCTCTTGATGCGTGACGACGAGCGGCGGCGACAGCACCATGCGATCGTGACTCGCGCGCATCACGAGACCGCCCGCGAAGCAGCAATCGCGGCACATATCGGCAATGTCATCGCCATTGATGAAGCGCTTTCTCGTCGCGCGATCTTCGGCAAGTTGAATGCCCGCGACGAGCCCCGCGCCCGCGATCTCACCGACGATCGGATGGTCGCCCAGCGCATCGTGCAAGCGCCGCTGAAAGTAGGGCCCCGCATCCTTCTTCACACGCGCGACGATGCCCTCGTCGCGCAACAACTTCAGATTCGCGAGCGCCACCGCCGCCGCGACCGGATGCCCGGAATACGTGAAGCCGTGAGCGAACTCGCCCCCTTGCACGATGGTTTCCGCGATGCGATCGGACAGCGCGACCGCGCCCATCGGCACGTAGCCGCTCGTCAGACCTTTTGCCATCGTGATGACAGCGGGCTCGAAACCGAAGTGCTCGTGCGCGAACCATTCGCCCGTGCGCCCGAATCCGCCGATCACTTCGTCGGCGATCAGAAGCACATCGTGCTTGCGGCAGATGCGTTCGACTTCGGGCCAGTAAGCCGATGGCGGAAAGATCACGCCGCCCGCGCCCTGAAACGGCTCGCCGATGAATGCCGCGACATTGTCCGCGCCGAGTTCGAGAATCTTCGCTTCGAGTTGCCGCGCGCGCGCAAGACCGAACGCTTCTTTGTTCATCGCGCCGCCTTCGCCGAACCAGTATGGCTGATCGATATGCACGACATGCGCGATCTTCGATGGCATCTGCTCGTGCATGTAGCTCATGCCGCCGAGCGTCGCGCCCGCGATGGTCGAGCCGTGATACGCATTCGTGCGCGCGATCACATAGCGTTTCTTCGTCTGTCCCTGCAAGGCCCAATAGCGATGCACCGCGCGCAGCGCCGTATCGATGGCTTCGGAGCCGCTGTTGCAATACAGAAAGCGATTGAAGCGCGCGGGCAGAATGTTGGCCAGCATCGCGGACAACTCGATTACCGGCGGATGCGTCGTCTTGAAGAACGTGTTGTAGTACGGCAGTTCCTGCATCTGCCTCGATGCGGCATCGACGAGTTCGCGCCGTCCATAGCCGACGTTGACGCACCACAGTCCCGCCATGCCGTCGATGATGCGCGATCCCTCCGAATCCCACAGATACACGCCTTCGGCCTTCACGATCACGCGGCTGCCCGCGCGATTGAGCGTGTCCATGTCGGAAAAAGGATGCAGATGATGCGCGGCGTCGAGCGCGCGGTAATGCGCCGTCGAATCGATTCGATCGTTCATGTCGTCGTCTCCTTTTCAAACGTGCAGCAGCAGATGCTTGCGTTCCCACGAACTGATCACGCGAAAGAACGCCTCGTATTCGGTTTCCTTCAACGCGAGATACGCCCGCACGAACTTCTCGCCCAGCATGCCTGCGAGCGGCTCGCACGCGCCCATCAGCGTGAGTCCTTCGTCGAGGTTGCGCGGCAACTGATAAGGCTCGCGATAGCCGTCGCTCGCGAGCGGCCCGGTCGGTTCTAGATGCTGCGTCATGCCGAGATAGCCAGCCGCGAGCGTGGCGGCGATCGCGAGATACGGATTGCAGTCGACACCCGGAATGCGATTCTCGATGCGCCTTGCCTGCGCCGACGCATGCGGCACGCGAAAGCCGACCGTGCGGTTGTCATAGCCCCATTGCACGTTGATCGGCGCGGCCATGAAGCGCGACAGCCTGCGATACGAATTGATGTAAGGCGCGAAGATCGGCATGAGCGCGGGCGTGTACTTCTGCAAGCCGGCGATATAGCTATGAAAGAGTCCGGTCGGTTCATCGTCGCGGCCCGCGAAGAGATTGCGCCCGGTCTCTTCATCGACGACGCTCTGATGCACGTGCATCGCCGAGCCCGGCTCGTTCTCCATCGGCTTGGCCATGAAGGTCGCGTACATCTTGTGGCGCAGCGCAGCCTCGCGCACGGTGCGCTTGAAGAGAAACACGCGATCCGCGAGATTGAGCGGGTCGCCGTGCATGAAGTTGATCTCCATCTGCGCCGCGCCGACTTCGTGAATCAGCGTATCGACTTCGAGCTCCTGCACCTCGCAGTATTCGTAGATGTCTTCGAAGAGCGGATCGAACTCGTTGACCGCATCGATCGAATACGCCTGGCGTCCGGTTTCCGCGCGGCCGGTTCTGCCGACGGGCGGCTGCAACGGCAGATCGGGATCGCGATTCATGTCGACGAGAAAGAACTCGAGCTCGGGCGCGACCACGGGCCGCCAGCCCTTGTCCGCGTATTTCTGCAGCACTTGCCGCAGCACGCGGCGCGGTGAAATGGCGACCGGCGTGCCGTCGAAATGCACGCAGTCGTGGATGACTTGCGCGGTCGGATCGGTGGCCCACGGAATCAGGCGGATCGTCGCGGGATCGGGCACGCAGATCATGTCGGGATCGGTGACGCCGGTGAAGCTGCCATCGACGGGATAGTCGCCCGTCACGGTCTGGATCATCACGGCTTGCGGCAGGCGCATCGATTCGCCCGATTCGAACTTGCTGCGCGGAATGATCTTGCCGCGCGCGGTGCCGGCCATGTCGGGAATGATCGCTTCGATCTCGGTAATGCGGTGCTTGCGCAGGAATTCGTCGATGCGTTCCATTTTCGTTCTCGTATGTTTGAGCGGGCGCGCGCGTCCACGGCCTTCGCGAGGCATCGCGAAGGCGCACGGGGAACGCGTGCGCATTCACGCGTGCCAATGCACGCGAGCGGACCAGTCGTTGAGCGGAACAGCGAGAAGAGTGAAGAGGCGCTACGGCAGCAGCGAGGCCACGCCGACGCAATGCACGGCGATGAACGCGCGGGCGGAAACGGCGTTGCGGCGCCGCACGCAGCGGCGCGAGAGGATGGTCAGTACCGACAGGAAGCGGCGATCGGGAAGCTTGCCGCAGCGATCGGCGCAGGAGCCGCGGCTCCGACGTGCCAGAGGGCTTTGGACTGTCACGATAAGACTCGTGGGTCGGGTTGATTTGCAGAGCATTGCCGATGCCGGCAATTGCCCTTCAGCGAGCATATACGAGAGACAAACGCCGTCAATACGTTTTTTCCATCGGCTGCGCGCGAGTCTATTTTGTTGCGCGAGGAAGCTGTTGCGCAATTCATCGATAATGTCGGCTCTTTCCGCCGAAATGCTTACCGGGCCGATGCTCTCGAACCTGCTCGTTCAACTCGTCAATGGCTTAGCCGATGCCTGCGCGCTCTTTCTCGTCGCGTCGGGGCTTTCGCTGATCTTCGGCGTCACGCGTATCGTCAACTTCGCGCACGGCTCGCTCTACATGCTCGGCGTATATGTCGCATACAGCCTGACGAGCCGCTTCGGCAATAGCGTCGCGGGCTTCTGGGCATCGGTCGCGGGCGCCGCGTTGTTCGTCGGCGCGATCGGCGCGGCGATCGAAGTGAGCGTGCTGAGGCGCATCTATCGGGCGCCTGAGCTGTTTCATCTGCTTGCCACGTTCGCGCTCGTGCTCATCATTCGCGATGCCGCGTTGTGGCGCTGGGGACCGGAAGATCTGTTCGGCCCGCGCGCGCCGCATCTCGAAGGCGCGGTGCAATTGCTCGGCCATGCATTGCCTGCTTACGATCTCGCGTTGATCGTCATCGGGCCGCTCGTGCTGCTCGCGCTCTGGTACGCGCTCACGCGCACGCGCTGGGGCACGCTCGTGCGCGCGGCGAGCGCGGACCGCGAGATGCTCGGCGCGCTCGGCGTCAATCAGGCGTGGCTTTTCACGGGCGTGTTCTTCGTCGGCGCGATGCTTGCAGGTCTCGGCGGCGCGCTGCAGGTGCCGCGCATGTCGGCGAATCTGTCGCTCGATATCGAGACCATCGGGCAGGCGTTCGTTGTCGTCGTGGTGGGCGGCATGGGCTCCATTCCGGGCGCGTTCGTCGCGGCGCTGCTGATCGCCGAGATCAAGGCGATGTGCATCGGCATCGGGCACGTGTCGATCATGGGAGTCGGCTTCTCGTTGTCGAAGTTCACGCTCGTCGCGGAGTTCGCCGTGATGGCCGTCGTGCTTGTGCTGCGTCCGTGGGGACTCTTCGGGCGTGCAACGGCGATCGCGCGGTCGGCCGCGCCCGCCGAGCAGCCATTGCGTCCCGCCACGCGCGCGATGAAGCTCGCGGCCGTTGGCATCGTCATCGCGCTCGCACTCGCGCCGCTCGCCGCCGATGCGTTTCCGTACATGCCTGTCCTCTTCGTCGAGATCATGATCGCGGTCCTCTTCGCCGCCAGCCTGCACTTCATCATGGGCCCGGGCGGCATGCATTCGTTCGGTCACGCGGCGTACTTCGGTCTCGGCGCATACGGCGCGGCGTTGTTTCTCAAGGTGCTCGCCTTGCCGATGGAAGCCGCGCTCGTGCTCGGGCCGCTGATCGCGGGCATCGGTGCGATCGTGTTCGGCTGGTTCTGCGTGCGGCTATCGGGTGTCTATCTTGCGATGCTCACGCTCGCGTTCGCGCAGATCGTGTGGTCCGTCGTCTTTCAATGGGACGCGGTGACGGGCGGCAGCAACGGCATCCTCGGCATCTGGCCGTCGCCGTGGCTCGCATCGCCTGTCGCGTTCTATTACCTCACGCTCTTCTTCGCCGTGATCGGCGTCTGGATGTTGCGCCGCATGCTGTTCTCGCCGCTCGGACTCGCGATGCGCGCGGGCCGCGATTCGCCGTTGCGCGCCGAAGCCATCGGCCTGAACGTCGCGCGCGTGCAGTGGGCCGCTTTCGTCGTCGCAGGTCTCGTGTGCGGACTCGCGGGTTCGCTCTACGCGTTCTCGAAGGGCAACATCTCACCGGAAGCGATCAGCGTGGGCCGCTCCGTCGACGGTCTCGTCATGGTCCTGCTCGGCGGTATCCAGACGCTCGCCGGACCGATCGTCGGCGCAAGCGTGTTCACGTGGCTGCAAGACACGGTCGCGCGTCAGACCGATTACTGGCAGGCATTGCTCGGCGCGGCGATCCTCGTGCTCGTCATCGCGTTTCCGCAGGGCATCGCGGGCTTTGTGCGCGAGCGCTTCTTCAGGGAGGCGCAATGACCTTGCTTGCGGTCGCGCAGCTCTCGAAGTCGTTCGATGGCGTGCATGCCGTCGACGATGTCTCTTTCGATCTCGAAGGAGGCCGCCTGCTCGCGCTGATCGGTCCGAACGGCGCGGGCAAGTCGACGTGCTTCAACATGATCAACGGTCAACTGAAGCCTGACAGCGGCGTGATCCGTTTCGCCGGTCACGACATCGCCGGCATGCGTCCGCGCGATATCTGGCGGCTTGGCGTCGCGCGCACGTTCCAGATCGCCGCGACCTTCAATTCGATGACCGTCCTCGAAAACGTGCAGATGGCGTTGCTCTCGCGCGAGCGGCGTGTGTACCGGCTCTTTCAGCGCGTGGCGTCATGGAGAGAAGACGAAGCGATGGCCTTGCTCGATCTCGTCGGCATGTCGATGCACGCGCATCGCAGTTGCGCGGTGCTCGCATACGGCGACGTGAAACGCGTCGAGCTTGCGATCGCGCTCGCGAACCATCCGAAGCTCCTGCTGATGGACGAGCCGACCGCGGGCATGGCGCCGCAGGAACGCAACGAACTGATGGCGCTGACCGCGCGTCTCGCGAAGGAACGCAACATCGGCGTGCTGTTCACGGAGCACAGCATGGACGTGGTGTTTTCGCATGCGGACACGCTGATCGTGCTCGCGCGCGGGCGCGTCATCGCACAGGGCGATGCGCAGGCCATCCGCAACGATGCGCGCGTGCGCGAGGTTTATCTCGGCACGGGCGCATCGTTTTCGCCGCGCGTGTCGTCGCGCGCGGGAGCATCGACATGACGCTGCTGAAAGTCGACGCGCTCAATGCGTTCTATGGCCGCGCGCAGATATTGTTCGATGTGGGCTTCGAAGTTGGACGCGGCGAAGTCGTCGCGCTGATGGGCCGCAACGGCGCGGGCAAATCGACCACGATGAAAGCCGTGATGGGCCTGCTGCCGCGCATGTCGGGCGCGGTGTCGTTCATGGACGAGGACATCGCCGGCATGGCGACGCATCGCATCGCGCGCAAGGGTCTGGGCTATGTACCCGAAGATCGCCGCGTCTTCGGCGATCTCACGGTCATGGAGAATCTCGATACGGGCCGCCAGCCGCCGCGCGATGGCGCGCCGCTGTGGACGCCGGAGAAGCTCTTTCGCGTGTTCCCGAATCTGGGCGACATGCGTCATCGCCGCGCGAGCCGCATGAGCGGCGGCGAGCAGCAGATGCTGACCGTCTCGCGCACGCTGATGGGCAATCCGCGCCTCGTGCTGCTCGACGAGCCATCGGAAGGCGTGGCGCCCGTGATCGTCGAGCAAATGGCCGATATGATTCTCGAACTGAAGCGCGAAGGGCTTGCGATCCTTCTGTCGGAACAAAACCTGCATTTCGCGGAACTCGTCAGCGATCGCGTGTATGTGCTGGAGAAAGGCCAGATTCGCCATGAAGGTCCGATGCACGCATTCGCAAACGACAATGCCGCGCGCCGCGAGTTGCTCGGCGTCTGATCGATCATTCAAACTGAGAGGGATAACTCAATGGCGCCAATGCGCTTCACTATCGCAGCCATCGCAGCGGGCATGACGTTCGCCGCGCATGCCGACACCATCAAGATCGGCGAGATCAACAGCTACAAGGCGCAACCCGCGTTCCTCATGCCGTACAAGAACGGCTGGAATCTCGCGCTCGACGAGATCAACGCGGCGGGCGGCATCGACGGCAACAAGCTCGAAGTCGTTTCGCGCGACGACAACGGCAATCCCGGCGATACGGTTCGTGTCGCGCAGGAGCTCGTCACGCGCGAACAGGTGAAGCTGTTGTTCGGCGGCTATCTGTCGAACACGGGTCTCGCGCTCGCGGACTACGCGAAGCAGCGGCGCATCTTCTTCCTTGCGGCCGAACCGCTCACCGACAAGATCGTCTGGCAGGATGGCAACAAGTACACGTACCGGCTGCGTCCGTCGACGTACATGCAGGTCGCGATGCTCGTGCCCGAAGCCGCAAAGCTCAAGAAGAAGCGCTGGGCGCTCGTCTATCCGAACTACGAGTACGGGCAATCGGCGGTGGCGACGTTCAAGCGCCTGCTGAAGGCCGCGCAGCCGGATGTCGAGTTCGTCGCGGAGCAAGCGACGCCGCTCGGCAACATCGATGCAGGCGCGGTCACGCAAGCACTCGCCGACGCGAAGCCCGACGCCATCTTCAACGTGCTCTTCAGCGCGGACCTCGGCAAGTTCGTGCGCGAAGGCAACACGCGCGGTTTGTTCAAGGATCGCGCGGTCGTGTCGCTCTTGACGGGCGAGCCGGATTACCTCGATCCGCTCGGCAAGGAAGCGCCGGTCGGCTGGATCGTGACGGGGTATCCGTGGTATTCGATCGATACGCCCGCGAACAAGAAGTTCGTCGCCGCTTACGAGGCGAAGTATCACGACTATCCGCGCCTCGGATCGGTGGTCGGCTATACGGCCATGATGTCGATCGCCAACGGCCTGAAGAAAGCGGGTTCGCCCGATGCCGACAAGCTCGCCGCCGCATTCAAGGGCCTGCCCGTCGATACGCCGTTCGGTCCCATCACGTACCGCAAGCAGGACAATCAATCGACGATGGGCGCGTATGTCGGCGTGACGGGGCAGAAGGACGGCAAGGGCGTGATGACGTCGTTCCGTTACGTTGATGGCGCGAGCGTGCAGCCATCGGACGAAGAGGTGAAGAAGCTGCGTCCGGCCGACTGAGGCATCGACGCGTCAATCCTTCGGAAAGGGCTTGCTGACGAACTTCGATCCGGCAAGCCCGAAGCGCCACGGCACGTCCATTGCCTTGCTGATGCCGATGCGCGGCCCCTGCACGATCTCGACGTCTTCGCACGAAGGCTCGAGATGAAACGGCGCTTCGAGCAGCGACATGCCGTTGTGCTTGTGCGTGACGCCGAGCGCCTGCGCGACGCGCCCCGGTCCCGAACAAAGAAGCCGCAGCGGTTCGAGCCCGCGCCGCGCGCGCATGTCGTCGATGCCGGTGAGCGGCTCGATCGCGCGAATCAGCACGCCCGCGCCGTGACCGTCTTCGCGGCACACGAAGTTCATGCACCAGTGAATGCCGTACGAGCGGTAGACGTAGACGTGCGCGGGCGGCCCGAACATTGCGGCGTTGCGCGGCGTCGGGCCGGAGAAGCTGTGCGACGCCGGATCCTCGCGATCGTAGGCTTCCGTTTCGACGATGCGCCCGCCGACGCCGTCGACGGTCACGATTGCGCCGATCAGACGTCGCGCGACGATCTCGGACGGCGCGTGGAAATCGATGGGTTTGGGCTTCTTGTTCACAGGCGGTATTCTAGCCGCGGCCGTGCCAACGCATGAAACGTGACTATCCGGAGACGCCGAATGAAGACATCCTGGTTCCTCAAGTTCTCGAATGCGCTCGCGCAAATGGCGGGCCGCGCATCGACCTTCGTCATCGCCGTGGTGCTCGTGATCGTCTGGGCCGTGTCCGGGCCGCTCTTTCATTTCAGCGACACGTGGCAGCTCGTCATCAATACGTCGACGACCATCGTCACGTTCCTCATGGTCTTCCTGATCCAGAACACGCAGAACCGCGATACCGCCGCGATGCAGATCAAGCTTGACGAACTCATCCGCGCAATCGACAAGGCGCATAACGCGCTGCTCGATCTCGAAGAACTGGACGAGAAGGAACTGACGGTTTTTCGCAAGCGCTACGAAAAGCTCGCGCAGGAAGCGCGCGACGGCCTGCGCTCGGCGAGCAAGGACATCGACATGCCGTCGTTCGAGGATCGCGATGACCGCTCCGGCAAGCCGAAGCGGTAGCGCTTCGTGTTACTTCGTGAGGCGCAGCACGCCGAGATTGCCGGCGATCTGCTGGAAGATGTTCTCGAGCGTCGTGTTGTCCGGCGCGTGATAGTAGTTGCCGGGACTTGCGCAGTTCTGCATCGTGACCTGCGCCGTCGAGCTCGATGCCGATGCGCCGAACGTGATCGAATAGACCGTGATGCCGGCCGCCTTGATCGCGCTGCAGATGGCGAGTTGATACGAGTTGGCGTCGTCGGGATAGCCCGCGTTGTTGCCGCTCGACGGGTCCTTGATGCTGCCGCCGTGCAGTTCCGACGAGTCCGTGAGCGCGTTCGACATCTTCGAGCCGTCGGCGCGCAGCACGGTCGGCGCAGAGAGGCTGTTGGTGCCCACACCCGAGAGGCCGTTGAAGTACAGCGTGTTCGGTATCGAGCCCGCCGCGCCGATCTGGTTCAGGCCGTCGGTGAGCACGATCATCACGCGTTGCAGGTTCTGCACGGAACCGTCGGTGGGCTTGGGCAGGCTCGGATCGGTCGATGTCCAGCCATTCTTCGTGCCCGCGACGTTCTGCGACCACGACGGCTCCAGCATGCGCCAGCCCCACAGCAATCCGACCGGGATGATCGTCGAGCCCGACGGCGTCATCTTGTTGACGGCCGACGTGAGCGTGGTCGCGTTCTGCGTGAGGAACGTCATCGAGGTGCCGAGGCAGCCGGAGTTCTGCGTGAGGTTCTGGCCCGTCGTGTTGGTTTCGTCGAATTGCGTGCCGATGCCCGTGCCCACGAAGGCGCCGGAGGTATTGCACTTGTTCGCCGACCCTGACGAGCCGATGCTGAACGGCACGTTCGATATCGATGAAGTCGTGCTGCTCGTCGTATCGCAGTTGTTGTAGCGCGTCGATGAGCTATACGTGATGACCTTCAGCTTGGTCGGCGGCACGTTGTAGTAGTAGCGCTGGAACTTGCGCGTGTCGGTCGGCGAATAAGGTTCGGGCGAGAGATTGCCGCCCGTGCGCGGCTCGATCACGCAGCCGTTCCATGTGCTCGTCGTTATGTTGCTGGTGTTGTAGCTTGGCAGCGTCGAGCTGAGCCAGCTTCCGGTGGACGGTAGCGCGCCCGTCGTGTTGACGGTGCTCGCGAACGGCACCAGTCCGATGAAGTTCTTGTTGGTCGACGTGCTTCCGCCCGGCAGCAGATCGGCGATCAGCGCATTGGCCGCGGTTTGCAGGCCGCTCATCTTGCTCGGGCCGGAGCTGCCGTTCGCGGCGTCTTTCATCGAACCGGTGTTGTCGAGCACGAGCACAAGTTCCAGCGTGCTCTGCGGCAGCCGCAACGCGGTGTTGTTCGCCGATATCGTCGATGTAGTGGGCGATGTCGCGCCGCTGCCTGAACCTGATCCCGAACCCGAACCGCTGCCCGAGGTCGTGCTGAGCACCTTCGGCGCGATCAAGGGCAAGGAGCCCGACGCCGACAGCGCGATCGTCTGGCCCGTCGCAGGCGCGCCCGATACGGTCGCGCTGAACTGCGCGTCGGGCATCGTGAAGCCGAGCACGCCGGCGGGACTGTTCGCGTCGTAATACGCGCGCGCGTCCTTTTGCCATGTCGCGAGCGATGTGCCGGTCGGCGTGTTGCCGAAACGCTGCAGATCGGCGCCCGCCGACAGCGTCGCGGCATCGAGCGCCATCTGCATGCGGCCTTGCGTCATCACGTAGTCGATCATGTCGAGCGCCACGCACATCGATCCGATCATCGCGCTCGCGCACATCGCGAACATCATCGCGATGCTGCCCGCGTCGCTCCTGCGCGAGCGTTTGCGTGTGATTTTCATGAGGACGTTCATGATCCGGCGCGCGTCAGTAGAACGCACGCATCGCGCGCGGACGCACGTACACGCGGCGGTACACCGTCTGCTGGCCCGGCAGGCCCGACAGCAAGCCGGACGTCATCGTGAACGGGTTATACGACAGAAACACTTCGACGACGATCGCCGAATCGCCCGTGCGGAACGGCCACGATGCGGGCAGCAGGTTCGTGGCCGAAATCCGCGACGCCATGCTCGCGCTCTTGCTGTTGGTCCATGCGGGCGGCGACGCCGTCCACTGGATTTTGGGCGTGGCCGTCGTCATCGTCGTGTCCATGTCCTTGCACTTCTTGCTTGCATCGGGATCGCACACGAAGGTCACGTAGACCATGCCGTTCGCCTTCAACTGATACGGCGCGGCGAGCAGGATCGCGTCCTGCCACAGCGAGCCGTAGCTGTTCGCTTCGGTGGTGTCGTTGTTGTCGGCGATGACCGATGTCATCTGGCCGATGGTGTTCGCGAGCGTGAACGCCGTGCGGTCGACCGCGCTCACCGCGCGCATGTACATGTAGAGCTCGGAAAAGCCGAGCATCACGATGAGCATCATCGGCACGATGATGACGAACTCGATCGACACGCTGCCGCGATCCGAACGCAGCATGCCGGCGAGCCTCGCGCGGATCGATCGCATGGTTTCGAAGAGCGTTCTCATTTCTCGTTCTGCACGATGAAATTGCGCTGGAAGGTCAGTTGCGAAATGCCGAACATCGCGGGAATGCCGGTGATGCCCGGCATCCTGACCTGGATGTTGTAGGCGACCACGTCGCCGTATCCGCCCATGTCCTGCGTCGGCGTATAGGTGGAACTGGCGACGTTGCCGTAGCCGTAGTTGCCGTAGTTCAGCTCGGTGACGGTGATGGTCGCGTTCAGCGCGCGCCATCCGCCGAGGATCGTTTCGACGATCGCCTGCGCCTTCTGCGCGCGCGTGCCGGAAGCGGGCGCGGTGGTCGTCAGGCCCACGCGCGATGCTTCCTGCGCGGCCGCCTGCACCGTCGCATCGACGATCATCTCCAGCGCGAGCTCCACCGTGCCGATGATGATGATCGCCGCGATGACGACGACGAACGCGAACTCGATCGACGCGATGCCGCGCTCGTCGCGCAGCAGTCGCATCGCGACGGATGGCGGTCGTGGACGGCGGCGCGCGGACGCTTTCATTTGAGACGCGTCGTCTGGACGAGAGCCGTCGGAATCGCGGCGGGCGATGCCGACGTTCCCGTCGGTGTTGCCGATGCCGCCGGCGCGCGCTGCGACATCAACTCGCGCTGCATGTCGTAGTAACGCAGATTGTCTTCGACCGATGCCTTCGGCAGATCGCGCGACAGGATTTCGGCCGCCGCCTCGCGATTGCCGAGCAGCCCGTAGGCGAGGGCGAGATCCTGACGTGCCTGCGGCGGCGCGGCGGGGAAACGCGTCACGTCGAGCAGCACGTTCGCGCCTTCGCGCGGATTGCCGGAGAGCGTCAGCGACAGGCCGAGATTCACCGAAAGCATCGGATCGCCCACGTTCTTGCCGAGCGCCTGACGCAACACGGCCTGCGCGCCCGCGTGATCGCCGCTCATGTCGAGCGCGGCGCCGAGCCCGGCTGCGGCGAGCGGATCGTCGGGCGTGAGCGCGAGCAGATGCCGATAACTGGCGATGGCGTCATCGAAGCGGCGCTGGCGCATCGCGACGCGCGCAAGACCGATGAGCGGCGCGCTCGCCTTCGCATCGGCCTTGCTGGCGCGGTCGTAATAGACGCCCGCGCGCGTGAAGTCGCCGACCGTGTAGAGCGTGTTGCCGAGCCCCGTCAGCCCGGCGACCGAGTGCGGGTCCGCCTGCACCGCTTTCTCGTAGAGCGAGGTCGCGAGTTCGACATTGCCGGATTCGAGTGCCGTGTCGGCGATGCGCAATTCGCTCATCGTGCTCGGCGCGGAGTTGCGCGTGACCGGACGGCTGTCGAAGCTCTGACGTGTCGTGGTCGTCGTCGTGCAGGCGCTGAACGCGATCGCGAGCGTCGCGCAACACGCGGCAAGTCCGGCGCGGCGCATGCAGGCGAGTGGAATCGGTGTGGTCTTCATTTCTTTGCAAAGACGCTGATGAGTTGGATGATGGCCGGGCCGGCGGCGATCAACATCACCGCAGGCAGGATGAAGAGCATCATCGGCACGGCCATTTTCGGCGCGAGCTTGGCCGCCTTTTCTTCGAGCGACACGATATGCGCGAGCCGCTCGGTGTGCGAGAGCGTGCGCAGCGCATGCGTGATCGGCGTGCCGTAGCGCATCGATTGCGTGAGCGTGGAAATCAGCGCGCGGATCGACGGCAGATCGATGCGATCGGCGAGCGCCTGCAGCGCGCGCGCACTGTCGCCGGAGAGCGAGAGTTCGTCGGCGGTCAGCGAGAACTCGCTGGAGAGTGGCGGGCAGATGGTCTTGAGTTCGTCGGCGACGCGCCGGATCGACACGCCGAGGCTGTTGCCCGCGTTCGTGCAGATGACGAGCAGATCGAGCGCGTCGGGCAGGCACGAGGCCATCGCCTTGCGCCGCCGCGACGCGAAGAACGCGAGCACGTATTCCGGCAGGATCATGCCGACGACGAACACCAGCAGCATCATCGCGCCGCGCACGGCCGGATATCCGCCGATCACCGGAATGCGCGAGCCGAGCATCACGGTAAACGCGGCGCACACGAGCCCGACGACGAACTTGATCGCGAGCAGGACCGACACCGCCGAATGGCTGCGATAGCCGCTACGGACCATCTGCGCGCGCAGCTTCGCGCGGTACTTGGCGTCGAAGAGCGGCAGGCGGTCGCCGAGGCGCGCGAGACGGTGCGTGAGGCGTGCAGCGAAGCCGTCGCCGTCGTCTTCGTCGGTGAGCGCGCTTTCATTGCGCTGCACGATAGCCGCCTGACGCGCGCGCTCCGCGATGCGCCCGCGCGTGCCGCCGTGCTTGGTCGCCCACCACAGCACGATGGCGACGACGAGCGCGAGCAGCATCAGCAGGTTGATGAGTGTCTCGAGATTGTCCTGGCTCATCGCGAGGTATCCAGTTTCGACATCTTGTGAACGACGCCCAGTCCCATCGCGAGCGATATCACGGCGCACGTCAGCACTTTCTGCCCCGCCGACGTCTGGAACAGCACCATCAGATAGGCGCGGTTGAGCAGGAACATGCTGCCCACGATGAAGAAGGGCACCGCCGCGAGAATCTTCGTCGTGATGCGCGCTTCGCCCGTCAGCGCCTTCGTCTTCTGGCGAATCTCGCGGCGCCGGCGCACGATGCCCGCGAGGTTCTCCAGCGTTTCGCCGAGCTGCCCGCCGGTTTCGCGCTGCAGCAGCAGGCAGACGCAGAAGAACGAAAAATCCGCGATGCCGATGCGCGCGACCGCCGTCGCGAGCACTTCTTCGAGATCGAGACCGACCTTGAGGCCGTCGCCCATCAGGCGGAATTCGCTCTTGAGCGGCTCGGCGCATTCGCTCGACGCGACGCCCATCACGTGCGTCACCGGCACGCCCGCGCGCACCGCACGCACGATCAGATCGATGAGATCGGGAAAGCCGTCGAGAAAGCGCCGCTTGAAGCGCTCGACGAGAAAGCGATATGCCTGCATCGCGCCGAACACCGGCATGCCGATGACGAGCGCGGGCGGCGCGAACGAAGGCAGCGGCAGCAGCTTCGCCATCACGAGCGCGAGGATTTCCGCGACGACCGCCGCGGCGATCACCACGCGCAGCCCGCGCGTCCCGGCCACCGTCTTGAGGCGCGCGATCTTCGGCGCGAACCAGCGGCTCACGAGGTTGTCGTTGCGGCTGAACGTGAAGATGTCGGAGTGATCGTGGCGCATTTCGCGGCCGCTTGCGCCCGTCGACGGAAAGTCCGCCTGCAGCCGCGCCTGGATGCGCGCTTCGGGCCGCTGCCTGCGCATGTCCTGCACCACGAGCAGCATGATGCCGAGCAGCAGCACGACAGCGAACGATCCGAACGTGATGAGGTCGATGGAACTCATGGCCGCATCGCCTCCAGCAGCGCATCCTCGAGGCCGTAATACGCGGCGCGCGCGGCGAAGGCCGGCCGCACCGCGCCCGTTTCGAACACGCCTTTCACTTCCTCGCTGTACGCGCTCGCGTCATAACGGAACGTGAAGAGATCCTGCGTGATGATGACTTCGCCTTCCATGCCGACGAGTTCGGTGATGCGCGTCACGCGCCGCATGCCGTCGCGCATGCGCTCGATCTGCACGATCATGTGCACCGCGCTCGCGATCTGCCGGCGGATCGACAGGAGCGGCAGGTTGCCGTTCGCCATCATCACCATCGACTCCAGACGCGTGATGCCGTCGCGCGGCGTGTTCGCGTGGATCGTGGTCATCGAACCGTCGTGGCCGGTATTCATCGCCTGAAGCACGTCGAAGGCTTCGGGGCCGCGCGTTTCGCCGAGGATGATGCGGTCCGGGCGCATCCGCAGCGCGTTGCGCACGAGATCGCGCTGCGTCACCGCGCCGAGTCCTTCGGCATTCTCGGGGCGCGTTTCGAGGCTCACGACGTGCGGCTGCACGAGTTGCAGTTCGGCGGCATCCTCGATCGTCACGGTGCGCTCGCCGTGCCCGATGAAGTGCGACAGCGCGTTGAGCAGCGTCGTCTTGCCCGAGCCCGTGCCGCCCGACACGATGATGTTGAGCCGGCAGGTGCTCGCGAGCTTGAGCACGTTGGCCATCGCGGCGGACAGGTTGCCCTGCGTCGCCATCCGGTGCAGCGTGATGTTGCGCTTGGAGAACTTACGAATCGAGATCGATGCGCCGTGGATCGCAAGCGGTGGCAGCACGACGTTCACGCGGCTGCCGTCGGCGAGACGCGCATCGACCATCGGACTGCTTTCGTCGACGCGCCGTCCTACGCCGGCCGCGATGCGCTGCGCGACGTTGATGACGTGCGTGTTGTCGCGGAACTTGCAGTGCGTCAGTTCGAGCCGGCCGTGCCGCTCGACCCAGACCTGATCGGGACCGTTGACGAGGACGTCGGTGATGGTGTCGTCGGCGAGCAAGGGTTCGATCGGGCCGAGGCCGAACATGTCGTTCAGCAATTCGCCGACGATCTGCTGCTGCTCCGCGATGGTCACGTTCAGGCGTTCGCGCTCGGCCACGTCGAGCACGAGCTGCTCCACGCCGGGTTTCATCTGCTCGCGCGTCTTGCCGACGGCCGCCGACGGATTCATCGCCGCGAACACGCCGTTGCGGATCACCTTGAAGAGGTCCGAGCGCACGAGCACTTCGGCGCCTTCCGGCGCGCGCGGCGGCGGCGCGACCGGCGGCGCTTCGATGACCGGCGCGGCGTCGCCGGATGCCGCGTCCGGATCGGGTGTCGGGCGGGGAACCTGCTTCTGTCCGAACATCAGCCTCTCCTGAGCCCGAGCTTCTGGAAGAACGAGCGCTCGGCGCTCATCTGCTGACCGGTCAGATCGCCGCCGATGCGCGTGATCATCTGGTTGAAACCGTTCGCGGCCTTCTCTTTCGGCGCTTCGCCGAGATTCTCGGCGGTCGCGAGCGACTTCGCCTCGAACGGGATTTCATACAGCACGTTGCGGCCGACCGCCGTCATGAAGTCGTTGACCTGCACCTTGCCGCTCGTCGCGGCGTTCGGGTTGTTGAGCAGCAGCGAGGTCGGCGGGTTGTTGTCGCGATCCTCGATATGACGCAGCAGGCGGATCGTCTCGCGCGTCGAATGCACCGAACGGTCAGCGACCATGTAGACGCGCGCGGCGTGATCGAACGCTTCCTGCGCGAGCGGATCCGTCACCGAGCCGATGTCCAGAATCACGTAGTGGAAGCTGTCGCACAGCAGTTCGAGCACGCGCGGCAAGGCGCCCGGCGCGAACGGGCGCGCGGCGCCGTAATCGTGTTCCGCCGACAGCATGAAAAGCCGGCTGCCCTTGGCGACGAGCGTGCGCTCGACGTATTGCGGATCGAGCCGATGCACGTTCTGCAGCACGTCGATGAGTCCGTTGTTGCTTTGCAGGCCGAGCATCGAGTTGGCCGCGCCGCCGTGCAGGTTCAGATCGACGTAAGCGACGCGCCGGTGCGTGTCTTCCGACAGATGGCGCGCGACGTTGAGCGCGAGCGTGGTCACGCCGACGCCGCCGCGCGAGCCGGTGAACGCGATCGTCTTGCCCGCGCGCGCAAGCATGACGGGACTCACCTTGCCTTCGGCGACATTGACCGTGCGCTTGAGCAGCTCGACGGTGATCGGCTTCACGAGGTAGTCGCGCACGCCGATCTTGAGCAGGCTGCGGAACAGGCCGACGTCGTTGCGCTCGCCGAGCGCCACCACCTGCACCGACGGCTCGCAGACTTCGGCGAGGCGGCCGAGGTCGGAGAGCGGCATCACCGAGTCCTGGAGATCGACGAGCAGGAAGAGCGGCGAGCGGTCGACCCTGGCGAGATAGGCGATCGCATCGTCGACATTGCCGACGACGATATGCGCGTGCGGCATCGCCTGTTCGAGCACGAAGCTCTTCACGATCTGCTCGGTCTTGCGATCGGCGACGAAGGCGATGAAATCCGCGTTGCGCGTGCCGGACTTGGTCTTCGAAAAGGAGAACTCTGTGCTCATTGGCTGGCCTCGTGTGCGTCGGGCGATGTCGCGTTACGTCACTTGCTGTCGCGCGAAGTCGACTTGTCGAGCTGAATCACGCGCCCCGTCTCGTATCGCCGCACCGCGCTCGCCGCCACCGCCGCGTTCGCCGGACCAAGCGTCTGCGGATGCACCGCGTCTTCCGGACGCGCGAGCTGCGCGGCGAGATTGGTGTAGGTCGCGCAGCCCCATTGCATGCTCGGGCGGCGGATGCCGGCATCGGTCAGCAGCGACGGACGCGCGAGGCTGTCGCAATCGGGCGGCACGGCGGTGTTGCCGTCGTAGCCGATCACCGTTTCGTTCGGCATGTTGCGCGGCGGCTTGAAACAGCCGGCGGCGGCCACGGCGAACGCGGCGGCGAGAAGGAGCGCGAGCGCGCGGGTGTGTTTCATGACGGCCTCAATAGACGTAGCCGGCCGCGCCGACGAGACGGGGTGCGCCCGCTTGCGCCGGTGCGCCGCCGTTTTGCCGGCGGAAGCTGTATTCGACATCGCTCGACGGCGAGATCAGCGAATCGAGCGGCGAGCGCAGTTTCGACGGATCGGTCGGCTCGACGAGATACGGCGTCACCATGATGACGAGCTCGGTCTTGTTGTTCTGGTAATTGGTCGACGAGAACAGCTTGCCGAGCACCGGAATCGAGCCCAGACCGGGCACTTGCGAAACGACATCGCTCGTATTGCTTTGCAGAAGACCGCCGATCGCGAAGCTCTGGCCGCTCGCGAGTTCGACCGTCGTGTCCGCGCGGCGCACCGACAGCCCCGGCACGGTGATGCCGCCGGTCGTCACGCTCGCGGTCGTGTCGATCTGGCTGACTTCCGGGCGCACTTTCAGGCTGATGCGGCGGTCGTCGAGCACGGTCGGCGTGAAGTCGAGCTTGACGCCGAACTGCTTGAATTCGACGGTGATCGCGCCGTTCACCTGCGACACCGGAATCGGGAACTCGCCGCCCGCGAGGAAGCTCGCCGTCTGGCCGGACAAGGCGACGAGATTCGGCTCCGCGAGCACGGTCAGCAGGCCTTCCTGGTTCAGCGCATCGACGAGCGCGCGGATGTCCACGTTGTTCGTCCTGAACGCGCCGAGAATCGAGTAGGCGTTGTTGGTCGGCAGATTGACCGGATAGCTCACCGAGCCGTTGCCGTTCGTGATCGGCTGGTTCAGGTTGTAGATCGGACGGCCGCTGAAAATGCCGCTATAGAAGTTGCCCGCTGCGTTGCCGACTGCCTGCCAGTTGATGCCGAGCTGCTGCGTGACGTTGCGGTCCACTTCCGTGATGCGCACGCGCAACTGCACTTGCAGCGGCCGGTCGATCGTCATGCGGTTGACGAGCACTTCCTTGTCGGCGAGATAGGGTGTCACCGCCTGGACGATGGCATCGGCATCCGCCGGATTCGATGCCTGACCGGTCAGCATCAGCGAACCCTGGCCCGTTGCGATCTGCACGTTGGTGTTCGGAAAGCGCGCGGCGAGCATCGCGCGCAGCGTGATCATGTCGCGCGAAACGACGACCGTGCGCTGCACGAGCGGCCGGTTGTTCGCGCCGAGCACGTAGAGCGTGGTCGTGCCGGTCTTCTTGCCGAGCACGAAGACCGCTTTGGCCGATGGAACGTGCACATCGGCGATGGCCGGATCGGCGACGAACACCGACGCGACGTTTTCGTTCAACTGCAGCATCGTGCCCTTGCCCGCGTCGAGCACGAGCGCACCTTGCGCGGCGGCGGGCGCTGCCTCGCGCGGTGTCGCCGCGGGCGGGGCGGCATGGGCCGCGGCGCACGTCACCAACGCCGCGCACGCGATGACCGCGGCGATGCGACGTGAAGGGCGGCTCGAACTGAACTGCGTTTTCATGAATATGAATCCTGGCGATGGCACGCTTTCGAACGGAGGCACGGGTCAACGCTCCGTGGGCACGGAAGGCAGCGGCGGAACGGCCTGGCCCGCGCCGCCCGCCTGGGCGACGCTCGACGTATCCGACTTCTCCGAACCTCGATAGATGGTCACGGTGCGCGGCATCGCCGGCGCGGCGTTCGGTGCGCCCGACTGAACCGGGCGCGCGCGCGGCAGATCGCGCACGGCGCGCGAGATGTCGCCGGCCCAGATCGGCTTGCGGTCGGCCGCCGACGCGCCCGCGGGCACGGCCGGATCGCGGCTGACGGTGGCGAAGCTGCGCAGCGCGAGCGACAGGCTGCCGAGGCGCGCGGCGACCGCGACCACTTCGCCCATGCGCGGCGTGACTTCGAGCGTCACGGTGCGGGCGCGGGCCACGGCGACGTCGCCATCGCCGTCGTTCTTCGGCCGCTTGATTTCGGAGCCGACGGCCAGCACGCGCACATGCTCGACCACCGTTTCGCTCGATACCGCGAGATCGGGGGATTCGGTGCGGCGGTCCATCTGCTGCGTGAGAATCAGGTCGACATAGTCGCCCGGCTGGATCAGGCCCGCGTTGCCGGACACGTCGTCGACGGCGACCGAGACCGCGCGCATGTCGGGCTTGAGCGTCGCGGCGAGAAAACCCGGCGCGCTCGGCAGAAAGACATCGTCGGAAACGAGCACGGTGCCGCTCGCGACGGGATGGCGCAGCAACGCGCCTTTCAGATCAGGCGCGCCCGCGACACCCGCGACGATCGCGCTGGACGGAATGTCCGCCTTCGGAATGTCCTTCCAGGCGAGGTCTTCGTCGCGCAGCAGCAAGCCTTGCGGCAGGCTGGCGGCGCTTACGAGCACTTTCTCGCTCGTCACGGCGGGCTTCGGCGAGCGCGAGGCGCTGGCGAGCACGACGCGCACGATCAGCGCGATCAGAAGTGCGCCGACCAGCAGCACGGCGAATTTGATGATGTTGGACATGGATGGGCCGTCCTATCGCGTCGGGATGAGATGCAGCAGCGCGGGCAGCACGATGACGAAGCCGCCGCCGAAGGCGAGCGCCACGCCATACGGAACGCCGCGGGCCGCGGAGAACATCGCGAGCGCGCGCAGCGGCACGAAGCGCTGCGACGGATTCATGCCGCGCGTGGCGAGACTGATGAGCGACACCACGGTTCCGATCACGGAGACGAGCGTCAGCGTCGCGAGCGAAAGACCGAATCCCACCCAGAGAAAGATGACCGAAGCGAGTTTGGCGTCGCCGCCGCCTAACATGCGCGCGACGAACAGCACTGCGCACGCGAGAAACACGATCACCGCGAGCAGCAGATGCGAGATGACATCGTCGATCGGCATGCCGGCGATGAACGCATCGGCGAAAAAGAGTGCGCCGATCGAGAGGACGATGCGCGTCGGCAGGCGTCGCGTGCGAACGTCGCTGACCGCGAGCCACAAAAGCGCGCAGAGCACGAGAAGACGGATGACAACGGACAAGGTCGGCACGATGGGCTCGAATGAGGTTGAGTCAGATGAGTCCGGGCGCGAAGACCCGGACTCGGGGACTTCGAATGCTTAGCCCGCCGCGTTCTTGACCTTGGTGGTCAGGTTCGTGAAGATTTCGGACATGTTGGTGCTGAACGCGGTGCCGACGGCCACCAGTGCCACTACGACGATGCCGGCGAGGATGGCGTATTCCATGGCGCTAACGCCACGTTCGTCGCGCACGAAGGCCTTGATCAGTTTTTGCATGTTGCTTCCTTGATGAGTGAGAGTCGGTTTTGCAGTGCCAGAGGGAAGTGCTTACCTGTTTGGATCATATCCACGGCGGCCCCGGCCACAACGCAAGAACAAGAGGCAAAACAGGCTTCAATTTAGACGACCCGGGTGCTATGGATAAGCGCGTTAACGGCAACGTTTCGGCCGCCTTTAGCCGTTTCGAACGCTGCTTTGCACGCGTGTTGGCCGCTCGCCTTTCTCTTTCTTTACATACGCTTCGCCGGTGACATCGCAAACGTTTGCAGACCGAAAATGCGGGCATGGCCGTTGCTCGTTCGATCGATGCAAGCCCACTTCATATTGGAGGTCCGACATGCCCGAAAAGAAAACCGTCGAGCGCGCATCGAAGGCGAAGCGCGAAGGCAAGTCCGCGAGCACGCAGGCCGGTGCGTTCGTGAAGGAGCAGATCGATCACATTCGCGAGGGCAAGCACGGCGCGAAGTCGGCGAAGCAGGCCATCGCGATCGGCTTGTCGGAAGCGCGCCGCTCGGGCGTTAAGATGAAGCCGCCGAAGAAGGGCGCGGCATCCGAGGCGACGAGGAAAAAGGCCGCGCAGGACACGAAGGCTTCGCATCGCACGAAGAAGAGTCCGAGCACTGAATCGAAGGCGAAGCGCTCGGCCGTTTCGACGCGCGTGCTGAAGCGCGAAAGCACCAAGGCCGCTTCGCACAAGTCGTTGTCGCGGCAGACGCATGCAGTCGCCAGCCGGCGTTCGGCGGCGGATCGTTCAGCGGCGGCGAAAAAAGGCTGGGCGACGCGGCGCAGAAACGCGGCCGCCAAGTCGAAGGGATCGCACGCGCGTCACGCGTCGCGCTGAAGCGGCAGCATCCGCGCGAACGAGACGGCCATCGTCGCGAGTTCCTGCGCGGCGGGCGTGAGCGGTACGCCCGCGCGGCGTAGCAGGCAGACGGGCGTCTTCGCGGCGCGTTCGGCGATCGGCACAATGCCGACGTGCTCGCGAAAGAAAGCATGGCCGGCGAGACTCGCCGGCTCGAGGCCGAGGTAATCGCCCGACGCGATGCAATGCAGCGTGTCGAAGACCGCTTCCGTCGTCGCGGCGATGCGCGGCGGCGCGAGCTTCGCCTGCTCGAAGAGCGCCGACAGCTTGTTGCCGGGCGCCGCGCCGCCGCTTTGCCGCGTGCTGACCCATTCGGCATCGCGCAGCTCGGCGAGCGTGCGCGCGCGTTCTAGCGGATGACCGCGCCGCGCGATGATTGCCACTTCCGAATCGAAGAGCGGCGTCGTTTCCAGATCGTGGATGTCGGCGCCGGGCGCAATCAGTGCGAGCGCGAAGTCGAGACTGCCGTCGCGTACCCATGACGTCAGCACGCGCGAGGTCGCGCTCGTCAGATGCACGTCGATGCGCGGGCAGCGCTCCCGATAGCTCGCGAGCAGCGCGGGAAAGAGCCGCATCGTCGCTTCGGCCGCGAGTCCGAGCGCGACGCGCCCCGTCAATTCGCCGCGCAACTGACGCATCTCATCTTCCGTCTTGCGGCATTCCCCGAGTATCAGTTCGGCGCGCACGCGCAGGCGTTCGCCGATCGGCGTCAGGCGCGCGCCGCGCACGTCGCGTTCGAACAGCGGCCCGCCCGCGAGTGCTTCGAACTTCTGCAATTGCTGCGTGATGCCGCTTTGCGCGATATCGAGCCTGCGCGCGGCGGCGCGCACGCTGCCCGCATCGGCGACGGCGACGAACATGCGCAACTGCGTCAACGTCAGATCCACGCTCGGCTCCGTCGGGTGATCTCGAAAAGTGATCATGATAAGCAAAGCGTGTCTTTTTGCGAGCGTTTTGCGCCCGTACCATCGGTGGTCATATTCAGGAGACACCGCGCCCATGTTCAGACTCAGCACGCTCTTTCTGGCCGCCGCGCTCGCCGCCGCCGCGCCGGTTCATGCGAAGGACGCCGACACCTTGCGCCTCGGCATCGATCCCGGCTATCCGCCGATGGACGTGAAGACGCCCGATGGCCACGTCGCGGGCTTCGACGTCGATCTCGGCGATGAAATTTGCCGCCGCATCGCGATGCGCTGCCAGTGGGTCGAACTCGAATTCTCGGGGATGATTCCCGCGCTGCAGGCGCGCAAGATCGACGCGATCATGTCGTCGATGGCGATCACCGACAAGCGCATGAAACAGATCGCCTTCTCCACGAAGCTATTCCAGTTCCGCTCGCGGCTGATCGCCAAGCAGGGCGCGCCGCTCACGGCGAGCGCGCAGGGCTTGCGCGGCAAGCGCATCGGCGTGCAGAGCGGCAGTCAGTTCGAAACCTTCGCGATGAAGAACTGGCAGCCGGGCGGCGTCGAAGTGGTCGCGTATCAGAGCATGGACGGCGTGCTGAGCGATCTGACGGCGGGACGCATCGACGCCGCGCTGCTCGGTTCGGTTGAAGCGGAGCACGGCTTTCTGAAGACGCCGCGCGGCGCGGGTTTCGCGTTCGTCGGCGAGCCGCTGTCGATGGGCGATCACGGCGTCGGCATGGGTCTGCGTCAGGACGATGCGGCGCTGAAGGCGAAGGTCGACAAGGCCGTGGGCGACATGCGCGCGGATGGCACGTATCAGAAGATCGCGCGCAAGTATTTCGATTTCGACGTCTACGGCGATTGACCATGCACACGCAACGTCATCCACTTGTCTCGACGACGCTCGGCACGTCGCGCGAACTCGTCAGCTTCCGTTTCGGCGATGGCGCGCGCGGCGAGAGCGTTTATCTGCAAGCCTCGCTGCATGCCGACGAAACGCCCGCCATGCTCGCCGCGTGGACCCTGAAGCGGCGTCTCGTCGAGCTCGAAGCGGAAGGCCGTATGCGCGGCGAGGTCGTGCTGGTGCCGGTCGCGAATCCCATCGGTTTGTCGCAGCATGTGCTCGGGCAATTTCTCGGACGCTTCGAGGCGAACAGCGGCCACAACTTCAACCGTAGTTTTCCGATGCCGTCCGCCGATGCGTTGATCGAACGCGTGGGCGCGCGCTTTTCATCGGGCGATGCCGCGCACAACGCGCGCGTGTTGCGCGGCGCGCTCGTCGAGATGCTCGGCGAGATCAACGCGAAGAACGAATTCGAATCGCTTCGGCTTGCGCTGCTGACGCTTGCGTCGCGCGCGGATATCGTGCTCGATCTGCATTGCTCGCTCGAAGCGACGATGCACGTCTACACGAGCCCCGCGAGCTGGCCCGCGATCGAGCCGCTCGCGCGTCTGCTCGGCGCGAACGGCGTATTGCTCGCCACCGACTCGGGCGGCCAGTCGTTCGACGAGGTTCACGCGCTTTTGTGGAACGAAGTCCGCGCGCGTCTGGGCGACGGCACGCCGCTCGGCGCGCCGAATATCGCGGCGACGATCGAGCATCGCGGGCAGCGCGATGTCGACTACGAGACGGCGTCGGCTGATGCGCAGGCCATCGTCGATTATCTGATCGCGCGCGGCGTGATCGAAGGCGAGGCGAAGGATGTGCCGCCGCTCGCGCAACCCGCGACGCCGCTCGCGGGCAGCCAGCAACTGACGGCGCCGGCGAGCGGGATCGTCGTGTATCGCGCGAAAGTGGGCGCGCGGCTGAAGGCGGGCGATCCGGTGTTCGATATCGTCGATCCGGTCACGGATGCGGTGACGACCGTCACCACGACCAACGACGGTGTGTTCTACATGCGCCGCGCGATCCGCTTCGTGTACGCGGGCGCGCCGATGGGGCGGGTGACAGGCGAAACAGCGATCAGGAGCGGCGTGCTGATCGGGGCGTGACTCGCCGAGCGCGCGTTGTCACTGCTCGCTAGAATGACGCTTCCCCTTCGAGGAGTCTCGCCATGCTGGACTTCGGACGCCACGCCCGCACGCCGACGCTCGATATCGCCTACGCCGATTCCGGTCCCGCCGATGGTCCCGTCGTCATCCTGCTTCACGGCTGGCCGGATGCCGCGCGCGCCTGGAATGCCGTTGCCGCGCGTCTCAACGAAGCCGGCTATCGGACCATCGTGCCGGAGTTGCGAGGCGCGGGCGGCACGCGCTTTCTGAGCAGCGACACGGTGCGCGACGGCTCGGGTGTCGCGCTCGCGCAAGACGCCGTCGATCTCGCCGATGCGCTCGGCATCGCCACATTCGATGTCGTCGGCCATGACTGGGGCGCGCGCGCCGCCTACACGATTTCCGCGCTGTTTCCCGAACGCGTGCGCCGCATGGCCGCGCTCGCGCTCGCGTATCAGCCGCGCGGCGTCTTCGAGCTGCCGGATTTTTCGCAGGCGCGGCGCTTCTGGTATCAATGGTTCATGTCGCTCGATGGCGGTCCGGACGCCGTCGCCGCCGATCCCAAAGGCTTCGCGCGCATCCAGTGGGACACATGGTCGCCGTCTGGCTGGTTCGATGAAGCCGAGTTCGCGGCGACTTCCCGCGCATTTGACAATCCCGACTGGGTGCCGATCACGTTGAACGCCTATCGCCGCCGATGGCGCGGCGACCAGCCGTCCGATCCGGCGCTCGCGGCGTCGTACGCTCGGCTTGCGGCGACCGAACGCATTGGCGTGCCTGCGCTGATGATTCAGGGCGGCGCCGATGCCTGCGACGAACCGGCAAGCTCCGAAGGCCAGGCGCATTACTTCACGGCGGGCTACCGGCGCGTCGTCATCGACGGCGCGGGGCATTTTCCGCTGCGCGAGGCGCCGGATGCCGTCGCGGACGCGCTGATCGCGCATCTCGCATAGTCGGCGGGCAGGCGAGCGGCTTGCGTAGCATCACCGGACACTCCTGACACGTTTGGCGGCGAACACTGTATGCGTGTACAGTACTGATCGCTATGGCGGCCGCGCACTTCCGAACACTTCGCATGTTCGCGGAGCGCTTCCGGTAAGCCGCCCAACTTATTGAACCGGTTGAAAAATTGGCATCGAATAACGCAATCCGCATTCGCGGCGCACGTCAGCACAATCTCAAGAATCTCGATCTCGACCTGCATACCGGCCAGATGACGGTCGTGACCGGCCCGTCCGGTTCCGGCAAATCCAGCCTGGTTTTCGACACGCTCTACGCGGAAGGCCAGCGGCGCTACGTCGAGACGTTCAGCGCGTATGCGCGCCAGTTTCTCGACCGGATGGACCGGCCGCAGGTCGACCGCGTGGACGGCGTGCCGCCCGCCATCGCCATCGACCAGACGAATCCGGTGCGTAGTTCGCGCTCGACCGTCGGCACGATGACCGAGCTGAACGACCATCTGAAGCTCTTTTATGCGCGCGCCGCCGAGCTTTTCGACAAGAAGACGTCGCACCGCGTGCGTCACGACACGCCGGAGACGATCTACGCCGAACTGCTGGAACGCACGCGCGCCGACGATCCGCGTCTCGCGGTCACGTTCCCGGTCGAACTGCCCGATACCGCGAGCGACGAGGAAGTCGAGCAATGGCTCTCCGCGAGCGGCTATACGCGCGTGCAGGCGAAACGGCACGTCGAAACCGCGAGCGGCAAGCGGCAGATGCTGGATGTCGTCGCGGATCGCTTCCGTGTGCAGAACACCGAGCGTTCGCGCGCGCTGGAAGCTATCGAAAGCGCGTTGCTGCGCGGCACGGGGCGCGTCGACGTGTATGTGCTGAAGGACGAAAGCGAGCCGGAAATCTGGCGCTTTTCCACCGGCCTGCATAGCCCGGAAAGCGATCTGCGTTACGCGGACCCGCAGCCCGCGTTGTTCTCGTTCAATTCGGCTTATGGCGCGTGCGAGACGTGCCGCGGCTTCGGACGCGTGATCGGCGTCGATTACGGGCTCGTCATTCCCGACGAGAAGAAGACGTTGCGCGAAGGCGCGGTCAAGACGCTGCAAACGCCCGCGTGGAAAGAGAATCAGGACGATCTCGTGAAGTACGGCGCGAAGGCGGGCATTCGTCTCGGCGTGCCGTGGAAGGATCTCACGCAACAGGAACGCGACTGGGTCATCAAGGGCTCGCCGGACTGGACCGGCAAGTGGCAGAACCAGTGGTACGGCGTGCAGCGCTTCTTCGATTATCTGGAGTCGAAGGCGTACAAGATGCATATTCGCGTGCTGCTATCGAAATATCGCAGCTATACGACGTGTCCGGTATGCGCCGGCGCGCGCCTCAAAACCGAATCGCTGCTGTGGCGTCTCGGCACGAAGGAACAGGCCGATGCGGTCCTGTCGCCGCAAGATCGCTTCATGCCCGAAGGCGTCGACTGGACGCGCGATCAGCTCGAGGCGTTGCCGGGCTTGACCGTGCACGATCTGATGCTGATGCCGATCGAGCGCATTCGCCGCTTCTTCGATTCGCTCACGCTGCCGTCCACTTTGCTCGACGAAGCGCTCAAGCTGCTGCACGCGGAAGTGCGCACGCGCCTGAAATATCTTTGCGATGTCGGTCTCGGCTATCTGACGCTGGATCGCCAATCGCGCACGCTGTCCGGCGGCGAAGTGCAGCGCATCAACCTGACGACCGCGCTCGGCACGTCGCTCGTCAACACGCTGTTCGTGCTCGATGAGCCGAGCATCGGCTTGCATCCGCGCGATCTGAACCGCATCGTGGAGGCGATGCATCGTCTACGCGATGCGGGCAATACGCTCGTCGTAGTCGAGCACGATCCGTCGGTGATGCTCGCGGCGGATCGTCTCATCGACATGGGACCGGGGCCGGGCGAACGCGGCGGGCAGATCGTCTACGACGGCGCGCCCAACGACATTCAAACCACCGACACGCTGACCGGCGCGTATCTCGGCGGGCGCAAGCATGTCGCGCATGCGTCGAACTGGAACCGGCGCATCGTCGATGCGAACACGCCGCGCCTCACGCTCGAAGGCGCGAGCGATCACAACCTGCGCGACGTCACCGTCGATATTCCGCTGCAACGTCTCGTCTGCGTGACGGGCGTGTCCGGCTCGGGCAAGTCGACGCTGATCCAGGACGTGCTCGCGCCCGCGCTGATGCGCCACTTCGGCAAGGCGACAGAGGCGCCCGGCGCGTATCGCGATCTTAAAGGCGCGGAACATCTGAGCGATGTGGTGTTCGTCGATCAGTCGCCGATCGGCCGCACGGCACGCTCTAATCCGGCGAGCTATGTCGGCGCGTTCGATGAAATCCGCAAGCTCTATGCAAAGGCGCCGCTCGCGTTGCAGCGCGGCTATAGCGCAAGCATGTTCAGCTTCAACTCGGGCGACGGACGCTGTCCGACGTGCGGCGGTTCAGGCTTCGAGCACGTCGAGATGCAGTTCCTGAGCGATGTCTATCTGCGTTGCCCGGATTGCGACGGACGCCGTTATCGCGCGGAAATTCTCGAGGTGAAGATCGAGCGCGGCAATCGGCAACTGAGCGTCGCCGATGTGCTCGAACTCACGGTAAGCGAAGCCGTCGCGCTCTTCGCGGACGACAAGGAAGTGCTGCGCGTTTTGCAGCCGATCGTCGATGTCGGTCTCGAATACGTGAAGCTCGGCCAGCCCGTGCCGACGCTTTCGGGCGGCGAGGCCCAGCGTCTGAAGCTCGCGGGCTTTCTCGCGGAAACGTCGCAGACGAGCAAGAGCGAACGCCGTCTCTTCATGTTCGACGAGCCGACCACTGGCCTGCATTTCGACGATATCGCCAAGTTGATGCAGGCGCTGCGACGTTTGCTCGAACGCGGACATTCGCTGATCGTCATCGAACACAATCTCGATGTGATTCGCGCGGCCGACTGGATCATCGATCTCGGTCCCGAAGGCGGCGATGGCGGCGGGCAGATCGTATGTGTCGGCACGCCCGACGATGTTTCGGCATGCGAACAATCGCATACGGGCCGCGCGCTGGTCGACTACGAAGAAGCGATGGCGCCGGGCGCGGCGGAAAAGCGCGCGGGCGTGCCGCTGCAACTCGCGGCGGAAGTCGCGAGCGCGCGTCGTGCGTTGCAGGGCGAGAACGTCGTGCGTATCGTCAATGCGCGCGAGCACAACCTGAAGTCGCTCGATGTCGATATTCCGCACAACAAGTTCAATGTCGTGACGGGCGTGTCAGGCTCGGGCAAGTCGACGCTCGCGTTCGATATTCTTTTCCATGAAGGCCAGCGCCGTTACCTCGAATCGCTGAACGCGTATGCGCGCTCTATCGTGCAGCCCGCCGGCCGTCCCGAAGTCGATGCCGTCTATGGCATTCCGCCGACCGTCGCGATCGAGCAGCGTCTGTCGCGCGGCGGACGCAAGTCGACGGTCGCGACGACATCGGAAGTCTGGCACTTCCTGCGCCTGCTGTACGTGAAGCTCGGCATTCAGCATTGCATTCACGATGGCACGCCGGTCCAGTCGCAAAGCTCGGAGTCGATCGCCGCACAGATCATGCGCGACTTCAAGGGACAGCATGTCGGACTGCTCGCGCCGCTCGTCGTCAATCGCAAGGGCGTCTATACCGATCTCGCGAAATGGGCGAAGGCGCGCGGCAACACGCACCTGCGTGTGGATGGCGAATTCCTGCCTGTGAGCCCGTGGCCGAAGCTCGATCGCTTCCGCGAACATACGATCGAACTGCCGGTAGCGGATCTCGTCGTGTCGGCGGATAACGAAGCGGAACTGCGGCGTTTGCTCGACGATACGCTCGAAATCGGCAAGGGCGTCATGCATCTTTGCGCGCCGCTCGACGAACTGCATGGTTCGTGGCAAGACGGCGCGCGGCGCGGCAAGGAAGAAACGCGCGTGTTCTCGACCAAGCGCGCGTGCCCGGTGTGCGGCACGAGTTATCCCGAACTCGATCCGCGCATGTTCTCGTACAACAGCAAGCATGGCTGGTGCAACACATGCGTCGGCACGGGCGTGAAGCTCACGCGCGAGCAACGTGCCGCGTTCGACGACACGGTCTTCGCGCAGGACGATCGCGGCCGCGAGCAGAGCATCGGTTCGGTGGATCAGGAGCCGGACGATATCATCGATCAACCGTGCCCGGATTGCGAAGGCACGCGTCTGAACGATGTCGCCCGCGCGGTCACGTTCGGCAATTATCCGATCACGGAAGTCGGACGATGGACCGTCAGCGACACGCGCGAGTGGATCGCTTCGCTGAAGCTGAAGGGCCGCGATGCGGATATCGCGCGGGACGTCGTCAGCGAGATCGAAGGACGTCTGCAATTTCTCGAAGAAGTCGGGCTCGGTTATCTGAGCCTCGATCGCGCCGCGCCAACGCTTTCCGGCGGCGAAGCGCAACGCATCCGCCTCGCCGCGCAACTCGGCAGCAATCTGCAAGGCGTGTGTTATGTGCTCGATGAACCGACCATCGGTCTGCATCCGCGCGACAACCTCATCTTGCTGTCCGCGCTCAAGAAGCTGAACGACAAGGGCAACACGCTCGTCGTCGTCGAGCACGATGAAGACACGATTCGCCGCGCGGATCACATCATCGATATCGGGCCGGGCGCGGGCAAGCGCGGCGGCACGGTCGTCGCGCAGGGCAACGTGACGGACCTCGCGGCGCACAAGGCGTCGCTGACCGGCCAGTTCCTTGCGAATCCGATCGTGCATCCTTTGCAGCCGCGCCGCGAAGTGCGTGCGGGGACGGCGAAGCGCGCGGCTGTTCCGGAGCAATGGCTCACTGTCGAAGGCGCGACGCTCCACAATCTGCGCA
Source organism: Caballeronia fortuita (assembly GCF_001544835.2). Taxonomy (GTDB): domain Bacteria; phylum Pseudomonadota; class Gammaproteobacteria; order Burkholderiales; family Burkholderiaceae; genus Caballeronia; species Caballeronia fortuita. The sequence continues at coordinate 122,154 of NZ_FCNX02000013.1, read as the reverse complement.
ACGTGACGGCGACGATGCCGCTGAACCGGCTCGTCGCGATTACGGGCGTGTCGGGCTCGGGCAAGTCGACGCTCGCGCGCGACGTGCTGATGACCAATCTGCTCGATGCTGTAGGCCGCTCGGTGCTGTCGTCGCCCGCGGTGCGGCGTGCGCGCAAGGCGGCGCAGGCCGCCGACACGAGCAAGCCCGGCACGAAGGCGCGCGCCAGCGTGCTCGCACGCGAAGCGCCGCGTCCGAAGTTCGATGTCGCGCACGGGTGGCAGGGTTGCAGCGGCGTGACTGGTTTCGAAGCTATCGATCGCGTGCTGGAAGTCGATCAGACGCCGATCGGCAAGACTCCGCGTTCATGCCCGGCGACGTACATCGGCATGTGGGACACCATCCGCAAGCTGTTCGCCGATACGCTCGAAGCCCGCGCGCGCGGCTATACGCCGTCGCGATTCTCGTTCAACACGGGCGAGGGGCGCTGTCCCGCGTGCGAAGGCCAGGGCGTGCGCACGATTGCGATGAGCTTCCTGCCCGACGTCAAAGTGCCGTGCGACGTGTGTCATGGCCAGCGCTTCAATCCCGAGACACTCGCGGTGACGTGGCGCGGCAAGAACATCGGCGAAGTGCTGACGATGGAAATCGACGAGGCCGTCGAGTTCTTCTCGTCGATGCAAAGCATCGCGCATCCGCTGCAATTGCTGCGCGATGTCGGCCTCGGTTATCTGACGCTCGGCCAGCCGTCGCCGACGCTGTCGGGCGGCGAAGCGCAGCGCATCAAGCTCGTCACCGAGTTGTCGAAGGTGCGCGACGACATCACGCGACGCGGCCAGAAGCCGCCGCATACGCTCTATGTCCTCGACGAGCCGACCGTTGGCCTGCACATGGCGGACGTCGCGAAGCTGATCCGCGTGCTGCATCGTCTGGTGGATGGCGGGCACAGCGTGATCGTCATCGAACACGATCTCGATGTGATCGCCGAAGCCGACTGGGTGCTCGATCTCGGCCCGGAAGGCGGCGTGAACGGCGGTACGATCGTCGCGGCCGCGGACCCGGACACGCTCGCGACGCATCCGCGCAGCCATACCGGTGCGGCGTTGCGCCCGGTGCTGGCTAGAACGAGGGCTACCGAAAATGCTGCGTGATCTCGATACGCTGATCGCGTCGATGCAGCCCGAATTGCAGCCGGGCGTGTATGTGTTCGCGTCGCTGCCGCACGATGCTGTGACGAGCGGCGCGGGCATCGTCGCGACGTTTCGCGAGCGCGAGGGCTTGACCGTCGTGATGGAAGGGCGCGCGGCGCAGGCAGCGGGCATCGTGCCGCTGTTTCGCGCGGCGTGGATCACGCTGACGGTGCATTCGGACCTGAACGCTGTCGGTTTGACCGCGGCGTTCGCGCATGCGCTCGGTGAAGCGGGCATCAGTTGCAATGTGATGGCGGCGGCGTATCACGACCACATCTTCGTTCCGGCCGACGAGGGCGAGCGCGCCGTCGATGTCCTTCGGGAATTGCAGCGTAGTGCTGGTAAGCTTTCGGCCTCGTCAAAACCATGAAACCGACATAGATGGAAACGCAGGAAAACGCGCAAGACAAAGCGGTCGCGCTGAAAAGAATGAAGTGGTTCGCCTTCGCGCTGCTCGTCGCGGCCGGCGCGTTGTTCGCGCTCGCCAAGAGCCAGCACGATGCGGGCGCGTGGGCGTGGGTGTCGTCGTTCGCGGAAGCCGCGATGGTCGGCGCGCTTGCGGACTGGTTCGCGGTCGTCGCGCTGTTTCGTCATCCGCTCGGCGTGCCGATTCCGCATACGGCGATCCTGCCCGCGAACAAGGCGCGCGTCGCGGACAATCTGGCGGTGTTCGTGCGCGACCGTTTTCTCGGCACCGATGCGCTCGTCGCGCGCGTGAATGCGTTCGATCCGGCGAGCCGTCTGTCGATGTGGCTCGCCGAGCCGAAGAACTCGGAGCTGCTCGGCAAGAAGGCGGTGACGGCGGTCGGCCAGTTGCTGTCTTTCGTCGACGACGAGCGCGTGAAGACGATGCTGTACGACACGCTGCGCCGACGCGCGGATTCGTTCGATCTCGCGGGCGCGGCGGGCAGCGTGCTGTCGGCGCTGACCTCGGACCGGCGTCATCAGTTGCTGCTCGACGAAGGCCTGAAGCAACTGGCCGGCTGGCTCGACAAGCCCGAGGTGCAGGAGATGCTGGCGACGCGCATCGTCGCGGTGGCGGGCGAGGAGTATCCGAAGCTCGTCGGCATGCTGGGGTTCGTCGGGCTGAATGCGGAGGATCTCGGGAACAAGTTCGCGGCGGGTCTCGTGCGCGGCGCGAATCAATGGCTGCACGACGTGAGCAGCGACCCGGAGCACGAGCGCCGCAAGGCGTTCGATGCGGCCGTGGAGCGGTTTGTCGAGCGGTTGAAGACTGACCCTTCGTTCAAGGCGCGTATCGACGAGCACAAGCGCGAATGGCTCGATCGGCCGGAATTGCGCGGCTATGTGAACGGGCTATGGGATGAGTTCATCGCGTGGCTCGATGCCGATATCAGGCGACCCGATTCGGCGTTTCACGCGAAGGTCGTGGCGATGGCGGGTGGTTTTGCCGCGGCGCTCGGCAGCGATCCGGCGTTGCGCGATTCAATCAACGAGCATATGCGGGATGCGTTGAAGGCTTTGGCGCCGGAGTTGCGGGATGGTATCGCGAAGCATATCGCCGCTACTGTCAAGCAGTGGGACGATGCGACGCTCGTCAGGGATGTTGAGCTCAATATCGGGCGGGATTTGCAGTTCATTCGGGTGAATGGGACGCTTGTGGGCGGCGCGGTTGGGATTTTGATTCATGCTGTGACGGTGGTTGTTGGGTGAGGTCATGTCTTCTTCCTCTTCTTCTTCGCCGGATCCCGTTTTCTTTGTGGTCTATTAGCGTTGCCCCTGTGCGGGGCGGCACCTACTTTCTTTGCTGCTGCAAAGAAAGTAGGCAAAGAAAGCAGCTTTTCACGCCCGCGGTCATACGCACGTTGGGTAGTTCTCTCGTCCCAGGTGGCACTCGCCTAAAGAGTGCCCTCATAGAAGTTGCGGGACTTGGATCGCGCACGGTCTGCCACATCGCACCACCTAACAAACCGGTTCAGCACGGAATAGCTCCAGCCCGCTTCGCGGCCGACCGGTCCATTGGGTCCGCGCGTGCTTCGCTACTAACGCGTCGATCTCATTGCATCTGTGATTCGTTGGTTGCCCTTGCATACCGGGCGGCAGCGCGTAGCGCTGTGCCGGATGTATGATTGCTGAACCCGCGCGCTGGGACTTTTTGGCTAGTCAGACCGTGCGCGAGCCAGGCCCGGTTGGTCCTATGAGGGCACTCTTTAGGCAGCCCACGAACGACGAGAGGACTACCCAAATTGCGTGTGACCGCGGGCGTATCAGAAGCTGCTTTCTTTGGTTACTTTCTTTGCAGCAGCAAAGAAAGTGACTGCCGCCCCGCACAGGGGCAGTGCTAATAGACCGACACGAACACGGGATCCGGCGAAACGCCGAGCCGCCACGATCAAAGGATCCAGCGAAGAAAGTGACTGCCGCCCCGCACAGGGGCAGTGCTAATAGACCGACACGAACACGGGATCCGGCGAAACGCCGAGCCGCCACGATCAAAGGATCCAGCGAAGAAAGTGACTGCCGCCCCGCACAGGGGCAGTGCTAATAGACCGACACGAACACGGGATCCGGCGAAACGCCGAGCCGCCACGATCAAAGGATCCAGCGAAGAAAGTGACTGCCGCCCCGCACAGGGGCAGTGCTAATAGACCGACACGAACACGGGATCCGGCGAAACGCCGAGCCGCCACGATCAAAGGATCCAGCGAAGAAAGTGACTGCCGCCCCGCACAGGGGCAGTGCTAATAGACCGACACGAACACGGGATCCGGCGAAACGCCGAGCCGCCACGATCAAAAGATCCAGCGAAGAAAAAAGCCATGACACGCATCGAACGCACCGACGAATCGCCGATCGACACCGCGCGTCTCGAAGACGAATGGCTTGAAGCCGACGCGAGCGGCGGCTTCGCTTCCGGCACCGTCGGCACCATGCGCACGCGGCGCTATCACGCGCTGCTGCTCACGGCGACGCAACCGCCAGCAGGCCGCGTCGTGCTCATCAACGGCGTCGAAGCGTGGCTCGCAGCGGGCGATAAACGCATTCCGCTTACGATGCAGCGTTACGCGCCCGACGTGCTCTATCCCGACACATCCGCAAGCCTGCTTTCGTTCGACACTGAACCGTGGCCAACATGGCGATTCGCCATCGGCGACGATGCCGTCGTCGTCGCGGAAGCATTCGTCGCGAAGGACGCGCGCGAGACCGTGCTGCGCTGGCGTCTCGAAGGCGCCTCTGAGACCGCGAAGCTCGGCGTGCGTCCGCTCCTCTCGGGACGCGACTATCACGCGCTGCATCACGAAAACGCGGCCTTTTCCTTCGATGCGACGCTCGAAGGCGAACGCGTGCAATGGCAGCCCTACGGCGATCTGCCGACGATCTGCGTCACATCGAACGGCGCCTACGATCACGCGCCCGACTGGTATCGCAACTTCTGCTACGCGCGCGAACGCGAGCGCGGACTCGATTTCACCGAAGACCTCGCGACGCCCGGCGTCTTCACCTTCGACCTCGCGCGCGGCGATGCCGTGATGATCCTGCACGCGCACGCCGGCCACGACAGGCCGTTCGAAGACAGCGCGCTCGCGCATGCGGCGCATCTTGCATCGCGGGAAGCGGAGCGGCGCGCGGCGTTCGGCTCCCGGCTCGCACGCAGCGCCGATGCCTACGTGGTCACGCGCAACGTCGGCAAGACGATCATCGCGGGCTTTCCGTGGTTCACCGACTGGGGCCGCGATACCTTCATCTCGATGCGCGGCCTTCTGCTCGCGTCGGGCCGGCATCAGGAAGCGGAATCGATCCTGCTCGAATGGGCCGACACGATCTCCGAAGGCATGGTGCCGAACCGCTTTCCCGACAGCGGCGGGCTGCCGGAATACAACTCCGTCGATGCATCGCTGTGGTTCGCCGTCGCCGTGCAGGACTATCTGGCGACGGGTCACGCCCACGCCGCGACGACGAGCCGCCTGCAAAGCGCCGTCGATGCGATCCTCGAAGGCTACGCGCGCGGCACGCGCTTCGGTATCGCCGCCGATCACGACGGCCTGCTGCGCGCGGGCGTGGCCGGCGTGCAACTGACGTGGATGGACGCGAAGGCGGGCGACTGGGTCGTGACGCCGCGCATCGGCAAGCCGGTCGAGGTGCAGGCGCTGTGGATCAACGCGCTGTCGATCGCGAGCGCGTGGAATGCACGCTGGCAGCCGTTGCGCGATCAGGCGCGGCTGTCGTTCGCCGCGCGCTTCGTCGATCCGGACACGCACACGCTCTACGATGTCGTCGATGTGGACCACGAAACCGGCAAGGTCGATCGCGCGGTGCGTCCGAATCAGATCTTCGCGGTCGGCGGCCTGCCGTTTCCACTCGTCGATGGCGATATCGCGCGTGCCGTCGTCGATCAGGTCGAAACGCAGCTTCTCACGCCGCTCGGCCTGCGCACGCTAGCGCCGTCCGATCCGGCGTACAGGGCGCGCTACGCGGGCGGCGTGCTCGAACGCGACGGCGCGTATCACCAGGGCACCGTGTGGCCGTGGCTCATCGGTCCGTTCGTCGAAGCCTGGGTGCGCGTGCACGGCGCGGCGGGCGCACGCGAGCGCTTTCTTGCGCCGCTCCATGCGCATCTCGATCGCTACGGCCTCGATCACATCAGCGAGGTCGCCGATGGCGACGCGCCACACACGCCCGGCGGCACGCCATTTCAGGCGTGGTCGCTCGCGGAACTGCTGCGGATCGAAAAGCTGCTCGGCACGCGATAGACGTGACGCGCGCAATGCGCGAACGAACGCGTTAAATTACGGGTCTTGCCCGCCGTTCCGCACGCCGCCAACGAGGAGACGTCCATGCCCAGATCGCGCCCCGTCAACCAGCTCGACACCGTAGAGGGCTCGCGGCTCCATTCGAAAGACTGCTCGCGCTGGCAGCGCTGGGGACCGTATCTGAGCGAACGGCAATGGGGAACAGTGCGCGAGGACTACAGCGAATTCGGCACCGCGTGGGAATACTTTCCGCACGATCATGCGCGCAGCCGTGCGTATCGATGGGGCGAGGACGGCATCGCCGGCTTCGGCGACGACAAGCTCAACTGGTGCATATCGCTCGCACTCTGGAACGGCTGCGATCCGATCATCAAGGAGCGGCTTTTCGGTCTGACGAACCAGGAAGGCAATCATGGCGAGGACGTGAAGGAACTGTACTTCTACATCGACGGCACGCCGACGCATTCCTACATGCGCATGCTCTACAAGTATCCGCATGCGGCTTATCCGTACGCCGATCTCGTCGATGAAAACGCGCGGCGCGGCGCCGACATGCCCGAGTACGAAGTGCTCGACACCGGCGTGTTCGACGACGAGCGCTACTTCGACGTGCAGGTCGAATACGCGAAGCACACGCCCGACGACATCGTGATGCGCGTGACGGTGGAGAATCGCGGCGCGGTATCGGCCTCGCTCGACGTGCTGCCGCAAATCTGGGCGCGCAACACATGGTCATGGAAGCCGGCGCCCATCAAGCCTTCGCTGAAAGTGGAGACCGTGCAGGGCGAAGGCACATACGTGCTCGCCGAACAGGGCGCGCACGAGCCGATGGTCGTCACCGCGTGGTCGCCCGACGCCGCGAACATCGAATGGCTCTTCTGCGAGAACGAGACCAACGTGAAGCGGCTCTTTCAGATGGAAGGCGAAGGGCCGTTCAAGGACGGCTTCAACGATTACATCCTGCAAGGCGATGAAGACGCGATTCGCCGCGACAAGGGCACGCGCGCGGCCGCGCATGCCGGTCTCGAACTGGAGCCGCACGGCAGGGCCGTGGTGTATCTGCGCTGGCGGCCCGAATCGGCGCCGGACGCGGTGCCGCTCGACGTCGATGCGCTTTTTGCGCGCCGCCTCGCGGAAGCCGACGAGTTCTACGGCGCGCTGCAGCACGATATCGCCGATGCCGATCAGCGCCTCGTGCAGCGCCAGGCGCTCGCGGGCATGCTCTGGTCGAAACAGTATTATCAGTTCGACGTGACGCGCTGGCTCGACGGCGATCCGCTCCAGCCGAAGCCGCCCAAGCAGCGGCGTTTCGGGCGCGATTCGGACTGGCGGCATCTGTGCAACGCGGACATCGTGTCGATGCCGGACAAGTGGGAGTATCCGTGGTACGCATCGTGGGATCTCGCGTTCCATGCTGCGGCGTTCGCGCTCATCGACCCTGAATTCGCAAAGCGTCAGTTGCTATTGCTCGTGAAGGACCGCTATCAGCATCCGAACGGCCAGTTGCCCGCCTACGAATGGGCTTTCGGCGATGCCAATCCGCCCGTGCATGCCTGGGCGACGTGGCGCGTCTACGAAATCGATCGCGCGATCACCGGCAAAGGCGACCGCGATTTCCTCGAACTCGTGTTCCACAAGCTGCTGCTGAACTTCTCGTGGTGGGTCAACCGCAAGGACGCCGACGGCAAGAATATCTTCCAGGGCGGCTTTCTCGGGCTGGACAACGTGGGCATCTTCGATCGCTCGTCGCCGCTGCCGACGGGCGGGCATATCGATCAGGCCGACGGCACCGCGTGGATGGCCGCGTACGCGCTCGACCTGATGCGTATCGCGCTGGAACTGGCGTACGCGAACAAGGTGTTCGTCGATATCGCGGTGAAGTTCTTCGAGCACTTCCTGTATATCGCTGAGGCGGTGAGCTGCGAGGACGACTGCGACACGGGCCTCTGGGACAGCGAGGACGAGTTCTTTTACGACAAGCTGCGCCTGCCCGACGGCTCCAGCGTGCCGATGCGCGTGCGGTCCATCGTCGGCCTGATTCCGCTCTTCGCGGTGCATGTGCTGGAACCGAAGGTGTATCGGTCGCTGCCGGAACTGCGCGAACGGCTGCACTGGTTCCTCGAACATCGCACCGATCTCGCGCGGCTCGTCTCGCGGTGGAATGTCTCGGGGCAAGGCAACAGCGTGCTGCTGTCGCTGTTGCGCGGACATCGCATGAAGGCGCTGCTCAGGCGCACGCTCGACGAAACCGAATTCCTCTCCGATCACGGCGTGCGCGCGCTCTCGCGCGTGCATCTCGATAACCCGTTCGTCTACTATCACAACAGCGAGAGCTTCGGCATCCGCTATCTGCCGGCGGAATCGGACTCGCGCGTGTTCGGCGGCAACTCGAACTGGCGCGGCCCGGTGTGGATGCCGGTGAACTATCTGCTGATCGAATCGATCCACGAGTTTCATCGTTATTACGGCGACGATTTCCGTGTCGAATATCCGACCGGCTCGGGGCAGAAGTTCTCGCTCGCGCAGATCGCCGACGAACTTGCGCGCCGCGTGACCACGCTCTTTCTGCTCGACAAGAACGGCGAGCGTCCCGTGATGGCCGCATATCCGCTCTTGCAGGCCGATCCGCGTTCGCGCGATCTCGTGCTCTTTCACGAATATTTTCACGGCGATAACGGGCGCGGCGTGGGCGCATCGCATCAGACGGGCTGGAGCGGACTGGTCGCGCTGCTGCTGCAGCCGCATGCGACGGGACCGTCAGGCATCGTGCCGCTCGCGGGCGAAGCGGATGCCGATATGCAGGAGTTCGTCGGTGCGAAATGAGCGATTCGAGCGCGCTCCACGAAAGTCAAGGGTAAAGCGCCGCATGCATTGTTAGGAGTTGTCTGGTGTCGCTGCTCGCTCCGAATGCGTAAGTTCGTGCTTCACAGACTTATGACAGTTTGGAGGACAGAATGATTCACTCCATCAGCGCGTATTCCTTGAGCGGTTATCAATTGGGCCTGGGCGCTGGAAGCCGGGCTCGCGTCGAGCACGAACACTGCCCGCCGTTCTACGTGGTCATGTTTGTATTCGCGGTCGCGATGCTCGGCGGCGTCTGGTTCAGCAACGAATTCGACAGTTTCGCAGCGGGTCTGAGCGCTTGGGCCGCGATCCTCGCCACGCTCGGCGCGTTCGCCGACTGGCGCTTCAGCGGCGCGGCGGCGCTGGAAAGGCGCATTCGTCAGCGCCAGAACGCGCGGCTTCGCGCCCTGTGCAACATGTCGTCGCAAAGCGGCTTCAAGGCGTCATCGACCGGCTGGAGGATGTCAGCAACACGGGAATGGACTTCGAAGTCGGCGTACCGGCGCCATCCGCAACCGACGACAGCGGCACGAGCGGGTTGGTCTCCGGATAGTACGCGCCGAGGCAGCCGCGCGGAATATCGTACTCGACCAGCTTGAAACCGTTCACGCGGCGCTCCACGCCGTCATCCCATACGCTCGTGATGTCCACGAGTTCGCCCGGCTCGAAACCGAGCATATCGATGTCATCGCGGTTCGCGAACAGCACGCGCCGCTGTCCGTACACGCCGCGATAGCGGTCATCGAGGCCGTAGATCGTCGTGTTGTACTGATCGTGCGAGCGCGTCGTCATCAGCGTCATGAGGCGCTCCCCATGCAGCGCGCGGGCGCGGTGAATCGGCGTATCGAATGCGATCTCATGCACGATGAACTGTGCCTTGCCGCTCGGCGTCTTCCACACACGATCGCGAGAGGCCACGCCCAGATGGAAGCCGCCGGGCTGCTTCAGGCGTTCGTTATAGTGCTCGAAGCCGTCGAGCACTTTTTCGATGCCGTCGCGGATCAGCGCGTAGTCGTCCGCATGCGCGCGCCAGTCGACTTTCGCGGAGCCGAGTGTCGCGTGCGCCATGCGCGCGACGATCGCCACTTCGGAAAGCAGATTCGCCGACGCCGGCTTGTTCATGCCGTACGAGATGTGAACCATGCTCATCGAATCCTCGACGGACACGCCTTGCGGCACGCCGTTCTGCATATCGATTTCGGTGCGGCCGAGCGTCGGCAGGATGAGCGCGTCGCGGCCGTGCACGAGATGACTGCGGTTGAGCTTCGTCGTGATGTGCACCGTGAGATCGCACGAACGCATCGCTTCCCAGGTGCGCGGTGTATCGGGCGTTGCGATCGAAAAATTGCCGCCCAGGCCGATGAACACCTTCACCTTGCCTTCCAGCATCGCGTGAATGGTTTCGACGACGTCGTAGCCATGCTCGCGCGGCGGCTCGAAGTCGTAGGCCGCGCCGAGCCGGTCGAGAAACGCCTGCGTCGGCTTTTCCTCGATGCCGACGGTGCGGTCTCCCTGCACGTTCGAATGGCCGCGCACCGGACATAAGCCCGCGCCGCGCCGGCCAATATTCCCGCGCATCATCATCAGGTTGGAGAGGATCTGGATGGTCGGCACGGAGTTCTTGTGCTGCGTGAGGCCCATGCCCCATGTCGCGATGACGGCGCGACCTTTCGCATAGATATCGGCGAGATCTAGCAGATCGTCCCGCTCCACGCCCGATTCCGCGATGATCGCGTCCCAGCTTTCGGCGCGCAGATCGTCGGCGAAGGCGTCGAAGCCGACCGTGTGTTCCGAGATGAAATCGACATCGAGCACGCGCTCGCCGCCGTTCGCGCGCGCGGCGTCATCCAGCTCGATCACGCGCTTGGCCACGCCCTTGATGAGCGCGAAATCGCCGCCGACTTTCGGGCGGATGAACACCGAGCTGATCTTCACGCCCTTCGGCGACAGCATGTCGAGCGTGTGCTGCGGGCTCGCGAAGCGTTCGAGGCCGCGCTCCTTCAGCGGATTGATCGACACGATGGTCGCCCCGCGCTTCGCGCAATCGCGCAATTCGCCGAGCATGCGCGGATGGTTCGTCGCCGGATTCTGGCCGAAGAGCAGAAGCGTGTCGGCGTGTTCGAAGTCGTCGAGCGTGACCGTGCCCTTGCCGATGCCGACCGTATGCGGCAAGCCGCGGCTCGTCGCTTCGTGGCACATGTTCGAGCAATCGGGGAAGTTGTTGGTGCCGTACATCCGCACGAACAACTGATACAGAAACGCCGCCTCGTTGCTCGCGCGTCCCGACGTGTAGAACGCGGCGCGATCGGGATCGTCGAGTTTCTTCAGATGCGATGCGATCAGTTCGAACGCGTCGTCCCATTCGATCGGCACGTAGCGGTCGCGCCGCGCATCGTAGACGAGCGGATCGGTGAGACGGCCGTGCTGCTCCAGTTCGTAATCGGACTGTTCCATCAGCGCAGAAACCGTGTGCTTCGCGAAGAACGCGGGCGTGACGCGCTTGCTCGTCGCTTCGGCGGCGACGGCCTTCACGCCGTTTTCGCAGAATTCGAACGTCGAGCCATGCTCGCGATCCGGCCACGCGCAGCCCGGGCAATCGAAGCCGTCGGGCTGATTCTGCTTGAACAGCGTCTTGTAATTGCCGCCCGCCACCTTCTCCTTGACGAGATTGATGGCGACCTGCTTGAGCGCGCCCCAGCCGGCGGCAGGATGCGTATAGGGTTCGATGCGTTCTTCGGGCTTCTTGAACATGGTTGTCGGATGATGCTTCTGGCCTGCGATGTTCGAAGCGTACTGTGTTCCGAATCGCGTGCGGCACACAGAAAATAAGAAATAGAAGGAGTACAGTTGCGGCATGCCGCCAACGGATGCAACGCCCTTGAAACTCTACGAAAAGCTCGCCGACGAAATCGAGGAAGCCGTGCGGCGCGGCGTGTTCACGCCCGGCGAGAAGATCGCGTCGGTGCGGCAGGCGAGCCAGCAGCACGGCGTGAGCATCAAGACGGTGCTGCATGCGTACGCGCTGCTGGAAGGCCGCGGCATTCTGGAGACGCGCCCGCAGTCCGGCTATTTCGTGCGCGCGAAGCCGCAGGCGGGCGCGGCGCGCCGTGAGCCGAAGCGCGTCATCGCGACGGCATCGGAGGTCGATGTGAGCCGGCTCGTGCTCTCGACGTTGCGCAGCATCCGCGCCCACGATGCCGTGCCGTTCGGCTCGCCGTATCCGGATCCCGAGCCGTTCCCGTGGCGGCGCATCAACCAGTATGCGAACGCGATCGCGCGCCGGCATTCGAGCTGGAATCTCATCGACGATTTGCCGCCGGGCAATCCCGAACTGATTCGCCAGATCGCGCGGCGCTATGCCGAGAACGGCGTGCCGGTCGATCCGGACGAGATTGTGATCACCGTCGGCGCGACCGAGGCGATCAATCTGAGCCTGCAGGCCGTCGCGAAGCCGGGCGATACGGTGGCGGTCGAATCGCCGACTTACTACGCGATGCTGCACGCGATCGAACGTCTCGGCATGCGTGCGATCGAAGTGCCGACGCATCCGGCCGAGGGCATCGACATCGACGCGCTGGCGCAGATCATCGGCAGAAGAAAGATTGCGGCGTGCATGGTGATGCCGAACTTCCAGAATCCGCTCGGCTTCCAGATGCCGGACGAACGCAAGCGCAAGCTCGTCGACTTGCTCTCGACGCACGAGATTCCCGTCATCGAAAACGATGTCTATCACGAGCTTTATTACGGCGATGTGCGCCCGTCGTCGCTCAAGAATTTCGATACGAAAGGGCTGGTGTTGCATTGCGCGTCGTTCTCGAAGAGCCTGACGGCGTCGTACCGCATCGGCTGGGCGATGCCGGGGCGCTACCGGGCGCAGGTCGAAAAGCTCAAGTTCCTCAACACGCTGGCGACGCCGTCTGTGCCGCAGGTGGCGGTCGCGGATTATCTGCGGCAGGACGGCTACGACCGGCATCTGCGGCGCGTGCGCAGGCTGTATCGGCAGCAGTCGCGCATCATGGGCGCGATGGTCGAGCGGTTTTTTCCGGCGGGCACGCGCACGTCGGCGCCGCAGGGCGGGTACGTGCTATGGGTCGAACTGCCGGCGCGCGTCGATTCGATGCGACTTTACCGCGCCGCGCTCGCGAGCGGCATCACGGTCGGGCCGGGCTACATGTTCTCGACGCGCAATGCCTTCAGCCACTTCATCCGTCTCAACTACAGTTATCCGTGGACCGCGCAGAGCGAGGCCGCGCTGCGACGGCTCGGCGAACTTGCGGGCAAGGAGGCGAAGATGGGAGAACGCGCATGAGCGATGACATCGATCCGGCGCTCGTCGCCGTGCTGACGCAGTTGTGGCGCGCGCGGAAGGAAACGCCTGGGCGCGCGTGGTCGCTCGCGAAGCTGGCGAAACAGTCCGATCTGCCGATGAGCGCGCTGCGCCGAATGCTGACCGGGTTGGAGGAGGCAGGGCTCGTCGACGTGAGAATGAGCGAAGATGGGACGGGAAGCGCGGAGTTGACGGTGGAGGGCGTAACGTTGTGCCGCGATATCTTCGGCGACGGCCTCTTGGCTCCCTGAGACCAGTCCGTGTGAGCGAATTTTGGACATCCACATCACCCTTCACGGCCGCCGCGACCTCACCGGCCAGATTTACGGCCAGCTTCGCGCGGGCATCGTCGACGGGCGGCTCGCCGCGAACGCGCGCCTGCCGTCCACGCGCGATCTCGCCGTGCAACTCGGCGTCTCGCGCAAGACCACGCTCGATGTCTTCGAACGCCTTATCGCAGAAGGTTTCTTGCGCACGCGCGCGGGCGACGGCACGTTCGTCGCGGATGGCCTCGCGCGGCTGCCGTCCGCCCGCGTCGAGCCCATTTCCGCCCGCGCCCGCGCGACCGGCATCTGGCGCAAGATGCCCGAGCGCATGGCGATGCCGATGCCGCCCGTCCACGAAACGCTCGATTGCGACTTCAAAGGCGGCGTCACCGACAAGACGCTTTTTCCCTACGACGCCTGGCGCCGCTGCGTGAATCAGGCGTTGCGCACGCAGGCGCGCGCGGGCGGCGGCGTCGCGGCGTATCGCGATCCGGGCGGCGAGCAGGCGTTGCGGCTCGGCATCGCGCGCTATCTGGCGTTCAGCCGCGCGGTCGTGTGCAACTGGCAGGACGTGATCGTGACGCAAGGCGCGCAACAGGCGCTCGATCTGCTCGCGCGCGTGACAATCCAGCCGGGCGATGTCGTCGCGGTCGAAGAGCCGGGCTATCCGCCCGCGCGGGCGCTGTTCGCGGCGCTCGGCGCGCGCATCGCGCATGCGCCGGTCGATGGCGAGGGCATCGTCGTGAAAAAGCTGCCGCGCAATACGCGTCTCGTCTACGTGACGCCGTCGCATCAGTTTCCGCTCGGCATGCCGATGAGCCTCGACCGGCGCGTCGAATTGCTCGAATGGGCGGGCAAGCGCGGCGCGGTGATCGTCGAGGACGATTACGACGGCGAATTCCGCTTCGAAGGCCGGCCGGTCGAATCGCTGAAAAGTCTGGATCGCGCCGGACTGGTCGCGTATGTCGGCACGTTTTCGAAGACGCTCTTTCCCGATCTGCGGCTCGGCTACGTCGTGCCGCCCGCGACGCTTTCCGAACCGCTCTGGAACGCCAAGCAGACCTGCGACTGGCACAGTTGCATGTTGACGCAGGCGGCGCTCGGCGCATTCATGCTCGACGGCGAATACGCGAAACATCTGCGCCGCATGCATAAGGCATACGCGCAACGCCGCGCGGTATTGATCGAACATCTGAACGGCGGGCTCGCGCCGTGGTTCGAGCCGCTGCCGGCTACGGCGGGCATTCATCTGGTCGCGCGGCTCGATGCTTCGTTGCGCGAACACGAAGTCGTCGCGGCGGCGCGCGCGGTATCGGTCGGGCTGTATGGCATCCGCGCGTTCTACGCGGGCGCGCCGGCGCAGCAGGGCGTGCTGCTCGGCTACGGCGGGACGAGCGCCGCCGCGATCGAACGCGGCGCGGCGCGCCTGGTCGCGCTCATGCCGGCGCTCGTGCGCTAGTTCCCGCGCATCACTGATCGCACAGCAGCAGCAGCTTTTCCTGCGCGGAGCACGACGCTTTCTTCGGCTTCTGCGAGGCGGCGTCATCGCGCGTCGCGACCTTGCGCGCCGGATTTTGCGACTGCTCGGCCGCCGCCGTGCGCTGCGCGATGCACGCGCGCAAGTGCTTCTCCATCGGCGGATAGTACTTCCAGCCCTTCGTGAGCGGCGGCAATTCCAGATGCACCTGCTTCCACTTCGGATGGCCGTTCGCCTGGAGCGTGTCGAAGTTGGAGCACAGCGAATCGGCGAACTTCGACAGCGCGCCCACCGTCCCGCGCAAGCCGTAATCGTAGGTCACGAGAAACGCCTTCACGGTGAGCGTCGGCGTGTCTTCCTGAATCCAGTTCGGATAACTGGTCGTGCGGATCGTCGCCGGGAAGTACGTCTGCTTCGCGCGCGCGGTTTCCTGCGCGTTCGCATCGAGACGCAGCAGCTTGATCTGCTTCAGCAGTTCGGGGTTCATGTCCTGAAAGAGCTTCGCCGGCTGGCCCGCGACGATCACCGCCACGTCGATCTTGCCGACGATCAGCCGCGCGAGCGAATCTTCGTTGTTCAGATGCTGCTCGTTGGCATCGGCGATCGGCTCGCCGAACATCAGCCGATACAACGTCTCCGCCGATTGCGCCGTGCCGCTGCCGATCGGCCCGACGCTGATGTTCTTGCCCTTGATCTCGTGGATGTACTTCATCGGCGAATCCGCGCGCGTGACGAAGTAAATTTCCTCATCGTAGAGCGGCATGATGAGGCGCAGCGGCTTGATGATCTTGCCCGCATCGGCATTGCCCGACGTCGCCATGTCCATATAAGCCTGATACACGTCCGACTGCACCAGCGCGAACTTCACGCCAGGCTCGTAGCGCATGCGCTGCACGTTTTCCGCCGATCCCTTCGACGGCAGCACCTCCAGCTCGATGCCCGCCGGCTCGGCCACGTACTTCGACAAGTCCTGACCGATCTGGATATACGTGCCGCGTTCCTGGCCCGTCGTGATCTTGTAAGGAACGGGATCGGCGGCGAAGCTCGATCCCGCGCCGCACAGCCCGGCGATGGCGAGAAGCGTCAGCGCGCCCCGTGCGGCGTTGCGCATGCATTTCGTGGTGAACATGATCGACCCTTGGTCTGAGTTGGACGGGTGCTTTTTGAAACTCACGCGATGCGGGAATCGTCCGCGTCGCGCGTAATCTGCTCGTGCGCGCTCACTCGCATGCGGCTCGACGCGTGGATGCGTGGCGCGTGCTTGCGGTGCGTCGGTGTTGTGTCTCCGCGTGTTCTTGTAATGTCGTCTTCTAGTGTGTTCTTGTGCTTTTTCTTAGCGCGACGGCGGCTTCGAAGCCGCATCGCCGCCGCTCCAGCCGTATTGCTTGATGGCGCGTTCGAGTTCTTCGGATTTGTCGGAGTCGAGATGCGAGCCCGCCGGCATGTTGGCGAACTGCGGCGACGCGCCGGCGCCGGCGGTCGCCTGTGTGCCGCGCGCCGCCGTGCCGGTCTGCGCGACGGGCTGGGCGAGCGCTTGCGCGACAGCCGCGGGCGGACGCGGCACGGCTGCCTGCATTGTCGCCGTCGATGGCGGCGATGCGCTGCTGCTCTGGCTGCCGTTGGCCGATGGCGGCGGCCGCGGCGCGGATGCACGCGTGCCCGGCGCCGACGGCTTCGGCGGATCTTCGCCGAGGTAATATGCGCCGCGCGGATTGGCCGAGCGGGTGGGCTGCTGCTGCGGCTCGTCGCCGAGATAGTAGGGCGTGCGCGGATTCGCAGCGCGTGCGCTGGCGGCGGCCGACGGCTGCGCGTCTTCGTCGCCGAGGTAGTACGGTGCGCGCGCCGTCTGTGCGGCGGGCGCGGCTTGCGCCGGTGCTTGCGCTGTCGCTTGCGCCGGTGTTTGCGTCGTTGACGGCGTCGCCGGCGCGGGCTTAGTCATCGTCGTGGCGACGGCCGGGGCCGCTGGCGGCTGGAGCGTCGTCGCGGTGATCGCGGCGGTCGCCGCCTGACCACGCGCGATTTTGTCGGCACGCGATTCGTACGCGAGATCGTCGTCGCTCTGACGCGCGGCAACCGCGCTGCGCTGCGTCACGCGACGATCCTGAGCGGATCTCTGCGCAAGAGCGTTCTGCCGCGAAGCCGCCGCCGCTGCAACGTTTGCCTGAGCGGACGTTTGAGCGGACGCCGTGGCATTGCCCGTGTCCGGCCCGTTCGCCACGGCCGCCGCCGGCCCCGTGCCCGGCACCTTCTTCGCGAGCGCCGCGGCCGCGCTCGGCGCGAGCCATCCCGCGTGCGAGATCACGCGTTCGAGCATGACTTGCGATTCGATATTGCTGCCGTCGAGCGCCAGCGCCTCGCCGGCGTTCTGCTGCACGCAGGCCCACGCCGACGTGCGTTCGCACGCGCGCGCGAGTTGCAGCGCGGCCTCGCGTTGCGCTTCGCGCTTCACGAGCTCGTCCTTCAGGCTTTCGTATTCGGCGCGCGTCTGTTGCTGCGCCGGCAGCACCTTGAGGCGCGCGCGGGCCGTGGCGAGATCGTGCTGGTCCAGCGCGATGCGCGCGTCCTGCAGCGCATTGCCCGTCGAGGCGGCGCGGGGATCGGCGGGTGCGCGCCGCTCGACGACCGCCGGCGGGGTGCCCGCTTCGGGCGCATCGATCGCGCCGCGCACGAGCGCGCCGACCTTCGCATCGATCACGCCCGAGACGCTGTGAGCGGCGGATGGGATGCCGCCGCTGCCATCGGAATCGCCGAGCTGATAGTAGAACGTCGCGCCGATCAGCAGCGCGAGCCCGCACGCGCCCGCGATCACGGTCTTTTTCGTGCTCCAGCGCTCGGAGGGCAGGGCGTCGGGATCGTTGCTGGATTCGGCGTAGGCGTTGCGCGCGGATTCCTCTGCCCGCCGCGCGCGATATTCCGCCGCCTTCTGCGCGATGCGCTCGCTCGCGCGCTCGGTCCAGCGCGAACGCATACCGGGCTCGACGCGCTCGGCGCCATCGGGACCCATAAAAGTGGAAGAGCCGGAAGAACCGGACGCCGATGCAGCCGCCGATGCGAGCGGCGCGGACGTTGCTTCCTCGAAAACATTCGCGCGCGGCTTGGCCGACGCGGTTTCGCGCGTCTGGCCGAATGCGGCGCGGCGGTCGGCGCCGCAATTGGGGCAACTGTCGGCGTTTTTGCGCACCGTGCTGCCGCACCGCTGGCAGACGACGGAGAACATGGATGCGGGAAACGTCAGACGCGTGGTCATGCTGGAGCCCTCGAAGGACGTGTGCGTGAGGTTGCCAAATTCGCGTGGCCGCCAATGCGCGCCGAGTCGTCGCGCCTGTACGCGGGAGCGCCGTTTCCGCGGCAGCAATCCTTCGTATTCTGTCCCGCGCGGCGTGCGCCAGCGGGAAAAACGACATTCCGACTATGGTTCAACCACCATCGGACGTCAATTGCCTTTCGCACCTACTCGGGGCCGCCGCGCCAAGCGACTGCAACTCGCTCCTCTCGCTCACGATATTTCTGACATTTTGGGATCGCAGCGGCGGTTTTGAACCGCCAATCCTTAGCCCTTAACCGACAAGGCCGCGCGATCGCCGGATAACCCACTGATGTCAAAGCGATTCGGGCGCGTAATGAAGCGTTGTTCCCGCCCCACGCCGGGCGCCCGGGCGCGCGGCAGAGCCGGCGAATGCTGTTGAATATCGATAAGGCTTCCGAAACGTTTATCGAAATGGAAGCGTGAAAATGCGAAGGCCGCGGCGCTCGTTTCGCGCCGCGGCCTTCGCTGGCCTTGCGGACAGTCTTACTCGGCCAGTTGCAGCTTGCCGTCGATACGACGGTTCAGGCCGAGCGGATTGCCGGTCTTGAGCGCGTCGGGCAACAGTGCGTCGGGCAGGTCCTGATAGCTCACCGGACGCAGGAAACGGTTGATCGCGAGACTACCGACCGAGGTCGAGCGGCCGTCCGCCGTCGACGGGAACGGGCCGCCGTGAACCATTGCGTGACCGACTTCCACGCCCGTGCCGAAACCGTTCACCAGCAGACGGCCGGTGCGCCGCTCGAGCGCGGGCAGGACGCGCTTCGCATCGGCGTAATCGGCTTCGTCGATATGCAGCGCCGACGTCAACTGACCTTCCAGCGATTCGACGAGCGCGATCATGGTGTCGAAGTCCGGGCAGCGCACGACGAGCGACGACGCGCCGAAAATTTCTTCCTGCAGCTCGTGGCTCTTGCGGAACGCGTCGGCAGTGGTGACGAACAGCGCCGACTGGCCCTGATTGTCGCCCTTCGGCTCGACGCCGCGCGCAGCGGTCGTCACGTCCGCGTGTTCGGCGGCGCGCGACACGGCGCCCTGGTACGCCTTACAGATGCCCGGCGTGAGCATCGTCTGCGCGGCGGTTTCCTGCAAGGCAGCCGATGCCGCCGCGATGAACTTGTCGAGATCGGGACCGTCGACGGCGAGCAGCAGGCCGGGATTCGTGCAGAACTGGCCCGCGCCGAGCACGAGCGAGCCGACAAACGCCTTCGCGATGCCTTCCGCGCGGTTCTTGAGCGCGTTCGGGAACAGCAGGACCGGGTTGATGCTGCTCATTTCCGCATAGACGGGAATCGGTTCGGTGCGCGCGGCTGCGATCTTCATCAGCGCCGTGCCGCCGCCGCGCGAGCCGGTGAACCCCGCCGCCTTGATGCGGTTGTCGGCCACGAGTCCCTGGCCGACGTCGCGGCCGCTGTCGAACAGCAGCGAGAACGTGCCTTCCGGCATGCCGCAATCCTTCACGGCCTTCTGCACCGCGCGGCCGACGAGTTCCGCCGTGCCCGGATGCGCCGAGTGCGCCTTGACGATGACCGGGCAGCCCGCGGCGAGCGCCGACGCCGTGTCGCCGCCCGCGACGGAGAACGCGAGCGGGAAGTTGCTCGCGCCGAACACGGCGACCGGACCGACGCCGATATGGCGCAGGCGCAGATCGACGCGCGGCAGCGGCTTGCGCTCGGGCTGAGCCGGATCGATGCGCACGCCGAGGAAATCGCCGTTGCGCACGACATCGGCGAACATGCGCAACTGGCCGACCGTGCGGCCGCGCTCGCCTTCCAGACGCGCGCGCGGCAGACCGCTTTCTATCATGCAGCGTTCGATCAGATCGTCGCCGATATCGAGGATGTTCTGCGCGATGGTTTCGAGGAACTTCGCGCGCGCTTCCGGCGCGGTTTCGCGATAGATGTCGAACGCGCTCCACGCGAGCGCGCAGGCGCGGTCGAGATCGGCGAGCGTCGCGCCGCCGAAGGCCGGTTCGATGGCCGCGCCGGTCGACGCGTTGACGGCCTTGATCGAGCCGTTCGAGCCGAAAACCGATTCCTGACCGATGAGCAGGTTGCCAGTGAGTTGCATGTTGTCTCGTCCTTGCTTGGAGTGATCCGCGGCAATGCTCGCACCAGTTGTACGATGACTGCCCCGTGCCCGACTATACGACCTCGCGCGTGCGCCTGTATAGTGAAACCTTTCCATCGCTTGATCGCTTTTTGGAATCACCCTCGTCATGAAGAACACGCTCGACGTGCTCATGTCGCGGCTGCGCATGAAGCAGCTGCAATTGCTGATCGCGCTCGACGACCACAAATCGCTGCACAAGGCGTCGAGCGCAATGGCGATGACGCAATCCGCCGCGAGCAAGGCGCTCGCCGAACTCGAATCCATGCTGGAAGCGCCGCTTTTCGAGCGCGCGAAAACCGGGCTGATCCCGAATCCGTTCGGCCGCTGCGTGGTGCGCTACGCGCGCGTCTTGGCCGCCGATCTGAACGCGCTTTGTCAGGAAGTCGCGCAGATTCGCGCGGGCACGGGCGGGCGGCTGACGGTCGGCACGATCATGGGCGCGGTGCCGGACGTCGTCGCGCCGATCGTCAACGAAATGCACGCGAAGCATCCGGATCTGGCCATCGAAGTCGTGGAGGACACGAGCGCGCGCCTCTTGCCGATGCTCGACGACGGCCGCGTCGATCTCGTCGTCGGCCGGTCGAGCGTGTCGGATCAGCCGTCGAAATATCACTATCAGCCGCTCGCGGACGAGCCGCTTTGCATCGTCGTGGGTCATGGTCACGAGCGCACGGGCGAGCCCGAAGTGGGTTTCGCCGACCTCGCGCGGTACCGCTGGGTCACCTATCCGAGCTTCATGCCGATGAGCGCGCTGCTCGAACGCGAACTCGATCTCGCCGGCCTGCCGATGCCCGCCAATCCAATTTCCACCGCGTCGCCGCTGATGACGGTAACGTTGCTGCAGCAAAGCCCGCAACTCGTCTCGATTCTGCCGGCGAGCGTCGCGAAGGTGTTCGAGCGTCACGGCATGCTGCGCATTCTGCCGGTGCGCATGAAGTCGAAATCGCAGACGTACGGCATCGTCACGCGCACGGGCGGCGAGTTGTCGCCGGCGGCGCGGCAGTTCGCGCAGATGTTGCGCGAAGGCAGCCGCGCGCATTGAACGTCAGCGTGTCGCGACGATGAAAAGGCGCGGGAAGGGCAGCAGCACGCTGCCGTCGTCGAAAACGGTATAGGCGGTTTTCAGCCCGGCGCGATAGCGGTCGAGAAACGCGGCCGCTTCTTTCTCGTCGAGTTTCGCGAGGAACGGCCGCAGCGCCGTGCCCTTGAACCATTCGACGATCGCATCGACGCCGCCTTCCAGCGGATGATGGTAAGTCGTGCGCCATACGTCGACGGACGTGCAAAGCGGCTTGAGCAGCGCGTAATACCATTGCGCCGGGTGGCGCTCCGTGCGCTCCGCGCCTTTGAGCTTGTCGCGCCACGGGCCGTCGGCGGCGGCTTCGCGCATCAGGCGATGCGCAGGCTCATCGAGATTATCGGGCATCTGCACGGCAAGCCGCCCGCCCGCCGAGAGCTTGCCGACGAGCGCCGGAAAGAGCGTCTCGTGGTCGGGCACCCACTGCAGCGCCGCGTTCGCGAGAATCAGATCGCACGGTTCTTTGGCTTCCCACGCGGAAATATCGGCGAGTTCGAATTCGACTTGCGGCAGGCGCTTCTTCGCCGCGTCGATCATGTCGCCGGAATTGTCGATGCCGGTCACGCGCGCGTGCGGCGCGTACGCGATCAGCGTTTGCGTCGAGTTGCCGGGCCCGCAGCCGAGATCGACGGCCGTGCGCGCGGTTTCTCCCTGCGCCGCGCTCAGCAGATCGCGAACAGGGCGCGTGCGCTGCGCCTCGAAGAGCGTGTATTGGCTGGCTTGCCAGTCGGCCGATGTCGTGGTCATGTCGGATTTGCCTGGCGTGCGTTGTTGATGACATGCGCGATTCTGAACCGGCGCGCGCCCGGCGTAAAACCGGATCGCGCAAAGATGTTCGAAGTTTGAAGAGAACGCTGAATCGTGCGAGCGCGCGAAGCTGCGGGCAAAGTCTCGGAAAGTTGGAAAGAACACTCGGATATGACGCTTTCGTGCGGGCATCGCGCCTATACTGGCGAAGCATTCGCGGTCGGCTCCGGACGGCATCGGACATTGCTTTCGACTGCAAACCACGATCACCATGCGCGCCGCCCACCGGCGCCTTCAGCAATCGGGAACTCGCAGATGAGCGACACGTCGGTCGGCGGCTTGAAGGGTCTCGTGGCCGCGCTGCGCGCGCAGCAACACGCACTGACCGAGCGATGGATGAAGCTCGTGTTCGGCGATCAGGAAGTCGAACATTCCGACCAGCTCACGTATCGGCAGCTCGCCGACCATCTGCCGAGTATCTTCGAGGAAATCTGCGTCGTGCTGGAATCGCGCAATCTGCGCGACCAGGAAGGCGCGATCGAGCGCGACGCGCGTCAGCACGGGCAATGGCGCTGGCAGCAGGGTTATCGTGTCGATGAACTCGTGCGCGAGCTCGATCTGTTCCGGCAGGTACTGCTGCTCGCGATCGGCGAATACGCGGGCACGCATGACGACTTCCCGCGCGCGGACGAAGAGCGCGCGCGCCTGATGACCGACGAAGTCGTGAGCTTCGTCACGCTCGCGTCGATTCGCGAGGCGATCGGCGAGCGGGACAGGAAGATCGACGAATACACCGGTATGCTGGAACGCGCGAATTACGAACTGACGCTGCGGCAGAAACTCATCAGCGATCTTTACGAGACGCGCATGCAGGTGACGCGGCGCGTCGCGCACGATCTGCGCAACTTCCTCAACGTTTTCTCGACCGCGCTGCAACTCGCCGGCCGCTCGCCCGCGAAGCGCGAGACGGCGCTCGGGCTCGCCAACCGTCAGGTGGCCGACATGGCGACGCTCGTCGACGAAATGGTCGAATATTCGAAAGTGCTCGGCGACGATTCCGCG
Organism: Caballeronia fortuita; assembly: GCF_001544835.2. Classification (GTDB taxonomy): domain Bacteria; phylum Pseudomonadota; class Gammaproteobacteria; order Burkholderiales; family Burkholderiaceae; genus Caballeronia; species Caballeronia fortuita. The sequence goes on along the minus strand of NZ_FCNX02000013.1, from coordinate 99,056 downwards.
CCGAGCGTCGAACCGTTCGATCTCGTCGGCCTCTTCGACGAACTGATGCAGGCGTGCCGAGTCGCGACCGAGGCGAAAGGGCTGAAGCTCGTCGGCCAGCTCGATCCGGCGCTCGACATGGTGACGTCGAACCGGCTGAAGGTGAAGCAGGTCGCGCTGAATCTGCTGTCGAACGCGATCAAGTACACGTCGTCGGGCGAGATTCTGCTGTCGATTTCCGAAGTGCCCGGCGAGCGCTGGAAACTGCTCGTCGCCGATACGGGGGTGGGCATCGGCACGGCGGATCAGGAGCGCGTCTTCGAAGAATTCGAGCGCGCCGCCGATGACGACATCCCCGGCGCGGGGCTCGGGCTTGCCATCGTCAAGGAATTGTCGCGCACGCTGGAAGGCGACTTGCGCTTCCAGTCGTCGAAAGGGCACGGCAGCGTGTTCGAAGTCACCTTCCCGACGGTGCTCGTGCCGAAAGCGGCGGACGGCCCATAAAAAAAGGCGAACGGGTCGCCCCGTTCGCCTTCCGGTCTTTACGACATCCGAGCGATGCTCAGGCTGCCGCTTCTTCTTCGACCACTGCTTCGTCTTCCACCGACGCGCGGATCAGATGATCGAACGCCGAGAGCGCCGCCTTCGCGCCTTCGCCGACCGCGATCACGATCTGCTTGTAGGGGACGGTCGTCACGTCGCCGGCGGCGAACACGCCCGGCACCGAAGTCGCGCCCTTCGCGTCGACCACGATTTCGCCGTGCTTCGACAGTTCCACCGCGCCCTTCAGCCATTCGGTGTTCGGCACGAGGCCGATCTGCACGAACACGCCTTCCAGTTCGACGTGATGGCTCGCGCCCGTTGCACGGTCCGTGTACGTGATGCCGTTGACCTTCTTGCCGTCGCCGGTGACTTCCGTCGTCTGCGCCTCGGTGACGATCGTCACGTTCGACAGGCTGCGCAGCTTCTTCTGCAGCACGGCGTCGGCGCGCAGTTCGTTGCCGAACTCGATCAACGTCACCGCCGACACGATGCCCGCGAGGTCGATCGCCGCTTCCACGCCCGAGTTGCCGCCGCCGATCACCGCGACGCGCTTGCCCTTGAAGAGCGGGCCGTCGCAGTGCGGGCAGTACGCCACGCCGCGTCCGCGGTACTCGCGCTCGCCCGGCACGTTGATTTCACGCCAGCGCGCGCCCGTCGACAGAATCACGGTCTTCGCCCGCAGCACCGCGCCGCTCGCGAGATGGATCTCGTTGATACGGCCCGGCACGAGCTTCTCGGCGCGCTGCACGTCCATGATGTCGACTTCGTAGTCGTTCACGTGCTGCTCCAGCGCGACCGCGAACTTCGGTCCTTCGGTCTCCTTGACGGAGACGAAGTTCTCGATGGCCATCGTATCGAGCACCTGACCGCCGAAGCGCTCCGCGACGACGCCCGTCGCGATGCCCTTGCGCGCCGAGTAGATCGCAGCCGCCGCGCCGGCAGGACCGCCGCCGACGATCAGCGTGTCGAATACCGGCTTGTTTTCGAGTTCCTTCGCCGCGCGCGCCGATGCGCCCGTGTCCAGCTTGGCGAGAATTTCCTTCACGCCCATGCGGCCCGAGCCGAAGCTCTCGCCGTTGACGAACATCATCGGAACGGACATGACCTGGCGTTCCTCGACTTCCTTCTGGAACAGCGCGCCGTCGATCGCAACGTGCTTGATACGCGGGTTGATGATCGACATCACGTTCAGCGACTGCACGACTTCCGGGCAGTTCTGGCACGACAGCGAGAAATACGTCTCGAACGCGAAGTCGCCGTCGAGATTCTGGATCTGCTCGATGGTGGCGTCGTCGAGCTTGACCGGATGGCCGCCGGCTTGCAGAAGCGCGAGCACGAGCGAGGTGAATTCGTGACCCATCGGGATGCCGGCGAAGCGGACACCCGCTTCCTTGCCCGCTTCCCCGATGGTGAAGGACGGACGACGCACGCTGGCGTCCTCTTTCTCGACGACGCTGATCTGCGCGGACAGCGAAGCGATCTCGTCGAGCAGGCCTTTCAGCTCACGCGACTTGTCGCCGTCGTCGAGGAAGGCGACGAGTTCGATCGGCCGGGTGACTTTTTCCAGATACGCTTTTAATTGATTCTTGAGGTTGGCGTCGAGCATGGCGATGTCCGTTCCTTGACTTGGGATGTTGCAGACGCGTCGCGCCGCGGCGCTGCGAAAATCGCAGCGCCGGACGGACACGTTTTCTGGGTGAACCTGCCGCTGACTCGCGGCAGATTCGATGCAGCGCTCGCTAGAACGAGGCTTAGATCTTGCCGATCAGGTCGAGCGACGGGGTCAGCGTTTCAGCGCCCGGCGTCCACTTGGCGGGGCACACCTGGCCCGGGTTCTTCGCGATGTACTGAGCAGCCTGAACCTTGCGGAGCAGTTCGCCCGCGTCACGGCCGATGCCGTTGTCGTGCACTTCGCACAGCTTGATCTCGCCTTCCGGGTTGATCACGAACGTGCCGCGCAGCGCCAGGCCTTCTTCTTCGATCAGAACGTCGAAGTTGCGCGAGATGGCGAGCGTCGGGTCGGCGATCATCGGATACTCGATCTTCTGGATCGTGTCCGACGTGTCGTGCCATGCCTTGTGCGTGAAGTGCGTGTCGGTCGAGACCGAGTAGATTTCCACGCCGAGCTTCTTGAATTCTTCGTAACGGTCGGCCAGGTCGCCCAGTTCCGTCGGGCACACAAACGTGAAGTCGGCGGGATAGAACACGAACACCGACCACTTGCCCTTCAGGCTTTCATCGGTGACGGTCACGAACTCGCCATTGTGGTAGGCGGTTGCTTTGAACGGCTTGACTTGACTGTTGATGATGGGCATTTACCAGTTTCCTTTTGGAGTGGTGTTGAAGAAGTAAGTGAACTATACAGTAAAGCTATCGTATCTGCGAAGTGGATTGATTTTATTGTCGGGATAGATCGAGCCTATCACGCCGATATTTCGTGTTTTCCCGCATGAGGCATTGAGATTGCGAGAAGGCGTCACTGGTTCCTTCGATATAGCTTGTTGTTTTCAATCTCATTTCAAGGAGGCGTTATGAAAATCGGAATCATCGGAGCGGGAAATATCGGCTCGGTGCTGGCGCTGCGGTTCGGCGAAAAGGGACACGACGTGCTCATCGCGAATTCGCGCGGGCCGGCATCGCTTGCGGATGTCGAGCGCGAAACCGGCGCGAAGGCCGTCGAGGCGCGCGACGCCGTCGAGGACGCCGACGTGATCGTCGTGACGATTCCCGAGGCCAAGGTGCCGAATCTGCCGAAAGACCTGTTCGCGGGTGTGCCGGCGAGCGTCGTTGTGATCGACACGGGCAACTATTATCCGCAGCAGCGCGACGGCCGTATCGGCGGAATCGAAAGCGGCACGCCGGAAAGCCGCTGGGTCGAGCAGCAGATTGGAAGGCCGGTCGTGAAGGCGTTCAACAATATTTACGCGGATCATCTCAGGAATTTCGGCAAGCCCGCGGGCACGGCGGGGCGCATCGCGCTGCCGGTCGCGGGCGACGACGCGAAAGCGAAGGCCGTCGTGATGAAGCTCGTCGATGAAATCGGTTTCGATCCGGTCGATGCCGGCACGATCGACGATTCCTGGCGCCAGCAGCCCGCGTCGCCGGTCTACACCGCCGATCTCGATGCCGCCGGCGTGCGCGCGGGGCTGCAACAGGCCGATCCGGCGCGCAAGCCCGAGTGGCGCGCGACGGACAAGAGTCCGGGCACGTTCGAACAACCCGCGTAAAAGCGCAAGCCCGTACGGGAAGCGCGGGAAGCGGCGCGCGCCATGAGACAATCTGCAAACTTTCCCGATGGGCTTTACCATGACGCACCGGGCTTGCGTGAACGCGCGCAGTCAGAACAGCAAGGCCCGGCGTCGTGGACTCGCAGATTGATCTATGAAAACCGCTTCTCCCTCGCAGGATGTGCAAACCCCGCAACACGGCTTCGGCGTGTGCGACGAGTGCGCGGACGTTGAACTCGTGGCGACCGCCACCATTCCGACACGCTACGGCACGTTCGATTCCTACGTCTATCGCGTGAAGCACACGGATGTCGAGCACATCGCGTTCGTGATGGGCGACGTGAGCAACGGCGAATCCGTGCTGACGCGCCTGCATTCCGAATGCGTGACGGGCGACGTCTTCGGCTCCTATCGATGCGACTGCGGCGAGCAGCTCGATCTCGCGTTGCGCTATATCGCCGCCGAGAATCGCGGGATTCTGCTGTATCTGCGCGGACATGAAGGGCGCGGTATCGGCCTGGCGAACAAGATTCGCGCATATGCATTGCAGGAGCAGGGGCTCGATACCGTCGATGCCAATCTGCATCTCGGCTTGCCCGACGATGCCCGCGAATACGATTCCGCCGCGGCGATCCTGCGGTCTATGAACGTGAAGTCGGTGCGCCTGATGAGCAACAATCCGTCGAAGTTCGATACCTTGCTCAGACACGATATTCCCGTGTCCGAACGCGTCGCGCTCGCCATCCCGATGCGCGAGGAGAACGAGCGTTACATCAAGACGAAGCAGGCGCGCTTCGGGCATTACTTCGACGAAAACGAATAATCAATAAGTCGAGTATCGACAGTTCCTTTCTGGATAAGCCTCAGCGCCTCCTGACTCCCATGCACAAAGGCTCCAAGCCGGATTTGCAGAAATGTCGGTCAGGTCATACAAGCGCACAACGGATAGCGTTAGATCGATGTTTGGCGTAGCTTTCTGAGATAAGATTCGGAAAAACTACGCCGCTCGATCGTCTTGCGGCGACAAACTTACGCCGAAATCTCATGCGCTTCGATGCTCGTCAAGCCAAGCAAATTCCGCCGGGAGAGCACATCACCATCGATGGATTTCCCGGTCTGCGCCTGCAGGCAACGGAGACTCGCCGTTCGTGGACGTACCGGTATAAGTCCCCAGTCGACGATCGGATGCGCCAAATCAAGTTAGGCGAATGGCCTTCCATGTCCTACGCTGCAGCTATTGCCGAATGGGAAAAGCTACGCTCTGCACGGGATGCAGGCGACGATCCGGCCGCGGCGAAGCGCGTTGCCAAAAACCCGGCTGCCGCTTCATCCGAGTACACCGTGCGAAACCTTTGCGACGACTTCTTGGCGGGCCACATCGAACGCCATCGAAAGCCAAAGGGCGCAGACATCATCCGGCGCATCTTTGCGGGGAAACTGGGCGCGATCGCTCATTTGCCAGCGGCATCGATCACGCGCAAGCAAGCATTCGATCTGCTGGAAAGCTGTTCGTCGACGCCAACGCTCGCCGGCGCGCTGCGCTCCGCGCTCGGCGGCGCGTGGGAATATGCGCTCGATGCGGGCCGGATTCCCGACACGAGCCCCAACTGGTGGCGCTTGGTAATGCGTGGCAGGCTGCGCAGCAAGGGCAAAAAGGTGGACGGCGAGCGTGTGACCGCGAAGCGAGTTTTGTCTGATGCGGAAGTAGGCGAGCTGCTTCGCTGGTTGCCGAATTTCAGTCAGACACTAGACGATGTCTTGACGCTCTATCTCTGGACCGGCACGCGAGGGTCCGAGATCGTTAGCATGGAAGCGGGTGAGCTTTCGGAAGAAAAAGACGGTTTCTGGTGGACGGTGCCGAAGTCCAAGACCAAGAATGCGAACCGGCCGAGTGCGACGGATCTCCGGGTGCCGCTCGTTGGTCGCGCCGAACAGATCGTGCGGCGGCGTCTGCAAGCTGTGAAGACCGGGTTCCTGCTCCCGTCGCAGTCGGCGGCCGGCCACAAAGATCAGAAGCTGATCCAGCAGTCGGTCTATTACCGGCAACCCTACTGCAAGAACGCTCCGCAGGAGCAGCGCACAAGGCTGCCGGTCAGCCACTGGGCACCACACGATCTGCGTCGCACGGTGCGCACGATGCTCGCATCTATGGAATGCCCGCACGAGGTCGCGGAGTCGATCTTAGGACACGTGCTTCCGGGCGTGACCGGCGTCTACAACAGGCACAGCTATGACAAGGAACGCCGCGTGTGGCTCACACGGCTTTCCGAGCGACTTGAGCAACTTGCCATTACGCGGCCCTCGTAATGCCTTTCCGATTGCCGGTGTTCGGCGGCGGCAGGATGTCCGACACCGGGCAAGACTGAGCCCATGCCTCGACCTCTGACGTCAGCCAAGCTACGCGACGTCCCGACAGCATTCGCGGCTTCGGGAATTTATCTTCTCGCACTAGCCGCTTCACACTTGCCTCCGAAAGCGACACTGCCTCGGCGACGGCCTGCAGATCCAGATAGATAGGTTTCATGCTTGCTGCCATCTTTTCCCCGTCCGATATGCGCGGCTCACGCGCATGAATTCTTCGATTTGCTGGTACATTTCCCTGCCTAAAGTCCTGTCCGTTGCTGCCGATAACGCGGGCATGAACAAAAATGAAGCCCAAACTCTCATCGACTCCATCGACGCCGCTGCGGTCGCAATCGTCACTGCCAAGTTTGGCTACTATGACGATCTAGATCGCGAGCACGGCGACGTCTACTGCACGGCGACGGTCGCACTGCTGGCCGAGCACGATCCGAACTTGCGTCTGCCGGACCTTTGGAGACTCGTTGGTCTCTGAGGCTTGGCACCATCCGCGCATGGCTCTGATACGATAGGTTCCTACCTCCGGAGACATGTTTTATGTCCAAACCGCATCCGCTTAAAGCTGTTTCTCTTATCGACCTCGAAGGCGCACTGGCTAAGACGATTGGGGAGTTGACTGGCCGCCGCGTTACTGTCGACGTGAATGAGTTCATCACCGATCCTGATGCTACGTGGATGAATACCGCGACGTCGAGCATCGCAATGACCGTCTCTTTTCCAGGCCCGAGCAGTGATCTTTTGAATTTGCTCGAGGGAAAAAGCGACGACGCTTCCTGAGTCACCCATCGATTCTCTCCTTGGCAATAGCGGCGTCGACTGCGACTGTGATGTCTCGGCCGCCACGAAACTGGCCGCCGACATCGAACACAACGACGCTCTTGCCGTCGGTGAGCGTGTGATCGCCGGGCGGCAGTTTCACATCGGTTTCGACCTGGCGCTTGCCGAAGTGCAGCGACGTGGCGAGAGCTTCATCCAAATACAAACCGCGCAAACCCGTCGAACCTGGCACGTACGATGCGAAACCATTACGGACACGGACTGGAGGCGAGCGTGGACGTACACGATCTACTTGTGTTGGTGATCGCGGCGGAAAGGGGCCTGCGAGAGCAATCTTGGAATGAAAACGACGCGATTCGAACTGTCTCTCATTTGATTGATCAGGCGTCGCTTGCTCTAGACGCCACAGAACCTGTAGCGCGGGAACTGCTCCTAGCTCGCGCCAAGTCGCAGGCGGGAAAACCTTTACACGCGTTAATCCGGCTTGAGTCGACGCTTCGGGATCAGATAAGCCACGAATAGGCTCAAACAGTTGGATCGCGAGAATTGCAGCATGACGTCGTTGTAATACTCGACGCCGCTCGGCTTCGGGCTCGAGAGCTTCCTGTACACCGACGTACTTCCCGTCTTGTGACCGCGCGCGGTCGTCGAAACTGTCGGATCTTTTGAACACGCAGGTTTTGCCCATCCGAAACTCCTATTACGTTTCACGTGTGCGTTTGGGCACATAAAGTTTCTGAAGCAAATGCCGAAAATCCAAGTTATGAAAAATCAAGAACAACAACGACTAATGGAAGACGAGCAGCTTTTTGGAGAAGCTCGGGCAATGGCTGAAAGCATCGAAGCCATCCGGCGCGCACGCGGAAAGAAAAATCCGCGCGACGTTGATTTTGGTACGCCTGAGTGGAAGGACACCTGCATGGCATTCGCTCGCGATTTGCGTTGGGCGTTAGGCATTGGCGACGACGATCTCACTGAGGTTCCTAGATCGGGCGACAATTGACGCCAACCGTGCGAATACAGCCCAGGTTGCGCGACGTCGCGTGGGAAGCGACGGCCGACCTTTTTCAGATCAGCTACTTGGAGACGTTCAGGAAGGGCATCGGGGTTCCAGTGCCCATGTAAGTTGGCATGCGGCCGTCCCACTTGTTGATTGCTTGAAGCTGGAGATACTCGGCGCCGCCATTCGTCTTTACGGCCTGAGCTTGAATCGCGATGGATTCCGCCTCGCCGCGAGCCTTTGCGATCTGCTGATCAGCCTCGAACTTCACTCGCGCGAGCTCGCGCTCGGCCTGCTCTGCTCGTTGGCTCGCCGTCACCTTTGCCTCGATCGCCTGATCGAAAGCAGCGCTGAATTTGAAGTTGGTGATGTTGATGTCTTGGATCAGGAAACCGTAACCCTTGAGCTTCGTAACGAGGCCGGCGAGGATGTCACTCGACACTTGCTGTCGCTTGGTCACAAGTTCCTCGGCTGTATATCGCGCTGCGACAGACTTGAACACTTCGAACATCGCTGGCTGGACGTACGACGCCTCGTATTCAAGCGACGGCGCCATCGAGTAAAGCGCGCGCACCTTCGCCGGGTCGACCCGGTAGTTCATCGTCAGGTCAGTGTGGACCGACTGAAGATCCTTCGATGCTGCTTGCGCGCTTTGCACCTTCGCCACGTCGAGTCCGATGAATACCTCGTGAACTCGCGATACGGGATTGACCAGGTGAGGACCTTCGCCGAGCGTGTCTTCCTCTACGTGTCCGAAGGTGGTTACGATGCCCACGTGCGACTGCGACACTTGCGTGAAGCAGGACAGCAGTCCGCCCGAAACGGCGATCACTGCGAAGCTGACTATGCTGTAACGATATTGGGGCTGTCGATCCTTTCGCAGATGCGCGGACCCGATTGCCGAAAGTGCTGCTGCCAGGCATGCAAGAAAGATGATGAAGACGATCTGAGCCATGTTGTTCTCGTTCGAAAGGTAGTGGTGTTATGCGTTTTTGTCCGTGTCGACGTTGAAGTACTGCCGTCGAAGGGCTTCGTCGCACAAGGCGACGACTGCTTCCGGGGTCACGATCTGCGCGAAAAGCGCGTGCGCACGGAACTTGAATTGATCCGGACACGCGGGATCGATCTTCATTGCTTGTGCTGCACTGGCGGCGCGCTTGATGTGTTCAATCTGCTCGCGGGTCATGTCACGCATCCTTCAGGTCAAAGAACCGGATGAGGAACGACAGCTCGCTGTCGCCGAGCACATTCCTGCACCACAGCCACACGAAAAACCGTTTGAGTGCCGTTCTCACGCCGCCTCCTGCTGCGCCGCGATCTCGTCAAAAAAGGATGCCCGGCACCGGGCGATGATCGGATGGCATGCTTCTACGTCCTCGCTTCGCAAGGTGCTGGCGGCGGCGGGCGAGTAGGAGCGCAGCCGGTACTTTTCGCCATCGAAGGACACCAGTGATCGCACGATCGTTTGGCCGTTCGTGAGGCTGATCACGACATCGTCGTCGGGCTGAGCTGCGTCTTCGACGTCGTAGATAATGACCTCATTGATCTTGATCCGCGGATGCATATCGCGCGATTCGACGCAAAGCGCCATGTAGCGGTCAGGCATGAGTAGGCTCCTTGGACTTCGAAGCCGGAGCAGACTCTGCCGCTGCATCACACATACTCTGGCGGATGCAATCCGCAGTGTTCGACCAGTCGCCGGCGACGTAACGGCCCAACGCCGCCAGCTTCTTGATCTGATTCATCTGCGCGCGCGGGTGTTCTGCCGGGAGGTTCTCCGTCGCCATCTCGATCGCACGGAACATCCCTTCGAGTTGGTCGAAAACGGCGCTAAGCGAGTCGACGTCTTCGGCCGAGCTCACAAGAACTTTTTTCAGGTCAGACACGGCAGACCTCCTCGACCGACTCCTTGACGGCCCTAAGCGTCTGGTCAGCGTTGTCAAACGCAGAGCCTTGTACTGCGGTGTTTCCGACCTCCGACCTGATGTTGTCGAGCGCGTGCTGCATGCCTTTGATCGAACTCAGGACTTTTTCGGCCGCGCGCGCCCGGCTCTGACGGCGCTCGGCGAGATCAGCGAATTCCTCGATCTTGTGCATCGACAAGTCCGCAAGCGCCTGAATAGCCGAGTGGAGGCCGCCAGTCAGATATGCGGAAAGCGGCTCTCGTCCTTGATCCTTACTCGTCGCGTCGTTTGTGAGGATCTGTGTGATGGCTGAGATCCCGCTGAGCGCGACGAAGACTGAGTTCATTGTGTGAGCTGGTACCCTTTCGTCGAGCGCCAAACTCTTTTGGTCGATCCGCGCATAGATCTCGTTGTATTGGTTCGGCACCTCATACTCAGAATCGGCCGCCCGTTTGCCATCGCTAGCAAGTTGTGTAAAATCTGTCCCGATCATGTCTTAATCCTCGTTGTGCGACGCGCCTCGGCTGCCACCGGTGGCGCGTCAATCTCAAAAAAAGCGAAGCCTCCGGCCCCCTCAAAAAATTCAAGTACTCAACATCGAAGGTACGAGCGCTCTCCCTCAGTAGTAGTACTGAGTATTTGTAACGCGTTAGTTACAGGACTAGTTCGTTGTTATGCCGGGCTACTTACCCAATCGGCCGTCGACTCGGCATGGTCATGCGAGTGCAGCTCAATCGCCAAATCGCTGAGGATGCAGCCGATGTCTTCGGGCGAGTCGTGCTCGCTCAATTCGTTCAAGCTGTGCAGGATGTCCTGGCTGTAGGCTGACGCGTCCAAGATCGCGGCCACGACCGAAACACTGGCGGGCGAGCCACTCGACGAATAGTTGGAAATACCAATGTTCAGCACGGCCCGGTCGCGAGCTTGCGCCAAGCTGGCGGCAATCTCCTTTGCTCCGTCGAGCATCGCCTTAGACGAGGGTTTGTCGGCGTTCACGATCTCAAACAACGCCAGCCCTGACTTATGGATTTCTGCGGCGAGATTTGCAGCGCAGCCGCTCTCGTCGTAGTTGGTTCTCGGAACTGGGAACTTCATGTTGATGCTCCTTGATGCATTCTGCGTTGACTTAAATCTAACAGACAAAAGGGTAGTTGTAGAACCTGGCCGAATGAACGAGGGTGATCAGCGGCGTCTGCGCTGTCTCGGCAAACGTTCCAAGCTATGCCTGTCGGGACTTCGCACGGAATGACGCGACCACCGCTTCAGCCACAGGCGCGCGATGTTGCATCACCAGTTCCCGCGCGAGGGAAACCGTACCGTTGATGACGTCCTCTGATTTCTCGCCGGCGCGAACGCGCCACGAAACTACGTCGGCATTTACGGTGTGCCACTCTGCCGAGGCGTTCACCGTTGTCCCGGTCTTCGGACGAACCGTGATGACGTTCAAGAGCTCAAGCTTGCTGAGTGCCTCGCGTAGCACGGTCCGACTAACACGGAACCGCTTTGAGATCTCGTCCTGGGTCGGGATTCGGCCGCCTGCACCGGTAGCAATGACGATTTCAATCAGACCATCGAGGGTTTTGGCAACTAACGAATGTGGTCGTGCGACGGCAGGCTTATGCGTGTGCATGTCTAGTCTCAGTTTCGTGGATCAACGCCCAATGGGCACACGGATCTCGCGAGACATGCTCTCAATCCACGCCGCATGGCGGGCCTCTCTTACTTGGCCGAACCGAGCGCAAACGCCGAGGAAGAAACTGGCTATGAGCCAGACACCAAGGACGAGAAGCAGCGTGGAGGACATTCAGGTCTCACTTGAGTTACCGTAAGACCATAGTAGTGTGCTATTTATTGTGTGTCAAATAGATTTGTATTTTTCTTTCCGATTCCGCGCGCGGTAGTCGTCAGACGGCGAAGCCGGGTCCAGCGCGATAGAGGTACTGTCCGACGATCTTGAGACCATCCAAGTGTTCGGCGGCAATGATCTTGTCGGGATAGCGCGGGTTTAGGGAGTGCAGCCGAAGAGCGCCTCCGGCCTCCTTAAATACCTGTTTTACGAGAGCCTCGCCTTCAAAGGTCATCGCGAAGATCTTCGATTCGCGCGGCTCGACACGGCCGGTATCGATCACTATCTGATCGTGATCGAACAGGAACGGCTCCATGCTGCTATCGCTCTTGATTGTCAGCACCTTGCATCGCGCCGGATCAGCGCCGTGCGATGCGAAGAACGGCAGCGGTAGTCGCAGCACGCGCTTCTCGAGGCGGTTCCAGTGGATAGAGCCATCGTCCGCGTCGAACTGGTACTCGAAGCCGTCAATCCAGATGTGTTCCGGATCATTCAGCTCGGCGAGTGCTGCTGCGTTCTCGGTGGCGGCCAGACGCGCGGCGAACTTGTAGCTCGGCTGATAGTCGCTCGTTCCCGAGACGAGGGACTCGACGGTCGTATTAAGAGCCTTGGCGATCGCCGGCAGTTTCGTAGTTGCGTTGCTACGTCCCGTCTCTAAATGGCCGATAGTCCCTTGCGTGACCCCGGATTTCTTGGCCAGGTCACTCTGGGACATGTTCAGCGCGAGGCGCGCAAGTTTGATCTTTTCGGCGAGAGTAGTCATGTAATGGATTTTGCTACTAAAAATAACTAGAGTGGTATTGAACCACGAATAGATTTCTATTATGATGACCAACATTCAATCAGTGTGTGACGGATCACATGGACGCGAAAGAGTTGGTCACAGCACTCCGCGGGTTTGGCCTGACGCAGCGGGAAATTGGGGAATCTTGCGATCTCTCGCAGGGGGCGATTAGCCACATCGAGACCGGACGGATAAAGTCCGTCCTCGTCGAGAACTACAAGAAGCTCGAGGCCTTCTACTTGGCCGAGACGAAGAAGAGGACCCGTGCTGTCCGGAAGCAGAGACAGCGGGCGCTCGAATCGGTCGGGACGCGGGGTGCCGAATGAGCGAATTCAAGCGCCATCCGCTTTCCGCGGCATTTCCCACTTTCGCACAGGAGGATCTCGCTGCATTGGCGGAGGACATTCGCCAGTTTGGCCAGCGCGAATCCGGCCTCATGCTCGACGGCATGGTGCTCGACGGATGGAACCGTTACTGCGCCTGTCAGCTCGCTGGCATTGAATTCAACTGGATCGAGTTCGACGACGAGCATCCGGACGTTGATCCGGTTGCGTTCGTGCTTTCGAAAAACCTCCATCGGCGGCACCTGACGGCCTCCCAGCGCGCGGCCGCCGTCGTCGCGTGCGCGCAATGGGCACCGGCCGGAAATCCCAACCTCGCACCGGGTGCGAGGTTGATGACGAACTCCGAACTGGCTCGCGAAGCAGACGTCAGCCCCCGAACCATCAGTCACGCGAAAGCTGCGCACGAGGCTGGTCTTGGCGACGCCGTGATCGCCGGCGCGATTACGCTAAAGCAGGCCGATGCGCAGATTAAGGCGGCGCGCAAGCCGGCCGAGGTTGGGCAGGCCATCGACGGCGAAGAGGGTTCGGATGGGGCGCCGGCAGTTCAGCCGTTTTCGTTGCCGCACAGCGATGAGCAGTCCTCACCGCGTCTGCCGCGAAAAGAAGATGCATCGCTGGCGGAAGCTCAGTCCATCATTTCGGACCTTCGCGAGCAATTGGCCGACGTCAGCCAGGCGGCGCGCGACTTGGAGCTCGAATTGGACGCCTATCGATCGGGCGAGACGGGCGAGGGCGAGAAAAAGCTGATCGAAGCGAACAAGCGCATTGCGAAGCTCGAAGCGGAATGCCGCCGGCTCGAAACTATCCGCGATGATTGGATGAACAAGCACGCCGAAGCGCTGAAGGAAATCAAGCGCCTCAAACGCCAGTTGGAGCGCGGACATGCCTGAAGAAATCAAGCTCCGTCCGTATCAGTTGGCATCGATCGAAGGTCTTCGCGTCGGCGCGCGCGACGGGCACCGCGCGCAGGTGTTGATGGCGCCGACTGGCGCAGGCAAGACGGTGATCGGTGCGCATCTGTCGCAAGAGGTCGATCGCAAAGGTCGGCGCGCCGCGTTCATTGTCGATCGTATCAATCTCGTCGACCAAACCAGCGCACTGTTCGATCGGTACGGCATTGCGCATGGCGTGGTGCAAGGGGGCCATTGGCGAAATCGCGCCTACGAGCGCATCCAGATCTGTTCCGCACAGACCATCGAGAAACGCGGTTTCTTTCCGGAACTCGACCTCCTTATCGTTGACGAGTGCCACGCCACCCGGAAGGCGACCGCGCAGCTTATCCAGAACCGGCCCGATCTTCGGGTTATCGGTCTGAGCGCTACGCCATTCTCCAAAGGGATGGCTGAGCTTTACACGAACTTGGTCAACGTCTGCACGACCAACGAACTGATCGAAGAGGGTTTCCTCGTACCACTGCAGACGTACGCGGCGCGCGCCATCGACATGACGGGCGCGAAAGTCGTGGCAGGCGAATGGTCCGACAAGGAAATCGAGCAGCGCGGCATGGCGATCGTCGGCGACGTCGTCTCCGAGTGGATCGACAAAACCAACCTTCATTTTGGCGGCCCGGTCAAAACGATCGTCTTCAGCGCGACGGTCGAGCACGGGCATGAACTCTGTCGCCAATTCAATGAGCACGGCTACAACTTCCAGCAGATCAGCTATCTGGATGGCAGCGACGACGAGCGGCGCGCCATCATCGACGAATTCCGCAAGCCGGACAGCACTATCACTGGCCTTGTGTCTTGCGAGGTGTTCACGAAGGGTTTCGACGTACCGGACATTCTGTGCGGCATTGGCGCGCGTCCGTATCGCAAAAGCCTTTCGAGCCACATACAGCAACTCGGGCGCGTGATGCGGCCGTCTGAGGGAAAGACGTTCGGTCTCTGGCTCGATCACTGCGGCAATGTGATGCGCTTCGGAGCTGACACTCAGCGCATCTTCGCTGAAGGCCTGAACCGCCTCGACGACGGCGCGCTTGACGCGAAAGTGCGGGCCGAGCCGACCGAGAAGGAAAAGAAGGAGATCGTCTGCTCCTGCGGATTCGTGCTGCCGCCGGCATGCACGGCGTGCCCGGCCTGTGGGAAAGAGCGCGAGCGTCGATCGATGGTCGAGAACGTCGCGGGCGTCATGGAGGCGGTCGGCGATGTGTCGGCCGCGCGCGCGAAGGTCCCTGAGTATCTCCGCGACCGCACATCGGTATGGCGTCAACTCTGCTGCTTGGCGATCGAGCGTCGGCCGAAGGATCAAGAGGCGGCGCGCAAGTTCGCACTTGCCCAGTTTCGAAACCTCTACGGCTGTTGGCCCAAAGGCGAGTTCTCGACCGTGGATCTCGAAGCGCCGTCGCGTGAACTGAAGGGAAAGGTTCAGTCACTGCTTATTCGTCGCGCGCATCAGGCGGGGAGGTCGAATGCAGTTTGACGATTTCGCCCGTGTGCACGGCCTGCTTATTCGTGACGTCGTGTATGACGGTAAGCCGCACCGCGTGCCTACTGAAGATCATCCGCGTAAGCGCAACGGCGCGTATATGTGCGACGGCCGCTCGGGCTGGGTTCAGAACTGGGCCGTCCATGAGCGTGCCATCGCCTGGCGCCCGGAACGTGTCGATGCTCGACCGATGGAGTTGCCCAAGCGCGATCGCGCTGCTGAAGCGCGCGACGGAGAGCGGCGGCGCGCTCGCGCACGCTCGGAGGCTGCGGAGATCGTCCGGCGCTGTGAATACACATCTCACGATTACCTGACACGCAAGGGCTTTCCTAACGAGCGCGGCCTTGTCGACACCGACGGGCGGCTGGTCATTCCGATGCGTTCGGCTGCCGATTACTCGACGATCAACAGCGTCCAATGGATTGCTGAGGATGGCTCCAAGAAGTTTCTGCCCGGAGGCATTGCCAAGGGCGCAATCTTCACGATGGGCGTAGGGCGCGAGCATTGGCTCGTCGAAGGGTTTGCCACGGGCCTGAGCGTCCGCGAGGCGCTTCGATCGCTGCATCGGCCGGCTCGAGTCGTTGTTTGCTTTTCCGCAGGAAACCTCAAGCACGTCTCTTCGCTGATAGCTGGCCGTCGCTTCGTAGTCGCAGACAACGATGAAAGCGACACAGGGCGGCGCGCTGCTGAGGCGACGGGCCTGCCGTGGGGAATGCCCTCGATGGTAGGGCAGGACGCCAACGACATGCACAGAGCTTCTGGATTGGGATCGGTTGTAACGATGTTGCGAGGGGTGATTCGCGGCGACAAGTAGTAGGCGGCGGGCCGCGAATAGGCAGAGCGGAATAGAAGAAAGCCGATGGGGGGCCACTAACCCAGCCCTGAATAACTGGTGTCGCGCCAGCTCAATAAACGATGTCGAACAGTGGGGATGTACCCCTGGAACCGATGGATGGCCACCGCACACGGGCGCGGCAGTCGGTTTAGACGAGATATACCCACCGCGACGAGGCTCAAGAGTTTTTGAGAGCCGCGCTACGGGTGTGGTTCTTTGGAAGTGGCCACGCAGGGGTTATGCCTTCGTGAGGCAGGTGCAGTAAGGAAAAGCGTTCCGGCGTATGTGGCTCTGTTCTGTGTATGCGGGAACTGTGCGAGACAGAAATTTTTCCGTGAAGGGCGAAAAACATGATCGTGTGGCTAAACGTTCCGTTCTCTCAGAAGGACGATGCGAGGCGTAAGGGTGCGAGGTGGTCTGCAGCGCACAAGCGATGGTTCGTCGAAAACGTCGAAGACCTTGAGCCTTTCATTGGGTGGATTGATGATCGCCTCAAGCGTCCGGCCGCGTCGAAGGCGCCGCCGAGGGCCGCGCGATGAATTGCAGGCGAGGTGACCTTGCAGTGATCGTGCGAGCCGCGGCCAAGGGCGACGAGGCGTATCGCAAGTACACGAAGCGCTTGATCGGCAAAGTAGTGACCGTGACGAAGTGGGAGATGCAGGGAACTGAGGTTTGCTGGACGATTCGCAGCCCTTTCTGGATGCGCATCGACGGCGAAAAGACCCGCGTCACGGGCATTCACGACAGTCTTCTGCAACCGATCCGAGGATCGGCGGCGCGCGAAGCGGAGTTGCAAGGATGATCACCGGCCGGACGCGGTATCGACTCGGATGGCGCGGAAAGGTCGTGCTGCAGGTGCAATGCTGGGCGCGACAGTGGACGGCCGGCCGCTGGCCTGGCGCCGCTCCGTGGGCCGAGCGGTGGCGCGATGCCACTTTTCGCGACGTTCTCGACATTCCCGAGGGGCGCGTGACGCCGGAGCGACCGCCGGTCCAGCGAGCTCCACGACCGCCGCGAGGCGACGAATGAGGCGCTTCGAGTTCTTTGATCCGGCGATCGTCTTGGAGCGCAAGCAGGACGAAACGTGTCTTGGCTGCGCAGCGCTGCAACTCTCTCGTTGGGGCGGCGCGCGGAAATATGTGTGCAGCAATGGCTTTCAGAAAGCGTCGACGGAATGGTCGGCGATGCGCAGATGCAGGAAGTATGAGCCGGAGGCTGCATGAAGACCCCGCACACGAGCTGCGCTCGCGGGACGCGAGTCCGCGTAGTTCTCCGCACTGGCGACGTGATCGTAGCGAAGTTCATAGAGCGAACCGGCAAGTTCGTTTTGTTGGAAGGGCATCGGCTTCGAGGCGCCGATTTGAAATCTTTCGGGATCTATAAAAAATGAATGGAATCTTTGACTCTGTCGAGCAGGCGCTGCACGTTTCTTTTCTGGTGACGTCGATGCCGGCCCGTCAGCGGAACACCTTCCGCATGGCGCTGATTCAGATTTTGGAGTCGGTCGGTATCCTGAGCGATCGCCAAGAATCCTTCCTCGCCTATCTGCGCGGAGAAAAAAGCGGCAGCGTCGATTTCTCGGGCCTGTCCGCCGACGAAGTGCGCGCCCAGTGCGCGATGGTTGTGGCCACCGTCGCTGACCAACTTCCCGAGAATGAACGCAACGCGCTGTGGATTCGATTTGCGCGCGGAATCCCGGCGCGGCCGAAGAGCGCCACGGTCGCTGCCGATTGCGGCGTGCCGCCGTCGAAGGAGTGGAAGCGCGGCGTGTTCGGCGTCGCCAATGAAATGCGCACCACGCTCACAATCTCGAATCGTGATGCGATCGTCGCGCTCATCGCCGCGCATGCATTCCCACACCAGCGCGAGAGGGAATTCTCGTACGCGAACCTCTCGAAAGAATTCGGTATCCCGGTTCGAACGCTGGAGCGCGCGGCGTTCACGATCAGGAAGCGGCTTCGGGTGCTCGAGCATCAGGCGATCGACCGCCTGCACCTGCTCTTCGAACGCGACGGGTTGGTGAGCACAGAAGAGTGTTGCGAAACAGCATAATCGCTCGTAGCTACAAAAAATAGCTTGCGCAATCCAATAACCGTAGCTACAATTATCTACATGGACATCACATACGACCCGACCAAAGACGAAGCGAACGTTGCCAAGCATGGCGTCTCGCTCGGGCTCGCCGGTCGCCTTAACTGGTCCGAAGTGTTGGCCTATGTTGATGATCGCCACGACTACAAGGAAGTGCGCGAAGTCGGTTTCGGCATCATCGACGAGCGCCTTTACTGCGTGGTGTTCACGCAGCGTGGCGATAGCATGCACATCATCAGCATGCGTAAGGCAAACAAGCGCGAGGTGAAAGACTATGAGCAAGCCTAAGATCATCATGCCGACGGACGAAGAAAACGAAGCGATCAACCGCGGCATCGCTGCTGATCCGGACACGTATGAAGTGCCGACCGAGGATTTCAAGAAGATGAAGCGCCTCGGTGCGCGCGGCCGGCCGCGTCTGGACTCGCCCAAGGTGTTGCTGTCCGTTCGATACGATGCGGACATCGTCGAGTCGTTCAAGAAGACTGGTGACGGCTGGCAGACGCGAATGAACGATGCGCTGCGTGACTGGCTGAAGGATCATCAGCCGGTATAAGTGGCGTGGTTCGCCTGTGCCCGGGGGCCAGGCAGCGCGCAGCCATCCGACACCGATCGCGTCTCCGATACATTGCGACAACCATGTCGGCGAGCCATCATTCTGCGAATTCAGACTTGCGGTCGGCCGACAGCAGTATCGAAGGTGGGCGCGAACCATGTTGTTTTATCTTGGATAAGGTCGCTCTTACCAAAACGCAGAATAATTTTTCCTTCGTCATCAACTGTTTCCGTGACGACTCTAGGTATTGCGTAGAGCTTTCCCGCCAAATCAAAAAATATGGTTAGCAGGTGTCCACCTGCGCGCGCATATTGGTCGATTATCGATGTCCTCGTTCCGTCCGATAAAGTCGACTGCTCAAGGAGATACCCACCGCGCCCCTCGTACATCTCCGTGATCATGCGCTTGACCTCGGCTAGGGGCACGCTTTCGCGTGTCATTGGAAGGAGCAGCTCTTCTTTCGGACCGATGCTTTCGGCTACCATGCAGCTGATATAAATCATGTGATTCATATCGACGTAGATCATGAAAATGTGGCTGGCCAATTTTTCAGTGGCGTTTATCACCGAGAAGACAAGTCTTTTGTCGCGTACTAGAACGCCGGCGGAGAGTCCTGGCAAGTCGATGTAGCTAGTAGGAGGCTGAGCGTCCAGCTTGCCTAACGTAGCTTGCTCAAGAGGAAGAATCCCGAGGATGAGATACGGAAGGAGCGTCGAGTCAAATGATGCCTTCGTCAGGTTGATTGAAGCCTCCATTGCTGCCACCTGACGTTCACTAATTCTACGAAGGCGCGCGGTCTCTGACGCATACCACACGGTGATGCCGGCAAGGATCACAGAAAAAAGTAGTTGTCCCGCGGTGAGGAGTTCCGTAGGAGTCATGTTGCACCTCACAGATGCGAGTTTGGGAGTATTGGGACAACATGAGTTGAACTCGAACCGTCTAGAACACGAGCCGAAGGCGCGCTTTCGTTGCAAATACAGCGGCAAAGTGCCTCACTGCCGGGAGTTTAATATGTGCGGCAACACACATATGGCTATGTTTCGCGCAAGCTAAGTGCACTCGCCGCCTTGCTCTCTTGCTCGCTCGTGCCAAGTAGATTGCTTGCACGGTTGGCGGGTTAGTGGTAAATTCTCGTCAGATTGCAAAAGTCCGTTCAAGCCCGCCACTGAGCGGGCTTTTTCTTATTGCGCGCTGCAATCGGAACTTCGCAGGTATCAAGCATCACATTAAACCCAAGGTCTTCGCGCGTCCGCAAGGGTGAGTCGTAGCGTTCAGAGCCCTGCTGCCTTCCTCCTCTTGCCTTTCATAGAAATCTCGCCTACCTTCGACTTACCTAACAGGGGGCGCCATGAAAAAGCGAAGATTGGCGGTGGTGTTATCGCTTGTTGCAATGAGTGCTAATGCGCAGCAATACCTAATCATCACGAACCCGGACGGCTCTAGCTCACTTGTGCAAGACTCCGTCCCGATACGGCGATTTCGGCCCGGGGAATTAGACAAAATCGTTAAGAAGCCGAGCATTCGGGATGCCTTCCGGAACGATTCGCCCGACGATCCCGATCGCCCGGATACACCGGATACGCCAGATAAACCGGATAAGCCAGATAAGCCGGATACGCCAGATAAACCGGATAAGCCGGATACGCCAGATAAACCGGATACGCCAGATAAACCGGATAAGCCCGATGCACCTTGGGGGACGCCGCCGGGCTGGCCGCCGCCAGCTCCGGAACCGAAGCCGAAGGATCCTGTGCCGGTGCCAGTGCCTGGGGCGCCGCCGGGGCCGATAAATTGCCCTGACGGCCCAATTGGATGCAACGCGAAGCGAGACGACAAGCTGATTTACAAACGTCCAGACCTCCTAATCGAAAAACCGGGACGCTACGCGATATATGAGATCTCGCCTGCTAAAGCCGCGATCCTCAAACAAGCAAAATAGCGGAACGAAGCTGTCGGAAGCGGCGGTGTAGTCGTTCTCCTAGTAATCGAAAAAAGAAATGGTCCATCTACGCCTCGGCATCTGCCGGGGCGTTTTTATTTGGAGCCCACGATGCTGAAGTACAACGCGGATACAAAGGTCATTTTCAACAATGACGAGGCGGCTGTTGCCCCGATCCGGGAGATCACTCGCGACGAGATTCCCGATCTAATCGCAAACGGAGCGGGCGTTGACCCGAGTGCGAACGTGGGGGAGCAAAACTCGTCAGCGTCGACGACGGCTGGCGATGCCCAGGCTGCTCGGGACCCGGCTGCGCCTGTGACCGGCTCGGATACGGACGCTGACGCGGGAAAGCCCGTCGAGACATCCTCGACCTCGCTGCCGCCATCCAGCGACGAATCCGCGAACGAGACTTCTGAGGCCCGATATGTGGCGTTCGATCCGCCGATTCCGTTGTTGAACACGGCAGACGTGCGGGGAGACGATGTCGTTGCGCCCGCTGTGATTGCCGACGCTAAGGCTGATCCTGGCGGCGCGGGTGCCGCTGACTTGAGCCCGACGCCCGCCGCGCCAAACCTCGACGCGCAAGCGCCTGCAAGCGTGTCATCGGAGGCCGTCCCTTTGGACGCTGGTGGCGCCGCTGATGCGGAGGCTGGCAGTGCTGAGGCGGGGGAGCCCGGGGCGGCGCTTTCTGCTTCCCCGACTGGCTCTGTCTCGGATGAGCATCCGCTGACCATCATCGGCGAGATCGAGGCGCTGGTGCGCATGATCGGCAACAGCGCTGTGCAAGAGTATCAGCGCCTGATTCAGCGTCTGGCCGACTTGAAGAATCATCCGCAAGTTAAGGACGGCGCAGAGTAATGGCCGCGCCGGTCCGCATCAACATCTCGGCGGATCTGCGCAGCCTGACACGTTCGCTCAATGATCTGGAGCGCAAGCAGCTGCCGTTCGCGACCGCGCAGGCGCTGACGGCTGTGGCCAAAAGCGTTCAGGTCGTGGAAAAGGGCGCAATACGGCAGGTCTTCGATCGGCCCACGCCATTTACGGTCAATTCCGTGGGCGTGAAGGCCGCTCGAAAGAACAATCTAGAGGCGGTCGTCTTCGTTAAAGACATCGCCGCAGCGTATCTCGCGCCGTACGAGTTCGGTGGCACGCACAAGTTGATCGGTTCCGGCAAGACATGGCTGAACCCGAAGGATAGGGCGCTGCTGAATCAATACGGCAACCTGAGCAAATCGACGTTGAAGCGCTTGGAAGGGCGGCCGGACATCTTCGTAGGATCGATCAAGACGAAGAGCGGTGAATCGATCGGCGGTGTGTGGCAGCGCCCGACTGACGTGAAGGCTGTCAAGACGGCAGGCAAGCGCGGCGTTGCGTTGCGCGGCGTGAACAAGTCGGGGCATCTGAAGCTGCTCATTCGGTTTGGAGATGCGATGCCCGTGCACCAGCACTTGAATTTCGAGATGCGCGCGCGCGTGGTCATCAACGCTGGATTTCGACGCGAGTTCGCGGCCGCATTCGCACAGGCGCTGGCAACGGCCAAACGGTAGGAACTCTCATGGCACTAATCAAACTGTCTGGCAGACATGCTGTCGGACGGCACGAGTTCGCCCTCGTGGATGACGACATGTTCGAATTCCTGTCGCAATGGAAGTGGAAGGCCAAGCCGAACGGGTCAGGTAATCACGTGTACGCCGTGCGCAATGTTGTCGAGAACGGCAAGAACCGCACGGTCAGAATGCATCGCCTAATGCTCGGCATGGATGCGAGCGACGCGCGCGACGCTGATCACATCAATCGCGATGCGCTAGACAATCGTCGCGCGAACTTACGGGCTGTTGATCGACGTACCAACGCTCTGAATACGTTGATGATGGAGCGTGAGACGACGTGCCAACACTGCAGCGTTTCATTCACGCGCCGCGTGACGTTGTCTCATGCGAAGACTGCAATGTCTTGTGATGACTGCATCCGTGACCACGCAGCCGGCATGCCGCATCGCGTCGTGCACTTCCCGGTCTGCGTTGAGTGCGGCGAATGCTTCACCGCGCGACAGGCGGGGGCTCTCTTCTGCACCGAGGCATGTCGATGTCGTGCCCGCTACAGGCGTCGCGGGTCCTTAGGTGCCCTTCCGCATCCGGGGGCACTGCGCGCGCGCGATCTTTCTCTAGGCATGAAAAATTCAAATTTGGGTAACACCAGCGGGCTATGAACCAGAGCGAGTTCGCGGCACTTCACAACGTCAGCCGGAAAACGGTCACGAAGTGGAAAGAGCGCGGCTGGCTTGTGTTTGCAGGCGATGAGGTCGATGTCGAGGCGTCGAACGCGCTGCTGAAAAGATACCGGCGCGACGGCACGCCGGCTGTTACCCCGCCTGTTACCCAACCGCCCGCAGGTAACAAACGCAAAACCGTTACCCAGGCGGCCAGCGAGTTAACGCTCGGCGAGCGCGAGAGCGCGGCGGATGCCGCTGACCGCATCTTGTCGGGCAACGTGCAGCTGCTCGACTTCGACGAAGCGCGCTGCTTCAAAGAGAACTATCTCGGGCTTAAGGCGCAGCTCGAATACGACCGCGATTCCGGTCTGGTGATCGACGTCGCCGAGGTGGCGAAAGCCGTCGGCACCGAATACGCCAAGGTTCGAACCCGCCTGCTGTCAATTCCCGCGGAACAGGCTCCGCGTCTCCATCGATGCAAGACGCCTGCCGAGTTGCAGGACATGTTGCAGGAGGTCATCACAGAAGCACTCGAAGAACTCACTCGCGATGGAGCAGGCAACCCTAAATAGCACCCGGCGATACGCGCGCGGCTATGCAGCGTTGCGCGCGGGCCTCGTGGCGGCGCTTCGGCAGAACCTGACGCCGCCGCCGAAGCTGACGTTGAGCGAATGGGCCGAGCGCTATGCGGTGCTTTCGCGTGAGACCAGTGCGCAGACCGGCCGCTTCCGGGCGTTCGGTTATCAGAGGGGCATGCTGGATGCAGTAACCGACCCCAGCGTCGAGAAGATCAGCGTCATGAAGTCGGCTCGCGTCGGCTACACGAAGCTGATGGATCACGCGGTCGGCTTCTTCATCCACCAGGACCCTTCGCCGATCCTCGTCGTGCAGCCCCGCGTCGAGGATGCGGAGAGCTATTCGAAGACGGAAATCGCGCCGATGCTGCGCGACACGCCCGTGCTCGCGGCGATCGCGGGCGACCAGAAGGCGAAGAACAGCGATCAGACGATCCTCGCGAAGACGTTCCGCAACGGTTCGAGCCTGACGCTCGTCGGCGCGAACAGCCCGGCCGGCTTTCGGCGGATTACGTCGCGCGTCGTAATGTTCGACGAGGTCGACGCGTATCCGGTCGACGGCGCCGGCAATGAAGGCGATCAGATCGCACTCGGCACGAAGCGGTCGGAAACCTTCTGGAATCGCAAGATCGTCCTCGGCTCGACGCCGACGGTGAAGGGCTATAGCCGCATCGAGAAGAGCTTCGGCGAGAGCGACCAGCGCTACTTCTTCGTGGCCTGCCCGCACTGCGGCGAGCACCAGGTGCTCGAGTGGGGAAGTCCCGAAACGCCGTACGGCATGAAGTGGGACAAGGACGAGCACGGCAACGGCATTCCTGACAGCGTCTACTACGTCTGTCGGCATAACGGCTGCATCATCCACGAGGCCGATAAGGCTGACATGGTGACGAACGGCGAGTGGCGTGCGACGAAGCCGTTCAAGGGGCATGCCGGGTTCCATATCTGGGCCGGGTATAGCCTCTTTCCGAACGCATGCTGGTCGAACCTCGTTGCCGAATGGCTTCGCGTGAAGGACGACCCGCTCGCGCGGCAGACGTTCATCAACCTCGTGCTCGGCGAGCCGTATGAGGATCGCGGCGACCGCGCACTGAGCGAGACGCGGCTGGCGGCGCGCACGGAAGTATGGGATGCGGAGGTGCCAGACGGCGTCGGTCTGATCACGGTCGGCGGCGACGTGCAAGACGATCGCGTCGAACTCGAAACGATCGGCTGGGGGCACAACGAGGAAAGCTGGTCGATCGACCACGCGGTCATCGAGGGCGATCCGGAGAGCGCTGAGCTATGGAAACGCGTCGACGAATACTTGAAGCGCGTCTGGCGGCGCGCGGACGGTCGCGGCTTCGCTGTCTCCGCTGCTTGTATCGACTCCGGCGGTCACCACACGCAGAAGGTGTACGAGTTCGCGAAAGCGCGGCTCGGTCGCCGTATCTGGGCCATCAAGGGCGAGTCGGCGCGCGGCGGCGCGCGTTCACCTGTGTGGCCGACGAAGCGCCCGTCGTCGCGAACTAAATCGACGTTCCGACCGGTCATCATCGGCGTGAATGCGGCGAAGGACGTGATACGCGAGCGGTTGCGCCGCGATCCCGAAGACACAGATGGCGTGCTGACGTATCCCGCGGGGTACATGCACTTCCCGACGGATCGCGACATCAACTACTTCGCGCAGCTCATCTCGGAGCGCTCGGTGACGAAGTTCGCCAACGGGCAGAAGTTTCGCGTGTGGGAGTTGCCACCTGGCCGCGCGAACGAAGCGCTCGATATTCGGGTGTACGGGTATGCGGCGCTTTGCGGCCTCATGCACATGGGCCTGAAGTTGAACCGGCGCGTCGAAGCGGTGCAGGCGGATCCGTCTGCTCTTGAGCCGCCTGCTCCGGAGACGCCGCGGGAGGTCGAGCTCGACGTCGTGAGCGCGGCACGGCCGGTGCGCCCGGATGGACCGATCATCAAACAGGCGCAGCCTGAGAAACGCTCTCGGATTCGGCGGCTCGCCGGCTGAAGCATAGGAGAACCACTTTGCGATGCTTTGACCCGAGCCGCAGCCTGCTCGCCGGCATGGATCAGACAGCGCTGCGGCAGTCACTCGCCAACGCGCAGCAGATCTACATCCAGTTGTCGACCGGTGCGCAGGGCGAGTCGTACTCGTACACGCAGGGCGACGGCACGAGATCTGTCACGTACACGCGCGCGAATCTCGCGGAATTGGCGGCGGCGATCCAACTAATGCAGGCGCAGCTCGGCATCGTCGACTCGCCGCGAAGAGCAAACCGAATCTCCTTCACACGGCGATAACGCATGGAATCGAACGTACAGCTACTTGGTCCGGACGGGAAGCCGCTGCCGGAGCGCAAGAGCCGTGCGCTCGCGCTAAACGGCAGCTATAACAGTTTCGGTGGGCACTCCGCGTATGACGCGGCCGATATGTACGGCCAGCATATGCGCGAGTGGAATCCGGTGCTGTGGTCGCCCGATGGAGAGCTCAACCCATATCGCGATCGCATCGTCTCGCGCGTACGCGATCTGGTGCGCAATGACGGGTGGGCATCGGCGGCGGTCACGCGCACGCTCGACAATGTAATCGGCGCAGACTTCCGCCCGATCTCGAAGCCGGATCATCGCGCGCTCGCAGCCATGACGGGCAACAAGAAGTTCGACCACATGTGGGCGGACGAATTCGGTCGCGCGCTCGAGGCAGGATGGCGCACGTGGTCTGAAGATCCGGCGCACTTCTGCGATGCGCAGCGCAAGCTGACGATCCCGCAGATGATGCGCTTGGCCTTCCGCCACAAGATCGTCGACGGCGATGCTCTGGCGATCCTTCAGTGGATGCCGGAGCGCCTCCCGCGCGGTGCGCGCTATGCGACCGTGCTGCAACTGATCGATCCTGACCGCCTGTCGAACCCGCAGCAGAATTTCGACAATCAGACGATGCGCGGCGGTATCGAGGTCGACGAGTACGGGGCGCCGGTAGCCGCGCACATCCGGAAAGCGCACCAGGGAGATTGGTTCAGCGGCAACAAGCAGGTTTCGTGGGAGCGAATCCCGTTCGAAACCGATTGGGGCCGTCCGATCGTTGTCCACGACTATGATTTCGACCGGGCGTCGCAGCACCGCGGCGGCGCGGGCATCCTGACGCCTGTGCTGCAGCGGCTGAAGATGCTGATCAAGTACGACGGCACCGAACTCGACGCGGCGATCATCAATGCAATCTTCGGCGCCTACGTCACGAGCCCGTTCGACAAGCAGCTAGTGACCGAAGCTCTCGGCGACGGCGAAGACGCCGAGGCATACAACGGGTATCAGGACGCACGAACCGAGTTCCACGACAAGACAGATCTTCGGCTCGGCGGCGCGCGCTTGCCGATCCTCTTCCCCGGCGAAACCATCAACACGGTTTCGGCTACGCGACCGGCGGGCAACTTCGCCGAGTTCGAGAACGCCATGCTGCGCAACGTCGCGGCCGGCACCGGCATGTCGGCGCAGCAGATCACGCAGAACTGGGCGGACGTCAATTATTCCTCGTACCGCGCTGCGGCGCTGGAGGCGTGGAAGACGTTCGATCGCCGTCGTAGCGACTTCGGTCGCGGGTTCGGTCAGCCCATTCTTTGCGCGATGGTCGAGGAAATGATGGACATCGGCGAGCTTCCGCTTCCATCTGGTGCGCCCGAGTTCGCGATGGCACGTGCGGCATATACGCGTGCGTGGTGGATCGGTCCGGGCCGCGGCTACGTTGATCCGATGAAGGAACGCCAGGGCGCGGCGCTCGGTATTGAGTCGGGTCTGTCGACGCTCGAAGACGAATCGGCGCAGCTGTCGGGCAACGATTGGCGCGACAACATCGATCAGCGCGCGGTCGAGATCCAGTACATCAAGGATCGCGGCATCCCTCTTCCGTCGACGCTGAAAGAAGACGCGACGGCGGACGAGGTTACACAGGAGCCGAAGGCGCAATGATATTGGAGAGGCTATGCACGGCCAATTGGCGTTTCTGAGCCAGCGGATGTTCAACACTCCGCTGGCGATCAAGCGAGAGAAGGCCGAAGTCGTTATGGCGTCTCTTGCCGACCGGCTCGGCATATCGCACATCGGGCGTCTCGATGGATCGACCATCAGCCCGATGGCGTTCGGCGCGTGGGACGAGGAATACGAGTCCGACACCCGCGCCGGCCGTGTTGTCGATCCCGGCTACGACATGATTGCCGACACCGGCATCGCGATGATCACCGTGCGCGGAACGCTCGTCCAAAAGCTCCGGTCACTGCGGCCGTACTCTGGGATGACCGGATACGACGGGCTTCGGCAGAGCATTCTGTCCGCTCATGCCGATCCGGGCGTGCGCGCGATCGTGTTCGACATCGATTCGCCTGGCGGTGAGGTCGCAGGCTGCTTCGACCTTGCCGATACCGTGTATGCGTTGCGCGGCGACAAACCGATGTGGTCGATTCTTTCTGAGTCGGCGTACTCGGCGGCGTATGCGCTCGCGAGCGCGACCGACAAGATCATCGTGCCGCGCACCGGCGGCGTGGGTTCGATCGGCGTGATCACGATGCACGTCGATTGGTCGAAAGCCCTCACCGCATCTGGGTATCAGGTCACGTTCATCACGTACGGCGATCGGAAAGCGGACTTCCACCCGGAGATTCCGCTTTCGAAGGAAGCCTTCGAAGCCGCGCAGGCCGACATCAACACCATGGGCGAACTGTTCGTCAGCACAGTCGCCCGTAACCGGAATCTCGCCGCCGATGCTGTGCGCGAGATGCAGGCCGCCTGCTTCATGGGCGAAAACGGCGTCAGCCGAGGGCTTGCAGACGCAGTGATGGCGCCAGATGCGGCGCTCCTGGCCTTGCTAGCCGAGCTGGCCTAAACAACACTCTCACGAGGTATGCAATGAGTTTGAAAAAGACCCTTGCGGGCGTGGCGCCGTTCGCCCACCTGCTGAGCCGTGCCGGCGCCGCGCGCGCCGAACAAGAAGACGACGAGCGCAAGCAGCGTGAGGACGAGTCCGACGAGGACTATGCAAAGCGCATGGAAGAGATCGACGAGAAAGAAAAGGCCGAAGAAGAAAAGCGCAAGGAAGAAGAGGCCAAGAAAGCGAAGGCGGATGACGTCGACAATGACGACACCGAAGCCGAAGACGGCGACGACGAAACCGACGACTCCAAGAAGGCCGCTCGCGCGACTGAGCGCGCGCGCTGCGCACGGATCATGGCGCACGGCATTGCGACCGGCAACGTCGAGCAAGCTGCGAAGTTCGCTTTCAATACGAAGCTTTCGTCGGCGGACGCGATCGCGATCCTCGGCTCGGGCGCACACGCCGCGGCTCCGGCAGCCGCCGCGCCGGCGGCGCCGCAGCGTAGGTCGCTCGACGAGCGGATGGCACATGCTCGGCCGGCAAATCCCGGCGCGTCGGCACCGGTTGCGGCCGAGCCGACGCTTGCTCAAAAGATTCTCGCGGCGGGCAAGCTCCGTCGCGGCGAAGTCTAAACCCTCCCCACACCCGGAGAAACTCAGATGGCATTGACTCCTACCACGGTCGGGGAGAACCCCCAGGTCCCGTCGGCATCCGCGCAGACCTTCATTCCCGATCAACTGATCGCGGGCCCGAAGCAGCTCGTCACCCGGAATGTGACGATCACCGGCGGCCCGTTCGTGCGCGGTACCGTGCTCGGAAAGATCACGGCGAGCGGCAAGTTCACCATCGCACTGGCGGCATCGTCCGATGGTAGCCAAACGCCGACGGCGATCTTGGCTGACAACGCTGACGGCAGCGGTGGCGATGTTGTCGCTGGCGCGTTCCTCGAAGGCGAGTTCAACGTGAACGCGGTCACGCTCGGCACGGGTATCACCGCGACCGCAGCACAAGACGTGCTGCGCCCGCTCGGCATCCACCTCAAGTCCTCGGTCACGGCTGCTGACCCGAGCTAAACCCTTAATCGAACTGATGTGAAGGCCCCGCCACCGAGCGGGGCTTTTTCATTTGGGCCACACACTCGGAGAGAGCAATGCCCGGAAACCTGATTTTTGATACGAACACCCTGATCGGGGTTGTCGAAAACTTGAAGTTGGCGCAGAGCTGGCTGCTGGACCGCTATTTCACGAACATCGTGATGTCGGACTCAGAGTTCGTCTCCATCGACGTGGATGTCGGCAAGCGTCGCATGTCGCCGTTCTGCTCGCCGCTGGTTGAAGGCAAGCTCGTCGAGAGCCGCCGTTACCAGACGAACACGTTCAAGCCGCCCTACATCAAGGACAAGCGCGCACCGGATCTGCGCAAGCCCGTCCGACGCATGATCGGCGAGCGCATCGGTGGCGCGCTGGACCCGGAAGTCCGCGAACAGATGAACTTGGAGTTCGAGCTCAACGACCAGATCGACATGCTGACGCGCCGTCTCGAATGGATGGCCGCGCAGGTGCTGCTGACGGGCACGCTGACAGTTTCCGGTGAAGGCTTCCCGACAACCGTGATCGACTTCGGCCGGGATGGCTCGCTGACGATCGCGCTGACCGGCGGCGCTCAGTGGACGGCAGCGAACATCACGGCCGGCACCGCGAACCCGACTGCTAACGTCGAGACGTGGCAACAGCAGATCTTGAAGTCGTCGGGCGCGGTCGCAACGGACATCATCTTCACGCCGAAAGCGTGGAATGGCTTCAAGCTGGATCCTGTCCTGAAAGGCGCGATTCTCTATCCGGCCCTCGGTGAGAACGGCAATGTGCTGAACGTCGGCGCGCAGATTCAGCGTGGCGCAGTCGCAAAAGGTGTGTGGGGTCAATACAACCTCTGGCTGTACAACGACTGGTACGTGGACGACAACAACGTTGAGCAGCCGATGCTCCCCGATGGCTCGCTGATCATGACTGGTCCCGACCTTCAGGGCACGCGTGGCTTCGGCATCATCGAAGACCCGGCGTTCAACTATGCGGCGCTTCCGTTCGCTCCGAAGACGTGGCTTGAAAACGATCCGGCGCAACGCTTCATGATGATGCAGTCGGCCCCGGTCATCATCCCGAGCCGCGTCAATGCTGCGCTCGCGGCAACCGTCGCGTGAGGTGACTATGGCTACCAACGAAAAGATGGTTGAAGCCGTTGTCGCGCGCAATCGCACGATCCACGACCGAGTCAAGAGTGGCGACGAGGTCGTCGACATCATCCGCACGACTGGTCAAAAGGTGAAGCTGCCCGAGTCCGAGGTCAAGCGCTTGCGCGAACTTGGTTACCTCGTCCCCGAAAGGGTCGAGGAAGTGAAGCTCGAAGGCGCGCAGATCACCGGCGGCCAGGTATCAATCGACCGCACGGAGTGAACGATGGACTGGGACGACATCGTCGACGGCAAGATCCTCGGCCCTCTGATGGCGCAGTTCGGGACGGCGATAACCTATATGCCTGTCGACGGTGGCTCGTTCCAGATCACCGGCGCTTATGACAAGGCGTTCTTCGGCGTCGATCCGGTGACCGGGTCGACGGTCGTCACGCAGCAACCGACGGTCGGAATTCAGGTCTCTCAGTTCCCCATTGAGCCGCAGCAGTACGACACGCTGATGATCAACAAGACGGGCGAGCAGTGGCAAGTGCGCGAGGTCCATCTCGATGGCCACGGCGGCGGCCGGCTTATGCTCAACGTTCCGGGACAAACCGATGCCTGATCAAACCGGCCGCGCGCAATTGCGCGGCGTGCTTCTCTCGATCTTGCAGTCGATTCCGGACGTGGCTGTGTATTCGCCAGGTGACTGGAATGTAGCGACGCCCAAATTGCCCGCGATCAAGATGCGGCCTGCGAAGGAGCGGAAGCAGTCGAATGGCCGAAATGGTCCGACGGCGTTCACGACGGTGGCGGCCTTCGAGATCAAGGCAGAGGTGTCGGCGGCTTCCGGGGCGGCCGCGCTTCTCGCGCTGGAAACGCTCGGCGCGGAAATCGAAGAGGCGATCTTCAAGAGTATTCCGTTGCGCCGCATCGCGCAGGACTTCCCGTTCTGCGACACCGAAACGGAAGTGACCGCTGATGGCTCGACGCACGTAGGCGGCCTCTCGATCCTTCTGGGCATTGAGTTTGTAGAGACGTTCTATCCCGACATCAACACGCAGTTGCTCGCGATGGACGTGACGGCGGACCTCACAAACGTCGCCGATCCGAACGGCACATACCCGAACCCGCCATTCCCCGACGCTGTCACGCCGGCCCCGCGCACGCAGGGCCCAGACGGCCGCGCGGAAGGCGAGGTCAACGTTCAATTTCCTCAATAGGAGCGACGAATGATCGTCAAACCTGCACCGGGCCTCAAAGTGCGGCATCCGGTTACGAAGCAGTTGCTGCCGGACGAAGGCATCGTGGTGCCGGACGGCGACATCTTCTGGACCCGCGTGCTCAATGACGGTGACCTCGTCGAGGTAAGCGCGAAGGAATTCCAAGCAGCGCAAGAAAGGGCGGAGGCCGATGCAGAGGCCGTGCGCGAAGCGCAAGCCAAAGCCGCCGCTGACGCGAATGCTGCGTCGAGCGATCAACCGGCAGCCAATGCGGCGGCAACTGATGAAGAGGTCGAAAAACAATGACCATCCCGTTCAAGCAAATCCCGCAGAACATCCGCACGCCGTTGTTCTTCGCAGAGATCGACAATTCGCACGCGAACTCCGCGGTTGCGAACCAGCGCGCGCTGCTCATCGGTCCGATGACGTCGGCCGGCATCGCGACGCCGAATGTGCCCCTCATCTCATCGGGCACGGGCGACGCGAACGTCCAAGCCGGCGCGAACAGTGTGCTCGCGCTGATGACAGCGGCATATCGTCAGAACGATCAGTTCGGCGAACTCTGGTATCTGCCGGTCCAGGACGCCGGCGGCGCGGTGCCGGCGAGCGGTACGATCGCCTTTACGTCGGCGCCGACGGCCAATGGCACGATCTCGCTGTATATCGCCGGTCAGCTTGTCACCGTGCCGGTGACGGCCGGCCAGACGACTGCACAGATTGCGACCGCTGTCGCCGCGGCGATCAATCTGATTCCGTCGATGCCCGTCACTGCAGCCGCATCGACGAGCACCGTAACGCTGACGGCCGACAACAAGGGTCTTGTCGGCAACGACATCGATGTCCGCTTCAACTACATCGGCACGACGGCTGGCGAGGCGCTGCCGACCGGTCTCGTCGCGACGATCACGGCGATGGCGGGCGGTACGACGAATCCGACTCTCACGACGGCGCTCGGCAATCTTCAGGATATGCCGTTCGACTTCATCGCGTGCGCGTTCACCGATACGACGTCGCTCGACGCGCTGAAGGCGTTCCTGAACGACTCGACCGGCCGCTGGAGCTGGCAACAGCAGGTGTACGGTCACGTGTTTGTCGCGTACCGCAGCACATGGGCAGGGCTCACCATGTTCGGCACGGCGCGGAATAATCAGCACGAGTCGATCATGGGCTTCAACGACTCGCCGACGCCTGCATGGCAATGGGCGGCCGCGATTGCGGCGGTGACCGCGGTGAGCGTGCGCGCTGATCCGGGCGTGCCGATGCAGACCGTCGCGCTGACGGGAGTGCTGGCGCCGCCGCTGCAGTCGCGCTTTAACCTGAGCCAACGCAATACGCTGCTCTATGACGGCATCGCCACGTTCACGGTCGGTGACGACGGCACGGTCGCAATCGAGAACCTGATCACGAGCTACCAGACGAATGCGTTCGGGCAGCCGGACAACAGCTATCTCGAAGTCGAGACGATGTTCCTGCTTGCGTACGTGCTGCGTCGCTTGCGCACGCTGGTGACGTCGAAGTATGCGCGCGTCAAGCTCGCGGCCAACGGCACGCGCTTCGGCCCGGGCGCCGGCATCGTGACGCCGAACATCATCAAGGCTGATCAGATCGCTGAATATCAGGCGATGGAATACGAAGGCTACGTGCAGGGCAGCGATAAGTTCGCTCAGTCGATCATCGTCGAGCAAAACGCGCAGAACCCGAATCGGGTCGACGTGCTATGGCCAGGAGTTCTCGTTAACCAACTCAGAATTTTTGCGCTGCTTGCCCAGTTCAGGCTGTCGGCATCATAAAATGGGGAAGCCCCGATGTGCGCTAACACGATCGGGGCTTCCTATCCAGCATCCACTTCGC
Organism: Caballeronia fortuita; assembly: GCF_001544835.2. Lineage (GTDB taxonomy): Bacteria > Pseudomonadota > Gammaproteobacteria > Burkholderiales > Burkholderiaceae > Caballeronia > Caballeronia fortuita. Next base: position 65,560 of record NZ_FCNX02000013.1, on the reverse strand, counting down.
CGAGTGAAAGATGGCTGACCAAGATTTTGCCATGAAGGCTTGCACCGGGTGCGGGCTTAGTAAGCCTGCGACCACGCAGTTTTATAGTCCCCGCGCGCAGGGGAGGCTGAGACTGGCATCTGCCTGCAAAGAATGCGCTGCGAAAAGCCGTCGAGAAGCGGAAAGATCCGATCGAGCGTGAAAAGCACTGCCGCGCTGTGGCGAGGAGTGCGAAGAAGAGATACGACTCTGATCCGGAGTTCAGAAAGGCTGAACTTGTGAGGCTGCGTCATTTGAAACGCAGGCTTCGTTCAGATCCGGAATATGCAGAGCGGCTTTTAGCAAAAGATCGGGAATGGCGGAAAGCCAACTGGAATCGCGTTAAAAAGTACAAGCACAAGTGCGGGGCATTGCAAGTCTTTCATGTAATGCAGCGCCAGGCGGCGAAACTTAAAGCGACGCCCTTTTGGTCGGAGCGGGATAAAATCGTTGCCCTTTACACAGAGGCGCGTCGCATCACGGAAGAGACGGGAATTGAACACCATGTCGATCATATTGTGCCGCTTCGTGGGAAAGCGGTTTGTGGACTGCACGTACTGGCAAATCTCCGCGTGATCACTGCGGACCAGAACAAGCGGAAAGCTAACAAATTGATTGCCGAATTGCTGGCGGCGTAGCAGTTCCTGAAGCGAATATTCATAGGGCACCTTTGCGGTGCCCTTTTTCATTTGTGGAGAAGCCAACGATGGCGAACAACACGAATTTCATCGCCGGCACCGCGTATATCACGATCGACGGCGTCAACTACCAGCTCGAAGGCGAGTTGCGGTACGACGTCGGCACTGTGACGCGCGAGTCGCTCGCAGGACAGGATACGGTGCATGGCTTTAGCGAAAAGCCGAAAGCACCGTCTATTTCGGCGTCGATCCGCGACTCAGGTGGCGTCAGTCTCGCTGCGATCAACGCCATGCGCAGCAACACGGTGGTGCTCGAGCTCGCGAACGGCAAGACGATCATCGGACGCAACATGTGGACGGTCGAAGCACAGGAAGTTGACACGACCGAAGCAAAGTTCACGGTCAAGTGGGAAGGCCTGCAGGGCTCGGTCACGGAGCAGTAAGCGATGAGCGACACAAAAACAATCCAGCTGCGCAAGGCGCTGAGCTACGGCAAGGGCGATCAGGCTAAGACAGTCGACTCGATCACGCTGCGCGAGCCGACCGCAGGCGAGTACGAGAAGGCGGAAAATGCGGCCGGTGTCTACGGTCTGCAGATCGCCCTCATCGCGCTGCTTAGCGGCGTGCCGGTCGATGTGATCGATCAGATGTACACGAGCCAGATCGACGAGGCGGCTGACTTCGTCGGTTCCTTCGGCAAGGAAGCCATCAGCGGTATGAAGGCGAGCGCCGACGAGTTCGAGCTCGTTCTCCGGTCGCCGGTAAAACTCACGGCCGACGAGAGCCCGTTGAATGTCGCTTCTCTCGAATTGAGCGAGCCGACGAATCAGCAGAAACGTAAAGCGTCGGCCGCTGGAGGCACGTTCGCCTCGAGTATCGCGCTGATCAGCATCGTGTCGAAAGTGCCGAAGAACGCAGTGCGCGCGCTGACCGCGCGCGACTTCATGGCCGCGTGCGCGTACTTCAACGGTTTTCAGCTTCGGCGGACAGCGAACTCGGACGACTGATTGCCGCCGTCACGGCCATGCCGGAGGGCTGGGATGATGTCCTCGCCGAGTTGACGCATTTCATGCGGTGGGGGCCGAACGACACCGACGGCATGACGTTTTCCGAGACATTGCGTTGGCTTGATCAGGCCAAGCGCATGAAACAACAGATTGGAGCAAAGGCATGAACATTGGAGGCGGCGCAGGCGCAGTGCTCGGCACCACCTCGGGCATCTCCAATCTGGCGAGTTCGCTGGCCGCGCGGCTCGGCGGATCCGCGGGCTCGTACTTCGATCAGTTGCGGCCCGCGTCATTTCGTGGGGTGCCCTTCGTATCGCTTGGTGGCGAAGGCGCCTTCGGGCGCCGAAACGAGGTGCATGAATACGTGCTGCGCGACACGCCGTGGGTCGAGGATCTCGGGCGCGGTACCCGTCGCTTCCGTGTCTTCGGGTTCGTCGTTGGCGACGACGTCATCGCGCAGCGCGACCTGCTGATTGCAGCCTGCGAGAAGGAAGGCGCTGGCTCGCTCGTGCATCCGACGTACGGTCGGCGAGACGTCAGTTTGATGGACAGCCGCTGGATCGAGCGGTGGGAGAAGGGCCGATACTTCGAGTTCGAGTTCGAATTTATCGAGGGCGGCCCGCGTGTCTTCCCTGCGACGTCGGTGGCGGGCGGAAGTCTTGTCGAAAGCGCCGCAAGCGACCTGAACGTCGCGGCCGCGCTCAACTTCGCTCGCACGGCGCTGACCGCGATCGCTTATGGCGCGGCGGTGCTTGGCTCGGCGGTGAGCACGGCCGTCGGCTGGTACACGGCGGCAAAGAACTTCGTTGGCGACGCGCGGAACCTCTTCCGGCTTCTGACGAACCTGCCTGGTGACTTTGGTCGGTTCGCCGGAAGTGCCACGGTGCCAACGTTCAGCAAGTTCCCGAGCTCGTCAGTGGACACGAGCGGCGCAACCGTCGAAAGCCTCACCCAGGCGGCGACCCTCGCGCGCGCGAATGTCGACGCAGCGTCCGCGACGCTCGACTCGGCGGCGAGAAATCTTGACGCCTCGACGATTGACGAATTCACCACGGCAGTACAAGGGGTCACGAGCGCGATGTTGGCGGCGACGCCAGATCCGGCTGATTCGATGCGCTTGCTCACTTCGCTGGCCGGATATGAGCCGAGTGGCGCGACAACGGCGTCGACGATTGGCACTGCGATGGCGACGATGCAAGCCGCATGCTCCGATCTGTTCCGGCGCGCGACCATCGCTTCGATCGCGGTGGCCGCATCGAATTACGAGCCTACGTCGAGCGACGACGCGGCGCGCGTGCGCAGTCAGGTGCTCGATCTGATCGACGCAGAGATGACCATATCGGGCGATCAAGGCGACGATGAGACGTATGACGCCCTGCGCTCTCTGCGGCATGCCGTTGTATCGGACTTGAATCAGCGCGGAGCGAGCTTGCCGGCGATGCGGACCTTCGCGTTCGCAACGCCGCTGCCGTCTCTGACGCTCGCGAATCGCATCTATCGCGACGCGGCGCGAGCGGACGAACTGGTTTCGCAGGCGGATCCGGTCCACCCTGCATTTTTCCCGACTAGCTTCAAGGCACTGGCAACCTGATCTATGGCAAACAACCTGACGATCGTAATCTCCGCGCTCGACAGGACGGGCTCAGGCTTCGCTTCGGCGAACCGGAACCTTCGCGCCATCGATCAGGCGATGATGCGCACGACGCGCTCTTCGCAGCGCATGACGGCAGTGCAAAGCTTCGTGACCGGCGCGACGCGCGCGAGCGCGCTTAGCGGCGCGTTGCTCGCGGGCGTTGTGGGCGCGGCTGCGCTCGTCACGTCGAAGATTCTTTCGATCGAATCGGCATGGGCGAACACCGTCCGCAGCGTCAGCAACAAGTCGCTGACGCTCGGCATCGACGCCAAGCAGCTTTTTGGCATTCAGAACGCGGCGAAGTCGGTCGGCCTGAGCGCGGAGCAGGCTACCTCGTCGGTGGAGGGTGTGACGCGCGGGTACTATGAGTCGACGCAGGGTCGCGATCCGCAGAAGCGGATGATCTATCAGGCGTACGGGATCAACGGGCTGGACGAACGCGGGCAGTTCAGTTCCGAGCGGCTGCTCGAACAGATCGCTGCAGCCGGCGAAAGTGTGAACGGCCGAAACGGTCCACTCGCGCGCCATCGCCTGTTTGAAGCGCTGGACGCTGGGGGCCTGGAAGATCTATTGAATAAGGGGGCTGGTGGCGTGCGCGATCGTTACGCGCGTGGCGTCGCGCTTGCCCCCAGCGAGGACGATATTCGTCACGCAAACGACTATGCCGAAGCGATGGGCCGACTCGACGCGCAGTTCGACAAGACGAAGCAGACCATACTCGGCGGGCTTGCTCCCGCGTTGACGACATTTCTGGAAGGCGTCGAGCGCGTTATCGCGCGCGTGAACGGACAGGACTTTGTACCGACGCGCTGGAACGGTAGCAGCAATGTTCCTGCTTCGTCGCCGGACGCACCGCCCGCAACGAACTTGGGCGACCGTGCGATCGATGGGCTTGAGAAGTTCGGCAACTTCTTGCGCGGGAACGGCGCGCGCACGAATGCGCAAGTCGGTGCGGAGCCGAACAAGAACGTCCCATATGCGATCGACTACTTCCAGCGCCACGGAATGACCCGCGCGGCGGCGATCGGAATGACGGCTAGTCTCTTGCACGAGAGCCAACTCGATCCGTTCGCGGAGGGTGACAACGGAAAGGCATACGGCGCTGCGCAGTGGCATGCTGACCGTGCCGCAGGATTCGAAAAATTTGCTGGGCACTCGTTGCGGACTTCTACGCTCGATGAGCAGCTCGCATACGTGATGCAAGAGCTTTATCACGGTGGGCCTCAGGAGCAGCGCGCGGGCGCGATGTTGGAGATGGCCAAGACGCCGGAGGAGGCAGCCCGAATCGCATCGCTTTTGTATGAGCGGCCGGCGGGTGGAGCAGCAGAAGCTGATCGGCGCGCAGCCACGGCCGGCCGTATCGCTGGGCTTTATTCTGGCGGACAAGCGCCAAGCGCGGCACAGCAAGACGCGTCACCAGCGCGTTCGGACGGCGAGCTTCGCGTCAAGGTCGAACTAGGCAACTTGCCGAAGGGATCGCGCGCCGAAGTGTCGGGTACGCCGAACGTGAAATCGACGGTAGAGCGAGGCTCAACCGGCTCAACCAGTCAATTCGCGCTTGGAGCGACGTACTGATGAATTCGCTCGTTGTGACGCTGCCGGAATCGAATATCTCGATCACCGGATGGAAAAGCGCGCGCGTCACGCGCTCGATCGAGAGCTGCACCGGCTCGTTCGTGTTGGAAATGACAGAGCGCTTTCCAGAAGAGGTTGACGAAGCTTCACTGATCGGCGGCACGCCAATTCGAATCGCTATTGATGCCGACAATCTGTTGCTGACGGGCTATGTCGATACTGTCGAGTACATCATCACGCCGCACGAGCATCTAGTCCGCGCGACGGGTCGCGGCAGATGCCAAGATCTGATCGACTGTAGTGCGCCGGTCGATCGGATTCTGGCGAACAGCCGCATCGATGCCGTGTGCCGCGAATTGGTGCAGAACTTCGGCGAATCTAAAACGCAAAAGATTGATGTCGTCGTGAGTGCGAGCTTGCAGGCGGTCATCGACGACTTGCCCACGATCCCCTTTCAACTGATCTCGATCACAGAAACGCCGTGGGAAATCATCGAACGGTGCTGCCGCTATAGCGGCGTGCTCGCGTTCGAGCTCGAGGACGGCTCGCTATGCCTCGCACTGGCCGGCGACGCGCTTGGCTCGACCGGGCTTGAAATCGGGAAGAACGTCGAGTCCGCGGTGTCCGTGAAGAGTTCGCTCGGTCGTTTCTCGCGCGTCTCCGGGGTGCTGACGAACTACAACAACGCGACTGACATCGGCGTTAATTTGCTGCCCGAGTACACGGCATACGACCCCGGCGTGAAGCGGTACCGGCCGAAGTTCATCGTGTCCGAACAACCTTCGTCCGACCGAACGTATTTGCAGCGGCGCGTCGATTGGCAGATTGCGCGTGCGTACGGCATGTCTCGGCAGGTGCGCGTGCTTGTGGACAGTTGGACTGATTCGAGCGGCTCTCCGTGGTATCTGAATTATCAGGTGCCGGTCACCATGCCGCTGCTCAAGATTCCGGAGAAGACGCTTCTGCTCATCACCGAGATCAGCTTCATTCTTGACGAGAACGGAACTCATACCGAGCTTCTGCTCGCGCCGCGCCAGGCGTATCTGCCGGAGCCGCTCGTTCTCCAACGCATTGATCCGGACATCGCGCCGGCCTGAGGACACCTTAAATGCTCGACGCACTGAACGCGCTCTCACGACGGATTCGTCTGTTCGTGAGTCGCGCGGTGATCTCATTCGTCGATGACACGCGCACCGTGCAATACGTCCAGGCGCGGATCAACGCGGTCGAAACCACCGGGGACATGCCCCGCTATGCGGAATATGGATTCACGTCAAATCCGCCGACAGGGTCCGAAGTCCTGATGATCTTCGGCAACGGCGAGCGGACGAACGGGTTCGTGATAGCAACCTCGAATGCCGAGTTCCGAGTGACGGCGCTGAAGTCGGGCGAGGTATGCATCCACGACAACTCGGGGCAGAAGGTCTATTTATCGCAGGCCGGCATGGTCCTCGACGGCGGAGGTAAGCCTGTAACGATCACGAACACACCTGACATCCTCGCAGACACGCCAATGCTGAAGTGCACCGGCGACATCATCGATAACTGCAACACGAACACCCGCACGATGGCGGGCATGCGAGCAGTAGCCAATCTGCACACGCATCCGATCACGAACGTGCAGACGGGCACCAGCACGATCAACACGCAACCGCCGACACAGCCGGAGTAATAGATGCCTGACATCAGCATCGTCTGGGATACCGCGAACAGCCGCGGTGATTGGCAGCAGCTCGGCCCCGATCTGCTGACCGGGAATGATCTGCAAACCGCTGTTCTGCTGAGCCTCTTCACCGACCGCGCGGCGAATGCCGACGACGTCATTCCTGATGGCACCGGCGACCCGCGCGGCTGGTGGGGCGATCTCGATGAGGACAGCCCGATCGGCTCGCGGCTTTGGCTGCTCGATCGCTCGAAGCAGACGCAAGAAGTGCTCAACAACGCGCGCGATTACATCGTCGAGGCGTTGCAATGGCTCGTCGATGACGGTGTCGTCGCGAGCATGGATGTTCAGACGGAATGGACGCGCGACACGTTTCTCGGCGCGCAGATCACGCTCTATCAACCTGCCGGCCCGAGCGTCTCACTGACGTACGCATGGGCGTGGCAACAGCTCACCTGATATGCCATTCCAACGAAAAACGCTCTCCACCTTGATCAGCGAGGTGGCGGCCGACATCAACTCGGCCTTGCAGGGTGCTGATGCAACGCTGCGGCGCACGGTTCTCAAGGTCGTCGGCAAAGTGCAGGCCGGCATGTCGAACCTGCAGATGGGCTACCTCGACTGGATCGCGAAGCAGGCGGTTCCGTTCACCGCAGAGGACGAATACCTTGAAGGGTGGGCGGCGCTGAAGAAGGTGTATCGCAAGGCCGCGACGCCCGCCCAGCTAGCTGCGTCGTTCGCTGGCGTCACGGGAACAGTGCTCAATGCGGGGACTCCGGTCGTACGCAGCGATGGCGCGACATATACGACGGCTGCAACAGCAACGGCGGGCGGCACTGGGACTCTTTCAGTGACAATCGTCGCGACCACGGCCGGTGCGGCCGGCAACGCCGACCCGGGCACGACGGTCGCGCTCGGCGCTGCGGTGCCCGGGCTGCAGTCGTCCGGAGCAATCACGGGAACAGTTTCGTCGGGCGCTGACGTTGAAGATAACGACTCGTTGCGCAATCGGATGCTCGCGGCGTACCAAAACACGCCACAGGGTGGCGACCTGAACGACTATGTCGGGTGGGCGCTGGCCGTGCCGGGTGTGACGCGCGCGTGGGTCGCGCCCAATGGCTTTGGCGCCGGAACAGTCGTCATCTACACCATGTGGGATGTGGCCGAGGCGTCACACGGCGGCTTCCCTCAGGGAACGAACGGATGCTCGCAGTATGACAAGGGGCCAGGCGGCGTGCCGCGCGGCACTGTCGCGACCGGTGATCAGCTCGTCGTCGCTGACGCCATCGTCAATGAGCAGCCCGTGACCGCGCTCGTGTATTCGTGCGCTCCGCTCGCGAACAATCTGACGTTCACGCTGTCGGGCCTGTTGAGCGCGTCGACTGCGACACGCGCGGCAATCGCTGCAGCGATCTCCGACGTGCTTTTCCGAAATGGCGATCCGCGCGGCGGCACGATCAATCGCTCCGACATCGAGTCAGCGATCGCGTCAGTGTCCGGCACAAGTGGGTTCGTCATTACGCTCGTTCAAGGCGTGGTCGGCACAACGACGACGACTTACCCGGGAAACATCACGAGCGGCTTCGGTCAGCTTGCGGTGCTTGCCGGCGTGAATTACGTTTGAGGCGTCCATGCTTGCACCGAACTTCAAGGCGGCTGATTTCCTCGCCGCGATGCAGGCGCTATTGCCGCGCGGGCGCGTCTGGCCGCGCGATCCGGATGCCGTTCAGACGAAGGTGCTTTCGGGGCTCGCACCTTCATACGAGCGTCAGACCGCGCGCGCGAACTATCTGCTTATCGACGCCTTCCCTACGACGACGTACGAGCTGCTGCCGGAATGGGAGTCAACGCTAGGGCTGCCTGATCCGTGCGCGGGCACGGCGCCGACAATTCCGGCGCGCCGCGCGCAGGTAATAGCGCGACTTACCGCAATGGGTGGCGCATCCATCCCGCAGCTCACCGCGTTCGCGGCGTCGCTTGGCTACACGGTCACGATCACGCAATACACGCAGGCACGCGCCGGAATGCTGCGTGCCGGGCAGCCAGTAAACGGCTACGACTGGAACTTCGCGTGGAAGATCGCTGCGCCGCTCAATACGGTGGTGAGGGCGGTCGCGGGTTCGATGGCGGCAGGTGATCCACTCGCGTCGTGGGGCAACGCAGTTCTTGAGTGTGAGTTTCGCGCGGTGATGCCGGCACACACGATCCCAATTTTTGCTTACGCATAAGAGGCAACATGTTTCGAATCGACGACGTAACTGCGGCAACTTCACTGCCGACGCCGGAAGCTGCGGGCACCGAGGGCTATTTCACAGAGGGGAATCCCGCGGCGGGCACGCCTGCGACGAACGTCCGCGGGTCGTGGCTCAACATGGTTCAGGAAGAGTTACGCGCGGTTGTTGTCGCGGGCGGGTTGACGCCCAGTAAGACGACATATAACCAAGTGCTGACAGCGATCCGCTCGATGTTCTCGCCTGTCGTCGGGACTGCTCGCAATTTGTCGATGGCCATCGCGACTGCCAGCAGCACAGCGACGCTTACGGCAGATGAGATCATCGTCGAGAGCGCGCTTGGTGGTCAGACGTATAAGCTGGCAGGCTTCAACAAGACGATCAATTTGGCGACCACGGGGCCTGGTGGGATTGACTATGCCGGCACTGTTCCGGCGAGCGGATTTGTAGGCATATACGCGATCTACAACCCGACCACCGGAGCGAGTGCGCTCGTCGCACAGGGCGCAAATGTACTGTTGCCGAACATCTACAACAACGGATCGGCGATCCCTAGCCTCGGATACACCGCCTCGGCGCTTGTTTCGGTCGTCCCGACTAACGCGAGCTCGCAGTTCTCTCCGGTTTTCCAAAATGACCGAAACGTGGCCTTCGGCGGGTCGAACATACTCACCTCATCGGCCGTCGTTAATGCGAGTCCGACGATAGTCAATGCGTTAGTGATCCCGATGAACGCCAAGACCGTAGGCGGATTTATCCAGGCAGGATCAACGGCAGCTTCCGCCGTCGGCATCGCGGTGTACCCCACGTCTGTTGCCCTTGGCGGAAAGATCATGGCGGCGAACGTGGGAGCTGGGCAGTCTCAGGCAGTTCCTTTCGAGCGCCTCGGTATTAGCACTCCGCAACGGCTTTTCTACACATCGAGCAATGGGGCGGGGACGCCAGCGTTTACGATCTCGCTAAACAATTACGATTTCTGAGGAGCAACGCGATGACTGTGTTCGTTCAATTCGCTGACTCGACGGAGAAAAGGATTGTGTCTGTCTTCGGTTGCGAGCAGGATCCGAGCGTCTGGCCTAATCAAGGCCAAGTTGGCGACGACGATCCCCGCCTTGAGGCGTTCCAAAACGGGCTTCCAGATCAGTTCGACGTCAGCTCTCTTCTCGGCGGCGGCGGTGCGAATGAGGTTCTCATAGGCGGATATAATCCCGTTTCCAAACGGGATTGATCGTCATGAAAGAGCGGGACAGAAGTGTAGACGTGCTTCGCGGCATCGGCATCATCGCTGTGGTGGCTGGGCATGCAAGTAGCGGGATGGGCCTGGCGCCTTTTTCCCCTTACTCTTTTCATATGCCGCTCTTCTTCTTTCTTTCTGGAATGTTTTTCCGCGAGGGAGAGATCGAGGGCGCTCGATCGCTTGCCGCGCACATCAAGACCTTTTTGTTGCCTACCACGGCGTGCATTGTGTTTTACGCGTTCCTGTGTAAGCTTTTGGCAGCGTTTGGATTTGCTGCGCTAGATCGTCCGATAACGCTCACGAATCTCTTCCTTACGCAGTTCAGCACCTCTGGGGCATACCCTTTTACGTCGCCATACTGGTTCATCCCAAGCCTTTTTCTTGTTCGGGTGTATTTCGGGGGCGTTCATACACGTCTCATCCGCCTCACCGGCGGCGGGACAGGACGGTCGCTGGCAATTGTGGAAGGGTTATTCCTCCTCGCGTATTTGTCGATGTCGGTCGGGTCTATTGTGCTGTCTCGCGAGTTGTATGCGGTCAAGTCGATGAGCTTGATCAAGATCGGGATCCTACATATCACCTTCGCGTCATTCTTTTACTATTTCGGGTTCGTCTGCGCGAAGTATCGATTGCAGCGGTATATGGCCGGTGTCTTCGTGCTCTTCGCCCTATATGTAATTCAGCAACACCTCTGGGCAACGGGGACAGTTCTCGATTTTTGGATGCAGATCATGAAGTTCGAGAGTCCCATCTTGCCAATCGTGACCAGTCTGACTGGCGTTGCATTCTTCTTCGGCATATCGCAACTGATTGCTGCTCATCGTGGTGCGAGTCCGCTGGCCTACATCGGGGGGAAAGGGTTGCCGATTGTGCTGCATCAGTTGTTCGGTTTTTTTGTGCTCAACCTGATCTTGTGTGGTCTTGGTTTTATAAGACCCGGAGATATTACCGGGCAGTATTTCCAGTGGCATACAGAAAAAACATGGCCGCTTTACGTCATCTTCGGGGTAGTCGTTCCATTACTGATTGACCGGTACGTGGTTGGCCGATCAAAACGCGCTCTATCGAATGTGGTCGAGCGTTGGCGGCTCAGAATCACCGGTTGAGCGCCACACTTGCAAGACTATGTCGGACCTTAGCCGCCTTCGGGCGGTTTTTTTATGCCTCCACGGCTCAACAGGGGAAATACCAGATGTCGGAGTTCTGGAACGAGGGCGTCAAGTCGATCGTGACTGCTCTCGGGAGCGTGGGCACGTTCTGGGCCGGCGGCCGGATGTGGCGGCAGATCGATCGCAGGCGACAAGCCGAGAGCGAAGGCGAGGCCAACATCGTCAAGGCGGACTCCGCCGCGCAAGTAGAGGCCATTTCACGGTTCGAGCGGTTGGCCACGCTGGCTGAAGAACGGGCCGGCCGCGCTGAGGCGCGGGAACTGCTCGCCGTGCAGCGCGCGGACCGCGCTGAAGAACTGATGCGCTCCGCCGAACAGCGAGCGGACGCAGCCGATCGGCGCGCGCAGCGCGCTGAGGCCGAAGTGCTCGAATTGAAAACCAGAATCGAACGCCTCGAGAAGGCGATCGAAAACCGGAGGGAGTCAGATGTCTCGCGTTCGTGACTGGCGGTGGTGGGTGATGGGCGCATGTCTCTTCGGCGGCTTGGCGGGCGTCGCCGCCGTCGGCTTCTTCATCGGGCAGTGGGGGATGTCGGTAGAACGTGCCAACTGGACCAGAGAGCGCGCGGCCTACATCAAACGGTTCCCGGAGGTGCGCGCTGAGACTCGAAACGCATGCGTCGCCGAATACGAGAGCAAGGTGCAGCAGCTGCAACAGCAGAACCAGCAGAACATCCAGGCGATGTCGGACCTTCGATCCTTGATCACCGACACGCATGAGGTCGCGCAATACACGCTGCGCTTCCTGGGCGACCGGGCGAAGCTGACCGACGCGCGCCAAGCAGCGCTCATTAAGCAGACGCGGCAGGCCGCCGTGGCGGCAACTGTCGCCGCGCAGAAAACAGAGGCCGTCGAGCAGAAGGTCGCAGTCGCCGCGACGAAGGCCGATGAAGCCGCGAACACCGCGAAGGCGGTCGACAAAAAGCTGGAGACGGCGACGCATCCGGCTCTGCCTGCGCAGCCTTGGGCGGGCAGTCGGCGATAAGCCACGCACGCTTTCACATCCGACCCGGCCACGCGCCGGGTTTTTCTTTCAGAGGCCATATGAACCTCAAGCTTCGCCTGGTCGATGACGCGGCCAAGGTGCACACGTACTCGTCAACCATTATCGCGGCGGCGCTCGGCGCTGTTTCGGTCGCATCGCCTTTCATCGAGGCGGCATGGACGGGCATGCCCGACGAAGTGAAGTCGCTTTTGCCGGATAGCTGGCGGCTCGCGATCGCGATCGCCGTCGGCTGCCTAGCCATCATCGCCGCGCGCTACACAACGACGGCTCCGAAAACCACGACAGCAACAGAGGCGGCCGATGGCGACGCAAGCACAGCAGCCAAGTAAAGGCACCGGCAAGAAGGTCACGCTTGCGGCATCGATCGGAGTAGCGGCGTCCGCGGCGCTCGTCGCGCTCACCGCATCGCAAGAGGGCGTGTCGCTTAAGCCATACAACGATCGGCTCGCCAACAACATTCAGACGGTGTGCTTCGGCGAGACGAACGTTGCGATGCGGTCGTACACGCTGCCCGAGTGCAAGCAGATGCTCAGCGATAGTCTCGCAGGCTACGCCTCGGAGGTGCGCGCGATTACACCCGGATTCGACAAGCTGTCGGACGGCCAGAAGGTTGCGGTGCTGGATCTTGCGTACAACATCGGCGTGCCGAACTATCGTGGATCGACGCTGCGGAAGCGCTACGTCGCGCGCGACTTCCCCGGGGCATGCAGCGAGTTCATTAAGTGGCGCTTCGTCGCGGGCAAGGACTGCGCGATCGCGGCGAACCGCTGCGGCGGCATCGTGACGCGGCGCGAACTCGAGGCGCAGGCCTGTCGAGGAAACTGACCATGTCTCCATACCTCATCACAGGAATCATCGCGGCCGTACTCGGCATCGCGATAGGCGGCGCAGCCGTGCACACCGTGGATGCCACGAAGCTGGCGAGCGAGCAGACCGCGCACGCACGAGACAACGAGATCAACGCGCAGAAGCTGCAGGCGGTGTCTGATGCGGCCGCGAGCGCGGCGCGCGCGGCGATCGCAAAACAGAACGACGCGTCGACGCAGATCGCGTCGCTCGACGCGCAACTCATTCAGGAGAAAGCATCCCATGATGCCGACAATGCGAAGAATCGCGCTGCTATCGCTGATGGCGCTCGCCGGCTGCGCGTCGCAGTCACAGCCTACGCCCCCGCAAGCAGTAGCAACGCCGCAAATTCAGGCGCAAGCACCGGCGGCGTGGTCGATGGTTCCGGTGGCACAGCCGAGCTATCACCTGCGTTTGGATCAGCTCTTTTCGGGATCGTCGATGACGCCGACGCCGACGCCCGCGCAAAAGCCGAATATCTACAGCACTACGTCTGCATCCTCCAGCAGCAAGGAGTAATCGCGGGCGCCTGCACTTAACGACCACTACGGCCAAGCAGTGACGCACTAGCCACGCACAATTCCGGCGCGTGGCAGTGGTCTATCTCCCGTTCTACTTTTTCTTCGCTGCGGTAATGTCGACCAGTCGCCCAATTTGTGTGGAAACGTGGCCTAAGAAACCTGCCATCGCTGCCTTGGTCGATTCGGCCACTTCGGGAGTCGTATTTGTCGCTATGTTAGCGACCAGTTCAAGCAATGCTGAGGTTGGAAGAACCAGAGCCAAACGAGCGACTCGCTCCTCCGGGGACTGGCCATCTGCCGGCTTCGTCACACTATGGAACAAGATCCTCGACATAGGCATGCCAAATTGGATCTCAGAGGCTCCATCAGCGTAGATTTCGGTGACGTTGTCGGGCACGTGGCAGTCGAATGCGACTCCTTCCGTCCGCTGTTCGATTTTACGTGGCATGGACTCGATCTCTCGGGAGAATAAAATTTGCGATTGCTGTACTCAACGCAGAGTCAGAAGTGCCGTCGTACAACAGCGCCGGCGAACGCTGACTTTGGAGAGTGGTCGCGGTAACCCAAGTAGCCACAGCAGTCTTCGGGCTCGTTGACTCCGATTTTATAGAACGAATCAAAGTGAATTCTGGTGCGTTCTCTAGGCCTCCGGCCGCATCCTCGTGTTCGAACGACTCGACCGCAAGGGCGCGATCGGAGAGGTCCTGGAACTCAGCGAGGTAACGTGAGTAAGAGACGAATTTAGTAAGCAGCGCCACGTCGAAGAATTCGCCGAGCTTCAGTAAGGTAGCGATAGATGTCTTGCCGTAGCTCGGGTCTTCAATCCTCGCCACGGCAGATTGACCGCCAAGCTTCAATGCACGCGCGAGTTCAGCTTGCGTCAGACCCCGCGACACTCTTAGAGCCTTGATTTGGAAGGCCAGCCCCTGTGCGACGTTGCTCTTAACGTAAGCGTTTCGGTACGCCTTGCGCCGCAGCTTTGCCAGTTTTGTCGGCTTCATGATCCACCTCATTTTCGTCCCATGGTACCGAACGTCCGCCGCCTTCTACGAGCGTTTCACGTCGGGCGCAGCACATGCCGTAGGCGTTTTGCGGCACGAACTTGCCCCCTTTCTCTTTCGCGAAAACCAAAAGTGTGAAAACGCCGTCCGTCGGTCCAAAAAAGCCGAGGGGGCGTTGCTGGACGTTGTCGGCTTGAAATCGGAATTCGAAGAAGTCCCGGAACCCCCCTTTGTGCTCAGGGCGAAGCTTGTGAGCATTGGGCCGCACCCATTCTGAGCGGTCGCGGACTTCGAGATACTCCCAATGCAGATCGAACGCTGCTTGCACCGAGTCGCTTTCACGCTCGTAATCCTTTCTGACCTCTCGTTTTCCCGCGCTTGTCTCATAGTCGTGCAGCCGCCATTTCTTGTTCGACATAGTATCACTTTTTTGTGATTTCCCGATCGTGAGTGAGCGCTACCGCACGCGACCTCTCGTCATCCTGAGACTGCTTGTCGGCGGAAAGCGTCGGAACTTTAGCGCACATTTCAAGGCGGGGCAGGTAGGTGCGTGTCATCGGCTTCGGGCCAACTGCGTGTTGTGGCAACGCACGCGACCACCTGGGCCCCTCACCCTGGCGCTAAGGCACTAGCGACCAGCCGCCGGTCTTCAGATCGGAGGAACGAAACCTGCGCGTCCATGTTCTGACCAAAATGGGAGGCGCTATGTACTCGTTGGGTCCGTTTTTTCTCGAAGTTCTTCCCGCGTCGGCCCCGGGTGACGGCTGGACGGCTGATGCCCGTTTCTCCAGACGATGTGATTATCGGAACACTAGGACGAAAGTTCAGAAGGTTACCTACTCGACTGGATTCGTTGGGAAAACCCGAAGTGATGTTGAAAAGCAAGTAGTCGCTTGGGCGAGAGCCTTCACGGACGGAGAAACAGATACTATCCTTTCCCATATCGAGATCAGCGCTCGATAGCCGCCGACGCTGATGTCGCCGATAAAGGCACCTATGCTCGGTGAGGCCTCGGGAGCGCGCTATGGAACGGACGGATCATCTCGCTAAGTTGGCACGGCTAAATCGGGAGATCATGCTGTGCAGAGCACGCATTGAGGCGGTGCAGAAAAGACCTTCCGGGGGAGAAGAATTCCCTGAGCTCTGCGTTCGTGAAACGTTACTAAGAACTCTGCAGGACGTCTGCGATTCCTTGGCGTTACTCCGAAGCTTTGCGCGTCAAGAGGTTCGAGATGTCCATTCCCGGGCCAGAGATCGTATGCATGGGGCGGCGGCGCCCTCCGACCGTTCATAGGGTGTGTTTCGTCGGTGTTGATTTCTGGTCGTCAGCAATGATCTGCGCGAGCTTGGGGTAGAACACATCGCATCGCTCGTGATGCGCGGTCGCGCTTCGGCGCGGGCAATCTGCGAGCTCGGTGCCGAGGTCGGTCATCGGGAAATCCTCGCCGAGCCGCGCGACCAGCTTGGCAAGTCGATACCGGCCTTTGCGGTCGCAACGGGAGCACTCAATGTCGAGGTGAGTCGCGCGCGCCGCGAGCTCGCCAAGAAGAATGGCTCCGTTCTTACCCATCGCACTCAGGCTGCTCGTACTCGTCGTCGTACTCGTTGACGATGCAATCGCAGCCATTCGAGGCGCTTCCGACGGCGGCCTGGAAGCGGCCGTGTTCGCAGCGTTTACTTCTGCGGCGAGTCCGAACGAGAACAAGCATTTAAATTTGGCTGGACAACGCGTTTGCTATCTAGGTGGTTCGCCACCGACTCGGCCCACTCCCGCCATTGCTCATGATTGGGTGATATCTCTCCGCCAGCATCTCTACGAGCATCGAGTTCGGCGAGATACCGGCGCAGAATACTTACGCGATTCCAAATTTCCGCTTCTTCCAGAAGCTGGTCCCGCCGCTTGGATTCGGCCACCGCCTCCTCGCGCAATTTCTGCTGCCGACGGATCTCTTCCTGGCGCCGCGCTTCCTCCTCAGCGTATCGCTTTCTCCATTCATCGTGTTCCATTTTCAATTCAACGGAACGCGCATAACAAGTTTCGATGAGATCGATAATCGCTCGCCACTGGGTGTCTAGCGCGATTTCTGGCTCAAGTAAAAACCGAGTCTCACGCGAGCCTTGGTCTGCGATGCCTAGCTCTATCTTTCCAGTCGCATACAATGTGCGGCTGTAAGGTAATATTTTCGAATTGGTTCTGATCCGTTCGGCTCGTCTCTTTTCCAGGACTCGGATTTGAACGTATGTCTCTCCGCGATGCAGTTCGATACGGCTCCTTGGGCGATTTATCTTCGGCACAAACCCTATCGCATCTGCTCGGACGCATACCTCATTTACCACGAATAAGGCATATTCGTAGGTACCAAGCGAAGCACGGACAATCGGGTTTTTTTCATTACCTAACACGCCGTTGTGTTCAGGGTTAAATATAAGTTGCGGCCTATGATTATTTTTGGTGCCATGGCGCGCCACCTTAGCAGCGCGATCGCGCTCAATCTTGTATTGCCTCGCCTGCTCCGCAAGTCGCTGCAGGTCGTCGTGAATTGGTTTGATCAAGCGATGCCAGCGGTATGCGCGCGGTAATTTGAAAGTAAGACCGGATTGTTCGGGCTGTGCTCCATCGATTACGGCCCGCAATCGTTCCGAGAGGCTTTTCTTGGCTGAAGGTTCTGCGTCGAGCGGTGTTTCGACACTCAAAACCTGACCGAGTTTAGGATCTGGCAACGGTGTGCGCTTCATTTTCTTTCCCTGTCGAAGCGCTTTCCAATAGCTCTCAGTGGGGAAAGGAATGCGCATCTCGCGGCAGTGTCCGATGAGCTGTTCTTCGGAGAGTTGATAACGCGACGCGAGTACGAGCATCTCTTCGGCCCAGACCAAGTCGTAAAGCTCCTCACGATACAAGCGTTGTTTTGCCATGCTTCTCCTCCCATATAAAGGCGAGGAGAATACGTCAGCTATCGGTTCCTGAACACAAGCGCCGCAGCAAACAACGTCTTGAGCCAAGCCGTCAGAGCAACTTGCGGTTGCGCCGTCACGCCTCGTGTATCGCTGGTTTGTCAAACCACATTCCTATACGGCGTAGGTTTCAGCGTAGGTCCGTGCAGCAAGCCTTGTCCGGTAAGGGTTGATTGCTCTTTCGACGAAAACGAGTAAGCGAACCAGGCGTCGATGAAGCGCGCGCTCACTGCGCGTCGTGAAAAATCCCGCCGAGCATATGCCTGCGCCCCGAGCGCAGGCGGCTGACACCGTGCTTCATGTTCACCCGGTACGGCCCGCGCGTGCCCTGCACCGGCCGATGATGCACGGCGAAAAACACCGCATCGCCCTGGTCGAGCGGCACCACTTCCGCGCGCGACTGCATGCGCGGGCGCTGCTCCGTCATCACGAATTCGCCGCCGGTGAAATCGCGGCCGGGCGCCGAGAGCAGGATCCCCATCTGAATCGGAAAGACGTGCTCGCCGTATAAATCCTGATGCAGGCAATTGAAATCGCCGGGCATGTAGCGCAGCAGCAGCGGCGTCGGCCGCGTCTGCCCCGCGCGATGACACCGCTCGACGAACGCCGCATGTTCGCGCGGATATCGCGTCTCGATGCCCATCACCTCGTTCCAGCGATTCGCCACCGGCGCGAGATGAGGATAGACGGCGCGCCGCGTTCGCTCGACCGCGTCGGGCAGCGGATACGCGAAGTACTTGTATTCGCCGCGCCCGAAGCCGTGGCGCTCCATCACGACGCGGCTGCGGAACACGCCGTCGCGGTCGTACAGCGCGGCGAGCGCGTCGCATTCGTCGCGCGAGAAGAGGGCGGGCGCGCTCGCGCAGCCGTAGCTGTCGAGTTGCGCTTCGATAGCGGCCCAGTCGAGCGCATCGATGCGTTCGTCGATATCGTCTGCCGTCGCCCGTTCGAGCACCTTCATGTCGTTTCTCCGGATGTGCATGAATTCGCCTCAAAGTGTGCGCCTGCCGCGCCGCGCACGCACCCCGGGTCTTGCTCTGCAATTCAGTGCGCGGGCGCGGTCTCGGCGATACGTTCATGCAGCGCGGCCTTCCG
The DNA here is from genome assembly GCF_001544835.2 of Caballeronia fortuita. Classification (GTDB taxonomy): domain Bacteria; phylum Pseudomonadota; class Gammaproteobacteria; order Burkholderiales; family Burkholderiaceae; genus Caballeronia; species Caballeronia fortuita. Next base: position 46,969 of record NZ_FCNX02000013.1, on the reverse strand, counting down.
CGCATCGAGCTTCGCGCCCATCGCGGCGAGATCGATCGGCGTCTTGCGCACTTCCGGAAACAGCACGCTTTCCTCTTCCTCGATGTGCTGCATCACGTTCTCTCTCAGCACCTTGAAGGTCGCATCGAAGGCGTCGTCGCCGGCTTTCAGGTTCGCGATCCGTTCGATCAGCGTCTTCACGAGAAAATGCTCGACGTAGGCTTCGTCGACGTCGACATCGACGCGCCGATCGGCGGGAAGCGCGTTCTGCGCGACCGGATACAGCAATTCCTCTTCGACGATCGAGTGGATCGTCAGCAACTCGCACGCACGCTGCACGAGCGCGTTCCTGCGTTCGAAATCGCCGCGTTCCGCGCGTTCGCAGGCATCGAACAATGCTTCGATGGCGCGGTGATCGGCTGCGAGCATGTCGAGCGCATCAACGGGTCGCGGGGTTTCAGCGGTAGACATGTGATTCTCCATGGGTGGGCTCTGCCGGCCCCACGAGGACGCCTTCGTGTCCCCGAAAGCGCCGGTTGGCAGCAAGACGAATGCCCGCGTTTGACCAGTTAACGGCGCGGACGCGCGCGTCTAAATAGTCGTATCTCCCGACGCGGCCAGGTCGCGCTGGCGCAGCACTTTCACTTGCCACCACGCGGGCAGAAGACGCCGCACGTCGGCGCGCGCAAAGCGGTCGTCGATCAGATAGAGCACACCGCGATCGAGCGGCCCGCGTATCACGCGCCCGGCCGCCTGCACGACCTTCTGCAAGCCGGGAAAGAGATACGTGTATGCGTAACCTTCGCCGAACACATCGTGCATGCGCGCTTTCATTTGCTGGTTGACCGCGTTGAGTTGCGGCAGGCCGAGCGTCGCGACGAATGCGCCGATGAGCCGCGTGCCCGGCAGATCGATCGCTTCGCCGAACGCGCCGCCGAGCACCGCGAAGCCGATGCCGCGCCCATCGGCGACGAAGCGCGCGAGGAATTCGCGTTGCGCCGCTTCGCTCATCGCGCGTGACTGCTGCCAGCACGGAATCGACGGATGCCGGGCCGCGAGCGCGTCCGCGACCTGCGCCAGATATTCGAAGCTGGAGAAGAAGCTCAGATAGTTGCCCTCGGCGCGATGAAACTGCGCGGCGATGAGATCGGCGATGCGTTCCACCGACTGCGCGCGATCGCGATAACGCGTGGAAAGATCGGCGATCGCGCGCACGTCGAGCTGTTCCGCCGAAAACGGCGATTCGACGTCGATCCGCACGCTCGATGCCGGCAGCCCGAGCGTGTCGGCGTAGAAATGCGCGGGCGTGAGCGTCGCGGAAAAGAGCGCGACGCTGTGGGCGCGCGCAAAACGCGGCGCAAGATGCGGCGCCGGAATCACGTTTCGCAGACACAGCACGGCGGCGGGCTTCTTTGCGTGCAAGCTTGCACCGGACAACGTGATATCGAAAAGCGAATGCGCACCGAAGCGCTCCGCGATGCGCGTGAAATGAACGGCGTCGAAATAGAAGCGCAAGATGTCGGGCGTGAAGACGTCGGGCTGTTCGCCGAGCATCTCCGTCATGAACGAGACGGCCTGCCCGAGCGCGACCAGGAAGCGCGCGGGCGGCTCGGTGTGCGCGACGTAATCGATGCCCGACGCGTGCTGCTCGCTCGCCGTTTCGCTAAAGCTTCGCGCGACGCGTCCGAGCGCCTTCTTGAGCACGCCCGGCGCGCTGCGCCGCATTGCGTTGAAGACGGCCTGATCGAGCGTCGCGGAATACATGCCGCGCGCGCGCTCGACGAGGTTATGCGCTTCGTCGACGAGCACCGCCACGCGCCATCGATTCGCCTCCGCGAGTGCGAAGAGCATTGCGCTCGTGTCGAAGTAGTAGTTGTAATCGCCGACGATTACATCGCTCCAGCGCGACAACTCCTGACTCAGATAGTACGGACAGACTTCGTGCCGGCGCGCGACCTCGGCCACCGATGCGCGATCGAGCTGCGCGCATTCCAGCGCGGCGGCGCGCGCATCGGCCAGGCGATCGTAGAAGCCGCGCGCGAGCGGACACGAATCGCCGTGACACGCGCGATCCGGATATTCGCAAGCCTTGTCGCGCGCGACGAGTTCGACGACGCGCAACGGTTTCGCGGCGAGCGTCGTCAGCGCATCGAGCGCGAGTTGCCGGCCCGCGCTTTTCGCGGTGAGAAAGTAGATCTTGTCGAGTTGCTGGCCGGGCCACGCCTTGAGCAGCGGGAAGAGCGTGCCGACCGTTTTGCCGATGCCCGTGGGCGCTTGCGCCGCGAGACAGCGCTTCGATACCGCCGCGCGATACACCGCTTCCGCGAGCGCGCGTTGGCCAGGACGGAAATCGGCGTGAGGGAAGGTTAGCGTCTTCAGCGCCTCGTCGCGCGCCGCGCCGTGCGCCAGTTCCTGTTTCGCCCACGCGATGAAGCGCTCGCACTGCGTCTCGAAGTGTGCCGCGAGCGCCTGCGCCGTTTGCGTCTCGACGAGCACGCTTTCGGTTTCATCGACGATATCGAAATACACGAGCGCGATCTCGATGGAATCCAGCGCGAGCTTGCGGCACATCAGATGCGCATAGACGCGCGCCTGCGCCCAATGCAGATGCCGATGATTCTCCGGCATCGATTCGAGCTTGCCGCGATGCGTCTTGATCTCTTCGAGCCGGTTGAGCGCGGGATCGTAGCCGTCGGCGCGGCCGCGCACGAAAAGCGGCCCGTAAGTTTCCGACAGCGAGATTTCCTTCTGATAACCGGCCGGACGGCGGTTCGTCACCGTGACATGGCCCGCGACGCCTTCCTGCGCGTTCGGCGTCGGCGTGAAGCGAAGATCGAGATCGCCCTGTTTCGCCGTGAATTCGCACAGCGCGCGCACGGCGACGGTATAGGCGGGCGCGGATACTGTATGCATGTACAGCAGTCTAGCACGCGCCTTTTACGCCACCGAGCGGCCCGTGTGAGACTCGGCCGCCGTCGTGTCGAAAGGCCTGGAGAGCGCTTCATTGCGTGCGTGACGGGGCGCAAAAATGTCTCGCTGGCGTTTATCGAAGGAATATCGGCGGATCGCCGCGCGTTTAATGGGTAAGCGGCTTAACTACCGCGCTCCGCTTTTCAATTCCTTTCGGAGGTGTTTCATGAAGCTCGCCAGACTCGCAACGGTCATGCTCGTTCTGCTCGCCGGCCTCTTTGCGGGATGTCAGACCGATGGTAGTTCGGGCGCATCGGGCACGACATCGAACAGCGGCAGCAGTGGCGGCTATTGATGCCCGACTTGCCGGCGGCGCTGGCGGCGTTCAGCTCGGCGCTCGGTGGCGATGCGGTGCGCGCCGACGACATCGCCGCGTATTTCGATCCGTTCGCGCCCGGCGATGCGTCCGCACACGCGCCGTCGGCGGTGGTCATGCCGAAGGATGTCGATGGCGTGCGCGCGGTGTTGTCGATCGCGAATCGGTATCGCGTGCCGTTGTGGACCGTATCGACGGGGCGCAACTTCGCTTACGGCGGCGCCGCGCCGCGCATGCGCGGTTGTGTCGTGCTCGATTTGCGGCGCATGAACCGCATCATCGCGATCGATGAAACGCTCGGCCACGCGCTCGTCGAACCGGGCGTGACCTACTACGACCTGCATCGCGCGCTCGGCACGCCCCGCCGCTTCTGGCTCGATCCGCCCGCGGCCGGATGGGGCAGCGTGATCGGCAACACGCTGGAACGCGGCTACGGCACGACACCTTACGGCGATCACGCGGCGAACCAGTGCGGCATGGAAGTTGTGCTCGCCAACGGCGATCTGGTTCGCACCGGCATGGGCGCGATGTCGTCGAGCCGCGACTGGCAGGTCTTCAAAGGCGGCTTCGGGCCGTCTTACGACGGCATGTTCATGCAGTCGAACTTCGGCGTCGTCACGAAGCTCGGTATTTGGCTCATGCCCGCGCCGGAGGGCTACATGATCTGCCGCTATGCGTTCGCGCGCGAGGACGATCTGGAGCGCATTGTCGATACGCTGCGTCCGCTCCGGATGGACGGCACGATCCAGAGCAACGCGGTGATCGAGAGCGCGGTGCGCTGGGCGGCGGGCGTGTCCACGCGCAAGCAATGGTTCGACGGCGACGGCGCCATGCCCGACGACGTCATCGACGCGATGGCGCGCAAGATCGGGATCGGCCGCTGGAACCTGCGCTTCTGCTTGTATGGACCGCGCGCGCTGGTCGAAGCGCGGCGCGATATCGTGCATGCGCGCTTCAAGCCGATCGCGGGTGCGACGCTCTTCGAGATGCCGTATCGCGATGGATCGGTCGAGCCCGAAGGCGGCGGCGATCGGGCGCAAGTCGGCATTCCGGGACTCGAAGCGTGCAACTTGCTGAACTGGCGCGGCGGCTCGGGCGCGCATATCGACTTCTCGCCGGTTTGCGCGCCGCTCGGGCGCGACGCCGTGAAGCAGGCGCGCATGGTGCGCGAGCGCGCCGCGCAGTTGGGCTTCGATTACTACGGCGGCTTTACGGCGGGCGAGCGCGCGATGCATCACATCTTCGCGGCGATATTCGATCGCGACGATCCGAAACAATCGCGCGATGCGGGCGCGCTCATCGAAACGCTGATCCGCGACGCGGGCGCGGCGGGCTACGGGCAATATCGCACGCATCTTTCGTATATGGACCTCGCCGCCGCGCAATACGATTTCAACGATCACGCGTCGATGCGGCTGTCGAATACGATCAAGACCGCGCTCGATCCGAACGCCATTCTGTCGCCGGGCAAGCAGGGCATCTGGCCGCGCGATATTGGAAGACAAGCGCGATGACGACGACGCGGCGCGCGTTTCTCATCGCGACGGCATCGTTGCCGTGGATGCCGTTCGGCGGCGCGATGGGCGCATCGGCACATGCGTGGATCGTCGACGCGGACTTGCCGCAAAGCCGCGTCATCGTGCGGCACGCGCGGTCTGCGGGCGCGCGCATTACGGCCTTGTCGGGCGATGCGGGATGGCTGTGGATCGAGCGATTGTCGCCGGAGCCGGCGATTGCCGGCATCACGCGTTTCGCCGACGCGTTCGTCCTGTCGCAACTCGGCGCAGAGATCGGCCTGCGCGCGGCGCATCATCGAAGCTTCGATAACGGCGCCGTGCTCTGGTCGCTCAAACGTTGCGGATAGCGGTTCGCTAGAATGGCACGCATCGCCATATTGTCGCGCACGGATGAAACTATGAACGCCCCGGACACCCGCACCATTACCGACTGGCACGCGCATGTCTACTTCGATGCATCGAGCCGCGACGCCGCCTGGGAGCTTCGGCTCGTCATCGAGCAACGCTTCGCGGACGCGTTGCAGAGCGGCGCGTTACGGCTCGGACGCTTTCACGAGCGGCCTGTCGGACCGCATCCGATGTGGTCGTTTCAGTTGGGATTCGGCGGTGACCTGCTTGCGCCGATGCTCGCGTGGCTCACGCTCAACCACGGCGCGCTCGATGTCTTCATGCATCCGAATACCGGCGACGCGCTCGCCGATCATCGCGATTCGGCCGTGTGGATCGGCCGCTCGCACGAACTCGTGCTGAAAAGTCTGGGCGGCTGAGACGCAAAAAAAGGCGGATCGCGTCCGCCTTTTTTTGCGTTACTCGCGCTTACTTCCTGACGCTCGCCGTTTTCGATACGGCGCGCACGGCCGTCTGGTTAGCGACGGTGGCGTCGTTCTGTGCTGCTTCGACCACTTGTTTCGCGGCCTTCTTCGCGGCTTCGTAAGCCGAATTCGCCGATTCCGTCGCGGCGTCGATCGCAGTGCGCCACGCCGACACGACGGCTTCGCTGCCGACCGGCGCATTGCTCGCGAGGCTTTCGACGAATGCCTGCACGTTGCGCTGCGATTTCTCGATGTGATCCTGCGCCGCTTCCAGATAGCCGCCGCGCACGCCGGCCGCAATTTCGTAGACGCCGAGCCAGTACGCCTGCACCCGCTGGGCGCTCTCCTGCAGATGCTGGTTCTGAAGCGCGAAGAATTCCTGCGGATCGCGCACGGAGAACGTTCTGGCTACGAGCGCCTGATGCTCGTCGAGCGCCGTTCTGACGGTGCGTACATTCAGGTCGACGAGCTTTTCGAAGCCACCGACGGCTTGTGCGGCAAGACCGAACGTCGTGTCGACGCCCGCTTTCTGCGATGCGATTACGTTTTCCGGCGCAAGACTACTCATGCTCGACTCCATATTGAAGTTGCCAATTGATTGCCCGATGGATTTGTGCGCTGCAACGATCGACCTATTCTAAGGCAAGCAGATGAAGTGTCAATTACGTTTTCCCGGCTTGACTTCAAACCATGCAGTCATTTAATCAAAAATAAGGTCGAGTAATAAACAAATCAGCCGAATAATGCGCCGTAATTGCTTCCTTGCAGGAGTCGCATAATGCAAGCGACCAATTGTCTCTGCAATATTCGCTGAAAACGAGATAATCCCGACCAGTCGGATGGCGAACGTGCGTTCGTTATGAGTGATACCGCACGTCCGGACAGGGCTCTTGGCGTAAACACCTAGCCGAAACGCTTGCTGTGCGTTGTTTCCCCACTTGACGCATTCATACGTAACTTGAAAAAATCTCGCACTGCAACACGCGCGACAGACTTGCGGGACGCCGAAGATTCTTCGGTATTTTTGTCACCGCCTCGTCATCGTGGATCAATAGGATTCACCTTCGCGCGAATGAGCCGGCGCTGAACGGCGTATATATAAATCGAGAGATTGGAAGAAAATGGGGCGACATTCCCAAACCCTTGGCCACCTTGAACGTAGTCACGAAGACAACGCATTGCGGCGCGCGATGGCCGCGCGTCTCGACCGGGCCTTGCAGAAGGCGAACATCAGTTCCGCGAAAGCCGCCAACTGGCTCGACGTGAGCGAACACGATGTGCAGTTCTGGCGGCGCGGCATCACGGTTCCGCCGTTCGCCGCGTTCAACCGCATCGCGAAGGCGCTCGACATCGATCCGCACTGGCTTTGCACGGGCCAGGCGCAGCACGCGCATACCGCCAACTGAGCGAATCGCTCCTCCCTGCAGTCAGATTTCCGTCGATACGGCCGGCGGCGGCTTGCGGCCATGCAACAGCACGGTGCCGATGCCGCTCGCGGCGATCACGCACATGCCGATTCCCATCCACATGTCGGGCACCTGACGGAACAGCAGCCAGCTGAATAACGCGGCGAACGCGAGCTGGCCATAGCCGAGCGGCGTCAGCACGGAGAGCGGCGCGCGCTTGAGTGCTTGCAGCATCAGTCCGTGGCCGGTGGTCGCCATCGTCGCCATGAATACGACGAGCAGCCAGCTTTCGAAGCGCACCTGCGCGAGTGCCGGCAGCGTTTCGGCCTGATCCATCCAGACAAGCACGCACAGCATGACGGTCGCGACGAGCGCCGTGAGGAAGTTGGTCGTGATGGCATCGTCGACGCGCGAAAGATGGCTCGACACCACCTGGAAGCACGCGAACGTCGTCGCCGCGCCGATCGGATAGATCACGGTCCAGCTGAACTGACTGCCGCCAGGCCGTACGACCAGCAACATGCCGATGAAGCCGACAGCGACCAGCGCCCATTTGCTGCGCGGCACGTCGTCTTTCAGGACGAGCGCGGCGAGCAGCGTGGAGATGAGCGGGGCGAGCATCGCAAGGGACGTGGACACCGGCAACGGCAGATGCCGCAGACCGGCGAACGTACATGCGGAGTTCGTGAGCAGCAGCACGGCGCGCACGATCTGCAACCGGACGCTGCCCGTGCGAAAGAGCCCGAACGCGCGGCGGCGGATTTGCCAAACGCCCATCACGACCATCTGAAACACATAGCGCACCCAGAGCAGCGCGAGGAGAGGGACTGCGCTGCCGATCAGCTTGACGGTCGAATCGCTGGCCGCGAAAGTGGCCGTCGTAAGGATCATGATGGCGATGCCGGCGCCGGTGTTATCGGTATCAATGCGGTAACGCGCCTTGCCCTCTAAGGTTGCCATCGAGCTCTCGTGTAGTGAAGGAACGGCCTTTTTGGGGTCGTTGCTTCGATTCTCCCGGCATCGAAGGCCACTGGCAAGGCGACAGTAAAGTTCTTTTCCGCCGTGTTGTGCACCGGTCACGACAGGAAGAATGTACTAGACGGTTCGAACAATCGCGTGTTGCGGCTGTTCGGAAGCGCCGGAGATGTTTGCGTTTAAGACGCGGATTAGAGCTTTCTCATCCGGGTCTCTCTACTATTGCATCAACGCCGAACAACACAGACAGCCGCCATGCAAAAGAAGCGCATCATTCTCGCCGCTGCGATCATGTCGATGAGCCTGATCGCTTTCATGTCGATGGCTAATGGACGCGTGGCATCGGTGTTTTCGGTCAGGAGTAACGCGCCAGAGCAAGTGTTCTACGTTGAGAGCGGTCAGCACGACTTCCGGTAGTAGAGCAGTAAAGCAGCAGTAACGCAGTACAACAGTAACGAAGTAGAGCAGTGAAGCAGTGAAGCAGTGAAGCAGTGAAGCAGTGAAGCAGTGAAGCAGTGAAGCAGTAAAGCAGTAAAGCAGTGAAGCAGTAAAGCAGTAAAGCAGTAAAGCAGTGAAGCGATAAGTCAGCAATGCAGAAAAGAAGTAAGCAGTGCAGCATCAAAGAAGTAACGCAACAGCAGTAAATTCCGCGACGTGAAAGTGCGTAGTTGAAGCAGCAGGACAGCAGTGAAAAAAAAGCCGGACGTTTGCGCAAGCAACCGTCCGGTTTTTTTCGCGCCTGATCATTATTTCGCCGAACGCCTTGCACCCGAGGATTTGCCGCCTACACTTAAAGTAGTTTCTCAACTGCTTCGAGGGAGGCAACAATGAGGACGAGAACCCGCGAAGTCGTCCGCATGCTCGCGACATTCCGCCATTCGGCGCATTGTCGAAGGTTGCGCGCGGCCGCGGCGGCGCAGGAAGCGCGCGACCTCGCGAACGAGCCAACGCAAGACGATGCGACCGGCGAAGACGCGCGCGCCGATGCCAACGTCTGGCCCAACGCACGCAAACCTCATCCCGGCATGCATTGAATGCGGACGCTCAGGCGCGTGCCGGATTCCGGAACGGCGAGAAACGCCAGTGGCCGCTTGGGTCCTTGACAGCGATCGCGCCATGCTCGTGCAGCAGCTCGCCGATAGCGCCCGGCTTGATATCGTCCGTCATGCGGATGACGAGCAAGGTGCGCTGGGGCGTGGCGTCGTCGGCGGCGTGTGGCGCGGGCGGGCGCGGCGCAAGCGGCTCGTGCGGCTCGTGCGGCACGAAGCGGTTGCGTGCGCCGATCACGCCCTGGTGCTCGCCATGCGCGGCGTATTCGGCATCGTCTTCGTCGTGTGCTGGCGGCAGCAATGCATCGATGTCGATCTCGCCACGCCCAGCCCGATAAAGATGTGCGTCGTCGCGCCGCAAACCTGCGAGTTGCAAAGCGCGTAATGCATCATGTCCGTCCCGATAAGACCCGAACACTCCAACTATCACCTGGTTCATCGTCGCCCCCTCTGTCGGTCCGCAGGCTTCACGGACCGAGCAACAGATGTCTTATGTAGGCGCGGCCTTAAGATCCGTCTTCCGCGCTGTTTAATTGGTCAGATCAAGTTCAGCAACGGGCGTTCCAGCATGATGATTTTGTAAGGAATGCTCCGATGACTGTGCGCCGCGGGTTGCGACCCCAACCGCTATCCCCTAAAGTAGCTGAGCTTCTTTCCCGGATCCGCGCGTCATACGCGCTCTTCGCGAGGTTCGAATGACTGCGAAAGCCTGTGCTTGGTTGCTCGTGCTGATGGCAGGCTCCGCGGCGGCGGCGCCTTGCTATAACGACGGCGATGTCGTCACGCTGGAAGGCACGGCGACACGCCAGGCCGCGCATGAAGGCGATGCATCGGCGAAATCCGCGTGGGTGCTTTCGCTATCGAGCCCGGTCTGCGTGACGAGCGCGGGCGCAGGCCAAGGCGGGCGTCAGCAATCGAACGTGTCGGCGGTGCAGATCATCGACGCGACGCCCACGGAAAACGCGCGCATCCAGGTGACGGGCAAGCTCGTCACCGGCAACGTGAGCGGATACTACGCGGTGCCGACCGCGATCTGGGTGCTCAAGCAACGCGTGCTTTCGGGACAATAGTCCTGCCACGCCCGCATGGGCGCTGCATCGAAACTCGCGAGCACGTCATACGGACCGGACGATCAGGCCGCTTTCGCGTGCGCCTGATAGCGCCAGTATTCGGCAACGACGATATGCAGCGGCTGATTGTCGAGCTTGCGTTCCTCGGCGAACCGCAAGATGGCGTCGAGTTGCGCGCCGGTGCAGCGGAATGCTTCGCGGCGCGTGGCCGTCTGGTTTTTCTTGTGCATGATCATTGGCAATCCTTTTTTAGGACCTTCCCCGACAGGGCAGATCGTTCGACGGGGCGGCCCGTGCGCGCGAATGCTGCCTGCCTTCGCATTAGGCCGGAGCCGCGCACGCGCGACCGCCTGTTAGCGCACATAGCCGTCGATACATCGCGAATAGCGCAAAGCGCGGGCCACGCCCCTGTTTCGCATTGTTTGCTTCCGGCGCTGGAATAAACCGTCGGGTTGTGCCGTTTAGGAGGATGGAGCCCGCGCTGCAATTCAGACGCGGGAGACGGGAGGAGGCGCCCGTGAGCGTCGATCAACACGCACAGGACGAACTCGCGCACATCGGGCGAATGATCGCGGAGCTCGAACGCGTCGCGACAAACCCACACGGCAAGTGCGCGCGCCATGCCGTGATGCGGCCTGAATACTGGCTGCGGCGCATCGATGTGTTGATGGCGGCGTCGACGAACGGACTGTTGCGGCGCGATGCCGCTGCTTTGCGCGAGCGCGTGACCGGCGCTTTCGCCAATGCGCCCGGACGAACCACGGGGCCAGCAGGAGAACCGGCGCGGGAGACCGGCAGCAGAAGATGAAGGGAAGCGACGTGTAGCGGCGCGTGTTCGCAAGAGCGCGCGCCGCTGCCGCGTCAACCCGTCTGCTCGACGGGCGTCACGTCGATATTGAGCTTCTGCGTGCCGCGCAGCACCGAAATCTTGACCGCCTTGTCGATACGCGATGCGTCCAGCGTGCGCTGCAAACCATCGACGCTATCGACGGCGATGTCATCCACCGCGACGATGCGATCGCCCGTGCGCAATCCGCCGAGCGCGGCCGGGCTGCCTTTCACGATCTCCATCACATGCACGCCGCTTGCGGACGCGAGTTCGAAGAAGCGCTGCACGCGCCGCGAGATCGGCGTTGTCGTCCCCGCCACGCCGATATACGCGCGCCGCACGCGCCCGTGAGCGAAGATCTGCATGATGACCCACTTCGCCGTATCGATCGCGGTCGCGAACGAGATCGCCTGTGCGCCGGAGATGATGGCCGTGTTCACGCCGATCACTTGCCCCGCCGAATTGATGAGCGGGCCGCCGGAATTGCCGGGATTGAGCGCGGCATCGGTCTGGATGACGTCGTAGATCATGCGGCCCGAGGTCGAGCGCAAGGTTCTGCCGAGCGCCGACACGACGCCCGTGGTGACGGTCTGCGCGAGCCCGAGCGGATTGCCGACCGCGATCGCGATCTGACCCACGCGCAGGCTGCCCGACTCGCCCAGTTCGACATGCGGCAGCGGCTCCGCCGAACCGATGCGCAACACGGCGAGATCGCTTGCAGGATCGTCGCCGACGAGATCGGCATCGAAACGCGCGCCATCCGCGAGCGTGACGACGATATGCGTCGCGCCGTGCACGACATGGCTATTCGTCAGCAGATAGCCGTCGGGCGTGAAAATGAAGCCCGAGCCCGTGCCGCCGACATTCCGCCGTGTGCCGCGCGCGTCGGCAATCTGACGCTCGACGGCGATGAACACGACGGCTTGCTGCACGCGCTCGAGCGCGCCGATGACCGTGCGCGAATAGGCGTCGAGCAGGGCGCTATCGTCGATATTGTCGATACTGCCGCTGCGATCGAGCGAGGCGTCTTGCGTGCCGCGCGCAAGATCGTCGATGAATTGAGGCCGGCTTCCCATGGTCTGTAAACTCCAGATGTCTGGAAGCCGACATGCGGGCACGCAAAGCCGATTTCAAGAGACGGCTGCGCTCGCGAGCAGTTTCATCGGCCCGAGCTTCTCGACGATGCCGCGTTGCGCGTCGTCGCGCACGAAGAGCGAGCCCGCGAAGCCGAGCGCATTGACCGCGACGCCTTCGATATGCGACACGCTGCGCGGCACCGCGAGCATCCAGCGCCGCGTGACGAGCAGGTTATAGGGCGCGCCCTGATGCGCGACGCCGACGACATCGAGCGGCTGCACGCCGATCGCCTCCAGCAAGTGCAGATAGGTCGCGTGTATGTCGGCGGCGCCGGCGTCGTCGAGCCAAGCGGCCGCGTGCGCGAACGCGAGTTGCGGCGCGCGAAAGATGCCGTTCGTGCGCGACGCTTCGAGCGCCGCTTCGATCGGCAACGCGTGGCCGTCGAGCGGCAAGGGCACCATCTGCAGATGCTTGTGCGGCTGACTCGATCCGGCGACCGCGCCGCCGTTATAGAAGCCGAGCCCGTCGAAGCGATCGAGGCATGCACGGAGCGCGGCGAAGTCATCCTCGCCGAGCAGCGCTTCTTGCGGCTCGAATTCCGTCGTCACGATCAGCAGATGATGCGCGAGCACGTTGAACTTGTTGAGCAACAGAAAGTGCCGCTCGCCGATATCGCCGACACGCAACGCTTCCTCGCAGGGCGAAAACGGATCGCGCCATTCGCTTGCGGCGTCGGCGGCGGACTTCGCCGCGAGCTTCGACGCCTGCTCCTTGCGCGCGACATTCGCCGCCTGACGCACGAGAAAGCGCACGCCGCCATCTTCGATCACGCTTCGCGCCGTATCGAACGAACGCAACGCGCCGCATGCGAGCGCGCGTTCGGTTTGAGCGAGCACGTCCTGCCACGAAGGTGCGTTCATGTGCGCCATGCTTCTCCTTTGCCGAATTCGTATCGTTCGAGCGATGCCGCGTGCATCTCGATGCTATAGCCGGGCAACCGCGGCGGCATGTAACGCCCGTTCCTGATGACGACGGGATCGAGAAAATGCTCGTGCAGATGATCGACGTATTCGAGCACGCGATGATCGAGCGAGCCCGATACGCAGATGTAGTCGAACAGCGAAATATGCTGCACATACTCGCATAGGCCGACGCCGCCCGCATGCGGGCAGACCGGCACGCCGAACTTCGCGGCCATCAGGAGTACGACGAGCACTTCGTTCAAGCCGCCGAGTCGGCAGCTATCGATCTGACAAAAGTCGATTGCTTCGGCCTGCAGCAACTGCTTGAAGATCACGCGATTCTGACAATGCTCGCCCGTCGCGACGCCGATCATCGGTGCGAGACGCCGGCGTATCTCGGCGTGACCGAGCACGTCGTCGGGGCTCGTCGGCTCTTCGATCCACCACGGATCGAACGCCGCGAGACGACGCATGTTGGCGATGGCTTCATCGACTTCCCACACCTGATTGGCGTCCATCATCAGCTTGCGGTCAGGGCCGATTTCCTCACGCAGGATGCGCGCGCGGCGCATGTCTTCTTCGAGATCGCCGCCGACCTTCTGCTTGAAATGCGTCCAGCCCGCCGCGACGCCTTCGCGCGCCAGCCGGCGGATCTTGTCGTCGTCGTAACCCAGCCAGCCGGCGGATGTCGTGTACGCGGGAAAACCCTGCGCAAGCATTTCCTTCTCGCGTTCGCCGCGCGTGCCATGCAGGCGCTTCAACAACGCGAGCGCTTCTGAGGGCGTGATTGCGTCGGTCACATAGCGGAAGTCGAGACAGCGCACGAGCTCTTCCGGACTCATGTCGACGAGCAGTTTCCACACAGGCTTCTTTTCGCTCTTGGCCCAGAGGTCCCATACCGCGTTGACGACGGCAGCGGTCGCGAGATGGATCACGCCTTTCTCCGGACCGATCCAGCGGAGTTGACTATCCGATGTAAACGCGCGCCAGAAGCCGCCCATGTCCGCGGCGATATCTTCGATCGTCCTGCCGACGACGAGCGGCGCGAGTGCCTCGACCGCCGCGACGACGACTTCGGTGCCGCGCCCGATGGTGAACGTGAGGCCGTGTCCGGCGAGCGCGGGCGCATCGGTTTCGAGTATCACGTAGGCGGCCGAATAATCGGGTGCGGCGTTCATGGCGTCTGAGCCGTCGAGCGAACGCGATGTGGGGAAACGGATATCGCGCACGGAGAGCCTGGTGATGCGGGTCATGTTCATCTCCTCCTTAAACGAAGCCTTGTATAAAGGCCTGAATATGCTGCAACGCACGGGCGCAAACGACATTGACAACGCTTGCTTCGCCTCCTAGCCTGCTAGCATGTTAGTGCTAAAGCAAGGGCGGCGTGAGCACATCGACGAATGAAAACAGTCTTGCCGCCGACCCTTACCGCGCACTGCCGCGCCTGCAAGGTACGGAGCGCGGCAACCTCACCGACGCGGTCGAGGAGGCACTGCGCGCGGCCATCGTCAATCTGTCGATGGAGCCGGGCATGATGATCGACAAGCTTGCGGTGTGCGAGCGCATGGGCGTATCGCGCTTTCCGGTTTCGTCTGCATTGGCGAAGCTCGCGGCTGCGGGTCTCGTCGAAGTGTTGCCGCAACGCGGTACGCGCGTGATGCCCATCGTCATGCACGACATACGCCAGCATCTGTTCATTCGCAGCGCGCTCGAAGTGGAGACCGTGCGCACGCTTGCCGCTACCTGCGACGACACCACGCTCGATGCGCTCGACGCCAATCTCGAACGCGAACGCGATGCGGTGCAGCAAGGTTTGCGCCGCGAATTTCATCTGCTCGATCTCGCGTTTCACGCGTTGCTTCTCGACGCGATCGACTTGCCGCGCGTGAAGGAAATCGTCGCGGCATCGCGCAATGCGCTCGATCGCGCGCGCCGTTTGATGGCGAGTCCCGAGCGTCACGCGCATACGCTCGCGGAACACACTTGTATCGCCGATGCGATACGCGCGCGCGACGGCGATGCCGCCGCCCACGCGATGCATGTTCATCTGGATGAAGTAGTCGCGGAACTGCGGCGCTTCTCGATGGAGCGGCCCGATTTGTTCAGGGAGTAAGAGACGAGAAGGACAGAGAGAGACGAAGAAGCGTAGTCAACCGCAATGAAGGAGACACACAATGAACCTGTTCAAGCAAGCGGGCGCTGCGACCGCACTCGCGGCCGCATGTGTGGCCGCGTCGCCGGCGATAGCGGCCGAGGACTTCAAGGGCGTGACCATCAACGTGATGACCTTCGTCGGTCCGCAGATCGCGGAGCCGCTGCAACGCCGCGCGCCCGAGTTCGAAAAGCTGACGGGCGCGAAGGTGAACGTGCTGACTGTGCCATTCTCTGACCTCTATCAGAAGCTTTTGACGGACTGGGCTTCGGGCACGAACTCCGTCGATGCTGCCGTATTCGCGCCGCAATGGATGGTCGATTACACCAAGGGCGGCTTTCTCGAAGACCTGACGCAGCGCGTCGCGAAAGATGCGGCGCTGAAAGAGGACGACGTCATGCCGTTCTTCGTCGACTTCTCGCAGAAGTTCAACGGCAAGACTTATCTCGTCGCGCTCGATGGCGATTTCCAGATGGTCTATTACCGCACGGATATTCTTCAACAGCTCGGCAAGGCGCCGCCGAAGACGTGGGATGACTATCTCGACATCGCGAAGGCGGCCAACGGCAAGGTGTTCGGCGGCGACGGCAAGCCGGTGGCGGGCTCGTGCATCTCGAAGAAGCGCAACGCGCAGGCTTACTGGGCGATCATTTCCATCGCGGGCGGTTATCTGCAGTCGAAGGGCACGGCGCAGGGCGCGTTCTTCGATCCGCGCAACTTCAAGTCGCTCGTGAACAACGACGGCTTCAAGGAAGCACTGCGCATCTACAAGGAATCGACCACGTACGGGCCGCCCAACGAAATCAATCTCGATGTCGGCGATACGCGCAGCGCGTTCATCTCCGGACATTGCGCATTGACGCTCGACTGGGGCGATGTCGGCGTGCTCGCTATCGATCCGAAGCAGTCGAAGGTGATCGACAAGGTCGGCGCGGTGATCCTGCCGGGCTCGCGCAAGGTCGTCGATCGCGACACGGGCAAGCTCGTGCCGTGCGACAAGACGCGTTGCCCCTATGCGATCGACGGCGTGAATCATGCACCCTTCGCGGCGTTCGGCGGATGGTCGGGCGGCGTCAACGCGAAGGCCAAGCCGAAGGTGAAGGAGGCGGCTTATGCGTTCCTGTCGTTCATGAGCCAGCCGGCGCAATCGAACGTGGATGTGACGATCGGCGCATCGGGCTTCAATCCTTATCGGCGCTCGCAATTCACGGACATGTCCGCGTGGAAGAAAGCCGGCATGAGCGACGCCGCCGCGAAGTCGTATCTCGGCGCGATACAGCAAAGCCTGCAAAGCCCGAACATGATCATCGATCTGCGGATTCCGCAGAATCAGCGCTATGAACAGGTCGTGCTCGATACGGCGGTCGCGCGCTTCGTCGCGGGTGAGATCGATGCGGACGCGACGATGAAGGCCATCGACACGGGCTGGAGCGAAATCACCGACGATCTCGGCAAGGACATGCAGTTGCGCGCGTACAAGGCGTCCATTGGCGCGAAGTGAGCACGGAAGCGGGCGCGCATCTCAACGTGCCCGCTTCGCATGGAGACACGATGACTACGCCGTCGCACGCAACGCCTGTCGCCGCACACGAACGAAGCTCGCGCGCGCGCGCCGCGAACTGGCTCGACCGGCAAGCGCCTTTCGTATTCGTGCTGCCGACCGTGCTGCTGATTCTCGCGTTCTCTATCTTTCCGCTCGTGACGTCCGCTTATCTTTCGCTCACGCGTTTTGAACTGGGCGAGGGCGGATACCAACTGACGTTCACGGGCCTGCGCAACTATGCGCGGCTTTTTTCCGGCAGCCAGCAATATCATTTCACCGGCGTATTCCGCGCGCCTGGAGTAGTCAGCGTTGCGACGATGGCGTTCGCCATGCTCGCAGTGTTCTACTGGTTCTATCGCTATGCAGTACATGGACGACGCTCGATCATGGGCGCGCTCGGGCGTCTGATCGCCGCGTGCGCGTTCCTCGCGCTCGTGTGGCTCGCAGCGAACACGCTGGGTGGCGGCGGCGCGCTCGGCAGCCTCATGGTGACGATTTTCTATGTCGTGCTCGGCGTCGCGTTGCAGTTCTTCATCGGACTGGCGCTCGCGTATCTGTGCACGTTGCCGCTCGCGGGCGGGCGCTTCTTTCGCCTGCTGTTCTTTCTGCCGTTGATGGTGACGCCCGTGGGCATCGCATACATGTTCCGCATGATGGCCGATACATCCGTCGGCCCGCTCGCGCCGCTATGGTCGTGGCTCGGGCTCGGCCAGATCGCGTGGGCGGCGGACCCGTGGCTTGCGCGGCTCGTCGTCGTGATCGGCGATACATGGCAGTGGGTGCCGTTCATGTTTCTCGTGATGCTCGCGGCGCTCGAAGGCACGTCGCGCGAACAGATCGAGGCGGCGCAGCTCGATGGCGCTTCGGCATGGCGCGTGTTCCGCGATGTCACGTGGCCATCGATCGCGCCCGTTGCCGCGAGCGCGGTGCTGATCCGTCTGATCGAAGCGTTCAAGATCGTCGATCTGCCGAACGTGCTGACCAATGGCGGCCCCGGCATCGCAACGGAATCGATGACCCTGCACGCGTTCATTGAATGGCGCGCGCTGAATCTCGGCGGCGCATCGGCCGTGGCGTACATGCTGTTTTTCGTCTCGACGATCGCGTGTGTATCGTTCTTTCAGTTCGTCGTGCGGCGCGCGCGGGGAGCGTCATGATGAGCACGATGAAACGCTGGTTCGTGCCCGCGCGTCTGGATGAATTGCCGATCGGCGCAAAAATCGTCGCGTATCTTCTGCTCGGCTTCTGGTCGCTCGTCGTGCTGTTTCCGCTTTACTGGATGGCGATCACGTCGTTCAAGCTGCCGGTCGATGTATCGACAGGACCGCTCTACCTTCCGTTCGTCGACTTCACGCCGCATCTCGATGCGTGGTATTACGTCTTCGTCGATCTCGGGCCGGACACGTATCGGCCTTATATGAACTCGCTGATCGTGGCGACATGCGGCACGGCGGCGTGCGTGTTTCTCGGCTCGATGGCGGCGTATGCGCTCGCGCGCATCGTGTATCGACCGCCCGTTGCAGCGGTCGGACTCGGCGTGTTGTTGATTGGCTTGCTGATCGCCGCGGTGGCGTGGGGCCATGTCGATATGCGTATTGCAATTGCCGTTGCGTTCGCGCTTTTCTTTCTGCTCTTGCGGCCCATCGTGCGGCGCGCGCACAGGCATCTGAACAACGACGACATCCTGTTCTGGGTCGTATCGCAACGCATCTTGCCGCCGGTCGTCACGGTGATTCCAATCTATCTCATGTTCAGAGATGCGGGCCTGCTCGACACGCATCTCGCACTCATCATCACGTATGCGACGGCGAACCTGCCGATCGTCGTCTGGCTGATGTTCGATTTCTTCGATGGCGTGCCGCGCGAGATCGAAGAAAGCGCGCAGATCGATGGCGCGACGCGCTTCTCGATTCTCTTTGGCATCGTGCTTCCGCTCGTCGCGCCGGGCCTCGTCGCAACGAGTCTGCTCGTGCTGATTCTTTCGTGGAACGAGTACCTGTTCGCGCTCTTTCTGACGACCGCGAATGCGCAGACGATGCCGTTGCTCGTCGCCGCGCAGAACGCGACGCGCGGTCCGCAGTGGTGGAACATGTCGGTGCTGATACTCATCATGATCCTGCCGGTGATGTTGCTGACGCTCACGTTGCAGCGCTTCATCGTGCGGGGCATTCTCGTGGGAGCCGTGAAAGGATGACGGTCATGGATAGCGAGGCGGTGAAGGTCGACGACGCTCGCCTCTCGAAGATCGCGGCGGCGCGGCAGTCGAAGAGCGTGTCGTTGAGAAGCGTCGGCAAGACGTTCGGCGACACGCGCGTCTTGCGCGACCTATCGCTCGATGTGCAGGCTGGTGAATTTCTCGTGCTGCTTGGCGAATCCGGCTGTGGCAAGACGACGGCGCTGCGCATCGTCGCGGGTCTCGAATCGGCGACGGAGGGCGCGGTCTTCGTGGGCGATTCCGATGTCACGCATCGGCTGCCGCGCGATCGGGATGTAGCGATGGTGTTTCAGTCGTACGCGCTCTATCCGCACAAGACGGTGTTCGAGAACATTGCGTATCCGCTGATCGTGAGAAAGCGTCCGAAGGCCGAGATCGATGCCGCCGTGCGCGAAGTGGCCGCGAGCGTGCAGCTCGAACCGTTGCTGTCGCGATTGCCGCGTCAGTTGTCGGGCGGGCAGCGTCAGCGCGTGGCCCTCGCGCGCGCGATCGTGCGGCGGCCCGCCGCGTTCCTGATGGACGAGCCGCTCTCCAATCTCGATGCGAAGCTGCGCGGCCATATGCGCGCGGAGCTCAAGCATATGCAGCATGAGCTTGGCATCACGACGATCTACGTGACGCACGATCAGATCGAAGCGATGACGCTTGCGCATCGCGTAGCCGTGCTCGACAAGGGCGCGCTGCAGCAGCTCGATACGCCCGCGCGCATTTATTCCGATCCGGCGAACCTGTTCGTGGCGGGCTTCATCGGTTCGCCACCGATGAATTTTCTGCGCGGCACGCTTGCGCAAGGACGTTTCGATGCGTCGGCCGTTTCGCTTGCCGCGCCCGTTCGATACGAAGGCCAGGCGACGCTCGGCGTGCGTCCGGAGGAGTGTTCGCTCGTCGCGCAAGGCGAGGGCGACTGGCAGGGGCGCATCTATTCGGTCGAGCTGATCGGTGACCATTCGCTGGTCACGATAAGCGTCGGCGAGCAGCAGATGATCGCGAAGGTGCCGAATACATTTGCTGGCGAGATCGGTGGCGCGGCGGGCGTGCGCGTGAATCGCGAGCGCATATATTTCTTCGATGAACGCGGCGCGCGCATCAAGCAAGCTGATTGAAAAACATGCTTCTTTGCGTCGTCTATATTGAATACATGCGATTCGATATAGGGAGGCGCGAAATGCGGCGCATCTATTTTCTGCTCCCGAGTGTGGCGAGCGCAAAGGGGATCATCGACGAACTGCTTTTGAAGCGAATCGAATGGCGGCATATACATGTGCTTGCGCGGCCTCATGAACCGCTGGAGGATTTGCCGCAGGCTACGCTCGTGCAACGCTCCGATCTGTTGCCTGCGCTTGCGCGCGGGACGGCTGCGGGTGGTGTGACGGGCGCGCTTGCAGGACTTGTTGCGATGGCGTTTCCGCCGGCGGGGTTGACGATTGCCGGCGGTGCGGTGGTGTGCATGACGCTCGCGAGCATGGGGTTCGGAGCGTGGGCGGCTACGATGATCGGCGTGGGGATTCCGAATACGCGCTTACGGCGCTTCGAGCATGCTATCGAGGAAGGTGAGCTGCTGATGATGGTCGATGTGGCGAAGGATCGCGTGGAGGAGATTGAGGCGCTGGTGAAGGGGCATCATCCGGAGGCCGATGTCGAAGGGGCGGATCCTACGATTCCTGCTTTTCCTTGATTTTTTGTTTTTTCGCTGGATCCCGTTTTCTTTGTGGTCTATTAGCGTTGCCCCTGTGCGGGGCGGCAGTCACTTTCTTTGCTGCTGCAAAGAAAGTAACCAAAGAAAGCAGCTTTTCAAGCCCGCGGTCACACGCACGTTGAGTAGTTCTCTCGTCCACGGCGGCACTCGCCTAAAGAGTGCCCTCAAACACCTAAGCGGGCTTGGCTCGCGCACGGTCTGACTTGCCATTACTTTGAGCGCGCTGGTTCAGCACCAAACAGTTTCGGCACAGCACTGCGCGCTGCCGTCGAGTATGCGAGGAAAGCCGATGGTACGCGAGCGCGCTCGCGTACCCGATTAACCCATCGGCCGCGAAGCGGGCTGGAGCTATTCGGTGCTGAACCAACGAGCCACGCGATGCAATATGGCAGACCGTGCGCGAGCCAAGTCGGGTAATTGTGATGAGGGCACTCTTTAGGCGAGTGCCACGGTGGACGAGAGAACTACTCAACGTGCGTGTGACCGCGGGCCTGAGAAGCTGCTTTCTTTGCCTACTTTCTTTGCAGCAGCAAAGAAAGTAGGTGCCGCCCCGCACAGGGGCAACGCTAATAGACCACAAAGAATACGGGATCCGGCAACAACCAAGAACCAAACCAAAAAACCACAATTCTGATGCGCTAAGATCACGACAGCAAACTCCCAACTGAATAAATACAAAAAAACCGACCGTTCACAAACCCGAGGAAAAAAATCCCGATGCGCCGTGTGGTCTTCAATCAAAAGGGTGGCGTTGGCAAGTCCACCATCGTCTGTAATCTCGCCGCGATCAGCGCCTCCCGCGGCCTGCGCACACTGGTCATCGACCTCGATCCGCAGGGCAACGCCAGCCAGTACCTGCTAGGCGCACAGGCCCGCGAAGCTCAACCGAATCTCGCCAGCTTCTTCGAATCCGCCCTGAGCTACAGCTTCCGCGAACCTGCGTTCGAATCGTTCATTCATTCGACGCCGTTCGGCAATCTCGACATCGTGCCCTCGCATCCGAATCTCGACGCGCTGCAAAGCAAGCTCGAATCGCGCTACAAGATCTACAAGCTGCGCGACGCACTGAAAGGCCTGCAACAATACGACGCCGTCTATATCGACACGCCACCCGCACTCAACTTCTTCACGCGCTCGGCGCTGATCGCGGTCGAACTTTGCCTCATCCCTTTCGATTGCGATGACTTCTCCCGCCGCGCTCTCTATTCCGTGCTCGATAACGTGCAAGAGATCCGCCACGATCACAATCCCGATCTGAGCGTCGAAGGCATCGTCATCAATCAGTTCCAGCCGCGCGCGAGCCTGCCGCAGCAACTCGTCGACGAACTGCGCGGCGAAGACCTGCCCGTGCTCAATTCGCATCTGTCGCTCTCCGTGAAAATCCGCGAGAGTCATCAACACGCGCGTCCGATGATTTATCTGGAACCGCGTCACAAGCTCGCGCAGGAATACGTCGCGCTGCACGAAGAACTGAACGGATAACGCGCAACGTTTGCATCATCGCGATGTTTCGGGAATAAATCGCTGTCACGAACGTTCTTGCAGGAGACGGGCGCAATCCGTCGCGCCTCACTTCCCGCCAGATCATGAACATGACGACCGTCTCAACGCCGACTTCGCACGGGCCCTCCACAACGACATCGCCCGGCGGGCCGCCTTCCACGGAAAGTCTCTCCGGCATGGTCGCGTTCGTGCGTGCGGCGGAATCGGGCAGTTTCGTGGCGGCAGGGCGCGCGCTCGGACTGTCGGCGTCGGCGGTCGGCAAGAGCGTGATGCGGCTCGAAGCGAAGCTCGGCGTGCAACTCCTCAACCGCACGACACGCCGTATCGGTCTCACGCATGAAGGTGCACGCTTCTTCGCGCGTTGCAAACGCATGCTCGCCGATCTCGAAGAAGCAGAGCGCGAGTTGTTTCATTCGACATCGTCGCCGCGCGGGCGGCTGCGCATCAGCGCGCCTTCGCTCGGCAGCCGTCTTCTGATGCCGCTCGTTCCGGAATTCAGGCGCCGCTATCCGGATATCGAACTCGATATCGATTTCAGCGATCGCGTCGTCGATGTCACGCAGGAAGGCTATGACGCCGTGATCCGCACGGGACGTCTCGCCGATTCGCAATTGCTGGCGCGTCCGCTCGCGCAATATGGTCCCGTCGTCGTAGGCTCGCCTGCCTACTTCGCGGGTCACGGCGAGCCCGCGACGCCAGGCGATCTCGAAGGTCACGCGTGCATCCGTTTCCGTTCGCCGGCGAGTGGCCGCCCCGAACCGTGGCGCTTCGCACGCGACGATCACACGTTCGCCATCGATCCCCACGCGACGCTCACGTTCAACGACATGGAAGCCGTGCTCGCGGCATGCATCTCAGGTCTGGGACTCGCGTGCGTGCCCGACTTCGTCGCGAAGAGCGCGATGGAAGGCGGCCTGCTGCGCGCGGTGCTCGGCGCGCACATGCGCACGGAAGGCGTGTTCCAGATTCTCTGGCCGCCGAGCCGCCACGAAGCGCCGCGCCTGCGCGCGTTCATCGATCACGTGGCGCAGCGGCTCGGCGGTCTGCCGTCACACGAAGTGCGCTTTCGCGCGGCGTAAGCGCTTCAATTCACGACCCGGCGCACGAGCGGCGTTTCGGGCGTTGGATACCCGGCTTGCTTGAACGTTTCGATGATCGCGCGATTCGTGTCGAAATAGACCTGCCAGTAATCCGTGGTGTTGGTATAGGGCCGCACGCACAACAGCGGTCCTTCCGGCGTGAACGACAGCACTTCGACATCGGGCGGCGGCGAGCTCGCCACGTTCGGTATCTTCGCGACGGCATCCTTCAATCGCGCGATGGCGTCGAGCGGATCGACGCCGTTCGCGATCTTCGCTGTCAGCTCTACGCGCCGATGCGGCAGCAGACTGAAATTCCAGATCGTGTCCGAGAAGATCTTGTTGTTGCCGATGATGGCCGCGACGTTGTCGGGCGTCGTGATCGTCGTGCCGAAGAGACCGAGTTCGGTAACCGTGCCGGTCACGCCGCCCGCCGTTACGAAATCGCCCACTTTGAATGGCCGCAGCACCTGCATGAACACGCCCGCGGCGAAGTGCGCGAGCAGCCCGCCCCACGCCGTGCCGATCGCGAGACCGAGACCGGCGAGCAGCGCCGCGAACGACGTCGTCTGAACGCCGAATATCTGCAGTATCGCGAGGATGAGCAGCAGATTGAGAATGACGCCGACGATCGAGCCGAGATAATGCGCAAGCGTCGGATCTACGCGTCCATTGCGCGCGAGCAGCTTGCGCATCGCGCTCGTGACGAGGTTGATGAGCCATCGCCCGATGATCCACAGCGCAATCGCGCCGATGACCATGATGGCAAAGTCGACGCCACGCGTCATGATGAACACACGTACGGTTTCGAAGTTCATATCTTTCTCGCGTGCGTGGAGCTTCGTCGAAGGAACGCATCAGGCCGAAAAAAATGCCGCGCAGGCCACACGAGTTATAGGCGACGCACCGTGACATCGCAAGAATTACGGGAACACATGAATTTGATCGGAAGGATCGACCGCTTCGGAAACACAGTCACGTCCATTCCGCTTCGTCGGTGTTCGGATCGGGCAGGGTCATCCCGGATGCAGGCAAGGGCAGCGCGGTCTTGTAACGCACCTGCTTGAGCGCGAAGCTCGAACGGATATTGGAAACGCCAGGCATCTTCGTAAGACGTTCGAGGATAAAGCGTTCGAGCGCGGCCACATCGGGCAGAACGACGCGCAAGAGATAATCGGCGTCGCCCGTCATCAGATAACACTCCATCACCTCGGGGCGCTCGCTGATCGCCTGCTCGAAGCGCGCGAGCGCGTCCTTTATCTGCTTCTCCAGACTGACCTGTATGAAGACATTGATCGATAGCCCGAGGGCTTCCGGATTCAGCAAGGTCACGTGCTGCTTGAAAAGCCCCGCTTTTTCCAGTGCGCGCACGCGATTGAAGCACGGCGTCGGCGACAGATTCACCGCGCGCGCCAGCTCGGAATTCGTGATGCGCGCGTTCTGCTGAAGCTGATTCAATATGCCGATATCGATACGGTCCAGGCGCTGCTTTGCGTTGGCGGTCATAGTCGAAAGATTCCGGTTCCAGGCCTTTTCGAAGAATAAATACACTACCGCAAAGCGAGAATCAAACCAAATGAGACGCACATTCTGCACTTCAATGGATATGCTTGAAGCATTCTCAAGCTACAGCGGAGTCGCGCCATGACCGACTTGTCGAGCGGTACCACCCAGCTTCTTTCCATCGCAAAAGGCCGCGAGGATACTGATCCCGGCGAAACGGCCGAATGGCTGGAGGCGCTCGATGCAGTCGTCGCGCATGTCGGCCGCGAACGCGCGCAATATCTTTTCGACAGGCTCGCGGAGCACGCGCTGTCGGTCGGCGTCGAATCGGCGCGCGCGCGCGCGACACCCTATGCGAACACGATTCCCGTCGCGCAGCAGCCGCGTTATCCCGGCAATCTCGACATCGAGGAGAAGCTCGCCGCCGTGCTGCGCTGGAACGCGCTCGCGATGGTCGTGCGCGCGAATCGCGCGTATGGCGAACTCGGCGGACATATCGCGAGTTATGCGTCGGCGTCTGATCTGTTCGAAGTCGGCTTCAATCATTTTTTCAAAGCGGCCGATGACAACAACGGGGGCGATATTGTCTACTTTCAGCCGCATTCGTCGCCAGGCGTGTATGCACGCGCATTCCTCGAAGGGTTTCTCGACGAAGAACATCTGAAGCACTATCGGCGCGAGATCGCGGGGCCCGGCTTGTGCTCGTATCCGCATCCGTGGCTCATGCCCGACTTCTGGCAGTTCCCGACCGGCTCGATGGGCATCGGCCCGATCAACTCGATCTACCAAGCGCGCTTCATGCGCTATGTGCAGAATCGCGATCTGCTGCGCACCGAAGGCCGCAAGGTGTGGGGCTTCTTTGGCGACGGCGAAATGGACGAACCCGAAGCGATCGGCGCGCTGTCGCTCGCGGCGCGCGAGCAGCTCGATAACCTCGTGTTCGTCATCAACTGCAATCTGCAGCGGCTCGATGGTCCTGTGCGCAGCAACGGGCGCATCGTCGATGAACTCGAAGCGCAATTCACCGGCGCGGGCTGGGACGTCATCAAGGTCTTGTGGGGATCGGACTGGGACGCGCTGTTCGCGCGTGATCGCAACAACGCCTTGCTGCGTGCATTCGCGCATACCGTCGACGGTCAATTCCAGACCTTCTCCGCGAACGATGGCCGTTACAATCGCGAGCGTTTCTTCGGACAGAATCCGGAGCTTGCGGCGCTCGTCGCGCATATGTCGGACGAAGATATCGATCGGCTGCGACGCGGCGGCCACGATGTACGCAAGCTGCACGCCGCTTACGCGAAGGCGCTTTCGCACAAGGGCCAGCCGACCGTGATTCTCGCGAAGACGATGAAAGGCTTTGGCATGGGCACAGTGGGACAGGGCCGCATGACGACGCATCAGCAGAAGAAGCTCGATCTCGACGACCTCAAGCAATTCCGCGATCGCTTCCGCCTGCCGCTTTCCGACGATGACGTCGAGCAACTCAAGTTCTACAAGCCCGGCGACGATGCTCCGGAAATGCGCTATCTGCATGAACGCCGCGCGGCATTGGGCGGTTACTTGCCGCGTCGTCGCGCGAAGGCATCGCATGGCATCACGCCGCCCGCGCTCGATACATGGGGCCAGTTTGCACTCGACGCATCGGGCAAGGAAATGTCGACGACGATGGCCTTCGTGCGTATGCTCGGCAGCCTGCTGAAGGACAAGACGCTTGGTCCGCGCGTCGTGCCCGTGGTCGCCGACGAAGCGCGCACCTTCGGCATGGCCAATCTCTTCAGGCAAGTGGGCATCTATTCGCCGCTCGGCCAGTTGTACGAGCCGGAAGACATGGGCTCGATGCTTTATTACCGCGAGGACACGCGCGGGCAGATACTGGAGGAAGGCATCTCGGAGGCGGGCGCGGTGTCGTCGTGGATCGCGGCGGCAACGTCATATAGCGTGCACGATCTGCCGATGCTGCCGTTCTATATCTACTACTCGATGTTCGGCTTCCAGCGCATCGGCGATCTGATTTTCGCGGCGGCGGATCAGCGTTCGCGCGGCTTTCTCATCGGCGCGACGGCGGGGCGCACGACGCTCGGCGGCGAAGGGCTGCAGCATCAGGACGGCACGAGTCATCTGAGTGCATCGACGATTCCGAACTGCCGCGCTTACGATCCCGCGTTCGCGTATGAAGTCGCGGCTATCGTCGATGAAGGCATGCAGGAGATGATGGAACGCCAGCACGACGTGTTCTATTACATCACGGTGACCAACGAGAATTACGCGCAGCCTTCCGCGCCCGGCGGTGCGCTCGATGCGCCCACACGCGAAGGCATTCTGCGCGGCATCTATCGCATCGGCGGCGACGCGAAAGAAGCGCAGGTGCAATTGCTCGGTTCCGGCGCGATCCTCAACGAAGCCATCGCCGCGCGCACGATGCTGAAGGAAGACTGGAACATCGATGCCGCCGTATGGAGCGTGACCAGCTACACGGAGCTGCATCGCGATGGCGCTTCGTGCGAGCGCGCGGCCCGCCTCTCCGACGACGACACGCCGGTGCCCTTCGTCACGCGTGCGCTCGAAGCATCGCGCGGTCCCGTGATCGCCGCGACCGATTACGTGCGCGCCGTGCCCGAGTTGATTCGCGCCTACGTGCCGGGCCGTTACGTCACGCTCGGCACCGATGGCTTCGGCCGCAGCGATACGCGTCAGTCGTTGCGCGCGTTCTTCGAAGTGGATCGCGTGTCGATCGTCATTGCTGCGTTGAAATCGCTCGCGGACGAAGGCGTCATTGAGAAGCAGACACTCAAGGCCGCGCGTGAACGTTACGGCAAGACGCAGGAAGCGCAAGACGCGCCCTGGCTGCGTTAAGCGTTCTTGCGCGCAGCGTCGAGCAGTTCGCGCACTTCGTCGTCGCTCGTCTGATCGAAGTCGACATAGAACTGCCCGACGCCGAAGTATCGATGCGGCCGCAGCACGCACACGAATTCGTCGACGACTTCTTCGACGCGCGCTTCCGAATCGAGCGGCGCAACGGGCAGTGCCGCCACGATCTTCGATGGACGCGCATGACGCAAGGACATCGCCGCTGCTTTCATCGTCGCGCCGGTCGCCATGCCGTCATCGACGACGATCGCAACGCGTCCGCTTACATCGAGCGGCGGCAGGTTACCGCGATAAAGTTGCTCGCGCCGCGCGAGTTCCACACGTTCCCTTGCGATGACGCGATCGAGATCGTCCTTTCCGACGCCCGCACATTGCACCATGCGCTCGTCGAGAAAGAACGTATCGCCCGACGCGATCGCGCCCATCGCGAGTTCCGGCTGCACCGGCACGCCGAGTTTGCGCACGACGAGCACATCGAGCCGCGCACCGATCGCGCGCGCCACTTCATACGCGACCGGCACGCCGCCGCGCGGCAGCGCGAGCACGGCGATATCGTCGCGGCCCGCGTAAGCATGAAGATGCTGCGCGAGTTCGCGGCCCGCCGCTCTTCGGTTCTCGAAGATTGAGTCCATGTCACGTCCCTTCGACGTGTGCGCTTGAAAAGCCGCGCGCATCATCAGAATACTCGCTGCGCGATGCGAATGCGTGTTTGCGCTTTGACGGTGCATTGATGCTGCATGACAGGGCGTTGCACCAACATCGCGCGTGTCGAGAAAACATCGCTTATCTTCAATGCACCATACGCCACCAATGCGCACCAAGTGTCCGCACCGTTTCGATGCTGCGTGCATCAACTTGGCCCGGAACTTGCAAAACCAGCGCTCCTTCTCGACCGACCGCTCGATCATGCAGGCACTTCAATCTGGAACCGATACTCTTTTTTTGCTGCTAGGCGCTGCGATGGTGCTCGCGATGCACGCCGGTTTCGCGTTCCTCGAGCTCGGCACTGTGCGCCGTGAGAATCAGGTGAACGCACTCGTCAAGATCCTCGTGGACTTTGCGGTATCGACGCTCGCGTACTTCTTCATCGGCTACAACATCGCGTATGGCGTGCAGTTCATGCACAGCGCCGATATCCTCGCGGCGCACAACGGCTACGCACTCGTGCGCTTCTTCTTCCTTCTGACCTTCGCCGCCGCGATTCCGGCGATCGTGTCGGGCGGCATCGCCGAACGCTCGAAGTTCAATCCGCAATTGTTCGCGACGTGCGTGATCGTCGGTTTCGTGTATCCCTTGCTGGAAGGTATCGCGTGGAACCAGCGCTTCGGCATCCAGGGCTGGCTCGCGCACGTCTTTGGCGCGCCGTTTCACGACTTCGCGGGCTCGGTCGTCGTGCATGCGTTCGGCGGCTGGGTCGCGTTGCCGGCCGTGTTGCTGCTCGGGCCGCGTCACGGGCGTTATCACAAGGACGGACGCATCGCCGCGCATCCGCCGTCGAGCATTCCGTTTCTCGCGCTGGGCGCGTGGGTGCTCGCGGTCGGCTGGTTCGGTTTCAACGTGATGAGCGCGCAGACCGTCGACAAGATCAGTGGGCTCGTCGCAGTGAACTCGCTGATGGCGATGGTCGGCGGCACACTCGCCGCGTGGTTCGCGGGCCGCAACGATCCGGGCTTCACGTATAACGGGCCGCTCGCGGGGCTCGTCGCGGTATGCGCGGGCTCGGATCTGATGCATCCGCTCGGCGCGCTGATCGTCGGCGCGGTCGCGGGCGTGCTTTTCGTACAGATGTTCACGTGCGTGCAGAACCGCTGGCGCATCGACGACGTGCTCGGCGTGTGGCCGCTGCACGGCATGTGCGGCGCGTGGGGTGGGATCGCGGCGGGCGTCTTCGGTCAGAAGGCGTTCGGCGGCATCGGCGGTGTGTCGATCGGGTCGCAGCTCATCGGCACGACGGGGGCGGTGGCGCTCGCGCTCGCGGGCGGCGCGCTCGTCTATGGCGCGATCAAGATGACGGTCGGGTTACGGCTCGACCGCGAGGAAGAATTCAATGGCGCCGACCTCGCGATTCATCGCATCTCGGCGACGCCCGATCGCGAGATGGCCGGATAACGGGCGGAGTACAGGCGTATCGCAGGCATGCGCTTCGCTGACGGGACCGTAAGCACGCCTCGATCGATCGGGGATGGCGGGCCCGGCGCTGTCGTCATTTGCATTTGTCATACCGCTCCGAGCGCGCGCCGGTTACGATACACCGGTCGACTTCCTCGGAGGCGCAACGCTTGGACTCCACAGAGACCGCGACATTCGATCTGCCGCTGCCCGCGCGTCATTTCGCATCGACGCGAAGAGTATTGCTGCTGGTATTGTGCGCGTCGGTCGTCGTGCCACTCACGTGCCTTTGCATCTACGGCTATTACGATCATCAGCGCCGCCTCGCCGAAGCGCGCGAGCTCACCGAACGCGTCACGCGCGTCGCGGACGAACACGCGCTGAAGGTCATCGACCTCAATGAGCAACTGGAAACGCGCGTCGTCGATCTGCTCGGCGACAGCAACGACGCGCGCATCAAGAGCGGCGAAGAAGGGCTGCATCGCACGCTCGACGACATGAGCGGCCCGCTTGCGCAGGTTGCGGCGATATCCGTGTTCGGTGAGAAGGGCGCGCTGCTCGCGAACAGCCGCTGGTATCCCGCGCCCGCGGTGTCGATCGAGGAGCGCGACGACTTCCAGTCCGCGCGCGCGGTCGCGCCCGTCACGTATTACTCGCTGCCCTTGCGCGGCAAGGTGGCGCGCTCCGATGTCTTCACGACGACGATGGGCCGCATCGGGCAGAACGGGCAGTTCATGGGCGTCGTGTCGATTGCGCTCAAGCGCGCCTATTTCACCGACTTCTATCGAGAGCTCGCCGCCGGCGATCGCGCGCTCGTCATCGGTCTCTATCGACGCGACGGCAGCATCCTTGCGCGCTTTCCCGCGAATCCGGACAGCACGCAGGCCGCAACGAACACGCCCTTCACGGACGCGTTCCGCAACAACGAGCTATACGGCAGCATGCGCGTGCAATCGAGCGTCGATCATGTGGATCGCCTGATCGCTTTCAGGCGCGTGGGCGATTATCCGCTCTATGTCGCAACGGGTTATGCGGCGTCCGCGGTCGCGGCGCGCTGGCGCGACAACCTCGCGCTCGTCGTCGCGATCGCGCTTGTGCCTTGCATCGCGGTATGGCTGCTGATCGCGTTTTCGATCAGGCGTCTCGACGCGGAGCAGGCCGCGTGGGAACGATGGCAGGCGGAAGTCGCGACGCGCCTTTCCATCGAAGCATCGAGCCGGCAAATGCTTCGCATGGGCGCGCTCGGCAATCTCGTCGCGAACGTTGCGCACGACTTCAACAATCTGCTGATGGTGGTCGGCTCGAACATGGAACTGGCGCGGCGCAAGCGCTTCAACGACGTCGAAAGCGAAGTGCTTGCGGTCGAGCGCGCAACCGCGGGCGCCGAATCGCTTGCGCGCCGGTTGATGAGCGTCGCGCGCAAGCAGCCGCTGAAACAGGAACTCGTGGATCCCGCCGACTGGCTGCGAAGCGTGCTCGATCTCGTGAAGAAATCGGTGCATCCGTCGATCATGGTGACGCTGGAACTATCGCCTGATTTGTGGCACGTGCTGGCCGATCCTGTCGAACTGGAACTCGCGCTCGTGAATGTCGCGGTGAACGCGAGCGATGCGATGCCGCACGGCGGGCGTGTTCTCGTCCGTTGTCAGAACGCGCGCGTGCGCGGCGCGGAAACGGATATCGCCGATGGCGAATACGTGCTCGTCTCGATCACCGATAACGGCGAAGGCATGACCGAGCAGGTGAGAAGGCGCGCGTTCGAGCCGCTCTTTACAACCAGGCAGCGCATTGCGCGAACGGGACTCGGTCTCACGCAAGTGCTTGCCGCGTGCGAGCAGGCGGGCGGCACGGCGCGCATAACGAGCGTCGTCGGTTCGGGCACGACGGTGCGGCTGTATCTGCCGCGTCATCATGGACCGGCGCGAGCGCGTTCGACATCGTTCGTCGCGCCCGCAAGCGCCGCAGCGCCGATCGTGCTGTCATCGAATGACGATGAACAGCCGTTGCGCGGCATGTCGGTGCTGCTGGTCGAGGACAACGTGGAAGTTGCGGCCGGCGTCACTGCGGTGCTCGAAGTGCTCGGCTGCACCGTGCATCACGAAGAAAGCGCGGACGCCGCGTTCTCGCTCCTGGGCGAAGGCTATGGCTTCGATCTCGTGCTGTCGGACGTGCAGATGCCGGGGCGCATGAACGGCATCGATCTGGCCGAGCAGATCATCAAGCGTCTGCCCGCGCAAAAGCTCGTGTTGATGACGGGTTACGCCGATGAACTCGAACGCGCGAAACATCTCGGCGTGCCGATACTCGCGAAGCCTTTCGATATGGACGCGCTGCTCGCATTGATCGCGCCGCGCGTGCTGCTCTGACTGCATCTTTCATTTGCGCACGGCACGCGCGCCGACGAGTGGATTGAACGCCGCGCGCTTCGGCTCCTCCGCTTGCGAGCTTCTCTTCGCGGTGCGAGTCTTCGAACGCGACGGCGATGCATCGCCGCTCAACTGGCTGAGCAGGTCTTCATCGTCTTGCGTCTCCGCGGCTTCTTCGCCGGATGAAGTTTCGCCACCGGTAAGATGCTCGACCACGGAGATGAAGTCCTTGCGCGCGTTCTTCAATGCGCGTCCGGGCATCATGACGAGCACGACGGCTTCATGCACGCTATGTCCGTCGACGGTCTTCAGCGTGCCGTTCTCATTCCAGTCGATGCCGCTATCCGCATACGCCGCGACGACGTGATGCAGCACGGCGGGCGACATCACGCCTGCATCGTAGAGCGCGACGAGCTGCTTTTCCGCGAACGTGAAGAGGCTTTGCGCGCTTCGCGCCGGTCTCTTCGCGGCCATTCACTTCGCGGCGGGCGCGACACGCCACACCGTGTTGCCGACATCGTCGGCGACGAGCAAGGCGCCCTTGGCATCGACCACCACGCCGACTGGCCGCCCGAGCGCATGACCATCCGACGACAGGAATCCCGTCAGGAAATCTTGCGGCGGACCCGATGGCTTGCCGTTATCGAAGGGCACGAAGATGACCTCGTAGCCGCTCCTCGGCTTGCGATTCCACGAGCCATGCTGACCGATGAACGCGCCATTGCGATAACGTTCGGGAAACGCGTTGCCATCGTAGAACGCGAGTCCGAGCGAAGCGGTGTGCGCGCCGACCGCATAGTCCGGCGCGATCGCCGCCTGCACGAGATCGGGGCGCTGCGGCTTCACGCGTTCATCGACATGCGCGCCGTAATAGCTGTAAGGCCAGCCGTAGAACGCGCCGTCTCTTACCGACGTCAGATAGTCCGGCACGAGTTCGTTGCCGAGTTCGTCGCGCTCGTTGACCACGGTCCACAGCGCGCCGCTTTGCGGTTGCCACGCCATGCCGTTCGGATTGCGCAGACCCGTTGCGAAGAGGCGCGTTTGCCTCGTTTCGATGTCCACTTCCATGATCGCCGCGCGGCCGCGCTCGGCATCGATGCCGTTTTCCGCCGCGTTGCTGTTCGAGCCGACCGTCACGTAGAGCTTCTTGCCGTCGCGGCTCGCTATGATGTTCTTGGTCCAGTGATGATTGATATCGCCAGCTGGCAAGTCGATGAACTGCTCGCCGGGCGTCGTGATTTGCGTCGCGCCGCTTTCGTACTTGAAACGCAGGATTGCATCGGTATCCGCGACGTAGAGATCGTCGCCGACGAGCGCCATGCCGAACGGCGAATGCAGATTGTCGATGAACACCGTACGCGTTTCCGCGACGCCGTCGCCATCCGCATCGCGCAGCAGCGTGATGCGATCGGGGCTCGGCACCGCCGCGCCCGCGCGCTTCATCACCTTCTTCATGACGAAGCCCTTGATGCCAGCGTTTTCATCGTGCTGCGCGGGTGCATTGCTTTCGGCGACGAGGACATCACCATTGGGCAGCGTCGCGAGCCAGCGCGGATGAACGAGTCCCGTACCAAACGCAGTCACGTCGAAGCCTTCGGGCGCGATGGGTCTTTGTCCCTCGCCCCACGGCTTTGCCGGCGCGATGTTGACGGTAGGCATCATGGACTTACGCGGCGCGGGCAAGACCGGATTTGGGCCGAATCCAGGCGCGTAATCTTCGGCCATGACTACGCCGCTCGCGAGCAACAGTGCTAACACGGCTGCACGCACCACACGATTCGAATGCGGGTTCAAACGTCTCTCCGAAGCTAAATTCAACCGCCGCCGATGCCTTGCGTCACCTTGCCCGTGCCGCCGCAGGTATTGCATTCGGTGCCTTCTCGCTTGCCCGTGCCGTTGCAGTCGGGACAGAGATCTTCGCCGGTGCCGGGTGCGCCGGGTTCGGCTTCATCGCCGGGATTGAGAGGAGGTTCTTGCGCCATCGCTATCTCCTTTGTTGTACGGGTCGCATCGTTTCGATCAGACGCAAGCAAACGATGTTCCCAATCGATCGAAAAGAACGCCCGGTCTGGTACGCGCGATGCGCTCACTATCATGCGGCGCAAGCCGCGGCTTTTACCACTTGCAGGAGGACTCTATGAGCGGAAACCAGAAGCAAATGGGCAACCAGCCGTCGACGCCGGATCAGTCGAATCAATCGCAGCGGCAACACGGCCAGCAAGAAAAGTCGCCGGGACAACCGCAACAGGATCAGCAGAGCGGCCAGCGGCAGCAGAATCAACCGCAACCGCAACATCAGGGCGGCCAGCGTCAGCCTTGATCGTCTTCGCAGTGCTGCAGCACGCCGCGGCCTCGTTCCGACGGGGCCGCGCCTTTTTCAAGGCTTGCGCCCGAACGCTTCACGCAAGCGTTTCTTTGCGCGTTCCAATGTGCTCTTGCGCGACTTCGGCAGGTTGCGACCGGCGCGATTGATGTAGAAGTTGAGCATCGACATCGCCGATTGAAACGGCGAGCCCTTGCGGCGCGTGCTGCGTGTCGAAGAGCGCTTGAGCGAATCAGCGATCTCTTGCGCGTTGCCGGTCTTGAAGATGTCGCGCTGGATATCCATCGCATCGCTCGTTTCCATCACATCATGCGACCAGCGATGTGTCGAGCGCGCCGGCTTCTTGCGAGCGCCCGCGAGCGAATGCCGCTGCCGTGTGCTCGGCCGCTTGCCGGTCGTGGTCTTCTTCTTTGCCGTTCGGGTGCTCGTTGCCATAGCCTTTCCTCAACGCTCTTTCCGACGATGCGCGATGAGCCGATGCGCTTCACGCAATGCATCGACTATCGCTTTGTACGCACGTTCGCGCGTCTCGGGATCGGGCGCGCGCAACGCATACGAAGGATGATACGTCGCGACGATGGCACGGCCTTCATGTTCGATGTCTCGACCCATCGACGCTTGCAAGGTCGCCTTCGAATCGCGCAGAACGGACTTGAGCGCAGTCGAGCCGAGCGCGACGATCACCTTCGGCGCGACATCGCCCGTTTCGCGATCGAGCCAGTAGTGGCATGCGTCGATCTCACGTTGCGCGGGCGTCTTGTGCAGGCGCCGCTTGCCGCGCGGCTCCCACTTGAAGTGCTTCACGG
This sequence comes from Caballeronia fortuita, assembly GCF_001544835.2. Classification (GTDB taxonomy): domain Bacteria; phylum Pseudomonadota; class Gammaproteobacteria; order Burkholderiales; family Burkholderiaceae; genus Caballeronia; species Caballeronia fortuita. The sequence goes on along the minus strand of NZ_FCNX02000013.1, from coordinate 11,844 downwards.
CATTCGTCACATACACTTCCTTGCGCGCGACGCCAGCCTCGTCCAGCGCACGGTCGAGCATCGCGCCCGCCGGTCCGACGAACGGCTTGCCCTGCACATCCTCCTGATCGCCGGGCTGTTCACCGACGATCATGATCGTCGCATGACGCGGACCTTGGCCGGGCACCGCTTGCGTCGCGTGTTCCCAGAGCGCGCAGCGCCTGCATTCGTCGAGCGATGCGGGGGTTTGCTCCGGTTCGACGCCCGGCTGTTTCGTCGCCATGTCCGCTCAGGCGTTCGCGATGCTGCGCGCGGCGTCGAGCGTGAGCGGCTCGCGCATCGCTTCGGCCAGACGGCACACGGCGGTGTCGTACTCGCATGCGACTACAGCGCCCACGTGTCCATTCTTCATCAGATATGCGATGAAGTGCTGCGCGTCGAGATCGCCGTCTATTTCGATGCTCTCGGGCTCGCTGACATGCCCGAGATAGTCGAAGGTCTTGTCGTAGTGAAACGTCCAGAAGTAAGGCACGCCCGCAAACTGACGCGCGCTGCCCGCCATGTTGTAAGCGGCCACGCGCGCATGTTGCTGCGCGACGCGCCAGTGCTCGATACGCACGCGCTGATTCGAACGCGGCAACACGAAGCGCGCCACGTCGCCGGCGGCATAGAGCGCGGGCGCGCCGAGCATGGACGTATCGACGTCGATGCCGCCATCGTCCGCGAGCGTGAGGCCTGAAAGAAACGACGTCGCCGGCGCGACGCCCGTGCCCGCGATCACGATATCGGCCGCGATCTTCTCGCCCGAATTGAGGATCACCTCGCTGACCGCATTGCCGCCCCTGAATGCGCTGACGTGCGCATTCATATGAAACGCCACGCCGTTCTTTTCATGCAGCCTCCTGAACATATCGCCGATGCGCGCGCCAAACTGCTTTGCGAACGGCACCTTGCCCGGCGCGACGACGGTCACGTCGATCTTCTGCTTTCTCAAGGACGAAGCCACTTCCAGCCCGATGAAACTCGCCCCGACGATCACCGCGCGCCTGTGTCCTTCGAGCGATGCGAGAATCGCGCGCGCATCGTCGCGCGTGCGCAGCAGATGCACGTGATCGAGATTCGCGCCGGGCATCGTGAGCGGTTTCGGCTTGCCGCCGGTGCAGATGAGAGCCGCGTCGTAATCGATCTGGTGTCCGTTCGCGAGTTCGGCGTGCTTCTCTCTCGCATCGAGACGAACAGCGGGCGATTCGATGCGTTCGATGTCGTGCTTCCTGAAAAAGTCACCGTCGAGAAGCGGCGGCACTTCGTCGGGCGGCATGTCGCCGGCGAGCGTGAACTTGCTGAGCGACGTGCGATCGTACGGCTCGCGCGCATCGTCGCCCGCGAGCACGATGCGCCCGTCGAAGCCCGCTTCGCGCAACGCCGAACATGCTGCCGCGCCCGCCGCGCCCGCGCCGACGATGAGCATGGTGCGGCTATCGTTCGTCTTGGCTTGCGATGTTGCGCCGCTGTCGATGGGATGTGCGGACACGTACACGTCGCCATCGCGAATCGTTGCTTCGTAACGCGTTAGCGCCTTCAACGGCGGCGGCTCGACGAGACTGCCGTCGCTGACATCGAACGTGCCCTTGTGCCACGGACATACGATGCGCCCGTTGCAAATGGCGCCTTCATCGAGCGGGCCGCCCGCATGCGGACATTCGGCGGTGTAGGCGCGCACGGTGTGCCGATCGCGCACGAGCAGGATGGGAATTTCCTTCGCGTCTTTGTCGTCGCTTCTGACGCTCACGCGCGTCCCGCGCTCGGCGGACAGATCCGCGAAGCGCGCGACTTTATGCAAGGTGGGGGACATCGCACTCTCCGGTGGCTGAAGTATCAGTCCATACGAAGAGCGCGCAGCAATTATCGGACCGCGTGTAAGGCGTGTAACGCTTCGATCAGAGCGCTTCGGTCACGGCGCGCAGGAACTGCCGCGTGCGGTCATGCTGCGGCGCAGAGAAAAACTGCTGTGGCGGCGCCTGTTCGATGATCTTGCCTTGCGAGAAGAAGCACACGCGATCGGCGAACTCTTTTGCAAAGCCCATCTGATGCGTGACCATCAGCATCGTCAGGTTGTGTTCCTCGCCGAGACGTCGGATCACGTTGAGCACTTCGCCGCAGAGTTCGGGATCGAGCGCGGAAGTGACTTCATCGAACAGCATGATCTTCGGGCGCATGGCGAGCGCGCGTGCAATTGCGACGCGTTGCTGCTGTCCACCTGACAACTGCGACGGATAGTGCTCGCACTTCTCGGAGAGGCCGACCATCGACAGTAGTTCGCGCGCGCGTTCGGTCGCTTCCTTCTTCGACAGACCGAGCACGCTCATCGGCGCTTCGATCGTATTCGCGAGCGCGGTCATGTGCGGGAAGAGATTGAAGCTCTGAAACACCATGCCGATCTTGCTGCGGACCTGGCGAACATGACGCGGCGATGCGGGGACGAGCTTGCCGCCGCGCATCTCGTGCGTGAGCGGCTCGCCATCCACTTCGATGACGCCATCGGTCAGCGGATCGAGTGTCATCAAGACGCGCAGCAAGGTGGACTTGCCCGAGCCGCTCGGCCCGATGATCGCCACTTTCTCGTTCGGCGCGACATCGAGATCGAGGCCATCGAGCACGGTGAGCGCGCCATAGCGTTTGGTGACGTTGCGAAAGCGCACGATCGGCGTGTTCGCGCTGGCATTGGCTGCTGCGCCGAGCGCGGGGTCGAGGTCTCGTTTCATCTGCTGCTCCTGATAGTGAGTCGCGGTCATGGCAGCCTCACGCGCCGTTCGAGATGACGCACGCCCGAGGCGAACGTCACGCTGATGATGAGAAAGAAGATCCCGGTCATCGTGATCGGTTCGAGATAGCGGAAGGTCTCGGAGCCGATGTTCTTCGCCTGCTGCATCAATTCGACGACGGTGATCGCGGAGAGTACCGGCGTGTCCTTGAACATCGCGACGAGATAGTTGCCGAGCGCGGGAATCACCGGGCGAATCGCTTGAGGCAAGATCACGCCCGTATAAGTGCGCCACGGATTCAACGACAGCGCGCACGATGCTTCCCATTGCCCGCGCGCGATGCCGTTGAGACCCGCGCGATACACCTCGGACACATAGCACGCGTAATGGACCGCGATGCCGAGCGTGCCCGCCGTCAACGCGGACATCGTGAAGCCGTAGAGCGGCGCGACATAGAAGAGCACGTACACCTGAATCAGCAGCGGCGTGCTGCGTATGAACTCGATGAAGAACGCGGTCGTCTTCGCGAGCGGCGTGAAATCGCTGCGCCGCATGATGGCAAGGACGAGGCCGAGCACGAGCGCGATCGCAAAGCCGACGAGCGTGATGCCGATGGTATAGATCGCCGCGCGCGCGAGTTCGGGAAGAATATGCAGCGCGTACTTCACATCGAAGAGCTGACCCAGCGACGTCATGATGCGGCCCTCGGTACGGTTTGGCGAATCGCCACATGACTGCTCACGCGCCGCTCGAACACGCGCATCACGGCGACGATCACCTGCGCGAGCACGAAGTAAATCAGCAACGTGAGCCCGAAGATCTCCGCGGTCTTGAAGGTCGCTTCGTCGAGCTGACGCGCGCGGAAGGTGAGGTCCGAGAGCGTGATGAGCGAGACGAGCGATGTGCCTTTCAACAGTTCGATCATGAGATTCGTCGCGGGCGGCAGTGCGTTGATCATCGCCTGCGGCAGTACGATGCGCCGCAGTCGCGCGGCGGCCGGCATGTTCAGCGCGAGCGCCGCTTCGTATTGACCGCCTGGCACGGAGCGCAGCGCGCCGCGCAGAATCTCCGATCCATACGCGCCGTAATGAAGCCCGAGGCCGACGATCGCTACAGTGAACGGCGTGAGCTGCACGTTGAACGGCGGCAGCGGCAATACGAAGAACAGCCAGAACAACTGCACGAGCAGCGATGTGCCGCGAAATACCTCGACGTACACGTTGCCGGCCCAGCGCACGACGCGATAGGGTGCGGCGCGCAACGCCGTCGCGATGCCCGCCATCGCGATCGCGAGCAGGATGCTCAGGACCGCGATCTGGATCGTGACGAGCGTGCCCTTCATCATCAAGGGCAAAAGCTCATTGAGGTCACTCATGACGGTTCCTCGCTAGTAGGTGAACGTTGCGCGTCGCGATGCATCGATGTTCAACCGGCGCACAGTTCCGGCGCTTTCTTCGTCGTCACGTTGGATTTGTCGAAGCCGAAGGGCGCGACTGTCTTCAGATGATCGTCGGTGCCGAGCCATTGGTGCAGTTCCTTGCTGACGGCGTCGCGCAGATCGGTATCTTCCGGACGGAACGCGAGCGCGCCGTAACCGGTGTGCTTCGGATCGTCGTTGAACTGCTTGAGCGCTTCGACCGACGAGCCGCCCTTCTCGGCGAGACCCTTCATCGTCAGTGCAGTGCCCACGGCTGCATCGGCACGTTTCGCGCGCACCGCCTGCAATTGCGCGGTCGTGTCCGGAACCTGAAGAATCTGGTCATCCTTGATACCCGCCGCGCGCGCGTAACCGAGTTCCGCCGTACCTGCCATCACCGCAAGTTTCGTGTCCGGTTGCTTCGCGACATCGGCATAGCTATGCAGGTTCTTCGGATTGCCCTTCATGGTCAGCAGCGTGTCGGGGATCTGGTATTGCGGATCGGCGAAAGCGACTTGCTTGCAGCGCTCGGGCGTGATGTACATGCCCGCCGCGATTACATCGAAGCGGCCTGCTTTCAGGCCCGGAATCAATGCGCCCCATTCGGTCAGCACGGCATCGACTTTCTTCACGCCGAGCTTCGCGAACACCTTCTTTGCGATCTCGGGCGATTCGCCGGTCACGGTGCCATCGGGCGTCGTATAGGCGAAGGGCGTTTCGTTCGCATAGCCGATGCGCACCTCGCCGGTGCGCTGGATGCGCTGCAACGTGGTTTCCGCGCTTGCGCTCGTGGCATAGGCGGCGAGACTCGCTGCCGCGACGCACGCCGCCGCCAGCATTCCAGACAGTCGCTTCGTGTTCATATCGTTCCCGTGGTGATGGTTCTTCAAGCGTGGTCGAGTGGGGCGGCGCTGCATGTGTGGGGCCGAGGAAAACCCTTACTTCAGAGGGCTCCGACGTGTTCGCCGCATAGCCACCGATGCAGAATACAAAGCCATATATTTGTTCCGATTGCTCTAGGACAATTATTTTCGCGCGCGCTTTTGCGCCACTATTGCGCATGGAACCAGGCATGCGAGGAACGGGAAGTGAACGAGAGATGGCGCGACGCCGTGCGTACCGTGCAGGGCGTGCAGTCGAAGTACAAGCGGCTCGTCAAGGCGATGGCCGCCGATATAGAAAGCGGCGCGCTCGCGTCGGGCGAACGTCTGCCGCCGCAGCGCGAAGTGGCCGCCGATCTCGCGATCAGCGTGCAGACCGTGACCAACGCGTACAAGGAACTCGAAAGACAAGGGCTGATTCGCTGCGAAGTCGGGCGCGGCAGCTTCGTCACCGCGCGCGTGACCGAGACGATGTCCAACTACATGCTCGATACCGCCGAGCGCTCGGTCGTCGACTTTTCGATCGCGCGCATCGTGCATACGCCCGAACATGATGCGATGTGGCGCAAGGTCTGCGCGACGTTATCGACCATCGAGGATCAGCCGTGGATACGCGCGTTCCGTCCGATCGCGGGTTTCGACAGTCATCGTCAGGCGGGCGTCGAGTGGCTCGCATCGCTCAACATGCCCGCGAAGGTGGAGACGCTGCTCGTCACCAACGGCGTCGCGCATAGCATCTTTCTTGCGCTGGCGAGCATCGTCGGGCCGGGCGATACGGTGCTATGCGAAAGCCTCACGGATCACGGCGTGATCGGTTCGGCGAACGTGCTGGGGTTTACGCTCAAGGGTCTCGAGATCGACGAACACGGCATTCGCCCCGAGCACTTCGAGGAGGTGTGCGACAGCGAACGCGTGAGCGCGCTCGTCTGCACGCCGACGCTCAACAATCCAACGGTTGCGATGATGCCCGATTCGCGCCGACGCGCAATTGCGCGCATCGCGGAACGCTACGGCGTTTATGTGATCGAGGACGATGTCTATGGCGCGCTGCCCGCGAAAGCACAGACGCCCATCGCGAGTTTGATTCCAGAGCTCGCGTTCTATTGCACGAGCATGACGAAGTCCGTGCTGAGCGGGTTGCGCACGGGCTTCATGACGGTGCCGCGGCGTCTCGCGTTGCGCGCGGAAAGCGTCTTGCGCGTGAGTTGCTGGATGGCGACATCGCCGATCGCCGAAGTCACTGCGCGCTGGATCATGGATGGCACGGCGCACCGTCTCGTGCAGATTCAGCGCGAACGGCTCGCGGCGCGTCAGAGCGTCGTGCGCGAAGTGCTCGGCGAATATGTACTCGGCAGCCATCCGAACGCGTTGTCGGTATGGCTGCGCGTGCCCGACGAATGGGAAGCGGAACGCATCACGCGCGAGCTGCGCAATCGCAATATCGCGGTGACGTCGCCCGATCCGTTTCTCGTGCGCGGCGCGGACCGGCCCAATGCGGTGCGGCTATGCGTAGGCGCTGAAGTCGGCGAGAGCACGTTTCGCGGCGCGGTGCAGACCATGCGCGAAGTCTTCGGCCAATACCCGCATGTGCATGACTTCAACTAAATGAACTAGGACAATCGAAAACGATTTTTTAGGACATTAGACTGGGTTGCATCGTTCGCTCAAACGCAATCCGGCCTCACATGTCCGCACTCACGCTCGCCGATGTCTACCGCGCCCGCCAGCGCATCGAAGGCCGCGCGCTCGTCACGCCGCTGGTTCATTCGCTGTCGCTCTCGCGTGTTGCGGGCGTGCCGGTACATCTGAAGCTCGAAACGCTGCAACCCACGGGCAGCTTCAAATTGCGCGGCGCGACCAATGCGCTCGCGCAGATCGCGGAACAAGGATGCAGGCGCGTCGTCACGGCATCGACGGGAAATCATGGCCGCGCCGTTGCGCATGCGGCGCGCGCGCTCGGCATCGAAGCGGCCGTATGCATGTCGTCGCTCGTGCCGAAGAACAAGGTCGATGCGGTGGCCGCGCTCGGCGCGCGCGTCGTCATCGCAGGCAAGAGTCAGGACGATGCGCAAGTCGCAGCGCAACGTCTCGTGTGCGAGGAAGGTTATGCGTTCGTGCCGCCTTTCGACGATGAACGCGTGATCGCGGGGCAAGCCACCATCGGCCTGGAAATTCTCGAAGCATTGCCCGATGCCGCGAGCATCGTCGTGCCTTTGTCGGGCGGCGGGCTTTTCAGCGGCGTGGCGTTCGCGGCAAAGAACATAAGCGCCGGCGTGAAGATGATCGGCGTGTCGATGCAACGCGGTGCCGCGATGCAAGCGAGTCTCGCGGCAGGCAAGCCCGTGTTCGTCGATGAACTCGAAACGCTCGCCGATTCGCTCGGCGGCGGCATAGGTCTGGAGAACCGTCATACGTTCGCGATGACGCGCGATCTCATCGACGAGGTCGTGCTGCTCGACGAAGTATCGATTGCGCGCGGCATCGTGCACGCGTATCGCGAGGAACGGCTCGTCGTCGAAGGCGCGGCGGCGGTCGGCATCGCGGCATTGCTCGGCGGCTCGGTGAAGGCGCAAGGCGGACCGGTCGTCATCGTCGTGAGCGGCAGCAACATCGATATCGAAACGCATCGCCGTCTCATCGGAGCGGCCTGAACCATGTCCAACATCGATACATCAACCGTGCTGCTCGGGCAGGCGCAATTGCGCAAGCTCGTGCCGCTCGACCTCGACGCGATCGAGCAGGTCGAAGCCGCGTTCAAGTCGCTTGCGACCGAAGCCGTCGCGATGCCGCCGATCCTTCGTCTCGACATTCCCGAGCATGCGGGCGAAGTCGACGTGAAAACCGCTTATCTGCCGGGCTTTTCGAGCTTCGCAATCAAGGTGAGCCCCGGCTTCTTCGACAACCCATCGCTCGGCCTGCCGAGTCTCAATGGCCTGATGCTCGTGCTATCCGCGCGTACTGGCCTCACTGAAGCGGTGTTGCTCGACAACGGTTATCTGACCGCCGTGCGGACTGCCGCGGCGGGCGCGGTCGCATCGCGCTGGCTCGCGCGCAAGGATGCGAAGCGCGTGGCGATCATCGGCGCGGGCGAACAGGCGCGTCTGCAATTGAAGGCATTGCGTCTCGTGCGCGACATCGAACACGTCACCGTGTGGGCACGAGATGCAAAGCGCGCGCAGCAGTTCGCGCGTGATTGCGAAGACCTGCGATGCGATGTCGCCGATAGCGTGAATCATGCGCTCAAGCACGCCGACATCGCCATCACGACGACGCCGAGCCGCGATCCTCTGATCCATGCGCGCGATCTGCATCCTGGCCTGCATATCACCGCGATGGGATCGGATGCGGAGCACAAGAACGAGATCGCGCCCGATGTGTTCGCGAAAGCGCACTACGTATGCGACCGCTTGCAACAGGTGCGCGTGCTGGGCGAACTGCATCATGCAATCGTTGCGGGCGTGACGCACGCGCACGCATCGTTTGCGGAGCTTGGTGAAGTCATCGCGGGCAAAGCACAAGGCCGCGCGGGCGATGACGACATCACCGTGTGCGATCTGACCGGCACCGGCGCGCAGGACACGGCGATCGCAACGCTCGCGATCCGGCGTGCGCGCGCGGCGCGGGCGGGAACGATTTTCCACAACGACGTAAGCGCCTGATAGAGGGGACGATGTCCGAAATCATGCAACAGAAGAAGAAGCCGGATGAACGAGAGGCGCCCGTGGTACGCCTGCCGTTCGAGCGCAGCGAGTACGATGCGCGCATCGCGAAGACGCGGCGCGCGATGGACAAGGCGGGCATCGATCTGATGATCGTGACCGACCCGACCAACATGGCATGGCTCACCGGTTATGACGGCTGGTCGTTCTATGTGCATCAATGCGTGCTGCTCGCGATGGAGGGCGATCCGGTCTGGTATGGCCGAGGTCAGGATGCGAACGGCGCGAAACGCACGGTGTTCATGTCGCACGGCGATATCGTCGGCTATCCGGATCACTACGTACAGTCGACGCTGCGTCATCCGATGGACTACCTCTCCACGGAAGTTATCGCCGCGCGTGGCTGGGATAGCAAGCGCATCGGCGTGGAGATGGACAACTACTACTTCAGCGCAAAGGCCTATGCGTCGCTCACGTGGCATCTGCCGAACGCGAAGTTCGTCGATGCCACCGCGCTCGTCAACTGGCAACGCGCGGTGAAGTCGGCGCGCGAGATCGAGTACATGCGGGTCGCGGCGCGCATCGTCGAGAAGATGCATGGGCGCATTCTCGACAAGGTCGAGCCGGGCATGAAGAAGAGCGATCTCGTCGCGCAGATTTATGAAGCGGGCATCACTGGCGTCGAAGGTCATGGCGGCGACTATCCCGCGATCGTGCCGCTGTTGCCGACGGGATCGGACGCGGCCGCGCCGCATCTCACGTGGGACGACTCGACGTTCACGGCCAATGCGGGCACGTTCTTCGAGATCGCGGGATGCTTCAGGCGTTATCACTGTCCGCTGTCGCGCACGGTGTATCTGGGCAAGCCTCCACAACATTTCATCGAAGGCGAGAAGGCGGTCGTCGAAGGTATCGAGGCGGGTCTCGCGATGGCGAAGCCAGGCAACAAGACCGAGGACATCGCCAACGCGTTCTTCGGGGTGCTGCGCAAGTTCGGCATCGAGAAAGATAGCCGATGCGGTTATCCGATCGGCGCGAGTTATCCGCCCGATTGGGGCGAGCGCACGATGAGCCTGCGTCCCGGGGACCAGACCGTCCTCGAACCCGGCATGACGTTCCACTTCATGCCGGGGCTATGGCTCGACGACTGGGGCCTCGAAATCACCGAGAGCATCCTCATTACTGATTCCGGCGTCGAGACCTTCTGCAACACGCCTCGCAAATTGTTCGTGAAGGAGTAGCACGATGCGCGCGTCACCGATCAGCCCGACCGTCGATTTCGATGCGCAGGGCGTGCAGCACGGTTTCCTCAAGCTGCCGTACTCGCGCAACGATTCCGCGTGGGGCGCCGTGATGATTCCGGTCACCGTGGTGAAACACGGCGACGGGCCGACCGCGCTGCTCACGGGCGGCAATCATGGCGACGAGTACGAAGGGCCGATCGCGCTGGCCAAGCTCGCATCGACGCTAAAGGCAAGCGACGTGAACGGCCGCGTAATCATCGTGCCGTTCATGAACTATCCCGCGTTTCAAGCGGGTTCGCGCACATCCCCGATCGATGCGGGCAATCTGAACCGCAGCTTTCCCGGCAAGCCCGACGGCACGGTGACGGAGAAGATCGCGGATTACTTTCAGCGTCATCTGCTGCCGCTCGCCGATTACGTGCTCGATATACACGCGGGCGGACGCACGCTCGACTTCTTGCCGTTCGCGGCGATACACGTGCTGAACGACGCGACACAGCAATCACGTTGCGAAGCCGCGATGCGCGCATTCGGCGCGCCGTATTCGATGCGCATGCTGGAACTCGACAGCGTCGGTCTTTATGATAGCGCGGCCGAGGATGCGGGCAAGGTATTCGTATCGACCGAACTGGGCGGCGGCGGAACGTCGACGTCGAAGAGCGTGGCGATCGCGGAGCGTGGCGTGTATGGCTTTCTCGTGAGCGCGGGCATCATCGATAAAGAAGTTGTGAGCGTTGATGCGCGCACGACGACGCTGCTCGATATGCCGGATGCATCCTGCTACACGACGAGCGAGCATTCGGGCTTGCTCGAAATGTGCCGCGATCTCGGCGACAGGGTGAAGGCGGGCGATGTGCTCGCGCGCGTGTACGACATGACGCGCACGGGCGCGGCGCCTGTGGAGTATCGTGCGAAGCGTGATGGACTGCTTGCGGCGCGGCATTTTCCGGGCCTCGTGCAAACGGGCGATACGGTGGCGGTGGTCGCGGACATCGTCGAACGAAACATTGCTGTGAGCGTATAAGTTGATCAAGCTCGACCGCTATGACTTGGCCATTTTGCGCATCCTTGCGCGGGATGGCCGCATCACGAAATCGCGGCTCGCGGAAGAGGTGAGTCTGTCGATCTCGCCTGCTTGGGAGCGTGTGAAGAAGCTCGAAGCGAGCGGGCTTATCAAGGGATATCGCGCGGATATCGACTGGACGGCGGCGTTCAAAGGTAGCCGCATCGTGGTCGAGGTGACGCTCTCGCGTCATACGGCGCAGGATATGCGGCGCTTTGAAGAACGTGTTGGTGGGGCTTCGGAGATCGTGCAGTGTTATGCCACCGGCGGTGGCGTGGATTATGTGCTGCATGTCGTGGCGAGGGATATCGATCACTATCAGCGGTTCATCGATTCTTTGCTCGTTGAGGAGTTGGGGATCGAGCGGTATTTCACTTATATCGTGACTAAGGTCGTTAAGGATTCTGGTTTGGGGTTGCCGGAATTTTTGGGGGGGTGAGAGTTAGATTTATTTTCGCCGGATCCCGTTTTCTTTGTGGTCTATTAGCGTTGCCCCTGTGCGGGGCGGCAGTCACTTTCTTTGCTGCTGCAAAGAAAGTAACCAAAGAAAGCAGCTTTTCAAGCCCGCGGTCACACGCAGTTTGGGTAGTTCTCTCGTCCAAGGCGGCACTCGCCTAAAGAGTGCCCTCATAGGCCCAACCGGGCTTGGATCGCGCACGGTCTGACTTGCCATTACTTTGAGCGCGCTGGTTCAGCACCAAACAGTTTCGGCACAGCGCTGCGCGCTGCCGGCGAGTATGCGAGGGAAACCGATGGGACGCGAGCGCGCTCGCGTTCCGATTAACCCATCGGCCGCGAAGCGGGCTGGAGCTATTTGGTGCTGAACCAACGAGCCACGC
>NZ_FCNX02000012.1 GCF_001544835.2 Caballeronia fortuita | reverse complement strand
GGCTACGCCGCCTCCGACCTCTCACCAACGGCCAAAACCTCTGTCGCTATACCGGCCAAGATGATTGTCGCCGCGCAGACTGGAAGCATTCGCTGCCTACACGCCTGCCCTCGTGGAAGGAAAACCTTGGTGGCCGCTTCACATCATGACCAAGCGTGCCGATGGCACCGACTACCTCGACACGCACCGGATCATGCACATCATCGCCTCGTTCGTCGACGCCTGCTGCACCCTAATCCTGGCGACTACCGGAATGCGCCGGTCGGAAGTAGTCAATTTGCGCTCCGGTTGCGTGAGCAGGACAGCGGAAGGCCCCTGGTTGAACTTCACCGTCTTTAAGACCTCCCAGGCCAGCCAAGGGGACACAAAGGTCATTCCCATTCCGGAGCCGACGGCAAGGGCGATTGGACTAATCGAGGCGTTGTCGCACGAAGCACGCATGTATGGCGGGCACGACTTCCTATTCGCCGTCGTAGCGGGACACCATTTCGGCAACCGTGCGCACCTTGCGTATCCAGAACGAGCAGTAAAGCGCGTCGCCCGCATCACCGGGGTTGATGCCTCAGTCTATCCGCACCGCTTCCGCAAGTCTCTGGCGATGTATTTGATCTACCAAGACCCGCGCAACATTGAACTGATCCGCCAATTGTTCTCGCACAAGAGTCTGAAGATGACCTTGCGATATATCCTCGCCCTTCCGGGCGTGCATACGGAAATCAAACAAATCATCGTCGCCCAGAATGTCGCTCTCTTGACGGAGGTCGTCGGGGCCGCGTTGAACAAAAAGATCGGCGGTGTCGCGGGCCTGCGCGTCCGGAAGACCATCGAAGAATCCACAATATTCAAGGCCAAGCTGCAGGACGCTGGCAAGGAGACGCTGGTTCAGTATGTTGAGTCGATGCTGGACCAGGGCATTTCTATTCTTCATCGCGCAAATCTAGCGATCTGCATGAAGACTCCGGCGACGGCGGAGCCTTCGCCGTGCGGGCACAAGCTTCTCGCGGAAGCGCCGGAACTGCATCCGACGCTGTACGCCTGCGCCCCCCTGAACTGCCGCTTCGCTGTCTTCACGGAGAGACACATCCCTGTTCTCGAAAACGAGATCGCGTTTCATCACAAGCTTGTCGCGCATCCGTATGCCGGGGTGCAGCAGAAGGTTTTCTCGGAACGGATCATCAAGCAGGCCTTCGCTCGGTTGCGCGAGATCGACAGTGACCATGCAGACGGATTTCTAAGAACGGTGGCGAATGGCTAATCGGGACCTTCTCGATCGCGTGTATGCGTGCATCGGGACGATGCGTTCGCGCGGCGACAAGCTCAACGTCGAGAAGGTGGCGATGACGGCTGGTGTCGCCAGGGCTACCCTCTACCTGCCCGACCCGGATTGGCGAGAGGTCCGTGCGGTCATCAAAGGCAAAACATCGTCACGCGTGAAGCTCGTCGAGATCGAGCTTGCTGGGGCGTCGAAAGTCCAGCGGAAGGTGGCCGAACTCAAAGAGCGCGTGGCGAACGCTGAAGGTGAATTGCAAGCGCTCAGGAGGGATGCAGAGAAGATTTATCGCAAACTAGTCGATCAGCTTCAATACTACGTGGCGCTGGCTGCCGAGACGCCGGCCAAAACGGCGAATCGGGCCAAGCAACTCAAGGAGTCCGGGCACGACAAACAGGAAATCAAGCAGCTCCGGGCGGAGGTTGCCTTGCTGCAACAGCAGGTGCGTAATGGTCCAACGGAACCGGCGGCATTGACCACGAAGCGTTACATAACGCTACCGGCGTCAAGTTCCTGGGCCGACACCCTGGCGTCGTTCATGGACCAACTGGCCGAGGTCATACCTGACGAGCCAGTCGCCAAGACCATCGGTGCAGTCTATGTCTTGTGCGGTCTGCCGAAGGCCGGGAAAACTACTTGGGCCACGGAGCATAAGTCTCAGGTCCCCGGCATCGCGCTTTACATCGATGGCGTCGTGCACACTGCAGAGCAGCGCCGTTTCATCGCGGATCGATTACGCAAGATCACAAACGCTCCGATCCATTGCGTTCGGGTACGCGCCGACGGTCCGACGTGCGTAACCCGCAGTGGTCGAAGGCACCATGGTGCGGCTCACATCGAGGCGCAGCATGCCATCGAAATGGTCGCGGCGGAGTTTGAGGAGGTGTCCTTGACCGAGCCCTTCAACTCCATCGTGCTGGCGTGATGCTATGAGCAAGCTAGAACGGCTCAACGCGTTCTTTACCGCCAGAGAGGAGGCAGGCGATTGGCGAGAGTACCTCAACAAGGCGGGCACCCGGATCAGCCGGCAAACGGTGGTTGCGGCCTGCCGATTCCCTCGGAGCACCTTGTATCAGGCCTCTGCCATCCAGATGCGACTGGTGGAGATGGAGGCGACCCTGAGGCAGCGGGGAATCGCTAAAGCGCCCGGCGCCGAAAAGCCGTCATCACCAGACTTCGACGGTGAGGTGGACATACAGCTCGACGCGCTGAATGAACGCATGGACAACCTGCTGAGAGGAATCGAGGAAATGCGGGCATTGATTGACTCATTCGCACCAAACGAGGTGTCGGCATCGTGAGCATAATGGAGTTCGCAAACGGCCTGATAGGTCATCCCGCCTACAAGCGTTCGCGGGTTGCCATCTTCTTCGACAACGATCACGGACTTCTCGAAGAGCCCACGCGTTGGATGATGGCGGTCGCGAAGCGGAAATCTAGGAGTATCGAGACCAGCCGCAACTATGCGCATATTCTGGCACGCTACTTCGACTGGCTGGACAATGCCGGCTACGGCTGCGTGGCCTGGCAGTCCATTGACGAGGACATCTTCGATGCCTATCTGGTCCATCTGGGGCAGCCCCGAGAGGACGGCAGCACCATTGCCTACGATACGGCGCTCCACTACGCCTACCGGATTTACGACTTCTACAGTTGGGCGAAGAAAAACGGTTACGAGCATTCCCTTGAAGTGGATCGCGATGAGATCGAGCATCGACTCGATGCAAACCAGCACCTACTAGGACACATTAAGCCTTCCGTCAGCGTCGAGAAGCTCAACTTCAACTTACCCACTGGACGGCCAGCATTGCATCACCGCGAGCTGGACAGGCTCGTCGCGCAGTCCGACTACGAGGCGGCGCTGCCACTCTTCGACGACCTCGTGTATGCCATCATTGCGACGATAATTCGCATCACGGCGGTGCGCCCTAAGGACTTGCTCCAGCTTCCGTATCGCGGCAAGGCGGTCAACGTCGACTTCGTGCCCTACGACGAAGGCGAAGCACCGCCGGACCTTGGTCGACGATCGTTGCATTACGAGTTTGCATCGAAGGGCAAGGTGCGCTCCATCGAGTTCCCTGGGAAGCTGTGGCAAGCCATCTGTGCCGCCTACATCCCGCTTCGCCGACAGCGTGCGGAATTGTACCGCGACCGGACAGGGATTTCCCCACCGAACTCCGTCCTGTTCCTGAACGAGGCGGGGTATGCAGTGACCTATCAAATGCTTTACCGCGAGTTCGCCAAAATTCCATCTCTGGCTGCGAAGGCACTCGACGCTAAATTCAAGGGGCGCCGTTTCACGGCCTGCATGCTCCGGCATTCCTGCGCCACGTACTTCGTCTACGAAGCGCTCAAGCAGAAGGGGCGTCTCGGGCAGCATTTCGTTTACGATGCGGCGCTGGATGAGGAACTGCGCAAACTGATGGGCCACAACGACATCAAAACTACGCTCGAATATTACGTGCACTTGGTGAATCGATTTGTCCACGACGATCTACTGGTCGATCTCAAGCGCGCACAGGTAGACTCTTGCCTCAGTGCGCTATTGGAGCATCACGACTAAGGAGGCAGCTAGTGAGCGAGAGCGTCCATCCACTTCTTGTGCTCCAATCTCGTCCGTCCCCGCGCAATGTCCGGTTCCCAGCGAGAAAGCTGGCAGCGGTCTTGCCTCATGCCGGCCAGTTTCTGCCGCTCGCTAGACTCGTCGAGCGGTCGGTCGAACGGCTGGTTCAATCCATGAAACGGCCCGAGACTCAACGCGAGCATTTCGGACTTGGTTGTCATTCATGCAACCACGCCAGTGAGACCGCTAATGTCGCGTTTCCGCGTTCGTTGGAATATCACCCGAAGCGTCACGACGGGCGGGTGAACCTCGGTCGGTCATGCACTGGCTGCCGTAGCCGTCTCGGTCTTGAGCAACGCGGCGTCGAGTCATGCTGCGGATGCTGGTGACTTCGTGTTGCCGGACCTGATTCATTGAGTGCATCTGCGTGCGACTGCGACGCGGGCCGGATTGGTGAGTGCGATTGGTTTATGCGCGCTGCTGATACTGGGTGTGTGATACCAAAATGCGGCAAGACGCTCAGGATTCTCACCGAAACTTCCTGAGCTTGGAGCTGATAGCGCTGCTGACTAGGCACGGGGGTGCAGACTAGGCGGCGGCAGCAAGGCTTAAGCATCGATCGGATGCAGAGACTGCAAGCCCAAGCGGCGCGACTTCGGCGTCAGACGCTTTCAGGGCTTTAGTTGTGGCGAGCCGGAATTTCGTGATGGCGGTCCTGCTTCCAGTCGCGGTGCAAAGCTCAATCTCGCTCCCGCCTCATCGCCTCAAAGTCTCCAATAACAGCTGCCGAAACCATCGGTTGCCTTCGTCCGACCCATAAAGCTCATGCCAGTGAATCGTCGATTCAAAATGCGGTAGGTCAATGGGCGGCGGGTACACCGCGAATTGATTTGCGTCGTTGAAGATATCAGCGACGCCGCGAGGTAGCGTTACCATCCAGTCGGTGCGCAAAAGTATCTCTGGCGTTACGTTGAAGTGGGACACGCGCAGCGCAATGCGGCGGTACAGCCCGCCGAGCCGCAAAGACTCCTCGATCAACACGTGACTCCGATCCAAAGATGCGACTGCGACGTGGGACATTTGCTGGAACTGTTCCGCGGTGAGTCGTTTGGCTGGCAGGCCGGGCCGCTTGCGGGTCATGCAAGCGTACTCATCTTTGAACAGCAGCGCGTGCTCGGTCGTCGTCTTCAGCGATGGCAGGTTGCCGATGGCGAAATCGAGCTGTCCGAGCCGCATGCGTTCTTCAACTTCAGTCACAGGCACAGCTTCCGCTGCGATGCGAACGCGCGGCGCAAGTTCTTGAAGCCTCTCGCAAATGGACGGTAGGAATGCCTGCTCGCCAACGTCCGACATCGAGACCCGGAATTCCCGCGTGCTCGTCGCCGGATCGAACGGTTCGCCGTGACGCAACGCCTCCCTTGCGGCCGCGAGGGCCCGGCCGATCGGATCCTTCAGCCGCTGTGCAACGGAGGTGGGCAACATGCCCTCGGGCGTGCGCACGAATAGTGGGTCATCGAACATTGCGCGAAGTCGTCCCAATGCGTAGCTCGTCGCCGGCTGCGACAGGCCCAAGCGCTTGCCCGCATGGGTCAGGCTCCTTTCTTCCAGGACCGCTTGAAACACGCGAAGCAAGTTCAGGTCGACCTTATTGAAATCCGCCACGCTTATACCGCCCATATTATTTATGAATTTGACGGATAGTATAGGCAATCCTAGACTCGTTTCAAATTGATGTGACGAGGCTGAGATTTATGAACACGTTGGTGGAACCACTGGTGATTGCAGGAGCGCATCGCACGCTGCCTGATTTGTTGCTAAGCCGCGCTGCTCGCAACGGTGATGCTCCGCTCTTTTCTGATCGCGAAACAACTTGGACGGCACGCGACGCCGTTGAGGCAGCATCGAGACGCGCCGGTGCATTAGCAGCTTACGGAATTAGGCGGGGTGACCGCGTCGCGATCCTCTGCGGAAACCGGATCGAGTTCATGGAAATGGTGCTCGGGTGCGGATGGCTTGGCGCGGTTGCCGTGCCAATCAACACCGCCTCGCGTGGCATGCAGTTACAGCACATCTTGCGGAACTCCGGCGCCCGCCTCCTGGTTGCAGAGTCAAACCTGATCGAAGCGGTCAGGGCGCTGGACCACGATGAACTCTCCCTCGAAACAATCTGGGTCATCGGTGCGCCGCATGACGTCTCTGGACCCTCGCCGTTTGCGCAAGTGGGGCTTCCCCCGGGCGGTGAGCCGGTCGAAGCGGCGGCGCTTAGCGACGGCGATCCGTTCGTTATTCTTTACACGTCAGGCACGTCCGGGTTATCCAAGGGCGTCGTATGTCCCCATGCGCAGTTCTTCTGGTGGGGCACGCATACAGGAGGCGACCTTGAAGTGCGCGCCGGCGATGTGCTCTATACGTGTCTTCCCCTCTTTCACACAAACGCGCTCAACAGCTTCTTCCAAGCTCTGATGCACGATGCGCAGCTCATCGTCGAACGGCGGTTCTCGGCTAGCGGGTTCTTTGATTCGCTTGTCAGCACCGGGGCGACGGTCACGTACGTGCTGGGCGCAATGGTTCCGATTCTTCTCTCACGGCCACCATCGCCCAAGGAGCGCGAACACCGTGTTCGCGTAGCGCTAGCACCCGGCGTGCCCCCGCAGTTTCAGGACGCATTCACAGAACGCTGCGGCATCGGTCTTGTCGACGGCTACGGCTCGACCGAAACGAATTCGGTCATCGGCGGCAAGTTGAACACACGCCGTGCGGGATTCATGGGCAAACTCGCGCACGGCTTCGACGCGCGCGTCGTCGATGAGAACGACCAGCCGGTGCCGGACGGCGAGGCAGGGGAGCTCATCTTGCGTGCGGACCAACCCTTCGCGTTCGCGAGCGGCTATTTCGGCATGCCGGAGAAGACGAATGAAGCGTGGCGCAACCTTTGGTTCCACACAGGTGACCGCGTCGTGCGAACCAAGGACGGCTATTTCCGGTTCGTTGACCGGCAAAAAGACGCAATCCGTCGACGCGGCGAGAACATTTCCTCGTTCGAGGTCGAGCAAGTCCTGCTCAGCCATCCCGACGTGGAACTGGCCGCAGTTTTTGCAGTGCAGTCTTCTCTTGCCGAGGATGAAGTCATGGCCGCCATCGTTCTGCGCGAGGGCCGCACGCTCGATCCGCTCGAACTCGTCAAGTACTGTGAGCCGCGCATGCCTTACTTCGCCGTCCCCCGCTATGTCGATTTCAGGCCCGATGTCCCGAAGACGGAAAACGGCAAGATCATGAAGTACAAGTTGCGGGAATCGGGAGTGACTTCAACGACGTGGGATCTCGAAGAGTCGGGATATCGCCTCAAGCGCTCCTAGATCGCGAACAGCTGCAACGCGAATATCGTTTCCCTCCCGTCGTCGGTCGACCCGATACCAAGGGGAGCAAACGCAACTCCATCGTCACCTTTCAGTGCCCTCGGGGCACACCAGGAGTAAGAGATGGCAAGCATGCAAACCCTGTCGGCCCAGGCCGCCCACTCAAACGGATCGACCGCCGAAGTAGCGGGCCATGTCGATCAAAAGTCGCTTCGACGAATCGTGATGGCATCGGTCGCGGGCAACGCGCTCGAATGGTACGACTTCTTTCTCTACAGCACGGCTGCCGCGCTTGTCTTTGGCGAACTATTTTTCCCGAAAGGAACGGACCCGCTCATCGGAACGCTCGGTGCGTTCGCCGGCTTTGCCGTCGGCTTCGCTGCGCGTCCGCTCGGGGGCGTCATCTTCGGTCACATCGGAGACCGCTTTGGCCGGAAGGGGGCGTTGGTATGGACACTGTCCATCATGGGGGGCGCGACCTTCTTGATCGGTGTCCTGCCAACCTACGCACACGTAGGCATGTGGGCGCCGGCGTTACTAATGGCGCTGCGCATCTTACAAGGCGTCGCTGCAGGCGGCGAATGGGGCGGCGGTGTCCTGATGATCAGTGAGTCCGCTCCGCCCGAGAAGCGCGGCTTCTACGCATCGCTGAGCCAGATCGGCGTGGGGGGCGGGTTCGTGTTGTCTGCCGTAGTCTTTTTTATCGTGCAGATGTTGCCGAAGGACGCATTTATGAGCTGGGGCTGGCGGATCCCGTTCCTTCTCTCGATTCTGATTTTTGGCGTAGGCGTCTATATTCGTTCGAAGTTGCCTGAGAGCGCGGAATTCGCTAGTACACAGGCTGCGGGGAAAAAAGCGCACATGCCTGTGCTTGATGTGATCCGCAAGCACCCGCGCGAGATTCTGTTGGCGATGGGCCTGCGGGTGGCGGAGAACGGCGGCTCGTACATCATGCTCGCCTTCGCGTTGGCCTACGGCAAGTTCATCGGTGTGTCGAGCCAGGTCATGCTCGCTGGCGTGATCGTCTCGATGAGCATTGAACTTTTTGCGATGCTCCTGTGGGGGCGGCTGTCGGACCGTGTTGGCCGCAAGCCCGTCTATCTGATCGGCGCATTGGGACTCGTTGCAATCGCCTTTCCCTTCTTCTGGCTCATTGACACCAAGGTTCCGGCGCTTATCTGGCTCGCGTTCCTGCTCGGAAATGCGATCTGTCATGGAGCGATGGTCGGCACGCAGCCAAGCCTGATGGGTGAGCTCTTCAGTACCGAGGTGCGTTATTCAGGCATGGCGCTGGGACATGAGGTGGCATCCGTATTCGCGGGTGGTCTTGCGCCGATGCTCGCGACTGCGTTGCTCGCGCATTACCACGCGGCATGGCCCGTCGCGCTGATGATGATGGGGATGGGTCTCATCACGGTCATCGCGCTCGTCTTCACGCGTGAAACCGTCGCCAGACGCGCTTGAGGAACGCCAACATGTCAGCATCCGATTTCGATGGGGTTGTCGTTGCGGCCGGCGTCGAGGTGCCTTACAGCCGGCAGCCGACGACTGGTTCAACTGGCGAGCTCCTCGCGCAAGCTTTCGGCTCGTTACTGCATGAATCTGGCCTCTCGGCGAAAGACATCGATGGTCTGGGAGTGGCTTCATTTACGCTGGGTCCCGATCACGCAGTCGATCTAGCATGGCGGCTTGGCCTGAGTCCTCGCTGGTGCATGGATGATTGCCACGGTGGCGCAAGCAGCATCAATCTGTTACAGCATGCGATTCGCGCGATTCAGCACGGTGACGCGAATGTCATCGCGCTGGTCTCAGGCGACCAGTTCCAGCCTAGTGATTTCAAGAATCTCGTCGAAAACTACAATCTGACGACCCGTACGTGGCTACGGCCCTTAAAAAATGGTGGGCCGAACAGCGTATTCGCGATGCTCACGCAGCGACATGCGAGGCGTCATGGCCTTACCCGCGCCGACTATGGCGCAATATGTGTCGCCCAACGCGAATGGGCGAGCCTGAATCCCAAAGCTGTTTATCGGACGCCGATGTCTGTCGACGATTACCTGGCAGCACCGCTGGTGGCTGATCCGCTCGGGCGCCTCGACTGTGTGCCCGTGGTGGGTGGCGCAAACGCCATCCTGGTCACTCGTGATGACCTCGCGCGCGGTCCGAAGGCCGTCCGCGTGCGGGGCCTTAAATGCTTGTACAACGCCGACCATCAGGTGGGCGACGGGCTCGAGACATCTCTCAAACAGGTGGCAGCGGATCTGTGGCGACAGGCGGGCGTAAGTCCTGAAGACGTCGATTTGGTGTCCGTATATGACGACTATCCGGTGATGGTTCTTGCGCAGCTGAGCGACCTCGGCTTTGCCGCCGACGGGGATTTGCGTGCGCTCATTGCGCGGATCGCCTCGCGTACCTTACCTGTCAATACCTCGGGCGGGCAGCTTTCCGTCGGGCAGGCGGGCGCTGCCGGAGGCATGCACGGGCTGGTCGAAGCCATCGCGCAGCTTCAGGGCAAAGCGGGCGATCGACAGGTGAAGCAAGCGAAGCTCGCCGTGGTGAGCGGATACGGCATGGTCGAGTATCGCTACGGAATGTGCGCGAACGCCGTGGTGATGGAAAGAGCTTGAGGAGCGAATGATGAACCTCGACGTTACGCAATGCACGCAGTGCGGGTTGACCCTCTTTCCGGCTCGGTACTTCTGCCCAAGCTGTGGCAGCAACGGGTGGACGCGACGCACGGTTGAATTGGGGACGGTGATGGAATCGACCGTCGTACGGCACCGCGCGGGCGAACGAGACTCGCCACTGATTTATCTCGCGACCGTACGGACGGACGCGGGGCCTGTGGTGGTCGCGCGCCTGAACGCCGCGGTCCCGGACGGATCGGCGGTGCGGCTAGAGGTGCACGACGATCAATGCATCGTCGCGGTTGCAGTCTGACATTGTGCGAACCAGCAGCAGGTCTTAAGAAAAAAACGTCGCTTTATACCAGGGAGATCGTCGTGAGAAAGTTCTTATTTGGGCTGTCGTTAGGATACCTATTCGCATGCCAGGTTGCGCATGCTCAAAGTAGCGTGACGTTGTACGGGATCATCGACGACGGCCTGACCTGGTCCAGCAATCAAGGCGGTCACAGCGCGTGGCAGATGCAAGGGAGCATTTCGCAGGGCAACCGCTGGGGCTTGAGGGGAGTGGAAGACCTTGGCGGCGGCTATTCCGCGCTATTTAAGCTGGAGAACGGCTTCAACGTGAACACGGGGACGCTGAGTCAAGGCGGACGGCTCTTCGGCCGGCAAGCGTACGTTGGTCTCTCGAGTACACGCTACGGTACGGTGACGATGGGTCGACAGGGCGAAGCCATTGGAGATTACATCGGCACGTTCTCGGCCAATGGCATGCTCCCGGGGGGCATTCTCTTTCCGCATCCAGGCGATCTCGATAACAATGGCATCGACTTTCGCCTGAACAACACCGTCAAATATGTGTCACCGACCATTGCCGGGCTTACCGGCGTGGCGATGTACAGCTTCGGTGGCGTCGCTGGTGACTTCGCCCGAACGAGCGCGAAATCTTTCGCACTGACATACGCATACGGCGGGTTCCAGTTCGCCGGCGCCTATACGTCGATCGATCATCCCGCCCAGGCTGTTCCTGAAGGACTTTGGACTGCGTCCAACACTGTGAACGGGAACTACGGTCTTGCTGCAGGCAGCTATAAGGTGATCGGCGTCGGTGCGGCCTACAACTTCGGTCGGGCGACGATCAGTGCCGACTGGACGCACACGCAGTTCGGCGATCTCGATCCAACGCTCGGCGCCAAGATCGGCGGCCACGCAACGTTCAACATCGGCGAAATCGTCGGGCTTTATAAGCTCACACCGAGTTTGCAACTAGGCGCGGCGTACAGCTACACGGCTGGCCGCGTGTCGCAGACGGGTTATGCACCGGGCTATCACGAAGGCGATGCAAGCATCGACTACCTGCTTTCGGTACGTACTGACGTTTACGCCAGCGCAACTTACATGCACGCGACTGGCGGTGCGGTAGCCAACCTCGCACCCGTGCTCGCAGCATCCAGTTCGCCGAATCAGGTGGCATTGCGAATCGGCATGCGTCACAAGTTCTGAGTGCGCGGGCGTTTTCGAGGACGAACATTCGTTGTAGCACGCCGGTAGCCTGACATCAGCAAAACAATAGCGTTATCCGATGCGGAGGCAAATATGGATTCGGTATTTCGGTCGCATCGATTCACATCGATGAGCGTTCTTTGCGGCGTCACGGCGCTGTTTCTGGCCGCTTGCTCGGGAGGCGAGGAAGCATCTTCGGACCCGACGTCAGCGGCAGTCGAGAGTGGCAAACTACGCGGCGCTGTTTCGGATAACGTCCTTTCATTCAAGGGTATTCCGTACGCAGCGCCGCCCGTAGGCGATTTACGTTGGCGAGCGCCCCAGACAGCAGCTTCCTGGAGCGGTGTGCGCGATGCAAGCGCCTACGGACATGATTGTATGCAGTTACCCTTTGCTTCCGACGCTGCGCCTATCAGGACCACACCGTCGGAGGATTGCCTTGTATTGAACGTGTGGCGTCCTGCTGCGGACGCAGGCACAAGTGGGACCCAAAAGTTACCTGTCCTTGTATGGATACATGGTGGCGGCTATACGAATGGCGGCTCATCGCCAGCGGTCTACGATGGAAGCCAGTTTGCCAAGCACGGGTTGGTATTTGTGAGCCTGAACTATCGGTTAGGGCGATTCGGTTTCTTCGGACACCCCGCACTCACGGCCTCTCAGTCGGCCGAACCGCTTGGCAACTACGGATACATGGACCAGATTGCCGCGTTGCAGTGGGTTCAGCGCAATATTGCGGCCTTTGGTGGAGACCCCAAGAACGTGACAGTTTTCGGCGAGTCGGCCGGCGGCGAATCGGTGCACTCATTGATTACGTCGCCTCTGGCGAAGGGGCTCTTCTCGAAAGCAATCATCGATTCCGGTAGTGGACGCGTCAATCAAACGTATGGACGCTATCTCACCGCGACCGGACCGGGGAACGTCGCGTCGGGCGAGCAACTCGGAACCGCCTTCGCGCAGAGCATGGGGATCTCCGGCAATGATACGACCGCGTTGACCCAGTTGCGCGCCCTGACGGCCGACCAGGTGGTAAACGGGTTGAATCTCGGTACCGCGTCCTCCGCGAGTGCAACTTGGTCGTCCGGCCCGATGATCGACGGCAAGCTGGTCACTGACGAACCGGGAAGGTTATACGCGAGTGGTCAATTCAACTCCGTTTCGTTGCTGGTGGGCACCAATGATGCGGACCTTGCGATTCCCGTGCCCGCGAAGACCAAGGACGACGCGTATGCGATTTTTGGTTCACGCAATCTTGCCGCCGCGAGATCCGTCTTCGATCCAAACGGGACTGCAACTGTTCCGGACGTGGTAAGCGAAATCGCGCGGGTTGAACTGATGCATGAGCCCGCGCGATTCGTGGCGCGCAGCGTCATTGCGCACGGATCCGCTTCCTATGTATACCGATTCTCGTATGTCGCGCAATCCTTGAAAGGCAAGGTGAGCGGTGCCGTACACGCGGCCGAGATTCCGTACGTCTTCGACACGCTGACTGCGGCATACGGTAGCCAGGTCACGGACCAGGACGAGCGTGTCGCCCAGTTAGCGAATGCCTATTGGGCCGACTTCGCCAAAGCGGGAAATCCTAATGCTGCTGGTCGCCCCGTATGGCAGGCAAATGACGCGTCCTCGAACGCACTGTTGGATTTCATGCCGTCCGGGGCCGCGGTCACGGAAACGCCGGACCCCCTGAAAGGACAACTCGACCTCGTCGAGCCAGTCAACGATGCAGCGCTCGGCAGCTGAGTGTGCTTGCACCGGACGATGCGTCAGATGTGCTAAGGGCGGGAGCCGGCAAACCAGCAGGCTTCCTGCGGAGTCGACGGCGTATTCCAGTACCTGTTGCGGGCGATGGCTGTGAGCAGTGATGGCCGCCCCAAGCGGGGTTCGGCGGTTCATTATGGGGAACCGCGGCCGCCGCCCTCTACGGGGCGTGGGCCATCTTCTGAGCGCGATTGTATGGTCCAAAGTAGCAAGGGTGGCGGGACCCCGGAACCTATCCGACTGGGCTTCCACTGCACGGGCGATACAAATCGATCCTCAGGGAAAACTATGATTTTGAAATAGATGAATATGGAAATATACTAGCTTCAAGGACGACGAATTACGCGTCGTGGTCGAGGAACATTCTGTAAGAGGGCGATGATGGCCGAGCGTTCGTTTGTTGAGGAAGTCAAGAAGCTGCGCCTGGGCGCAGGGGAAGTGTTCAGCGGCGAGGGCATTCTTGCTGTGACCAAAGCCCTCCTCGAATCGGGTGTCGCGTATGTGGCCGGCTATCAGGGCGCACCCATCTCGCATCTGATGGATGTGCTCGCCGACGCTCAAGACATTCTCCAGGACCACGGCATCCGCTTTGAGAACAGCGCCAGCGAAGCGACCGCCGCCGCCTCTCTGGCGGCCTCTGTCAACTACCCGCTGCGCGGCGCCGTTACCTTTAAGGCGACTGTGGGGACAAACGTCGCCTCGGACGCTTTGGCGAACCTCGCGTCAGGCGGGGTGACTGGAGGCGCATTGATCATCGTCGGCGAAGACTACGGCGAAGGCTCGTCGATCATGCAGGAGCGCAGTCACGCGTTCGCGATGAAGTCGCAAATCTGGCTTGTTGACCCGCGCCCGAATCTGCCTTGCATCGTGCAAGCGGTGAAGGACGGGTTCGACCTCTCGGAGGCGAGCAGTACGCCCGTCATGCTGCAGCTGCGCATTCGTGCGTGCCACCTGCACGGGCAGTTCGTCGCCTCTGATAACAAGCGCTCCGCCTTCACGATCAAGGACGCACTCGAGAACCCGGCGCGCGACGTCAACCGTATCGTGCTGCCGCCAGCGAGCTTTGCGCACGAGCGCGAAAAGATCCATGAACGTTGGCCTGCGGCCGTCGAGTTCATCGAGTCACGCAGGCTTAATGAATTTTTCGGAGAAGACGGCCAGGACATCGGCATTGCCGTGCAAGGTGGTAGTTACAACACGGTGTTGCGAGCCCTCGAACGGCTGGGCCTCGCCGACGTATATGGCGAGTCGAAAATCCCGATGTACGTAATGAACGTGGCGTATCCCCTGATCGACTCTGAATGGGAGCGTTTCTGTGCGGACAAGCGTGCGGTGCTTGTGATCGAGGAAGGGCAGCCTAATTTCGTCGAGCAGAACGCCAGCGCGATCCTTCGTCAGCGGGGCGTGTCGGCCGCGCTGCATGGCAAGGACGTCCTGCCGCTTGCTGGTGAATACAACACCGCGACGGTGATGAAGGGACTGCGTAGCTTCTTCGAGCGATATGGCGTCCTTGAGCCGCAGCCGGCGCCGCGCAAAGTGATACCGGTGGTCGCGGTCAAAGAAGCGGCGACGACTAACGTCGCGGCAGACAATCGGACACCGGAAGTCAACGAGTTGCCCGCGCTTGACGACAATGTGCACGCGCGCCCGCCTGGCTTTTGCACGGGCTGCCCTGAGCGCCCGATCTTCACTGCGATGAAGCTGCTCGAGCGTGAGATCGGCCCGCATCACGTCAGCGCCGATATTGGCTGCCATTTGTTTTCCATCCTTCCGCCGTTCAATCTGGGCGCTACGACGATGGGGTACGGCTTGGGCGGCGCCAGTGCCGCTGCGCTCAATGCGCCAGCCGCGAAGCGCGCCATTTCCGTCATGGGCGACGGCGGATTCTGGCACAACGGACTGACAAGCGGCATCGCCAATGCCGTCTTCAACAAGAGCGACAACCTGACTGTGGTGGTCGACAACAGTTATACGTCGGCCACGGGTGGTCAGGACATCCTGTCTTCGACCGCGCTGAATCCGACTCGTAGCACGGGGCACGAGATCGAGCAGGCGGTGCGTGGAGTGGGCGTGAATTGGGTGAAGACGGTACGTCGCACCTATGACCTGAAGACCATGAAGGCGACGCTCAAGGAGGCCCTGACCACGCCTACCAAGGGGCCCAAGGTGCTGATCGCGCAAAGCGAGTGCATGCTCAACAAGCAGCGGCGGGAGAAGCCGAAGCAGCGCAAGGCCATCGCTGCGGGCGAGCGCGTGGTGCGAGAACGATTCGGCGTCGATTCCGATACCTGTACGGGGGATCACTCGTGTATCCGCCTGTCAGGTTGCCCATCGCTGTCGATCAAACCCAATCCCGACGTGCTGCGTACTGACCCAGTGGCAACCGTGCTGGACAGTTGCGTGGGCTGCGGTCTGTGCGGGGAGGTTTCGCATGCAGCGGTCCTGTGTCCGTCGTTCTATCGCGCGCAGATCATCAGCAACCCCACGCGCGCGGACAAGCTGCGGCAGCGCACGCGGGACGCAGTGATCGGCTGGCTTCAACGCCGCGGCGCCGCGCGCCGTGCACGCTACGCATTCTGATTCAGGATGAACATGATGAACCTGCAACCCATCAAAATTGCGATTCTCGCCATGGGCGGCGAGGGCGGCGGGGTGCTCGCCGACTGGATTGTCGATCTCGGCGAGCACAACGGCTATCGCGCCCAGACTACGTCGGTACCGGGGGTCGCACAGCGTACCGGAGCGACCATCTATTACGTCGAGCTCTTTCCGGTAGAACCGGGCCTCGCCCGCGCGCCCGTTCTCTCGCTGATGCCTTTGCCGGGTGACGTGGATGTCGTTCTCGCTTCGGAGCTCATGGAGGCAGGCCGCGCCGTGCAACGTGGACTCGTCACATCCGACCGCACGACGCTCATTTCTTCCACGCATCGCGTCTACTCAATCGCAGAAAAAACCGCAATGGGCGATGGCCGCGTGGATAGCGAAACGCTTATTGCACACGCAAGCAAGGCGGCAAAGCGTTACATCCGCTTCGACATGGCGGCCGCGGCACAGGCAAGCGGCAGTGTGATTAGCGCCGTGCTGTTTGGCGCGCTCGCCGGCGCTGGCGTGCTGCCGTTCAGTCGCCGCGAGTTCGAGGAGACGGTCGAGCGGGGCGGCGTCGGCGTCAAGCCGAGCCTGCGGGCATTCGCGCTCGCGTTCGATCGCGCAAGCGAGGAAGACACTGCCGACGCCGGGGTGCCTGCGGACGAGTTGCAGCCGACGCCCCGCAATTCGACAGTCGCACGGCTGGTCGAGCGTGTACGTGCGCAATTGCCAATCGCGGTTCAGCGCATTGCCCTCGAAGGTGTGCGCCGCCTGATCGACTATCAGGATCCCGACTACGCGCGCGTGTATCTCGACCGGCTCATCGCGCTCGCCAGCGCACTGCCCGCCGAAGAAACGGCACTGTTACGCGAGACCGCGCGTCACCTCGCGCTCTGGATGTCGTATGAAGACACGATCCGTGTGGCGGACCTGAAGACGCGCGGCGCGCGCTTCGAGCGCGTGCGCGGTGAAGTGCAGGCTCAGTCGAACCAGTTGCTGGAAATCAACGAGTTCATGCATCCGCGTATCGAAGAAATCTGCGAGACGCTGCCTGCGGGCCTCGGCCGCTGGTTGGCGAAGCCGCATTGGCTTCACGGATTCGTCAAGCGACGCACGCAGTCTGGACGGGTGATCCGCACGAGTTCGCTGGGCGGCTACTTGATGCTGCACGCCGTCGCCAGCCTGCGGGCCATTCGGCGCAGCACGCTGCGCTATCAGCTCGAAAACGCACGTATCGAAGCTTGGCTGGCGCAGATCGCCGAGACGGCAAAACACAATCCCGCGCTGGCCACTGAAATCGCCCAGTGCCAGCGACTGGTCAAAGGCTATAGCGATACACATGCGCGCGGCCTGAAGAACTACCAGACGCTGATGACCGCGGTGAGTAAGGCCGGTGCGCGGCTGGCCCCCGCAACCCTGCGCGACTTGCGCGACGCCGCGCTCGCCGACGAACATGGCCACAAGTTGAGAGCGGCGCTTGCGCGGCACGCGCTGGCTTGAGCGGCCCACAACAAATCGAGGAATCGATATGAGTACCCACGTGTTCGAACGCCAGCGCAAGATCCACTTCTCCGAGTGCGATGCAGCCGGGATTGTCTTCTATCCCCAATATTTCGTGCTCTTCAACGACCTGATCGAACAGTGGATCGACGAATTGTTGCCCGACGGCTATCACGGCGTGCTCGGCACACGGCGCGTCGGAATGCCGACGGTGCGTCTGGAGGTCGACTTCAAGGCGATCAGCAAAATGGGCGACCAAGTTTCGCTCTCGCTCGACGTGGAGCGCCTCGGCAACAAGTCACTGACGCTCGGATGGACGTGTACCGGCGCCGATGGGGTGGTTCGCATGGCCGCGCGCCAGACAATCGTGACGACTTCGCTGGACACCCACGAATCCATCCCGATTCCGGAGGATTTGCGGGCCGGAATCGAGCGTGCGGCGAATGAGTGCGCAGTCGCGGTCGATCAATGAAGCGGGGCGGCGCTCGCTAGCAGGGCTGCATAGGTAAATCTGAGATATCGGAGCAAGGCAAATGAAGATCGTCTGCATTGGAGGCGGGCCGGCGGGCCTGTACTTTGGATTGCTTATGAAACTGCAAGATCCAAAAAACGAGATCGTGGTCGTCGAGCGCAATCGTCCTTACGACACGTTCGGATGGGGCGTGGTGTTTTCCGACGCGACGATGGACAACCTGCGCGAAGCCGATCCCGTGTCGGCGGGGACGATCGGGGACGCGTTCAATCGCTGGGACGATATCGAGATCCACTTCAAGGACCGCTCGATCAGAAGCGGTGGACACGGCTTCATCGGCATTGGCCGCAAGAAGCTGCTCAACATTCTGCAGGCGCGATGCGAAGACGTGGGCGTCAAGCTGGTGTTCGAGGAGTATGTCGAGGATGATCAGACGATCGCTCGCAAGTATGACGCCGACCTCGTCATTGCGTCCGACGGAGTGAATAGCCTCACGCGCAGGAAGTATCAGCAGACCTTCC
This sequence comes from Caballeronia fortuita, assembly GCF_001544835.2. Lineage (GTDB taxonomy): Bacteria > Pseudomonadota > Gammaproteobacteria > Burkholderiales > Burkholderiaceae > Caballeronia > Caballeronia fortuita. Next base: position 230,787 of record NZ_FCNX02000012.1, on the reverse strand, counting down.
GTCCCGATATCGACGAGCGTCGATGCCGCTTTGTCTGGCTGGGCACGAAGAAGGTTTTCGACGCCTTCAACTTCATCTTTGTGCAGAACGAGCACGGCTGGTTCCAGGCGCACGCCTATCGTTTCGAGGACGGTCTGTCGACTTTCATTGTCGAAACGCCCGAGCAGACGTGGCAAGCCGCAGGCATTGGCGAGATGAGTCAGGAAGAGGGCATCGCCTATTGCGAGAGACTTTTTGCACCGTATCTCGACGGCAATCCGCTTATCTGCAACGCCACGCATCTGCGCGGCTCCGCGATCTGGATTCGCTTCCCGCGCGTCATTTGTGGGAAGTGGGTGCACTGGACCACGCAAGGCGATGGAAAGCAAGTTCCGGTCGTGCTGATGGGGGACGCGGCGCATACCGCGCATTTTTCGATTGGCTCAGGAACCAAGCTGGCTCTCGAGGACGCGATCGAGTTGGCGCGTAGCTTGAAAACGATCAGTGGGTCACTCGAAACGCAGCTCGCGCATTACGAGGCGGTGCGCAGCGTCGAAGTACTCAAGATACAGAACGCCGCGCGTAATTCGACCGATTGGTTCGAGAACGTTGAGCGCTACGCTAGTCTGGAACCGGAACAGTTCGCTTATTCGTTGCTTACCCGCTCGCAACGAATTTCGCACGAGAACCTTCGTCTGCGAGATCGCGAGTGGCTCGAAGGCTATGAGACGTGGCTTGCCAGCCAGGCTGGCGCGACGAGTGCCGACCACGCTGTGCCCCCGATGCTTACACCGTATCGAATCCGCGACGTCGAACTGAAGAACCGGATCGTGGTTTCGCCCACCGCGATGTACTCGTGCGAAAACGGCGTGCCGGGTGACTTTCATCTCGTGCATCTCGGTAGCCGCGCGCTCGGCGGCGCAGCGCTCGTGATGGTTGAGATGACAGCGGTTTCTCCGGAAGCACGGGCGACGCCGGGATGCCCCGGACTCTGGAACGACGAACAGACGGCCGCGTTCGCGCACATCGTTAAATTTCTTCACGCCAACTCCAGTGCGCGTATCGGCATCCAGCTGGGTCATGCAGGACGCCGTGCATCGACGCAACTTGGGTGGCAGAAGATGGACCATCCGCTGGAGACCGGCAACTGGCCCTTGGTTTCGGCTTCGGCGCTGCCGTATCTGCCCGGTGTATCGGAAACGCCTCGAGCCATGACGCGGGACGACATGGACCGCGTGCGCGACGACTTCGTTGCGGCCGCCCGTCGAGCCAATGCAGCCGGTTTCGACTGGCTGGAGTTGCAAGCGGGTCACGGTTATCTGCTGTCGTGCTTTATCTCGCCAATCACGAACCAGCGAGACGACGAGTACGGCGGATCGCTCGAAAACCGCATGGCGTTTCCTCTCGAGGTCCTTCGCGCGGTGCGCCGCGTGTGGCCGGAGGCAAAACCGATCTCGGTGCGGATTTCCGCCTCGGACTGGGTGGAAGGCGGCATTGGCGGCGATGACGCGGTGCAGATCGGGCGCCTCCTTAAGGCCGCCGGCGCGGACATGATCGATTGCTCGTCTGGCGAAGTGACGCCGCAGCAGAAGCCTATCTACGGCCGCATGTATCAAACGCCGTTTGCCGACCGCGTTCGCAACGAGGCGCAGGTGCCGACGATTGCCGTAGGCGCCATCACGGAAGGCGACCAGGTGAACGGCATCATCGCGTCGGGGCGCGCCGACCTATGCGCGATTTCGCGCCCGTATCTCGCGGATCCCGCGTGGCTGCTGCGTGAAAGCGCGAAGCTCGGCTACCGGAACGTGGAATGGCCGCCGCAGTATCTGTTTGCTAAGGAGCAGATGGAACGCGCCTTTCAACGCGCGCCATCATGAGAAGGCAGCGTGCCTGGTTGACCTACTTTCACGCAATGGAGTCGCAACGACATGGCTGAGCAAAATTACGACGCGTATCGCGAGGGCGTCGCGGGCCGCGCAGATGTTGAAGACACGCCAGAACTCATCGCCTATTACAGATCACTTGAAAAGTTGGAGGCGGGGGCGCTCTGGACCGTGGCGAACAAGATCGAACCGTGGCAGCCCAGATCCGAGTCGGTCCCGGTGCTCTGGCGCTATCGCGATATGCGTGAGCATGTGCTCCGTTCTGTCGACCTCGTGTCGCCCGAAAAGGCCGGCCGTCGCGTCATCTACTTGAGCAATCCGGGTCGTCGGGAGGTGTCAGCAGCGGTTGGCTGGCTGTATTCGGGGCTTCAGGTCATGCACCCGGGAGAAGTTGCGTCGGCGCACGCCCACTCTTCATCTGCGCTGCGTTTCATCATGGAAGGCACGGGCGCCTACACCGTGGTCGACGGCCACAAAATGACGCTCGGGCGCAATGATTTCGTGCTTACCCCCAATGGCACCTGGCATGAGCACGGGGTGGCGGAGGAGGGCACGGCCTGCATTTGGCAGGACGGTCTCGACATTCCGCTCGTCAATGCCTTGGAGGCCGGTTTCTATGCGGTGCATCCCGATCTTCGCCAGGCAGTCACGCACCCGGTGAACGACTCAACGGCGACCTGGGGCGCGCCTGGTCTGCGCCCGCAGAACGGCGACTGGAACAAGCGCTACTCCCCGCTCTTCAAGTACGAGTGGGAGCCGACATACGAAGCCCTTGTACGGCACGCACGCGTAACCGACGGCTCGCCGTTCGACGGCGTGCTGATGCACTACGTAAATCCTGTGACGGGCGGCCCTGTGATGTCGACCATTGGCGCGAGCATGCAATTGCTTCGTCCGGGCGAGCAGACGCGCGCTCACCGCCACACGGGCAGCTTTATCTATCAGGTGGCGAAGGGCAGCGGCTATTCGATCATCAATGGCAAGCGTCTGGACTGGACCGAACGTGACATTTTTTGCGTGCCGTCGTGGGCGTTCCACGAGCACGCAAACAGCTCATCGTCGGACGACGCGTGCCTGTTCTGTTTCAACGATTTGCCGGTCATGCAGGCGCTGAACCTATATCGCGAAGAAGCGCTTGCCGAAAACGGCGGGCATCAAACCGTAGCAGCGTGAACGTCGGGCATTCGAAGTTCGATTCAATATTAGCCGCCTCATTCGTCGGGCGGGTTTTAGGGAGGTTTTATCATGCGTCTTGTCACCTATCGATCCGATGTGAATGCTGCCGCGCGTCTCGGCGCGATCGTCGATGATGCTGTCGTCGACCTCGAGCGCCTCGGCGCCGCCACGGGCTTTCCTTTGCCGGCGAGCATGCTCGAATTCATTGACCTCGGCCCGCAGGCAGTACGGCAGACGAGCGCGTTGCTCAACGAACAGCGCGGCAAATGGCCGTTCGGCGCCTCGATGCCGGTGAGCAATGTCAAGCTGCTTGCGCCCATTCCTCGGCCGCGCAAGAACATTTTCGGGATCGGCCTGAACTACGTTGAGCACGTTGCGGAGTCGAGCCGCACCCTCGATACGTCGAAGGATTTGCCGAAGGAACCCGTCATTTTCTCAAAGCCGCCGACCTCGGTGATCGGTCCGGGCGACGCCATCGAGCACAATAAGGAAGTCACGCAGCAACTCGATTGGGAGATTGAACTTGCGGTCATCATGGGCACGCGCGCCAAGCGTGTCAGCGAGTCCGATGCGCTCAGCTACGTGTTCGGCTACAGCGTGATGATCGATATGAGCGCACGCGATTGTCGCCGTGCCGGCCAGTGGATCTATTCGAAAGGGCAGGACACGTATGCACCGTTCGGGCCATGCATCGTCACCGCAGACGAGATTCCCGACCCGCATACGCTCAACTTGAGCTTGACCGTCAACGGCGTGACCAAGCAAAGCTCCAATACGCGCCACATGCTCTTCAAGGTGCCGACGCTCATCGCGGACATCAGTAAGGCCATCACGTTGGAGCCGGGCGACATCATCGCTACGGGCACGCCGGACGGCGTGGGGGCGGGCCGTTCGCCGCAGGAATGGCTCTGGCCCGGTGACATCGTGCATGGGCAGGTGGAAGGCATTGGTGAGCTGCGTCATCCGGTGGTGGCCGTTTGACGCCCGCGAGATCCGCTTAACCCTACCGAACCATCGGAGACGCTCTATGCTCAATCTTCCCCAATTCAAGGCGGCGGCGGTGCAGGCCTCCCCGGTGTTCCTGGACACTGACGCTACCGTCGACAAAGTATGCAGGCTTATTCGTGAAGCAGCGGGCAACGGCGCGCGGCTTGTCGCCTTTCCGGAAGTGTTCGTGGCGGGCTACCCCTACTGGAACTGGGTGATGAACCCGGTGGAAGGCAGTCCGTGGTTCGAGAAGCTTTGCAAGTCGGCGATCGAGATTCCCGGACCCGAGATCCGCCGCATTGCCGCCGCTGCAAAAGCGAATCACATCAATGTCGTGGTCGGCGTGAATGAGCGTAGCCGAACAGGCATTGGCACGCTGTACAACACGCTTCTGACAATCAGCGACGACGGGCGAATCTTGGGCCGGCATCGCAAGCTCGTGCCGACGTGGGCCGAAAAGCTCACATGGGCGAATGGCGATGGCTCCGCACTGCGCGTGCACGACACCAGCGTCGGGCCGCTGGGCTCACTCGCTTGTGGCGAGAACACGAACACACTGGCGCGTTTCAGCCTGCTCGCACAAGGAGAACTCGTTCATGTAGCGAGCTATATCGCGCTGCCGGTGGCGCCTCCCGACTATGACATGGCTGAAGCGATTCGCGTGAGAGCCGCCGCGCATTGCTTCGAAGGCAAGCTATTTACCGTGGTCTCATGTTCGACGGTGTCGCCTGAGATCGTCGACGCGATGAGTGCCACGCATCCGCAAGCGCGCGAGCTCCTCGCGCGCCGCAATAGCGCGTTCTCGGGGATTCTCGGCCCCGACGGCCGCGTGGTCGGTGAACCGCTCATCGACGAAGAAGGGATCGTGTACGCCGACATCGATCTCTCGCGCTGCATCCAACCGCGCCAGATGCACGACATTACTGGCCACTACAACCGCTTTGACGTGTTCGATCTGCGCGTGAACCGCCGGCCGCTCGCGCCTGCGCAGTTTGTTGATGGCACGGTCGAAACCTTCAACCGCCTCGACGCTGACGCCGAACTGGCGGACCTTAACTCCTTCGAGCTTACTGAGAGCAAGTCATGACACAACCCCGTGTTCTGCGTATCGGGCAGATTGTGCCCTCGTCCAACACGACGATGGAAACCGAGATTCCGGCGATGTTTCGTACGCGCGAGCGCGACTTCGACGAGCGCTTCACGTTCCACTCCAGCCGGATGCGAATGAAGAAGGTCGTCAAGGAGGAACTTGAAGCCATGGATCGCGACAGCGACCGGTGCGCGCTCGAGTTGTCTGATGCGCGCGTCGACGTGCTCGGTTACGCGTGCCTCGTGGCGATCATGAGCATGGGGCAGGGCTATCACCGGGTATCTGAGAAGCGTCTTTTCGAACGTACTGTAGAAAATGGTGGCTCAGCGCCGGTCGTGACGAGCGCGGGCGCATTGGTCGATGGACTGCACGCAATGGGCGCGAAGCGCGTTTCGGTGGTGTGCCCCTATATGAAACCGTTGACCAAGATGGTCGTGGAGTACATCGAGAGCGAAGGCATCGAAGTACAGGATTACGTCGCGCTGGAGATTCCCGATAACCTGCAGGTGGCCGCGCAAGACCCGGCGCGGCTGGTCGAAATCTACAAGCGTCTGAATAGCGCGAACACCGATGCCCTCGTGCTGTCGGCCTGCGTGCAAATGCAATCGTTGCCTTCTATCCAGCGTGTGCAGGACGAGTCAGGCATTCCCACTGTCTCGGCAGCGGTGGCGACGACGTGGCAGATGCTGCGGCGTCTTGACCTGTGCACCGAGGTGGCGGGTTGCGGCGAACTTCTCTCCGGAAGGTACTGAGATGGAAGCGCCGCAGCTCGTTGCGTCGCAGGGCGTCGCAGACGACGACATCCATTTTTACGAGCCCGCACGCGGGCACGGTCTCGCCCACGATCCGCTCGGTGCGATCGTCGGACCGCGCCCAATTGGCTGGATCTCCACGCGCGCCGCAGATGGCCGCCTCAATCTCGCGCCTTACAGCTTCTTCAACATCTTCAACTATTCGCCGCCCGTCCTTGCTTTCTCGAGCGTCGGCTTTAAGGACACGGTACGGAACGCGCGTGAAACGGGAGAGTTTGTTTGGAATCTGGTAACCCGGGACCTATGCGAGCGCATGAATTTGACGAGCGCGGAGGTGCCGGCCGACGTCGACGAGTTTGCAATCGCCGGCGTGGATGCGGCTTCTTCACGCGCCGTCTCCGTCCCCCGCGTGGCGCAAAGCCCCGTTTCGTTCGAGTGCAGGGTGTCTGACGTGATCCAGTTGCGGCGCGCGAATGGCAGCGCAATCGATACATGGATGGTGGTCGGGGAGGTCGTTGGCGTGCACATCGCGCGTGGATTGTTGAGTGACAACGCGTATGCAACGGCGGCCGCGCGCCCGGTCATGCGCGGCGGCGGTCCCGCGGACTACTTTGAAATTGAAGAGGCGGCGAAGTTCAAGATGGCTCGGCCTAAGGCGCTTAACCGAGGATAGCCAAGGCTACCCGCTGAACGAACCGGCCGGGGAACGCTTTACGCGGGCGGGCGGTGGAGATCGAGAAGTAGACGCAAAGTGGCCTTGAGTTCATCGGCCTTGGCTTTTCCCAGCGGCGCCAGCACCCGCTCCTCATGAGCTTTCGCCTGCTTAATGAGCGCGGAGACGAGCTTCTGGCCTCGCGGCGTGATGCGTACCAGTGTGACACGTCGGTCGGTATCGTGCGGGACCCGCTTGACATAGCCTTGCGCTTCCATGCGGTCCAGCAACCGTGTCACGGTGGGCTGCTTCGTGACGGTCATTTGAGCCAGCTGACCGATGCTGATCGTCTTGCCTTCCGAGAGCGTCGACAACACGCGCCAGTCAGAAACCTCAAAGCCGGCGGCTTGCACGATCGCATGGAATTCGCCAGAGATGAGCTGGCTGACTTGTGCGAGCAGCGCGGGCGTGTAGTCATCGACGAAGCCGCTGAAAGGTGAATTGCTCATGCTTGGATGGTCTGCAGTCGTAGAGGGACGCGCCGTTGCGTAAGAAGCGTTTGTGCCGCCGGGGCCGCAAGTGTCGAGGCACCAAAGACAGGCTAAACATGATTTTGAATGGTTTTCCCGCCAAAGACAACGCGGCAGGTAGGCGAAATCGGACGACACGATAGATAGCAACGCGCACTGCGGGCGCAACCCAGTGCATTCACAGTCGATTGAGCATAAAACGGAGCCCAGCATGAGCAATAGTCTTGAGCATCTTACCGTCGATCTCGCGAGCGGCCGTGTCCGCGTGGTCGATCTGACGCAAACCCTGTCACCGGATTTCCCCGCATTGCAGTTGCCGCCGCAGTTCGGTCAGGTTTGGGCGTTCAAGATGGAAAGGATCAGTCAGTACGATGAGCAGGGCCCGGGCTGGTACTGGAACAATTTCTCGTGCGGCGAACACACCGGCACGCACTTCGACGCTCCCGTACATTGGGTGACGGGCAAGGACCACGAGCAGAACACCGTCGATACCATAGACGTTCAAAACTTCATTGCTCCGGCGGTCGTGGTCGACGCGAGCGCCGAGGTGGCGGCCAATGACGACTGGCTTCTGAGCGTCGGCTTCCTTGAAGGGTGGGAAGCAAAGCACGGGCGCATCCCGGCTGGCGCCTGGGTGCTACTGCGCTCTGACTGGTCCAGACGCACCGATCCGGTTGCGTTTCTTAATATGCGTGAGGATGGGGCGCACACCCCCGGCCCGACGCAGGAGGCGGTTGAATGGCTCATACACGAGCGGAAGGTGCGCGGCTTCGGCGTCGAGACCATCAACACTGATGCTGGTCAGTCGTACGCATGGCCTACGCCTTATCCGTGTCACACTCTGATGCACGGTTCTAATCGGTACGGCTTGCAGTGTCTAAAAAATCTCGATCAATTGCCGGCTACGGGCACTGTGATCGTCTCAGCGCCGTTGAAAATTCAAGGCGGATCAGGGAGTCCGCTGCGAGTACTGGCGCTCGTCGCGAACTGAGCGAGCCTGCAATTGCCCGCTGATGACGTGCCAAGATGGATTGTCCTTATGTCCTTATGTCCTTACTCGACCGTAGGAGTGCCGAAAATTGAATATCAATACCATCGCGAAAGCTATATTTTGTGTCGCACTAGGTGTGTCGCTCGTTAGCGTGTCGCACGCTCAAAATGAAGGCCCAGCGGGGGCGCAGAGCGCGCAGGCGTCTCATAGCACCAAGGCACAGCGGAAGGAAGCGAGACAACAGGCTCGTGCCAAGAAAAACGCAGAGCTGAAGAAACTCGAAGACGCGGGATACAACCCGGCGAAGGGCAACGATCCTCATTATCCGCAGGATCTTCAGAGCGCCCAGAAGAAGGCCGGTGTCGCTGGGGCCGCTAGCCAATAGACACTGCTTCGGATACAGCGTGACCGTCGAATAATGGGCCGGTAGGCAGGCTATGCCGGTTGCGGTCAGTCGCGCTCCTTGCACTTCAATCGAGAGTAGCCGCCGAGCAACGTGGTCAAAGAGGCGCGGTGCAGTTGACCAACCTCAGGGTTGAAAACGACGTATACGTCGATGTCCATTTGCTGAATCGAAGCGTTCATGTTGGGCAATACGTCGACGATCCGTCGGCCGCACCGCAAAGCTCAGTCGGATGTCGGCGAGCTGCTTTCCATACACTGTTGCAGGTGCGGCAGAGAGTGAGTTCGACGCAGTGCGAATCAGCCTGGCGGATGATGGCGATATTAAAAGCAAATTTGCGATATGTGCCGCGCATATCTTAGACTCAGCACGTGGGGCAACCTCGGTAAGGGTCCATGAGAATTGCAGTTCGTTATCCTACGCTTAATGATCTGGGCCGTTGGTCTTTGCTCCTTACCACCACCGATGACAGTGCGCGGGTACCGCTTGAGAGGGCACCGCAAACCTAATCACGGTGACGTTTTGCCGCCATGCGTCTACAAGCGAAAGAGGAGACTTGAATTGCAAAAGAAAAGAGAGTGGGCGGATTTACCGTTTCTTACCGTCAAGCTGGTCGTTGCGACCTCTGTAGCGGCTTCGATTGGCGCATGCGGAGGAGGGTCGGACGAGGCGCCGCCAGTGCCATCGATGAGGGCTAGCTGCTCTTCGCTTCCCGGAACAAGCATTGCCGATACGACGTTCACTGCGGCGGAAGCTATCCCAGCAGGCGACTACACAACTCCGGCTGGCAAAACGGTGGCAGGACTACCAGCGTTTTGCCGACTGGCCGCTACGATAAAGCCGACGGCGGAGTCCGACATCAAAGTTGAGCTGTGGATGCCCACCGATTGGAACGGCAAGTTTCTCGGGACAGGTAACGGCGGAGCCGGAGGCGTTATCCAGTACGACGCCATGGCGATCGGGTTGCGGCGCGGCTTCGCGGTCGCGAACACCGATATGGGAACTTCCCCCGATGGCGTCAGCGCTGTGGTTGGCAAAATGGAAAGAATCGTCGACTACGGATACCGATCGACGCACCTCATGACCACGATGTCAAAGGCCATGCTGAAGCAGTTCTATTCGACCGACCCGACACGTTCCTACTTCTACGGGTGTTCAACCGGTGGCGCGCAGGGCGTACAGGAGGCGCTTAAGTTTCCGCAGGATTACGACGGGATTGTCGTAGGCGCAATGGGCCACAATCGCGTGCCCGCCCACGTTGCGGGTCTTTGGGCCTACGTGGCAACCCAACACGATATGACGACCTATCTGACTGCTGCCAAGCGTAAGCTCTGGGCCGACAAGGTGATGGACTCATGCGACGCGCTCGACGGCCTCAGGGATGGGGTGATCGGACGGCCTGATAAGTGCGCGGTCGACCCTTCTGTTTTGCAATGTGCCGCGGGTGACGGCCCGGACTGCCTGTCAGCGGGTCAGGTCGGCGCATTGCGAAAAATTTACGCGGGGCCTACTCATTCGGTCACCGGCGAACACCTCTATCCTGGTTTCCTCCGAGGCACTGAACTCAGCTTCCCGGCTGAGGTCCCGTCGGCCACGGCCGTATCGGGAGGCGGCAACTTCCCTTTTCAGTGGATTTGGGGTTTGAACTGGAATTGGCGAAGCTTCGACTTTGGGCGCGACGTGGACGTTATGCGCAATACGCTCAACTTCGCTGTAGATGCAACTAGCGGAGATCTCACCGCCTTCAACGCCCGAGGCGGCAAGATGATGATGTTCCAAGGCCTGGCTGATCCGATCGCCGCGCCAGGTGAAACGTTGAACTATCTGAACACCGTCGAGAAGACAATGCCGGGGCAATCGGATAAATTCGTCAGGCTCTTCAATGCACCGGGCATGGGCCACTGCGGGGGGGGTGTCGGACCAAATGTCTTTGGCAACTTCCAAGTCGGCTTTCCGGAGCATCCGAATGACCCTACGCAAGATCTGCTTGCGGCCATGGAGCAATGGGTTGAGAACGGACGCGCGCCGACGCAAATTACCGCGACCAAATACGTCAATAGCCAGCCCACCGGCCCAGTGGAACGAACAATGCCGCTTTGCGCGTGGCCGAAGGTGAGCAAGTACAAAGGAACGGGCGACGTGAATTCAGCGGCGAGCTTCGATTGTGTCGCTGCAGATTGAAACCGCTCAGACGCATTCGCGACAAGCTCAGGCTCACGGTACCTCGGACGCTGGTCTAACAGGGCTATCGGCTCGGAGCGACGACCTTTTGTTTCAACAGTGACGTCTGGCCCGGCCGGTGCCGAACGGCTGTAGTAGGTGGTGAATTCAACCGGTCAATGCAACGCCTAGAATCTGGGTGAGCAGCGGAGTGTTGCAAATGATGCATCGACCGGTTGCATCCACCGTTGACCAGCGAAATTCAGTCTGCGACCTTAGCGCGTGGCGTACCAAAGCAATCCGAGAATTGTGGACGCCACCGATCGATACCTTCCTTCGGTATTGTTGTTACTGACATTTCACCGGGTAGACACTCGGTCTTCATGCTGCCTGCCGATCTCACTACGGTGGTGGTAGGCGCCGCCTCCCTGTGCGGCAGCGATCTGACGCGCTCACTCACATCCTGTCCAGTTTATTCTTGTTATATAAGTTTCGGATGCGTTTTCTGTTGTGTCTCCGGTGATCGTGACAAGTCGCTTGAGGCCATGATCGAGGATGAGCAATACGGTCATCTTCGACCGCTGAACGACTTCCGCAACTATCTGCTCGCGATCCAGTGGGATATGTCGCGCCGGGAGTTGGTTGGGCGGTCGCTGAGCGATGCGGGCTACACGCGCATCCAGGCGGACACGTACAGCTACCTAACGCGTGTCGACCTCCTGAAAAAGCTCTGCAGTATCGACGCGGCCGAGCGGGACCGCGCAGAAGCACAGTCGGCCGCACTGGCGACCGGATCAATTCCGGATACGGAAGAGAACCGGCTGCTGTGCGAGCCGCAGTTCGAGTTCGTGACGCCGCAGCAGTTGGTGGCCATCGACTTTTTCCTGTCGATGCATCACTACGCGCCACATGCGTTTCCCGCGCTTGCGGTTTGGCACGACGTAAACGTGCTTGGGCGTCGGTATCCGGTTCCGAAGCTCGACGGCTTGCCGAAGACCGAAATCGTGTTGCACGGCTGGTATCCAGTCGGTCGGTACGACAAGGAGGCGCCTTCAACGGGATTGCGCTCGTTCGATGCTGAACAGTGGAATTCCTACCGGCATCCGGATCGGCCCGGGCGATATGCGAGGACGACCGGCGGTGAGCAGACAGTCTATTTCGAGGAAGCTTCGCAGTTCGAGGTGGATGCGGAAGCGGCGTGCCTGTTCGTCACCTGCACCTACGACACCGCTTTCATGCTGGACACGCAGCATCGGGACGCGATCGACTCGGCGCACTTCTGGCTGAACGAGGGCATTGTGAAGCTGCCGACCGGCATGGCCCAGCGCTGTGGGACATGGCCAAACGCGGGCAGTACTTCGCGCGACTCGCTCAGCGTCTGAACTTGACGCCGGCTGAGCTCGATGCGCATCTCATTGAGAATGCAATGGACGACGATGAGCATCGAGCACTGTTGGGCCACGACCGGGCACAGCTCAGCCTCTTTGTAGCGGCCTAGCAGCCAGTCAATATCTAGAAGAATCCCGGGCATAGAACCCGGGATTTTTTTTGCGCTGCGAACTGACTTTCAGTCGCTAATGTGCGAGGAATGCTTAATGCAGACGAATAAGGCGTCAGAAGACCGGGGAAAGTCCATGATTGTCCGAATCGCGCAATACCCGCTCAAGAAGCGCCTGCTGCTCGGCATGGCGTCAACGGCCGCCGTCCTCCTCGCGCAGCAAGCGCTGACAACCGTTGCGCATGGTCGGCTGACGTTCCTGCTGATCAGTGCCGCGCTGCCGTTCGTCACCGTGCTGTTCGGCGCCTTCTCGGGACTATTGCTTCTCATGACCGGGATCGGCTTTGGTGCACTGTGGATGATGCCTCTTGGCAGTCTGGCCGTCCAGCAGCCGGACGACCAAATCGTGCTGCTGGCTTACGTCGTCATCGGCGCATCCCTGGTGGTGGCCGGGCAGCAACTGGCGAAGGTTGCGCGACGCGCCGGAAGAGCCGAATCAGCGACGCATGATGCTGCGGGCCGCCTTTTGGAAGTCGAGCGCGACGCGCGACATCGCTTCGACGTAGCCCTCAACAGCGCAGGCGTGCCATTCTTCATACTTACACCCGTCGTGAGAGACGGGCAGGTAGCAGAACTCCGATGGGACTATCTCAATGAGGCGGCCGCGCGACTCTTCAATCAGGCCGCGACGGTTGTCATCGGCAGTTCGACGTCCTATGTGCGCCCGACGGGCTGGGACGCCGATCTGCTTCTCGACCGACTTGCGCCGCTTGCCAAACGCGGCGGTCGTGACGCATTCAATCTTCACGTGCAAGCGGAGACCGGCGAGCAGTGGTTTCATGTCGTCGCCGCATCTCTCGACGGCTCGGTCGTGGCATGGTTCGGCGACGTGACGCCGCATGTGCGGGCGGAACAGGCGCTTTCGGAGGCAGACCGCCGCAAGGACGAGTTCCTCGCCACCCTCGCGCACGAACTACGCAACCCGCTCGCGCCAATCAGACAGGTCGCCGAGATACTGGAGCAGCCGCGACTGACCGATGAGGGCAGGAAATGGTGCGTCGCGGTGCTGCGTCGCCAGTCCGCAGCGATGGCACTGTTATTGGACGACTTGCTCGACGTGTCACGAATTACGCGCGGCGCGCTGACATTGCGAAAGGGGGTCGTGTCGCTGCGGGAAGTTGTCGACGAGGCAGTCGAGATCGCGAGGCCGATTATTGAAGGCAAGGCGCACGAGCTTGTTATAAAGCCGCCCGCGCGACCATTGCATGTGGAGGCAGACCGCCTGCGCCTCGCGCAGGTGTTGGGCAACCTGCTTACAAACGCCGCGAAGTACATCCCACCGGGTGGGCGCATCGAACTCTCGACGAAGGCCGAGGATGACGAGATCGTGATGTCAGTCGCCGACAATGGGATCGGTATCGAGCCTGACAAGCTGTCGGCAATTTTTTTAATGTTTTCACAGGTTCACCCCGACCCTCACCGCGAGGGCGGGCTTGGTATCGGGCTCGCGCTATCGAAGTCGCTGATCGAACTGCATGGGGGCCGGCTGACGGCTTCGAGCGGTGGAAAAGATCGGGGAAGCTGTTTTTCGATCCACCTCCCGGACGAAATCCGGGTGGCGGCCGCGCCGATACCGGCGCGAGAGGCGCCAACCGTCGCGTCGGCGCTTGCGAAGCGTTGCATTCTGGTCGTTGACGACAATGTTGATGCGGCCGATGCGCTCACCGCGCTCCTTGAGCTTGAAGGGCACGAGGTACGGACGGTCTATTCGGGCGAGGAAGCCGTCGACATCCTCAAGCACTACAACCCCGAGGTGGTTTTGCTCGATCTTGGATTGCCGGGCATGAGCGGAATAGACGTCGCGCGTCGGGTACGCGCGAGGCCGGCGACGAAGGACGTGACGATGATTGCCATCACCGGCTGGGGGCAGCCACAAGATCGGGCGAGGACCGCTGAAGCCGGGTTTGACTTCCATTTCACGAAGCCTGTCGATGTCGTCCAACTCAATGCAGCAATCGATAGCGCCGGGAGAGCCGCTTGAGGCGTTAGTCGTCGCGAAAAGATTGCCGGTTTTTAGACTTCTGTGCATTAGTTGCCGATCTTGGTCTACTATTTAGGGGTGACTCTAGATGACTGAGAGAGGCGGTCATGGAAGCTGACGTTCTGTACAAGGGCTGGACGCTGTCGCCCATCGCTGTCGACGACGGCGAGTTTTTCACCGCGATGGTCCTGGTGACGACGCCCGACGGCGAGATGCGGGCAAGCGGTGCGCTCGGCCAGTTCCCATCTGCAGCGTCGGCTAGAGAGTTCGCGATTGCCCACGGTATGGCGGAAGTGGATCGTCGGGACCCCCCCCTCCCTGACGGGCCGGACCATAGCAAGCCGCCTAAAGTCGGATATCGCGTCTCAGCTTAGTGGCCGAAACGCTCGGCGCTGGCGGGAATCACTATGGCGGTCGCTTTTCCGGCAATGTCGTCGACCACCCGATTGCGGCCGCGCGCTTTGGCTCGGTAGAGAGCCGCGTCTGCAAGGCCCAACAGGGCGGTCGCCGACTCGCCGGCGTTCGAAAACGAGGTGGCCAAACCGATCGAGACGGTGACCGGGCCGCCGTCCGGCGATGCCGATGGGATCGCGAGCTTTTCCACTGCTGCTCGCAGCGACTCTGCCACGCGCAGTCCTGCCGTCGGTTCACAGCCAGCCAAGACCACGACGAACTCTTCACCGCCGTAGCGAGCGACGACATCGCCTTGTCGACGCAAAGTGCCCGCGAGCGCGCCCGAGACTTGTCTCAGGCACTTGTCGCCAGCCAGATGCCCGAACATGTCGTTGTATTGCTTGAAATGGTCGACGTCGATGAGCAGGACACACAAGGGCTGATTGCTGGCGCGAGCGAAGGAAAACTCCCGGGCAAAACGCTCGTCGAAGTAGGCGCGGTTGAAGACGCCTGTCAGGCCGTCGCGTGCCGACGCCTCCACCAAGGTCCGGTGAGTCTCGGACAGACGCCGGTAGAGGCCCGTGGTCTCGTAGATCAGCATCCCGAGTACGGCGCTAGATGACACCATGGACGCTCCCCGTGCCGCGTACCAGCCCACGCTGTAACGGGCGCTCGCCGAAAGTGTCAACGTCACATCAATCAGCGTGCCAAGCAGCGCGACCGCGAGCCACAGATCCATCAACGAACGCAGGCGCGTGGCCGAGAGGTGACATCCGAGCGCTGCCAGACACATCGCCTCGACGATAAGTGCGGCGGGGCTGCTCGATAATTGCGCGTAGGAACCTGATTGGGCGACCAGCGAAGGAAGATGCGATTGGCCGGCGGATGCAAGCGCGCAAAGGGCAATCGCGATGGCGACTGCGCCCACGACAACAGCTCTGCCGCGCGCCCGGCGGCCAAGAGTCGAGGGTATGGACCGGCCAACCAGGGATGCCGTCACAAGAACAGGGAAGCCGCCATGCCAAAACACCCAAATCCAAATCGCCGTCTGCGGTCCCGCGCCGAGCAGTCCCGTTGTGGAAAAAATGCCTGGGAACACGAGCAACTGGATGGCGGCGATGACGCTGGTGAAGGCATACGCGCCGCTGAGCGCGGCGAACAGCAGCCTTCCCGAGACAACGTACTGCGTCCAGAGCAGCAACGCGGTCAGCCCTTCGGTGAGGGTGACCCAGGTCGCGAACACCGGCAAAAAAGCGGGAATGACGGGCCCGGCGTTCTTAGCGTGCGGCCAGACCAGAACGGCTGCAACAATCGTCAAGGCCGCCGCCGCGGCAGCCATGGCTCGATGCCGCGGCGTAGAGGGCAGGTGAATGAGGGTGGTTTGCATCGTAGGAAAAGGCGTAAGTGCGACCGCTGCCGCTTTAGCCCTCAGCTGAGGAATCTACGCTTCCCATTACGGCCGCGGGCCATGGTTCTTGAGAAACCCTGGGTTCGAGTATTGCTATCGATGTACAGCAACGGTAGCTAGGATCGATCGGCATGAAAGTCACCATTGTTTCGCACGAGCCTCCACCGCTCGGATCGGCGGAGGAACTCCATCGGTTTCGTTTCGAAGCGGATGACGGCTTCGGCCCGCCTAGAATTCACGAAATCACGCTGCGCACCGCCCGCGTGATCGTCGGCAACCTAAGGCGCGACGATGCCGTCACCAAAATGCTTCGCTCGATCCTCAGCACACAACGCGCCGACTACGACACTTTGATCAGGAGCACCTATACGGATGACAACGACGCCAACGTTGCGCCACGTGCCGCAGCCCGACGATGGATCGGTGCACAAAACCGCGTACCGCGAGTGGACCATTGATTCGCGCCCCACCCGAAGCGGCCATCACTGGCACGCGTGGTGTGAGCTCGAGCGCAATCCGACCGAAGATGACGCTGACGGCCAGATCTTCCACTTTTCGGATATCGGGTACTTCGACAGCGAGCGCGCGGCGCACGACCGCGCCATCGCGTGGGCGAAGGCCTGGCTAGACGAGAATTTCTAAAGACGGCCAACATGCTCGGGCAAGCACTTTGCGCAAGCGTCGCCATACCCACATTCCCGGAACGAGGCGATGACTAGCGGTAACGGAGCGGTGGACGAGGTCGTCGCCAGGCGGCGACGGACACTGGGTGGCGCATTGAAGTTCCCGATGCCGCCCGGCGGGGGAGAGTCTTTGTGACGATCGTAGCTCAAAAGCTAGAAACGCTAGATCTCGTCGCGCGACTCTGCCCTCAAGCTCACATCCACATTGTCAATGACCCAGCGATCAGCACATGAAAAGGCGCTTCTCGCGCGGTGGCGGGCGCACCGCTGATGAGCCATTGCCGGAGTCCATCCCTCCTCAACTGGCCACGCTCGTGCGCCGACCTCCCGCGAGCGGCGACTGGGTCTACGAAATAAAGTTCGACGGCTATCGCCTGATGTGCAGGCTGGACGCGGGGCGGGTCAAACTCATCACGCGCGGAGGCCACGACTGGACAACGAAGATGCGCACCCTCGCCACCGCGATCGAAGAAATGCCGGTCGACAATGCGTGGTTGGACGGAGAAGTAGTGGTGCTCACCGAGTCGGGAACTCCCGATTTCAACGCTTTGCAGAACGCGTTTGACCGACGCAGCACGGCGCAACTGACCTTCTTCGCGTTTGATGTCCCGTTTGTCAACGGACGTGACTTGCGTGAGGCGCCGCTCTCGCAGCGCCGCGAGCTGCTCGGCGAGTTAATCGCCCGGACGTCGAGCGAGCGCGTGCGCTTCAGTGAGTCATTCACAGAGGATCCGGAATCGCTGCTCGCGTCGGCGTGCCGAATGCGGCTTGAAGGGATCATCGGCAAGCGTGCGGATGCGCCGTACCGTTCCGGCCGCTCGACCGACTGGATCAAGCTCTTATGAGCATTTTTGGGTGTCAATAGAACCATAAGTCCTTATTGCGCAGGCCTCTAGCGCATTGTCATAGTAGCTGATGTAGCTAATTATGCGGAATATGGCCTTGTTTAGTTACGTTTTCAGCCTGGTGTAGCCGGGCTGCTGCTTCGCGTTTCTTCGTTTTTCGGTCCCGGAAATATCTCTCATAGCTTTTGAGGGGGTGCAGGGGGAGCGCAACTTAAGTTATCCACAGATCTGTCCTAGCCGCGCGCGCCCCCTGCCAGGCCACCGCGGAACAGCGAGCGTCTGCCGGGTGCGATTTGATGTCAGCAGTCGCAGACCTTCCACGGGCTCGTGGTGTGCGGCCGCCCCATATCAGGCAGTTAGTCGGGCCGCTTGCGGCCATTGATTGTGTCGTGTTCGATGGCTCGTTTGAATCCATCGAAAGACGTTGAAAGCGGCCGAAGACGCGACCATCGAGCACAATGGCCCGCAGTGTAATGGCTCACGCGATGTGCTTTTTCATGCACACGGCGGTAGACGGACAGAGGCGCATGAACTGTGCCGTTTTCAGTACTTCATCTGGCACCTTGGTCCGCTCGCGTTCAAAAAATTTGCGCGCGCTCGTTGTGAGCAACCACAGGCGCGAATAGTTGCACGCCCTGGCCTCCCGTTCTATCGCCAGAAGCAGAGAGGTTCCGAGACCCGTTGCACGTCGATGCACGGCGACAGCCAGCGACCTGAGCAACGCGTCAGTGCCCAAAGGTTCTAGACAGACGCTTCCAAGTATCGCTCCCCCTTCGTCGACGGAAACGAGAAATCCCGGCAGGAGTGCAGTCGTTACATCCTCAGTTGGCAACTCACACGTTGCCAACAAGGCTCTGATCCCGACAAGATCGTTGTCGACAGCGGCTCTCATTTTCACGACGTGCTCCGTTCTCGTGCGGCGACCTTCGTTGATGTGTCGCCGTCGAGCGCGCGACGACGATCGGAGCGGCGGGCGACATTGATCAGATACTGCCCTGGTTCACGCGCTTCATCAGCTCCTCGGCGCTTTCCTTTCGTTCGCTGTAACGGTCGACCAGATACGGACCGATGTCACGGGTCAGCAGCGTGAATTTCACCAACTCTTCCATCACGTCCACGACCCGATCGAAGTAGGCCGAGGGTTTCATACGGCCGGCTTCGTCGAACTCCATGAACGCCTTGGCCACCGACGACTGGTTGGGGATCGTCAACATGCGCATCCAACGACCGAGCACGCGCATTTGGTTGACCGCGTTGAACGACTGCGAGCCGCCGCTTACCTGCATCACCGCGAGCGTCTTGCCCTGCGTCGGCCGGACCGCGCCGACCGAAAGCGGAATCCAGTCGATCTGCGATTTCATGATGCCGGTCATCGCGCCGTGGCGCTCTGGCGAGCACCAGACCATGCCTTCCGACCACAGCACCAGGTCCCGCAATTCGGCCACCTTGGGATGAGTGTCCGGCGCATCGTCCGGCAGCGGCAGGCCGCTCGGGTTGAACGTCCGCACGTCGGCACCCATCGCCGTGAGGAGGCGCGCCGCTTCTTCGCTCAGTAATCGGCTGAATGACCGCTCACGCAGCGATCCATAGAGCAGCAGGATGCGCGGGGGATGGGACGAAGCTTTCGCGGCCTGAAGGCGGTCGATGTCGGGAACGCGGAACAGCGCCGGGTCAACCTGCGGCAGCTCGGTCGAAAGATCAGGCACGTTCGCCCTCCATATCGATGATGACTTCGCCGTCTTGTATCGCGACGATCGTCGCTTCAATGTTCGCATTTTGAATCAATGCGAGCGTGTGACGCGGGGCTCCGAACCTCGGGTTTAAATAGATGATGACCTCGTTCATGCATTCGCTTCCGTAACCTTCAGGCACACTCGTACCAGTTCTTCGAACGGTTGACGATGCGTACGACGAGCAGCATAACCGGCACCTCGATCAGCACCCCGACGACGGTCGCGAGCGCAGCGCCAGAGTTGAAACCGAATAGGCCGATTGCCGTGGCGACCGCGAGCTCGAAGAAGTTCGATGCGCCGATCAGGGCAGATGGGCAGGCAATGTTGTGCTTTTCACTTACCGCACGATTAAGCCAGTACGCCAGCGCCGAATTGAAAAACACCTGGATCAGGATCGGCACGGCGAGCAGCACAATGACGAGTGGTTGCTTCAGGATAGCTCCGCCCTGGAAGGCGAACAGCAGGACCAGCGTCGCGAGCAGCGCCGTGATCGACCAGGGACCGATCTTCGCCATTGCCGCCTCGAACGCGGCCTCTCCCCTGGCGAGCAGCACCTTGCGCAGAATCTGCGCGAGAATCACCGGAATGACGATGTAGAGCGCGACCGAGGTGAGCAGCGTTGCCCACGGCACCGTAATGGCGGAAATGCCGAGCAGCAGGCCAACGAGCGGTGCAAACGCGACCACCATGATGCTGTCGTTGAGCGCGACCTGCGAGAGCGTGAAGAGCGGGTCGCCGCCGGTGAGACGACTCCAGACAAACACCATTGCCGTGCAGGGTGCGGCCGCCAGCAGGATCAGGCCAGCCACGTAGCTGTCGAGTTGCGCCGCGGGCAGCATTGGCGTGAACAGGTGCTTGATGAACAGCCAGGCGAGGAACGCCATCGTAAAAGGCTTGATGAGCCAGTTCACAACGAGCGTGACGCCGATTCCCCGGATATGCTGACGCACTTCATGCAGCGACGCGAAATCGACTTTGACCAGCATCGGGATGATCATCACCCAGATCAACAGCCCGACCGGGAGGTTGACCTCCGCATACTCCATCCGGCCAATCGCCTGAAAGACACCGGGCAGGAGCTGGCCGACCAGGATGCCTGCGACAATGCACAGCGCGACCCAGACGGTCAGGTATCGCTCGAAGAAGCTGATGGCCGGTTTGGCAGTGGTCTTGCGCGAAGCGGCGACGTTGGGGGTGTTCATGGGACAACTCGATGGAGAGGGGTTAGCTTTTCAGGATGTCGTTGAGTGCCTGCTGAAGCTCGGCATCGCCCAGACGGTCCAGGGGAAGTTCAAGCAACTGCAGCATTCGATAGCCGATGGCCTGGCGGGTCAGATCGAACGCCTGACGCTTGCCTTCATCGCCCGGTGCGTTTGACGGATCTGCATAGCCCCAGTGCACCTTGACCGGACTACCCGGCCAGAACGGACACGCTTCGGCGGCCGCGCTGTCGCATACCGTAATGACGATGCGCATTTGCGGCGCACCGTCCTGTGCGAACTCGTCCCAGCTCTTGCTGCGGTAGCCGCTGACGTCGATACCTGCCTTTGTCAGCGCTTCGATAGCGAGCGGATTCACGCGGCCACTCGGCGAACTGCCAGCGCTGAAAGCGCGCACATTTTTGCCCATCTTCGAGGCGAGGTGATTCAGCATGGCCTCGGCGAGCACGCTGCGCGCCGAGTTGTGCGTGCACAGGATCAATACGTTGGTCGTCATAGGTTTCTCATTGAATGGCGCGCCGGACTCAGCAGCACGACTAAGACTTCACCGGAACACCGACCGGTTTGCCCGACGACGGAGCGCAGCACGCTCCAACTTCAGAAGCAGGTGCACTGTTCTGCGCATGACGCGACTCGCCGAATACCGGGATGCCGTTCAGCGTGTGATACGACTCCCATGCGATGCCCTGCGGATCGACGGTCCAGTACTTGTTTGACTTTGCATAGCAGCAGGCCGTATCCACCTGGGTGTCGACAGGCAAAGCCGCGCCTGCAAGGCGATCATGCATCTCAGCCAGTTCGGCTTCGTTCTCGACCTGCACGCCCAGATGGTCCAGGCCCGGCGTGGCCCCGCGTTGCGAGATCGCGAAATTGACGCGCGGGTCGTCGAGCATCCACTTCGCGTAGTCGTTCTTGACGACCGTCGGTTCAGCCGCAAACAACGCTGAGTAGAAGCGGATGCTTGCGGTGAGATCCGTGACGGCGACGTGGATGTGAAAGCGCTTCATGACTGCTTCTCCCGGGAGGGAGAACACGCTGATGCCGGCGAACAGGGGTTGCCGCCACAGCAGTTCTCGGTGAGATAGGCCAATAGGCCGTTCATCGTTTCGAAGTTCGCGCCGTAGAAGACGAACCGGCCTTCCTGCCGACTGGTGACGAGCTGCGCATGAGACAGTTCCTTCAGGTGGAAGGAAAGGGACGACGGCGCAACACCCAGCAGCGTGGCGATCTGGCCTGCGGGCATGCCTTCGGGGCCTGCCTGTACCAGAGCGCGAAACACTGCGAGCCGCGACTCGTGCGCGAGCGCCGCCAGAGCGGCAATGGTCTGGTTGGTTTCCATGATTCGATAATAGTCGAAATATGGAATGAACGCCAGAAAATGCTTTCTTGACGTCCCCTTGATGGGAAGGTGAAGTCGGCATTCCCGCCGTCTTCATCGTGTTTTATCGTTTGTCGCCGATGGCTTCTTGGACACACGCGGCTCACTCGGCTCACGGTCCACACCAGGGAGGGGTTTGTTCAGAAATTCCCTCGTCAGGTTACGGGTCTGGGCGTTATAGCTCCAGACTGCAAACTGCTCAAGCAGAGCGTTGTTCTCGGCCGCGAGTCGCAGGTTTTCGGCTTCCAGCCGAGCTATTCGGTCTAGGGCGACCTGAAGCTCCGGCGACATCGCCTCGCGAGACCCTTCATCCGTTTGACCCGACAGTACCTTCTTTCGGACCGCAAAGGCCAGGCGGATACGCTCGTGACGGTGAAGCGTTTGCCGCGTGTAGCTAAGACCTGCGCGCCGCTCAACCGCCTTGATAAGCGCTTCCCAGCTTAGTCGGCCGCTCCAGCCTTCGAGCACCCCAACGATCGTGGCAACGACATCGTCGTCAAGGTTTTTCTCTCTCATGCGAGTCATGCCGCCGCCCCGTCGAGCGTCGATGAATTTACGGACGACGGCAACAGTGCACGCGCTTGGACCGCGTGCTCTAGCCGAGACGGTGTATCTACCGACATCAGTTGGATGACTGCACCCCGCGGAACGGCTGGATCATCCAGCACGTCAAGCAGCGCCTTGACGCGGGCGAGATGAGCCTTGTGATGCTCGGCCCATTCGTTTGCACCGAGTTCCCCATCGGCTTCGGCCTGCTCCGCCATCGACAGCAGCTGCGTGGCCTCAGAATGAGCCTGGCGGACGCGTTTCTCCTTCTCTGCCCCGCCTTTCACGCAAACTTGTTCGCTGCAGTTCAGGCAGTCGCGGTGCATCTCGCACGGCGACATCACATAATCGTGAACGCAATATCCGAAGTCCGTGGTGTGCGCTGTCGGAACCTTCAGTCGTGCAAATTCGTCCCGCGTGATGAGTTCCGCGCGCGGCCCCGTCGCCAATGGACCGAAGAAGCGCGTGTTGTCGCCGACTGCAGCCCGAATGCGCGCGACTACGGCATTGGATGTCTCATGGTCGTAGTACCGATTTTGCCGCACTTCCTTGCGACCGGACCACTTGGTAATGTCAAGTTGGCTCAGCCCACCTGCTTGCGCCAGTGTGTTCAGGTAGTGGCGGAACTGATGAGTCTTGATACGAATCGGCTCCCCGTTCGGCTCGGCAAAGCCACAGCGTTCGAAGATGGAGTAGCGGCTGGGTATAGAAGGAGCACCCAGCCGAAGACGGATCTGGTTGTACCGCACAGGTTCGATGACACAGCGGAACCGAGGTTTGGAACGATGCAGCGCATTGCGCTGTGTCACGAAAAGTGCGTCGCTGTACTTGAGTCCCGTTGTCCTGTCAGCGACGGGGAATCCCGGCGGCAGTTGTCGCAGGACGGCCGCTTCCACGTCGGCGAACCGCGCGTATGCTCTTCTCCCGCGATGCTCCCTGAGGACACCATTCTTGCTGCACCATCTGACTGGTAATTCCGGGGATACGGGCTCAGCGAAAACTATCGCTTCGATCTCATCTAAACTCAGCCATTCTTTGACACGTAGATGCTCCATTCCTGGAGCCAAGTAAAGCCGTGCCGGGTTTTGCTCGTACCAGCGAGCGATCTCACGCGCCTCGTCGGTAAGCCGGCGGATCTTGCCGACTGCCTCTTTGACGACGGAGGCCATCGCGGGAATAATCCATTTCACCATCGGTGCAGCTCCCTTGACGGGCCACCATCTCACGCCATAGTCGCCTTCATTCGAGCGATCGCTTTTCTGCTCGACTTCGCAATCGTACGGGAGGCAAAGTATTTCGCTGATGCGGTCCGGCGCCGCGCAGAGAAACGCGGTGATTGACGACACCATGACATCGATCGAAATTGTCGCCATAAGGAACACCTTAGGCAGCGCGTCAAGTGCCGCTTGACTTGGCATTTTTGCCGCCTGGCGCTCATCCGCCGACTTTCCTGTTCGTGTCCGATAATCGTGGGGTGCCAGCAACGGATTGACCCACCGCGTCGGCACCGCCATTAGGCGGTTATCGCACAAGAATTCGGCGATCATTTCCAGTTGGTTCGCCCCAACGTAAGCACTGCTGGGTGCGAGTCGCTCCGCGAGCAACTGAGCCGCGCGATTTAAAGCGTGGGCGTCCGTCCACACGGCGTCTGCCGTTCCAGCTTCGAGCAGCGCCGCTTCGAGTGCACGTAGCGCAGTCATGCGGTTTGTCAAACTGATTGTTGGCCGCATGCCATGCTGGTAGCGGATATATGATTTTGCGAACGAGCGGAACGGTTCGTCCATCATACTGGACTGCCTTTTGCGCGACGTTGCTTGCTTACTGAACACCAGCCCCAGGGCGTTGTGCCTTCCCTTGCGTTGGATATGTTCTGACACCTCCCAGCGGTCGGCATCGAAGACAAGTGACGCGCCGAACGAGGTGAGCTTTGTTCGACACAACTCAATGAAGCCGGCCATGTTGGCCTGAGCGTCCAAATGAGACTGCGGCACGAAAGTAACAATGTCAGCCACGGAATGAGCTCCCCGCACGCGCTGCCTCGCAGCGCCGGATGACCTCAGCGACCGCAAGGATGGCTCTGTCGTTGATCGCTGCAATGCGCGCGTCGCCCTCATCCATCAACCGCTCTCGTTCGGCGATTAGGTGAGTGAGAACCTGCTCGTGTGGTCCGTCCAGCCATGGCTCGAAGCTGGTGCAGCCATAACATGCAATCGGCTTGAGGAAACCGCAGAATCCATCTTTGCCGCAACTCGACATTGCGTCGAAGTTCCCGACAATCGCTGGCGCCCGGATTTGGCTTGCCTCACTTCCAAGCCGTGATGCCTCTGACGGGCCGTTGATGAGCTTGCCCGAGAACGCTTGCGCAAGCGGCGCGAGTTGCATGGCGAGCGAACGATCGATACGCTCGACGATTGCAGGTGTTGAGCGCACGTACACGCCAACGTTCGCGGTGTTGGAATGGTCCAGCAGTTCGGCTATCACCAGCTCGCCGTGACCCTCTTCGGCGGCTCGGGTTCCAATCGTTGACCGGAACCTCTTCGCGTGGATCTTGAGAGGCTCTCCCGTACGTTCGGAAATGACGGTCAGCCGTCTCATGATCGCAGTGAGCCTTCTCCCCACGTCATCCGCCTGCAAGTGGTAGAGGTCGGCATTTGCCCGAGGTGCAAACTGTTCGTCGAAAAAGAGCGGGGCCTGAGTCGGGTCGTCAATAATTCCGGTGAACCGTGACTCGATCTGGCGGGCGAATTCAAAAACCAGCCCGCCAATCTGGGGGGTGAGTAAGCGGTCCGTGAACTGGCTGCGCGCGTTGCTGACTCCTTTTTGCTTTGCGCGAGGCATTCTCACCGAGTAGGAGGAAGACCCATCCTTCGAGTGCAATCGCACGACGTCGCACACCTTCAAGCGTGCATACTGGGTCGGTCGCATCCCAAGGGCGAGAAACATCCAAGAAAGTATGTATTCGTGGAGCGTAACTTCGTTCCGAGCGTATGCCGCGTTCAATGCGTACTGGAGCGCCTCATGCTCGAGCGCTGTGAACGGCCCTCTTATCGGATCCATCGTCGCCACCGCGACGCCACTTGTTGCGCCCTTGAGTCGAAGCTGATTCAGTAGCACGACCGCATCGTTCGTTATCCCCGGATATCCGAGTCCGTACCACCGTCTGAGGAACCCTGACACGGAGGCCAGACGCCACTCACCGGCTTTTCCAATGTGAGCCCTGTAATTCAGAATATCGACGCTCGATATTTCGGCGTTGGGCGTCCCGTTAATCGTCGCCTTATGCAGAAGCAGGTGCCGAATGCAGTTGTACTGACTCTTCACGTACCCAATCGAATGATTTTCTGCGTACCAAACGAGAACCGTCTTGAGTGCGGTCTTGAAGTCGCTTCGGAGAGGAGGCATCTTGTTGAACCGCAGCCAGACCTCGTGCGTCAGTTCCCGAAGGACCCAGGTGTCCTGGTGCGGGTCGAACCGGTATCCTTGCTTGGCCGTCACGACGGCCGGGAGGATGCCGATGTATCGTGCGGCAACGGGCATGTTGCTGAGGTTATTGTGGTTCATTGATAGGTTTCACCATCCTGTCCTGCAGTTGCAGCGAGGCGTCGCGCGCCTTGCGCTCGGTTTCACGCCGGGTATAGCGTTCGGCCGTGCCGGACGTCTCCGACCATCCCATCATCTGAGAGCGGATTTTCTTCTCGACTTCAGGATCCATGCCCCGTTCGTCCGAAAGCTTCGAGAAGTTGTAGTTGTTAGTGTGGCGAAGAATGTGCGGATGGATGGCTGGAAGGTCGGAGTGCCTCTGCCTGAGCGCAATGAATATTTCGTTCAGCCCGCGCAAAGAGAGAGGCGCCCCGCCGTTCGCTACGAACAGGAACGGATGCTTACGAGCGGCTGGATAGCGCCGCCGCTCCCCGACAATGTATTGAAGCGTTCGCTGCGCCAAATCATTGTTGATGGGCAGAGTGCGGTCGTGTGTCTTTGTATTGGGCTGGTAGGGGCGTGGGTCGATAGAATCGTCTGCCCGGCGAGCGATGAACACTTCTCCCGTTCTTATGTTCACATCGCTAACCTTGACACCCAGAAGCTCTCCGCGACGAATGCCGAGACCCATGAACCATCGCACGATGAGTTCATTGCGAATCTTCGCGTGCCGGCCTTCCCAAGGATTTTCGGTCGAGCGAACGTCGATAACATTCCAAAGCCGCTCCTGGGTCGATTCATCTAGCGCCGCCCGTCTTCGAGCGTTGTTGCGCCCCTTTGCACTTGGGATTCGCGCCGTGAGTCCGGAAACGACGAGCTTCTTAACGTCGAAAAGGGTCGCCCGCGTCGGATGCTGTACATCCATGGTGAGAAGATGTCTGTCAGTCAGCCATTCAATGAAGTTCCGGATATACCTTATGCGGACACCTGCGAAGTCACTCGCAACTTCCTCGATGACATTCTTTGCACGAGCCCGGTATCCCTCAAGGGAAACTGGTGCACGACGGAGGCCAGTTGAGTTCGCGTCGCCCCGCGCCACGATGGCGCTCATCGGAAGACGACACAGTCGCACCAATGCATCGAGCTCACCCAATTCGAGCAATCTTCCAGCTCGCATGCGGTCAGTCAAGTCAATTTGATGCTGATCACAGAACAGCTGCAAAACCACCAATGCGCGCAGCACTACCTCCATCGTGGCGCTCGCCCGATTACGAGCGCGGATTTGAGAAAGGGTGAAGACGGTCGGATCGAACAATGGAACCCCAGTGCCGACATTTACGAGAATCGGGAACCGCTCGCCGGACACGAAAACGGCAACCTTGACCTTGTAGTGTTCCGCCATTTATTGACATTCCCCGAAATGCCTCGATCGCTGCAGGCAATGGATCGCAAAAAAAAGATGTAAAGAGCAGAGAAGCTCGCGGACACTCATCGTAGGGCTCACTAATTACATCTTCTTGAAAACGCCCACAAAAACTAAAGTGCAATCAGCGGCAAGAATTTGTCGTGGGCGGCTAGACGAGGCTCGCGGGCGCGAAAAGCGGGATGCGATCGCTCATGCTCGGCGTGGACGAGCGAGACGGCAGTTTGCGTTTCGCCGGAACTGTGAAGGTAGAACTAAAGCCGCGCCCGCTAGCTGAGTTAGAGAAGAAGGCGGCGAAGCTCCTTCGCGACGATCCTCCTTTTTACAACCCGCTCCCATGCGAAAAGGATCGCGACTTCGTTTGGCTAGCCCCCGAACTCGTCGTTGAAGCGTCTTTCCTTGAATGGACGCCCTCGGGCGAAGTTCGTCACCCCGTTTTCCAAGGCATGCGCGACGACAAGCCCGCCACGGCCGTGACAGAAGAAACAGTCGTCGATGTGGACGAGCCGGAGAGCCTGCCCCAAGCGAAGGGAACCACGCGCGCGTCACCGGGCCGGGCGGGAACGCTAGTCATCGCTGGCGTGAAAGTGTCCAACGCCGAGCGCATCATCGACGACGTGACACGCCTGAAGAAAATCGATCTGGTGCGTTACTACGACGAGATCGCGGAGTTCGCGTTGCCGTACCTGAAAGAGCGGCCGGTGTCGCTGGTACGCGCGCCGGAAGGCATCCACGGCGAGCTGTTTTTCCAGAAGCACGAGGAGCGCTCAAAGATCCCTGGCATCACGCGACTGCCCGTTGAGATGCACCCCGGCCACCCGCCGCTGCTAGTCGTCGACCATCACGAAGCGCTCATCGGCCTCGCCCAGATGAACGTGGTCGAATTGCATAGCTGGAACGCCGTGCAGCCCGACCTTGATCATCCCGACCGCTTCATCCTCGACCTTGACCCCGACCCGGAGCTGTCATGGCAAATGATGGTCGATGCGGCGACACTATCAAAGGTGCTGCTAGACGAGATCGGACTCAAAAGCTTCATTTAGACGAGCGGCGGCAAGGGCTTCCATATCGTTGTGCCGCTCACGCGCCGGCAGCAGTGGGATGAAGTCAAAGACTTCTCGCACGCGGTCGCGCGCTACATGGCGCGGCTCATGCCCGAGCGGTTCTCGGCGGTCCTCGGACCCAAGAACCGGGTGAAGACAATCTTCATCGACTACCTGCGCAACAGCAAAGGGGCGAGCACGGTCGCGGCGTACTCGGCACGCGCGCGCTCAGGCATGGGCGTGTCGATGCTCATCGCGTGGGACGAGCTAAAGGACATCGGCCGCGCCGATCAGTGGACTATCAAAACGGCCGCGCGGCGCATGCATTCGCTAAGGGCCGATCCATGGGACGGCTTCCACCGCACGCGGCAAGGCATTACGGTTGCGATGCGAAGGGCGGTCGGCTTGCGCTGACAGCCCAGCGTCAGACTTCCTGCCGCCTGCCGCAATTGTCGAGCACCGCGGCACCTTGGTGGATCCAGCGGAGTGTCGTAATTTCATTGATGCCATACTGAAAATTACACGCTCAAACCGCGGTGTCTGTAGGTCTCGCCGAAAGTCAACCGGCACGCTGTTTGCATGATGTGACGGTACATGGAGAACTGATCCCCGGTGACATCATGCATCACTCGATCGAACCTCACGAGCTCAGCAAGATCGACCTCGCGGCCTTTCAGGTCGTGCAGGTCTCGGATGGCACGCATACCGTGGTGCTATGGGAAGCACCCGAACCAGACCTTTCGATGCGGCCGCATATGCAAGCGGCGACGCTGACCATACGTCTTTGCGATCCTCTTAATCCTGTGCGCAGGAAAGATGTCTGCGAGCGCTTGCAGTCGCATCTACGCGCAGTTCGCAATGAGAAGCGCGCTGTACGTGAGCGACCGCGCGGGCAGCGCTTAGCCGCGTAAGCCGCCGCGTAGCGACAGCGCGCGAAACAGGAAACGTTGTCTTGATCTCAACAAGAACGAACTGCACGACGTCCGAATGCCATCAAGCGCGCCCGCGCCGTTGTCGTCCTATCGGCAAGCAACTGATTCCCTATCCTCTGGGAAGAGCGCGTTTTCTGCTCCTTTTCAACGAATGAGACTACTGCACCGACACGTACACTTCTTTCCGTGGCGATGAAGCCCAAACACGAGTCTCACAACGGCAGTCACCGAGCATCCGGCCCAATCTCACGCCTATCCGGACAAGCGGTTGACGCGCGCGCGTCTCAGCGTTCATCGCTCCGCTTTAAGAGATTAGTCGTTACGGGGTAGTCGTTGCTGTCCAGCGTTAGAGAGACGTTGTAGGAAGTTGACGCAATCGTAGTAAGCGAAGCCCCGGCCCGAATCATCGGTCGGGGCTTCGTCTTTCTGCGGCTATCGCGCGTCTTTCAGTTGTGCGGTTTGGGCGGCGGCTTAACCTTGTTGTGCTCGCACTCCGGCGTGTTCTTCAGCGCTTCCTTGGTGACGCCCGCCCACGGCGCGTGACTTGCTATTGGTCCTAGCCAGTTCAAAGCAACCGTGGCCGTCGGCCGCGTTCTCATGAGCGAAGGGAGGGAAGATGAGCGAACTACAACGAGACGACATTGAAGTACAGCCTGCCAGCCTGCAAGACGCCAACGAGCGGCGAGCGCTCCTGCTGCATCTCGGTGACGTAGTGGAATCAATCGGCTGCGTATTGAAGTGCGCCGAGCGTCATAGGACGATCGGCGAGGCGGCCGCCGATGAGGAATCACTCGCCAGCTTTCCGATACTGGGCCTCGTCACACCGCAACTGACGCCGCACGACTTCGCTGCGCGAGCAGCCACCGCTTTCTTCCTCTGGACCAAAGAGCTGCTTGAGCCGACGCTCAATCGCAAGCTGTTGGCCTACACGATTCAGCATGACCTGTTCGCAGGCAACCAATCAGGATGGGAGTCGTACGTCGCGTTGCTGCGCGCGCAGGTGCCATGGTTCGGAGAGGGGCTTGGACCGGTCGCCGATGCCGAAGCTGAGTTCCTGAGCA
This sequence comes from Caballeronia fortuita, assembly GCF_001544835.2. GTDB lineage: Bacteria > Pseudomonadota > Gammaproteobacteria > Burkholderiales > Burkholderiaceae > Caballeronia > Caballeronia fortuita. Next base: position 200,560 of record NZ_FCNX02000012.1, on the reverse strand, counting down.
CCTCACTCTGGCCAGCCCGGGAGAGCGGGCAACGCAGCGCTGAGCTGCGCGATGCTTCAGACTGAGGCAAGGGACGCCGCCTCCTTGTAGAGGCAGGCATCAGTCGGATCGACTATCGAGGACTCGAGCTCGGGCTAGGCCAGCCGCGGTACGCGCTGGTCTCGAGCAACTCGCCGCGGAAGCGGCGGTAAAGAATGTCGCAGCTTGGCCCGCTCGTTGCTGAAATGATGTCACCGTTGAAGGAGACATCGATGTGCTACGGAAACCCTCACGATCTGCTGGAACTCGTTGCGAGCGCGCTCCCCCTGCGTAACGAACTAGGGCACACCGGACAAGAAGACTTTGAATACTTCTGCGCATACACCGGACTTCGAGAGGAGAACGTCGGTGCCGATGCGTTTGCATGGGCTAAGCTAGCCTTCTTGTCCGCGTGGAGGCGCCGAACGGAAAACGTTGCGGAGCAATCAACATCGTGAACACGAGCCTCCCTCCGATTCGCCCCTCTCTGTTCGTCGAGGAGATGAATAGACTGCTGCCCCGGCAGCGAGGATTTTCTCCCGGCCTCCACGTCTTCTTGACGCCGCGTGGATGCAGCGACGAGGAGGCAACTGGGTGGGATTGGGCCCCGGATTCGCCTGCGGCAGCCGTGGCAGTGGCGCAAACGTTTGAGGATGTTCGACATCTTCATCGTCTCTAACTTCCTTCCTTGCTCGCCACAACCCGCCTCCGCCGCACACGCTATGATGATGCCGCCCACACGGCGTGCCTTGTCAATGCCGAGAGCTTGGACTGGTGCGATTCAAACCATTGCTCCGCCACGGGTGCCGCCAGTTCCGGCATCTCAGTCGCAAATTGCCCCGCACAAGCGCTGTTCGGCACATAAAGTTTCTGAAGCGAATGCCGAAAATCGAGTGATGGATAAGGAACAGCGACGACGACCAATTGTGGACGAGCAGCTACACGCAGATGCCCGGGCGCTGGCTATTAGCATCGAGACAATCCGTCGCGCGCGCGGGAAGAAGAATCCGCGCGACGTCGATTTCGGCACGCCTGAGTGGAAGAACACCTGCATCGAATTTGCTCGAGATTTGCGCTGGGCTTTAGGCATTGGCGACGACGGCCTTACCGAAGTTCGTCGACCAGACAACCCTTGATCTCGGCTTTTCATTGCCTCACTTAGCGCGCGATCATGATCCGGCCAACCGTGCTTCAGACTGAGGCGAAGACGACGCCGCCCTCCTTGTTGAGGCAGGCATCGTTCGGCTCGATGATCGAGCAGTCGAGTTCGGGGTACGCCAGCCGACGATACACGCTGGTCTCGATCAACTCGCCGCAGAAGCGGCGGTAGAGAATGCGCCCGGCGAAATAGTACTGCGGATCAAAGGAAGAGGGCGCTTCGGCTGGAACGGCTCCGCGGAACGTGGTGCGTGTGTCGGCCTCAAACGTCGTCCATAGCTCGCTGCGCGCCGGCAGGACCGTCGCGGGCGTGACCGCGTCGGTGACCGCGTAGCCCCATCCAGCTTTCGGGAGGGCGTGTCGTGCGCCGATGTACGTACGCTTGACCTCGAATGCGCTGCTGACGACCTCAAAATCGAAGTCGCAACGATTCTGCAGGACGAACGTCACCCGCGCTGGAGAACCGGGAATGACGCGGGCCCTGCTGATAGCGATCGACAGTTCCCGCGCGTGCGTCGTTCGGATTGAATGGACCCCCGTCACCGGTTCACTGCGTTCGTGATGGGGCGCATTCCATCCGGTACCAGTAGTCAACGAGTCGCTGCGCCGCCTGCAGGTCCTCGGGATAGTAGGGATCGTCCCAGAATGGCGGCGGGTCGTATCCTGCCTTCCGCAACGCGGCTAACTCCGACTGGTGCTCCGCCATTGTGGGGTTTGCATTCGTCCTCAGCGCCGTCAGGTCGTGGCACTCGCGATCCGTGAGGTACCTGCCGGGCGGTGGCATCTCGCCGACGCCTACGCAACCGGCGAGCAAATATATGCCGACGCCAATGCCGTCACCAAGTGTTTCCGTGTCGCGCCCACGATTGCCACCTGCATTAGTCGCCGCTGCCAAGCTCGCTATGCTTGTGCGAATGCGTGGCCGCGTGAACGAGCTCGTAGTGAGCGCCTTTGCCACTTCGGGTCGGCGGAAAATGCTCGCCCTCGACGCACGTCACTTCGAAGCCGGATCCGCCGTCGCCTTCCTTCACGACCTTGTAGATGCCCGAGGTCTGAACTTTCTCGCCGGGCTTGTGCTGTTCTGCCATGAGTTCCTCCGCGCTTTCGTTCATAGCGTGGAAGGAGCAAAGACTGTTCCGCCCCGATTACTTCCGGCTGAGATAGCGATTGAGGAGGGGTGTGGCACTGGCGCCGTGCACGAACACCGACAGGACGATGGCAGCGAGCAGGATTGGCAGGAGTGGTCCAACGCGGTCGTGCCCGGCCTGTTCGAGAGAAAACAGCAGGTAGTAGAACGCGCCGACGCCACGCAGGCCCAACCATCCAGACAAAAACCGCTGATGGCGGTCCATCGACGAGCCAATCAGGGAGAGGGTGCTGCCGAGCGGCCGGGCCACAATAAAGAGGAAAAGCACCGGCCAGACAACGGACCAATGAATAAGCTCCCGCCAGTGCGCAGATACGACGCTGCCGATGATGACCATCAGGCCTAGTTCGACAAAGCGTTCGATCTCGACCGAAAAGCCCATCATGTTTTCCGCGATATACGCGTGAGCCAATTCGGGATCTTTGGCGGCTTCCTCGCGCTGGCCCCGCTCGACTGATTCCAACACCTCGCTCGGTGGTTTGTCACCCGTTGCCTTCATTTCCTGCCGCCGCAGCGCGACGCCGGCGGCGAAGACTGCGATGAAGGCGTAGCCATCGACGATCAGGGTCGCACCGTAGGCTAAGGCAACGAGCCCAAGCGCAAGAAAGCCTTCGAGACCCAGCGCATAGTCGTACTTCGTGCGCAGTTTCGTCACCAGCACGACCACGCCGGTTCCCAACGCCCAGCCGAAGACGAGTGCGCTCGCCAGCCCCCAAGCAATCGCGAGGGCGAACGTCCACGGATTATCGCTGCCCATACTGCTGACGCCGCAAAGCGCGAGAGCAATGTAGACTATCGGAGACGCTGCACCGTCGTTGATTCCGCCCTCCGATGAAAGGGCGAAGCGCAGCGGTTCGTCGTCGCCCGCTTCCTCGACGCGCAATTCATTGGCCAATACAGGATCGGTAGGCGCGAGCGCAGACGCCAGCAGCAATGCCGGGCCTGCGGCGAACCCGAGACCCCATCGCGCGGCGGCGAACACGACCGCGATGGTAATCAGCATGGCTGGACCGGCGAGGCGTAAGGTCAGTCGCCAAAGCGGCCTGGAAAGCTCGACGCGCAGGTACATTCCGATGGCGAACAGAGACACCACAAGTCCCGCTTCGGTAAGCGTGCGAAGCAGGCGCACGTCGCGCTCGACGTCGATCGTCAACAGTCCAGCGCCCGCCGGACCCAGGAGGAAGCCGACGATGAGGTACACCATTGCGCCGGTCATCGGCAGCCGCTCAACCAGATTTCGGCCCAGCGCCATCTATCAATGCCCCGACGATCAGGAACCAGACGGCTTCGATCGTCATCAACATCTCCTATAGCTTCTGCAGTCTGCGGAACTGGTTGAAGTGGCGAATGGCAAGGGTCGCTTCGCCCAGTTCTTCGTGGATGCGCGCGGCGTTGAAATGGGCATCCGCGAAGTCGGGGTCCTGTTCGATGCAACGCTCATAGAACTGCAGCGCCTCGCGGAAGCGGCCCGAATCTTCAAGCGCCACACCGATGTTGAACAGCAGCACCGGGTCGTTCGCGCGGTATCGCAGCGCGTCGCGGTACACCGCTATCGCCTCGTCGAACCGCTCGCTGTCCATCAGGATGCCCCCAAGGTTCAGCGATGCGTCGGTATAGTCGGGCGCGCGTTCAAGCGCTTTCCGATAGGCCGCTTCTGCGGCGTCGAGGTCATCGTCCTCCAAGGCGCGCGCCTGCCGGAACAGGTCAACGGCTTCTTCACGTGCCCGCTGCTCGCGCGGCGCTTGCATGGAAGCGACGTTTCCCGACGCCTGTGGCTGCTCGAAATCCAGCAGCAGTTGGCCGGTTTCCGCATCCCACTGGCGGCTTGCCCCATCCCGCACCGCAACCCGGTCGCCGACTGCAGCAATGCGCACGCCAGTGAGCGATCCTTCACGCCCCCAGCTCTTCTGAAGGTGATCAAGTGCGCGGACGATTTTCATGGGGGAGACACCTGCCACTCGGAGCGCGTGCGCGGTCCTGAGCATGACGATGTCCTGGAAGGTAAAGCGCCGCTCGCCTTTTTCGCCGCCCACCGGTGACACGAAGCCCGCTGCGATCAACCGTTCAACGACGCTGCGCGACACGCCGAGCATGCGCTGCACATCGCGAAGGCTGTACCCGTCGTCTTGCATATCACCGTTTCGTGCCAGTTTTGCGCGCCGGTGCCGGTTGGTCCTCAGTGGCCGCCCGGCGCACCGCCCGGCGCTTGGGCGCCGAAGCAGCTTCTGCCGCTTCTTGCGCTGGCGCGGCGGTGCGCGCGCTCTTGCGTGCGGCTCGCGGTGCGGCTGGCTGCTCTGCTGGCCGTTCCACAGGCGGCTTTTTCTTCAAACTCGCCCGCAGTGCTTCGACGAGATCGATCACCTGCGCGCCGGGCTGTTCGATGGCGGGCGCGGCGGTGATTTTGTTGCCCGCGATCTTCTTGTCGATCTCGGCGAGGATGCGCTCCTTCTCTTCGTCCTTGTACGCGGCGGCGTCGTAGCTGTCGACGCGGTACTGATCGATCAGTTGTTCGGCGAGCTGTAGCTCCGTCGGCTGAATATCCGTCTCTTCGATGCCGATATCGGCCTGCGAGCGAACCTCGTCGGCGTAGAGCAAGGTCTGGAGAATCAGGCCGTCGTTGCCGGCGCGCACCTGCACCATGTGCTGTTTGCCCTTCCACGTCCAACGAGCCACGGCGCACGTGCCGCTGTCCTTCATCGCTTCTTGCAGCAGCCGGTACGGTTTGCCGCCGCGCTTGTCCGGGGCGAGGTAGTAGGGCTTGTCGAGGTAGATCGGGTCGATCGCCTCGGTCGGCACAAACGACACGATGTCGATTGTGTGGCTCGCGCTCGCTTCCAGCGCCTCCAGCTCCGACTTCTCGAAAATCACGTACTTCTCTTTCTCGAATTCGTAGCCCTTGACCATATCGGCGCGCTCGACGACTTTTCCGTCGTGCGGACAGACGTACTGCTGTCTCAACCGGGTGCCGCACTCTTTGTGCATCAGGTTGAAACCCACTCCTGACTTGCTCTCGGTGGCCGTATAGACCTTCACCGGAACGGAAACGAGTCCAAAACTGAGCGTCATCGATGCGATCGAACGGGCAGCCATACGAACCTCTCGTAGGTTATATGGCCGGCCACATCTCGCCGCATGACGCGGCGCTACGGCTAGGCGGCAAGGCCAACGGCACGATTCGTGCAAAATAGGTGCCACGACCCGGGGCATGGCCCGGGACCCGATACATCGTTGGGCGGCGCCAGATGCGCTCCGGCAACTCACCCGTTTCGGCGAGAGAGAGGGAAAAGTGTGCACCAGCTACGAGTCTAATCCGAAAGATGCGTTCGACGTCTTCAGTCTGTTCCCGGTGCCGAATTTCGACTACAAGCCGGAGATTTACAAGGACTATGCCGCGCCGATCTTCCGCCGCATCGACGGTGAGTATTTGACTGACGCTGCGACGTTCGGCATGGTGCCGCGCGAGTTCATCCCGCAGGGCGTGAAAGCCTTCGATACGATGAACGCGCGGTCCGAATCAGTCGGGCAGAAGACGAGTTTTCGCACCGCGTGGAATAAGTTGCAACTCGCCCTGATCCCGTGCCGCCGGTTCTACGAGCCAGACTACGAGACGGGCAAGGCAGTGCGCTGGCGCATTGGGATGGCCGATGGCGCTCCGCTTGCTATAGCTGGGCTATGGCGTGCTTGGAAAGATCCCGCCGACGGCTCAGCGAGCCTGTCGATGACCATGTTGACGGTCAACGCCGGCGACCACCCGTTGATGAAGCGGTTCCATAGGCCGGGAGCGGAGAAGAGGTCGGTGGTCATCATCCCGCCAACCGAGTACGAGGACTGGCTGTCTTGCAAAAGCACGGACGAAGCGCGGTCCTTCCTGCAGCTTTACCCGGCCGACGAGATGCACGCCGAGCCGTTTCCTCTGCCGCCCAGAACCGCCAAACCGAAGGCAGCCGCTAACGTTGATCTGGCGCAAGCGTCCCTTCTTGCGGATGACGGTGGCTGATCGAGGGCGGAAGATGCCGGTATGAATAACAGGAGAAGGGCGATGCCTACTTATCGAGCGGCATACGTTCCGCCGGAATTCGGTTCGAACGGCGTCGGCGTGCTGCTGACGCCACCTTGACGGACGACGAATTGATGGCCGTTGCTCGGCAGGTGGCCGCTGCCAATGGCGTAGAAGGCGAAATCGTCATAGGCAACTGGAGTGACTGATGCGACAGAGGCGTCGCATCATCGATTGCCGAAGAACTTAGGCGGGCGTGCGTTTGACTGTGATCCGGTACTCTGCGCCGCGGTTGTCGGTCGCAATGGCCGTCGCGGCGTTGAGCGGGACCGTCGTGTCAACGTGCTGCTGCCAGCCCGAATCCTCTAAATCAACGACGACGTGCGCCGTATTGTCGGAATTGAGCGCAACGACGTTAGCCACTAGCGTGAATTGGCGGTGTCCGTCGTTGCTCTGCTGGACTCTCCAGCGGCCGATCACATCCTTGGTAGCATAAGACGCTTCGAGAGCTTTGGCGTCGCTGTATTTTTCGACATTGACAGTCGCCAGAGGGGCGGTGGTCGCATCCTGCCACTTGGCGTTGGCGCAAATGACTGCTTGATGCGATGCAGTCTCGTCGAACGCGCCATTGTTCTCGCCGGCGCATTTCGCGCCCATGACCTGCTGAGCATGCGCGGTTCCGAGCGTCGCTAGAATCGCCCATGCTGATGCAAGCAGTTTTGCTTTGTTCATTTCGAATTGTTTCCCGTAAACGAGGTCCCGGCTCTGTGCGCGACCACTCGCGGATGTCGATGTCGAGGTCACACCAACCGACGCTGGCCGCTCGCAGCGTCGTTTGCTAGTCGAATTCCGGGTCAACGATGTAGCCGCCACCGCGGCCAGCAACCGCGATCGGGCGCGCGCGAAGCGAATACTTGAATGTCTGCCACGTAATCCTTCGACGTAACAGAAGTCGCCCGACGTTGAATGCGTATCGGATGATCACGCTCATCTCAGAATGGGGACCGACGTGAAGCTCTGAAGCTCCTGCCCCGGTGACAGCCCCATTGCGTTTCTCAGGCCCGGCTGCCGAGCGCGCGCTCGATCTTACGATCGGTCTTGTACTGGCCGAGTGCGAAAACGGACCAGATAGCGGCGGGGATCCAGCCAATCAGCGTGATCTGCAGCAGAAAACAGATGATCCCGGCGATCGGACGGCCGATCGTGAAAAACTGGAGCCACGGGATGATGATGGCGAGAAAGAGGCGCATATGTGCTTCCTTGATGGTTCGATGAGACCGGTATAACGGCCTGCTTAAACGGTTCCTTAACATGCGGGAGACTTCTGGCCTCCCGCCTCTATGCGATACCGCGATCAGTTGACGACCAGAGCGCCGCCGTTGCCGAGACCGCCCTTGACGTTCTGCGCGCGGTACTGGCGAACTGCGCCAACGAGGTTGTTGAGGGAGTCGGTGAAAGCCGCGACGACGACCTTGCCCTGTGCCGTGCGTGCGTAGGCGCCGCCGCCCGCCGCACCAGCGCCGCCGAAGCCGCCTGCGAACACGCCGGAGAGCATGCCGAAGTCGACGTTGCGCGCCGAACCTTCTGCGGCCGCCAATTGGACGCTGGAGCGGTTGTCGACGAGCGTCAGCATGGTCGACGCTTCCTGCGCCTTCATCGTGCCAGCGGCACCGGCGAGCACACCGCCAACCACGGGCACAAATGCGAGGAGCCCTGCTGCGCCGCCGCCCGCGTCGCGATTGCTGAACGTCACGCTCGGGCTGATCGTGTAGTCGGCCGCGACCATCTGGCCTTTGTGCATCTTGGAGGTCTTGCGCAGTTCGCCCGATGCGTTCAGGGCGCGTTCACCCATCGCGGTGCCAAGCGCGCGGCCGCGATCGACGATCACGAAGCAGTTGCTTTGCTGGACGAGCAGTTTCAGCACAGGCACCGTCGAGCCGAGCTGATATTGACCAGTGAGAAGGTCGTACCACGGCGCTTCCGTATCCTCGACGATGGCCACGGTGCCGAGCGGCGCCGGGCAGTGCTGCAGGCCTGCATTGGCGTTCTGCGACGCTTCGCCGGCGGCGGAACCGGTCGCCGCCGTCTTGGCGGATTGCGCGCCCGGCTGCATCTGTGAACAAGCGGACAGCGCGAAAACGGACAGGGCGGTGATGCCGATCATTTTGAGCTTCATGGTTCCTCGTTGTAGTCGTGAATTCTTGATTTATGGCGCAACGGCCGATTGAGCCAGCAGCGGTTGCGCGGTCACCGCGCAGACGCTTTCATGAGCGAAAACAAGGCTACCGGCCGTGGGCGCGTCTTGGATTTGGAAAGACGCGTGTTTTTGCGCGTCTTTCATGTTTCTGAGGTGTCTAACGCCAGCGGCGCTCGAGCGGGGTTACTCGCCACCACACGCCGTCAAGGCTCGATGCTTGCGCGCGAACGCGACGCATCGCCCCGCGCTTCACCATCAGCCCGCCGTCCTTGACGAACCCCATGCCTTTCAATGCCTCAGTGGTGTATCGCCTTCTCAGCGTCGCGTAGATGCGAGTCATGACGACTTGCCGTCCGGAGAAGCCGCCACCTTCGGCGGGCAGTCGAAGCCGGTTCGGTCCCCTCGGATTACTTCGACATCTGCGCGGTTCGCCCGCACGAGAACGTCGCGCGACCCGTTTGTTTCGTCGAAGAGCCGTATGTACGAGCTTCCGCCGACCCCATGCCACACGGCGCGGGCGTCGCGCGTACCCCACTTATCGGTGGTCGGAAGCTTGCAGAACTGCACCTTCACACCGCTCGCCGTTGCGATCGCAGCCAACTGCGTATGCTCAGCATCGGAAAAGATCACATCTTGGCCGGGCGCTGAGCGCACGCCGAGGTTCACCATCGACAAATTCAGGGGGGCGGGGCGGGTAGCGACGAGCGCGCCAGAAATGGCCACCGCCAAGAAGACCACCGTGAGACGAATATCGCGCTGCTGCACTTTGGACGGAACGATCAGCACGATGATCGCGGTGATTGCGCCTACAGCAGCAAAGAACATAAAGGTCGCGTGCATGCGGGCGTCGGGGGACTGGTCCCTGACAAAAACGAGCAGATAGGCAAGGGGGAGCGCCACGAGAAACGACATAAAGACCATCGATCCGCTATCGACTGCGCGATGCAGCGAAGCCGCCGGCGGCTCCCCGCGCCGCTTGAGGCGGAAGTTGTTGGCGACAACCAGAAGCTTGAGCGCCCACAACGTCGAGAAGGCCCCGAAGCCGACGCCGATCAATGCTATGCAGGTGAATGAGAACGCGGCGGACGCCAAGAAGAACGCATCGCCCAGCGACAACCCCTCGGGCACGATGCTTTCGAAGTAGCAGTAGGCGACCAGTATCAGACCGCCGAGGAGGAGGACCGCTTTCCACGCGGTCGAGAAGGATGCTTGAATGACGTCGATGAGCGACTTGATCACTTTGATCGCGTCGACGGGCTCTTTCTTGTTGGGTTCCATGGGACCTCGCTTAGGTGACGATAGCGACGCGAGTTCGTCCGCGTCACAAACCAGCCTATCGACACCACCGCGAAGTCAAGGAACTTGCCGCCGCTTCACACCTGCGAGAAGAGCGGGGAACGTTCGGCTGCTTGAACCGCTTGAATGCGCGTTTCGGAAGGGAATAGCGCCGCGCGGATTCCGATTTCGTCCGGCTTCGCCTTCGACTGAAAGCGGACTGTCCGAATACCCGCGCTTGCGAGATATGCGTCGCGCACGGCGTCACGCGCGGCGTCGTGCGTCCTATCATCAAGCTCGACGACAGCAACGAGGGCGAGCTGTCTATCGTAGACCGCGTAGTCCACCCGCTTCTGCGAGATCCGTCGAAAGTCGATGGTGCGCTGCTTTCCGCTCGAGATCGGCTGGATGATCGCTGACATCGCGACTTGCGGAAAGATCAACGCCTCGGGAAGCGCGCGGCGAAGCCGCTCGAAGAACTCCCTCTCGTTGGCGGTCAGCAGAGGAATCGCCCTATATCGCGGCTTCGCGGCTACCTTTCTGGCAATGACCGCTACGATGCCCACCAGTAGGGCGATGACTACGACTGGCGCAATGTGGCTTTGCATGTTCCCTCGGTGCGGTTATAGGTTGAGCACGGCAAGCAGAGGCTGAACGCTTGTTCGGGCCTCGCTGAAAGCCGTGCATTTTTGAGGCGTTACTTTGGAACGGCTGTCGGATGACCACCGCGACGGTTCACGGGTCGAGCTTTCGTTGCTCGCGCATTGGTACCCTCACCGCTCCCGCCGAAACTCTTTAGGGTCGTAAACCGCCTTCTGCCACGCTGTGAGGTGCCTTCGTCGGCGGCTTCCGCGAATACTGCGGATTAACGCCAAGACAAAAAGGACGCAGAACAGTCCCAACAGTCGAGTTCTGTTTCGGTGAAACAGATCGACAGCGTGTGAGGCCGCAAGGTCCAAATGGAGGCTTCGTTGGGCCGCCCACGAAAAAACGAGGTACAACCCACCTAACACGAGCAGCCACACCAAAGCGATTTTGGCGCGGGATGGGCTCCGGCCGGCGGAGTGCAAGTGCCTCAGATTTGGGTGGATATATCCGCTCCGCCCTAGCGAACTGCTGGCAGAGTTTCTTCGGCGCATTTCTTCCCGATACCAATCTCTGTCTTCAAGGCTCATTTCTGGTTTCCGAGCTTGGGCGGTTTGTCATTGATCGCACGGCCCTGCCAATGTGCGGACATCTCCCGGCGCCACGTTGCAAGCCGTGCATTTCGTGAAAGACGCTTATAGAACGGCTGGCGGACGAACACCGCCACTGTTCACCCTTTGAGCCTTCGTTGTGCTTGCAGCCTTGGTGGTGAACGACCAGCTGAGATCAAGCGGACTGTTCTGCGTCCCATTCGCCCCGAATGTGGTCAGAACGCCGACGACATGCACCGTGTAAGTGACGCTTGAGTTGAGCGGCTTGAAAGGAACGCACATCGCAGCGTTCGTGAGTTGCGTATCGTTGGCAGGCGTCTGAAGCTGACACGGCACCGCATTCCCGCCGCTGTCGGTCACCGTATAGCTGACGGAATTGAGTTTCGACAACATGTTGCCCTGAATAGTGATGGGATAGCCGGTGTATGTCTGGTTGTACTGCGGCGCGGACGCGAACGGGCTCGGGATCTCGTTGACGTACCAATCCGTCGGAACGTCCGTCTCGTTCGGGTACGGATAAGCGATGACTTGCGTGCCGCTGAGGGCGGACGTCATGTTGCCGAAGTCGATGTTGAACGCCCCCCACGTCGAGCTGGAGGCGCTGCCCACGCCCATACTGGCGAGGTTGTCGAGCATGATGACACGGTGATAGGGCGCGTCGAACAGCAGCCTGACGGCCACCAGAGAGTCGGTGAATGCTCGCGCATCACCTGCAGACGTTACCTCGCCCCAAGCCGTGTAGCTGCCTTGTGCGTTGATGCGGACCCCGGGAGTTGCACCGGTGAATCCGGGCTGACCAGCCGTCTCGTTGTGGCTCAGAATCGAGTTGTCGGCAAGATAAACAGCATGGTTTTGCGACGACGTCATTAGCCCCTCGTCGATCGAGAGCGCCGTCGTGTAACCGACGTTATGCCGCATGGCGTTAAGGTAAGCGATGCTGTCGGCGATGGGGTCTCCCGTGGCCGCAACGCTCTGCGCCGTGGACGCCGGTGGCAGGAAGCTCGCTTTCTGAGACGCGGCCGGCGTGCCGCTCTTGCTCCCCGTGTCGTTCGAGCCTCCTGTGCTGTTTGAGCTTTTCGCGCTGTTCGAGTCAGAAGAATCGCCCCCGCCGCATGCGGCGAGCACGGCGACGGTCAAAGCCGTCAAAGCGAAAAGGCGAATGGACGGCAATGCAGCAGACGACTGTTTCAAACCAGACCTCGTTAAGTTCGTGGACGCCGTAGGGCGTTCCGATCGTTTTCTTAGCCACCGACTCCCTCGCTTGCGAGGGGCGATGTAAAGCCAGTGTTGGGGAAAAGGTGCCTTGTCAAGGTGCAGCCGCGCGCCTTGGCGGACCGGCAGCACTGCATCGTGAACAAAAAACCGAATCTTGCGCAGGCGAAAGCTACGGTTTTTCATCCGTCTTTTGCCCGTCCCTGTCCCGGTTAGGTCAAGCATCAAACCACCTACTGCGTTCTACACATTGCCATCACGTCGAGACTTGGCTAAACTAAGCTAATCAGTGGTGGAGGGTCCATGCAGACCGTGAATATCCATGAAGCAAAGTCGCAGCTGTCGCGCCTCATCGAGGCAGCCGTTAGCGGCGAAGAAGTCGTCATTGCCAAGGCCGGAACGCCCGTCGTTCGGCTCGTTTCCGTGGAGCAGAAGCCGAAACTTCGCCTCGGCTTGATGAAGGGAAAAATCACGATCGCCGACGACTTCGACGCGCCGTTGGCGGACGAGGTCTTGGCGACGTTCGAGGGCCGGTAATGCGCCTGTTGATCGACACACACGTTTTTTTGTGGGCGATGGGCGGCGATAGAAGGCTTTCCAAGCGTGCTGAAGCAACGATGCTTAGCGCCGACGTTGTGTTCGTCAGCGCCGCGAGCATTTGGGAGATATCTATCAAGGCGGCGCTCGGAAAGCTTGACGCCGATGTACCGGAGCTAGTCGCGCGGATGGAGGACGCGGGGTTTCGCGAACTACCAGTAACGGCGGCGCACGCTGCGACTGTTCGCGAGCTGCCAGACATTCACCGAGATCCCTTCGATCGGATGCTCGTGGCACAAGCCATCACGGAGCCGCTGCGCCTGCTCAGCGAAGACGACAACGTCGCAAAGTACACGGACCTCGTCATAAAGCTCTGACTGTCAGCCAGTCATGAAACACGGAAAACGAACCATGTCCAATTTGACTCCAGCGCTTGCTCTGCGGGCAGCGATTAACGTTTTGCGCGATTCTGCGGAGTCACGCAGGATGCCGAACGGCGAGCCGCTAACCGATACCGTTGTGCAGCTTCATTTGGACGCGGCGGACATGCTCGAAGAATCTCTGTCGGACCTTCGTGACCACGAATGAGGAAAACGACGCATCGAATCAGGAGATGAGACGATGGCTACTATCGAACTCCGAATCAACGATCGTGAACTTGAAGCCGAGCTTACCGCTGGATTAAGGGTAATCGTTCGTGAACGTGATGTGGCTGAGGTCGCTTATTCATTGACTGAAGCGTTCGCCGCGCTACTCCCGCAAGGTCGGGAGTATGTGCTCCGGTCGACGGTCGAAGATGCGATCAGGGCTCTGCTACGAAAGCACGCACTGCCCAATTAGGAAACGGAGAGAAAATGGACGCACTGTATGCCGCCGATGCGGCTTTGAGAGACGCCGTGCCTGCAGCCGTGCAACGCCATCGGCAGGCCGGGACGCTGACTTGGGCGCTAATTCATAAAATCGAGTCGGAGGTTCTCAGTGAAGTTGCATCCACTGGCGAACACAGCGCGCGGATGCTCGGCATGTTGCGGGCCTCTCCCGCAATGGGCTATCCAAACGACGACCGGCCGGTTTCTTTCGAAGGCCACGACGTGGTGCCCACGGTCTTCGGCGCGATCTACGCCGAATGGAATCGGATCAAGTGACAACGGGCGCATTGAACTGACCGACACGGTCTCACTATGAAATAGTTGGTGGGTGTCGCCGGCGCGCGCAGCGTCCACGGCCCGGCGGAAACCCCGACGCAGCGACAATAAGGATATAAATGGACATAGCCTGGAACGATAGCCTGCTTCGTATATTCGGGCTGGCTGCTCTCGTCGGGATCCTTTCCGGCGCCCTGGGCCTTATCGGGCTTCTCGTTGGGCAGGCGATTAATCTGGGTGCCGTTGAGTTGCACTACGCAACGGTCGACGTTTCAAAAGCCGGTGGCATTGGCGGAGCGATCGGCTTCGGCCTCGCCGTTGTGATCTTCGTATTCGCACTCAAGGCAGAGGCGAAGCAGGATGTTTGATAGGAAGTTGGGGCCATGCAGCTCGATGAGCGCACTTATACGAAGCAGCAATGGGAAGCGATCGCGCTCTATGTGGAAGCTCGAATGCGCCGTCGGCGATTTTTGTTCCAGGCCGGCGCGGCAGCCGTGTTCGGATGCGGCAGCGTCCTCATAACTCGTTGGTTGATGCAATCGGGGGCGGAGCTTTCGAGCGCTCTGCAATGGACGCAGACCGTCGCGCCTATCGTCCTGCTTGTCGTCCTATGTCTTGGAGCATTCGCGTTCCAGAGGGAGGTCGCATCAGGCCGAGAAGCGATGTTGGCATCCGGGCTTACGGCGCAATTCGTTGCTGATTTCGAGAAGTACCCGACGAGCAAATTTCCCTGAATTCACATGCGCCCTAGACAGCGCTCGCGACGAGATACGAGCCTTCAACGGCAAGCGTCCCCCCGAAGCGATTGGACACCAGCATGCGCAAAGATTGCGAGGACAGACGGGCCTGTTGAGTACGCTCGTCGTGCGACGCCGGTCACAAAGACGCATATCGATTTGCGAGACGGTCCGACGGCGCCATCCGTAACTCGCCATCAAGCAACAAAACAACCAAACTTCTTGCACCAAAAAAAACCGACGCATTGCGCGTCGGCAAAAAGGCTCACAGTGGAGCCCTGAGAGACCGGCACACCGAACAAACTGCACCATGTCAAGGCGGATAGACGACTGCTGCACGCTGCCTATGCGAATGTCAAGACCGGTCCTCAGCTCGCTTCCCAATTGAAGTTGGCGGTGGCTTCAACGCTGTCGCAAGCCTGCTGGACACTTTGGGCGCATGATCTTGCCGCCCATACCTTTTTCCAACTCCGCTTTCTGATTCGATCTTGAGCAGCGTCGCGGCGTTTGAGATGTTTCAGGACGGGTAAGAGGCCCCTTAACTAATGGAAGGCAAGCCATTGGGCTCGCGTTAGCTCAGCCGGCCGCTGCAGTCGGCTACACGGTGGGAACAGTGCCGCCGTCGATCCGATACTCGGACCCTGCAATCGAAGCGGATCGCGACGACGCCAAGAAGGCGATTAGATCGGCAACCTCATGTGGCTTGGCGGGTCGGCCCACTGGAATCCCTCCCAGCCAATCCATGACGATCTTCTTACCGCCCTCGTAGTCCGTTCCTGCCTGTGCACCCATCCGCTCAGCGAACGCTACCGAAGCCTCGGTCTCGATCCAACCTGGCGCCACGCTCAACACGCGCACTCCCTTTGGCGTCACCTCTTTTGACAATGATTTGCTATATGTCGTGAGGGCACCCTTGGCCGCCGCATAGGCAGTGGTCGACTCAGGAAGAGGCAGCACGCGCTGGATGGAACTGACGTGGATGATCACACCCGAGCCTTGAGCGAGCATCGACGGCAGCAGCGCACGATCCAACCGTACGGCGGGCATCAAATTCAGATTCAGCTCGGCGATCCATTGGTCATCGCTAATTGCGGCGAAACCGCCAGCGGGAGTAGTTGAGCCGCCGAGCACGTTGACCAATATGTCGACGCCGCCCCAATCCTGCAGAATGGTATGAGCAAGCAGACTCGTGCCTTCCGCTGTTGATAGGTTCGCAGCTACGTAGGTGACTCCCTCCATCGGCTGCGCCGGCAAGGTGCGCGCGGATGTCGTCACCCGCGCGCCGGCCTCGGCAAAAGTTTTCACGACTGCAGCGCCAAGGCCCAGCGTGCCGCCGGTAACCACCGCCCGCAGACCATTCAACTGAAGGTCGAAGCTCATACCGAGATCTCCAGAGATGCGATTAAGCCCGTGGCAAACCCGAAGCGGAGGGTCATGTCAATAGGACTCCCTTCGAAGGTACCGGCTGCATGTACGCGGACGATATGAAACTCCCCGTCGCGCTCCAATTCGAAGGGCATCATCGTGTAGGTGTACTTTGCGTCAGCTTTCGCCTTCCAAGCCTTGATTTCGTCTGTCCCGGTGTGCATTTGCCCGACATCGTTAACGACGGCTTGCGCGGTGAAGCACCGCGCGACGGCTTCAGGGCCCTGCCGATCCGCCGCAAAATACGCTGAGATCGGTCCGGGAAGAGTCAGCTCAACTTGTGCACTCATATACATGGCTCCTTGTAACGAACGAATTGGTAAGAGTGCTTCAAGCTTCGTAATTAGAGAATGAGTCAGAATCCGTATGGCCAGTTAAAAAAACAGCACATAATCAGCGCGGATGCGTTTCCCGGGTTCAGTGTTTTCGGCTGGTTGCTGATCGCGAGGTGCGCAGGGCAGCACCACCTTGCCGGCCTTTGCTCTGCAACCGAGCGCTCACTGAGCTGCTCACAGCCCTTCGCCGGCATACTGATTGCCGCGGCACACTCTGAGCCTTGCACCGAGTCGGCTTGAATCGCGAGGCGCCTGACGCCGATGGAGACGTCGGCGCCTGTTGAATTGCAGCAATGGCCGTCGATTCCGCGTTGCACCCAACGGAGCAGGTGGCCATCAACAGCCTGGAGGTCGAGACGAAGGGCTGGATCGACCCGCCCTTCGTCTTTTCCGACTACAGGGCTCCAAGATGCGCCTGCCCCGAGCCCAAGTATTTGAGACCTTCTGGGCAGCGCCGCCGTTCATCGCGTGATAGGTGCGACAGGTAGTTCGATAAAGGACTGATGGTTAGCATCATGAAAGATACGCTGCTGGGCCGTCTTTATCTGTTCCGTGCTGTTGCTGTCGAGCCCAGTATTCAAATTCCTCGCGTAGTGCGGAAAGTCCGAGGACGAAATCTGCACACGAAGCTTGTGATTCTTGGGCACGATGATCGCAGTCGGTCCCAGATCAAGTTCAAACTTGGTGGCTCCATCCGCCGTGAGCAGCTGCCGAGGCAGCTTCGATCCGGCACGATAACTTGCACGGACGATGCGGTTGACCACATTGTGCGTACTGCCGTCGGGGCGAACATCCACGAGCTTCATCGTGAAGTCCGTATCCACGGCTGAAGAACTCGCCCAAAAGCTGGCTCTGACATTACCGATCACGGGCATATCACGGTCCATGCTTTTGCTTGTATAAACCAGGACGTCCGGGCGTTGTTCTACGGATGCCTGCTCTTGCGCACCCCCTCGTACGGCGTTCGTCGGACTTACGAAGCAGCAGACATTGCCGCCCACGGTCGGCACTGGCTTGTTCGGGTCATATGCAAATGAATCGAAAGTGGCCCCCGTGGTCACCGGCGTCGGCGAGAGGAAGCCGTCGCCCGATCGCGTGTTTGCACTACCACCGCTGCCCATGTAGTAGCGGGTCGAAACCGTGCCAGGTAGCGGGAAGTCGTCGCCCGTCATCCAAAAGCCACTGCCCGTCTGGCCTGAATCCGGCGGAAGCAGCACGTAGATCCGAACTGGCGGCTCCCTGTCAAACCCGTTTGCAACGCCCTTCAGGTGGTAGTCGAAGAAGCGCTTTTCGATGCTCGGATCGGGCGTATCGTTGCCGAACGTCGGAAAGCCGCTATCGACAGAATGTCCGTAGGCTCTCCACACGAGCTTGGCATTGTTGCGCGCGGCCGCAGTTGCAGCAGCTTTCTTCATTCCTTGAAAATTACGAGCGCTTCCAACAGAAAAGATGTCATAGGAGGCACCGCTAGTGAGGGTCGCGATGTCAAGCGTGCCATATTTGTTCTCGATATCGATCCTCTCCCACGAGGCATCGTAGGTGGGCGTCTTCAACCATTCCAGATAGAAGGGCTGGTCCGCGTTCATCACCTGAAGAGAGGTCAGAGGCAGGGTATTGGGCCACGTCGTATCGACGTTCTGCGCGACTTCCGCAGTCCATGCTGCCGCTTGAGCGTCGATCGTGCTCTGGGGCGCCCCGCTGGCGGTCAACTTTCGAATGATCTGGTCCGCTTCGAAGGCTCCTGCCGTCCATGAGACGTTGAACCAGAGATCAAACACGCCATTTTGATACGTCCAGTTGTCGTGGTAGTCGGAGGCCGTGATGTCAGGCGCGATCGCAACTAGGTGGGGAGGGCGCTTAATGGCCGCCTGCCACTGTGTTAGGCCAAAGTAGGACGCACCCTTCATCCCCACCTTCCCGCTCGACCACGGCTGGGACGCCGCCCATTCGATAGCGTCGTAGCCGTCCTGGCCCTCTTGATCAATCGGCTTGAAGGTGCCTTCGGACATAAACGTCCCGCGCGAGCTTTGCACGACCGCGACATACCCATCTTTTGCATACGAGACGAGATTTTCGAAGTGGTACCCGGAAAAACATTTCTCGCCATACAGGCGGCTATAAGGACTTCGGATCATCAACGTCGGCATTTTCCCCGTCGTTTTGTTGTTGCGATAAACATAGGTCTTGAGACGAGTGCCGTCTCGCGCTGGAACAATCTGTTCTTCGCAAACCAAAGACGGATAGTCGGGGGACGTGACGATTTTCAAATCGTTCACAGCAGAATGATTGTCTGCATCGCTGCCGCCACAGCCCGCTATCTGCATTGCCGCGCATGCCGAGACAAGCGCATAGCAACCCGTGCTCCGTACTATAGGCATACCGTTGTCTCCAGATTTTTTGTTTGAAAGTGCCTGCCATCCTTATCGATGACCGGATTCGCGCAGCCGTCTGGTTCCTTCCGAGCCGAACTCGCCGCGCAACAAGCATGACGCGGTCGGAGCTAACAGGTAATCGCTCGAATTCTTAATAGGTCATGTAGCGCGGCGCATACAAACTGCTGATTCAAGTGATGGGGAAGTTTCCAGAGCCCGCTCGCCGGCCGTCCAAAGGAAGCCGATTTGGCCATCGAGGGAAATCTGGGCGTTCATTACCGTTCTCCGGGTCTGGGGCGAGGGGGCCGATGCGTTGGACTCTTTGGTGGAGACAGTTGCAGGCGTCGCCCTTGCGATAATTTAGGTAATCGCTGTATATTGCGTGCAGTCAATGAAGATAACGGTGCATAATGCGCGGGTCCGATTTTGCTGAGTTGAAGGCCTTCATTGCCGTCGTGGAGCGACAGAGCTTCGCGCGCGCCGCAGAGCATCTGGGCCTATCCGCTTCGGCACTCAGCCAGACCATCCGACAGCTCGAGGGCCGCATCGGAGCCCGTCTTCTGAATCGCACTACTCGAAGCGTTGCGCCATCGGCAAGTGGCGAGCTGCTGTACAGGCGCATAGCTCCGTTGTTTGGAGAGATGGCTGCTGCAGTCGCTGAAGCCAGTGAGTCCACGGGACAGATGAGCGGCACACTTCGCATTAACACGCTGGGGATAGCGGCGAGAACTATCATCGCGCCCCGGCTTTCACGTTTCCATCAAGCACACCCTGACGTGGTTCTCGACATCGTGGTCGACGATGCGCTGGCCGATATCGTGGTTGGCCGCTTTGACGCGGGCATCCGTGTGGGTAACCGACTCGAGAAAGACATGGTGGCCGTGCGCCTCACGCCGGACCTAGACATGGTTGCGGTAGCGTCCCCAGACTACCTCTCGCGTCGAGGGACTCCCAAATCACCTGCCGATTTGCATAAGCATGCATGCATCAACTGGCGGCTCCAGATGGATGGCAGGCGTTACCGCTGGGAGTTTAGGAAACGGGGGCAACAACTCGAAGTTGAGGTTGACGGCCCCGTCGTCACGAACCATGCTGACATCGGGATAGCTGCTGCCGTGAACGGGCTCGGCATTGCGTATCACTTTGAACGAGATGGCGTGGGTGAGCTTCTGGCCCAGGGACGGCTAGTCCAAGTTCTCGCGGACTGGTCAATTTCGCGCCCGGGGCTGTTCCTCTACTATCCGAGTAGGCAGCACCGACCAGCGCTCCTCGGTGCATTCATCGACTGTTTGTTGGATCGAAAGCCGTTCGATCAGCTTTAGGCCCTTCGCTATTGTTGACTGGTCCGCGGATCCCGGAAGTTTTATAGAAAGCGGGGCACCACCCGGCTCATGGTCTGTCCTGGCCAGTGCTCCGCGACGCGCCAGGCCGCTCTCGGCAACAATGTTGGTGCTGGCCTGCGCTCGTTTGCGACCGCGCAATGTCATTAGCAAAGGGAGCGCCAAGTCTTTTTTCAGTCGCTCAGCGAGCACATCACAAGCGGGAGCGAAGACCACGTTCTTGCGCGAAGACACCGGAAAACCAAAACAATGAGAACCACTGCTTACGTCGTTGCGCTCGTTGCTGCGTTCGCATTTGGTTGCAGCGAGCACCGACCGTCCGACGAAAAAGAGTCGCTGTTGTCGGCTGCCCGCGCCGCGAACGAACAAATCCAGATGGTGATCGCCGAGGTAAAATGCGGCGATTTGGAAGCACCACAAGGTCTATGTGCGCACTTGAAGCAAGCCCAGGCAGACGTTGACAACACGATATACCGCATAAACGGTGGGCACAAATAGGTTCAGTGAAAATTGCGGCTTGACGTCGCCAAGTTGCCAAGGAGTGACGTCATGTCGACGAGGCGATTCGCGACAAGGTGCTTTACCTCGCCTTCCTTCTGCCAGACTCCATAGACGCCAAGCAGCGAAGCTCCGAGTGCTTCTTTTCTGAACTTCTCGACCAACGACGGCCATACGATCACGTTGATCTGGCCGGTCTCGTCTTCCAACGTAATGAAAAGAACACCGTTCGCTGTGCCGGGCCGCTGGCGCACAGTGACGATCCCGCATGCCTTTGCGAGACGGCCGTTCGGATAGGTGGCGAGCTTCGACGCCGCGAAGATCTTCTTCTCGCTGAGCCGTTCGCGCAGCAAAGCAAGAGGGTGCCGGTTCAATGTCAGGCCCGTCGAGCGATAGTCGCTGACGATCTCCTGCGCATCGTTGGGCGCGGCCAGTACCGGCAGTTCTTCATCGCGCGTCGTCGTGCGCAACAAGTCCTTGTCGGGAACGGCTGCCACCGCTTGCCAAAGCGCCTCCCGCCGATTGCCCGATAGCGCGGAAAGGGCGTTCGCGTCGGCGAGCAGCTGAAGGTCGCGGCGATCGAGCCGTGCTCTGTTGGCAAGATCGTTGACCGACTCGAAAGGACGCACTGCTCGCGCGGCCTCGATGCGCGCGGCCGACTCGTCCCGCATGCCGCGAATGAGCGACATGCCGAGCCGCACCGGCGCTATCGAGCCATCGCCTTCTAACAACGAATCCCAGTTGCTGATCGTGACGTCGATTGGCAGCACGCGCACCTTGTGACGCTTCGCGTCCTGAACGAGCTGCGAGGGCGAGTAGAAGCCCATCGGCTGACTGTTAAGCATCGCGCACAGGAACGCAGCGGGTTCGTGGCACTTCAGCCAGCAGCTTGCATAGACGAGCAGGGCGAAGCTCGCGGCGTGGCTCTCGGGGAAGCCGTACTCCCCGAAGCCCTGGATCTGCGCGAAGATGGATTCAGCGAACTCGCGGTCGTAGCCACGATCGAGCATGCCGTTCACGATGCGGTCGTAGTAATGCTGTAGCCCGCCTTTGCGCTTCCACGCAGCCATTGCGCGACGAAGCTGGTCGGCCTCGCCGGCGCTGAAGCCTGCGGCAAGCATCGCGACCTGCATCACCTGCTCCTGAAAGATCGGCACGCCGAGCGTGCGGGCCAGCGCCGTTTCCATCTCGGGTGAGGGAAACGACACAGCTTCCAGTCCTTGCCGCCGGCGTAGGTACGGATGCACCATGCCGCCCTGAACGGGGCCCGGCCGCACGATCGCGACTTCGATCACGAGGTCATAGAACTGGCGCGGCTGCAGGCGCGGCAACATGCTCATCTGCGCACGCGATTCGATTTGGAACACAAGGACGAAATCAAAGAGCAGCAGGCGGTCGCGGATGTCGCCACGGCCTTGATGCAGTTCAGCCCGCAGGTATCGATCGCTGAGGAGCAAACGGCTCTCGTTGATGTGTCGGCGAGCTTGCGCCTCTTTGGTGGCGTGCGCGCGCTTAGACGCGCGATCCGCACATCGCTCGCGGCTTTCGGTTTCACGGCTCGGATGAGCGTCGCGCCCACCGGCCAAAGCGCATGGCTCATGGCCCGCTATCGCGGCGGTCACCGGCTTTCCATCCGCTCGCTGATGCGGCAGTTGCCGCGCTTGCCCGCCTTGCTTGTGAGGACGCCGCCCTTGCGCATGCCCATGCGGACACCGGCCTCGTGCGCCACATGATCAAGTGCGACCACACGCTCATGGTCGAGCACGACTAGGCCCGGACCGAAGCCGGCCTCACTCGTGGACGACCAGTTCGGCTGGAAGACTTCTCGGCTGAGGTGCGGCAGATACACGCCGATCCACACTTGCATGGCGATTCAACAGGATAGGCGAATGGGTCAGTCCAACGACAAGCGGCTCATCACGCGCCGGGCCGCGGCGCTTGATGAACTCCAATGAAACGCTGTCGCGCGCAGGGCGTACAGCAATGCGAAGCGGGGCAGGCGACGTATCGCTTGCAGCAGCGAGCGGCCGGACCATGAAGAACAGCGATTCGCTCGTCTGCGCGGCAAGGTGCAGGCGGCGTAGCGCTTCAGCTCGCACATGCGTTTGCCAGAAGATCAGTGCGCCGAACGTCCCCGCGCGAAGAATCTGCTCACCCGCCCACAGCCCATCGGCGGTCTTCTGAGCGCGCACGACGTTGATCGACGTCTCAGGCAGACCCCAGTAAGCCGCCGCTTCGGGTTGAAAGCGGTGAGGCGGCTGCAGAAAAGCAATGCGCCGTGACGCGACCGCCTTCAGCGCCGGCAGCAGCAATCGCATTTCACCCACGCCCGGCTGCTGCACCAGCAGATCGGTCAGCGCGCCCTTGGGCCAGCCACCTCCCGGCAGTTCCGCGGCAAGCGTCTCAGATCCACACGGCACGACGTTCACGCGAGCAGAGGCCAGTTGCGAACCTCGCCACAAACTTGGATGAATGTCTTCGAGGGCCAACGCTCCCATGTTCAACCCAGTACTGTATGTTTGTACAGTAGTCTACAGGAAGGACAGCGGTTTGGTATGCCGGAGGAGCGCAACAACTTTCGCAGCGCGTGTAAGCTTGTCGCATGGAAACGTCAGTCTTAATTGCCGAATCGGTATCGGTTACTTATTCGGGCGCTTCACGCTTCCAACAGCCACGAAGGGGACTGCGCTCACGAGAGTGAAAGCATCACGGCAGACAGCACACAGATCACCGGAAAGGGAGAATATTCTTTGTGTGGAGGTGGCGTTCATGAGAAGAATCCTATTCCGCGCTAACGATTGCGAAAAGACTGACTGCCTCTCGCAAACGTTTACCCTGTGTAACTAATTGTTGCAAAGTGGGATTTGTAATCAGACAATTCATTCGCGCTTTGGTTGACAGCGCGATGAGCAAGTCGAAATTACTCTCTGGGCTGCCGCTATGAACACCACCTCCGATCTCAGTGCTATCCGCGAACTGAACATGTCGTACCTCGCGCTCGCGCAGCGCATTCTGGCATCGGACCGGGAAGCGGCACAGTCGCACTTGGGTCTCTCGGTGGATACGGCGGACATGCTTCTGAAGCTCTCGCCGGAACAGACGCTGAAACTCGCATCGTCGTCGCAAGTGCTGTGCTTCTTTCGCATGAGCACGGATGCGATGCTCGCGGGCCTGGCTGGTCGCAGCCACGACGTTGTGGCGTCGCCCGTCGCTAACGACGTCCTTATGGCGGCCTGAAGATGACCACGGCCACGCCTTCAAAGAGCCTCGCTGACGAAGCTGCACAAGTCATGCGCGCCATCACGCTGATCAAGCTCGGCGCTCGCATGCAAGTGCTGGAATCGGAAATCCCGACGATTTCGCGTGAACGGCTCATTCGTCTGTATCGAGAAGTGAAGGGCGCATCGCCGCCCAAGGGCATGCTGCCGTTCTCGGAGGACTGGTATCTGACGTGGGCACCGAACATCCATACGTCGATGTTCGCAAACGTCTACGCCTTTCTCGAAGCGAACAGCAAAGGCTTGGACCGCGTGGATCTGCTGAGTCGCGCGTACTCGCTCTATGCCGAGCACTTCGACATGATCGGCGAGCCGTTGCAGATGGACCTGACGCGCGCCTGGACCTTCATACGTTTTAAGGACGCCGGCATCCTGCGTCTCGCGGGTTGCACGCGTTGCCGCGGCAAGTTCGTCGCGCACGCCCATGAGCCGTCGCATTCGATGGTGTGTGGCATCTGCCAGCCGCCGTCACGAGCAGGTAAGACGAAGGCGGCCGCAAAAGCCGCGCTCGAGCGCGACGCCGCCTTGCAGGCAAAGGCGGCCTGAGCGTTTTATCCGCGAGCGGCCTTCGGCACGTTGAAAAGCCGAAGCAGCTCGTCACGAACATCGGAGATGTCGAGCACGTGTTGCGCGCGCGTGAGCGCTACGTAGAGCAGCCGCATCTCGTCCTCGTCCAAGGTCAACCGCCCATCGACCATCTTGAAGCGGAAGTCGTTGACGATCCGCACCCGCTTCCATTCCAGTCCTTTCGCCCGGTGGATGGTCGAGATGACATAGTCAGCTTGGCCTTCGGGCGTCTGACGTTGAGCGAGCGCGCGCAAGTAATCCGTGCCGCGATAGTCGATGATCTCTACGACAGGCAGCAAATCGCGGCCGACAGCGCTGCGCGCGAAAGCCTGCGCTTCTTTCCAATTCTCGAATAGCGATAGGGCGGTTGGTCGAAAGGTGCGCCTTCCGTTGAGCAACTGATCGGCGCCGTCCGCAAAGGCAATGATCTCGCTCGGGTTCATGCGAAGCGCCGGTCGGTGTCCCATCTCAATGCCCGCCGCGAACTGCCAGATTGCGGTCGCGTTCTTCCGGCAAAGCACCGCGTCCACGGGCGGCTGCACTGACGGATCTTCGACCATAATCGAGCCGATGGTCGGCTGGCCGCGGATCGGGGTGGATTCCCCAAGTAGTGCGAGCACACAACTCGCGAGACCTGCGAAGGTCGGCCCGAAACGGAACGATTCGGTCAGCGGCCGTTCGGGCGTAGCGATCTGCGCCATCGCGTTGACCGCGCCGCGCCACTCGTAAATCTGCTGATACGGATCGCCCACGTAAATCTTTTGCGCATGCCGTTGCTGGGCAAGAACGGACAGCATGATCCCATCGCTATCCTGGGCTTCGTCGAACAAGATGAAGTCGGCGTTGATGCGCGGATTGGACTGGCCCCACACCTTCAGATAAACGTCTGGCTGTATCGCCTTCAGACCGCGTGGGTTGATGCTTTCCGCCCATAGCCGCCCAACGCTAGGCGCGAGCTGCTCGCGCAGCCAGTCGGCCGCATCGTCGCGGATCTTTTCATCGACCGGTATGTGGAAGGGCTGTGGCGTGTCGTCAGCGGACCGACAAAAGCGGCCGAGACCGTCGGCAATCATCCGGCCGATCTCGAACGGCGCGACTTCCGCGTTCTTTCCCGTGATGGTCGGCACCTCAACAGGACCGAAGCCGTATCGGGCAGCCAGTTCGTGCGGTGGCTCCGCGGGCAGATTGATGCGCGCGGTCAGCCACGCGGGGGTGCTAGCGTAGGCGAGCGAATGGACGGTGCGGGCTGAGACGTTGGCGGGAAAGCCTCGGCGCGCCGAGTCCGCGATCTCCTTATTGAACGCCAGATAGCTACCGCGCCGGCCAGTGAGCTGCAGAGCGACGAGCCGAAGCGTCGAGGTCTTACCTGCGCCCGCATACGCTTTGACCTTCAGATCGCCACCACCTTTTGCGGCTTCGACGACCGCTTCCTGTTCCGCCGTGGGTTTGTATGCCTTGGCCACCGATCGCTCTTCCAACGAAAAGAAGCAGTGTGCCGCAAGTTCGACCGACCGGTGCCGGCGCGGCCGCCACGCTCGCTGCTGCTACTTGCGTCCGTCGGCGATGAAGCGAGGTGGAAAGATGATGTGACCGAGCTCGTCTCGCTCGACGGGCAGGTCTGGGCTGTCCAACATCTTCTCAACGTCCTCAACCTCAGGCAACGGAGGCCACGGCCAAGCTTCGGTTGCCCACGATGGAATGTCCGCCTGCAGAACGAACCCGAACTCCTCCGGCTCGTCCCATATCAGGTTGAACGTCTCGTCGAGGATCTGCTGCATGTAGGCGATGTGCTCAAGACGCATCGACCGCCAGTGACGTCGGACGCGGTCTTCGCCGGCGATTACGGTGCGCGACTCAAGATCGAGCACGAACCGGTGCTTCATGTATGGCTCGTTGGCCCACAGCGATTCCCATTCTCCGACCGCATATCGTTGCATCGACGCTCCTAGTCCCAGCGCCAATCGTGACGCTCTTTCGCATGGAGAGCCAACCCAAGAATATCCGGTAAGCCAAACGACGACGCCCTTCGTTTTGCTGCGATGAATTGGTCAACGAGTGTCGGCTTCACCCTTAGCATCACCATCGCCTCCAATTCGTCATAGTCGAAGAGATGGATCATCGCGGGTCGGTTCGCGACCAACGCGCTAATCTCCCGACAGCGAACGGCTTCGCGAGCGCTCGCCAAGCCGTACTTTTGCCGCACGTGCTCATGGACGTCGCGACGTGCCTGAATGCGGTCTTCGTTCGTCTTGTACTGCTCGAATACGTCAAATTCAATGTCCAAAAGCGCGAGGCTTATCTCGTTTCCTGCTTCTATAAATCTCGGCGGCACAGCAGATCCTCTCTCCTGAAATATTCTCGGCGGTAGAAGACGTCATAGCGGCCAAACCACCGAAATTCTTAAGAGCTTGCCGAAAAGTCCTTATCTGGACCGTTGTTTTAGAACCTTCAGCAGCCACGCGTCGACGGGGCGCGCGCTAGCTAGGTCCACGAAGATGGGAAGACTGCCGCCGACGATGTCGCGTGACTCTACGGCGACTACGGGGAGCTTCCATGGTTCGGCAGCCGGCCGAGTGGTCGGCAGGTCAGCCGCATTAAAGTCGAGCGAGTATTCCGTGAAACTCCGGTCTGTCTCGACCACGACACGCGTGCGGTCCACGCGAATGCCCCGAAGCTCTTGGCCGACAATGCGGCCGATGACGACGTCGAGTTCTTGCTCTCGCGCGAGGCGAACGGTTCCTGCGTGGTGCTTACGATGCAGGTGGATCACAACAGCCGCTGTGGGTTTTTCTTCAAGTAGCACCAAGCGGTAAGTCGCGACGCGAGGCTCCCGTTTCTCATTCGCGTAGACGATGTCCCTAAATTGACCTAGATACGCCATGGTCCCTCCGTTAGCTGCCGCGACACTAACGTCACGACTCACTACCTAGCCTACGGAACGGCCAGTGAAGTCAAGGCAAGCCGGCAAACCGATCGAGGGCGCGATGTGGCGTTCATAATGCTGTCGAGCGGCCATATGCCGCCGCAAAATGAACCGACAAAAAATGGACAGCAAACCGCCTAAGTCAGTAGTCAAACGTGATCCCGAGGGGACTCGTCGCCGCATTCTTGAAGCGGCAAAAAGCCAATTCGCCAAGTTCGGACTAGCCGGCGCGCGGACCGACGCAATTGCCCAGGTCGCTGGTACGAACGAACGAATGCTCTACTATTACTTCGGCAGTAAGGAGCTGCTCTATGTCGCCGTGTTGGAGTCCATGTACGCCGACTACGCGAAGAAGGAGAGCGAGCTGGACCTGACCAGGCTGCAGCCTCGTGAGGCGATGGCAGCGCTCGCTACCTCCATCTGGGCGCATCTATGGGACAACCCCGAATGGATCGGCCTGATCAACAACGAGAACCTGCATCAGGGCCGGTACCTGAAGTCTTCACAAAAACTCGGCGAGACGATCTCGCCGGTGGTTGAAGTCGTCAGGTCGATTCTTGCGCGGGGAGCCGATGCAGGACAATTTCGTAGCGGAATCGATCCGCTCGATTTTTACGTCACGCTAGTTGGGATGGGCTACTACATCGCTTCGAACCGCTTCACGATAAACGCGTTCACCGGTCGCGATTATGCACACTGGTCTGATCGGCAGAAAATCTCCGAAATGCATTTGGAGATGCTGGACGCCTATCTGCGTTCCGCAACGTAGCCGCGCAAACGCCGATGTGTCGAGTCGGCGCCGGCCGTTGCCGACCCGCAGCGGTCCTACGCAGCCCTCCAAAGCGGACGGTCATGCGCTGCGAGCCAGCATCCACCCGAGCTTTCCGCTCGCTAAAGCCGTTCCGAAGAGTACAATCGCGCATCCAGCGATCATCACCAATGTGATCGTCTCCCCCAGAAAAGCCGCGCCCCAGATCATTCCAAAGATAGGGATGAGAAAAGTGACAGACGCAGCGTATGCGGCACCGACACGCTCAACCAGCCTGAAAAACAACACGTACGCAAAGCCCGTACACACCACGCCGAGTGCTGCGACGCATGCCCAAGTTGACGGCGCGACGGAGTGCTTTGGCCAAAAATACAGCGCGAGAGGGATCAGCAAGATCGAGGCGAACAACTGGCTGCCAAAAGCGACAAGGAACGGATTCATACCCGCAAGATGACGTTTGGAATAGTTCACCGCAAATCCGTAGAACAGAGTCGCGAGCAGTGCAGCACCGATCGCGAGCGGGAGAGCGCTGGCGCCGTTGATGAGAGTGCTCCACGCCAGAATCACGACACCCGCAAGCCCAAGTATCAACCCGATAGCCTGCCCGAATCGCATCGATCCTCCGAAACCAGCGACCGCGATCAGCGCAGCCCAAAGCGGCGTCGTCGCGTTCAAGATCGAATCAACGCCCGCGTTCACGTAGAGAGTCGAATATGCGAGCAAACAAAACGGTACGGCAGAGTTGGTCACGCCCACGACAAACAACGGCCACGCTTTGGATCTAAACTGGCTACGCGCTGTTGCGGATCGAAGCGCAGGCGCCAGCACGATTGCTGCAATTGTGACGCGTAGCGCGATTAGAGGGATCGGTCCGATATCTGGTGCACTGGTGCCGCCACGCGCATAAAGAGAAACGATGCACCCCAGATAGCAGCAAGCGTGAGCAGTTCGATTACGTTCATTGAATATGTCGATCCAGTGGTTGATTGGTATAGGCGCTAGCATCCGCCACTTCTGCAAGGCTGCGAGTGGCGGGTGCATGAATGAACCGCGCGACAACGCTTCGTCGCGACGGAGATCCGGGGCGTTAAATATCACCTCGTCCGGGGTGTATGGGACCGCGTCACCCTACGGGCCGTGAACTCGGTAGATCTGAGTTATTCGCGCTGCGCTTCGTGGCGACGCCAAACGTGCTGCGTTGCATAGGCTCGCCAGGGTTGCCATCGTTGGGCGTGTTGGCTAAGTGCTGGTGCGCTCGAATAGCCCAGTTGCTTCTTCAGTACGGCATCGCCGTCGGGGAACGCATTGGGCCATGCCAGCGAGCGCATAGCGATGTACTGGACCGTCCATTCGCCAATTCCCCGGATACTCCTTAGCGAGGCGAGCGTTTCGTCCAACGGTGCCAACGGTTCCAAAACGATCCGACCGGCGGATACTTCCTTCGCGACGGCAATGATTGCTTCGGCCCGGATGCGTGTGATCCCTGCCTCCTGAAGCGCTGTGACCGGCATATCGGCGAACACGCTTGCCGAAGGAAACGTCGTCGTTAAGTCGAAGGGGCCCGTGAGCTTGGTGCCAAAACGGTCAGCTAAACGCGACAAGATCGTTCGTGCACTTGAAACGGAGATTTGCTGTCCGACTATAGCGCGTGCCGCAACCTCGAAACCATCGAAGGTGCCGGGAACCCGCATACCCGGTAACTCAGCAGCCAGATCGCCGAGATGCATGTCGATCAGGTCTGGGCGGGCGGAAAGATCGAACATTCGTCGAACTCGACCGAGAATCGGTGCGATGATCGGCGTCAGCGATATGGAAACCTTAACGTCGACTGCGTATCGTTGTGGTGCCTGCGTTACGCTGATCCAGCCCGCTGTGTTCTGGCTACCCCGCTTGAGCTCGATGACTCTGGAATAGGAGTCGTCGCCAATGTGCTCAACGCCGTCGATTTGCCGGTGCGCGAGAAACGCAAGCATGCCTGACCAGGAAAAAGGCGGTCTGTATCCAAGCGAAAAGGTGATGGTTTCCAGCGGAAGAGAGTCGATCTCCTTCCGGAACCGAAGTGGATTCAAACCATACTGTTTCAGAAACAGATCGTTGAATCTCCGAACGCTGCCGAACCCTGCGGTCAATGCCACCGTGGTGACGGGCAAACGCGTGTCAGTCAGGAGGCGCTTTGCTAGCAGCAATCTTTGCGTCTGAGCGAATTCGATCATCGATACGCCATACTCGGCATCGAAAATCCGACGCAGGTGCCGATCGGTAATGCCAATGCGCGCCGCAAGCTCTGCGAGACTTGCGGTGTTCAAAAAACCCTCTTCTATGAGCGTCGCGGCCGCTTGCGCCAGTCGGGCCGATGCATCTAGCAGTCCGTTTCCCGGTGCCAACTCCGGGCGGCAGCGCAGGCAGGGGCGAAACCCAGCTTTCTCGGCCGCTGCCATGTTGGGGAAAAATCTACAGTTCTGCCGCTTCGGCGTCCGGACGGGACAAACCGGTCGACAGTAAATGCCCGTCGAGGTGACGCCGACGAAGAACCAGCCATCGAAGCGGCGATCTCGCGAAAGCAATGTCTGATAGAAGGTGTCAGGGTCGAGATTCATGCTCAAACTTTAGCGGAAACCAGCGCGTGGTTCTGGCCAGATTCGGACATGAGTATTCAAGCCCCTGCGAGACGGGTCCCCGCGCGATGATGCATCATCACTTCTTGCTGAGCGGAGCACCGGACGTCATTTCTAATTGTTGACGATCTTGCTCCGACGGGTTAACGGCCGAAAGTGGCCGAGCACAGTCACGTTGCCGTAAAGCAGCCCTTGACTTGACTATGACGCGGTATCCGGTTGCACGTAGAAACCCCACACGCCGTTGGAAAGCTCAGTGGCTGCGAAGCAAACTGCCTTTCCAGGAATTGTGATTTCATAGACCCATGCACGATGACGTTCGTTAGGATAAGCCGGGTGCGGAACGACAATGTGTTTCTGAGACACCCGTTGCCAGTTACTGACCTGCAACCACGGGTTGATGCCGTTGATCGAGAGAGGTGCGCCCCCGAATCCAACATGAATTGGCTGCCACCCGTCGGTAAATTCTTCAGTCAGCATCTTGGTCTTCTGAGTCCTCGATTACCGTTCCGACCACAATTGTCAACGATTCGGGTCATCACGTCGAACGTCCCTTCCTGGCCGACACTGACCCTAGCAGGAAAATATTAGTCACTGCATCGCAGAGACTTTCATCCTGGGCGAAGTTCGCGAACGTGTTCGTCTCGGACCTGCTTGACCGATTCTTCATAGCCCAACTCAGCCTCAATCTCGCCAACGCAACCCCAGCAGTCACCGCCACAGTTCATCGACAAGGGCTCGTCGGGCTGATCGAGTGCTCGTCCACATATCTGGCATTTCATCGCTCCGCCTGCGGGGGTGTGAATCCGCGAGATTGCCTGCGATTTGCGACGGCATGTCGAATGACGTTCGTGGCCGACCTGCGTCGATTTACTCGAAGCCGGTCCAATATGCGTCGAAGAGCACCCTTGCTAGACCGCCGGTCCCTCAGGTGGCTCTTCGCGAACCGCAACAGCGATAGAGCTGCCGACGATCGCGGCTATTCCAATGACTGGTACGAGGCCTAACGTCTCGCCCCACACGAGGAACCCGAAAAGCGTTGCCCAGATGATGCTTGTGTAAGTGTAGGGAGCCAGTTTCGCAGCACTATCACGCCTTACCGCCACCGTGAAAAGCAGCTGGCCGACTGTCGCAAATAGCGCCAGCAGTGCCATGATCAGCAGGTCTTTGAGCGTCGGCGTCCGCCAGGCAAAGAATAAAGAAACGCTTGTAACGGCAGATCCGAACGCCGTGAAAAAGAGCACCGTGATGCTTGAATCGTCGGCAGCCTTGAGCTTGCGAATCTGAATCATTGAAAGAGCACCACACAAAGCGCTCAGCAGTAGCAGACTCGGGCCAATGAGATTGGACAAGCTGCCCTGTGGTCGAACCACTAGAAGCACCCCGACAAAGCCGACAAACGCGGCGACGGCATTTCGCGCCAGTAGGCGTTCACCAAGCAAAATGGGAGCAAGGAGGACAACAAAAATGGCCTCCGAATAGACAATCGCCACTGCTTCGCTCAATGGCAGATACGGCAAGCCCGCGAAAAAGAGCCCGGAAGCACCGAGGAGCGTGAGTGCGCGGGTTGTCTGTCCGCGAAGGTCGATCTTTCGGATCCGAGCGCCAAACGAACCACCACGAAAACTGACGAGAAGAGCCGGCACAACACCAAACAGCATCCGGAAGAAAGTCACTTCGTTTGCCGGGTAGTCGAGGGCTACCGCTTTGCCCAGCGCATCGACGACGGCAAAACAAAACATCGAAACCAAAATCAGTGCGATTGTTTGGTATTGGGCGGTGCGATCGAAGACGGAGACGTTGACGCGCATATCACCTCGGCAGCGTAATTGCGAAGTACGGGAGCACAGTCCGTCCGCAAGCGGACATTCGCTTACGGCCGTGTGCGCCGTTGAGCTGATTTCACTGTTCGATCAAAGTCCCCCGCCCTGCCTTAAGACGGCTTCTCCCGTGCGAGGATTCGTCAGGGTGACATTTTCGAGCGCTTTGATTCGCCACTGCCCATCCTGTCGCGTCATCACGGTAAGAATCAGCGTGTCGACGGCGTGCGGGCCCGCCGGATGAGCCGCACCGACCGTGAGCCGGCTCCAGAAGTGCAGGATCGCCGCATCGTCGCTGATCGGCACCACGTCGATTAGCTCGTTCTTCAACGTTGAATCGCGGTAGATGGTGGCGTGAATGGGTGCATGCATCTCAATAATCGCCGAGACGCCGCGCACATAGTGGCCAAACCTATTAACGAACGTGGCATCCACATGGAACAATGCTTCGAAGGACTCCATGTCGTGGCCGTTCCACGCGATCTGAAATGCATAAAGCGCGTCTTCGGGTTGTCTAATTTCAATCATGTGAATTCTCTTGACTGCCCATGTGCAGGCGTCCACGCCGCATTGAGCGCTTGCTTGCCCGCGATGCGTTCGCCGCAATCGCCCGTTTCATGCCGAATGCAGTCTACGCCAGCTTGCACGTGAAGCTTTACTTTGGGGTGGCCACGCGCGTCGACGGTCGCGCCGCCGTCCGCAGCGACTTCAGCCGTTCCTGAAGGGACCGATGTGCCGCCTCGAGCGCCGCGAGCTTGCTTTGAAGCATCCCGTTCTGGTGGCGCGTCTCGCCCTGGATCAATGGCGGTGGCCCGCGACAACCTCGGACATGCGCCGCTGACGACGATCAGCATCTACTCGTCTACTTGCAACCCGGCGACGATGGCGCCATCAAGAGACCGAAGAAAAGCACCGCATGGCCTGGTAATGCTTGACGACGCAGCGCTCTACGCGTCGTTCTAGCTCTCAGCCTCGTCATCGATTTCAAAATCCGATTGTTAGCGCGCCCGGATGAAGCTTGCTGACGGGAATCGTGGCACCCACCGCGAAGCCCGTCACCGTGACAGGCGTCTGGTTCGCCACGCATCCGGCCGGCACCACTAGGAGAACCGAGCGAGCCGCGAAGTTTTGCGTCGGGCCTTCGGCGGCGATGTAAACCGTTACGTCGTTACCCTGTCGGACTGCGATAGATGGTCTTGGCCCGCCAGACGGAACGACGACCGGATCACCGCTGCAATCGGTGGAGGTGAACTCGGCGGACGACGACGTGGCCCAAGTAAAGTCGGTCGCCGATTGGTTACCGTACGCATCACTTGTTCGTGCGATTGGGACGATCGTTGCGGCATCGCCGGCAATGACACGAACTCCGCTTACGCCGCCGAAGCTCTCCAGCCCTCCGACCCATTGACCGCTGGCATCATACACTTGGGGCCATCGGTGCCCCGCGGAATGGAAACGCTCATCAGCGCGGACGCCGACTGCATGGGCGAGTAACAGCATTGCGCATAGATAGTTTCTCATGAGGGGCCTCCCGTGATCATGCCGTTTAGTAGCCGACGCGCAGCGGCTCTGGATAATGCTGCGTGAGCGAATAGCCACGCCTCGGCATCCAAGCGACATTGATTGGCACCGAAAGCGACACGCACGAAGTCGCGCCAGCCAAATCGGTCAACCGCGACGATCCGGCGGTCACGTCCATGGATGGCGCGTTGCTAGCAATGTAAAGGGTGACGTCTACTCCATCGCGAACGGCCATCGCCGGCGTCGGACTCCCCGTGTCCACGACCAAGATTCCCGCGCTGCAACCGGCCGATGAATAAGGCACCTGCGAATAGCCTATCCATTCGAACTGCGACGCGGAGTACGTGGTTCCAACGACCCGCTTATGACCGACTTGCACGAAGACAATGGAACCGTCGATGCGAAGAAATACGCCCGTTCGCCCCATATACGATTGCAGCGCGCCGACCGCCTTGCCTTGGGCGTCATACACTACAGGCAAGCGGTCTTTGGCGCCGTCATGATGCCGTCGTTCACCGTCTACGCTGTCAAGCGTCAGCGGCTCAGGATAGTGGGAGAGCAGCGAATAGGTGCTCTCAACCGCGAATGTCATCGAGGACGACGTCTCGCCGGGCGAGGATGGACAAGGTAAAGAATTTGCATCTGCCGCTATGCTAAGAGTGACGTCAGTGGCGGTCCTGACGGCGACCGATGGCCTCGGTCCGCTGTCTGCCGTGATAGCTGGAACGCCGCCGCAATTGCCGATGGGATCGACCGTGAGCCATTGGAACTGCGCAGACTGCGACGGATTGAAATTGACATTGACGAGCGTGAGCGGGACGAAGACAAGCGCCCCGTTCACGATGAGAAACACGCCGTCATTGCGTCCGTACGATACGAGCGGTCCGACCGGCTTGCCATTGGCATCGAAAACCACGGATATGCCATCGGCGGCGTCGCGCCTATGCCTCTCTTCGTGATGTGAATCGGCATACGCCAAGCATATGGCGCCATAAAGCAAGGAGGTCAGCAAAAACAACGAGCGACGCATCATGTCTCTCCCCGACGTGGCCTTCACCGATTCACGTCCCATACTTCAGTCACATGAGGATAGTTTTAGGATGTGTTTATTTCAAGGCGAACCTACGCTCTTGCAATCGGCCGCGCGGCCGGCGCACTGCGCATCCGGCAAGCCGGGGGCGTGGTCGACGGCGTTAATGATCCGCTCGCCGCTTTGCATGGCGGCATGCCGCACGCGGTCATCGTCGAGGTGTCCACCCCACATTCTTCCTTTCGGTGCCATTGGTCAGCAGCTAGTTGAACCGCATCAGATTTTGCGGAGGCTCCAACTCTTGAGACAATGGAGCATGAGCTAGAAGGTAACCATGTCTTCCCCAGAAGTTCGCGAGCGTGCGGAGAAAGACGCGACTCGCGCCGAGGCAGCGCTTTGTCAATTCGATTGGCTGTGCGTTTTGACACGGTCTGGGGCGGAGCGGGTCATCACGCCCGCCACGATGCAGTCTAAGCCCTTCGCGTGCAGCGGGTCATTTATGGATCGTTGGCTCCGACACCGCGTTCCTCTCGCGCCATAGACGGAAGAGCGCATCCGGGTCGCCCGTTCCGCCCTCAAACGTTGGCACGCCGTCCGGAATCAGAACCCAAGGACGCTTACTGTGGGTGAAAACGTGCGCGATAGGGGAGAACTAGTCTTGATTTAGCAACGTGCCCGGCCAGGCTTATTGACCGGCTCGCCCCAAAGTTGGGTGTCGCATCGCGAACAAGCAACTCGCTTTCGTTGTCGACCCTCTCCGAGATCCAATATGCGCATGGCCGGAACAACTTTCACAACATGAAGTTCGCGTCGGTAGACACACATAACGGGGAAAGCAGGACCTCCGCACCTTGCCTGAGAATCTGTGCAGTGGCAGATATAGAACGTTAGCGGCTCCGCCCTGAGCTCATAGTGGACTTCAGTACAGAGACAGTTGCCAATGTAAGGGCCAGACATTGATTCCCCGGAACGGTAACTACATGCGGATGGACTCCGACGATGGCCGATCCAAGCCCTCGTATCTGTGCGAGCGATAGCCTACGACGCCGAAAGCTTTCCTTCAGAAAATAAGGTAACGTCGCCCCGAGTTCGCAGCGATATCTTGTCCAACGGAAAAGAGGTGAACAGCGCCTCATGTGCTCCATACGAACTTGACCCGTTGCGGGATCGATATGTTTGCGCCCACGTTAGCAGTTCGGCAAACGACTCGGGAGTCGCCCCGCCACGCATGCCTCGTCGGTGAATATTCGCGACGCATTCCGACTCATCGAGGGCAATCCAAACCAATGCGGATGCGCTTGGCAGAATGTAGGAAACGATCCAGCCGTAGATGCCTTCCATCACCCACCGTTCGACAAGAGCCGCCTCACGCGCCATCGAGACGACGTCTTCCCGTTCGCGAGCAACACCGTAGCCACCAGGCTCCCAGTTCAACGCGTCGAGATCGATCCAGTTGGCCCCTGTAAACGCGGCAAGTCGCTGCGACATCCAACTCTTACCCGAGCCCGAGTTTCCGATCACAACGGTTCTTGTTAAATTCATAAGCCGTGGCCCAATCGTCCGTCCGTCGGCTTGTGATTGTCGACGATTGGCCGGTACTTGTCGACCAGTCTCCTACTGGCCGGCTGCCGATTGTTCACCGGCGGAGCCGTAGGCGTTCGCGTACCGCGGCGCGAACTGCCGCACCCGACCCAACGCGGACTTTCGATCTGCTCCAGAGCAGGCATTCCGCGAGACAAATGAATACAAGAAATTCTCGGCGTTTCCATCTTACAAGCAGTTGGGATGGTCGCCGCAAATTGCGCCGGTTAGTCCAATATGCGTTTAAATCTATAGATCGAGTAATGCTTTGCCGTTCCCGTCGGGATTGCGCCAAACAGCATACTCATGTGAACTTGCATGTGGTCCTCAACCATCAGGTCGCCATGCTCGTCGAGGTAAAGCGCAGCCGATGAATCTGTACTGTTTGGGCCCAACTCCGAACGCCCCGTTCCACTTGCGCCACCCCATACAATTTTTCCGTTTCGACCCGTGCACACGAATCGATCTTTGTCCTCCATAGAGGAGGTGAACTCGACAGGCTGTCCGATAGCAAAGGCAAGCGTCACAGTCGCCCTTCGATTGTTCCAGGCGATGGATCCGGACTGCGGAGTTCTACCCCTTTCTGCCGCCTGCATTTCGCCCGCCTCCAGATCATCCCTGAAAGGGAAGGCATAATGGATACGCAAGCTCTGCTGTGCCTGCCTGGCAGCGGGATCCCCGTCCACCAGCGATCCACGTCCCTCATACTTTCCGCTGAGATCTGGACACGAACTTGATGCGTAATACGCAGGTTCGAGGTTCTTGCCACCTGCGCCCGGATAGCTCGGTGGTGAATGCAAGCATCCGCAGCAAGCGATCGATACCGTTGTGGCAAATAGGGTCCGCAGCCTCAATTCTGGTCCTTTTTTATCGCGCTCGACAAACCGGGAATCATCGATGGTGCTCTTCCGGCTGTCCCTGTCGTAAATGTCAACGATAGGGATTGTCAACGGTTCAGAGGTCCACGTCGAGTGACCGCTTCTGGCCGGAATGAGCCGGACGACTCGCCCCTTCGCCGCGCCTCCGTCCACGAGTCTGCGCTTCGGCTCCTATCCCAATTTTGGTCTGACGAACGCAAAAGCCGCGCTCAGGGCTCTTTTTTGCTCCTATCCTTAAAGCGGCGGTCAGCACCACGGCGCGCTGTACCGCGCCTCCCAACACCGTGGCTCGGTTCTTTGGCCGGGCAGCAAGCCATTCGACCAAAGTCATTAACCGGAAGCTGGCTTTCGGAGAGGTCCTCCAACTGCAGGAGGTAACATGTTTCTGTGCTACCTGATTGACCCTGACAGACGCTGCATAACCAAGGTGAACGATGGGTTCGACCGTGCATCGGAGTTGACGGGCAGTGAGCACCCTGGACTCGCCGAATTGTGGACCGACTTTGCGGACTCGACGCTTGACGTTGCATACTCGCCGGACGCAGATGAGCAGCCGTCGTTTCGCGTACGTCTTTCCTTTCGTGGGAAGACGATAGAGCAGGCAATCAGCGGAAAGGGCGTGTTGCTTGCCTGTGGCGAAATTCCTCCCGAAATCGCGCAACAAATACGGACGGCGAAAGCGGTCGAGAAAATGGTCGAGTTCTCATCCGCCCGCTACATAGCCGTTGATAGATGGCTCAAGGGTGGTTCCAGCGTGACGCGTGCGCCGGCTCGACGCGCGGCGTCGAACGGTCGTTTAGGCTCGCTGGAAGACCGTGACAAAGCATCTGGCAAGCGATGACGCGACGACGGTATTCCGATCAACGTACTGGTCCTGCTCGGACCAGGTGACAGGGGGCAAGCGCGTCGCGGCGTCCGATCCCCGATTGTGGCCGAGGCCGGCCCGCAAGGCGCTAGGCTTGTGCGTCGGACGCCTCGCTCAGTTTGAGAGTTTGGCGAAGGCGAGTCGCAGTGCGATGGCTCGACAGGCCCATAAGATTGCTCACTTGCGCATTGGTTTTGCCGGCGATGATCAGCCGACGACCGAACGTGTTTCTGAGCAAGCGTGGACTCTCGTCGGCCGCCGACAGGCCAGCGCGGCATAGCGCTACGCGGACACATTTCAGCATCGTATCCGGCAGCATCGGCTTGCCGCCCGCAGTGGCTATGAAAAGCCATTGCGTCGGGGCCTGGATGCGGCTGCGCGCCTTGTGATATTCGCGCAGCACGTCGACCGCGAAAGATTCGATCGGCACCCGCCGTGCAATGCGAGGTCCATGCTTGTCAACGAAGACAGTGGGGCGCTCGCCATGCACATCGAGGTCGTCGACGCGCAACTGCTTGAGTTCGGCGGCCGTGACCCCTGACGCCAGAAATAGCGCCACGATCGCCGCGTTTCGCAGTTCCTTGAACGCCGCGCCCTCGGTTGCAACGCACACCGCTTGTAGCCGTGCATCGTCTTCCGATGAGAGATAGATCGGCGTCGGCTCGTCCTGTGGCCAGCTCTGATTGACCAACATCAGCGCCGCC
Organism: Caballeronia fortuita; assembly: GCF_001544835.2. Classification (GTDB taxonomy): domain Bacteria; phylum Pseudomonadota; class Gammaproteobacteria; order Burkholderiales; family Burkholderiaceae; genus Caballeronia; species Caballeronia fortuita. The sequence continues at coordinate 161,420 of NZ_FCNX02000012.1, read as the reverse complement.
GGATTGTCACCGCGCAATTCGATGTTCACGAGGTGACGCGTGAACCGGTCGATGAGCTTTAGATAGCGCAGGCGTGTCGTCGTGCCGGGAGCGCATTCCTGCGCCAGTTCGGCGAAGAATCCATCGATGTGGTCCGCCCCGAAGCTCGCCACCGTCGCACGGTGCGCGATCAGATAGTCGTTGAAGCGAGAAAACATCGAGCAGTGCTGGACGATCGATTGGTCGGCGAACGCCCGGCGATCGGCGCCGGTGGCTTCTTCCCGTTGCCATTGGATGTAGGCGTCGTTCGGTGCAACAAGCCAAATATCGTCAGACATAGAAATCGATATACTGAAATTCGCTCATCCCAAACCCTACAGCGAAGCTAACGCTTCGCCAACCCCGAGCCACCAACGTGGTGGCTGCCTTCGACGACCTCGCTTCGAATGGCGTCGAGGCAGCCAGCCGGTCCGCCGACAACGAGTTGCGTGGAACACGCCAGCATCAGATTCACGCTCAGGCCAAAGTCCTCGATCAGGTAGCCGCCGGCACAGAAGCCGCCTTCGGCCCCAATCGCCGCAGCCTTCACGCGCTCAACAAGCGTCTCTCCGCTGGACCGATATGCCCATATCGGCTTTCCAAGCGCGGCCGCAAAGCCAACCTCAAAAGCCGTCCCGCTGTCTGGTTCACCCGACCCGCGAAAGTCATCGAGGTTCGCCATCACGATATCGGCCGACCGGATCAGTTCGATGTTTGCGGCGTATATCCATCGAGCAGCGTCTTGCCGTCGGAGCGAGGAGGGCACTTGTCCGTCGAGTGGATAGAGGCCAACGAAGCCGCGATCGCGGCAGAGCTGCTTGAGGTGCTCGCCGTGTTCCTTCGCGTCGCGGCCGAACACATCGAAGCCTGCCAGGTAGATGCGCGGCTCGCTCGCGGCGCGCTCTATCGGGAGAGGAGAAGGATCGATCCTTCCTTCACGGACCCGGCGTTTGATCCGGCTTAGCTGCTTCTTCACAGCCAAGGCGCTCTTGCCGAGACTGTTTGCAATCTGCTCGACCGGTAAGCCCTGATCGAGCAACTCCATCACGGCACGCTGCGACTTCGTCGGATTTCTTTTAGACATCGGTTTGTGGCTTCGACTGCGGGGCTATTGGAACGCCTATGAGCTTACCAATAACCCCGGGTTGTCAAGTCACTGGCCCCTCCCGCCTCTGAGTTGCGCGGAACTGACCAACGGCGGTTGCGAGTTCGTTAGCCTGCGTATCCCAGCCTGGAAGAAATGACGTATGGCATAGTGCGGGACGTCGGCCAACCCAGGGGAGAATATGACGACCCTCTCAAACATCGAAGAAAGGATTAGGAAATTGCAGGCTCGAGCAGACGCGATTCAAAAGAAGCAGGCCATTGCTGCCGTCGCAAAAATTCATTCGCTCATGAAAGAGCACGGCCTGACAATCGACGACCTAATTAGTCGAGGTAGAGTTGGCGCAGGAAAGGACTCGGCCAACGCTGCGCTAGCTGCGACCGGCAAATATCGCGATCCAAAAACTGGCGCAACGTGGAGCGGTCGAGGCCGAGCGCCGGCGTGGATAGCGAACGCTAAGAATCGTGCGAGATTTCTGGTCTCTGAGGCAGTCGAGTCTAACGATAGCGACTCGGGCAAGCGCACGGGGAACTACCCTCGCGGTCCCCAACCGGCGAAGTACCGAGATCCCAAATCAGGAGCAGAATGGAGCGGCCGCGGCAAGGCGCCGGGATGGTTGGCATCGGTGAAGGACAGGACCAAGTTTCTGATCTCCGCTGCCGATACCAAAGCGGCTGGCACTAAGAAGCCAAAGTCAAAAACGAACCCGACGCCCGCGCGCTCCACTAAGGCCGCAAAGACGCCCATCGCGGCAAAGGCGCCCCGCGCGAAGCGGACATAGCCGCGCAGCGTGGGGCGTCTTCTTTCTTTAAAGAAGGCAGAGCCGTCAGCGGACCGCTCGCCCACGCCTGCTACGCTTCGGTCTTAAACACGGCCATCGTCGCGCGCAGCGTTTCAGCCTGATCTTGAAGCGAACCCGCAGCGGCGGCCGCCTGCTCAACGAGCGCTGCATTCTGCTGCGTGACCTCGTCCATCTGGCTGATCGCCTGATTGACCTGCTCGATGCCGCGACTTTGTTCGTTGGAAGCAGACGCGATCTCGTCCATGATGTCGGTGACCTTCTGAATCGCTGCGCTGATCTTCGTCATCGTCTCCCCGGCTTGCCCAACCAGTGCGGTGCCTGCGTTGACGCGCGAACCCGACGCCTCGATCAACTCGCGAATTTCCTTGGCGGCCGTGGACGACCGTTGCGCCAGCGTGCGCACTTCGCCCGCGACCACTGCAAAACCGCGACCTTGTTCACCGGCACGCGCGGCCTCGACCGCAGCATTGAGCGCCAAAATGTTCGTCTGGAAAGCGATGCCCTCGATCATCGCGATGATCTCAGCGATCTTGTGCGAGCTTTCCTCGATTTCCGCCATCGTGCCGACGACGTTCCCGACGATCGTCGCGCCTTCTTGTGCGACGTCTCGTGCCGTCCCGGCAAGACCGCTTGCCTGCCGCGCGTTTTCGGAGTTGTGCTTCACGGCGGCAGTCAGCTCTTCCATGCTGGCCGCTGTTTCTTCCAGCGACGCTGCCTGCTGCTCGGTGCGCGACGACAAGTCGGTGTTGCCGACGGCGATTTCACGGCTCGCATTGGCGATCGCATTTGCGGACGTTTTTACGCTGTCAACGGCTGACAGCAGTTGCGAGCGCATGCGGGCCATCGAATACATGAGGCTGGAGCGGTCATTCGAAGCAGTTGCTACTTCGACCGCGAGATTGTTGTCTTGTTGTCCGCGATCTGGTTCGCCACTTCGGCTGCGTAGGCCGGTTCCCCGCCCATCGAGCGAAGGATCCCGCGATTGAGGCGCGACACCACGACGCTCAGCACAATCGCGATCACCGCAAGCACACCAAGACTCCATTCGAGCGACACATAGAACGCTGCATTAATGTCGTCGATATACACACCAGTCACGATGAGCCAATCCCACGGCTGATACAGCGACACGTAGGACATCTTCGGAAGGATTTCGCTACTGCCTGGCTTGGCGAACGAGTAATAGGTGTAACCCGCGCCCTGGCGCTTGCCCACGTCAATCAGGTCGCGATACAGGTAGACGCCGTTTGGGTCCTTGAAGTCCATCATCGTCTTGCCGACGAATTCGGGCTTCATCGGATGCACCAGCACCTTTGCCTGCGAGTCGAACACGCTGAAATAGCCGTTATCGCCAAAGCGAATTCCACTGATCGCGCGCAGCGCGCCCTGCTTGGCTTGCTCTTCCGTCAGCGAGCCCTTTGCCGCGTCATCGGCAAACTCCTTAACGATGCTGTTGACGACCTCGGTCGCGTGCTTGATATCCGCTTGGATCAGTTCCGTCCGCACGGCGCGCATGGGATATGCGTCGACAATGGAAACGCCCGCGAGGCAAGCAAGGCTGAGAAGCAAGGGGAGCCACAGTTTTCTTGAAAAAGACATGCGTTATCGACCGGTCGTTGTAATTGGCGACGCCTCGTAAGCTCGGGCGTCTCTTTGCCATTACGGAAGCGATCACCGCGACTTAATGCCGCGCAGACAGCGTCTTTTTCACCGCGACCGCGCGTCGGAAACATCTACCTCTGGTCCGACGAACAATTGTCAGGATTGTGACGTTCCGTTGTTCAGTTCGGCTGGTCACCGCCGATAAGCTGGTCTCGCACCTGCGCCGAGCCATCGGGCCCCACGCTCGGCGACGAGCGCCGCACACCGACGCGAGTGTTACGACCGACAGCACCGCATAGCGGACAGCAGTTGTTGACGCCGGCTGACGGGGACTTGCTGTCGTTCTAAGCGAACCGGGAGGCCCGGTGGAAGAGGGAAGAGTTCACAGATGGTAAATGTCCATACGCGTCTGTTGGTGGTCGATGACATGGCCACCATGCGCAATCTGATCCGAAAAATGCTGAGGGCGGTCGGTTATACGGCCATCGACGAAGCAGAGGACGGGGTATCAGCGCTCGAAAAGTTGCGCGCACAGAAATTTGATCTGGTCATCACCGATTGGAACATGCCCAATATGGACGGGCTGACCCTCCTGCAGGAGATTCGCTGGTCGGGGGATCTGGCTGAACTGCCGGTCCTCATGGTGACCGCTGAGAAGAGGCGTGAGCACGTACTTGCGGCGATTCAGGCCGGTGCTAGCGGCTATATCGTAAAGCCGTTTTCAGAGGCTGCACTGGCGGACAAGCTGGGTCAAATTGCGCCGCCGTCCGCTAGCGCCGCCCCAACAGAAAAAGGTTCGTCCGTATTCGGCGCAATCTTCGAACGCACCATGTAACGGCACGACTCACAGCAGACGCCCGGTCGCGCACATGGTAAAGGTTTCAACGCAGGCACCGTTAGAAGACACATGCCAGCGACAAACGACACCATGAAGATCCAAACCACAATCACCGCAAATACGTCGCGTGAATTTGCCGTTCGACGTTTCACGAACGCAAGCGCAGGCTACGCCGCCGGCACGGCGCAGAAAACAGAAGCCGTCACCGCCGATACCTCAGCAGTAACGCTTTCATCGACCTCCGTGTTGCGCCCGTCGGGCGCAGTGGATATCGATATCGACAAGGTCGCAGCAATCAAAGCCGCTCTGCGCGACGGTAGCTACAGCATCGATTCGGGCAGCATCGCCGACGGCATGCTCGGCACGGCGCGCGACCTGCTGCAACGCGGTCACATATTAGAGAGCAGGACCTTCTCCGCTTCTGCAAGCAGCGCTCGTGCAAATTCCGAGGCAAATATATCGTCGTTGTGATCGGCGCGACCCAGAACTATGGGATTCACGAGCCGCGCCTCCTCAACGAACGCCAAACGGGCGGCCGCCGATACGAACGCCACGTCGGCGACGATTTTCTCCGCTATATCGTCAACTTCGCCGATTTTGACGCCTTCATCAGACACGATCGTCGCGGTCGCGTTGATGCCACGGCGGGTTTCTAGGAACGCTATGGACGAGGGGTCGATACGAAAAGCCATCCAATTTCTCCATCGGTAGCGGCCGAGCAGGATACTCGGCTCACTACCCAGGGTACCGACGCGACAGTATTGTCAAGGCAGCGCCTGACGCGTTTTGGATGCTCAGTGGGACGTAATTTTGCCGGCAGCGATCGCCTTCGCAAGCTCGTCGGCAAGAGCCGCTTGCACCGACGCATGCTTTTCTCGCACGGCCTCGGCGTCTTTCGTAAGTTCGGGAAGATCTTGGAGCAGAGATGCGATTTCTGCATCGCGTGCGGCGGCTAACTCCGCCAGATTCTCAGGCCGCAATGCGCGTTCCAGGATTCCCGCGTCAATGCAGAAATGCCTGCTGATTGCCTCGCACGCATGTACGAGCGCGAAAGACACTTGCTTTTCCTCGTCTAAGCCTTTGCCCTTCTCCTTCCGGGACTATCATTTAGCGGCGACCGAAGCCAGTAGGCTGGTCTACCACGTCGTAGATATCCGATAATCGGCAAACGGCGGCAGCATGACGAAAGCGGCGCGCCTGTCAGTCGAAAAAGAAGTTTGGACATTCCCATGAGGGGTAGTGTTGATTCCGTGCAGATTCCGGGCTAGGGCGATTCCGCCCTGGCAAGGCTTTGCGTCAGGGCTATGCACTCGAAATGCTGGCTCATCAGGGTCCGAAAAATCGCGAGTCGATGATTTGTCTTGCGGATGAAGTCGCGCAGGCAGTCGAAGCCCGCGACGTCGTCGCCTACATTGCGTGCGACCGCTCGTTTAAACAAGGCGATGGTGAGCCAGGTCGGCAATCCGTTGCTGACGAAGATGGTCATGCAACTGCGCGACGACATGCGGCTTTACGGAATCGATTCGTCTGAAGGTCTCAAACGGCAGAAGGAATCCGTGGAAGAGCACTACAGATGGTGCCCTTCGCCGAAAACGGCGAAGTCGAAAAAATCGGCGCGCTGATCAGCCGCCACATTTTGCGTGGAAACCGCTGTTCAGGTCAGCGCTCGATCGTTTCGAATGACTGCCTGAGGCGTCACTGCGCGTGGCTGCCTTTTCTTCAGCAGCGATGTGCTCGCGAGATGATGACATGCGGTGCGCCCAGCATCTGTGTTCGATAGCGTCGCCCTGCATTGCGGCAACCGCCGTGCCCGCACGGGAATGGGGTTGTGGGCGCGCGAGCGCCGGTCTCCAGCCCCGCCGGCGCCGTCCTCGGTGTAACTGTCCGTGTGTATTTGCACAGGACGCATGTCGAGATAAGGCTTCACGTGGCCGTCGGTCCAGACAGGCTAACGATCGACATCTTTCTGGTGTCGGAAGATGAATACGAAATGGCACTGCGCTCCAATCCTTATGCGCGCGACTGGCGAAAGCACTGCAAATTCAGCGCGCTTTGTTCGTCGGCACGTATTTCATGCCAGTTGCAGTGCAACCAGGGTCACACTGGGACGACAGGCTGCGCACCCGGTTGATCGTCTTCTGCAATCGCCAATGGAAGAACTGGTTATGCCCGTGCATGCGTGGTCAGTATCTCGATCAGGTTTCGACATGGGCTGTTTCCGGCAAGCGCACAACGACAAGCAGCGAGACGACGGCAGCCGCCATTAACAGATAAGCGGCCGATAGGGGGTTGGCATCGAGGTGCATGAACCACAGCGCCGCCAACGGTGTCAGTCCGCCGAGGACGCCAAAGCCAACGTTGTACGCGAGCGAAAGTGTCGTACATCGCAGGTTTCGGGGTAGCATTTCGGCCATGTAGGTCGGCGCGACGCCGACGAAGCAGCCGATGAGCGCCGCGAACAAGCATTGACCCGCTGCGGCGAATATCGGATTGAGGTGATGCATCAACCAGAAAAGTGGCAGCGCGAGCACCAACAGCGCCGTCGCAGCAGCCAGCAGAACCGGCCTCCGTCCGACCTTGTCCGAGAGCGCGGCTGCTATCGGGAACATGCCCATCTGAATCGCCACAGCCAGCGTATTGATGTCGAGCGAGATCGATGCGGGCATATGCACCGTCTGCCGCAAATAGGTCGTCGAAAACACAAAGCACAGGTAAAAGCCGATCGATCCGACTGCATTCATGCCGATCAGTCGCAGCATCATGCGCCATTGCGTGGTCAATGACTCACGCCACGGCGAAAATGATTTCTTCGCGGGCGCCGCGTTGTCGGAAATCGTGCGCCGGAGGTACAACGCGATCGCGCTGATGCCGAGACCGATCAGGAAAGGGATGCGCCAACCCCACGCGTGGATCGATTCGCTGCTCAATACGGTCGTGAGCAGAGCACCGACAGCGGAGCCGGCCAGCGTTCCGCCCGCTGCGCTCATCATCGCCGCACTGCCAACGATGCCGCGCCGACGTCCGCCAGCCTGCTCGACGAGGAAAGTGACGGATGTGCCCATCTCACCGGCAACCGCGAGACCCTGCAGTAAACGCAGCAATACGAGCAGCACCGGCGCAAACACGCCGATCTGCGCATAGGTCGGCAGCGCGCCCATCATGAATGTCGGTACGGCCATGCAGACGACGGAAGTCCACAGCGCCGCACGTCGGCCGAATTTGTCGCCGATATGCCCGAATATCAGCGCGCCGAACGGGCGCACGACAAAGCCCACCGCGAACGCAGCGAACGACGCCAACAGTGACATGAAATGGTTTTGTGAAGGAAAGAACAGCGCACCGATGGTAGCCGCAAAGAAGCCGTACACCGTGAAGTCGTACCACTCCATCGCGTTACCAATGGCACCTGCAATAGCACCCCGGTATAGACTACGTTTCGTTTCGGGTCCGAGAGTTGCATTGACAAGCTCCGACATACAGTATCTCCGTTTCGTCAAATGCGGTGCGCTCACGCACCGGCGTCACTAAGGGCGAACAGACGATAACGGTCGAGATTTAGTCGAGAGTTACGGTTAGCTTCGCAGAATCCATCTCGAGGCTGCCGCAAGCCGCATGAAACGCGGCGACCAGGCGTTGAAAAGGGCAAGCGTCGTACATTCCACCCGCGAGCAGGAAGGAGCAAACATACGGAAGAATGTGTTCACTGAGAATCGCACTGCACTTGACAGGTAACATCACGGTGATGTTGTCGATCGCCATGATGACGATACCTGTTTTCGTGTGGCAGACGGGCGCTGCAAAGCTGGTCGAACCGAATGCCGAGGAGCCGGATTGCGCAAATGCGTCGCTTCGCAGCTTATATCGCCGATCAACCTAGTTTTCGTCTTCGGACCGATCATCTCTTCATTGAGGAATAGGGCATGGCGATGTCCATCGGCTCGCCAATCATCGCTGGCGCACCAGACTACGCCACGATCGGCGTCTTCGCGCCAATCATGCTGATTTTCGCGCCGTTCCTGCAAGCCTTGAGCATGGGCTGTCAATACGGCACCAGTACCACCTGCCTGAGCGAAATTTCTCCGGAACATCGGAGAGGTGTCTATCTCGTTTTTTGCAGGTCAGCGTGGTAGCAGGCAACTGTCGCGCGCGGTGATGCCGGTGATGCAGATCTGCTTCTCAAGAATCTGGCTTCTCACAAACCGTACTTTTCACGGTTCTTTCTAAGCCGTTCCCTTCGTCGTGGCGTGGGCTGCTCGATAAGCGAGCTTCCAGTAAAGCCTACGTTTGCTCTCAAAGCGAAGCTTGCGCATGCGTGTAACTTTCGACTAATTCTGCCTGCTTATCTTTGCCGCAACCCAAGCGTACCGGGTTCAGGATCCTCCCTGCGACGTGTCGGCTATTTATTGTTGAGCGTTTCGCCACATGTACTAGTGATCCGATGGAGTGCCGGTGCCGCATTCAATCTTCCGTAATGTCAATATCAGCATGCATATCACACCCGCCGGCGCACTCATCGTCGTTCTCACCGGGCTTGCCTCAGGTTTTTTAAATGCCGTTGCATCATCAGGATCGGCTGTGTCTTTGCCTATCCTGATGTGGTCCGGCCTTCATGCGATCAATGCCGACGCGACGAATCGCATCCCGGTCCTGGTCGGAGCGATGTCTTCGGTCGTTGGCCTCGCTCGCCGAGGTGCAATACCGTGGAGACGGGCTTTCCTCGTATCAACTCCGGCTACTCTAGGTTCCGTCATCGGCGCCCTGTTTGCAGAGTCTCTACCCAGCCATGATATTCGCATCGGTATCGTTGGCGCCGTCGTAATCACGCTAGCGCTCTTGCTGACGAAACTTAACGTCCTTTTAAAGTCCGCTGCGTCGGCAACCTTCAAACTCGGAACTAAGCCTTTCGTGATGCTGTTCCTCGTAGGAGTTTGGGCCGGCCTCATCGGCTTGTCGGCGACATATACGCTTCTGGTGCTCGTGCTTGCAATGGGTATACCGATCGTGGAGGCGAACGCGATCAAAGTTTTTGTGCTTGTTCCGGTAACCGCCGTGGCCATGATGATTTTCGCCGAGAAAGGAAGCATCGACTGGAGCGTTGGCGGTGTGATGGCGCTAGGCAGTGTGGCAGGGGGACTGCTGGGTGCACGACTTGCGGTGTCGGAGCAGGCTCGGCGATGGATTGTCGGATTACTCGTGCTGGTCACGCTGGCAGAACTCATACATTTGCTGGGTGCGGTATTTTTTTAACTCAAAATTCTTTGATGTCTGCCATCTGCAGGTGAGGAGCAGCGTGGCAACGGCAGCCGGTGGGTTCCCCGTCAACGCTGAAAGTGATGCGAACACAATGATGGTTGAATGGTCTAACTTCATCGCCTGGCGACGCGCCTCGAAGACTGATACGGTTCATTGTCAACCTCTTTCCTTCTTTTCACTTATCCGATGCTTCAGGCGCCCTCGGCGTCGTGAAGAACTGAGCGAAAGACCGGCCGACCAGTCGACCGCCCAGGGACAACGCTGCTGCCCCGGAACACGTGACCCGTGCGATGAAAATAGCAAAGCTTTGAATCATCGCGCTCGACCATTCGCACACCACGTACTCTCGATGCCGACGCACCCCAATACGGTGTATCGGTGAAACCGGTCGATATCGTTCGTGCGCTCGAAAACGAGTACAACATGCGCCTGATCGCCGGCTGTCAACCGACATGTTCCGAAACGCCTTGTTCCTGACGTAATTTTCAACTCACTGTGCGCCCTTACGATGTACACATCATTGCATAGCCTACCGTAATGATGCTCACGACTCTGCCGCCCGCAAGGTAGGGAGAGTTACAACACTACCTTGGAGAAGTTCATGAAACGCATCGCAGTTAGTGCCGCCGTTCTGGCCAGTCTTTGTGCGTCCCCGTTTGCGCTCGCACAGGCGGCCAAACCCATCAAGCCCGCAACGATGAGTTGCGGCGATTTTCTCGCTGTTGAAGATACGTACAAGCCTGCGCTCGTCTACTGGGTGTCGGGTACCGACAAGCTCGGCGTGCAGGAAACGGTGACGACGGTCGTCGATACGGCAACGCCCGTGGCAGCCGTCGTCGGCGAATGCGGGCGCGCGCCAAACGCGTCGTTCGCGAGCAAAGTGCGCGACCTGTACAAGGCTGGCCGTATCGCGCTCTTCAGCCATACGTGATCGCTTCGCTAGCGTGCTCAATGCCGCAACATCGTTCGCGGCATTTTCATTTCCACACGCGTTCAGCGTCCTCCAGAAGCCTGCTAATCTCGAGCCGCCCAGCAAGAACGGCCTCGACTCCGTGATTCGCGGCCAGTTCCAGTAAGCCGACCATGGTCTTGCAGGCTTCCCGCTGGGTGAGTTCCGCCTCGAGCCGCTCCCACGTCCGGCGGTACGCCTCGCGCGGGAACAAGTCGTCGCGAAACGTCAGCCCCTTGAACACATGGGGCATCGCACGACCGACTTCATCGAAGACGAAGCACGCGTGACACGCTGTGGCACCTTCACCGTGCGGGCATTCTCTACAGCGTACGGTCGCGCCTGATTGGCCACCGTCTGAAGCTGCGCGTCTACGCCGATCACCTCGACTGCTATCTATCCGCGCGCTCGTGCACAACACAGCGCGCGGCTCGCATGCGGCTAACAGCCGCCGTCGCAAGCTCGACTACCGGCACTTCATCGAGGTGCTCAAGCGCACGCCGACGTTATTACGCGTGCCGGCCATGCCGTAATGCACCAGCAGTGCGTCATAGTGAGCCGTCAAATCCTCTTCAGTCTGCAAATTCTTAGACGCTGCGGATAGGCTGTCGGTGCGATGCTCATGCGGGCAGCCTGCCACAGCGCGTTCTGTGAACCGGTTGTGAGAGCTTGGAAGCTCTCACAACCTTCGACGACATAGGCGTATTCCCAGTGCGAGAACGGGAGCACGAAGTGATAGAGCCGGTGATCGAGGGCCGCGCCGGCAACCGTGACGCGCAGATCCCGCATGTCGGTGAAGTCGGAGAGCCCCTGCACGCCGGGCAAGTGCTGCTGCGGGAAGAAGATCTCCTTGCCAGGGCCCTCGAGTGCGCGCCATTGGCTGACGCGCCGCTCGAGCGTACGCCGCATGCTGTCAGGTAAGAGGCCAGATGCGCCTCCTGAGCTCGCACAGCAACGTGATGGCCTTGAGCCGGGGCGCGTGCCGCAGCAATGGCACGACTTCGCACTCCCAGACTTTCGCGAACGGATCGTGACGTGTACGCCACGCGCGCGGTGGCTTCTGCGACGGCAGACGGTCGTCATGCTCAATGCGCCGAGCCGCGCGAACGCTCATGCCCGCCATCGCCACGGCGACTTCCTGAGTGTGATGTTTGCGCTTGCTCATATATAGTCGGACCTGCTGGTCCGTTACGTAGGTTCCAGGCATGGCTGTTCGCTTCTTGTTCGACGCGATCAGCCCAACGTAAAAGCCGCCACTCCGGCGCCGCCGGTAGTTCGTCGGCTTCGGCGGCTACGCCGCCTTCGACTCCTCGCCACCGGCCAAGGTAACTGTCAAAGGACCGGCCAAGATAATTGGCGTTCTCTAGCCATCGATTCCGCATCCAGATCAGCCGCTTAGGCTAAGACGTGGTGGCTTTTTAGCGAATCCCGGTCAGGCCTCTACTCCGAATTCCCGTCCTCAAGTATGTGCTCCGAGGCGGGGCTATGCTATCGGGTGAGACGCCACGGGTTAGCGCGAACCATTGGCAGGTGCTAACCCGACAACATCACCGTGCGCAGAAGGGCACGCGGGGTGTAGCAGACGGGCTCCAGAAACACCATCTCTTAGGTCCGCGCCCGGGGGCTGCGCAGCACTCAGCAAGGGAATACTGAGCCGACAGGTGTCCATGCCGCGTTGGAGCGAGCGGTACAGCGACGGATCGGGCTCGGACCGGACGGTTCCGGTAGAAGGCCGATTGGCGTTGATCGCGTGAATGCCGATCATTTTCACCTAATTCGACGCCCGCATCATTGCACAGTGGCCAGAAGCTCTGGCATCGCGCTACGGACCGACCCGGGAAAACGAATCTTTGCCTCAGGAGCACATCATGGATTTCCAACCGACTTTCGCCGTTTTCTTCGCACTCGGATCGAGCGTCTTTGCCGCTTGCATCGTGCTGGCATTTCTCCTCGAGATGATCGACGCCCGCGTTCTCAAACGTCAGGCCCGACCCGCAACTAAGCGCATCCGCAGCGAACCTTCGCCGGCATCGATGGACGAAAAAGGGCCGCACCTGCATCTCTGAACCGACGTTCTACAGATAAAGCCACGCGAAAGGACCCGACACATGAACCGCCTGCTCACGATCGTCGCGCTTGCGTCGCTGCTGGCCGGCACGCTCAGCCGCCCCGTCGACGCGAGAACCGTCATCTATCCGGCGGAAGACGCGTGTTCCGTTGTCGCGAACCGTCCGGACAGGAACCCGACGATCCGCGAGCAGATCGCGCATACCGCGCGCGGCGACATCGCGTATTACCGCTTTGGCAAAGGCAGCCCGATCGTGCTGCAAACCGGCTATCGCGCGACGCTCTCCGAATGGAACGCCGCCTTTCTTGCGACCCTCGCCAGAGGGCACGAAGTGATCGTGCTCGACAATCGCGGCATCGGACGCTCCGAGCCACATGCGTCGGCGTTCACCGCGAAAGACATGGCAGACGATCTCGACGCGCTGATCGGCACGTTGAAACTGCGCGATGCGACCGTGCTCGGCTGGTCGATGGGGGGCGCAGTTGCTGCGCAACTCGCGCTCGATCATCCCGCGAACGTGCGGCGCATCGTGTTGATGAGCGCGCCCGCACCCGGCCGCCTCGGCGTCCCCGTCGCGCCCGACGTGATGGCGGCGCTCTCGGGCGCGCCCGGCACGACTTTCGACGACGTGATGAAAGTGCTGTTTCCCGCATCGGCGGTGAAGGCGGCGTCGAAATGCTTCCGCCAGAACATGTTCGTGCCTGCCGATTACGGCAATCCGCCCGTGTCCGCCGCTGTGACGGCGGGTCAGTCCGCGCTGATATCCGCATGGGAAAAAGACGATGCGGCCGCCGATGCGTTGCCGAAGCTGCGCATCGATACGCTGGTCTTGTCAGGCGCCGACGATCAGGTGCTGCACGAACAGAACGGCGAGGCGCTCGCGAAGGCAATTCCGGGCGCGCGGCTTCTTGACGTCAAGGCGGCAGGCCACGCGATGATGTTCCAGTATCCGAACGCGCTCGCCGCAGCCGTCAACCGCTTCATCGCGCGATCGCCGGATACCCAGTCAATGCCCTGAGTCGCTCGCCGCGAACTGCTGATCGACGTACTGCGCGAAGAGCGCATGCATCCGCGTCGTCGGATGGTTGCGCAAACGCGGTGGCGCGAGAAACGTCTTCGCCATTTGCAATGCGATTCGCCGCCTGTTCGAGCGCGGCGCTGTGTGGACGCAGAGACACCGTCGACCACGCGACTTCAGAAGTATCGAATCCGACGAAACTCCTGGTGCGTAGTTAGAAGGGTAGGCGGCAGCATCCGCCGCATACGCGTGATTGACGCAACAGCCTGCGAGCAGGCGAACGAAAAGTCCACGAAACAGCATGCGTGACACGCCAAGAGCGACCATTCATGGGATGGCACGCGCTATAAGAGTTATCCCGCCGGAGAGCCGCAATTGACCGTGCTGAAGATCGTGATTCCCGCGCACACGGCGCTGCCTTGGCACACGCATCCCATGCCGAACGCGGCCTACGTGATCTCGGGAACGCTGAAGGTCCAGAGCCGCGACGGACATCACGAGAAGACCCTGCATGCGGGCGATACGCTGCCGGAAATGGTGGGAATCGCGCATCGTGGCGTCACGGGCGATACGCCCGTTGAACTGATCGTGTTCTACGCGGGCGTCAAGAACATGTCGACGGCCGACAAGTCGCGGTGAACTGCAACAGCGTTTGTATGAAGCGCGCCGCGGCCGGACTGAGCGTGTCGGCGCGCGCGACGGAATACAAAGGCGTGACGTACACATTGCGCCGAATCGGCATTCCAACAGAGCATCCGCTGAACCGTGAGCGCTTTGCGGGCTCACTTGGCCTCCATACGGCCGACGATCCGGCAGGACCAGACGAATCCAATGACATCGCTTCGACGGCGACTCGCCGTTGCACCCGCTCATCCGTACGCAGCCGCACGCTGAATACAAAGTCAACAGCCCGGGACGAAGATCGCCCGCAACAGTGTATTGCGCAGTGCTACCTGCGGACGGGACACTACAGGCGCTCAGCACTCGCCTCGGACTCGCTCGAGCGATTCTCAGCAGGTGTTTCCGCAGCTCGCACGGGGCGAATAGGCATAGTTCTTATCGGTCTCCCCGAATTCGTACCGCTCGTTAAGCGAACGGTTCTCGCAGAGCGATTCACGGATGCTCCCCAGCCTTTGCGGAAACGGTGCCAGGGGACGGGTCCAAAGTCAAAACGTGGACGGCAGCGGCAGCATAAATGACAGACCCCGCCACAAAGCCTGCGCACAGCATTCCGAAAATCAATGCGACGGTAGTTATCGGCTCGAGGGAAGCATTCGACTCACGTCTAAGCCTCCGCATGAAACCTTTTTCTCCCACCTGACGTGCGGCTCATCATGTCCATCCCGCGATCCCGTCGGGGGGTAAAAAAGACCATCGGCCAGTGTCTCTTGGCCTTCACATGTCTTGACCAAGTTGACGTGTGACAGTCCAACGGGCAGTTTGGATCATTGAGGTTCAGTACCGTGCCCGCTGCTTACGAGACAGATGATATCCTGCAATCAGCCCGACGTCATACGCTGATTCCAAAGCACGGACGATATCGCTCACCCGAACCGAAAGGCGCGCTTCCGGTTCCGAGGCGTCCGACGACAACCCGTTCACATCGAAGCACTCTTCGGCGATTTCACTCAGGACATTCAGGCGTTCTTCATATGCTGTGTTCATGCTCTACTCCAGGTCAAAGACGAGCGACTGCCGCGTTTGCGAGCGATTCGATCCTCTCGCGTAACGTTACCGCGCTGTCCGAACCATGATAGTGGACGATGATTAGCGCTGAATGAGTTGCTTCCCCCGCCCGTTATCGGCCATTGAATGGCCACACAGTTCGTAACGGCTTACACAAATTTCCTTCAGACGGAACATCGCGAATCAACTCTACCTGTCGTATTGCTCGTTAGAGGTCAGCCGGGTCGGTACATTCAGTCCGACAACACCGTGACGTCGGCGCTTTCGCTCCCCGAGGTGCGGTAGCGCGAAAAAGCGCGCGACGAATTCCCGAGAGTTCCAACCTTCCGAATTGTTTGCGACTGCCGCTCGATACGGAGCCCGTCGTGCAGTTCAGTTCGACGAGCTCTCGCGCATGTCGCGGTCCGGCCTTAACGAGTCGGCTCATTGGCATGTCCTCACTGACATCGAATAAGCAGCAACCTTCGCGCGTTCGAATTAACCGCGAATGGCTCGCGGCTTACGGCAGCGTTAGCTATCGGAAACGCCAGTGAAGCGCCTCGGTACGTCGCATTCCCAATGCGGTGTCAAAAGATTTGCGGGTCGGCAATGCACCGCATTCGATTTCTGCGTCGGGGGCGTCTAGCGCGTAATGCTCCCGCAGAGTTTGGACGTCCTCACTCGCCGTAAGCTCGATCCAGCGCTTCGCGGCCACGTCGCTTGAGCGCACGGCAGTTTTATCGTGGCGGGGGCGCGTTCACGTCGACGGCCGTGCTTGTCGGCGTGGCATTCGCCGCCCAGTTCTGCCTCGTACCGGCGCCGCCATCGCATGTAGCCATGCGATGGCGAGATCTTGTGCGCCCGTTGCATCACCACGATGCCCGGATTGCACTCATCGTTGTCGGGCTTCCGTTTGGCGCCCACTTCTGCGCAAACACCTACGTCACGCCATTTTTCATTGAGCGTGCGAATCTCGCAATGTCGAGCATCACCTGGATCTACCGGGCTCCGGGACCGTTGGTTTGGTGTCAAATCTCGTGTATTCCCGCGCCGTCGAACGCAATTGAAGCGTTCAATCGCGGTCGTCGCCATGATGCTCCCACGGTCGAGGCTGCCTTGCCGTGACTCGCTCCTGTACAGAGCTGCTGTGGATGCAACGCGCAACTGCGGAAAATGCTCAAGCTGGCGCGGCTCTCCTTGTCTGCAATAGTGCAGGTTGCGTTTACGGCCGGCTCGTCGGTCGGCGAACTCGTTGTAGACCATCTCGGTTCCCGCAACCTTTCGCGTCGCGGCGCTATTGCGGGCGCTAGCTGCACTTTCGTGTTTTCGCAGGCAGGGGCGCTTCGAGCGACAGCTGCGCCTTTGGGCTTTAAGCATGATGCATGATGATGCTAGCAGTCGGGGCGATCATGCCGAGGCTTTGCTCCGTCACTTTCCTTTCCTGCCACGTTGCCCTGCGCCCGCTCACGTTCGCCTAATTCTCATTACTTAACATTCGTCTCCCTTGATAGACGTTCTATGCACGGTCAAGCCGTGCCTCTCCCGGAGGAGATCATGTTCAAGAAACTGATGGAAAAGCTCGTATCCCGATTGACTGCGGCGGAAGACATGCGACGCGATGCGTACCTTAGCTCGGCGACTGACTTGGCCGGTCTGGAGCGCCGCGACCGCTACTTTGAAGCAAGTCACTCACCGTATTCGATGTACTACGGCGATCGCAGGCGTGATTCGCGTGATCATCGATACTGATTGGCACTTCTTGTGACCCGATCACAGCCCGTCCGGTGAATGGATGAGTCACCGTGAAGCCAGATGAACAACCGCTTTCCGCGCCGAGGGCGATACTTACTCGACGAGCTCTTAAAGGCCAGTTCAAAAAGAGCCCAGGAGGGCTGTTTACTTTCCTTCGAAACGGTTAACCTTGGATGCCTGAACAACGGATCAAGGAATGCCGGCACTTATCATCGATGACGAACTGTGGGCACTAATCGAACCACTACTTCCACCGTCCAAACCGCGACGCAAGCGATACCCTGGGCGCCTACGAGTCTCGGACCGTGCGGCACTCAATGGCATCCTGCTTGTGCTAAAGACAGGTATGCGATGGAACCATCTGTCGACCCGGTTGGGCTTTGGCTCTGGCGCGACCTGCTGGCGTCGATTGCACGACTGGCAGCAGGCCGGGGTGTGGGACAGACTGCATGGGTTGCTGCTCGACAAGCTGCGCGAATCGGGGCAGCTCGACTTCTCATATGCGGCTGTCGATTCCTCGTCTGTACGAGCCGTTGGGGCGGGCCAAAAACTGGGCCAAGCCCCACCGATCGCGCACGACCAGGCTCCAAGCACCACGTCCTCGTAGACGCGAACGGCGTTCCAGTCAGCGTGATCCTCACCGGCGCAAACCGCAACGATGTCACGCAACTGCTGCCGCTGGTCGACGCTATCCCGTCAATTCGTGGAACGCGCGGCCGACCGCTTCGTAAGCCCAAGGTTATCTGCGCCGACCGTGGTTACGATTCCGAGGCCCATCGCCGCCGACTTCGCGAGCGCGGCATCCGACCGGTTATCGCTAGGCGTCGGACCGAACACGGCAGCGGTCTCGGGAAATTCCGTTGGGTCGTCGAGCGAACTCATTCGTGGCTCCATGGTTTCCGTCGCCTTCGTACTCGCTTCGAACGCCGCTCGGACATTCACGAGGCATTCTTAAAACTGGCCTGCGCGCTCGTCTGCTGGAATATCTTCAGCCGAACGGAGCGGTCTTTTTGAACTGGCCTTTTAAGGCGGCCTCGGCTGTCGACGCTACGTTGGTCGCAGCGCCGAGCTCGACCAATAACGGCTCGGGCACACGTGACCCCGAGATGCAGTCGACCCAGAAAGGCAGGAATTGGTACTTTGGCATGAACGCGCATATAGGCGTGGACGCGGATTCAGGCATCGTTCACACGGTCATCGGCACGGCGGCTAACGAGCACGACATCAATCCGGCCCTTGCGTTGTTGCACGGTGAAGAAACGGATGTTTATGCTGACGCCGGATACCAAGGCATCGAAAAGCGTAAGCACACGTGCTCAGCGCGATGGCATGTCGCGATGCGGTCCAGCAAGCGAAGGGCCGGTGTTTTGCAGAATTCCCTTAGCAGGGTTTTGCGGTGTTGCCTATTCATGCAGGTAAAGATACAAAATGAAGCAGCTCTATTCCATTCCGTGTTCTTCCGCCATAGCCCGCTTGGTTGTTGTCGGCACGCTGGCAGGTTTTCTGTGCGCCTGCGGCGGTGGCTCGCCTTCGTCAGCGAACAATTCGGCCCCTCCGCCGCCCGTTGTTCCGCAACCAGCCATCAACGTGTTTGCGGGCGTCGTGGATGCGACGGGCAATGTCGACGGCCCCGTGAGGGCTGCGCAGTTCAATTACGCGCAAGGTCTCGTGTCCGACAATGCAGGCGACATTTTTGTCGCGGACACCGACAACTACACGATCCGCAAGATCAGCAATGGCGTCGTCACCACGATCGCCGGCACGCCGGGTAAGGCCGGTTCCGCAGACGGCGTGGGTAATGGCGCATTGTTCGAAGGTCCCCAGCAGATTGCGACGGACCGCGCGGGCAATCTCTATGTCACGGATCAAGGCCCGACCGCGACGGTCGCCGTGATTCGCAAGATCACGCCCGCCGGACAGGTGACGACGCTAATCGACTCGGCCACGAACGTCGCCGTGCAGACGGACGGAAGCGACGCGATCGGCACCGACAGCAACGCCAACGTGTACTTCTTCATGTCCACGCCGACGCAACCCAGCGTGCTCGCGCAGATCACGCCGGGTGGTACGGTCAACGTGATTTCGCTGGAGGGCATCACGAACGGTGCGTCGCTCGCGCTCGTGAACCCGCAAGCCATCGCGATCGATCAGGCCAACAACCTCTACGTATCGGACGATGACCTGAACGCGGGCGCAGGCGTTCTCTACAAGATGCAGCTCAGCGGCACGCACGGTGTCGTCACGACGCTCGCCGGATCGACTGAAGTGCAGGGCGGGACGGACGGCCCGGGCACCGTCGCGACCTTCAACGGCCTCACGACGCTGGCGCTTGACCCTGCCGGCAACATCTACGCCAGCTACTTCTTCAATAAGACCATTCGCGAAATCTCGCCGGCCGGCGTCGTTAGCACGGTGGCAGGTGTTCCGGGCCAGACGAATCTCGTAACGGGACCGTTGCCCGCACCGTTGCCTGATCTCGGCGGGCTGCTTTTCATCGGACAGGCGCTGTACTCGACCGATGTCGACGACAACGTAATCCTGTCAATCGGCCCGCTTCAATGAGAGGCAACATGGCGATGGACAACGAGGGGAGTACTACTTGTCGACGACGATTTGAAGGCTGGCGGCAGCTTGGAACGCTCACTGAAAGACGCGGACTAACGTCAACCGGGTTTCTGACGGCCAGGCGCGCAGCGTAGTGATCGGCGCGGCGTACTATGCCGTCGCTCTGTTGGGGCTCGGTGTGCCGGGTATCGAGAGCATTGACGTGCTGAAGTCGGCGCGGGCCGCAGTCAGCGATGTGCCCGTGCTGCCCGCTGCGTGCAAGGCGCCCATCGGCAAGTGTGCGAGGGCCGTGATGCGGTTCAGCGTGCGCTAGTCCTGCGTTCATTCTTCGTACGCGTATGTGCACATCACACGTTACGACTCAAGCAGCTAAGGTTATGCTACGGCGTTTGAGTCACCGTTCCGAATCACCGTGACGTGTAAGCCGTCGATTCGCTCGTAAGGACTGGGCAGCACCGTCTGTCCTTCCAGTCCCTTCGCCAGACCTCGCCCTGAACGCCGCGTCCCGGCGCCAACCATTAATTCGGGCAGCCGACGGGCCACGCGCGGGTGAGCGATGTGGGCATATAGTTCCGCACGTGCAAGAGCGACGCCGACTGTATGCTCATGCTGGCTTTCAAGAAGCGGTGATTGCGCACGGCGTGCGTCGAAATGCCAATGTGATGAAACCTGTAGGCGACGCCGTCTCGGGAACATCGGCTGATCGGTGTCATGATTCAGTACGAGCCGGCCATCGGCAGAAGCAGGTAGGGCAGAAGGTCTTCGTAGGACATCGACGCGGCACGCGACGATGCGTCGAACGCGCTTTCCCCGTACGATGCATCGCGCTGCACGTCCTGCACATCCTGCGCGACGGGCGATGCCGCGGCGATTGGCGTCGGTTCGGTCTTCATCTTTCCCTCCTGTCTTGCAGCGTGTGAGGGAAGTGTGATCGGGGAGAATTAGCAGAGCGTGAGGGCCCGCGGTTCTCGCAGGCTTTGACGTCGCTTCCCGATTCGATGCATCTGCCCCAAACTGCCCTCCATCGAACAGGTGGCCGTCTGTAGATCTTTCGATCCCGTTCGACGCCCCCGGCCATTGTCGTTGGCGCGCTCCGCCGTCACAGTTTGTGCGACATGCCGTTGCTGCATATCCTCGCGCCCACGCTCGCCGGAGCAATCACCGGATGTTGAGCCCATTTTCTCCGGATTCGTGAAGCGCGCCTTGGGGTGGTCTTGATTCCCGTACATCTTCCGGGTTAGGGCGCCCTAGTTCCGAAAAGGACTTGCCTTCTGGCGCCGAATTAATATTTCCGTGAATCAAGCAATCCCTTCTACCCTGCAACGGATCGTCGGCGCGAGAGGCAGTCCCCGGAGGGTGCCCGTTTTTTCACTTGGAGGCTGCGACGAATCACGCCAGACACCCAGCGGGATCAAGCGAGCGGCGACAAGCAGCCGGTCGCCCTGGTGGCTTGGCCACGCCATAAGAGCTCTGGTACCGCAAATGCGCCCAAAGGTTTACACATATCGGGGCTGCCGGTCAACCGGCGCCGATCTGTGGGTGGTCCGCATTGCAGACGGTCCGTTTTGACTACACTACGGGCGACGGCGAATCGGTGTCCCATTCAAACCAGTGCTGTGGCTCCATCGGTGGAACCGGGCTTGTCGGTCGCCGTGGTAGCGCTATACGAAGCAGCGGGTCATATCAAACGACTTGCGCTTCTTCAGCATATGGGAACACGGGCGCCAGCTTGGGGGCCGAGGCCTTGCGGGCGACGACCGGACTGATTTTGGCGTTCTTGCGCTAATAGAAGTGTCGGCTCCGATCGCAAAAGCGCAGCGCGAGTTAGCTGCCTCGACGAATACGCAGGCGAGATACTTGTTGCCGTTCCTAGCGTTACCTTCGCCTTTCTTCTTGCCGTTGATCAAATACTGACGTTCGACACAGCGCGCGTAGGAAGCGAAGTTGGCAGCGCTGGCGAAACGCTCGGTCGAGCCGATTTGCAGCCGGATAACGGTCGCAAGGGTGAGGCCAGTCCCAGGCACGGTCATTAGCAATGCAGACTCGGGTCGAAGTAGAACTTTTTCTCGAGACGCTTTTTCGAGAATCACGATCTGGGCAAAGAGCGTCGTGATGACCGCGACGTTGGCCCGAAGGGCGAGTGATACGTCGTCTGGCAGACGCCACTGCTCGATGGTTTTCCCTGTCCAGCCGCTTGACTTGGTTGCTGGTAATTCTGTTTCCGTGATAGCAGGCGGTAATGTTCTCGACGCGAGAATGTGCTAGCTATGCGAACGCACGAGTTATTGCCGCTTGCGTGCGAGATCGCGCACCATGCGTATCTCGGGTGGCAAGATGGTTCCTTCGGGCAGGATGCCGAGCCTCAACAGGTCGGCGAGATAGCGTGCATCCGTCTCGTCGTCGCTGTATTTGAGTCCGTCATACTTCCTGATCGGGGTAGCGTTGGCCACGTGCACGGTGAAGCCGGTCGGGGTAGTGTTGGCCACGTGCACGGTGAAGCCGGTTGCCTGCAGACCATCGGCAAGCCAGTACCGGTTATAGGTCGATTCGATGATGACGCCGGCAACTTCGTCCGGCAGGGCGAAAGAAACGCCAGGATCCTCGCGAGATCGTTCGGCAGGCGCTTCTCTGCGACAATGCGATCGGTCTCATCGATCACAAACCGAGCGGGAATCCGACCGCCGCCCGAGCGCGAATACGCGTAACCGAGCAGTAAGGTGGAGGCGATGGCGACGCGGATAACCATGGCATTCTCGACGATTTTGTCGAGCGGCCGAATGTCGAAAGAATATTATCCATGCGTCATATCAGCGAAGTGCTGCGCCTGCTTTTCGTATGCAACGTAGGCAGCGCGAGGTCGCGACGACGGTTGGCGCTTCGAGCGCGACGGTCTGGGACTCCCTAGACCGTGCCCCGTCGCACACGACTGCGATGCTTCTCCTGGAGCGCTCTGAAGAGTCGCAACTGGCTTTCCCTCAAGCGGCAGCGTAGGGAGCATCATTGTCGCGGGCCTTAAAAACGATGTGTACATCGTATGAGCAGATGCGCTGAAAAAAGTCAAGCGTGAAGCGTTGCTGAACGCGTCAATTGATAGCCGGCTATTAGGCCCATGTCGTAAGCGCTCTCGAGAGCGCGAACGATGTCGACCGGTCTCACCGACACACGGCACTCGGGTGCATCGGCGTTCAGGACATCGACGTTAAAGCATTCGGCGGCAATCTCGCTCAATGTGCAAAGGCGTTCGTCGGGTCGCGCGCTCATAGTTCGTTCCTGGTCTGTCTATTCTTCCGGGTAGAGTAGGGCGCGAAACTTAGCTTAAGATGAGTCAACGAACCTGGCAAATCGATTTCAGAAGTGGCCGCGCGGATCGGACAGCCGGATAAATGAAGCGGCCGGGGCGTGCGCCGGCGATGATGCAGGCAAAGGGAAAGACTAAAAGGCGGCGAATCGGCGCGACGGATACGCACCCCGGCGCAACGGCGTTCAGCGCGTGCCCCGGTTCACTGAGGTTTCCTCGCTTTCGAAGGCAAAGCTACCCCGCGCGCTCATTCTAGGCTAACTCTGCGCCGCTACGATCGGGACTCGGCCGAACCGTGCGCTCTTCGAGCACGCGTCCGGCGTCCGCGCGGCTGAGCCCCCTTATCCGTTTCGTTTATTTGATTGCGGTCACCTGTTGTATGAATGTCAAACTTTATGCGAGGAGCCGCACTTGAAAGGCTCGATGATAGAAGCCTACGCACCGAGACGGTCGTTACAATGTGTTATGGCCGATAGGTGGCGGCGCGATTGAATCCAAACAATATTGTCAAAGGAAACGGACATGAATTCGCCTGCTGAGCTCCTGCGCGAAATGTTTGAGGAGATGGTGCTCAAGAAGGACTTGTCCCGGATCGCCCATTATTACAGCCGCGATTTTATACTCGAGACCAATGGCAATATTCAAGATTACGCAGCATTTGAATCGGGCCATGCGAAGGTGTATCCGACCTCGATCCGCTACGACGTCCGTTATGACGAAGCCACCTGGGTTGAATCGGAAGATCGTGTCGCCGTAAGGCTCTGGATCAAGACCCAGCGGCCCGACGAGGCGCCCGTCGAATTCGAAATCCTATTGATTGCGTCCTTTGTCGACGGCAAGATCCATCGTGTTTGGGAAACCACCTATCCGGATTGGCGACAGGTGAAGGCGTTCGATAGCTATTCGTCTCAACGAGAATGAGCCGCCAACAGGCGCACGTTTCCCGGGGCCGCCTCAACTCTCAAGTGCAACACCTGTTTGTCGCGGTCCCGCCCGACAGGATTCAAGAGTCCAGTTCCGACGGATTGAGCGAGACGGCAGACGCACTTGACTGCCTAATGCGACGCCGTACATTCTGTCCCGCGGTCGCGTAGATCTCTAACACCAGCTGATGCATGGACCGGCCACTCGGGGCGCTTCAGAATAAAAAGCATAAAGCACGTTAGCGACAGGCGGCCGCTCCATTTGACATCTCCGACTTCCCATGAAACAAAGGGGACGCCCGTGGCGGGTACGGCGCCCGCGAATGCCGAGCTTCCGATTGCTCGCGGTTAATCGAAGGTGATATGAAAGGACCGGCGCGCGGCCTATAGCGATAACGTCGGGCGGTTTCAAACCGAAGTGCAACGTGGGCTAAGGTTTAGGTCGTTGAGGTCGGCTCGCTGAGGCAAGTGTTGCAGCGAAGACTTCGAATGGCGAATGGAAAGCGTGGGTTGCGCGCGGCCGACTGTTCAGGCTGTCGGCGATGGCATTGAGCTCGTCCTGGCTGTAGACCGAGGGGTCGATACCCTTGAGGGGGCAATCCGCTTGTGTGTTCGCAGGTCCCGCGCTGCCAGGGGCTATGTGGGTCGCAGAAGTACACGCGTACGCCAGTGGCTTCTGTGAGTTCTTGATGCCGCGACATTTCTTTTCGCTGGTCGGAGGTAAAAGTTTGTTGTTATCTCGGGTTGTCTAACAATCCCGCCGAAACCGAGCGGCGCATGTGTCAGATTGAAACGCAGGATCACAACTACGGCATGCATTTTTGCGGCGCGCTCGGCCGTCGATACGATGAGCAGTGAGCCGCCCGCCGATGCCAAGTGTCCTAACTCGTTTCCTGGCGGCCGGGCTGGCCGAGCATCACCGTCCAGCCGAGGCCGCGCACGTTGCGGATCACGCCCGCGCCGAATTTCTTGCGCACCGAATGGATCAGCACGTCGACCGCGTTGCTCTCCACTTCCTTGCCCCAGCCGTAGAGACGGTCTTCGAGTTGATCGCGCGAGAAGATCGTGCCGGGACGTTCGAGCAGCGCGTGCATCAGCGCGAATTCACGCGCGGACAGCACGCCCGACGTCTCTCCGCACGTAAGCGTACGCTGATCGAGATTGAGGCAGAGCGAATCGTCGCCGAGGCGCGAGACCGCGTAGCCCGCCTTGCGGCGCAGCACCGCGCGGATGCGCGCCAGCAGTTCGGGCATGTCGAAGGGCTTGAGCAGATAGTCGTCGGCGCCGAGATCGAGGCCCTGGACGCGTGTGTCGAGATCGTCGCGCGCGGTGAGAATCAGCACCGGCGTCGCGTTGCCGGCCGTGCGCGCCTGCCGCAAGAGTTCGATGCCCGTCATGCCCGGCAAGCCGAGATCGAGCAGCACGACGGTGTACTCGGCCGCGTTGATCGCCTCGCGGCCTGCGTTGCCGTCGCGGACCCAATCGACGGCGTAATCGGCGTCCTTGAGCGCACGCATCAGGCTCGTGCCGATCTGCAGGTCGTCTTCGATCAGAAGAATTCGCATGTCCTACTCCTAATCCCGCGAGAATGGTGCCACACGCGCCGGAGACTGTTTCATTCGCACGGGTGTCTTTTCGCTCGGACTGACCGGCGAAGGCGACTCCGTGACAGGCGACGATTGTATTTTATCGCTCGCAAATGCTAAAGAATCAACGTAGGCGATGGCACTCTTTCGCTCACTTCCTCGACCGGAAAACCGATCGAAGCGACGATGCCCGAGCGCCCGTCGCTGCGATTTTTGAGCGTCACGTCGCCGCCGTAACGCGCGGCAATCGCCTTCACGATCGACAGCCCCAGCCCGCTGCCCTCGATGTCCGGATTCGCGCGGAAAAAGCGGTCGAACACGCGCGGCAGCAACGCTTCGTCGATGCCCGGCCCCGTGTCGACGACATCGATCCAGACCATGTCGCCATCGCGCCGCGTGCGCAGGTCGATGGTGCCGCCATCGGGCGTATAGCGCACCGCGTTCGACACGAGATTCTTCACCGCCATGCCGATGTCGGTTTCCACCGCGCGCACGTGCGCGTTCACCATTTCCTCCGCGCCGATATCCATGCCGCGCGACAAGGCGATCGGCAGCACGTCGGCGACGGCGGCCGTGACCACGTCCGCGATGTTCACGCGCGCGAGCGGCGCGCCGTTCATCGGCGCATCGGCGCGCGCCATCCGCAAGAGTTGCGTAATCAGCTTGCCGCTGCGCGCGATGCCCTTGCGCAACTCCTGAAAGCGCTCCTGATTGCCGGGATAGATATGCGGCGCGAGATTGTCGGCCTGTAGCTGCAGCGCGGTGAGCGGCGTGCGCAATTCGTGCGCGGCATCGGCGATGAACTTGCGCTCCTTCTCGATCGATGTCGCGAGGCGCTCGATCATCGTGTTGATCGAATGGATGAAGGGCGCGATTTCCGTGGGCACGCCGACGGTCGGCAGCGGCTGCAGATGACCCATGTCGATGGCGCGGACTTCCTCGCCCAGCTCGTTCAACTGACGCAGCGAGCGCCGCACGACGAGCGCGACCGCGATCCACACGAGCGGCAAAAGCACCGCGATCGGCCAGAGCGTTTGCGTCGCGGCTTCCTGCGTGATTTCGCGCCGGATCGACGAGCGCTGCGCGACCTGGATCGTCATCGTCGGCTCCTGGCGCGTGAACATGCGCCAATGCTCGCCGTTGACGTCGACGCCGGAAAAACCCGGCTGCGCGTCGCGCGGAAAGTGCAGCGACGGGTCGGTCGTGCGGAAAGGCAGCGCCTCGCCCGGCTTCCATACCACGGCGACGACATCGCGCTCGTCCTGCGTGCCGCGTGCGGGATTTTTCGGCAGGCTTTCGGCCAAGCCGTCGCGCAGGCGCGCGGCTACCTGTTCGAGGCGCATGTCGAGCAGCGCGTTCATTCCGGTCTTGCTCAACTGATACGAACTCACGCCCTGCACGACGCCGATCCCGCTGACGAGCAGTCCGAGCGCGAGCACCAGCTGATTCTTCAATGATTTGATCATTCGAGTCCGCCGCCTTGGGATGAGACGGCGCGATGCTGCAGCCCGTTACAAGTTAGCGACTTCAAAAAACGTAAGCGAAGTGCGTCTCCATGTCCCAGTGCGCCGTTGCAAAGTATCGGAAGAGTCGCAGAACGCCGTTCAATGGACTGTTGTCGCAGTGGGTAAGCCTTTCCCTCCCGCATAAAATACGATCAGTTTGACTGGAGAGTTATCGGTGTATCCACGATGAGCGCTTCCCACCATTTCAGGAAGCACGTCGCCTGCGTGCAGGGTCGTCTGATGATGGCCGTCCCTGCTTTCCACATGCAGATTCCCGCTTAGTACGTATCCGACGTTCGGCATTGGGTGCATGTGCCACGGTAGCGTCGTGTGGGCGGGAATGACAATCTTGAGAACGGTGAGTTGCGGCCGCCCCGCAGGATACCTTTTATATAGTTTGCCATCCCATGAGCGCTCGGTCTTGAGGAGGACGGTCGACACCGGCTTCTCCGGATCACCAGCGGCCGCCGCCGCAGCGGGCGCTGCCAACGCCCGCGCGGTGATCAGGACCAGAGTTAGCGCGATTGCAGTTCTACGGACCAGTCGCATGGAACACACTCCTTACGAGTTAATTGGGGGGCGTGCGGAAGGACGCAAAACCTCGTGTGAGTTCGGCTTGGCTTCAAATTTGAGAACACTGGATTTTTCATCGTTGGCCTGAGCGCAATGATTCGATTGCGGCGGATCCTGTCGCATCGTGGCGAGACCCATGGGTTTTGATTGATAGATGCGTGGGTCCATCCGCACCACGTCACCGATAATCGGACGGAACGCCATATGGGCAAGCACGTCTCGTTCGATGTCGATTCCCGGCGCCACTTCAATCAGTTGCAGGCCCTCGGGCTGGAGCTTGAAAACGCATCGCTCTGTCACGTACAGCACAGACTGGCCTCTTGCCGCGGCAAGGGGTCCGTTAAACGTGATCTGCTCCACCGCTTTTACAAATTTGCTCGTTTGCCCTTCGGCTACGATTTGCAGTTCGCCACCTTCGACACAGCTGGCGCCTCCGTCTGCGGCAAACGTCCCGGCGAACACAAGCTGGCGCGTATTCTGGCTAATGTTGATAAACCCACCGGCGCCGGCAAGGTGAGAACCGAATCGGCTGACGTTGACGTTGCCCGCGCCGTCGACCTGAGCCATGCCAAGGCACGCGAGGTCCAGTCCACCGCCATCGTAGAAGTCAATTTGCTGATTTTGATGCAACAACGCCTGCGCATTGATGCCCGCGCCAAAATCGAGGCCGCCTTGGAGCAGGCCGCCGATCACACCGGATTCCGCCGTCAAGGTTAAGTCGTGGAGTATGTGTTCCTCCGCTGCGACTGCCGCCACTGACTCGGGCATGCCGATTCCGAGATTAATGACGCCGCCTCGGGGTAACTCGAAGGCGCAGCGCCGCGCGATGAGCTTTCGCTCATTGAGGGGAAGTGCCGGCATTGCGTCGATGGGGACGCGGATCTCGCCTGAGTACGCTGGGCTGTAATCGGTGGCATAGGTTTGCCAATGGGTCGCACCTGGCGCTACCACAACGTAATCGACCAGCATGCCCGGAACCACCACGGTCCTCGCATCGAGCGAGCCGCTCGATGCAATCCTTTCGACCTGGGCAATGACTAGCCCGTTGGAATTCCTCGCAGCCATGGCAGCAGCCTGAGCGTCCAACAGCAGCGCCTCTCGCTCCATTGTGATATTGCCTTCGGGATCGGCAGTAGTGCCGCGAATCAGGGCGACGTCGATCTTGAAGGCCTTGTAAAAGAGCCACTCGTCGCCCCCGATCTGCATTAAATATACGAGATCTTCTTTTGTTCGTGAGTTAATCTTCCCGCCGTCTTGGCGTGGATCGACGAAGGTACCGAGGCCTACTTTAGTGAGTGTGCCTGCTTTGTGAGCGGCCGAATCGCGATAGAGATGCGAGATCGTACCTAGCGGAAGGTTATAGGCCTCGATCTGGTTGTCCATCGCCAGCTTCGCGAGCTTGGGAACGAGCGACCAATGGCCTCCGATTGCTCGACGGATCAGTCCATTGCGGGCGATCCTGTTCAGTCCGCGCTCCTTGCCGTCGCCACACGCGGCGGCAAAGACGAGCGTCAGATCGCGCGGACCTTCCGTTGAGACGAAACGTCGCTCCAGCGCCGCGATCAATTCCTCCGGCGTGCCGGTTCCGACGAAACCTGAGCAACTCACCACGTCGCCGTTGCGAATCAATGCAACAGCTTCATCAGCAGTTTTGACTTTGTTTTCCATGGTGATGTTTCGTTCGCCTTTGGCGATCAATGCAGGTGATAAGTGTAAGCATGGCGAACCGCCTTAAATTGGAAAGATGGGTTGAAGATCTTCCGATCGATGGCGTTGGCACATGCTCGCCGATTGCAGTGATTGGATAGTCAACCAGGGCCCATGGTGGACAAGGAACTGTCGAAGCAAGCGTCGAACGTCGCGAAACCCTGCTTGACGCATCCGCGCATGAGTTCCTCGCGACTTGCTTCCATCCGTTTTTCCTGCCACTTGCCCCACGTCGAATTGATGAGCGCGGCCGCAAATCCCTCCTCTCGAGGCAGGGCGACCTGCATTGCGGCGAACGCCAGTACCAAAGCGCATGCTAAAAGCGCGATCCGGCGAGTGCGGCGCCCCATTAACTTCTCGTCCGGTCGCGATTGAGCGACTTTTTTAACTTCAACCTGCGGATGTTCCATTTTTCGAGACCTCGGTTGTCTTTGCGGCCGATTGTTGCATCTGACAATGAGTTGAGAATTAAGCCGATCGTTTGACAGGTGCCCCTATCGAAGCAGTTGACTCTCGCGTCGGTGCGCATATGCGGAACTCGGAGTCCGCGATATGCGGCACCCTAGATTTGAAAATCGACTGCGCGACGTTTGGCAGAACGCAGCTTTCACAATCGTTCGATTGACGAGCAGATGGCTGCCAGTTGGCGACTCGCGGACCACCGCGGGCGCGCTCGCGAGTCCGCGTTGCGTACGTCGTTGACTAAAGTCAGATGCCTGCACACCAGAGCGATCAGATCCTTGTGCGTCGAGCGCATTAGGTCAGACCTCGAACGGCGTTGGGTTGGCCCGTCTATGGTGTTGTTAATGAACCAGCCCCGCCTCGAGGGAAGAATAGCTGCGCATTTTTGATGGGATCGGAGCGCAGTGTGCCTGAGCCGAACCGCCCACGGCGCGCCTTGCGGTCCAACCGATCCCCCGCACGTTTTCGATCAAATTGCGACCGAACCGTTTGCGCATCGAATGGATCAATACGTCGAGCGCATTACTCTCGATCTCTCGCCCCCAACCGTAGATGCGCTCCTCGAGTTGAGCACGCGATAGGATCGCCTCCGGTCTTTCTAACAATGCGTGCATTAACGCAAACTCTCGTGCTGAGAGTGACGACGACACACCGTTGCATCGGAGCGTCCGGTGGTCTAGATCGAGGCCGACTTGCTCGCTGCCGATTCGTGAAGTGGCAGAGCCGGCTTGCCGACGCAGGACCGCACGAATGCGCGCTAGCACCTCGCGAACATCGAACGGTTTGGGCATGCAATCATCCGCACCAATATCGAGACTGTGAACACGTGCCTGCGGATCGCCGGAGGTAATGAAGGTCAGTACGGGCACCTTGTTGCCCGACTCCCGCGACCTTCGGAGAAGTTCCAGAGCGCCGCCACACATGAGACTCAAGTCAAGGAGGACAACAGCATAGTAGGCAGCGCCAATGGCGAGACTTCCAGCGCGCGCATCGCGCACCCAATCAACGTTGTAGCCCGCGTTTCTGAGCTCGCGGAACAAGTGTTGACCGCACTGCAAATCGTCTTTTACAAGAAGTACGCGCATGATGTCTCAACCGTGTTGCGGCCCTCTTTGGGCCTGAGGGACAAAAGAGTTCGCCCGGCTTTTCGATTCGGTATCCGAAGTGAAATGTAAGGCGTTTGAGGAACTGCTCGGTGATCTTTCTCTGCAGGGATCACCGAGCAGAAGTATCTTAAATTGATCAATTGTGCACGTCTGTCCTACTGAACTAGGACAGGGATGTCGCGGGTCAACTCATCAACGCCGTCAGTGCAACAAGTTCGCGCTGTGTCGCGATGCCCAGCTTTGCGAATGCACGCTGCTTGTAGGTAACAACGCTGGTCGGGGATAGCGAGAGCATCGCGCCTGCTGTCTTTGCCGTTTCACCGCGGCCGAGCAATCTGGCAACGGACCGTTCTCGTTCAGATAGCATCGTGTGCCACTTGAACGAGACCTCGCGGGAGACCCGAGGCGTTGTTAGCAGTCTGGTGTGGATGGATGCGAGCGCGGCCAGTAGGTCGGCAAATTCGAAAAAGTGAACTTTGTCCCTGTTGCTGAAACGGCCCATCTCCACCGAGCGATAAAAGCTCAGGAAGACTGTGTTGTTCGAATCGGGCACGATGAGTGAGAACTTGTCTACGAGCCCCGGTTCAACGAAGAAGCGCTCGTAGTAGGCTTCGTTGAATCGGCATTCCGGCATGAGCGATCGCAGGACCGGCTTATCCAACTCAGCGACTCTGGAGGTCACAAACTCCTGCACGAGTGGATCTTCGCGATAGCGCCCACCAATATACGCTTCGGTCAGGTGTTCGCCTGCACCGTTGCGCCGGTTTGCAAACGCCGACAGTTCTGCGTGACGCGGCCAGACATTAACCAGGACACAATGGTCGACCTCAACGAGGCCTTCAATTGCTTTGAGCAGGCCGAAGCCGAATTCACTCGTGCCAGCGGCACGAACGCAGTTGGAAAATGGCAGAATTCCTGCGAAGTCTCGCGAGTTCATATTGGGCTCAGCCGTTGACACGGTTCCATGCGGATCGCGCTCGGAGAGCATCACTCGATTGCCGGCTGAGCGCCGGGCGGCAATCGGGGGAGCGGGCGACCGAAGTCAGAAACGGATAGCGCGCTCGGCTGTGAACTACGGCGTCTTCGCCGCAGGTCCACTTAGATACCACTTAATCAGTCGACGCAATACTAAAGACGTCACAGAGGAGGTGTCTTGTCACTTTGGCACCCGTGGCGTGACGATTTCAGCATAGTGCCGAGATGCGTCTCAATGTTTTGGACATAGATTGGTACTACACTCAAAAACTAGTCCGAACGTTCGGTTCTGTCGGCCGCTTTGCGTAAAACTCGCGTCGGTTCTGCGCTGGCGTGTCAGTTAAAGGTGCTGCATCTCTGTCGCGTGAGCCGGACGACATTGCAGCTTAAAACGACGTAAGCCGCGGATCGAACCAACCACAGTGAGTCTTCGGGCGGCACGGGCTTACGGCGCTTATCGTGGATGCGCTTTTTTGCCAGTTGCCGCGCCGTAGGCACTTTACGATTATGTTTTATCGGTATACACACGCAAAACTCGTCGCGTCGTTCACGTCGCCGCCGACAAACCGCGGCCACGCCGGATAACGGCAGAGCGGCCGTGTGCGGCCGAGCGTCGCCGTGTTGAGGTCGCTCATCTGCAAAGTCTCGGGCGCGGTGCCTGATTCGACCCAGCGATCGAGCGCGGACAGCGAATCGATTGCCGGATGAAACGGCCCCGTCCCATGTCCAACGCCGGGCATCAGATAGAAGCGCACGAAGTCGTCGACCTTGCCGCGCCCGTAGCGCTCGAGCAGTCCGTTGTAGTAATCCGTGCTGGAATCCGTGCTGACAATCTCGTCAGCGAGGCCATGCGTCATGATGATCTTGCCGCCCTTGGCTGCGAACGCGCCGACGTCCGTGTTTGTGGCATCGCTCAGCGCCGAAACGGTCTGCACGCGCGAGCGGTAGGTGGCTGGATCGTATGGATCGAAGGTCAGCGAATCGAATGTCGGCACGCGGGTGACAAAGAACTTGACCCATTGATCGCCCGTCACCCACTGATTCGCGTCGTGCTTGCTCGCGGGATTCGACGGCGTTTTCGATTCGCCGAGATCGCGCGTCGTGAACGGTCCGGCGAACACGGAGCCGGCGAGAATGTTGTAGCCCGCATAGCGATGCACGCCGTTGGCGAGTGGATAAGGCAGCAGCAGGGGAGAAGCGATCGTGACGACGGTCGCAAGTTGCGGATCGGAGAGACAGCTATCGCCCGCATCCTTGCCGCCCGGACAACGCACCGACGCGAGCACCTTAAGCGCGTGCAGCTTGCAGGCATCGACGTTCGAGATGATTCCGTCGGCCACGCCGTCGAGCGTATCGCATTCCTTCATCACGGCGTTCTGCAGCAGTCCGGTCTTGGCGACATCGAGCCAGCCCGCGCCGTTGCGCAAATAAAGCGCGCGTCCCAACACGACGTTCGACAGACGCAAGCCAGTGTAATTGAGTGCGGGCCGGTTCACGACAATGCCGTCGTAATCGCCGGGCCAGCGTTGGATTTCCGTGAGGCCATCGCGGCCGCCCGTCGAGCTGCCGAAAAAGTAACTCTTCGCCGGCATCTGCGCGTAGCGCTTCTTGATGAGGAGCATTGCAACGTCGTGCGTCTTCTTCAGGCTAAGGCCGCCATAGTTGGCGAGCGCTTCGTCGTTGGCCGCGAAGGAGCCATTCGTGATGCTCGAACTCTGATGTCCCGAATCGTCGCCGAACGTGGCGTAGCCGGAAGCGAGCGGCGTCGGCGCGCCGGTGGGCGCCATGTCCAGCGCGGCGACGCCGGTGATGAGCGTGCCATCGAAACCGCCGCCGCCGTAATGCAGCGACTTGTGGTTCCAGTTGGTCGGCAGGTTCACCTGGAAGTTGATGGCGGGCGCTGCCGGATCGACGGGCGCGATGGCCCCGTTCACCTGGCAATACTCGCCGCTCGTTTGGACGAGCGTCGCGGTCGCGATCTTCGCACCGCTCGTCGGCGCGCCGATGGATGACGCCGGAATCGCCATGGCGGCGAGCGCGGCGCATTGTTGCGATGCCGTCTGAGTCTGAGTCTGAGTTTGCGTTTGCGCTTGCGTTTGCACGTTCCCGACGGCTGCGGGCGAGCCGCCACTATCGCCGCCGCATCCGGCAATCGTCATCGAAAGCGCTGCGCATAGCGCACCGAGGGCGAGCGTGCGCCCCGACGTTCTGCTGATCATGGTCGTCTCCTGTATCGGCACGGATCGAACGCCCGGGCCGGTTGAAAGTGCTTCTCTTATTCGCTTGCGCCGCCCACGTCGCCGGCGACGGATCGCACGAGCCGCGCATCATCGCCGAAGAGGGCGCGTATGCCCGCATCCGATCCGAACATCGCCTCGCCGCTATGACCCGCTTCCGGCACTTCGTGATAGCGATGCATCAACCCGTGATGCCGCGCCAGCAGATACGCGTAATACGCTCGGCCCCGGGCCAGCCGATGCGGACCCTGCGCATTCGCCGCGCACGTGCGATCGAGCGCGGGATGCAGCGGATCGCAATCGCGTTCGCCCAGCAGATAGGTCACGTCGCTGCGCGCGTAATGCGCTTCGAGATCGCGCGTGTGCGCGTTCTCGCTTGCGTAGCGCGGCAAGCGGGCGAGGCCGTATTTCCAGTCGTTCACGTCATCGCATGGAAGACTCGCCGGATAGGGCCGCGATGCATCGAAATACACATACGACGAGGGATTCGCGATCACATGACGCAGCCTCGCCGCGCCGCTCGATGCGCGTCCGACGATCGCATAGCGATGCGTCACCTGCGCGCCGCCCGAATGTCCCGCGATCACGATGTCGCGTATCGCCGGATAGCGCGCGCAATGCGCGTAATGCGCGATCAACGCGTCGAGCACATCGAACGAACTCAGCGCGTTCGGACCGCGCGCATCGAGGCCGCCCATCCATGCGGTCCACTCCCAATGCAGCGTGCCGGCATCGAGCGCGTGATGCTCTACATCGGCGGTCGCGAGAAATTGCGGCGCAACGAGTAGCGTCGTTTCGCGTGCCACGGACGATGCATACAGCGCGCGTTCGACTGTGCGCAGATAAGCATCGGCATCGCGCAGGCGACCGTGCAGCATGATGACGACGCGCTCGATCGACGCCCTATCCGATGCGCCGCCGAAGAACACCGGCACGCAGCCGGCGCCTCGCGGCGTCGAGATGCGAAAGCGCGCAGCGCCGACCACGCGCACCGGCGCTTCGTTGCGCGGACGCGCTCCGTTCTCGGGCATTGTCATGAATGCGCGCCGTCCTTCAGCCACAGATTCGGCTCGCGGCACAGCCGCCGTCCCGATGCACTCAGTCCCACGAGCAGCAGCGACACGATGCCCGCGAACATCAGATACCACGCAGGCACCATGCGCGACCCGGACACGCCGATCAACGTCGATACCGTCAGCGGCGCGAGCCCGCCGAACAACGTCACGGCGATGTTGTACGAAAGCGCGACGCCCATCGAACGCGTCGCGGTCGGGAACAGTTGCGTCAACATGCCGGGATGCGCGCCCGACATCAAACTCAATACGACGGTGGCGATCATCTGCGCGGCGAATACGCGCTCGGGCGTGGGCGCGGCGAGCACCCAGGAGAACAACGGCCACGCCGCGCAGATCCACAGAATCGTGATCGGAAAGAACAGCCGATATGCGCCGAAGCGATCCGCGAGCCTGCCCGCCAGCGGATAGCCAACGATGCCGATCAAACCTGAAATGGCCGTGCCGAGCAGTGCGTTCTCCAGCGGCAGATGCAACTGCCGTTCGACATACAGCGGCATATACGAATGCCACAGATAGTTGGTTGCCGTGCCGACGATGATGACGCCCATTGCACACAGCGCCGCATCGCCGCGTTCACGAAAGAACGCGCGCAACGACTGACGCGGCGCGTGGCCGAGTTGCTGTCGCAACTGCACGAATTCCGGCGATTCGGAGACCCTGTGGCGAATATAGAACCCGATCGGGCCGACGAGCGCGCCGAGCAGAAACGGCACGCGCCAGCCCCACGAAGTGAGCGCGTCGCTGGAGAGATGCGTCGTCAGCAGATAGCCGCATGACGACGACAGCAGCAGCGCGACCGCTTGCGATGTCATCTGAAAACTGCCGAAGAACATCTTGCGGCCAGGCGGCGCATATTCGGTGAGCATCGCGGCGGCGGTCGCGAATTCACCGCCGACCGACAAGCCTTGCAGCACGCGCGCGAAGAGCACCAGCAAGGGCGCAGCAATGCCGATGCTCGCGTAACCCGGCGTGAGACCCATCAGCAATGTACTGGCGGCCATCAACAGAATCAGCATCGAAAGCGTCTTCCGCCGTCCGTGACGATCGGCCCACGCGCCGATCGCGATGCCGCCCAGCGGCCGCACGATGAAGCCGATCGCGAACGTCGCGAGCGTCAGCGTGATCGAGAGAAAGCTGTTACCGACCGGAAAGAACACATGCGCGACGGTCTTGGCGAAATAGCCGTAGATGAGAAAGTCGAACCATTCGAGCCCGTTGCCGATGACCGACGCCAGCACGGCGCTGCGCACTTGCGAGTTCGACATCGGCGGCGCGGCGGCGAGCGGCGCGCCCGTGTTCAACACGGTGTGCATTTTTGTCTCCCCTACCTTTTCGAGTGATGCAAGCATAAGAAGCGCGCCGGCAAATGTAAAATACATATCGGATAGGGTGACCATATCCAATGGATATCTCACAGAGCGAATGCCATGGAATTGCGCCATTTGCGTTACTTCCTCGCCGTAGCGGAGGAGGGGCAGTTCACCCGCGCGGCGGCACGCTTGCACATGCAGCAACCGCCGCTGTCGCAGCAGATTCAGGAACTCGAGCAGGAATTAGGCTTCGCGCTGTTCCTGCGTCAGCCGCGCGGCGTAGAACTCACCGCGCCGGGCCAGTCGCTTGCGGAGCATGCGCGCGCGGCCTTGCGCACCTTGGAGCAGGGCGTGGCGCATGCGCGGCGCGTGTCGCAGGGGCAAGTCGGGCGGGTGCGTATCGCGCTCACAAGCTCGGCGGCGTTTCATCCGCTCGCGACCACGGCGATCCGGGCATTCCGGCAGACGCATCCGGATATCTCGATCGAACTGAGCGAGGTCAACGCGGCAGAGATCATCGAGATGATGTCGAACGGGCAGGTCGACGCGGCGATATTGCGCAAGCCCACCGAAACGCCCGCCGATTTGCGTTTCGAACTGTTGGCGCAGGAGCGCATGCGGTTGGTGCTGCCACTTGGACATGTGCTGATCGGCGCGCGCGCGATAGCGCTGGACGCGCTCGCCGGCGAGCCGTTCATCTTCGTTCGACGGCCGGGCGCGCCGGGTATGTACGCGGATTTCATCCGTGCCTGCGAGGCGCGCGGCTTCACGCCTCGCGTGGTCGATGAAGTGCCGCGTATGGTAACCGCGATCAACCTCGTTGCGGCGGGCGGGGGCGTGACACTGGTGCCGGCGTCGATGCAACGATATCGGCAGGAAAGCGTGCGCTATTGCCGCGTCGCCGGCGACGATGCGTTTAGAGCGCCGTTGCACCTCGTCACGCGTTCACAGACGCAAAGTCCGGCCGCGTCGCGCTTTAGGGAGATGGTGCTCACGTTCAGTCACGCATCGGCTTGAAGATGCGGCCGGAGCCGCAAAATCTCCAGAACATCAAACTTGATGGCTCCCGGTGACAATTCCTCTCCAAAATCTCACGGATCAGCGAGCGCGGGCAGGGGGGCGTATCAACGGATCAAATCCGATGCATGTAGGTAGTCGGAGCACTTCGGAACGAGCGCTTCTTCGTCGGGCATTCCGACCACCGAGCGGCCGCTTCTCGCTCGTGCCCATGGCCGTCGCAGGACGAGCACCTCGGAGCACAATCGTCGTTCCGAGAACTCGACGAGCCGCGGGTACTTGCCGCGCCCTGCGCGCGGCCAGCGTTCTGCCAGCGCGAGACATCATCGCTATCGTAACTGCACGGGCGTCTGGACTTTGGTGACTCCGTCGGGTCGCGTGCGAATGAAGGACGGATCGACGCATATCTCAGCCGTATTGTCTTCCTTGTGATGCGGGAGGACCGGGGTGATCTATGTAGCCGCGTGCGCCTGAAGCATCGGATAAGTGAAAAAGAGGAAATGCACGGCATTTAAGCCAAAGTGCGCGAGGATGGCGGCACTCAGGCCGCCAAAGCGATAGGCTAGGCCATAACCGACGCCCGCCACGCTTGCGAGTACCATCCATTGCCAGCCGCCGGCGAAGTGGGCCAGCCCGAACGCGATCGCCGCGATGAACAGCGCAACGAGGTCCCCACGCGCGAAGCGCGCGAGCAGGCGTGACAACCCGCCTTGGAGATAACCTCGAAATAGCGCCTCTTCAGTCAACGTGACAAGCAGCAGGTTATTGAGCATGAAGAGCCAAGTCAACGAATGCCATCTTGGCTCCCATCTCACCAGCCCTAATGCCACGGCGAGAAGCAAACAGGCGATGGTCGTACCAACGAAGCTTGCCATGCCTGCTTTCATCGATGCTTTCGCTTCGTAACGTGGGCGAATCCACGGACACGCCAGCAGCAGCCAGAATCCAATAAGGGGCTTGTCAAGATTCAAATACATCGTGAACGGTACGGCATCGCCAGCTAGTCGCTGGGCGTCGATGACGCGCAGATTATGAAAGCCTGGCACCCAGTGCATACTTAGCGCAACGGCGAGCACAATGAATAGCGCATGTCCTGTGTAACGCACCCACGCTTCGCGATGTGGCGCGATGGAGAATGCTGCGATGACCAGAAGAGCGACCGGTAGGGCGGAGAGAACAGTCACTTGCCCGCTGGCCATTGCAAGCGCGTATCCGACTACGAGCAGAACGGGTACCAGCCATTGGGCGACCGGCGTCCACAAAGCAGGCGCAGCAAGAAAAAGCGCAATGAACGGCGCGGCGAGCATGTGTTTCCTCGAACAGCGAAAGTGATAGCGTGAATGTTAAGGGTCGTCGGGTAGCGTCGTGTTAGTCACCCTGCGACGCACCAAGTGAGGTTGGAAGTGTATCTTCTCGGTAGAGAGCCAGCGGTCTCAGTCGCCAATTTATGCCGCGTTTCTTAGCCCGGAGTTACGCCGGTTTGTGCGCTGTGCCGTCAGATGCGGCGTATGCGAGCCTTGGCCCTCGCAAGCGGAAACTTCTACACCGAGCGCATCGCCGGTGACATTACCTTGACCCGACCAGCAAAAGAGAAAGGACCGCGAGAAGTCCGAGTCTACATCCGCACCCTTGCGCAGCGGCCGGACCTACGGATCGCGCCCGTGCGCAATACCCGCCGCGTTCGTTTCGTCTCTAGGCCGATCCTGCTCGACTCGCTGAACCTCACATCCTGTCCCGTCCTGTGACCTTAAAGGAGGCAAGTCGGCGATCCGTTTTACCGTTTTCGAGACTTCGTATATCCGGCGCGTAGCCCTCTTTGGTCAGGACGCTTCGGAGCAACGTCGGTCCAAGCGCATTAAGAGCTAGATGCCGGCTTATCATCTGAGGCGCGGATCCTGGCGTGATCGCCTCTGCCGGCTTTCTGCTTTGCGTGACGGCTACTGGCGGACTGCAGCGTATCCTGCAACTGCGCAAGCGAATAGGGCTTGCGCAGCGCCGACCATTCGAATTGCAAGGTCTCTTGCTCCGGGAGGGTGTTGCCGGAAGCAAAAATAACCTCGAGGTCTGGTTTCATGGCCGCTGCGCGGCGCGCCAGTTCCAGGCCGGACATATCGGACATGACGACGTCCGTGAGAAGAACATCAATGTCGCCGGCTTTGAGCACTTCGAGTGCTACGGCGGCGTCTTCCGCGCGCCGTGCGCCGATGCCCAGCAGCTGCAACAGTTCACAAAGCGCGTCGAGCGACGCCGGGTCATCATCTACTGCAAGCACCCGCAAATCTTCAAGGCGCTGGACCGGAGCACAAGGATCATCGTCGGACTCGGCCATCGGTTGTTCGATGACCTTGCGATCGCTTTCGCCGAGCACCTGCCGCACCTTCGTCGCAAGCTGCTGACGGCTGTACGGTTTGCTGAGCAGTTCCACGCCCGGGTCCAGCCGGCCGCCGTGGACGATAGCATTCTGTGTGTAGCCTGAAGTGAAGAGTACCTTGAGTCCGGGGAGCATCTGGGTGGCTTGCCTGGCCATGTCGGGGCTACGCAACGACCCCGGCATGACCACGTCCGTAAATAACAGATCGATGTGCACGCCGCTCGCGACGACAGCCAGTGCCTGCTCGGCGTCATTGGCCTTCAACACAGCGTAGCCCAAACCCGTAAGAAGCTCGACAACCGTCGATTGGACCTGCGGATCGTCCTCAACCACGAGAATGGTCTCTTCGCCGTGCTTCACACTGCCCCTCGCGCGCGGCGGGAATTCCACTGCCGTACCG
Source organism: Caballeronia fortuita (assembly GCF_001544835.2). Classification (GTDB taxonomy): domain Bacteria; phylum Pseudomonadota; class Gammaproteobacteria; order Burkholderiales; family Burkholderiaceae; genus Caballeronia; species Caballeronia fortuita. Next base: position 121,239 of record NZ_FCNX02000012.1, on the reverse strand, counting down.
GTCGAGCGAGGTAAATAGATCCTGACAGTCGTTCCTTCGCCGGTCTCACTGTAGAGCTTGATGTGCCCGCCGCTCTGCTTGACAAATCCGTATGCCATGCTCAGTCCGAGGCCAGTACCTTCGCCTTCCGGTTTCGTGCTGAAGAACGGATCGAAAGCGCGCTCCATCACTTCCCGGCTCATGCCGGTCCCCGTATCCGTAACAGCCAGCATGACATACTGTCCGGCCTTGACGTCAGGGACCGTCGAGACGTATTCGTCATCCAGCGTCGCGTTGGCGAGTTCGAGCGTAAGCTTCCCTCCGTCCGGCATCGCGTCGCGTGCATTGATAGCCAGATTGAGAATCACGTTTTCCAGCTGATGCGGGTCGACTATGATGTTCCAGAGACCGCCCGCGACAACGGACTCGATTTCAATCGTCTCGCCCAGCGCCCGGCGCAACAGGTCGTCTAGTGCGCGGAGCTGGCGCGCGGGATTAATGACAAGTGGCGCCAGTGGTTGCTGACGTCCGTAGGCGAGCAGCTGCGAGGCCAGTTTCGCGCCGCGATCCACGGCGTCGATCGCCTTGCCCAAACGCTCGGCGCTCCAGTTGTCCCGTCCGTACCTGCTTTCCAGCAGTTCCAAGTTTCCCCGTAGTACCTGCAGGACATTGTTGAAATCGTGTGCCACCCCGCCGGTCAGTTTTCCCAACGCTTCCATTTTCTGCGCCTGGAACAAAGCGCGCTGCGTCTGTTCAAGAAGTTCCGCGGCACGCCGACGCTCGGTGATGTCCCGGGTGACCTTCGCAAACCCGACGAGCTCACCATTCTCGCGGATCGCGTCAATGACGACGTGTGCGAAGAAGCGGCTGCCATCCTTGCGTACGCGCCAACCTTCCGCCTCGAAACGGCCTTCGCGTCTTGCCGTTTCCAGCCCGCGAAACGGCACTCCGGCGGCGACGTCCTCGGGGGTGTAGAACCTGGAGAAATGCGAGCCCACGATCTCGCGTTCGCTGTATCCCTTGATCCGCCGGGCGCCGGAATTCCAGCTTGTGACCCGGCCGTCGGGCGAGAGCATGAAGATGGCATAGTCGATGACACCCTGAACCAACAGGCGAAAGCTCCGCTCGCTTTGCAGCACCGCATCGTGCGCGGCCTTCTTATCGCTGACATCCTGAACCACCTTTCCATAGCCCAGGAGCTGACCGGCGCTGTCACGAAGTGCTGTCATGACGACATGGGCCCAGAACCGCGTGCCGTCCTTTCTCAGACGCCATCCTTCACTAACATAGCGACCTGAACTGGCCGCGGCTTCGAGTGCGGCCTCGGGCGCGCCCGAGGCGCGTTCGGTGTCTGTGTAAAACGCGGAGAACGACTGCCCTATAATTTCGTCAGCCCTGTAGCCTTGGATACGCTCGCCCCCCGGGTTCCACGTCATGACGATGCCGTCGGGCGAAAGGGCGAAAATGGAGTAGTCGTCAGTGGACCCGGCCCACAGTTGAAGCCATGCTGTGCCAAAGCTCGCGGCGCGGGAGATGTCGTTGCTCATGGGGAACGGTGCGCGGATGGTATGGACAAAAGTGTGTCATTGACGCATTTTTTATGCCAGAGCCGTTAAGGAACTCGCTTAGTAATTGGCCCAGTCTGCGGTCCCGTGGCGCGTCGCATCTATCGCGGAGGCTCAGATCCGCCGCCTACACGGTTTTTCTGAGAAACGTCGGAGAAACCACGCAGGTTTGTGGTCCTTCAACGACTGCTCGGAGAAACTAGATTCGCCCCTCGCAGGCAGACAGTGTGAGCGCATTTGTTAACGAAGCCTGCAGCATACAACTCGGGCGACATCGGGACCAGGATGCACCAGCTGTCATCGCTGGCGCGTCCGAAGCAATGCTTTTTTCCCGCTCGGCGCTCAGCGTCTCGCGGGGCCTGCTCGGTCCTACCCTCGATAAATCATTAATGGTGGTCAAACAGTGCAATCTGCTTCGATTTGATCATCGAGCGAACCTTCGTCATGAACTTGGTCTGCGGGTCCTTCTGACATTCCTGCGCGACGGTGGCGGCGACGGGCTGCATGGTATCGACGACGGTCGTTTCGGTGCCTGTCACACCGAGCTTGTCGACGCCTGCAACCCAGTAAACGAGCGCCGGCTTATACGCTTCATCCACCTGAACGAAGTCCGCGCACGTCATCTTGGCTGGCGCGATTTTCTGTTCGGCAGCGCGGGCCACTGTGGACGCTCCGATGGCGAGAGCACATACGGAGGCTGCGATGCATTTAACGAGTGTCATTTAATACTCCTTGATGGTTATTGAGTTTAAGGCTGCCTGGGCATCGTATCGACGTTGAATTAGCCACAAATTATTCTCGATGAGAAGCCACTGCGCTCCTTTCCGGGGGTGCGCAAGTCATCGGATGGCTGAGTTGGACGTCCGGTCGATGCCACGAACGTTGCCAACTTATGTCGCTTCGAAAACACTTTCGCATCGAACCAAACAGCACTGTGACCTTGTTGATATTCGGAGGCCGCTGCGAACAGTCGCCTGCGCGACCTAAGACATCTTCGCCAGCAGGGGGAGTCGACCCTCCATACTTCGCGTCGCGCCACCTCACTTTCAATGAACTTCAGCGGGCACGAAGCATCGGTGCAATGTCAATTGGTCTTGGATTGAATCCTGAGCCCGAAACCGGACAAAGGACTTCGCGACGGCAGCAATCTCATCCGCGCGCCACGTCAACGTTGCACGTAGATCGCATAATTCTCTGCTAATTGAAACAAGGGAAACTCCATTCCAGACTTCTTCGGACGGTTTTGATCCGCACCGAACGAGCCTCCCCGATTCGGGGTATAAGGCCGCCCGCTGACATGGGCGGTCCTGGTCTGCCGAACGTATTCGGCGTTGCACAATCTAGAGAGGTGAATCATGTGGAATGAACTCAGTATGGGACAAACCGGTGGGGCAGTTGCGCAAGGCGCGCAGTTCGCTGCTTCAAGACCTCAGTCTGTAGATGATGCTGTCCGTCAAATTCAGACAGCAGTCGTAGGCGCCGCTGAGGGTGCCTATCCGTCGAGCTGGTTGTTCGCATCCGTCGGCGACGACTAACGATGGTGCATTGAGTCCACCGTGCTGCTCGATGCCGATACTGCATGCACGCGCTCGGAATGCAGTAGGCGTGACGGACGGGCAAGCACGGTGGTCCAGTGTGACCGAGGCTCTATCCCCCATCTTTTGTAAGGCATCGACCATGCAACATCATCTCGAACAGCGCCCGCATGTAGCCGAAGGAATGCGCATGCTCATCCTCGACTATCTGAGGCTCGGCGCTGGCTCCAGACTACTCATACGCTGGAACCTGGACGCGGCCGATCTGGCGGCGCAAACAGCGCTTTCGGATTTCGTCGCCCTGTGTGGTCAGGAATCTGTCGATGTGAACGCTGAAGCGGTCGATGAGCAGTCGACCTTTTGTTTTGACGACATGGCAGGATACGATGTCGTTCTCTACGTCAGCAAAACCAAGAGCATTCATAGAAAGCAGCTTCTTACAGGTCTGCAAGACTATGTCGGCAGGACAACCGTGTACCGCCTGTTCGATTTCGGATACGAATTGTTCGAACTATGTTTCCGTATGTCGAAAGACGAATTGCAGAATCTAAATACAAGAGTTTTAGCCTGCGCAAAAGCATGCTCGAAGATTACCATCACGAGCGACACGGGGACCGATCTGGTGGTGCGCCCTGATTCGCTGGCTAGTTGGACGAGCAATCATGGAGATTTTCGCGCACCGTTTCCCGGTGTGTTTCCCTGTGGCGAGGTCAGCACGTACTCGGCGGACATCGAAGGCGTCTTGGTCGCCGATGGTGCGATCAACATGAGCTATCCGTTCGAATTCGATCCGCGACTGGACGGTAGGGAAGTTGTTCTGCAAATAAGCGAAGGACGTGTGACTGATTACTCGTGCAAGGATGTTCTGATCGACAGTTTGTGCAAGAAGTTGTTTGAAATCGAGAACGCTAACAGGGTAGGTGAAATCGGCCTCGGTACGAACCAAACAATCTCACGTTTCGTTCCTTTCCGGTCGTTAATCAATGAGCGCGTTGCCGGATTTCATCTGGGCATCGGCTCACCCGTTAAGAAAGGCGCGTATCCGGACTGGAACTGCCGTTTGCACACCGATTTCATTCTCGCGCGACCGACGATCCGTTTCGATGATGAGATTGTCTTCAGCGACGGGAAGTGGACGCTTTCAAGCGGAATGACCGCCGAGGCGGATCTTTACGTGGATGCAATTTGAGCCGCGTGACGCCATACCCACGTAACAGTCTCGGCCAACGGCGCCAGCGCAAGGCTCCGGGACAAGTCGGTGTATCTTCCGTCGACCCTTTTGCAGGCCTTTTCGCCACCCACCGCGTGAACTACCCTCGGAAGGGCTCACGCCATGGTCTCGACCCAGCGTAGCGGAACCGGCCGCCAGCGGAAGCGATTACTGGCGGCGACCGAGGCCCAATGAAGGCGCTCAAGAACGATGCGTTGGAAGAAGTGCTTGCAACGGGATTGGCAGGAGTTGCTGGGCGCCGACCTGAGCGCAGCGAGACGCGAAGCTGCTACCGCGAAACTCGAGCTGAGGTGGCACGGTGGGCGGCATAGCAAGTTATCAACGGCGCTGGACACCCCCGCGCTGGCGTGAGACGTGGTCCACCAGGAACTGTCGTTCGGCGGCTCGACCAGCATCATCGACGATTGACCGACCTGGCCACGCACTGTGGACCGATGTAGCTCGACTTCGGAACGGGGACAACTAGCCAAGGCTGCCGATGCTCAGCAAACCAGCATAACTTGATCGGCGCACGAATCATTCGAGGAGAACCACCGACAGTTCTGCAACTGATCCCGGACGCACCATCACGCATCTTCCGTGTACGAGCTCGCATAGGCCGCGACGCTGTCACATTGGTTCGCATGGCGCACGCGGTGGTGGCAGTCGAATCCGTCCGACTCAAGGATAGCCTGCGGATCGGCAATCTTTATGGTCTTGTCGCCCGAGCGGCAACGCTCAAATGTCGGGCATGGCGAAAGTCGCGTCGCCCATAAACGCAGGCCGTGCCTCGAAAGTAGAAGAGCCGTCGATGAACGCAAATTCCGATGCCAGGAATATCACGCCAGCACGTTTTCTCGCTGCGGTGAATGCGAGGCGCATGAAGGTATTTTTGCCGTCTAGCGTACGCCGGTACTGCATTCGAACAGAAGTAATGAACGTCCTAGTAAGAACGTGTTCCTTGAATACATGAATTGATGTCGTCCTAATTGATTTGCGGAGCTCGTGCGGCTCGTCATCGACGATGAGCTCAGCAATTGCGAGAAAGGCGAGTTGGTTCAGGCAAAGCAGCGACTCCACGGCGTTGAAGTGACCCGTCTCAGATCCATAGAACGTCACAGGCACACACACTTCGGCGATTGTCACCAACGACTTGTCCTGCGTGACGTCCCGGAACGCCTCCTTAATATATACGCACTCCTGCTTGTAAGGTTCAAGAATGCTGTCTTTCAGGGATGAGGAAATGGGGCGAAAAAGATCAGTGTGTTTCAACTGGGACTGGAGCGGTCTCTGCGGAGCAAGCATGGTCGTTTCCTTTGAACTGGGAGATGAACGCAAACCCGAACATCAACGAATGGCGGTCCGATCGAGTGGTTAAGGCTGCTCGGTTCAGCGTGTCTAGGCAAGTGAAATGTAGGCGCAAAGAATTAGCCGAGGGTGAGCGCTCTCTTGCCCATTAAAGCTGCTTCGACCGGCGCGGCGCGCCGATGATGCATTCTGCGGCGCAAAGCTCAGCGGATGAGACCGCGTCTTGCCCGCGGACGAAATGGCTAATGCTTTAGCGGTTTAGGCTTCACTTAGCACTGGTGTCTGTGTACTGCTTGGCTGCACCAGTGCGACCGATCGCCCTTTCGGCCATTGCCGGCATTGGTGCTGGTTGCGGGCAAATTCGGCGGCCGAACGGATCGCCGACGTTACCGGCGCCTCGCGGCAGGCCCCACCTGAATGATCAACAAATTCATACACCCACAAGTGACACTGGCGCTATCCGGTGCGTCCATTTAGACGGGCTCGCGCGAGCGGGTCGTTAGCGAACCCCTTGCCGACATTCCTAAGGCGACGCTGGCAACGCCGCATAGCCGGTCACTGCCGACTCTTCATGCGACGATGCACTCGCTACTCCACAGGGCGACAAACGAGCACAAAATGCAGCGTCGCCACGCTAATAGTGCACGTGCGGACAAAGTGGCCGGCACGGTTGGAAATATCCGCGTCGTGATCGCGAGCCCCATCGCGCCGATGACTCGCCAGGAAGGCGGCGGCGCTCTTGAAAGTTCGCGCCTATGCGGCGAGGCAAGACTTCGACGCTTCGGCTCGTCGCTCAACAGGTCATTGGGAAGCGCCGGACGGCGCGCGTCACCGGCCCAGACGTTCGAGGGCTTCGCGCATGGCGCGCGTCGATACCCGGATGACGCCATCGAGCGGCGTATCCATTTCTAGGATTACGAAAATCGCCCCGGATGCGCAGAGCGCGCAAATCAAAAATGCAAAGATGACGGTGCCGTTGCGCGGCGACAGCACACCGAAAGTCCCGAAGATCACCGCAAGCCAACACACGAGCACGAACATCAGCGTGCGCGGCAGTGTGCCTTCCCGCCGCAGCAGCGCTAGGGATCGCGCAGTGAAAACGTCATCGGCGATTTGTTTGGCGCGCGTTTTAAGATCTCGTTGAGTGTCGTTGGCCGCTTGAAGACTCTCGATGCCGCGGCCGAACTCTTCCATGCGCCCGATAATCGCGGGGCTGTCGAGCCGCGCGTCGCGCGTCGCGTCGTTCGATGCGATCAACGCGATCCAGTCCGCGTAGTTGCGCTTCAGCGTTTGCCGCAACGGCCCGGTTTCGGGTCCGTATTGCGAAAGCACACTGTCAAGGCGAATCATGTTCGCCGCGTTCTGGATCAGGGCGTTGTTGACCGCATCGAAGGAATTTTTCGCCGAAGAAATGAGCAGACCGAGGACGAGCGCCGCGATTGTCGCGACCAAGCCGATCGAGAGTTTGATGGCACTCATCGAGTCGTCGCTGAGATGGTGATCGGGCAAGCGCGTACTGATATAGAGACCGAGCAGCGCGCTAAGCGAAACGACCAAGAACACCAGCAACGCAACTATTGAATGAGACAATGCGCTTCTCCCGGGCGTTGTCCTGGCGTGCGAGTGGGCGATGTTATGCTGCCTTTGCAAACTGGCGACGCCCGCTGCGACAAGGCGCATGATAACCGAAAGATGCCCGCCCGGACGGCTACCGACTCGTCTGCGGTCACCGGCTTCTGTACTTCTTTGGCAACCGAGTCGCTCACCATCTCGCCTCGAAACTCGGGCAATACGGTCTAAGGGCAAAGGATCCCGGAGGCCGGCTGGCGATCTGAGTCGCCCCGCTAGTGATCGCCGCTGCCACCCTTCCTGCTTTGCACGCCCGTACTAGCGGATTGAAGCGCATGCTGCAGCTGCGCGCGCGAATCTAGCTCTTCGTAGCGCCGACCTTCGAGATGCAGTCCTCTTGCCTCGGCAGCGTGTTTCCTAAGAAGCAACAATAAACCGGATGTTTTGACTAGAGTCAGCTTTCCAAATAGCACGGTATGCGGTGGAAACCGACGCGTTCTACCGGAAAGGCGAACCGCTGTCCGGCTTGCAAGCAGATGACGCCGTCGGTGCGTATCGTTTAAGCAATGCGGCAGCCGCTAGCAAGTTCGGTTAGGACGAGCGTCATACAATGGGCCGAGATGCGATGCGAAAGAGTGGTGTTCGCGCGGGACCTTGTTGGAGACAACGTGATGCTTGCCGTCACGCTCGTTATTCGCGCACCCGATGGCATAACCCGCGCAACCGCGTCCTGGGCGATTTCCCGTGACCCATCGAAGGGCTCCGCTTCGTCTTCCTGTACGCAATGGCCGAAATCGATCACCGGCCGCTTCCTGGGGCAGAGTGGGCGGCGCAACAATGGTAGTCCGGCCGAGACGATTGGGGCGTGCCTCGGTATGCCAGTTCCAATGATCGCGCTTCCAATAAGTCCACTCCTTCTTGTTGATCTAACTCTGCCGTGCAGCAGAGGAACAGCGCACCGGCTTGTTTGCCGCTTCGGTTCCTGTGGACCCAATGACTGCCCGTCTCGGTGGCGAGCCGCGCGGCGGCGAGTCGGTGACGATCGATCAAAGTCCACGCGTCGCTGAAGCCGACCACCGGCCGGCGCGGAGCACATGGCGATCTGCGGCACGGCTCCGCGATTACGCCCCATCCGGGGAACCGCGTGCGTCTAGTTCTTCAGCGGGTTCAATCGCTCGAGCATTGTTAGTAGGCCCATTCACGCCGAGTTCTTGCCGAGCGCGTTCCCAGAACTCGTCGGCTTGGCCTTCAGGGCACCCGGCTTCCTCCCAGAGCCGATAAGCCACAGTTCTAATCTGTTCTTCGGTGATGGACGATTGCATAGGTGCCTCGCGACGAAGAGGTTCGCATTCTGGGTACACCAATCATAGTAGATGATTTGAACAAGTGGACTTGCGATGTTTGCTTGCCGAGCAAGTCGTCTGGCCGGCCCCTTCTGCGGCTGCAATTCCTTCCATAGTGGCAGGCGCCCGGACAACTTTGCTTGACACCGAAGCGCCACGGCAATCTCCACAGTCAGGAAAGAAAGCCGACGGGGCCTGATCACCAGCGCGAGGTGATCGAGGTGCCATCAGTACCTTTATTTGAGCCTGTCTACTTGGTGCTCGCGACGTTGACGGACGTACCTTCCAGAACCTGGGGTACGCTCGGCTTCGATTCTGCCTCGGTCGGACAGGCTTAGCACGCGCGTCCGACCGGCTGAGGTCTTCACTTGCGGACTCCTGAGATCAGCGAGGTCGCTATTGATGCGAGGAGCGCCTCGCCCGTGCGGCGTTCCGAACCGGTTCCCGCGCACTATGCGGTGTCCCGGCCGTGTCCCGGGGATCTCCGCCTCTCTCCACCGTGCCATTACTTGGATCGGTTCTCGGCGGGACCGGATCGTGCGCCATCGCCGGCTTGAACGTGCTGATGACACTGAGTCGAGCGGAGTGAACAGACATGAACGACGACGAACTACGCCTCCGGGCGTACTACATGTGGGAAGCGGCCGGTCGACCCGATGGCGATCCGGATCGACACTGGGCGCAGGCTCGTGGCGACGCGGGCCTGATCGATGAGGCACGGGAGGAGATCGTTGCCGATCGACTTGCCGACGTTCTGTCGCCCGAAAACCGCGCGGTTCTCGAGCAACAGATCCTGCCGAACTATCTCGCGCGGCGTCGCTGGTTCGCGACAAAAAACCAAGCAATCCGATCGCTCAAGCTCGCCGACCCGGCCGCCATCGACGAGTTTGCTGTACTCGCCCAGATCGAAGTCGCACTCGACGCAGCGTTGAACGCTACGCCTTGCCGCTGGCGGTTTCATGGGACGGTGACGCTGGCGGTGACGCCGAGCGTACTCCGATGCGTGACATGGCCATCGTGGCGGTGCTTGGCGACGGGCGCCGTGGCATTCTGAGCGACGCGTTCTTTATGCCCGCGTTCATCCGTTCCCTGCTTGGCCAGACGAGTCAAGGAGCGGCGAGCGCTTCGGAGGAAAACGGCACGCTCGATTTCAGGCCGGAGCCCGCCGCGCGCGAAGTGGAGGTCGTCGGTGGGCGTCTGGGCGTAGTTGCACGCCGTGCTGTCGAAGGCACATGACGACGCTGCCTTCGATCCCGAAGTTGCTCGCGGCGATTGAACAATTCGAGCGCGCAGTCGATGTTCTCTTGTCTTGCGATGATCCGCTCGTCTCCCGCATCGTTGATGCGCGATCGGAGATCGTCGAAGCCGTTCGCCGCGCGCAGTTCGGTGACTCGGGCGCATTGAAGATCCGCATCCACGGCGACTTCCATCTCGGACAGGTGCTGTGGTCGGGCACGGATGCTTACATCATCGACTTTGAAGGCGAGCCCGCGCGGCCGATCGAATCGCGCCGTGCGAAGTCAAGCGCGGTGAAGGACGTGGCCGGCCTGCTCAGATCGATCGATTATGCGGCGGCATTCGCGGCCAAAGAGGAAAATAGGGCTGACGGCGCAGCGATTCTCCATGCGCCGATCAGCGCTGCGGAAAAGGGCTTCCTGCGCGCGTATCAGGACGCGCGCGGAACGGAGGTGACCGCATCCGTAATGAGTGACGCACCCGATCTCCTGAACTTGTTTGCGCTTGAAAAAGCGGCCTACGAGGTCTGCTATGAAGCGGCGAACCGACCGGACTGGCTTTTGATCCCAGTGCGAGGAATGGTACGCGCGCTCGCCGCTTTTACCGACGCAGTCAACGCTCCATGACACGACGCTCAGGTAGGTCCCGTTGTGCGGCCTACGGCCCGGCCGTTCGCTGCCGCTCCGGCCCCAAGAAACGGGACATAGATCTTCGGCACTCACGCGGACGGGCGGTGAATGTCAGCCCGCGCCCAGCGGGCCTTGGCGGACAGTCAAGCGTGAAACGAGCACCGTCGTGCTAGCGCCGAGACGACTGCAGGACACCGGTCGCACCGACAAGTGCGTTCAATGCGACTGCACGCAACGAGAAAAATCTCAACATGGACAGCGGGCGTCTACGACGACTGCTCATGCCTTGCAGTTCGACAGGGCGAACGCCGGCTGATAGGACAAACTCATGTGCGTCGCGCCTTAGGCCGAAATCAGCGCGGCAGAGTTTGAATCAAGATGGCAAAGCACTAGTGGCCCTACTATGCACGACAACAAGTTCATGAGCGGCACCGAGGTACCCACTGCCTCTCCTTCGGCGCGCATCTCAATATCAACGGCAGGAGGATCACGGGACGCGTCCACAACAAGGGTATCCGCGTACGCGCTTTCGGCTTGGGGCGCCGTCGCTCCAACGCGTGCAAGGCGAGATTCAGCGAGCCGGAGCACCACGCCTGAACTCATCGAAATTGAACTCGCTGACGACGGCGGGTCCGAAGTGGAAGCCGACGCCGGGGCCGGGACGCTGTATCGATATTGTTTCGACTGCGAGCTCGCCGCTCTCGATCTCGCGTCGCGCTTCCAACCGCAGGACGTGATTGGGCAAGCGAAGTCTTGAATCCTGACGCATACAACTGGAACAACGAGGATTGACAAGGGCGCCCGTGAGAAGAAACGGTGCTATACAAACGGCACGTCGGCGCGATGTGTGGCTATGCGGGCGCTACGCGCGTCTGCGGGAACTTGCGCAACTTGGCGTGACAACCATCGAACTGATGCCGCTCAACGACTTTTCCGGTACCGCAACTTAGGCCACGACGGGGTGCTGCCCTACGCGCGCGACTCGACCTATGGACGCACGGAAGAACTCAAGCAGCTCATCGACGCTGCGCATGGCCTGGCGCTGATGGTGGTTCTTGATGTCGTCTCACCACTTCGGTCCCGACGGGAACTACCTGCATGCGTAGGCCAAGACATTTTTCGGGGAAGGGGTGAACGCACCATGGCGTCCTGCGACCGATTTCCGCACTGCCGCAGGCGCGTGACTTGCTGTGTGACAAGATCCGATCATCTCGTCGCAAAGAGCTAGGCGCCGATAGCGGCGCGGCGCGTGATGCGGACCAAGCTGACGTCCTAGTGCACTAAGATTTAGGCACCGCCCTCAGCTGTGCTATGCGAGCCTTGTTTTCCAACCGATAAGCCGCGATTTTGCGAGGCAGACCATGAGGATCCGATGTCCGACCATTTGATCGCGCTGGCCTTGACGGTCTGCGGGGCAATTGGCATTGGGCTCGCCGGATATGGACTTCTCAAGGCTCTTTTGACGTTGCTGCTCCTCCTCCATGGAGAACGCTAACTGTCTGGACGTCAAGCTGGGCCGCGACTAATTTCCGCTCACGCCTGCAGCGCTTAGGAGCGGCCGTGGTCTTCGAGGGCGACTCCGCCTTCCTTCAGGAACGTGGCGACGTCCCTCGCGAACCGGGAGTCGTCGTCTTTCTAGAAGCCGTCGAATAAGCGCAGACACCGTGTTGCCGCGAGCGTCCGAGACCTGCTTCGTCGCAATCGCGCTTCCCGACCTTGGTGAGCGACGCAGGACACATTTGCGTTCGCGCGCGCAATTTTCCATTGACGGAAAAGTCATTCCACCCATTCCCGTCTAATCAAAAGCTTCCGCCGGTCCGACACTTCTCCCATGCACCTCGTTCCACATCCAGCACGAACCACGGAGAAGAGCCATGAACACCCTCACGAAACAGCAATTTAAACGCGTCTGGTTTATCACCGGCGCATCCCGCGGTTTCGGCGCACTGATTACGCAAGCCGCGCTCGACGATGGCAACGCCGTCGTCGCGACCGGCCGCAACGCCGCCGCGATCGCCGAGCGGCTTGGAGAGTCGCCTGCGTTGCTCACCTTTGCACTCGACGTGACAAACGAGGCACAGGCGAAGGCAGCGGTTGAAGCCGCGGTCGATAAGTTCGGCCGCATCGATGTGCTGGTCAATAACGCGGGCTTCGGGCTGCTCGCGGCGGTCGAGGAATCGAGCGATGCCGAGGTTCGCCGCATTTACGAGACCAACGTGTTTGGCTTGCTCAACGTCACACGCGCCGTGTTGCCTGTGATGCGCAAACAGCGTTCGGGGCATGTGATCAACACGTCGTCAATCGTCGGTTATCAGGCGGCGGCAGGCGTCGGCGTCTACAGCTCGACGAAATTCGCTGTGGAAGGTATCACGGAAGCGCTGCATGCTGAACTCAGGCCGCTTGGCATTCACGTAACAATGATCGAGCCCGGGTTCTTCCGCACCGACTTTCTGGATGCGTCGTCGTTGGCCGTCGGCAAGACGATCATTGGTGACTATGAAGAGACCTCGGGCAGGCTGCGGCGCCTCGCTGGCGAAATCAATCATAATCAGCCAGGCGATCCTGCAAGACTGGCAACCGCGATGATCAGACTCGTCGATGCCGAGACGCCACCGCTGCGTCTGCCGCTCGGCACCGACACACTTAAGGCACTGGCCGAAAAGAATGCGTATGTGACGGCCGAAACGCAAACCTGGAAGTCGCTTTCCGCATCCACCGACTTCCCGGCCTGAACCGCAAAAAACTAAGGGGCAGACGGCGCGCGTGCAAGCGGCGTCTGCCCGATTCGCACAAGATGCGGGCATCGCCTATCGAGCTTGCGCGCAACATTGACATGAAAAAAATCGGTTTTTTATCGTTTGGCCATTGGTCTGAGTCGGCACACTCGCACACGCGTTCAGCTTCCGACGTCCTGCTCCAATCCATCGACCTCGCGGTTGCTGCCGAGCAACTGGGCGCGGACGGGGCGTTTTTCCGCGTGCATCATTTCGCGCGGCAGCTCGCGTCGCCGTTCCCGCTACTGGCGGCTGTGGGCGCGAAAACCAGCCGCATCGAAATCGGCACAGCCGTCATCGACATGAGGTACGAGAACCCGCTGTACATGGCCGAGGAGGCGGGCGCCGCCGACCTCATCGCCGGTGGACGCCTGCAACTCGGCATCAGCCGCGGCTCGGGCGAACAGGTGATCGACGGCTGGCGATATTTCGGCTTTGCACCGGGTGAGGGTGAGACGCACGGCGATATGGCCCGTCGGCACACTGAAGTGTTCTACGAAGTGCTGCGCGGCGAAGGTTTCGCCGAGCCAAATCCCCGACCGATGTTCGCGAACCCGCCGGGCCTGCTACGGGTGGAGCCTCATTCGGAGGGCTTGCGCGATCGCATCTGGTGGGGCTCGGGATCGCACGCCACCGCGGTATGGGCAGCCGGAATGGGCATGAACCTGCAGTGCTCGACCTTGAAGAACGATGAGTCGGGCCGTCCTCTGCATGTTCAGCAGGCGGAGCAGATCCGCGCTTACCGGCAGGCGTGGAAGGAAGCCGGACACGAGCGTGAGCCGCGAGTGTCGGTGAGTCGTAGCATCTTTCCGCTGGTGAACGATCGCGATCGCAGGTACTTCGGACGCGATGCGAACAGCGACGACACGATCGGCCTGCTGGACGGCAACATCCGGACGGTTTTCGGCCGCAGTTATGCGGCAGAGCCCGACGCGCTCGTCAGGCAGCTCGCAGCCGACGAGGCGATTGCCGAAGCCGACACGCTACTGTTGACCGTGCCGAATCAACTCGGCGTGGAGTACTGCGCACACGTGATCGAATCGATCCTCACGCACGTCGCCCCCTCGCTCGGCTGGCGTTAGGACAAGATCGCTTTGGCTTCAGCGCAGCGGAAGCCAAAGCGGTCCGTGCCACGCTTTCAGCGCATCAAGAAACGCCTTCAATTTCGACGGCATGAAGCGCCGCGTCGGATAAACAGCATGCACGAATATTTCCGGTGACGACCACTCGGGCAGCACGCGCACCAGTTCTCCGCTGGCAATGTGCGGATCGCAATAACTCGACGGAAGCAGCGCGATGCCGTGCCCCCGGAGCGCGAATGCACTGACGATGTGGAAGTCGCGTGCTGCGACAGGCCCACTCACGTGCACCCTGGCCGTTTTGCGGCCGCTGACCAGGTGCCATTCCGTCTCATTGTTGCGGGCGTTGATCAGCACGCAGGGGTGCTGGCTCAGCTCGTTGGGGCGAGAGGGAAGGGGATGGTTTCGCGCATAGTCGGCTGAGACGACCAGTTGCCGCACGCTCCTTCCCACTCGCTGTGCAACGAGACTTGAGTCCTGCAATTCTCCGAAGCGAATCGCAACGTCGACGTTTTCGGCGATCAGGTCGATGAATGCGTTGGTGAAATACAGATCCACCAAGATTTGCGGATAGTCCTTCAGAAATGCCGACAGGAACGCGTAAAACGGCTCCTGTTCGAGCATCACAGGACCGGAGATGCGTAGCACGCCCTCCGGCTTCTTCTGCGTCTGAGTAATGACGCGCTCCGCGTCGTACAGATGGCTCAACGGCTCGCTGCATTGATCGAAGTAGGCGCGACCCTGTGACGTCAGGCTCAGCTTGCGCGTCGTGCGTTGCAACAGCGTGACGCCGAGCCGTTCTTCGAGCGCGGTTACCTTGCGGCTGACCGTTGAGACAGGCATGCCGAGCGCGCGCGCGGCGCGGCTGAAGCTCTCGAACTGTGCCACCCGCACAAAGACGGCGACGTCGTTGAGGTCGGCGAGTTGGGTCATGTGCAGCTCAGCGGTGATTTTTGCGACGGTGGAAAAGACATTCCATATATTCCAGTCTACTCAAAAATCTTCGGTGGGACGAGACTGCTCCTCAAGCAGTCCAACTTCCTGGAGAGAAATCATGGCAAACAAAGTCGTCGTCATTACCGGTGCGTCGAGCGGAATTGGTGAAGCCACCGCCAAACTTCTTGCATCCAAAGGTGCTACTGTCGCACTGGCCGCTCGCCGCCTCGACAAGCTGCAACGCGTTGCCGCGGAAATCCTGGCGAAAGGCGGGCGCGTGTCGGTTCATAAAGTCGACGTGACGGATCAAGAGCAGGTCAACCGCTTGATCAGTGACGTCGTAGCGCAACATGGCCGACTCGACGTCATGGTGAACAACGCGGGTCTGATGGCGATCGCGCCACTGTCACTGCGCAAGACCAACGAGTGGGACCGGATGATTGACATCAACATCAAGGGCCTCCTGTATGGAGTCGCCGCGGCGCTGCCGGTTTTCGAAAAACAGCAGTCGGGCCACTTCGTCAACATCGCGTCGGTCGTGGGTCTAAAGGTCTTCAGCCCGGGAGGCACGGTTTATTCCGGAACGAAGTTCGCGGTCCGCGCAATCTCCGAAGGTCTCCGTCACGAAGTGGGCGGCAACATCCGCACGACCGTCATTTCACCGGGCGCGATCGACACCGAACTGAAGTTCGGATCGGGCCACGACGACAGCCGCAATTTTGTCGTCGACTTCTACAAGATGGCGATTCCAGCGGACGCGATCGCGCAAGCCATCGCTTACGCGATCGAGCAGCCTAGTTCGGTCGACGTCAACGAGATCGTGATTCGTCCCACCGTTCAGGACTTCTGAAGCGCGGCACTGCGGTGGCTGGGCGCCGGCGGCAAGAGGGCTTCGGACCCGTCCGCGCGACAGTCACTGCGAAGCCAGCGCGAATGACTTTATCGAGGAGTTGATCATGCCCGCAGCAGTGTTTTCTCTCGCATTTGCCGCGTTCGCAATCGGAACGACGGAATTCGTCATCGTCGGCTTGTTGCCCGACATTGGAAGAGCGTTCGGCATCTCAGTGTCGACGGCCGGTTTGCTGGTGAGTTTCTACGCACTGGCCATTACCGTCGGCACGCCTGTGGTCTCGGCCGTGACCGCGCGCTTGCCGCGCCGCGCACTGCTGCTCGCGCTGATGGCTTTCTTTACGCTATGCAATCTGGCAGCCGGACTTTCGACAGCCTTTCCAGCGCTGCTCGTGATCCGGATCGTGATGGCGGTCGCGCACGGCGTGTTCTTCGGCCTCGGGACGACCGTTGCTATGTCGCTGGTGCCGTCCGAGAAGTCGGGCCGGGCCGTGGCGATCATGGTCAGTGGCCTGACGGTCGCGATGGTGACTGGCGTGCCTGGCGGAACGTGGCTCGGCGATCTGATGAGCTGGCGGCTGCCGTTCCTGGTAGTGGCTGCCATGGGCGCGCTGGCGACCATCGGTCTCTGGCGGTTTTTGCCCGCGCTTGCGGCTCAGCGCAGCGCCGGGACCGTTCTCTCGCAGCTCGCTTTGCTGAAGAGCCAGGCGTTGATGCCGCTCTATGCGATCGCAGCACTCGGTATGGGAGCGACGTTCGCAGTGTTCACTTACTTGTCGCCGCTGTTAGCTCATGCCACGGGATTCCGAAGCGAAGGCGTCACCCTCGGGCTGATGGTATTCGGACTCGGCTCTGTAGTGGGAACGATCAGCGGAGGGCGTTTATCCGACCGATATGGCCCGAAGCTCAGCATGAACATCGCGCTGGCCGGCATCGCCGCGTCGGTCGGCACGCTCTTGCTCACCGCACACCACCCGGTGCTGGTGTTGGTCAACCTGTTTGTCTGGGGTGCATTCGCCTTCGCCGTTCCCCCCATCATGCAGGCGACTGTCGTGCTTGTGGCTCGACGCGTGGCGCCCGAGGCAGTCGGTACGGCGGCGGGGCTCAACGTCGCAGCGTTTAACCTCGGCATCTCTGGCGGGTCTTTCGTCGGCGGACTGACGCTGGCAGGCGTCGACGTCCTGACGACGGTGTACGCCGGCGTGGCTCTGGCGGTGGTGGGACTCGTGGTTGTCGCGAGGTATCGATGGTCGGAGCGTCCGGCGGTCGTGCGTGCTCGAGACGCCCTCGGGCGGTGCAAGGATGCTGTTGTTTGCCGTGCCCAGCAGGCCACGAGGAGTTCTAGCCTCGCTCGCCGCTCGCCATGAGTTCGGTCCACAGAACGATGGCCACGTTGCGCTTGGCTGGCAGTGACGATTACGCGCCTGTTCGGGTGATTGGGTCGCGCCCGACCGGAACGGGAACGTCGACGATCGCCTTAAATCGGTCCGCGATAATCGATGTCATGCTGTCGCCCCGACGTGGACGAAGCGGCGCGTCTCCTACCGCACGCGATGTGGAGCGAACTTCTTCTGAACTGCGCGGCCGCTGCGGTGCGCGCGGGGAAGAATTCCGGATGGAGTAGCGCGGCGAGGCGCTGCCCGACTGCCAGCCTACGTGGGCACGCCGAGCCGGCTTAGCTCGATAAGCTCGGTCAGCGATTGTGAAACGGTGCCTTCGGGCAGGCGCGAGAAGTTGCGCCGGCGCATCGGCACGGCCGTTGCTAAACAACTTTGGAAGCAATCGCATTCACACACTGCAGTCCCGATGAATGCACGTAACGACCCTCGTGGCGGGGCCCGCCGCGTCAAGCCAGCGCACTCTCGCGCTGAGGCTCGTAGCATCGACCGACTGTAAGTGACGTTCTGACGCTCCTCTCAGTCGCTGCGAGACAACCCACTTTTCGGAAACGGCTTGCTGCGCTCACGCGCCGCAGGAAGACACGCGTCGTTCAACAAAGGAGTCAATATGCCAACGGTTACATCGGAAGGAAGTGTCGTTCACCGTAACCCTGTCGACTGGATCGCGGGCGCGCTCGTCATCATCGGCGCGTTGAACTGGGGCCTCGTTGGTCTCGCACAATTCGATCTCGTAGCGGCCATACTCGGCACGGGCTCGGCCGCCTCGCGCATCGTGTATGTGCTTGTGGGACTTGCCGGACTCTACATGCTGTTTCGCGCGTTTGTCCCGGCGCGCGGACCTCGGTTGACGCATCGTTGAGCCATGCGGCGCACGCGTCTCGCTTCTTATGCGCAGCAGGACGCAGCATAGTTGCCCGACACGCGAGGAGCGGGTCCGTGCTCGAGACGGTGGTCCCGTTCCCGCGTATCGGCGGGGTGCTCGCGCTTGCAGCCCTAGGGGTGCATTAGAGCATGTCAGAAGCTCGTTTGTGGCTTGCAATACGTACCGCGCGGCGTGTTTTCGTGGGAGGCGCGCCGTGTTGGTGCTGCGGTCGTGTCGGTTCTGCGCCACCAAAACTCAAGGCATCCTATGCGCCTCTGTCAGCCGACCGCTTGCCGCTGTGATTCCAATCATTCGGCGACCCTACGAGCGAAGTCCGCCAATCCGCGCCAGTGAACGTGTTCAACCGCAACCAGCAAAGGAGCAACGAGCGCCAGCATTTTCGATTCGCTGACATCCGTAGGCTTAACCAGGTATGCGTTAACGCCTTGTTCGTAGCAGCGGCGCAGGTCGCGCGGTTCACGTGAAGAAGTCAACGCAACAACGGGTAGTGAGATGCTCGGCGTTCTGCGGATTTCCTGCAGAACAGCAAGACCATCGATCTTTGGCAGCTTGAGGTCCAATAACTCGAGCGCCGGGTCGTCGTTGAGGCGGTGTTTCCAGGCACCCTCGCGCCGCAGATACGCAAGCGCCTCTTCGCCGTCGCGGGCGATGGCCATTGCGCACGTTTCACAATACGGCTCGAGAGCGATCTGCGCGAGGTCGAGGTCGTACGGATTGTCTTCGATGAAGAGAAGCGATTTCATGATGGCGGGCACGGTATCGGTCCAATATTGCACCAATGACCGATCCGATCGCGCTCCGCAGCCAAGCGAATGGTGGGCGGCGGTGACGGGTGTGCGCTCTGCGGTTCGCACGGCATTGGACATGGAGCAGATTTTGCGTCACGTAGCCACGCACTAAAGGGCTCAACGTGCCCGAGTCGTGCCTTTCGCCATGGACAACAATAGCCTGCGCCGGCCCAAGCTGGTCTTCTTTCCAACGAAGCGCCCCGAGCCGACTGCTGGTCGTTCGGCGGAAGACTACCGCGTGTACGCGTCGTATCGTCCGGGCACCACAGGGCGCTTCATGGGTACATTGAAGGTCGTACGTGTGACGGACGGACGACTGCTCTTTCCTTTTGACGGCGCCGAGGAAATCGGTCCTTTCGAGACCAAGGAGGCGGCGCGAGACGCCGCGTCGCGTCGCGGTATGGAAATCGTCGAAGCGGACCTCCATTCACCAGAACTCTGACCGAATACATGGGGACGTCCACAGGAGCGACTTGCTGTCTTGTATCAGGCAGAAGGCCGGCTGTCAGAACTGCTTTCAGAGGCCGTATGAAACTGATTCTAGGAAATGCCTGCCTGTGCGCGGTCACTGTCGTTGTAATCGGCATTGCGCACGCGGCTGGAACGGAAGGGCAAGGGCCCTCCGCATCGAGCTCGAAAGAATCTGCAGCTTCGGGGCAGGGAGACGGTCGGGTGAGTGGACAAGGATCCGCCGGCGGCATGCAGCCGTCCACGCCGGGAGGCAATACCGGGAACACGGCGGATAGCGCCCGTTCTCCAACGCAAGAATCTTCGGGCGGTAGACAGCCCGTCACGCCTGCCACACCGTCGAGTGGTGCCAATCACAACGCGTCCGCCCGGAAAAGCAAGTCCGCCTCCGACTAGAACGCGTGACCCGCGACACAAGGCGACGTTTAAGTGCCGGCGGGCCCGACCGGCGCCATAAACTCGATGAGTTCGAACAGGCAATGCAGAGTGTTCCCTTTTCGGCAGAACGCGTCGATCTGCGCTTGTTTGCCGCGTTCGACAACCTCAGCTTCGTTGAGCGAGCTATACCCGATGATAGGAACCGCGGCGAAGCAGGCCGATTCACGCATGGCCGCAGCCACCGCGAATCCATCACAGAGCGGCATCTCAATGTCCAGGACGACAATGTGTGGTCTGAATGTTTGCCGTGACGTCAATGCTTGCCGTCCCCCTTCGACAACCGTTGTTCGGAACCCTTCGAGCGCCAGAACGGCCGCAAGCGCCTCCGCCCCGGCGCGATCGTCATCGACAATCAAGACAGCGACGGGCGGAGTAACGCTCGGGAACGATCGGACGCTCCACATACCGGAAGGACGCGAAGAGCTGGGCTGCATGTTCGGAACGACGGGTTTTTCAAGAAAACAGCAACGGCTATGCCGCAGGTTCACTTGCTGGTTTTCGAAAAACCCAGGTTCCTGAGGACGTTTTGGGCGTCGCAGCGAGCGGCTTCTTCGTTCGCGAATGCTTCCTTAGAATGAAGAAGCACGAGCGATGGCCCGCCGTCGGGATCGACCGCCAGTGCGATCCAGATCCAGCCGCCTGGCTGACGTTCAACCCGGATTTCCGGAGCATCGGACACGGTTAATTATCTCCCTCAGACATCACCGGAGTCGGCACTCTCCTTGCGAGTGTAGTCAAGCCTGCGATCGGCAGGAATTCAGGAGAACCGCAATGAATGAGGACCAAGTCAGGGTCGGCGAAAAGGTGAAGGGCAAGATCAACGAGGGCGTCGGCAAAGTAACAGACGATCCCGCACAAGAAGCGAAGGGCGACGCACAGCAAATTGCTGGCGAGGCAAGAAAACAAGTCGGCAACGCCGAAGAGGATGCAAAAGACGCAGCCAATGAGGCGGTGGATCGTGACCGCGGCTCCGATGCACCGTAATCGACTAGTTCAAGAATGAGGGAAGCCGTGTAAGGCTCGGGAGAAAAACATGAATCGCATCTCAGCTCTGTTAAGCGTCCTCCTTGTAGCGGCAAGCACGAACGTGCCCGCGCAGACCACGCAAAAGGCTCCGTCACCAACGCCTCAGAACGGCGCCACGAAGAATCAAGTGACCGACAGCGCTTCCAGCGGGGCAAGCGCCTCGGGCGGCCCGACACTGATGCAGCAACGTGAAAAGGGCATGTCGCCGGATGGCGCTTCGGGGACGGACGCGACCGGCAAGGCGACTGGGAAAATAAAGCAATAATGCTCCACGCCCGTCTGCGACGCGGACCTGTCGGAGACGGGCTATCGAGTGCTAGAGGTCGATCCCGTAGCGGAGGACGGAGAGCGCGAACGGTTCGCTCTATCCAGCCGGGAGGCCCGCGACGCTCCCATCAACGAGACTCGTGGAATTGCGACAACCGCCTTTAATTTCCGACGGCCCTCTTATCGAACGATCGTTCGATAATTTGTATTATGTAAAATATAGTCTGCACCAAAGCGTGTGTCCGCCGTCAACGCAGTTGATCATGTCGATGCTTCGCAATCTTTCGCCCTGCGCGCGAGCCGAGCTTCTCCTGACTTGCCCCGTGCTACGCCAGTGATTGCGCCGCGACACCAGAGCTTAACGCCATTACGAGCGTCTCGCTCGCTCAGCGCAAGCGACGCCGCTCGGCCAAGCACATCCTTGCGGATCCCAAGCTTGAGAGAAACCTTCGGTGCGGGACTGTGCGGAAAGCCGTGCGGAAAATCTCGTTGCAGCGTAGTGACTGCGCGCGTGGCCGCGTCAGCCAATACTGGCGCACGCTTCGGTGGCCGCTTAATTGCCCTTTCGACGCCTACTGGCGCCGACGTCCGGCGCGGTGCGGCCTTTTTGCGCTTCGGCAACTGCCAATCTGGGAAGCCGGATAGATGCATGCAGACCGTTTCGACGTCACAAACAAGAAGCTTGCAAAAGGCGTCGGGGCATACATGCACGGAAGAAGCGCATTCATTAAGGACGGGTTGAACTTTCTTCACCCCGCCAGCGAGCGGGTTTTGCTTGGCCGACAGCGCTAATTAATCGATGAGACCCCATTGTCGAAGAAAGAAGCGCTTCATCCCGGCGAACGGCTGATCGTTATCTCCCATTCTCTGTATGCGAGCCAGCATCTTTTTCTGAGCTGATGGACTATACTTACTGTCCTGAAAGAGAGATACCATAGTTTCAAGACTTTCATAGTGCAGAAAACGTACCCGCAACAACTCCGAACGATTGATGCCCAAGAATTTCTCTGCAGCTACGACGGCTTTCGTGGAGCGCACGCTGCCTTTCCTCGGGACTACGTGGACCTCTTTCGTTGACTTAGTAACCTTCCATCCAAATAGTTTCTCTGGCTGACCTTGATAAGGGTTCGGCAAATGTGCTAATTCACTACGGAACAATCGCGTTATCGCATTATCTTTATGTACGAAAGGATCTGGGGACAGCGATTTCGCATACGAAGATAATTTAAGGACATCTGTTGGTAGTGCGCGCGGAAGCTTCGGCCTAGCTAGTCGCTGTTGGTCCACCGGGAAATTCGCACCCTTGTATGATTGATTACATACTTGACAACTGAAAGCGAAATTGTCGTAACAGTAGGAAAGCCACCAATAATGATCTTTAGGTCGAAAATGCTCGACGTCACCGTAGGCAACGGTAGCAGTATCTGCTTCGCAATAAGCACATTTGTTATGCGATTCAATCTTCAGCGAGTTCTTAGCAGTTTTCCATACATGACGGGATTTGATCTTAAAATCAACGCCCTTCCCTGGATCGGAAAAATAGTATCCCAGAAGCTTTTCGAGCTTTTCCTGAAGGGCAGCACCAGTAAAACCCTTCAAATGAGCTTCATCGCGAATGCGGGTAAGTCGGATCATGCCTTCGCGCTCCGCCGCTTCTTAGGTGTGGACGCGCGTGAAGGTCTTTCGGTTGCGCGTTGCTCAGTCGGAGCACGTCCTACAATTCCTTGCATGGAGTCACCCTTAGCCTCTAGACGTCTACGCATCGCGCGCAGGTGTGTGGGTGAGATTACAGGTTTAGGCGAATGGCTTGCCTGGCCAGTTTTGCGACGCGTGTCGGTAAGAACGCCAAGCTTCACTAGTTCGTCCTTGGAGACGGTCCATTCAGGAAGACTGCTAAGCTCCGTAGCGAGATTGCGAAGACGCTTTTCTTGATTTGCGGTTCGTGAGTCGGTTAATTCGAGTCGCCTTGCTGCCGCGCGCTTCTTTTCAACTTCCAGGGAGTCCATCGAATCAATGCCGAACATTGGACTCATGATGAGCTGATGGAGCAGCATCGTTTTTGGCTCTCCAACAAACGGTATGAGCTCGGGCGCGTTCGTTCGAGCATGCCGTCTGATTACATAAAGATCACCCTCTGAACTTTGCTGCGCGGTCTGCGGCGAGTGGGTCGTTGCGATGATCTGGAAGTTAGGTAGAGTTTTATCGAGAAATTGAACGAGTCTACGTTGCCAAAGTGGATGCAGATGGAGATCAAGTTCATCGATTAAGAGAAGTCCCGACGCCATTAATGGATTTATAGCATGCGGCAAAGTCTGCGTGATCCGAAAGAGCAAGTCCCCAAACCATGCAGCCATACTTTGGTAACCGTCCGAAAGCTCGCTCAAAGCAATCGGCCCATCGGTCGTACGGAACATGAGTTTACCTCTCACGCGATCGATACGAGCGAATTCCATACCGGGCAACAGCGTATTGAGCGAATCACGGATCGCGGATAATCCCTTTGCGCCTTTTCGGTAATGTAAATCAATGGCCCAATCTTCAAGGGAGATTAGGGGAAATTCGGGCAGAAACATTGTCGCGAAAGCGCCCGCTCGTGGTGATCGCGTTAGCCGGCTCAACCCAGTGACGCGCCTACCGGCAACCGGTAATCGGCGGGAGACGCCATAACCCAATGCTACTGCTGACTCAGAATTCTGCTTCAGGGACTGGTCGAATTGCACTAACGATTCACGATTGCGATCTAAGATCTCCGACAGCGTATCGCCTCGGCGCATTTCCAGCGAAATATCTAAATGGCGCCCCGGTTCAAATTCGATTGTCGCAGATATCTTGCAACTCGGACGTCCATGGCGGATCCATGCATCAGGGTCACTTAGCAAGTCGGCCAAGCCATCTCCGCCCGCGAGCACCAAGGCGATGCACCGGAGGACGGTACTTTTGCCGCACCCATTCTCTCCAAGCAAAAGGGTCCATCGACGCGCCGTTGGCTTGTCACTGGAAAAGTCCAGCGTCATCTTCGCAATCGACCGAACGTCGGTAATCGCAAGCGATATCAAGTGCATAGAATAAATGTCTGGTGCGGAGTCAAGAGCAAGTCCTCCACGAGGTTAGTCTGAGTGTTCGAGCGGTGGTTTCGTGGCTCACGATAGTGCAATTCGGGGCATAATGTCGCGGAACCCGTCGCCACGGGTCTGCCTAGTCATCCGATATTCCCGTAAGCTCATTCGAAGTCCATTGCTACAAAGCCTGCCGAAAGTCGCTTAGCTACTTCTGCAAGACTCGTTAGCATCGAAACTCTCACGGCAACGATACTCAGAACAGCGACGCGCGGAGCCGGAATAAACATACTGAATGCCCCAGTCTCCCAGCGAGCCAAGCAGTTGACAATTTCGCACCGGGCTCAGGTGGCGAGTGAAGGCACGCCGCGAGATACTTTAGTTACGGTTCTATTTATAGAAGGTTAGCACATCCGCTTCACCAGACCCTGCGAGAGTAGCGGGATCCGATCGCGAAGATCGCTGAGGCCAACAACCTACGGTGAGCGAGTCTGGATGATCGCCCCTTTTATGCGATCTCTTACGGCTTTCGGGGCGCCGACCCGTCTGCGGCACTGGGTTGTCGCCCTTGAGATTTTCGGGCAGGCGGACCAATCGAAGTCCTTTGTCCTTCTGAATTTTTTCGGACCTAGCCGCCATTTTTCGACTTAAAGTACGTCAGATAGTCATCCACTACTCGCGCTTATAATGGTCGGCTAGGCGACTGGCATGCAGATTCTACTTCTCGACCAACGCGGTCGCCTCCGGGTGCGCGGCGAAGATGTGCTCTGCGTCGGAAAGGAGCGCAACATAGCGAAGCGCAAAGAAGCTCATCAGCACGCGCACGGTACTTACAGACGTCTTGGTCATTGCAGCCTGCTGTTAGAGGTCACGTGCAGCCCGCATCTGCAAGATGCTCAACCAGCTCGTAAGGGTGGTAGCCGCACAGGTAGCTATTTAGTTCTCGAATGTGTATTGCACTGGATGCAAGCCGTCCTCGACACCAATTGCGGCCCATGAGCGCCCACTGCGCCAGTTCGCTTTCAAAAATGCATCGCGTTCTTTTTCATATACAGTAGCCACAGGTGATGCTTCTGCATCTCGGCGCGTAGGCTCTCGATGCTCGCCCTTTCCTCCGCGAGCCTTTGCTTAATCTCGAGAAGCGGCGCGCTAGCCGTTAAGTTCTGCCGGTCCAGCAAGCCCGCACATTGCCAAGTCACGCACATTGCCACGTCATGTTGCGAAATTCCGAGGCGAGGTGGTAGTAGAACTTCAGCGCCAGAACCTCCGCATCGTTCATCCACAACGCGCCTACTGAGATTTGCTTGCCAGCTTGACAGTTCGTTAATTGCACAATCAGATTTAGCAGCAACCGGGACTCGCCGGTTTCCGCTTGCGCGACGGTCCCGTTGCCGGCCGTAATCGCGTTCGGGAAAGTCAGTTGCCCCATGGCGCTCTCCCGGTGTTTCCTGATTGTCGTCGGTTTCACCGAACTTGCTGCTGTGAACGCGCTTCTGCGACGTAGTGTGTTAACCAAGCTGGTACCCCCGCTGCGCCTTGGAACACGCAGACGTGCACGCCCTTAACGCGCGCCGCCCTGCATGCGATCCTCAAGGAGGTGTTTGCAGGGGCCGCCGCTCGACTTCGTGAGCGCGACAAGACATCTGCGGCGCGTGCCGATCTGCTGGAAAAAGCTTCGGATCATTGGCTTCGCCACAGCGCTGGATCGCACATGGCTGATCGACAGGTAGACTTGCGGATGGTGCCTGACACGCTCGGACATGCCTCGCTCACAGCGATGGTAATCACTTTGAAATGCAACTTGCGACATATCGCCTGCTGACGCCCTGATTTAATTTTTGGCTACGCCGCTTCCCCAACACTCCTCATGAAAGTTCCTGTTCCGGAAACCCAGATCGCAGCCGATAAAAGCAATCTCACCTTCATTCTGCCTCGGCGCGGGGAGCCAGTGACGTGCACCGTCTCTCGAGCAGCCCTTGCAGCGTATTTTGGGCTCGCCCCGAACACAGACGATGCGCGGACGCTGACGGTTTTCAGCAACGGATTCGGCCGCATTTCCGCCGTCGCAGAGCGAAAGCTCCTCGCGCATCCTTCCACCGACTTGTAGTTATCGGCACCTGACGTCGCAAAGGGCTGATTCGCTTAAGTCGAGTGCACGAAACTCGATGTCCTGGGAGTTCGCCGAACTGACGATTAGTTGCATTCACAAAAGGATCGACTGCTACCCGGCGGCGGAGAAGACATACGCTCACGACGTCCGCACCGAAGGCTCGAGCCGAACCCGTCGCGATGCGCGACAATTAGTGCTAGCGTCGATTGCGACGATTGCGACGATTGCGACGATTGCGACGACTCCAACTACATCCACGGTGAGGACGCGAAAAGAGCGTGAGGGAGGGAGCGGCTTGCCAATTGAGAAGCCACGCGAAGGCCCGCTGCCCCGGTCCGTCCAACAAGAATGGTGCGGCGTCAATGTGTCTGGTTGCGCGGATAACCGCTCGCTCCCGCGGCCATATCATATGTAATCCTGACGATAACGCACTGAATTGGTTATGCCAAATATACAACATAAGGCGGCCTAAGGCCGTGATGGCAAACCTAAAGTCATTGCGGATGATATGGACGGTCATGCGGATCACGCTCCCCATTATGTACCTGCGGCGCCGATACGACACCTCGACTTCGACGGTCCAAATTAAACGCGAAAGCTGTCACGAAGACGTGTAGATCGAGAACGGTTTCCTTGCAAATATCACGCGGACCATCGGCTCGAAAAACTCAAGCGGCAGTGCCTCGCCGTCTCTCGCGAACGCCGGCGCATCGTACTTAGCGCAAAACTCCTCCGTGCGCTCGAACAATTCGGCTTCGTTGCGAAATTGCTCGCGCATGTTGCGATCAAGACCCAGGTACTGAAAGTAGTAATACCCCTGGAAGATCCCATGATTCTGGATCATCCAAAGATTTTCCGCCGACACGAACGGCTTGAGTATCGCCGCAGCAACATCGTAGTGGTTATAACTTCCGAGCGTATCGCCGATGTCATGCAGCAGCGCGCACACGACATATTCTGTATCTTTCCCGTCGCGATGTGCAAGCGTGGCTGACTGAAGGCTATGATCGAGACGGTCGACGGGGAATCCCCCGAACTCGCCCTTTAGAAGCTTCAAATGAGCCAGCACGCGCTCGCCGACCGAAGAGTCGTACGGCACCGCTTCGCGGCCGATGATGTCCCAGTCGCGCTGCGTGCTGGTCTTAATGTCCGAGAACGTGGCCAGTTCGCCGGTGGGCTTATCGGATTCCATGGTGACCTTCAGTGTGAGTTGAATTATCGATAGCGCTGCATCGCGCCGATTCGCGCGCAAGCTTGCCTTACGCGCTTGTCGCGAGCAACGCGTGCTCGCCGTGATAGCCGAAGTAGGCGTTTTCGAGCTCCAGTCCGTCGCCGATCTCCTCGCGGGACTGGCTCAACACGATGCGGCCGTTTCGTAACACGGCGATCCTGTCGGCTAGGCCAAGCACGCGGGCGGTCGACTGCTCGATTATCAGCAGTGTCATGCCACGCTTCTTAAGCGCCTTCAGCGCTTCATAAACCTGATCGACCACGAGGGGCGCGAGACCCAGCGACGGTTCGTCGATCATCATCAACTTCGGCTTGAGAAGAATGGCCCGGGCGATCGCAAGCTGCTGCTGCTCGCCACCGGAAAGATAACCTGCCGCGCCCTTGAAACGCTTCTTGAGAATTGGAAAGGTGTCGAGCGCGGCGTCGAGATCGGCCCGCACCTCGGCCTTATCTTTTCGATGCATGCCCGTGAGACGCAGATTCTCCTCGACACTCAGCGTTCCGAAAACGTGCCGGCCTTCCGGCACCAAAGCCAGCCCGCTCCGG
Source organism: Caballeronia fortuita (assembly GCF_001544835.2). Taxonomy (GTDB): domain Bacteria; phylum Pseudomonadota; class Gammaproteobacteria; order Burkholderiales; family Burkholderiaceae; genus Caballeronia; species Caballeronia fortuita. Next base: position 93,015 of record NZ_FCNX02000012.1, on the reverse strand, counting down.
CATAGATCCTCGGGCTGCGCCCCGACAATGCTCCTGCCATCGAACGCAATCTCGCCGGCGCGCGGCGCTAGCAATCCCGAAGCGCATTTGAGCAAGGTCGACTTGCCCGCGCCATTCGGTCCGACCACGAAAACCAGTTCGCCCGCCCCCACCGAAAGGCTCACGCCCCGCAGCGCCTGAAGCTTGCCGTATGACGCATGAAGATCCCTGAATTCGAGCATTCCGACACCCCCAATTTGAAATTATTGGCGCAGACCAGCCTTGCATCGACTCGGCGACCGGTTGCCCCAAGTCAAAAGAAAGCGCTTGACACAACTTATTGTGCCCATAAGACTCGCATCTGTCCACAGTCCACAATCCACAGAGGACAGGAAGTCAAATCAGCCCAGTGCCCTCGGAGAGCAAAAATGCGCAACAAATGCTGTCGTTTTCTTGCCGGAGCCGTCATCGCCGGACTGTCGTTGCTAGGCTGCGACGGCAGCGCGTCCGCCGCAGGCGCGGAGCCCATTACGATCGGTTTCGCGATCGCCCAGTCGGGCTGGCTGGAAAATTATGATTCGGCGCCCTTTAAGGCGGCCGTTTTGAAGATCGACGAGATCAACAAGGCGGGCGGGTTGCTCGGCCATCCGCTGAACTACAAGGTCATCGATACGAAAACTGATCGCGAACGCTCGGCGAGTGCCGGCGCAGAGCTGGTTCGCTCGGGCGTGAAACTGCTCGTCGTGTCGTGCGACTACGATTTCGGCGCGCCTGCGGCGCTTGCGGCGCAGAAAGCGAAGATCATCTCGATGAGCCTCTGCGCCGCCGATCCAAAGATGGGCGCACAAGGTGTCGGCGGTTACGCCTTCACGGCGAACAGTGCCGCACAGTCGGAAGGCATCGCGATTGCCGAATATGCACAGAAGAAGCTCGCGCTGAAGAGCACCTACGTGCTGGAAGACACGTCGATCGAATATAGCAAGTCCGGATGTGCGGGCTTTCGTGCCGCGTGGTCCAAGGAGAGCGGCAAGGATTCGATCCTTGGCAACGATGTCTTCAAAAACGACGATCCGTCCATCGCCGCGCAGATCACACGTTTGAACAGTCTGCCGAAGAAACCGGACTCGGTGTTCGTATGCAGTTATACACCGGGCGGGGCTTCGGCCATCCGTCAGTTGCGCGCGGCCGGCATCAACGTGCCGATCCTCGGCACCACCGCGATGGTCGACAACTACTGGCTCGGCGCCGTACCTCAGCTCAAGGACTTCTACGTGCCCGCCTTCATGTCGCTCTATGGCGACGACCCGCGGCCGGCCATGCGAACCTTCGTGTCGGAGTTCAAGAGCCGCTGGGGTCAGCCGCCGGTGTCGTCCTACTCGGTGCTCGGCTATAGCTTGATCGAGCAATGGACCTATGCCGTTACCAAGGCGAACTCGACCGATTCTGACACCGTGCTCGCTGTGATGAACGGCTTCAACAACCAACCGTTCCTGGTCGGTCCGACCACTTATCGGAAGGATCTGCACATCCAGGTGAACCGTCCGTGGCTGATCATGAAAGTATCGGACGGCTCCTTCCGCGCTGTCGAGATGTATCAGAACCAGTTCACGCCTGACACCAAACTGTTATTTCGTGTCGGCAGCTAGAACCGGCGATGGCTTCCGACTTCCTGAACAGGCACTGACATGAACGCTGACAGAAGCTCACAGTTAATCGCGCGCGATGTTCACGTCTGCTTCGGCGGCATTAACGCGCTGAGCGACGTCAACCTCACGCTGCAACAGGGAGAGGTCTACGGCCTCATCGGTCCGAACGGCGCTGGCAAGACGACCATGGTGAACGTGCTGAGCGGTTTCCAGCGGCCGACGCAAGGCAGCGTGCAACTGGACGGAGCCGATGTCGGACTCAGGGGCCCGCATCAGGCAGCGCGCATGGGCGTCGGGCGTACCTTTCAGGCAGGCCGGCTCTTCAAGGAGCTGACAGTGCTGGAGAATCTAACCGTCGCCGCGTTGTCGTCCGGGCTCGGCAGCCGGGAAGCGAAAACCCGTGCCGGCACGATCCTGGATTGGATGGGCTGCAGCGACATGCGCGCGCGGCGCTGCGACAGCTTGTCCTACGGCAACGAGCGACGCATCGGCATCGGCAGGGCATTGGCGCTCGCTCCCCGCTTCGCGCTCCTCGACGAGCCCGCCTCCGGCATGAACGACGCGGAGTGCGACGCGCTCATGCACCTGATCGCGTCAATCCCACGGGAGTTCGGCTGCGGGGTGCTGCTGATCGAACACAACATGGAGGTCGTGATGGGCGCATGCGAGCGAGTGCACGTGCTCGACGGCGGCAAGAGCCTCGCGGAAGGCGGCCCGGCCGAAGTGATGCACAACCCGGATGTGCGCCGCGCGTATCTCGGCGACAAGGCCGCGGCGAAAACGTCCCACACCATGAGGGCGGCCTGAATGTATTTCGTCCAGACAGTCCTCGATGCGCTCGCGCTAGGCAGTCTTTATGCGCTCGTCGCACTGGCGATCGGCTTTGTGTTCGGCATCATGCGGCTCGTCAATTTCGCGCAGGGCGACTACATCACGATCGGCGCCTATGCGCTCATCGTGCCGGGCACGGCGGCCGCGCCCACCTTGCTGTTCGGCGCGCTGCCGATCCCACTGATGATGCTCGCGGTGGTGGCGACCGTGGCGATCGTCGCGCTCATGACCGAACGCCTAGCGTTCCGCCCGATGCGCCGCGCCAATCCGACTACGCTCCTCGTGTCGTCGTTCGCAGTCAGCTACTTCCTTCAGCACCTTGTGATGCTGGTCTACACCAGCCGGCCCAAGTCGCTCGACATCAGTCACGGGCTCAACACCGTGCTGAACTTCGGCCCCCTGCGTGTGCAGGGCACGCAGATCTTCAGCCTTGGCGTCTGCACCGTGCTGCTGACTGCTCTGCTTGCCTTCCTGCGGCTCACGCCCATGGGCATCCAGATGCGTGCCGCGGCGGAAAATGTGCAGGTGGCGCGCCTCGTCGGCGTGCGGGCGAACCGCGTCATCGCCATCGCGTTCGCGATCAGCGGCGTGCTGTCGGGCGCGGTGTCTCTGCTGTTCGTGATGCAGACTGGCACGCTCGATATCCGTCTTGGCACCCTGCCCGTCATCTATGCATTTTTTGCGACCGTTATCGGCGGCATGGGTTCGCTTGCCGGCGCCGTGCTGGGCGGGTTCATCGTCGGCTTCTTCGGCGTGTTCCTGCAAGCCTATTTGCCGGCAGATCTGCGTCCCTTCCGCGATGCCGGCGTATTCATTCTTGTCATCGTGATGCTGCTCGCGAAGCCCAACGGCCTCATTCCGAACAGCACCAATCGGGAGCGCGTCTGATGTCCACTCCACAAAACGCGGTGCGCAGTGACGCCGGTCCGAAGCCTGACGCAGCCGGTTCGATGTTAAGCGCGTGGTCACCCATGCTGCTGCTGGCGATTCCATTGCTTGCCGTTGCGTTTCTCGCTCACGATGTCGGCGGACCGCAGGTCGAGAGCATCGTCACACTGGCGTTGATCCGCATCGTTGCCGTGGTCGGGCTGTACATCTTCATCGGCAACTCCGGCATCATCTCGTTCGGGCATATTGCCTTCATGGGCGTCGCCGCCTATGCGACCGCGTGGCAAACCTGCTGCGAGATGCTTAAGCCCATGGTCATGCCGGGATTGCCTGGCTTCCTACTGGGCCATAGCGTGCCGATCTGGCTGTCCGGCGCGACTTCGGTCGGCACAGCGACGCTCGCGGCCCTGGTCGTCGGCCTCGTCCTGATGCGATTGTCGGGACTTGCGGCTTCAATCTCGACGCTTGCCATCCTGTTCATTTTCCACACGATCTACTCTAACTGGGACAGCGTCACGATGGGCACCGCCTCCGTGGTCGGTCTGCCCGAATTCGTAACCGCACCGCTTGCTGCCGCCGGCGCGACGCTCGCCCTACTGATCGCCTTTCTCTATCAGCGGTCGCGCTGGGGCCTCTTGTTGCGGGCCTCGCGTGAGGACGAAGTCGCGGCGAAGGCATCGGGCGTATCGCTCTATGTGTCGCGCCTCATCGCATTCACAATCTCCGGCGCTGTGATGGGTCTCGCCGGCGTCTTGCAGGCTCATTTTCTCGGCAGCATCTCGACCGATGCCTTCTTCCTCGACCTGACCTTCATCACGCTGGCGATGCTCATCGTCGGCGGCACGCGCAGCATGGCAGGCGCGGTCGTTGGCGTGGTCGTCGTGCAAGGCATCACGGAGATCTTTCGTGCGCTCGAAGGCGGCGTCACGCTGGCAGGCACGTCGGTTTCGATCCCGAGCGGCGTACAGGAACTCGTTCTCGCGGGTGCTATGTTATCGATCCTGATCTATCGCAGCGACGGTCTCATTGGCGGCCGTGAGCTGTCGATAGAGAACTTACTGCGAAAGATGCGAGGCCAGCAAAAACCATGAATCCTACTTCCTCTTCCAGCTTTGGCGATCGTCAAGGAAATCACAGCAACATCATCGACAACCGCATGCTTTCTGAACAGGTCGCGACTCACCTGTTCCGGCTGCTGGTGAACGGTACGTTGCGAGGTGGGCAACGAATCAACGAAGCGGAACTGGCGCGGGAACTCGGTATTAGCCGCAATCCGATTCGCGAGGCGATCAGAAAGCTGGAAGAGCGGGGCCTGCTGGTGTCGTCGCCAAGACGCGGCACCTTCGTACGCTCCTTCTCAAAGCAGGACATGACCGACATCTTTTCATTCCGCACCGTCGTGGAAGCTTTCGCGCTGAAGCAAGCGCTGCCCCGCATGACCGATGAAGATCAGGCCGGGCTGCAAGGCATCGTGCAGCGCATGCAGGACTGCGCGACCGCGCGCGATGAAATGGGACTGGTCGAGGCCGACATTGGCTTTCATCAACGGATCTGCGAGCTGTCCGGAAACAGCCAGACCTTGCGCGCGTTCATGAATATTCGCGCGGAAGTGCAGATGTCCATCACGCTGGTCGAGCACCGCTTCGAAACACTGGAAGATGCGGCGGTCGATCATATTCCAATCGTCGAAGCCATTGCGACGCGCAACATGAACAAAGCAGTCGAAGCCTTGGAGTACCACATCAAGGATTCCTGGGCGCGCATCAGCGCGGCCTACCCCGAAAATTAGCCGCATCCCGCGGCCTGGATCAAGGAGTCACTCATGCAGGGCACCGATATTATCGGCATCGACATTGGCGGCACGTTCACCGATTTCGTCGCCTATGATGCAAAGACCGGAAACATCTCGAACTGGAAGAACCTGACGACGCCAAAGGATCCAATTCAGGGCGTGCTGGAGGGTCTGATGCTGCACCCCGATGTCGCGAGCGTGAGCAAGATCCGGCTCGGCACGACCATCGCGACCAATGCGCTGCTCGAGCGACGCGGCGCCAACGTGGCCTACGTCACGACCGAGGGATTCCGGGATGTGCCTTTCATTCAGCGAGGCGACCGCCGTAGTCACTACGATATCTCCTGGATCAAGACCCGGCCGCTGATCAAGCGCCGCAACGCGTTCGAGGTGACGGAGCGCATATCCGCCACTGGCGAAGTGGTCACGGAGTTGGACGAAGACGCCGTGATCGAAGTCGCGAAGCGCATTAAGGAAGACAGTTCCATCGAGGCGGTCGCGGTCTGCACCCTGTTTTCCTATATCGATCCCACGCATGAGCGACGCATTCGCGAGCTGCTGCGCGCCGAATTGCCCGAGATGCCGATCTCTATTTCCTACGACGTCGTGCCCAAGTGGAAGGAATACGAGCGCGCGTCGACGACCATTGCGGATGCTTATCTGAAGCCTGTCGTATCAAAAAATTTTCGCCGCATGCATCATCATTTCGCGGAACTGGGTGTTGGCAACAAGGTCGGGGTCATCAAGTCCAATGGGGGCGAGTCCACGCTGCACCGCGCCGCCGAAAGCCCGGTGCAGATGTCGCTCTCGGGACCGACAGGAGCGGTAGTCGCAACACGCGCGATCGCCCAGTTGAACGGCGTGAATAATCTCGTCGTATTCGACATGGGCGGCACCTCCACCGACTGCGCGACGGTCGTCGACGGTAAGGAACATGTGACGACGGACTTCGAGATCGAATGGGGTCTTCCGATTCAAATTCCAATGATCGATATCCATACGATCGGCGCGGGCGGCGGCTCCATTGCATGGATCGACAAGGGCGGCATGCTGCGCATGGGTCCGCAGTCCGCCGGCGCTGATCCCGGCCCCGCCGCGTACGGTCGCGGTGGACTGGATGCCACGGTCACCGACGCCAACGTGGTGCTGGGCCGCATCAGCCCCGACAACTTCCTGGGCGGCAAGATGAAGCTGGACGCCGATGCGGCGCGCCGCGCGGTCAAGACCATCGCCGATCAACTCGGCCTCGAAGTCGATGCGGCTGCCTACGCGATGATTCAGATCGCCAACAACAACATGCTGGGCGCGCTGCGAACCGTGTTGCTGCAACGCGGGCTCGATCCGCGGGATTTCACGCTCGTCGGTTCCGGCGGCGCGGGTCCGGTGCATCTGTGCGATCTGATGGAGATCAGCGGCATTCCGCGCGGCATGGTGCCGAATTTTCCAGGTCAGTTCTCGGCCTTCGGATTTGTGATGACTGACGCGCGCGTCGACCGTCACCGCACCGTGCAGCAGATCTCAACGCGCTTCGACATGGAGCGCCTAGCGCGTGCCATGCGCGAACTGGTGGACGACGCCCATGCCGAGTTGAAGGAACAAGGCTATAAGGACAACATCGAGATCTACCGTTCGGTGGAGGCCCGCTATCTCGGGCAGAACCATGAACTCGAGGTGGTGCTTGATTCGAACGATTTCGGTCGAGCAGACGGCGTCGCGCTGTGGGACAAGTTCCATCAGCAGCACGAGGCACGCTTCGGTTTCGCGATCCCAGGCGAGGCGATCGAAGTCGTCACCATCAAGGTCACGGCTGTCGCCGCATCGGGCAAGCCAGAACTCAGGATGCTGCCGGAAAGTGCCACCGCGCCGCAGCGCAACGGCAGCCGTCGCGTGCGCTACGAAGACGGCTGGCTGGACACGCCTACTTATGATCGTGCGGCCCTGCTGCAAGGTCAAACCATCGAGGGACCGGCGATCGTCGAAGAGAACGCGTCCGTGACGATCCTGCGGCCGAAGCAGACGCTGCGGGTCGATCCGTACGGCAATCTGATCATTACCGCATGAGGAGCAAGCAAATGGATCTCGTTACCATGAACATCCTCGAATCGACGATGGTCTCCATTTGTCGCGAGATGGGCATCACCCTGATGAAGACGTCCTACTCGACGATCTTCAACGAAGCGCTCGACTTCACCTGCGGTCTTGCGAATACTGACGGAGAAATGATCGCAGTGGCTGACTATTGCCCCGCGCAGATTGGCGGCATGCCGCTGCTCGTGAAGTCCTGCCTGAAGGAAATCGATCTCGACGACCTCGGCGAAGGCGATGTCATTCTCCATAACGACCCATATCGCGGCGGCTTGCACACGCCAGAACACACCTTCTTCAAGCCCATCTATGTGGAAGGCGAACTGGTGGCATGGGCGGTTGCCATCGGCCACATCGCGGAAGTCGGCGGCATGGCGCCTGGGGGCTTCTGCGGCGAAGCGACCGAGATCTTCCACGAAGGGCTGCGCATTCCGCCGGTGAAGGTAAAGACGCGCGGCAAGGACAATCGCGACATCTGGAAACTGCTGCTCGCTAATGTGCGCACGCCGCGCGCGAACTATGGCGATCTGCGCGCGCTGATCGCGGCGGTGGATCTCGGCGAAAAGCAGTTCAAAGGCGTGTTAGCAAAATACGGCAAAGAACGCGTGCGCGAGAACGTTAGCGATCTGCTGCTCTATTCGGAGCGACGCATGCGCGCAGAGCTCGAAGCGATTCCGGACGGCATCTATGCGTTCACCGACCACATCGAGAGCGATGGCATCGACGCCGGTCGCCGGTACGAAGTGCGGGTCGAAGTTCACAAAACCGGCGGCAATATCGTGGTCGACTACACCGGGTCGTCGCCGCAAGCAGCGGGACCGATCAACGCGACGCTCGGCGTGGCGACATCCGCCGCCTACAACGCGATCCTGCACATGACCGACCCGTCGATTCCCCGCAATAGCGGCTGCTTCCGGCCGATCAGGATCGTTGCACCGGGCGGGACAATCGTGAATGTGGACTTCCCTGCACCGGAAGTCGGGGGCAATACAGAAACGCATCCGCGTATCGTCGGCGCGATCCTCGGCGCAATGGCAAACGCGGTGCCTAATCGGGTGATGGCCGCAGAAGGCGCCACGCATTGCAACTTCGTGTTCGGCGGTGTTGGTGCGGCGAGCGGTGAATACTTCGCGTGCTACGATCTGGAAGCGGTCGGCTGGGGCGGCCGTGCGTTCGCCGACGGCAACGACGCAGTCGACTCAATCAATGGCAATTGCCGGATCACGCCCGTCGAAGTCTATGAAACGCGCTTTCCGTGGCGGATCGAGAAGCTCGCCTTCAATCAGGACTCCTGCGGTGCAGGCGAATACCGCGGGGGCGTCGGCTATTCGAAACAGATGCTCTGTTTGAATGAACTCATCACCGTTTCGCAGATGACCGACCGTCATGAACTGGCGCCGTGGGGTCTTAACGGCGGACTTGAGGGCGGTCTCGGTGCAACGCTTGTGAAGAAGGCTGGAGCATCGGCATGGCAAACCATGCGTGAAGCGTACGGCAAGGCTTCGTCGAGCCGCTATTCGAACGTACCGATCAGACGCGGAGATCGCGTGACGCTCGTCACGCCGGGTGGCGGAGGCTATGGCGACCCGAAGAGCCGCTCGGCAGAAGCCGTGTCGGCAGACGTTCTCGACGGATACGTGTCGGCCGACGCCGCCCGCAACATTTATGGTCGCACGGAGGCTTAAAGATGAAGTTCTCGCAAAACGGGCTGTACATCGACAAGTACATTAAGTGCGCCAACTGCGGCACGCTGGTGTATGTGGATGAGCCGAAGGAAATGAAGACCGCGGTTCAGGTCAGCGACCGGTTATTTTGTTCGCAATGGTGCGTCGACTGGGCTGAAGCCCGCCGACTCAGACGCGGCGAGTTAGTCGAATCGTAGTGCTGCTTGCTTGCGGCCCGGGACACATGGAGGTCCCGGGCTTGCACAGCTTCAGGCAAAGAAATCACCGTGCCTCGCAAAGGAAGACCATATGTTAGATACAAGCGTCCTTGAAAACATAAGCGAGCAGGAGCGCGCGGTGCGGTACGACCTCGCCGCGTTCTATCGGCTCCTTGCACATTTCCGCATGACGGACGTTATCGACACTCACATTTCCGCGCGTGTCCCGGGCGAGCACGGCGTTTTCCTCATCAACCGTTATGGCGTTCTGTTCGAGCACATCCGCGCATCCGATCTAATCAAGGTGGACTACGAAGGCAACGTCGTACAAGATGTCGCTCGAGGCGCGGTCAACAAGGCAGGGCTCAATATCCACTCGGCCATACACGCTGCGAGGGAGGACGTGGGATGCGTCGTACACACGCATACCTCCGCCGGCATCGCGGTATCGGCGCAGGACGAAGGCCTTCTACCGATGAGTCAGCACGCGCTGAAGTTCTACCAGCGGATCGGCTATCACGATTACGAAGGCATCGCGCTCAGTCCGTCGGAACGAAAACGTCTGGTGACCGACCTCGGTCCACATAGGGCCATGATTCTGCGCAACCACGGACTCCTTGCAGTGGGCAGGACGGTTCAAGAAGCGTTCAATCAGATTTACTTTTTGGAGCGCGCTTGCCAGGCCCAAGTGCTCGCAGTCAGATCCGGACGTAAGCTGCGATTCCCGCCGCCTGAGGTTTGCGAACTCACCGCCAGACAGTCCCAAGCCGAACTAGACCAGAATCTCGACGTGCTCGCCTGGAACGCGCTGCTCGAGCTGATCGACAAGCAAATGCCGGAATACCGTAGTTGATTCATATTTTGAGACGCATCGTCCGATGCGCTCAGCTTTGCGTGTTCCTGAGAAAGGAGAGTTTTTTTTGGAAAGGACGGAAGGATCCGCCTTTGCTCGCCGAACCGGAGATGTCACCGGCGTTTGCGACGGCACGGTCGTCCCGCATCACGCGCTCGTCCCTGGACGTTGATTGCGCCGGACATGACCGCAGTGCTCGAATTAATGGCCGATAACGCTTGCTGGTAAGTTGAAATGGGCATACTCCGCGCAGCCCAGTGAATGGCCAGTCGCTCGCCTGTTCGATGGAAAAAGCACCTGGCGGCGGCTCCAGCATCAAAGTATCGACGTGGTGGCGCGGGCACGAGGCTGACTTCGTTCTCTACGTCCAGCTGACGCACAATCATGCGTGAAGTATTCAGCCGTTTTCTCACTCTTGCGGGGAAGGCATGCGAGAAGAGGTCGGCGACCCGGATCCCGTAATAATCGCGCACGAACGGAAGGTTCGCGTCCAATCGGCGAAAGCTCCGTTTCCGTTTGCGGAGCGTTTGATGGAGGGCGCCGCGTCGGTCGGTATCACCCCCTTTTCGCGCCAATGGACATACGGTGGAAACGCCAAAAGGCTCGCCGCGGCTAGCGGACCGACGCGGCCGTGAGTAGCGATATATCGCCAAACCAATTCTCTAAAGATATCGATTGTTTTCTTCATGGGCTAAGTGCGTGGCGAGTTCGGCAATGTGTTAATCCACGTGCTCATATTATATTATGTCGACTACTGCGGGCGCGGGTTATTGCCCTACGGCTCAATAGCGCGGCGCTTGTTCACCACTTGCTGTTGTCTGCGCGCGAGCCGAGACCCCTCCTGCCTAGCACCGTAAAGTGCTTCAGCCGCGGTCACCTTGCCGGCTTTCGCACCAGAGAGATCCACGCGGGTTGTTCCCTCGACGAGGCACGTCCAGTAGCGTTGACCACGACACCACATCTTGAGGCCGTTGCGAGCGTCTCGCTTGCTGAGTCCAAGCGACGCGGCATGAGCAAGTACGTCATGGAGAATCCCGACTTTGAGAGGAACCTTAGGTGCCGGAGCGCGTGGGAAGGCGTGCGGGAAATTACGTTGCAGTGTCGTTATTGCGCGCGCGGCTGCATCAGCCGACGCGTGTGAAGCCGCTGGTGACTGCCTGATTTCTCGTGCAATGCTCACTCACCGCCCCCCAACGGACGAAGCGAACGTCTTGCGGTTCGAACAGCTTGGTGCGCTCAAGAGGCGGTAACCGCGCGATCGAACTCCATCCCTAGGACGGCGAACGAACGCGCTTCCACACCTTACCGTGCATTGTTCGTTCACGGACCTCATCGGAATATCGCTTACAGCAGGCTTCCTTGTTATGCCTTTGCTTTCCATGCTTCAAATCTCCGGTCGCAAGGCGCGATGCAATATCTCACAATTTCTGGCGCCTCGAACTTGACCAAGTGGCCGGGTTTGTCCCAGAGGTCATGGTTACCGTGCTCGCAAACCACGGCATTAGTATCCTCGAACGTACTGCAGTGTCGCGACTGACTGAGAGCGGTAAGCACTGGCGCCATCGTCCACGGTCGACGTTGTACATGCCGCGCACAGCATGGTCAAGAAAGTGACGGTCAATGACAGTTTGATTGCAATTTTCATGGAGCATATCCAATGGACACATCTGTTAGAGTAGATTGAAGTGTCGAGCAACGCGATGGCCCACACCGAACGAGTGCTATCCACGCGCCCCTATCAACACGTCATCGAGCGTATTTCTACCAGTAAAACTGAGCGCTAAATCGATAGCTAATGCTCCCGAGCGGGAGTTTTCGAACAGACTGCGAGATATACCACTGAGAGCCCACTTGTCGGTCCATCAGTCGTACTAATATTGTCAGCAAGCCGTCGTTAGACCAGCACCCTATTACGTTCGCACTATCGTATTTTCCGTGCGCGTACTAAGCCACGTACGCCGTTCGTCTTGGACTAGAAGCCGCCAACAGCATTGAGCGTAGCGAAGTCTGTGTACCCGCTTGCGCCGCCTCCGTAGTACGCCTCCTTGGGCGCATCGACGAAGGGCGCATTCTTCCGCAATCGATCGACCACATCCGGGTTGCCAATAAAGGGACGTCCGAACGCAATCATGTCAGCCTCACCCTTCGAAATCGTCTCGATCGCGAGTTCGCGCGTGTAGCTGTTGTTTGCAATGTATCCACCTCCAAACGCACGGCGCAGCTCCTGGAAGTCATACACCGCTTTCGCATTGGCGCCTCGTGTCTGCCCCTCGATGCAATGGATGTACGCCATACCAAGCATTCCAAGCCTTTCGGCGAGATACCCGTAGGTGGTCTGAGGGTCGCTGTCCAACGGTGTGTTGCCAGCGAAGCGAGTGAGCGGAGAGAGTCGTGCTCCCACTCGGTCCGCGTCCCATATTTCGGTCACGGCTTGCGCGACCTCAAGCGGCAGCCGCGATCGGTTCGCGACGGAGCCGCCGTATTCATCATCTCGACGGTTGGTGCTGTCCCTGAGAAATTGGTCTAGGAGATAACTGTTAGCCATATGGATTTCGACGCCGTCAAAGCCCGCTTCTTTTGCCCTTCTCGCGGCGTTTCGATAATCATCGATGAGGCCGGGAATTTCATCGTGACGCAACATCCTCGGCATTGACAGGCGCTCAAGGCCAGACTCTGTATATACTGTGTCCTCGCCTCGGATTGCGGAAGGTGCCACCGGTGCTTGACCGTCATCCTGGAGGCTAACGTGCGAAACGCGTCCGACGTGCCAGAGTTGCAGGACGAGATGGCCGCCAGCTTCGTGTACCGCGTCGGTTACTTTGCGCCACGCCTTGACGTGCGCATCCGTGTAAACGCCTGGCGTCCATGCGTAGCCGCGACCTTGCCGAGAGATGTTCGTTGCTTCGCAGATGATAAGACCAGCCGACGCACGCTGACTATAGTATTCGGCCGCCAACGGCGTCTGCACACCCTCGGAGTCTGCGCGCGAGCGCGTCAGCGGCGCCATCGCGATGCGGTTGGACACCGGAATTGCACCTAATTTGCCCGCATCGAACAGACCAGCCTGAGCCATAGCTTTCCTTGGAAGATTAACGACATCCGGTTGTTGGGCGAACTCGCGTCCATCTGAATCGAGCGAGGCGTGCTGCCATAGAAGGTGTCATTATGCGATGTCGAATTCCGTCGAGGAATGCCAGTTTCCTCTCTGCCGTTGTGCAAAAATGATCAGGTCATCGTCACTTTTTGTCTGGAGTAGAACGACATCGTGAGTGCTTCTTTAACTAAGCAACTTCGACATCCGCCGGCCGTCAATTCCCATGCGCTCCTGGACCATCGTCTGAAAGTCGCTGGGTTGCCGCGCCCAGGGACTTGTAAAAGGATAAGGCCGTCGGCTGCGAGTCCTGATGCTGTACGATTTCACGCCCGCGGCCAGTTTGATAGTTTTTCTCGAAATCTCACAAGGCGTGGCTGCCGATGCACTTGCTGTCGCCATTGACGCCGATTACGAAGCCGAACGTTCAGGTATGGGCGTCGCACGCACGTAGCGCCCCTTACGCATTGAGGCGCGTATCGCCGTTGCCTCTCGCCCGGCGGCAATTAAGGGTAATCTCAGTCGTCGCCGTTTCTCCTGCTTCGCATCGTAAACGGTTGCTAACCTACTCTTCTTGAGGAGCTCTGATGCCGAACCAGCCTGCCAAGCCAGCGTCCGCCGTCACGCTTGCCGCCGCGTATGCGGAGGGAAGCGCTAACGTCGAAGAGGTCGTGCGCCAGTCGCTTGCCGCCGCGCGCGATGCCAACAGCTGCTTCATTTCCATCGACGAAGACCGGGCATTGAATGAAGCCCGCGCCGCTGCTGCGCGCTGGCGCGAGGGACGCCCCGCCAGCGCGCTCGACGGCGTGCCGGTCGCGTGGAAGGACCTGTTCGATATCGCGGGCAGCGTCACGACGGCCGGGGCGGCGTTGTTCCGCGCCCGCGCTCGGGCAACCGCCGATGGGCCGGTCGTCGCGGCAAGCGTGCGCGCGGGGCTAGTCGGCATCGGCAAGACGAACCTCAGTGAATTCGCGTACTCGGGCCTCGGTGTGAACCCGCACTTCGGCACGCCCTTCAATCCTGCTTTCGATTCAACCGTCGCGGGTGGCGGACATCGCGCGCCGGGCGGCTCTTCGTCGGGCTCGGCGATCGCGGTGGCGATGGGCGTCGTGCCGATCGCCGTCGGTACCGACACCGCCGGCTCCATCCGCGTGCCCGCCGCGCTGAACGGCGTCGTCGGCTATCGCGCGAGCCGGGCGCGCTATCCGCAGCAGGGCATGACCGGCCTGTCGCGGTCGGCCGACACCATCGGCCCGCTCGCCCGCACGGCCGCCGACTGCGCCGCGTTCGACGCGGTCGTGCGTGGCCGCGAAGCCATTGCCGCGCTGCCCGACCTGCGCGGCCAGCGCTTCGTCGTGCCGACCGGATGGCAGGCGCGTTTCGCGGTGACCGACGCAGTCGCGGGCAACTTCATGCGCTTCCTGTCTCGACTGGCGAAAGCCGGCGCGCGCATCGACGCTACGCCGGTCGTCGCCTTCGACGCCGCCTGCGATCTCATCCGCGAGCGCGGCTGGTTCGGATCGCTCGAAGCCTTCGAGACGTATCGCGGCGTGCTGGATTCTGCCGATGCCGGGCGCATCGACCAGCGCGTGCGCACGCGGCTCGAACTGAGCCGCGGTGTGCCTGCCTCGCGTCTTGGCGAGTTGCTCGCGGACCGGGAGCGCTTGATCGCCCAGTTCGGCGACGAACTCGCGGGCGCCACGCTGCTGCTTCCGACGGTGCCGCACGTCGCGCCGGAATGCGCGCCGCTCGAAGCCGATCCGGAACGCTTCGCCCGCGTGAACCTCGAGACGCTGTCGATGACGATGCCCGGCAGCTTGCTCGATACGCCCGCTTTCGCGATGCCCACCGGCGTCGACGCAGCGGGCCTTCCCACCAGCGTGCAACTCATGCGCGCGCAAAACGACGACGATGCGCTCATCGCGCTCGCGCTGGCCGTCGAGCAGACGGTCGGCCCGAACTGATTCGCTCAATCGATTGGAACCTTGCGGAAATTCTGGTCGCATGCGCAATTGACACGGGGGTCACGAATGGCGAGACACGCACAAAGCCACAATTGATTGTGCTTACTGTGCGGTCCAATCGGGACCTGTCACAATACCTGCCGCGAATCGCCTCGTGGTCGTGCTCGGCCCTCCTCAACCGGTCAAAATCAACAGGCGGGTGAAGTCGTTCGGAAATGAAGAATTACGATGATTTGGGACGCTAACGAGCGGACTTCCAGTGAAGACTGTAGGCGCTAACCAAGGGCGCGAGCAAATAAAACTGACTCAATTCGAGCACGATTTGCACTCTTTTCTTGGCGCTCGAACTCTTATTGGCGGAACAGACGCGGGCGCGCTACTTAGGGGTGCTCTTCGGTCCGGGTCGACCGGTTCCCCAAGAAACTAGTCCCGGCTACGGACCGCGTCGCCGCACGCTGACTGCCAAGCGAACAAGCTAAAACGAGGAAACGCTATGCAACTGCCCCGAGGCCTGATGCATAGTAGCCCGCTTCCCCGAGGCGTGCAGAGGTATCGCCATTAATTCGGCTTGTAGCAGACGTTTCAAAACGTCGCGCCCCTCAGTCCCGTCCGGAACTCGGCATTACGGTATCGAGAGCTATTTCATTCGTTCCGAAAAGTTACGGCTGCATTGCTGCGCCGGAAACCAATTCCTCCATTGCGCTAGATAGACTGCTTCCAAATGTGGGAGGCGAGAACTGCAGGCCGATTTAGCCACCCATTGCCGCACGTTATATGGCGCTGGTTGACCGCTTTTCGGAGGATGGCTTAAATGGCAGGAAAAACGCTTTATCAGAAACTAGTCGAGTCCCATGTTGTTCAGCGGATCGACGAGCAGAACGTTCTTCTCTACGTCGATCTGCATGTGATGAACGAGTACACGAGCCCCCAGGCATTCAGCGCATTGCGGGCAAGTAATAGACGCGTCGCTCGACCGAGCCAGAATCTGGCCGTCCTCAGCCACATAATCCCGACGCACCCTGAGGCGCCACGTCTAATCCGTGATTCGGCTTCGATACACCTCGCCCGGAACCTCTCTGAAAACTGCGAGCACGCCGGAATCAACGTACTTGGTTTGGACAATCCGTTGCAGGGCATTGAGCATGTCGTCACTCCAGAACTAGGGTTGGTAAGACCGGGGATGGTCGTTCTCTGCGGTGACAGTCACACCACGACCTACGGGGCACTGGGAGCATTGGGATTTGGCGTTGGTACCTCAGACGTCGAGCACGTCCTTGCCACGCAGACGCTCGTTTACCGCATTGCTCCAACGATGCGGGTGACGATCGACGGCGCACTCCCTTACGGAACGTCTGCGAAAGACGTCATAATTTGGCTGGTTAGCCGAATCGGAGCTCAGGGCGCACGGGGCTATGCCGTAGAATTCACCGGCTCCACGATTGCCTCTCTATCAGCGGAGGGGCGCATGACCCTTTGCAACATGACTGTCGAAGCCGGAGCGAGAGCTGCTCTTATTGCGCCGGATGATAAAACGCTGGACTATGTTCGCGCGCACGCCGTCGAAATGGACGCATCGGAGTTCAAGGCGGCATCATCCGACTGGAGCGCTTTCCGGTCGGATGACGATGCATCTTTTGATGTCGAGTTTCACTTCGACGCGAGCAACGTCGCCCCTTTCGTTACCTGGGGAACAAGCCCGGACCAAGCCATCGCGGTTGACGAATTTATCCCGAGTGAAGCGGCGCAGGCGACTCCCGAGGCAGCGGCGTCGCTTCGTCGCGCTTTGCAATACATGGGCCTCGTCCCGTCAAGTCCTCTAGCAGGCACTCCAATCGATCGGGTCTTTATAGGGTCTTGTACTAACGGCCGTATAGAAGACTTGCGTGCCGTCGCGGCTATCGTGCGTGGCCGGCGCGTCGCGAGAGGTGTGCGCGCGATGGTCGTTCCAGGGTCGGGAACAGTCAAGCGTGCTGCCGAGAAGGAGGGCATCGCCCAGATTCTCCTCGACGCTGGATTTGAATGGCGAGAGCCGGGATGTTCAATGTGCCTTGCGATGAACGACGACGTGCTTGAGGCGGGAGAGCGTTGTGCATCGACGACGAATCGAAATTTTGAGGGTCGGCAGGGTCTAGGCGGCCGCACCCATCTTATGAGCCCTGCAATGGCTGCCGCAGCCGCGCTGAACGGTTGCATCACTGATGTCCGAACCATACGGGTGCACGCGCGATGACGAGACTTATTAATATTCGGGGCACCGCCCTGCCGCTTCCAATCGAGAACCTGGACACCGACCAGATCATGCCGAAGCAGTTTCTGCGAATCACCGACAAGACCGGACTTGCCAAAGGATTTCTGCACGACCTGCGGTTTGATGCCTACGGGATGCCACGGGGAGACTCGATTCTCAACAGCGAAGCGTACGCAAACGCACGAATATTGATTGGCGGATCAAACTTCGGATGTGGCTCGAGTCGCGAACATGCAGTGTGGGGGATGCAGCAGTACGGCTTTCAGGCAGTCATTGCACCTAGCTTCGCCGAAATATTCTACTCGAACGCGATGAACAATCGGCTCTTGCTCGTGCAGCTTGATCGCGAGGAAATATGCGAACTCACACAGTTCGTCCTACAAAACCCGTCCTCCGAGTTGCAAATCGATCTGCTGCTGCAGACGGTCAGGACATCGGCACGAAGAAGCTTCAGTTACGAGATCGACGCGCGCCACAAGCAAATGGTGGTCGAAGGATTAGACGCGATCGACCTTACGCTTGGCCTCGCGGCGCAGATCAGCGAGTTCGAGGCGCAGCATCATAAGAGGTATCCATGGGCTCGCGTGTTGAGTCAGCGAGTGCTCGCTCACGAGACTTCTAGAGATTAGCGCGTCGATTCAATGGGTCGCCCTAATGGATACCGCGACGCGTTGATGGCGATACGGCGACATAGATCAGTTCACCGTAGGTTAAACAAGCGCGAAATGCGCTGGAGCGAATACTATGGAAACAGCTTCGTCCACTGGAGTACGCTCGATTGCGCCTGCACATTCGCAGCGCAGTTCACGTCGAATGACAGCGGGCCTGATGGGTGGCGTTGCCCTCGAATGGTACGACTGGAATATCTACGGGGTGATGGCTGCGATTCTCTCACCCAAGTTCTTCCCTTCGACCGACCCTGTCGTATCACTGCTTTCCGCGTTGGCTGTCTTCGGTGCTGGGTTTTTTGCTCGTCCAATTGGGGCGGCGCTACTCGGACCCGTTGCCGACCGAATTAGTCACCGGGGGGTAATGATCCTGTCGGTGTCAGCGATGGCGGTTTGCTCGCTAATGATCGCCGTAATGCCCGAGTACAGCACAATTGGGGTCTGGGCTGGAGTCTCGCTTCTGTTGCTACGACTAATTCAAGGACTCGCAACCGGAGCTGAGGCGGGCGTAGCTAACGCAATTGCGAGCGAGCTTGCGCCTCGTGGAAAGGAAGGTCGCTACATGGGACTCGTTAGCGGTACATCCATCCAAATCGGGATCGTAGGCTCAAGCCTCGTAGCGTTGATTGTGAGTCTGTGCATCAGCAAGTCCGAGATGCATGCCTGGGGCTGGAGAATCCCCTTTGCAGTTGGTGGCGTAATGGGGGTAGTCATCATGTATCTACGCAGTAGCCTCCCGGAAACTCTGATCGCGGCTGCACTGCACACACATGCCCCAAACGACGACACAAGGATCCATGAACGAACCCGCGATGTCTGGAAGCAATTGTGGGATGTCCGCCTTGCGTTGCTCGCTGTAACGTTAGTAATCGGCTCTGTACAGATTGCAAATTACGCGTGGATCACCGGGTTGCCCAGTATGGCCAATTCGGTCTTCAAGGAAAATAACAGTCTCGTCTTTGCGATCACTGTGTCAATGGGCTTTGTGTGGATGTTGTCTGGGCCTGTGATTGGAGGGTTAGCTGACCGTATGCGTGCATCCCGCGCCTTCATCCTGTTCCGACTTTTGATGGCGCCCGCTTTCTTCCTGCTCTGGGCGTACACTAAACAAGACATCGAGCGATTTGCGTTGGTGATGATCGCGGGCGGTGCCGTCGTCGGCTTCAACATGAGTCTGTCCAACTACATTGCCGTTACTCTGATGCCTCGCAGTATTCGGACGACCGGGGTGGCTGTGGGATACGCACTCGGTGTCTCCATTCTAGGCGGCACCTCACCATATCTGCTCTTGTGGTTGCACCACAACAACCTTGGCCACCTCTTTCCGATCTATGGGGCAGCGATCGCGGTCTTGAGCGTTATTGTCTACATGATTGCCCGGACGCGGGGACACGCCTACCTGTCAAATTGACGGGGCAAGAGATGGGGGCCAGCGGGCCCGAAGAAACAGGCAGCGTCGCATGTGGAAACGTCAAGTCGGCAGCGCATCAGGCTGCTAGCGCCATTCAAGACACAAGAAATGGGATGAACAAATATGAACGACCCGAAGTCCGGCATTGCAAATAAACCATATATTGCCGCATGTGTCCAAGCGACGCCAATCGTCTACGACGTCGAGGCAACATTGCACAAGACCGCTGACCTTGCTTCCGACGCTGCAGCCACAGGGGCCAAGCTGGCGGTATTCCCAGAGGCCTTCATATCTGCGTATCCGCGTGGGTCGGCCTTCGGTACTGTCATCGGCAATAGATCAGATGCGGGACGTGCAGAGTTTCGTAGATACCATGAATCCGCTATCGAGGTACCTGGTCCGGTCGTGAGCACGCTGGCAAAAATTTCGAATAAGACTGGAATAGACATCGTTATTGGCGTGATCGAGCGCGATGGCGGAACCCTCTACTGTTCCGTGTTGTTCTTCGATGCAATAAGGGGGTACCTTGGAAAACGTCGCAAGCTGATGCCGACTGGCGCCGAGCGACTGGTCTGGGGCTTTGGTGATGGGTCTACGATGCCGGTTTTCGAAACATCGCGAGGTAGAGTGGGCGCCGTCATCTGCTGGGAGAACTACATGCCTATGGCGCGTGCCGCGATGTATGCCCACCGCATCCAGATTTACTGCGCGCCGACTGCTGACCCTCGCCCAACTTGGCTGCCTTCCATGCAGCACATTGCCATGGAAGGACGCTGCTTCGTGCTGTCGACAAATCAGTTCAACCGTAGCCACGACTTCCCCCGCGACTTCGTAAGCACGTTGCCATCGGATCCCGATGCGATCGTATGTCGAGGAGGGTCGTGTATCATCGACCCGTTGGGCCGGGTGCTAGCGGGGCCACTTTGGAACGAAGAGGGCATCATTACCGCCGAGATCGATCTGGGAAAGATTACAGAAGCGATGTATGACTTCGACCCTATCGGGCACTACAGTCGGCCGGATGTATTCAACTTGACGGTCGACACTTCACCGAAGCCGGCAGTCCGTTTCTCTTGTCGCATAACCGACTGGGAGCGGTCGTGATCCTTCACTACACGCAATACTCTATCTTCGCCCGCAAGGTGATGGTTTTAGCGTGGGAACGGGACCTTGCGAGTCGCATCCAGCTGTCCATCTGCAACGTAGGGACGCATATTCCATTGGAGTCCTGCGAACATCTGCGGCTTTCGGCTTTCAATCCTTTAATGAAGATTCCAACGTTAATAACCGACGAAGGCGACGCGCTTTTCGATTCACGAGTGATTTGTGAGTACCTAGACAGTCTGCATCAGGGACCGCCGATGTTTCCAATCGTGCGGAAGAATCGGTGGTCGTCGTTGCGAGCGCAAGCTCTAGCCGATGGGGCAATGGATGCGGCGTTACTTGTACGATTCGAGAATGCGCGCTCTGAAGCAAACCGCTGGAACCTTTGCATGGACCTCCAAAAGCGACGGATCTTTCAGGCGCTCGATGAGTTGAATAGGTTGGCTGATGAATTGAACACCGACCCAACGATTGGCGAAATATCGGTAGCGTGCCTTCTAGCGTATCTGGATTTTCGATTCAATGTCTTCGATTGGAGATTAGGCCGAACACCGCTGTCGGACTGGTTTGAGCCGTTCAGTAGACGTGCGTCGATGCTGGCGACTAGACCGGACGCGGAGTGGCTCGACCCCACGCGTCCCCAGTGAGAACGGCGGCGGCAGGCCGACGCCGGCCGCAGAATGCGAGAATCTGACGCGCGCCAAGCGCCAGTTGGCATTGGTCAGTCGGCCTCCCCCAAATTGCGCACCGAGCGTTGTCACCTTTGGTTCTTTCCGCGCTGTAGATACTCGGACAGGAAGTCGACGAACGTCCGGAGCTTGGTCGTTAGGACGTTGCGTTCGAGATAGATCGCGTGAATGTCAGCCTGCGGCAGCGACCACTCACTTAAAAGCGGAACGAGATCACCACGCCGCAGATGCTCATTGATTTCCCACTCGGAACGTGCTGCAATCCCACGTCCTTCGAGTGCCCACAAGAGAACCGAGTTTCCGTCGTTGCTCGTAAGGCAGCCGTCCACCTTCACCATCTGGCTGCGGTTTCCACGCGAGAAGTGCCATGTACCAAAGGCCGATTCGTTTTCGCGAAGCACAATGCATGAGTGTTTCGTAAGCTCATGCGGTTCGTTCGGTGCTCCGTAGCGCTTGAGGTAGGATGGCGAGGCACAGACAATTCGCTTGTTCCTGAGCAACAATCTCGCATTGAGTCGCGCATCAGGAACTTTCCCAAATCGGATTCCAACGTCAAATCCATCCTCTCCCAGACTTAGCGGCTGCTCAGTCAGCTGAAGCTGTATCTTCATCGCTGGATAGAGTGCGACGAACTCAGAGAGGGCTGGCGCGATCCTGCATCGGCCAAAGCCGAACGACGCATTCACTCGCAACAGGCCCGCAGGCTCGGCCCGTCCTCGTGTCACCAACTGCTCCAGCGCTTTGACGTCATCAAGGATCGACAGGCCGTTGGCGAGGTAGACCTCGCCTTCTGGGGTGAGGCTCAACCGCCTGGTTGTCCTGTTGATAAGCCTTACGCCCAACCTGCGTTCGAGTTGGCTCAGCCTCTTGCTTACCGCTGGAGGTGTGATGCCAAGCTCGCGTGCAGCAGCGGCGAGACTCTCGCGCCGGGCGACCAGAGAGAAAAGGCTTAGATCAGAAAAGTTGTCCATCGTGACAGGAAGCTAATCGGTACGCACGCGAACCGCTTTCGCTCAGCGGATTCAGTTTACGGTTAACCTGGATGAGCGACTGAAGGAAGACGTGTCTGCATAGTGCCGTATGAGTACTTACGTTACGCGAAGCGACTTCCAAGACCAGTCATAATAAGGGAGGGTCAGGAGCTTGTGCAGTAGAACAAACGCCAATCGGAAACGTTCCGAGGGGCATCAAAAGAGGCAAGCAATGGTTCGGCCCGTGTTCGAAACGTTAGGGCTATACGCGTTCCTCCGCACGCTCATCTTGAGGTGCGGCAGATTCGACAGTCGCTTTTGGGGCATCGGGAGCGTGGGCGAGATGAACGACGCGCCGGATCGACTGTTACCGATGCGAGGACTAAGCGCTAGCTTGCGAAGCCAGCGCCAGACCTCGGCGTTGGCGTCTGTCTCGCAGCCAGCCCGAGCGCTGCACGCCGCGTTACGTACCGGCAAGGCCTTGCAAGGTGATCGTTCCGATAGCCTTCGCAGGCTGTTCGTTAAGCTTCGTCAGTCCACCGTTCGCACCGATCGAGTACGCGACGACTTTGTCGTCGCCAGGGAAGTCTTGGTACAGGAATTTGCTGTCAGGGCTAATCCATGAGTCTTCTGCAAAACTGGTTGACCCAGTCACCACCGGCGGCTCTGAAGCGGCATTCCCGTTGATTAGTGAAAGCTCTCCGTTGGCGCCGACGGCGTACGACGATATGAAGCCTGCTGCGTTTCCGACATAGGCGAATTTGTTGTCGGGCGTGAGCGCGAGCCAACATGGTGCACCCTGCCCTGGGACGGTCAGCGGGCCGCTCGCAGCGCTAAGCGTTCCGTCGTCGTTCAAACGGTAGGAGGCCACGCTGTTGCTGATTGCTTCGACGGATACAGCGTTCCTCGACAGCGGACCACTTCCGAAAAATGTTCCAAAGGGACCGGATCCCACGGTAGGCGAAACGACGGGCGCCGCGAGCGACCCGTCTCCGTTGACACGATACGTCAGAAGCTGCCGACCTGGGGTCCCGCCCACAACATTACTCTGGCTACGGATATCGACAAGAACGAATGTCCCGTCCGGCGATACGGAGACTTGGGTGGGAAGCGCGTCCGCCTGAACTGTTGGATATGTTCCGATCTGCGTCAGCTTGCCGTCCATACTGATTCGATAGGCGCCTAGCTGATTCGCCCCGCGCTGGTGCGTCACGTAAAGCACATTGTTGGAAACCGCGAGCGAAGTTGGGAGGAGCCCGCCTGTACTGGACGTCGCTAAGAGCGTTGGTTTGCCCCCGGCGGGATCAATGGAGAACACACTGACCGTAGCGTCGCCCGCATTGACGACAAACAATCGCGTGCGATCGGCATTCACGGCGACGCTAGAATTGCTCGTCAGAGAGTCGGGGGCTATCGCGCCACCGCCTGCGAATGCAACGCCGCCGGTCCCTTTTCCACCCGTTGGGATCGACGTTACAGGTCCGAGGGAACCGTCCGCCCTGCGGATGAATTGGAGCACAGCGTTCGAATTATCGTCGCTTTGCGCAAAGAGCTGTGGCGACACCGTGTGCGCAGCTGCCGCGGGGGAACTGTCGTTATTTCCACCGCAGGCGGCGAGAAAAGCCATCGGGATTGCGGAAGCGATCAATCGTTTATTCAACATGCTTTCTCCTGTTCTCGAGAGTGCCTACTGATCAAAAATCGGAGCAACTCTGACGTAGATTCGTCGGAAACACGGAGAGAGTTACAGCGCGAACCGATTCTTTTCCTCAATGCAGTTTGCGATGCGCATTGAAGGCGGCGCGCCCCGTTCTTCCGCTTGCTTCGCTTCGGGTTACGGATTCGCAACCAACAGCGTAGGCATCAAAAGCTCCTCGGTGTAATTCGCGCCCGCCTGAGCCAGCCAGGCGCGAAGACCTGTCGATTGAGGTTCGAGCCGCATCGCGGTTCACCGTGCGACGTCATCCGAAGCGTTGGGTGTTTGCTCTCGAGCAAGCCCGCGTAGCCCGTTCAGTGCCGAGTGCGAGCAACGTCGCTGGCTGCCGAGTGTGAGATGCGCTATCCAGGGCGACTATTCGAAGATTGATAGCCGTCAAATATCTGCCAGCACTGCTCGAGCTAATCGTTACGTCGACTGTAACCTGTGCGCTCTCGATGACGAATTACTTCAATCATTCTCACGTGGACCAAAAACGATGCGCGTCTTACTTTCTTCCGTCCCCCTGGTCGGGCATCTGAATCCGATTTTGTCCGTTGGCAAAGCGTTAATTGACGCCGGACACGATGTCATCGGAATGACATCGACATCGTTGCGACACAAAATTTCAGGGATCGGGGGCGCATTTCGCCCTCTCCAAGGGGAAGCCAATCGTGATCTAAGCGACTTCGCCGTTGCATTCCCAGAGTTCAGCCAGATGAAGCCGGGATTGGACATGACGAAATTCTATTTCGAGCGAGTATTCGCCGATCCGCTGATCGACCAGTACACCAGCCTGTGCAATGTGCTCGACGAACTCCCCATAGACCTTGTCGTGACCGACAATCTGTTCTTCGGTGCAATTCCGCTGCTGCTGAAGCATCCTCGTTGCGAGAGGCCGCCAATTGCTTTCTGCGGAACCACCTATCTTCTTTCGCGCCGTGACGACCTCGCTCCCTGCAATTTGGGCCTCCCCTTCGCAGAGCCAAAGGCCTACGCTAGCATCGCCGAAGAGGTGGACAAGGAATTCCTTGCGCCGTTCGCTTCCAATCTCAACGCGCTTCTTCTACGCGCGGGCAGTCCACCGCTGCATGAAAATATTTTTGACGCGACGGCTCGGCTTCCCGACCTCCACCTTCAATTGACCGTGCCGTCGTTCGAGTTTCCACGCAGCAACTTGCCCGCCCCGTTGAGGTACGTTGGCGCGCTGCCGATCATGTCCGGCCAGGCGCCCTTGCCGCCTTGGTCGTCGGAGCTCGACGGATCCCGACGAGTGGTTCTTGTAACACAAGGGACGCTATCTAACCATGACTTCAGCCAACTCGTCAGCCCTGCCCTCGACGCGCTAGCGGATCGGTCCGATCTACTTGTCGTTGTTACCGCGGGCGGGCGCTGCATCGACAGCATTCCGGGACGCATACCTTTTAACGCCCGGATAGCAAAGTATCTCCCGTTTGAATGGTTGCTGCCGAAGATCGATCTCCTTGTAACGAATGGCGGATATGGGACCGTAAATCAAGCACTCGCTCATGGCATCCCAGTAATCGGGGCCGGGCAATCGGAGGACAAGGCAGACGTCAATGCTCGTATCGCATGGTCAGGCGTTGGAATCGACCTACAGACCGATCGACCAAGTGTCGACGCGATAAGGACGGCCGTGGACACCGTTATGTCTAAACCACACTTCTCCATGCGGGCTCGGCAGATGTCCCAAGAGCATCAGCGAGTCAGACGCGACGCAAACATCGTTGGACTTCTCGAATCGCTTTCGGTAGCTTAATGACTCAAACGGGGTCTTCCCGATCTGGTCTGCTAGCTGACACGCATTCGTTCGAAAGGGCCGAGCGCGTTCAGCGCGCCTTGCGAGGAGGCCGGTTCCCCGATCCGATGGTTACAAAGCAAAAGGTTCTGGCCTAGCCCAGCGCGGTTATTGACCGGATCGCCATCCCGAGGACGTACCAACGTTCATCTCAGGGGCAGTGCACGCCGTAGAAGACTGTCGCGGTCGAGCTTGGGACTAGTCTGGGCTACTGCGCCTGCAAGCCGTAGATGGCTCTGCGCTAATGATGTCATTGACCGGAAAACAGCGGGAAACGCGGTAACCGCCAGTAGCAATATGCTGAACGGGCATATGGGCCATGAGTGGCCGAGCAACTTCGCTGGACGCATGTCAGGCGTCGCGCTGTCAAACACTCCACTCAGGGATGAGAGGCAACGCAAGCAAAGTCCGCGCGGCGCCGGCGCGGTCGCCGGGCCGTTCAATGGGATTGACAGCTAGCAATGGGCCCATGCCGATTATGAAGGGAATGCGATCATTGATTAAATTCTGCTGCGCGCCTAACACCAAAATCATGATGATGAAAGAAGCAAGCATGCCAAGGGGCAGCGCCGTTGCACATCGCACCGAACAAGCCTGGTCGACGGGTGCTGCCTTGGTTGAGAGCAGGCCGATTAGGTCGTCAGTCGTCATCACACGCCTCGCAGGCGCGCGGCCAGCGCCTTTAGGCCTCGATGAACGCCTACCTTCACCGCCGATTCGGACAGCCCTGTTATACGCGCGGTTTCTTTCACCGAAAATCCATTCAATTTCATATAGACGATGGGCAAACGCTGGTGATCCGGTAGAGCCTCAAGCAGCTTGGTGATATCACGACGCGCCTCCAGCGGTTCGTCGTCGACCGCCGATAGAAGATCAAGATGATCGTCGATGGGGTCATGCATCGCTTCACGGCGTGCACGCGAGCGAAAGAAATCCATCAGCTTGTAGCGAGCAATTGCGTGAAGCCAAGCTGTCAGCGGTTCGTCTGGGCGATATGTGTGACGCGCGTTATGCACCGCCAGAAGAATCTCTTGGACGAGGTCTTCAACGTCGTCACGGTAGGCGGGGATGCGCCGCTTAAGGAAGGCACGGAGATTTTGCGCTAACGCCTGCAGGAAGCAGCGATAGGCATTGTGATCGCCCTCAAGCCCGCGCGCGAAAACCGCTTTCAGGCTGCTTTCCGTTTCCTGCAGTCTGGAACGACCATCGTCGGTAACGTCAGGACCAGGATTCATGCGAACGATGCAACGCTGCGGCGGGCTCAACGTCGAGATCAAGTAAAGCGCTTGAGAATAGCCGAACCTGCGCAGCGTCGCAACGGTTGCGACGCACGCAATTGCATCCACGATGCTTTGCTGACGTAGGCCCCAAACAGTGGAACACAGAACAGCGTTATTCGCATCATTGGACGACGTCGCGAATGCAATGATGCGACGTCGGAGTCCATGGGACGCCACAGTGCACGCATCTAGTAGCTTTGATCTGGCGCTCAGGAAGGAAAACGTTCGCTTGTTACATGCCCGACGAGCCAATGTCGGCCCGCATGAACGACCGCGCCCGCCGAGTTCCAACTCAGGCGATTTCGCGCGACGAAAGACAACCCAGGCTTAGTCCTGACGGGGATTTGTAGCTGAGCGACGACGGTGCGCGCACACATGAACGAGTTTCAACAACCGGCTCGCCCACGATGCGGCGAGCCGTGACTACATGGTCGCGCCGCGCCCACACTAAGCAAGGGCGCAACCAGTTCCGCGAATCACGACGAAATGCGACTAAGAAGTAGGCGCGCTGCGGGATCGGCAGACGCGGGACTCTGGCCAGTTATGAGCAAACCATCTTCCACCACGTGTGGATGCCAGTCATCCGCGCTTGAATACTCGCCGCCTAGACGCTTCAGCTCGTCTTCCACCGAGAAGGGAACGTGGGCTGTCATGTTGACCGCCGCTTCTTCGGAATTTTTGAACCCGGTCACCTTTCGGCCTTTCACAAGTGGCTGACCGCTTTCTGACTTTGCGTGTCGCAGAGCACCCGGCCCGTGGCAAACCAGCGCGAGCGGCTTACCCGCCGCGATCGTCGATTCAATCAGCCCAACAGACTTCGGATCCTCCGCGAGGTCAAACAAGGGGCCATGTCCACCCGGATAGAACACAGCGTCGAAATCCTGATGGGACACGCTAGCGAGGGGAACCGTAGAAGCCAACGCCGCCAGCGCCTCAGGATCCGCGTCGAACCTTTTCGTCGCATCGGTCTGGAACTGAGGAAGTTCGCTTCGCCAATCAACGGGTGACTTGCCTCCCTTGGGCGACGCCAGTACTACATCTACCCCTGCATCTCTGAAGATGTAATACGGCGACGCCAGCTCTTCGTACCACAGCCCGGATTTTTCGTCCGTATTCCAGCCAAGCTTGTCATGTGACGTAAGTACCATTAAGACTTTCATAATATGCTCTCCACGCATTGGTTAAAGAGAAAGCGACCGCATCCCCAGGGATTTGATTCCTGATTACAAAATAGCCCACCCATTTGCACAACTAACGTTTGAATCTTGGAATCTGATCGATGTTTTTTTAACACCCTACAACGCTTTGCACGATTTGCTTTAGCCGATCAGGTTCAGATGACTAGTTGGATGGCTTTTCCCCGTTCCAAAGGGGTTAAACGCTGGCTTGCGTCCAGCTTGCTAAAGACGTCTACGAGTTGCTCCTGCGTCTCTTTCAAATGGACCCAGCCTTCGTTATGAATGGCAAAAAGTGCAGATCTCGGAAAAGCTCGAGCCGCTTCTAACGCATCCTCACTTCCCATGGTCATATGGAAGCGCCCCCGCGGCTCCGCTGCCCCTGTAAAAAGAATTACTGCTTTCGGGGAAAAACGCCTAGCGACTTCTTCGGTGCCCTCGAACCACAGAGTGTCTCCGGTGACATAGACAAGGTCGCCGGGTTGGTCGAACCCGAGTGCGAAGCCGATGACATCACCTGAGTGCCGCTCGATGCCGACAGGACCATGACGAGCCGGCGTTCCAGTGACAAACATTCTTCTTCCATCAAAACCTTCGAGGAGGCGGGTCTCGAAAGGCGCCAAGCCAAGCGCGTTTCCTCCCAAGCGTCTTGCACCAGAATGCGTAGTGAACGTCCTCTCGACGTTCGCGAGCATGGCGCGACCGGAATGGTCTAAATTGTCGAAGTGGTGATCGTGACTCAGCAGCACAGCGTCCAACGCACCAACCTCTTCGACCGTGAGGGCAGGACCGGTTGTTTTCTCGAACCGGACGGGCGCTTCTTGATACAGCCCGGGAGGATCGAAGGTCGGATCCGTCAAAAGCCGGAATCCGTTGCTCTCGATAAGTGCAGTCGGCCCGCCGATGAGAGTCAGCGTTAAGGTGGACGGCATGACAGTCTCCGCTGAGGTTGTGTTGACAAGGACAATGTAGTCGATTGTGGATCGTGCAGAAATCCCTTATTCTGTCTCAATGGCTGAACAAAAATTCACAGACCTTGATTGGGAAGACGTACGCGTTTTCGTCGCGCTTGCACGCTACGGAAGTCTTTCCGCGGCAGCTAGAGCGCTGTCTCTTACACACGCAACTGTTTCTCGACGGATACAGGCATTGGAAAGGGTATTAGCGCAAACGCTGGTTGAACGCAGACCGGATGGTTACGTCCTGACACCTGCGGGTTCTTATTTTCTGACCCCAGCGACTGAGATGGAAGCCGCCGCTTCGCGGATGGTGCGCGGTGCCCCGGCGGAAGGACCTAAGGGGATGGTTCGTGTTAACGCTCCGCCAACTTTGACACACAGTTTTCTGGCCGCGCGTCTCGCTGAATTGGCGGTAGAAAATCCTCACTTGGATATCAACGTGACTACAAACCTGCGAAATGTGAGTTTGGAACGTCATGAGACCGACGTCGCCTTACGATTCGGTCGCCCCGAAGATGGGGACGTAATAGCGCGGTTTGCGGCAAAATGCGGCTTCGGCTTTTACGCTTCGGAAAGCTGGTGTAAGCGCGTTCTTGCGGGCGCGCCCCCTGTGTTTGCTGGATTCGATGAGGGAAACGCGCATTTACCTGAGGCGGCATGGCTTTCGCAACGGTTTGCCCGCGCCCGAGTTGCCTTTAAAACCAACACGCAAATTGCGCAAGCTGACGCCTCTCGGATAGGCGCCGGCATCGCCCTACTTCCGCATTTCCTTGGACGCACAACAGCGGGATTATATCCATGCAACCTGGAGCCTAGTCCGCCATCACGTGACCTCTGGATAATAACGCGGCGGCAAGATCGCGGTAATCCGACCACTAGAACAATTGTTGAATTCCTCACAGACATTTTTGCTTCAAAATCAGCTCTTTTCGAATAGGTGACATGATTTCTACTGGAATCCAAACCAGTCCTAGCCAATGAAGACGCTGCGCTCAAAGAGCGCTTGTTGCCAATATCTTTCTGCCTTTCGCGACGACTAAGGATCTCTTCTACAGTCGAGCGAGGGAGCGCGATTGGACGGGTGCAGGCGTCAAGAAGACAACGCGCTAAGCAGCGCACCTGTGATTGCAACCCCAACCGCTCCGTAGATCGAAGCGGCAATAAATCCCGCTGTATAGGCGTGCTGAACGCTTCCGCCCGCGGCTGTAACGCTACCGACAACGCTGAAAAACGCGATGCCAACGATGGCGACACCTATCGCCCCCCCAACCTGCTGCATCGTACTCAGCAAGCCGGAGGCCGCTCCTGCGCGGCGCTCGTCCACTCGCGCCAAGATTGCACCTAATAAAGGCGTCATCAATAGTCCTTGACCGATACCCCGCAGAGCTAAGGCCGGTATGAGCTCCGTACCGAGCAAAAAACTGGTTCTCCAGACTATAACCGCAGCAATGATTGATGAAACAGCGGTAACGGTGGCACCAACGATCAGCGAGGCTTTCACCTTGTGAGCGGGAATACGAGCCGAGAGCAATGATGTAATCGTGAATGCCCCGGCGTTGGCAGCTAGAATAAGGCCGGCTGACAACGGGGATCGACCCAGTCCGGTTTGTAAAAGCATTGTCAGCGCCAAATAGGTTGAGTTGAGCGTTGAGTAGAAGACGAGGACTGTCACTGCTCCGATTAAGAAGTCTCGGTCACGGAAAAGCGTGATGTCTAGTAACGGCGTTTTGGAGCTATCAGTCTTACTGCGCTGATGCAGTACAAACACAAGCAGTACAGGAACCGAAAATAGCATCATAATGACTGACCATATTGGCCACCCGAGATCCCTCCCTTGTATCATCGGGAACAGCAGCAAGGCGAGGCCGGCGCCGCTCAAAGCCACACCGGCGCCATCGAGGGTACCGGCAGATGAAGCGCGCGACTCGACAATAAACATGGGACAGACGATGAACGCCGTGAGACCAATTGGGACATTAATCAGAAAGACAA
Organism: Caballeronia fortuita; assembly: GCF_001544835.2. Taxonomy (GTDB): domain Bacteria; phylum Pseudomonadota; class Gammaproteobacteria; order Burkholderiales; family Burkholderiaceae; genus Caballeronia; species Caballeronia fortuita. Next base: position 61,992 of record NZ_FCNX02000012.1, on the reverse strand, counting down.
CTCTCCAACCCAAATGCCACAAGTCGATATCAACAAGGAACCCCCCCAAAACCTGTCCGGCGATGACAGCGAGGCCAATTGCGGCACCTAGGCTGGAAAATGCGATCCGCCGCTGTGTCGGCTGCGTGAAAGTAATTCGAATAAGGGAAAAGACCTGAGGAAAAAGGATGGCGGCCGCTACGCCTTGAAACAGTCGGGCTAGCACAAGCATAGGAGCAGTAGGCGCTAAGCCGCAGCCCAAAGACGTGAAAGCGAAGGCAGCCAAGCCGATCATAAATAGTCGTCGCCGTCCATAGATGTCGCCAAGCCTACCACTGGTAATCAGGGATAAAGCGTAAGTCAATCCATAACCAGCGATAATGAACTCAATTTCCGCCACGCTCGCTTTCAGTTCCCTCTGTATGCTAGGAATCGCCACGTTGACTATGAAAACATCCATGATTGCCATGAATGTCCCGGTCAACATAACAAAGAGCGAAAACCATTGCCGACGACTGAGAGTCATCGCTTCGCCTTTAACAGGTCGTGTCGCGTTTGCACGGGGCGAATTCAGAGAACTTTCATTCATGGAAGTTTCCTTTTTGACCGCCGGAAGAACTATGTTCAAAATACTGTCCGCGGAGCGCGGCAGGGTACTGGGTCGAATACAGCCCCTTGTCTTCAGGCCGAGAGAAGTAGCTAGGCTTGTTAATCGTAGCAGTGCCGTCACCGAGAAGGCATCCTCTTTTCTGTCCCAGCGGCTGTACAAATTTGAACGGCCATCGATTCTTATAACGGTGATAGAGTCACGATCAAACGGACGAAGTGGATTGTGCATTCAAGACCGACGCTTTGCTTCGTTTCCCTAGCGAAAATAGATCAAAGGAAAGTTGGAATGAAAATTCGGCGTGTTGGTTTAACGCTGGCCTTGCTTGCCGCTCTCGCGGGCGCCAACGCTCTCGCACGAGACACGGCGGCGGCCTCCTCTGCGAGCGTCCACAACATCGTGTTGGTGCACGGTCTGTATGCAGATGGATCCAGTTGGGAGAAAGTGATCCCGTTGCTGCAAGCGAGAGGTTTCCATGTCACGTCAGTACAAAATCCAACGACCTCACTTGATGACGACGTCGAGGCGGTGAAACGGGCGCTTGCGGAGCAAGACGGGCCGACACTCCTAGTGGCGCACTCGTACGGGGGTATGGTAATTAGCCAAGCGGGGGATGATCCCAAGGTTAGCGGCCTAGTCTACGTGGCAGCACGGGCCCCCGATGCGGGCGAAGACTATCCTGGACTGACTCGTAAGTTTCCGGCGGCGCCTGCGTCGAAGGGGCTGCAGTGGTCGCCGGACGGCTACGGGAAGCTCTCTGAGCCCGCGTTCCTGACCGACTTCGCGGGTGATCTCCCCACCTCTGAAGCTGAAAAGTACTATGCGGTGCAGCAACCGATGGGCAAGCCCATCCTAGCGGCGAGGACTACCGTGGCTGCGTGGCGTGCGAAGCCTACGTGGTATGCAATTTCCACGGAGGACAGAACGATTAACCCGGAGCTCCAGCGGTTCATGGCGCGACGAATGCAGGCCCATACAATCGAGGTTGCGTCAAGTCATGTATCACTCATTTCGCACCCTAAGGAAATCGCCGACTTGATTATTTCCGCGACAGGTGTTGAGACCAACTAGCTACCTAGAGATCGAGTCGCACTAACAACTCCATGTAGCCGGATCGCGCGGATTCAACTCAGCCACCTGCTTTTAGTGGTCACCCCAACCTTTCAACATTATTGGCCAGTAGTAGCTGTCGCAGATCCGCGCGTCCGTTGAAGTCAGTTGGGGCATCAGCTGGGGTCAATTGAAGGGTTCCGCCTTACAGTCGACTGATGGTGGTGATTCGTCTTTTATCATGCCTCTAGGAACCGAGTTCATCAGCCAAGCCGATTCCGGCGCTTTCTTGCATTATCAGCGTTGACTCGCCGAAGTCGATGCGGGGAGGTAGAAATTAGAGACGTGCAGTGCGCAAAGGCAACAGCGATGTACGTCGATTCGTGGAAATAACCGTGATCACATTAACCAGAATGCGCGGCCATATCTTCATTGCTTTTGCCATCGACCTGGATATGTGGCCGTCGGCAGTAAGCCGTGCTTGCGGTGATGACAGTCTGAGCAGACGACTGAGCGAGCTGTCAGACCTTGAACAGGCCATGCAAGCTCTCCTTGATTTGTTTCAGCGCTATGCAATCAGAACGACATGGTTTATCTGCGACCGCGTGACCAAGATGCTTCCATTGCAAGATATCGTTGTACGTGGCCACGAGATAGGCGTTCGAGGACCCACTCAAACGGACTCGAGCAGAGTCGAGGGTCTGCGCCCTGGCGAACGACTGGATGAACTAATTTCAGTTATCACTCGGCTGTGCGGCCGAGCCCCTTTGGGATACACCGCCCCTCTGGTCGGCGCCTGGCAATTCAGCTCAGCGGACATCGAGAACCGAGGCCTGTCATACGAACTCACAGCCGCCTATCGTGGACACGCGTGCGGATGCATTCGTATCGGCCGCGGCTGGTACTTGGTAGACGAAAAAGCCGGACAGCCTTGGCGTCGTGAAGTTGAGCGCGATCACTCAAGTTTGACCAAAATACCGACGAACTGGTTTATCGAAGAGTTGCCGCTTGAATTGTATTTTAGGCATTTCCCTGGTCATCAGGGGGCGCCAAGCCTCCGCGATGCGGAGACAGCATGGCGGGCACAATTAGATTTTTTACGTCGGGACTCATTCGCTTCTAACATTACGATCCGGATACATCCGTTCGCAGCGCGGCAGACGAGCACACTCCTGCTGCTAGAGAAGTGGATTGAATATGCTTTGTTGGGCGACGGCGCGAGATTTATCACTTGCGAGCAGCTCGCGAGAAGTTGCTAGGGCCGCAATGGAGACTGCGGCTGGCTTGCTCCATACTGGAGCTCCCTAGTCGTCTCTGAGACGAAGCTGCGGAGCCATTGATTATGAACGCCTTCGTTGCGCGCGACATTCCAAATCATAAAAACACGAAACGCTGGGACTGTGATGGGTGGCGGGCTTACCGTTAGACGAGCTATTCGTGCATATGCATTCGCCGCGAAGGTCGGAATGGTTGCAATGGCGTCGCAGTAGACGAGCGAAGCGATCGCTCCAGCGAAGTGTGTGAATGACGCGGACACTTTTCTTGTTACGCCGTCCGCTTCCAGCAAGTCGTCTACGAACCCTCGACGCCCATCGTATGAGATACGCACGTGATCGTGAGAAAGATACTCATCGCGTGTAATCGGCGACTGGATGCCCAAGCGCACGCCGTCGTAAAGACATGAATACGAGGCTGAGAAAAGCACCTTCGATGAAAAGTGCGACCCAAGACCTTTCGGTTCTCCACAAAGAACCAAGTCAATGGCATCGTCAGACAACGATTCCTTCCAGATGATGCTGTTGCTTTGATGGAAAGCAAAACCGACAGAAAGCTTACGGACACGTGCCTCGTTGATTAGCATCGGGGAAATACACGCTTCGATATCGTCAGAAAGCGCGATGTTGAAGGTTCGACGAGCGATGTTTGCGTCAACCTGGGACTCACTGATAAATATGTTCGAGACACGCGCCAACGCATCGTTAATCTGAGGAGCCAACTCGACCGCGCGGCGGGTTGGGACCATCCCGGCGGCGCTCCGTACGAAGAGGTCGTCCCCGAACTGGAGCCGAAGTCGCTTCAGGGAAGCACTCACCGCCCCCTGCGTAACGTTGAGGATCGCCGCTGTGCGGGTAACGCTGCGCTCGTTCATCAAGCATTGAAATACGACCAGCAGGTTGAGGTCCACCCTGCTGATATTAGCTAGGTTAATTATCGTCATTTTTAATAATCGTTTGATTGATAGGCGATCTAATCCGACACTTCGACAACGACGTCAAATTCTCGCGTTGAGGCTCCGATGAAACAGACGCTTGCGCACCTGAACTTAGAAGCCAACCCTACGCAGGCTCGGGAGAGGGATGAGCTGCGCAGGCGTTCGGCCGCAGTGGGCATCGGTAATTTCATGGAATGGTTCGATTTCGCAATATATGGGTACTTTGCATCAGTAATCGGGCACACGTTCTTTCCGTCTACGGCACCTGGTGTCTCGCTGCTTTCATCCTTAGCGGTATTCGCCGTCGGGTTCGTTTCGAGGCCATTAGGCGCGGTTGTTCTTGGCCCGGTCGGCGATCGCTTTGGACGCCGCGCCGTGCTGATTATCACGGTTTTCGGCATGGGTCTCACGACGACGCTAATTGGGCTTCTTCCCGGTTACAAGACATGGGGGCTGGCCGCCCCTGCCTTGCTTATCTTGCTGCGTTTCGCGCAAGGGATGATGGTAGGCGGGGAATGGTCAAGTGCGGGTATTTACATCGTCGAGAGCGCTGCGCACAGGAACCGCGCAGTCGCAGCCAGCATCATCACCGGCACGGCGGGCGCGGCCTTCCTCTTCGGCACCTTGATTGCAGCGGCCATATCCGTCTCCCTGCCAGACGCGGCCGTGTCAAGCTGGGGCTGGAGACTGCCCTTCGTATCGTCTATTGTGATGACGGCCGTTGCAATGTATATCCGCCGACGACTCGGCGACACACCAGTCTTCGAAGAAGTACGGCGTAGGCGCGCCTCTAATGACGTCGAGGCGGTGCCAAGACGTGAGCAAACGCGCGCGTTTGTCGTTACTTTCGCTTTCTCTGCGCTGTTCGGCGTCTCGCTTTACTACTTCATCACCTATGCGAACAATCACCTGACGCAGACGGTCGGTCTGAGCAAGGCAACGTCCCTATGGCTGTGCAGTATCTCGCTCGCGATGTACACCATCTTTCAACCGCTCGTCGGAAGACTCAGTGACAGGATCGGTCGCCGCCCGTTGGTTCTCGCTTCGGCACTTGGCTTGGCCGTATTTTCTTATCCGATCTTTCTGCTCATGAACACCGGCAATCCAGTCGCCATTTTAATCGGACTGACCATCCTCGCCGCGTTGGTTGCCATTACTGCTGTGATGGATGTTGTCTTGCTAGTAGAGGTATTCCCAGCTTCCATTCGTTCGACTGGCGCCGCGCTGGGCCATAACCTAGCCTTGGCGATCCTTGCAGGCCCGGGTCCGTTCATTGCAGCTGCCCTGATCCAGTACACGCATAACCCAAACATCCCGGCTTGGTATCTTGCCGGTGTGTCGCTTGCATGCTTCATCGTGCTATGGCGCATGCTTCCCGAGACCAGCAACCGCGACCTTTCCCAAGGTTGAAAGCGTAACTTCAAGTGCTTGCCTCAAGCGGACACTAACCCCAACAGTTCACGGCAATCAAACGCGGGCGGAAAACACTCGGCCTGCGCAATATCAACCATCACCAACGCGAGGTTCTAAATGTTCAAGGCCGCAGTGGTACAAGCCTCCTCAATTCCATTTGACGCTCAACAAACGGCGGAAAAAGCAGTGAAGCTTGTGAGAACGGCAGCGAGCGAAGGGGCTTCGCTTGTGGTCTTTCCGGAAGCGTTCATCGGCGGTTACCCGAAAGGGGCATCGTTCGGCACTCTCGTCGGTCGTCGCACCGACGCCGGACGCGCCCTATTCAAACGCTATCGAGATGGTGCAGTGGAGCTCACCGGCCCAGAGATCGCCCGGCTGAGCGAAGTGGCAGCTGAAACCGGTGTTCACATCGTTGCCGGGGTTATCGAACGCGCAGGCGGAACGCTTTACTGCACAGCGGTTACGATCTCGCCGAATGCGGGCGTCGCTGGCTACCATCGAAAGCTTATGCCGACAGGCACTGAGCGCATCATCTGGGGATTCGGCGATGGATCGACAATATCTCCGGTAGATACCCCGTTTGGCAAGGTCGGTGCCGTTATTTGCTGGGAAAACTACATGCCGGCGTTTCGTCAAGCTATGTATGCACAAGGCACCGAAATCTACTGTGCGCCAACGGCTGACGATCGAGCCACGTGGGCGCCTTCTATGATTCACGTTGCAATCGAAGGCAGAGTTCATGTATTGAGTGCGTGCCAGGCGATTCGCCTGAGTGAATATCCATCATATTACCTCGAGGATTTCCACCTTGATGCTCGAGGCGATGATTACATTATGCATGGTGGCAGTATGATTGTTGACCCCCTCGGAAAAGTACTGGCTGGACCGATCTTCGACGAAGAGACCATCCTCTATGCTGAGATCGACCCGGGGTTGGGGCGAGCAAGTAACCTTGACTTCGACGTAGTCGGGCATTACTCGCGCCCGGATGTGTTCAACCTGTCAGTCAACACGGCACCGATGTCGCCCGTCAACTTCCAAACCAAATGACCGTGTACGCCTCGCTGTTAGAGGCTTTTTCCACCAGTGCGGGATGAAGGGGACGACGGCAGTGCGGGAGCTCCACCCGCGCTTTTTGCATGCGCTCCAAATACCTTGGACGTTAGGGGGCCACTCGGATCGTCGTTCGGCGTTTTGAAGCATGTACGCGTTGCCGAAGTTCTGACTTCGCACCACCAGGTGACGCGCACTGCGATTCTTGCACAGCGGTCGGGGATTAATAAACAGTGACTAAGCGAAGGTGGTAGACGAGAATGATTCAACTGGCAGATTTATCGGGCGTTTGTTGTCCTCTACGTCGTTGACAAGGTCCGTCGATGTGGCTGAGAAGCCGCACAGGCGCGGGTGGCTCCACGCTCGTCACGCCCCGTATCGCCAAGCGCAATGAACTCGCGTGGGTCAGCGAGCAACAACCACTTGACAGATGACCATGACAATTCGGGCGCGTATTGCACTCACAATCGCGTCCCTTGCGGCGCTTCTCTGCATTTGCGTGGGCTTCGGCCTCTGGAGCCTGAACACTATCAACGCATCCGCGAAGGATGTGAGCTTGAATAGTCTTCCTGCCATTAATGCGTTGGGCTTATCCGATCTTTATCTCGGTCGAGCTCGGCTTGTCTTGGACCGATATGCACTGTCCCCTGACGCACCCGGCGCTGCGACCCTGCCGGCGCGAGCCGCGCAGTTCATGGCGACGTCGGATCAGTGGTACGACAAGTATGATTTGATTCTTCGTGAACCGGATGAGGACGCTCTTGCCAAGGCATTAGTAGAGGCTCGCAAGAATTTCCGCCAGGTGCTTGACGCATTTAGTCAGGCAATTGCGAGAGGCAACTCGGCTGAAATCGATCACTTCGTCACCGAGGACGTTCCGAATGCATACAATCGGGTTAGTAATGCATTCGATGCTCTCAGGAACTTTCAACTGACGGATGCAGCGCGTCAAGACGCGGATAACGACCGCCAGTTTGAAACCATGCGGTTATGGGCCCTTCTTGTGGTCCCAGCTGGGATCGCTGCTGCCATCGCCGCTTGGATCTTTCTTCGCAAGGCGATTATGAACCCGCTGGCCGAAGCGCTTAGGCAGTTCGACCACATTTCGTCCGGCGATCTCACGGGAGAGATAAAGGTTCGGGGTACGGACGAGATGGGGCAATTGCTAGCGGGCGTTGTTGCGATGAGGCTAAGACTAGCGGAAACCGTAGGGGTAGTTCGCGCGAGCAGCGACGCGATTGCCAGCGCGAGTAATCAAATCGCGATGGGCAATACCGATCTGTCGTCGAGGACGGAGCAGCAGGCTGCATCGCTTCAGGAAACCGCAGCGAGCATGGAGCAGCTGACGTCGAGAGTTGAACAGAATGCTGTAAGCGCCGAGCAAGCCAGTAAGCTTGTCGAAACTGCCAACGAGGTTGCTAGGGAAGGCGGTGCGATTGTCGGCCAAGTCATCAGTACGATGACTGGGATTGAGCAAAGCTCGCGAAGGATTGCTGAGATCGTTGGAATGATAGAAGCGATTTCCTCGCAGACGAACATCTTGGCGCTCAACGCGGCAGTGGAAGCTGCAAGGGCGGGAGAAGAGGGGCGCGGCTTTGCAGTTGTGGCAAGCGAGGTAAGAAGTCTCTCACAACGGGCATCGGCCGCCGCAGCGGAGATCAAAACACTGATTGAAGCGTCCGCGACTCGCGTACAAGAAGGAGCTCACCAGGTTGCCAAGGCGGGAGGCACGATGGACCATCTCGGAGTCGCAATTCAGCATGTTGCCGATCTCATGACTGAGATCGCCCTAGCCTCACAAGATCAGAGTCGGGGAATCGCTCATGTCAATATTGCGGTTTCCCAAATGGACCAAGTAACGCAGCAAAACGCTGCATTAGTAGAGCAAGCTGCAGCTGCTGCCGGTTCATTGCACGATCAGGCCAAGCAACTGACGGCAGCTGTCGCAGTCTTCAAAATTGCCTGATGATCGCTCGCGTGGTTACGTCGCGGACTTGACGACTAGTACGAACCCTATGACAGGCGTCGACGCGCCGCTACGACTGTTCTTGACGGCCGCAGTAGGCGGCGCGCAGTTCGTGTGCGGCTTGTCAAAAACAGTGCGGTTTCCGAGATGAAGCTGAAGTACCGATCTCTCAGTGGCCCCACCCGGAGCCCTTCTGCCGACGCTCAATGCGTCGGTTTTTTTCATCGAATTGATTCGTGGGCTTTCATCCGCTTCGCGCGCCAGACCAGGCAGCCGTCGTTGACTATTTGATTGACCAACAACAACGTCAATTCGTTAGCCTTTGGATAATGATCATCGTCCGAGCGTGATTGAACGCAGGTCGCTGGCTCTCTAGACTCGGCTCTTGAGTCCTGAGCGAGAGCAAACATGTTAAGTCCGCATTCATCCTCTTCACGTTGGGCGACGCGCCGCGCGGAAAAACAGCGCCGGCTTGCTCGGGTGGCATCGATCGCCGACGGCGTCGTGTTGCCGCCCGAACGCATCGTCGACGTCCTTGAAAATCTGATCGCACCGGGCGATCGCGTCGTCGTCGAGGGCAATAACCAGAAACAAGCGGATTTCCTCTCGCGTTCGCTCGCGAAGGTCGATCCGCAAATCATACACGACTTGCATCTCATCATTCCAAGTGTGAGCCGCGCCGAGCATCTTGATCTCTTCGAGCGTGGCATCGCTAGAAAACTCGATTTCGCTTACGCGGGCGCTCAAAGCCTGCGCGTTTCTCAATTTCTCCGGGATGGGATCCTTCAGATCGGCGCGATCCACACATACATTGAACTGTACGCGCGCCTCTATGTCGACCTGACGCCAAACGTCGTGCTGATCGCCGGCTTCATAGCGGATCGCGACGGCAACATCTACACGGGCGCGAGCACTGAAGACACGCCCGCGCTCGTTGAAGCCGCCGCATTTCGCGACGGCATCGTCATCGCGCAGGTCAACGAGATCGTCGACGATCCCAAAAAAATGCCCCGGGTCGATATCCCGGGCTCGTGGATCGACTTCGTCGTACAAGCGGACAAGCCGTTTTTTATCGAGCCGCTTTTCACGCGCGACCCGCGCCTCGTGACGCCGATTCAGATCCTGATGGCGATGATGGCGATTCGCGGAATCTATGAGCGGCATCAGGTTCAGTCGCTCAATCACGGAATCGGCTTTAACACGGCGGCCATCGAACTGATCCTGCCGACGTACGGCGAGAAGCTCGGCCTTAAAGGCAAGATCTGCCGGCACTGGACGCTTAACCCGCACCCGACGCTGATTCCCGCGATCGAGACCGGCTGGATTCAAAGCGTGCACTGCTTCGGCGGCGAGCTCGGCATGGAAGCATACGTTGGGCGACGGCCGGACATATTTTTCACAGGACGCGACGGTTCAATGCGCTCCAACCGCGCGATGTGCCAGCTTGCCGGACAGTACGCAGTCGACATGTTCATCGGATCGACGCTGCAGATGGATAGCGCCGGCAACTCGTCGACGGTGACGCATGGTCGGCTCACCGGCTTCGGCGGCGCGCCCAACATGGGACACGACCCGCACGGCCGACGACATGCGACACCTGCATGGCTTGACCTGCTGCAAACGGAGAGTCCGCTTGAACGCGGCCGCAAGCTCGTCGTGCAGATGGTGGAGACGTTCCAAGCAAGCGGCCAGCCGAGCATCGTCGAATCAATCGATGCGGTCGAGGTCGGAAGCGAGTCGGGCATGCCGCTCGCGCCCGTTATGATCTACGGCGACGACGTCACGCACGTGCTTACCGAGGAAGGCATGGCGTATCTGTACAAGGCAAGGTCGCTCGAACATAGGAAGGAGATGATCGCGGCCGTCGCGGGCGTCACGCCGGTCGGGCTCACGAGCCGCCCGGAAAAGCTCGCCGAACTGCGTCGAGACGGCTTCGTCGCGCTGCCCGAAGATCTCGGCATTCATCGCAGTGAAGCCAGCCGCTCGTTGCTCGCGGCGAAGAGCGTGGCGGATCTAGTCGACTGGTCGGGCGGGCTGTACGACCCGCCCGCACGCTTTCGGAGTTGGTGATGCAGGATCTTATCGCAACGAATGCGGCGCGTCCCTTAGCTTACGCGCCAGCTCTGGCCGATCTTCTCGGCAAGCATGCGGTTGAAGCGCTGATCGACGAAGTGACGCTGGCGCCGAAGCCTGGCCTTGTCGATATTCGGAGCCGCGGCGCGCCACGACGATCTCGACTGGAAGCTGATGTGCGTATCGGCTCTCACGCTGCAGCCGACGTTTGTCGAACTGGCGCGCGCGGGCCTTGAGACGCGCCCGATGCTCGCGCTGCGCGAGCGCATCGGAGCAGTTGGCCGCGAAGGCGAAGCACGCATGCTCGACGCAACCGGCGGCGTGAATACGCATCGCGGCGCAGTTTGGGCGCTCGGACTGCTTGTGACTGCTGCAGCGCGGGCACCCTCGGAGCTCGATCCTCGATCAGTTGCCACGCGCGCGGCATCGATCGCCCGCGTGCAAGATCGTCACGCGCCCGCCGTCACCGGCAACAAAGGCGAGCAAGCGTGCCGCGATTACGACGTCGGAGGTGCGCGTGGGCAAGCGCAGGCAGGCTTTCCGCATGTTGTCGACGTTGCCTTGCCGGAACTCAAACGCTCACGGGAACGCGGTGACAGCGAAACCGCCGCGCGCCTCAATGCGCTGCTCGCGATTATGGCGAGCCTCGACGACACCTGCGTGCTCGCGCGTGGCGGACGAAGCGCGCTCACCGAGACGCAGGACGGCGCGCGGCTCGTGCTGATGCATGGAGGTGCGGCACGGTTCGACGGCCGTCGACGGCTCAAGGCGCTGGACCGGCGGCTTGTCGAATTGTCCGTATCGCCCGGCGGCGCAGCGGATCTGCTCGCCGCCGCTCTCTTCCTCGACCAGCTCCGATGCAAAGCGGGTCATCCGACGAAGGCATAGAAACGCTCATGGAAACTATTGTCCTTGAATTTCCGGCAGGCGCACCCGCACACGGCCGTGCGCTGGCCGGCGTGGTCGCGTCGGGCGACCTCGAAGTTCTGCTCGAAGCGAACGCGGCGAACCGCACGGTGGTGAACATCACGACATCTGTCGACGGCAATGGCCATCTATGGCGAGCCGTGCTCGAACGCATTCTCGGCGGCGGGTCCCTGCCTGCCGCAAAGCTCGAAATTAACGATTCCGGCGCGACCCCCGGTGTGGTGCAGATGCGCATTGGGCAAGTATTTGAACAGCTGAAATCCAACGGGGGAGCTTGAAAAACTATGGATATGCAAGCACTGCTCGAGCGCCAAAGTTTCATCGAACTCGATGCCCGCGGCCGCGCCAAAAAGCTAGTCGACGAAGGCACTTTCAATGAGCTACTCGGTCCGTTCGAGCGCGTGAGCTCGCCCTGGCTCAAGCGCCAGGGCATCGTGACGCAAGCCGACGATGGCATGGTGGTCGCCAAGGGAACCATCGACGGTCAGCCCGCGGTCGTCCTTGCCATCGATGGCGGATTTCAAGGCGGCAGCATGGGCGAAGTGTCGGCGGCGAAAATAGCGGGCAGCCTCGACCTTGCCGCCGATGACAACCGCCGAGGCATTCCTACGCGCGCCGTCATTCTCTTCGAGACGGGCGGCGTGCGCTTGCAGGAGGCCAATCTCGGTCTCGCGGGCATCGCGGAAATCCACGCGGGCATCGTCGATTTGCGGCGCTACCAGCCGGTGATCGGCATCACTGCTGGCCCTATCGGTTGTTATGGCGGCATGTCGATCGCCGCAGGTCTTTGCAGCTATCTGATCGGCACGCGCGAGGCGCGGCTCGGGCTCAACGGACCGGCCGTAATCGAGCAGGAAGCAGGCATTGCGGAGTTCGATTCCCGCGACCGCGCGATGATCTGGAGCTTTACGGGCTGCGAGCAAAGACATCGCACGGGACTGCTCGACGTATACACCGCCGATGATGCCGATGCGATCCGCACTGCCATCATCGATTGTTTTCGCGCCGGGCGTCCAGACGCATGCCGCAGCGAACGCGTCGTGGGCTTTCTCCAGCGGCTGTCCGAAGTCGATCCGCGGGTGCAGGCCACGCCGGAACAAGCAGCCGCCATCTTTAGCAGGGGATTTGCATCGTGAGAACACAGGACCTTTCGAAACGCGGCGCAGTCTGGCTGGATGCGCTCACCGGCAGCGCGCCGTTGCGGGCCGGCTACCCACCCTCTGTGCGCGTCGCCGATGCGCGTCTCGGGGACCAGGCAGCGCGTTTCATCGCGGTGCTGCCGGACCCCAACAACCCGTTCCCGCGAGCCCGCGGCGGCGAGGTGGGACTCGTGGAAGCATGGGAGATCGCGCGGGCGGTGCGTGAAGTCATCGATGCTGATACACATCGCGAAGAAAAACGGGCGCTCGTGGCCGTCATCGATGTGGCGAGTCAGGCCTATGGACGCCGCGAGGAAGCGTACGGCATTCATCAGGCGCTCGCTGGGGCCGCCGATGCTTACGCAAGCGCGCGCCTGGCTCGTCACCCGGTAATTGGCCTGATCGTGGGACGCGCAATGTCCGGCGCGTTTCTCGCACACGGTTACCAGGCTAATAGGCTAATCGCGCTCGCTGATCCGCGCGTAATGGTCCACGCGATGGGTAAGGAATCGGCCGCGCGCGTAACGCTGCGCTCGGTCGCCGAACTCGAAGCTTTCACGGAGCGCGTTCCGCCGATGGCCTACGACATCGACAACTACGCGTCGCTCGGATTGCTCTGGAAACTGCTTCCCGTTAGCAACGCAGATGCCCCTACCGGCACGGACCAGTCGGCGGTTGAAAAGGCGCTGAAAGCTGCAGTCGACGACATTCGCGCCGACCCGTCGCGCGGCCTCGAAAGCCGCCTTCGAAGCGAGCACCGCGCGGCCTCGGCGGCCGTTCGTCGCAAGCTGCGGGAAGCGTGGCGCTAAAGCATCGAAATCCTAACAGACAAATACAGGAGACACGAAATGATCATCTATGGAACCGCCCTGCTCGCGTTCTGCCATCTGGCGGGACTTTTCCTCGGGGACCTGCTCGGGGTCGCGATCGGCGTCAAGACGAATGTCGGCGGTGTCGGCATCGCGATGCTGCTGCTGATTTTCCTGCGCCTCTATTTGCAGGGGAAAGGCTTGCTGCCAAAGGAAACCGAAGCGGGCGTGGCCTTCTGGGGCGCGATGTACATTCCAGTCGTCGTCGCGATGGCGGCGAATCAAAACGTCGTCGCCGCGTTGAAGGGCGGCCCTGTCGCGCTATTGTCGGCTCTGGGTGCTGCGGCTGTCTGCGCGGGTTGCATCGCCGTGCTGTCGCGCACCGGTCGCGATAGCACCTCGCTCGTAAACGCGCCGCATCTCGAAGAAATTTGAACGAGGAGACAGCCATGTTGCAGATGATCGATAAAATTCTGATCCAAAACGGCTTGGTTACGGCGCTCGCGCTGGTGGGCCTAATCATGTGGGTGTCGTCGTTGATTTCGCGCAAACTGACCTTCGGGCGCGTACACGGCTCGGCGATCGCCATTGTGATCGGCCTCGTGCTCGCCTATTGCGGCGGAGCATTCACCGGAGGGCAAAAAGGGCTGGCGGACCTGCCGCTTCTCACCGGTGTGGGCCTAATGGGAGGCGCGATGCTGCGCGACTTTGCCATCGTCGCGACGGCGTTCGAGGTGCAGGCGACTGAAGCGTGCAAGGCGGGTCTGATTGGTGTCGTATCGTTGTTGCTTGGAACAGTACTACCCTTCATCGTCGGCGCGAGCATCGCGCACGCTTTCGGTTATAACGACGCCGTAAGCATGACGACCATCGGCGCAGGCGCCGTGACGTATATCGTCGGACCGGTGACGGGCGCTGCGATTGGCGCAAGCTCCGATGTGATCGCACTCAGTATCGCGACTGGCCTAATCAAGGCGATCATCGTGATGATCGGCACGCCGATAGCTGCGGGCTTCATGGGGCTGAAGACTCCCCGTTCCGCGATGATCTTTGGCGGACTGGCTGGCACCGTGAGTGGCGTCAGCGCTGGGCTAGCCGCAACCGATAGGCGGCTCGTTCCATACGGCGCACTCATCGCGACGTTCCACACGGGCGTTGGCTGCCTACTCGGGCCGTCGGTGCTGTTCTTCGCAACAAAGGCGCTGATGAGTTAATGGGCGCCAATGCCTCATGGAGAACCGCTGTGTTGCTCGCCAATAAGGAGATCCGTCCGCACGATCTTCTGTGGATTTCCGAGCCGCGAGACTTTCGCGCGAAGGCGGAGCTGCCTGCGTGGGCGTCGCCTGAGTGGCTGTCAGTCGCGCCGGTCGTAGTGCGTCGAGAAGCGGTCAGCGCAAATGACATCGTGCCCGTAGGCATTCGAGGACGCACACGCGGCGAGCGATTTGCGGCATTTATCACAAGCGAGCGCAAATCCCGTCGCATAACACCCGAAGCGCTATTTCGGGCGGGCGCGCGGCGTGAGCAAACCGCGGTCGCGCGCCTGCTTTGCATGCGCGCCCTCGCTCAAATCGCGCCCGAACTCGATCAACTCCAGCTGGCTTGGGGCGTCATCGGAAGCGTCGGTTTTACGCTTGCAAGCGGCGTGAGCACTTTGCGGCAAGACAGCGACCTCGGTCTGCTGCTTCGCGACGCGCGACCGCTTCCGCGCACTGAAGCGTACGCGCTGCTGTGGCTGCTGCGGACCGCGCCGGCACGCATCGATATGCAAGTTGACACTGGTTACGGCGGCTTCGCGCTAGCGTGCATCGGACCGAGTGCTGCTTAAGACGGGGTACGGCCCATTGCTCGTCGACAATTTAAGGGTACCGAACATATCATGAGCGTGCTGTTTACGTTTCCTGGCCAAGGCTCACAGCGCGCCGGCATGTTGCATGCGCTGCCGGCTCACAACGAAATCGCTCGCACTATCGAAGAAGCGGGTGACGCGCTAGGCTTCGATATCAGATCTATAGACGATGCGGCATCGCTACGCTCCACCGTCGCCGTGCAGCTTTGTCTGCTGATCGCAGGCGTCGGTCAGGCGCGCGCCCTACAGACTCACGGTCACGTGCCTGATATGGTGTCGGGACTTTCGATCGGCGAGTACCCCGCCGCGGTGGTAGCGGGCGCTCTTGGCTTTTCCGACGCGCTCAGGCTCGTCGCCTTGCGCGGCCAATTGATGGAACAGGCATATCCGTGCGGCTTCGGCATGCTCGCAATCGTCGGCCTGACGCAACGTCCGCTCGAGCGGCTGATTGCGCAAGTCAACAGTGAGGTAGGACCGGTTTTTCTTGCAAATATAAACGCTGAAACCCAGATGGTCGTCTCGGGCAGCGAGGTTTCCATCAATCAACTCGCCGAAGCGGCGAAGAGACAAGGTGCGCAACGCTGTGAGCGCCTCGACGGTGCCGTGCCGTCCCATTGCGCCCTGCTTAACGCCCCGGCAGCCAGGCTCGCCGATGCCTTTACGGACGTCGAGGTGCGTGCGCCACGCGTCACTTATCTCAGCAGCAGTGCTGCGCGGCCACTTTTCGACGGCGCGCAAATCGCCGCCGATCTTGCCGGCAATATGGCACACCCTGTGCGCTGGCATGACACAATGAGACTCGCATGGGAACGCGGAGCGCGTCTTGCAATAGAGATGCCTCCCGCGAACGTATTGACGCGGCTCGCCAGCCCGATTTTCACGGACGGACTTGCTGTGAGTGGCAGCGACACTTCGCTTCCCGACCTCAGCGCGCTTATCAATAGGGAACGCGTTCGCGCAGCGCGTTGACGCCTCAGTCGCCGCGTCTCGTCCGAAGACGACAGACCGCCATGAGCGCGAGTAGATTCGGATCGCGCTCACGTGCGCGCAAGAAGCTGACGCCGATTGTCTGGCGCATCATATATTGCGCCTCGAGCGGAATGAATTGCACCTTGTCGCCAAAGACGCCGCGCACGCGACCCGGCAGCAGCGTATAGCCGACACCGCCGCTCACCAGGTTCATTAGCGAGAAAATGTCGCCTGTTCGCATCGTCACGTTCGGCGTGTAGTTAGCGACGCGAAATGCCTCGACGAACCCGTGATACGTAGCGAAGCCCTCACCGAGCGAAACGAATGTCTCCTCGCGGCAGTCGCGGAGATCGACCTGGTTCTGCCGCGCATACCGCGAACCGGCAGGCGCCGCGAAGAAAATATCGTCCTCGAAAAGAGGAATAGATTCGATTTCGGGTTCGGCGTCGGGCATAGCCGTAAGGGCCGCATCGATCTCGTTGCGCTTTAGCTTCTCGATCAGTTCGACATTCGACCCGAGTACCAATTCGACATGGAGCGTAGGCTTGCGCACCTTGATGTCAACAACGATTCCCGGCACCGTCTTAATCGTAAGCGAATACAAAGAGCCAATTTTTAGGCGGTCTGACGAATAGCCTGCGGCCTCGCGTGTCGCGCGAATACCGTCAGACATAAGGGTGATTACTTCTTGTGCCACGTCGGCAAGCATCTGCGCGGCCTCGGTCGACCTTAGGTTACGGCCCTCGTGGCGAAAGAGTGCGCAACGCACGCCTTGCTCAAGCGAATGAAGTGCGCGATGCACGCTTACCGTGCTCACGTTCAATGCCTCGGCCGCCTTCGCCAGGTTACCGGTCTCCATGAAGGCAAGCAGGACTTCAAGCTTGCGAAAAGTTATCTCATCGTCGATTCGGTCGCGCATCTAAGCTCAAGGTATGGGCCAAGTTTTTAACTTATCGCCTCGCCAGCGACCTATACTGCTGGGTGACACTGTCTTCACGCCCAGAGAGGAAACATCTCGCAGCTGGCTGCGCTCGGCCCGTACCGCCGACGGCGTACGGCCGAACGCAAGTTCTCAGGAGTCAGTATGCTTCGCCCAACTGGCTCAGAACAGACGGGTTCTCTAGTGTGGACACGTCTTGTAGAATTTGCTCCCCTTTGGCGAGAGAACGCAAGAGTCGGCGCATAATCTTGCCAGAACGGGTTTTTGGCAAATTGTCGCCAAACCGAATATCCTTTGGTTTGGCTATCGGTCCGATCTGGTCACTGATCCACTTGCGCAGCTCGACCGCGCGCTTGCGCGCTTCGTCGCCGACGGGCGACGAACCTTTCAGAACCACGAAGGCACAAATAGCCTCGCCGGTAACATCGTCGGTGCGTCCAACGACGGCAGCTTCGGCAACCTGCGGGTGAGCCACCAAGGCTGACTCAATCTCCATCGTGCCCATGCGGTGTCCCGAAACGTTGAGCACATCGTCAATGCGGCCCGTGATCGTGAAGTAGCCAGTCTCAATGTCGCGAACGGCTCCGTCGCCTGCAAGGTAGACGCCGCCACCGAGTTCCTCGGGAAAGTAGCTCTGCTTGAAGCGCTCGTTGTCGCCCCAGATGGTTCGAATCATCGACGGCCAAGGACGCCGAATGACGAGATTGCCACCGCTTCCGTCGGGCACTGGCTGGCCCGTCTCATCAACGACCGATGCCATGATCCCCGGTAGAGCGAGCGTGCAAGATCCCGGAACAAGCGGGGTGGCGCCCGCCAAAGGCGCGATCATGTGGCCGCCAGTTTCCGTCTGCCAGAACGTATCGACAACAGGACAGCGGGCCGAGCCAACGTTACTGTGATACCACTCCCACGTATCCGGGCTGATTGGTTCGCCGACGCTACCGAGCACTCTCAGGCTTGATAGATCGTACCGAGCAGGATGAACTGCCGGGTTCGCGTCCGACGCTTTGATTAGCGAACGGATGGCAGTTGGTGCCGTATAGAAAATACTGACCTTGTGACGGGCGATCATCTCCCAAAAGCGACCGGCGTCGGGATAAGTCGGCACGCCCTCGAAGATTACTGGGGTCGCGCCTACCGCAAGCGGTCCGTACGCGATGTATGTATGCCCGGTTATCCAGCCTATATCTGCGGTACACCAAAAGACATCACTGGATTTGATGTCAAACGTCCAGCGCATCGTGAGCATTGCCCACAGCAGGTAACCCGCCGTGCTATGCTGTACGCCTTTGGGGCGGCCAGTAGATCCGGAGGTGTACAAGACGAAAAGCGGGTGTTCTGCGTCGACCGGTTCAGGCTCGCAGTCGTTCGACTGCGCCGAGAGCAGCTCGTCCATCCAATGGTCGCGCCCCTTCGTCCATTCGATTTTCCTTCCGGTACGACGGTAAACCACAACATTTTTTACACTCGAACAATCGCTCCCCGCAAGGGCTTCGTCTGCTATGGACTTAAGGGCGAGAATCTTTCCGGCTCGCAACTGCTCGTCGGCCGTAATTAGTGCGACGGCACCGAGGTCGGCAATACGCTCCTGCAAGGCCTTGGCGGAAAACCCGCCGAATACGACAGAGTGAATCGCCCCGATGCGGGCGCAGGCTTGCATAGCGACTACACCTTCGACTGACATCGGCAGATAGATCACAACGCGGTCGCCCTTTCCAACTCCTAGACTACGCAGCGCATTGGCAAACCGACTTACCCGAAGGTGCAGCTCGCGATACGTGACACGCGTCTGAGTGCCATCGTCCGCCTCGAACAAAATAGCTGCCTTATCCGCATTGCCGTTCAACAGATTTCTATCTAGGCAATTGAATGACGCATTTAGTTGACCATCGCTGAACCACCGATAAAAAGGTGCGTTGCTCTGGTCAAGGATTTCACTAAACGGTTTTGACCATTAGAGAGTGCTCCGCGCGAAGCGCGCCCAAAAGCTCTCGTAATCGCGCTCGGCCTCGGCGCATAGTTCATCATACGCAACCATGTCGGGGATGTTCTCCCGACCGGATAATGAAGGATCCTTAGGACAGGTGCGGTGTTCCCGCATGGGTTCAAGAATTGACACGTTGCCTCCGGGTGAGGGCCATAGCGACTGACAGCCGTCCCGCTGTGTTGTCGCTTAGCCAATCGTTGTCAATGTTACGGGCTTCACGTGTACCGTAACCGCCCGACCCCCGTGGATCAATTAACCTGAGAGACGGATAGTTAGCCTGGCGGGAACTGCATTCAACTGGAGGTCTTCGATATCAAGAGGAACCTTCGGGGACGTATCGACCTTCCTCGAAGACTTATTAGTTGGTGACGAACTCATTCCGCTCCGCACGGAGAGGCGCTTTCGGCATGGGCACGTAACCAGGCAATGCCTCGATTCGGGAAAGCCACGCTCGGATGCTCGGGTATGGTTGCAGCGAGATATATCCTTCCGGTGCATGGGCGATATAGCTATACGCCGAAATGTCAGCGAGGGTCGGACGATCACCCACCGCCCATTGCCTCTCTTCCAACCGTTTTTCAAGCGTCTCGAACAATTTGGTTGTAATGCGTTTGGCCACCGACATAGGGACCAACTCCTCCCCATAGACGACCAGCCGCCGTGCGGCGCATGGACCAAACGCAATTTCTCCAGCCGCCAACGAGAACCACTGCTGAACGGAAGCATTCAAGACTGGCTCGCTTGGGAGCCATGATTCGTCTCCATATTTTTTTGCTAAATAAACGAGTATGGCATTGGAGTCAAAAACCACGGCCTCGCCGTCAACGATGACTGGCACTTGTCCAAATGGATTCAGGGCTAGGAAATCTGGTTTGTGGTGCGCCTCAGTGTCTGGGTCAATGGTTACCTTTTCATAGGGCAACCCAAGTATAGACAGGAAAAGTTCCACTCGGTGGCTGTGCCCCGAATAAGTCATCCCATAGAGTTTGAGTGGTTTTTGAACTTGTTGGTCTGGCACGGTGTCGCCTCCCATTGAATGAACTAATATTGGACCCTGATCAACGGGCGATCGGAGCCGAACCCCAAAGGTTGGCATACTTCAGAAGACCGGTTTCCGCATGACAGTTCACGTACTCGAAAGATGGGGAACTCCCGAGAACGAACACCTCGTGCCACGTAACAACAGAACGTTCCGCTCCATACTTTCGCCTCATCGCGAGCGCGTGCTTGAAGATGTCAAGGTGACTTTTATGACTCGACGCCCAGCGCTCCAGAAAAGCCAGGGAAATGAAGTATCCGTGCTTGGACGTCTCTCGAAGCTCATTGCCCTCTTGATCCAAGTTAACCATCGCTCGCAAAGACAGGCAACCCGTTGTTAGCGGATTATCTTTGATATACGACATGCCAACTTCGAGCTTGGGCTGCAGATTCTCATAATAGTCTGCGAGCTGTTCGCCTTCGGCTTTCTGCCAATATTGACCAGATCGGATACTTACGAGGTTGTGGGGGATGTCAACGCGTATCCGCTTACGAAGACCGTCTTCGAAAGCCCCTTTCGGCAGTGACGTTTCATAGGGAGAATTCAAGCCATCAACGGCGGAAATCGGAAGCCGATCGCGCATAGCTCCAAAATAGCCCGCGGTGTACATCGGCTCGATATTGCAGCCCTTTGTACGATTCAGGCCGACTCGATACTCCGGCTCTGAATAGATAGTTTCCAGCCGATCATACGGCACTACAAGAGTCTCCCGCCAATATCCGACATCCTCAGCCTCACGCTCGGCTGACTGAAGCCACGCATTAAATGCTGCCGTGAATTTCCAAAATGCGTATCTGGACGGATCGGTCCAGTATGCAACAATTATTGAATTAGTCTTGCCTGCTTCATCAACCATTCGCATGCGTTCTGCGCAGTCTGGCCCAAACTCACTGTCGAAATCGCGCTGGAGACGCTCGAAAAAGTTGTTCTCCGAGGTCAAATCATCGCGGTCCCGCTGGACCGCAATGTAATCACACACCAGCGTCGTAACAGCCGAGTCCCATCTCGCGTGGAACTTCGGGGCGCCAGGTTGAAAGTCACCCGGACGTTGCAAGGGCAAGGTCCGTGGATATTCGATATGGAAGCTCATGATATTCGCCTTTGAATTGGCTCACGTAAAGGTCGTCGCTTTTCGGGAGGTGAGCCTGTGTTCGGACCGCTGAACGCCGGCTCCCACAGAACGAGGTCAGCGAGGAACGCTAGGCCCGCGCAGTTGAGGCCGGCGCGGTCGCATCGTCAACGACGGGTCTCTCGCGCAAGAAAAGCCCGCCGACCACAAAAGTAACCGCCGCAAAGAATACGGGGTACCAAATTCCAAAGTAGATATCGCCGGTCATAGTAACCATTGCGAATGCTACGGCAGGGAAGAAGCCTCCGAAGATCCCATTGCCTACGTGATAAGGAAAAGACAACGCAGTGTATCGAACGCGAGCCGGGAACATCTCGACGAGCGCCGCGGCAAGCGGTGCATATACCATTGCGAAATACGTGCAGAGAACGATCAACAGCAAGATCACCATCGGCTTATTGATATGCGATGCGACGGCTTCGTTCGAGTACCCTGCGTTGTGAAGGAGCTGTTGCAAGGTGATCGCATCGTATCCGCTCAGTTTTGTAGTCCCGACGAGGACGAATGGGCGAGCCGCAGTTGAGTCCGCGACATTCGTGTACGGAACGCCCGCCTTTGCAAGCGCTGCTTTGAACTTATCGCATTCGCTCGTAGCCGGCTTGTTACCCAGAAGATCGAACTGGAAGCTGCACGACGAAGCGGGCGCGTGCAGAACCACTGGATTATTTCGCGTCGCTGTTTCGAGATCTGGATTTGCGAAGTGGGTAATACCTTTAAAAATCGGGAAGCTCGTCAATGCGGCTAGAAGACAACCGGTGAGGATGACTTTTTTGCGCCCGATGATGTCCGAAAGCGCGCCTGCTATCCACATAAGGGGGAGACAAACAAGCAACGAGGCGCCGTTCAAAAAGCTCGCGGTTCCGATATCCAAGTGCAAGGTCTGCGTGAGAAAGAAGAAGGTGTACGTCTGTCCCATATACAGAACCGTCGTTACGCCCATGACTAAGCCAAACAGCGCAATCAGCATTTGCTTGACGTTAGCCCAGCTTCCAAAGGTCTCGCGAATTGGGGCCTTCGCCGTCTTGCCCTCTGCCTTCATCTTCTCATATACGGGCGACTCGTGAAGCGTGGTACGGATCCAAATCGAAACCGCTAGCATTACCGCGGAGAGCAGAAAAGGAATGCGCCAGGCCCATTCTTCAAACTGGCTTCCGAAAATGGAGCGGCACGTGAACACTACCAGCAATGCGAGTATCGTCCCGCCTGCGCCCGTCATCTGAATCCAACTTGTATTACGACCTTTTCGCCCTGCAGCTGCGTGCTCGGCAACGTAGATGGCCGCACCACCATACTCGCCTCCCAACCCTAAACCCTGTAATACCCGCAATGACAGTAAAAGGATCGGCGCGATGATCCCGGCTTGTGCGTATGTCGGTAAGAGGCCCACGCAAAAGGTCGCTCCGCCCATGAGAACGATGGTCATTAGGAACGTGTACTTGCGTCCAATCGTGTCCCCTAGTCGCCCGAAAAGGAGAGCGCCGAGGGGCCGAACGGCAAAGCCAACTCCAAATGCGATAAGCGCAAAAAGGAATGCACTTGTCGGCGAAAGCGCTGAAAAGAACTGCTTCGAGAAAACGGACGCTACCGCGCCGTAGAGGAAAAAATCGTACCATTCAAAGAGCGTACCGAGCGTCGATCCGATAATGACCAACTTCTCGCTTGAAGCTTCCTTTCCTGGAACCGCGGGCGTAGACGTTTGCATGATCTCCAGTCCTCCTTTATTAATGAAATCCATCCTAGGAGGCCAATTCTCCGCCGTCACTCGGAACCGCAAAATGCACTGACGATTTTTTCTAAGTTACTGTTTTTACGAGACAATATTTGTACTATTCGACCGAACGAAACGGGGCAAGTCGGCGATTCGGAGCCCTCGACAACTAGGCAGCCATTGAGACGTCGAGATGTACACGCAATGTCACCGGCGTTCTATCGACGATTTCGTGGGTTTGCCCTAACATCTCCATCAACCGGCGCGGAGACTTTGCCACGCCCGGTCGGCAGAGCAACGTGATGGTTGCGGAGACTTAGGTGTCGCGCAGAGTAATCCAAGAAGTAAGCAGCAGTCCGCGGCCGCGCAACGGCACAATGCGGTAGGTCGCCGTCAACTAGCCGCCCGCAGTGCTGCTTGACTCTGTCAGCCTGCAGGCCTCAAGGGGCGCCACACGATCGCATGACTTCTAGCTGGCAGCTGACGGCTTTTTGAAGCCATGTAGTTGTCCACCACCGCAAAATCAAACAGAAGGTGCGCCGATAAGCTAGCGACGGACTTTGGTGTGTGTGCAAAGGCGAGTCGCGATTGCCCTGTAGCCCAGTCGCTGCGCGAAGAGATACTTCGTCGCCAACAATTCGGCCGATTTTTTGCCGTTTACTTCGTCTCCCGCCTTATTTGTTCCGATCTCAACTCTAGAGAGGTCTTTGAACATGCTTGTCAGCGAACATCTGGCACGCTTGACTCCCAAAGCGCTTCAAAAAGCCCAGTTTGAAACGCGCAAAGCTCAGCACTTTGTATAGACAATGCGTAATGTTCCGCTTTTGAAGAAATAAAGGCTACCACGTCGTCATAAAGATAAGTAGTGACGCCCGCTTCGAAGGACGGGGGCGCGAAGCGTAGCGTACGACGCTCACGCTCCGAAGTCCTCCAAAGATCACGCGTGTCCGGGCTACCAGAACGAATTATTCGCAGTGTAATGCCAGACTTTACCCGCTTCGCGATGATGTCACGGATAACGGTAAATCCAGGTGTCTGAAACAATTCACTATTCGACATTATCGCGCGTAATTCTTTGGACTGGCAGTCCAAGGTCTCGTTGAGAACCGTCTTTATGCCTTCGACACCAACGAAAAAGCGTACTTTGGGCTTCCCTCCGGCCGAGTTATGTATTGCACGCAACTGCGGAAGTAGCTCTTGCACGGTTTGACGCTGCGCTTCGACCCTGCGAAGAAGAGCGATCGGGTCCTGCGGTATTACAAAGCTCCGCGTACCCTTTTGAACAGTGGCGACAAGGCCACTAGCCAAGAGGCGATCGAGTATCTCGTATGCATTTGTTCGGCCAATTCCTGCCTTCTGCGCAATCGCTGCGACCGACGACTCGCCCAATTCAAGTGACGCTAGATAGAAATCCGCCTTGTTCCCCTCGACACCTGCTGCCTGCAGCATCCCTTTCAGGTCCATTTTCCTCTCCTTCCTCGCGCCACCGGCCGCGCCGTCGTTCGCGACGATAGTACAAGGAAAACTCTTAAAGAACAATGTATTAGGGCTCGCGAAGCGATCCGGTGTGCGGCTTGATGGACGTCCTTAACATCCCTCCCTATCATCGGGCGACCATGCGATCGGCATCCCAATCTACTTAGGTACAGTCATGAAACTCTACTTCACACCTGGAGTATGCTCACAAGCGCCACACATCGTTCTCCGAGAGGCAGACATCGAGTTCGAACTTGTCGAGGTAAACCTTGCTACCAAAAGAACGTCGAGTGGAGAGGACTTTGCCAATGTCAATCCACTCGGATACGTTCCGGTATTGGAGGTCGGGGAAGGCTTCGCGTTGCGCGAAGGGCCCGCGATTATGCAATACATAGCAGATTTAGCGCCCAACAAATACTTACTCCCGCTGAATGGAAGCAACGACCGTTACCGTGCCCATGAATGGCTCAACTTCCTAACCACAGAGATACATAAAGGATTCGTGCCTCTGATCTATGAACGGAAGATGAAGCGCTTCGCTGATTTTGCAGCCTATAACAAGCCGAAGATTGAGAAATCTTTCGCGCTCGTCGACAAGCATCTCGCCGGCAAGGAGTTCGTTATGGGTAACACCTATACGGCCGTCGATTCATATCTATGGGTTCTCTGTAATTGGGGCAAGGCGCCATGGATAAACTCGGTTTTCGATGCCGACGTGGACCTAACGCATCTCGAAAATCTGAGGGATTGGCACGAGCGTATTGCAGCGCGCCCTGCTGTTGCGGACGCTGTCGCGGCAGAATGGCAGGCAGCGCGACCGGCTACGTCGCCGACGAAGGGCTGAGCGCCTCTTGCATCCCGGGTATAGAACGCGGCCGCGCTTCGAGGCGCATCTACGGCATTGGCTCGCAAGCGAATGATGATCAGAGGTTCCGGCCGTCACTGTAACCTGATGTCCCCGTCGCACACCGTCTGCCCTCGAAGCTGTGCCGGCTTTAAGCGCCGCAGGAATTAGGTCTCTGATGAACGCCGGTGGAATGGGGTCTCGAAGCGCATTGCGCTTCGAGGCAGCGACCCGTGCTTCTGTCACGACGCGCATTTACCTCGGGGGTGCCGGGCATGTCATTCTATGCGTCGCTGGAGGATTTTCGCACAGCGGTCGAGCAATAATAAACAGTGACTAAGCGAAGTTGCTCGACGAGAATGAGTCGACTGACATGGCAACCGTCGTACATCAACCGAGCATCTTACTGAAGCGGTAATCGCGAACATGCCGATAAAGCAGCTTGCTGGTGGTCTTCTGAGCTTTTTTGTCTTCTTTTATAATTACGGAGCTCACGCTGAATCGGTCCGGCCAGTGGTGACCTACCACTACGCGGAAGTGAACGATGTGAAGGTCTTCTATCGGGAAGCAGGCGATCCAGCTGCGCCGTCTGTGCTTCTGCTGCACGGATTCCCTACATCGTCCTTCATGTACCGCAATCTCATGGGCATGCTGGCGGACAAATATCATGTTATTGCCCCGGATCTTCCGGGCTTTGGATATACGTCAGCTCCGCCGCGAGACAAGTACACCTACTCGTTCGAAAATCTGGCCAACACCATTGATCAGTTTACAGACAAAATCGGCCTCCGTCGCTATGCTCTCGAAGTGTTCGACTACGGCGCTCCTATAGGATGGCGCTTAGCGACAGCTCACCCCGAGCGAATCACCGCGATCATCTCGCAGAACGGGAATGCTTATGTTGAAGGACTGAGCAAAGAATGGGATCCTATACAAAAATACTGGAGCGAACCGTCTCAAGCCAATCGTGACCAGCTTCGGCGCATTCTGACGCCCGATGCCGTTAAGTGGCAATACACTCAAGGTGCGCACAGTACTGAGGTCATCGCACCGGACTCGTACACGTTGGACTCAGCGCTGCTTACGCGTCCCGGAAATGTGGAGATACAGTTGGACCTCTTCAAGGACTATAAGAATAACGTTGCGCAATATCCCTTATATCAGCAGTACTTCCGAAAATTTAAGCCGCCACTTCTCGCCGTGTGGGGGAAGAACGACCCGCTATTTCTTCCCGCTGGCGCCCAAGCGTTCAAAAAAGACATTCCCGAAGCGAAAGTAGTTTTGGTCGACGCTGGCCATTTCGCCCTCGAGAGCGACCTCCCGGAAATCGGTGCTGAGATTCATCGTTTCTTAGACGCGACCTTGCCGCCGACCCAGTAGGAACATGTGGCAGATGCGTGGCTTGATCGACTTGTCTAACGCTTCTTGTGCGACTGTAAACAACGTTCGAACAATGCCTTGAGGAACATCAAGAGGCGGCGCGTCACTCGGAAAGATATATTGGTAGTACTGTGATCTGAGCCGCCCGATCGCTTGGTATGGCCAGCCGAGCCTCCGCCCGCATGCCGCTTGAGATGGCCGCGACTACCGAGTGAATAAGGCTCGTTCGCGATCGAATAGCTCTTTAAGGAATTCAGCAGTTGCAACGATCGGCGCACTTTTTGAGTCAGTCCGGCGAGTAACAAGCCACAATTCCCGCGAAGGCGGAACCTTGTCTAGTGTGCATTCGACCAGCGAGTTGATAGAACGCCCAATGAAATATGGGAGCAAAGCGACGCCGGCACCCGCGCGTGCTGCTTCTGCATGGGCCATCTGGTTATTTGCTCGGAAAGCCACTCGCGCCGAGGGAAAGGACTTAGAGAGCCACGTAGCGTCTGGGATATCGTAGTTTGCCTCATCGAATCCAACGAAGACTGGTTTGCATCCCGACTCCAGAAGTTCGCGCCACTCCGGCGTTCCGTAAAAGCTATAGTCGATAGTAAGGAGGTGTGAAGCAAGGACATCTCCATCGGTTGGCCGCCCAAAACGAAGAGCGATGTCTGCTTCCCTCCGCTCTAAGCTGATTTGTCGCAGATCAGCGGTTACTTCGATGTCGAGAGTAGGTTGTTGTACTGCCAAAGACGCAAGGCGCAGGAGAAGATATCCGAAAGTTAAGCCCGGGGTAGCATTCACGCGAACCATCCCCTTTGGGCCTTCCCCAAGAGCTTCGCGGGCCAACTTTTGCGCCGCTGATTCCATCTCGCTTGCGGAGGTCAACGCTATATGTCCTGCCTGCGTGAGTACGTATCCATCTGGCCGCCTCTCTACCAGCTTCGTACCGAGACAGCGTTCGAGTGAGTTGACTCGCCGAGATATGGTGCCGTGAGTCACTGAAAGGGCGCGAGCCGTGGCAGTTAAGCTGCCGTGGCGGGCAAGCGATGTGAACGCTTTGATGTCCTCCCAATCGATCGCAGCGGGGTGAGTTGCAAATAGTTTGTTGATCGACATGGCTTAATCGCAGAAGTACGTGCGATGTATTTCTTGATTGACGGCGCAGACTTTACCCGAACATCTGCCGCTTCTCAATCCGCAAAGAATGTAGCGTCCGCGTGAGGCTTAAGAGCGCAAGTAAGTCGCGTTGACCTTCAAGGCCCCGTGCCAGCCGCCGTCGGCTAGCAGACCTTACACATGCCAAGGAGAAGTTATGCAGTCGAAAGAATGCGATCGGGACCCTTGGGAACAGATTCTCGAGAGCTTACCGAGCTTTGACGAAGATGCGCGCGGACGAAATATCAGTACCTTCCGTTCCAACACACAGCACTACGATGCTAACCGTCTAACCAGCGCGGTTATTCACGTAGTTGACCGCCCGACGGATCAAACCGTGATTATCTACTGGTCCGACGCGTCGCGATGCGTTTACAAGGACCAATTGTGGAGACTTAGTAGGGCAAAGCGCAACGGCATCTGCGCGTTGACTAATCAACGTGTCGCGAAAGGCGACAGCATATTTTGCCCTTCCACCAAAGGAAGTAAGCCAGTAAACCATGACATGATGATCTTATCGAACGCTGTGCCGAGCCTCATGCCGTACAAGTGACAGATCAAATAGACTTGGCCGTCGCGTCCCGACAAATGTTGGGCTGACGGCTTGCCTCGGACTATATCAGCACGCAATCTTCGTGCAGGCAGGTTTGTCGGATGATGGCACAAAAATCGTTGATAGCCTGCGATTGTTTCTGACACTGTTTTTAGTGTCTTGGTGAGGGTTGCATATCAATATATGGGTAACAAGGGTTGTTTGAACGTCAATGGAGATAAATGTGAGAGTATTGATGGTGTTAACTTCGCACGACAAACTCGGATACGATACGGAGGAGAAATCTGGCCTCTGGTACGAGGAACTCGCTGCCCCATATTTTCTGTTCAAGGACGCTGGCATCGACGTAGTTTTGGCCTCACCGAAGGGCGGTAAGTCTCCTGTGGATTGGCGCAGCGAACTCCCGCAATTTCAGACAGACGCAACGAGGCGCTTCGACGCGGACCCCGCTGCCCTTGAGCAACTCGCCTCTACTGTTCCATTAAATACAGTTTCGCATGAGGGATTCGACGCGGTTTTCTACCCCGGCGGGCATGGCCCGCTGTTCGACTTGGCTGAAGACGCAGACTCGGTGAAACTCATTGAAACCACGGTTGCCGCGGGAAAGCCGCTCGCCTTGGTTTGTCACGGACCGGGAGCCCTTCGACATGCGAAGGGTCCCGACGGGCGTCCGATCGTCAACGGGAAGCGCGTGACTGGATTCAAGAATTCGGAGGAAGCATCAGTGGATATGACGCAGCACGTTCCTTTCTCCGTCGAGGACGAGCTTGTTAGACTCGGGGGCCTTTATTCTAGTGCCGAAGACTGGCACCCACATGTTGTTGAAGACGGTCTTTTAATCACTGGACAGAGCCCTGCTTCAGCGGACCCGGCCGCCCGCGCCTTGCTAAATAAATTGAGGCCCTAACGGTCGTGTGCGGGCTTGTCATGCCGTTCCTCACCTGCTGAGGAACGTGCGCGGCAACCCGTGAGAAAAGATCCATCCATCGCTTAATTTTCTTTCTTGTTGGGAAAGAAAAAATTCCTCAAATCAACAGTATTATTACGCAGAGATCTGGAGACAATATGAGCGCGTATGTCGTGATGATTCGCGAGGGCGTGAACGATACGGAAAAGCTTAAGTCATATGGCGAGTTGGCAAAAAAAGCTCGAGAAGGACACGCTATCGAATCCCTAGTGTTTTACGGTGAAGAAGTGTTTCTTGAGGGTAAAGAAAACGAAGGTTGTGTGATTCTCAAGTTTCCGTCGATCTCTGCGGCGAAAGATTGGTATTACAGCCCGGCATACCAAGATGCTCTCAGATTGCGGAAATTGGCGGCAAGTTACCAAGTATTTATCGTCAAGGGCGTTGCCACATAGCAGATTGTGCAAAGATCTATTCAGATCGTTTCCTGGCTAGATAAGGTTCGGCATCGAATCGGTGGGGGGGCCGCGCCGCTCTATACCTTGTCGCCCTCACTGGCGACGGCGGTAGCTGAAGAGGCGGCTGGCAGGCAAAGATCGATGAATCAGGCCATCATAACGGTGGCGCGCAGTTGATTGGATGTTCTGGTTTTTGACACGGCCTTGCTCGATCGTCGCAATATTCGCCATCTGGCTGATTTCCGGTGAGTAACTGCGATAAAGACTGCTATGCTCGCTCATCACGGGCGCTTTTAGAGATTCAAGTCGCTCACCCGCTGCTCGCAACAATTTTCGACAAGTGTTTCTGGGAGTCGCTCTCTTTTTTTACAGCAAGCGGCGAGACACCGTACTGTTTTTTGAAGGCGCGACTGAAATGCGAAAGGTCGGAAAAACCGAAGCGAAGGGCCGCTTCGGTAACGTTACGAACACTCGCTTCCTTCAGCGCGCAATAGCTTGCCTCGATGCGCCGCTTCCAGAGCCAGTTCATCGGCGTTGCACCTTGCTGTGCGAACGCTCGCGTGAGCGTTCGGCTCGATACTCCTTGGGCCGCGGCTATCTGTTCGACGTCGAGATCTGGCATGTCAAGATTGCGATCGATATACGCCTTAGCGCGGGCAACCAGCGCCTCGTGTGCAGATACGTGACCGGGTCGCCCCGCCTGCCATTCGAGCGTTGCCGCCAGCATATCAACGATCGCACTGGACACCAGTGAGGCGGTGCTTGCCTGGTTCTCCGACAGTGTTAGCGCGTTCGCCTCGCGGATCATCCGCGTTAGCAAATCGCCGGTCGGCAGACCCGCGCCGATGCGCGTTGCAGTAAAAGTCTCCGCGAGCGGGAAACGGTAGTTCAGCACCTTGCGCGGCACTTCGACGATGCACAGCGCGCCCGCCGCTAGCTCGAATTGGAACGGCCGCGCCGCGTCGTAGAGAACTAGATCGCCTTCTTGTTGGACGACAGCGCGGCCGTCCTGCTCAAGCCTGCCCTCGCCTTGCATCATTAGCCCAACCCAGTAGCTGTCGTTTGGTCCGGTGCGGATATGCGTGCTCTCGCGCTTCCAGCTATGACGCGGCGCGATCAGTTCGCTCATGCTCAGCGTGCCTAGATTACGCACGCGCAAGCTGCCGTCAAACGGGTTGCTGTCGAGCGGCACGCTTGCTGCCGGAATGCAATGGCGACAAACGACTTCCTGCCAGTAAGCAAACCGCTGCGACGGCGGGACGGCGACAGTCGTATATATGTGATCCATGGCCGAGAAACCTACAAAAGCCCGTCGAAAAGTGTTCGGTTAGGCGTGTTCGTCTGAGGTTCTACGGCCTAATCTAAGAGTGGTGAGCGACTTTGGCAACTGGCAGTTTCACTGCGTGCTGCTTGCCGCCATGGCAACTGCCTGTGCTTGGCGCCTAGGTTCCAGATGGGCGGCTGGCAGAAGCCATCCACCGCGCGAAGGCTCAGCTACGATCGGGCTTCAGACCCCGCTGGGTGCAGGATGCGCCCCGGTGCATGCGAGCGATCATACGTACAGCAAAAAAAAATCTCAATAGAGGAAGTTCATGACAGAGCACTCGGCAGATTTTTTCCCCGCAGTCGAAACGGCACTCGATTCGGCGCCGGGACTTGCGATCGGTACAGCGGTGCTGCCGCGGTTGCAGGCAACGTCATGGCGCTGCCACTCAGCCGCGAGCGTAATCGTCATGTGTCTGCACGGACGGCTGCGCATCGACGTCGATAAACCGATGTACGCCGCGGATCTTGTACCCGGCGAGCTATACACGTTCCCACCGAATCTGACCTATCGACTCGCCGCGCCCCACTGCGACGCACGGTTTGTGTTGATGCGAGCCGGCACGCCATGGGACGTGTGCGAGGCGAGCGTCGCACATTTGGACCGTGAGCCGTTTCTGCGCGACGCGCCCCCGCCACGCGACAACGCTTTCGACGGCGTCGTCGACGACGATCTCGACGCCTATCGCGCCGGCTACACGCGGGTCGACGTGCTTGCGCGCGCAGACGCACTGCGCGTTCTGATCCTCGGTCTCGGCGAAAAGCACTGCGTGCCATGGCATAGCCACGATCATGTCGCAGATACCTTTTTCTGCATCGACGGCCCAATGCGGGTTATTACGCGCAATCCTGACGCGTCGCACGTGTTGATGCCTGGCGACACATGTCGCGCCCATCCGCGGCAGCCGCATTTCGTTTCCGGCACACACGGAAACGCGTGTCTCTTTCTGATTGTGCAAGGAGGGGGCCAGTACAACTACGTGCCGTTCGAAACGTCGCTGATGGGCCAGCCATTGCAGTGATGCACGGTTGTCGTGCAATCCGCACACGGGAAGAAGTCAGGCCGTGCGCGCCTCAAAAAGCGACAGCACTTGGCGACGAAAACCCGTCGCCTTGTTGGGAAGTGCGACGTGCAAACAAGCGCCAACGAGTAGACGCGCGGACCAGTCCCGCGTGCGCCGCCGTGCGGCGGGGCTTTCTGGCGGGGGCGGACCATCAAGCTGGCGCGGTTAGTCAGGCGTCAGCAATTTCTGCTTCGTACGATGCGCTATACCTAACGAGACCGCAACGGAAAGCTATGCACACGCCGCCGCCTCATCAAGCGCTGTTGATCGACACGCCGCTTCCCTTTTCGCAACGATCCCGTCCACTGGGCCGCCGCGACTACCGCACGCTCGCGCTTGCCGCGCTCGGCGGCATGCTTGAGTTTTACGATTTCGTGATATTTGTATTCTTCACGTCGGTAATCGGCACCCTTTTTTTCCCGCCCAGTAGCCCGGAATGGCTGCGCCAGTTGCAGACCTTTGGCATCTTTGCGATCGGATATTTCATCCGGCCTGTCGGCGGCGTGGTGATGGCGCATTTTGGCGACGTGCTCGGCCGCAAGAAAATGTTTACGCTGAGCGTACTGCTAATGTCTGTTCCCACACTCCTGATCGGGATGCTCCCACCCTACGCGCAGATTGGCTTCGCCGCACCGCTGCTGCTGCTCGCCATGCGCGTGCTGCAGGGCGCGGCAGTCGGCGGCGAAGTGCCTGGTGCCTGGGTGTTCGTCGCCGAGCACGTGCCGCGCCGTCACGTTGGCTTCGCGTGCGGCACGCTTACGGGTGGCCTTACCGCAGGGATTCTGCTCGGCTCTCTAATCGCCACGGGGATCAACGCCGCGTTCACCCGCAACGAGATCCTCGCTTACGCGTGGCGGCTGCCGTTTCTGGCGGGCGGCGTGTTCGGCATCGCGGCGATGTTCCTGCGACGCTGGCTCGAGGAAACGCCCGTCTTTCGCGAATTGCAGGCGAATCGCGAAATCGCTTCGGAATTGCCGCTAAGGACTGTGTTGCGTTCGCATTGGCGTGGCGTCGCACTGTCGATGACGCTTACATGGGCGCTGTCTGCGGTCATTATCGTGACCGTGCTGATGATGCCAGCGCTGATGCAAAAGTCTTTCCATTTACCCGCCGCCGACACCCTCGTTGGGAACAGTATAGCCACTGTCGCGTTGACGATCGGCTGCGTCGTCGCCGGTGCGCTTTCCGATCGGATGGGTCCGCGCATCGTGCTTACGTGCGGCGCCGTGCTGCTGGCAGCAAGCTTCACCTGGTTTTATTGCCAGTTGTCGGCGGGCGCGCCGCTGGGCGCGTGGCTTTTTTCGTACACGGCGACGGGCTTTGCAGTGGGTATGATCGGCGCGATCCCGCTGATGATGGTGCGCGCATTTCCCCCGGCGATCCGCTTCTCCGGCATCTCGTTCTCGTACAACGTCGCATACGCAATCTTCGGCGGTCTTACGCCAATCCTGATCGCCCTCGCGAACACGGTGACGGCGCGCGCGCCAGTTATCTATGTGGTTGCGTTATGCGCTGTAGCGATCCTCGCGGCGCTCTGCCATCGGGGCCGCACGCACGAGGACGAGTAAATGCCGGCGAATGCCACGCGCAACTTCGTTGGCCCACCACGCTGCGTGGCGGGCACGGCTACTTACGATCCAAGCAGTGTCCAACCAAGCAGATTCCTGTTGCTCGCGCCTCTAAAGCCGGACCGCGAAGTGATAGCCAGCCGCACAGTCGGCCGTCGCACCGGCGTCTTCCAAATGCTCGATATCTGCGAAAACGGGAAACGTCCGCGCGCCGCGATACAGGCGCGTATGCGTGTACAGTCGCGGCCGCTCTTCGCCGATCGCGCTCGCGAGATTTCAGTCGATTTGTCGCCTCATGCGCTTCTTTTTCTCCTGGCCGATCGGATCGGTGAACCGTCCATTCCTCCGACATGCAACACACAAGCGCGCCGTTCGCCGCGCAGCTAGCCCGGCATGCCGATGCGGCGTGGCCGCATTTGTCTCACACGACTTGGAACTCGCCGCGGCGCCCTCGCCGGCGGCTAACGGCGGTGCGCGTCGCACCCCAAAAGCGAAGGCGCCAGAAGCGTTGGGCTCGTAAGCCAGACAACCTGTACAATCCCGTGGGGCGCGATGAGCCGAACCACCGGCGTCAGAAACCGTTGAACGCATTGGCGCAACCCGTCGAACGTTGACAAGTTCCTTTTCGTTCGGCGGCTAGAGCGAGCAGGGTGCAGTCAAGATGCGACCTCAGTCGTTGCAACCCGCTTATGGCCTATGCTGTCTCGTGCTTGATGCGGCCGAAGCTCTCGTGCTGCCGCGAATGAGGATGGTGTCCGAGCGTGCGCCCTTGCTTCTACCGACATAAGCTAAGGACAGTCGCGTCCAAAGCTGCGGGGTAATTATTAGCACATTCCTTTCGTCTTCGAGTCCCTACCCCGCTTGGGTTTTCGGTGCCCCTCGGAACGCATTCGCAGCATAAAAAATTAGCACGTGTCAGCGGTGACTTCCTGACCAAATGCAGTGCAAAGCCAAATGACCTTCTGTCAAATTATGACAAGCAAGCCCGAGATCAATGCGAACATTTCTGCGGACAGCGCCTCAGTATCTTTTATCGCGTTATCACGTAACAATGCGATTCAATGCATTATTACCCGCAAGGCGCTGGAACAATGCTTCTGGGTGCCGGCGGGCGCCAGCGACGCGCGCCTCCTCAAGGCGCTCTTGGATGGCTATGAGCGAATCAGCGCGCGCGCGCATCGCAAGTTTCTGGCGCACCCGGCGAGTTCCATTCGTCTCGATGTCATTGACTTTGCTTCCTAGCGGGGCGCCTGCGTCTCCTTACGCAGTTTAGCAACATCGTCGACACTCACCCGTTGCGAATTGTTGTTCCATGCACCTCGAATAAAGGTCAGCACGTCTGCAATTTGCTGATCGCTCAACACGGACGAATAGTGCGGCATGGGATACGGCGCGGGCACGCCGCCGACCACGAGATCGTCGGTGCCGTTGAGCGTCACGTTGATGAGCGAGCTCGCATCCTTCTCCAGCACGTTCGGATTGCCCGCAAGCGGCGCAAGCATCGGCGCGAAGCCGCGTCCATCGACGCCGTGGCAATGCATGCAGAAAGCCGAATAGACGCGCGCGCCGGAATCGTGGGCCGCCGGGCGCGCAAGCGATACCTTCGTCGCTTTCGGATCATACGAATAAGCAGGCGCGCCATTGCCGCCCTGAGCAGGCAATGACTCGAGATAGCGCGACATTGCGATGATGTCGGCGTTCGTCAGGCCTTGCGTGCTGTTGTTGATGACGCTCGTCATCGCGCCGAACGCCGTTGCATGAGCGTTCGCGCCGGTCTTGAGAAACGCCGCAATATCCGCTTCGGACCAGCGTCCGAGTCCGACGTTATGCTCGCCCGTGAGGTTGGATGCGAACCAGTTGTCGAGCACGCCGCCTGTCAGATAGGCGCGGCTG
Source organism: Caballeronia fortuita (assembly GCF_001544835.2). Classification (GTDB taxonomy): domain Bacteria; phylum Pseudomonadota; class Gammaproteobacteria; order Burkholderiales; family Burkholderiaceae; genus Caballeronia; species Caballeronia fortuita. The sequence goes on along the minus strand of NZ_FCNX02000012.1, from coordinate 26,534 downwards.
CTCTCGTCGACGCCCTTCTCCTGAAACGCGATGCCACGCGGCGTATGGCAAGAGCCGCAATGCCCGAGCCCTTGAATCAGATACGCGCCGCGATTCCATGCGACGTCCTTCCCGGCCTTGTCGTGATACACGTCCTTGTCGAGAAACGCAATGTTCCAAAGCTTGAGCGGCCATCGCATGCTCATCGGCCATTTGATATCCGGCTCGCGGTTGGCCTGTTTCACGGGACTTACGCCCTGCATGAAATAAGCGTAAAGCGCATGCATGTCGTCGTTATTTATCTTCGCGTAGGACGGATACGGCATGGCCGGATAAAGATTGTGGCCGTCCTTTGCGACGCCTTCGCGCACGGCTCGCGTGAAGTCTTCCTCGGAGTAGCGCCCGATGCCCGTATCCGCGTCGGGCGTGATGTTCGTCGTATAGATCGCGCCCATTGGCGTCATCATCTGCAAGCCGCCCGCGAACGGCTTGCCGCGAGGCGCGGTATGACATGCAATGCAATCGCCCGCGCGCGCGAGATAGGCTCCGCGCTGAACGAGCGAATCGTCGGCGTGCGCCGTGAAAGGCATCGCGATGCACGCTGCAACAAGCAGCTTCAGTGTTGTTTTCATGGTCGGCCTCGGTCACGCACTGTGCAACTGTTGTCCGACGGGCAGTTGCCGCAGCCGCTTGCCCGTCGCCGAATAAATCGCATTGGTGATGGCTGGCGCGAGCGCTGCCGTCCCCGGCTCGCCGATGCCGCCCGGCGCTTCAGTGCTCTGCACGAGATGCACCTCGATAGGCGGCGTCTCGTTGATGCGAAGCATTCTGTAATCCGTAAAATTCGTCTGCTCGACGCGTCCGTTCCTGATGGTGATCTCGCCATACAGGGCCGCAGTAATGCCGAAGATGATGCCGCCCTGTACTTGCGCTTCGACTGTATTCGGATTGACCACCATGCCGCAATCCACCGCGCATACGACGCGATCTACGCCTACTGCGCCGTTCTTGTCCACGGTGACATCCGCGACCATCGCGAAGAAGCTGCCGAAGGCGTGCATCACCGACACGCCGCGACCCTTGCCTTGTCCCTGTGCGGGATGCGTGCTCCAGTTCGCGGCTTTCGTGGCGACGTTGAGAACGTTGAGCGCGCGCGGCGACTTGCCAAGCAACTCGCGCCGGTACTGCACGGGATCGGCTTTTGCCTGCCCCGCGAGTTCGTCTACGAAACTTTCCACGACGAAGGTGCTGCGCGTCGGCCCTACGCCGCGCCAGAATGCGGTCGGCACGTTGCGCGGTTCATGACGCACGTAATCGATGAGCTGATTCGGCACGTCATAAGGCAAGTCGGAGGCCACTTCCACCGCGTCCGGATCGACGCCGTTCTTCTTGACCGCGGGCGGCGCAAACCGCGCCAGCACCGACGATCCCACGATCCGGTGTGTCCACGCGACCGGCCTGCCTTTGTCGTCGAGCCCCGCCGACACCTTGTCGTAATAGCATGGACGATACATGTCGTGCTGAATGTCTTCTTCTCTCGTCCACATGACCTTAACAGGCGCGTTCACTTGCTTGCCGATCTTGAGTGCCTGCGTGGCCATGTCAAATTCGAGCTTCCTGCCGAAGCCGCCGCCGATCAGATGGTTGTGCACGACGATTTTGTCCGCCGGCAGACCCGTGGCCTGCATGCCCGCATCGCGGATGCGCGTGGGCACCTGCGTGCCGATCCAGATATCGCACGAATCGGCCTGAACGTGCACCGTGCAGTTGACCGGCTCCATCGTCGCATGCGCAAGAAGCGGCTGTTTATAGACGGCGTCGACGCGTGTTTTGGCGCTGGAAAATGCCATGTCCACGTCGCCGTCCTTGCGCGCGATCGCATCCGTCTTTTGCAGCGACGCGTTAGCCATGTCATCGAAGAGCTGGGCCGTCGTCACGCTTGCGCCCGGGCCTTCGTTCCATTGGACGACGAGCGCGGACGCGCCGCGCTTCGCGGCCCACGTATGTTCGCCGATGACCGCCACGCCGTCATCGAACTTGACGATCTGCTTGACGCCAGGGACTTTGCGGGCGTTGGTATCGTCGACAGAGACGAGCTTGCCGCCAAACACCGGGCAGTTGACGATGCACGCGTATACCATGTCGGGCAGCCGCACATCGAGGCCGAACTTCGCCGCGCCATTCACTTTCTCCGGGGAGTCCAGCCGCTTGACCGGCTTGCCGATCACCTTGAAATTCTTCGGAGCCTTGAGCGTTACCTTCTGCGGCACGGGCATCTTCGCGGCCGCTTCCACCAGATCGCCATAATCCGCGGTTTGTCTGGTTGATACGCGCATGACCTTGCCGCCTTGCGCGTCGCAGGTTGCGGGATCGCATTGCCATTGTTGCGCTGCTGCGGCAACGAGCATGGTGCGCGCGGCCGCGCCCGCCTGACGCAGCGGCTCCCACGCATAGCGAATGGAAGTCGAACCGCCGGTCAGTTGACCGCCGAGCAACGGATCCGTGAAAAGCTTTTCATCCGGTGGCGCATGATCGATCGTGACCCTGTCGAGCGGCACTTCGAGCTCTTCGGCAATGAGCATCGGCAGCGACGTGTAGACGCCCTGGCCCATTTCCACCTTTGGCATGATGAGCACGACTTTACCGCTCTTGTCGATCTGCACGAATGCATTCGGTGCGAATACGCCGTTCTGCGGCGTTTCGACGGCATCGCCGCCGATCACGGTCGAGGCATCGCGTTGATCCTGGCTCTTCGCCGGAATACTGAAGCCGATCAGCAAGCCGCCGCCCGCCGTCGCGCCGACCGACAGGCCGAACTTGAGAAAACCTCGACGCGACAAGCCTGAACGCCCCGTCTGGCGCCCCGCTTCGACAAGACCTTGCGACATGTCACGCCCCCTTCGCAGCTTGTTTGATGGCCGCGCGAATGCGGTTATACGTGCCGCAGCGGCAGATGTTGCCGGCCATGGCGGCATCGATATCCGCGTCGCTCGGATCGGGCACCGTGCTCAGCAATGCAGCGGCCGACATTACCTGGCCCGACTGGCAATAGCCGCATTGCACGACATCGAGCTTGATCCACGCGGTCTGTACTTTCTTGCCTGCGGGCGTATCGCCGACTGCTTCGATCGTTGTTATCTTGCGATCGCCGACGGCGGCAATCGGCAAGACACACGACCGCACGGCCGCGCCGTCGATATGCACTGTGCACGCGCCGCACTGCGCGATGCCACAGCCGAATTTTGTGCCGGTCAAGCCGACGATATCGCGCAGGACCCAGAGCAGCGGCATGTCGGGCGGCGCATCGACGGTACGTATCTGGCCATTGATTGAAAGCATTGTCATAACGGTTCCGTGCATAAGTGGGGTCGCCGGATGGCGCAACTGCGATCGAACCTGCAAACAACGTAAGGCGCGCGTCGATTGGCGTCATTCACTCGAGAGGACGCTTGCCAGATGTGAGGCAACGAGATTCTAGTCTGGCTTTGAATCTTTAGCAGATACCCTTGCCCCCGCCGCTCCGCTCTGGCGGCGGACTTCGCTGAGGTGCCGATCTGGCCGATGACGCGGACGGTGAGATGCTTATCGCGTCACCGGCCGCCAGCCCAAGGGTTCGCGCCTGCATGACGCGCGTGAAGTTGGCGCGCGGCGTCATTGGGATCCGCAACGAGTGGGATCGAGGTGAACCGATCGAACAAGTCAGCCGTTGAGCGAACCGGTCTTCGTGCGCTAAGGCGACGGCGCGCACTGTCTCAGCAACGCAAGCGATGCGGCACGCTCAGTCAAGCCCGCCGGCGCCGGATAGCTAAGATGGCGACTTTCCCTGGCGCCGACGAGACCGATGCTACCTGCCGATTCCAACTCCTACGACGACGCGGCGCGCGATTTCGAGTGGCGCGTGCCCGCGCGCTACAACATCGCGCACGATGTCTGCGACAAGTGGGCCGATGGCTCCCAGCGTCTAGCGCTGATCGTCGAGCATTCCGACGGCACCGATTCGCGTTACACATTCGACGATCTGCACAGGTTATCGGCGCGCTTCGCCAACGCTCTGCTCGCCCACGGCGTAGTGCGAGGCGATCGCATCGCGATCTTTGTGCGACAGTCAGTCGAAGCGGCCGTTGCCCACCTGGCAGCGTACCGAATGGGCAGCATCGCAGTTCCGCTGTTCGCGCTCTTCGGCACCGAGGCGCTCGCATATCGTCTCGCCAATTCCGGCGCGCGAGCGATCATTACCGACCTTGAAGGTGCAGCCAAACTCGATGCTATCGACATCGAGCTGCCTGAACTGAATCATCGCTTCGTGACCAATGGCGAAGCGCCATCGTTCTGGCACGCGGTCGAACTCGCGGGCGAGTCGGATCCGCGCGTTGATACCGCCGCCGACGATCCTGCGATCATCATCTACACGTCCGGCACTACTGGTAAACCAAAGGGTGCCCTACACGCCCATCGAGTCTTGCTTGGTCACCTCCCGGGGGTAGAGATGTCCCAACAGGGCTTTCCGCGCGATGCCGCCCTGATGTGGACGCCCGCCGACTGGGCGTGGATCGGCGGCCTCTTCGATGTTCTTCTGCCCGCATGGCATCACGGCGTGCCGGTACTCGCATGCCGCTTCGAGAAATTCGACGGCGCGTCCGCCTTCGAACTGCTCGCCCGCCATCGGGTGAGCCACGCCTTCCTGCCACCAACCGCTCTTAAGATGATGCGAGCGACGTCGCTCGCCGCGCCGCCTCGGCTCGCGTTGCGCTCGGTGGCAAGCGGAGGCGAGCCGCTGGGGGAGGCGCTGCTAGCCTGGGGACGTGCAACGCTCGGCGTGACGATTAACGAGTTCTACGGTCAGACCGAATGCAACATAGTGCTCTCGTCGTGCGCGCGATGGTTCTCGCCCGTCGGTGGAGCGATCGGGCGCGCAGTGCCAGGTCACCGCGTTGCGATAGTGGATGAGAACGGTCAACGTCTGCCGCGCGGCTCAACCGGCTCGATCGCCGTCGCTCGGCCGGACCCGGTGATGTTTCTCGGCTACTGGCAGGATGGCGCGGCTACCGCGGCGAAATTTCGCGGCGAATATCTCATCACTGGCGATCTAGGCCGGGAGGACGACGAAGGATTCTTTCACTTTCTCGGCCGCGACGACGACGTTATAACGAGCGCTGGCTATCGGATCGGCCCTGGACCTATCGAAGATTGCCTGACCCGTCACCCTGCGGTGCGGTTAGCGGCGGTAGTCGGTGCGCCCGATGCTGAGCGAACTGAGGTCGTCTGCGCATTCGTCGTGCTTAACGAAGGGCATGCGCCTGACGATGCGCTCGCGCACGCTTTGCAACAACACGTCAAAACCAACCTCGCTGCACACGAATATCCGCGTATGGTGCGCTTTATCGACGCGCTTCCGCTGACGGCAACCGGGAAAGTCGTGCGCCATGAATTGCGCCAAGCGCTCAAAGATTGAATGTACTGTTACGCTGTGAATGCCATCGACGACTTCTACTCGGCCCCCTTCCTGTGCAAAGATGTACGCACCAGACGAGACAGGCAAAGGCATTCCACCGACGGCTTTTATTGATCTGGGCTGGCACACGGTCAAGTCGATCGACAAGATGCGCTTGCGTGCCGGTCTTGTCGAGCCCGATTGGTCGTCGCTGCGCTATCTGGGGATGGACGTGCTTGCCCTGATAAAGGACATCGCTACGCCACCGTGGTGGTCGATCCGATCAACCGTCAAGTGCTGTGGATCGGGCCCGGGCGCTCACTGAGACGGAGGTATCCGGAATCTCGTGTGTGAGGCGGGTTGAGATTCAGATTCCAAGTTGAATCGTTCCGGGTAAAGCAGCGCGAACCGGGTCATCGCGCTCTTCCAATCGTGCCGGGAACCGGTCCACTTGGCCCGAAGTTGCGCAGCGCGAGCAAGACCAGTTTGTGTGCGGCCTCGTCCGACGGGAAGTGGCCGCGCGCCTTGATGATCTTTCAAGCTGCATATGCAGCGACTCGATCGCGTTGGTCATATACATTTTCCGGATGTCGGGCGCGAAGGCGTAGAACGGAATCACCTGATCTCAGGCTCGGCGCCAGAGTGCGGCAATCGCGGGGTATTTCGTACCCCACGGGCTCGTATCGAACGCATCCAACGCCACGGCGGCGGCTTCCGCCGACGGCGCCCCGTAGACCTCCTTGAGCGCCGCTGCAACCGATTTCCTGTCTTTCCAGCTGGCAAAGTCCAGCGAGTTCCGGATCAGATGCACGATGCAGGTCTGGACCGTCGTTTCCGGGAACATCAGGAGCGGACGTTTCTCCCGAAAAGACGCTGTTTCATGTTTGCGCGATGAGACAGCCAGCTAAACGCGAGACCAAGACTCATCCACATTAGGAGCTGCAAACCCCACGCCGTCAGCCGGAAGTCCCAAAGAAGAGTTGCTGGAAAGCCGTTAGGAACTTCATCAATTGTTGGCATTGCAGTGAAGAGTACCGCCGCCGTGGCGACATACATGGCTATCGACAGGAGGGCCGCCATTGTGTTCCCAAGCTTCAAACGCCAACCGCTGTAGAAGCGTAGCGCAACAACCAGAAGCGCCACCGACACGGCGATGGCAATAAAAAACCATGCAGTGCGGGCTCCGATTGTCTCGGGATTCCCGACGGCAGGGGGGTTCGGTGGATACTTTAAAGCTGGCACGAGCACCAGCGCTATGAAGCCGCCGAGTGCAAGAAACAACGACAGCGTCGTTGCGTCGACTTTCCAGATGCGGCCATATATAACCGCGAATACAAGTGAAAACAACCCGCCTATCGCTGCCCCAAATCCGACCAATGCTACCAGCAAGCCGGCTCCGCTTTGTGTTTCCCGGTTCACAACGTCGTCCGAAGCCGCTTCCTCGTGATGATGTTGATGAGCATGAGCTTCTGACCGAGCCGCATCGTTCTGCAACGAAGTCGTGTGCCCCGAGCGTTGCTCGATAGCGATCGCGCTCGTAACAAGCGGCTCGCCAGCCAGTCGTGCAAAGACGAAGGCGATGAGTGCAGCAATGACGCCTGCAAGCATCCCGCGCAAAAGCAACTTACCAGCCATCTCCGCACCTCAATGACAAGGAAAGCCCAGGAGGTGGCGGCCATCGTGGACGAACTCGTGAACATATGTGCCCGAGACGAGCGAAGTAGCGCCTTGCTCAGCACCAACGAAATAGATTGCAATCAGGCAAAGCAATCCTCCGAAGACAAGCCAAGGCGCAAGTTCGTTCAGGGGAATTGCGGACGGGGTGCTCACTGCACCGGTGACTGCTTCGCTCATGCTCGCTCCTTGCCCTCGATGGCGGCTTATACGGGATGGAACCGGCCATTTCGGCCTGAAAGGGCCAGCGCATCAGCAGGCGCTTGACCGTACTCAATGCTAGGCCCAACTCACGACTTAGACTTGCCTCTCCTTGCCACCACATTTGTCTTGCTCAGACAAGGTAACCCGCAACGCTCACCCACTCGCCGGACCGTATCGCAAACTTTCCTCTTGTCGGTCTCGAAGCGACACACGCATAGCTGCCCAGGCGCCACTAGCGGGGTCGATGGCCCACAGACACCGTTTGTGGCGCGGCCGCGACACCAAGCACGGCGGCGAGTGCCACGATTTGCTCGGGTCGGTGCGAGGGGAACTGCAACGCAACAGCGTTCCCTTCTGCCGCTGCCCCGTTTCCGCCTTAGGCTGCAATTGATGCCGACAGGCTAAAAAGTCAGCTCCCTCTGCAAAGCGGCGTCGTCAGGACTACGCTGATGGGCTCGGACGTCTTGTATGGAAGTCCGTCGCTGTCTGAAACGCGTGTCCCACTGAGAAAAGCTTCGACTCTGAAAACGGTGCCCCAATGATCTGCATGCCGATCGGTAGCCCGTCCGAATCAAATCCACATGGAACAGCAAGTGAAGGAAGGCCGGTCAAGCTGGGCACCCCGGTGAACTGCATGATCGCAGATAGCATGTCTTCTTCCACATCGTTCTCAATGACAACCTTTGTTGCTCCTAAGGTCGTCGCAGTAAATGGTAAGGTAGGACAGACGAAAACATCAACCTGCCTGAATGCATCGATGAATTCCGCGCGAAGCAGAGACCGGTAACGTTGCGCCTGCAGGTAGTGCGTCGCCAAAAGCATCTCGCCCACCTCTAAGAGCGCGCGCACATCGCTGCCGTAATCATTCGGTCGCGCCCGCAAAGCATTTTGATGGTATGTGCTCGGCTCTGCTGACTCAATGGTTAGCTGTGCGGAAATATTTCCATCAATGTGCTTGATATCGACTTCGATAAGTTGCGCGCCCAATCCCTCGAAGGTGCGCAACGCTTGCTCCACGGCTCGCTTCACTTCTACCTGCAGATGTGAGAAAAAGTATCGCGGCACCACTCCAATGCGCAGACCTCGCACGCCCGAATTGAGCCTAGCAACATAATCATCAACGGCGCAGGGCGACGTTGCAACGTCCATCGGATCGGGCCCTGCAATCGCATTAAAAATCAATGCACAGTCTTCAACCGTACGAGTCATTGGGCCAGCGGTGTCCATGCTCCATGCAAGCGGGACGATTCCTGAGTTACTAACTCTACCGTATGTAGGCCGTAGCCCAACACATCCGTTGATTGCAGACGGTAGTCTAATAGAACCGCCTGTGTCTGTACCAAGCGCACCGAAGCAGAGCCCTGCGGCCACGGCAGCCCCCGAGCCGCCGCTCGAGCCCGCGGGAAATCTGCTTGTATCCCAAGGATTGCGCACATGTCCATAGTGAGGGTTGGCTGAAGTGCCGCCCCATGCGAACTCATGCATATTGGTTTTGCCAACAAAGATTGACCCGGCCTGTTTTAGCTTGGCTATAACAGTCGCGTCCTTCTCCGGATACCAATCAGCTAGGATCTTGCTCCCAGCAGTGGTTCTTTGGCCCCGGATGCCAATGTTGTCCTTAATCCCGAGTGGCACGCCATGCAGAGGACCAAGGTCGTATCCAGCGGAGAGCATTAGTTCCGCCGCGGCCGCGGCCTTTCTCGCTGAGTCTTCGGTCACTGAAATGAACGCACAGAGACCATCGTTATGTAGTTCAATTTCTGCAAGGGAAGCGTTAAGCAGATCGGTCGGGCTGACCTCACCTTTGCGAATTAGCTTCGCCGCCGCAGCAATCGACAGTCTTGCAAGTTCACAGCTCATGCGCGACCTCACCGTGTACGGCGGTTTGTAGAAACCCCGTAATCGGCGTCACGTGCGCGAATTCCGGTGCGCTCATCTTCGCTGACAGGGAGTTGGCGTCTCTCAACCACGCTGCCAAAATTTCACTGATGACTGTGACCCGACCTTGTTCAAGCGGCAGATTTGAGTGTTCAGCCGTCGTAGCAATCAACTGCTCGACACTTTGATTCCGCATTCTCGCTCTCCATCAATAGATTCAGTTCCGGACAGATCGTCCGGTCTGAACCGCTTTGTTCGGCTGCCCAATGAGGGGGGCGTCAAGGGACTGCCGGTTGGGCGACTGCTGCGTCCCGATGGCAAGTCCGTCCATAGCGCTGGTGCACCGCTTAACGCTTTTTGCTAGGCCGCCGCTGGCGCGGCAGTTTTTATTAAGCAGCCTTCGAGCGCCCGTCTAATATCACTCTCGGGGAGCTTTCGACCGATGAACACGATATTCGAGACACGCTTTTCGTTCAGCCAGGGCTGTCCTACATCAGAGCGCGTGACCATGTGTACGCCTTGAAGAACGACCTTGCGCTCAAATCCGGCGTACGACAAGACGCCCTTGTAGCGCATCAGTTCCGTCCCATGCTTTTGAATCATCTCCGGCAGATGTTGCGTAATCATTGCTGGGTCGAAAGGCAGCAGCGACGAAAACACAAATGACCCGATATCATCGTCGTGTTCGTGCGCCACATCGCTAAGGAAGTCGGGCTCGATCTCGAGTACGGAATCAAGAGAGAAGCAACCGACGTCTAAAAGAGCTCGGAGGTCCGTTCGACCCAAGCTGACCAATGCTATTGGTGCACGAGCATTGATTTTGCGTAGACGAGCCGAAAGCGCTTCGACGGCCCGAGGGTCAACCATGTCTGCCTTGCTCACCAGCAGTCGGTCCGCGAACGCTACCTGCTCGACAGCCTCATGATGCACATCGAGCTGTGAGCCGGCATGAACAGCGTCAACAAGTGTGACGATGGCATCAAGGACGTAGTATTGAGAAACGTCGTCTTCAACGAAGAAAGTTTGTGCGACGGGAGCCGGGTCGGCTAAGCCGGTCGTCTCGATAATCACACGACCGAATTCAAGCTCGCCTGCGGCGCGGCGACGATGGAGATCGGTCAAAATGCGCACCAGGTCACCGCGTACCTTGCAGCATATGCACCCGTTGTTTAATTCGATGACCTGTTCGTTGCGGTCCTCGAACAACAGGTCCGCGTCGACGCTTGTTTCGCCAAATTCGTTCTCGATTATCGCGATTCGCTCCCCTTGACGCTCGCTTAGAATGTTTTTGAGCAACGTAGTCTTTCCCGCACCCAAGAAGCCAGTGAGAATGGTCACAGGCAATTTCGGTTCGATTTGTCTTATAGCGTTCACGTCTAGCTCCGATCACTCTTCGACACTCTGCTGGTCAAGTTCTCGTCACTGGATGGCCAAGAGACGGCTTGAATGCTGAAAGGCGCTTAGCGTAGATCTGCTCAGCGGAAGTTACTCCTTTTTGCACAAGCAATTCTTCGAGCGCATCCACCCACTGCTCATAGTAAGTTTGCGCCGTTCTTCCTTCAGCCTCTGCGTTGGTCGCGCGTTCGACATGCGCCGAAAAGCATTCGACCCACTCGGACCACGTGAACCGCCCTTCTTGCGAAAGCGTGACCACAATCGCGAAAGCTTTGGCTTCCCAGGGCTCTTTGAAGACCATATCTCCGTCGGCACAGAGAGGCATCGCGCGCTCACGGAGAAGGACCACCTGCTCGTTAAGAAGAGCCATCGTTACTCGCAGCGCTCGAGATAGTCATCAAAGAGGTCAACGCGAACAGTATCGCCGGCGACGCCCTTCTCCCCCCATACTTCTATTGCTTCGAAGTGCACCGTGTAGACGTGCTGTGGAGTCTCGCCGTTTCCATGGGCCATTGTGTCCGGATAGACGAACACCCCGTGGTCGATGGCGATGATGCCCTTCTTTAGTCGCACATAGCCAGGGAGCCGGGTGTGGCCACTAGGCTGATGGTTCTTCACCCTCACGCGGTCGCCCACCGAAAAAGAAGGAGCAACTTTTGCGCCGTTGCGATATACACCGCCAGCCGCAACTGCGGCGGGAATCTGGTCTGCTTTAAGCATTTGCTTGTTCCTCCCGCTTCAATGCCGCAACTCTTTGCTCCAGTTCCTCCGGCAAAATCACAGCACGGTCGGCAAAGATTTTTTCATATGCGCCGAGCCAGTGTTCATAGTATGAGGCCGAGAGGTAGTGAACGGGCGGCAAGCTTTCCATCCCGTGACGGAATTCATCGACGCCGTAACCAATAGCGGCCGCGGAGGTGAGAAACATTCCAAAGCACCGTCGCTCCCATTCCTCATGAAAAACCGGCTCGTTTTGCTCGGGGGTAACCGGGCCAAAGCCTTCCATGCCACCGATGTCTGCGATGCTGTTCATGAAGACAGTCCTTAGTTTGCTCGGCCGTTGGCCGGTTCGCGCGCGTTTGTGACGCCAATCATTGAGTCCCGGGTCACCAGTTTGGCAAGTTCATCCTCATGCATACCGTCGGTGCCCGCTGGCCGCTGTGGAAGAACAAGGTATCGAAGTTCTGCGGTCGTGTCCCACACTCGCACTTCAACATTTTCAGCGATCTCAGTGCCAAATTCCTTCAGAACCCCTCGGGGGTCACTGATTGCTCTGGCCCTGTAGGCTGCCGACTTGTACCAGACCGGGGGAAGTCCAAGCGTTGGCCACGGATAGCAAGAACACAATGTACATACAATTACGTTATGGACCGTATCCGTGTTCTCGACGACCACCATGCTTTCGCCTTGCAGACCCGAGAAACCCAGCTCGGCGATGGCGGAAGTCGCATCGGCAAGCAAGCGCTTCTTATAATTGGCGTCTGTCCAAGCTTTCGCGATGACTTGCGCCCCGTTACGCGGCCCAATTTTGTGCTCGAACATATCGACCAGCACGTCTACGGCCTTAGGATCAATGATGCCTTTTTCTGTAAGAATTTCTTCAATGGCTCTAACCCGCAGGGCGGCGTCAGAGCCGGTGCCAGGGATATTCGCGTTCGAGTCCATAGACGTCCTTCAGTCGAGTTGATTATCCGTTCTCTAATAGTACTAGGTGCGAAAAAGCGGGCTTGACCACCCGCGACACGCTAGTTGTCTGACGCGGACAGCGAAGTCAAGAGTAGGTACGCCTTAGGCGGCGCACAGCACCGCCGGGCTCCGTGGCACCTCTATATCTCAAATTGCAGGAAGCTCGAGTCGCATTTGGTCCCCCGTAAGCCCATCCTTTCGAAACCGCAGCCGTTGATGATCAAGGGTCGCGGCCTTTGCAGCGCTCGGCGAGGCTCCGGACGCCGACGTGCCGGTGAAGGACTAAGTCGGCTCTAAGTGGAAAACCCGCTTTCGCGCTGTCACCGGCCGCCGGCGCCAGCATTAAAGCCCAGGTAAACAGGATGAAGCATTGAGCAACCGATATACTACGCCACTGAACAAACTTCGCTGGGCGCTGCTCGCCTGTCTGTGCAATGGACTCCGACCAACCTGTACTACGACAAGTTGTGCCGCCCATAATCTCACCTACTGCAACGAGGAAAGGCACGAAATGAGTTCACATCAAGAAATTCTCTCGGTCTTGCCAAAGTACTTCGAGGGCATGTATGCAGGTGACGTCGCGCTCCTGCGGAGCATATTCCACCCAGACGCGGTTTTGTTCGGAATGGTGAACGGCACGCAAGCGCTTATCTGCGTCTACCCTACCCTATGGTGGGGAAGACGCTTTACGACGAATTCTGCCCTCGGGCAGATCAAGAGTGAATCTAAGCTCAAGCTGGATCCAATCGTGACGTTCTTCTCCGTGGGATATAAGTTCTGAACGACTTTTTCAACCACTTTGCAGCCACTATGCAAGCGAGTCTCGGCGCCAGATCAGCGGGTAGGCTCAGCGCTTGACGCTCTTTTGTGAGAGGCGAGCCCGCCATTCTCGATTTCTGGAATCGCTCGTTGGCGCTTCATTCGTCGGACCGCCGCCCTGGCCGACGCGCGTTACGCGAGCGACTCCGGCGTCACGTACGCTGAAACGGGCCTATTCCTTAAAAGGCTTCAGACTTTCGGCAATAAGAATGTTATTCGCAGCGTCATGACGCCAGGTGCGTGCGTTGAGAACCGGCAAAGTTTTCTCAGGGGCTGGCTTGAGCACCTGCGTTTGCTCATCCGACTTGATCCTATCGAGGACAAGCAGCGCGTCCGAATAGTGATGTTGTTTTAGAATTCTCTCCGCCTCGGCCATTAGCGCGACGGCATTAGGGGCACCGGCTCGCGTTGCCTCGACGGCCAGATGTGATAAAGCAACTGCAGCTGTATTAGTCCGCAGACCGCTGTCTTCTTCTCTGAGACGCAGGACTTCGCTGGCCCAGCGCTTGCCTTCCTCGTAACGCCCAAGAAAGAAGGCGAATTGCGTTGAGCAGCTCGCGCTCTCTTCCTCGACTGCAGAATCGAAATTGCTGGTGCTACTTCGTTCATAGTAGCGCGCCTCCGCCGCGAAGTCGTTTTGCAACCATGCTTCCTCGGCGCGGATCATCTTGATCATCCGCCGTGCCTTGTCTTCGAAACTCTAGCCTTCCGAAATGTATCTAGTACCGTTGCCGCCTGAACAGGAATCGCATCCCCGCTAGCTTTCATCAGCGCCTCGATACGTTGAGCAGTATCCGTCGACGGCGCGGGAGTGTAGACCATGATGCGCATCCCCGGCGCATCGGGAACTTCGAGCGATAGCGCATCCAGCTCGAGCAACCCCGCCACCGGATGCTCAATCACCTTCCGCCAGTCGCTGCGCTTGAGCACTTCGTGTTCCGCCCACCAGCGGCAGAAGTCAGCATCCGTGTCGCTCAGTTCTTCGACGAGATCACGCAGAAAAACCTCACCGGAAGGCCGAAGGATGTAATCGCCACGAAACTGTGCCAGTACGCATTTCGCGTACGCATCCCAGCCCTGAAAGAGAGAACGGGCGCCGTCTTGCTGAAACGTAAACCACAGCAAATTGCAACGGCCCGCAGGCATCTTCCGAAAGTCGGTGAACACACGCACAGCGGCTTCATTCCACGTCACATAGTTCCAGTTGCCGTCGACGACATACGCTGGCATGTTGCCAAGCTGGTCGAGCATGCGTCGAACTGTGTCCGTCACGTTCTGCGCAATCGGATACGGGCCAGGCGGCGTGTAGTGATTGGCCAGCTCGAACAGATGCGTGCGCTCGTGCGGCGAAAGCTTCAATGCATTGGCGAGGCTTTCAATCGTCTTGAACGATACATTCACTTCCCTGCCCTGCTCGAGCCACGCATACCAGGTCACGCTAATACCGGCGCGCTCCGCAACCTCTTCCCGGCGCAGTCCCGGGGTCTTGCGACGGGTGCCGCTCGGAAAGTCGATGTCCTGGGGCCGAAGACGTGCTCGACGCGTCTTTAGGAAATCGGCCAGTTCGTTCAGGCGCTGCTGTTTTTCCATGTTTCGTCTCCTCATCCTTTCCCTGTTACTGCCATTACTAGTAATGCCAATTGCTAGATGCGCTCCGTCAACCGTGCCACAGTCACGCCGTCGGGAAGCACGCCGTGTCTGAGACGCGGCAACGCCATATCGAAGCCGTTGCCGGCGCATGTGACCGTCAGACGCGTTGGAAAGTCGGAACAACGACGCGCGTCTCCCGACGGATATTAGAACATTTACGGAGACACTTATGAGTCGTTCGACCCGCTTTCAGCGCGCAAGCTTATTTGCCGCTGCAGCAATCACATTGACGGCTTCATGCGCCGCTCGAGCAGACTACACCGGTGCAGCGCGCACGTTCCTGTTCAATCCCGCAGTGCAGATACCGTTCTCCGATACCGCAAAGTTCAAGAAGAAGCCGCCCTATGTCATCGGCTTCTCCAATGCGGGACTCGGCGACAGTTGGCGAGTCGTAATGCAACACTCGCTGATGAAAGCTGCGGCAGAGCATCCTGACCAGATCAAGCAGTTGCTGATTACCAACGGCAACATGGACGATGCCAAACAGGCTGCCGACATCCAGGACCTGATCTCGCGCGGCGTGGACCTGCTGATCGTCAGCGCGAACACGCAAAAGGCGCTTGACCCCGTCGTTACGCGTGCGATGAAACAGGGCATTCCCGTCGTGATGGTCGACCGGCGCATTTCCTCAGATAACTTTGTATCGTTCGTCACGGGCTCGGATGCGATGATGGGCCGGATGTGGGCGCAGTGGATTGTCGAGAAGCTTCACGGCAAGGGCAACGTCATCATGCTCGCGGGCCAAGCGGGCTCCAGCGTCAGCGCCGACCGTGAAGCCGCCGCGCACCAAGTGTTCTCGCAATATCCCGGCATCAAAGTGCTCGACACGGTCTACTCCGACTGGAGCCCCGTGAAGGCTAAGCAACAGATGCAGGCGATGATCGCAAAGTACGGGCACACCATCGACGCCGTATGGTGCGCGCACGGCTTGCCCGTCGCGGGCTCGATCGAAGCGTTCCTTGCCGCTGGCTTCAAGCCCGGTGAAATTCCGCCGCACACGACGGCCGACCTCAACGGACCGCTGCAACTCGCGTTGAAGTACAAGATTCCGATACTCGAGATCGGCTATCCGCCTTCGATGGGCGGCACGTCGCTAGATGTCGCCCTCAAGGTGATGCAGGGTCAACCGTTGCCAAAGATTTACGAGATTAGCCCGCAAATCGCACTCACGCGCGGCGACGAAACGGCATCAGTGCCGCATCCCGACCAGTACATCGATCAGGTGGTCGATGCGAAGGGGCCGCCTGACAAGATCATCGACGGCGGCATGGGAGCGGACTACAACCCGTCGACATTCAAGATCAAGCTGCCGGGTGAGAAATGAACGCGCACACATCGAGTTTTTCAGGTGATGGCGCCGCGCCACCGCCTGACGTCATCCAGGTAAGCGGTATCGTCAAGCAGTTCCCTGGCGTCAGGAGCCTCGATGACGTGAGCTTCGGCGTGCGCTGCGGCGAAATTCACGCACTGGTCGGCGAAAATGGCGCGGGCAAATCGACACTGATGAAAGTGCTCGCGGGTGCCTATCTGCCGGACGAAGGCGCATTGTGCTTCGACGGTCGGCCCGTCGCGTGGAAGTCCCCCGCTGACGCAAAGGCGCACGGCGTTCACATCATCTATCAGGAACTCGTGCTGTTTCCGCAGTCGAGCGTCGCGCAGAACATCTTCGCGGGGATCGAGCCCCGCACGCGGCTCGGCACGATTGACCATCGCGCGATGAACGAACGCGCCGCCAAGTTGCTACACGAACTCGGCGTACAACTCGATCCGCGCGAGCGCGTCGGCGCGCTCTCTGTCGCAAGCCAGCAGATGGTCGAGATCGCCAAGGCGATGGCGAGCGAAATACGCGTCCTCATCCTGGACGAACCGACGGCGGTCATCGCGGGCAAGGAAGTGCAACTTCTGTTCGAACGGCTGCGCGTGCTGCGCGCGCGAGGCGTCGCCATTATCTACATCTCGCACCGGCTCGACGAAATCTTTGAACTGTGCGACCGCGTGACCGTCATGAAGGACGGCCGCAAGATCGGTACACAGCCCGTGTCAGAAACGACACGCGCAGAACTCGTGCGCATGATGGTCGGCCGCGAAATGAAAGACATCTATCCGCCCAAGCCCACGCTGCCCCCTGGCGGCACGGTGCTCATGAAGGTCGAAGGTCTGCACGTTGGAAATCGCGTCTTTGATGCGTCGCTTTCTGTACGCGCTGGCGAGATTGTCGGGCTTGCTGGCATGGTTGGCTCGGGCCGCACGGAACTCGCCTCGGGTGTGTTCGGCGCCCTGCCCGCACGCGGCACGGTCGAAGTGCGGGGCACGCGCCATACACGTATGACGCCAGCAGCGGCGATTCGCCTGGGTCTCGGCTTTGTCACGGAAGACCGTAAGACCGAAGGCTTGCTGATGTATCTGAACGTCGCGCAGAACGTCACGGCGACTACCCTGCGACGCGTGTCGCGTTTCGGGTTGCTGAGACGCAAAGAAGAGCGCACGGCAGGCGCGGATGCAATCCGCGAATACGGCATCGCGGGCGCACGGCCTGCGGGCAGCGTCGCAACGCTGTCGGGCGGCAATCAGCAAAAAGTGCTCATCAGCCGATGGGTGCGGGTGTGCACCAGCGTGCTGATTCTCGACGAACCAACCCGTGGGGTCGACATCGGCGCAAAGGCGGAAATCTATCGCCTCATGCGCGAACTGACGAATCGCGGCCTCGGCATCCTGATGATCAGTTCCGAGTTACAGGAAGTCATCGGCATGTCCAACCGCGTGCTGGTGATGCGCGAAGGGCGTATCGCGGGCGAAGTCAGCGGCCAGCAGATGACCGAGCACGACATCATGGCGCTCGCAACGGGCGGCACGCAGCTCACGCAGACGGGAGGCGCTCATGCGTACGCTCATTAGACGCCACGTCTCGCAGAATGCAGCGCCGTTCATCGTCGCAGTGCTGATCGCGGTGCTGTTCGTCACGGGCACAAACGTCAACGACCGTTTTTCAACGCTGTCCAATCTGCTGAACGTCCATCAGCAGGCGACAGGCCTGGCGCTCGTCGCGCTCGGGCAGACGCTCGCCGTCCTGACAGGGGGCATCGATCTGTCAGTTGGTTCGCTCATCAGCGTGACCGCGACGCTCACATCCGGTATCTCCGATGCGACACAGGGCGGATGGGGCATGGCGATTTCCGTCGCGATTGCGTTGTCCGCGGTGGTGGGACTGGCCAATGGCCTACTTGTACTCTGGCTGCGCGTGCATCCGCTGATCATCACGCTGGGGATGGGCGCCATCCTGCAAGGCGGCATCCTGTACTACGCGAACGGCCCCGCAGGCAGCGTACCGGACGGCTTCGACGCGCTGGCTTATGGACGCTACGCCAACGTCCCGGTCACCGCCACCGTCGTGCTGCTTCTTTATGCCAGCGTGTCGTACTTCATGCGCAATACGCGCCTGGGCCGGTACGTCTATCTCGTAGGCGACGACGACAATGCGGCAACCCTCTCAGGCATTCCCCGCAAAAGGGTCATTCTGTTCGTCTACACATTCTCGTCACTCTGCGCCGGCCTCACGGGCATTTATCTCGCCGCCCAGTTCGGCTCGGGCCAACCGTATCTTGGCGCTAACTACACGCTTGCTTCGATTACGCCCGTAGTCGTCGGTGGCACGATTCTGAGCGGGGGGCGCGGCGGTGTCGTTGGCACGTTACTTGGGGTGTACCTGCTTAGCATGCTCAACAATCTGATTAACTTCGCCGGCGTGCCTTCTCAGTATCAGCTCATCGTGCAGGGCATCGCGATCATTGCGGCTGTCTGCGTCAACGTCCAGCAGAAACGGAGGCTCGCATGAACTCGGTTGCTCCGCGCGGCGCCACGCCCGTGCGCACGCTGTCGCTGCGTGCCGTGCAGCGCTATGGCATCTATCTGTTTCTCGTGGTGCTGATTGTGCTCTCTGGCGCGTGGTCGCCCACTTTCCTTCGCGCTGATAACGTCGTCAACATGCTGGTGCAGTTCGCGCCGCTCGGCATCGTCGTGATTGGCCAGGTGTTCGTGATTCTCGTGGGCGGGCTCGATCTGTCCGTTGCCTCGGTGATGGCGACGGCGGCCGTAATTGCGACTGCGTTCGACGATACGAACCATTCAGCGTCATCCATTTTTGGCGTCACGCTCGTGCTGTGCATCGGTGCCGGGTTGCTCAACGGTCTGCTCGTCACGAAGCGCCAGGTATCGCCGTTTCTCGCGACCTTCGCCACCGCCGTCGTGCTTGACGGCCTGCGTTTTGCCTATACGCAGGGCGCGCCTTCCGGCAACGTACCGCCGCTCTTTCACTTACTGGGAACAGGCTCGATCGCGGGAGTGCCCGTCAACGTGCTGTTGCTGTTCGTGTGCACGATCGTGTTCGGCACGCTGCTGCATCTGTCAACCTTCGGACGGCGGGTGTACATGGCGGGCGGGAATGCCGTGGCGGCGAGACTGGTCGGCGTGCGTCCCGACACAGTACGCATCGCGTGTTACGTGATTAGCGCTCTGCTCGCGGGTCTGGCGGGACTGATCCTGTCGGGCTACGTCGGCATCGTCGACAACTGGGTGGGCCGCGGGTTCGAACTCGATTCGATCGTCGCCGCCGTGATGGGTGGGCTCGCACTCTCCGGTGGCCGCGGCTCCTTGCTCGGCGGCCTCGCGGGTGCAGCCATTCTCGTCATCGTCTTCAACATCGTGCTGCTGATCGGCATGCCCGTGCAAGCGCAGATCATCGTTAAGGGCGTCATCATCATCGGCGCATCGGCGTGCTACGTGAGCCGCCGGCAACGCTGAATTTTCCAGATCCCCATGAGGCCATTCGAAATGGCCCGTCTAAACCAAGGAGTCGAATATGAGAGCAGTGCGTTTTCACTGCGCGCACGATATCCGGGTCGAGAACGTCCCCGACCCGACGAGCATGGGCGCGAGCCAGATGATCGTCAAACCGCTGTGGTGCGGCATCTGCGGCACCGACCTGCACGAGTATCAGGCGGGTCCCATCGTCGTGCCGACCGAGCCGCATGCATTGACGGGAGCAAAAGCGCCTCAGGTTCTCGGTCATGAGTTCAGTGCGGAGGTAGTCGAAGTCGGCAAGGACGTGAAGAACGTGCAGCGCGGCGACCGTATCTCTGTGATGCCGCTCGCGTCGTGTGGTCAGTGCTACTACTGCGCGCGCGGCATGCGCCATCTCTGCACGAAAATGGGTTGCGTCGGGCTCAGTTGGGACGGCGGCGGTATGGCCGAATACACAGTGCTCAACGACTATCACGCGAACCGCCTGCCCGACTCCGTCAGCGACAAGCAGGGTGCGCTGATCGAGCCGGCTGCCGTCGCACTCTATGCCGTGGACCGGGGCGGCGTCACGGTCGGCTCGACCGTGCTGATTACAGGGGCGGGCCCGATTGGCGTGCTTGCTGCCCTCGCCTGTCACGCAGCGGGCGCCACGAAGATATTTGTCAGCGAACCCAACGCGGCGCGCGCCGCGAAGATGGCCGGCTTCGGCGTCACGACTGAAATCTTCGATCCATCCGACGGCGACCTGCCGCAAAAGATTCGCGATTTGACTGAAGGCGTGGGCGTCGACGTTGCGATTGAATGCGCGGGCAACCAGCATGCGCTGAACGCCTGCGTCGATGCCGTGCGTTCGGCGGGAGCCGTGGTCCAGGCAGGTCTGCACGTCGGCACTGCGAGCGTCGATCCGATGAAATGGTCACTCAAGGACATCCGAATCGAGGGAACGTGGTGCTATCCCGTCACTATCTGGCCGCGCATCATCGGCATGATTGCGAACGGCAAATTCCCGGTTGAAAAGCTCATCCACGACCTGATCGATGCCGACGATGTCGTCGAAAAAGGCTTTGACGTGCTGAGCGACAAGGGCAGCGACAAGATGAAGATTCTCATCAATCCCCAGGTACGGTGACGACATGCCGCAAACGCAAGAGAAACACAACGCACAACAGATCGGCTGGATCGGCCTCGGCAAGATGGGCACGCCGATCGTGCGCAATCTGCTCGCCGCAGGATTCCACGTGACCGTGTTTGACGTCGACGCAGCGCGCATCGACGAGGCCGTTCGACTCGGCGCCCGCCGCGCCGAGGATCTCGCCAGCGTCGCGCGTTCGGCCCCGCTCGTGTTCTCGATCATCCCCGACGATGCCGTATTGCGTAAGGTTGCGCTCGGTGCACATGGCGTGATCGAAAACGCAAACGACGGTGCCGTCTATATCGACATGAGCACGGTCTCGCCCACGGCGTCGGGCGAAGTGCGCGACGCGTCGCACAGGCGCGGAATCGGCTATATCTGCGCGCCCGTGTCGGGCAGCACCGTTCTTGCCGACAAGGCGCAGCTGACCGTGTTCACATCCGGCTCGCAAGACGCGTACGGCCGCGCGTTGCCTGTCTTTCAGGCCATGTCCGCGCGGCAGTATTACGTCGGCGAGGATCAGCAGGCACGCTACCTGAAACTCGCGATCAATCATCTGGTCGGCTCGACCGCCGTGCTGCTAGCCGAAGCGCTGACGCTCGGCACAAAGGGCGGGCTGGACTGGGCCGAGATGCTGGAGGTCATCGGCGATAGCGTCGCGGCGTCCCCACTCGTCAAATACAAGCTCGATCCGCTGAAGAAACGGGACTTCTCCCCCGCGTTTTCGTCGCGTCAAATGCTCAAGGACATGTCGCTCGTGGTCGATGCGGGCGCGGACGCCGGCGTACCGATGACAGCCGCTGCGCTCGTGCGTGAGCAGTTCAAGCGCTACGCAGAGAGCGACGGTGCGGATCTGGATTTCTTCTCCATCGTGCGCGCCGTCGAGGCGCAAGCCGGGATTCGCCGCTGAATTCTTTGCTCATTACATCCAGGAGTTGCAATGCACTACACCGTCTACTGCCTTGACCATGACAACATGGTCGAACGCCGTCTTGCCCATTACGAAGAACACAAGGCCTATCTGGCCACGTCACCCGTCAAGATGGTCATGTCTGGCCCGCTGCTGGCGGGTGACCAGGAAACGATGATTGGCAGTTTCTTCCTCTTTGAGGCGGACGAGATCGGCGAGGTGATGCGCTTTAACAGCAACGATCCGTTTAACGAAGCGGGGATCTGGCGCAGCGTGGATATCCGTCCGTTCCTCAAGCGCGTTGACAACCGCTAGTCACGGTCACGGATTGAACCAATGCGAAACCTCGACGATAACACCATCACGGAGGCGGTACTTGCCCGCCACGAACATGCAGCCGATGAGCGGCTCAAGACGATTGTCACGAGTCTCGTCCGGCATTTGCACGCCTTCGCCCGCGAAGTTGGTCTGAGCGAGCGCGAGTGGGAAGCCGGCATCCGCTTTCTGACCGACGTCGGCCATATCACCGACGACCGCCGCCAGGAGTTCATTTTGCTGTCGGATACGCTGGGCCTGTCGATGCTCGTGACGGCAATGGCGCATCGCAAGCCCGATGGCTGCACGGAAGCAACCGTCTTTGGCCCGTTCTTCGTGGACAATGCGCCGGAATATCGTAACGGCGACGACGTCGCCAACGGCGCGCGCGGCGAACCTTGCTTCGTGTCAGGTGTAGTGCGCGGCCAGGACGGCGAGCCGGTGAGCGGCGCCCGCATCGAAGTCTGGCAGGCGGATGTGGATGGTTTCTACGACGTCCAGAGAGCCGACGCCGAGACGCATCGCGCAAGAGGTGTGCTACATAGCCTCGCCGATGGCCGCTATCACTTTCGGTCGATCGTCGCGGAGCCCTATCCTATTCCGCACGATGGCCCGGTCGGACGCATGCTCGAGGCGCTGGGGCGTCATCCCTGGCGCCCGGCGCATCTGCATTTCATGATTACGGCGCCCGGCTATGACCGACTCGTCACGCACGTCTTCCGCGACGGCGATCGTTATCTGGACTCGGACGCCGTATTCGGCGTGCGTTCCTCACTGATCGCGCCGTGGATCCGTCACGGGCACGGCACGGCGCCCGACGGCACGGTGATGACCACGCCATTCAGCACGCTCTCGTTCGACTTCGTCCTGAGTCAATCCTCATGATTTCCTTTACCTACACCAGCCGCCCGGGCCGCATTGTCTTCGGCACGGGGGCGATCGAGCGCCTCGCCGATGAGCTGGACGAACTGTGCATCCGACGCGCGCTCGTGCTGTGCACGCCCGAGCAGCGCTTTCTTGCTGACCGCGTGCGCAAGCTCGCAGCCGAGCGCTGCGCCGACATATTCGATCGGGCCGTCATGCATGTACCCGTCGAAACCGCGCGCGAAGGCGTCGCGGCGGCGCTCGCAGCGGGTGCGGATGGACTTGTCGCAGCAGGCGGCGGCTCGACGCTCGGACTGGCGAAAGCCATCGCGCTCGAAACCTCGCTGCCGATTCTCGCGATTCCTACCACGTATGCCGGCTCAGAGGTCACGCCTATCTACGGCGTGACTTCGGCAAGCGAGAAAAAGACCGGCAAGAGTTTTCGCGTGCTGCCGCGCACCGTGATCTACGATCCGTGCCTCACCCTGACCTTGCCCGCGTCGCTCTCGGCGACGAGCGGCCTTAACGCGATTGCGCATGCCGCAGAGGGGCTCTACGCGCAAGACGCCAATCCCGTGATGTCGCTGTTCGCCGAAGAAGGCATCCGCAGCCTCGCAAGGGCTTTGCCGCGCATCGTCAGGCAGCCAGATGATACTGCGGCACGCGAAACTGCCCAGTATGGTGCGTGGTTGTGCGGAACCGTTCTCGGGAGTGTCGGCATGGCGCTGCATCACAAGCTCTGCCACACGCTCGGCGGGATTTTTAATCTACCGCATGCGGAGACGCATGCGGTGATGCTGCCTTACTCGATGGCGTTCAATTTGCCTGCCGCACCAGACGCCAACGAACGTTTGTGCAAGGCACTCGAAACGCAAGAACCCGCGGCCGCGCTGCACGACCTTGGCCGCTCGCTCGACGCACCCGCGTCTCTCGGCGCGCTAGGGCTCCGTTTGACCGACATCGATGCCGCCGCCACGGCGGCCATGCAGGCTCCCTATTACAACCCCAGACCGCTCTCCCGTGACGCGGTACATCGCTTACTGGCATGCGCTTTCGACGGCATACGGCCTGACAGCCGGACCTTTCCGATCATGTAGTTCGCATCCGCTGGCGAAAGCGCGCATCCGCAGACTCTTCCCGCCAACACTTTAACTTTCGACATTGATCTTCATGAACAAACGGGCACTCATCATCGGCGCGACGGGCATCGTCGGCGGCAATCTTGCGCAACATCTCCTCGAACGCGGAGGATGGGACGTCACCGGTCTCTCGCGCGGGCGCACGAAAGCGCCCGACGGCGTCGAATCCGTCATCGCCGATCTCACTTCCGCACAATCCGTGGCGAATGCGCTGCAGGGGCAGCATTTCAGTCACGTCTACTTCACTGCATGGTCGCGACAGGCAACCGAACGCGAGAACATTCAAGTGAACGGCGCAATGGTGCGTCACGTGCTGGACGCGCTCGGCCCTTCCGGCAAGCTCGAACACGCCGCGCTCGTCACGGGCCTCAAGCATTACCTCGGACCCTTCGAAGCGTATGCGCAAGGCAGTGTCCCGCTCACGCCGTTTCGGGAAGAACAAGGCCGGCAACCCGTCGATAATTTCTACTACGAGCAGGAAGACCGGCTATTCGAAGCCGCGCGCACATACGGCTTTGGGTGGAGCGTGCATCGACCGCATACGATCATCGGTTTCGCGCTAGGCAACGCGATGAACATGGGCGTCACGCTTGCCGTGTACGCAACGCTCTGCAAGGAAACGGGGCAGCCGTTCGTGTTTCCCGGCTCGGCGGCGCAATGGAACAGTCTCACGGACATGACCGACGCACGACTGCTCGCGCGGCATCTCGAGTGGGCGTCCACCTCGCCCAATGCACGCAATGAAGACTTCAACGTCGTCAATGGCGACGTGTTCCGCTGGAAATGGATGTGGTCCCAGCTCGCGCAGTATTTCGGCATCGAGCCCGCGCCTTTCGACGGCGTGACGCGTCCGCTCGAACATCGCATGCAGGACGCGGGAAAACAATGGGCGGACATCGCGAGCCGCTATCAGTTGAAGGAAGCCAATATCGACAAGCTCGTGTCGTGGTGGCATACCGATGCCGATCTCGGACGTCCGATGGAAGTGCTGACCGACATGAGCAAGAGCCGCAAAGCAGGCTTCCTCGATTATCGGTCCACGCCGGACGCGTTCTTCGCGCTGTTCGATAAATTGAAGCTCGGACGGATCATTCCTTCTTAGACGTCGCTTCGGAGCGAGGCGGGCGTCCAGTCCTACGCAAACCACAATGACGACACTCGAGTGTCACGTGGTTCCACTCCGCGAGCAGCATGTATGCTGCAGATGCCGGGTCGGCTGCATGCGGCCGCCTGAAAATGCTCCTGCGCACTTTGCCGCACAGATTCCGAGCAGAGTTCTTCGAGCGAGCGAATGAAGCCCGTGCGTAGATTTCTGCCCCCTTCGGCTGACCAACGATGAGAAATTCAATCCACATATTGCGAGCGAGCCGGGCAACCGAGGTGCAAGCGGGACGATTCGACGCCTGCCCCGGTTATGACTTCGCTACGAACCGTTGCAAGCAACAAGCAAGCGTGGTGGACCGATCGCACACCCGCAGCGTGGTCTCGAGAGCAAGACCTTCAACAACCAGTACGTGTCTCGAGCCGTGCTGAGCTTGCCACGTCCGACGCTCTTCGAGAGAAACGCGCCCGTCTGCTCGCGTGCCGACATGCGCCCTTTCGGCCAAAGCCGACGCTCGCCGTTCGTCCGCTGCGCGGCTGCAGGTCGCCGCATCGCTGTCATTCGCGACGCGGCGCGGCAAAACGTCGGTATTTCGACCGGTGAACGATTCTTCACGACCAAAAGCCGTTTCTAGCGCTGCGCAGTAACGGACAAGCAGAGAAGATCTGAAGACTTGGCAGTGATGTCAGCGCGACGCGCTTCCAATCGTCGCGTTCACCCCAGACGTTTCCGACCATGTACATGTAGTCGTTGATAAATTCGGTTATCTGGTAGAAAGGTTGCCCGTAGGAGTGAGCGGAGAACTCTTCACTCTCATGTCCTTGTTTTGTTGCTCGACTACCGAACCGTGGATCGCAGGGGCGTGCGAAGGCCGGCAACTTAGCCACGCGAACCTCGCTTCCCTGGGACCCGCTCTGACATGAACTCGGTTCGGCAACGCACGTTGCCGAACCGTGGGATACGTCACGATGCAGATGTACAGCATCTGAAAGGGCCCCGTTGCTGACGCGATTTCTGACGCCCGCGTCAAACCCGCTCCATCGAAAATAGACATACGCAATGAACGATAGCCTGACGCGGGCGCTGTACGAGGAATTTCCCCACCTTTACTCCGGCCGCTCCAGGGCATCGGAGGAAAGCTCCATGTGCTGGGGCTTCGAATGCGGCGACGGTTGGTACGCATTGCTCCGCTCGCTGTCGAAAGAACTGACAAACTACGGTTCCTTAAATACTCAGCTTCGCGTCGAGGCAACTCAGGTCAAGGCAAAATTCGGGGGTCTCCATTTCCTGCTCAGAGAGAGCACGCCGATAACCGACGCAATGATCCAATGATCGACCGAGCTCGCGAAATCGCCAGCCGGACATGCGAATTGACCGGCGCAAGCGGCAGTCTGTGCGTTAAGCGGCCAACAGCACATCGCGGCGCTCGCTACATGGTGCTATGCGAGGAGAAAGCTACCGAACTGGGATACGAAAACGCATTAGATAGCGTCAAGCAGCATGGCCGGTTTACCGACAATCATCTTGGCCGGTCGACCGGGATGATTGTCGGTAGTTAT
>NZ_FCNX02000011.1 GCF_001544835.2 Caballeronia fortuita | reverse complement strand
CGCAGTCCGACGGCATTTAGAGTTCGCCTTAGCGGCGCGTCTTTTTCAGGATGCGAAAGTAGGGAGCGGAACAGCGGGCCCTGCGCCCAACGTACATGGCGGCAAGATTTATGGCGGAAGGGCGCTCATGATGACCGTCACGCTGCCAGTGAAAGGCGATGCCAGTGATAACGCGGCACGCTCGTTGCGCGTTGATATCTGGCGCGGTCTGCGCCAAATGACTGCGGAGAAGCCATGCCAACGAAGACATTGAATGACCTTTTTATCCACGCGCTTTCAGACGTATATAGCGCGGAAATACAACTGACCAAGGCTTTGCCGAAACTGGCGAAAGCTGCCACTAATCCGGAGCTAGCTGCGGCTTTTACTACCCATTTGGAGGAAACCCAAGGACAGATTCAACGGATTGACCAAGTTGTCGAAATCTCTGAGATCAGGTTGAAGCGAGTTAAGTGTGTGGCGATGGAAGGACTCGTCGAAGAAGGCCAAGAGCAAATCGACGAAATTGAAAAAGGTCCGATCTTGGACGCCGCCATCATTGCCGCTGCCCAGAAGGTCGAGCACTATGAGATCGCGACCTACGGAACGTTGGCCACGCTCGCCAAGAAGCTTGGACATACGGAAGGCATGAATCTGCTGCTGGAGACCCTGCAAGAAGAAAAGGCGACCGACGAAAAGCTCACGATGCTTGCTAAGCAAGAGCTTTCCAAGGAACAGGTCGGAAAGTAAGCTCCACTATGTGAGTGTTGGGCGACGCAAGACGCCGGCATTTAACGACTTGAGGGGATAGGAACATGACTGACCCGAAAGAGCATCTTCTGGACTGGCTACGGGATGCGCATGCCATGGAGCAACAAGCTGAGCAAATGTTGCGCGCGCAATCCGGACGGCTCGAGCACTATCCGGAACTCGAGGCGAGAATTGACCAACACCTGGAAGAGACGCTCGGACAGCAGAAACTGGTGGCCAGGTGTATCGAGCGGTTGGGCGGGAGCACGTCGACGATCAAAGACATTGCTGCCAAAGTCATGGCTTTTGGCCAGGCCGCCGGTGGTATGGCCATGTCCGATGAGGTCGTTAAGGGAGCGATCTCAAGTTATGTGTTTGAAAATCTGGAAATCGCATCGTACACGTCGCTGATTGCGGCGGCCAAGGCGGTTGGGGACAGGGAAACGAAGGCCGCCTGCGAGCAAATCCTGCCACAGGAAGTTGCGATGGCGCAGTGGTTGTTAGAGCATGTTCCGGCCGTCACGCAAAAGTACCTCATGCGCGCCGCGACGCCCGGAGCAGAAGCAAAGAAATAGCAGCGCCTCGTTACCAATGTGTCTGTCAGGTGAAGCGGTGAAGGGTCGATCGATGAATGAAAAACCGCCCTCTAATTGAGCGTTACAGGGTCGACCCTGACCGACAGCACGCCTCTGACGGTAAGGAGCTGTTCAGCAAATATGCGTACCGCTCGGGGTTCGGCACTTCCGGCGAATCTTATATTGGAAGAGGTTGCCACGAGAGTTGTCAAAACGCACAAGCCACATTGCGTCGCGATCTGTTCGACCGCGTCCTTGGGTAGCGCTTCCGACGGGCGACACGCGATCGTGAAATCAAAGGTCAACATCACGGCTCCGCTGGAATTGGCGCGACTAGGCAAGAGTTCTGACTTCATCGCAATCGGCGGACCGCGTTCGCAGTTTTGGTTAACCTGAATCAGTTGCAGCACCAAAGGGAGGCCAGATGTTCGATCAATACCATCCGGAGTTCGGCTTCGACCTGAGCTGGGACTTCGCCCGCTACGGACGGTTCCTGGACCCTGGAAGCGCTAACGCCGATGTGCTGGCCGGATACAGCGCGGGAAAAGCGCACTTTCGGGTGGCGCAGCACAAGCCAACCCGCTATCAGGCGAAGTGGGTTCGGTTGAGGCTTAGCGACATGCGGCGGCGTCGGATCGTGCATACTGATGTCACACCGGAATACCCTAAGCGGATCGACTGCGACAGATGTGTTGTGACCCTCGAGCCGTGAGCCATTCGGGTCGTGCTGGATTGGTCTATCGATCGTATCAACAACAACGGCGCCTGCGCGGCCGGTAATTTGATGGTGATCAGCACGCGTGCGAATCGCGCGACGGGCGCAAAGAGCTATGCCGAGGTGGCAGAATCAGCGCAGGCCACTTCGACGCCGACCGAGAAAGGCCTGAATTATGCCCAGTGGGCGCGCCTCGCCTGCGTGATGGTTGGTTCCGAAGAAACAGTCGGCCCTCGTGCGACTCTCGCGCCACTTCTAACGCGCATCACGGAGGATAGCAGGGGCCGCTTTATTTTTCTGTTCCAGCAGTTCCTGCTGTTTGCGCGCGTCGAGCGGCGAACAGAAACCATTCCTCAAGGCCCTAAATGGCTTCATCCGGACCGTTCTGAGCAAGAGCGGCTTAGGATTGAAGCTGAGCGGCTGGCGCTATTGCAGACCGTTGCATACCCGGATGGACGCGCTGAACGACAGTAAGCGCGCAGAAATGGACGTCTGGAACTGTTTGATCTGAGCGCGCAGGCTATGTCCACTGTTTCGAATCAGTGGACACCTTTCATGACAGAAGAGCACTCAGAAACGACCGGGTTGAAGGTCGTCAACGTTGGTCGGGACGGCAAGCGCAGATATGATCGGCAAACCAAACAGAAGTTGGTGGAAGCGTGTCTTGAGCCGGGCGCTTCGGTCGCCGGACTCGCACTCAAGCATGGAGTCAACGCCAACTTGCTACGCAAGTGGATCAAGCTGCATCAGCAGCGACTGGCTGGCACGTCCCTAAAGCCGGCGCCGACTGGCACCGCTTTCGTTCCGGTAGTCGAAGTCGATAGTCACGAAGCGGTGGTTGCGCCCGCATCCACGAAGGCACACCGCCACACCCCCGCAGCAAGGACGTCATCGCCCACTTCGGCGCGGTTGATGGTGCAGATGCCCAACGGCGTCACACTCCGGTTTGAATGCACCGACAATGACGCGCCGTTGCTATCGGCCATGATCGAGACGCTTGGACGGTGCGATGTTCCGCCTGGACGATGAACTGAAAGTCTATGTGCATCGTGACGCCGTTGACTTCCGCAAGAGCATCAACGGTCTCGCAGCCATCGTCGAGCAGTCAATGAAGCTCGATCCATTCGCGCGTGCGGTTTATGTGTTCAGCAATCAGCGGCGCGACCGCATCAAGATGCTGCTGTGGGACCGTAACGGCTTCTGGCTTCTCATGAAACGCCTCGAGCAGGACCGCTTCGTATGGCCGCGCAAGGAAGCGGTGCTCATGCTGCGAACAGAGGAACTTCACTGGCTACTGGACGGCATCGACATCGAAGCGATGCGCGCGCATCCGAGGCGTTATTATCAGCGCGTGACCTGAAACGAGAACCGGCATCGCTGGTCTAATTCAGCGATGCCGCCATCATCCTCTTCTTCTACCGACGAACTGCAGGCGCTGCGCGCAGAACTCGCTGCCATGAAGGGCGAGTTGCGTGTGGTGACAGTCGAACGCGATTTGTTGCGCGAGAGACTTAAGGCCTATCAGCGGCAGTTGTTTGCTTCCAGGAGCGAAGTGCGCGGTGCTGAGCAACGCGACCTCTTCCTGAACGAAGCAGAAGCGCTCGCAACGGGATGCGAGCCGGCGCAACAGGCCGAAACTGAACAGAGCGTCGAAGTCGGCGCGCATGAACGCAGGAAGCGTGGGCGCAAACCGTTAGACCCGATGCTGCCTCGCGAGGTCGTGCGCCATGAGTTGCCCGAATCAGAACGCGTCTGCGCACACGATGGCCACGCACTGGTCGAGATCGGCGCCGAGATCAGCGAGCAACTCGATATCGTGCCGCAGCAGGTTCGCGTCATTCAGCACCAGCGAATCAAATACGCATGCCCTTGCTGCGACCTTAGCATCAAGGTGACGCCGGCACCTTCGCGCATCATCCCGAAGGGCTTACTCACTGAATCAGCGCTTGCATGGGTGGTTGTGAGTAAGTTTGCTGACGCGCTGCCGTTGTACCGGATCGCCGCGTTGCTGCACCGTTTCGGTGGCGATCTCTCACGCGGCACGCTGGCAGCAAGCGTAGTGCGCGTCGGCATGGCAGTGCAGCCGCTGATTAACCTGATGCGCGACCACCTGCTCGAGGCCGACATCGTCTACGGCGATGAAACGACGGTTCAGGTACTAAAAGAGCCGGGCCGTGCTGCACAACGCAAGAGCTACATGTGGGCGCAGATGAACGGTACCGGACCACCAGTGCGAATGTTCAGCTACAGTCCCACGCGCAGCGCGGCGCAGGCCGCCGTGCTCTATGCAGGCATCAAACCCGGAGCGGTATTGATGAGCGACGGCTACGAGCCGTACAACGAAATCGCCCGAACAAACCAGCTAGTGCACCTCCGATGTTGGGCGCACGCGCGACGTTACCTGATTGAGGCCGAAGAGGACCTCCCAAAGGTACAGCGCGGCGGCAATCATCCGGTGAGCGAATTCATTCGCCTGATCGGCCAGCTGTTTGCCGTTGAGGCACGATCCGAACACATGACGCCGGAGCAGCGCCAGCAACTCAGACAGGCCAGAAGTCAGCCAGTTCTTGATCAGATCGAGGCGCTGCTATCGCGTCATCTGAACACGGTGTTGCCGCAAAGCGGGTTCGGCAAAGCGCTTCAATATCTGCGAGGCCAATGGCCCAAGCTGGTTCGCTACGTCGGCAACGGAGCGTGGCCCATCTCGAACAACCCGTGTGAGAACGCGATCAGACCGTTTACGGTCGGACGCCGGAACTGGCTCTTTAGTGACAGCGTCGCCGGCGCAAACGCCGCCGCCAACCTGTATTCGCTCGTGCAAACCTGCAAAGCCAACAGCATTGAGCCGTACCAATACCTCATCGCGTTGTTCAAAGGTCTGCCGCACGCGCACACCGCCGACGACTACGAGGCTTTGCTGCCCTGGCGACTGAATCCAACCATAGCCTGACGTATGTCGCATGGCAGTGCGCAAGGGACGCCGTCTAATGCGCGCTTACGAACGACAAGCAGATTCAAGGCGCCCGTCGTCATACAACGAGGAATTCATGGAAAGACGAGATATTGTCGTAGTCGCAGCCTCTACCGGCGGCCTGGAAGCGCTCAAGCAGTTGTTTGGTGCGTTACCAAGGGATATGCCGGCTACTGTGTTTGCGGTGATGCATATCGGTGCGCACCCCAGTATTCTGCCGGCTATCTTGCAGAGCACGTGCGATTTACCCGTGAGACACGCCTGCGACGGCGAGGTGTTTGCACAGTCGACGATCTACATAGCGCCTCCCGACCGCCACCTTTTGCTGTTCGACGGAAAGACGCTACTCTCGAACGGACCGAAAGAGAACTTTACCCGTCCTGCGGCGGACCCGCTTTTTCGTTCGGCCGCCGTTTTGCATGGGCGACGCGTCATCGGTGTTGTGTTGACAGGTGACCTCGACGACGGCGCCGCAGGACTCAAGGCAGTGCGGGCCTGTGGCGGATACGCGATCGTCCAGGATCCGACTGATTGTCGCTCGCCCAGTATGCCCATCAATGCGCTGCGGGCTACGACCGCAGACGTCGTCGCCCCAATCGCGGAGCTAGGGGCCGCCATCGTTAATGCGCTGGAGCCGACCATGAACAGTCCACAGCCGCGAAATCAAACGGACGCGTTAGTAGCGGAGACCGAAGACAGGATGATTCGCACGGGGAACATCGAGCTTGCTGAACTCGAGGCCATTGGCGCGCGAAGCGCGCTTACCTGTCCGGACTGCGGCGGCGTCATATGGCGAATCGGCAGCGGCTTTCCGCTGCGCTACCGCTGTCATACAGGTCACGCTTTTTCTGCTGTTTCGCTCGAAGATGAGCAACGCAGGCAGTCGGAGAACGCAATATGGCAGGCCATCCGGGGAAAAGAGGAACGCATATTCCTTGCGAATGAGTTGCTCGAGCAAGGAAAACAGGTCCGCAACGACGTCTCTGACCTCGTTGCGCGAATCGCTACTCTGGAGGATGCAAAAGCATCGGTCATGCGCATCTTGCAAGACTGCTTGGCCGACAACGCTACCTGTGGGACGGGCGAGGCGGAGCGACGTTGAAGAGCTTATTTATCCTCGCCCATCCTGCACTGCTCGCATTCCGGTGTCGGCTTCATCCGAGTGTCGGGCGAAAAGATCAAGAGCCTGTGTGGGTTTGTGCTTTTGCGAGTCGACGCGCGATGTCTGAGGCGGCGCCAAAGTCCGTGTCGTGAGAAGCAGACTGTTGCGTGTTTTCCGAAGCGAGTTTCAGGTAAGCCGCCGCGAGCTTGCGAAGCTCCTGTTCTGACGCATCTTCGATGCCGATGAGCTGATTGTTTGCAGAGCGATGTGACGCGAGCAATTCATTGAGCTTGAGATGGACAGCAACACTATCCTTGTTGGCGCTTTGCTGAATAAGAAAGACCATCAGAAACGTAACGATCGTTGTTCCCGTGTTGATGACCAGCTGCCAGTTCTCGGAGTAGTGGAAGAACGGTCCCGAGACGAGCCAAACGACGACTGAGACGACTGCCGATCCAAAAGCGAGGGGCGAACCTGCCCATCGGGTTACAGCGCTGGCGAACGCATCAAAAGCCTTTGTAACGGGATGCGGATTCGCGTAGGCGGGCGTCGATGTCGCGGGTACGGTATCAATCGCGTCGGTTTCTGGGAAACGACTCTCTTCACTCATCTTTTTCTCCAACAACGGAACCTTCACTTTAACCCGGCGAACTTTCGACCAACCTACAGCTGTAGCGTAATCGAGGGCGCGCGCCGCTCTCCGTTGGCCGGTGGCGCTTTATGCAAAAGGCGCGGAGCCATGGTGAGAGGGTGTGCCGTTCGTCACCGAGGAGCGAGATGCCGCCAGCAGGCTTGGCGCAACGCTGAGTCGAGCAATGGGGCGAGAAGTCCGAGACGAGCCTTCGTCCCTTTGCCTGCGCAAGACTATAAGGACCCTTAGATCGAGAACGAATGCTCTTCGTCGTTGTGACCGTTCAGATGGATGATGGCCGACGGTCCACCACGTTAGTCACATCGCAAAGGACAGCCTGCAGCTGATCGAGGGAGTAAGGTTTGGCGAGTTGAAACCATGCAAAATTTCGCGAATTGTCGTTGTCGATCGGCGCGCCTGAGGCGAAAATCACACTCAAGCCTGGGCAAAAAGCGCTCGCCTGCGCGGCAAGCTCAAGGCCAGACATGTCGGGCAGATGAACGTCAGTAAATAGCACGTCAAATGGATGCCGAGCGATTTCGCCAAAAGCCTCAGTCGCGGTTCCTACCGCCAGCGGGTGATGACCCAGCGCCGACAGAAGCTCTGTGACCGCTTCGCGCGCCAGATCGTTATCTTCGACGACCAGGATGTTGAGCTCGACAATCTTGCCCGGGTGCCGTAGCGGATGTTCGTTGTTGGATGGCGATAGCGTACGACCGGGCGTCCCAAGGACTTGCCGAACCTTGTGTGACAAATCAGCGCGGCTATAGGGTTTGCTGAGAAGTTCGACACCCTCGTCTAGCCGCCCGGCGTGCACGATGGCGTTTTGGGTGTAACCGGAGGTGAAAAGCACTTTCAAGTGCGGCTGAAGCTTCACGGCCTGTCGCGCCATCTCAGGGCTTTTGAGTGAGCCTGGCATGACGACGTCAGTGAAGAGAAGATCGATATGCACGCCGCTGCTGAGAACGGCTAACGCTAGCTCCGCGTTGTCTGCCTTCAGCACGCCATACCCGAAGCCGGCTAGCATCTCGATTACGGTTGCCTGGACGTTAAGGTCGTCCTCGACTACCAAGACGGTCTCGCTACCACCCATGAGATCAGCGCTTGCCCGAGTTACAGGCGTGGAGGCTTCCGTAGACGATTTCGGTAAGTAGATACGCACCGAAGTCCCGTGCCCGACTTCGCTGTAGATCCGGATATGACCGCCGCTTTGCTTAACGAAACCGTAGGCCATGCTCAGACCCAAGCCACTGCCTGCACCCTCCGGCTTCGTGGTGAAAAACGGATCGAATGCGCGCTCGATGACGTCCTGCGACATTCCGCTCCCGGTGTCGGTGACGCCTAACATCACGTACTGACCGGCGGGCACATCGGACAGAGCGCGAACGTAGCGGTCGTCGAGCATCGAATTGGAGAGCTCAAGCGTCAGTTTCCCACCATCGGGCATCGCATCGCGCGCGTTGATGGCCAAGTTCAACAAGACGTTTTCGAGTTGATGCGTGTCCACCATGGCGGTCCATAAACCACCTGATATCACGGTCTCAACAAGGATGGTCTCGCCGAGCGCACGGCGAAGGAGATCGTCCATCCCGCGAATCATGGCCGCGAGGTTAACCGATACCGGGCGCAGCGCCTGCCGGCGACCAAACGCGAGCAGCTGCGAGGCGAGCTTGGCGCCTCGGTCAACCGCTGCGAGGGCGCTGAGAAGTCGGTTCATGAGCCACTCCTCGCGCGAGTAGCGGCTGGTCACGAGTTCAAGATTGCCGCGCAGGATCTGCAAGACGTTGTTGAAGTCGTGCGCGACACCGCCGGTAAGCTTGCCGATAGCCTCCATTTTCTGCGACTGCAAGAGGGCCGCCCGAATTTGATCGAGCGTTTCGGCCGCTTCGTGCTTTTCGGTTACATCGCGCGTGATCTTGGCGAAGCCTATTAGCGGGCCGGCTTCATCATGGATCGCATCGATGATCACATGCGCCCGAAAACGTGAGCCGTCGCGACGCAGGCGCCAGCCTTCCGCTTCAAAGCGTCCTTCGCTGGCGGCAGTGCTCAACGCCCGCACTGGCACGCCGGCCGATATGTCCTCCGGCGCATAAAATCGAGAAAAGTGGGAGCCGAGAATCTCCTCAGCGGCATAGCCCTTAATGCGTTGAGCACCCAAATTCCAGCTGGTCACGCGTCCTTCGGGTGACAGCATGAAGATCGCATAGTCGGTTACGCCTTGCACAAGCAATCTGAAGTTGCGCTCGCTTTCGATAACGGCGTCGTGCGCTCGACGCTTTTCCGTCTCATCGCGCACAATCTTCACGAATCCGCCCGGTTCACCGTTCTCCTCTAAAAGCACAGATGTGACGACACTTGCCCAAAAAACCGATCCGTCTTTGCGCTTGCGCCACCCTTCAATCGCACAACTGCCGCGCTCGCGAGCGCGGTCAAGCTCAGCGTCGACCACCGGCATGCCGTCGCCCACTGCTCCATCGAGAAAGAGAACCGAGTAGTGTTGGCCGACGATTTCTTCCGCTTTGTAGCCATACATTAAGGCGCCGCCGGAATTCCAGGAAGCAATCGTTCCGTCTGGCGTCAGGGAAAGCACCGCAAGGTCGAGCGTGTTTTGAGCCCAATCTGTGGGCGACCTTGCGCGTGTTTTTCGGGTTTTTTTACTTATGCTGCTGTCCATGAGAATGTATCCGTCGTTTTTTCTCTTCTAGAGCTTGTGCCGTATTGTTCGCCGCGATTTTAGCGGCTTGCTGGTGTTTTGATTTGAGGCATTATGCTTGCGCAGCAGAGGTTGAAAACGCTGCTGATGGTAAGGCAGTGTTTGAGAGAGCGGCGAACGGGCGCCCGGACGGGATGTAAGAACTTCTGGCGCGCCTACATGCGCTGGCTCACATTCCGCTGATTGCAATGAGCGCTTTGAAGCGCGATCATCTCGCGCTTCGGGCGTTTTTTTGCGGAAGCCGTTTCCAGTTCTCGCCATGCCTGCCTTCATACGACAGGCTATCTGCAAAACGAGCGAGACATGCTCCGCAACTGTGGGAATCGCCATCAGCGGCATGTTGAGATCGGACACAATGACGTGGTCCAAATGTGATGCATGGCATAGTCGTTGGCCTATGCGGTCCCCGTATCGATGTCCTCGGCGACCTCGTGCCGCTGACCGCTGCGCGTCTGTCTAAGAAGGATCGCGGCAATCCCTTTGGTTGGAATACTCGCTGCGGCACGCAATAAATCGGTGGGCAGCATCCAGCAACAACGCACGATCTCGTTTGACGGTATCGCTTCGTCTAACCTTCCGACGAGCGCAAGAAAGACATAGTGCCGCGTTCGTAATCCGCGGAATTGAAAGGCATAGCAAATACCTTTCGGGTCGAGGCCGGTTTCCTCTCGAAGTTCACGCCGTGCAGTTTCGCCAATGTCTTCTCCGCGCTTCTGCCGTCCGCCAGGGAATGCCCAACGTCCTTGCTCCCGCGCGACCAGCAGAACTTTGCCGTCGCGTTCACAAATGACTGTGGCTCTGCGCTTCATCGATGACGCTCCTGTCAGTGCCCGGGCGTGCCTTGCATGTAGCCGACCTTGCGCCATGGTCGGCCGCTCACATCGGCGCGCAGTCAATTGCATAACGCTTACTATCAACCTTATCACCAACCTTACTATCGACTTCGCGAGAATGGTGATGCGCCGCCGGTGATGTTGGAGTCGCAAGAGCCGTGTGGGTGATGACTTGTCCGCTGGCGCGCACGCATGCTACACCGTACCGGTAGCTCGTCTTCCGCTGGAGGTCACGATGCGAGCACGTTCCGCCGTGAAGGTTTTTTCCCTCACGCTTCTTTCGCTGGCAGCGCTGGTTGCCACATGGTCCACGCGCGTCGTTGCCGCAATCTGGCTAACGGCTGGGGTAATTGTCATTGGCCATCGATCGCTTGACAGGTTTCCGTCACTGGGACTTGGTCCGGTCTGGCGGGAGGGTCCACGGTCTGTATTTGTTTTGATATCCGCGACTGTGGGTGTATCGAAGGAGGAAGTGGAGGTGCTGCAAGCAATGAGAGCGCGCACCGCTTCAGATCCGACATCAGACCCGACGACCGGCGCGGACCTCGGCGCAGGTCAGGCCCCCCGATAGAGGCCCATCCATGGCCCGTCGGATTGATGCAGACGCAGCGCGAACTTGACGGGTCGTTTTGATTACGGCCGTCTACGGCGATCAACCCAGGAGAAATCCCATGGCTGTAAAGACCTTAAACGACTTGTTTATCCACGCCTTGTCGGACGTGTATAGCGCAGAGAAGCAATTGACCAAGGCGCTTCCGAAGCTGGCTTGAGCGGCAACCAATCCGGATCTTGCTGCCGCCTTCACGACCCACCTAGAGGAAACGCAGGGACAGATTGAACGGATCGATCATGCGGTCGAAAGCACCAACGTGAAACTCAAGGGCATTAAATGCGTTGCAATGGAAGGGCTTGTTGAGGAAGGGCAGGAACAGATCGAAGAGATTGAAAAGGGCCCTATTCTCGATGCTGCGCTGATCGCAGCGGCCCAGAAAGTCGAGCATTATGAGATTGCCACGTATGGAACACTGGCGGCGCTCGCCAAAAAGCTTGGCTACACCGCCGCGATGCAGTTGCTTCTTGAGACCCTGAAGGAAGAGAAGGCAACAGACGAAAAGTTGACGTTGTTAGCTGAACAAGAAGTTTCCAAAGAGCAAGCCGGGAAGAAGGTAACTAGCTAGCAGAAGAGCGCGCCGCTAACCTCTGTGGGACGCGGCGCGGTTTGATCTTCTGTAGCCTCGCCAGAACTACGCCGCCGCAATGGTCGGTTGGTAGTTCACTATCTTCACGCAATGTGCGACCGATCCGTCAGCTGGCTGAAGGCAGCGTGAACATGACGAGAGCTTCGACGGTATTCGCCGCCGGTGAAACGGAGCGACGTATGATTCGGTTAATACTGATCGTCGCCTCGATACCGTCTTGGGTAAGAACGCCGTGGCGTCGAATTTGCCGTAGCCCATACCGCACCCAACAAGAATCCCAATCCCGCGGCTACAGCAAGTGCGCTGAACGGACTCTCAACCGTCTTGCCTCGGACAATTTCCGTCGTGTCCGCGCAGAGTTGTTGTGCCTTGCCGCCAAGTTCGCGCGCCTTGCCAGCCGCCTGCGTGCCCGTTGCCCCCAGTAATTCACCGGCGGCGTCCTGCATCTTTCCCGCCATTTCTTTGATGTTTCCCTCTGCTGCATTCGAGTCCATTTCGTCCCCCTGATCAGGTTTGAGAGATGCAGGATGTTCGGTTGCGCGTTGAGTTGCGGGCTGCAATCCCGTCGTTTCTAGTGCAAATTGTATTCCTGTAGGGAAGCCGGCGGAGCGGCGCAGACCGGCAGACTTGTCGAGCAACTGCCACGAGCCCAACGCTTATCCTCAGATCGTTCGAGAACTCTTATGACGCACACGTTTTGCAATAGACGCTCGCTTGCACGCGTTAGCTTTGTGTCGTCGTTCCTGGCCTAGAGGGCGGGAGGCCGGCTGCACGGCGTTTTACACGGGCACAATGGTCTTATGGCTTGCCTCGGCCCTTCGGTGTTGGACTTGTTTCTGGTGTTCACGTCGAAGTGGCACTTGATAAACGCCGGTGAGGTGCGAACGACTGGGGCAAACGACGCTGCACTGATGCTGACTGGGGCCGAACGATCGAGACTCGGGGAAGAGGCGCCCGGGCTGGAAAAATGGCTGCTGCGCACGAGCGCGATCATCGGGGAGGACTGAAGGCGGCGCTACCGCGTGGCGAATTGGCAAGCGTCGAGCCGCTGGCGCTTATCGCACCTCAACACAAGTCAGTTGCGCAGCGCATCAAGTACGTTTCCGACCACCCGATGGGTCGATGCGCCCAGTCCTGCCCCGACTGCCGTCTGCACCGTGCGACGGAGCCCGAGAATGCAGATGCCGACGAGCGCAAGCGCAATCAATTCGGCGTTGGGTGTGCGCAGGAACCACGGTGCGGCACGGGTGCTGCCCGGCAATGTGGGCGCCGCGCGAGTGACCCTTGCGGGTTCGCTTGCGATTCGCGCGGCCACCAGTTCGGCGCGTGATTCCGCCATGCGCGCGAGAAGCGCTCCCTGAGCTTCTGCGTGCTTCATTGCGCCGCCTCTCTGATGGCATCGGCGTCGTGACGCAACTCGTCGCGCAGTAGGCGAAAGGGCTCAGCGGGCTTGCGCGTCAACATGACGATTAAAGCAATCACTGCCACAGCCAGCCAAACACCTGCCACGCACCACGCCGTCAGCACGAGATACGGCGTGCCGGCTGCTGTTACGATCACCGCGATCGAGACGAATGACAGCGTGAACAGCAGACCAATCGTCAGCGCGATGAGCGCGACAACTTCGTGCAGCATGCGCTTCTTCGTCTCAACCAGTTCGATAGGAATCAGCTCGCCGTAATCGATGAGCCGTCCCGCGCAGAAATGGCTGATCTTGCGCCAAGTGGCGATTCTTCCCTGGATTGTCATCCTTCCTCCAGCGCGTCTCAGTCGAGAGGTGGTGCTACGCGATGACTCTTAGGAGCAGCGTGCGTGCCAGCGCCTGACTGCGCCGCAGTCTTTGATAAACCGACCATCCTCCGTATCTATCTACCAAACGCCGGAAGGCTCATGGGCAGGCGGCTGTTGATCGGCAGCGAAGATCTTGGGTGGATTGCTGGACGCGTCTCTCGTTCGGAGGAGCACCGAGTCGCCGCGCTCGCCGTCGCCCAAGGCGACGCCGCGCCCCATCGACCGACGAGCTGTCTCACAACCCGCATGCGTCAGATATGCCATCTCTCCGCTTCAATCTTCGAGCTTGAGCGACCACTTTCTGCGCACACGAATGATGGTCTGTCGTGAGACGCCATACTGTCGCGCGAGCTCAGTGACAGTGCGGCCGCTCGAGAGTGCGAGGACGACCGCCTCTTGTTGAGCAAAACTCAAGCTACAGGCGCGTCCGATGCGCAGGCCTTGTCGCACAGCCGCGTCCGACGCCTCCTTGGCTCGCTTTTGACGCACAACATGATCGAGTTCGGCGACCAGTTCAAGACTTTTCATCAGAAGCTCGTCATCTAGAGGCGCGGCGTCTTTGCGCTCGTAGACCAGGCAGACGACGGTCGCGCCGGCTTTCTTCACTGAGCGAAGCGTAGTAAGAGCGTCGAGAGCGCTGTTACCGAGCGAGGACACTGAATTGATGACCAACAGGTCTCCCGACCGCAGCCCGCGGAGCGTCCGCTGCAGTATTGGGCGCTCCGGCGCAGGTAGCGTGCACTTTTCTTCGTCTATGCACACATTGTTTTCTTCACAAGGGATACCGTTCGCGCTCAGCGCTTCCCAGGTTTCCTTTTTGCTCGCCGTCGCGACTTCGACTATGACGTAAACAGACATCGATATCGCTTTCCGAATGCCAACACAACGGCACACTCGTCCTCGACAGGAAGGCCAGCCCAGCGGGTCCGTAGTGTTGAGACAAGCCCAGTCGTTTCGCTCAGCCTTCGCGACTCGTAACCAAGCCATGACGATGTTGGGCGGCGGCGCACTCGCATAGACGCGTCGTTGCGCAATCTCAACCGATACGCCGCGTACAGCTACGTTAATGAAGCAGCCAACGAAAAGTTTTAAGCTTTGCAACAGAGCCAACGCCCCATTCGTGTCGTTTATACTGATTCATGCGGAAGGATAGCTCAACGCCCGTCCGCCTCTTCAACGACTTTCCGAATGACGGCCTGAAGCTCTTCAAACGTGTAGGGCTTCTGCAGCTCGAACCATGCGAAGCTGCGTATTTCGTCCCTCTCAACGGGCTCAGCGGAGGCAAAAATCACACTCAGTCCGGGGCAAAATGAGCTGGCCTGCGCGGCAAGCTCAATCCCTGACAGGTCGGGCAGATTGATGTCAGTGAGCAGCACATCGAAAGGGTGGCGCGCGACGTCCGCGAGCGCCTGAGTAGCTGTCCCTGCCGCCACGGGACAATGACCGAGCATCAGCAGCAGTTCACACACCGCTTCGCGCGCGAGTTCGTTGTCTTCGACTACCAGGATATTCAGTTCGGCCGCCTTGCCTTGGTGTTCTGCCGGGCGCGCACTGTTGAAAGATGATAGCGCTCGACCGGGTGTACCCAAGACGTGTCGAACTTTGGCGGCCAGATCAGCGCGGCTATATGGTTTGCTAAGAAGCTCGACACCATCATCCAGCTTACCCGCGTGAACGATCGCATTCTGTGTGTAGCCCGAGGTAAAAAGGACTTTCAAGTCAGGTTGAAGCAACATGGCTCGGCGGACCATCTCCGGGCACTTGAGTGAACCCGGCATCACGACATCGGTGAAGAGGAGATCGATGTGCGCGCCGCTGCGTGCCTTCTGGCGTCAAAGCGATTACCGCAAGGTCAACGGTGGCTTGTGCCCAGAGGGCAGTCCACCTGGTCGAGGCCAAGTCTTTTCTAAGTCCACCACCATCCATGAGTGTCGACCCTCGCGGTTTTGCTGCCCGCCAAGATGGGCGAACATCGTTGCTCGTCGCAGAATTTTAGCGGCTCGGCGCGACGCGGAGATTTTGCACTCGGTACACTCAGTTGGCAGCGTGCTCGAGGCGGTTGCGGCTTGCTCTTAGCGCCACCGGTCGCCGTCCCCGCCGTCCCTTGTGTGATTAGCACCCTCGAAGCACCTCACCCGGCCGGGAATGCCAGACAACGAAGTTGTCCCGCGCGACAATGAGCATGAAGGCTAGGCACTTGCGCCGCGACGTTGCTCAATGCCGCCTTCTTAGAGCTGAGACGGGCAACGCGCTGTACACGTCTCGGCGTTCGATTGACAAAACGCCCGCACGGCTTCGGTCTTCGCGGTCGTCAGCGTGTCGTGACTGTCGCCAAAAATCTCAATCATAATCACGTGGAGACGCCGAATGAAAAGTTCCTGGTTCCTCAAGTTCTCGAATACGCTCGCGAAGCTGGCTGGCCGGGCTTCGACCTTCGTCATCGCGGTGGTCTTGGTGATCGTCTGGGGCCTGTCCGGGCCATTGTTTCACTTCAGCGATACATGGCAGTTGGTTGTCAACACGTCGACGACCATCGTCACATTCCTCATGGTCTTTCTAATCCAGAACACGAAGAACCGCGATACGGCCGCAATGCAGATCAAGCTGGACGAGATCATCCGGGCGATCGACACTGCGCATAACGCGCTGCTCGATCTGGAGGAGCTCGATCAAAAGGAACTTGGCAATTTCCGCAAGCGTTACGAGAAGCTTGCGCAAGAGGCGCGTGACAACCTGCGTTCGGAAGATCGGGACATTGACGTGTCCCCATTGCGCGATGATCGCGCCGGAGGCGGCGAGCGCAGACGCTAGTTTGAAGAAGGGAAGCGAAGACGTCCCGCGGCGCTTCCTTCACCGCAGGCACTGCAGCGATTTGTGAGCACCGGCTCCGCACAGAGTCGGTCCTGGTCCTGTGGTTCGTCCTCCGGGCCTTCGCGCGGCGCCTCTGCAATAGTAGTGGAGTTAGTTTGCGAGCTCTCCATGACGGAACCCGCGTCGAGAAGGTGGTTGCCTCGATCGGTATGGTGATTGCTGCATCTGCTTACCCCTTACGTTTCAGGGAAGAAAACTATGCTTACGCAAAAGACGAAGGACATTGTCAAGGCGACGGCACCCGTGCTAGCCGAGCACGGATACCCGATCATCAAACGGTTCTATACCAGACTCTTCGAGGCTCATCCGGAGCTCAGGAACGTCTTCAACATGACGCATCAGGAGCGAGGTGAGCAGCAGCAAGCGCTCGCGCGCGCGGTTTACGCCTACGCCGAAAACATCGAAAATCCGGAGAGCCTGGCGGCGGTATTGAAGAACATCGCCAACAAGCACGCCAGCCTCGATGTGCGGCCGGAGCATTACCCCATTGTGGGTGAGCACCTCCTGGGCGCTATCAAGGACGTGCTGGGCGACGCTGCAACGGAGGAGATCATCTCGGCGTGGGCACAAGCCTACGGAAATCTCGCTGACCTCCTGATGGGTATGGAGAGTGAACTCCGCGAGCGCTCTGCAGGTTTACTGGGCGGCTGGAATGGATGGCGAGCGTTCGTCGTCAAGGAAAAACGCCCCGAAAGCAGCGTCATTACCTCCTTCATTCTGGAGCCTGTCGACGCGCAGCCCGTGCCCAACTTCGAGCCGGGGCAGTACATCAGTATCGCCGTGAATGTGCCCGCACTTGGCCTGCAACAGATCCGTCAATACAGCCTCTCCGATATGCCCAATGGGCGTAGCTACCGGATCTCGGTTAAACGGGAAGAGGGCGATGCAACGCGCCCGCCCGGTCAGGTCTCCTCCCTGCTGCACGAGCACGTCAACGTAGGCGATGAAGTCAAACTGGCCGCGCCCTATGGGACCTTCTACATCGACGTGAATGCGACAACCCCGCTGGTGTTGATCAGCGGCGGCGTCGGTCTGACGCCGATGGTCAGCATGCTCAAGCGCGCCATCCAGAACCCGCAACGACAGGTCGTTTTCATTCATGGCGCCCGCAACAGTCACGTTCATGCAATGCGCGACCGACTCAAACAGACCGTCGCAACCTATCCCAACTTTAAGGCTGTTGTGTACTACGATGATCCGCTGGCGGGTGATGTACAAGGCGTTGATTTCGATCGCAAGGGTTTTATCAACCTCGGCGATATCAAAAACATCATACTGCTACCGGATGCCGACTACTATGTCTGCGGTCCGATTCCCTTCATGCGCTTGCAGCATGACGCCTTGAGGCAGCTAGACGTTCCGGAATCGAGAATCCATTATGAGGTTTTCGGTCCGGATCTTTTCGCTGAATAGACAGCGCCATCTCTGCATCGAGCGGTCACGGTGCCGGCACGGGCCGTGACGCACGGCGGGCGCTTTGAGCGGCGCTTTGCTTTTTCGTTCGGATCGCAGGACTTCGATCCTCGCAGCGCGACATGAACGCGCAACCTTGCATCATTTCCGGACGCGCGATCATCTCGCGAAGAATTCTCTTACTCGACACATGCTCGCAGGGTGGCGGTGATGTCTCTCAACGCAGGCAAAAATTGATTCGCTCGAGTAGCACGTCCCGGTGTTGAACGCTGGCGTCCCGGGAGTCATGGATCACCTGCAATACCCGCACGGCCAACGTAATGTCCAAGCCGTCCCGCGCCAGCTCATCGATGCGCTTCGTCTGTTGCCGAATGCGCGCGTCCGCGGCCTCGATGTTTGCGGTCACTCTCCCAAGAGATCGTCGCATCTCCTCAAATTTCGTCGTCGTATTTTGCATTTTCTGATTTGT
Source organism: Caballeronia fortuita (assembly GCF_001544835.2). Classification (GTDB taxonomy): domain Bacteria; phylum Pseudomonadota; class Gammaproteobacteria; order Burkholderiales; family Burkholderiaceae; genus Caballeronia; species Caballeronia fortuita. The sequence goes on along the minus strand of NZ_FCNX02000011.1, from coordinate 231,905 downwards.
GAGGAAGTTGCGCACCGCCTCACTTTAAACGCGCGACGCCATATAGACGCTGTCACTAATGCAAGCATATCGGTCGGTCTCTAACCACATACCACGGGATACGCACTATTGGTCCTTCAGCGGTGTGAGCAATTCGGGCGGCCGACACTCGGCTGAGAACGACTTGGCGGAAACGCCTCCGATATCGACGCATGAATGCTGACGCCTCAGGGGCAGGACCGGTCCGTCCCTTCAGATTTGGCCTTTCCCGCCGTAAATGGCGAGGAGCGCTTCCTTCAATGGCGCGCCCGGGTCCGCCAGTCGACTGGCCGGTCGGCATGGGCGGCAGCATCACGATTGAACAACCTGAGAGAGCAAAGTGACAATAAAAGACTTAACCATCAAGGCGAAGCTGACTGTTGGATTTGGCATCTTGACGATGCTGGCGGCGCTTGTAGCCGGCATGTCCCTGTACGCGCTGTCGACGGCGAAGAACGGGTTTGCGCACTACGTGAACGGCATCAACGCGCGAGCCGACGTAGCTAGTCAGATCCGCGCGGCGGTCGACCGTCGCGCGATCGCGGCACGCAACCTCGTGCTCGTCACCAAGCCGGCCGACGTCGATCTCGAGAAGTCTGAGGTGACGCGTGCGCACGAGGACGTGCAGGCGCGTCTGAAACAACTGCACGACATGCTCGCTACCGCGACCGACACGAGCGAGAAAGCAAAGAGCCTCGCAGCCGAGATGGCGCGCGTCGAGGCGCTGTACGGGCCGGTCGCGACGAAGATCGCCGGGCTTGCGCTCGCGGGAAGGCACGAGGAGGCGGTCCAGGCGCTCGACGATGAATGCCGCCCGCTGCTCGCGCAGTTGGTGAAGGCCACTGACGACTACGCGACCTACACGGCCACGCGTCGCGAAGACATCGTGCGCGAGCACGAAGCCAGTTATCGAGTGCAGCGCGCCGTGTTGATCGCCCTGTGCGCGGTGGCGGCGCTCGTCGCGATAGGTGCGTGCGTCGCGCTCTTGCGCTCGATTACGGCGCCTATTGATGAGGCGGTCGGCATCGCGCAGACGGTGGCGCGTGGCGATCTGACGAGCCGCATCGTGTCCGAGCGGAAGGACGAAACCGGCGACCTTCTACGGGCGCTCGCTACGATGAACGCGCGCCTCACCGAAACCGTCAGCCGGGTGCGTGAAAGCAGCGGGGCGGTGGGCGGGGCGGCCAAGGAGCTCGTGACCGGCAATACCGATTTAAGCCAGCGCACCGAGGAACAGGCGGCGTCGCTTCAGGAGACGGCGGCGAGCATGGAGGAACTGACGTCCACGGTGCGTCAGAACGCCGAGAACGCGCAGCAGGCGAGTACCCTTGCATCGAACGCTTCGGAGATTGCGAGAAAGGGTAGCGATGTGGTCGGCCGCGTCGTCGACACGATGAACAGCATCAGCGAAAGCTCGGGCAAAATCGCGGAGATCACCGGGATCATCGAAGGCATCGCGTTTCAGACGAACATTCTCGCGCTCAATGCGGCGGTCGAGGCCGCGCGGGCGGGCGAGCAGGGCCGAGGCTTCGCGGTCGTGGCGGGCGAAGTGCGTAGCCTCGCGCAGCGTTCATCGACGGCGGCGAAGGAAATCAAGGAACTGATTGCCGACTCCACTAACAAGGTGCGCGGCGGCTCCGTGCTCGCGGGCGAAGCCGGGACGACGATGGCCGCAGTCATGCACGCCGTCGCGCGCGTGACGGACATCATGCAGGAGATCGCGGCGGCGTCGGCGGAACAGGGACGCGGCATCGAGCAGGTGAATCAGGCAATCACGCAGATGGACGAAGTCACGCAGCAAAACGCTGCACTCGTCGAAGAAGCGGCGGCTGCCGCGGAGTCCCTCGAACAGCAGGGACGGAACTTGAATCAGGCTGTCGCATTCTTTTGTGTTTAGTCGAGTTCGGGACGTTTGTGTGGAAAGTGCGCTACAGAATGGGCGCGGAGGTCGGTGCAAATTGGTGTGGTGGCGGGCGACTGAGATTCGAGACCGTCGCCCGGTGACGGTGGCAGGTGCCGAAGAGCTCTTGAAGATGCTGCGGCTTCGAACGCCGCAGCGTGAATCGTCACCGCGCAGCAGTTGAGAAGTTGAGAAGGGTGAGCTGATCGCGTATTCCGTGGGACCTACCCGAACACCGGGGCGACATGCTCAATGAGATCGAGCAGCGGGCGGATCGAGGTACCTTTCCGACAAAAGGCGTCGATTTGTGCTTGCTTGCCACGGTCGACGACGTCCGCCTCGGGCAGAGAGGTATAGGCGATGATGGGTGTGTTCGCAAATCGGCTCGAGCCGCGCATGGCCGAAGCCACCGCGTACCCGTCGCACGCAGGCATCTCTATGTCGAGGATCACAACATGTGGCGTCCAGGCTGCCGGCGTCTCGAAAGCGGCCTCGCCCCCAGCTACGACCGTCGCTCGGTAACCCTCAATGACAAGCACCGCGGCTAATGCCTGCGCACCCGCAGGGTCGTCGTCGACAATGAGCACGACAACCGGCGGCGAAACACTCGCGAAAGAACGATCGATCCAGAGACCAGGCATTGAGAACATGACGGGGTTTAACAGAGTCATGTTCAGCTTTTAGCAACGGGTATGCCCTTACCTCTATGGGTGCACGAGGGATTTAATGTAGTGGACGGGTAACGCCCGTGCTGCGTCGTGCCGTGCGGCTGCTTCCGTGGGAAACGCTCGGGCAGACTGTCCGACCACGAGCGTTGAACCCTCCGTATGCAAAAGCGCGGCCCAGACCCAGCCGCCCGGTTGGCGTTCCAGTGCGATTTCGAACAATTGCGACATCTCGCACCTCCTATCTACAGAATAGACGAGCCTGATGCAAGAGATCGCTTCTGCTGTCGAACCGCTGGGTTGCAGGCGGGCGTGAATCAAAACATGCAGAGCGCCGGCACCATCACGATGCGGCAGCGCTTCTATCGCGATATCGGGCACGGACTTGTCTGGAAATATGCCGAATGGGCGGAATAATTCCGACCCCGCCTTCGTCTGCGGTACGGCGGCACGTATTGGCACGGCATGGGAGATGCTCAGTGAAAGTGTCATCTGAAAAAAAGAGACAGCCATGAATCAGATCTCGTACTTTTTAGGCGCTCTCCTTCTCACGGTAGGTGCGACCGCGGCCGCGCAGAACACTCAGACCGCGCCGACACCTGCGGCCCAGCAGGGCGCGTCTGCCGCTGACCAGCCAAGCCGAGGCGCTTCCGCGGGGGCAAGCAGCCCGAGCGGGCCCACGCTGATGCAAGAACGAGAGAAAGGAATGGCGCCAGACGGGAAGAGTGGCGTGAATGGAAAGGCGACCGGAAAAATGAAGCAGAACTAGAGCGACGTTGCGTCGAACTGGTCCTGTGAGGATTGAGGACCGCGCTCGTCGAAGCCAATGCGAGCGCGCCCATTCTTTGCCGAAAACCGGACGGCGGGAACTGCGCCAAAGTTCCCGCATCGCGAAGCTATTTCAAAGAGGAGGCTGCTTGGCCGGTGGGACGACGGAACCGTCCTCCGAACCCGCCGTTCTTTCCACGTCAACCTCAGTCCCACGCACCGTATCGTTGATGGTTTCCGTTCTGGTCGAGGCTTCCTTACCCACCACGACCTCTTCGACCACCCGCGCAGTTTTGGCAACCACGGGTTGCTCTTGTGTCTCGCGGATTTCCACAGAGCCTTCCGTGAGATCGGCGGCGGTTGCCGGGCGGTCCACGGCCTTGCGCTCGATGGTCGCGTGTTCTTCCCGTAGATTGACGGTTTCGCTGACCGGTGTCTCCGTCACGCGCGAGTAGATACGGACGCCGCCTGTCTGCACTTCGCGCTTGCCGACTTCTAGCGACTCCTGAACCACTGGAAACGCCTTGCGCTCCGCCGCTATTTCGTCGGCAGTGTAGGCCGGTGCGTTTCGGTCATAGCCGGTGTAACCGGTGCTGCGCCACTGCGCGACACGCGAGTCAATGTTAACCGCGCCCGCGGCATAGAGTGCGTCCCTCACGCGCTCGACGGCTGTCTCGTCATTGACGTCCACGGAAAGCAATGCGCCGCCGCGTCGAACTGCTTCATGATAGTGACCGACTTCTTCAGGCTCGTCGCTGCTGCCGAACAACCTTTTAAAGAAGTGCTCGATGCCGCCAACGACTCCTTCGTGAGGGCGGTCTCCCGCTGTCTCACTCGTAACGGACCGCGTCGTCGCATCGTCGCTTAGGCCGGGCGTGGCGCCGCTATTCGAGCTATGTACTTGCATATCTGCGCGGGCGATGCCTTCTGTTTCCAAGCGGCTTTGAGCGCGCTGCGCATCCTCGAACGAATTAAATACACCGATGACTGTCTGTACCATTTTAATTCTCCGAAACGGGCATAAACGATTTATGGGAGTCTGCGCAAACGCACGACGCAATGAGCGTTCCGGTTCCTTTCAGGGCTTGTCAGCGAGTTCCTGCTTCCACGGACCGTCCCGGCCGTCGCGGCGCTCGATTACAAGCTCTTCAGAGTTCGTCAGCACCTGATGGATCACGTCTTCTTGAACCTCGGTCGTTTTCACGTGCACTTCCTCCTTCAAGGTCAATTGCATTCGTACGACGGGAACGTACTCGTAGATCGGGATGATGAGCGTGTCGCCTGCGCGCCGCGGCTCCTCGCGCTCATCCACCGGCCGGTTCACCGGAAAGCGTTTAACCTCGACCTGCTGATTGCGCACGCGCAGCGGGACAGCGTGCATTTCTTCATGGACGACTTTGCGCACCCGCACGGCGCCGGTTTCAACTGTTTTGACATCAACCGCGATCTCTTCCTTGACCGCCGACACGCGCACTGCGTCGGACGCGTCGGTCGTGGATGCGGCATTGAACGGCTCTTGGTCAGGCATCTGTTTCCCCTAAAGTGCGACACGTTCGGACGGTGGCCGGGTATCGGAAAGCGGCTCAATCAAAGACGACCACGTTCCGGCACTGCCCGGCTGCGCACCGGCGGGGAACTGCCGCCTGTTGCCGTACCGCCGCTTTCCTCAAAGGGCGGCTGGTGGCGAAAGCCTGCACCGCCCGAGACGATGGCGATGATCCCTCCGACAATGAGCGCGGCGAAAGAGAACCAGCTCGCTCGTGCGACGCCTCGTGCCGCACTATCCGCCGCTTCGCGCGCCGTCTGCTCGGACTGCGGACTTGAAGCGGCCGACGCTGCGGAGGCAACTGCCGCTTGGACCTGCTGCTTGGCGGAGTCCACGATGGACGGGGTCGTGCCAGATTGATTTGCGGCCGTTGCGCTGACCTGTGCGGTCGTCGCGGCGACGCTTCCCGCAGTGCTGACCGCGCCGGTGATGAGGGACGTCATGCCGTACACAACGAGCAGCGTCATCACCGCCCACGACAACAGACCGTGAAGCCATCCAAGCACTGGCGCACAGCGGCCTGCGTAAGATGAGCCGACAAACACCGCCAGGACGGTAGTAACGATGACCCAAACCCCGGACCCGAAGCCGAACCCGTGCAATGGATCGGGCTTTGACATCGGTGATAGCAGCGATGCGCCAATGGCCGTGCCAAGCACGCTCATAATCAGGTAGACAATCATCGAAAGAATGACGCCGGCGATGATCGCCCCCCACGAAAGCCGGGGCAGTCCATCGCGAGTAGTGAGCAGCTTCATGGAATCATCCTAAAAGAGACGAGAACGCGCGCGCGTAGGCAGGCGGCTTCCCGTAATGCGCAACCTCTGTGCCTATCTGGCAGCGGGTAAGAACACGACCGAACGTCATCGGCGGCTACGGCTTGACGCTTATCAAATGAAAATCACTTTGTTGCCGACAAATTGGTTTGGAATGCTTGATACATATCCGACCCGATGAGCGGCCTCTTCCCGCGTTTTCCTTTAACCCTCGTAGGCGTCTTCCTACTGATTCAGCGGATGCGAGAAACGGGTGTGCTGCCCGATCGCGAAGTCCAAGGCGGGTGCATGCGATAAGACGAACCGACGGTGACACGTCGCGTCCGTTATACGCGACGTCCGACTGTCATCAAGCAGCATTCGGAGGAAAGCGCGACCCTGACAGTCTGTTAGCCAGCTGCTGCCAATGCATAGCGACGACAGTGTTCGAGGTAACCGACCTCGTGACTCCCGACTAATTCAAGGATGCTGCTCCAAAGCCACATAGGCGCATCCATCGATTTCGTTCTGGTGCGTTTCATTTCCGAGAGCCAGTTGCGGCGCGTTTCCTTGTCCATCTGCCGCGCATGTGCCCGTCCAACAATGAGGGCAAGATAACGGGCGACGCTCATCGCCTCGGTTTCCCCGACTTGCTCGATCTCGAGCTTAAGGTCCTGAGGCAACAGCTCACGCAGGATGACGGGGCGGCCTTGCAGGGTTGCCGATCTCATCCGCTCGCCCAGGTGAGGGGAGAGGTTGCGCGCGCCTTCCACGACGCGCTCCGCATTGTCACGCGGCATCACGACATCGGGATAACGTGGCGCTGCCGCCTTAACGCCTTCCTTGATGTCGATCAGGCACAAATCATCGCCGTCGATGACGCCCCCATCAACATCAAGTAGTACCGCATACCGGAGTCGTCCGAGGGAACTGCAGCCCTTCACCCAATAAGCCGCATCCAGTACGGTGACATTGCCCGTGTTCGGGCGACCACGTAGGCTTGTAGCCAGGCTCGCGATCGTGTCCTTTTCAAACAGCGCTTCAATCTGCGCGCGCTCGTCGCTGCTGATGGGCCAGAAGCGATCGCCCAAAGGAATGGTGGGCTGGATGTCCTCAAGCCGTTCACGCGCCAGGTGCTTCCAGGAGCGCCGTACCGCCTCACGCATCACGACACGCGCGACCTCGGGTCTCTTCGCCGCGTCCGCTTCCTGTGCCGATTGATCATCAAATGCTTCCGCGTAGCCGGCGAACAGCGCCTCAATCATGTTGATCGTCTTGACGCCAGGCAGAGCCGAGCCGCGAGCCGCGGTCGCAAGCGATAGTCCGAGCCGGATAAGGTCGTGCGCTGGGTTGCCAATAACGGTCTGATCCAGATCGCGAATTTGGATTTCAATGCGGCCGTTGGCGTCGGCGATGGGGCCGAGATTTCCGGTATGACAGTCGCCACAAATCCAGGTAGCGGGTCCATGGGGCAAGCTACGTATTTCCGCTTTTTCGAGCCAATCATAAAATTGGATCGTATTGCCCCGGACGTAAGCATGCGTGGAGCGGGCCATTTTCGCATTACGTTTGGCTGTCAGTAGATCCTGGCGGCTTTCAACTCCGGGGATCTTGAGCTTTCGTTTCTTGCGCATGGAGTCTATGTGCAGTTGGTTCAAGACCGACTTCAACCGCTGCTTGTAAGCGTTCGTGGTCGTAGGCATTACAACGCATGCTATGTGCCCATGCCCTGAAGACGAGCCGACCTATCGTCTCGTCACGCCGCAGACGGGCTCGTGAACTGAGAGTCGCCCTGACGAGCTTGATTGTGACGCCCGGCCGTAACAAGCCGGTGGAATATCGAGGTATTCAAACCGTGGAAACCGTGGAGCGTACGCATGAAGCAAGGTAGCAGTCGGCGTCCGAAGCTCGTTCTCTATCCAGCGCGCAACGCGTCGCCGATCCCCGGTTCCAGTCCAGCTGATTACCAGATTTATGCGTCTTACTACGGCTCGGCCGGAGGTGGGTTCTTTGGCAAATTGAAAGTCGTCCGGCAGACCGACGGCAGACTGCTGTATCCCTACGACGGCTCGGACACGATCGGGCCGTTTGCGACGACAGCGCAAGCCGTAGCTGCCGCACGAGCGCGGGGCGAAGAGATCATAAATGGCGATCTGCTTTCGCCTGAACTTTGATGCCTACGACTACCGAGCGATAGATAGACGAACAAGTTCGGGCGGAATTAAGAATCTTTCCTACGCGGTGCCGTCCCTAACGTTTTTAGCCGTTCTCCACGGAGTTTCGATGTTCGGAACGACGCAAGAAGGTGCCTCGGAGATGCTCACAACGGTGCCCCAACAGCGCGTGCATGCTGGCCGGTAGTCGAAGCATGTCCCAGCGCTCAAGTCGCGCATTCCGATTGCGCTATCAAGACAGCACGAACGCTGCGACCGTGTTCCGACCAGCGGTTTTCGCGTTGTACAGCGCCTCATCCGCAGCCTGGATGACGGAACTAACGTCGCTATCCTGCTCCGGAATCCAGCTCGCAGTACCGATGCTCGCGGTGACGCGCCCATATTCGCTGCCGGCGTGCTCGATCGCAAGTTCGCTGATGGCTACGCGGATCCTCTCGGCGATCTGCACGGCGCCGGTCCGCGGTGTGTCGGGCAGGACGACGACGAATTCCTCGCCGCCGTAACGGGCAGCTGTGTCCGTGGGCCGTCGCAGGTTGCCGCTGATGCACTGGGCGACGGCGGCGAGCGCATCGTCGCCGGCCTGGTGGCCATAGGTGTCGTTGTATGCCTTAAACCGGTCGATGTCGACGAACAGCAGGGAAAATGTGCTGCGCGTTCGACGCGCCCGGCGCCACTCCTGCTCAAGGATCTCGCCGAGCGTACGGCGATTGTTGAGACCCGTCAGACCGTCTGTTCTTGCGAGCATCTGCAGTTGCGACTCCGCGCGCATCCGGCGTCGCAGCTGCAAACTGAGCAGAATTGATAGCAGGACCAAGCCCAGGCCGAGTGCCCCCGTTAGTGAACCGATGACCAGCGCGCGAGTGCGCCACGCGGCATAAATATCCTGTTCCGCCTCGGCCACCATGATGATCAGCGGCACGTCGGGAAGGTTCTTGAAATAGTAGAGCCGTCGCACGCCGTCGATTGACGCCGTCTCAGAAAACGAGCCCTCGGGCGCACTACGGAACCGTCGAAAAGTTGCGGCCTGGCTAATGTTGCGGCCAATAATACGCATGTCGAATGGCTGGCGCATGATCATAATGCCGTCCTTGCTGATCAGGGACATCGAGCCATGCGGACCCAACTTCAGACCGGCGAACAGCTGGTGGAAATAGTCGAGGTTGATTGCGATTACCACGATGCCGCCAAACGAGCCATCCGGGTTTGAGATCCGACGAGTGAGCGCGATGCTGGGTGTGCCGCCGCGAAGCCGGGACGCGAACGGATCGCTGACATACAGCCCGACGTCCGGGTGGTCCCGATGCACTGTGAAGTAGGCGCGATCGGCAAAATTCCCTTTGCGCGGCAGATCGTTGATCGAATCCAGGATTACATTGCCGGCTGCGTCCATCACAAGCATGGAGCCAAGGAATTGGGCCGTCATCGCATGGTCGAACAGCACACCGCGCCGCAACGCGGGAGGTGCGGCCATCACGTCGGGTCGTTGCAGCCCCTGAATCACCGCTTGCAACGAGAGGTCATAGAGTTCGAAATTGCGTTTGATATCACGCTCGGCCACGAGACCAAGATTGCGCGAGGTTTCGCGGGCTCGGTCGAGCGCGTCCTGACGGCTTTCGTAGAGTACAGTTGCGCACAGGCCAACTAGCAGCAGCGCAATGATCGTCCCACCGAGGACGATTGCATGCGGCGCTGATAACGCATATTGTGCAAAACTGCCCGCCCGCCACAGAAGGTTTCTGTCTTGCTTTTCCACTGATCCTCCAGGGTTGGCCATTAACGGCATATGACCGACTCCCCGCGCGGGAGGCTGGACGGTTTAGAAAAATTGAACATCCGGGATCCCAGCAGTTTCCCCACTATTCGCACTAGTTCGTCCCCTGACCGTAATGCAGCGCCGGAAAGTAGGCTTCTTACGCTGCGCCGCACTGGTTAACGTGATGTCCGAGGTCACCGGGGGAAGCACCAGTGTCGGCAAACGGTCTTTCTCCGTTTATCGTCCAGACCAAGACAGACTTGAGCTCCGCGGAACGCTGCAACGCGACGGCGGCGTCAACCGTCGGCTCCTTATTTACTGCCTGACAGACGTCCCGGCCGTTGCGCCGGTCTGCGGCGAGCCCCCGTCGAGCCGCATCGATCAGCCATTCTTCGTTTGGCTCTTTTCGGCCGAGATCTCGGGCGACTGCGGATCTGTTCGCGCCTCATTCAATTCGCGCTCCCACATCTCCCACATTTTTTTATCGCTGCCACGATCGAGCAAAAAAGCCGCGAGCCAGATGCCAAGAAGCAGCAAAAGAGCGGTCGTCACTAGCATCGTCAACCCCTTACGAAGTCTTCCTTAAAGCGTTCTTCAAAAACGGCGGGTGAAATGGCGTAAGACCTTGCGATAATGGTAGCAAGTGTTGCTCCACGACGTGAGGCGTTGGCGATTGTTTTCAACTCAACGGGGACGTAGCAGCCTGTCCTGCTCGCTTCATCCGCGCCTCGCGTTTGCCGTTTAGGAAACCAGATTGGGAATTTGAGCAATGTCGTCGTCAAAGCGAAAACCGGGAAGCCGTGCAGGACACTCGCAGCTGCGCTCAAAGGTTATGCTGTTACCGATGCCTCAAAAGGACGCGGAAGAGATGGGACTTCAGTCTCGCCTCGCGTTCGAAGCAGTGCTTCACGGGAAAGCTTCGCGGCGCGATGTGCTAGGAGTGGTGCAGGCCACCCTATTGACCGGATTTATCACGGAAGCTGGGCATGGTTTGCTCGAGCTGGGCTTCATTCGCCAAGTCGAAGACGAGGTCTTGTCGATCCTTCACAGCGGCGAGAAGGATGCCACGTGGGAATTCTCCGAAGCGCTATTGACATCGCTCAGGCAGATCATCAACGAGCATGACCGCCAGCTTCGCGAAACCCGCCTGGGGATAGTGATCGCGGCGGTCCAAAAGCTCGACAGGCGTATCGCGTCTTCGTCGTCCAAGTTGTCCGCTGCCTAAAGCAATAAAAAGCTTTCTTAGCAGTGTTGGACGATCGCAGGCGACGCCACCGAAGCACCAGTCCGTCGACGGCCCACCGTGCCCTGTTTCCGAACCGACCTGTCATAAGATAAGGCCGCAGAGACGGACGATGAGTTCCTCGAAGATGAAGCAAGGCGAGGCGCCTGCCGAGAGGCGGGGACGGGTGTGACGGACCTGGGAGGGCTGCCCTTTCGCCCGGCAGCCAGCTGTCTGGGCTCAGACGGACGCTACCTGCATCTCGGCAGCTCCCGGCGTTCGGCCTATCGGTTGCGAATGGTATAGCGAACTGTCGCAAGTCTACAAGAGCAACTGCTCGAGTTCGTCCATACGCGGGGGCTCTAGAAGCCAGGCATCAATGCATCGCCGCTCTTTGTCGATGAGCTCATTACTTCCGGTAAGCGCGATGATGCGGGCCGACTGTGAACGGCCTTTTCGGATCTCCAGGCACACAGCGATGCCATCTGTATCCGGCAGCATAAGATCCAGAAAAACTATATCGTAGGTGTCTTCTGCGGCCTGACTTACTGCAGATTCACCGTTATAGGCGACGGCGCATGTGCGCCCAAGTGCTGACCCGAAAGCGCACAGCGCATCGGCGGTATCCTTTGAGTCGTCGACAAACAGAATCTTTTTCACTCCGTGCCTCAATACCATGCTGTCGGACGCAACGCATGGCGTGCGGTCGGGCGAGCGTTGAGTTCCCGCGGATATAAGTGTAGTGCCTTTCCCGCCGGCTCAAAGGCGGAATCAAGTTCGACTTCGATATCTGTCAGCGACGTGGGAACGGGAAACCCCCGGACGGTCGTCCCGTCTGAGCGCTGGCGACGGCTAACTGGCCTTTACGGCGTGCACTGAGGGCACATCACGCGTGAGCCTTGCAAGAAGCATCATCAACGGTTGGAGCAACTGACCCTTCTGGCAATAGGCGTCGAAGTCTGTTTCGGAAGCTTTTCGCCGAACAAAGTCATCGTCGTGCGCCGTCAACGCAACGATGATTGTCTCAGCCGTTCGAGAATCGTTTCGGAGGATCCTCGCGACCTGAAAACCGTCGATCTGCGGCATCGAGATATCGAGAAGCACGACGTCTGGCTGCCAGTCGCCTGCGGCCGCGACCGCGGCGCCGCCGCCGTACACGGGTTTTACTTCGAGCTCACAGAGCGCAAGGTATGCAGCTAGTGCGTCGGCTGCGTTACGGTTGTCGTCAACGATCAGGACGCGGGGGTCTCGGCCTATTACGGTCGTCGTCCGAGACGTCCAACGTCGCGCAAGGGGATGAAACGAGGGCACGGCGATCCTAAGTAAACTGCTAAACCATGCATCGAGTTTACCTCATTTCCTGACGTTCTGTTTTCGACCTCAGTGGTTCGCCGCTCACAAGTTGGCACTTGGCGGGCTGGGTTCCAGGAGGGAATGATCAGGGCCAGCATCGGTCCGGACACCGGGCGTGCGCCATTGTGAGCTGGCTACGCAAGCAGCAGGCATCACTGCAACTAACGATCGAAGTCGACGCCGCCTCCAAGAGCCGAGCGCGCCGTCGCGACCTTGACCTTATGGACGATGGCATATACAATTTGTATATACATAGAGAGGTCCAACTATGCCGATTCCAACGCGATCGATGCGGCCCAAAGAGGCCAAGCTGTTCCGCAATAATCGCAGCCAAGCGGTGCGTATTCCCGTCGAGTTCGAGTTGCCGGGTGATCGTGTTTTGATTCATCGCGAGGGCGACAAGCTCATCATCGAACCGGTGAAAACGCCCGCGAACATTCTGGAACTATTGGCCGAGTGGAGACAGGAGCCACCGCTTGGGCCCGAAGATCATTTTCCGGAAATCGACGATATGCCTGCTCGCCCCGAGGATATATTTTGAGCGGCTATCTGCTGGACACGAACATCATCAGCGACATGATCCGAAATCCTTTCGGGAAAGTTGCAAGTCATATCGAACAAATTGATCCAAAGACGATATGCACGAGCATCATCGTTGCGGCGGAATTGCGCTATGGATGCGCTAAAAAAGGCTCCGCGAAGTTGCTTGCCAAGGTAGACGCTGTCCTCGCAACAATTCCGGTATTGCCGCTAGATGCCCCCGCCGACGCAGAATATGGCGGCGTCCGGGCCGAGTTGGAGGCGGCAGGCCAACCGATAGGCGGTAACGATCTCTTGATTGGCGCTCACGCCCGTGCCTTGCGGCTCATACTCGTGACCGACAATACCAAAGAGTTCAGCCGTATTCGCGGACTCACGATTGAGAACTGGCTGGAACGATAGCTGACTGCAGGGTCTCCGTAGCACAACCACCCGCCGGGGGGGCGCGAGTCAAGGGCCTGACATAACGCCGACGTGTCGATTGCCGCGTTTGCAGAAGCAACGTGAGAATGTCGTGTTCGACATTTAAAAAAAGCCTCGCACGCGGCACACGACGGCGCTCGAAGATTGTGGGCCGCGATCTCGGTCGCCCGAGCTCCACGCCTCGAACCACGTCGCACTTGATCGTTTGCCAAACGATCGTTTGCGCCCATGTGCGGCCTTTCGGGCACGTGTTCACATTCCTTCTTGAGAGGCTGCTGAGGGATGCGCAATGAGCCGGTCGACCCTGCGGCCCAACCGCGTATGAATCCAATGCAATGGACGGCTGCAGGGCAATGTTTTTTCGGTCAGCGCGTCCCTAACGTCGCTATGAGTTTTAGCAAGTCTGTGCCCGCGAAGGGCTTGACCAGAAAGTGCACACCGCCGGCGTTCGCTACCACCCGGCGCGTCGTCTCGCTGTCGTGCGATGTAATGAAGATGGCCGGAGGGCGCGGTTCGCGGAGTTGTGCGTACAGAGACGGCCCGGAAGCTCCGGGAAGCTGGACGTCCAGGACAAGGCAAGAAGCGCGCTCGATGCCGCTTGCGGCGTTGAGTGCTTCAGCGCTCTCGTAAGCAAGCGCGTTGTATCCCGCCAGCGTTAGCAGGCGTTGTAGCGCACGCCGCATGCCGTCATCGTCTTCGACAATGACGATCGTCTGTTTGGTATCGCTCATGGCCGGCCACGGGGAGATACGTCAAGTGTCGTGCCGGGCGCGCTGCCTGACTATCGGGATGAGGGGCAACGAAGTTGCCCTTGGGGGCAAGCCAAGTTCATCTACACATCCGCCGCGCGGGTAATCGGTTCCGCGCGTCGAATGAGATCTGCAAGTGAGTGTGCGTCAAACTTGCGCATGAGTTCGGCTCGACAAGATTTGATTGTTCTTTCGCTTAGGCCGAGTTCCGCGGCAATCTGTTTATTCAATTTGCCGGCGATGATGCCGCGTAACACGACTTGCTCGCGCTCGCTGAGCACAGCATCACTAGGCAACGGTGATTCATGTTCCACAGTAGCGCCGTCGGCTGCGGCGAGCGCGCTTTCGATAGCCGCGAGCAACGCTTGCGAATCGATGGGTTTCAAAAGAAAGTCGCTGGCACCAGCTTTTATAGCGAGGACCGTTTTTGGAATGTCCTGATAGGCGCTGATGAAAACGATCGGGATCGCGCGCTCCCTGCGTTGCAGCGCGTGCTGCAGTTCCAAGCCGCTGGGACCGGGGAGCTCCAAGTCCAAGAGTAAGCAGCCCGGAAGCGGATTGGGTTCTGCCACGAGGAAGTCGCCGGCGCTCGCATAGGCTTGCACCGCATAGCCGGCGTTCTTCAAGAGCCGTGACAAGGCGGTGCGCATGGCTTCGTCGTCATCCACGATGTGGACGACCGCTTCTGCATGATCGATCAACTCTCGTTTCCTCGCTTTGTCGTCATTTTCGTAGCATGTCAGATCACGCTCGCAGTTCACCGATTCGGCGCACCGCGTGTGTCGTTGCGTCCTCCCGCACTCACACAGATACCACAAGTTTCGGCGAGGCTGTGCGCCTCCCGATGCCGCTACTGGCTCGGGATCGAAGCCGCCGTCGCTATCAGGTTTTGCGGTTTCACCTGGATGAGGCCGTTTCGCGGGCTATCAATGTCCGCGATGAGTGTGAACGAAATCGAAACAATCAACGGCATGATGATGAGGAAGCGTCTCCCCGGTCTTGAACTTCGCGTGCCGTAGCCGATCAGGACGTTGCAGAAGAAACCGATGATGACCATGAGCGCCCATGCCGAGGGTGGGATATGGTTCCACCAGGCAGCTTGTGTATAGCCCTGCGTATTGATGACATCGTTCATTCCGGCGGTCGCAAGTGCGGTGAGCGGACTTGGTTGCGCGTTCGCGCCGGAGCGCGCGGCCGTCCAAAGGTTCGATTGCAATTGAGCCGTCGTCGTGCTGACTTGCTGCAGTTCGTCGCCGTCACCGGTTTGATAGAACTTGATTCGCTGATCGATATAGTGCCTCAGAAGAGTACGGATCTCCGAAGCCTGGGCTGCGGGAAGGAGTTCAGCGCGCAGCAACTCCGTTCCGATCGCATTCGCTTCCTCTTCTTCAAGGTTTTTGCGCTGATCGTAGCGTCCCACCGCCATCGAAAGGCTGAAGCCGATGATCAGAGCAAGAAGGGTTAGAGCCGCCGACTGAACGACTCCGAAGTCCTCACGCATGTCGTCTGCCATCGGCCGCGCTCGGCGTAATACTGAGCCGAGGTAGGCAGCTACGGACATCAGGAACAAAGTGAGCACGAGAAAGGTAATTGGATGGCTAACCAGCTTTGGCACGTTCGGCTCCTTCCGGGTCTGTGGCAGGTAGCGCTCAAAGAAGCGCCTTCACAATTTTTCCGATCACGGCGGGAAGGGGAAACTGCATGACGGCTATGAAGAGCATGGGTGCCGAGGCAGGCGCCACAATGGCCAGCAACCCGAGCTTGGTAAATGGAAAGGGCTTGATGCGACGGACCGCCTCATAGATGCTGTGCACGTCGGCGACGGGGCCGAGGTCCGGCGCGTCGAGGATCTCTGGCGACCCAATATCCTCGCCAGTGATCCAACGCCGGTGTACAAGCCGACCATGCCGTCCGACCAACGACCCATACTCGAGCGTGGCGCGGCGTTTGAGCCGGGTGAGCGTGAGCATAAGCGGCGCGAACGGAAGCAAAAGGACGATCGAGACAAGGGCGGCGGCGCCAAACAACAAACCCTTCATGGTCATCGGATCGACGCCATGGTAGACAACGTCGTGGGCGAACGCCGCAGCGACGACCGCGGAGACCGCGAAGGCGACAGGACTAAACATGAAGGCAATTCGTTCGACGAAGGCCAGTCCTCCGGCTCGATCGGGATGGGTCGGGACGAGCGAGAGTGGAAGTCTCGCCAGATTCAGCATCAAGATGAAGACGATGCAGGCCCGCCAGATCCACGCCAACACAATTGCGGTGAAGATCGGGCGGACAACGAGGATGAACCACCAACCCGCGAACGGAATTCGGTCGGACGTGCTGACCCAGCCAACGTCTTCTTTGGGGGAGAGGAGCACGCCGGCACTGGCCCACGCGACGACACAACCTAGAATCAAGACCCACGGCAAGACGCGACGCTTGAGGCGAACGACGCGCGCAATGGCCTCGTCGAATTTGGGCATGTCGGCGGGTAAAACGAGGCCCGTCTCCAGGAAGTATCGTAGGAACGGCCGAAACGATCGTTGCGCCGCATGCTCGGCGATGATGAGCAGCGGGATTGCAACAAGGCAGCGGACGTGGATGCCGAAGTGTGAGGCGAGCGAGTCCTCGCCATGAGTCAGCGACGCACGGCCGGTAGCAACTGCCCACAGAGCGATGGGAAGCCAGCAAATGGCTGCCAGGAATAGCGCGCGCCGGACGACGCCTAAACCTTCAGACGGTATCAGGCCGATTCGTCGCTGCAACCGAAAGGCTGCATCGTCTCGGACGATCGAGAACGCCAACGAGGGATGCTCAGATCCCGCACTCGAAGCGCCATCCGGCTGTTCGTCTGATGCGTGCATCTCCGACTCTCGATGAACGGTTTGTCGTGGAAATATGGCATCAGACGGTCGACCAATGCTATTGGGACGACGGGCAATCGAATTGCCCCCAGGGGCAATTCGATTGTAGGTGGGGAGCCGTTGCCCCAAGGGGCAATGCCGTTGCCCAATATCCCTATGGCGCTCCCCATCGTTGGCGTGAATGATTCTTACGTCGTCTCACCAATAGGGGTGGAGCATGTCCATGAAACTTCGCTGGGTGGTCGCTCTTACTGTCATGGCGATCGACGGGGCTATGACCGTGACGAGCGCCGCGCCCAACCCGGCGACCGACGCTACGCGCAAGGCCAATCAGGCAGTCGCCGACTATCTGCCGTTCTCGAACACCCAGGATTTCGAGGACGTGCGTCGCGGCTTCATCGCGGATCTGCCGAGTGCAGTGATCAAAGGCAGCGCCGGCAATACCGTTATCGATCTCTCCCAGTACGACTTTTTGCATCAGAATGGGCCGGCCCCCGCAACGGTGAATCCCAGCCTATGGCGGCAGTCGGAGCTGCTGTCGACGCGCGGACTCTTCAAGGTGGTCGATGGTATCTATCAGGTGCGCAACATCGACCTCGCGAACATGACCTTCATTCGCGGGAAGACGGGCTGGGTCGTCATCGATCCGCTGACGTCGACCGAGACCGCGAAGGCCGCGCTCGATCTGGTCAACGACAAGGTCGAGCGCTTGCCCGTGACCGGCGTGATCTTCACGCATTCGCATGTCGATCACTTCGCGGGTATCCGGGCGGTCGTCGACGAAGCGGACGCGCGCTCAGGCAAGATCCCGGTCGTCGCTCCGGAAGGTTTCATGGAAGAAGCCGTCAGCGAAAACGTCTTCGCCGGCAACGTGATGAGTCGGCGCGCGTCGTACATGTACGGCAATCTGCTGCCGAAGAATCCCGAAGGCACAGTCGGCGGTGGTCTCGGACTCACGACCGCGGCGGGCACCATCACGCTGTTCCCGCCGAACAAGATCATCGACAAGACCGGCGAGAAGATGACCATCGACGGCATCGACATCGTCTTCCAGATGGCGCCCGGCACCGAAGCACCCGCCGAGATGCTGTTCTACTTCCCGCAGTTCAAGGCAATCGACCTGGCCGAGGATGCCAATCACACGCTGCACAACCTCCTGACGCTGCGCGGCGCGAAAGTGCGCAGCGCGCAGAAATGGACGAGCACGCTCGACGAAACCATCGACATGTGGGGCAGCGACGCCGTCGTGTCTTTCGGCAGTCACCACTGGCCGCAGTGGGGCAATCAGCGCGTCGTCGAACATCTGGAGAAGCAGCGCGACCTATACAAGTACATCAACGACCAGGTGTTGCGCATGGCCAACCAGGGCTTGACGATGAACGAGATCGCCGAGCAGTTCAAGCTGCCCGACAGCCTCGCCAAGGAGTTCTACAACCGCGGCTATTACGGTGATCTCAAGCACAACGTACGCGCGACATACCAACTGTATCTCGGTTTCTGGGACGGCAACCCGGCGAACTTCAACCCGTATCCGCCGGCGGAAGAGGCCAAGAAGTACGTCGCCATGGTTGGCGCGGCCAAAATGATCGACACCGCGAAGGCCGCATACAGGCAAGGAGATTACCGCTGGGCTGCGACCGTTGCAAACAAGGTTGTCTTCGCCGATCCGCAGAATCGTGAGGCGCGCAGCGTCGAAGCAGACGCGCTGGAACAACTGGGCTATCAGGCGGAATCGGGACCGGCGCGCAACTTTTATCTATCGGGCGCGCAGGAGTTGCGCGGCGGTGTACAGAAGGCGGCGACCCCCAACACGAGTTCGCCCGACATCATTCGCGGCATGACGACGGATATGTTCCTCGACTTCCTGGCCATTCACCTCAACGGACCGCGAGCGGGCAACAAGTCATATGTCTACAATCTGAGCTTCCCTGACACGAAAGAGCAGTACGTGTTGACAGTGAAAAATGGGGTGATGAACTATCGAAAGAACAAGCAACTCGACAAGACGGACGGCACCGTCACGTTGAATCGCACAACGCTTGACGACATTGCCCTCGGAAAAATCAAGCTTGGCAATCTCGCCGAGAGCGGTCAGGTTAAGATCGATGGCGACTCGGCGATGTTCAAGGACATGCTCGGAAACTTCGACAAGTTTGATTTCTGGTTCACGATCGCCGAGCCTTGATATGCGGGTGGTGTACTCCGCATTCGTGGGTCACGTTTCACGCGCCGCATTACGAAGATGCAGATGCCGCGCGTGAGAACCACTTCGTCTTGCACACGGCAGCCATACGAGAAATGCGCTGCCGCCGCCCTCTCTGGATTGAGATGTGATGGTACCCCCATGACTCTCGACGATCGTCCGCGCGATCGAAAGCCCCAGCCCCATGCCATGTGCTTTGGTCGTGAAAAAGGAGTCGAAAAGCTTCGATCGCATTGCTTCGGGGATGCCGTGACCGCGATCTGCGACCGTCAGTTTGACGCCGTGATCGGCAGACTGCGTCATTACCGTGAGAATGCGCTTCGAGTTTTCCGTTTCATGCATTGCGTCCATCGCATTCACTGAGAGATTCAGAAGCACCTGCTGAAGCTGAACCCGATCGCCGACGATACCAGGACACGCTGTGCCAAGCTCCGATTGGATCGCGATGCGGCGGCGCCGAGCTTCAGGCGCCAACAATGTCAGGGTTTCGTCGACTGTCAGATTCAAGTTCAATTCGGCGAACTCGACGGGCTGCTTTCTTAGCAAATCGCGCAAGCGTTGTACAACCTGACTCGCGCGCACGGCATCACGGCGCACATCTGCGAGAATCTGCTGCAGTTCGGGCACCTCGGGCTCGCGATGCTCCAGGATTAATCCAGCCGCGTCGGCGTTGCTCAGAATGGCACCTAGCGGTTGACCGACTTCGTGCGCAATCGAGGCGCTCAACTCACCGGCAGACGAGATGCGTGCGGCTCTGGCGAGTTCGTTGGCACTTACCGTTGCGGCTTCTTCGGCAACTCTTCGCTTGCGATGCTGCCAGAGCAAGGCGGCAATTGTTAAGGCTTGCAGCGCCACCACAGCAGCCACGAAGAGAACAGTGCCTCGATACTGATTCCAGAGAGACCGAGGCACATTGAGTTGTTCACAGTCCTCTGGAATTAGGGAAGGGCGAACCGCCAACCTGTCGGCCTGGCCCCTGTCCACGATGCAATGAGAACGTTCCGTCGGCAAAGTCGCGCCGTGGGGCGAGACCTTGCCAAGCAAGATGGATGCGGCGAGCTCGCCGGCGCGACGTCCGTTGTCCTCGTAGCTTATGACCGCACCGCCTAGCAGACCTTGATTCAGGTAAGTCGGATACCACCCGTAAATCGGAGCACGCGACGCACGTGCGATCGGAGCGACAACTTCGAACGGGAAGAAGGTTCGACCTTCACGGTCGCGATACATCGTCGTGTAGATGACCGCTGCGGCGGACGGGTCAAGGTCACTCAGCCGGGTTTGCAATTCCCTTAGGGTCAGTCCGCTCCATACGTTGACATCCCATTTTCGGGATCGGCGCGAGCGAGCCGCCTGTTCGGCCAGCCGCGCGGTGAAGTCGTCGAAAATGCTGCTTCCTGCCACGATCACCAGGTGCGTCGCTTGCGGCTGGATTGCTTCCGCGAGTGCGATTGTATTGTCCGCGTCAAAATGCCAGGCGATATAAGCGAAATCTGGAGGCATTCGAGCGACACGGCTTTCGTCGATGCTTGTGATCAGGATGGATGCCTTGGGCCAGATGTCCTTGTGATATCGCGTGGTGAACTCGAGCGCGAAGTCGGCGATGCCAATCACCAGATCGATTCGTTTGTTCTCGTACTTCTTTTTAAGGAGCGCGAGAAACTGCGGAGTCAAGTCGTTCCTGTCGAATCGCAACTCGTCAAGAGAGTCGGTATAAAACTCGACGCCATCCGGTGCGGCTGCGGTCAGCGCGCTACGCAGCGCTCGAATTTGGATGGCTACCGCTGGCTGCGTAGGGTCGGCGCCCGGAAGAATAACGACTCGCCAACGCTCGCCGGCATGGACGGCCGTGGAGAAGAAGCCAAGAAGTAGTACCAGGCAGTATAAGCTCCAACGTCGCTGCAATTGTGCGGGGCAAAGCGATGCAACGCGCCGTGTCGCAGTTCCCTCTGGCATATCAACTCCGAAAGTTGGCGAGCCGATTTGGTCGTACGCACAATCGGAGCAGCCTGCGGTTTTTTCATGTCCGATGATCGTACGATGTCCAATATAGCGAGAAGCTTACATTGACCTTGGCTGCTGGCGGCGCTTTATGATCATGATCATGTCGGCGTTCAGCGCTGCGCGCGTGCGCCGTGCCTTCAAAGACCGCTTTACGTTTCATACAAGCCATCCACTATTGCGTGCGCTAGATAACCTCGAAGGGTGGGTCAGAGCCACTCAAGTCGCGCGGGTACCTCGCGTCAGTGGCTTAATATAACGCCGTCGTAGCGTTATTTCTTGGAGTGCTATAGATTACCTGTCCTTGCCAGCCGCCGTCCGCTCCGTCTCACTTGACAACTGGGCTGCCGGTTTGCGTGCCTCGGCGCGAAGTTCGTCGGGCAGCGGAGAAGCGCTTTGACTGCGAATGAAGCGTTCGAGCCGTTCAGAGGCCGGTTCGCTGCGGGGACGCGGTAACGGGTCTTTAACCTGCGGAAGATGCCGCTGCCGTGCCGCAACGCGTTCAGCTATGACGAGGACCCATACCGCCGGCCCGGAGCGGGCCTCACCGTCCAATGCTGCCGTGTCGACGAAGGTACGTTGAGCCCCGCAGCGGTGCAGAGCGACTGCCCGCGCTCCGTGGCCATTATCTCGACTGGGACGATCCGCAGGCGTCGTACGTTGATGCCGGAATACAGGGCGGCTTCACGGTTGCCGCCCGCAAAATAAGCCTTGCGGCCGAACACGGTTTTCGCCAGGACAAAATGGTTGACGACCGGCAGCACGACGAGAACCCAGATGGGTGTCGCGATACCAAGGAACGTGCCGTTGTCGAGGGCTGCGAAACGGACATCGTCGATCGGGGCGGCGGCATGAATATCGGTTAGTCTTACTTGGTCGGGAATCAATTGTCGCAAAATTCCCACAGAGAACCGGGGAGCTTTCAAAACGTCAACCGTAGAATCCAAGCACTTCGCCCAGTCACATGACCTCATGTCCGGATCTTACAGTCTTCCCTTAGTCTTTCTATCGATCTTGCTGGCGACTGCGATGTCTTTCGTCGCTTTGCGCATGGTCGACGCGCGGTCCTCGCAGGTTCACGGGACCAACGCGGTTTGGGTCGCGGTCATCGCGCTGGTATTGGGCACGGGGATCTGGTCGATGCATTTTGTCGGCATGCTGGCGTTCCGGTTGCCGGTACCCGTGGGCTTTGGCTTCACGACGACTTTGGCCTCGTGGGCGGCGGCCGTGCTCGTCTGCTGGCTAGGACTGACTTTCGTCACGCCACTCAATCCTTCGCGCGGTTCGGTGTTGGTCGGCGCAATGCTGATGGGCGTCGGCATCGCAGTCATGCATTATTCCGGCATGTCGGCCATGCAAATGAGCCCGCCGATTCGTTATAGACCGGTCCCCGCCGCATTGTCCGTGATCATCGGGATGGCCGCCTCCTATGTGGCGCTTCGAATGGTCACGCAGTTGCGGGCGACCGCACGTGCCAAGCGCGTGAAGCAAGTTGGCGCTGCGTGCGTGATGGGACTAGCGGTGTCCGGTTTGCACTACACCGCGATGGCCGCAGCGATATTCGCGCCCAACTGCATTAGCCGAGCCGCAACGGATTTCGACGAACGCAGTTTTGTGTTTGAGATCTTCATCGCCATTCTTGCGGTGCTTGGTCTGGCGTTGATGGCGGCGCTGGTCCAGACCCGTAAGGAAGCGCGTATTCGTCAAAACGAGCACTCGCGCGAACTGTCGCTGAGGTCGAACCAGTTGGTGGCGAGCGAGCAGCGCTTCAAGGCAGCGCAGGAAGTCGCGGTTGATCCTTTTGTGATTTTGAAGGCCGTCCGTGCGGGAACCACCGTCGCAGATTTTTCATTCGATTATGCCAATCCCGCCGCACTTCGCTTTTGGGGCGCCACCGAGCGCGACGTTATCGGGCAGCGGTTCTTGAGCCGCTTCCCGAGCGCACTGGCAAATGGTCTCTTTGCCGTCTATGCGCGGGTTCTGGCGGACGGCGTGCCGACGACGGTTGAACAGGAATATGTCGGGGACGGCATCTCAGGATGGTTTCGCATCACCTGCGTCAGGCTTTTCGACGGTGTTGCCATCACGTTTGCCGATATCACGGAACGAAAGGCGTTTGAGAAGCTCACCGCGATCATGCTGGATGAGCAAAGTCGGGCCCGTGAGCTTGCGGAGAAGGAAAATGTGACCAAAGACGCCTTCATTGCGGCAGTCAGCCACGAACTGCGGAATCCGCTCAATATCGTTTTGTCGTGGGTAGAAGTGCTGAAGCGCACAGCGGCGAGCTCGCCCTCGACGATCGACAATGCGCTCCGAAGAATCGAAGACAGCACCAGAGCGCAAGCCCGTCTGGTGAACGACCTGCTGGACGCGTCAGCGGTGGCCCAAGGCAAAGTGCATCTGGCGACGCAGCCAATAAATCTGGCAGAACTGGTTCGATTGAGCGTCGCGGACGCGGCAACCCTCGCCTCGAAGAACGGCATCACGGTGCGTCTTGAAACTGCGCACACCTGCGTGGTGGCGGGCGATGAACAGCGTCTTCGGCAAGTCTTGGCCAACGTGCTTCAAAACGCGGTGAAATTCTCGAATCACGGCGACGCTGTGACGGCGAGCGTCGAATGTCACGCGACACACGCCACGATCGAGGTAAAGGACAACGGGATGGGCGTCGATGCCGCGGCGCTCCCTCACATCTTTGAGCGCTTCGCACAGGCAGACACGGCCGACCCAGGCAGATTTCGTAGCGGAGTGGGACTGGGTCTGGCAATCAGCAAGCGCCTCGTGGAGGCGCACGGTGGCACAATCGAGGCTTTCAGCCAAGGGTTGGGAATGGGTACAACGGTGAGAATTTCGTTGCCCGTCACCGCGGACAGCCACGTCGGCAAAAGCGAGCGTTCCGCCGATTATTTTTAGGGAGCGACGCTAGCCATCGCGGCTGCCAATCAGTCGTCGATAACGTTCGATTGCGATCAGCGGGACGAGACTGTTGATGGCCTGTGAATCACGGCGCGTCTGAACAGAATAGACCTCTCGATTACGCTGCAGCGAGCGTCACCAGCGCAGTGGAAAAGCAGGCTTCCCGAATGCAATACCGCGCGGTCGAGTGCCTCTTCTTCAGTGCAGTACGTACCCCGCGTCTCGGAGGATGCAGCTCTCAGTGGGCGGTCGGAACGATTAAGTTTGCCGCGTAACCTCCGCTTTCCGCCCAGACCAGCTAAGGTCGTTTCATGAGATTTTTTTGGCACAAAACAGGCAACGCGAGGGGTCAGCCGGGTCAGCCAGGCGTGAAGACGCGTCCAATGAGCTCATCGAAGGTTCTTTCGTCAGCAGTGGCGATCGCGACCACCATTTCCATGAATGCAGTCGTAGGAGCGAGTTCCCGGGCGAGCACGCGTGCTGTCCGAAGTGAGATCGAATTGATCCTCGCCCCGTTTTCGTCGACGAGCTCGAATACGAATCGATGTAACTCGTCGGTCAATTCAGGGTCCGCTTCGTGCAAAATGATCCTTGCTGTAACATCCACGCGATTCCCCGGCCGGTCTCTTTTGTTAATCCGCGGTGCAAAAAATATTCCACCTGGAATTTGCGTTCATAAGATGGGCCGGAATGAAAGAAGCTCAGCGAACCCTGCCTCAATAACGAAAGCCGTCCGTGCATCGATGCGATGATGAGTCGTCCCCGAGCAACCTTTCTGCTCGGCGCTTTTAACCTCGTTGGCGATTTTTAGTTTTTTCGTTTCACGAGAAGTCGAGGGGAGATCCGAGAGCGGGCGCTGCCGTATTGCCGTGTCGACGCATGTAATTGCGCAAGGCGCGCAACAGCAGCTCCTTAATGACCTTCTCACAGGCGCCGTCACCGGCTTTCAAAAACAGCTCGGAGAGGGCTGCGTCGGTGAGGGTGCCGATGCCCACGTGGTTATTGAAACGAAAGCCGAAGAGAATCCAGTCACCTGCGGTTCTTTCATTGATAAACCAGACGTCGTCCACTTCTTTCATATCTCTTACTCGTACAGGACGAATATTTGGCGTCGTGCGTCGTTGTTGTTGCCGGCGGTTAGAACTGACCCACCAAGCCTTCAAACGGTGCAGGGGTCGATGTCGTTGACCGGCTCTCTTTAGACGAGATGCCCGTGCAGCAGCAGAAAAATCATCGCAGTCTCAAGACGCTGCGACTTTGTTGCGGCCGGCGGCCTTCGCGCTGTACAGCGCCTCATCGGCGGCTCGGATCACGGTGCTGACATCGCCTTCCTGCTCCGGTACCCAGCTGGCGGTTCCAATGCTGGCGGTAACGCGCCCGTATTCGCTAGCTGCGTGTTCGATCGCCAGTTCACTAATGGCCGTGCGGATCGTCTCGGCGATCTGCACGGCGCCGTCCGGCGAGGTGTCGGGCAGCACCACCACGAATTCCTCACCGCCATAACGGGCCGCCGTGTCGGCGGGCCGCCGGAGAGTCCCGCTGATGCACCGCGCGACCGCGGCGAGCGCATCGTCGCCGGCCTGGTGGCCGTAGGTGTCGTTGTAGGCCTTGAACCGGTCGATGTCGACAAACAGCAGAGAGAGGGTACTGCGCGTGCGGCGCGCCCGGCGCCACTCCTGCTCAAGGATCTCACCGAGGGTGCGACGATTATTGAGGCCGGTCAGCCCGTCCGTTCTCGCGAGCATCTGCAGTTGCGACTCCGCGCGCATCCGGCGCCGCAACTGTGCTCCGAGCAGGACTGAAAGCAAGACGAATCCCAGACCGAGTGCGCCCGTCAGTGAGCCGATGATCAGCGCGCGCGTCCGCCACGCGGCATAAATATCCTGTTCGGCCTCGGCGACCATGATGATCAGCGGCACATCGGGCAGGTTCTTGAAATAGTAGAGCCGGCGCACGCCGTCGATCGACGCCGTTTCGGAAAACGTACCCTCCGGCGCGATGCGGAATCGCCGGAATGTCGCAGCCTGGCTAATGTCCCGGCCAATAATGCGCACGTCGAACGGCTGGCGCATGACCATGATGCCGTCCTTGCCGATCAGCGACATCGAGCCGTGGGGCCCAAGCTTCAGACCGGCGAACAGCTCGTGAAAATACTCAAGGTTAATGGCGATCACCACGATGCCGGCAAAGGAGCCGTCCGGACGCGAGATCCGGCGCGTGAGTGCGATGCTGGGAGTGCTGCCGCGCAGGCGTGACGCGTACGGATCGCTCACGTACAGCCCGACGTTCGGGTGGTCGCGGTGGATCGTGAAGTATTCGCGATCGGCGAAGTTCCCCTGACGCGGCACATCGCCCGCCGAATCCAGGACGACATTGCCGTCCGCGTCCAACACCAGCATCGAGCCAAGAAACTGGGCTGTCATCGCGTGATCGAACAGCACGCCGCGCCGCAAGGCCGGAGACGCGGCCATCACCTCGGGGCGTTGCAGACCCTGAATCACCGCCTGCAACGACAGGTCATACAACTCAAAATTGCGTTTGATGTCGCGCTCGGCGATGAGACCCAGATTGCGCGAGGTTTCACGGGCGCGGTCAAGCGCATCCTGCCGACTCTGGTACAGCACCGTCGCGCACAGGCCAACCAGCAGCAGCGCGATGAGGGTCCCGCCAAGGACGATGGCATGGGGCGCTGATAACGCGTATTGTGTGAATCTGCTCGCTCGCCAGAGACGTTTCCTGTCTTCCTTCTTCACCGATTCTCCATGTATCGGTCGACGTACGGACGGCTGCCCGCCAGTTCCGCCCATGATCATCAGAGCACTGC
Organism: Caballeronia fortuita; assembly: GCF_001544835.2. Taxonomy (GTDB): domain Bacteria; phylum Pseudomonadota; class Gammaproteobacteria; order Burkholderiales; family Burkholderiaceae; genus Caballeronia; species Caballeronia fortuita. Next base: position 205,243 of record NZ_FCNX02000011.1, on the reverse strand, counting down.
CCAGGTTACCAATGCGGCATCGACCGAAATGCTGCCGACCCGACGCCGCAATGGCGACTCGACATCCGCTGCGAGCCAAAAGCGTAAAGCACGGGACGCCACCGGATGGCCTCTCTCCGTTTATCGGCCTCGGTACAACGGACTTAACCCCGCTAGCGTGGGTGCGTCGTGATACGAACCAAAGCCTTAGCACATATTACCGACAGCCGTTGCCGGTCATGTCACTCAACCGGTGCGGCACGCTCAGGTCGCACCAAACAGGTTGCCGATGCCCGATGCGACGCCCATGGATAGCGCGCTCCAGAACATGACCCTGAGCATGCCCGGCATCAACGGTGCGCCGCCGGCCCGCGCTGCCAAGCCGCCCAGGGTCGCGAGAAAAAGCAACGAGGTTCCCGCGATCGCCGGAACGGTCCACCGATCCGGCGATATCGTCGTCACAACGAGTGGTAAGGACGCGCGCACCGCAAAACTCGATGCGGAAGAAAGCGCCGCCTGTAAAGGCTTAGCTGTGGTGATCTCAGTTATGCCGAGTTCGTCGCGGGCATGCGCGCCAAGCGCGTCGTGCGCCATCAATGCGTGGGCGACCTCGTCAGCAAGCTCCCGCTCGAGCCCCCGCCGCTCGTAGATTGCCGCCAGTTCACGATGCTCGTGGGGGCCATCGTTTTCGAGCTCTGCCTTTTCCTCAGCCAACGCCGCCTTTTCGGTATCGGCTTGCGACGATACTGAAACGTATTCACCGGTCGCCATCGACATTGCTCCAGCGATAAGTCCTGCCACGCCGGTAAGTAATAAATTTCCGTGAGAAGCGTGCGCCGATGCGACTCCGATGATCAGGCTGGCCGTCGAAATGATGCCGTCATTCGCACCAAGGACCGCCGCTCGGAGCCAACCGATTGACTTTATCTTGTGAGATTCCCGATGTCCTCTCGTCATGTTTCCGGATCTGTGTTAGTTGTCGGCTCATGGTTCACATGCTGTGCTCAGGGTAACATTCGACGCACCACGCCATCGCGGAGAACAAAGTGGTGGAACAATGCTGCCGCAACATGAAGGCAAATGAGCCCGGGCAGCAGCCATGCGAGGATGCCATGGACGTCTCCCATCCGGTGACCAAATGGCGAGCCAGTTGCGGAAAGGCTCGGATAGGGGACGATCTATCCCTGCCGATCTGACAGTCCACGCGATAATGCATTGATCCATCCCAGCAGCGGGACTGCCACGAGCGCTGCATAAAGCAGAAAATGAGTGGTTGTGCCGAGCGGATAGCCCGCGTTATTGACGAGCGGTGGGCTGGCGGCTAGCGGACGTTTTGGACAATCATCGGGGCGTTCAGCCCCACGCCGCATCGAACAGTTCAATCTGGCCGTAAGTCAGATGGACAAAGTCACGCAGCAAGACGCCGCGATTGACGAACAGGCCTCGGCGGCGGCGCACGTCGGCGGGGAGGATATTGGCTCTTTCGACGGATACGAGAGCCCTGAGGCTCTAGAGGAGGCCGCGCGGGAAACGGGCACTTACCAGGACCGTGGAAGTGTATTAGGCCGTCCAAGTCGAGCACGAGGAGGAATAATGGAACAAGAAAAAGACCAGCCGGTGATCCTGCGTATATACCGCCTCCCGAGCGGCCTATGGGGTGGTCGGCTCTCGGCGGGGGAAGATGACATTGGCGAGTTAGGGGCTTTTCAGTCCACGAAGGCGGTCGAGCAGGCCGCCGCGGATACCGGCCTTTACCCCGATCGTGCAGAGATAGAAGAGGACTCATACACCTGCCCCCCACCACAGCGAACCGGCTCGCCTCCAGGCTCGTTTGACGTTGCCATAACGCCGTCATGTCGTTCCGAAACCCGGATGAAGGCCTTCGGCTTGCCCAACATTGGTTGAGGAAAACCGGTACAGGCCATCGCCGCTTGCTTGCGTCGGCTGTCGACTACCGAACGCCGCCACAATCCGTAGCAATCGCGTAGAGAGTGCTCGAACGATAGGCCATCTAGTCGCGGCTGCTGGCTCTGGCGAATGGTTCGAACCTTCCACAGACACGTGGCGAAAAAAATGCCAAGCAACAAGCACGGTCGGGAATAAGCGGCTCGTAATACTATTACCGCTTGTTTGAGACGTTTCCCCGGTTGATCAATGAAATTTCAACATCTGCGTTGTTTCATCCACGTCGCCGAGAAAGGCAGCATGCGTGCGGCGTCCGAGCACTTGGGCCTTTCAGCGACAGCTGTAAGCCTCGCGTTGCGCGAACTGGAGCGGCATACGGGGGCGCCGCTCTTCTCGCGTCAACCACAGGGCGTGCTTCTAACTTATGCAGGGCGGCGATTACTCGCGCATGCCAGACTAATTCTCGCCCAGGTGGAACGCGCTGAAGAAGAGATCGAGCAGATCCAGGGTCTGACCGGTGGCGCAGTGACGATCGGTGTCACGCCCTGGGTATCGCAGACTATATTGCCGTGCGCGCTCGGCGATTTTCAGCGCATGCGCGCGGATGTGCGACTGGACGTGGCGGAAGCCATCGGTACATCGCACGAAGGGCTACGCGACGGCTCTCTTGACTTCACCATCGGCCTTTCCGCACCGAAGGCCCTCAGCGCCAGCTTTGTGTCGCGCGATCTGTTCAAGTGCGGCCTGGCCATTGTCGCACGTATCGGTCATCCGCTCGAGCGAGCAACCTCGCTGCATGAACTCGATGGGCAGAACTGGGTCATGACGATGCGCGAGGATATGCACGAGCAGCGCCACAGCAACATGCTCAAACGATATGGCGTGAAGCTGGCGGCAAATCAGGTTCACTACGCGCGGTCCACGCTTGTCTCCATCGCGATGATGGAAGGCAGCGACATGCTTACGGTGTGTCCGTGGCCGCTTGTCGAGTCGCCGCTGATGCGTTCGCGCATGATCGCGCTGCCGATTCAGGACGAACTGCCCGAGATGACGACGAGCCTCCTCATGCGCCGCGGCGATACGCCCAGCACGGCGGCCCAATTGATGATCGAATGCTTTGTTGAGGCCGCGCGAGCCTGTCAGCAAAGTGCAGAGCCGTCCATCAGGCGCATGATGAGCTCGGTCGAGTTCGTCGAGCAGGATTAGTCGAAGCTCTGGGTGTAAAGCAAAACTTGACGCCAAATTGTTTTGTTGGCTAGGAGCTTGAGAAGCACCGAACTACGATCGTGACAACGGTTTGACGCCGCACATGGCGCGAACCCTCTCGACTACCTGTCACGGGGCGAAAATGGCATCACAAGCGGCAAGACCAGGCACGACTCCAGATCCATCTATCGATCCGCGCGCCCGTCGCCGCGCAATTGTCTCGTCGGTCATCGGAAACGGCCTCGAGTGGTTCGATTTCGGCATCTACAGCAGTTTCTCAATCATCATCTCGCGGCTTATGTTTCCGCCGCAAAGCGGCACGGCAATGATGCTGGTCGCATTCGCGTCGTTCGGGCTCGCCTTCATCGTGCGGCCGGTGGGTGGCGTCCTGCTGGGCATCTGTGCCGACCGTGCCGGCCGTAAGGCCGCGCTCTCGGCAATTATCATGATGATGTCGGTCGGCACTTTGCTGATCGGGATCACGCCGTCGTTCGCGAGCATTGGTATCGCGGCATCGGTGATCATTGTCGGGGCGCGCATGTTGCAGGGGTTCTCGGCGGGCGGCGAGTTCGCGAGCGCCACTGCCATGCTGCTGGAGTACGCGCCGCGCGGACACCGCAACCTGATCGGCAGCTTCCAGGCGTGCTCTCAGGCGCTTTCGTTCGCGCTCGGCGGCGCAGCGGCGTATCTGCTGCTGCACAATCTGACGCCCGCCGCGCTCGATAGCTGGGGTTGGCGTCTGCCGTTCCTCTTCGGCGCGCTGATCGGGCCGATCGGCTACTACATCCGCTCGCGCGTCGACGAGTCGCCCGAATTCGCCGCACTGATCGAACAACGCCGCCATGTGCGGGCCGAGCGTCTCTCCCTGCTGCAGATCGTGCAGCGCTTTCCGCGCGAACTGCTCGGCACGCTCGGGATCGTCGCCGTGTGCACGACTTCGTCATATGTCGGGCTCATCTACATTCCACTCTTCGCCGGCAGTCAGCTCGGGCTTGACCCGAGCGCGGGACAGCTTGGCATGCTGGCCGGCGCGCTCGTGCTGCTCGTGATGTGTCCCATTACTGGCCTGCTCGCGGATCGTTACGGCCGTCGCCGTGTCATGGTGCCGGCGATGCTTGCGTACGGTGTGCTGGCGTGGCCGCTTCTGTCCTCGCTCGTCAACGCGCCGAGCACGATGAACCTGATTCGCTTTGAACTGGTCAGCGCGATGCTCATGGCCTTTTTCTGGGGCCCGTCCGCCGCAGCGCTCGCGGAGGCCTTTCCGGTGCAAATCCGCTCGACCGGCATGGCGATCGTCTACAACGTCGGCGCGATGTGTTTCGGCGGACTGGCGCCACTCATCAACGCATGGCTGACCCGCATGACCGGCGACCGATTAGCACCCGCCTGGTATATCGCCGCGAGCGTGTTGCTCGGTACGCTCGGCGTGCTAGCCATGACGCAGCGACGCGCGGAACTCCACGAGGCGCAGCAGCACGCCTGAACATCGCGGTCCGACTCATCCATCTATTTCCGAACACACTTCGGCGGCGTCATGGCCGTCCGATGCGGGCGCGCCTGCGCTCGCGTTTCTGAACGCCTTCAATCAAAACCACGGAGACCGTTTCTGTGAGACGTCCTATCGCAGCGCTGCTTTTATTGGCTGGCATCACGCATCAGGTTTATGCGCAATCGACGGTGACGTTGTTCGGCAGCATCGACAACGGGATCACGTACGTTAACAACTACGGCGGCCATTCGGTCGTGAAGATGCAGGACGGAGTCAACAAGGCCAATGCCCTCGGCTTCCTGGGCTCGGAAGATCTCGGCGGCGGCATGCGCGCGTTCTTCAAGCTCGAAAACGGCTTCAATGCGAACACGGGTGCCTTAGGACAGGGCGGCTTAATGTTCGGCAAGCAGGCCTATGTAGGCCTCGGACATCGAACTTTCGGCGAGATCACGCTGGGCCGGCAGTACGACTTTACGGTGCTGCTCGAACGCTATCTGCCGTGCCTGAACTGCGGACTGTACGGCGTGCAGAACGCGGACTTCGATCGCGTGTCGGGCGAGCGCCTGAATAATGCGGTGCAGTATTCGACGCCCGTCGTCGCGGGATTCAAGGCGGGCGCGATGTACGCGTTCGGGCAGAACGCGGGCGCGTCGTCGACGAATCTCGGCCGCGCGATCAGCGCGAACGTGCAGTACACGTACGGGCCGTTTTCGGCGGCCGTCGTGCTCACCGACATCAACCAGGCGCCGACTTTCGCCGGCCTGCTCGGAACACCGACGGTGCTGGGACAGCGCGTGGCGCCTACCGCACTGTTTGTCGTCGACAAGCAGCGCATCCTCGGCATCGGCGCGTCCTATGCGTTCGCCAGCGTGACTGCGCTCGCGCTCTACACCAACACGCGTCTTGAACTGGCGGGACGCTCATCGACAGATCAGGTGCTGCATATCGGCGGCGACTGGCACGTTCGTCCCGATCTCGTGCTCGCGGCAAAGCTCTCCTTCGACCGTTTCGAGGACTCGCGCTGGTACACGGCGACGGCAGGCCTCGACTATCTGCTCTCCAAGCGCACCGACGTCTACATCGACCTCGACGCGCAAAAGGCGAGCAGCCCGGGCACGGTGGCGTCGATCGCGCTGACCGCGCCTTCGTCGACTAGCCGGCAATTCGTGTCGCGAATCGGCGTTCGGCATCTCTTCTGATGCGCGGCCGACGCGGGCTTCTGTTTCATTGAGGACTTCAACGATGGGAAACATGCAAAAGGGTTTTGAGGATGCGACGTTGTCGACTGACATCTGGCGCTGGCATGCGTGGCAGATCGCGAATGCGATTGCCAACGGCGTGGTATCGAGCCGGGATGCAGTGACGAGTTGCCTGCAACGCATCGACGCGGCCAATCCGCGCATTAATGCATTGACGCAGGTGAATCGCGAAGCGGCATTGCGCGCAGCGGACGAAGCCGATGCGCGCCGCGCCGCGGGCGCGCCGCTCGGTCCGCTTCACGGCGTGCCGGTGACGATCAAATGTAATGTCGACGTGATGGGCGAGCCGACCACGCACGGCGTCGTCGCGAAGCGCGATCTGATCGCGCAGACGCATAGCCCCGTTACGGCGAACCTGCTCGATGCAGGCGCGGTGATCGTCGGGCGCACCAACACCCCGGCGTTCTCGATGCGCTGGTTCACAGAGAACGCGCTGCACGGCCGCACGCTCAATCCGTGGCGCGACGACGTCACGCCGGGCGGATCGTCGGGCGGTGCGTCGGCGGCCGTGGCGGCGGGCATGTGTCCGGTCGCTCACGGCAACGATCTGGCGGGTTCGGTGCGCTATCCGGCGTATGCATGTGGCATTGCTGGCCTGCGTCCCACGGCGGGGCGCGTTCCTTCGTTCACGCCAAGCTCAGGCGAGTTGCGCACGTTCGCCGCGCAGTTCTACGCAGTGCAGGGACCGCTCGCGCGCTCGGTGCGCGATCTGCAACTAAGTCTCGGAGCGATGTCGGCGCGCGATACGCGCGACCCTAACTGGGTGCCCGCGCCGTTGACAGGTCCAGCCATCGACGGCCCGGTGCGCGTCGCGCTGGTCGACGAGATCGAGGGTTTGCCGATCGCGCCTGGAGTTCGCGACGCAGTGCAGCGTGCGGCGCGCTGGCTCGAAGACGCCGGCTACATCGTCGAGCGCGCTGCGCCGCCTGACATGCGCGAAGGCTTCGACATCTGGATGACGATCGCGATGACCGAGATTGCGACAGGCTTTGCGCAGACCGTCGACGAAGACGGCGACGACGGCGCGCGCGATGCGCTGCGCTCGATGCTTGCGCGCTTCGGCAATGAAACATCGCTCGAACGCTACATTCAGGGCTTTGCGCGTCGCGACCGCCTGCGCCGCCGCTGGAATGCGTTCCTTGAAACGTATCCGCTCGTGCTGATGCCGACCTCGCTCGAAATGCCGTTCAGGTGGGGCATGGATCAGGAAGGACCGGAGACGATGTCACATATTCTCGATGCGCAATTGCCGCTCAAGCTGATCGCCGCGCTGAACCTGCCGGGCCTGAGTGTGCCGACCGGATTGCATGACGGCGTGCCAGTGGGCGTGCAGATCGTGTCGCGCGCCTACCGGGAGGATCTGTGCCTCGCGGCGGGCGAGGCGATCGAGCAACGTGCGCACATGCCGTTCGCGTTTTGAGGGCAGGCGATGACACATCCGATCCTCAAATCGATGCGCGACTACGCGGATGAATTCATCGCGCTTCGGCGCGATATTCATCGTCATCCGGAACTCGGTCTCGAAGAGACACGTACCTCGGCACTGGTCGCAGAGCGCCTGAGTGAATGGGGCTACGACGTGCATCGCGGCATCGCGAAAACGGGCGTCGTCGCGACGCTCACGCGCGGCAGCGGTCGCAGGCGTCTGGGCCTGCGCGCTGACCTCGACGCACTGCCGATCCGTGAGGCGACCGGCCGTCCGTGGCAAAGCATTCACGACGGCATCATGCACGCATGCGGCCACGACGGCCACACCGTGATGCTCCTCGCTGCCGCACGCTATCTTGCGGAACGGGGCAAGTTCTCAGGCACGCTGCATCTGATCTTTCAACCGGCTGAGGAGCATCCGGGCGGTGCGAAGATCATGATCGAGGAAGGGCTCTTTGAACGGTTTCCCTGCGACGCCGTCTTCGCAATGCACAACATGCCGGGCATCGAGCAGGGGCGCCTTGTGTTTCGCGAAGGGGCGATGATGGCGTCGAGCGACGACGTCACGGTCACGCTCACCGGACGCGGTGGTCATGGCGCAATGCCGCATCGCGCGGCCGATCCGGTCGTGGCCGCCGCGAGCATCGTCATGGCTTTGCAGACCATCGTCTCGCGCAACGTCGACCCGCGCATGACGGCCGTCGTCACGGTGGGCGCGCTCGTCGCGGGGCGCGCGAACAACGTCATCCCCGACAGCGCGCGCATGGAGCTGAGCGTGCGCGCGCTCGACCGCGACGTGCGCGATCTGCTCGAGACGCGGATCCGCTCGCTCGTCGAGATGCAGGCGGGAAGTTTCGGCGTTCAGGCGCAAGTGCAGTATAAGCGCGACTATCCGGTGCTCGTCAACACGTCAACCGAGACTGCGTTCGCGTGCGAGACCGGCGTCGCGCTGCTTGGCGCCGCGCGCGTCACGCCGCACGGAGAAGCGCTGACGGGCAGCGAGGACTTTGCCGTGATGCTTGAACATTGCCCGGGAAGCTATTTGTTGATCGGGAACGGCGCGGGCGAAGAAAGCTGCATGGTGCACAACCCCGGCTACGACTTCGACGACGACAATGTGATCATCGGCGGCGCATACTGGGCGCTGCTCGCCGAGCGCTATCTGACAGACTAACAAGACACAAATAACGGGTGGCAAGGCTGCCCGTTTGTACATGCATCATGGACGAAATCGACAAGAAGCTTATCGCGCTCCTACGCGCCGATGCGCGCACGTCTGTCGCCACGCTTGCCGCAAAGCTCGGCATCGCGCGCGCGACGGTGACGGCGCGGCTGCGCAAGCTGGAAGACGAACGAGTGATTGTGGGCTACACCCTCCAGTTGCGGCCCGAAGCGGAGCCGGACCACATTCGGGCATGGATGGGTGTGCAGGTCGACGGCAACCGCACGCACGAGGTAATCGCAAGCCTGTTGGGTGACCCAGCCGCGATTGCGTTGCACGACACCAACGGGCGCTGGGATCTTTGGGCGGAGCTACGTGCGCGTTCGCCCGCGGAATTATCGCAGGTGCTCGAACGTGTACGACTGATCAAGGGAATCCGCCACACGGAAACGAGCATCCTGCTTAAGAGCTATCGCTAGTCTTACGCGAACGCGCTTTCAGTTGCCGCATGCGCAGATTCTGCTGCCAGGGAGCCGAAGAGATTCTTTGGATCATCCAGCGCGGGTATTAGCTGAATCTTCCGGCCGATGCCGAGATCCATCGCCATGTCCCGGATGAAGGTCAGTGCTGAATAGTCTTCGAGCGCAAAGCCGACCGAGTCGAACACTGTGACTTGCGAATCGCTTGTGCGTCCCGGTGCCTTCTTCGACAGCACTTCCCACAGCTCCGTCACGGGAAAGTCCGGCACCATCTGCTGAATGTCACCCTCGATGCGCGTCTGCGGCGTGTATTCGACGAATACGGCCGCGCGTTCAAGCACATCGGCATGAAGTTCGGTCTTGCCGGGGCAATCGCCGCCGACCGCGTTGACATGCATGCCCGCGGTGACCATATCGGGCGTGAGAATAGTCGCGTTGACTTTGTCGGCGGTGACGGTCGTGATGATATCTGCGCCTTGCGCCGCTTCCCTCGCACTCTGGCAGACGATCACCTCGATGCGTTGCTCTGCAAGATTCGCAAAGAGCTTCGCGGTCGCAGCAGGATCGACGTCATACACGCGGACTGTGCGGATGCCAAGCAGGTCGCGGAACGCGATCGCCTGAAACTCGCTCTGCGCGCCGTTGCCGATTAGCGCCATCACGCGGCATTCAGGCCGTGCGAGCGCGCGCGCGGCGAGGGCGGACATGGCGGCGGTGCGAATCGCGGTGGTGAGTGTCAGTTCGGAAAGTAGGCGAGGCGCGCCCGTATCGACATCGGCGAGCACGCCGAATGCCATCACCGTGGGCAGGCCCCCTTGCGTGTTTTTTGGATGGCCGTTGACGTACTTGAAGGCGAACTCGCGATCATCGGCAATGGGCATCAATTCGATCACGCCGTCGCGTGAATGGCAGGCGACGCGTGCGCTTTTGTCGAACTGCGGCCAGCGGCAGAAATCGCGCTCGATGCGATCGGCGATGCCCGCGATGCAGCGCGAGAGACCGACACGCTGAACGATGTTCACAACGTCGTCAGCATCGAGGTGAAGCATAGGTGGAAGAGAAGATGGCATGGAGAACACTCCTGGCTGTTTGACCAAGAGTAGTTTCTCAAGAAGACACGTCGCTCAATAGCCAACAATGTGCGCAGTCTTGAACGTCGACTGAGCAACATGTACCGTGGATTCTTCCATAAGGCTCAAGTAGGCACGCGTATAGAAAACCGCGATCGCGTGGATAAGCTAAGCCGCGGTTGCCATCACGGAGTCGTCCGCTCGGAACTTGAAAACCGCCGTGCAACAAGACCGGTGGCGATAGCGAGGGTCAAGCGTTCGTCGCGTCACGTGAACGCATAAGCCTCAGCAAAAATTCTTGCTGACAGTTGTTAAGCCACCAAGTAGATGCGTCATGTCGACGAGCCGTTGCGCCACCAGGTGACGGACTTCCCCTTCGCATTGCCATGTCCCGTACACCGCGAGCAGCGCGGCGCCCAGCGCTTCACGCCGCTGTTTCTCCAACAACGAAGGCCATACGATGACGTTGACGTTGCCCGTCTCGTCTTCGAGCGTCACGAACATGACGCCCTTGGCCGTTCCCGGGCGCTGACGTACGGTCACCAGCCCACAGCCTCGCGCGAGACGGCCGTTCCGATAGGTTCGCAAGGTTGAAGCGGGCATGAGCCGTTGCTCAAGCAGCGCCGGCCGCAAAAGCGATAGTGGATGGCGTCCAAGTGTCAGTCCCGCGGTGTTGTAGTCGCTCACGATCTCCTGCGCTTCCGACGGCGCACCGAGCGTCGGCGTTTCGTCGTCGATCCGTGTGTCAGCCAGGATGCCGCGGTCGGGCACCGCGGCCGCAGACTGCCACAGCGCTTCACGGCGGTTGCCTGCCAGTGACCGGAGCGCGTTCGCTGCCGCGAGCACCTGTAGGTCGCGGCGATCGAGCTGCGCGCGGCGTGCTAAATCGCTCACGCTTGCGAACGGCTTCACGGCGCGTGCGGTTTCGATCCGCTCGGCGGCGCCCTCGCGCATGCCCTTGAGCAATGAAAGGCCGAGCCGAACGAACGGCTTGTCGGGCTTCTCGTTGCCGGGCCGCTTTTCGAGGACGGAATCCCATCCACTGATAGTCACGTCGATCGGCGCCATCTCGACCCCGTGCCGTTGCGCGTCCTGCACCAGCTGAGAGGGCGAGTAAAAGCCCATCGGCTGAGAGTTGAGCATCGCGGCCAGAAAGGCGGCGGGCTCATGGCACTTGAGCCAACTGCTTGCATAGACGAGGAGGGCAAAGCTCGCGGCATGACTCTCCGGAAAACCATACTCACCGAATCCCTTGATCTGCTCAAAGATGGATTCTGCGAAAGCCTTGTCGTATCCGCGCGCCTGCATCCCACCGACGATGCGATCGTAGTATTGCTGCAGACCGCCCTTGCGCTTCCAAGCGGCCATCGCTCGCCGCAGCTGATCAGCTTCGCCCGGCGTAAAGCCTGCAGCAAGGATCGCCACCTGCATGACCTGCTCCTGAAAGTTCGGCACGCCGAGCGTGCGGCCCAGCGCGATTTCCAGTTCCTTGCTGGGATAGGTGACCGGTTCAAGCTTCTGGCGCCGTCGCAAGTAGGGGTGGACGGCGCCGCCCTGAATCGGCCCCGGCCGCACGATCGCCACTTCGATTACGAGATCGTAGAACTCTCTGGGCTGCATGCGCGGCAGCATGCTCATCTGGGCGCGCGACTCGATCTGAAAGACACCGACCGTGTCCGCGCGAGAGATCATCTCGTAGGTGGCCGCATCCTCCACCGGGATGTCCTGCATTTCGAAGCGCTCACCGCGTTGCTCAGAGACGATATCGAGCGTGCGTCGAATCGCGGACAGCATGCCGAGCGCGAGCACGTCGATTTTCAGCAAACCGAGCGCTTCGAGGTCGTCCTTATCCCACTGGATGGCGCTGCGGTCCGGCATTGCCGCGTTCTCGACCGGCACGAGTCGCGTGAGCTTGCCACGACTGATGACAAAGCCGCCGGAGTGCTGCGACAGATGCCGCGGAAAATTGAGGATCTGCGCCGCCAGATTCGCCCACATGGCGATCAGCGGATTGGCGGGATCCAGCCCCGACTCCTCGAATCGACGCAGCAGATCCTGCGAGTGATCGAACCACTGATGGCTCTTGGCGACCTTGTCGACGATCTGCGGATCGATGCCGAGCGCCTTGCCGGTTTCCCGAAGCGCGCCGCGCGGTCGGTAGGTCGATACGGCCGCGGCGATGGCCGCGCGATCGCGCCCGTACTTCCGATAGATGTACTGGATGACCTCTTCGCGCCGTTGATGTTCGAAGTCGACATCAATGTCGGGCGGCTCACCGCGCTCCTTGCTGATAAAGCGCTCGAACAGCATGTTGCCGCGGGAAGGATCGACTTCGGTGACGCCCAGGCAATAACATACCGCGCTGTTCGCCGCCGACCCCCGACCCTGACAGAGGATGTGCTGACTGCGCGCGAAGCGCACGATGTCATAGACGGTGAGGAAATAGGCTTCGTAGCGCAGCTCGCGAATAAGCTGCAGCTCATGCTCGACTTGTTGCTGCACGTTGTGTGGCACGCCGGCAGGAAAGCGCCGGTGGGCGCCAATATAGGTCTCTTGCCGGAGATAGGCTTCATGCGTGTAGCCTTCGGGGACCAGTTCGTCGGGATACTCGTAGCGCAGTTCATCCAGCGAGAAGCTGCAGCGCGCGAGAATCCTCAACGTCTCTGCAATCGCGTGCGGCGGATACAGGTTGGCGAGCCGTAAGCGAGAACGCAAATGCTGCTCGGCATTGGGCGCAAGCTCATACCCGCATTCGGCCACGGGTTTGCCAACGCGAATCGCGGTCATCGTGTCTTGCAGGGGCTTGCGCGAGCGCACGTGCATGACGACGTTGCCGATGGCCACGACCGGTATTGCCGCTTTCAACGCCACCTCTTCGACGATGCCCCGATGAATGTCGTCCATCGCGCGCTGATGCAGCGTGAGCCCGACCCACGCACGCGCCGGGAAGGCCTGGCGCAGCCAGTCGACCTGCGCAGTCAGCGTCTGTTCATTCGCCGGAAAGTCCGGCACCAGGATCGCAAGTCAGTTTTGAACGCCCTTCAAATGCGCGTGCTTCGGTTCCGGCCGCGCGAGATCGTCGGGTGTCAGCAGGTAGCTGCCCTTGGTCGCCCGCATGCGCGCAAGCGTGATGAGCTCGCACAGGTTGCCGTAACCTTCACGGTTTTGGGCGAGCAAGATCAGGCCAAACGCGGGGCCAGAAGTGGGACCAAGAGTGGGACCAGAAGCAGGACCAGCAGCGGGGCGGTTTTTGGGACCGTTATCTGCACCGTGACGCGCATGGACCAGACGAAAGTACGAGCCGATGATCAGCGGCAGCTTTTCTTCCTTGGCCTGAACATGCGCGCGCACGACGCCCGCGACCGAACACTCGTCGGTGATGGCCAGGCCCGCGTAACCGAGTTGCGACGCGCGCAGCACAAGCTCTTCACCATGCGACGCACCGTGCAGGAACGAAAAGTTGCTGAATGCGAAAAGCTCCGCGTAATCAGGTAGAGCGGGCAGGCCCGATGAGGGAAAGTCCACGGCAACACCTGCTTAACCGAACAGTCCGTGGAGGAACCAACGCGTTTCCTCGGTCTTGACGCTCGGCCGTTCGCGATAGATCCAGTAGCAGCTTTTATCGTCCGCTTCCGCGACAAAATAATCTCGCGTTACCAGCGCGCCGTCATGCCATCCGGCTTCGATCCGTTCGCCGGTCGACACGAGTTTCAACGGCGAACCGTAGAACGGACGATGATTCTTGATCATCAAGCGCAAGGGCGCATGCAGTAGCCAGGTCGGTCGCGGAAGATCATCAGGCGCGGGGGGCGTCTTCGGGTTGCTTTGCACGGGCACCCACTGATTGGCGTGTTCCGGGCGATGATCGGGCGCGGGCGCTGGCCGTAGAACATTTTCGGCGCCCAGGCGTGCTGCCAGCAGTTCCAGCAGCCGGTTATGGTCTTGTGCCGACCCACCGGGCTCGGGGAATAGCGAATCGCTGGGCGGCTCAGCCGCGCGCACTTCCGAGGCCGTCAGCCGTACGGCGATGACCGCGGCTTCGAGCTCGATGCGCCCGAGTCGCTCCTTCAAGAGACGCACCAGGTGCTCTTCATGCCAGGTCGGCTCAGCGAGTGCGATCTCGATGAGCGTCGGTTCGATGGCCTGGCGTCCGCGTTCATGTTCGAGCGTGATCGTCGCATGCGTGAGCGCGAGTTGCTGGGCCGTGAGCCACCCGCAGAGCTGTACGACGAGTCGCCGCGCGGAAAAGAGGATGGCTTGCGCATGCTCGACGCGATCAGGCAGCTCGACGCGTGCGCTGAAAGTCGGCGGCAGTTCGAGCCATTCGTGCAGTTCAGGCGCCAGGCCATAGGCCCGGTCCAGGGAATCGAGTAGGTCCACGCCACATCTCTTCTTCAAACCTGCGCGGGGCAGGCGTTGGATATCACTCAGCACGCGGCAGCCCAGCCCGTTGAACCAGTCGGCGAAGGAGCGCAGTTCAGGTACGGCCATGAAGGGCAACGCGCCGAGATGCTGTTCAAGCGAACGCATCTTGAGCACCCGCCGGCGGCCGGCCTTGGAAAGCAGCCAGGCGCCGCGCCCGGTGGGCGCGACGCTCATGCGCGCGGTAACGCCAATGGCCTTGACGACGTCCTTGATTGCCCGGCATACGCGCAGGATGCCGCCGAAGAGTCGCAAGCTCGCGGTGACGTCCACAACGATGGTTTCTTCTTCGCACACCGCCACCTGTGGCGAGAAACGCAGCAGCGCGATCGCTACTTCGCGCTGCATCTCGTGTTCGCGCGCAGCGCTCCGGTCGAACATCAGCGCCTCCGGCGCGAGCGTCGTGACTCCGCCGCGCTTCATCCCCACTCGCACGCCCGCGTCTGTCGCCGCCGCATCGAGCACGATGACTTTGTCGCGCTCGAGCACCACGCACCCGTGCTCAGACGGAGGTGACCACCTCGGTCTGAACACCTCCAGCGAAAGCCGGGGCAAGTGAATGGCGACGAACACGGCCATAGGGACTCAGCAAGATCGGCGACGGTTGTAGGGTGACGGTCAATGGCTCCGTGCGGTTGGGGCCGCGTCGTTTAATCACGTCGACCGCGATCCCGCCCTCTGCCGGTCTCACGCCAAGCCGTAGGGTCGCCGGCGACGCATCCTGGGCGCTGGCAAGCGGCCGCACCAAAATCAGTAACGTCTCGGTCGCCTGAGCGGCCAGATGCAAGCGTCGCAACGCCTCGGAGCGGATGTGCTGTTGCCAGAACAGCAGCGCACCGCAACTTCCGGCCTGCAGCACGCGCTCCGCGGACCATAAGGCGTCCGCCGTTTTCGACGCCCGCAGCCACATCAGCTTGTCCAGCGGTACGCCGAGGTACGAAAACGCCAGCGCATTCGGGACATGCGGCGCCTGCAGCAGCACGACGGGCCGCCGAGTGTCTTGAGCCACGCGGGCGAGCGCCGGACGCATCAGACGCATTTCGCCAATTCCCGGCTGCTGAACGAGCAACTCCACGAGCGCACCAAGCGGCCAGCCACCGCCGGGCAGTTCCGCTGACAACGCCGCGTAGCCGGTGTCGACGGTCTTACCGTGGGCACGCGCCAACTGCGCTCCGAGCCAGAGATCTGGGTGAATGGACTCGACATGTTTGGGCAGGGCCGCCATTTTGCATAAGTACTGTATATATGTACAGTACTCTAACTTGGAATTCGCAACGCGGTATGCGCCCTTTTTTTGGCAGGCAAACGGAAATCGTCGATTAGCGCAGGGCGGCTAGACTCAAACCACCGAGCGGGAACGCCGGGAAAGCGCGTGAAACGCTCTTCTATGTTCCCTTGGGCGCCTGCGCACAGCCTGCTGCAGGACCAGATGACTAGGGCATAGCCACGCCGCTGCGGCGCCGTTCGGTCTGCGTTCAGAAACCCCTAATTTCTTTTCTTGTCGCGACAACTAAAATTGTCCATATGGAAAGCCATCGTTCAGTCTGCCTGGAAGCCGTCGAGCTAGAAATCGTCCAACGGGAGGCGGAGCTGGTCCTGCTCGAGCTCTGGATTGCCCACACTCGCCTTTCCTTCGAAGGCTACTTAGCAGCGTCTAATGCGCTTCTGATGCTGGGGCAGGAGTTGGAACGATGGAAGGCGATTGAAAAGCGACTGCAAGGCCCGAAAACCATCTGATCTCAGCCCTTCCATCGCCGTGAAAAACGCCATGCGCCAGTTCGCCCCCCTCACGCTGAAGATCTACCGTGCTTCTAGTGGCCAATGGACCGGGATCCTTTTCGCCGCGGGAGCCGAGGTGGGAAGGATTAGCGGGTGTATTAGTCCCCAAGCGGTTGAACAGGCAGTAAGGGACGAAGGTTTCCAACCCGATCATGTGCGGGTAGAAATACCCTCCGAAGGCCCTGAATCAACAAATGAATAGACCGAAGAGGCGGTCGGAACACGGCATTTTGCTTGCTGACAGTCCGGGGAAGCTAACCATCGCTGCTTCCCGGATGGTCTATGACTCGGAATGAAATTCTCATCGCTATCCCGCTCCTGCAAGCACAAATCGAAAATTCGCTACTGACCGATTACCAGTCACTCGGTCGACTCAATGAATTGATCGCAGCAACGGAGCTTCTGGAGAGGGACGATACTCTTGCGCACGATCTTGTCATGGTGCGATCTTTGATGGCTTTGCACCGCCACCAGAGGGCCTTGGACGTCTCAAAAATGCCGTAGTCAATACGTTCTTTCGCTCACCGAGTTCCCCCTCCAGACCGGAGTAGCGTCGCGTACCATCGCAGGAACTCTGATGTGCTGCCTGATCATCGGCAGGTCAAGCGAGTTCAGCCACGGGGGCATCTAACGCGGGCGTCAGTCCATCGTCCCGGTTTCCCGTATCAGTCACCGTCACTGTCACCGTCGGTGGGGGAGCGACTATGCTGTTGGGGACTTGCCTGCAAAAAATGGCTACGCGCTGGCAGGGCGGATCGGTTTCTTCCCCGGGGCCATGCAGCGGCCGGCTGTGCAGACTGGTTGAATCCGGCGTGTGCGCCCGCATGTGCATTCCAGCAGAGCCGTTGAGTGTTCCGGCGGCGAAGTCTTCCACGCGCTGGTCGCCCGCTTGGAAGCAATATCGACGGGCTGTCCGTGGGGCTCTCGCGTGCGTCCCCAGCAGTTTGTGGGGTTTTGGGGCAAGATAGGTAGTTGCGTTCTACGTGAAGTTCCCGACGCAGCGAACCGCATAGGAACCAAGCAAAGGACGAAACAAAACGAGCATGGCCGGAGCTGATATCAACGAAGTGGCGGATGCGTCGGACGCGCGCGCGGAACTGCTGTGCTTCCTGGTCGCGACCGTGGCGGCCTCCCATTCACTCACGTACGAGTGGCGAGTCGATCACGTCGTGGAAAGTTGCCGCATCTGGCTTCGGCGCAATCGCCTCTGGATGGATTGGCTCGCGCGCGTGCGGCTCGGCCAACTGGCGCTCAAGATCGCCAAACGGGATCTGAAGGGCGCCGGCATCGCGGTGCGCCAGTCGAACGTCCAGGCGCTCTTCACGGACGATATGCAACTGAACTATTCATGCACCGTCATCAAGAAGATGCTGTCGCTGTGCAAAGAGGCGCTCTGACGTTCCGCGCCCTGTGCCTGGAAGCGCCGCCATCGCGAAACGAGGGGAACCTAACGCATGTGTTACTCAGCGCAGATCCAGGCCGACTATCGCCGCTACGTGAAGATGTTCGGCGCACAGATGGACATCCGCGAGTTCGCGCGACTGTTCTGGGAGCGCGCCGAGGGCAGCAAGGCCAAAATCCCGAAGGCGATGGAAGACGCCCTTCGAGAGCCTCAGACCGATGATGAGCGTCAGATCAAAAGCCTCATTGATCGATACAACGCGGAGCAGGCGACCAAGGTCGAGCAGGAGCTTTTCAAGCAGCGCACGCGACTGGCCGATGCTGAACGCACGCTGCAGACGAAGATAACCAAGGCGGCGACCGAAAGCAAGCGCATCGCGACGGACAAAATCGAGGCGGCGTTACGGCGCCTGGCCGACTTCGGTCGCATTGAACCAGAGCCGCGGGACTCCCGCATCTTTCCCGGCTACTATGCGCCCGTGCTGGTGGTCGAAGACGGGCAGTATGTCGTCAAGCCGATGCGCTACCAGTGTCGCATTGCGGGGAAGCCTGCGAACTACGATGTTAAGTACCCCGGAACATATAATGCCCGGCGCGATAGTCTGGAGAAATTCTGGAAACCGTGTTTTGGCTACACGCATGGCCTGATGTTGGTCGACGTCTTCTACGAGAACGTTGCGAGAGCAAAGTGCGAGAACACGCTGTTTGAAACGCACGACGGACCGCAGGCGCCTGGCGAAAACGTCGTCCTGGAGTTTCGCCCCAACAATGGTCAGCTGTTGATGGTCGCGTGTCTGTGGTCCAAGTGGACCGCGCCCGGTCAGCCGGATCTCTTATCGTTTGCCGCCATCACGGACGAGCCGCCTGCCGAGGTAGAAGCAGCCGGACACGACCGATGCATCGTCCCGATCAAGCGAGAGAATGTCGATGCCTGGCTGAATCCGCAGGCGTCCGATCTCGCCGCACTCGATGCAATTCTCGAGGACCGAGACCGGCCTTACTACGAGCATCGACTTGCCGCGTGAATGGGATTAGTCGCAGATAAGCGCGGGTAATCGTAGGTAGGAAGCCGCTCGCCGGAAACCATTCGGAACACGTTTTGCTGGACTGTTGTTGTTCTCCAACTGATGAGGTGCAACGATGGCAGGCGACAACTCGTATAAGCCCGGTGAGATCGTCAAGGTGTCCGGCATCTATTCCGTCGTTCATGACGATGGCAAGGATACGTTCGAAGTCACGTGTGTCGAGGGCGAACATTTTCCTCCGACGCGAAGCGGCAAGGGCGCCCACTTCGAACTCAAATATGGGGCGACGCACTCACACAAGCACGGTGAACTGAAGGGCACCGAGGCGCGTGAGTCAAATGATAAGGTCTGATTTGTCCGTTCCACCGGCATGAGGTGCTACCTGACTAGCGCTTCATGCCGATCGCCCGGCGCATCGCGGCGGTGATGCCTTGCCGCGTGCGCCAGTAGCCTTCCCACGGGTCCGCTGCAAGCGTGCGTTGTCGGTGGATGGCTTGCGCCATCGTCCACTGGTCGCCGCTTTTTACGTCCTTCAACTCATCCCACGAGATCGGCATCGATACCGCCATGCCTGGGCGGGCGCGCACCGAAAACGCGGCCACCGTACTGGCGCTTCGACCATTGCGCAGATAGTCGATAAAGATCTTGCCGACTCGATTTTTCGGGCCCAGCACGGCCGAGAATCGCTGCGGCACGACGCGCGTCATGTGCTGTGCGACCGCTTGTGAGAAAAGCTTGACTTCTTCCCACCCCTGACGGCGCGTGAGCGGCACGACGATGTGAAATCCCTTGCCGCCGCTGGTTTTCGCGAATGAGCGCAAGCCCAATTCATCCAGCACCACCTTGACGAGTGAGGCGGCTTCCAGCATTGCTGACCAGGGCAAGGCGGGATCGGGATCGAGATCAAAGATGACGCGATCGGGATGTTCCAGATCGGGCGCGACGCCGTTCCATGAATGGATTTCGACGACGCTCATCTGAGCGAGCCCGACCAGCGCGTCTGCAGTGTTGGCAACCAGCAGCGGCTTGTGTTCCGGATACACGCTTACGGGCAGCTCTTCCACGCCGCGAATGCGCGCGCGCTCGGAGTGCTTCTGGAAGAACAGTTCGCCCGCAATACCGTCGGGCGCACGCACGAGCGCAAGCGGCCGGGCGTGGAGGTAGGGCAGCGCCCACTCAGCAATCGCATCGTAGTACCGCACGACGTCGAGCTTGGTGCGGCCTGAGGCCTGATCCATCACGCGTTGTGGGTTGCTGATCTTAATGTCGCCCACGATGACCGTGCCACGGGGACCGGATCGTTCCCGCGTCGAGCCGACATGTCCTGCTTGTGGATCGTCAACGACCTTTTCTTCGGTGACCGCCCGTGCAGGCTTGTCTTCACGAAGGGCGTGGAATACAGGATGCCGGATTTCGCCGTTGGGCGTCCACTCCAGGAACGACACCTCCGCCACGATGTCGGGCACGAGCCAGTAAAACTCGCGATCGCGCTCGGGTTGAGGTGCGTTGTAGAAGGCGGGCTGAGACTGAAGTAAGGGTTGGGCGCGCTTGCTGAATGCGGCACCGCGTGAGGGCGTCAGATGAGGCGCAACGTGGCCCGCGTACCTGAGCGTTCCGTCTTGCTCGTAGACGCCCAGCAACAGCGAGCGCACGCCCGTCTTGGCGCCCTTCACACGCGAGAAGCCGCCGATCACGAACTCTTGCCTGAGATTGCATTTGAGTTTTTGCCAGTCGTTTGAGCGACCCGACCGATACGGCGCGTCCGCGCGCTTGCCAATGATGCCTTCAAGTTTCATCTTGCAGGCGGAGGCTACGAGCAATACCGGATCCTCGGCGAAGTCGTCGGAATAGCGAAGCAGGGGGCTTTCGACGCTTTGCATTAGTTCGTGAAGCAGGGCGCGGCGCGTCCGGAGCGGCTGCTCACGAAGATCAGTGCCGTTAAGCCACAACAAATCGAAGACATACAGGACGATGTCTGCCGTACTGCGCCGGTCGAAGGCATTCTGTAGGGAATTGAAGTCGGGCTTGCCGCTGGCGTCCAGTACGACTGCCTCCCCGTCAATCCACGCACTATCGGCCGGCAGGTCCGCCAACGCGTCTCGTAGGCGCGGCATGCGCTCAGTCCAATCGTGTCCGTTTCGAGTGATCAGCTTGACGTCGCCCGACTCAATGCGAGCAAGCATTCGATAGCCGTCGAACTTGATTTCGTAGGACCATTTCCCTTCGACTGGGTGACGCTCGACCAGCGTCGCCAATTGAGGCTCAATGAGAACCGGCATTTCGCCGGGCGCAGTCTCGGGCGCGCGTACGCGCGTCGCGCGCGAACCGTTCCAGCGCCCCATGTCATTCGCTCGCGTCCGGCGGCACGCCGTCGCCATCGTGCTGATGGTCACCGTCGCCATCGCTCCGGTCGAGCATCGGCGGACGAAGCGGTTGCTGCGTGTCGATGCCCGCCATCTGGAGCGCCGCGTCGATACGCTCGAGCTCGGTCCTGAAACTGACGCGCCACCGCGTGGGTGGTTCGTCATCCCCCACGAGCATCATGCCGTCATGGATGACGAGTGCATAGCGCGCAACGAGAAGCGCATCGACGAGTTGCGCTTCTCGTTTCGCTTGTTTCAAGAACGCGGTCGCTTTCATGGCGGCACCTCTCTCCCGCAAATACGCAAGCGTTGCGCCCGTAGGGAACCCGGAAAAGCGAACCGTTGACTATCTGCTGCAGGTCGAAGAAAAGACTTGCAGTTGAGCCGTAAGGGTTTATACTAAGTTCGTCTCCTCCATGTCCACCGATATGGATTCAACCCGCTCAATCGAGCGGGTTTTTTATTTTCGCAGCAAGTTATGATCGGTGGACACAGCTGCTCCTGGAATTCGGCAGCGAGAACTCGCCAACGATCGTGGGTCGAACGCGGCTGTCGAGCGGCAGACACGCGCAAAAAGAGCTAAGGCCGCAGCCTTATAGCCGCTGCGGGCGTCAATGCACGCGAGTTACGGCTTGCAGGACGGCACGGCCATCAACGGTCAATCGAGGACGCGGAAGGCCTGAGGCGAGTTGTTCGAGTTCGACCAGCTGGCGTTCCATCAGGATGTCGAGTTCTTCGCGATCAAGGTCAATCTGATCCGGTGCAGCGCTCACCAGCATTAGCGTGGCAAATTCATGGGGACTTAGCATGTCTCTCTCCCAGATAGATGCTGATATTTCTATTTTTGCGAAACGATTTGGTAGCCCCGCCGCAGGGGCCAACGACCTCATAGTGATCTGAGGAAACGCTTGACTCCGCGGGGAAACATTCTGTCGCGGTGTATTTTTTGTCGACAGGGCAGGGATTAAAACATGCATTCAACTGCCATGTTAATCAGGGTTTACAATACGGCAGAAGAATAATCCGGCCGTTCGTATTAAATAATCGCTGACAGCAAAATGCGAGGCAGGTACTTATTCGAACCCGCGCAAAAAATACCCGTGATTACTTCTCGTTATCAACGGTGCGGTTTTTGGAACAGGGTGGTTAGGGGGATTTTCACTGCTGAAAATCGCGACGGGTTTTGTGGGAGAAGCCCAGTGACCTTTACGACGCGGCATCCTCCTTGCGCTGACTCAGGTGTACCTGCATGCCGCAGGCAAACCGGAGAGCGACCATGAATGAAGACCAGGTGAAGGGCGTCGGGGAAAAGGTCAAAGGCAAGATCAACGAGGGCGTCGGCAAGGCGACGAACGAGCCCGCGCAGGAAGCGAAGGGCGACGCGCAGCAGGCCGAAGGCGAAGTGCGCAAGGACGTCGGTGACGCCAAAGAAGACTTGAAGGACGCGACTGACGATACGGCGAAGCCGTAACCTGATCGTCGCCGAGCCGCATGCGCGGCTTGCTTGCAACGGATTCAGCGCCCGCCTTGAGCGAGCTTTTTCGCGCCTGTCCTTCATCGAATTCAAATTCGGCCTCTGGCGAACCTGGCAACCCAAAAGTCGAATAGCCAATATTCTCAACTTCGCACCATTACTCCAATAATGGTGCGGTTTGTGCGACTTATTCGTATCACAATCGCTGGGTCGGACGCTCGCGGGAACAAGTCACTTCAAGCAATGAGTTTACATGAAGAAATTTAGCAATACTCCTAACTTCCCGATAAGGTAAGCTTTTTGCTGCTGCATTGTGTCTCCATTACCTTAGACGGGAGGTTTTCATGGATGCGATCGGAAAGAAACGATGGGCTATCGCTGAGGGATATCTGCCGCCTTCAAGCACTGGCGATACACCGGATCTTGTCAGTCATGAAGCGGCTTGCATCCTCAACGCCGGCGAGCAAGACGCGCATATAGAATTGACAGTTTTCTTCAAGGATCGTGCGCCGGCCGGTCCTTATCAAATCACGGTCCCAGCGTTGCGAACTTTGCACATGCGCTTCAACGACCTTACCGATCCAGAGCAAATTCCCACGGGCACCGAGTATGCCAGTTTGTTTGCATCGGACGTACCGGTCGTCATCCAGCATACGCGCCTGGACTCGCGGCAGTCGGAGCTGGCGATACTGACCACAGTCGCCTACGGCGCCGATTAAGGAGGTTGCTGCTGAAACATGTACCTGCTCGACCGTCGGCTTCAGCCAGCTACCGAGCATCGGGCTGCCGTTGCCGACGGTGCGAAGCAGCGTCGTTCATCCTTGAAAAAGCGAGCAAAACAGGTCTGCTTGATGTCAGGAAGCGTCATAGCGTGTAACGCGCGAACCCGATGAGGGTTGTCAACCGACGCGCAATCGTCTGCTTGTCTTCCGAAGCCAGAAGTCTATCCGCCGCCTCTTTGTAACGTCGGTCCGCTCAGTCCCAAGGCTGTGTTGATGACGGCGAGATGGCTCAATGCTTGAGGAAAATTCCCTGCGAGTTCGCCGCGCTGTGTGTTGTATTGTTCGGAGAGCAGACCGACGTCGTTGGCGGCAGCCAGCACGCGCTCGAACTGTCTCTGAGCTTCTTCCTTGCGTCCTTGAAGGTTCAGGCAATCCGCCATCCAACACGAGCAGGCGAGAAATGTTCCTTCGTCGGGACCGCGTGGATCTTTCGGGTGGCGCCTGATGAGTCCGTTTTCACTTAGATCGCGAGCGATCCGGTCCATCGTCGAGGACATGCGCGGATCGTCGGCGGGAATGAAACCGACGAGCGGCATTAACAGAAGACTGGCATCTACTTCTTCTCCGCCGTAGTACTGCGTGAAACTGCCGACCCCCTCGTTCCAGGCCTCGCGAAGGATTTCTTCACGAAGTCGCTCGCGAAGTGACTCAAGCCGTTCGACGAGTGGCGCACGGCCGTCATCGCACGCATGACCGTTGACGAAACGGTCCAGCGCCACCCAGGCCATCACCCGCGAATAGGTGTAGTGCTTCGGGCTTGAGCGTGACTCCCAGATACCAGCGCCGGGCAGGTGCCAGACCTTCTCGATATGCTCGACGATGTGTCGCTCCACAAGGTATTCTTCGCCAGCAGGAGCCAGACCGCCGCGGCGGGCGACGTGCAGGCAATCGACAACCTCCCCGAGAACATCTAGCTGATGTTGATGGGCCGCGGCGTTGCCGATACGGACGGGCTTTGCATAGCGATGACCCTGAAGCCAGTCGACCGTCCACTCCGGGAGATGCCGCCCGCCGTCCACCCGGTACATGATCCGACTGTGCTCGGACTCCGTGGCGATAGTGCGCAAGAGCCAGTCGCGCCAAGCCTGTGCCTCGTCGTGATAACCGGCGTTCAGCAGCGCGACCATCGCAAAGCTGGTATCCCGCAGCCACGCGTATCGGTAGTCCCAATTGAGCTGACCGTCGGGCGCCTCCGGCAGCGAGGTCGTCGGAGCAGCGACGATGGCGCCGGTGGGACGATAGATGAGGGCCTTAAGTGTCAACAGGGACCGCTTGACGGCCTGCGGCCACGCGGTGCGGGAAACGTCGAACTTCGCGATCCAGTCTCGCCAATAGCGTTGTGTGGTGCGCAGCGCGGCTTGGACGTCCACCGATTCTGGGACGGGCTCGTGTGTCCGCCCGTAAGCCATCACGAAAGTAACGGTCTCCCCGGGCTGGACGTCGAAAGTGCCGTGTATCGCGCCGTCCTTGATATGCATTTCTATATCGCTGCGCAGCGTCACCCGATCAGGGCCAATGTACGACAGAAGGGCGCCGTCGGCTCGTTCGATCAACGGCGTGAGCTGGCCATAGTTGAAGCGCAGGCGCAGTTCAGAACGCATCTTCACGGTGCCGTGCAGACCGGTGACGATCCGTATCACCGAGCGCGAACTGATCCCAACAGGCATGAAATCGACGATGCGGACCGCGCCGTCGGCGACTTCAAAATCAGTCTCGATCAGGAGCGTGTCGTCCTGATAGCGCCGTACGTTGCGCTTAATCGCTTCGGCGGGGGAGATCGTCCAGCATCCGTTCTCGGATCGCCCCAGAAGCGCCGCAAAGCATGCATCGTCGTCGAAACGTGGCCAGCAGAGCCAGTCAATGCAGCCGTCACGGCTCACGAGGGCAGCAGTTTCGCCGTCCGAAAGAAGCGCGTAATCAGCAATGGGGCAGCTCATCTCAGTCAGCTCTCCGATTGGTGAGTGCCCGAATCAACCCCATTGCGCCGATGCCGGCCAGACTCCAAAAGAAGGCGCGATGACGATCGGTGAACATCTCCCAGCTATGCTCGCGCGCCTGGTCATCGAAGCGACCGTGCGCGCCGTAGTCACCGGGCACCGGATCAAACAGGTTCCCAGTTGCATCGCGTTGTAGCGGTTCGTCGGTGAGTTGCCCTGAGTAGCCGGCTTTCGCCAGATAGCGGTCGATCAATGCGGGAGCGATCCGGTTCGCGAGGATCGCCTTCACAGTCGAGAACCCGAGCCATACTTCCCGCCGGCGGTGCGTAGCCGCAAAGAAAATTGCACGGGCGGCGACCCCTGGCTGAAAAATCGGCGCCACGGGGCGCGCTTGCTTGCCCATCTTGTTCATCGCCCAGTCGAACTGCGGTGTGTTGATGGCGGGAAGTTCGACCATCGTCAGATGAACCTTCAGTCCGTCGTGGATAATTTCCGAGCGCAGCGAATCGGTGAATCCGCGAATGGCGAACTTCGCGCCGCAGTAGACTGACTGCAGCGGCACTGACCGGTAAGCTAAGGCCGAGCCGACGTTCACAATGGTGCCGCGATTTCGCGTCCGCATGCGTGAGAGGGCGGCCATCATCCCGTGAACCTGACCCAGATAAGTGACACGCGTACCGCGCTCGATTTCCTCGGCCGTGAGCGCGGATACGGGCGCAAACGCTGTTGCCATCGCGACGTTGACCCAGACATCAATTGGACCCAGCGTGTCTTCCACACGTGATGCCGCTGCATCGACCGCTTTTGAGTCGGCGACATCGGTCGGGATGGCGAGTGTCGGGACGCCGAATCGCTCCTTGAGCTGAGCAGCCGCCCTGTTGAGGCGCTCTTCGTCGCGCGAAATCAGTGCCACCGCATAACCTTGACGGGCAAATTCCTCGGCGGCCGCGCGCCCGACGCCGGCGCCAGCACCAGTGATGACGGCTATCTTATGCATTGTCCAGGTCCTTTTCCACTAGAGGTCTCCGCGAGCGGCTAGCGCCTCGATTCTGTCGGCGGTGCGCAGCGCGATGGCCTGTATGGTCAGCGACGGATTCACCCCGCCGACCGTTGGAAAGACAGAGCCGTCGCATATCCATAGGTTGTCGATGTCCCAGCTTCTACAGTCTGCATTCACAACGCTCGTGGCGGGATCGTCTCCCATGCGCGCAGTGCCATTGAGATGGCAGGTGTCATCGATCTCCCGCCAGACGTCGCGTGCGCCGGCCGCCTCCAGTGCGAGACTCATGAAGTTGAGCGAATGAGCGACAAGGCGTTTGTCGTTTTCACACAGTGAATACGTCACGCGAGCAACGGGCAGTCCGTATTGATCTTTTTCGTCGGCGAGCGTCACGCGGTTGCGCTCTTGCGGCATTGCTTCCCCCACAATCTTGAGGCCCGCCTGATGGTTGTACTTCTGCATCTCGTTGACAAGTTGCTGTCCCCACAGACCGCGCCCGGTTTGCGTCGACGCCCATGCGACGGGCAGCGGCCCCTGGCTCATGTAGCAATAGCCGCCGAAGAAGTCCTTGCCCTTGTCCTCGTAATTCCAGTGTTCGGTGAGCGCCAGCGACGGCGGACCCTTGTACCAGCGAATCTCTTCGTCCATCGTGCCCCACGCGGCCTGGTTCATCTGCACCATGAGATTCTTGCCTACGAGACCGCTGCTATTGGCGAGGCCATCGGGGAAGCGGTCCGTCGCGGAGTTGAGCAACAAGCGCGGCGTTTCGATCGCGTATCCCGCGACCACGACGTTGCGTGCGCGCTGAAACTGCCAGCGTCCCTCGCGGAAATACTCGACGCCGGTGGCGCGTCCACCGTCGCCCATGACGATCCGGCCCACCATCGCCAGATCTCGGACCTCGGCGCCGGCACGAACGGCGCGCGGTATCCAGGTGACGAGCGCGCTTTGCTTGGCGTTGGTGGCGCAGCCTGACACGCAAAATCCACGATAGACGCACGGATGTGCTTCGCCGCGCGGCGCGGAGACGGTCGCGAGTGGTGTCGGCGCCCAGTCGATGCCGAGCGCTTCGCAGCCGCGCGCGAGCACCAGCGCCGCCGCGTTCAACTCATGAGCGCGATACGGGTATCGCGGACGCTTCGGTCCCCACGGATAGTTCACCGGCCCAGATATCTTCAGTGCCTCTTCGACTTCTCCGTAATAGCGCCACATCTCACGCCAGTCGATTGGCCAGTCCGCGCCGTAACCAAGAAGCGACCGAGATTTGAACCATTCGGGCCGAAAGCGCAGGGAGACCATCGCGAAGTGAACGGTGCTGCCGCCCACGGATTTGCCGCTGTTGTTGTTGCCGAGCTTGAGCGGATTCTCACCGTCGCAGACGCGCTCATCGGTCCAGAAGAGCTTGCCCTGATGCGTCTCATCCGATGCGAATTCTTCGAGCGGACGCCACCAAGCGCCGGCATCGAACGCGACAACATTGAAGCCTTTTTCGGCGAGACGGCAGGCGAGTGTGCCGCCGCCCGCGCCCGTGCCGACGATAGCAAAATCCACCGCTTCGTCCTGCGGATACTCGCGCATCTGAATCCATGCGCCGGGATGGAACACGTCGGGCGCGCGGCCATTCTTGCCGCGCGGGACCTGCTGCGCGTCGTGTGGCGAGTCAGCGGGCACGGCGGTTCTCCTTCTGCGCAGCGTCCTCTTGACCGGGTGTCGCTTCGGCGGCTTCCCACGGGTCGCGCCGGTTAGCGACCATGCGCACGTAGCCGCGCGGATTAGCGGGGCCGCCGAAGCCGATCTCGCTCCAAACCTGTGGATGCGCGTAGTACATTCCGCAGATGTCGTGCAGCACGCGCTCCGCGAAGAAGACGGTGCTCGGCATGCCTTTCCATTCGGCGCGGTCGAGCTTGCCTTGCTGCATGTTGATCAGAAGTGCATGGCGCGCGTCATTGTCGATGCTTGCGAACGGCAGTTCGTAACGCGCACGGCTTTCGGCATCCAGCGCGCGAAGGCCGATCCGCCACGCCTCGCGCATCGGCGGCAAGCGAGCGTCGCGATAGCCGTCGCCTGTATTTTTCGCGAGGCGTGCGTCGACGAGCGCGGCGACGGGCACGGCGGGCCGTTGCTGATCCTGCGGCACGATGCACGCGCACAGCGCGCAGAGTGCGCGCCACTCGACTGCATCGAAGAACTGCGGGTCCTCCGGGGTCGCGAGCCGTTCGTCGATAACATTTCGCGTGACCTCGTCCCATGACGGCGTGTCGCGTTTGGTCATCACGTCATAGCCGGGATAGCGGGGCAGGTGTTTCATTTCTTCTCTGTCTCCCGAAGACGCAGCGCCGCGAGTCCCGCGAGGGCGAGCGCCGAAAAGCTCGGTGGTGCGGGCAATGGCGGACCGTTGAACAGATTCTGGCTCCAGTTGCGCCAGCCGCCACGCGCGCGCGCGACGCCGCGTGCATGAAAGCCGACGCCGATGAACCCGAGCGCCGTCGTCAGGCGCAGCCACAGCCGCGTGAACCAGTGCTCGCGCGGACGGCTGAGGGCGGTGTTGATGAGCAGAGCCGATGCAACGGGCGGAACGACGATCGGCGCGTACATCGCCGGGTTCTGGAACGAGCCGCGAAAATGCAGCAGCGCGACTTCGCCGAGCGTGCCGAGCAGTCCGGCACTCGTGACGAGCGCGAGCGCCTGTCCCGCCGGCATGCCGAAAAGACGCGGCTCGTGGGCCGGTTCATCGCGCAGCCGTTCGGAGACCGCCCCCAACGCCCCGGAGAGGAGTAAGGCCATCGGCGCGCCGATCGGCGCAGCATAGAAGAGGTTGTGCCAGCTCCAGCCACCGGGGCGCTTCGTGATGTTGTACAGATGAAACCCTGTGCCGGTGAAGCCCGCGAGCGCCGCGCTGATATAGACCGCATTGCGCACTGGATGACGTGCCGGCTCGTGATCGGAGCTGCCGTGCAGGCCGGCCAATAATGACAGAGTCGAGACGACGAGGGGTGTGTACATCGCGGGATTATCGAAGGAGCCGCGATAGTGCTCCATCGCACTGTCCGTCAGCACGGAAAGTGCGAGCAGCGCCGAGCCGCGGTGGAACGTGCGTGCCGTATCGATGTGCGTCTGCGCCGGCGAGCGCTGCGCCTTTTGACCGCCAAGCCGCACGAGCGCAAGTCCCGCCGCAGCGATCCCGCAGCCGATGGCGATATCGATTTTTCTGGTTTGCGTCATGTCTCGATTGGTTCTGTTCGATGTTTGCCGTAGCTCTCAGTCCGCATACCGGTGCGCGTCCGCATGCTTGAAGTCAAGCCCGCAACCGGGCCTTGACCAGTCAGGCGAGATGGCGCCGTCGCGCGCGCGCGGTGCACCATCGAAAAGCATCGATTCGATGCGCACGTGATCGTGAAACCATTCCTGATGGCGAAGACGCGGTGCGGCGCACGCTACGTGCAAATGCAACGCGGGCGCGCAGTGCGCTGAGAGCGGCATATGGAATGCGTCGCAAAGCGTCGCCGCGCGCAGGAAGCCGGTGATTCCGCCGCATCGCGTGACATCGGCTTGAAGGACGTCCACGGCTTGATTGGCGAGCAGCCTGAAAGAGTCGTCGAGCGTGTAGCTGTATTCGCCTGCGGCTAGCTCCATATGCGCAGGCAGCGCGTCGCGCAATGATGCAAGCCCGCCAATATCGTCCGATGACACCGGTTCTTCGAACCACTCGGCGCCGTATTGCGCGAACCGCTCGGCATAGAAAAGCGCCTGCTTTCGATTCAACGCCCCGTTCGCGTCGACGAAGAGTCCGGCGCCCTCCCCGATGGCGTCGCGCGCGACCGACACGCGGTGCGGATCACGCGATGGCTGCGTGCCAACCTTGATCTTGACCCAGCGGCATCCGTCCTCATGCACCCAGGCAGCGAGCTGATCGCGAATCTGGTCGTCGGTATAGGTCGTGAAGCCGCCGCTGCCGTAAAGTGGAACTGCGGTGCGAACGGCGCCTAATAGGCGCGCGAGTGGCATGTCGAGCAGCCGGGCCTTCACGTCCCACAGTGCGCAGTCGAGCGCCGAAATCGCGCATGCCGCAATACCTGAGCGGCCGATGTTGCGCACGCGCTGCTGCATGCGTATCCAGACGGCGTCGACGTTCCATGCGTCTTCCCCGACGAGCGTTGAGGCGAGCGTCGATTCGATCAAGGCGGCGGTGGCCGCGTCGTTATACGTGTAGCCGATGCCGGTCTTGCCCGCCGCGGTGACTTCCACAACGACAAGCGTCGTGGATTGCCAGGCGAAAGTCCCATCGGCTTCCGGCCGGTCTGTCGGGATGGTGTAGGCGCGGGCCCGAATCGCTTCGACCGGCGCCTCCCGTTTTGTAAGGTGCATGGCGAAGACCCCCGGTTACGTGTCCTTATGCCCGGGCAGCACCGCACCCAGCACCTGTTTCGCGGTGTCCACGATGATGTTGCCTTCGTCCGGATCTCCTTCGAAGAGCGTCGTGGCGAACGCTTTTGCCTGCTGCAGGGTAATGTGCGGCGGCAGCGGTGGAATGTTGGGATCGGCTTTCACCTCGATCACAACGGGGCGGTCTGAGTCCAGCGCTTCGTCCCACGCTGCGCCCATGCGCTCGGCCTGATGGACATAGAGACCCCGCAGCCCAATCAATTCAGCAAAGCGGTGGTATGGCACCGACGGAATGTCTTGCGACGCCTCAAACTTCGGGTCGCCGTTCATCACGCGTTGTTCCCACGTAACCTGATTCAGGTCGTCATTGTGAAGCACCATGCATATCCAGCGCGGATCGGACCATTGCTTCCAATACTTCGCGACCGTGATCAGTTCCGCCATGTTGTTCATCTGCATCGCGCCGTCACCGACCAGTGCGATAACCGGCCGCTCAGGATGCGCGAATTTCGCCGAGATCGCATAAGGCACGGCCGCGCCCATGGACGCGAGCCCCCCGGAGAGTGAACACATCATGCCGCGCTTGACCTTGAGATCGCGCGCGTACCAGTTTGCGCATGATCCAGAGTCACTGGTCACGATGGCGTTGGGCGGCACGCGCGGCGATAACTCCCATACCGTGCGTTGCGGGTTAACGCCGGTCGTTCCCGACACGAGCGCACGCTTTTCGAGTTTTTTCCACCAGTCAGTCATCCAGCCTTCGATACCCTCCCGCCATGCGCGATCCGCTTTGTGTTCGAGCAGTGGCAAAAGCGCACGCAATGTTTCCGCGCTGTCGCCGACGAGATTGACTTCCATCGGATACCGAATAGACAGCATGTCGGGCTTGATATCAATCTGTACCCCGCGCGCCGCGCCTTCTTTCGGGAGGAACTCCGAGTAAGGAAAGCCCGAGCCAATCATCAGTAACGTGTCGCATTCGGTCATCAGCTTATAGCTCGGCTCCGTGCCAAGCAGACCAATCGAGCCGGTCACGTAAGGCAGATCGTCGGGCAGTGCGGCTTTGCCCAGGAGCGCTTTTGCGACGCCTGCGCCAAGTTTCTCCGCCAAAGCGATCACTTCATCGGTCGCTTGCAACGCGCCCGCGCCCACCAGGATTGCCACCTTCTTTCCCGCGTTGAGGACTTCGGCGGCTCGTTGAAGATCATCAGGATAGGGGACCGTCTTGGGCGCGCGATAACCGACCCCCGAGTGCAAGGTTCCGTGCTTGCGCGGCGGCGGCTCGTATTTGAGTTCCTGCAAATCGTTCGGGAACACGAGTGCCGCGACTTTTCGCTCGCCTAGCGCAGTTCGGATGGCCCGGTCGACAAGATGTCGAACCTGGGAGGGCACACTGGCTTGTTGGATGAAAGCGCCCGCGACGTCCTTGAACATCGACTGAAGGTCGACTTCCTGTTGATAATGTCCACCGAGGGACGCGCGGGCTTGCTGCCCGGCGATAGCGAGCACAGGCATGTGATCCAGTCGCGCGTCGTAAAGACCTGCAAGGAGATGGGCTGCCCCCGGCCCCGAGGTCGCCAGACACACGCCAAGTTCGCCAGTGAACTTCGCGTGCGCCGAAGCCATGAAGGCGGCCATCTCCTCATGCCGCGTCTGAATGAATTCGATCTTGCCTTCTGCGCGGTTCAACGCCCCAAGGATGCCGTTGATGCCATCGCCCGGATAGCCAAAGATGCGGCGCACGCCCCATGCGTGCAAGCGGTCGACCAGAAAGTCGCCGACAGTAGTGGTCATAGTTTGCTCCCAGGTTGCTGCGAGGAGGGTGGTGAATATTGTTATGGTCGATATATCACAACGTGATGCAATGACTGTGCCGCGCTGCGAGGCGGCCAACAGCTCATACGCGTGGGGAGTATCCCCGTTAGGTTTCTGCAAGTATTCGCCTCAACTCTTTCATTTGGTCCAAGTGCAGGGCAGCGAGCTTGTACAGGCACCGCTCGCCCTTGCGGGTGAGATGCACCTGCACAAGCCGACGATCTTTGTCTCCCAACTTCTTGCGCACGACGAGCTGTGCCCGCTCGCAGCGAGAGACCAATGCACCGGCGCCATTAGAGGCGGCCTGAAGACGCTCGGCGAGTTCCCCGACCGTCGCCCAAGAGCGTCCCGGCATGCCATGTACATGAACGAGTAGGGAATATTGAAGCGGGGTAATCCCGGCTAACTGCGTTATCTCTTCCGAGTAGCGCAGGAACGTTCTCAAGACATAGCGAAACTGCGAGAGACGCTCCACATCTTTTTTTGCGGGCATTACTCGGCGTATGCGTAGCTGTCGATTCATCACCGGTCCTATCTCGCTCGTTCAGGATTTGTCCAGACCGCCGCCAGTTTCAGTCCGGCGATCAGTTCAAGCAGTCTATGGAAAACTTTTCAAGCGTTTGAAAAAATATCACATTGTGATACACATCTGTGCGGATGAAGTCGGGAAGGCGTGCGGTGGTTTGTTGCATTTATCGAGGTTGGAATAAGCGTTGCGGTAGGCAGCGCGCGCCGAAGCAACCTCACTCAAGCATCAACCGGGCGCAGCAAGTCGCATTTCGGCTTTTTTAGTCCGTGCGTTCCCAGGAGATACCGTGGTGTCAGTGCGCCGTGTCATCGCGTTGGTTGTTCACGTTGGAGCCTCGCTCGCCACGGCACTCTTTCAGCTAGGCGCCTCGGCCGCCGGAGCGTCGCCGCGTGAGGCTGAATCGCTGACGGCTGCGTCGACGCCGCTCGCGTATTTTCTGCACAGCAAGGGGCCCGCCGCACAGCCAGTCATATATCTCGGATGGACGCTGACGATCATATGCGTGCTCGTGTGCGTCATCATTGCCGGATTGCTTCTCATCGGCATGTTTCGACGTAGGAAGCCGCAGGACGCGCGAGCGCTCGTTTCGGAAGGAGGGTTGCGCTTGGTCTACGTCGGCTCGGTCCTCTCGACCATCGCGCTTTTCGGCATCGCCGTGTACATGCTCTCTGTGCTCGCGGAGGTCGCCGACCCTTCAAAAACGCCGGGTTTGACCGTGACGGTCACGGCCTACGACTGGTGGTGGAAAGTCGACTATGGAGACGGCGAGAGCCGGTTCTCAACGGCCAATGAGCTGCACATCCCGTCCCGCGTGCCGGTGCTCGTGTTGCTGAAAAGCGCCGATGTGATTCATGCTTTCTGGGTCCCGGAACTGGCCGGCAAAACGCAGACGATTCCTGGTACCACAAACCGGCAGTGGATCGAGGCGGACCACCCGGGGGTCTTCCGAGGCCAATGCACGCAGTACTGCGGCGTACAGCATGCGCACATGGCGTTCGAAGTCTACGCACAGACGCAGGCTGATTACGACCGGTGGTACGCCGCGCAGATGGGGGCAGCACCGGCACGATCGACAGCTCAAGCGATCCGAGGAAGGAAGCTCTTCGAAGGACGCTGCGCGGGATGCCATACGGTTCGCGGAAGCAAGGCGACCGGGGTTCAGGCGCCGGATCTCACCCACGTGTTGTCGCGTCGGCTGCTTGCGGCAGGTAGCGTCGTCAATACACCAGAGAACCTGATCGACTGGATTCAGCACGCTCAGGAAATCAAGCCCGGCACGCTCATGCCCGACATGAAGCTCTCGCCCGCTGAAGCGGGCGATTTGTCGGCCTACCTCGCCACTCTTAAGTAAGGAATCGACGATGGCCTCCATCGGTGATCGAAGCGCTGCGCAGGTCCACCGGGTCGCGTTCCGACGTGAGCCTGAGTTTGGCAGCGTCCCCCAGGGGTCGGAGGCCGAGAAGCACCTGCGTGAAATCTGGGAAGGAGATTCGGGTTGGCGCGGTTTCATTACAACCGTCGATCACAAAAAGATCGGCCTGCGCTACATCGTCACAGCCTTTCTGTTTCTTTTGCTGGGCGGAGTTGAAGCGCTTGTGATGCGTTTGCAGCTTGCGCAACCGAACCAATCACTGGTGACGCCTGGCCAGTTCGCCGAGCTTTTCACGATGCACGGCGTTACGATGATCTTCTTGTATGCGCTTCCGGTCCTCAGCGGCTTCTCGAATTTCCTTTGGCCACTCATGTTGGGGTCTCGCGACATGGCGTTTCCTCGTCTGAACGCGCTTTCGTATTGGGTCTTTCTCTTTGCCGGCATCTTCCTTTATGGCAGCTTTCCATTCGGCCAGGCGCCCAACGCCGGCTGGTTTAACTATGTGCCACTTTCGTCCCTAGAGTACAGCCGCGGAATAAATATCGATGTCTATTCCCTCGGTATGGTGCTGCTGGGCATCTCGACGACCGTTGGGGCAGTAAATTTTGTAGTCACGCTTTTTCGCATGCGCGCGGTCGGCATGTCGGTGGACCGGCTGCCGATTATCGTGTGGGGCACGCTCACCATCTCGTTTGCAAATCTCTTCGCCGTGCCGTCGGTGAGTCTGGCCTTTCTGCTGCTGTGGATGGACCGCAATATCGGTACGCACTTCTTCGACGTGGCGAGCGACGGCCGGCCGTTGCTCTGGCAGCACTTGTTCTGGATGTTCGCGCATCCGTGGGTCTACGTCGTCGTGCTGCCGGCTATGGGCATCGTCTCGGATGCCCTGCCGACCTTCTGCCGTCGTCCCCTCGTCGCTTATGCGGCGGTGGCAATGGCGACTGTCGGTACAATGACCGTCGGCTTCGAAGTGTGGATCCATCACATGTTCGCAACCGGAATCACGCCCCTGGCACTGGCCTTCTTCGGCGCGGCGAGCTTGCTCATTTCGATTCCGAGCGCGGTCGCCGTGTTTGCATGGGTCGCGACGATATGGACTGGACGGCCCGTCTTCGCTGTACCGTTCCTCTATTTCGCGAGCTTTGTGCTGATGTTCGTCATCGGCGGCGTCTCCGGCGTAATGACGGCCGCAGTGCCGCTCGACTGGCAGCTTACCGATACCTACTTTGTCGTCGCGCATCTGCATTATGTGCTGCTGGGGATCAACGTTTTCCCCGTCTTCGGCGGAATCACCTATTGGTTTCCGAAGTTCACCGGACGGATGATGAATGAACGATG
Source organism: Caballeronia fortuita (assembly GCF_001544835.2). Classification (GTDB taxonomy): domain Bacteria; phylum Pseudomonadota; class Gammaproteobacteria; order Burkholderiales; family Burkholderiaceae; genus Caballeronia; species Caballeronia fortuita. The sequence continues at coordinate 169,646 of NZ_FCNX02000011.1, read as the reverse complement.
GGGCAAGATCGCGTTCTGGATCGTCCTCGTGGGGTTCAACCTTGGCTTTTTCCCGATGCACATCTCGGGTTTGCTCGGCATGCCTCGGCGCATCTACACCTATCCTGAAGGCATGGGCTGGGATACGTCGAACCTGATTACGACGATCGGTTCCTTTATTTTTGCGTTAGGCGTTCTGCTCTTTGTGGTGAACGCACTCGTCTCGGCACGCCGCGGACGTGAAGCGCCGAAGAACCCGTGGGACGCGCCTGGGCTCGAATGGTCGACCGAGTCGCCGCCGGCGCCGTACAACTTTGCAGTCTTGCCGGTGATCGAATCGCGGCATCCGATGTGGGAGGATCGCCTGCAGCCGAAGGGGCGGCAGTCGAGTCTCTCATCAGGATACTTGCTTCACCGAGGGCGCGAGGCGCTTGGAGTACACCCTTTCAGCGGCAGCCCCGATGTCATTCTCAAGATGCCCGAGGATGCCTGGTCGCCATTCTTTCTCGGACTTTTTGGCGCGCTTGTTTTCGTCGGCGTGTTGTTGCGCTCGCCGTCTTTTACCTTGGTGGCGCTCGCGGCGGCAGGCGCAACGCTCATCGCGTGGATGTGGCCGCGACGCGCGCTCGCGCAGCGCGAGCCTCCCGGACCAGCGCAGACCGTTCCCGCGAACACCGGCACAAGCAAGGACGCTCTGCCCGTCGGAAGTGCAGGCGAGCACTCGGGAGGATGGTGGGGCGTGCTGGCACTCATCGCGACGGAAGCGAGTCTTTTCGGTTATTTGATCTTCTGCTACTTCTACTCACAGTCTCAGACGACTCTCCCGTGGCCGCCGGAGGGCATGCCGAAAATCGGCACAGGTGCACTGAGCACCGGCACACTCATCTTGAGCAGCGTGTTCGCGTGGCTCTCCGAGCGAACGCTCAAAAGAAGTAAGCGGTGGCCGGCTTTCGGCTGGATGTTGGTCGCGATTGCGCTGGGCGTCACGTTCGCTGGCATGCAATGGAAAGAGTGGCACGACCATCCGTACGGCATTACCGCTCATCTCTACGGCTCTCTCTACTTCACTATCACGGGCTTTCATATGGCCCACGTCGTCGTCGGACTGGTCATCCTTGTTCTGCTCGCGGTCTGGATTGCGTTAGGGTATTTCGACGCCGAACGCAACGCACCGATGCGCATCGGCGGCCTCTATTGGCACTTCGTCGACGTCGTCTGGCTATTCATCTTTACATCGTTGTATGTGACGCCGTTCTGGATGCGAGGCCACTGATGCAAACGCCCGTCCCCGCGGAGAAGTCTGCACTCACCCAAAGCGAAAAGCGCCGTCTTGGCCTGTGCGCGAGTGCGGGCTTTTTCTTCGCGCCCGGCGCATGGCTGCTTCAACTGATGGTCTCTGAGACGATCTCCGCCCAAGCCTGCTCGGCTGGATCGATCCCGCGTGTCAAACCTGTCTTTCCGAATCTCGATGGATGGTTGTATGGAATGTCGATCGCTGCCTTCGCCGTCGCGGCCATATGCGCCGCACTCCCCGTGTACGGCTTCGTGTTCCTGAGGCGCAAGCAAAAGCAGCTCAAAGCACAGCGTTCGAACATGGAGTTGTCCGAGGAACCGTCGCGCGCTGAGGAGGAGGTGACTCGTAAGCGCTTCGTTGCGCTGTGCAGCGCGTTGATCGGCTGCGGATTTGTTATAGGGCTGGTGTTCACGGTCCTTGCCGAAGTGTTTTTCCAATCTTGTAGCCAGTGGCATTGACATGAACGCGATCAGAACTCGGGATTGGCTTGTCAAGGCGCTCATGATTGTGGCGTTGAGCGCATGTGGCGACCGGTCGGCGGATCGCTTATCCGATACCATCACCGGCCAGTCACCGTCGATGACCGACCCGAAGCTGATTGCTCGAGGTGAATATCTCGCAAAAGCCGGCGACTGCAGTGCATGCCACGACGCTGCAGATCACACGCCGCTGGGCGGCGGCATGCCTGTCAACTCGCCGTTTGGTCCGATCTATGCAAGCAACATCACACCGGACACCGAGTTCGGTATTGGCCGCTACAACTTGCGTGATTTCGCCGACGCGCTGCGCGTGGGTAAGCGGCGCGACGGCAAGCGGCTTTATCCGGCAATGCCATATCCGTCGCTTGCGAACATGACGGACGACGACGTGACCGCGTTGTACGCGTATTTGATGCACGGCGTCGCGCCGGCCGCCAAGCGTGCGCCCGAAACGCACTTGCCGTTTCCGTTCAATCAACGTTGGGGCATGCTGTTCTGGAGTCTCGCGTTCGGCAATCATGACCGGTACCAAGCGAACTCCAAACAAACCGCGCAGTGGAACCGAGGCGCGTATCTCGTACAAGGACTTGGACACTGCGGCGCATGTCACACGCCGCGAGGCCCCGCTTACAACGAACTGGGCTATAGCGAAGCGTCACCATGGTATCTGACCGGTGGCGTCAACGATCACTGGCTCGCGCCTAACCTGACCGGCGATCCAGGTAGTGGGCTTGGGCGCTGGTCTGCCGACGACATCGTCAAGTTCTTGCGAACCGGCCACGGCGCAGGCGCCATCGCGTTTGGCGCAATGGCCCCCGTGGTTGAGGAAAGTACGCAGCATCTGTCCGATTCGGATCTTCAGGCGATCGCCGTATATTTGAAATCACTTTCAGCTCAACAGACCTACGGCAGCTTCGCAAACAACGCGCACGCTCAGGTGCAGACCGCGCGAAGCATTCGCATCGGTGAAGTGGAGCGTCCTGGCGCTGGTGTGTATCTATCCTTCTGCGCGCGGTGCCACGAGGCGGACGGACGAGGTCAGCCCAATAAGGTCGCTGCACTCGCGGGCAATCCGCTGGTGCTGGCCGAAGACCCGACCTCGGTGATGCGCATCGTGATTGAAGGCAGCAAGAGCCCAAAAACGGATACGGGACCCGAGCCTCAGAAGATGCCCGGTTTTCACGGCAAGCTGACGTCCGCGGAGATGGCTCAGGTAGTGAGCTTCATCCGCGGCGCATGGGGCAATCATGCTGCGCCTGTTTCAGATCAGGAAGTAGAGCGACTGCGATCGGCTATCCATCAGTAACGAGCGCTGCGTCATCAGCTCTCGAGCAGGAAGCGCGGCGAATCAAAGAGACGACGGTCGTGAATGCCGGAACAGGTTTTGTTCGATGTCACGTCATGATTTTCCCCCGGAGCCCGCAGCCATGAGCAATGACAGCAAGAGTCCATCCTATCCCTTTGCCTCCGGCGGCTGGGGATCGCTTAAATCCGTGGCCACGATCCTGATGCAGGAAAAGGTCCCGCTCAAGGACAGCGCAATACTGCTCAAACAGAACAAGCCGGATGGCTTCATGTGCGTGAGCTGTTCGTGGGCCAAGCCGGCGGACCCTCATACGTTCGAGTTCTGCGAGAGCGGGGCAAAAGCCACGGCGTGGGACACCACGTCCAAGCGCATGACGCCGGCGTTCTTCGAGTTGAACACCGTCACGTCGCTTCTGAACTGGCCCGACCACGATCTGGAAGAAGCGGGCCGGCTGACCGCGCCCATGCGGTACGACGCGGCATCGGACAGTTATGTGGAAGTAAGCTGGGGGGACGCTTTTGCGGAGATCGGCCGGGAACTGAATGCGATGGATCCCGAGCAGGCCGTCTTCTACACGTCGGGGCGCGCTTCGCTCGAAACGGCTTACATGTATCAGTTGTTCGCGCGGATGTACGGCTGCAATAACCTACCCGACAGCTCGAACATGTGTCATGAAAGTTCGAGCGTTGGGCTGAAGGAAGCGATCGGCGTCGGCGTGGGTACCATCACGCTCGACGATTTTGAAAAGACCGACCTGATGTTCTTCTTCGGCCAGAACGTGGGCACGAACAGCCCGCGCATGCTTCACCAACTTCAGGATGCGCGCAAACGGGGCGTGCCGATCATCACCTTCAACCCGCTGCGCGAACCGGGACTCGTTTCCTTCGCCAATCCGCAGTCGCCCGTGCAAATGCTGACGCCGGCCCAGACGCAGATCAGCACGCAGTATCACCAGGTCAAGACGGGCGGCGACACGGCCGCCATCCTCGGCATCTGCAAGGCCGTGATCGAGGCTGACGATCAGGCGAGAGCGCAAGGCCTGCCGCGCGTGATCGACGTAGCGTTCATCGAGGAACATACGACAGGCTTTGACGCATTCGCCGCATGCGCCCGCGAAACCGAGTGGAGCGAAATAGAACGCATCAGCGGTCTCGGACGCGCTGCGCTGGGCGAGGCCGCCGCGGAGTACATGAGCGCGAACGCCGTGATGGCTCACTACGGCATGGGACTAACGCAGCATCGTCTGGGCGTGCAAAACGTGCGCATGCTCTGCAATCTGCTCCTGTTGCGAGGCAACGTAGGCAAGCCGGGCGCCGGTCCTTCGCCGATACGCGGACACTCCAATGTGCAGGGCCAACGCACCGTTGGCATCACGGAGAAGCCGGAGCTCGCGCCGCTCGATCAGCTCGCAAAACAGTTCTCATTCGAGCCGCCGAGAAAGAAAGGCATGAACACGATCGAAGCATTCGAGGGCATCGTCAAGGGAGAAGTCAAAGCCGTGGTTAATCTGGGCGGCAATCTCGTGCGTTCCGTACCGGATCGACTGCAGACCGAGCCAGCGTGGGGTCGCCTGCGTCTGACGGTCAACATTGCAACCAAACTCAATCGCAGTCATCTGGTGCACGGCGAAGTGTCGTACGTGTTGCCGTGTCTGAGCCGCATCGAATTCCACCGCACGCCGATGGGCGAGCAGGCCGTATCAATGGAAGACAGCACCGGCTGCATGCACGGTTCGAAGGGCGTCACGGAGCCGGCGAGCGAGAAGGCGCGCTCCGAGCAATTTATCGTCGCAGGCATTGCGATGGCCACACTCGGGGCGCGCTCCACCGTCGATTGGGATGCGTGGCGGAACGACTTCGCGCTTGTACGCGACGAAATCGCGAAAACCTATCCCGAGACGTTTCACGACTTCAATGCACGCATGTGGCAGCCCGGCGGCTTTCACCGTCCGCTTCCGGCGCGGCATCGGCAATGGAAAACGAAGTCGGGAAAAGCCGAGTTCATGGCGCCGGAGTCGCTGGGGGAAGACCCAGACATGCGCGAGAAGATGCCCGACGCGCTGCGCCTCATGACCTTGCGCAGCGACAGCCAGTTCAATACGACCATCTATAATATCGACGACCGTTTTCGTGGCGTGAAGGGCACGCGCATGGTAATCCTGATGAACAAGGCTGACATGGAGAAGCGTCAACTTCAGGAGGGGCAGAAGGTGACCTTGCAGACGATCGCCGACGACGGCATCGACCGCCGTCTCGACGGGCTAGAGATCAAGGCCTATGAAGTGCCCGAAGGCTGCATCGGCGGCTACTATCCTGAGTGCAACGTTCTTCTGCCACTTTGGCACTATGCGAAGGAAAGTAAAGTGCCGGGCGCGAAGTCGATTCCAGTGCGAATCGTTTGACTGTTCGACGCGGATGGGATCCGCCTTAGCCGCCAACACGCACGGAGGGCCTTCTTAGGTCCGCCGGTGGTGCGCCACAGCCCCTTCACTGAGTTACTGGGCTCGTCGACCGGCCGATGTCGAAGTGTGCGGCCGTCCGCTGCCCGACGACCGGCCGGGATGTCAAGTCAAATCGCTGAACTGTCTCTTACGGCTTCTCAGGCCACGTCGCGCCGTCGGACCTGTTCACGCCATCGGCATAGCGCGAAAGACGTTTGCGCAAAGCGTCGATCTGTCCGAGTAGATCGAGCGCGATTGCCACGCCTGGCGCATTCACTTCCAGATCTTTCGCCAGTCTTTGAGCGGTAATGGCGCGGCACAGACAGTTGCGCTAACTCGCCATTCTTCCATGCGCGCGCCTCGCGGCTCGAAGGTGCCTTCTACGACCCATCGGACGAAATCGTCGGCCAACTCGCGTAATACGGCAAAGTTCGCTCAGCGTGAACTCGATGTGTTTCTCGTGAGTTCGCCTGGAAGGCAAGTGTCGTTGACCTCCTGCCGGTCGTGGCCACCGCTGTACGCGAAATCTTCGTTGGCATCTGGACGCGAGCGGATCTCGTCGCCGTCCTTGTAGCCGATGCCGAGCTCATCGACGCCGCTCGCTTCTCGGGGTCCTTGAGGACTTGCCAGGCCTCGCCGACCTCCTCGAAGCGCGCTTCGGCGTCGGCGCCCTTGTTGAGGTCCGGATGAAACTTGCGCGCGAGCTTGCGATGCGCGGTCTTGATCTCCGCTTGGGTGGCCGCTGGCGCACGAACGGCGACTACTACAACACTTCAACGGATCGGCAAAGCTGCGGCGACCGCCTGGGGTCAGACCTGCCGCGATCCCTTGAAGAAGGTTGCCGATCGCAAAGGCGGACGCCCGATCCACAAAGATGTACTCGCGGCTTTAGGAAGACCTTGGCTCTACGATCGAGGTAGCTTGACCTCAAGCAACGCGTCATCCGGGCCGGATTTTGGCGTTCTGGGTCCTCGTTCCACGCCATGCGCAACGCAGCAAGCAGCGCGCTACTGAACGGTGCTGCCTTCGTAGCCACTCGGACAGCCTCCGGATTCTCTCTTCGTCGTCGCGAGAGCGTCGAAAGCAAAATCGCATTTACCGATTGCGGTTCTCCGTATGTCCACGTTAAAACCGCTTACATGTGCCTGTCGGGATCAGAAGCGCCGTGTCAGATACGCGAACTTCTAGTGACCTTCGCGACCGTCGGCGCGAATCGTGCTAATCAAGCGTGGGTAAGGTAACAAACATGATGGCGCGAGCCTCTCTTAAATTGGAGTAGTGCGGAGAAACAAGCATGTTCTGGGAGAAGAAGCTGACGCAGTGGGTTGAGGAAGTGCGCGCGGGGGCCGACCTCCCCGCGCGGCTTGTGCTTTGGGATGGACAGCAGCTCGATTTCGGAGAGTTCGCCGCCCCTGAAGTCACGCTGCATGTGAAGAGCGCGACAGCCCTGCCCTATCTGCTTGAACCGAGCCTCGACAATCTCGGCGAAGCCTATGTGAAGGGCAAAATTGATATCGACGGCAAGCTCACCGACATCATCGACATTGGCCACCGGCTCGCGAACAGTACCGTGACGAGTGCCGGCGCGCTCGCCCGCGTGCGACGCTACTTTAGTCACTCGAAGACGTCGGACAAGAAAGCTATCCAGTACCACTACGACGTGTCGAACGCGTTCTACCAGCTTTGGCTCGACAAGAACATGGTCTACTCCTGCGCGTACTTTGAGAACGGCGATGAAGACATCGACACCGCGCAGCTCAAGAAGATTGATCACATTCTCACCAAGATCCAGGTCAGGCCCGGGCATCGTCTGCTCGATATCGGCTGCGGCTGGGGCGCGCTCGTGATTCGCGCCGCCCAGAAGTTCGGCGCGACCTGCGTGGGCGTCACACTTTCCGAAAACCAGTTCAAGCTCGCCGCCGAGCGCGTGAAAGCGGCAGGTCTTGAAGGAAAGATCGAGATCCGCCTGCAGGACTATCGCGAAATTCCCGGGCAGTTCGACCGCATCACGAGCGTCGGCATGTGCGAGCACGTCGGGTGCAAAAATCTGCCAGCGTATTTCTCAAAGATTCGCGAATTGCTCGTCGATGACGGCATCGCGATGAATCACGGCATCACGTCGTCAGATGCCGATAGCGGCGAGACCTCGTTCGGCGGCGGCGAGTTCATCGACAAGTACGTGTTCCCAGATGGCGAGCTGCCGCACATCAGCCTCGCGCTCGAATCGATGCAGCGCGGCGGTCTGGAAGCGATCGACGTCGAGAGCCTGCGCCGGCACTACGCGCATACGCTCGGCATCTGGGCCGAAAGATTCGAGGCGAACGCAGAGCAAGCGAGAAAGCTCGTCGACGACGAGCACTTCCGAATCTGGCGAGTCTACCTCGCGGGATGCTCGTACGCATTCGAGAACGACGACGTGTCCATCTATCAGGTGATCTGCCGTAAGGCGGGGCGCAGCGCGAAGACGCTGCCGTGGTCGCGCCGGTATATCTACAAGGATGCGCTCTGAACCGATGATTCGGGAGGCCCGCGCGTCGTTAATTGTTACATGCCGAGCGCCACGCGGCGCCCGCGTAGTTGACAACGCGGTTCCAAAAATGGCGACAGTTCGACTGCTTCCAGGCCAGATCGGTGTCGAATCAGAATGTCCGCTGCGCCCGCGGCGAAGCCAGGAAAGAACTCCGTGACACGAAGGAAGAGTTGAAGGACGCCGCGGACGACGCCGCTGGCAAGAACAGTTCTGATGCACCCGCACCCTGGATCGGGCGGCCTGGAGGGCCACTGCAAACTAATGCGAAGCCGTCCTAACATTAGTCACCTAATGCCTCTTTCTCCGTTCAGTTCTGACGCCAGTGCGACCGCGAACTGCAGCACACCGGCGGCGGTGGCATCCATCGCCGTGACTTTTTTTGCGCGTGCGGCTAATCGCGACCTGGTACAAGTTCATCGATGTTGAGCGACCCCGGGTATCGAGCGCGATCAGCGTCGGGTCGTTGGTCGAGCCTTGTGAACTGTGGACGGGAGACGCGTACGCGTGTTCAAGACGAAGCGGCCGACTGCTGGATAGCTCGACCGAACGTGGGAGCACAATACTCCGCTATGTAATTGCCGGTACCACCTCGATCAACGCCACGCCTATCATGGCGCCTACGACTGCACTGACAACCTTGGGATGCCAGCCATCGAGATGCAAGGCGTTCAGCAGGGCGCCGACGAGAACGATACCTAACAGCGCGAAAACCACGATCAGATACGCAATCTCGAAATCGCTATTGAATAACATGGCCGCCTCCGTTCTTTGTCTACTCTTTCTCGCACTTTTAATATATCACATCGTGATATAAACGGGTTCGAGATCGAAGCGCCGATGCGACCCTGAGAAAAAGGACGGCGCCAAGCTCTCAGGACGTGGGCTCGGCCTTGCGTTGCGGCGCGTACCGAGCCATGAACGGCACCGCAATGACAACGTGTCGCTGCGCAATCGCTGATTTATTTTTCGCAAACGGGCTTGAGCTAGAAGTTTCGGACGCGTTCGGCACCGCCGCCTGGGAGAACCGCCACGGACGCTGAACGGCGAGGGTTGAAGGCGATCGGTAAAATCGGGGCGACTGATTTCAGGCATGCACGATGGGATTCGAACAGCTCGCGGCGCTCAAAGCGCAGCTAAACCAAGGCTCGGACCGCAGAAAGGTTGCCTCACACGTGACGTCAGCCCCTGTAGGCGTCGAAAAGGAAATTAAGCAGCCGCCGAAGCGTCCGCGAACATCTGCTGACGCGGCCGCGCGCGCAGTCACGACGCTGCAACGACATTTTCCGCACGCCTTTCCACGCAGTCCCGGACCAAAGATTCCTCTCAAGGTTGGGATTCTCAGGGATGTGCTTGCCCGAGCGGCGTCGCTTGGGCTGAGCGAGCGAGACGCTCGTAATGGCGTCGAGCTCTGGTGTCGTGGTCAACGCTATTGGACCTGTCTCGTGAAAGGCAATATGCGCGTGGATCTAACCGGCGCAATCACCGGCGTTGTCTCCGCTGCCGAAGCGGAGTACGGCGCAAGTCAGGAAAAGGCTCGGCTCGCGCGCCGGCAAGAGCAGATTGCGAAGAATCGACAGGGTCGGCCGCGTTGACCGACAAGACGCGTTTCAATCGCAGCTAATCTTGACATAATGAAACTGATCGCCGTTTATATCGTAGTGCTAATCGATAGGGGGTATTGCAGAACAGCTATCGATCGGTCTCTCAGCCTCGATCGCGCCGCTAGTGACCGCTGACCGCGTTCCGATCTGGGATAGCTTGAGGTCCAACACACGACGGACATTATTCAAATCGCCTGACACGGCGCGGGAGGATCCAGCAATCGCAGCGGTAAGTTGCATTCGGCACTGTGGTGCGAAAACTCGCTCGCCTTTTTCTCTTGCGCTCGACTCTAATTTGCGCCCTCGATCGCGTGACGTGCATCAGAAGTCTTTCCGAGCGGCGCGACGCAGCAACCGCGGGTCGGTCTGCCATTCATCACGCGACCCGATCTCGACCTGCGCGAAGTCTTCATGGTTCGGATTGAGGAGGTAGTTAGTCTCGGCGGGAACGACTGAGCTGGGGACGGCGAACACCGCGCTCGTTCGCTTTCGCGCCCACGCAGCGCCAATTTGCTGCAATTCCGTCCGAGCATCGAGGCCGCGCCAGTCGCGCGGCAACTTCGCGGGATCGACTCGTTCGATGAGTGACTCGGGAATTCGCGCCGGAATCATGATATAGCGCGCCCGCAGAGGTGAGTCCTGCACAAGCATCTCAAGCAATGCGAGCGACTGCGTCTGCGCGGTATAGACGAGCGCCACGCCCTTCGGATTCCAGCGCCCACCGTAAAGTCGCGCGCCTTCCCCGGAGAAGGCGCTGTCCGCGAACCGTTCTGTCGTTACCCGCCATGCGGTAACCGTCATGCAAACACGCCATGCTCGATGCGCCCAAGTGTATCCAGTACGCTGTCCGCGCCGATGTCTGTGTCGATCAAGCTAAGCGGCGTCACGTCGCCAAGCGCGGCAACCGGCGACTTGAGCCAACCGATGGCCAGTTCGAGATCCTCGAACACTTCCGCCGCGCGCGCGGCGACACGCGCGAGTCGCAGCAGCTTAGCCGACTCCTCGCGGCTGAACACGCCTTCGCGTTTTCGCCGTGCGAGCGTACGCTCAGGGATGTCGAGTGCCTGCGCGAGTTCTGCTTGTGAGATTCCGATCGATTTCAGGATGAAATCGAGCGCTTGCGAGGATATCCCGTGACGGACGATATCTACCCAATCAAGGCCAGAGCGGGGCTCGCGTGGGAGTACCGAGCGTCCACCCAGCAATGAGTCAGCCGAAATTTTGTCGATGACGTTCATCGAACCCTCCTGCCATTTGGCATTTATTTTACACCAAATTGGCTGTCGAGGTGACCGCTGCTGCGCGCGTGGAGGGCGCGGCAAGTACCATTCGATCCTAGTGGGGTATTTTTGCCCATTCCCCAAAACGGAAAATCCCCGTCAGACCCTTCCGGGCAAGGCTTTCCTGGCAAGGTGCGTAGCGAGTACAGCCTCCTATGACGGGATTCCAATTGTCGGGGGCCTCATTGTCGGCTGCGGGAGTTCAGCCGTTGATTCTGACCATTTTGGTGCGCGAACGAGACTTCGTTGTGGATGAAGCAACGGGCGCTGCAGGGATCGGCTCAAACAGTGCCTCGAGGTCATCGGCTGAGAACTTGACGGCGCCGGCGGCATCCTCGGAGAGGATCGCGTCGGCGAGTGCGGCCTTTTGCTGCTGCATCACGACGATTTTCTCTTCGACGCTACCGGCCGTGATCAGCTTATAGACGAACACGGGCTTGTCTTGCCCCAGACGATGCGCTCGATCGGTTGCCTGATTTTCGACGGCGGGGTTCCACCATGGATCGTAGTGAATCACGGTATCGGCGGCCGTCAGATTCAAGCCGACTCCACCGGCTTTCAGACTGATCAAAAAGATCGGTACCTCACCTTGCTGAAAACGTCGCACCGGGGTCACGCGATCGGTCGTCTCGCCAGTCAGCATGACGTACCGAATCTGGGCGACATCGAGGGCGGCGGCGATGAGTTCGAGCATACCGGTGAACTGCGAGAACAATAGGATACGCCGGCCTTCCTCGATCAGTTCGGGCAGCATATTCAGCAGCAGCTCCAGCTTGGCCGATTCTTGAATGCGAGCAGCCTGCTTGAGCTTGACGAGCCGTGGATCACAGCAGACCTGGCGCAGCTTGAGCAATGCGTCGAGCACGATGATGTGACTACGCGCGAGGCCTTTCGCGGTGACGGCCGCTCGTATCTTTTCTTGCATCGCGGCACGGACGATTTCATAGAGGTCGCGCTGCGCGCCATCGAGTTCGACGGAGCGGACGATGGTCGTCTTGGGCGGCAACTCGGTGGCGACCTCATCCTTGCGCCGCCGCAGCATGAAGGGGCGAATACGCCGCGCGAGCAGATCACGTCGGATGGTGTCGCCATTCTTTTCAATTGGCGAACGCCAGCGTCGGGTGAAATCCTTGTGCGTCCCGAGAAAGCCGGACAGCAGGAAATCGAACTGAGCCCATAGTTCACCGAGATGGTTTTCGAGCGGTGTGCCTGTCAGGCAAAGGCGGTGCCGCGCGCGCAGCTCGCGGATGGTCGTCGCCGCCCTTGTCGCGGCATTCTTGACGTACTGGGCTTCATCGAGGATCAACAGGTGGTAATCATGTTTGACGAGGACCGATTGGTCACGCCATAGCAAGGCGTAGGTCGTCAGGATGAGATCGTGCCCGGTGATTTCATCGAAGCGTTCACGACGCTGCGGGCCGTGCAGGTCAAGCACGCGCAGATCCGGCGTGAATCGCTGTGCTTCCACGCGCCAGTTGTGTACCGGCGTGGTCGGCACGACGATCAAGGCGGGGCGATCCAGCCGCCCGGCTTCTTTTTCGGCGAGGATGTGCGAGGGTCTGCACTGTCTTGCCGAGCCCCATGTCGTCGGCCAGCACGCCCGACAGATCATGTTCGCGCAGGAATTGCATCCAGCTCAGCCCCTGACGCTGATACGCGCGAAGTTCGGCCTGCAATCCGTGCGGCACTGGCACCTCGCTGACGCCGGGACCGGCTATGAGCCGTTGAGCTAACTGGCAAATGGACGTGTCACCATGAAATTGCCAGCGGCCGATTCGGTCCAGCGCATCGAGCCGGGCTGCATCCCACTCCGAAATGCGCAGATCGCCTGCACCGATCGTGTCGAACAGATCGATCAGCACGCGCACGACCGGTTTGAGCCGGTCGGCCCGCAAGCGCAGCCGCTCGTTGCGGTCGGTCTTCAGTTCGACAGCCTCGTCGTCGGCAATCGCGTCGAGCCCGCCCGAGAGCCAACGTGCATCACGTCGAAACAGGTCGGCCAGCAACGGCTCCAGTCGCACGATACGGCCATTGACCATGATACCCATCTCGACATCGAACCAGCCGTCACCGGCCTGATGCAGAACGCCGTCGATCGCTTCGATTTCGATCACGTTGTGGCGGAACGCGTCCGTCATGGCGACCTGCCAGCCGTTCTCACGGAGCGCGGGCAACGCAATTTTGGTGAAGGCGGGCCAGTCATCGACGTTTTGCGGGGCTAGCATGCCATCCGGAAACGGATGGGGGCCGTGGGCGCGGCTGGCTGGAACTTTCCGCAAGCCGGCTTTGTGCAGTTCCATCAAGTGGCGTTGCTCGACGTCGAGCTGTCGTTTGATCTGGATCACATCACCGTCTGGCGTGCGTATGAGCGTGACATTGCTCTGGGCATCGAGAGCATGGCCCGCGTAGTCGAAAATGACGGTCGCAAAATCCAGCACATTCGGCGACGCCGTTGTCGACCAACCGGATGCCCAGGTTGGTCGTGTATCGAGCGCCAGCTTCGGGATCGGTGTGGCGTTTATCACCCGCACGCTCGCCACGTCATGCGTGGGCGGTCGAGGCAAATCCGGCGCCACCTCTTGCAACACCGTGCCAACGAGCGCGGCTTCGTCGAGTGTGATGGGCGGCATCGCCAGAAATTCTCCGAGCTGCGCGGCCGACCAGGGTAAATCGATCGGACCCGCTTCTCCTGATTGCGCATCCAGGTACCAGCACGGCTGGGGCGCGCTCAGCAGGAGCGTGGCGGGTGGCTCAGTTTGCAGAACGGGTCGTACACGGGTATCCGGCAGGGAATGCCATGCGATCTGTCCGCGGCGCGAGGGCCCGGTATGCAGCGCGCACGGCTCGCCGGAGTGCATGGGGTTTGCCGTTGGCGAGACGAACGCGCGGCCGGTCGCGACGAGCTTTTCCAGGACGGCGGCGCCGGTTGTGCCTTGCAGCCCGAAGCTGCCGGTATATTCGCCGGAACGGTCCAGCCACAATCCACGCAGGACAGGTAAGTCTTCTTCGGCGACAAATTTCGGCGGTTTAACGAGGGCATTTTCGACATTGCGCCACGGATCGTCGAAGGAGCGAATCGTGCCGTCGGCGTTCACGCGGGCCTTATAGAGAAAAATTTCCGGGCCGCCGCGATACGAACCGGCGATCACATACGCCAGTGCGTGCGTAGCCTTGGCCGTCGCGGGCTTTTTACTGCGGGCGACGGGTGCCGTGCGGGCGGCACGAAACCCTTCCAGCCAGGTCGCCAGCTCAGGCCGCACGCCCGATGCAGGTTGCTTAGGCAGGTGTTCAAGACCCGCGATCAGCAGAGCAGCCACGTGCTTGCACTCGAAGCCGACCGGGCACGTGCATTCGTTTTCGATCCACATATCCTCGTCGACGTCGTTGAACGCGACCCAGGCATCATAGGGGCGCGATCGCGTGCCCTGGACCTTTCCCATAAGCGTTGTATAGTCGTCCTCCCACTTCAGCTCCGAGACGGCGTGCGCATAGTCGCGAGCTTTCGTCACTGTATGGGAGCCTAACCAATCCGTGATCTGTTTGCGGGTGTAGGAGACGGGCATGGACAAAGGATTCAGATTGACAACGCGCCAAGGATTTTACGCGGACCGACGCAACCAGACAGACAACCGGGCGGAACCGACGAGCGCTGTCGGTTGCCGATTTCGAATCTACTCGAAGCTGTGCAGCGACAGGGGAAAGGCCACCTCGCGACGATGGGTGGCGGCTCCGTCCAAGCTGGTCAATCTTTGCGGCGGTTCTTGCCTCGCACCCACCCAACCTAGGTTTTTGTCTATCTATTGATAGATTGATATTGCTTGGAAACATGGTTTGGGGATCTGGCACGCAGGATGGTTTCACGGGAAACGCTCAGCTCCGATCTGAAAATGAGTTCCGAGTCCCGCTGCGCCCGGCCGCATGAAACGAATCCAGGGCGATCGAGACGCTGGAGGAATGGCCATCAGACCGCCAGCTTTGGCAAATTTTGGCAAGCCTGTTATGCTGGATCCCATGACGACCATGAACATTTCCTTGCCGGAAACGCTGAAAAGCTTCGTTGATGAGCAAGTCAACGAGCGGGGCTATGGCACCAGCAGCGAATATGTCCGGGAACTGATCCGCCGCGATCAGCAGCGGCAGCAATTGCGCGCGCTATTGGTGGAGGGTGCGGCATCGGGTGCGACGACGCCGGTTGATGGAAGCTATTTCGAGTCGCTGCGCACGCGCGTGCGTAATGCGCATAAATGAGGTCGAAGCCGGTTATTCCTACGCATCGGGCGCGGCAGGACGTCGAAAGCGAGATTGACTATTACCTTTTCGAGGAAGGATCCGAGCGAGCTGCGCTGGGGTTTATCGCTGCTATCGAAGCGGCCTACCTGCAGTTGGGCAGAAATCCCGCCGTGGGATCTCCCCGCTATGCCTACGCGCTCGATCTGCCCGGACTTCGCTCGTGGCCGCTCAAGCGCTATCCCCATGTCGTTTTTTATGTCGACCGCGACGAACACGTCGAAATCTGGCGCGTGATTAACGGCGCACGGGATATTCCCGCGTGGCTGATCAACGAAGAAGGGTAGTCGCGCCGTCAGATCAACCTGCGGTCGGATGCCACCTGCCGCCGAGCAGTTACCACGTCGACGTCGCAACCCGTCTCGCCGCTGTTGTTCGCACGGCGAGGATGCTCCGCATGGTCGCCAACGAGTCTTCGGCGATCGGACTCAACGTTTGCCGCCGCGGCTCGGCGAAGTCTGGTGTTTGAACACCCAAGCGTCGGCACACTGCGGACAGATATGGCTTGCCGGATCCCGTGCATCGCTGGACGGCGAGGGCGATCGCCGCATCGCCTACGTGTCTACGCAGCCAGTCGAGCGTTTGCCGATCTTTCTCGTTGCAGATCCTGACCAGGTGCTCCATCGTCGCCCTCCATGCTGTATATAAACACAGTCCTGTGAATTTATACACATTTTAGGCGGGTGGCAAGCACTGTTGATCCCATAGTGGGCGCTCAGAAAAAGGCGGGGACGAGAGCAGGCGGCCAGCCAAACTCACAGCCGGAGAACAAGCGATCCGCAAGGCGTCAAGCCTCGTCGCTCGGGTCGAGCATCTCAAGTCGGAACTGCCATCCTTCGAATGCCAAAAGCATCGCGCCAAGGTCATTCCATTCGATGCGCCGCCCATCGATGATCACGCACGGTTGACTGGCGCCTTCGTCGCCGTTCCATTCGACGCGCCCTCGAACGGTCATGTCGGCGATCTGCAAACGGCCGGCGTCGGCTTGCAGGTGCTTCATGTTTAACGCCCGCTTCATCTTCTGGATCAGTTGCCCCAACAGGGCGAACGGCTCCGAATGGGCTTCACCAAGCGTCTGAAAGCGGCAGCCTGCGGTTTCATCGTCGCCCGTCAGCTCGAATGCCTCGAGGGACAGCTGATCGCCGAGCAACAAACTGCGAAAGTGAAATTCGTGATCATTGCCGCCCGCATCCCGGAGACGCAGCGGTGTAAAGCGCGGATGTTCGAATCCCTGCATGTCAGCGAACTGCGCCATTTCAGTGTTGAAGCACCGGCTGCAGAGCACGCGCCAGGTGCCGTCCGACCCCGCGCTCACGAAGTCGTGCGCCGGCCCAGTCACGCTGCAGCGATCACATCGGGATTGCGTCATAAGAGCACCGACGAGACGGTCCATTCCGAGGACATTGTCGCACTAGCTGCCGACGTTGCACGTGGCGTGAAATGAATGATGAATTTTCGTTGACTGGTTTCTCCAGTCGGCATACGAAAGTTCGATCATGTTAATTATGTCAAATTTCCCCCCGCGGTTTACCGGTCAAACGGTGTCAAGCGCGATGGTTGTTGGCGATCTGTTTCCGCCTGCGGGCGAGCCGAGTTCTTACCTGACTGATGCCGTACTCTGCTTCGACCGCGGTGAAAATGCTAGTGATCGCGCCAGTAAGATCCACGCGCACATTGCCCTCGGCGAGACAAGTCCGATAGCGCTGGTCCTACACCACATCTTGATGCCGTTACTCACGTCTCGCTCGCATGGTTCGATTGACGCCGCCGCGTGGGCAAGCACGTCCTTCAAGGATCCTGACCTTGAGAGGAACCTTCGGTCTCGGACCGCGCGGACGCGCCTGCGGAAATGTCGTCGCAGCGTGGTGACTGCACGCGCGGACGCGTCGGCGGCCGTTCGCGGCGACTTCGTTGGCTGTTTAATTGCTGATGAAACGTCCGCTGACGGCGACGTCAAGCGTGCACCAACCTTTTTGCGGTTCGCGCCTTAGTTCAGTTGCGAGCGCCGCGATCCCGGTTTTTTTCCTCCACGCAGGACACCGCTGCGTGCGCCGGCTGTACTGGGCACTCTTTCCCAACGTTACTGCGGCCGGCGTCGAAAGCCCAGCTTCAGCGCATGTACGACGAGTTCGACCCCACGCGACGATTTTCGGCGACTCGGGTAATAAACGTGATGGCCAGCGAAAGTGGGATACCAATCGTCCAGCACCCAGGCGAGTCGACCCGCCTGGACATGTGGCTCAGCGAGATCCTTAGGCACGTAGGCGAGTCCGAAGCCACAGAGCGCCGCATCGAGCATCTGATAGACGTTGTTGAAGGTGAGTTGTCCCTCGACGCGCACCTGCAGTTCCCGTCGCCCCTTGCTCAATTCCCACGGCAGCAGTGAATCTCGCGTCGGCAGGCGAAGATTGATGCAATTGTGAAGCGTCAGATCTGTTGGTGCTTTGGCCCGCGGCCTCGTTGACAGATAGTCTGGCGAGCCCACGATCGCCATGGTCATATCGGGTGCGATGCGCACCGCGATCATGTCTTTGGCCACCTGGTCGCCGAGTCGTACCCCGATGTCATACCGGTCGGCCACGATATCCGACAAGCCATAGTCGTTCACCAGTTCGATTCTCAGCTCCGGGTACTCGCGAAGAACCGCTTGCACGCGCGGCCAGACATAGGTGTTCGCAGCGTAGTCCGTGGTCGTGATCCGCACCGTTCCTGCCGGCCGGTCAGTCATTGCCCGTAAGGATTCGAGCTCCGCCTCGATTTCTTCCAGTCGTGGGCCGACCGAAGCGATCAGGCGTTCGCCGGCTCCGGTCGGTGAAACGCTACGAGTCGTACGCGTGAGCAGCGGCAGCCCCATGCGCTCCTCCAGGGCCCGCACCGTGCGGCTCAAGGCCGATTGCGACACGCCTAGCTGCGCGGCAGCCCGCGTGAAGCTGCGCTCGCGCGCGACCGCCATGAACGCCACCAGATCGTTGAAATCTTCCATCGATTCATGCTCCACGGCATAAGACCATGCCGAGTTTGCCATCTAGTCGCATGAATGGCGAGGCGGTAAATTAGTATGGTCTGGCATCACGCAAGCAAGCCATCGGCTGAGGAAGGAAGATCATGGAATTGAAGCGCGCGGGCTCGCAGCCCTCAATGAAGGGCCCCGACGAATGGTTTACCGGGATTGTGCGGATCGATCCGTTGAACGCTCCGCCGCCGCCCGCGCGCGTATCGTGCGCAAGCGTCACGTTCGAGCCGGGCGCGCGCACCGCGTGGCACACGCACCCGCTGGGCCAGACGCTCCTCGTCACAGCCGGATGCGGCTGGACGCAATGCCAAGGCGAGCCACGCGTCGAGATTCGCGCGGGCGACGTCATTTGGTGTCCGCCGGGCCACAAGCACTGGCACGGCGCAACGTCGACGACCGCGATGACGCATATCGCCATCCAGGAAGCGCTCGACGGCAAGAACGTCAACTGGCTGGAGAAGGTGACGGACGAGTTGTATCTCGGCACCGGTGAGCAGACGTGATCAGGCTTTCCGCGTCCATCATCGTCACAGCAATGTTCTGCGTGTCACTGGCCGCATCAGCTGTCGCCGATGAGTCTCCCGCCATAACGATCGCGCATGCGGGCTCGCAGCCGTCTGTACCGGGCGGAAATCAGCGCTTCTCCGGACCGGTGCGCATTGAGCCGCTCATCCAATCGGTATCACGTTCGCACCTGTCAGGCGTCATGGTCACGTTCGAACCGGGTGCTCGTACCGCGTGGCACACGCATCCGCTAGGGCAGACATTGATCGTCATGTGGGGAACAGGCTGGATCCGACAGTGGGGACAGGAGCGGCGGGAGATCCTCGCCGGCAACGTAGTCTCGATTTCGGCAGGCGTCAAACATTGGCACGGTGCGACCGCCACCGCGGGCATGACGCATATCGCACTACAGGAGGCGCTCGATGGCAAAAACGTCGATCGGCTGGAACAGGTCACGGATGAGCAATACCGTTATCCGTAACGAGAAAGTCAGCCGCTTGACATGGATGCTTGCGGCGGCAGGAGCGACCGTACTCTTGTCTGCCTGCGTACAACCGCAAAGGACGACAACCATGCAAGACTCCCCTTCCCTCGCCGATCTTAAGGCGGTATCTCCCGCCTTCGAGCGCTATACCACGCAGACCGTGCTCAATGGTCTCTGGAAGCGACCACAACTCTCGCCGCGCGACCGCAGCATGGTGACGCTTTCCGTGCTGATCGCCCGCAGCCAGAGCGTCGAGATGCCTTTTCATATCAGACTCGCGCTCGACAACGGCGTAAAGCCATCGGAAATCTCGGAGATGATCGCACATCTCGCCTTCTATGCCGGGTGGCCCAATGCAACCGCCGCATCAGGTATCGCAAAACTCATCTTCGATGAGCGCGGTATCGGATCGGATCAAGTCGCTCCCGCCGACGTAGCCCCGCTGCCACTAAACGAAGCCGCAGAAAGGCAGCGCGCGCAGATGGTCGAAGAGAGCTTCGGCGCGGTCGCTGCCGGCGTTGTCCAGTACACGACAGATGTGCTCTTTCGCGATCTCTGGCTGCGTCCGGGGTTGGCGCCTCGTGACCGCAGTCTGATCACCGTGAGCGCGCTCGTCGCAAACGGTCAGGTTGCGCAGATTCCCTATCATCTGAACCGCGCCATGGACAACGGGCTCACGAAGGACGAAGCATCCGAAGTACTGACGCAGTTGGCATTCTACGCCGGATGGCCGAACAACTTCTCGGCGATGCCAGTGTTCAAAGACGTGTTCGCAAAACGGGCAACATGACTATCAAGCCGGCTTACAGCGGTCGCGGTCGACACTCCAGAGCCTTGAGGAAAGCTTCACCAAGGGAACGACCATGAAAAGAACGTTAACAGCAAAGTAGTCGTCGTCACTTGCGCAATCAGCGGACGCGGCGCAAAGGCCGCACGATAGGAGCTGTTTTATGGTCGAGTCGCGTTCGACAGACGTTGACGGGCGGTCCGTGCTTGCGACGCTGACGCCGGTGATGACCGCAGTTCTCGCCGGCTTCATCATCATCGGCATAGCGCTTCCTGTACTGCCCTTACACGTGAACGATGATTTGGGCTTCGGTCCATTCGTTGTCGGCCTTGTGGCCGGCGCACAGTTTGCCGCCTCGCTCTTCTCGCGAGTGTGGGCGGGGTCGTTTTCTGATAGACGCGGTGCCAAGCGCGGCGTGCTCGTCGGTCTCGTCGCCGCGTCAGCGGCAGGGCTGCTGTACTTGCTGTCACTCGCTTTCGTGAAGGCGCCAACGCTCTCGATTTCAATTTTGCTTGTCGGCCGCGCGGTTCTGGGCGGGGCGGAGAGCTTCATCATCACCGGTGGCGTCGCCTGGGGGCTCGGGCTCGTCGACAGACATCATGCCGGGAAAGTGATCGCGTGGGTGGGAACAGCGATGTTCGCGGCCATGGCTCTGGGCGGTCCCATTGGGATCCTGCTTTACACGTCATTCGGATTTTTTTCGATCGCCCTATTGACAGCACTGCTGCCCTTGATCGTGCTGGCTTACTTAAACGGCGTGCCCGCGGTTGCGCCGCACCCGCATGGGGCGCACGCCTCTTTCAATTCGATCGTGAAGGCCGTCTGGCTGCCCGGTCTAGGCGCAGCGCTAGCAAGTATCGGTTACTGTGCAATACTGGCCTTCAGTTCGCTATTCTTCACCGAAATGCACTGGCGGCCAGTCTGGATGGCCTTCACCGCCTTTGGCTTTGCACTGATCGTGGCGCGAACGGTCGCGGGCCATCTTCCGGACCGGTTTGGAGGCGCGAGGGTTGCGGCTGTATTCGTCGCTATTCAGGCGACGGGCCTGCTGCTCATGTGGTTGGCCAAGACGACGTTGCTCGCGTCCGTAGGCGCGGCCTTCGCCGGCTTCGGCTATTCACTCGTTTATCCCGGGCTTGGCGTCGAGGCAGTCAGGAGCATATCGCCCAGGCATCGCGGAATGGCGATGGGCCTCTACACCGCCTTTCTGGATGTCGCAATGGCTGCTGGAAGCCCGGCGCTTGGGTGGGTCGGCGGACACGCCAGTCTGCGCGCGATCTTCCTAGTCGCCGCGGTCATCGTTGCCTGCACTGCTGGGGTGGCGATCCAACTGCTACGTCAGCATCGCGTAGCTTGAATTCACAATGCAGCTTGTTAGTGATCCTCAGGTGTTGATGTTCACGCAGAACTGACCCACTAAGGGGCGTAATTTTCATCGAATTTTGACCCACGTGATTGAATGTCCTGCTCAATCTTTGAGCAGGGGATACAAAGGTGATCACGGTGGGCATATTGGCCAAGATCAGGCGGATGTATTTCCGCGAGAAGGTCCCGCTGCGCGAGATTGCGAGGCGTACGGGCCTGTCCCGAAACACGGTGCGCAGCTGGCTGCGGCAGACCGATGCGGTCGAGCCGAAGTATCCGAAGCGCGTCAGCCCAAGCGTCGTGGACGAGTGGGCCGCTCAGCTGACAGGCTGGCTGCGGGCGGACAGTCATCGACCGAAGCGTGACCGGCGCACCGCGCGATTCATGTTCGAGGCGATCCGCGGCGAGGGTTACGCGGGCAGCTACGGCCGCGTCAGCGCGTTTGTGAGGCGCTGGCATGAGGGACAGGCCGACGCGCCGCGCAGAAAGGCCTACGTTCCGCTCGCCTTCGAGCCCGGCGAAGCCTTCCAGTTCGACTGGAGCTGCGAATACGCCTTCGTCGGCGGCCTGCGGCGGCGCCTGGAGGTTGCCCACGTCAAACTGAACGCCAGCCGCGCGTTCTGGCTCGTCGCCTATCCCACCCAGAGTCACGAGATGCTGTTCGACGCGCACGCCCGTGCATTCGCCGCGTTCGGCGGTGTGCCCCGGCGCGGCATCTACGACAACATGAAGACCGCCGTGGACAAGGTCGGTCGCGGCAAGGAGCGTGCGGTTAACGCCCGCTTTGAAGCGATGTGCAGCCACTACCTGTTCGAGCCGGATTTCTGTAACCGGGCGGCAGGCTGGGAGAAAGGCATCGTCGAGAAGAACGTTCAGGACCGCCGACGGCAGATCTGGCACGAAGCAGCGCTACGGCGCTGGGAGACGCTGGAGATCCTGAACGAATGGGTTGCCGGCCAGTGTCGCGAAGCCTGGCACATGCGGCACCCGCAATGGCCCGAGCTGACAGTCGAGGACGTGTTGCAGGACGAGCGCACCCGGCTGATGCCCAATCCACGGCCGTTCGATGGGTATATCGAGCAGACCTTGCGGGTCTCGTCGACCAGCCTGATCCACGTCCAGCGCAACCGCTACAGCGTGCCCACCGAATACACGAACCAGTTGGTAAGCGTGCGCTGCTATCCGGCGTATCTCAGCGTCGTCGCCGACGCCCAGGAGATCGCCCGTCACGAACGCAGCTTCGAGCGGCACATGACCTTTTACGACTGGCGACACTACATCACGCTGGTCGAGCGCAAACCCGGCGCGCTACGCAACGGGGCGCCCTTCATAACGATGCCGCAGCCGCTGCAGCTGTTGCAGCGGCACCTGCTGAAACACCCGGGCGGGGATCGCGTCATGACCCAAGTGCTCTCGGCCGTGCGCGAACATGGGCTTGATGCCGTGCTGCTTGCGGTACAGGCTGCGCTGGATTCAGGGCGTCCAAGTGGCGAGCACGTTCTGAACGTGTTGAGCCGGCTGAAGGCGCCCGTCACGAGTGCCAGTCCCGCCACGACGAAACTCCAGCTCAAGGAAGAGCCGGCGGCCGACGTGAGCCGCTACGAGACGCTACGCGCCAACCCACCGGAGGATCGTCATGTCTAACGACATCATTGCCCAGCTCAAGGGCCTCAAACTGCATGGCATGGCGAGCACCTGGCCGGAGCTGCTGGCACAGGCGCGTCACACTGACTTCGAGCCGGAGCGCTTCATGAAGCAGCTGTTGATGGCGGAGACCGCTGAACGGCAGGTACGCTCGATCGCCTACCAGATGACCGCCGCACGTTTCCCGGCTCACCGCGACCTGAAAGGCTTCGACTTCGCACAGGCACAAGTTGATGAAGCGCTGGTTCGTGAACTCAGCGAACTGTCGTTTCTCGCGAGCGCACACAACGTCGTGTTCATCGGCGGCCCAGGCACCGGCAAGACGCACCTTGCCTCGGCAATCGGAATCGAGGCCGTACAGCGCCACGGCAGGCGTGTGCGTTACTTCTCAACTGTCGAGCTGACCAACGCGCTGGAGCAGGAGAAATCGACCGGCAAACAAGGCCAGATCGCACACAAGCTGATGTACGTCGATCTGGTGATTCTCGATGAACTGGGCTATCTGCCGTTCAGCCAGACCGGTGGTGCATTGTTGTTCCATCTGCTCTCAAAGCTGTACGAGCACACGAGTGTCGCGATCACGACCAATCTCAGCTTCGGCGAATGGGCGACCGTGTTCGGGGATGCAAAGATGACGACAGCGCTGCTGGACCGGGTTACGCATCACTGCCACATCGTCGAGACCGGCAATGAATCGTGGCGCTTCAGGACCAGTTCTGCCAAAGCGAAGGCGACAAGAAAAAAAGCAGCAAAACCGGCTGGAAACGAAGAGTTATCCACACCGGAATAGATGTACTACGCTGTCTCGAGGTGGGTCAAATTTAGATGAAAACGGTGGGTTAAGACTCCGTGAAAATCAACACGAAGGAAAACTCCGCGCGTCGAGCAAAGTGGCAAACGAATGGGCTCCTACGCGCCGATATCGATGGTCCTTTGCCGGCACAAGCTAAACGACGTGTGAGGTCCGCACATGCTGTTTTCCGGAGGCAACCGACCGGCGCCCTCGCCGAGTTCACGCGCTGTATGAATGAGCGGACCATCGTGTTGGTCGATCAATGCAACGACGCGCCCGATCTCGCCGCTGCAGTGCTGCGCGCCAGAAACAGCCGAACGCGTCGAACGCCTTCCGCTCTCGAGCGGGAATGCACCCCTATGCCTCGTCGTCAGCGTAGTAACGTGCCGCGGCGTCGAGCATGCGGCGCCGCTCAGCCGGCACGTAGATCGAGTTCGTCTGCAACGACGCATGACCGAGGATCGCATGTACCACGTCGGTTGGCCTTTCGCGCGCGACGGCGCGCGTCCCGAACGGGTGTCGGAACGCATGAGCCGACGTGTTGGCCAACTGCACTATGTCCTCCGTGCAGAACTCGACCAGTGAGACAGTCTCAGTGCTCAACCGCTGCATCGCTATGCGAACGATCCGGCCCAACGCGTCAACGGTATAGGGCATCTCCACCTCGCCCTTCTTGCTCTTGTGGTCCGCATCATCCGCTGCGTCCGAACGCGCATCATGCCGTCTCGAGCGCCGCGCGCGCCGGGGATCCACGTCGGCGCGATCAAGGGCCCGCTCGCCGCGGCGGCATCAAAGTCGCCGCCCCGGTCCCGCCAATGTGCGCATAGCGCGTCGATGATCGCGCGGCTCACCGGCACGGTGCGTTGCTTGCGACGCTTTCCCACGATCGTCAAGGTCCAGACCGCGCATGCAGCTCGAGCGGCGCCGGTATTCCAATCGGGTGATGCTCTTTGTGCCGCCGCAGCGATGTCGTCGTGGTGGTATCAGTCGATGTGTTTCCGTCGATGCATCGCCCATCACGGCTCTCATCGCCGACGCACGCTGCCCAGACTTCTTGCTTGCGCTGCCGGCGGTCGTCGGGAACGAGATGGCGGTCTCGACCAGTAACTTAATGAGGTCGTCGCGCGGGTCGAGCGGATCAAACTGATCGAGGTTCACAGCGATCACGCGATGCACATCGGAAAACGCAGCCAGTCCGGCGCGCAGGTTCAATCTTGGTCAGTCATCGTGCTTTCCCAGGTTCTGACGCGAGACGCGCCGGGAAGCGTTTAGTTCCTGGAGTTACGCCGTGCAGCGACAGATGCTCCTATTGCGTCTTATGCGGGGCGACGCCGGCACAGTAGCGCGCCACCTCTTCTACCACGCTGCTTTTCGGCCTGGACGTAAATCGTTGTCGTTTGCAGCCACGCATGCCCCAGCACCTTCTGTACGACAGCTACGGGCACCTCGTCCGCGAAGGACTCAGTGGGGAAGGCACATCGGCTATGTCTCCGGAGCGCATGCGCGTTTGCCTGCCTAAGCTGCCGCCGCTCATCGAGGCTCAAGTCGTCCATCGTCACCAGTTCGGTGACCATTTCGACTAATCAGCCGGTTCAGTCCATCCCCGGTGTAAAGCGCCTCATTCGCTGGCTGCCCGTCACCGCTCTGCGCCGCGCGATCTCGCCGGCGTGACGCGTCGGTCCACGGAATGACGATGGGGCAAAGGAGCGGCTCGTTCTGCTTGCCTTCTTCGGTCGCTCCGTCAAAATCTTGCGCCCGATCGAGCCAATGGGCCCGTAGCACGTGAGCGTCGCCGCTCTAACCGGCACCGTGCGTTCCCGCTGCCCTTTGCCAACGACCGTTAGTTCCCAGACGGGACGCTCCAGCGTCTCATACGGTGAAGGGCGCAGATGTTCGCGCCGCGCACTTGCGGCTTCCTCGCGTCGAGGACCGGAATCGCCCATCAATCGAGCCGCCGCGCGTACGGCCCGCCACTGCACGCCGCTTCGACGCTGTTCGTGTCCATGCGCCACTACGCGCCGGACTCGCGCACGTTCGTATTTTTGCGTCCCGTGCTCGGCTCGCGCTTCGGCCCGACCGCGCATCGATTTCAACCCGGAGCTTGCGCCACAGCTCAGCCTGTAAGGTGCGCTCGATCTTGACCGCCCGCTCCCGCTTGATCACAACCGCATCGTTGACGGCCTTCCATGCGTTGCCCGCCAAGTAGCGCACAACGAGCCACCACGCAACGCCAAACGCAGCGCACGCACCGCGTACCGCTGGGAATCGGGTAGGAGCGTCGTCGCCTGCGAAGCCGCCCCGCGCGACTCTGAGGCAAAGGGTCGCCAGCGCGGCGAGATGCCGTTCCCTACTCGTTAAGCAGTCGTACGGTCGGCTCAACAATTGGCCGTCGTGGCCTCCCTTACGCGAATCCCGACCTATCGAAGGGCACTGCGAGCCATGGTCGGTTGCGGACCTAGGGCGTGTACGTCCAGTCCTATCGAATGCGTAAGAAGTGGGTGGCAGCAGCCCTCAGCACTGAATACTTGCCGCCACGGCGCCGTCGTTCGACAACCTTCAATTGACGAAGCAGCGCAATTACTGGAAACGGCTTGCTCATGAAGCAGGCACACGGTACGCTCGGGCGTCGTCGAGAATCGGAGATGAGGATTACCGGGATCCGGGCAAGTTTCGGCTCAGAGAGCATCACACGGATCAATCCTACGCCGTTGAGGCCGGGCATCGCACAGTCTGTCACGACAACGTCCGGTGGTGCAGCTTTCGCAAGCAATAGAGCGTGCTCGCCGTCAGTCGCCGTTCGGACGATATAGCCTTCTGCCGCAATCGCGACGCCGAGCGAGCCCAGCCATCCCATATCGTCGTCGACAAGTAGCACGGAAGCCATCCATTCCTCCCCGTCGCTGAGCGCGGGTTGCGATGCGTGAGTCTTGGACACCGCCTCGACGCAGCCCTGTCTGCGAGCAGTTCATGCTAGCCGGCACCCTGGACCGGTTTATTGCTTTATCTTGCCTGTCGCCTTCGGGTCTGCGCCCTGCCCCGACGCGCCATCCGGCGACATGCCTTTCTCGCGTTGCTGCATCAGGGTTGGAGCGCCTGCGCCGCTTGCCCCGGTTGAGGCAGCCTGAGCTGCCTTGCCCGTCGGCGTGCCGCGTTGAGTCGCTGGCGACGAAGAGTTAGAAGTGTTTTGCGCAACTGCGCTCGCGCTTGCAGCAAAACAGACGACGCTTATCAAAGTTTGGATGCGGTTCATGGCTGCCTCGTAAGTGTTACTTCCGCAGTCTGCGTAAGCATCCAGCGTGCCTCAGTGCGACCTAGCCGAGTTAAATTCAGGACGTACGGGTGTGGCGCAGAGGGCGTGGCGCAGGCAAGTGAGTTTCTGAGCATGAACCGGGAAGCAGTTTGATGTAGTGCGCGGCATTCACTCGTGTAAAAGGCTCCCACCTAATCAACGTATGTGGGGGGCAAATTACGGCCCACGAAAAACGTTTGCCCGCAGCCTGCCTGTACCGCGACTCGACCAATCAGTTCCGAGGGACCTCCACGGGAAGCGAGCGCTTGTGTCGTGTTGCCGTATGGAAGCGGCGTATCGTCGTTAGTACTTGCTCATTGACTTCTTTTCCTTCGAGAAAATCGTCGATGTTTTCGTAACTAATGCCGTAGCTGTCTTCATCGGGTCGCTGGGGCGTGAGCGACTCTAGATCGGCAGTCGGCACCTTCATAACGAGTCGCTCTACGGCCCCCATCGAACGCGCCAGCGCCCGCACGCGTCGCTTGGTAAGGCCCGAAAGCGGCAGTACGTCGGCGCCGCCGTCGCCATACTTCGTAAAGAAGCCCATGAGCGACTCCGCAGCGTGGTCCGTGCCAATCACCACCCCCACGCGCGCCCCTGCGATCGCATACTGCGCAATCATGCGCTCGCGCGCCTTGATGTTGCCTAGGA
Organism: Caballeronia fortuita; assembly: GCF_001544835.2. GTDB lineage: Bacteria > Pseudomonadota > Gammaproteobacteria > Burkholderiales > Burkholderiaceae > Caballeronia > Caballeronia fortuita. Next base: position 141,920 of record NZ_FCNX02000011.1, on the reverse strand, counting down.
CGAAGTCCCTGTGGAAATCATCCGTGTATTGCGCGCCGGCGCTTTCAAGGGCCGCAAGCATTTCGTCTGCGCTCCCTTTTACATTTACCTCGAAAGTCTCGTCCGGACGCACGAAGTCGAGCGCGAGTCGCGCATCGTCCTCGTCACGCTGCTTGCCGTATGGCAGCCTCACCGCGACAAAATGAGCTTCATATCTGCGGGCTCGTAAACGTTCGACGCTCAGCTGAGCGAGACGGCCCGAAGCGGAGGAATCGACGCCTCCGCTGATGCCCAAGACGAATGTCCGAAGTCCCTGCGAGACCAAATAGTCGCATAAGAAGCCTATTCGCCGCTCTCGTTCAATGTCCACGTCGAAATTCTCTGCTACGCCGAGCTCGCGGATTATCTGCTTTTGCCAGGCTCTCCAGTTGTCCGGATCTTCAGTCATCGCTCTTCCCTCCCTTGTCACGCGACCGTGGGCGCTCGAAGTAATGTTAAATACGCTACAGCGCGTAAAGCGCTGCTGCGCGGCGCACTCCCGCAGCGCACTTCGCTACGCTGTCGTTAAACTTCTTCCTCTCGCGGAAGGTGACGATCTCGCCGCTACGTGCGCGAAGTGAAACACTGCGTGCGTGGCGGTGGGCCGCCGCCGGCGCAGCGTCGGCGACTCGCGTGTCGGACACGCCGACATCAGCACAACATACCTCCGGTTGCAATGCGCCTTGCCTCCACGCGCTACGGCTTCGTTTCTTAGCCCATGAAGCTCCATCGTCTCCTTCCGAACGCCGATCGTCTCACCGTTGCCATTCATACGACGGGTACGCCGCTCGAAACTTTAATGAATCCCACGCGGCGTACACATCGGTTCAGCGACTGAAAATGGTCGGATAACGATAGCGGCTTACTTGCCAACCTCCTCTTGAGAGAGCTCTTGCTTGGCCAACATCGTCAGTTTCTCGTCCGTTGCCTTTTCCTCTTCCAAGGTCTCGAGTAAAAGATTCATGCCCTCCGTATAGCCCAGTTTCTTGGCGAGGGTGGCAAGCGTCCCGTATGCAGCAATCTCATAGTGCTCGACTTTCTGAGCTGCGGCGATTAACGCCGCATCCAAGATGGGACCCTTGTCGATTTCTTCAATTTGCTCTTGTCCCTCTTCGACAAGCCCCTCCATAGCGACGCACTTCACGCGCTTTAGCTTGATTCCAGAGGTCTCGACGACTTGATCGATTCGCTCGACTTGGCCTTGGGTTTCTTCCAAATGGGTCTTGAACGCTGCAGACAATTCCGGGTTAGTGGCCGCCCGGGCGAGTTTGGGCAACGCCTTGGTCAGTTGCTTCTCCGCACTATAGATATCGGAAAGTCCGTGAATGAAAAGATCGTTGAGAGTTGCGACAGCCATGACGATTCTCCTATCGAGGTGGAAAGTAGGGGCGCAAACCATTGCGCAAACGTCGTGCCGCCCGAAAGGGCAGCCGTCGGCAGCCGCTCTACAGGGGTTCGCGATTGTGACCTCCATTGCACGGGGCGAGGGAGGGTCACTCAATCCATGGCTCTATTGCAACTCCAGCGTCTTCCGCGCCCAGCCGCGACTCGGTGCGAGCACGAAGGACGATGGGATCCTTCGATGCAGCAGCGTGCGCTTAAGACCGCAAATACCCGTATATAGGCGCCGCATGAGCCGCGCCATCAGCGTCCACTCGAGACGTCGCACTTCCACGGCTTGAGGCACCGTCCTTGCTGAATGCTGCCAAGCCCATGTACGGATTGCTCGGCGCCTTCTCCGATCACTCGTCGTTCCTCGGTCACAACGCCGGGGAACAGTCGGCTATAGCGAACCCCGTGAGGCCGTCATGAACAGAAATCAACGTCCGGCGCTGGCGAACAAGATAGATTCAACGACGGGCGCGGCAGAATCCTACCCGCTCGAAGATCCGTTCGATGGCGTGATCTGCTTCTCGCATCTGCGCTGGGACTTCGTGTATCAGCGCCCGCAACACCTCATGTCAAGGCTGGCGAGCCGTTATCCGCTGTGGTTTATCGAAGAGCCAATCGATGTTGGCCAAGGAAAGGCTCGCCTCGACATTCGGCGCGGCCGAACAGGGCCGACCGTTGTCGTACCGTGTCTGCCGGCAGGCGCCGCACTAGAACGCGACGCTATCGAGAAATCCCTTATTGACGCACTCGTGTCAGAGATGGGCTTGAAGCGGTATCTGCTCTGGTTTTATACGCCTATGGCACTGCCGTGCGCGCCGTCTCTCGCACCCGTCGCGACCGTCTACGACTGCATGGACGAACTAAGCGCGTTCGTGGGTGCGCCGGCGTCGCTCGAACTTGCCGAGCGCGCCCTGCTTGCGAAAGCTGACCTGGTCTTTGCGGGTGGGCGAAGTCTGTACCAGGCCAAACGAGGGCATCACAGGGCCGTTCACTTATTTCCAAGCAGCGTCGACGTGGCGCATTTTAGACAAGCCCGGAAGGCACTCCCCGAGCCACAGAGCCAGCGGGCGATACCGCGTCCACGTGTCGGCTTTTTCGGGGTGGTTGATGAGCGCTTCGACACGGTTCTGTTGCGCGAGGCAGCTGCAGCGCGGCCTGATATCCATTTCGTGGTGATCGGTCCGGTCGTGAAGATAGACAGCAGCGAATTGCCGCGATGCCCGAACATTCATTATCTTGGCAAGCAAGCGTACGCCGAGCTGCCTGCATTTCTCGCGCACTGGGACATCACCATGATGCCGTTTGCGCTCAACGCATCCACCCGCTTCATCAGTCCGACGAAGACACCGGAATACCTGGCCGGCGGACGTCTCGTTGTGTCGACCGCGGTTCGCGATGTCGTGGACAGGTACGGCAGCAGCCCTGCCGTCTCCATCGCACGAGCATGTGGGGACGCCACCTCGCTCTCGTCATTTTTAGCGGCGCTCGATGAAGCCCTTGAGCGTTCGGCCGACCGGCACTTTGTCGAGCAAGCGGCAGACGCGGCTCTCATGGGGATGAGTTGGGATGACACCTTCGAGCGAATGCACGACGTCGTGTTGCAAGTGTTGGAGCAAGGGCACGAGGTGAATAATGCGCAATGACCTGAGCGGGCGCGAGCCAGCAATCGGGGACAACCGCGGCCCCGGCAGCACTGGCGGCAACGCCGCCTGGGCACATGGCCCAGTCGGCCCGCGATGCGCACGTCGCCAGCCGTTTGACTACCTGGTGGTTGGCGCGGGATTCGCCGGTGCTGTTCTTGCCGAACGCCTCGCCGCCGGACTGGGCAAAACGGTGTTAATCATTGACCGCCGCGACCACATCGGCGGGAACGCTTATGACGAAATTGATGCAGCAGGAATCCGAATACATCGATATGGGCCGCATATCTTTCACACGAACGCACAGCGGATTGTTGACTACCTGTCGAAATTTACCGAATGGCGTCAGTACGAACATCGTGTGAAGGCGCATGTCGACGGCATGCTGGTGCCGATTCCGATCAATCTGACGACTCTGAATATCTTGTATGGGCTCCGCATGACGTCGGTGGAGGCACGCGCCTTCCTTGCCGAACGCGCGGAGGCGCTACCTGAGGTACTCACCTCGGAAGACGTCGTCGTCAGCGCAGTGGGACGCGAGCTGTACGAAAAGTTTTTCCAGGGATACACCCGCAAGCAGTGGGGCATGGACCCGTCGCAGTTAGACAAGTCGGTCACTTCTCGTGTGCCGACGCGTACCGACACGGATGATCGCTATTTTGCCGATACGTTTCAATGCATGCCCGCTGAGGGTTATGAGCCGATGTTCAGAGCCATGCTATCGCATCCTGCGATCACAGTGAGGCTCAACACTGATTTCCGTGAAGCGCGCAACGACTTCCTCTTCAAGCACATTATCTATTCCGGCCCGATCGACGAATATTTCGACTTCTGCTTTGGCAAGTTGCCGTATCGCTCGCTCAGGTTCGTACACGAGACCCTTGACCGACCGCAGCTTCAACCGGTGGCCGTGGTGAACTATCCGGACGAAAATGTCAAATACACGCGCATTACCGAATATAAGCACCTGACGGGCCAGTGTCATCCGAGAACCAGTATCTCCTTTGAATATCCGAGCGCCACCGGCGATCCGTTTTATCCGATCCCGTGCTCGGACAACCAGGCGCTTTACAAGCGCTACGAGGCCCTGGCGGGCCAGACGCCTGGTATCACGTTCGTGGGACGCCTGGGCACTTACCGCTATTACAACATGGACCAGGTTGTTGGACAGGCGCTCGCCGTTTATGCGCGGATTGAGGCCGAATCGCGCTCGGGCGAACGCGCCCCGCCACAGAGCGCAAGTCACAGGGAAGCCATGGCTGACAGCCCACTTCAAACCGCGACGGACATCCCATCACGATGAGACCTGCGCCTGAGTTCAAGTCCTTTTTCTGGGGCGGGTTTGAATGCGCAAGTCATCGAAGGAATGACGGCGTGCGGCTCGACCTGCTCCGTTCCACTGCGCACGATGTACACGCGCTCGCAGACTATGTCAGCCTGGCGGAACACGGCATAGTTACCGTGAGGGACGGCGTGCGCTGGCACCTGGTTGAGTCGCGACCCGGTCGATACGATTGGACCAGCGTGCTCCCGATGCTGCGTGCGGCTAACGCCTGCGGCGTGCAGGTCGTCTGGGACCTCTGCCATTATGGGTGGCCGGATCATATCGACATCTGGCGGCCTCAGTTCGTCGAAGCATTTGCGCGGTTTGCCGCGGCCACCGCTGAACTCGTCGCATCGGAAACCGACGAAACGCCGGTCTTCACCCTGATCAATGAAATTTCATTTTGGTCATGGTTCGGCGGCGAGGTCGGCGACATTCGCCCATCGACATCCGGCCGCGGGCTCGAACTGAAACATCAACTCATTCGAGCGACCATCGCTGCAACTGACGCGGTCCGGGCGGTAGTTCCAGGCGCGCGCTTCATCACAACCGACCCGTTGATCAACGTCGTCTCACGCCTGCCAGAACGCAAGGATGACGCCGAGCGTCATCGCTTGAGCCAGTATCAAGCGTTTGACATGATGACGGGCGAGCTCTGGCCTGGACTCGGAGGCGGGCAGGCCTACCTAGACATCGTCGGTTTGAACTATTACAGCTTCAACCAGTGGCTTATTGAAGGCGGCGAGCTCGGTCCAGGCGACCCAGCGTATCGATCATTGTCGGATATGTTTGAAGAAGTGTACCGTCGGTACAATCGCCCGCTAGTGATTGCCGAAACCGGTGCCGAAGGTGATATGCGGCGGCCATGGTTGTCGTTCGTGGCTGACCAGGCGTATCGAGCACGAGCGGCTGGCGTACCGGTCGAGGGACTGTGCCTGTATCCAATCGTCGACTATCCCGGCTGGAGTAACGACCGGCATTGCGAGACGGGACTGCTGGGTTATCCTACGGAAGTCCGGTCGGGCGTCGTACCGCCTGAACCGAGCCGACCTATCTTCCACCCGCTCGCAGAAGAACTCGCGTTGCAGCGACACCGGTTTGAAGAGCCGAGCGAGTGTCGTCCTTGCGCGAGGACGACAAAGGATTCACTCGACACGACATCGGAACTCGTCTTGATGCCGCAGCGTGCTGGCAGAAAATAACCCGGGTCACGGCCCCTTTCATCGGAAGCCCCCGACCGGCTTCATTTTTCGGCCTGCTCAGGTGCTGGTCCTTCGGCACGACCGCTCATTAGTTAGACGACATCGTGTCGTCTCCTCGGATGACTTCCACTGCAGCCGGTGCTTGTGCAGTCGACCGGAACGCGTCGTGAGATTCCTCTCCAACTCTTCATGTCAGTTCGGCCGGATCACATTCAAATAGCGGTCAACGGAACACGAAAAGTGCGGTGGTTCCTTTGTCAGTGGCTAGCATCCGTTGGCGTATCGCAAAGCTGCTGTGGCGGGCCCATGCCGCGAGAGTCGCATGGCGCCAATGCCTAATTTCGCCTTACAAAAATCGCCCAATCGCCACGCGACACTGTATAACGTACCGCACGCCACCTGCCCGTGCCACAGGTCGTTTTTTATGGCGCGGACGCCTTCTTCGAAGCCTTGCGGCGTGACCGAAGCATCCTGAGCCCGTGCGTTCGCAGGTCACTTGGAACTCGCATGTTCGTTTCTTCTGCAGTCCGCGAATGGTCGCGGCTCAGGCGGTTCAAATAAACGACGAGCGCTCCGCCGAGGAGCAGCAGGATCACCGTCATCACGATCACTTTGACACCATCAAGAATTGGCCGCGCGGCCTGCCGTAAATAGGGTCGCACATGAGACGGAAAAAGGGCCCCGAGAATTGGCGGCTTGGCAGTCTTTCGTCGCCACATCCGCCCATCGGCTCTTTCTCGCCCCATAAATGCGCAGATCGCCCAGTCGTCCGAGCGAGACGCCTTGTCACTTCCGGCTCGACCCGCTCGGGCTACGGGCGAATAGGAACAGCCCCGCTCCCACTACCGCCGCTGTCAAGCGTACAGGGTTCGCTCTCAGCAACTGCAGAAAGTGTGAAGCAGCAGGCGAGCGCAGGGTGTCGGACGTGCGTCCAACCGTGTTCAAACGTTTCGCGCTTGCGCAGGGCTGCGGATTCGACGGCGCAGAAACAGGCGACCCCCCCGCCCGGCCGGAAGTCAAAGTCTGGGGAACGGCATCTGCAGTAGCACCGCGGGTCTCCCCCGATTTCTTTGCCCTACCCCCTTCGTGTTCTTCGCCACGTTGTTCGACCCGTGATGCAGCCGCCTCTGCTCCGAGCAAGAGTACCGCGGCGGCAAAATACAGCCACATGAGTAAAACAGCCAATGATCCGGCTGCGCCGAACGCGCTTGCGGTCCCGGCGTGCGTGAGATAAAGCGCGAAAAGCTTCTTACCGACCGAGAAGAGAACCGCAGCGATGCTGCCGCCTACCAAGGCGTCGCGCCACGGCACATGACCGTCGGGCAGGTACTTCAATAGCGCAGCGAAAGCGCATGAGAGGATCAGTAGCGCGATCACAAACTGCGCGACGTCCGTGAGAATGACGAGGGGTGATGCGCCAAACGCCCACTTTCCCGCTGCCTGCACGGCAGTATCCAGGACCAGCGATATGACCAGCAAGAATGCGACGCCCATCACGAGCCCGAAGGAGATAAGGCGGACTTTGACGAGCGTCGTCACGCCGGACTTCGACTTGTCTTCAGACGGCCAGATGATCGAGAGAGCGGTGTTTAACGACGAGAACGTCGCGGAGGCGCCAACGGCTAACAACGCAAATGAAATCAGGGCCGCCAAGCCGCCGCCGCCGCTCTGATTGGCATGTTCCACGATCGCCTGAACGCTCGCCGCTGCATCTTTTCCCAGCATGCCACTGATCTGCCCAAATAGCTGGCCGCGTGCTGCTTCCGCTCCAAAGACAAGGCCGGCTACGGCGATCACCATAACGAGCGTCGGCGCGAGCGAAAACGCCGAGTAAAAAGCAATGCTGGCCGCCATCGGCGCACATCGATCCGCGGAGAAGCGTTTAAACATCCGGACCGGCCAAGCGCTTGCTCGGCTTATAAAAGACGGCGAGGTCATTGCAGGTCTCCGCTTAGGATTCCCCCACATATAGCATCGATGATGCCTAGTAGGAAACGCGGCCGCCGATCGATAGGATGCCGCGCAAAGAACACTGGTGTGCGAGCGCAGTTAGCGTGATGAACAAGCGTTCGCGATTCGCTGCTCGAGCATTCTGAGCGGCCCTATCCCCTACGGCGAGCGTTCTGCTGCAACGTTCGAGGGGACCAAATAAGCGGGGGCGATGCCGGTGGCACACGCATTGCTCGACGAACAGGACCGCGCGCTTGATGTCTGAACGCGAAGCGGTCCTGTTATCCAGCGGCGGTGCCGCATACGCCAGCGTACGTTCGTTGCGCTGAGACTCGAAGCACAAAGGACCGTAAGTGACGCCGAGGCGCTCCCCCGGCCGCTTCGAGCTGTACCTTCCATCACTTATTGCGTACACGGTGCCGCGATGGCCTGCGCGCGACCTCATGAAAAAAGGAGCCGTTGATGTTCATTCATAACAAACGCCTGCAATACACCGTCCGCGTTGCGACGCCGAACCCCGGCCTTGCCAATTTACTGCTCGAGCAGTTCGGTGGGCCACAAGGTGAACTCGCCGCCGCGTGCCGCTACTTCACTCAGGCGGTTGGCGAAGATGACCCTGGCCGTAAGGACCTGTTGTTCGACATCGCCACTGAAGAATTGAGCCACCTCGAAATCATCGGTTCGATTGTGGCGATGCTCAACAAGGGTGCGAAAGGTCAGTTGGCAGAAGGCGTCGAGCAAGAGGGGGAGCTTTACCGTTCGCTCACCGGGGCCGGCAATGACTCGCACATCACCTCGATTCTGTACGGCGGCGGCCCCCCACTGACGAACTCGGCAGGCGTGCCCTGGACTGCGGCTTACATCGATACGATCGGTGAACCCACCGCCGACTTGCGTTCCAATATCGCTGCTGAGGCCAGAGCGAAGATCGTCTACGAACGGCTTATCAACGTCACTGACGATCCGGGCATCAAGGACGCGCTCGGCTTTCTGATGACGCGTGAGATCGCGCACCAGAAGTCCTTCGAAAAAGCGCTGCATTCCATTCAGCCGAACTTTCCGCAAGGCAAGTTGCCAGGCAACCCCGAATTCACGAGCGTGTACTTCAACATGTCCAAGGGCGATGACGCCCGCGGTCCATGGAACGAAGGCGGCGACTGGGCATTCGTCGAGGACCCGCAGCCCGCCGTCGACGGTGGCGACGGAACGGCTACCGTCACGGTGTCCGAAGAGGACGTGCAGACACTGCAGTCGATGGCGTCGCGCACCGCATCCGATCCGACTGCCGATCCTACTACCGGCGCGGACCTTGGATCTGGCAAGGCCGTCTGACCGTCGGACAAGCGTCTGATAAGCAACCGCGCTCCGGGCGCGGTCACGCCCATCTAGCCAGGAGGACGTTGCGAATGCCCACTGTCATCGAAGGGAACCGTTTTAGGTCATCGCAACCCGGTTGACTGGATTGCAGGTGCACTGGTCACCATCGCTCAACTGGGGCTTGGTTAGACGGTGTCAGTTTGACCGTGGTGCAGCCCTATCTGGCACAGCCGCCCGCTTGCACGCATGGGCTACGTGCCGGTCGGGCACGCGGGCGCCTGTCTCCCCGTACGCGCTCATTTCGCTATGGGCTTGCGCGACACTAACGAACTGCAGGAGGTAGAAATGAACAGCGACCAAAAAGAAGGCATCAAGGAACAGATCAAGGGCTGGACCGACACTGCGATTGGTACCCTGACGGGAAATGAAGATCGCAAGCTAAAGGGCGACGTTGAGATCACGAATGGCGCCAACAGAAAAGACTACGGCGACCAGAAGGACAACATTGGCAAGGGTGTCGAAGAGCCGGGCGAGCCAACGAATCAGTGATTTTAAAGTCAGTGGTCTGTCACCTTGCGACAATGAGCGGGCAGAGCCCAACGCTTACAGAACTTCCTGATCATCCATACTACGGATGCGGCTCTATGCATAACGATGACAAGACGTCTACACGAACGCGCACGCCGCTAGATCCGCAACTGGAAAGCGCCCTGAGGAGGGTGTTCGGCTTCCCTAATCTGCGGCCCGGACAGGAAGAGGTCATCCGCAGTGTCCTTGAAGGACGCGATACACTGGCCATCATGCCAACGGGCGCGGGCAAATCTCTCTGCTATCAGTTGCCCGCGCTACATCTTGATGGCATGACACTGGTTGTATCGCCGCTGATATCGCTGATGCGCGATCAGGCCAGCAAGCTCATGGAAGGTGACATCGCAGCAACGGTCATCAACAGCACGCTGTCAGCAATCGAGGAGCGCGATGCGCTGCAGGCTATCGCGGACGGTGCGATTCGCATCCTGTTTGTCACACCCGAGCGCCTCGTTAGCAGTGAGTTCGTCACGATGCTCACGGCCGACGGCACGCCTGACGTGCCGCTCGTCGTCATCGACGAGGCACACTGCATCTCGCAATGGGGACACGACTTTCGTCCCGCGTACGTCGAGCTGATACATGCAGTGAAAAACATCGGGCACCCGCCTGTGCTTGCGCTAACCGCGACCGCGACACCTGCCGTCGGCGCGGACATCGTGCGCGAATTGCAAATGCGCGATGCAAACATTATTCATACCGGCGTCTATCGCGACAACTTGCACTTCGCCGTCGAACAGATGACAAATCTCGATGACCGGCGAAAGCGCGCGGTCGAACTGGCGAGAGCGGAGGAAGGCAGCGGCATCATCTATTGCGCGACCGTGGCCGAGTGCGAGACGCTGCATGCACTGCTCCTTGATGCAGACGTCCAAGCCGAGCGCTATCACGGCAAGCTGTCGGCCAAGGCCCGCTCGGAGGCACAAGACGCCTTCATGGAAAACCGCGCACGCGTGATGGTAGCAACGAACGCGTTCGGCATGGGCATCGACAAACAGGATATTCGCTTCATTATCCATGCGCAGATGCCGGGCAGCCTCGATGCGTACTATCAAGAAGCAGGCCGCGGCGGGCGCGACGGCGAAGCCGCGCGCTGCATTCTTCTGTTCGAGTTGAAAGACAGACAGGTCCAGCAGTTTTTCCTGGGCGGACGCTATCCAACTACGGAAACCATCCGCAAGGTGGCCGAAACGGTGCAGATGCTCGCGCGGGACAGCGAAAGCAAAGTCCTCGAAAAACCGCTTGAGCGGTTACGCCAAGCGTTGCCAAACGTAGGCATCAACAAGCTACGCGTAGCGACAACGCTGCTCAACGATATAAAAATGACCCGCCGCACGCGCAACGGTGGGTTGAAGCTCATCGACGACGGCGGCGCAATGGCGAAAATCGACGCGACCGCCGAACAATTCGCAGCGCGCGCCGAGCGCGACCAAGCGGTGCTTGACCGCATGATTACCTACGGGCAAAGCGCCCGCTGTAGATGGCGGATGTTGCTCGACTACTTCGCCACCGATGTCGCAGATGTCGTAGATGCGCGATCTCAAGCGTCATCAGGCGATCGAAAACCGATCGATGAACTCGGCGGCGAAAGCTGTGGCGTGTGCGACAACTGTATGCACCCGCCCACCGTGCAGGAGAGTCCGCGTGAAATCCAAGTGCCGGCGCACGCGCATGAGCTCACGCGCACCTTCGCGGTAGGCGACGTCGTCCGCGTGCGCCGTCATGGCGAAGGGACGGTAGAAATGGTCAGCGGCGATCGCGTCGCCGTGCGCTGTTCGGACGACGAGACGCGGACGTTCATCGCCCGCTATGTGAAGCGGGCTGCCACACCCGAGAAGATCAACGCTCTCGGAATTGAGGCGGAGCACTGCTTTGCTGAGCCCGCCCGGCGATAGCCTTTGTGCGAGACCATCGTTCACTGACACGGTTTGCCGCCAACTACGAAGCACGAAGGCGCGGGGCGGAGCGAACTGGAGCGTGGCTCCGACTGATGACAACGCACGGCGCCTGCTCTTACGTCGCGACGACTGCGACACGAGTTTCTCGTCGAAAGGACCGGTGTGTTTGACTACCGGGCCGAATCGACGCTCATTTTAAGACTTTTCCTAAATCGGCATTTACGAGGCTCTATGAATCGTCTGTCCCGCCAGAACCCCACCGTTGGGCGCGTCCTGCCGTCATTGGCGCTCGCCGCCGGTGCGCTTGCCTCGCTCGCAGTTTGGAACCTCTATCACGCACGAAAGGCGGAACGACGTAACCCACCCGTCGGTCGGTTTATCGAGGTCGACGGGGTGCGCCTGCACTATGTTGAAAAGGGTACCGGTCCTGCCGTTGTGCTCCTCCATGGCAACACCGTCGCGCTGCAAGACGGACTTTGTAGCGGTCTGTTCGATCTGCTGGCCGAACGGCATCGTGTCATTGCGTTCGATCGCCCCGGCTTTGGTTACAGTGAGCGGCCGCGCGACCGACTTTGGACGTCACAAGCGCAAGCTCAGCTTTTGCATGAGGCGCTCGACAAACTGAGCGTCGAGCAGCCCGTGGTACTCGGCCATTCGTGGGGCACGCTGGTGGCCCTCGACCTGGCGATGGATTTTCCTGCGGACGTGCGGGGCCTGGTTCTGGTTTCCGGCTATTACTACCCTAGCGCCCGACTGGACGTCGCGATCAGCGCGCCAGCGGCAGTCCCGCTCCTGGGCGATGCACTGCGTTATACGGTGTCTCCCCCCACCGCGCGGCTGTTGCTCAAGCGCACAGCAGAGGCGATGTTCGCGCCCACGCCTCTGCCCGAAGATTTCTTTGTTGCCATGCCTCGAGATTTCTTATCCCGTCCGCTCCAGATTCGTGCCGAGGCGGAGGACGCAGCGTTTATGATTCCGGCAGCGGCGCGGCTCCACAAACGCTATGCTGAGCTAGCGATGCCAGTCGCTATCTTCGGAGGTGCCGACGATAAGATCGTCGACGTGGAGGCCCATTCAGTCCGGCTGCACCAAGATGTCCCGCAGAGCGCGCTGAACGTTATTCCAGGTGCGGGCCACATGGTGCACTACGAAATTGCCGAACAGATCGAGCGTGCAATACGGCACATGACGCGCGCAGGAGACGGCACTCAAGGACGATTCGCTGTGGCGTCGTAGGTTGCAATCATTTGGGGCGCTGCGAAGAGCATTAATCGGCGACGTGCGCAGCGTTGAGGCGCGCCGCGCTCTGCACTGGACGGCGGCTCATGTCATTACTTCGCGCTTGGGGACGCCCCTCATTTTCCCGATCTGCTCCCTCTCTCAGAATCGTCCGTGGGTTTCGACCGACCAAGCAGCCGGCAGCGTCGGCTCACAGCGGTAGGCCCCATGGCTTGCGCATAAGCCGAGCAGTTCTGGCACGTGCGTCCGCGGGATATTTACAAACCAGCATCGCAATTGGCGTTGGAACAGTTCGTCGTCAAGCGCGTCGTAGGGATAATCAGACGTTTTCAGTAAAACCGATAGCCGCTCGGCGGCGAAACGTAGCCCCAGACACCTTTCGTTGGATGGCTGGAGACGATTGAGCGCCTTGACTAACTGGTTACGCGCCGATGCCCGAGTAACGGCCTGCAAAAGCATCTGCTGGAGAACATAGTAAAGCGGCGCTCGGGAATCCTCGGGGATCCGGGTAAGCAATGGGGTGAGTGTCGGCGCCGCGTCAGAAACGTCCTCCGCACCGACCATGACGCACCTCAGGCGTTCCCACTCGCGCTTTGAGAGGTTCTTGCGCTCAGCGTGCTCCGTCTGTCCGTTGGCTGTCTGAGAAGCCAGAAGAACCACATCGCCGTAGTCTTTCGCACCCTTCGCGCGATTCGCTCGAACCGACATGACGACCAGATTGCCTCGCGCGTAGGCGCCATCGTTATTGATGCGATCTATGGACCAGTCGCTGTCACATAACGCGCTGTGGGTCAGCGTCATCAAGGTAATCGGGCAGGTCTCGCAGTCGATTCTCTTGAGATACGCCGGGTCGACGTCAGCGCTCAGGATTCGACGTCGTTTGAAGGCGTTCACACGGAGCTGCAGCCATGTCGAGACGAACCGGTCGGGGCGGTGTTGAGCGACAAGGAAATGTTCGCGCCCGGCGGCATATCCGGTGAGAAGATCCAAGTCGTGGGCTGCCGCATCCATCGGTCGCCCAAACCGGGCGAAATCCCATCCAATATCAAAAGCGATGGTGCTCGCTTCATCCGGTGACATGGCTGGTTACCCTCCCAAAGCATGCTTCGACGGTGCAAGCGTCGGGTTTGCGAGTCTGCTTGCCCGATCTCTCACCCGGCGAGCCGTCACCGCATCGTCGAGTATTGCGCAATCAGGCTGGTGGCTATTCCACACCCTTCTTAGCCGCCAGCGCCTGCGCCATTTCCAGATGATGCTGGATCGTCGGCAGCGCCTTAGCGGCCGCTTTTTTCAGATCAGCATTCTGTCCCTCCTGAGCTTCCTTTTGGAAGGCCGCAATCGCCTTTTGATGCCCTTCGATACCAACGGACTTGATATAGGCCGTATCGAACGCCTTCCCCTTTAATGGTTTCAGCGCATCGAGCACTGCGGGGTCCGAATTGTCTTTGGGGACCGCGACACCGTGCGGGGCCGCCATCTTGAGCTCGACAGTCAGCTTAGTGTGATCGACCATCATGTGATGGGCGAAGTCTTTGACGTCCTTGTCTTGCGACTGCTTCGTGGCGAGTTTCGCGGTATCAATTTCGGTCGAACTGGATTCCGATGCGGCCTGCACGAACGCCTTGTCGACCGGAGGGAGTTCGTTGGCTTGCGTCGTGCTCGCAGCCTGGGTTTGAGCAAACCCGGATGAAAAAGCGCCAAGTAACGCAACGCTCAACGTTGCACGGATAGTCAGATTTCGCTTCACGGCACGCTCCTTCAATTTTGTGTCGGTATCGTATGTGAGCAACCGGTGTGCCGGAGCTGCCCCTGGGTCCGATGCCGGCCGCGTCCCGCTCGGCTGATCCGCCGGCACGGCCGATGCTGTGCAAGCTTGTGCGAACGCCGGACCGGCTCGTTTCCCTCCACACCGACGCAACCAGACAGGCAAGCTCATGAACAACGCCGAGTCCAATCCCACTCAGGCGCAACAGAGGGAGATCCAGGCCAAGACGCCTTCGGCGACACCGGCAACGGAGACCGCCCGCGCCGATCCCGACGTTATGGCACGAGATCACGTGGGAGCGAATCCACCACCGACCTCATATCAGACCGGAGCAAGAGACGGAGATACGCTGCCGCCGATCGATCTGAATGCTTCGACTTCAGCATCGCCGGATCCACTCCAACGGGCCAAGTCTCGTATCGTCTCAGTAGACAATGCCAATATGGAGGCGTCCGATGACACCGTGGACACGGACGGCAAAGGGCTCGAGGCGAAACGGGATCTGCCAATACAGCACGATAACGTAGTCGGCACGAACGCAACGCTCGTCAACAACGTACCGGCACCTGCAATAGGGCTGGGTGGCATTGACAGCCGAAGGGAAGGCAATCGACCATCGATCCAACTGCGAGCGGGCTGGACCATGGACTACCACGGATGCATCGAGACACTGACACGCAATGGCGGACGCGTCGAGCATCTTATCTCCATTGTGCGGAGGGACTCGTGATTCCACGCGTTTGCCATTTCTATAAAGTCCCGCGCTGGCAACCGGGTCCTAGCTTCATGGACGCGCTCCGCGCGCCGATGGTCTTATCCATTGTCGCGAGCCTTGTCGGGTGTGCGCCGTCCGGTGATCCCGGACGTCGAGCGGTGGAGCAGGACAGCCAGGCCTATCGATGCGCCGGGTTCAACCCTGTCGCCGACGAAACGAGCTTTCCCTCAGATGTCGAACTTGCCAGTAGGACGCTCCAGCATTCGCCCGCTTGCTCCGAAGCGACGACGGGCCTGACATCGGGCCATAAGCCATGAAGAGCTTGCCGAAGAAGCGTCCACGAAGCCTGATATTGAGCCCTGCGTACGATTGAACGATGTACGGCGCGTGGATTCGCGTGCTCAGCAACAAATTGCAGTAACGACAGACAGGAGGCGGCGTGCGTGCGACCCTAACAATCCGTGGATGCGGCGTCCCGCCGATCGAACCAGCCGATGTTCTCGCACTCATGGCGGCCGAGGGCCTTGTCTGCAGCCAGGACACCGGCCCGCGGCGTCTCGAATTCGTCTGCTATGGTCAAGCCGCTGCGTTTCGCAGGTTCGCGTCAAGCGCATTGATGCTGTCGGGCGTCACTTCAGTCACGTTGCAGCGAACCGATTGTACCGAGCAACGCAGCCCCAGCGCATCGAATTAGTAGTTTTACTAGCCATCTTCGTCTCGGCCGAGGGGTGAGCGACTCTCTGTCTGCGTTGGGCGCTTTCCTGTTCAGCCGGTTCTCTGCACTCGGCGACCGTGCAACCGCACGGTTACTACGCATGCTTTAGCCAGTAAGCGGCATCAGGTCGCGCTGCCACGTTCGCGAGTCATCGCTGGTCCTGTTCGGTTCGGTCGGCGTGCTGCTCGGGCGCGTGTACGAGGTGATAAAAATGGTGCTCGAGACGCGACAGCGCGTATTGCGCGGCTGCATGCCTGACTTCATTGCGGTCGCCGTCAAACACTTTAGTCTCAGTCGCACTGACAATCTCGCCACTTCGCAATTTGAACGACCATCCAAAGCACTGGGTTCCGGGCGTGGGAACACTCCCAGCGTTGCCGTCCGCAACGCCGGTGTTGGAAACCGATACGTCTGCGCAACACGCTTCGAGTCTCAGCGCGCCTTCGGACATCTCGCGTGCGACCTCCTCGCTTGTCAGGCCATATCGGTTCATTGTTTCTTCCTGAACGTCTAGAAAGCCGGCTTTTCCGGAAGGCGAATACGTGATGAAGCCCACGTCCAGGCAAGCGCCGCTGCCCGGAACTGACGAGATCAACGATGCGATGAAACCAGCCGTGCACGACTCGGCCGTAGCGAGCTTCAATCCTCTGGAACTCAGGAACGACACCACTTGCATCGGAATGTCCATGTTCGCCTCTTGTCTTAGGCCGATTAGTGTTAGCGATAAGCAATCCGTAATCCCGAGGACAGCTTCCAAGAATCCGAACAAACAAGCGGGTCAAACTTGGTGGATTAAGCTGCCGATGAAAAAGGCCGTTCTGTGGTCCGTGGACGAGCCGCGGAGATAACTCGCCTGCCTTCAGCCGCATCTTTCGACAGTCACGGTCAGCGACGTCGGTCCTACCCTGTGCGCATCCTTTCTTAATGGCATCGGGTTCTCGCTCGGTAGCTCCGCTAGGATTCGCCGCGTGCAGGATAGCTGCGGGGGCCGATGAATCCACGCATCGGCTCCAGGAGGAACAAGTCAAGCAGTCGAACCGAAACGGCTTTGGCGGCCCGGGACTGCGGTGCAGACGCGATGCGCCTCCTAGGAAGCGCTCGCCCGCGTCGCTGGGCACCGTGTCCCGCTTTTGCGCAACGGTTGCCCCGTCAGACACCGGCTTTTCGCGTGGTTGAGACGCCGAGAAACGCGCGGTTCTGATCGGTTCGAGTACCTCGTTCTGATGCCCCATAAGCTAGCGCGCAGCGCGTCAGCGAGTGCGCCGTCGCCGACGGTTTCTCCGCCTCCTCCGCGACAACATTAGGGCCCCCTGCGGGAGGCAGGCACGACCCGCTCGTCGGTTGTTCATCAACCCAAGATACGCGCACCATCGGAGCCACCGGAGATTCGATTCAACCAACTCCTGTTCGGTTTTCCAGGTTGACTGGGCGAGGGTCTCTGTTGCTGCCGGCACGGAACGCGAGTTGCTCTAACTAGCGGGTTCTAAAGATCCATCGACGGTTCAATGCCCGGCCCATTGAGGGCGATTCGACTGACGTTACAGTGACTGAAAAAGGTAATTGATCATATGAATACCGACCCGTCCACGCTTGCCCAGCTTTCTGGCCACGCGTCTGACGTTCCGTTGCACCCTCGCGAGCTCGATACCTCGCCCCGCGCGCCGCGCAGACGCTGGTGGTCGTTCGTCGGCGCGGGTTCGCTTATCGCAGTCGGCTATATGGACCCGGGAAACTGGGCGACCTCGCTGGCGGGCGGCGCCCGCTACGGTTATCGGCTGCTTTTCGTCGTTCTGATCGCCAGTCTCATGGGCATGCTGTTGCAATGGGTGGCATCACGCGTGGGCTTGGTCACCGGACGCGATCTAGCGCAACTATGCCGTGAGCGGTTCAGTCGGGGGACGACGCTCGGGCTCTGGGTGGCGTGCGAGATTGCGATCATTGCATGCGACGTGGCGGAGGTCGTAGGCAGCGCGGTCGCCCTGCAGATGTTGCTCGGCATCTCACTCACCGCCGGCGTTCTGTGCTCGGCAGTGGGTACGTTTGTCATGCTCGCGCTGCAAAGCCGTGGCAAGCGGCCCTTGCAATGCGCGATTACGGCGCTGATCCTCTTTGTCGGTCTTTGCTTCGTTGTGGAACTGGCGCTTGCGCATCCCGATTGGGCTGACGCGCTGCGCGGCTTTACCCCGCCCCCCGCGTTGCTGCGAGACGCCGGCATGCTGTGGCTTGCCGCGGGCATTCTGGGGGCGACCGTGATGCCGCACAACCTGTATCTGCATTCGGCGCTCGTTAAGAATCACGCGCCCAATCACGATGATGCCGCCATCGGCCGCGCGCTCAAGGGGGTGAACATTGATACCTTTGCTTTACTCGGTCTAGCGTTCGTGGTCAACGCCTCACTACTTATCGTCGCGGCAGCAGTCTTCCACGCAAGCGGCCATCGTGAGGTCGACGATCTCGCCGATGCGCATCGGCTGATTGCGCCGCTCGTGGGAAGTCACTGGGCCGGCGTTGCGTTCGCCTCCGCCCTGCTCGCCTGCGGCCTGAATGCGACGGTCACGGGCACGCTCGCCGGACAAGTGGTGATGGAGGGCTTCCTGAATCTGCGAATC
Source organism: Caballeronia fortuita (assembly GCF_001544835.2). GTDB lineage: Bacteria > Pseudomonadota > Gammaproteobacteria > Burkholderiales > Burkholderiaceae > Caballeronia > Caballeronia fortuita. The sequence goes on along the minus strand of NZ_FCNX02000011.1, from coordinate 123,548 downwards.
GCACAATGGGCACGTGCCCTCCTGACGAGGTCGCTTGCGATCGGTCCTGCGCTGCTCGCCGTAGGGTTTTATGGGCAACACGGCTCGAACGCGCTGCTCGTTTCAACGCAGGTTGTGCTGAGTTTGCAATTGCCACTTGCAATCATTCCGCTGGTGCGCTTTGCTTCGGACGTCGGCCTCATGGGCCGCTGGCGCGTGGCTCGTACGCCATTGGTCGCTGCGTGGGGATGCGCGGGCCTCATTGTCGGCTTGAACACCGCGCTTTTATGGCAGGCCTTGGTCTGACAGGTTATCGTGATCGAAAACGGCAGTTGAACCGCCGGGCAGTCGCCTTGTCTGGTCCGTTGCCAAGCACCCCATCCACACCTACGAAGCATGCCGCCGTGTAACGCCACTGCGAACTGGCGAGATGCCTGCGCACGGGTCGGTACGCGACCACCGTCGCCACGCGACTCTTGGAAAAGGCCGCGAACAGACCGGCAAAATTGGCGGAACGCGGTTTGCTAAGCCCGAGTTGCGGGCCTCGTGTCGAACGTTCGTCATGATGCGCGGGGCTTCAGGTAAACCCGAGCGCACACGTACATCATGCAAACCGCGTTGTTCCCAGCCGGCGTTCAGGCCGGCCGCATCCTTGAATTGTGGCACCTCACGCTCGCGGTCTGTTGCGCAGTCTTTGCCGCGATTTTGCTGGCGTGCCTGATCGCGATCGTACGTGCACCACGCGCCACTCGCGCGACGCCTGTGGACCTCTCGAGCATTGACCGCCCGCAACCGCGCACGCGCTTGTGGGTCGTCGCCGCAACGGGCGTCTCGACGCTGCTTCTGCTTGGGCTCTTGCTCGCGGACGTCATGACCGACCGCGCGCTGTCGCGCCTGCCGGTCGGCGACGCATTGCGCATCGAGATGACCGGCTATCAGTGGTGGTGGCAAGCGAAATATCTGAGCGATGAAAACGCGCCTGAATTCACGCTGGCCAATGAACTACACGTACCGGTGGGCCGACCGGTGATCATCTCACTGAAGGCGGCCGATGTGATTCACACCTTCTGGGTGCCGAATCTGCATGGCAAGAAAGACATGATTCCCGGGCGTGATGCAACCATTGAGTTCCGTGCGGATAAAGCAGGCGTCTACCGCGGGCAGTGCGCGGAATTCTGCGGCTACGAGCATGCGCTCATGGCGTTCTCCATCACCGCCGACCCACCTGCGCGATATGCGGCGTGGGCTGCGCAGCAGCGCCAGCCGGCCGCCGCGCCCGTCGACGCCCTCGCGCTGCGCGGGCGCGACGTCTTTATTAGCCAGGATTGCGCTCGCTGCCATACCGTGCGCGGCACCGGTGCGACGGGCACCATCGGTCCCGATCTCACCCATCTAGCGAGCCGCCAGTTCATCGCGGCCGGCACGATCGCCAACAACCGCGGCAATCTCGCGGGCTGGATCGTCGATCCGCGTACGCTCAAACCCGGGACCGTCATGCCGGGCACCCGCCTGCCGCCCGCCGATCTGCAGGCGCTGCTCGTCTGGCTGGAGACCCTCAAATGAGTGATCAGCAACAGGCCACCCGACTCGTTGATGGTCCTCACGCTTCGCCCGAGGTGCGCGACGCGCTTGCGAGGACGTGGAGCGATCCACCCGGCTTCATCGGTGCGCTGAGCGCGATCAATCACAAAACCGTCGCACGGCGCTTTATTGCGACGACCTTTGTGTTCTTCCTGCTGGCGGGACTGCTTGCTCTTGCGATGCGCACACAGCTCGCGCGCCCAGACCAGCGGCTCATTGGGCCGAACCTTTACAACGAGCTCTTCACGATGCACGGTACGACGATGATGTTTCTGTTCGCCGTGCCAGTCATGCAGGCAGTGGCTGCCTTCCTCGTGCCGCTGATGATCGGCGCGCGCAGCGTTGCCTTCCCGCGCATGAATGCGTACGCGTATTGGGTGTTTCTTTTCGGCGGCTTGTTGCTGTTCGCGTCGCTGGTCGTCAATACAGCACCGAACGCGGGCTGGTTCAGCTATGTACCGCTCGCGGGCCCCAATTACTCGCCCAATAAGGGCGTTGATATCTGGGCGCAGATGATCACCTTCACCGAGCTTGCCGGCCTTATCGAAGCCGTGGTGCTCATCACGACGATTTTCAAAATGCGCGCACCCGGCATGTCGCTCAACCGCATGCCCCTGTTCGTCTGGGCGACGCTCGTCACGCAGTTCATGGTGATCTTCGCCATGCCCTCCGTCATGCTATGCAGTACCGCGCTCATTCTGGACCGGCTCGTTGGCACGCACTTCTACAATCCGGCCAAGGGTGGCGACGTGCTGTTGTGGCAACACCTGTTCTGGTTCTTTGGACACCCTGAAGTCTATCTCGTCTTCATTCCGCCGCTGGGCTTCATCTCGTCGATCATCCCGACCTTCGCGCGTCGGCCCGTGTTCGGCTATCCGGCAATGGTGCTCTCGCTGATCGCGACGGCGTTTCTCGCCTTTGGGTTATGGGTGCATCACATGTTCGCGACCAACGTGCCGGAGCTCGGCAAGAGCTTCTTCACGGCCGCGAGCCTGATGATCGCCATCCCGTCGGCCATCCAGATTTTTTGCTGGATCGCCACGCTTTGGACGGGGCGACTCAATCTGCGCACACCGCTTCTGTATGTGCTCGCGTTCTTCTTCATCCTGGTGATCGGTGGAATGACGGGCATCATGGTTGCCTCGGTGCCAATCGACCTGCAGGTCCACGACACTTACTTCGTCGTCGCCCATCTGCATTACGTGCTGCTCGGCGGCGCCGTGTTTCCGCTGTTCGGCGCGTTCTTCTACTGGTTTCCGAAGTTCGCGGGCCGCATGCTCGACGAGCGGCTCGGCAAGTGGCAGTTCTGGCTGTTTTTCATCGGCTTTAACGTAACGTTTTTTCCGATGCACATGCTCGGTCTCGAAGGCATGCCCCGGCGCGTGTGGACGTATCCGCACGGCATGGGCTGGGACGGCATGAATCTGACGGCGACTATCGGCGCCTATATGATCGCGGCGAGCGTGCTGCTGTTCTTGGTCAATGTCGCCAGGACGCTGCGTAGCAACGATCACGCGGCGGCCGATCCCTGGGGCGCGGGCACGCTCGAATGGAGTGTGCCGTCGCCGCCACCGCCGCACAACTTCGATGCAATTCCTGTGGTCCATGGCCGCGACCCGCTGTGGGAGCCGTCCGCGCAACCGGCCTTCGTCAGCGGCATCGCCGCCGATGCGCGCGAAGTGCTCGTCACCACGGTGCTTGATGCGAAACCTGATCTTCGACCGCTGTTTCCAAAGCCGTCGATCTGGCCGTTCTTTAGCGCCGTCGCGACGACCGTCCTGTTCATCGGCTCGATCTACACGCCGTGGGCCATCGTGTGGGGTTCGGTACCGGTGGCGGTAGCGATGATCGCGTGGTTCTGGCCCAGGCGCACCGATAACCGGCTCGCTGTCGCACGGGAACGTCATCCATGAATACGACATCCACGAATACCGATAAGCGCACGGCGCATGCGCGCCCTGACGATCTCGAGCGCACCTGCATCGTGCTGGACGTCACCGCGCTGCCGACCTTCGGCTTCAGCCATCGGAGCCTCATGTGGTGGAGCACCATGGGGCTCATGCTGATCGAAGGGACGGTGTTCGCCATTGCCGTGATGATGTACTTTTACCTGCGCAGCCGCGCGCCGAGTTGGCCAATGGCGGCCGCGGCGCCGCGCCTCGTCTGGGGCACACTCAACACCGCCGTGCTGGTGCTGAGCCTGTGGCCCAATCAGCTTGCCAAGCAGGCGGCCGAGCGCGGCGACCGGCGCCGGGCCTGTCTGTGGCTGTGGGCGTGCCTGCTCGCCTCTGCCGCGTTTCTCGTGATACGCGGCTTCGAGTTCGCCTCCCTGAACGTCAGTTGGTACACCAACGCGTATGGCTCGGTCGTCTGGCTGCTGCTCGGCCTGCATACGACGCACCTGATCACCGATACCGTGGACACCGCCGTGCTCGCTGTGCTACTTGTCACGGGACCGTTCGAAGACAAGCGCTTCGTCGATGTCAGCGAGAACGCGGTGTATTGGTACTTCGTCGTGCTGAGCTGGCTGCCGATCTACGCGGTCATTTACTGGGCGGCCCGTCTCTGATCATGAAAACGTGGCTCGCGCTGCTGGGCGCTCCCTCGATCGTGCTGACCTGTCTGAGCGTCAACTACGCGCTGCTAGCGCCCGCCTGTCGCCTGTCAAATCACACGCTGCTCGACGGCGCGAGCGGCGCGAGCCTCGTCGTGTGCGTGCTGGCGACGCTGCTCGCGTGGCAACGCTGGCGCGACGCGCGGCGCGCTCATTCCGTCTTGACCAATGATGCGTCCGACTTGCCTGCGCGGCCAGCCTTCGTCGCCGCCGTGGCGACAGGCGTGGGCGCATTGTCCGTATTGGCCGTCATCGCCATTTCGATACCGCAATGGATACTTCCCGCCTGCTGAGGAGGGCCGTTGCGCCCGCCCTCGTCTGCGCTGCCTTATGGAGCGACGCTGCGCGCTCGCATACCCTCTCGAGCGCCGGATCACGTACCGATGCCTCGCCGCTCGCGTGGACCTTCGAGTGGTGGGTCGTGGTCGCATTGCTGGTGAGCCTCGCGCTGTATATCGCCGGATACATGCGCTTGCGCCCGCGCGGCGCGCGGGGTCGCGCGCCGCGCTCCATGCGACTCGTCTCATTCAGCGCCGGGTGGCTCACGCTGGTGCTCGCACTAGTGTCGCCGCTGCATGCGTTGAGCGAGTGGCTGTTCTCCGCCCACATGCTCCAGCACGAGTTGCTGATGCTGGTCGCAGCGCCCCTGCTCGTAATCGGCCGGCCCCTCGCGGTGTGGACATGGGCATTTCCGACCGGCGCAAGAGCAGCCATTGGCGCAGCGGTGCGCTCGCGCTGGATCAAGGCGCCCTGGCAATGGCTGACGGCGCCCGCCGTCGCCTGGATGTTGCACGCGGCGGCGCTCTGGTGCTGGCACGCACCGCGTTTTTTTGAGGCGGCGCTCACTCTCCCCGGCGTTCATACGCTTCAGCACGCGAGCTTTCTGGGCAGTGCACTGCTCTTCTGGTGGACGGTGTTCGGGCGGCCATCCGGCGCGCAAGCCAGCGGCAGCGCACACGCGATGCTCTCGCTATTCACGACGATGGTCCACACCGGCGCGCTCGGTGCGTTGCTGACGCTGGCGCCGGGCGTCTGGTATCCGTCATGCATCGAGACGACGCTTGCCCTCGGCTTCGATCCGCTGCAGGACCAGCAACTCGGCGGGCTCGTGATGTGGGTGCCGGGGGGCCTGGCCTACCTGATTGGCGGGCTGTGGGTGGGCACCCGTCTGCTCGTGCGGCGCGCGCAGCCCCACATCGCGAGCGTATCGCATGAAGGCTAACGACATGCGAAGCCTCTTGTCCACACTCCTGATATGTCTCGCGCTCGCCGCCTGCAAAGGGCAGCCGCCCACGTCCGACGCGATCACCGGCGGCAATCCGCAACGCGGCCTCGCGGCGATCCAGCGCTACGGCTGCGGCGCGTGCCATCGGATCGACGGCGTGCCCGGCGCCTATGGAACCGTCGGTCCAACGCTGGAAAACATCGGCGAGCGCGCCTACGTCGCCGGCACGCTGCCGAACTCGCCCGACAACCTGCAAAGATGGATTCGCTTTCCGCAACGCGTGGTGCCCGGCAACGCAATGCCCGATCTCGATGTCAGTGAAACCGATGCGCGCGACATCGCCGCCTATCTCTACCACCAGTGAATGCAATGCGTGCCGCCCTCCCCGCTCTTCTGCTGCTCATCGCCTTGTCACCCTGCCGCTTCGTCATGGCGGAGGAGGCGCCTTCTCCGGGGTTGCTCGCGCGTGGCGAATATGTCTCCAAGGCAGCGGACTGCGCGGGCTGCCACACCGCCCCGCTTAACGGTGCGCCGTATGCCGGCGGCCTGGGCCTGGCTTCGCCGTTCGGCACGATCATCAGCAGCAACATTACGCCGGACACGGAGACCGGCATCGGTAACTACAGCTATGCGGATTTCGCACGGGCGCTGCGCGAGGGCGTGGCCCCGGGCGGCAAAGGCTTGTATCCGGCGATGCCCTATGCGTCGTTCGTGAAGATGAATGACGAGGACATGCACGCGCTTTACGCCTACATGATGCACGGCGTACCGCCCGTTAAATACCGCCCTCCGCCCACCAAGGTGCCGTTTCCGTTCAACCAGCGTTGGGCGTTGCGGCTGTGGCGCATGATCTTCGCGCCGAAGGCGCAGTTCGCACCGCAACCGACCCGCGATGCGGCGTGGAATCGCGGTGCGTATCTCGTGCAGTCGCTCGGACATTGCGGCGCGTGTCACACGCCGCGCGGGATGGGCTATCAGGAACAGGGTTACGACGAAGCGTCGACGAGATTCCTGGCCGGCGGCATCAATGACAACTGGTTCGCACCGAATTTGCGCGCAGATGCCGGCTCGGGGCTCGGGCGCATCGCGCCCAACGACATCGCCGCATTCCTCAAGACGGGTCACGGCGCGGGCCTGGTCGCCTACGGCAGCATGGTGCAGACGGTGGAGGACAGTCTGCAGTATCTAAGCGATGACGACGTGCGCGCGATCGCCGTCTACCTCAAGAGCCTGCCCGCGACGGGTGCCGCGGACGGCACCTTTGATCCAGCACTCGCGCAGCCCGGGCGCCTCAAGACACGCGCGCCCGATGTTCCGCCCGCGCAAGGCGCAGCAGTGTATGCGGGCTTTTGCGCGCAATGTCATCGTGACGACGGACACGGCGTGGCGAATGCGTTTCCTGCGCTGGCAGGTAATCCGTCGGTGATCAGCGAAGACACGACCTCGCTGATTCGACTGGTCGTGGAAGGCGGCAACAGCCCGGCGACTATTCACGGCCCCGCGCGCCAGCCGATGCCGCCGTTCGCTGACCGGCTTACCGATGTGCAAATCGCGCAGGTGCTCACCTATATTCGCGCGTCCTGGGGCAACGATGCACGCCCTGTGACCGCGAATGACGTGGGTTCGCTGCGCAGCTCCATACATAAGTGACTCGGATCGATGACAGAGGCAGCGAAACGGCTATTTTGAAACGCGCACAGCCTCAGCTCACTCCTCGCGCCGCGTGTCGTCGATCTCTGGCGCAATCGCTGCATGGTTGATGATTGCCACCATCGAGATTCCGCCCAGCATATTGCCGATGAGGGTCGGCAACAAAAACACGCTGAAGTAATCGCCCACCCCGACGGCGCCGATCATCACCGCATAGGCGGCCTCGGCCGAACTCGCGATCACGTGCGTGAGCTTGCTGACGCCAACCGTGTAGGTAACGAGCAGAATGGTCGCGAGACGAGCCGAACGGGCAGTCGGCAATAGCCAGACCATGAGCGCAATCAACCAGCCTGCAAACACAGCCCGCACCAGGGTGACGCCGAACGGCGCGCTGAACGGCGCACGTGCAACCTCCGCGAGCGCCGTTGTCACCTCGGGGCCAAACACGTGCTTGAACTGCAAAAGCGCGGCAAAAATCGTCGTGCCCACAAGGTTAAAAACAAGCACGATCCCCCACAACCGAAGCGTCTTACCGAGCGTGGTGAAGTTGCGACGCGTCAGGACAGGGAGCACGGCGGTCAACGTGCTTTCGGTGAAGAGTTGCTGACGGCCGAGAATCACAAATACGAACCCGATGGTGTAGCCCAGGCTCGAAATCAGATGTCGCCAGCCGGTATCAGGCAGAGCCCCTTCCAGGATCGCCTGGACGAGAAAAGAGAATCCCATTGACAACCCCGCCGCAAGGGCTGACCACATGAGCGCAGTGCCGCTGCGCTCCATCGCGGCCTCGCCCTCTTCGCGAACGATTTCATGGATGACAAGCGGATGCGGTGTGGCATGGTCGGCCGCCTGCTCGCGCTCGCTGCTGTCAAGGTGCGGCGATCCAGCACCTGCGGTTTGATCGGACATGCTGTTTCCCGAAAAAGCACTTTGCGCGCGATGGACATACGGACCCGCGGTGTACAACGATTTGTGCCTCGATAGTTGCCCCGGTGACGAACGCATCAGGTGTTCCACAGCGGTTCCACTGAGCCGCGGCATCGTGTAGGCGAACGAGGGGCGCTTTGGTCTATTGACCGGCTCGTCAAGCTTAGACAATGGACCTTGACTAATTCCGCCGTTTTCGACGCGTGAGCAGCAGGGCACTCACTTCTATTCCGTCACTTTCTTCCGCCTTAAACTCCGCCTGTTCCGCCACATGGCCTGCCTCGATTGAGTATTGCAATTCCCGAACGAGGGCGGTCGTCCGGGTTCGCGTCCTTGCAACAGCATCAAGCGTTCGCCGAGATAAATGACGCTTTGCAGGACGACCACTCGTTCGAGCGGCTATCCCGACTTTGCTCGGGGTGACTCGGTCGAGGCGTCATGGTTTCAGCACGACTTTGATACAGCCGTCTTCCTTGTCGCGGAACGTCTTGTACATTCCGGGGCCCTGTTCAAGCGCCACGGTATGCGTGATTACGAAAGACGGGTCGATCTGACCTTCTTGAATGCGTTGCAGTAGGTCATCGGTCCACCGGTTGACGTGCGTTTGTCCCATCTTCCACGTCAAACCTTTGTTCATCGATGCCCCAAAGGGTAGCTTGTCGATCAATCCACCGTACACACCCGGGACCGATAAGATGCCTGCTGGACGACAGACATAAATCATTTCCCGCAACACGTGCGGTCGGTCGGACTCGAGCATGACGGCCTGCTTCACACGGTCGTACATTGCGTCAAAGGACCGCGTCGCATGTGACTCCATTCCCACCGCGTCAATGCATTTCTCCGGGCCCTTTCCGTCCGTCAGCTCTGCAAGCCGTTCAAGCACACTCTCTTCGTCAAAATTGATCGTGATAGCGCCGCCCTGCCGGGCCATCGCCAAGCGCTCAGGCACGCGATCGATCACGACCACCTGCTTGGCCCCCAGCAGGACAGCGCTGCGAATTGCCATCTGGCCGACCGGGCCAGCGCCCCAGATCGCAACCGTATCCGTCGGGACGATTTCACAGTTCACCGCGGCTTGCCAACCGGTCGGCAAGATGTCCCCGAGGAAGAGCACCTGCTCGTCAGTAAGACCCGCCGGCACCTTCACATGCGTAGTATCGGCAAATGGAACACGCACAAACTCAGCTTGGCCGCCTGCGTAGCCGCCCGTCAAATGCGAATAGCCGAACAGACCAGCGGTCGCGTGGCCAAACATTTTGTCGGCCTCCTCTTTATTACGGTTGCTGCGCTCACAAACCGAAAAATTGCCGCGTTTGCACTGATCGCAGTCGCCGCAGAAAATAGTGAACGGCACGACCACACGGTCGCCGACTTTAAGCGCCTTATTCTCACGGCCCACCTCCACGACTTCGCCCATAAACTCGTGGCCCAAGATGTCACCGCTTTTCATGGTCGGCATGAAGCCGTCAAACAGGTGCAGATCCGAGCCGCATATCGCACAAGACGAAACCTTGACGATGGCATCGCGCCCTTCTTCGATTTCGGGATCGGGAACCGTGTCGCAACGGATGTCGTGTTTTCCATGCCAGCGAAGTGCACGCATATCATCTCCAGCGGGATAGATTGACAGTAACGGAAGGCGTACAAATGCCCTTTGCCATCCCACTCGCGCAATTGCTGTTCCGCAGCGCTCAGTACGATAGGCGAGGGCCAACGCGGCGCGCGTTTTCGCGCTTTGCGAGGGGCCGCTCTTCTCGTCGCTCCATGCCTCAGGGCGTGAGCGTCGCCTCTGTCGGCAAGACGGCGACCCGAGCTGGAAACCAGGGGCGCCAACACGGCACGGCATAGACGTTGACCGTCTCACCGATGTGGAAAGTTTTTATGCAAACAAAGTTTCGGCGGAATGCCCATTCGGATTCAAGCGGACACGTCCCGAACCGGCAGCATACTGTTAAGGCGGAGACGCGCCGTCGCATCGCTGCGTCGGGTCTCCACCGTCGGGAGAAGGTGTGTAATGATCGGGGAAGATCCGACCGACCAAGTCGTCGTACTCGGCCGACGGTGCCTTCACAATCGCTTGGAGCATCTTGATGAAGGCATTGCCGTCCTCCAAGTTTTCGACAATGACCCGTGCTGTGCGCAGCGATATCGTCTCGGCGAGTGGAGGAGCAGTACCGTCGTCGAGCAGAAATTTGAATCGATGAATCTCCACCGACGCGTCTGTCGGAGGGGATTCGTGCGCGATTATTGTGGCCTTCATTTTGGTCATCGTCCGAGTTGCGGGCACACGAGTGATGCAAAAGGCGTACCCCGGCGCGTCCGTTCGAACCTCGGCGCTTGGGTGAACACGCGCACGGATGCGCCGGACCGGAGCCAATTGGCGTTCCGGGGCGCGGCGAACGCGGCGGCTGGCGCGTCGTCGAGCCTCAAGCCGGTGCGCCGGCCGATCGGCACGCGCGGCAGCCTGCCAAGGAGTGCCCACTAGATGCCTCGGCAAGCTGCACGGCCGCGCGTGGGTGACGCGAGGACTTTACCTCGCCGTTGTTGTCCGCGATGCGACGCTGAGCAAATTCATCGTACTGCTGGGTCAATGGGGCGTCGCAGTTGAGTGCGCATGCCTGCTACTCGATGCGCAGGGTTCGAGAAATTTACGATCCGTCACAGCGCACGAAGTTAAGTGAGCCGCCCCAGAGCGCCTGCAACCCATCGCCGCCGCCTGACGCGCACGACATTGGCTTGCTAATAACACGCCGCACAGGCGGCGTGGCGCGGCCGCCTGCAGCGGGCCCGCATCGACCGCTCACTTCGCACGGCAAGGGACCCCAACCCGAGGTGCCGTTTGCCAACGCCTGGGCGGGCGCTCTTGGGGACGCTTCTAAAGTCGAGCGAGGCCTTTGCCTGCTTCGACAACGCCTCGGCGAGGCCTTCTGGACTACCCTGTCGTTCCCAGATTTCGGAGGCGCGCCGACGAACCCGTTCCTGCGCCTGATACTCATGCATTTCTTAGCTCCCGTAGCGCACCGCGGTGCTTGCGATCGCTGCGTCGCAGGTCGACGAGCAGGCAGTCGTGATGAGCAACTCGTGTACCGCCAAGCAGAGCCGACGTTCGCTAAGGGGGGCCGCTTGTGCGGTCATGGGTATGCATTCTGCTGCCCCACCTGAACAGCGTTCTGCAACAAGCGCGACGAAAAAGGCAGCCCGCCCGCTTACCAGGGGCAGCCATTGATGAAGCGCCAACCGCCAAGGAGCCACCGTGGATCTTCAATTGTCCCCGCTTTCCGTCACCACGATGATTCGAATGGATCACACGCACGTGATGGCGGCTTTTCATCGTTACCGCCGCAGCACGCCGTGGTGGAGAAAGCACGCTATCGTCGAACTTATCTGTACGGCGCTGGAAATTCATGCGCAACTTGAAGAAGAGATCTTCTACCCGGCGCTCAGGGCTGCGCTGCCGACCGACGACACCCTTGCCACGAGCAAATCCGACCACGACAAGATGCGCGAGGACATCGCTCGACTACGAGCGATGCGCCCTAACGACGCTGCTTACGACGCACGTTTCATGCACCTCATGCGCGAAGTGATTCACCATGTTGCCGACGAAGAGACACTGCTGCTGCCGAGCGCTGAACGCGCGCTTGCGTCCCAGCTCTCGCAGCTGGGTCAGCGCATGAGCACGCGCAGGCTGCAGCTCGTCGCACAGAGGCGCCCAGCCGCGATCGCGGTGAACACGGTCGCGACCTTTCCAGCCGCCTCGTTCGCAATGGTGTCGCTGGGTGCCTTTTTTCTGGCGCACTGCCTGCGCCCTGCTTCCACGCGCCGCAGTCGGCGGTTCGTGTACAGGAGAACGCGCGAAGATCGAGGCTAAACCACACCGAGGGCAGTGGTTCGACGAAACGAGAAGAAGCTAAATCCGCCACCGTCGAACATCGGCGGCGCCTCGCGAGCGATCGGCGAATGACCCGCTAGGAATTAGAGCCCGCGCAACCGGCGGGCTTTTTGTCGCTTGATCTGGACACTGGTGAGTGCGCCGCGCCTCAATCCTCGCATCCGAGGTCGGTCAGCGACGCGCAGCCGCGCTAATGCGATGTAGGGAAGCGGGGGCATCATGCAGACGAATCAGCTTCGCGAGCGCCGAAGGTATTGCACACTCACTTGGCGCGCGACCTGCAGCTTCTGAACGATCTCGCGCCACTCTGACATCGTTAATTCACGGCAACGAACCGAACTCGACCGCCACCCCTTCGTTACCCCGAAAATCATCGGGTAGAGAGGGTTGGCCCGCACCCTGCGCGCCGGGTGCGCCCTGCGCCTGCACGAAGAAACAGTGCTTGCCCAAGTCGATGCCGATAAGCGTAGCGTAGCGTAGCGTTCGCCATGATAACCTAGGGATATGCAAGCGCGGCAACAGCCCGCTGGGGCAAGGAGCGCGTGCTGTGATGCGTTACGCCGAGCAGAGAACAGATGCGCTCGGGCGCTGGCTACAAGCGCTGCTGCGACGCCGTCACAGCAATGTCGTCGCCTGCGCACTCGCCAACAAAATGGCCAGAATCGTTTGGGCGATTCTGGCCGAGGGTGGGGAGTACCGGGCGCAACCGGCTATCGCTTGACAACTTTCCAGCCTGCTTTTGCGACCACTGACCTGTGATGAAGAAAAACGGCTCACGGCCCAACTGAAAACCTGAGATAAAATCCAGTCCTGCAGACTGAGGCCTTTTTGAGGACAGTTGGGTGCGGCTTCTCGTCGAGAGCCGGGCGCTCTGACTCGTGCCCATTTCGAGCCTGGATACATTTGCGCAATCCCTTTTATCTCACAGATCGAGGTTGCAAGGACCAGGCTGACCATACATTTTCGTTGGCGTGCGACCGCGAGCGCCTTGATGTTTATGCTTCTGGTTCTAGCTGACAATGAGCGTTCCCCACCATCGTAAGCAACATGACCGACTGGTTGGGTCCGTCAGATCGGAAAGTGGACTATTCTCAGGTTCCTGTCTCCCCCGCGATTAGCGCGAGCAGCCGCAACAGCTGGTCAGACGTAGCGTCTTTGCGGCAATATGCATCAAAGCCAGCCTCGATCCCGGGGAGGCGGGTGGCGGACTCCTCTTGTGAGGTGAAAGCGATGATGACGACATGCTGCAAACGCGCGTCCTGCCTCAGCTGGCGTGCGACCGCATACCCGTCCATCCCCGGCATATTAATGTCGAGCACACGGAGTCGGGCACCCACGCGATAATGAGCCGAAACGCTGCAGCCCCGTCAACGACGAATCGCGCGTCATAACCGGACATCGAAAGCAACGCGGTCGTCGCCTCGGCCACGGGCTGGAAATCGTCGACCACAAGCAGCCGCCGCCTGCGACCCGCTTCTGGCTCGATCAGGGTGCGCGAGGTCCAGCGGGCGGTTGTGGACAAGAGCGACATAGAGTGTCAACGTGAGTGACCGGGTTCAGAACCGTCAGCAACGGCTATTCCTTGTGGCGCGCTTGTCGGATGAATCAAATGCGGCGGCCGTCCACCCCAAGAGCGAGGTGAGGATCGATGGGCCTGTCTGATTTCATTGAGCAAAAGCTCGAGGAACTGATTGCCGATTGGACTGCCTATGCCGCCCAGATTAGCGGGCACGGAACCGGCCTTACCGAAAGCGAACTGCGGAATTCGGCCCGCGACCTCCTGTGCGCTATTGCGGTTGATATGCGTGAAGTACAAAGTTCCGGGCAGCAGGAAGCCAAGTCGCACAACGAAGACGCGCGGGAATGCGGGTTCGATCAGATTGCCCGTCAGCACGCCGACGATCGGCTCGCCAATGGCTTTGACATCAATGATGTCGTCGCGGAATTCCGGGCGCTGCGGGCCAGTGTCCTACGTCGCTGGGAGCGCACCGCGCCGCGCGGTGCCGCGTCGTTTCAGGAGATGATCCGTTTCAACGAAGCCATTGATCAGGCACTTGCGGGATCAGTCCGGCAGTACGCGCAACAGACGGAACGCACCAGGGATCTGTTTGCTGGCGTGCAATCAATTCGTCGGAGGTCCTCCTTCGCGACAATTCTCTATCCTCGCGTGGAGCGAGGTCGGTGGCGAATCTGCGAGGCAGCGCCGCACGTATGAAGCGCATGATCGACGATCTTCTCGTCTTCACCCGGACCCGGCTCGGCAACGCGTTGCCGATCGAGCTCGCGCCTCAAGATATGGGGCGAATTTGCCGCGACGCGGCCGAAGAAGTCCGCGCTGCATACCCGGACGCTCGCATTGACGTAGGCCTTGCGGGCGATCTTGCCGGCCAGTGGGACGGTATCCGTATCGCCGAGATGGTCGTCAACCTGTTGATAAACGCCGTGCAACACGGCGCTGGATCGATACGGGTCGAGGCGCGCGGGGACGGTGAACAGGTGACCGTTGCGGTTTCGAACGAAGGCAATGGGATACCCCGACATGCCCTACCGACGCTGTTTGACCCGCTGACGCGGGTCAATCCGTCGCCCTCGCCCCGCGGAACAGCGGCCGGCATGGGCTTGGGCCTGTATATATGCCGGTGCATCGCGCACGCCCACGACGGCATGATAGCGGTCGAATCAGCGGAGGCCATAACGACGTTCACGGTGTGCATCCCTCGCCAGGTCCGCCGCCGCGACTAGTCTTGCCCGCGGGAGGCTTCTTGCTTCTTGAATCATGGCCTGCATTTCGCCTCCCCGCAGCCCGGCGGGCGAAATGAAATCAACCCAGAGCTCGTCGAAGACACGCGGAACAGCCCGCCAAACTATCGGCGCGCAAATACTCTACGGATCTCGGCACGCCGTGCGACCGACGCAAAGTCAAATGTACGCCAGTCGAGATCTACTCCAAGAAACACGACAACACGACACCGCATGCCGCGATCTGAGCACCTTCTTATGGAGCGGCATCAGCCTCCCCAACACCAGTCCAGTTTCCAGAAGGCGTCGAGGGGGCGGCACTTTCATTCCGGGCAATGGAGTCTAGACCGGCTCAGCCCGCTGCGGGCCACGCCTTGGGGACGACTGCCGCTTCGCATTGAATGTATAAGTTGCGCAAACCCGGCCGGTTGTAGTCGATGGCACCATACGCAACAATGACGTCCATTTCCCATCGGCCGGCGCCTGTTTGCAGCAGAGAGACGTTTCGCTCAGCGAGTTCCGTGGCACAGAGCGCCAGCTTTGCCCTTTCTTTCCAGTCGGCCCACCGATCATGCGCATCGAGCCACCGGTGCACCGCCCGGATACGATAGGCCAAGCTTGGCCACTCCCCAGATTTATAGCGATTGAGCAAGAGTCCACAGGTGCGCCAGCAGAGAAGCTGGGCTCTTTCCGCGAATGACATCTTCCGCGACTCACTTTCGTACGAGGAAATATCCAAAACACCTTCCCTCAATTCGAACCTCGCCGTTCGCGCCTCGGCGCTAGCCCCATCGCGAGATGCAACCAAGTCACTCGCGCTAAGCGTTTGAAACTCGCGATATTCTTTCCGGTGGACGCAGTTATGCGTGTCGATCGCTCGTACGACGCTGGCCTTTAAGGGCGTCGCGGCGACGTTGTCACGCGTCACCGAATCACTGTGTTTCGAACGGCGGTTTTGGCAAAGGCTCGCCATCGACAAACGCGGTCGCCGTACGCACCGCGAAATCCATCGCCGCCCGTTTGCTTGCGAACATGCCAAGCGTCCCGAGAGACGTAGATTCGCCGTCTTCTTCGAGTATTCTGGCGCGCGCCACATAGGCGACGCCCTCTCGCAGAGCCGAAGCAAGAATTGCGGCCCCGTTGTGGTAGAGAATCATGATTCTGTCTCTTCGTTGTTAATCAGCGTCATGGCAGCCCGCCAGGGAAGCGCGTTACCCTTCAAGTGCACTTCTTGAAGTGCGCTTGAAATAAGAACCTCCGCAGTAACCCATCAAGCGTCCGTTCGAGTACTACGCCACCTTGGGTCGCCAGCGGCCCGTATTGCTACGAACTCGAAGAATCCAAGCGCGCGTTCCATTGCGGTGACGCCGTTCGCTACTCTTCGCAGTAACTGCTGACTGTCGACTGCCGTGCAGGTAGCCGGTGCCGGCCGTAAAAAGGGACCCCCGCCGCTTATCGGATCGTTCAAGCAAGCTAAGTACGATTTCATCATGGCCCCCGCTTTACAGCGAGAAGCCAGCCATGTCGGATGCCTTCGTCATGTCGGGTGCCTTTAACCCAGCACCCGCCGTGCCGAAAATTGGCAGGGTGGATTTCCATCCGCCCTCCCGAATGCTTATCACAAGAGAACGCGATTAAGAAGAAGGCATTCTTGGCTCTCTTTGTGCGGATGAAATGTTTTTGTCCGAAATGGCGGCAATCAGAACGAACCTGCCCGTGCCGATGCGCTGTCCCATTCAAGCGCGGCCGGCGCTCGCCCGTGACTTGCCTTGGCTAGCGGCCGTTCGCCGCGTGCCGCGACGTCGCGCACGACCACACGGGTCATCCTTAGGTTTCCGGCAGACCTAAGGTCCCATTCTCCGGTACTCAGAGGCGTGGTCGCATAGCACGCGCGTGCCCGATGTGACCCAGCGTCAGGACAAACGTGCCGAACGACATCTACTGGCCGGTCCCCTTGAGACGTCCACCACAGCGAGGTTCACAGCGTCTTTTTCACCTCAACCACAAGTTCAGCCAGAAGGCGGCGAGGAATGCGACAAACGCCAGCGACCCAGAGATCCGGCCTTGAGTGAAGCGTTTGTCGAACAGCGGGCGCAGGACCTTCCAGCCTCAATACGCTCCATTGCCCTCCCGTCTTCGCCAATGGATTCTTGCTAATCTTCGCAATTCAGCATAGTCATGTCGGACCCACAACGCTGCGCGATGATGGCTTCATACGCAGCGCAAAATTATTCGCGCGTCGATTCGACACGATTCCCATTCAAGAGCCAAGCGCCATTCGTATGCGTTGCATTCGCGTAGCTGGCGCTCCTCCAATCGCCGCGGAAGCCATTAAATTAGATCGCCTTGATAGGCACAACGCTTGCGCTTGATGAAAGGCCGCTGCTGGTGCTGGCTTCTTACGTTCGTTCACTACCTGGATGACTGCCATGAAACTTCTAACCACTCGAGATGGTCTGCCGCGTCTGTCCTGGGGCTCAATTATCGCCGGCGTCATTCTATCGATGATCGTCTATTTGATCATGAGCGTGCTCGGTACGGCCATTGGCGCGTCGCTGCTGTCGCCGATGACGAAACCCGATCCGTTGCACGGGTTCGGCTTCGGGTCGGGGGTTTGGGTCATCGTCACCACCGTACTGGCGGTCTTTGTCGGCTCGTACTACGCAGGCCGCTGTGCACCGGTGCTCGGATGGCTTCATGGTCTATTGTCTTGGGCGGTGATGACGCTATTCGTCGTGTACGGCATGACCTCCCTGATCACCGGAGCGATGAGCACGGCGGGTAGCGTCGCAGCGACGACCGCCCAGGTCAGCGCGACCGCCGCAAATCAATCCGGTACGACCCCGTCGATCGTGGATACCGCCAAGCAGCAAGTACAAGCTGCAGTCGCATCGGCGGCGTCGGCCGCTTCAAGTCCGCAGGCCGAACAGACGGCGCGTGAAACGGCGGATGCCGCGGCACGGGGCGTCGCGCGCGCGAGCTGGTTCTCCTTTGCCGCACTCATTGTGGGGGCCATCATCGCCATCGTCTCGGGTGGCGCCGGCTTTCGCCATCAGCCGCCCTTTGAAGAAAGCGGTGGTACGTCAACTGGCGCCGATACGCCGCCGGTGCGCAGCCGCTCCGTGCCAGGAGGCGGTCGTCTCTGAGTGAGCGGCTTTCCGACAGCCAGCGCTAGTCCGGCCGCCGTGTTGATGAGGAGGAACCCATGCGTGACGAAGAGACTTCCGGTGCGACACCAGCGCCTGATTCGTATGACGCAGTGCGTGTGTCGGCGGTCAAGGAAGAGATCGCGGTCGGAGTCGCAACGGTAGAAACGGGCGCGGTGCGGGTGCGCAAAGTCGTCCATGAAGACCTGCAGCCTGTCTCGATGCGCCTACGGACTCAGCAGGTCGACGTTCAGCGCATCCCAGTGAACCGGCCTGTGGAGGAGCGCGACGAGCCGCGGCGCGAAGGCGACACGCTCATCATCCCGATCTACGAGTACGTCCCGGTGGTACGCATGCAACTCACTTTGAAGGAAGAGGTGCACGTCAAGACGACCGAGATGCAAGAAGACGTGATCCATCGCGTGCCGACCCATTCGGAGGAGCTTGTCGTCGAGCGTCGCGAAGGCCCTGACGGTCCGTGGAAGAAAGACCCGGGCGCCAACTGATGCAACGATCCAATAAACGAAACGTTCACTCGTGGTTGTATAAGGTCCTTTGACCATCCAACTAAATTCTGGAGAAGCTGAAATGGTACAGACAATTATCGGTGTGTTTGACTCGTTCACGGATGCCGAGCGCGCTCAAAGTCGCTTGGAGTCAGAAGGCATCGCTCGAGCGGACATGGAGGTCCACAGCTCGACCACTGGCGACGCCCAGACAATGAGTGGTGATCCGACGGCACGGTCCGTGACCAGTGACACGGGTGAAGACCGCGTTCACGATGGACCCGTCAGCGGCATTGAACACTTCTTCAAAAGGTTGTTCGGCGGCAGCGATGAGCCTGAAGAGATTGGGCACTATCATGAAGCGGTTCGACGCGGGGGTGCGTTACTTTCGGTCGACGTCGCCGATGAGACGTCTGTGGAACGCGTCCGGGACGCACTGTATGCCGAAGGCGCCGTTGACATCGACTCGCGTGTCGCACAGTGGCGCAATACTGGCTATAAGGCCTATGACCGTAACGCACCCGCCTACACTGCCGATGAGGTAGCGGCGGAACGCCAAGCCTTCCCCGTCGTCCAGGAAACGCTGGAGGTCGGCAAGCGCGAGGTGCAGACGGGCGGCGTTCGCGTTTATTCGCGCGTGACGGAAACGCCGGTCAGCGAATCCGTCAATCTGCGCGAAGAACGCGCGACCATTGAGCGCCGAGCCGTGGACCGCCCGGCGACAGCGGCCGATCTCAAGGAAGGCTCCGTCGAGATTCGCGAAACGGCTGAAGAGCCGGTGATCGCCAAGACCGCGCGCGTCGTCGAAGAGGTGGTGGTCGGCAAGGAAGCATCTACCCGAACCGAGACCGTCAACGATACGGTACGCGGCACCGAAGTGGACGTCGAAAGGACGGCTGGAACAGACGAGAGTGCGGCTGTCCAACCCGTCAAAAAGCCGCCTCTTTGAAACCAAGGCAGTGGGGACAAATCGCGCAACATCTGCCAGTCCCCTTTAATTTTGCATTTCATCTGCACGGTGCTCACGCTGCCTGATCGCGATTGCAGCAATAGAGTTCACTTCACGGATTGATGCCACAACACGACTGGGTGGCTCAATGCCCGAACACCCTTTTGGAGGAAGTCATGGCAAACACCGACGGTCTTGAACCGGTCAATTCGCTCGTCACGGAGAAGGCCGACAAGACCTATGAATTTCCGACCAGCGCGAATCACGGCGCCTCTGAGGCAGATACTGCATCGTCCGCAACCGTCGGCGATGGCGATTTCCGGGAAGCATCCCAGTCGTGGGACGCTAAATCGTCCGGTGGTGAGGCACGGGCAACCGCAAAAGAAAAGCTCGCTGATATGAAGAGCGTCGTAGTAAAAAACTACAGGGCTGCGAGCGACACGACAGATGATTTCGTGCATGACAATCCCTGGAAGGCAATCGTCATGGCTGGATTAGGGGGCTTAATTGTTGGCATGCTCGTGTCGCGTTAGCTATATGCGAACTTACGCAGGACGCGACGCGCCCGTCGATCTCTAGCCCGAGTCGACGAACCAGTCCAGCTAACGCGCCAACTCGAGGAAGCGCCGCGCGCCTGTCAGTCACTGGGTGGGCGGCTTGTCCATGTCAGGGGCCGTGCCTGCTGATCACGCGGGCGCGCAAGCGGCGACAAGCAGGTTCAAGCGAGGTTGAACGTGAAATAGGTTTCGGGTCACGTTGACGGCGGTACTGTCTCACGTCAGGTCAGCGTCTTGCTCTCGCCCAGCCCTTTGCGTCTGCCTCGCCCTCATGCCGCGCCTCAGCGCGTGTCCACACGATTCACCAGGAACCCGATTGCAGACGGGGACTGAAGTTTCGGCCGGACTCGCCCATACCGCCACGCAGCACCCCGCCTCATCGACGCACGGTGAAGGCGCGCGGCACGGGCATTGCACGGTGCCGCGCATGCCGACACCGAAAGGTACGCCCATGCCGCACGCCAATGACCCCTTGCTCGTCATCTCGCCCCATCTCGACGATGCCGTCTTCAGTTGCGGCGCCGCCATCGCCGGTGCGCCCGATTCGATCGTCTGCACGGTTCTCGCGGGCGTGCCGCACAATGCGCTCGTCACCGACTGGGACGCGCAGTGCGGCTTAACGGACGCGCATCAGGCCATGCACGCGCGCCGCGCCGAAGACGCCGCCGCGCTCGACGTGCTCGGTGCGCGCCCCATCCATCTCGGCTTTCTCGATTCGCAATATGCAGGCGATAGCCCCGCCTCGCACGATGAAATAGTTGCGGCCCTGCTCGATGTGATCCGCGCGACGGCCTGCCGTGCGCTCGTCGTTCCGCTGGGTCTCTTTCATTCGGATCACGATCTGGTGCATCGCGCGTGCCGCGAGGCATGGCTCGCGGACCGAACGCTCGCCTGCCTCGCGTATGAGGACGCATTGTATCGGCGCATGGACGGGCTCGTGCAGACGCGCCTCGCCGATCTGGCCGCTTGCGGCATCATCGCGACGCCCGTATCCGAGCGCATCGATACGGCCGCGCTCGCCCGACATCAAGGAGCGAAGCAGCGCGCCGTGAGCCGCTATATTAGCCAACTGAAGGCGTTTGGCCCGAACGGTTACGACGATGTCTTCGCGACAGAGCGCTTCTGGAGCTTGCAGACCGCACGCCATGACCGATGAACGAGTCGTTCTTCCCGACGCGGACCGCGCACGACTCTCCGTCGTCGTGCTGACTTACAACCGTGACGATCAGGTTCTTGACACGCTTGCAAGACTTGCCGCGCTGCCCGATCGCATCGAGATCATCGCAGTCGATAATGCCTCGACCGACGGCACCGCCGAGCGCATCGCGAGGAACTTTCCGTTCGTGAAGCTCGTCCTCGCGCCGCGCAATCTGGGCGCGGCCGGCCGCAATCTCGGCGTCGCGCGCGCCGAAACGGAATACGTCGCGTTCTGCGACGACGACACGTGGTGGAGTCCCGGCTCGCTGTCCCGTGCCGTCGACGTGCTCGATGCCGCGCCGCGCGTTGGCGTGCTGAATGCACGCGTGGTCGTCGGCGAACACGGCGCAATCGATGAAACGTGCGAGCGCATGCGCGATAGTCCGCTCGCGCGCGACGGGCTGCCTGGATCCGCGCTCATCGGCTTCATGGCGGGCGCGTGCGTGTTTCGCACGGACGTCTTCCGGCAAACGGGCGGCTACGAGCCGAGGCTTTTTATCGGCGGAGAAGAGGCGCTCGTCTCGCTCGATGTGCTTGGCGCAGGCCACGAGATCGTCTATGTGGATGAGCTTGTGCTTCATCATCATCCTTCTCCGCTGCGCGACAGCGCGCAACGACGCTGGCTGCTCGCACGCAATGCCTCGTGGGTCGCGTGGATGCGTCTGCCGCTGGCCGAAGCGCTGCGTGCCACCCGCGACGCGATCGCTCTCTTGCTCACGGAACCATCGCCGTTGCCCGATCTGAAGGAGTTGATCGCGGGCATCGCATGGGCGCTTCGCAGACGACGCGTGATCGACGAGCGCGTGCAACTCATGCGGCGTCTCGTCCACGACGACGACGCATGCCGCGAAGCCCAGACGCGCGGCGAACGCGCTGTCGGTTCTACACGCGCCACGTAAAAGCGCGCGCGTCGCGCAACGAACCAAACGATATTTGGTTCGTTGCGCGACGAACCGAAAATCGTTTCGTACTTCTGTCGACACTCACAACGAGTGGCACGCCAAATGCTGAATCCGGATGACTGATCCACGCGATTGCGCGTCGCGCGACACGCCGAAGGGGATCGCATAACGGAGAGGCTCTCGTGAAGATCGCTTTGATCAGTGAACATGCATCGCCGCTGGCGATCGCGGGCGGCGTCGATAGCGGCGGCCAGAATATTTACGTGGCCAATGTGGCGCGCCAGCTCGTGCGTATCGGCCATGATGTCGATGTCTTCACGCGCTGCGATCGTTCGCTGCTGCCGCTCGTCTCCCGCTTCGAAAACATTCGCGTCATCAACGTGCCGGCGGGGCCGCCCGTGCAGTTGCCGAAGGAACAGCTCCTGCCGCACATGGATGCGTTCGCAAACTTCATGATCGACTTCATGAAGCAGGAAGCGCAGTCGTATGACATCGTGCACGCGAACTTCTTCATGTCGGGTCTCGTCGGCTTGCGCATCAAGGACGCGCTCGGCGTGCCGCTCGTCACCACGTTTCATGCGCTCGGTCGCGTGCGGCGGCTGCATCAGGGCGAATCGGACGGCTTTCCCGATGCGCGCTTCGATATCGAAGATGAGCTCGTGAAGCGCTCCGACTCGGTGATTGCGGAATGTCCGCAGGACGAGAACGATCTGCTCCATCTCTATCATGCCGATCCCGCGCGCATCGATCTCGTGCCATGCGGCTTCGACCGCGCGGAGTTTCATCCGCTCGACAAGCGCCAGGCTCGCGAGCAGCTCGGCTGGCCGCAGGATCGCTTTATCGCGCTGCAACTGGGGCGCATGGTGCCGCGCAAGGGCATCGACAATGTCGTGCGCGCGCTCGGCGTGTGCCATGCGGAGCATGACGAAAGCGTCGAGCTTTACGTGGTCGGCGGCAATTCGGATGAAGCCAATGAAATCGCGACGCCCGAGATCGGCAGGCTGCGTGGCATCGCGCGGGAATGCGGCATCGAAGCGCACGTGCATTTCGCCGGACGTCATGGACGAAGCGACTTGAAGCACTTCTATAACGCCGCCGATGTGTTCGTGACGACGCCGTGGTACGAGCCTTTCGGCATCACGCCGCTCGAAGCGATGGCGTGCGGCACGCCCGTGATCGGCGCCGATGTGGGCGGCATCCGCTATTCGGTGGCGCACGGTGAAACAGGTCTGCTCGTGCCGCCGAAGCATCCGGCCGCGCTCGCGCAGGCAATCGCCACGCTCAAGCGCGATGCGGCACTCGCACGACGCATGGGCGAAGCGGGCCTTGCGCGCGCCAACGCGATGTTCACGTGGTCGAGCGTCGCACAGGCGCTCGCGCAGGTCTATGCGCGCGTGAGCGGCGCCGAATCGCAGCACGCGGCCCGCGTCGCGATGGGCGGAGGATCGCGATGACGCAGATGCCACGGTCGCCGCGCGCCGCCGTTTTCATCGACAAGGACGGCACCCTGCTCGACGATGTGCCCTGGAATGTCGATCCGCATCACATGCGCCTTGCGCCCGGTGCGCTCGATGCGTTGCGCGTGTTCGCATCGCATGGCGTGCCGCTGTTCGTCGTCAGCAATCAAAGCGGCGTGGCGCTTGGCAAGTTCGAGCGGCATGCGCTCGATCGGGTCGAAACGCGCCTGCAAGCGTTCGCTGCGCAAGCGGGCGCGGCCTTCATGCATGTCTATTGGTGCCCGCATCATCCACGAGGCGTCGTGCCCGAGTACACGCAATCATGCGAATGCCGCAAGCCCGCGCCGGGCATGTTGCTGCGCGCGGCGCGCGAGCATGGCATCGATCTCTCGCGAAGCTGGTTCATCGGCGACATACTCGATGATGTCGAGGCGGGCCATCGTGCGGGATGCCGCAGCGTGCTCATCGATAACGGCAACGAGACCGAATGGCTGCACGGCGAAGGTCGCGACCCGGACCTCGTCGTGAAGGACATGTATGAAGCCGCGATGGCGATCGTTGCCGCGGAGTGTCCCGCATGAAGCGCGATCCGGTGAATCCATCGACGCTGCCGCCGGTCGTCGAGGCGCATGCGCGCAAGAGCGCGGCAACCGAAGCGCGCGACTGGGGCGCGGACGTAAAGCGCATGCTGTGCATTCGTCTCGACAATCTCGGCGACGTGCTGATGACCACGCCCGCGCTGCACGCGTTGCGCAACGCTCAGCCGGGGCGGCACCTGACACTGCTCGCGTCGCGTTCGGGCAAGGCTGCGGCGCCTTTCATCGATGCGATCGACGACGTGATCGAATACGACGCGCCCTGGGTCAAGCAGGATGCGCCGATCGATGCGCTTGCCGATCTCGCGATGCGCGCGCGCCTCGCGGCATCGCAGTTCGATGCGGCCGTGATCTTCAGCGTCTATAGCCAGAATCCGCTGCCTGCCGCGATGCTGTGTCATCTCGCCGGCATTCCGCTGCGGCTCGCGCATTGTCGCGAGAATCCGTATGGCCTTCTAACCGATTGGGTGCAGGAAACCGAGCCGCAGCACGGCACGCGGCATGAAGTGGAACGTCAACTCGCACTCGTCGCGCGAGTCGGCGCATGCGCAACCGATACGCGAATGCGTTTCGACGTGCGTCCCGACGATGCCGCGTCGCTCGCGGAAAAGCTCGGCGCACGCGGCGTCGATCTGCATGCGCCGTTCATCGTCGTGCATCCAGGCGCGACCGCCGCATCGCGCCGCTATCCGACCGAGCGCTTCGCGCAAGTCATCGAACGTCTCGGCACGCAATTGCAATGGCCGATGCTCGTGACGGGCTCGCCCAGCGAAAGCGCGCTATGCCGCGAAGCATGCGGAGATAGCGCGAACGCGATCGATCTCTCGGGCGCGCTCGAACTCGGCGAACTCGCGGCGCTCATCGAGCATGCGCGCGTGCTGCTGTCGAACAACAGCGGGCCGGTGCATCTCGCATCGGCGCTCGGCACGCCTGTCGTCGATCTCTACGCGCTCACGAATCCGCAGCACATGCCGTGGCAAACGCCGCATCGCGTGCTTTATCACGACGTGCCGTGCCGCTGGTGTTATCGCAGCGTGTGTCCCGAAGGTCATCACGCGTGCCTCGTTCAGGTTGGCGTGGACGAGGTCGTGTCCGCGGTGCTTGAACTCTCCGAAAACGCATCGCTCATCAACTCGACCATACAGGCCAGCTAGTCATGTACACATTGGGAATCAATGCGGTCTATCACGACAGCGCAGCGGCGCTCGTCAAGGATGGCGTCGTCATCGCGGCCGCCGAAGACGAGCGCTTCACGCATGTGAAGCATGCGAAGCGCCCCGTGCCGTTCTCGACATGGCAGCTTCCTTTCGATGCCATCGACTATTGCCTCAAGGAAACGGGCATCGAACTCGCCGATGTGGATCACATCGCGTATTCATACGATCCGCATCTCTTCTCGGGCATGCCGAAGGACGCGAAGACCAGCATCGCCTTGCCGATGAAGCCGTCGGCACAGACGTTGAGCAATCCGTCCGAGTCGCCGTGGGACCCGCTGTTTCTAAGCTATATCGTCAACGCGAAAGACCAGTTGCTCGACGGCGCGCCGCACCATCTGAAGCGTCGTTTCACAAGCGGCGGACGCGCGCCGCGCTTCGCCTGGCATAACGTCGATCATCATCTGTGTCATGAAGCGAGTGCGTTTCTCGCAGCGCCTTTCGACGACACCGCGGTGCTCACGATGGATGGACGCGGCGAAGGCGTGACGACGAGTCTCGGGCAATTCGTCGAGGGCGAATACAAGCGCCTCAAGCAAGTGGAATTGCCGCATTCGCTCGGCTTGCTGTATGAAGCCGTGACGGGCTATCTCGGCTTCCTGCATTCATCGGATGAGTACAAGGTGATGGCGCTGGCGTCGTTCGGCAAGCCCGCGTATGTCGATCAAATCCGTGAAATCGTGAAGTATCGGCATGACGGAAGTTACACCGTCGATGCGCCGCGTCTCGTCGATCGTTTCGGCCCCGCGCGCGAACGCGGCGGGCCGCTCACGCAGCATCACTTCGATATCGCGCATTCGCTGCAAGCCGTGCTCGAAGAAACCGCGCTCGAACTCGCGAAGTGGCTGCATGAAAAAACGGGACTGCCGAATCTCGCGATGGCGGGCGGCGTCGCGCTCAATTGCGTGATGAACGCGCGCCTACGCGATCGCGGTCCGTTCGATGAAGTGTGGGTTCAGCCCGCGGCCGGCGACGCCGGCACCGCACTGGGCGCCGCGCTGTGGACGGATTATCGGGAACGCGCGAAGGCGGGCGACTGCGGCCGCAAGTGGCGCATGGATCACGCGTATCTCGGACCCGAATTCGGCGATGACGAAATCGAAGCGTTCCTGAAATGGGCGCGCGCGCCGTATCGCAAGCTCACGAATATCGCCGAAGAAACGGCGGAGATTCTCGCGCAGAATCGCGTGATCGGCTGGTACCAGGGCCGCACGGAGTTCGGCCCGCGTGCGCTCGGCGCGCGCTCGATTCTTGCATCGCCGATTCACGCGGACATGCAGGCGCGTCTGAACGAGATCAAGGATCGCGAAGACTTCCGCCCCGTTGCGCCCGTCGTGATGGAAGAGCACGCGGCCGACTGGTTCATCGATGCGCGCGTCGCGCCGTTCATGCTGTTTGTCTTCGATGTGCGCGAAGAGATGAAAGCGCGCATTCCGGCGGTCACGCATATCGATGGCACCGCGCGCGTGCAGACCGTCAATCGCGCGCAGCACCCGCTCTACTACGATCTGCTCGCGGCGTTCAAGCAACGCACGGGCGTGCCGGTGCTCGTCAACACGTCATTCAACACGCGTGGCGAGCCGATGGTGAATACGCCGCGCGATGCGCTCGAATCGTTCTGGACGTCGCCGCTCGATGCGCTCGTCATCGGCTCGTTCCTTATCGAAAAACCGGGCGCCCGAGCATGAGCACGTACGCGGGTCTTGTCGAGAACGGCGAGATGAGCGCGATGGATGCGCCCGCTCTGCCACGCGAAGATTTCATTCCGGATGTGTCCGTGGTCGTCCCGACGTATCGCCGTCCCGCGATGCTCGAACGCTGCGTGCGCGCGCTTGCTGAGCAGGCGTACGATCCGGCGCGTTACGAGATCATCGTGTGCGACGACGGCCCCGACGAAGCAACGAGGGCATGCGTACAGCGTCTCGCTGCATCGTATGCGCAGAGCGGCCCGAAGATCCACTACGTGCCGGTGACGGGAAGCCAAGGTCCGGCAGGCGCGCGCAATGCGGGCTGGCGCGCATCGCTCGCACGACGCATGGCCTTCACCGACGACGACACAATTCCCGACCCGCAATGGCTCGTCAACGGCGTGCGCGCGCTCGATGAAGGCGCGGACGCGGTATCGGGCCGCATCGTCGTGCCGCTGCCCGATCATCCGACCGACTACGAGCTCGACGCCGCCGGACTCGCGAACGCGGAGTTCGCCACCGCGAACGCATTCGCGACACGCGCGGCGCTCGAACGCACGGGCGGCTTCGACGCGCGCTTTACATCGGCATGGCGCGAGGACTCCGACCTGCAATTCGCGTTGATGCGCGCGGGGTTCGGAATCGCTCGCGCGGAGGACGCGATGGTGCTGCATCCCGTACGCCCCGCGCGCTGGGGCGTGTGCATTTCGCAGCAGAAGAAGAGCCAGTTCGACGCGCTGCTCTACAAGAAGCATCCCGCGCTCTTTCGCGAGCGCATCCGGCGCGCTCCGCCGCTTCTCTACTATGCGATGCTCGCGGCGCTGGTCGTCGTGATCGTGTCGCTGATCGCGGATGCGCCGCGCATCGCCGCGATGACTGCGATTGCATGGATCGCGATGACGTTATGGTTCGCCGTGCAGCGATTGAAGACGACATCGCGCACGCCCGCGCATATCGCCGAAATGTTGTGGACGTCGGCGATCATTCCGTATTTGTCGATCTACTGGCGCATTCGCGGCGCGTTCAAGTTCAAGGTGTTCTTTCCATGATCGAACGCATCGTGATCTTTCGCGCGCTGCAACTCGGCGACATGCTGTGCGCCGTGCCCGCGTTGCGCGCATTGCGGCGTGCTTATCCGCAAGCGCATATCGCGCTCGTCGGCTTGCCGTGGGCGAAAAGCTTCATCGAACGATACGCCCATCTGCTCGATGAACTGATCGTGTTTCCGGGCGCGATCGGCTTTCCCGAACAGGAAGAGACCGACGCGCATCTGCCCGCATTTCTAGGGGCTTTGAGCGAACGCCGCTTCGATCTCGCGATCCAGTTGCACGGCAGCGGCGGCGTGGCGAACGATATCGTCGACGGCATGGGGGCGCGGTTGAACGCAGGCTTTCTCAAGCCCGATGAACGCATGCGCGAAGGCGCGTTCATTCCGTGGCCCGACGATTTGCCCGAGCCCGCGCGCTATACCGTGTTGATGCAACGTCTCGGCATCGACGCGGATGCACTCGATCTCGAGATTCCCCTGACCGATGGCGACACGCGCGAATGCGATGCGCTGATCGACACCTGTGCGATCGATTGCGACAGGCTCGTGCTCGTTCATCCGGGCGCGCAGTTGCCTTCTCGCCGATGGCCCGTCGAGCGCTTCGGCGAAGTGGCGCGCACGTTGTCGGAACCGGGATGGCAGATCGCAGTCACGGGCGGCGCGGGCGAAGCGTCGCTGACCGCTCGCGTCGCGCACGACGCCGGCGCGCGTGCGATCGATCTCGCAGGACGCACGTCGCTGGGCGCGCTTGCCGCGCTCGTCGCGAGGGCGCGGCTCATCGTCTGCAACGACACGGGGCTGTCGCACGTCGCCGCGGCGACGCGCACGCCGAGCGTCGTCATCGCATCAGGAAGCGATACGCGCCGCTGGGCGCCGCTCGACCATGCGCGTCATCGCGTGCTCGCGGACTGGCCTGCGTGCCGGCCCTGCGCGTTTCGCGAATGTCCTTACGGCCACGAATGCGCGCTCAATGTGAGCACGCGAGCCGTGATCGATGCCGCCTTCGCGCAGCTTGCACGCACCCTTCGAGAGGAGACGCTTCTTCATGCCCACGACTAGTTCCCGGCGCTTGCGTGTGCTCACGTGGCATATCCACGGCAATTACCTGTATTACCTGAGTCAGGCGCCGCACGACTTCTATCTGGTCACGCGTCCCGGCTTTCCGCCGGATACGCGGGCACGGCCGGCGCGTTGCCGTTCGGCGCGAACGTGCATGAGATTCCGGCAAGCGAAGTGCCGTCGCAATCGTTCGATGTCGTGCTCTTTCAGCACAGGCGTCAATGGGACGACGATCGGCTCAACCTGCTCACCGATGCGCAACGGCGCTTGCCGCGCGTCTATATCGAGCATGATCCGCCGCAGGAAAACGCGTTCGAGCAGAAGCATTGGGTGCAGGAACGCGACACGCTGCTCGTGCATGTCACGCACTTCAACCGATTGATGTGGGATAGCGGCGAGACGCCGACGCGCGTCATCGAGCATGGCGTGATCGTGCCGGACGACGTGCGTTATAGCGGCGAACTGGAGCGCGGCATCGCAGTGATCAATCATCTGCGCCAGCGCGGCAGGCGCCTCGGCAACGATGTCTATGCACAAGCCGCCGCGCGTGTACCGCTCGACCTCGTCGGCATGGATGCGCAGTCGGCGGGCGGCATCGGCGAAATCGGCAATCTGGAGTTGGCGGCTTTCGCCGCACGTTATCGCTTCTTCTTCAATCCGATTCGCTGGACGAGCCTCGGGCTGGCCATCGTCGAGGCCATGACCATAGGCATGCCGATCGTCGGACTCGCGACGACCGAGCTATCCACCGTGATACGCAACGGCGAAAGCGGCTTCATCCATACGGATACGGAGGCGCTCATCGACGCGATGCAGCACTTGCTGCGCGATCCCGCCGAAGCGCGGCGTCTTGGCGAAGGCGCGCGGCGAACGGCGCTCGAACGCTTTCATATCGACCGCTTCGCCAGCGACTGGGACGAGGCTTTGCGCTACGTGTGCAGCTAGCGGATCAATCAGACAGGACATGACGACATGAGAGAAGCGTATAGAAAGCGGATTCTGGTGACGGGCGGTGCGGGCTTTCTCGGCTCGCATCTGTGCGAGCGGCTGCTGGCGCAGGGTCACGACGTGCTGTGCGTCGATAACTTTTATACCGGCACGAAGGACAACATCGCGCACCTGCTTGATAGCCCGAACTTCGAATTGATGCGTCACGACGTGACGTTTCCGCTCTATGTGGAAGTCGATGAAATCTATAACCTCGCGTGCCCGGCTTCGCCGATTCATTATCAGCACGATCCCGTGCAGACGACGAAGACGAGCGTGCACGGCGCGATCAACATGCTCGGGCTTGCAAAGCGCGTTCACGCGCGAATCTTCCAGGCATCGACGAGCGAAGTGTATGGGGATGCGCATGTGCATCCGCAGCAGGAAGCGTATTGGGGCAACGTGAATCCGATCGGTCCGCGATCGTGTTATGACGAGGGCAAACGCTGCGCCGAAACGCTTTTCATGGACTATCGGCGGCAGCATGGGCTTTCGATCAAGATCGCGCGCATCTTCAACACGTACGGGCCGCGCATGCATCCGTCGGATGGGCGCGTGGTGTCCAACTTCGTGATGCAGGCGCTTTCCGGCGAGCCGATCACCGTGTATGGCGAAGGCACGCAGACGCGCTCGTTCTGCTATGTCGACGACATGATCGATGCGTTCATTCGCCTCATGAACACGCCCGAGGAAGTTATCGGGCCGGTGAATCTGGGGAACCCGCATGAACTGTCGATGCTCGATATCGCGCGGCGCATCATCGAACTGACAGGGTCGTCGTCGGAGATCGTGTTCAAGCCTCTGCCGATGGATGATCCGTGGCATCGTCAACCGGATGTTTCGATGGCGCGTGAGGTGTTGGGTTGGATGCCTACGACCGCGCTCGATGAAGGGCTCACGCGGACAGTGCGGCATTTTCGCGCGGTAACCGAGGCCATGCAAGCGCGCAGCGCTCAGTGCCGTCAGGCAATGGCGTAAGCGCCTTGGCCGGTCCGCGACAAGGCGTACGCGCATGGCAATCGAGGTATATCGATTGCTCGAATGGGACAGCAGGACAGTGCTGAAGGAGCAGGCCATGCAAAACGAACCATCTGATCCCGTCGAACGTGCGGACGAGCGCCGAAAGGCGCTTGGTGAAGGCGATGTGAAGGAAAAGCGCGACGGCACCATCGAACAGCGTGAGCACGGCAACATCGACCCGAGTCTCGTGCCCAAGGGAAAGGATCATCCCGAGGAAGGCCCGTACGTCCCCGAACACGATCATGTCGATCCCGACCTCGAGCCCGCGAGCCGCAGCGGCAGACCGGGAAAGTCCAACAACGATGCCTAGGCTCACGAGAGCGCGGCCGCCGTTACAGGAAAACCGCCCGAGGCGTCCGTGAAAGCACTCATCTGGCACTGCAAGAAGGACATTCAATACGACACGGGTCTGGACCCGCGCATCGAGCATGGCCGCGATGCGATTATCGAGGTATCGATCTGCGGCTCGGATTTCCATTTGGTCGACGGCTTCATGCCCGGCATGAAACCAGGCGGCGTCATGCGTCAAGAATTCATCGGAAAGTGGTTGAAGTTGGCCGAGACAACACGGCGCTAAAATCGACGATCGCGTGGTCGTGCCGTTCACGATCATCTGCAACGAATGCGACTAGTGCAAGCGATGCAATTTCTCGGTCTACGAACGTTCCAACCCAAACAAGGACGCCGCCGCTAAACTGTTCCGCCACCCCGGCCCGGCGATCGCGGCGGATACTGTCGCTTCGTTTCCGCCCGCGTCGTTCGCGTTGATGTCGATCGGCGCACTCGCCCTGGCATACTGTCGATGGCCCACTTCCGGGCGCCGCAGATATCGCTTTTGACGCCCCTCACGGTTCGCGCGCCGTGCCGTTCACCTCGACGATATGAACCGGGATCGACTTCGCGCCCGGCACCTTGCTTTCCTTCGCGCAGTGCCATAGCGGCAACAGCGGATTGCACTCGGGATAATAGCCCGCGATGCATCCCTGCGGTATGTCGTACGGCTGGATGCGTAGACCCGCGACGCGTCGCTCGAAGCCATCGTCGGCGATAGTCTGCAGGGTCACGCGATCGTCCTTGTGCAGGCCGTGCCGCTTCATATCCGCTTCGCACATCATGATGACCATGCGGCCCCCGCTGATCCCGCGAAAGCGGTCGTCGAGACTATAGATCGTCGTGTTGAACTGGCTGTCGCTGCGCAGCGTCATGAGCCGCAGCGATTGCGGCTCGCGCTCGGGCATGTCCGGGTCTTCACCGATGGTCTCGGGCACGAAGAATTCCGCCTTGCCGCTCTTCGTTTTCCATTTGCGTTCGCGCGCCGGCAGATCGCGCGGAAAGCCGCCGGGAGTCCACATTCTTTCGTTGAAGTCGTGAAAGGTCTCGGGATACGTCTTCGCGATCTCGTCGCGCACCAGCGCATAGTCGTTGCGCCAGCGATCCCAGTCGATGGTCGAGCGCTCGTCGAGCGTATGCTTCGCCAGCTCTGCGACGATATACGGCTCGGAACGCGCATCGGCCGAGGCCGGCTCGGCCACGCCGCGCGAGCCGTGAATGCAGCCGGTGCTGTCTTCCATCGATACGGCCTGAGCGCCGCTCGCCTGCGTATCGATTTCGATGCGGCTCAGGCACGGCAGGATGTACGACTTTTTGCCGTGAACGAGGTGACTGCGATTGAGCTTCGTCGCGACATTGACCACAAGTTCCAGTTCGCGCCATGCCGGTTCGATGCGCAAGCGGTCCGGCACCGAACGCACGAGATTGCCGCCTAGATTGATGACCGCGCTGACTCGGCCGTCGAGCATCGCTTCGAAGGTTTCGACGATATTCATGCCCTTCTCGCGCGGCGGCTCGAAGTTGAACTGGCTCGCGAGCTTGTCGAGCGGCGCGAGTTCCGGCTTCTCCGTGATGCCGACCGTGCGCTGCCCTTGCACGTTCGAATGCCCGCGCACCGGCGACGGCCCCGCGCCAGGCTTGCCGATATTTCCGCGCAAAAAGAGCAGATTGCACAGCATGCGGACGTTCTGTACGCCTTGCCGATGTTGCGTGATGCCCATGCCGTAGTGCGCCATCACCGCGCTGGCGCGCATGTATTCGCCAGCGGCGGCTTCGAGATCGGCGCGCGGAAGTCCCGCCACGCGCTCGATATCGTCCCAGGACGCGGCGCGCACATAATCCGCGAAGGCTTCGAAGCCGATCGTATGCGTCTCGATGAACGCGACATCGAGCACCCGCGGTTCGCCGAGTTCCATCGCGCGGTCGTCGGCGTGAATGACGGCCTTGCAGATGCCGAGCATCGCGGCCGTGTCGCCGCCCGTCTTCACCTGATGATATTGCGTGCTGATCACCGTATGGGCCGGTGTCATCATCTCGAGGGGAGATTGCGGATTAGCGAACTTGATAAGCCCCGGCTCGCGCAAGGGATTGAACGTGATGATCGGCACCCCGCGCTTTCTCGCGTCCTGTAGCTGATGCAGCATGCGCGGACTGTTGGTGCCGACGTTCTGCCCGAAGAAGAACATGAGATCGGTCTTCTCGAAGTCCTCGAGCTTGATGGTGCCCACGCCTACGCCGATCGCCGCCTTCAATCCGACGCTCGTGCTTTCGTGACACATGTTCGAGCTGTCGGGCAGATTGTTGGTGCCATACATGCGCGCGAAAAGCTGGTACATGTACGACGTTTCGAGCGACGCGCGCCCCGACGCATAGAAGACAACGCGCTTCGGATCGAGCGCGCGCAACTCACGGCCGATGTCCTCGAACGCTTCCTGCCACGTGACGCTGACGTACTTGTCGCTCGCGGCGTCGTATCGCAAGGGCGCGGTGAGACGCCCGGCGTCCTCGAGATCGTGGTCGTGCCATGCGCATAGTTCAGTCACCGTGTGAAGCTCGAAAAACTGCGGCGTCATGCGTTTCGCGGTGAGATCCCAGGCGGTCGCCTTCGCGCCGCTTTCGCAGAACTCGAACGTGTGAGGATCGGCTGGTTTCGCCCATGAGCAACTGACGCAGGCGAAGCCATCGGGCTTGTTCTGCTTCAGCAGGACCGTGGTTTCCTTCAGCGGCACCTTTTCCTGGATGAGCGCGACTGCGACCGCCTTCAGCGATCCCCATCCGCCCGACGAATACGGGTATGCGGCGCTCTTGCGAACGCCGTTGTCTGATTCGGCCATGTCCTTTGCCTCGCACGTGTTCGATGTGTTTGCACCACGCAGCAGCAACTGACGTTCCCTTTCGGGCGGTCTTCAGCAGCACAACCGACGCCGCGATTGCCCTCATCGATTGGCACGGATGGCGCAGATATCGCGTCGATGGTCGAGAACACTTCACCATTCGACCATGCCGCCCGCGATCAACGAACGCTCAGTCATCGCCGCGCATCATGTGCTCGACGTCCCGCGCTCGGAGTGAAGCACGAAGCGCGTCGCGAGGAGCGGCGTGTGTCACGCTGAGATGCGTCAGCGAGACGCGCGTCGCGCCAACGCGGCAATCGCAAACCCGGCGGCTAGCGCGACATAGGTCATCACCAGCGAGCGCTTAGACAAATGCTTCTCGAAACCCGGCGTGAAGCGTTTCGGCACGACGTGGTAGTCGACCACATAGGCGATGAGCGCGGTCGCCACGGCAGCGCTTACGATTCGCGCGGGACGGCTCCGCCGATCGCACAGCGCTTCGAACAGCACGCCCCAGAACACCGCGCTGCCCATGTGGATCGTCGCCCCGAGCGCCGTGTATCTGATGCTCGGCGTTTCCTGCGACGTTGCGTCCGGCCACAGGCAGTGCGCCACGGCGTTCAGCGCGGCGTAGGGCGCATGACCCGCGCGAAGCGCACCGGTCGTTGCCACCGACGCCGATGCAAGTCCTGCTGTCGAACCTGAGCAGAGAGAGCGGACGATCCGATTATCAAATTGCTGTTTCATACGCTGCTTTCCTCTTTCTGCGTAATTATCCACGGCGCCCTCCCGCCGCTAGCGTCCTCGAATCGCATACAGCCGCGTTGGCAGCGCGATGGGACTCTGCGGATCGAACCAGCTCATCTCGGGAATGCGTGAATCGGTGACGTAGATCGTGCCGTCGGCGCCTTCCGAGAATGTGTCGGGCCAGACGAGATTGCGGTCCCGCAGCAGCGTGTCGACGCGCTCGCCGTCACGCACGCGAATCGCGTGATGCTCGACCGACGACACATAGAGACGTCCGCGCTCGTCGAACCAGAGTCCGTCCGCAGGTCCATCGATGCCGACGGCTTCCACGCGCGCCGCGACCTGTTGCGGGCTCAGTTGCGCGTTCTGCAGCGCGTCGGTTGCGATGCGATAAAGCGTCTTGCCCTTCACCGCCTGCCAATAGAGATAGCGTCCGTCCGGCGACAGCGCGATGCCGTCCGCCGAGAAGCTCACGCGCCTGCCGTCCGTCTGTTGTAGCGGCTTGCCGTCGACCTTTACGGTGACGGTCTCGTCGGCCTGCGTGCTCGGATCGCCGTCGAGCACGCGTCGCGCGCTACCTGACGCCGTATCGACCACGACGACCGCGCCACGCACGCCGGAATCGGTGATATACACGAATCGCCCGTCCGGGCTGATGCGTACGTCGTTGAGATAGCTGCCCTGGGGCGCGATGGTTTCATCGAACGCGTAGACCTGCGCGACGCGGTTCGAGGCAAGGTCGATTCGCACGAGCTTCGGCGCGCCCGGCACGACGAGCGATTGCGCCGGCGCGCCGGGATCGATCACCCAGAGGTTCCCATGCTTATCCGCCACGACGGACTGCACACAGACCCAGTGATCCTGCGGCGTGACTTTGTCGCGACGCGCGTTGCGCCAGCTATTCCATTCGGGATCGGGATAAGGACGCAGATCGCCGGACGCTCCGAGCTCCGCGACGGAGATGGGCGTGTCCTCCGTCCAGCGCGGAAAGTTGACGAACTTGCGGCCGTCCGGCGTAACCGTCATGCCAGTGACCTGATGTTCAAACGTGGCGACGAGCTGAAGCTGCGGACCGCGACCTCGGGCATGATTGTCGTGCTTGTCCGAGCTCTCCTGGGCAATGCCTGCTTGAGCGAAGGCGGCGAGGCTCAGCGTGAGCAAGAGGATTCGGCCCAGCGGTGTTGAGATTGGCGCCATGATCGGCTCCGATGGTGACAATGCGCGATCTCAGCAATCGTGGTGCCACATCGTTCACAATTCTGCTTGTCTATTCATTGACCGACCGATTGACGCGCGACGCTTCATCGGCTCGGCACGGAGGGCGTCGATATCGCGCCAAGGACCGAGGACGCCTCGCCATCCGACCACGTCGCGATGCGCCCATCGCGCGCATACCCTGGAGCTGCCTTCCTGTTCCACTACAGGTGCGCCGTATCTGCAACTGCTTCATCCTGCGCATCGCGTCTTCGTTCTCGTCCCTTCGTTCTCGTCCATTTCGAAGCACCATCCACGGGCTCGCTCGCGGGGATCAGAGATCACGCCAAACACATCGCTGAATTCGTTGTGGTTGTCGTCAAGGGCCGGGACGTGCGTCACCTTCCGCTGGACGAACTCGAGCGCGAGGCGTTGGCGAAGCGATGGCGTCATTCACGATTTCATTGGCGCGATGGACCGCCAAAGGACTCTTTTTCGAGACGTTCTCGTAGCCGTTCAGCATCGAACGGCGCCTGTACTTTTTGATCGTTGTCGAAATAACAGAATACATCGCGCGATGCACGACTGCGCGGCTTGTGCGCCGCGATAAGGCAGGCATCCTCGGCCTGCGTTCCCTTTGCCCAGCACATGATGCGGTGCGTCCATGCGTTAAGCGCCTCGTCAGTGTATGCGCCGCTGTAAAGGGTTTCCGTACCGTGCAAGCGCATATAAACGAAATCGGCGGTCAAATCTTCTGCGTACGGCCAGCCAGCCGTGGAGTCTGATACGACCAGCGCCGCGCCGTGTTTGCGCAGTAAGCGTACGAAGGTCTCGTCAAGAAAGCTCGGATGTCGAATTTCTACGGCGTGCCTCAACACTCGCTTTTTCCTCGGCGCATCGAACCACGGTTCCTTTACTCGCGTGTCGTGCTGCTGAGCGAAGGCCGCAGCGCAGGCCGCATCCTTCGGCAAGAGTGCTAGGAAGCGCTCGAAGTCGGCCACATGAAATGCGAAGCTCGGCGGAAACTGCCAGAGAAACGGGCCGAGCTTTTCGCCAAGGCCGAGTACGCCAGAGGCGAAGAAGTTTGCCATCGCAGGGATGGCCGTTTCGTCGCGAAAGCGCGGCATGTGGGTGAGATAGCGCGGACCCTTTACGCTGAAAACGAAATCGTCGGGCGTCGCGTCATGCCATGCACGCCAACTCGATGCGCGTTGCAGGGAGTAATGCGAGCCGTTGATTTCAATGCTCTGCACCCGGCGCGACGCAAATTCGAGTTCGCGCGCCTGCGGGAGTTTCTGCGGATAGAAGACACCGCGCCAGCCCGCGTACCGCCAGCCCGAGATGCCGATTCGCACGCGGCCTGTCATGACCCGGGCTCGTACGCACTTTCATGCGGTAGCTGCGCATTTGTGCGGACTGGGCGGCAGCCTTCGCGGATAGGAAAGCAATCGCTCATGAATAGCTCTCTCCAAGAGTTTGTTCCCTCTCTGCATGAACCATGCACCCTTCAGCGCAGGAAGCGGGTTAGCCGATGTCCCTGTGTCTCGCGCACATAGCGCCGCGCCGCAGCGACCAGCAGCACGCCCGCCATCCCTATGAGCGCCGCGCGCGCACTCGAAGGATGGGTACGCGCATCGGTGTAAAAGCTGCGTTCGCGGACCCGGCCGTGTCGTCCAGACCGTTCGCTCAGGCCTGTCCCGCTCTCGTAGAGCGCATCGCCCTCGCGCCGCGGCTCGCTCGTGAGCTGCGACTTCACGCCGAGCCGGCTCATCATGGCGTCGTACGCTCGGGGCGCCGAGCGCCCGAACCAGGCCATGCCGCGCGAGGCGCCACCCGCATAGACGTCGCGCTGCGGATGAGCCGCGGCGTGCAGTATGGCCTGCGCGACCACTTCGGGCGCATACACTGGCTGCGGCAGCTTCGGCTGATAATCCAGATAGCTTTTCGCATGCTCGACGAAAAGCGTGTCGATGCCCGCAGGCTTGACGAGGGTCACCGAGACCGGTGCGTGATCGTCGGCGAGTTCCATGCGCAACGCATCGGTGAAGCCCTTCACGGCATGCTTCGATGCAACGTATGCGCCTTGCAGCGGAATGGCGACATCCGACAATTCGCTTCCGAGATTAATGAGTGCGCCGCCCCGCTCCCGCAACTGCTGCACGGCGACGACCGAGCCGTTGACGACACCCCAGTAGTTCGTATCGAAGAGCTTGCGCTGGTCCTCCAGAGGCACATCGACGCAGCGCCCGTACAACGAGACGCCGGCATTGTTGATCCAGGTCGAAGCCGCCGAAACGCGAAATCGCGTCATCCGCGGCGGCTTGCAACTGCTCGCGGTCGCCGACATCAGCGACGGCGTACGCGACACTGCCGCTTCGATCTCGCGACAACTCGTCGGCGAGTTCGGAAAGCGCCTTCTCGTTACGTGACACAAGCATCAGCCTGGCGCCGCGTCTGGCAGCGGTACGTGCGGTGACGAGCCCTATTCCACTCGTGGCGCCCGTGATGATGATGACCTGTTCGTCGAGAGGTTTAAGCCTGATTCGCATGCTGGACTCGCTGTGGGAGAAATATGCATGCGCTCAAGCATTGCGCGTTCCTCACGGGCCGTCGCCGGGCGCCGCCGCGTCGATGGTCGACACACCGCGTCCTCACGGCTTCAGGTTTGGTAACGCGTCAATACAAGGCGCGTGCGGCGCCGCCCGCCTGGATCAAATGAATAGCAAGCCTCGTACCTTTGCGGGAACGTCGACCTTGCGATCTTGCGCGGCGCGCTCGGACCGAGACACCCGCGCGCGAACTAGGTTGAACCGGACGATAAGCTCATTCGTGAGGGCGGCGACCGGCGCGGTTTCGCCGGTGTCGCGCGCCTGATGCGACGGTATAAACCAGTTCCCGCAACGCAGCAGACTCGCGCTTTGGTTGCTGCGGATACACAACAATGAACCCAACGTCTTCGGCTGCCACGTTCATCTGTGTTCCCGCCGCGAAGTCATCGGGGTGCTGCTGCGCGGCGTGGAGCATGACCGTCATCGCGCGCCAGGTTTGCTTACCCGTCCCAGGGGCGCCGTTCGCTTGCGCCATTGCTGGTTCTTGCGCCGCGCAGTCGCGCGCCGGATTGGCGTGACAAGAGAGAACTTTCGCAATATGAAAGCGCCTGGAATGACATACGACCAGAACGCGTGATGCGGCAAGAAAAACGGGGCGGGGAAATTCATTGACGTCTCCCAGCTGCGGTCGAGTGTCCATCCGGCGTGATGTGCAGGTTGAAGACGACGCAGACGGCGTCGGCGGAGGCTCAGAAGGATGACGATTGATCGACCTTCCAGTCGGTCTGCTCGCACCAAGACCTGGGTATCGTCACTGCCGCTTCGACGTCTCCTTTTTCTCCTTTTTCGCGGCTTTCTTTTCCTTCGGCGTCTTCATCGCCGCCTTCTTCTGCGTCTTCTTTGCGTCCTGCGCTTTACTCATCTCATGCTCCTCCATGGTTGGCGGCCTTCAGCAACAGCTAAAAGGCCAAGCATCACATACGCAAGCGGCAGGCCCGTTCCCGGGGCCCCAATTTATGGCATCAACGACGCGGCCACCGGCTCGGTCGCGGCATGCCGATACAAGTTGTGGTCTCGGACAGTCCCGCGACACAATCTCGGACCGGTTGCTTCGTCGCGGCAGGCCAACTCAGTTCAAAACGTCGCGGGGCAATGTGATGCGTATCTGTGCATGCTCCAGCGAAGTTAGATGAATATGGAAGCGAAACAAACCATGCACTCTGGGATTTCGGAATACGCGCGCCAGTTATTGCAAACCGCTGAACAGCAAGCTGTGGTTCTTGGCCGATGTCATTGAACGGTGCATGTCGATAAGGGCGGGTCATCCCTTCGCGCCACTGACCACGCGGACATTTTGTGATCTCGGAAGTCTGGGTCCATTGTGGTGTGCGGGGCGGTGTCCGCTCTCAAAGACGCCCCGTGAACGGTGTTGTGGGCCCGCTGGACCACTGCGATCCTCCCTCGATGTGGCTTAGCCATGCAGCTCGCACACGTAACGGTCAGGCCGGCCTTACCCCTCATCGGAACTGCGCCTACTCGTGGTTCACGATTACCGGGCGGGCACCGATGCGATCACGGCAGTGCTGTCGATCGAAGGATATGACGCGCGTTGGGTCTTGACTGGGAAGGCGGGACTGGATCTGGCCACCACGTGAATTCCTGCTGCCTTACTCGACATCAACATGCCCGCGATGGATGGTTTCGCCCTCGCTCGCCGACTACGGGAACGCATCGAGACAAAGACGACCACCCAGTTGGCCTTTACGCAAGACGAGGCCGTCACCCATGAGCCAGGCCGGCGCCCGGCTTCGACGCATATTGCCAGAAGTCCGGCACGACCGACGCACTCCTGCGCCTGCTCGCCCGGTTGACCCATTAACGCGGTCGGGCGTTGCCCTTGCGTCACGGGATCGCATTCCCCAACGCGGTCGGCGCCCCGCAGGGCGCGCTCTGACGCCGTTCAAGCAGTCGTTTTGTTCGTCAAGGTTCTTGCTCGAGGAATTCGACCCTTCAGTGTCGGGTTTGCGCGATTGATCTTTGCCCGACTCGGTGGTGGAGACATGCAGCTCATCGAGCGTTTTATCGATTTTTTCCTTGTCGCCGCGATCCAGCGCGTCTTGCGAGGCGGGAGCCTTGTTTTATTCGATTGTTGGTTGAGGTGCGTCCCGCTCTACGTCTTCTTGATCGGAGTGCTCATCGGCTTCGTTATGCGCGGTCATTGTTGCTCCCTGTAGAGGTGGTCGTGTGATTGCCATGAGGATGTCGGCGTACCAGGCGCTGTTCAGGCCAAGTGATTCATCGACTTGCAGGTCTCGTCCCCCCATGTCGATCGTTGACGAGTGAATGCCCAGCAGCTTCCACGGCAGCGCGCACCTGCTGCTCCCCGTCGCGCTGTTCGCATCACTCATCACGACGGGCGCGCCGCTGGTGCCTCGATGAGTGCGCGCATCGGTAATGAAACACCCTTTACCTTGAAAGCGTAAACCGAAGGCCGACGCGATGACGCCTTGCCTGACCACGGGCAGGTGGTGCAACGAATCATGAAAACCGAGCGGGAAGCCAACAATCAAGACAGAAGACCCGACCGGCATCACGTCTTGAGCCTTGGGCAGATGCTCTGGCTCAAACGCTTCGAACACCGCCGTGCGGGGCAACTGCTCCCTGAGCACCTCCAGCGCGGCAACGTCGACCTCACCGCCTCCATCCGCGCCCTCTCGCCATAAGCTCATCCCTTCAGCGTAAAGCGCAAGCGAAAACCAAGTCGACGCCCCAAGGTTCTCGCTGTCAATATGGAGTTCAATTTCGAGCCGGTCCGGAAAGTGTTCGCTCGCCGTATCGTGGACCACGTGCCGGCTGGTCACCAGGAACAGCCGCTCGTGGCGCGCGAAAAAAAAGCCGCTGGCGTTCGTTAGATGGCGTTCATTCGCAAATGTCCTCACTCGAACGGCCGCAAGCAATAGGCCTTCTACGGTAGGTCGATTGATCGTCGCGCGCACGGTTGAGGGCTGTCCTCCAACTGCGCAGCCGGCGAGGTTTTCGACCGATGCGAGGAGCGCCTCGCCCTGCGGCGTCGCGTGCGCCGATGCCAGGAAGTCCCCGACCGATGTATCGGTCGGCTTTCCACCTGAAGCGATGTTCGGCACGTGGCGGACCATGGTTACGTCGTCGGCACCGCGGTGCAGAAGCCACCGGTCGCCATTTGCACTCGCGTAGAACTCGAACACGTCTTGAACCATCTGGGGAATCCGGTGAAAATCGCCTGCGGGACGGACTGCACAGCGATTGGAAACTGGTACTTGGAGCGACTGGCGACGACGAGCTACTCAGGTATCGGGCGCCCGTGTCGTCGTCTGGCGGACCAACGAGAAGTTCGATTGCTGCCTGTCCGGCACACTCGGCAATGAGATAGGACCAGCGCCGCGTGAACGGGCCGTTGTGAAGTGGGGCGCGGCGGCCCGGACGCGCCAAGCACGCTCAGATTGCAGCCTCCGGAAATCTGGAAGCTCATGTCATAGAGATCCTCCGATGAGGCCGCCAGGGTGACGTGAATCTCGAACCCGCGGTACTGGATGATGCCGTTCCTCGACGTGGGATCCCGTGCCTCGGTCGGGAATGGGTGACGGAAATGTTTGGCTGCGTTACTGCGTCAGGACCGTCCCCTTTCGGACAAAGTCGTCGATCCATTCACGGGCCCACGTTCGTGCGAACACAATGGCGTCTTCCCGCTCATCGAACCCGGCCAAGTCACCGCTCATGATGAACTGAACCTCTTGCCCGTCTACGGCAGGCGTCGTGATTTTTGCATGCGCCATATACTCGCCGTCCGCCCGACGCGGCGTTGGATCAACGTCAAAACTCGTCTCGATCAGGTTCATCTCGTTCTCCGCTAAGTCGACCTGTTGTCACGCCGTGAAGTGGCTAGACCATCATGATATGGCAGCATCGATTGGGCCCGACTTGTCCGCAGCGGAAGCAGAAGAGCGTCGCATTTCATTCACACGGATGGGCGTTGATCTGCCCGAACAACGAAGACAGTCAAATCGTCATGCTCGCGCGCGAAGTCGCGGTAAAGCACCGCAGCGATTAAGGCCGGGTGGCGCACCCACAGTCCAGGATAGCGCGAGAGGTCCCAGCGAGACTTCAGCCCGTCTGAGTGCAGAACGACAAGGGAGCCTGAAGGACAATCCGCACTGAATGATTGCACGCGGCGAACCCGGTGCCCGACCACGCCATCATGCGATGGAAGATGCTTATGCGACCGTTCAGTCCATACGCTTGCCGAGATGTTTCCAACTCCAGCGAAGGTAAGAGCGGGATCGGTGGTCGATGAAGTGATCGGGACGCGTGCGACACCTACGGCTGCGCCAACCGTGGATCGCAACATGGCGTGCGCGCGATGAACAATTTCCTCGAGCGGTGCGTTGCCGTTTTCCGCGAGCGATTCCGCCGCTTCGCTCGCAGCACGGTTGGCGAATGTACCGTGGC
Organism: Caballeronia fortuita; assembly: GCF_001544835.2. Taxonomy (GTDB): domain Bacteria; phylum Pseudomonadota; class Gammaproteobacteria; order Burkholderiales; family Burkholderiaceae; genus Caballeronia; species Caballeronia fortuita. The sequence goes on along the minus strand of NZ_FCNX02000011.1, from coordinate 80,473 downwards.
CGAGTCCGTCGGCGAGAAGTACCGTGAAATGGTCCTCGCCGGTGTGGCAAGCCCATGCGTCCCCATTGACGGATTCACCTTCCAGCGCCAGCGAGACGACTCCATAAGGCACCGATGCGAGGGGCGCCGCTGGTGGGTCTGATAAGACGGACGTATTCCATAAAGCTGCGCGCAGTACGGTTCCGAGATTGCCGGAGCTCCAAAATTCGAACTCGTCAGGTAGTCGATGGAGTTGCGAGCCGATGTGCAGGTCCGCCGTACCCTGCCCTCTGCTGATTAACAGCACTTCGACGCCATGACGCGACGCGCCAGGCGTATTGTCAATGACGAGCGGTCGCATGACGAGTTCGCCGCGCTCTTCGGTCTCAAGCAAGTGATTGGCGCATTCGGTCACAAACACTGCAAGCTTGTCGCGCAACATTTCATCGAAACCGAGACCATGCGCCAGTTCGATCGCAGCGCGCCGGGCGGAAATTCCGTGAATCTCCGTCGAGATCTCGTAGCGTTGCTGCAGGGTCATCATGTCATCTTTGCTCTTGATGGATGCAGCGTCTCTTTGCGTTCCCAGCTTACATGGGTCGCGGTTTGTCCGCGCACCGATACGCGCTCGCAGTGGCCCGCGCCCACACACGTTTGCTTTGCGCGATGCGCGCAGACCTTATTCGGCCTGAGACTCCTCATCGCTCTGCGGCGTCGAGTACTCGTCAACTGAGAAATTCTCGTAATGGTCGGGAAAGGTTTGGCCCACCAGCCCGTCGTACTCAGCTGGCTGTGCTTTCACAATCGCCCGGAGCATTTAATGAACGCGTTGCCGTCTGCCATTTCTCGACGATCACTCTCGCCGTGCGCAGGAAGATCGTCTCTGCGAGCGGAGAAACCCCAGTCGTCCAATAGAAACTTGAATCGGTGAATTTCCACCGAAGAATCCGCGGGTACCGATTCGTGGGCGATTGGACCTCGGGGTGTGCAAGTTGCAAGTTTGCTGGGACCGAAACCGCTGACTCAGCATCAATTGTCAGGCTCCCGTCGTGAACATTCACTTCCAGTTTGTCGCGCGATACTCCGGGCAAGTCCGCCCACAGCGTCACCCGCGGGTTCGAGTCGTCTGGCAAAAAAAGAGGAACGGGGGCGGCTTCGAAAAGAACGGTCAACAAAACGGGCACTGACCGCCTTTTCACCGAGCGGGCAAAATGAATGCGCCCAAACAGATCCTTTTTGCTAGTCCCAGTCACCCGGTCGAGTATCTCTGATACCTCCCGTCGAAACGTCTCTCGTTACTATAGGGTAAGGCGAACGCTAGGGCGCTTCGCCTTACAACGCGCCAACTGGCATGTCTGTTGCGCTTTTGTCCAAGAGAGTTAGTGCTGGAGTCCAACATGAAACCCAACAATTCCGCGGCGTCGTCTACCGACGAGCTCGATACCGTTCCCGACACATCAAGTCCTGCATACGCCGGCCAGCACCCTTTGACTCGGGCATTTGACACATTCGCAAGCCTAGTCACGCGATGGGCCGGGTCGCCCGCCGCCTTTTGTATCGCCGTCTTGACGGTGGTCGCCTGGGTCGTCACTGGGCCAATGTTCCATTATTCGGATGGTTGGCAGCTTGTCATCAATACAGGCACAACGGTGGTGACCTTTCTGATGGTTTTCTTGATTCAACAGAGTCAAAACAAAGATAGTGTCGCGCTCCACTTAAAACTCAACGAGCTCTTATCTTCGCATCGCGCGGCAAGTAATCAGCTCATCGGGATAGAGGATGCTTCTGAAGACGAGCTGCGCCGGCTAGCAGCAGCATATCTGCGATTGTCGACGCGACAGCCGGACGCTACGCCGGCCGAAGCACCCAAAGAAGTCGAAGTCTCGACAACAGAATCGCAGGCAGGGAATACATGAACCGGCGCGAAAAAAACGAATAGCTGTTCACCTGTCCTGGCATCTGAAAAGTCAAATGACCGAAATGGCCAGAAAAGCGTGCAATCAAGGCATAGAGCGGCGCTCGCGCCCGTGACTTCATTGCGCACGATTCGCAAAGCGTTTTCAGCCATAGAACCGACAAACTTCCAGCGCTCATGCAATCGCTCCTGCTCGTCGAAGACGATCCGCACGACCTCGAGCTCGCGCTGCTTGCTCTTGAGCCGTACTCGGACGGCTGTGGGTCATGACCGCTCGTGACGGCGAGGAAGCGCTTTCTTATCGGCGGCGCGAAGGCCTGTGGACGAGCCGCCGAAGCGAGGGCCGGGCGCTGATTTAATTGGATCTTGAGGTGCCGAAGTTGTATGACCTCCAAGTCTTGGCCGAGGAGGCGCCCTGCATTCCAATGGTGTAGACAGCGCAAGAAGTTGATCGCCCGCCTGTCTCGGCGCAGTTCGTAGGGGCATCACATCATTCCGCCGCCGATATCGCCTGTCGAAGAACTTGAAGCATAGTGACCGCCGGAAACGGCTTCTGCAGAAATCCATTGAAAAGAGACGCGCTCAAAGGGGCCGGCGCGCTCATTGCCACCATGGGAACGTGCGCTAACTCGTTTGTTTCCCTGAGGCGATGCAGCAACTCTTCTCCGCCCATTCGCGGCATCATCAGGTCGGACAAGATGATGTCAGGCCGCCATTGAGGCTGTAGCCAAGGCCGAACAACCATCCTTGGCGCTTTGGACTTCGTACCCTGCGTCGTCTAGCAGGTCGTTGAAATACCTCGTCAAACGGTCATCCTGAATGAAGGGGTGAACGTTGAATCTGAAGTCATTAACGAGAGCGAGATGGAACGGATGCGCGGCAGCGATAGTTTTACCGAGTCGATGTTCACGGTGTTGAAGCTTGATGATTTCGTGCCAAAAGACCATCCGTTGCGTCCGATTCGTACATGGCTCAATGACTCGCTCAAGCGCATGGATGATGTGTTCTCGCGAATGTACGAGGCAGACGCGAGAGGTGGTCGGCCGAGCATTGCACCGGAGAAGTTGGTTCGGGCGCTGTTGCTGCAGGTGTTGTACTCGATTCGCAGCGAACGGATGTTGATGGAACAGATTTCCTACAACATGTTGTTCCGCTGGTTCGTCGGTCTGCCGATGGACGGAACGGTGTGGGACCATTCGACGTTCAGCAAGAACCGCGACCGCTTGCTCGAACACGATGTACTGGTGTTGCTCTTTAACGAGACGGTCGAGACGGCCCGCGAGCGAGGCTATCTCTCTGGCGAGCACTTCAGCGTCGATGGCACTTTGATTCAGGCGTGGGCCGGGCATAAGAGCTTCGTGCCCAAGGCGAGTCCGAGCGACGACGATACGCCTCCAGACGAACCTCCCGCACCGAATGACAATTGGCATGGGCAAAAACGCAGTAACGAAACGCACCAATCCACGACGGACGAGCAGGCGCGCCTGTTTCGCAAAAGCAAGGGAACGGGAGCGATGCTCTGTTATATAGGTCATGTATTGACCGATAACCGACACGGACTGGTGGTCAACGCGCAGGTGACGCTGGCGACCGGCACGGCCGAGCGAGACTGCGCGGCGCAGATGCTTGCCGATGCTGCGAGTGTCGCACCGAGCGGCATCACGGTCGGCGCGGATAAGAACTACGACACTGCCGGCTTCGTAGCCAGTTGTCGGTCGAATCGCGTCACGCCTCATGTGGCCCAAAACGAAGGACGTTCAGGAGGCTCAGCGATTGATGAGCGAACTACACGTTGGCCGGGCTACGCGGTGAGTCAGCAAAAACGTAAACGGATTGAACAGGTGTTTGGATGGGGCAAGACGGTCGGACGAATTCGACAAGCGATGTGCCGGGGACTTGAACGCGTAGACCAGCTCTTCGTGCTGACCCAGGTCGGCTATAACCTGACGCGTATGCGAACACTTGCCGCTTGAGGGGAAGGAAGCAATCGATAGCGTCGGTTTTGTGAACTCACGAGCAGCATCGAACGCTCACAAGGGTTTTTGCGCGTGTCAGAAGCGCGAGTTCAGCATCCGTCGCAACGCGTCTTAGCGCGCCAACGACGGATATTTCAACGGCCTGCTAGGATGAAACTGAGTGCCTCGGCTATTGCTGGCTCATCGTCGACTATCAAACCCGCGCCATCTTTACGGCTCCGCTTCCCGTTGTCCTCTGCGGGTATAAGCGCGATCTGGGTGCCCGTGAAACGCGCGTGACATAACAGCTAGAATGGGCGACCTCGCCCCGCCCGCGGTCCGCGGCTCACCGCCCGTAACGCCCCGAAAACAAATCTCACAAGAACGCCCATGGACGCTAGAGGCAGTAAAACCGACTTCAATTTTGCTGACTGGACCAGAATCTGGGCGCAAAGCTCGGTCGATCTTGCCGTCTTCGCCTTGACCCCTCGTGGAATTGTCGCTTCCTGGAACCCGGGCAGCACGTTGATCTACCAATACGAGACGGAAGAGATTGTCGGATGCCACTACTCGGAGTTATTTCCGCCCGAGGCGCGCGATCCGCAAACGTTCGAGGCAGAGTTCGAAGGCGCGCAGGCACGCGGTAGCTATGCAATCGAAGGGTGGCGTAGGCGTAAGGACGGTTCGCACTTCTGGGCGAGCGTTGTCACAACTGCCATTCACGACGCAGAAGGATCCCTCGCCGGCTTTCTCAAGGTCGTGCGTGACGAAACGGAGAAGAGGCAGGCACACGACGCGGTAATTGAGAGCGAGCGGAACTTTCGACTACTCGTTCAGGGTGTCACTGATTACGCGATTTTTATGCTCTCACCCGAAGGTAAGGTGAGCAGCTGGAACCAGGGCGCGGAACGAATAAAAGGCTACACTGCCGAGCAGATCCTAGGGTCTCATTTCTCGCGCTTCTACGTACCGGACGACGTGGTGTCGGGCGTGCCTGAAAAAGCGCTAAGCACGGCCGCAAGCGAAGGTCGTTTCGAAGCTGAGGGATGGCGTGTGCGCCGCGACGGCACGCGGTTCAGGGCGCATGTCGTCATAGATGCGATCAAAGATGAAGCGGGTACCCTAATCGGATTCGCCAAAATCACTCGCGATGTCACGGAAAGGCGAGAGGCTCAACGCACGCTGGAGCAGACGCAGGCCGCCCTATTTCAATCGCAGAAGATGGAAGCGATTGGCAAGCTGACCGGCGGTGTCGCACACGACTTCAACAACGTGCTTCAAGTGCTGCGCGGCAACCTGGAGCTTATCAATGCCCGGCAGCCAAGAGATGAGTGGCTGACCACTCGCCTCTTCAACGCGCTGGAAGCCGTAGACCGCGGCGCAAAACTCGCCTCGCAGCTGCTTGCTTTCGGTCGACGCCAGGCACTCCGGCCTGTCCCCGTCAATCTCGGCGATATGATCCGAAGCACCGACGATCTATTGAGGCGTGCGCTCGGGGAAACGATCTCGGTGGAGACTGTCGTGTCGGGCGATTTATGGAACGCCATGGTCGACACCCACCAGCTTGAAAACGTCCTGCTGAATCTGGCAATCAACGCGCGCGACGCGATGCCTGATGGAGGGACGCTCACGCTCGAACTGTCTAATGCGATGCTCGACGACGGGTACGTGCGTCCGTTATCAGATGTACCTGCGGGGCAGTATGTGATGCTTGGCGTGACCGACACGGGCACTGGCATGAAGCCGGAGGTGCTGGAACGCGCCTTCGACCCGTTTTTTACCACCAAGCCAGAAGGCGCCGGCAGCGGCTTGGGGTTGAGCATGGCCTACGGTTTTGTTAAACAAAGTGGAGGCCACATTCGAATCTATAGCGAACTCGACCATGGCACAACGGTGCGCATCTACCTGCCAAACTCGTCGGCTGAAGCTTACGAACCGGTCAAACGTGCTAGCGCCAAATTGATGGGCGGTCCAGAGACCGTGCTGGTCGTGGAGGACGATGCGAAGGTTCAGACAACAGTCATTGAAATGCTCTCAGGACTCGGCTATAGCGTGTTGAGAGCTGACAACGCAGACCAGGCGCTCGTCGTTCTGGGGAGCGGCGTTCATATTGATTTACTGTTCACCGATGTCGTGATGCCGGGCTCGCTCAAAAGCCCCGAGATGGCGCGACAGGCGTTGGAACTTCAACCGCATCTTAAGGTGCTATTCACATCCGGCTACACCCAGAACGCCATCGTTCATGCTGGACGCCTGGACGAAGGCGTTGAACTCTTGAGCAAGCCGTACAGCCGCGCAGAACTGGCATCCAAGATTCGCCACGTGCTCGGTTCACCCGGACAGATGCTTGCACAACCCAGCGCGATCTCCGAAGCGCAGCGGCACGGCACCGTGACAACCCTCGAGATCATCGTGGTCGAAGACAATCAATCTGCGCGCGAGGCCGTTTGCGAATTGCTTCTCATGTTGGGTCATCATGTCGTGCAGGCCGAGACAGCGACGCAGGCGTTCGCCGAGATGGCGCAGCGAAGATTCAATGTGCTGATGACCGACATCAACTTGCCTGACATGTCGGGGTTGGACGTTGCGCAACAAGCTAGCTCGTTTTGTCCCGGGCTCAGTGTCATCTTCGCTTCCGGCGAGCCTGTTGCAAACGACGAAACGCGCGCGTTCGCATGGTTCCAGCTGCTCAAGCCCTACACCTTCGATGACTTGCAGACCGTGCTTCAAAAGGTGATGGATGAGGCGAATGGCCGTCCTGCCGTTGATACGCAATAAATCCTGCGGGAGACATCAACAGTAAGATTCGTGCACATGCGCCAAGCCGCAATCCCGACCAAAATTCCGCACGAACGAGCAAGGCTGGAAAGGCTATTGGCCTCCGCGATGTCTGCCTTCGAAGTTGATGCGCGCCGGACTCGGTGCATCCAACATTTATTGGATCATGTTTGGGTAATCGACGTTCCGCCATCAACGAGTGGCACTGTACTGGTCGCGAAGGACTTGTCGTCTGAGGCCAGATAAAGCACAGAGTGCGCGAACTGTTCTGCCTTTGCAGCACGCTTGGGTGCATACGGACGCGTCGAGAACGCCTGCGGCTCGTCGTCACCGCTCATACTGCGATACATGTCAGCGTCCACCGCGTCGTCGGCCAATACCGATTGACCCGCACGCCCTGGCGCCGTATTCAGCAACGAGCGCCGGCGCTAGGCCGATCTACCCGACCTTGCGTGGGTCAGATTGCACAGATCTCTATGCTCGGTGCCACTCACCGCTCTGGATAGGCGATGTCTGCGGCGACCAAGGCGTCGCCCCTTGTTTGCGCGGCATTCGTTGCGTCTTCTTTTGAAGAATAGGGCCCGATCTGCTCGGCTCCGTCGAACGGAAAGAGTAACCTGCTGTCCGCTTTTCTGATCGCCTTCAGAGTGCCATAAAACCCGCTTCCCGCTGTACCCCGATAAGAAGCATACACTTCAAAATAAGTATCACTTGTCCCGCGCGTCGGCATTGTCTTCTGATTCGCAAAGAGAACAAGCTTCGGTAGTCGTCCGGCCTTCGGTTTCATCAGTCATGCCCTTGAAAGAGAACATTCTGCCATGAGGACGCTTGCTGAGGTCGCACATAGGCACTCAATATGACACGCTTCGTGCGTTTACAAACGCCACGTCTGACGTCATCTATCGAATGAACCGCGACTGGACGCAGATGATCAATTGCAAGGACGAGAATTCATCGCTGACACCAATGCACCCGCGAGCAACTGGCTCGAGCGATACATTCCGATGGGTGAGCGCGAACGAGTCCAGCAAGCGATTGAGTCTGGCAGCGGCTTCGAGCCCGAACATCGCGTCCTACGGGTCGACGGTAGCGAAGGTTGACTCATTCTCGTGCCATTCCGATCAAAGACGCGAGTGGCCGCGTCGTAGAATGGTTCGGCACTGCCAGCGACGCAACGCAGCGCCGCCTCGCCGAAGAGGCGGTCGCCGCGAGCGAGGCGCGCTATCTCACCTTGTTCGAATCGATCGATGAGGGTTACTGCATCATTCGCGCGATCCTTGACGATGCGGGACAGGGCTACGACTATGTCTTCGAGGAGGTGAATCGGTCATTCGAACGGCAGACTGGCCTCAGCGGCGTTGAGGATCGCTCGAGGCGCAGCCTTGCGCCGGAGCGCGAAGCGCACCGGTATGAAGTCTATGGGCGCATTGCCGTGACTGGCGAGTCCCAACAATTCGAGCAGCCGGCCGCTGCGCTGCACCGATGGTATGACGTCTATGCCTTTCGCATTGGCGAGCCACGAGATCGCCGAGTCGCTGTTTGGTTCCACGATATGTCCGACCGCAAGCGCGCCGAGATGGCGCTGACCGAGGCGGATCGCTGGAAGGACGAATTCCTTGCAACGCTTGCCGATGTACTGCGTAATCCTCTCGCACCGATCCGAACGGGCCTCGACGTTCTGAAACTGAATGGCGAGGATCCGACAACGACATCGAACGTGGTCCAGATGATCGAGCGGCAGGTAACGCACATGGTGCACCTCGTAGACGACCTGCTCGAAGTGTCGCGCATCTCCCGCGGGACGATTGTGCTACGAAAACAGCGCGTCGATCTCGGTGCTGTGTTGCATAGTGCTGTTGAGATCAGCAGGCCGCTCATTGACGCGGGACATCACCGACTCTCCCTCGAGCTGCCGGGTCAGGCGCTGTTCGTCAATGGTGACCCGGTGCGGCTAGCGCAAGTGATCGCCAATCTGCTCAACCACGCGGCGAAGTACACCGCCCCTGGCGGCTACATGAACTGAGCGCCCGCCGCGATGGCGATAGCGCCGTCGTAACGGTCTGCGACAACGGTGGGGGCATCCCCCGGAAATGCTCTCGAAGATTTTCGACAGGTTCATGCAGGCCGAACGCTCGCACCAGCGCGGACAGGCGGCCTAGGCGTGGAGCTGACACTGGTTCGCTCTCTTGTCGAAATGCACGCCGGCACGGTGTTGGCCCGCAGCGCGGGACTCGGGCACGGCGCCGAGTTTATCGTCCAACTACCATTGTCGGAATCAAACGGTGACGCCACCGAAAACGCGACACGACATAAGGACGCCGAGCGCCTCAACTCCCGGATTCTTATCGTCGACGACAACCGCGACGCGGCGCAAATCCTATGCATGTTGTTGCGGCTTCGCGGTGCACATGTGAAAGCCTTGCACGACGGCGCGTCGGCGCTTGCCGCACTCGACGACTTTTTGCCAGACGTGGTCCTTCTCGATATTGGCATGCCCGGTATGGGCGGTTACGAATTGGCTCGACATCTCCGCGCCCGTGCCGACGGTAGTCGGTACACGCTCATCGCCATCACCGGCTGGGCTCAGAGGGAAGATCGCCAGCGCTCGCGCGAGGCTGGCATCGAACATCATTTTGTCAAGCCGATCGACATGGCGGCGCTGGACCGCGTTCTGCGCTAACGTGATGACGGAGCCTACGAATCGTTGGCACCCGTTCTCCGGTCGATCCCAGTTTCTACTTCAGTTGGCAAAACTCCTTCGCATAGAGTTCAGCGCTCTGATCGAGGTCTCCGGTCGATGCGTAAAGTAAGGGGGAGGCATCCGCGGCGAGTACGGCCCCATCAACGACTCGTCCCACTACGAGTCGATGATCACCAGCCTCTATATCCATGACCACCTGACATTCAATGTGGGCAAGCGCGTCGATCAACAATGGTGCCCCCGTACGACCGGCTCGCCACGGCGTTGCGGACAGCTTGTCGACTGTGCGGCCGGACTGGGTTCCGAAGTGCTCAGCTGCATTCAGCTGCTCCGCTTTCAGAACATTGATTGTAAAAACGCCGCCGCCATCGAGAATCGGATAAGACGCATGGGTTGGATTGACACTTATCGCGACAAGGAGCGGGCGAAAAGAAACGAGCATCACCGAACTTGCCGTAAATGCATTTCGGAACTCTCCCTGCGCAACGCCGATGACATACACGCCCGCCGTCAGACCCCGGAAAAGGTCCGCCATGTTGTTGTCTCGCATAGCACTCCACCCTTGATCTGTGCGCCTGCCGATGTCAACGCCGGACATCGCGAGCAGTCGCGCTCGACGATGCCACTTTCTCGTTTGCCCGCCCTGCCCGCTCGGTCTCGGGCCATCGGCATCGCGGCAACGAAATGGTACCGCTGTGCTGAGGTCTGCCCTTCCCCGGTCTATTGCACTTCCCTTGCGTCCGCGTTCGTTAGTGGTTTTCATGTGGCTGCAATTTGCGCGAAACCTGTTCGAAAAACCTCACGATCTCTTTCGTCGCGCAAGGGCCACGCCGGTCAGTATAGGTTCCGTCGGGGTGCCCTCCCGACCATGCATGGCGCAGTCCATGAACGATCCACTGCTCGCCAATTAGCGCGCCAGCCTGATCGCGAAAGACGCGCCGAGTAGAAGCGTGGCCGAACGCACCCGGCTGGATGCGCATTGACTCTGCAGGCGTGCCGTCGAGGTCCGGATGCAACATTTGGCTCATCGCAACGATCTGCTCCCCGTTGCCAGGATGCACCGTATCGTCGGCATCGCCGTGAAAGACAATCAAGGGCACGGTGTGCCGCGCGGTTCCATCTAGGATCGGCGCGGGCAAACGAATTTTTCCTTTCCCGTCGTTCATCGCACATAGGGCCGACAGGTGCCCGTCGGCCACGCCGAAGGCTATGCCGGAGTGAATGGCTGCGCCCGCATAGAGCTCTGGGTGAGTCACGGCAAGATTGACGGCCATCGCGCCACCGGCCGACATGCCAGCGACGTACACACGAGCATCGTCGACGTTGTATGACGCCATGACGTGGCGCGTGAGGGCAGCGATCACTGCCGATTCGCCAACCTCGCGCGTTCGATCTTCAGGTCGAAACCAGTTCCAGCAGCGCAGCAGATTGGCACTTTCAGACTGCTCCGGGTAGACGACGATGTAGCCTTTCTCTTCCGCCACGACATTCATCCCGGTGCCTGCCGCAAAATCGTCGGGATCCTGCTGTGCCCCGTGAAGCATGACGATCAGCGCAAGCGGCTGACCACCGTAGCTGCTCGGGACATAGACTTTGAACTGTTGGCGTTCATCGCCGATGTCAAAGTGCTGGCTTATCCACTGCGGTGTTCCTGTCCGGCGGTTTCTGTCTCCAGAGTAGGCAGTTCTGGGCTCTTCCAAAATCGACGACTCATCCTCCAGCATGGTGAAGACCGACTCAGAAGTTACCGGTCGTGCATCCTCATCACCACGTGGCACGTTGCACTCTCGATCGGGAGGAGACGCGACCGCTGTGTCTACGCCTTCAAGAAATCGGGCAGGTGCGAACGCGAGCCCGAAAATTGACCAGAACGCGTCAGCAGGGGCAAAGAGGTTGAATGGATTCATCTGCGTTCCTAAAAGTATGGTTCGCGCACACGAACAAGGCGCAGCCTTCACGCCGTCGATGACCATGCGCAGTAATGCACCGCGAAGCTCTGATGGCGCCGACGCGAGCTTCGCTTGACCCGGTTGTGGTCCAGGTGGTGCGATGCTTGGCGATCTGCCTGGTGCCAGTTCGAGTAGGAGCCGTCAAAAAAGCTGATGTCGAGAAGGAAGGCAAGCGACGTGCCACCCCTTGGCGACGCCAATGAACGCCTCGAGAGCCGGGTGAAGCGCGTCGGAAGATGTACCGATCCGGAGAAAGTCACGGATGGCAGGAAGCAGCAAGCGCATGCGACCGCGTGGACACCTTCGGCGCATGCGTCCGTCTCCTTCGCCCGCATCGGGCGCACCGAACGGACAATGAGCACCGGCCGAGCGTGCTTAAAATTTTCTCGGGTGGCATAGGAACCCAGCGGGTGTCGGCCTCGTCTCAAATGGAAATGCGGCATGGTCGGACAGCCAGCGCGTATCGCCGAACATTTATCGCACAGGTCCCCCGCTGTCATATCGCTTGACCTGATTAGAAGCTGCCCGAGTTTTTTACTCGACGGCGGTTGCAGGAACGCCCAACCGGTGTCGTTCGCATGCCGCGTGACGTCTCTTACCGAGTTCCATTCCACCCTCAGAAGGAGCGGTCAATGTTTCACTATCCCGGTTATTTCGCTTACCAGATTCCGTCGCTCGCGCGCGCCAACTTGCAGGCGTTTCTCAACATGAGCGGGCGGTTCGCCAGCGGTCTGCAGGCCCTCGCCGAACTAAACGTTCAAACGGTTCGCAAAATGGTCGAGGAAAGCAACGCGCTTCTAAGCGCGGGAGATGAAGCAAGTGCGGGCGACGTGCTCGGCTGGCAGTCGGTCATGCTCGCGCAGTTTCCCGAAAAGGCCGCTTCGTATGGCCAGCACGTCCTGTCGATTGTCAAGACCACGCAGGACGACATCATGGGCGAAGCGCGCAGTCAATATGAACGCAACGGCATCAAGTTCAATGACATGTCGAAGGCCGCAAGCGATGACATGCAGACTGCCGCGCAATCGTCGAGCGCACTCGTCACAACTCTGGCCGATTCCACAAGTGAGGCTGCGCGGGAAACGAGCGGCGCCATACTGGACGCAAACGGTGAGATCGCGAAGACCTCTCGCGCTTCGGTCAAGCGCGCGCTCTGATCTTGCGATGACGCATGGAGCCTCATGAGCGGCTTCATGCACGCGGCAGACTCCTTCGAGTTTCGCGCCTGCCGTCGCCATTCTTGATATTGGTCTGCCGGGCTGGATGGGTAGGATCTGGCTCTCGCCCTGCGGACGCCACCGCAGCACGCGCAACTCCGTCTGTTTGCGCTCACCGGTTACGGTCAGTCCGAGGACGTCAAGCGGCCTTTGGATGCCGGCTTCGAACGACATTTCGTGAAGCCGGTCGCATTGCCCGATCTGATTCGCTCTCTAGACGTGAGCCAGAACACTCCTGGATACCCGTTCGCTTAGGTTGCGTCGGATGAGCAAAATGCGACTCACGTCGTTGCGAGTAAGCGCCATGCCGCGCTTCCAGCGAAGAAAAGTCGTCAGTCGTTGCCCGTGCGTTACGTGCATACCGCCGCGATATACCGACTCCTTAATAGTTCTGAGTGCCGCGCTCGCTCACTCAAACCGACCCGTTCGTCCTGCAAGTCCCGCTTTGAGGAAAAGCTTGGCTCAGCATGCGCCGAGAGCAGCGATGAACGTTTCCTCCGTAAAAGGCTTAAGGAACATTCCGTCGAAGTGGAGTGACGGCTCGCGCGTAAAACGCTCATCACCAGTTACCGCGACGACACACGCTAGCCGACTCGGCCCCACCACGCGCAATTGCCTGCAGAGCTCGCGACCGTCGATATCGGGCAGACCAATGTCGAGGAAGATAGTGTCGTAGCGACTCGCGGTCGCGAGGATCATTGCCTCATGACCGTCATAGGCTACATCTGCGACGTGTCCAAGAGACATGGCGAGATCCCTGAACGCATCGCAGAGGCGAGTGTCATTTTCGACGAAAAGAATGCGCATACTCGTCCATCCGGGTTCGTTCCTTTCAGGCGCGCAATCCTGCGGATTCTACCGGGGACTGACTCCGCTGACCTGTCGTCGCAAGATGCGGGCCTCATCGCTTCCACTATGCCCCATCCTATGACGGATGGGTCAGACTGGAACGCTCGATGCTGCCGGATACATGGGGCACCCGCTTTTCGGGAGTCAGGCAGGAACAGACCGTGAGATCCTACGCAAAGCACACGCGGACCGTTGAAGACGAAATGTCCGCGCTAGTTAGATCGACCTTCACATCGTCGCGGGCAACCGACGCATTGCCAGCTTAAAGGCGCTTGTCCACTGCCCGCAAAGCGCAGAGGCACTGGAGACGACAGTCAGCCTTATTGAAACGGTCACGCAGTCCGTAGCACGCTTGCGCGCCTATCGTGCTGTAATCGTCGACGCGATTTCCATGGTTCAGAACTCAGGCCGACACGGCGGCCACGGCATGAGCAATGCCGTTTTCCACAACGCCGGGGAAGCGGGTCGACTAGCCAGATCCATCGACAGGATGTTGTGTCGGCTGGTCGCACGCCACGGCGCCCCAATCGCTGCCAAAGGCAACCCGCACCGGGTGAATTGTTTTGAAGATATCGAGGCGCTTCGGCGTGAGTTGGAGTCGCTCGGCGTCAGCAGGTCCGAAATGCTTCCTTACCTCGAGCGCTCGCCATAGTTCACTCGACGATGTATGGCCTCGACTCTTCTCGACGCGAGAAGCCGCAGCGCGCTGTCGTGGACGAATGTGACGCGCCGCACGACGGTTTGGATCCGCAACCCGTACTCCAAGCGAGCAGGCTACGGTCGTAACTGTTCGACATGCATCCGATGCCGCCCTGCTTCTCTATCACCATAGAAGCCGCTTGCTTTCCTCTGCGGTGCGAGTGAAGAGCCGGTTCATTGCGTGGGGGAGTATTCGCGCACAGATAGGGCGGGGCATAATTGCCGGTCAACGTTCGCATCTATTCAGTAAAGCCGCGGCAGTGCAGTCCGCACGCGTCGTATAGGAGCATGAATTGTCGCCGGACTGCAACGACTCGTAACATAGGCCGGCAAAAACCTCTGTCGAACGCTAAACCGCCCCGGTGATTGTGCTGCCAATCCTAGCGTGTGAAAGACGGCACGCGACGGACTCGAAAACTGTCCTGCGAGACGAGGCGACCGGGAGAGACGCGAGATCCCACGCCGAGCTCGAACTCACGCCTCGCGTCCTTCAATGCATCCGTTGATCGCGATCTCCCGTATACAGGCTTATTCGTTACCAACGCGCCAAGGAGGCACGCCATGAAATTCATGATGACATTCTCGTGGGCACCCGACACCGAAACCCGCGCGGAAGCGATTGCGCGATTCCAAAACAATGATGGTGTGCCGCCCGACGGTGTCACGTTTCTTGGACGTTGGACAAGCGCTGACCTGAGCTGCGGCTTCGGGCTTTTCGATACGGATGATCCTAAGAAACTAGCCCAATTTGCTTACGCGTGGAACGACCTGATGCAACTTCGGCTTGTACCTGTGCTCGATGACGAAGCGCTCGCCAGCGTCTTCGCCAAAGTCTGACAGTCAAACCCGCTGACGAGCGCACGGTGAGGGCAGGTTCCCGGGCACGCGCTTTAAGCCGCTCAGTGCCTCGTCGGATACAGACTAGACCGTGCCCTTTAGCACGATCCAGTTGAGGAGCGTGAGCCACGGCGAAGACGCGCGATAGGTGAATTCGCGGGCGAAGCGTGTACCGCTTGCCTCTCGCGTGAGCATATAACTGATCGCCCCGTTCGCTCGACCGTTGATCGTGTCGTCGATCGCTGACGATCCGCTTATCGTGCAACGCGCCTCGCGGCGCCGGAATGAAGAGAACAGCAATGACGACAAGCAGCAACGCCGAGACGACTACAGGGGACCGTACGCGAGTCTTCAAGTTTGATGCTCCAAGGCTGGAGCCATTCGATTCTACGTAGCTGCTATCCCGTCAATAAGGGCAATTAGGTCCCGCGGAAGGGCATGCCTGATGCCCGCTGTCCGTGTCGTCCTACGAGACGACGCGGTTCGAAGGCGCATCAGCATCGCCATGACGACGATAACTCAGCCGCGAGGCGCGATGCCATATTGCGCGAGATACTTAGCCAGAAACGCTGTTCGGCTCATTCTGTGCATGACGGACATATCCTCAGGCAATACCGGAAACTTCGACGCTCGCCTTTCCGACGACGCCGATCGGCTGCGCCGCGAGCGCACGAACCGGATGCTCACGCATGTCGCGAAGGGCGACGAGAACGCGTTCGCCGAGTTGTATCGCGCGACATCGCCGCGTGTGTTCGGCGTGATCGTGCGCATGATCTACGACCGCGGCGAAGCCGAAGACCTTCTGCAGGAGGTCTTTGCCACCGCTTGGCGTCGCGCGGACACCTTCGATCCTGAGCGCGGCAGCGCCATCACATGGCTTACCACGCTCGCGCGCAATCGGACGATCGACCGCATGCGTCAGCATCGCGACGAATTGCTCGGCGAGAGCGATGCGCCCGAAATCGCCGACGAGTCTCCGACGCCCGCTGTTGCGGCCGAATTGAACGAGGAACGGCGGCGGCTCGAACGATGTCTGGATCGGCTTGAACCGCAACAGAAGCGCGTGATTCGCGAGGCGTTCTTTACCGGCGCGACCTATGGCGAACTGGCGCATCGGCTCGCCGTGCCGCTCGGCACGATGAAAAGCTGGATTCGCCGCAGCCTGATGCAACTCAAGAGTTGCCTCGAAGAATGAACACGCCCGCCGCGAACGATGACGAACTGCGCTGTGCCGAGTACGCGCTCGGCGTGCTGGATGCGCAAGCGCGCGCGGCACTCGAAGCCGACGTGCCGCGCGATCCTGCGTTGCAGCGCACGCTCGACGTGTGGCAGCAACGGCTGACGCCGTTGGCAGACGATATCCGCTCGATTGAACCACCCGAGCGCGTGTGGACGCGCATCCGCCACGATCTGGGCCTCATGACGCCACGGCGAGCCGATCTGCTCGCACGAAAGCGCTGGTGGGACAATCTGAGCCTATGGCGGTGGCTCACGGCGGGCGCGAGCGTCGCCGCGCTCGCGCTGCTCGCCACGAACCTCGTCTGGATGCGGCAAGCTGCGCAAGCCCCGACGACGGCAGCCGTCCCCGGCGAATACATCCTCGCGTCGATCGCGAGCAAGGACGGCCTCGTGCACTGGACCGCAACCGTCGATGTGCGGCGCGCTCGTATCGTCATCACTCCCACGGTGCGCGTAACGGTGCCGCCGAATCGCGCCACGGAACTGTGGCTTATCCCGCCGAACGCCAAGCCGATTGCGCTCGGCGTGTTCCCGTTCGATCAGCCTGCGACGATATCGCTGCCGGCCGAGATCGTCGCGCAGATGAATGCGCAGGCTGTGCTCGCCGTGTCGGAAGAACCGCCGGGCGGATCACCGACCGGCGCACCGACCGGCCCGGTGCTCGCGACTGGCCAGATGCATTCCACCTGAAATGCGACGACGACTTTTCTTTTCAGGTCGAGTCGCGGCGGACACTCGACCGCGTGTCGCCTCTTCCCTACGGTGGTCAACCTCCGCTTTTTGTTTGCCCTGTTTAGACTCGGCAAATCCGCCTGCATGCCGCATTCGCATTGCCATCGCGGAAGACTCAACCAGCCGATATCCAGATTTTCGGTGGCCGCGAGGACAAACGGCAACGCGCGTGCATCCGCGCGCGCCTCTCTCTCGTATATCTCGAAAACGGCCACGGCCACGCGGCGCGAGGAGACCCAGGCGCGAGGAGACCACCCGTCTGGAAGCATAAGGAGGAGAACGAGTATCGGGATGAACGGCGGTGGACTTCGCCGGGCGCACGAGCACGTGTGCGCACTCGCGCGTAGATCGCGGCACGTTCCAGAGCTCCGACTGACTCGGCAGTCACCCCACCGGCGATGTCGGGCTTGTTGGTAGGTACCATCTCGGTCGCGGGCGTTCGCGGGTTCAAAAAACTCTATTCGGAACTGCACGACTGCGCGTCCTATTGATGGGCATGGCTACTTTCTGTCCCTTCATCCGCACTGGTCTTCACAAGCGGGTGCGCATCGTACGGACGAGACGTCTAACTAAACAGTACTAAATTTATTGTCGGGTCGTTTTTGCTTGACCGAGGCATCGACGTCGGCAAGCGAGGCGAGTCGCAGCACGTCGAGTGCAAGAATCTGTTACCTCGTGCATCTGTTCATCCGTAGTTATTCGTATTCACGAGAGAGAGTGGCCCAGTCACGTTCGGCAAACCTTCCCGCTCTTGCGGCGTCTTGTGCGATGCGCGAAGCGCAGGTTGGACGTCGTCCACCCATCGATTTACAGGAGACGAACATGGGTTGCCCTTCATCGGTAGCGGACGTATTCGATCGACGCGTGCAGCGGCGTGCAAAACGCCGCCAATTTTTCCGCAGTGCCGGCGGCCTGGGTTTGGGGCTGGTCGGTGGAACCATCCTCGGCGCATGCGGCGGAGGGTCGGGAGAAAACGCCAACGCGGCGACGGGGCCAACTGACGCGGAGATCCTCAACTTTGCACTCAATCTCGAGTATCTCGAGGCGACGTTCTACGCTTATGCTACGACTGGATCGGGGCTGCCCACGAATCTCATGACCGGCGCCGGCACGCCAGGCAAAGTGACGCCTGGTCAGCAGGTGCCGTTCTCGGATCCTGTGGTCGCAGCCTACGCCCGAGAAATCGCGAAGGATGAACTGGAACACGTCGCGTTCCTTCGCACCGCGCTCGGCGGTTCAGCGGTCGCGATGCCCGCGCTCGATGTGGGCGGCACGGATCCCAACGGCGCGTTTTCACTGGCAGCACAAGCGGCGGGGCTCGCTCCTGCAGGAACGGTTTTCAACCCATACTTGAACGACAACAACTTCCTGCTTGGTGCGTTTATCTTCGAAGACGTGGGCGTCACCGCGTACAAAGGCGCCGCTCCGCTCATCAGCAAAAACACTTATCTCGAAGCGGCGGCCGGCATTCTCGCCGCCGAAGCCTATCATGCGGGTCTGATCAGAACGGTGCTGTACGCCAAAGGTATCCAGACGCCGAGCCTCGTAACGGCGACACAGGCCATCGGATGCGCGTGATTCGCTCGATTCGTCGAGCGACGTCGATCAGGGCATCGCGGGCGTCAACGCACAGATGTCCAACATCGTACCGCTGGACAACAACGGCATCGCATTCAGCCGCAGCTACGACGACGTGCTCAACATCGTCTACCTGAACAAGGGCGCAGTGGCGCAAGGAGGTTTTTTCCCGGCGGGCGTGAACGGCACGCTTAATATGAGCAGCGCGTTCTCATGAGGCAAATGAAGTCATAGATCGGGGATCGCTAGGCGCCACAGATCATCGTCTTGCGAACCGCCGGACCGACCATCGGAGATCTCGTATGCGCGAACTGTCAGCAGGTGCGTGGCGTCTGCGGATCAGACTGATCCTCGGAGCGACGTTCATCGTCGCGGGCGCTGTGCTTCAGGCGCTGAACTTCCTTCATGTCGAATAGACGAGAACTCGAACCCTCGAGGAAAGCGCGTTGCTTGAAAAACTCTCCACCCACTCTCTGCTCTTCGGCCTCTGCATCGTCACAGCATCGGTCGTCGGTCCTTCGTTGCTCCTCGATCACGGCAGACACCGCCTGGACGTACCGGCATGGTGGTCGCGACAGCGCGGGTCGGTCGCAACGGGCACGATAGGCACGGTTCACCGAGAGCCAAACGGAGCTTCAACGCCGATGGGCAAATCTTCGGAGGAGAATCAGCAGACAGCATCGGAGAACACGAAGTTTCGTGTGCCGCCGAGACTGATGTTGAGCGATACCGATTCGTCATTGGACGAAGCCACCAAACCGCATGCCCCGAACATCGCCGCGCTCGCGTCGAAACGACACGCATCATCGATCACGCATTCGACCGCAGCAAGCACTAGGCTGAAACGAGAAAGAGGAAACAAACAGCCAGAAGCGCAAGCGATGCAGAAGCCATCCTCTGAAGAGCACGACAGCGCGGCACCGGTTGTGGTGGGATCGGAGCTGCTCCGCTCCGCTGCCAGGTCAGCCCGGAGCGATGACAACCTGGTCGAGACGACGGAAGACAATGAGATACCGAATTCTTTCGGCTCAGGCTCAGCCAACGCCAACGCGAACGCTTCGGATACCGTCGTTTCGACGTCACCTGTATCCGTGCCCGATCCTAAAACCAGGAAAGAGGTGGAAGACGAATTGCGCAGAGCAAGGTCGAGCGGAGCGTTTCCGCGATTCGGAAATCCGGACCCCTACGGACCGGGCGGTTCACCGAGCGCGTCAAATGAATAGGTTCGAAGAAAATATGTGCATGCGAGCGCGCTGATTGGGTATGTCTTGGATCTAAATGCGCCATGCTTCGAGCGTAATCGAGCGAGCATCGACGGCACGAACTACTCGATTGCCGACTCACCGGAACCGGGCAGGCCAGTGAAGTGAACCCGCTGTTGGAAGTCGGCGCGTGTCGCGTCCAGGAATTGTTCACAGCGCATAGAAATTAATGTGCGCTGATACTTCAGGCAACCGGCGCCACTGCCGTAAGTAAGTCATGAAAGCTCCAGAATTTCCGAACAGTGCGTACGATCTTCGGGTTACAGACGTCGACCTCGCTCACCTGCGCACCATGGTGCAGGCCGAGAGTCGCAGTGTGTCGCCGGTATTTCCGCTGCCTTATTGGCGGCGCCGCGTGGTCGTTGTTATGGCAACAAGGCATTTGCTACCCGCGCAGCTAGCCTTGGCTAGCGCGCTACTTGCGCAAATCGATTGCGCTGCAGGGGTTCAAGTCGAATCGGCGACGTACGCCTGACTGCAGCGGCCCTGGTGTGAGCAATGACCAAAACGCATCGTGCGCTAAAACGAATTGGTCGAACAGATTCTCTGGTTCCCGTATTTGTTTGCGAAGATCGCTCGCGAGTTGTAATCGTTACTGTCGCTTCGACGCTTCCTTCTTCAGTTTCTTCGCTTCTTTCTTTTCCTTCGGCGTTTTGGTGGCGACCTTCTTTTCGGCCTTCTTGGCATCGTGGGCTTTGCTCATGACGATTCTCCGATTTCGATGGAACGGATGTGGTTTAAGCGTTATGCAAACCGTAGGCCTGGAGGCAGCAGAGGCACGATATACAAGCAAGTCGCAAATTCACTGCTGTCCGTACAGCAGCGCGAGAACTCGACAGTTTACTACTCGTTCATGAGGCGCGGCTTGGGATGCCGCGGAGAACTGCAACAAGCCTGTCATGATCGATGGGACGCGCGATTGGTCGGCATTCCGTCAATGACGAGCGGCCAAGGCTGATTTTTGGCTATTGAGCTGGCGCTCGGGTTCGGTGGTTAGCAATTTGGAAGTAGGTCAGCAGAAGCAAGGGCGCTGCTCCCGCAAAACCGTAGGAGTTTCCCTCTACTATCCCACCCAGCGTCACCAATGCGCTGACCATGAAAGAGAAGCTTTTCTGTCCGACACTGAGCTTTCCGTACAAATTTTTCATACTCGCGGCGAAAAAAGCCCGCCGGGACGGGCGAAGATGATACCCAAACTGCAAAGGTATTTTATCGACTGCCTCGTCGCTCACAGTCGGTTAGCCCACGTTCGCCGGACGCGGGATCGATCGCGAGCGTTCGGGTAACGGGCTGGAGAGCGCACGGCATCGCTGCAATTCTTGCAACGCTCTGGCAAGCAATGGCCAGCGAATGAGCCGACGTCGAAGGCCAGTAATCGTCCGGTCCGTCAAGAACGACGCGGTAGGATGTCTCATCGCGCTGAAGAGCGATGGCCTCAGCGACGCCCTTCGCTTCCAACTCCCCGCATATAAGGTGCAGTTGCGATCGCCTGGACGGTCGTCAGCTTGTTCTTGACACAATGACAGGCTCATTGAATTCCGATCGCCTCGGGCGCAGCCACCTATGCGAGGCGCAGGTGGACGATGTTGCTAGTTAGTTATTCAGAATAACGACGACTTCGTGAAATGCTTCAAGCGACCGTTTCCCAATTATTGATGCTTCCCCAACCGACCGCCACACGGGCGCTCTAGCCGCGCTGCTGCAGTGTTCCAGGAGGGATTTTCTGAGTTTCTCAGACCAAGCAATCAATGGCGTCTCGACTATAATCTTGAAGTTAGCATGTCAACGATTGCAGGGAGCCCTACCTTATGAGTCAACCCCGCGGGCGATATGCGGGATCTCGAGACAGCGGCCAGCGCCAGCCTCGCCATGTGAGCCAATCCTCGTCCAACCGGCAGAGACAGACCTACGCGAAGGCGCCTGCCCGAGAGTCTGCCCAGACCGCCTCAATCTTCAAAACGCGTTCATTTCAATTTCTGGTCGATGCGGTGGGCGCCGAGAATATCGCGTTAGGTCTGGATTCCAGCATGACGCGAGTGGCCGAACTCTTGAAGGGCGAAAGGTTCACGCCCGAGACCGCCTTTCACATGGAAACCACGCTCGGGTTGCCGCACGGCTTCTTTGATCAGCCGCATCCCCTACTCACGCCCGAGACCATTGCTCGCCTGAAGTCACCGCTCGACTTCGTTGAAACGGACGAGAAACTGGACGCAGAGTCTGAGACGCATGAGCCTGCTACGGCCCTCGACGTCGGCCATCAACCCTCTCTTGAAGTTCGTTCGTCTGAGGACGCGGAAATGCCAAAGAAACCAGCGGGCAGTTCGCCCAGCGCTAGCAGGAATAATGAGCGCGGGATGGCCAAACAGCCCAGCCGAGATGCTTCCCTCAAGGGTGCACCATCAACATCCAAAGCATCTCAAAAATCGACCCAGCAGCACGCGCTGCCCTTGAAAGACGCCGCCGATGTCGAAAGCATTCGACGCGCTAACCTTCACGTTCTGACGACCCGCAACGGATCGAAAGTAAGACTGGGTATAGTCATGGCGTTGAGCGGGTCGAACATGGCCCATCGGTTGCATAGCAAGAAGCGCATGGACGATGTCGAAGCGAGCCGTTTCACTGAGCGCCTTGGCTTGCCAGTCGGCTGGCTCGATACGCCGCGCTCCGAAGTTGAAATTCCGGAGTCAGTGTCACGTTTGCTGACCCCTGCTGCGCGGGGTCGTGCATCTGTTCACCACGAATCCGTTCAACACGACGAGCCGCCTGTGCTCGCAACTCAGAACCGCGTGCGAAGCAAGCGTGCCGCAGTGGAGGCGCGCCCGGGTGGCCCTCATCTCGATGGCCTGGGTGATGCACAAAGCTTGACTTCAGCAGATGTCCAGAGAGGGGAAGAGACGATCGGCGCCGGGCCGCTAGATCAGGTCAGTGCCGCTTTGGGCGAGCTGGCGGGTCACTCGCTGAACGAAAGCGAGCAGCATGTCCCATTCGCCTCACCCGTCGCACCGGTAACGATTGTTCCGCCACCCGCCTCCGTCCGACCCGAGCGAAAAGCCGCGTCGCTCCCGTCCCCTTCCGTGACCAGCCTGGACAATCTTCACGGGATCGAGCCGATCGCTGAAGCCTTGATCAAGACGCTAGCGGGCAAAGCACGCGCGGGTCGATTGGACGAGTTGAAGGCGCTGGAGCTTTTGCAGCAAGCGATATTGCTGTAACGCCAGGGCCAACTGCCGACAGCCATCGTGCTGCGATGCCGGGTCTGGCGAGCGGCGCACAGCGCGAGCGTCCGCTGATTTTTGAGCGACGATACGGCAAGGGCGCGCGCTCTTCCCATGAGGCCCGCGCCGCTTGTCACCATGGCGGCCGGCCCGGCGCTGACCGGTGTTCGAGTTGTCACATCGATCTCGCATCGACGCGGGACTGTGACTGAGTGGTCGGAAACTCAGTGGTCAAGAAATTGCCGGAGCTTGTCTGCCCGGCTCGGGTGCATCAGTTTTCGCATCGCCTTGCTTTCGATCTGCCGGATCCGTTCGCGCGTCACGTCGAATTGCTTACCTAGCTCTTCAAGCGTGAAGTCGGACGGGGTGTCGATGCCGAAACGCATCCTCAGTACCTTCGCTTCACGCGGCGACAGCGCATCGAGCGCCTCGTCGATCGCATCGCGCAGGTTGGCATGCACGGCCGCGTCCGCGGGTGACGCCGCCATCGGATCTTCGATCATGTCGCCAAGCGTCGCATCCGCGTCCTCGCCCACCGGCATCTCAAGTGACACCGGTTGCTTGGCGGCCTTCAACATGGCGCGAACCTTCTCTTCGGTCACTTCCATGCGCTCCGCCAGTAATGCAGGATGCGCTTCCTGACCGGTCTGTTGCAGAATCTCGCGCGAAATCCGATTGAGCTTGTTGATCGATTCGATCATATGCACCGGCACGCGAATCGTGCGCGCCTGATCCGCAAGCGAACGCGTCACCGCTTGCCGCACCCACCACGTCGCATAGGTGGAAAATTTCCAGCCACGTCGATACTCGAATTTGTCGACGGCTTTCATCAGGCCGATATTGCCTTCCTGGATCAGATCGAAGAAGTGCATGCCGCGGTTCACGTACTTCTTTGCGATAGAGATCACGAGGCGCAGGTTAGCTTCGATCATCTCGCCCTTGGCCTGACGCATTTTCGACTCGGCCGCCATCATCTGCCGGTTGATTTTCTTCAGTTGCTGCAGCGGCAGAGCGGCGGCGGCTTCGATCTCGATCAGCTTTTCCTGCTCCGCCTGAATCGCCGGCAGACTGCGCTCCAGTGCGGCGCCATACTTGCTCGACGCCGTAACCATGCGTTCGGTCCAGCCAAGATCGGTTTCATGTCCCGGAAAGGACTCGACAAACTTCTCGCGCGGCATCCCGCACCGGTCGACGGCAATCTGCAGAACGCGGCGCTCGATCGCGCGCACCTGCGTGACTTGCTGCTGCACGTTCGCGCACAGCCGATCGATCGTTCGCGCCGTAAAGCGAATGGGCGCCAGTTCGCGCTGCATCGCCTCACACACGTGTGCGAAGGCGACCATGTTCGCGCCTTGAGTCGCGTCGGCGTGCGGAAGTTGGACGAACAACTCGCGCACGCGCGCAAAAATGGCGAGGCTGTCGTTCGTGAGCTGCTTCAGACGGGCTTCGTCTGCCTTCGCAGAATCCACTGGCTCGGTCTCGCCGCATTCGTCGACCAGCTCATCGCCCTCTTCGTCTCCTTTCTCCTCATTGCCGTCATTGCCGTCATCGCCATCGGCGGCGTCCGCGGTGAGCTCAGCCGAATCTGTGGAGTCCGGGCCCCCCGCATCCGCCGGGGCGTCTTCATTGAGACCGTCAACCAATTCGTCAATGCGCAGTTCACCCGCCTCAATTTGCTCCACGCTTGAAAGGATCGCGGAGACCGTCGCCGGAGAGGCCGCAATCGCGTGGATCATTTCGTGAAGTCCCTCTTCGATGCGTTTCGCAATCTCGACTTCACCCGCGCGGGTCAGCAACTCCGTCCCACCCATTTCGCGCATGTACATCCGCACGGGATCGGTGGTGCGACCGAATTCAGAATCCACCGTGGCGAGGGTGACTTCCGCTTCCTCGTCAGTCTGATCGTCCGACATGGCGGCCGGCGTAACGCCGTTCAGGAGCAGCGTCTCCGCATCCGGCGTCTGCTCGTAGACCGCCACGCCCATGTCGTTAAAGGTGCTGACGATGGTTTCGATTGCAGCGGTCTGCGCGAAGTTGTCGGGCAAGTGATCGTTGATTTCTGCGTGAGTCAGGTAGCCGCGCGACTTGCCCAACTGGATCAGCGCGCGCATCTGGCGCTGCCGCTCTTCGTCCTGCAGTGCCGAGGACATCGTGTCCATCGGCAGCAGAAGTGCAGCAGGCTTGGCCTTGGGCCCACGTCGGCCGGGGGCCTTAGGCACGAACGCGGTTGTAGCAGACTCAGAAATCTCACGATCAAAGCTTGTCATGCATTCTCCTTGGCAGGTGTGCTCGGCGACGGCGAGTCCGGCAGTTGAGAGCATCGCGGCCGGCGCGTCACGGACATTCAAGGGCTGAAGGCGGACGCGATTGGTGATATCGCAACGAGCGGGTGACGCGGCCCACTTACACGAGCGGGCCGGATGAAATGGTGCAATCAAGCGACAGTGCTATGTGAGCACTGCCTAAAATTGTAGCACGAATTGCTGCGCCGCACCAAATCGAGGACATACTCACGGTTCAACACGGCATGACGGTGCTAAGCGACGACGAATGTTCGCCGCCTTGGGCGCTCGATCTCAACTCGCCCTTGAAGCGCATCGACGCTGCACTTCAGATGGCCGGCATCGACACGACGCAGCCGTTGCGTGCGCCCATCGAACGTTCGCCGGGCGACGATGAGAATGACGCGCCGCGGCCGGCGCGACCAGGCGAGTGAGATGGGTCGCTGGAATAATTCACGAACCGCGCGGGTTCAGACGCCAAAGACGGCCCTAGGCGGGTCAATGCGCTGGACCGCTCGGGGCGATCGACCGATTGGATCAAAGCTCAAGTGCAATTTGCGACAAGCGTTCGGCGGCGGCGACTTCTCGCGCCTCAAAGGGGCGAAGTCTGGCGTTCGTTCGCTTCTCCTCGACGTCTATGAAACGGAGGGCTCGCTGCAGTATGACTCACTACAGTATGCGGGGCATGTAACACCGCATCTTTCGTCAACCCGCAGCACCTTATTCGCCAAGCGCGCCAATGCGTTTCAGCAGGCGGCTCCGCCCTTTTACAACGCCCCCGAGCCTGAGCGCGAAAGAGTGTTCCATTGGCTGACGCCCGGCATTGTGGTCGAGGTCTTGTTCCTCGCGTGAACACCTTCGGGTGAGGTGCGGCACCCAGTGTTCCAAGCGCTCCGCGAAGACACCGCAGCGAGCGCGGTCACGGAAGAGAAGGTTGTCGACGCCCCGACTTCTGGTGTTGTCGGTTCTACCTGCGAAAAGCCCGCCCCGCCTGCGCCCTCCCCCGCCTGCATCTCACGACCCACTGCAGGACGGATAGCCGTGCGCGTCGAGCACCTGCTGCATCGTCGAAGGCTCCCACGAGCCCGGTCGACTCTGCATCATCGCGGCGTCTTCCGCCAATAGGGTCAGCAGTTTCTTCACATTCAGCTCGCCGTGCGTGTTCGCCCCGCCGCTGCTTTTGTGCGCCGCGTTGCAGCGCGCGACCACCGAGCGCAGGGCGGCATGCACGCTATCGTCCAGTTCCAACTCAATCCTGACCATCGTGTCCTCAGGGTTTCACATCGCAAGCTACAGTCGAAGGCGCTCGAAAACGCCGCGCCAAGACGAGCACCGTTTTTTTGCGCGCATCGAATACGCAGGCGCCGGGACGGTCGAACATGAGGTCAAACATGATCCCCGACTGCATCTCGAATAGGAATTCAGCGGCCCCGTCTCCCGAGCGCCACACGCCTTGAAGCACGGTTAGGATTCGCAGAACGCCGCATGACGCGGAACTCTCCTCGACGTTTTTTTGCCGCATGCCTTCTCGCCGCCCACATTCTCGACCTTCGCGCGCGTCCTCGCGCAAGCCCCTCAACAAAGCCATGTTGCTGCCGATGCCACAGAACGCGGCGCGAGAAATCTCCCTGGTGAATCATCTGACTTTGCGGCGTGTCGAAGAGGCACCGGCTCTGCGTATCTGTTCAATGAACTGATCCGGGTAATCTATCTCGCCTACTATGTTCGGGACGCGGGCTTTGGCGAAACCGACTTGATCATCTACGCGCGCGCCGAGGCGGCCATGGACCGCGTTCTGCAACGCGCCGAACAATCCCGGGCCTGGGCACTCGACGCCAACGACATCCCGCTTTTCGAGGCCGTGCTGCGGCAATCGGATCGTCAGCTCGCAAACGCGCCAAGGCATGTTCATCTTGGCGCGCGTTACCGGCTCGACTGTTTCGCTGCCAGCGATCGAACCTCCCCGCTGCGTGCCGCGGCGACCAGCCACTCAGCTGGCTACAAAGCCGGCCACTGAGCCGGCCTGGTGGGACGGGGCCTACCACGCCGGGAATCCAATTTTTGCCCAACGTATCAATGCACACAAAACGCGTTTCTTTTGATACGCAAGCAGCGCCCGAGAGGCATATCGAGCCAGTCCGGGCCGCAAAATCGCGGGGGCACGTGCGTCCCGACCCATGGCAGCGTGAAACAATGCGCGATTTCGCCGCGTTTTCGCCGCACATCCGTTTTAAAACAACTACTTAGATTGAGCCGCGGTCTCCGCGGCAATGTTTCACGCCGAGTTAATCTCTAGGAGGGCATGAATCCGCGAGGAACGTAGGACTCCGTATTATTTTTTCAATGATCCAGCTGTTTGTGTGGTGAAGCGTCTGGTTGTATCGGGGACGCTGTCTCGCCGCGGGGCTCGACCGGTGAAGGACGCACGCAAACGAGAGCGCGATGTGCGGGTCCGGAGACGCGGAGATCGTTCGATGTGCGGACATCGTCGGCGCCTGCCGGACGATGACCGCCCATTTTTCCGCCAGTGCTTACGCCGGCTTGATATTCGCTGCCTGCTTGCCCTTCGGACCCATCTTCTCGTCGAAGGTCACCTTCTGGCTTCCTTGAGCGTTTTAAAACCCTCGGCGCGGATTTCCGAGAAATGGGCGAACAAATCCTCACCTCCGCCATCGGGCGTAATGAAGCCAAAGCCTTTGTCGTCCTTGAACCACTTGACCGTACCAGTTGCCATCTTTGTTGACCTGAAAAGTTGAAAACGGCGCCGCCCTCGCGCGCGCCGGACGCTATCTTGACTCGCTGGCACGCACTAGGCAACCGAGAAGATCGAGACGCGGCCCCTTCCGAATAATCCGTCTGAACGCCATTGCGTGCGCTTGGGTGAACTCGCTCGGCCCTCCCCTGCTTCGCCCCATGGCGCACGAAAACGGTATAAACGGCTGCCGTGCGCGGCCTTCGATCGGCCACTGGATGCGGATCTGGATCGATGGTTGGACCCACCGCGATGCACAGGCGACGCCCCTCCCCAACCGGTCGGCGCGAATGAACCGAGCACGGAGCGGGCGGATGCGCGTGTGATGAGGTCGACTCGCCCGCGGTCGGACGGTCCGTTTAATGACCTGCTAATGGGTGGGGGGGCAACACCGTGTCCGGCGTCCAGGCACCAGAGGCGATGGTTCTGGGGATCCTTCGCTGGATGCGGCGTCCTCGTTGAATCCGGTGCCCGTCGAGACCACCCTCGCGCCTCGAGACCCGGTGCCGGCGCGGTCTGAAAGTCACGACCGGTCCGACGTCCCCGCAGCACGAAACGCGCTGCTCGCGCGATTCGCTCGGTCACTTTCCGCGCCGTCGAGCATGGCCGCTTATCGTCGGCTCACGAGATCTACACCGGCCTGCAGACATCAGCGGACGGGCCCACCGTCCATTCCGCCGGGCCCAGTTTCGCGATCCCCCGCTCCGGCCGGCAAGGCTTCCGGAACGCCGGCCCGGCGCGCCCACGCTTCGTCTGAAAGCGCGGATTCTCCGCACACGCGACAGGCGACGTTGCACGCCAAGGTCGCCAGTAAGGGTCGTATCGGTCGTCCAACAGCGTGGCTTCTTGTGCGGCGCTTTGGACCGCTGTTGGGTCGTCTGGGCCGGCTGCAGAGGTCGTCCGCACGTCGGCGCGCTACGCGTGAAAGGCGCGCAAAATTCGCGTAGTCGCTCTGGCCAGGACGGGGAACCTCGTCGGGTTCGCCCCGGCATTTCGCTCGTGTGACGCCAGGCAGTTCATCGTCTGCCTGCCGCACTAGCGTATGGGTGTGCGGCACGAATGATCGGCGCGGGGACCGCGGACATCTTGCGACCCGGCACGCGTACTCGCTCAACGGTCGGCGATGAGCATTCGCTCTGATCCTTGACGTCGTTCGCCGCCCGACCTGATGCTCCGCGTCGCGGCTTGCTTCGCCTCCCTTCCGCGTGCGCTCGATGTTGGCGCCCCGTTCGGCTCACACCGTTGTCTCGCTCAGATCGTTTCGTCCTGGCGCCGCGATCGCCGTCTTGAGAGACGGTTTTCGAGCGCGCGTCGCACCTGCGCATGCGGGCGATGTGCGGAGCTTTGTGGACGATCGGTAGTTGCATTTCTATTAGGGCAGGCGAGTCAGTCGCGTCCACGTGTCGTGCACGTCCCTGCGTTCGTTGATGTCGCGCGACGCCGGGGCGATTCATGGGGACGCTCAGACGGCGATCGCATGCGCCACGTCACGCGCCCGCTGCCCGCACTTTCAGGAGATGACGCAGCCCAGCAATGTGGTCCCGCACCGCACCCGTGACCGTAGGCTTCGCGTGCGCCAACGGAGCCGCGCAAGGCTGGGATTTGCCCAATGCTTCCCGTTGGGCGTGAGCGAAGCGTTCGAGGTCCAGCGCGGTGGCGGGACGGAGTTGCCCGGAGGCGAGCGCCGTCGCAAACGACGGCATCCACCCCGCGGCCTGGCGGCCAATGCGCTCCGTAAGGCTAAAGATCGTCAACGAGTCACCCCCGGCCCCGATCACGAACTGGCGCGCGTCGTCCGCGTCGATGAACGTGCGGCCCGCGTGTTGGAGGGCAACGGCCTGGGCGTCCACGTGCTGCTGCGCGCGTGCTTGCTCGGCATGGTGGTCGGCGTGCCGACGGCGCACCAGGAGGGCGAAATCGACCGGATTGCGGAGCAGGGCGCGTAGGTAGTTGATCGGCGCCTTGGCGAGCTTCAGGTGATCCCAGGTGGCTTCCACGACATCGGAGAGGCGCTTGCCGTGCTCACGCGCCTCGCGCATAAGTTTGAAAATTAAGAAATCAAAAAACCCCAGGGTGCGCAGGCGCTGAAGATCCGCAGGCAGTTGGCCCGGTTGTCTCTTTTGAGAAACAGAAGGGCTTAGATCCTTATATATTCCACCGTCTGCCACATTGGCAGACGGTACAGCCGAAGAAGGTTGGGCCGAGGCGGCTGCGGTTGATGAGGGCGTCTGGGCGGGTTTGTTCTCGTGCGTGCGCGGAGGCTCAATGAGGCCGAGGAGGGCTGCGGCATGTTCAGTGAGATGAAGGTAGGCGCGACCAAACAACCCGGCTTCGACATAGCGGCCCTGCGGGCGACGCTCGATGAGTCCAGCGACCTCGAGATCGTCGAGACTCCGATAGAACGTCCGCATGGATTGAAGCGCGCGACCCGTGAGCAACTCGCGGCGCGCAAAAATCGCGGCGAACGGCTTTGCAGCGTCGACGGTACGGGCGAGGGCAGAGAGCACAGCGCGAGCGCGCGGCGGAATCTGTTCGATGTGCGCGGCGCGAAACGCCGCCCGGAAAATGATCCAGGGCAGGTTGGTCGAGTCACAGCGAAAAGCGGTGAGGGCGGCCGAATCCTCGGGGTGTGCTTCACCCTCGCCAGCAACGAAGCGTTGCGCGATAGACATGTCGAGCGGTCCATTTCGGTAAATGGATGGGTTTCGCTTGACTGTCGATCTTGTTGCGCTACACTCCGGGATGTCTGTAGTCCCTTTCCAGTTTCCAGCTGGGGAGTAGTGCGGCAAGGTTTCCAGCCAAGCCCACAATCGCAAAGGCCCTCAGTTTCCAGCTGCGGGCCTTTGTCTTTCTAGCCTCAAACTTCCTTCATTTCCTTCTCCGTTAGCGGCTGCGTAGTACGAAGATCCTAAAAATCAATAACTTACGTTTTCTGAGTCTGCGCTAGCTGCTCAAGATGTTTGCGGATCGCGTCGCGGACGGAGTTCGCGACTTCCTCTGATTGGAATTCGATTCGCATGACATTTTTTGCACTGCGGACGTCGCACCAGGTTGTTTTCCCTGAGCGGATCTTGAAGTTTGTCGCTGCTGATGCTGCTTTCTTGGTTTCGACGGACGCGCGTGCGAATTTGACCGCCTGCGATTGGTCAAGCTTCCTATCCGCAAGACGTTGGACGGCTTCTAGCACTCGGTCGCTCTTGCCAGCCTCAGAGAGGACCGCCAACTCTGCCGCGGCGTTCGCTCCCAACAGCGTCATGTTCGCTTCAAGAATGTTCCGAACCTTCTGCGGGAGACGTTCGAACGACAAAAGAGCGCTGATATGAGACGGACTGATCCCCACCTGCTCGGCAACAGACGCCTTGCTCAGTTCGGGATGCTCCGTCTGGAATCGCTTTAACCCAACGTACTTCTCGTAGTCAGTAAGGTCCGACTGCATCAAATTCGCGAAGAAGGCTCCTTCATCGGCCTCTTCAGCCGTTGCCTCGCCCAGCACGCAGCGAATTGTTTCTCGCCCTAGTTCACGATAAGCATCGCTTCGATGGTGTCCCGAGATAATTTCGAAACCGCCTTCTGTGCGAGGCAGGACAACCACTGGGTGAATGAGCTTGTTGTGCCGAAGATTGTCGCGTAGCTCGGCATACTTCTCCGGAGCCATGTATCTGCGCCGGCCCGGGACCTCATGCAGATCGGAAAGAGGCACATCTACGGCGCCGCCCATCTGCTTGGCCTCCTGCAACTCCTTTTTAAGGCGGTCGATCTCATCCTGCTGTTGCTCCGACTTCGCCTGGAGGTGCATTAATTGACCGGGAGCGGTGCGAGGCGTCGTCGCGGCTCGATTCTGGGCCTTGTCTGCCTCGTCATCTGTAAGGCGTATGTTCGCGGCCTTGGAGGCAAAATTCTTCATGCTCATGATCCGTTACCCCCTTTCTGCCAAAGAGCTGACACTCGATCATCGACGCGATCGACGAATTGGTCACAGGGCGTCCGAATCCGACGCAGTGTCTCGGCGCCACCTTCATATGTCGTGATGTCGTAGACCGTCGCGAACCGCATATTTGTATTGCGTGCGACATCGGTTTCCGGAATTTCGACTGGGATGACCCGGTTACCATAGAGTTGGCTAATCCACGATTGGACTGCCTTTGCTGCCGGCTTTGGAGTCATGCGTGTGATGAGAATGTCGAGGAAGTCGAATTCTTTTCGTGACTGTTCTCCCCGTGCTGCCATGCCTGTCACCAAATCTGAAAACAAGTGCCAAAACTGCACCATCGAGGCGAACGATAAAACGTCAGGTACGACTGGCACGATTACCCCGTCGGCCGCGAAGATCGCATTGATGGTCAGATAGCTCAGCGTCGGTGCCGTGTCCAAAATGATGTAGTCGTACTCTTCACGCAGAGCTTCAATTCCCGCGTGAAGGACGTTTTCGAACCGCTCGCCGCGGGCGCCCGCTGATGCGCGCGCAGGCAGCATAAACTCAGCGTTGAAGAGTTCGGTGGACGACGGAATGAGGTCCAAGTTGGGCCAGTAGGTCTCTTGGGGAAGAGCGCGCATGTCAAAGTCGTCACCCCTCAAGTAGGCCTCGATCAAGGGCATTATGGTTTGCGAAGCGTCGACTTCCGCGTGCGGGTTGATCCCGTACAGCGTTGTCGC
Organism: Caballeronia fortuita; assembly: GCF_001544835.2. Lineage (GTDB taxonomy): Bacteria > Pseudomonadota > Gammaproteobacteria > Burkholderiales > Burkholderiaceae > Caballeronia > Caballeronia fortuita. Next base: position 47,881 of record NZ_FCNX02000011.1, on the reverse strand, counting down.
ACTTCCTTGTGGGTCGAGATCGATGTGGCAAACACGTCGACCACGACGCATCGCCAGCCCCTGTGCGAGGACAGTTGACATCGTGGTCTTGGTCACGCCGCCCTTGAAGTTAGCGACGGCAATAATCTTGCCGGGACCCGATCTCGGGGTCGGAGCGAGCTCGGCACGGACCCATTGAACAGCCTCGTCTACGGTGAACTGACGCGGAGAGCCTCGACGCGCTTGCTTGCCTTGAGGAAGCTCACCCTTCTTGAGCATGTAAGCCATCCGCTGGACGTCAATCCCGCACATCTCCTGGACCCGCGCCGAACTGATCATCGGCGGAACCTTCCTTGGAAAAGGTTCGAGTAGCTCGTCGCGGATCTTCTGCAGCATGAAGTCGGACAGTCCAGCGAGCTTGATAAGATCTTCTGGCGTAGTCTTACCGGGATTGGCGAGGTCTAAGTCCATGGTCCACTTTTCATCGTTTGGAATTATTCTATCGGTAAACGAGATTTCTGGCCGACCGATAGAATCAAGGGGGACTATAGACGTCTAGTGCAGTAAACGCAAGTTAACTTTGAGCTGTTCGAAACGCGCATCGCCTTATGGAACGGTATGGCGAGCCGTTTTTCGCGAAAGGACGTTAAGTGTGAAACAAAGGTGACGGCGTCAAACACCATATGAAACAAGCGTAGAGGACGCTGAGTGTCCTCATTTTGACGAGGGTGTTGCGAAAAACATTTGGAAACTGTTTTGGGGTCAAATCGCTGACGTCAATGTGCCGACGAAACCAAACAGTCGGGGATTGCTGATGCGCTACGCATGGGAGCGCGAGCAGGACCTTCGGTTGAATTTACGACATGCTCGAGCCTAGAACCTTGATCGCTTCGCCTCCATAGCTCGTTAACTTCCGCGACTTGAAACCGTGGCGAAACCGAAGGACGAGTCCTGCGGAGGAAATATCGCGGAAACGCTGATGTCGAGCGAATGTTGCTCGAGATCGCTTAGGTGCGTCAGGTCACACCGCAGATCCGAGACTACTTTGGGTATTTGAACAAAATCTGGATCGAAGAAAATCTTGGCCAGCGCGTGCCCTTGGAGAAGATCCGCCTGTTACTGAATGAACAGGCGTTGCGAAGGGCGCGCCTGCAGGACTGATGCCACCGCCCCGTAGAGTCGACCTCGACGAACCGGAATCCGCGCTCAATGACTAGCACTCGTCGATCAAGGCGCCCCCCAAGTGGTCATCTGCCGAAGCGGCAAGTCGAGAACTAATCCCCTTAGACTGCTGACCCCGAATCAAGGCAAATCCAGACCCCAACCATCCATGGCGGTCGCCTGTCGGCGCCCCTCCCAACCTAATAGCGGCGCGGAGCGCCGACAGGGCACACGCACCTGCGGCGCCTGTGCCGCGGGGTTGCTCGTGCGGGAAACATGTCGTCGCGCTCCATCCTTCGTTTGCCGTTCAAAGCGCGTTTCACCTGCCCTTCAAAGCCGCCCCTTATCCGACGCATAGCACGAACCAGATTCGGCACAAGGGTCCGCTTCGCCACGTCCTCACCCGTTCGATGCTCGCCTGCGGCTGCGCTTCGCTGCGGCCTCCGGGCGCGCCCTTGCACCGAATCCGGCCCGTGCAAAACATGCGCCGAGGCGGCTCCGAAGAGCAGATGAAACTGAACGACAGACAAAGGAGGAAGTGATGAGCACGACGACCACCCGCACAAGCAATCCCACCAACGAAGCGGGCGTTCCTCCCGCACCCTCCGAGGCTCACCAAAGAACATATGCCGAGGGCGACGTTCGTGTGGTCACTGTTGATGGTTCACGAATCCAGTTGGAGTACCACGACGGCAGATGGTTGAACGTGATGGTAACGACGCTCTGATTTTCGAGCTAACCTTGAGGATACCAAATCATGGTAACGAAACACTTTACCTGTGCTGAGACCGCCACGCTGATTCGCCAGTCTCTCGCGGAGGCATTCAAGGGTGTGAAGTTTTCGGTCCGCAGCCGCACCTACAGCGGCGGGGCATCGATCTACGTGAGTTGGACCGATGGTCCGAACGCAGCACAGGTCGAAGCCATCACAGGCGGATTCAAGGCGGCGTACTTCGATAGTTTGATCGATTATCAAGGATCGATCTATCACATGATGGACGGTCAACAAGTCTGCTTTGGTGCGGACCATATCGCGATGGTTCGCCAGCATAGCGACGCCGCCATTCAATGCGCCATCGACCGCGTGTATCGACGCTACAAAGGCAACTTTACAGAGAACGGCCTGATCGCGCCGACTGTCGATCAATTCCGCTCGGGCGAATTCTACCGGGTCCAACCTTCAGGATTGCATTGGGACGGGGCGAGCAGCGTACAGACCATGATTCATGCCGTGCTCGCGAAACAGAGTGACCGCCTCAAAGTGACCCAAAGCACGATTGCATTGCGGAAGTTCGTAACCCATGACGATGGTTATAGCCGAGCCCACGGCGAGGGGTTTTGCGCCGTTAGGGCTATCGGTCCCGTCGGCATCGTAGACACCGACTGATCCAGTAAGGCGAGGGCGGTGGCCAACCTCGGCGATCGCCCCTATTTCACATCAACCTCGTTTCTAAACCTGCCAACGACCCACGCGGAACCTCTATCCGCGTTACCCGGTAGTTGGCATACCCTGGGAGCTTGAAAATGGATGATCGCAACGACGCCATCGACGTGCAGAACGATATTGTCGAGCTTTACGGTGCAGCAACGTCGCCCACGGAACTTGAAAAAACTTTCGGCGGCGACAGCGCCATCGAACGAGTCGCACTGTCGCGCCTGAGCCCATCGCCCCGAAACGTGCGCCGCAAAGCCGCCACAGGCATCGAGGGCCTTGCCGACAGCATCGCCGCGAAAGGTCTGCTGCAAAATCTCGTCGCTCACCCGATGCAGGGCGCACGCGGAAAAAGGGGAAGCTCTGTGTGTGCGCCGGTCAGCGACGACTCGCCGCACTTCAATTACTCGCAGACCGTGGCGTCATCAGCGCGGATGAGTTGATCCCGGTGAGGGTCGTCACTGAGGCCGAAGCCGTCGCCGCGTCGCTTATCGAGAATCATGCACGCGAGCCGATGCATGGTGCGGATCAGGCGATGGCGTTCCGGATGCTGATCGAGGAGGGCAAGAGCGCAGATTACATTGCCGCGCTTTTCTCGGTGCCGGTATTGACGGTGCAGCGACGCCTCAAAATCGCCAACGTCTCGACCAGACTGTTGGACGTGTTCCGCAATGACGGCATGAGCATCGAGCAGGTGATCGCACTCGCGCTGACCGATGACCACGACTTACAGGAACGGTTGTGGTTCGACGCCCCGCAGTCGTGGCTGCGCGATCCGCACCAGCTTCGCGCCTCGATCACGAAAGAAGATATCGAGGTAAGGAACAACCCGCTCGTGGCTTTTGTGACGGTGGACGCCTACGAGGCCGCCGGTGGATTCGTGCGCCGTGACCTGTTCAGCGACGACGATAATGCGGGATACATCGGCGACGCTGGACTGTTGCAGAAACTTGCGACCGACCGTCTGATCGAGATTGCACAGACGATCAGCACCGAAGGGTGGAAATGGGTCGAAACGCGGATCAGACGCGACTACAGTGAATTGAGCGCGTATGGTCGGCTCTCGTCCCACACGCGCGACATGACGAAGAAGGAAGAGCGCGAGTTCGCCACGCTGAAAAAGGCGCGGGACGCCGCGAGCGATGCACTCAATGCCTACTACGATGACGAGCCCGGTGAGGAAGACGAGAAAAAGCGCGACGCGTTGGAAGAAGCCGCGAACGCAGCGAGCGATGCATGCGATGCTTTTGTCGAAAGCATGGAAACGTGGTCGCCCGAACAACTGATGAGCGGTGGCGCTTTCGTGTTCCTGAACTACACGGGCGAGGTCCTGATCGAACGGGGCTTTCTGAAACCCGAGGACAAGCCGACGCGCGAAGGCGTTACCACGGAGCCGCCCACCGGTACGCTCGAGCCGACGAAAAAAAGAAAAGCCGCTTCACAGCGAAAAACTCTGCCGACGCTTGACCGCGCATCGGACCGCCGCAGTTCAAGTTGAACTTGCCGCCCAACCAGACATTGCACTGGCCGTGCTCATGCACCACATGATTCCGATCATTTTCCGCGATCAGTTTGGTTTTGGGATCAGCGGGATGGTGCTGGAGGCACAGTTCACATCGTCGCACGACAAGCTGCTGCGCGAGGCGGATGATATGGCGGAGAGCCGCGCATGGAAGCAGATCGAAGCCGAGCGCGCGAAGTGGTCTGCGATGCTGCCTAAGAGAAGTGCCGAGCTTTTGCCGTGGCTGTTGCAGCAGAGCGATGACGTCACGTCAAACCTCTTTGCGTTTTGTGTCGCAGCGACCCTCGACAGTGTGAGCGGGTCCGATAGGGCGCATCCGGTGAACACCCTGTGCAACGTGCTGAATCTCGATATGACCAAGTACTGGATGGCCACGCAGGCGAGTTACCTGAATCACATCTCGAAGGGTCGAATTGCTGAGGTAGTGAGTGCCGCACTCTCGGCGGATGCAGCGTCTCCGCTTGTGTCGAGCAAGAAGGACCAAGCCGCGTCAATGGCCGAGCGGTTGTTGTCCGAGACTGGCTGGCTCCCGGAAGTACTCGTCAATCGCGAAGTTCCGCGAGATTACAGCTTGGCATCTTCCGAGACTGAGGAAGAGGATTCTGACGACGAGGAGGGCAGTCGAGAAGAAATCGGAGGAGAAGAAGGACAGTGACACGCAGGGTTTGCTGAGGGGATAGCGGTTGCATAACCGCTCGGTCTCAGATAGAGACAGTACGCCCAGAACGCCCCATTCCCGACCGGTCTGGGGCGTTCTGTTGACCGATATTGACTCCGCGCGGATAATTTAGCCCCGAATGCACAAATTCAGATGGGGGCAAAAACATGGCAGGAGAGAGGATGACAGCGAAGGACTTCAAGTCGCTCATGCCCCGCCTGAAGAGGATGACTGTCGGCAACGTGGAAATTGCTCGCCGCGTGCTAGTTGACGGTATTTCGCAGGTAGACGCCGCGTCAGAGAGCGGGCTGAGCAAGCAACGCGTCGGCGCGGTAATCAAAGCCGTTCAAGCGGCAGCGAGGGCGATTCCCCCTGATTGGGAACAAGTAGACGTCTGGCTCCCGCCAGAGCTTGCTGCGAAGGTGCGACAAATGGCCGAGGAGGCCAAGGCACAACTGACCGACATCGGGGACGACGGCTTTCTGTCATCCTCGTAGCCTGCGGCGCGGGAGCGCAACTAACCATCTGAGGCCGACCCCGACCGCTAATGCTCTAGCCAGAGTTGATGGCAGGAGGGAGGAGCGCGATGCTGTCTACAAAGAGCGGAGGAAGCAGAAAAAACTGCGCGCCGTTCCGGCGCGCAAGCGTGTCGCAGCATGGCGAATGCTTCGCTGCGAGCGGACTTCCGTTCAAAGGAAGGTAACGTCGGCACCCCTTTCACGTGGATGAGTAGGCGTGTTTGGCGATCTGCGCATCCCTCACATGCCGGCGGCCAGCTTACTTCCGATAAAGCCGCCGACGATGCCAGCAGTCAGCGCGAATACTCCAAGCAGCATCACGAGCCGCCGCGCTTTGTGTTCAAACGCCGCATTGGCGGCCACAAGTTGGACAGCGCCACTGTTGAGTTGATTCCCGACCTGTGCCGCTGCTACGCGGCCCGCCTCCAGGAGCTTGTTGCTGTTCTGCTCGATGACAGACTCGAAATTGAGCTTTGCAGCGAGGAACGCCTTGGCTGCCGCGTCGGTCGTTGCCCGCTCGATTTTGCCGGACAGTACCTCATCAGCCTGCTCGAAGCGCCGCACAAGCGCATCGGCATCTTGCAATAGCTCCGCCATCAGCGCTTCGCGTACGGTGGATACATTGCCACCCATGACGTCCCCCGTTACTTGAATAGAATCTTGTACACGTCGTCCAAGTTTTTGTGCGCGGACTTCGCGAGTCGCTGCGCCGAAATCATGCTGACTGCACGCGCCTTCGTGTCTTCGTCAGTCGCTTCGCGCAGCATCGCTCTATAGTCGGTCCCATCCGCGACGATCTCCGAAACACTCTTTTTGAGAACACGTAACCGCTCGAAAATCTCGTTTCTGAACACCGCTGCTTCCGGTTTCAGTGTGAAGCATTTGCGTTCTGTGTGAAGGCCAAAAACCGTGCTGAACAGCCGCGGCACATCGTTCGCATCTTCGGAGTCGACCTTGTTGAACACCACGCGGATTCTCTTGGCCGGGACACCGAGGGCAGCCAATGTCTCGATGGTGGTGACCGTGTCGATCTGCTGTTTCTTCTCACTTACCGCGGGCACGATGAAATAGTCGAACTCTTCATGTGAGCCGTCGAACTGGCTCATCTGCTTGATAAATTCCTCGACGTTCGATGCCCCGACATCCACGATCGCCGAATCGAGCGTCATCAGATCCTCTTGTAGCCCTCCGTAGTCCTTGCCCTTGAGGCGTTCTGCACCACTGCTGGACGATCCCGCATTGATCGTTTCGACCTCGAACTTCGGTGCGTTCATGCGCGGACCGAGGAGGTTATCTACGAGCGTCGTTTTACCCGGATTTCCACTGAAGTTGATGACGGCGACTTTCATTTGCGACTCCTCCGTTGCTGTTTGGCCAGGCGTTCATAACGTTCGAGCTTCTCGGCTTGTTCAGCCGGGTCAGGCTTCATCAGACGGTCAAGCTCCTGCATCGAGATCGGCCCTTGCGAGGCCCGGTTTGCTGGTGAATCTGAATCGTTGATCGAAGATGAGTCAGGGTAGTGTCGTTGTGACACTGGTTCGGTGGCGCTAGCCTGCCGGGCATTAGACGGAATTCTCTGCCCCGCATTCTCTCGCTCGACGTGCGTTTTCTGCCTGTATCGGTACAGATAACTTTTCAATGTCGCTTCGCTCAGATCGATTCCGCTATCTCTCAGGGCTTTGAGGATATCCGCGATCCGCACGCCTGCAGCGATCCTCTGTTCGATCACCGGCATCACTTCGCGCACTTTCGCCGCTTTGGTTTTTGGCTCCAATGCCGTCAAAGCCTGCATCACGTCACGTTGCGGCATTCATGCATCCTCCGAGCTATTGATACGCAGTCCTACTGCATCTCTCACGCATTCTTCATACTACCAACCTGCATCTGTTTTGCAACCTCTGTGCTACGCATTTGCATCCGCTTCGCCTACGCCCTTCGGGCTGGATGCTTTTCACGCCCTTAACCCTAGAGATCCCTGTCCTTAACAGGCCAGAAATCTCGATACACATCACGCACCCCCTTCGGGAATGCAAACCCTTGATATGACCGGGCGCAAACGAAAAGTGACACTACTTTGGCTCTATAGCGTTGCTATAGGAATTCACAGGAGAGCTATGTGTTTGCTCGTTTGATACCTATAGACAATACTATAGGTCAGAAGAATCAGTTACTCTAGCTTTAACAAAGGGGATGACGACGCATGAGCACAGGCAAATCGATCCCAGTCTGGTTTTCAGAGGAGGATCGCCGCAGGGTCGAGGAAGCTGCCGCATTAGCCGGCTACAAGCACCTTTCGAAATATATTCGCGATAAAGCCATGAGTCGTGAGGGCCAGCGAGAAGCGGCCCGCGACAACATGGAGTCGTGGGCTGAGCGGCAAGAGCTCCTCGGCCGACTCGCGGAAATTGAGCGTAGCCAACAAACCGCGCACACGCTGCTGTCCGCGCTCCTCTTTTTGATGCGCAAGAAAGCGACGACCGGCGAGCTCAACGATCTCATGCTTGCATGCGAGCACGCCGTGTCAGGTGCCGGGATGCTGGCGGAGTTACTTGCTGCCTCATCTCCAGAACTCGCTTCGCTGATAACCCGCTTTTCAGAGGATGCGTGATGTCAGAATCAATTGAACAAATCGACGCAGACATTCAGGCCGCACTCGACGCACCGAGCATGAGCCACTGGCTGCGCGACGCACTGATGAGCGCCCTGCGGCGCGATTGCGTTGACGCGGCTTCTGATGCACAGATACTGGCTGGGTGGCTCGCCCGGCGATGTGACGCAGTGATCGGATCGAGCAGGGGCGAAGCCGATGCAAAAGCATGAAACGGAGAACGCAACACTGCTTTTTGGCGTGAGCTTACCCATTGCCGGCTGGCTCGCCGGCACGTACGCCGCGAACGTACCGCTGCGTCCGCTCCCGGAAGCGCTCACGGCAGCCCTCCATACGACACCGCACAATCCCCTCATCGCGAGTGGCGTGCTGCTCGGTCTCGGTCTTGCAGCAACCGCCGCATATCTGCTGCACGAGTATGGTGACGACGGATTCCGCGGCGCCCGGTATCACCGATGGCTGCGTGGTGCGCGCATGGCCAACTGGCACGGTGTCAAACAACAGGTCAAGGCCGCGAATCGACGAGAAAATCGCCGTCTTCGCGCGGAACTTAAGAGCGTGGCCGACTCCGGGGTGGCGAGCCTTGGGAAACCCGACCTGCCCGCCATCATGATCGGTCGGATGCCCATGCCATTACACCTTGAGAACCGGAACACGCTGATTTGCGCGACCATCGGGGCAGGTAAGTCGGTCGCCATGGAGAGCATGATTGCATCAGCCGTGAAGCGCCGCGACAAGATGGCCGTGGTTGATCCGAACGGCACGTTCTATTCGAAGTTCAGCTTTCCCGGCGACATCATTCTCAATCCGTTTGACCAACGATCAGCCGGTTGGACCATTTTCAACGAGATCCGCGGCATTCACGACTTCGACCGGATGGCGCGAAGCATCATTCCCCCGCAGATTGATCCGACCGACGAGCAGTGGTGCGCGTACACGCGCGACGTACTCGCCGACACAATGCGGAAGCTTGTCGAGACCAATAACCCCGACCAGGACGCGCTCGTCAATCTCCTCGTGCGCGAGGATGGCGGGGTGATTCAGGCATTTCTGGCGAATACCGATTCTCAGGGCTATTTCCGCGAGAATGCGGAGAAGGCAGTCGCCTCGATCCAGTTCATGATGAACAAATATGTGCGGCCGCTTCGGTTCATGACAAAGGGCGAGTTCTCGCTATACAAATGGGTGCACGATCCGAATGCGGGCAACTTGTTCATCACGTGGCGCGAGGACATGCGCACGACGCAGCGTCCACTCGTGGCGACGTGGATCGACACGATCTGCGCCACCATCATGAGCATCCCGGATAACTCTGTGCCGCTCGCACGGCGGCTTTGGCTCTTCCTCGACGAGTTGGAATCGCTCGGCAAGCTCGAATCCTTCGTGCCGGCTGCAACGAAGGGCCGGAAGCACGGTCTGCGCATGGCCGCCTCGATTCAGGATTGGGCACAACTCGACGAAACCTATGGCAAGGACGCCGCGCGAACCCTGCTTGGGTGCTTTCGCAATTACCTTATTTTCGGCGGGTCGAATGCGCTCAATACCGACAAAGCAAGCGAGATCCTCGGCAAGCATCAGGTAGAGCGAGTCCAGATCACAACGAACGCAGGCGGTGGCGCTGCTGGCGGCGGGGGAGGGCGCAGCCGCAACATGGTCACAAGCCCACCCGAACCGGTCGTGATGGATTCAGAAATCTCGTTCTTGAAAGATCTGGAGGGTTACGTCATGTTTGGCGAAGACTTCCCCATCGCCAAAATCAAGCTGCGATACATCAAGTATCCGCATCGAGCCACAGCAATCGAGATCAAGTGAGGGAGGGTTGGCCATGCTCAACGTGACCCCGATTCGCGGCAACAATCAGTACGCCGCCGCCCACTACTTCTCGTCGGCCGATGACTACTATGCCAAGGAAAATCCTGGCGAGTGGCAGGGCGAAGGGGCGCGGCACCTCGGGCTCACTGGACCCATCGAACAGGCACAGCTCTCGCGTCTTTTGGACGGCCAGCTTCCCAACGGCGAGCGTATCCAGACGACGTTTGACCCCATCGACAGCAAGAAGCGCATGGGGCTCGATCTCACGTTCTCGGCGCCAAAGTCAGTTTCGATGCAAGCGCTAGTTGCTGGCGACCGCGAAGTGACCGCTGCGCACGACCGCGCCGTGACCCGCGCGCTCGAACAAGTCGAGCAACTTGCCGAGGCCCGCAAGAAGGTCAAGGGCAAGAGCTACCGTGAGCGCACGGGCAACATGACCATCGCCAAGTTCCGTCACGAGATGAGTCGGGCTAAGGATCCCCAGTTGCACACGCACTCGGTCGTGATGAACATGACACGGCGCGCCGATGGTGCCTGGCGTGCGCTCGCGAACGAGGACATTTTTCGCGTCCAGCACGAGGTCGATGCGATTTATAAGGCCGAGCTGGCAAAAGGCCTGCAGGCAGTTGGCTACTCGATCCGCCTGGTTGACGACAAGGGCAACTTTGAGCTCGCTCACATCAGTCGCGACCAGATCGAAGCGTTTTCAGCGCGCAGCCGAGTCATTGAAGAGGCCTTGGCGAACGAGGGTAAGACGCGCGCGAGCGCAACCACGCTCGAAAAGCAGGTAATTGCGCTCGCTACACGCCCGCGCAAGGACGAGTCCGACCGTGAGATCGTGAAGCAATACTGGGTTGAGAAAAGCCGCGACCTCGGAATTGAATATAGCCCGAACTCACGGCTCGATGGCCGGAGTTATGACGCGAACGGCGACCGAGAGCGCAGAGCAGCCGGGGAGGGCAGGCACACAAGCGGCAAGGTAGGCGGCGGGGTGAACAGCGCAGTGAGCGGCGGGGCGAACAACAGCGTCGTCGGCCACAGCGAGAGCGGTACTAAGGCCGGAAAGCGCGATCGCGTCGCCGCAACGAGTTTTCCGACGAGCCTCACGCCGGCGCAGGCGGTCGTGCAGTACGCCATCCATCACCTGACTGAACGTGAAGCCGTCGTGCGTGAGAGCGTGCTCATGGCGACCGCGCTGCGTCGAGCCGTTGGCTTAGCAGGCCCCAGCGACGTGCGCGCCGAGATCAAGCGTCTGGTCGCGCAGGGCGCGCTCATCGAGGCGGTGCCGGCCTACCGCATGGCGGACCGCAAGGAAGGCCCCGCGCTGTCCGTTGCCGGCTGGAAAAACTATCTGCAAGAGCTCAAAGGCTGGTCGAACAAGCAGGCGCAGCAGTATGCCGCCACTGCTATCAGGCAAGGCTCACTCGTGCCGGCCGAGAAGCGATACACGACGCAACAGGCGCTTGCCCGCGAAAAGGCCATTCTCGCTATCGAAAGGACCGGACGCGGGGCCGTCGCGCCGATTCTGACCGTTGACGCTGTCCGGTCGGCACTCGAACAGTCCACACTCAATGCGGGGCAGCGCTCAGCCGTAGAAACCATCGTCGCCACAGGTAATCGATTTGTGGGCATCCAGGGCGACGCCGGCACGGGGAAGACCTACACCATCAGTCAGGCAGTGTCCCTCATCAAACAGGCGTCGGCCTCGACGATGCACGAGGGCTACCGTACCGTTGCGCTCGCGCCCTACGGCAATCAGGTCAAGGCGCTCAAGAACGAGGGACTCGAAGCGCACACGCTTGCGAGTTTCCTTCGGTCGAAGGATAAGCCCGTCGACAACAAGACGATCATCGTATTGGACGAATCAGGCGTCGTCGGCGCTCGCCAGATGGAACAGCTCATGCGAACGGTTGAGCGGTCCGGTGCGCGCATGGTGCTGATCGGGGACACCAAGCAGACCGAGGCGATTGAGGCGGGCAAACCATTCGCTCAACTCCAACACGATGGCATGCAGACCGCGCGCATCAGTGAAGTTCAGCGACAAAAAGACCACGAGCTGAAGGCGGCGGTGGAACACGCAGCAGAGCGGCGCGTCACCCAATCGCTCGCGCATATCAAACACGTCGAGGAGCTGAAAGAGCCGACGGAGCGACATCGCGCGATCGTGAATGACTACATTGGCCTCACCGAAGCCGAGCGCCGTGACACACTGATTGTCGCCGGCACCAACGAAGCCCGTCGCGAAATCAATAGGATGGTGCGCGAGTCGCTAGCGCTCACCGGCAACGGGCGGGAGTTTGAGACGCTGACACGCGTAGATATGACGCAGGCACAGCGGCGCTTTGCACCGAGCTATCAACCCGGTATGGTGATTCAGCCGGAGAAGGACTACCTGAAAGCGGGCTTGATGCGAGGCGAAACGTACCGCGTGTCAGAAGCACTGCCCGGCAACGCGTTGGTTTTATCTCGGCAAGATGGCACGACGGCCACGATCAACCCGCGCAAGGTGACGCAGCTTAGCGTCTATCGTCTTGAGCGGGCCGAGCTTTCTGTCGGAGACACCGTGCGAATCAACCGAAATGATGCCGGTCGGGACCTCACGAACGGTGACCGCATGCGCGTGGCCGGCGTGATCGGTGGTGTTGTGAGCCTCGAATCGGTCGAGCACCGGGAAGGCCGGCCGGTGCGGTCAATTGATCTACCGACCGGACGACCGCTTCATCTCGAGCATGCTTATGCCTCGACCGTCCATAGTTCACAAGGCTTGACCAACGACCGGACGTTGATCGCGCTCGACACCAAGAGTCGCACCACGTCGATGAATCTGTATTACGTCGCCATCAGTCGCGCGCGATACGAGGCACGCGTCTACACGGATTCGGTCAAGTCACTGCCGGCTGCAATCGCACGCCGATTCGATAAGACGACCGCTCTGGCGATTCAGCGGGAACGCGAACTGCAACGCCGCGGCGGTGGCAAGCAGCCTGGAGGGGCAGCAGAGGGTATGCAAGGGTTGCAACGCCAACTGCCTGAGAACCTTCTCAAACCGCTGACAAACGGTCGCAAGCCTTCGGACTATGGTCGATTCAAATAGGTCGTTTCGGTAGCGAACGCGCGCTTATTGTCGGCTATTGATCGGCGCTTCGTCAGCTACACGTCACGCATCAGCTAGCCCTACGATTGGTCCCATGGTATCCGTCCCAAGTCGACGCCCCCGCGAAATCGGCCCTATCTTGATTGCGCAGGTGATCGCCGTGGCGCCGACAAAGAAAATCGCTATCCAACGGCCAGGGTCCGGCCAGTTGGCCACTGCAATCATCAGGTTCGTTGCAAACGACAGAATCACATAGGCGACCACCAAGAAGGCAATCAGATCAGCAAACCGGACAAGAAATGGTCGGGTCATCGATTGTGCTCCGTTTGCAGATTTACTCCGCAATGGGGAGATTGAAAAGTTCGCACCTAATTTCGAACCGGCATCGCAAGCGGCATATGTGGGCTCACCGATAAGCGCGCTCACCATTAAGCGGGCGAACACGGCTACCAACGCACGCGCTGCTGCCAGCTGTTGTCGATATAGACGTCGATGGCGCGCGGATTCTGCGGTGGCTGCCAGAGCACTTTGTCGAACACGTCCACGGTGTAGCTGTTGTCATAGCCGCCTGCCGTGTACGAGCCGATCGACTGACCGACACACGCCCGAGCGCCCGTGGCGTAGCTATTCCCGACCTGTGACTCCGATAATTGAGGTTGATCACTCAGCGTGAATGTCCCATCGCCTCCGAACCATCCACCTTTATTACCGCTCGATCGTTTCTGGCCCTCGACAACATAAGCACCGCGCTGGGCCGGCAGCAGTGGCGCCGGGCATGGGTCATACGGATCGTTCACCTGACGGGCGTAGCTCGATCCATCATTTCCGTCAGCCTGATCGCACTTCGGGAACGGTCTTCCCTTGCTGAGGTCGTGATAGAGCTGATTGATGGGCGGTACGCATTCGCCAACGCCCTTGGGGCCACCGTTCGATGCAGGATTCGCGAGGCACAGCAGCACTTTGCAGCCGTATTCTGAGGCATGGGCCGGCACTGATGCGCCGAGGACGAGCGAGACAATCACGGCTCTTTTCATCGGATTTCCTCCCGGAAGCGCTTTTCCCGTAACGGAGAGAAGCGTCAATTCACAAACTGCACGAACGGCGCAGCTTGTCGTGTGGTCGATGTCGGTAATCGCTGGAGGGAGACAGGTTGCGCCGCACGCGAAGCTGGAGTCGGAATGGGGCGAGTCGGGGTGGCTCTGACCGCCGAGCCATTGGTCGGCGTCGCCAACTGCACCTTGACCGGCGCATCGTTGTCGGCATTCTCGACCGGCAAGGCAGGGGCCGGGTCACGCTGCGTCCGGCCGTCCGCAAACATCACCCATTGCGCCGACATGGCCCTACGCTTCGCCGGCTTTGAGGTTATCGCCGGTCGAGCCGCAACTTCGGCATCAGCGCTATCCGTTTTCACTGCCGGGACAACTGGAATGGGTTCGGCCGTGTCCGCCGCGTTTGCCACAACCTTTTGCACGTAGCTCCGCTGACCATCGCGATCTGGACGAAAGCCGCGCGTGAAGTTGCCGGAGTAGTAGCAACTGAAAGCGGCGCGCAGGGCTAGTTGATCGTCCGGAATCCTTGCCCTCGCGCGCTGGTAGCAATCTTTTAGAATTGCGCTGCCGGCCTTGAGGTTGCGACACGGCGCGAATACCGTCTCGTAGCGCTCGCCGTACTTCGCAAGGTTGTAGCGATTGACCTGTCCGAGTCCCATCGAAAAATTGAAGCCCTGTCGCTCAAGCGCTCGGGCAGTTGCGACGGCTTCTGCCAGGTTGCGCGGCTGACGCTCAAGTCTGCCGCCCACGACACCAATCACGTAGGGTTTGCCTGCCGATTCGGTGCGCACAATACCTCTGAGTGTTGTTGGGTGAACACCGGGCGCGCACTCGGCGGCCAGCTTGTCGAACGGTAGGACAGGGGCTGTCGTTTGAGCGCAGGCGGGCGAGGTCATAGCGATCAACACCCCGGCAGCAGCGAGTACGAGGAAAGCGTCACGCGCCTGCATAGAGGATCTCCGATATGTAGCGGCCATTGCGCTCGGTGTACTTCCATTGCACAACGACGTCGATACGCCTTTTGACGCGCTCGATGATCTGCTCCCGTGTCATCGAGGTGTGCCCGTCCATCAACTCGCCAAACCGGTCATACATTTCAGCTGGCGAATCCGTGTGGATCGTCGTGAGCGATCCTTTGTGGCCCGTGTTGAGCATGTTCACGAATTCGACTGCTTCCGGACCGCGTATTTCACCCATGATGACCCGGTCAGGCGTGAGCCGCATGCAAGAGCGAAGCAAAGTAGTTGGCGTCACAGCAGCCTGTCCCGATGCTTGATGACGGGCGTAGGAGAGTCGGACGCAGTTCGGTTGGGCCGGCTCGATCTCGCGGGAGTCCTCGATCGTGACGATGCGTTCGTGCGCGGGAATTTCTTGCACCAGCGCGTTAAGGCATGTCGTCTTGCCGCAATACGTTCCAGCGGAAATGACGATGTTCTTGTGGGCCAACACCGCGCCGCGCAGGAACGCGTCCCACTGTCTGTCGCGATACATATCCTTCAAGCGTGCATCGGAGTAGGGTTCATCGACCACGTCGCCGTTCACGAATCGGAACGCGCCCTGTTCCAGGTACTTCGGCAGACTCATCCGGACGAGTGACTGCTTGCGGATCGTCATCGCGATGGTTCCCTCCGGCACGACGGGCGGCAGGATCATCTCGGCCCGGTACGTTCCTCGCTCGAAATCGGGAATGCCGTCATCGAGATTGACCGGGATTTCAGCGGAGAGAATCGGACTCTCGCGGTCGACTTCGAGACTCTTGAAGGAGGCGGTGACGTCGGCCAATGACGAAAGCAGCTGATACGAAAGTCCTGGCACCTCGATCTTCTCGGCGTAGTAGGTGTCTTTCTTTCTGAGCCAGAGTTCGCCGGGCTTGTTGACCTGGATCTCGGTGACCTCCTTGTCATCAAGAAAGTCCGCGAGCAACGAGAGCTTCGCGCGGAAAGAGGCAATTTGTGACATGTCTCCCCCTCATTGAATGAACGTCACGCCGTCGACGTGCTTCTGCGCATCGATCTGATCCTTGTAGATCGAAGTGAAATCCAGATCCTTGTTCACGTAGATGCGCACGCGGGAGCCTGCTGGCACCGTGACGGTGGGTTGGATGTTGATGTACGGAGAGAGCACTTGTTGCGACGACTGCGATGCGGCCTGCTGGACCGACTGCCGATATTGCGAGGCGGAGTTGTACTGATCGCCCGAGCTGACACCGACGTTCGACGCACCGGCCCCGATGATGGACAGGAGCGCTGACATGCCGAAAATCTCGGCAAAGTGGGTGTCGACGATGCCGCCCATGCCAGCCGTACCAAGCTGATCGCTGCCAGCGCTGTCGATGGCAACCTGCACGCCGTCCGGTCGGCGCAGCGTGTTCCACACCACGAAAAGGCGATCTTGCCCTTTGCGCAGCTCGGCGTTGTAGGTGCCGCATACTCGCGAGCCCCACGGAATCAGTTTGAGACGACCCTGCGTGCCGTACACGTCGCGTTGTACCAGCGCGCACAGCTGACCCGGCAGATCGGAGATTGCGCGAGGTTCCAGGACCGCTTCGATAAACTCGCCCTGTAAAACCTTGTACGGGAGATTGTCAATTTGACTTGCCATGCTTACCGGGACAGCGCTGCCGCTCACGGAGCGTGCGAAGCGCGAATTGGAATCTTGCGGGCCTTGGTCGCCTGAGCTCCCGCCGAGCATCACAGCGTTTTGCCGTACTTGGCCGCCTACTTCAGCCCCGGTCTGCGGTTGAGCGCCCGCGGGCTGATTCGCGCTGTTCGGCGGAATGATGGCCGACTTCATGCGCGCTTCAATCAAACGTCGCGCTTGCTCGCGACGTTGCATCTCCATCTGCTCACGCTGTGCCTTCATCGGGTCGTCGGCCTGCACCGCGCTCGCAGGTGTCGCCGCCGGCGCCGCCGCGACGGAGGAAGCACTTGCCGTCTCTCGTTCCTTGAGTTTCGGAACGGGCTTTCGGTCCGGGATGGAAATGTCGCTGTTGGCTGCCGCCTTGGCCGTGTCATTGCCGCTATGCTTGACCAGCCACACCGCTGCAATGGCGGCAGTTGCGATCCCCGCGATGGCAACGCCGCCCAGACGCTTTTTGCGGTTGTCGGCAACCATCGAGGCATTAGCCTGCTTTTCCCACTCGCGAACGGCCGCTTCGCGGTCATCTGGAGCTTTGCTGTTCGGATCCACCATATCAGTGCCCCACAGCGTTAAGCGCTGAAGCGGTGCTCACATCCGCGCGGCGATAAGGATTCGCGTTGTTCTGTACGCACAGATGGGCGGTTCCGTTGCGTAGTGTGAAGAGGCTCGCCGTGCGCTTGACGACCATGAACTGGCCTTCCCGGCGTGGACTCACGGCGGACTCGGTGCCGTCCGGACCCACCGCGTAGAACGACGGAATCTCGGCATTTTGGTCGAACAGGAAGTAGGTGAACTGTCCATCGTCAAACGCGCGTTTGAGCGGAATCGCGGTTTTGTCTCCCGACGTACCGTAGTCAATATTGAGCCTTGCAGGATCGATTCCATTGCTCGCGTGTGCATCGGATCGACTGGCACCGGCAGAGCTGCCCAAGGTCGAGTTCATGTTCGAAGCCGAGTTCGGGTAAATGAAGCGCACAAGAAAAGTCTGCGTCGTTCGCGCCTTCGAGCTGGTGAGCTTGAAGTAATAGGTGCGCTTGTCGGTAACGACGGTCAGGTTTGTTGCCGCATTCGGCTCGACGGGCTTGATGAACAAGCGATTTTGGTAAGGGACCGTTTGCCAGGCAATCGAGTCGCCTAACGACACGACCTTGACGACCTCGTCGTTAGCAAACTCGATGGAGGTCTGGTATCCATACGTGCCAACAACCTCATAAACTTGATTTGGGTCATATGGGACTTGCTTGACTCGATCGTCCGTCACAAGCGCGTGAGGCAGTTTGGCCGCAAATGATGATGCAGGAATCAGCGAAATCGTCACGCTGCTGATGACGGCGAAGGCGATGGGAGCGGATTTGAAGTTCATGGTCTGATTCCTAGCTCAAAGCGTTTTACTGGCGGCTCAACTCTTGATCCTTTCGATAGCCTGTTGTGGCGTAACCAAGCGCGTTCTCCCAGCGGTCGCCCAATGCGAGCGGTTTGAACGTGAAGGTGTAGCGCACGAGCGCCGTGTAGTAGTCGGTCTTCGGCGGGCTTCCGGGTTTCTCGGTAATCGATTGGAACGAAACCTGATACGCATCCTTGCCGAGCGATGTGATGCCCGTGATCTTCGGATATCGACGCCCACCCTGTCCCAACTGATAGTAGGGGTTGTTCGTGTTGTCCGCGCTGGTCTCCGCGTCATACTGAGCGGCGACTGATTGCGTCGAATGCAGCCGACACAAATCGGCAAAGCGCTGTCGCCACTCTGGGTCGAACGTGTTGCAATACATGATGAAGTCGTACACCTGGCTCTGGACGAAGCTCTCCTGCGCAGTGATCGTCTCCTTGTTGACTACCTGCTGCTTGACCACGTGTCCGTTCGCGTCGATCACCGATACAACAGGGACGACCGTGTGAATATTCGCGAGCACGGTGATCGCGCTTGCCATGCCGCCAACCACGAACAGAAGCAAGCCGATAAAAAGGTAAGCGCGATTGCGCTCTTGTTTAAGCTTGTTTGAGCCCCCCAACTGCATACGTCGGGTGTCAGCGTCCCCTATAAACGTGCCTCTTCGGAAAGTCATTTGATTGCTCCCCTCGTTACCGTCCGAGCAGCCATCATCAATAAAGACAGGCCTTGCACGGATGCTCCGCCGGCAAGGGCTGCAGCCCAGCCTTTGACTTGCAACATGAAGATGATCAACACACCTTCAACGATGTAGAGATATGCAACCTGCTGAACGTTGATAAACGCAGCATCTGTTACGCTCGAGGCCTTCCCGGCTTCATCAATCGCATCGCCAAATGCGAGGAAGCCAAAGCGAACGATCGCAATCACCAAGATGTAGATAAAGCAGAAATTCAACATCTTGCTCAGCCAGTTGATTGCCCACTGCCGAGTTTGTTCAAAAAAGAAGAAGCCTGCGAAGACCGGCAGTAGAACCATCGTAATGGCGAGGCCGAACTTCGCGATAGTCATGTAGACGAGCGCGAGTACAAACAAGACGCAGTTAATCAGGAAAAGGCCAAATCCCTGCAGGATCATCCCAAACTGATACCAGCTCACGTTTTGCATTAACGCTGAGACCTGGCCGACGTTGTTATATAGAGCGTCGAGCATTGATGCCGTGGACTGACCCGACATGATGGTGGACGCCACACCCTCCATGAAGGACGTAAAGAATCCATAGATACTTTGGCCCAAGCCACCCCAATTCAACGCCGAGAAGACCGCAGCGGTCATGAAAGCTTTCGCGAGGAGAGCGCTCCATCTCATCGGCTCGTATCCGCCATATACCTTGTAGCCGTACACTGCCCAGTACAACACTGCGACGAGATAGACTGGAGTCGATATCGCGCCCGCTAGCGCGGGGTAGGTCTGTGTTAGGAACGATTGAGTAACGCCGTCAGCGGCGCCGATCATTCCTTCAATGGTCATTGTCGCCATGGATTGCTCGGGCCGTAAACTTCCTTGAAATGCGCTACGACTTCGGGTGCTTGAACTTCTTTGTCCGTCAGCGTTACGCCAGTGTCAGCCTTGACTTGCTCAATCACCTTGACGAGGCAGCCGGGAATCATCTTCCCGCCGAACGAGGGATCTCTTGCGTACAATTCTGCAAAGCAATGGCCGGGAAACCATTTGGCGACGGCACCCTTATCTGCGCTGAGAAGCGGGTTTCCACGGCTTCTCGCGATTTCTGGAGTCGACGAAGTGGGTAGTTCTTGTTGAGGCGTTACTGTAGGGACGACAGGCTCGCGGTTGATGATCTTAAGAAGACCATAACCACCGACAAGCACTACTGCTGTACTCATCAAGATCCATGTCCATAGGCTCTTAGGCATCTCCTATCCTCCCAAAGTTACTTGCGTTAATCGATTCGAAAGAGCAGGCGCACGGCGACTTTTCGAACCTGCTCGATGAAATAGTGCAGCTAGAAAGAATTGCTCCAACCAACAAGACTGCGATAACGCGGATGCCGCGCTTAATTAGCCACAGCGGGAGCCACACTGATGCGGTGAGAAATTTCAGAACTAGAATGAAGTGCTTCATCTGTAGAATCCCCTTTGTCCGAGATGCGTTCCCTCCTGCTCGAACGAGTGACTACTTCTTCCACTGGAAAAACTTCTCATTCCCAGCAGTGGCCTGGTTTTGCTGATTGACGAGATTCGCTTGCAAATTCATGTTCATGGCGTTGAGCTTCGCCATAGCGCTCGACAGCATGCCGTTCTCGCTCGATATACGGTTCTGTAGATCTTGAGCGTCTTTGACGTTTGTGGTCGTATCGACCTGCTGGCTCAACACAGACAGGTTATTGAGGTGCGTCTGAACCTCCGAATACAACGAGTCGCCACCTGCCAAGGCAGCACGGACCGAATCCGTGCTCATCTTGTATGTCGTCGCGTTTTGCGCATTTGGATCAGCAAACACGTCTTGCGGCATCGTGTTGATAAGCTTCTCGTAAAAATTCTGCCTTGCGCCGAAAGTGCCACTCTGCTGTTGGGAGACGACCTCCTGCCATGACCCCGGCACGACGGATGCCGCGTTGATCGACTGATTCAAGCCAATCGAACCACGACCATAGCTTCCGGTGACCGCGGCGTATTGATCTTTGAGTGTTCTGTACTGGTCCTGCAACTGCGAGAGTTGCTGCTGCAGCTGCAGAAACGTCGCGGCGTCAAACGTAGGGATACCCGTTGCGTAGATTGGCACCGAAACGCTGAGTGAGATTCCCACGGCAACAGCTAAAAGCGTAGTTTTCACGTTAACGCTCCTTCCTTCTTAAGGTTGTGCGTGTTTTCGGAAAGCGACCGCTGCATAAAGACTGGCAGCCACTGTTCCGGGTCGTCGGTCTCAAGCTCGCTGATGATTTGCTCCATCAGCGCGACGCCCTTGTCGTTCGAGGAGAGCACTGGGATAAACTCGGGCATATCCGAGAGATCGAACTTGACCCGGATCGACTCATTGCCACGTCGAATCAAAAATTTGAAGCTTTCGGGTGGCGTGTCGTGAACGAAATCGAACTCGCCGTTCGTGAGGCCAAGACGATCCATGAGATCGGTCTTGCTCGCCTCTCCGTTCGGTAGGTAAATCTTCGTTGCAGTCTGCTTCTGGATCGAATCGGTCTCGCAGTAAAGATATTTGGCGTCGGGCGTGACGAAGATGAGCAGACCATTCTTACGGCGGATCTGCATGATGTAGCTATCGATCTTCTCGCGCCAATATGCGTGCTTGACGAGGTTCTGGCCTTCCTCCAGAACCAGGATGAACGGCTCGCCATTCATTGACTGTTCGATACGGTGAAACGGATAGCTCAAGATGACGGGCAATTCGGGTCGAGCCACCCCGTCCTTGATGAGCTGCCTCATCTCGAAGCAGTAGTGCCGGAACTGCGTGAGGTCGATGCTGTCGTGCTCGTTGTCGAACACGCCCCAATTGGCACCCGTTGAACCATTGGCGCCGTGCCAAATCCGCATGTCCTTCGCCAGTTCGCCCTGGCCGAAGCACCACGCGACATTACGCAAACGGCGATCTTGGAAGGGCAAGACGTCGTAGTTTTCACAGACAGCTCGTTTAAATCGCTCGATGTCGTCGGGCGTGAGCGTGCCGCCGTAGCACGTTCGCATCAGCGTCATCAATTCGACGAGGTACAAGCGGTTTTCGGGCGAGTCGGGTAGCTTGAAGGGGTTCCAGCCTGTGTTTCCCTGCACTGACAACGTGGTGTGGGGAGCCCCCATGGCGCGCATGAATACCTTCGCGCCCTCGCGGTTATCGAACCAGAAAACGCGCGGGCGTGCCTTGTCAGCCATGACAATTAGAGCCGATAGCAGGGTCGTCTTTCCTGCTCCGGTGTCTGCGGTCAGGGCCATGTGCCCCGCAACCATCCCTTCCATTTCCCGGTGGAAGTTGAAGTAATAGGCGGTACCACTCTCGGTCTCAAAAGGCATTATCGCCGGCCCCCACAGGTTGCCGTCGATCTTTCCAATCGCATAGTTATGCAGCGAAGCAAATCCCGCAAAGTTGCTGGACTTGATCTTGCCTCGCCGGCCGATGAAGTGCTGAGCCTGGCCTGGAAGCTGCGACCAGAAGAATGTCTCGACGGCGAACCATTCACGCACTGCCTTCACACCAAGGTTCACGAACGATTTCTTCAGCAGCGCAACCGCTTTATCAAGGTCCGCAATCGTTTGCCTTTTGTTCTGAACAGGATCGGCGTGCTCTGTTGCAGCAGGCACATGGGCGAGAATCGTCAAGTGATGGAGGCCATTGACAGCGCGGCCGCTTGTGAGGTCGCGCAAGCCATCTGTGATTTCCTTCTTGTCCTCCTCCGCACCGCCTTCCCGGTCGTTGACCACGAGACGTCGTCGCTCCTGCTTCATATCGTGCTCAGCAGTAATACGGTCACAGAAGAAAAATGACTGGGTGACGATGTATTCGACGGGTTGTTGCAAAAACTCGTCAAGCATATGAGACGGCGTGCGTGCCGGCCATTCGGCCATGCTCAGCATTGCACCAGCGCGTGTTCCACTCAGGTTCTGCACGGACATCATGTTGCCGAGCATCTTGAAATCGAGCCACGACACGGCGAGCGTACGGTCAAGCTGGATGTCTGTGACGGGTACGCGCTCGTCCTCAAGATTGATCAGATAGTGGAAAAAGCCGGCAATCTCCGAATAGTCCTCGCCGAGATGGTCGTCTACTGTCTCACGCGGGTACGCTTCGCGCACGCCGTGCTGAGTCTGGAACGCCCCCCAGCTTGAATTGAACTCCTGGATCGCTGCCCGGGCGTCCGCCGCGCTTATCTGGTCCATCGTGAACGTTGGCCGGCGCCGGATTCTCAGTTTTCGCGCGCCATAGGCCGACAGGGTTTGTACAACAAGATTGGTGGCCTCGTTCAGAGCCTTTACCTGTTCATCGAATGACTCGAGGTTTTCGGCCGATAGCTTCGCACCAGACGCGAAGGAGAAGACGCGGTCGATAAGGCCCGGCGCGCCTTGTCGAAAGCGATTTTGGACGATGCTGATGTAAATCTTGTTCACGTAGAAGGAACGCTTCTCATACCGCTCGCGCCAAGCGGCGTTAAAACGCCGTGCGAACCACGTGCCGCCATCTCCCTCCGGGTACTGATTGACCTTCCGACGAATCAAGTGAACGTAAATTCCGCGATCGCTACTCGCGACCGAGCGCAGCACGGTATGGCGCCGGCGCTCAAACTGCTTCTTTTGCGCCGCGTTGAGCGAGTCGTGGAACAGGCCACCAAGCTCAATGACCTGCACAACTCCGTCATCTTTCGTAAGGATGCTGTAGTCGTCATAGTGCACGGTGATCGGGATCATGTCGCTTGCCGCCATTTCCTTGTCGTCGACGGCTGCCCCGTTAGGCAACGGCATCGACAGCGACATGTCGAATATCTCTTTCAGAATGTCAACGGGGCGCATAGCGTCGGCATCTCCAGAAGCGCTTGTTCGGACATACTTTTAGATGCGTTGCGGCAGCCAAGATGTCGAACAGGTAAACGTCTTTGAGGCAGATTAGATAGCTAGCGAGCAGCAAGAAGGGGATGGCTGTTGCCGGAAGCACGGACCGCACGATCATTGCGGCCATGCCCGGAATGTAGAAGCTCAACGCCAGACTCGCGAGCGTCAATCCGCCGACCATCGTGGGGCGAGTCATCGCAACGACAAGTGTTTCCCCCTCATCGTCGTGGAGCTCGTCGCCCCCACTCATACGATCGTTCCGGCCGAGCGTGCCTTGAGATCAGAGACGATGTTCGGCGCAAAGAAGACGAGTCCGATGCCGAGCCCCCAACCACCGAGCGTCATGAGGTCGATGCGGCCGGTCTTCCAGCGATATCCTTGGATCGCCAAGGTGATGATGCCGATGTAGTAGCCCCACTCATAGATGAGCAGCTGTGTCACCGATCTCAAAAAGGCAGTGATCCCGCCAAAAGTTCCCGATGCGTCTTGTGCGTGCGCAAGCTGCGGGAGGAAGAGGAGAGCGATGACGCAGGCATTAGCCGTCAAGTCGAGCATCATGTCCAATCGATCGGCCTTCTGGATTCGAGCTGATTGGTCGGAGTTCTGAACTTGCATCTTTCGCCCTCTCTCAAGTTGAACGTTAGGGTTCGTTGGTTTCTGAAAAATTCAATAGCTTATATGCAGTACTAATATTAAAAATCCGGTTGATCTATTTCAGAAGGTGTGCTTAGTCGAGTTTTGTTTGATCGAGCGTGATCTTAGCGTCGGGCTGGGAGTGAGTTGTTTCCCGCATACGGATCCTCAACTCAACGACCAGCTGAGCGTTTCTAGACCGCTCTTCGGCTTTGGCGCGCGAGCTGAGCCACTCGTTCAGTTCCTTGGGAATTCGATACTGCGATCGAATAGAGTCGCCCATCCTTTCTCCCTCCCTGTTTGTCACTATAAAGTGACCAGTAGTCACTATACGATAGTGTCCGGGTAGTGTCAAATTTAACTATGGAAGATACCCATCGTTCTCAATATCGCTTGCCTTGGCCGCTCTACGAAGAGCTGAAGGCTGCTGCAGAGAAAAACCGCCGCCCGTTGAACGCTGAGCTCATAGCTCGGCTTGAGTCAACGTTTCCGCAATTGACGGTGGCCGCCGACGCAGATCTAGCGGCACTGCACCTCACCATTTCTCGGATGTCTCTTGCAGAACTTATGACGCCAGCCGAGATCACGATGTTTGCTCAACGAATGTTGGAGATTGCGCAGCAAAGAGGTGGCATCACTAACGCACCTCGATAGCGCCTATGATCAGACAAAAATCGGAAATTGTTAGTAACGTAGTGCCACATACTTTGTAAGATTTTGTCATTGCGGTTCGCGCGGACCGTAGCCGCGCATTGGACCATCGACGGCATTAGTCGAAGCATTGGGGAATGGTGAGCGTGCATGGCAGACCGGCCCAGTAACGCCTTAAGGTCACGTCTACGAAAATTAGGACGGAAACGGGACGCTTTAGTGGAAGGCGATCTGCGGTACTACCGGCTGAATCTGTGATATTCCGCAATTTCAATGAGCGAAATCGATACCGTGGGTCTGATCTAAGAAGCGCGGAAGGCCCCGACCATAATTGGGACGCCTAGCTGCTAGAGTCGGCTGCGACGACCACCTTCGCAAGAAGAAATGTTCCGTTGATGGGACAGCCGTCGCTGCAGGCGCAGCGAGGCGACGCACTTGATCAATTAGGTTTCGATCTGCAAGGCAAGTTTGCGGCGTTCGAGTCCGCCCGCAGATCGCATCAACAGCAACTGAAGTCACCGCGTTGCTTCGCGCGACCACCGACGCGATGCGCGCCTAACGTTGAGTCGAGCATGACGTTGCTGTGTCCGGCCCGCCAGGCAGCCTCTAGCAACGCGGCGGGACGGAATGTTGTGCGGCGATAATGCCTGCATGAGCTACATATGAGGTGCAGGATCGGGCGAATCGACGCACCGGCATCGACAGCACAAGGAGAAATGGAATGAGAAGGTCCGCGGAAAACAAGTTGCGGGTCGTTGCGGTTCGCATCGATCCAGTGATCGAGCAGCGCCTCCGAGTGCTGGCAGAAGCATCGGGACGCAAGCAGTCCTTTTTTCTGCAGCGAATGATCGAGGAAGGGATTGACGCGATGGAAGACATCTGGCTGTCGCCCGCAACGCTGGCCAAGGTTCGAAATGGTGAGCTGCCGGACCTGGTAGCCGAGCACGGTACGACTTCAGATTTATTCGACCTAGAAGTGGTCGATACCGAATCAACGTAACTTCGGGCTTTTTGCCGCGAGGCCACAGCGACGAGTAGGTTGCAAAAAAGAAATAGGAGAATCGATGAACAAGCAAGATTTGGTAGATGCAGTCGCGTCCGAAGTGGGGATAAGCAGAAGCGCCGCTGAAGAGGCAATCAGCGCCGTCTTGGAATCGATCTCGAAGGAAGTGGCGGCAGGAAGTACGGTTCAGCTTGTGGGGTTCGGCACGTTTGCCCGCGGACAGCGCGCCGCGCGCACGGGGCGTAATCCCGCAACGGGCGAAGCGATGGAAATAGCTGCGGCGAATACCGTGAAATTCACGGCCGGCAAAGCGTTCAAGGATGCCGTCAACCGTTCGTAATCTCGCGCGCGGTTGTTATCGCGCCACTCAGAAAAGTTGTCCACCGAGCGGCAACAGATTTTGAGCTTGACAGCGGTTAGGCGCTCCGAGCCATCAGCATGAATCGATCTGATCATCACGCGTTGGCCCCGTGCTTCACCCAGAACCTCGACGATGCGATCGCCATAGCGCGGGATGGTGCCGCGTGGCGGCTTTCGCCTCATGATGTTGCGTTTGGAAGAAAGCATAGACAGATCTTGCTGCTGCGACGTAGTTATTATGCCAAGCCCGACCACTGCCCAAGTGGGCTTGACCTCATAACTGCGAAAAGAAGACACCGTGTGTCCCAGGGCTGTTCGCAACTCGCCCGTACGCAATATGAGCGTTTTTGCGTTGGCTCCGATCGCATAGGACGTGCGGGTTCTTGATCCAGAAACGGCCTCGTCTCTTCGAAGGAGGCTAAACGTCGACACCAGCACTCTGCGCTGCTAACCGAGTGCGTCAAATCCCTGCTGCAGAAGAGCGGCTTGTTGAGCAAAACGAGAGGAGTCTCGCGATCGGAGCTTGCTTAGGTTCTCCATTTTCCATCGGATGGCTGGAAGGTCGGAGAGATGGTCGTAAGGCATCAACGACCATTCCGCGTTGAGTTGGACCAGTGAGATGAGAAATGCTCGCTGCTCAGGGGTCAGCGCCCGCGGCAGATCATGGTGAAGCCGCGTCTGCACATCGGTCAGCAAGTCGAGACTGACGGGATCGACGGTCATGCCGACAAAGCCCGCCTCATACTCGTTTTCGAGTGAGCGCGGTTGCGCAAACAGAACTTCATGAACGGGTCGATTGTGCCCGGCGAGATAACCGACGAACGCCGTGACGAAATCCTCGTGTAGTCCGGTCGCGTCGTACATATGCTGCACGTCAAAAATGTCCCGCGGGTGCTGGCGGTCGAGCGCGGCAACGAGCTTACTGCCGTATAGTTCGGCATCAGACAGCGTCGGCACTTCGAAGTCCACGCGAAACATGCTCTGGGCACGGGGCACGACGCTGCGCATCACCGTCGGTGTGAGCGTCCCCCGAAAAACGTAGTTCACCTCGACTTTCACCTGCGCATTAGCTGAAGACACCGTAAGCTTCACGTCGTCGCCCAGGTGTCTTCCACTGGCCGTCGCAACCGAAACGGTATGACCTTGCCGTTCAACCGCCATTTTCACGCGGATCAGTTCGTCATTGATGATGGACAGGGCCTGCTTGCGATCGGGACCATGGTCGCGCATGACCACGTCGATATCGACCGAAAGACGCGGCAGGTCCTGAACAAACATGTTGATGGCCGTTCCGCCTTTCATGGCAAAGTGAGGCGTATCAAATACGTCCGGCGTGATCGCCAGCATGAGCCTGACGGTCTCAAGGTATTGGTCATTCATAGCGTTCGAATCCTGCGAGGCGGACGATCAAGCTTTCAAGGTGAATTTCGGGGCATCCTTCCGACTGCTGGTCCATCGCCGACCGGGACCGAGCCGGTCGACATGTCGTTGCAGATCGTGACCCCACGCAAAGCCGCTCGCCTGGCCGAGATCGCGCACGAGCTTGACGACCTTCACGCGCGTGCAATGTGAAAGAAGGGTATCGAGGACCTTTGGGCGAAGATTGCGAAGTGAAGACACGAGGTTTATCGCTTCCTCCAAAGGCTGACCTTTGGCGCGGCGTTTGCCGATATCGCTGGCAAGTTCCAACAAAGCACGCTCAGGTTCGGAGACAAGCACCGAGGGATCACGGTTAGGGAGTGCCGAAAGTGATAAATCCGCAGGCATATCGGCGTCGAACAGGCGCGTGGTCTGGAATGTATAAGGCATGTATTCCTCGATCCACTCCGGCATCGCATGAGGTTGGTCAGCCCATAGGACGATGCGGTCTCGAAAGCTCAGATTGTGGCGCACGCCTTGCCAGTCCAGCGCGGTTTTTCCGCCCACGTGAAGGCTAGGTATGCGTCTGCTCAGGTACGCCAGGATCCCGTTCTGCGTCGGCGTGTCGCCGACGAGCAGGTAGGCACCTTTAGACAGCCGTTGCAGCCATCCTGCTTTCACGAAGTATGTAGTCTGCTGGGCGCTGATGCCGCTTTCCCTCAGCAGTCGCGGATCAAGCGGCTGCCCACGCGGGGCGACGTCCATCAAGCGCTGTAGTGTCTTGCTTGCCATCGCTCACTCCATTGCATGATTTTCTCTACGTAACCCTGCTATTTTTGTAGTTAACAAACAAAAATCATGCGAAAAATTCGACCCGGCCCGAATTCTGAGCTCGTCGTGTTGTCTTTGAGGTGCTAAATGCTCCACGCAGGTACTGCATGATTTCTGTCTACGAATTATCGCAAACTTTGTATTTATCGCCAATAAAGCATGCATCGACCCATCCGGTCTGTTTTATCTACTTTATTAGATCGATAATCCTATCTATGTAAAGTTGCGACAGAATTTTTGCAGGAGATAGATGTATTCAGATTATGTACGACGACGTTAGCTGCTAATTGTTATTAGCAGTGAATGGTTTAATGGGTAAAATGGCGGATATTCCCATCTGGGGTTCATCGGAGGAGGTCATGGCATCATTTGATCTATAATTATGGTTCAAATGGAGCGCCGGAGATTTGCCATGCTGCTTGTCTCGCCCGAAGAGATCGCCGCCGTGATGGCGCTGCCGCACGTGCCGCACTCGGTGGCCGAACTCGATGCGCAGGTACGCGAGGGCCTGCCGAAGTCGGCGCTTAAAGAGGGTGTCGCCCACGCGACGCGCAGTGCCGAAGAACGCCGCGCGCTGCTCGCGCGCATCGTGCCGGAAGCCACCTTCAAACGGCGCCGCGACAAATTGAGTCCGGACGAGTCGGAAAAGACCGAACGACTCGCACGCATCGTCGCGACCGCCCGCTATGTGTGGGACGACGAGGGCGATGCGCGGGAATTTCTGAACACCGCGCATCCGCTGCTCGAGGGGCGCACGCCGGTAGACGTCGCGTTGACTGAGCTCGGCGCGCGACGGGTGGAAGAGCTGCTGTGGAAACTGTTCTACGGGTTGCCCGCATGACGCTCGATCTAAATGGCGTCGAGGATGGGGCGGAAGCGGAGGTTGACACCCCGGTTGAGGTGCGGGCCTGATGCGGATTTTCCGGATTGCCGACAGCCGCCATCCGGTCTGGAGCGGCACCGGCGCGATGCTGGTCGGCGGGCGCTTCAACAGTCCCGGGCGTCCGGTCATCTACGGCGCGCTGAATTTCGCAGGGGCGATGCTCGAGGTGCTGGTGCACGCGCGGATCGGCAAAGTGCCCAAGCATCACGTGTGGGTCGAGGTGGCGGTGCCCGAGAATGTGCCGATCGAGCGCTTGACCGTCGAGGACTTGCCGGCCGGCTGGGATGCGCCGGATGCGCCGGATTCGCAGATCGCGCGTCGCTTTGGCGACCAGTGGCTCGAGAAGGCGAGGTCGGCCGTGCTGGTGGTGCCGTCGGTGGTGGCCCGGGCGGAATGCAATGCCGTGGTCAATCCATCGCATCCAGATGCCGCACGCCTGGTCGCTTCTGCGCCGCAACCGGTGCGATGGAACGAACTCGGGGATCAGCGGCTGTTCATGGGCGGACGGGATATGCCTCCTGCATAAGCTGACTGTGCTTCGCGGAAGACGCTCACCGGCGGGCGCGCTGGAAGCACCGGATTCGTTCGATCTCGCTGATATCTAGAAGGACGCGTCACGATGGCCAATCAACCGCAACAGCTCACGTTACCGCCGCCGCGCACCTACACGCGCACCGACTTCACCGCGCTGCGCGCCTTCGTGCAGCGCCTGCCGGCGGCGACCATCGCGCGGCTCTATTACGATCCGGAGCGCTCGCCGCATGCGGCCAGTGCCGACGCGATGGAGCGGTTTTTGGGCACGATGCGCGATGACCTGGTTCACCTCGCGCTGCTGCACGGCTCGTCGGTACTTGCCGATCACCTGAAGGCGTCAATCAAACAGCACGGCAGCGCGAAACTCACTGCCGTTACCTTGCGCATGGTCGAGCAGGCATCTACCCTGGCGGCGGCTGTCCCACTTGTAAAACATCCAGTGCACCTGTGGTTCCGGCCGTTGATCGCGCAGCGCCTGAACGGCGAGGGCATCGGCACGCTTGGCGCGCTGATCGACTACTGCAATGCGCGCGGCGGCAGCTGGTGGCGATCGGTGCCGCGCATCGGCGCCTTGCGCGCCCGGACCCTCGTCGCATGGCTGCGGCGGCATGAAGCGACGCTCGGCGTGAGCGTTGCCGCCGACGTGGACATCGCATCCTTGGTGCCGGCAAAAACGGGCGGTGCGAAGGGGGAAGTGCAGGGCAGCGATGCGGTCGTCGTGATCGGTGGCGATCCAAGCGAACCGCGCCTGGCGCCCTTCGAGCACCTCGCCGTGCCTGCCGAGTTGTCGGGCGCGACGGGCCTCAATCGAGCGACCAGCTTTGCGTTCATCCGGGCAGAGAACGACCTCTCGGCCGTGCACGCGTATCTGCACCGCTATCGCGATCGGCCGACGACCTTGCGGGCCTACACGCGCGAACTTGAGCGGCTGATCCTGTGGTGCGTGGTGGTGCGACGCAAAGCGCTGTCGTCGCTCACTGTCGAGGACTGCGAGGCGTACAAGGATTTTTTGCAGGCGCCGCTGCCGTCGTTCACGGGACCCAAGCGACCCCGCACGAGCGGCCGCTGGCGCCCGTTCGCGCCGGAGGGGCTGTCGGCCGACAGTCAGGCGTATGCGGTGCGGGTGCTGCGGGCTGCCTTCGCATGGCTGGTCGACGTCCGGTATCTCGCCGGCAATCCGTGGAGCGCGGTGCACGAACCGGCCACTGTCACACGTGAGTCGGCGGTGCAGGTGCACCGGGCGCTGCCGGCCAAACTCTGGTCTCAGGTGCGCAAGGCGCTCGATGCGCGTTGTGACGGTTTCGGTACTGTAGAGCCCGAAGCCGACGACGAGGCCCGGCAGTGGCGCGCCGCGCGAGCCGCGATTTTGCTGATGGGCGATTCTGGACTGCGGCGGGCGGAAGCTGCGTTCGCGCGTCGCGAAGATCTGTGCCTCGCCGAGACGACCGAGGAAAGGCGTGCGTCGCGCAACACATCGTCGGGTTCAGCCCCGCAAGCGCCGCCGCCAACGACCACGCCAACGACGCCGCGAGCGACACCACCGCACTCGACCGAACCCGGCCGCAGCAAGTTTGCGGTATGCACGCTCACGATCGTTGGCAAGCGCCGCAAACAGCGCACGGTGCCGGTGAGCGGCGCGACAATCGCCGCCCTGCGAGCGCACTGGAACGACCGGGACCGCGATTTCGACGCCCCGCGGGCGCACGGGCCGCTGATCGCGCCCCAGTGGATTCCGGCCACGCACGCCGCGCTCGAGCGGCATGACGCCAGTGCGCAGGACGCTCCTTACACGGTCGATTCACTGGGCCGGCTCGTGCGCATGGCGGTGCAACGCTTGAGCGCGCAGACCGCTGCGTTAGCCAACTTCAGCACGGACGACCTCGTACAACTGGCCAATACATCGGCGCATGCTTTTCGACATACATTTGGGACACGGGCCGTTGCACGCGAGATGCCGACCGATGTCGTCCAGGCGATCCTCGGCCACGCCTCGTTGCAGACCACGTCGATTTATGTACGGGCAGAGCGGCGACGGATGCTCGAGGCGGCCGCGCGATACTACGCCGATGACGAAACGTGATCGACCTCAGAGCGACGCAGATGAGCCGTTCGGGCTCTTTCTCGGCGTTCGCTAACGCTAACGATAAAAAGGAGCGAACGTGCCTGCCACTATCACCGATGTACTTTCCACGCCTAATGGCGAAATGGAGTTTCATTTCACAGTCAGCGATGGACAACATCGAGATGCATTGATCGCCACCTTGACAATGAGCGAAGCTGTTGC
Source organism: Caballeronia fortuita (assembly GCF_001544835.2). Lineage (GTDB taxonomy): Bacteria > Pseudomonadota > Gammaproteobacteria > Burkholderiales > Burkholderiaceae > Caballeronia > Caballeronia fortuita. The sequence continues at coordinate 15,916 of NZ_FCNX02000011.1, read as the reverse complement.
CATTGCGAATGGCAAGGATAGCGGCGACGTGTCATTGATGTGCCGCGTCATCGTCAAGACGATTGAACATCAGTCGCTGGTTGGGCAAACTTTCGGCGATGCGGACTAATTCCCGCGTTCGGGAGGGGCTTGGCTCGTAAGGCAAGATTCGCGCGCTCTGACGAGTGAAGGCCGAGAATGCGAGACAAGGCCTGTATCTTGCGAAGAGACCGCGTCGCTGTTTCCAGCTCAAGGGGCAGACTTTACCGGGCGTCAAAGTTACCTGCGCGGATCAGCAAACTCAACGGGGGCGAATCATGAATGACACTCGACGCCGGCTCGGCCAATGGCTACCGAAGGACGAGGACGATATCGCGCGATTCCGGGAAGAATTCGCGCGTTACGCTCACGAGCGCAGTCGCCAAGCGCAGAGAACCGGCGTAGTTGAAGATCTCGCCGCTTTCATTTACCAGGATCCAATCGTCCGAATGGATCTCGCTCGTGCGATTGCGCAAGCACGAGATGCCGGCTTCAGACTTGGCTATGCGAACATTGAGGAGTTGCTTGTCCTGCTCGATGCAATGCTGACCTATGCCCCGCCATTCAGCGAGTCGAGCTTGATTCATTGCCCGGTCAACGCATTACTTGACTGGCCGATGGTGATGCCCTCCGGCTACGCACTTTTTCGCGATCCTGCCTTCAACGCACATCTCAAACAGCTTCTGACTGTTTGGTCTGGGTTTTTGAGTGGGCCGCACTCGCGCACGCATTTGAACACAGCAGCACCCGATGGCTGGTTCAGTCGGGAAGCGGATCAGAAGATCGGCTTATCGCAGTTTCTGTGCGACCCGAACAAACCTTACTGGGGCTTCGCCTCTTGGAACCATTTTTTCACGCGCGAATTCATGCCTGATGCCCGGCCCGTTGCGCAGCCGGATAACGAGAAGGTGATCGTGAGCGCGTGTGAAGCCACACCGTACTACATCCAAAAGGACGTTAGCCTGCAGGACTCGTTTTGGATCAAGTCACAGCCCTACTCGTTACTTGAGATGTTCACGGCGAAGGAGTCCGATCTCGCGCGCCGATTTGTTGGCGGGACGGTGTATCAAGCCTTTCTGAGTGCGTTTTTCTACCATCGCTGGCACGCGCCAGTGAACGGGACCGTGACGAAGGCGTATCTGGTTGACGGCACCTATTATTCCGACGCCGATGCAGAAGGGGAGGATCCCAGTAGCCTGAACGACTCGCAAGGCTACATTACCGCCGTCGCGGCACGTGCCGTTATCGTCATCGAATGCGACGACTCCGACATCGGTGAGGTAGCATGCATTTTCGTTGGAATGGCAGAAGTCTCGTCATGCGTGATCGAAGCATTGCCGGGGCAGCGTGTGCGCAAGGGCGACGAACTTGGCTACTTCCAGTACGGCGGTTCCACGCACTGCTTAATTTTCAAGCCTGGCGCTATTACCAAGTTTGTGCCGCAGCCGCCCTTCGACGACAAGGCGGCACCTATGAAGGTCAATTCGCACCTGTGTACGGCACGGTGACGAATTAGATCGCTGGTTTTCGATGTGGCGTTCCTCGGAAAGGATCACGCGATACAACTCCTTCGTGAGACCCTGAAGGAAGAGAAGGCAACAGACTAAAAGTTGACGTTGTTAGCTGGACAAGAAGTGTCCGAAGAGCAAGCCGGGAGGAAGGTAAGTAGCTAGCCGAAGCGCGCGCCGCGATCCTCCGTGGGACGCGGCGCGGTCTGATCTTCTGGGGAATCGCCAGAACTACGCCGCCGCAATGGTCGGTTGGTAGTCCACCATCTTCACGCAATGTGCGACCGATCCGTCAACGTGGATGAACGCAGCGTGAACATGACGAGAGCTTCGATGGCATTCGTCGCTGGAGAAACGGAGCGACGACGTATGTTTCAGTTACTGTAATACTGATCGCCGCCTCGATAAGCGATCTCCGGGCTTTGTCCATCAGGCCGCGATACAGGGGCTTGCCCTGGAAAGCCCACTGGTGCTCACCATTGGGAGTAGGTAGCAACGTCAGCGCGCCGGATGGCTTATCGCCCGGCGCTGCGAGCGCGGGCGGAAAGTTTCTCGCGCAGTCGCCTTCGCACGATTTCGCATCCGGCATCCCCTTTCCCCAAATATGTACAAGGTCATGCCTTGGTCGTCGACCAACATACCGTCTCTTTCGTGTGGCGCTGCTGCCAGGGCCGGTGTAGCGGCGAGAACTCCAGCAAGGAGTGAGAGGAATGTGAGCGTTTTCATGGTTCAACCTCCTGATCTGACGACCTGACACAAGGCAGCGACGCCCGGTCTATCGGATCCGAAAAGACCATCACAACGGCGCCATGACGCGTAGCACGGGACGCCCGTCAACGTTCTTCAGCGGGAAATACGCATGGTGGGTGGCGGGGTCAATGGCCACCACATGCGCGTTTGGTCCGAGCAGCCCCTCACCGATTTTGGCGACCTTCGAGCCTTGCACGCTGAAGACAGAGACAATGCCCACTTCCCCAGCCACATAGAGTCTGCCTTGTGCAGCGTCAAATGCGAGGACGTCTGGGTCTTTACCGATGTCGAACGACTGCACAACGCGGCGAGTTCCCATATCGAACACAAGCAGCTTGTGGTTGCCCTGGCAGGCAACAAAGGCTAGCTGATCTTGCGAATCGATCAACAGTCCATGATTCTGCTCGGCTCCCTGAAGCGCATGGCGGGCCACGATCCTGTCGACCGTCGGGTCGATTTCGACCAGCTCGTTGCGCGACTGGACGTTGACGAAGATATGATGCGACCGCGAATCGTACTGTGTATTGCCAACGTCGCCACCGAGCGCAAGGGTCGCGACACGTTGATTGCTCTGAACATCTACGACTGTCTCAGTACGACCGGTCTCGTCCGACGCGTAGAGCTTGTGCACCTCGGGTGCATAAGCCATCCCGTCCGGGTAGTGGCCCCCGGGCATGCGCGCGACTATTTTGAGTGTTGCTTCATCGATGGCAACGATTTCGTCCGTTCCGGTCGCCGACGCATATACACGCGACATTTCGGGAATCGCGAGTACGCCATGAACCGATGAAACCCTGGGAATCCGTGCGACCACTCGGGCAGCGTTCACATCAACGACAATCACCTCCCCGTCGCCGAGGTGGGCGATGAACAGGAGATGGCGCTCAGGATCGTAGCTTTCGTAGTCCAGACGACTCGCACGGCCCGGCAATGGGATATCGGCAATATGCGTCAGTGGCAGGCGGTAGATCTCCTGGTCCGCGGCAGCAGCGTGCGGGACCACTTCGCGCAGACCGACACCAACCGCGGGCAAGACGAGAAGGACGAGGACCGCCAGGACCGGCCGGCGATAGCGCCAGCGTTGCAACGCTTTCATATGAAACCTCCCACTGCATGTCGCCACCGCTGAGCGTTTGCGTGTCGGTGGCGTGGCCTGCACATCGCTGCAGCGCTATCGGGCGCTTGCGCTCTGCGCATCCAGGGCCGCCTTGACTCCCTTCGCCAGATCGACGGCCTTGCCTTTACCCCAGTAATGCAGGAACAGGATGCGCGGCGTTTCGCCCGTCATATGCTGGTGGATTGCCACGATATTGAGACCCGACGCGCGCATGCTCTTGAGCACGGTCTGAAGTTCCCCTTCGCGCATCGCGAAATCGCCGTCAACGACAGCTTCATCATCGTTACCAGCGAAGGCCGCCCACGTGTTGACGCCCATTTCGTTGCCGACGTTAATGCCGTGCATGCTGGTCGTTTTTCCGACGACCACCTTGAACATGCCGTCCTTCGTCTGGCCCTTCGCGCCGAACACTGCTTCGAGCGGCGCGGCACTGATGCTGTTCGGGCTAGCGATCGGTCCGGGTGAGGCACTTTCAGGGTCGGCGTGCGCCGAGCGGACCTGTGCGATCCGGTCGTAGACCTTTTTAACGCCCTCGGCGAGCGTGGTTGCATCACCGTGGCCGCCGATATGCATGAAGTACACCTTGGGCTGGTCGAAAAAGAAGTGGTTGTGAAGTGCGGTCACTTCCAGGCCGGCATCAAGTGCGGCACTCATCGCCGGATTGACCTCGTCTTCGAACAGCACGGTGTCGCCCATCATCATGCTTCTACCGTGCTGGTCCGCCATAAACGCGGCCCAAGAGGTGAGGCCCATGAACGGTGGCATGGTCCAACCGTCGACCTGGATTTTCACGTCATTGCGCGGCTTTGAAACCTTGAAGACGCCCTCCTTATCGGAATAGGTGCCTTTCAAACCGGTGATCTGCTCAATGCGAGCGGTGTCTACCTCCGCCTGGGGTTGCGCTTGAGCCTGACCTGCGGCCGCACACATACCGATCGCGATGACCAATGCCTGCGAGAGGCGCCTTAACGATGACATTTGAAATTCCTCCTTCGACATGCTTGCGCAGCGGTCCACTGACTCGTTAGCTCTGGGAGCTGCGGAGGTTTGGGCATCGTTGCCCCGTGCGTTGATGAGATCCATTTCGCTCACGAATTCGATAAAGGCTTAGCCATCCGGTTTAACGTGACGGAAAAGGTAAAGCAGCGAAAGATCGTAGGCGATCTTCAGTGCGCCACAGGCGACAAGCGGGGCACCGAGCCACCCGAGCCCCAGAAGTGCCCCTGAGAGGGTGGGTGCCAGCGCCGATGCCAGGCTTCGCGGGACCGCGGTAAAGCTCGCTGCAGCGGGGCGCTCCGCTGGTGTGACAGCCGACATGACGTACGCGCTACGCGTGGGCACATCCATTTGCGACAGCGCGCTGCGTATGAGAAGCAGCGTCAGGGCCAGCGTGAGCGACGCAGAGAATGCTGCGACGATGAGACAGACGCTGGAGGGGATATGCGTGAACACCATGGTGTTGAGCAAGCCGATGCGGCGTGACAAGGGGGCTGCAGCAAGTTGTGAACCCGCGCTTAGGAGCCCGGCCCAAAAAAAGAACTGGCCGGCGGCGCCCAGCGACAGCCCGAATCGCTGGATCAACCACAAGGTCATCAGCGAATTGACGAGAAGTCCGCCGGCAAAGGCGTCAACGCTGAACAGCAGCGCAAGGCGCGTGACAATGCCTCGCGATGGTCCGAGCGGCATGCGCGGCGTGTCAATGCTGAATTGTCGAACCGGCAGGCGCCGGTAGAGCATCCAGATAACCGCTCCCGACACCGCGTAGACGACGAACATAATGCGCATCGCCATCAGAGGTGAGACAACCGAGCGGGCAGCGACCCACTCCGGTACCCCAGCCGCAAGGGCGCCGAGCGCGGCCGATAGCGCGCCAACAAGGCTATAGCGCGCAAAGAGCGCGGTTCGTGCGTCACCGGTTGCGGACTCGGCCAGTCTCGCGTGTTCGAGCGGAAGAAACAGGCTCACATCGCCCGAACTCGGATTCAGCGTGCCGACGAACGCCACGACGAGCAATGGCCATAGCGACGATAAGCCGGCAAATGCGACACCGGTGGCCATCATCAGCACTGCTGCAAAGCGGAACAGGACGCGCGCCGCAAATCGATTGCCGAGGACGCCCACCAGGATCGTCGCGAAGGCCGAACCAAACAACGTTGCCGTACTGATCAGACCGACAGCGAGTTGCCCGAAGCCGAGCGCCAGCAGATAGCCGGGTAACAGCACCGCAATGAAGCCGTCACACAGGCCACGAAGCCCCCGCGCAATCAGAAGGATGGGGACGCCGCCTTGCACGCCTTCGGGGAGGAGCCACGCCGTCACGCGCGACCCGTGCGTCATGCATCTATGGATGCGCATCATCCTTGCACCACGCATAGAGCGCGTCAAGCATGCCGTACCGCAGTTGTTCGTGATCGTCGGCAAAGGTGCGCGATAACCCGATGGAAATCGCGTACAGACCTGCGGCTTCCGGCACGAGGTCGAGGCGCCCGGTATCGGCGCCGCGAACGATACGCGCAAGCTTGTGCAACGCGGGATCGAAGAGTTGAAACTTGTCGAGAAAGGCGTCGAAGCTGCAAAGCTCGCCGTGGTGACCCAGTTCGACGTCGGGCACGTCATAGGGCACGGCGTCCATCATGGCCGCGGTGCGCAGGACGTCGTCTCGCAGAACGTACAGGAACTCCGCTTCGGGATCGATGAAACGTTGAACGAGCCAAGGGCAGGCGATACGGTCGACTTTCGGGCGTTCGCGAGTGACCCATTTCATAACCCACTCCTTGTTCGATGATTGAAGCCCGGTGGTCAAGCTCATTCTTCCCTTCAGCTCGCCGTGGAATCGATGACCGGCCCTCCCACCAACTGCGCTGCCCTGGCTGCTGTCTCGTAAGGCGCATCCGCGGGCGTCAAATGGCGTGCGACCGAATGAGCGGGTAGGCAACAAGACCAGTAAGCGCAGCGGCCGAGACAATGACGGGCTCCTGCAGCTTCTTGAAACGCCACAGCAAGAGCGCGGTCACGAGTGCGAGGAGCACGGTTGGCCAGTCGACGATCGAGCGGCGTGCTATCACAATTACCGAGCCCGTAATGGCGCCCACCGCAGCGGCTGTGATGCCGTCGACAAACGCCTTAACGGCGGGCAGCTTGCCGTATTTTTTGAAGTACGGTGCCGGCAACACGGTGAAGAGATAGCAAGGCAAGAAAGTGCCGAGCGCGGCCACGCACGCGCCCGCAAAGCCCGCGACCAGGTAGCCGATAAAGCCAACGGTAATAACCACGGGGCCGGGCGTGATCATCGCGACGGCTACGGCATCGACAAACTGCTTGTCGTTGAGCCAGTGATGCTCGGTGACCACACCGCCGTAAAGGAACGGCACGATCGCCAGTCCCGAGCCGAAGACGAACGCGCCCGCTTTCGTGAAGAACAGCCCGATCTGACCAAGCAACGGCCAGTCAAGACCGCTGAGCACGCCGCTCGCGACGGGCAAGTGCGCCGCAGCGGCGGCATTCAATCCACCCTTGTTGAACCATTTCGGCCGCGCCACAACGAACCAGTTGACAAGGCCCCCTGCAATGAAAAGCCACGCGATCTCGGACTCGGTGACGACCGTGACAATTGCGAGCGTCAGGTAAATCGCGCACAAGAGTTTGTTCTGACCGACAGTCTTTGTTGTGAGCTTGTACGCGCTCATCGCGATGATGCCGACGACCGCTGCACCGACACCATAGAAGGCGGCCTGCATCCACGAAAGCCCGCCGAAATGGGCATAGGCCCGCCCGAGACCGACCACCATCAAGAATGAGGGCAGAACGAACGCGATACCGGCGAGCGTGGCGCCCATGATGTGATAGTGCACGTAGCCCATATAGATGCCGAGCTGAGCCGCCATCGGTCCCGGCATCATTTGCGCGAGCGCCAGCCCCTCGCGGTAGTCCGACTCGCTCACCCACCCGCGCTGTTCGACGAGATCGCGGTGCATATAGCCGACGAGTGCCACCGGCCCGCCGAACCCTAAGGCGCCAAGACGCAGCATATAGAGAACCATCTGGGCGAGCGTGTAGCGCGGTGATGCGTCGGTCGGGGTGCTCATGCGCGGCCTCCGGCGTCCCGGCTTTTCACAGCCGAAGCAAAATGTGTGTAGAGCGCATCCAGTACGCGTCCCATTTCATCGAGCAGCTGATTGTCGTCGGTCGCGCGCTCCCTGGCTCCCGCCATCACGGCTTCAAAGCCGGCAGCTTCCGGAACGGCAGCCCCGCCCACGTCAAGGACATGGACCATCTCACCGAGCCGAAGCAGCGCCGGATCCTTGTCGAGACCGAAGCTCGCAGCCAAAACCTCGAACGTCACGAGTTCGCCAACATGGGAGAAGGCGGCACCGTCGAAATCAAAACCGAGTGCGTGTTTTGGGCAGGCGCTCGGCGAAGCTATCCAGATGAAACTCGCGTCGCGATCGATGAAGCGGCGAATCAGCCAGGCACTGGCCACGCGATCGACCCACATGCGCTGACGCGTGGCCCACGTGCGACCCTGATAGTCGTCGACTGAGAGGCTTCGGATTGGACGATCGGCGAAATGGGGCTCGCCCGGTGAAAGCACCGTGTCAACGAGTCCGATGAAATCCTGCCACGCCGCCTCGGCGCGGGTTGTGGCGTCACCCGGGAAGTAGTCGATCCCGACGATGGTCTCATAGTCTTTGCGCAAACGACGAAGCAGCTTGGTCAGCTCAGCCGCTGACTGGCCCGAAATCGTCTTGCGCGCACCCTTCAGCGCGCTCATAAACTCGATATAGTCCTCACTGCGGTCGAACAGCGCACGGAACTCCACGTCCTGCGCAGCGTCAAGGCTCGGTGCGCGCAGCACGTGCGCGGTGCCACCGCTGTCGGCGATTGCCCCCGCAAGTTCGCGCAGCATCAACTCGCGCTCTTCTGTCTGGGGCAGCAGGTAGATCCCGTCACGCAGGACGGCGCACCCCTTCGCCTTCAATGCACGCCAGAACCGCATGCGGGCGGTCGCGTTCTCCGTCGGCAGCGTCAGGACCAGTAGGGACCAGGTAGTGAGTATGTTCATGTAGCGTAAACTACACTACGGTAAATCTCACTACAAGTGGCTTTTCCGGCGTTAGACGGCACCTGCCGGGCGCGACGCTTTCGCCAAATGGCATGCAAGTCGCCGAATGGTTCGATCAACATGGATTGGCGCGTCCGGCGCGTCCGGCGGGTAAGGAGCGTCGCAACGCCAACGTGGTAAATGTAATTGCCGACTGCCCAGAGCGATGCGGCTCTGTCCCTGTTGGAGCCCGTCAAAACCCTACATCCGAATCGATCATCCGGTCGCTTTAGTTATTTTCACGATCTAAACACTGATGTAATCCCTCCGTCGCCGACCTCAGAGCGAAAAGCAAGGTTCCTGAAGTCGGTGACGAGGCGCACAAAGTCGGTATGGCACCGTAACACTCCATACGGATACCTAAACTCGTGCCTGGATCGGATAGCCGTGCTACGCGGCATGGCTTGCGCGCGCCCGAAGTACCAGTGTCCGTTTCGCTAGAACATAGTTCAATGGGACGACATGCAACGACATTACGCACGACAAGAAATGACGGGTAGGAAATAATCGGCGTGCTTACGAAGCAGCCCGATCGGCGCATCGCCAATGCCACCAAATCCGTCGATGGAGATCTGCGCGAGCCGGGCGGCTTTGGCCATGGCAGGCCTGACAGCCATCTGCCCGCAACGTCGGCTCGATATTACGCCACGCACACACGGTTGCGTCCGTCTCTCTTAAGCGCGATACAGCGCCAGATCCGCTGCCTCAAGCAACTGCTTGGGGCCACCCTCGCCGACGGTCGCATCCGACGCTCCGCCAACGCTGATCGTCACGCGCCCGGTCGTCGTTCCCGCGTGCGGCACGTTGAGCGCCTGCACCGCAATGCGAATTTTCTCGCCGAGCATACGTAGCGCGTGCATCGAGGTCGCCGGCGAAACCACGGCGAACTCCTCGCCGCCAAAGCGCGCCGCGAGATCGGTGCTTTGCATGAGACTCGATTCGATCGTACGCGCGACAAGCTTCAGCACGTCGTCGCCAGAGACGTGGCCGTAAGTGTCGTTGTACGACTTGAAGTTGTCGACATCGATCATCAGCATGCCTACGGCCGTATGCTCCTGCGCCGAACGGTCCCATTCGGCGTTCAAATAATCGTCGAACCGGCGCCGATTTGATGGGCCGGTGAGCCCGTCCGAGTGCGTCAGCCGCTGCAATTCCAGATTGATTTCGAGCAACTGCTGCTGTGACTGACGCAGCGCGCGATACGCCTCATCGCGCTGCATTAGATTCTGATAGTAGCGCGAGTGATAGCGCACGCGCGCGGCAAGCTCGACCGTATCCGGCAGCTTCACAACGTAATCGTTCGGGCCGGCCGCAAAGGCCGCACTTTTGATTTGCGGCTCTTCCTTCGTCGAGAGTACGATGATTGGTGTGTCCCGTGTCGCCGGATGCTGGCAATACTGGTGCAGGGAGCGTAAGGCCATCGACGCCAGGCATCACGAGGTCCTGCAGGATCACCGTCGGCCGTGTTTCCTGCGCGGTGCGCAGTGCGTCCTCCGGATCAGCGTAGTAGTGCAGATCGACATTGGACGCTTGCGCAAGCGCGCGGCGCAGGGCTTCCGCGATGATCGCCTGGTCCTCGACCAGCAGTACCGTCACGGGTAACTCGGCGGAGGCCGGCGCATTCGGCATGGCCGCGAGCAGGTCGGACAGAGCCGGTTCACCCGCCAGGGGGCGCGCACACGCGTGCGTGTTATTCGCTGTTGGTTCAACTTCGACTCGTTTCGCGCGCGCCGCAAGCGATCCCCGGGGAGGAAGTCTGTCGCCCGTCGCGCGGCTCAGATCCAGGTATCTTTAATCCAGACGACTACCCACTGACGCGCCCACTTCCATCGCAGTCTTGCGATTCGAGTATTTACTCGTCTCACCGAACCATTAAATCTCCTCGTGGATCTGGCTCGCCTGAGCCGCATCGGTAAATTTTTGTTCGCGTAGTGGCCCCCGGAAGCCGAGCGGCGTCACATGAATGCGGAATCGCTCATAGTCAAAGTGGAAAATCGCGTCTCCGGTGCGCCAAGCTCGGTCGGAAAATCGGCAGCGTTGGGGTGCACTGCCGGGATCGGGGCCGTGACTTCGACGCTTCGCGAGCACGAGGGCCGTTGATCGGGCCGCAGTGGATCGCAGGCACGCGCGCCGCGCTCGCACGGCACGACGTCACCGTGCGCGCAACGCCCTATACCCTCGATGCTTTGGGCTGGCTAGTGCGCATGGCCGTGCAGCGCTTGAGCGCGTAGAGCGTTGAGCGCGCGAATGGGCACCGCGTCGGATCATCCTTCGCCGGTCAACCCTTGAATGATGGGGGCGACATGCTCGATGAGATCGAGCAGCGGACGTATCGACGTGCCTTTCCGGCAAAAGGCATCAATCTGCGCCTGCTTGCCACGTTCCATCACGTCTGCCTCCGCAAGAGAGGTATAGGCGATGATCGGCGTGCTTCCGAATCGGCCTGAGCCGCGCATCGCCGCAGCCACCGCGTAACCATCACATTCAGGCATCTCGATATCGAGGACTACGACGTGAGGTGTTGAAGCCGCCGGCGTCTCGAAGGCGGCCTGTCCTCCGTCCACAACGGTCGTGCGGTAAGCCTCGATCACAAGAACCGTGGACAACGCCTGCGCCCCGGCGATATCGTCGTCCAAGTTGAACACAACGACCGGCGGCGAAACGCGGTCAAATAGACGATCGGTCCACAATCCGGGCATCTAGAACATGACGGTCGTTAGAAGTGTCATGCTTCGTATGCAGCAACGGTTATGCCCCCACTTTTGTCGTTCGTTCGTACGGGTTTCGCATACGCCTTGGGCAACCATGTGCCGCGTGTCGCGCATTCCGTTATGCCCGACGGCGCCGAGGCCAGCGTGGGCGACCTCTGTGAGGCACAACGGATGCTCTTCCAAAGCTGTCAGACACAACAAGGAGACAGCCATGAACCGCATCCCAACCCTGCTTAGCGTTTTCCTGGTCGCTATGAGTGCAAGCGCGACCGCGCAATAGCCAAACTCCTCCGTCGCCAGCGACTCAGCAGGGCGCCCCCGCGACGGGACAGGCAGCCAAGGGGACCCTCCCGGGTCAAGCAGCGCAGGCAGCCCCACGCTGATGCAGGAACGCGAGAAAGGGATGTCGCCGGATGCGGCATCGGGGACAGGCGCGAGCGGAAAGACCGGCAAGATGAAACAGTAGCCGTCCTCCGGCAATGAAGGAGCAGCGGCGCCTGGCAAATTCAATGCCGGACAAGCCGCCGTCGTCGGGCACTCGGCAGCGTCCCAAAAAGGTAATCGTCACCGACGCTCCGGGGCGCCGCCGTGCTCGCGATCGGAACCGGTGGCGCGGCGACGTCCGGTAAATTTTCGAAATGAGAGCCACCATCCTTGCCCACGAATTGTTCGACGGACTCCAGCACGCCCGCAACCTAACCGATCAGTGGGCGAGCAGCAAGCGCACCCGATCGCGACGCGGAAATGCGGCGGTTTGAAGCCGCCCGCGCGAGTAAAGATAGAGCGTCCGGTAGGAGGAGCCTCGGGAAGGCGAAGCGCGCTAACCATGCGCAAACTGCTCGAAGCCATGCATCAGCACGGCTCGAAGCAGCACTTACACCGGTGCCGATTGCCGGGTTATGTTGGGCGGCAACGGACCGCGTGTCGGTCACTCGCGACCCGTGACCTGCGCAGACGCTGCCGTACGGTCGCTAGCATTGCTTTGTAGCTTCGGATCGGCGTCTTGCGCTTCGATCCCAAGGCGTTCCGCGGCCAAGGCCCAAAATTCGTCCGATCGGCCTTCCGGGCTGCCAGCTTCTTCCCAGAGGCGGTATGCCAATGCACGTACTTGCTCCTCTGTAACAGGTGCATCCATCTCGTTCTCCTGTTGGTCGGTTGAAAACGCGATACACACGCGTGTCCTGAGAATACGCGCAAAGTGGGGTGTGCGCGGTCTCCTGACAAAAATGCTCGTGCCGCGCGAAGAACGTGCGGGGAAGCGTGACCAAGCCGCCCATGCCCCGCTCGATGCACCCGCGGCACAGCCATTGCTCGGACAACGACGCATCCCTCGTAACGTCCCTTGCTGTACCTCGGGGCCCATTGTTCTTCGGTCCGTCCCGGACCGCATCGGCCAGCACGATCAGAGCGTGCTGAGATTCGTAGCGTTTAACCGCGGAGACAAAGCGTTGCGCGGCTCCCGGTCGCCGCGTGTAAAACCTGACCGCTAACCGCGTGCGCGCGTCCGCCGCAGGACGCCGCTCGCCCCAGCAAGGAGTCGTTGATATGTTCGCTCATAATAAACGCCTGCAATACACGGTGCGCGTCGCCGCACCGAATCCTGGACTTGCCAACCTGTTGCTGGAACAGTTTGGCGGTCCACAGGGTGAGCTCGCCGCTGCATGCCGCTACTTTACTCAGGCAGTCGCTGAGGATGATGCCGGCCGCAAGGATCTGCTGTTCGATATTGCCACCGAAGAATTGAGCCATCTCGAAGTCATCGGCTCGATCGTTGCCATGCTCAACAAGGGTGCGAAGGGCCAGCTTGCCGAAGCGGTGCAATCAGAAGCCGAACTGTACCGGTCGCTCACCGGCAATGGCAACGACTCACACACTACGGCGATCCTGTATGGTGGTGGTCCTGCTTTAACCAATTCGGCGGGCGTGCCCTGGACCGCGGCTTACATCGATACGATCGGCGAACCGACGGCGGACCTGCGCTCAAACATTGCCGCCGAAGCACGCGCAAAGATCGTCTACGAGCGTCTTATGAATGTCACCGACGATCCCGGCATCAAAGACGCACTGGGCTTTTTGATGACGCGCGAAATCGCCCATCAAAAGTCCTTCGAGAAAGCCTTGCACTCGATTCAACCGAATTTTCCGCAGGGCAAGCTGCCGGGCAATCCGCAGTTCACCAGCGTCTATTTCAACATGTCGAAGGAAGACGACCTGCGCGGCCCGTGGAACGAGGGCGGTGACTGGGAATTCGTCGCTGACCCGCAACCGGCCGTCGATGGCGGTGACGGCACCGCAACCGTGGGCGTGTCGAAGCAGGATGTTGAGGCGTTACAGGCAATGGCTGCGCGTACCGCGTCGGATCCCACGGCCGATCCCACGACCGGAGCGGACCTCGGCGCCGGTCAGGCTGGTCAATGAATCCAGGCGCGAATCGTTTGAAAATTGGAAAGCAATCATTCATCGACGCGTCCATCTGCACGAACGCGTCCTGCAGCACCTACCCGGAGAATTATTCATGGCTGCCAAAACCCTAAATGACTTATTCGTGCATGCGCTGTCGGACGTCTACAGCGCCGAAAAGCAACTGACCAAGGCACTTCCGAAACTTTCGCGAGCCGCAACAAACCCTGATCTGGCTGCCGCGTTCAAGTTCCATCTCGAAGAGACGCAGGGGCAGATCGAGCGAATCGACCAGGTGGTTGAGCGCACTGAGATTAAGCTCAAGCGCGTCAAGTGCGTCGCAATGGAGGGTCTCGTCGAGGAAGGGCAGGAACAGATCGAGGAGATAGAGAAGGGACCCATTCTCGACGCTGCTTTGATTGCAGCGGCGCAGAAGGTCGAGCACTACGAGATCGCGACCTACGGGACCTTGGCAGCACTTGCGAAAAAGCTCTGCTACACCGATGCGATGAATCTCTTGCTCGACACCTTGAAAGAGGAAAAGGCGACCGACGAGAAGTTGACGCTGCTGGCAGAGCAGGAAGTATCGGAAGAGCAGGCCGGCAAGCAAGGCACCAAGTAGTGCAGGGGCGCCACGGTCCATAACGGAACGCGGCGCGTCGGGACCGCCTTCGGACCCAGGCCAAATTATCGTCAGCGCAAGACCCACTGCAACTACTATGACGCCGCAGTTCGTTGCGCGCTGTTGACCCTTCCGGCACCCGTGACCGCCCGCATGTCGAGGACGATTTCCTCGGGAATCGTGTATCGGACTATGTGGCCTGCTGCACGGGCGACGCTCACGTGCTATGGGATACATCGCGGTCAGCCGAAACGGAATGAGCGTCTGTACCGATCGGCATCCGAAGCCATCGGGCGCGGCGCATTCCTTGGCGGCGCAGGGGCAGCCGTCTGATGCAGCTGCGCAAGCGAGCGGTCCTGTTGCAATTCGTCGTTCATCAGCGAACGCTTGATGCCGCCGCACGAGAGTGCGCAAGGGAACCACGGCATCGTCCGGAAGGGCCACGGTAAGAGGGATCTTTGAATGGAGTACGTTATCCCATTTAGGGGTGAGCCGATAGAGGAAATTAATGCCTGCTATTCGACGATGCTGGCCGTTTGGGAAGAGCTGGCGGGAAGGTTTGATATTCCGCGGCTTTTAAACCTGCGCGCCGAGGCTGAGGCGATTTGCGAAGAAATCATCGCCCCCGCGGCTCATGCCGTTGATGGCAATGCGGCTTGGCCCCGGCGCATCATTGTCCGCGCTTAGACAGGCGGGACTCACAGGCTTGAGCGTTCCGGCCATGTTTGGCGGGCTCGGCGAGGGACTACTTGGCTTGGTGACTATTACCGAAGCGCTGGGTGCCGCGTGCTCGTCGACGTCGATGTGCTTTGGCATGCATTGCGTTGCCTCTGCGGTGATCGGCGCCAAGAGCAGCGCCCACTGCGACGAGAAGTATCAGCGGCCTATTGCAGAGGCGCGGCCCGGTCCTGATCCCATAATACCGACGCTGACCAGCATGAATTCGCCTGCGAGCCGTGACGCCGCTGTGCGCAAGTCAGGACATCGGTGACCGCATGCGAGTCGCAGCTCAGCGGCGCGCTTTCGACTTCATGCGCGATGCGCGAATACAGGAGGCAAGTTCCATCGCGTAGGGCGCAACGCCGAAGAGCAGACAAAGCAAGAGCACCGTCGCGACGCGCAGCGGGGGAAGAGGCGGCTCATGCGGTGCCATTGCAAAGCTTGCGTTCGAGTGAGTCACGGAGGCCAACGCGTCTGGATGAGAGAGGCAGACAATCGCGAAACCCATGATCGGCGCCATCTCGAGCACGCTGTGCACCATCTGCTCGACGGGCGTGATGACGCGCTGTCCGCCCGCATATCTCAAGTCGAAGTACACGGTGAACTCGTGAGCGACGATGAGCGCGGCCATCGTACAGATCGCGAACGCGTTGATGGTAAGAAATAGCGCACATAGCACGAGCCCGGCCCCCTCAGCGAGCTGCGCGACATGCATTAGCGACTCGCGTACGCCAGCGTTGTTCGGCAGATCGGACCATCGGTGGCAAAGTGCATCCGCGGTTCCAGCGGCGAGCCACAGTGGAAGAACGCAGTAGAGGAGGAACTGGCCTGCAATTTCCTGGTTCATGTTCGGTTACCCGCTGACGTTTTTCCGTGTGAAGCAATCATTGGGCGCAGTCCGACGGCATTTAGAGTTCGCCTTAGCGGCGCGTCTTTTTCAGGATGCGAAAGTAGGGAGCGGAACAGCGG
>NZ_FCNX02000010.1 GCF_001544835.2 Caballeronia fortuita | reverse complement strand
AAGGACCCGGAAGCGCCGATTTTCAGCGTGGCCGATTACGGTCTCGTCGGCGATCTGTTCTCGGTCGTGCCGGAACTGGTGAAAGAGTTGGGCTGAAACCGCGTCGTGTGAGTCGAACACTCGCCACAAAAACCATAAAGGGCGCGACGAACGTTGCGCCCTTTTTTTGTACCCGGAAAAGCCGAAGCCCGAATTGGGAGGAGACAGGACGATGAGCTACAAAGCCCCGCTCAAAGACATGCTGTTCGTAGTAAAGGAACTCGCGGATATCGACGGCATCGCGGCGTTGCCCGGTAACGAAGACGCGGGTTTCGACACGGCGCAGGCCGTCGTCGAGGAAGCCGCGCGCTTCTGCGGCGAAGTGCTCGCGCCGCTTAATGTCGCCGGCGATCGCAATCCGAGCGTCTGGACGAACGGCGAAGTGACGACGTCGCCCGGCTTCAAGGACGCGTTTCGCCAGTTCGCGGAAGGCGGCTGGCAAGGCGTCGTGCATCCGGCGGACTTCGGCGGCCAGGGCTTGCCGAAGCTCATCGCGACGCCGTGCATCGAAGCGCTGAACTCTTCGAATCTCTCGTTCGCGCTGTGTCCGCTGCTGACCGACGGCGCGATCGAAGCGCTTCTCACCGCCGGCAGCGACGAGCAGAAGGCGCGCTATCTGCCGAAGTTCATCGCGGGCGAATGGACCGGGACGATGAACCTCACCGAGCCGCAGGCCGGTTCCGATCTCGCGCTGGTGCGCACGCGCGCCGAACCGCAGGGCGACGGCACATACAAGCTCTTCGGTACGAAAATCTTCATCACCTACGGCGAACACGACATGGCGAAGAACATCGTCCATCTGGTGCTCGCGCGCACGCCCGATGCGCCCGAAGGCGTGAAAGGCATTTCGCTCTTTCTCGTGCCGAAGTTTCTCGTCAACGACGACGGATCGCTCGGCGCGCGCAACGACGTGCATTGCGTGTCGATCGAGCACAAGCTCGGCATCAAGGCGAGCCCGACGGCCGTGTTGCAATACGGCGATCACGGCGGCGCGACCGGCTATCTGATCGGGGAAGAGAATCGCGGCCTCGAATACATGTTCATCATGATGAACGCCGCGCGTTTCGCCGTCGGCATGCAAGGCGTTGCGATCGCGGAGCGCGCGTATCAGCAGGCCGTCGCGTATGCGAAGGAGCGCGTGCAAAGCCGTCCTGTCGACGGCAGCGCAAAGGAATCGGTGACGATCATCCATCATCCCGACGTGCGCCGCATGCTCTCGACGATGCGCGCCTACACCGAAGGCGCCCGCGCGCTCGCTTATGTCGCGGCGGCGCACAGCGATCTCGCGCACGGCCATCCGGACGGCGACGCAAAGAAGAGCCATCAGGCGATCTACGAATATCTCGTGCCGATCGTGAAAGGCTTTTGCACGGAAATTTCCGTCGATGTCGCGAGTCTCGGCGTGCAGGTGCACGGCGGCATGGGCTTCATCGAGGAGACGGGCGCGGCGCAGCATTATCGCGATGCGCGCATTCTGCCGATCTACGAAGGCACGACCGCGATCCAGGCGAACGATCTCGTCGGCCGCAAGACCGTGCGCGATGGCGGCGCGACCGCGCAGGCGCTGCTCGCGCAGATCGATCAGACGATCGCGGCGCTCGCGGATATCGACGGCAAGCCGTTCAAGTCGATGCACCGGCATTTGAGCGCGGGCAGTCTGTCGCTCGCGCGCGCGATCGAGTTCATCATCGCGAAGTTCAGAAGCGATCCGAATGCGGCGTTCGCGGGCAGCGTGCCGTATCTTCGGCTTGCGGGCATCGTGTTGTCGGGATGGCAAATGGCGCGCGCGATGCTCGTCTCGCACGCGAAGCGGGCGGAAGACGAAAGTTTCCACGGCGCAAAGATCGCGACGGCCGAGTTCTTCGCGGAGCACATTCTGTCGCTCGCGCCGGGCATCGAGGCGTCGATTATCAGCGCGAACGGCAACGAAGGCGTGCTCGCGCTGAGCGAAGATCAGTTCTGAAATGACAAAGGCGCCTTCAATCGAAGGCGCCTTCTTTTTCGATGCGATGAGGCGAATTACGCGTTCGCGTATCCCGGACGCGTCTTCACGCCGACATCGCCGAAATAGCGATGCACCGAAAGATCGTCCGCGCGGATCGCGGGCTGTTTGCCGGACATCAGATCGGCGAGCAACTGGCCCGAACCGCACGACATCGTCCAGCCGAGCGTGCCGTGGCCCGTGTTCAGGAACAGGTTCGGCACGGGCGTGCGGCCGACGATCGGCGTGCCGTCCGGCGTCATCGGGCGCAGGCCGGTCCAGAACGTGGCGCTCGCGGTGTCGCCGCCGCCCGGGAACAGGTCGTTCACGCACATTTCGAGGGTTTCGCGGCGCGCCTGCTTCAGCGTCTTGTCATAGCCGACGATTTCCGCCATGCCGCCGACGCGGATACGGTCGTCGAAACGCGTGATCGCGATCTTGTACGTTTCGTCGAGCACGGTCGATACCGGCGCGCGGTTCGCATCGACGATAGGCGCCGTGAGCGAATAGCCCTTCAGCGGATAAACCGGGATCTTGACGAGATCGCCTAGCAGCTTCGGCGAATACGAACCCAGCGCGACGACGTACGAATCCGCTGTCACCAGTTCCTTGCCGCACTGCACGCCCGCGATGCGGCCGTTGGCAACCGCGAGCGCGTCGATCGGCGTGTTGTAGCGAAACTTGACGCCGAGGGCTTCGGCCATCGCGGCGAGGCGCGTCGTGAACATCTGGCAATCGCCGGTTTCGTCGTTCGGCAGGCGCAGGCCGCCCGTCAGCTTGTGCGACACGGCGGCAAGCGCGGGTTCGGCTTTCTTGAGTTCGTCGGCGGTGAGCAGCTCGAACGGGACGTTCGCGTCCTTCAGCACGGCGATGTCCTTGCCCGCACCGTCGAATTGCTGTTGCGTGCGAAAAAGTTGCAGCGTGCCGCCGGTGCGGCCTTCGTACGAGATGCCGGTATCGGCGCGCAACGCCTGCAGGCAGTCGCGGCTGTATTCGGCGAGGCGGACCATGCGGCCTTTGTTCACCGTATAGCGATCCTGCGTGCAGTTGCGCAGCATTTGCCACATCCACTGCAACTGGTTCATCGTGCCGTCGAGACGGATCGCGAGCGGCGCGTGCTTTTCGAACATCCACTTCACGGCCTTGAGCGGCACGCCCGGCGCGGCCCACGGCGACGCGTAGCCCGGCGAGATCTGTCCTGCGTTCGCGAAACTCGTTTCGAGCGCGGGGCCGGCTTCGCGGTCGATGACCGTGACTTCGTGGCCAGCGCGAGCAAGGTAATACGCGCTCGTCACGCCGACAACGCCGCTTCCGAGAATAACGATTCGCATGTGATCTCCGATCCGAGTCCGCCGAACAGGTGGCCTGAGCCTGCAACACGCTGTCCGTCTAGTGTTATCGACTATAGTATTGAGATCAAAGCAGTTTTAGTTATTGTATTTGCGAGATTTTCAGGAAAAAGCAATGCGAACACAGCGAAATCCGGTGCGCGCGCTCGACAAGCTCGATCACAAGATCCTGAACATTCTTCAGGAAGACGGCCGTATCGCGATGAAGGATCTGGCGGAGCGCGTCGGGTTGTCTGTTACGCCGTGCATCGAGCGGGTCAAGCGCATGGAGCGCGATGGCGTCATCGTCGGCTACTACGCGCGCGTGAATCCAATGGAGCTTGGCGCGGCGCTGCTCGTGTTCGTCGAAATCACGCTCGATCACAAAAGCGGCAACATGTTCGAGCAATTCCGGCGTGAGGTTCAAAAGATTCCAGAGGTGCTGGAGTGTCATCTCGTGTCGGGCGATTTCGACTATCTGATCAAGGCGCGCATCGGCGAGATGGCGGATTATCGCAAGTTGCTCGGCGACATTCTTTTGCAGTTGCCGGGCGCGGTTCAGTCGAAGAGCTACGTGGTGATGGAGGAGATCAAGGAGACACTCAAGATTCTCGTCGAAACGTGATTCTTCACTTGCGGAGGACGTTCGATACTGTATATTTGTACAGTGTTATTCGTTATGTTCTACCGCAATGTCATCGTCCGATCGCGAATTTCCCGTCTCGCCGCCCGCCCCGCTGAAAGGGCGCGGGGCGGTCGCGAACATCCAGGGGCGTTACGAAAAGGACGAGCGCGAGCCGGTCGACGACGGCTGGCTGCACACCGCCGATCCCGACGAGGAAGGCGCGCCGCCGCTGCGCACGCAGATATTCGACGAGCGCGCGAAAAGCATCCTCACGCGCAACAGTTCGCCGGATATACCGTTCTCCGTTTCGCTCAATCCATATCGCGGCTGCGAGCACGGCTGCATCTATTGCTTCGCGCGTCCGACGCACAGTTACCTCGGGTTGTCGCCGGGACTCGATTTCGAAAGCCGGATTTACGCGAAGATCAACGCGCCCGAATTGCTCGAACGCGAACTGGCTAAGCCGAACTACGAACCCGAACCGATTGCGCTCGGCGTCAACACGGACGCGTATCAACCCGTCGAACGCGATCTTCAGCTCACGCGGCGCGTCGTTCAGGTGCTGCACGACTGCGGGCATCCGTTCGCAGCAATCACGAAGAGCTCGCTGATCGAGCGCGACATCGACCTGCTCGCGCCGATGGCTGAGCGCGGCCAGATGATGGCGGCGATCACGGTGACCACTCTCGACGCGGATATCGCGCGCACGCTGGAGCCGCGCGCGGCCACGCCGTCACGGCGTCTGCGCACGATCCGCACGCTCGCCGAAGCGGGCATTCCGGTGGGCGTGAGCATCGCGCCGGTCATTCCGTTCGTGACGGAGCCCGACATGGAGCGTGTTCTGGAAGCCTGCGCGGAGGCGGGCGCGACGAGCGCGAGCTATATCGTGCTGCGTCTGCCGTGGGAAGTCGCGCCGCTTTTCAAGGACTGGCTCGCCGCGCACTTTCCGGATCGCGCGGATCGCGTGATGAGCCGCGTGCGCGACATGCGCGGCGGTAAGGATTACGACTCGAACTTCGCGACGCGCATGAAGGGCGAAGGCCTGTGGGCCGACATGCTGAAACAGCGCTTCCAGAAGGCGACGAAGCGCCTCGGCCTGAACGCAAGGCAGCGCGGCATTCTCGACATGTCCGAGTTCCAGCGGCCGGCGAAACGAACGCGTGCGGCACCGCCTGCGCCGGCGAACCCGCAGCTCGACCTGTTCTGACGTTTTATTGCGACAGCGTCTTCGCCGCTTCGACCTGACTTTCGAAGTAGGTCTGGAAGGTGAGCGCGAGCCCCGTCATCAACAGGAACGCGCCGAAGAGCAGCGAAAAAATCACGATGAAGATGACCGTCCAGCCCGAGCGGCTTTCGCGGCCAGTGTGCGCGTTGAATTGCGCGTCCCACTTGGCGTCCGGGCGCAAGCCGTAGACGATGGCGGACAGAAACGCCGCGAGCAGCGAAACCGCGCCCGGAAAGGCCAGCACCCAGCCGAGGATCGACGCGCGCTCCGTTTCGGCGAGCAGCAGATAGCCGAACGCGCCCATTACGATGCCGACGATATGCGCCCAGCCGTACTTGTCGCGCATTCCATACAAATAAAAGCGATGCAGGCCGATGCAGCCGAACAGGAACGCGAGCGCGGCGGTCAGCGTCTTCGAGCGGAAGTACGGCGGAATCTGCTTGCCGGCCGGCTGCGAGCCGGATTGCGTGGCGACGGGCGAGGAAGTCATCAGCGAAAGCGGTGGTGGAAAGAGGCGGGCGCCGCCTGAAGGCCGACGCCGGTCTGCCATTTTACGCTGACGACCGCCCGCGCCACCAACGGCACGTTGCCGCAGAGACGTGATTTCCAGTATCCGGAAGCGCATCGAATCGGTTCCGAAGATCGCGCCGGTTCCAAAAAATGCGTTAAGTGTTTGTTAGGGCGTCGGAATCCGGCTATAATCGCCTGTTCTCGTAGTTCCGAACCCCGGTTTTCAAGGATTTCAGCATGGTCATCATCCGCTTGGCTCGTGGCGGCTCGAAGAAGCGCCCGTTCTACAACATCGTTGCAACCGACTCGCGTAGCCGCCGTG
This sequence comes from Caballeronia fortuita, assembly GCF_001544835.2. GTDB lineage: Bacteria > Pseudomonadota > Gammaproteobacteria > Burkholderiales > Burkholderiaceae > Caballeronia > Caballeronia fortuita. The sequence goes on along the minus strand of NZ_FCNX02000010.1, from coordinate 317,949 downwards.
ACGGCCGCTTCATCGAGCGCGTGGGCTTCTACAACCCCGTCGCGACCAAGGGCGAAGCGCTGCGCATCGCTCAAGACCGCCTGACGTACTGGCAAGGCGTCGGCGCGCAACTGTCGCCGACCGTCGAGCGTCTCGTCAAGCAAGCTCAGCAAGCCCAGCCGGCTGCTTAAGCTCGCTTGCGTCGACGCTGTCATAAACGCTCGAAACCTGCCCAAAGGTTCGCCGATGTCCGCGCGCGATTCTGAATCCGGCCGCGCATCGGAAAGCATCGGCCGAACGAAGCCGGGGCAAGATGAAGGTTCCGCCACGTTTGGCGCGTTCGTCCGCAAGCCGGGCGCGCGCCGCATGGCGGTCGACGTTTCGGGCAATGCTTCTGGCGCAAGAGAGGCGGAAGCCGCAATCGAGCCGGTCGAAGCTTTGCCCGAGGACGCCGTCGAAGTCGGTTTCATCGCCGATGCCTACGGTCTCAAGGGCTGGGTCAAGATCGTGCCGCACGCGAATGGCAAGCAGGGCGGCGACGCGCTGTTGAGCGCCAGACGCTGGTGGCTCGTCAAAGGCCGCGATCGCAAGTCCGCGCGCTGCCTGCAGTCGAAAGTGCACGCCGACACCATCGTCGCGCGTCTTGCCGGCTGTGACGACCGCGATGCGGCGCTCGCGCTGAAAGGGCACACGGTGAATATCGCACGCAGCGATTTCCCGAAGCTCGACAGCGACGACGAATTCTATTGGGTCGATCTGATCGGCCTGAATGTCGAAAACGAAGCGGGCGTGGCTTTGGGCCGCGTCGCCGACATGATCGACAACGGCGCGCATTCCATTCTTCGGATCGAGTATCCGGACACGACTAAGGATGGCGCGCCTGTCACTGGCGAGCGGCTGATTCCGTTCGTCGGGGTATATGTGAAGACGGTGGACCGGGCGGCGAAGCGTATCGTCGTCGACTGGGACGCCGACTATTGAACATCGCACGTTACGGAGAGAGCGATGCAGTTCGATGTCGTGACGCTCTTTCCCGAGATGTTTCGCGCACTGACCGACTGGGGCATCACCAGCCGGGCGGTGAAGCAGGAGCGGTTCGGTCTGCGCACGTGGAATCCGCGCGATTTCACGACGGACAACTACCGCACCGTCGACGATCGCCCGTACGGCGGCGGCCCCGGCATGGTCATGCTGGCGCGCCCGCTGGAAGAGGCGATCCACGCGGCGAAAGCGGCGCAGCGCGAACAGGGCATTGCGTCCACGCGCGTCGTGATGATGTCGCCGCAAGGCGCGAAGCTTGATCATGACCGTGTGATGCGGTTCGCACAGGAACCCGGTCTCGTGTTGCTGTGCGGCCGTTACGAAGCGGTCGATCAGCGTCTGATCGACCGTGAAGTAGACGAAGAAGTGAGCCTCGGCGACTTCGTGCTGTCCGGCGGAGAGCTTCCCGCAATGGCGCTCATGGACGCGGTGGTGCGCCAGTTGCCGGGCGTGCTGAACGACGCGCAATCGGCGGTGCAGGACAGTTTCGTCGACGTATTGCTCGATTGTCCGCATTACACGCGTCCCGAAGAGTACGACGGCGTGCGCGTTCCCGATGTGCTGCTCGGCGGCCATCACAAGGAAATCGAGGCGTGGCGCAGGCGCGAAGCATTGCGCAACACATTCAACAAGCGGCCCGATCTGATCGAGCGGGCGCGTCGTAGCAAGATGTTGAGCCGCGCCGACGAGGCGTGGCTCGCAGAACTCGCGAAGGAAGCGTCGAAGCCCGCATAGGTTTCGAGCGGACGAGCGGGAAAATGGGGACGTCGAGTGGTATCGGCGTCTGAAGCAAACCCATCCTCTACCGGGGCCTAACTCAATGCAAGGCACACAACTCCGGCAAGATGGCACAAGGAGTCAGTAATGAATCTGATTGAGCAACTCGAGAAGGAAGAGATCGCACGCGTTCTGGGCGAGAAGACCATCCCCGACTTCGCGCCGGGCGATACCGTCGTCGTCAATGTGAACGTGGTCGAAGGCACGCGTAAGCGTGTCCAGGCTTACGAAGGCGTCGTCATTGCGAAGCGTAACCGCGGCCTGAACTCGAACTTCATCGTTCGCAAGATCTCGTCGGGCGAAGGCGTCGAGCGTACGTTCCAGACCTACTCGCCGCTGCTCGCGAGCATCGTCGTGAAGCGTCGTGGCGATGTCCGCCGCGCGAAGCTGTACTATCTGCGCGAGCGTTCGGGCAAGTCGGCTCGTATCAAGGAAAAGCTGGTGTTCAAGGACAAGTCTGCTGCTTCCGCAGAGTAAGTCCCCGGCCAGACGCAGTACGGAAAAAGCACCCCTCGCGGGTGCTTTTTTCTTTGGTGTGTTCAAATTGAGACTTCCACAGAACCATTCCTGACCCGTGTCCACCGGAAAGACTTCGACTCCCCGCATTCTTGAACCCGAAAAGATGCCCGTCTTATCGACGGGTGAGACACTCCCGCCGATTCCGCCCGAGCGCCTCACGCCGGAAGGCTTGCGCGCGCGCTTCGCGATAGAACTCGACTGGACGCAGGAAGAGCGCGAGCAGCGCATCAAGGCGATCGGCGGCGATCCGCGCGTCGCGTCGGTGCTGGTGCCGCTCGTCGTGCGCGAGGGCGGTCTGACCGTGCTGCTGACGCAGCGCGCCGATCATCTCTCCGATCACGCCGGGCAGATCAGCTTTCCGGGCGGCCGCCGCGAACCCGAGGACGCCGACGCCGCCGCGACCGCTTTGCGCGAAGCCTACGAGGAAGTGGCGTTGGGCGCGGAACATTGCGAAGTGATCGGCGCGATGCCGGAATATCTGACGGGCACGGGGTTCAAGGTGACACCGGTCGTCGCGCTGGTGTATCCGCCGTTCACGCTGAAGGCCGATACGCGCGAAGTCGCCGATATCTTCGAGGTGCCGCTCGCATGGCTCATGGACCCCGCGAACCACGAAGTGCGCGTCTTTCGCTGGGAAGGCGGCGAGCGTCGTTTTTTTGCGATGCCTTACGTTCCCGGTGAGCGGAAGGCTCCTTATTTCATCTGGGGCGCAACGGCCGGCATGTTGCGCAATTTTTATCGCTTCCTCGCGGCTCGCGCGTAAAGACGCACAAAGGCCGCGCGCCCGCTGCGCCTCGCGCAATTACTTGGCGCGCAAAACGCAACGGGCGCTGTGCTATCGTTACGCGAAACTCGAACTAATCCGACTGTTTCGGCGCTTCGCATGACTTTTTTCTCCGTATTGCTGGCTCTCGTCATTGAGCAGATGCGCGCGTTATCGCCGCACAATCCGATTTCGGCGTTGCTTCAGTATCATGCGGAATCCACCGCGCACGGTTTCGATGCCGGCAAGGAAAAGCACGGCATCGTCGCGTGGCTGGTGGTGGTCTTGCCGTGGACGCTCTTCGTCGGGCTCGTCTATTACGTGCTGTACCGGATCAACTTCGCGCTGGCGTTTCTGTGGAACGTGGTGATCGTCTACTTCACGCTCGGCTTCCGGCAGTTCAGCCACTATTTCACCGATATCCACCTCGCGCTCAATAACGACGACGTGCCGCGCGCCCGCGAAGTGCTGGCCGAATGGACCGGCATCGACACGGTCGATATGCCCGTCAGCGAGATCGTGCGACACACGCTCGTGCACGCGGTGGTCGCGTCGCATCGTCACGTGTTCGGCGTGTTCTTCTGGTTCCTGATTCCTGTCGGCCCGGCGGGCGCAGTGTTGTATCGGATCGCGGAATATCTCGCGCGTGCGTGGTCGAAGCCCGATCCCGAGCGCACGGTCGAATTTTCGTCTTTCGCACAGCGCGCGTTCTTCGTCATCGACTGGATTCCCGCGCGTCTCACGGCGCTCGGCTTTGCGATCGTCGGCAATTTCGAGGATGCGATCTACGCGTGGCGCAATCACGCGCGCCAATGGCCGGACGCAAATGAAGGCGTGTTGCTCGCGGCGGGCAGCGGGGCGCTCGGCGCGCGGCTGGCGGGGCCGCTGGCCGAGCCGTTGTCGGTGGAGGCGCTTGCCGTCGGCGATGCGAGCCCGCTGCCCGTCGGCGACGATTGCACGCCGCGCACGCTGCAATCTGCCGTCGGTCTCGTGTGGCGCGCGGTGATCCTATGGATGTTGCTGCTGCTGATGCTGACGATCGCGGTATGGCTGGCGTAGTCAGTCGTCGAGCGGATCGCGCGGCGTCTGACAGTTCCAGCAGACGGTGAACTGCGGCTCGAGCCATTCGCCGCAATGCCTGCATTTCCAGGGCCGGGCGTTCGCGTCCGGCCCTTTTCGCGCGCGCTCCAGAAGGCGCAGTGCCAACGCTTCGTCGCGATCGTCGACGATCCATATCTCCGGCGCGCACTGATCCGCCGGAATCTCGCCCAGCGCGCCGTTCAGAAAGCGGTTGTGCAACTCGCACGGCACGCCCGCCGTCGCCAGCACGTTCACCCAATGCTGCGCCGTGATGAGATTGGGAGCGCGCGTGAGACGCTTCATCGAACGATCTGGCTGGCTTCGTGGACGAGTTGTGCGTAGAGCGCGTGCCGCTCGGGCCGGATCTTGCCCGCTTCGACGGCTTCGAGCACCGCGCAGCCCGGCTCGTGCAGATGATGGCAGTTGTAGAAGCGGCACTGTCCGAGATAAGGCCGGAAATCCGCGAAGGCGCGTTCGAGCTGACCTTCCGACAGATGATGCAGGCCAAACTCCTGGAAGCCCGGAGAATCGATCAGCGAGCCGCCGCCGGGCAAGTCGTAGAGGCGCGTGAACGTGGTCGTGTGACGGCCGCTGTTGAGCGCCGATGAAATTTCGCGCGTGGCGGCGTCGGCGTCGGGGACGAGCAGATTCACGAGCGTCGATTTGCCCATGCCCGATTGCCCGAGCAGAATCGTCGAGCGGTCTTTGAGGCGCGCGTCGAGTTGCGGGTGGACATCCCCGGGCGCCATCTTCGCCGACAATTCGATCACCGTGTATCCAAGCGCGCGATACGGCGCGAGACGCTCGCGCGCGAGCGGCAGCGCGCCTTCGACGTCGATCTTGTTGAGCACGATCAGCGATTCGAGCCCGTGCGCCTCCGCCGCGATCAATGCGCGGCCGAGCAGGTCCTCGCTGAAGTGCGGTTCGGTGGCGAGCACGATCAGCAGTTGATCGAGATTCGCCGCGAAGAGTTTCGACTTGAACTGATCCGAGCGATACAGCAGATTGCGCCGCTCGCCGATCTCGACGATCACGCCCTGATCCGCCGACGACTGCTCGTAGATCACGCGATCGCCGACGGCCACTTCGCTCTTCTTGCCGCGCGGGAAACATTGCAGCATCGCGCCGCCGTCTTCCGGCGTGACGAGATAGTGCCGCCCATGCGCCGCGATCACCGTGCCTGCGAGCCGCGCCGCCGCGCCGGAACCCTTGAAACCGCGCGTCATGCGGCGCGCTGCATCAGGCGGTCGATCCGCTGCGAGGCGGGCGGATGCGAGTAGTAGAACGCGGTGTAGATCGGATCGGGCGTGAGCGTCGACGCGTTATCCTCGTAGAGCTTCACGAGCGCGTTCACGAGATCTTTCGGATCGGTCTGGCTCGCGGCGAAGGCGTCGGCTTCGAATTCGTTTTTGCGCGACGTCAGGCTGCCGAGCGGCGTGATGAAAAACATGAACACGGGCAGCACGAGCATGAAGAGCACGAGCGCGAGCCCGTTGTTGCTGCCGACGAGCGACGGCCGCACGCCGAGACCTTCGTAGAACCACGTCGTCTGGACGAGCCAGCCGAGCAGCGCGAGCATCGCGAGGCTGATGCCGAACATGACGATCATCAGCTTCAGCACGTGACGGCGCTTGAAGTGGCCGAGCTCGTGCGCGAGCACCGCTTCGATCTCGCTGCCGGACAGACGCGCGAGAAGCGTGTCGAAGAACACGATGCGCTTCGCCGCGCCGAAGCCGGTGAAATACGCGTTGCCGTGCGCCGAGCGGCGGCTGCCGTCCATCACGAAGAGGCCCTTCGCCGCGAATCCGGTGCGTGACATCAGGTTCGTGATGCGCGCGACGAGCGCTTCGTCCTTCAGCGGCTCGAACTTGTTGAAGAGCGGGGCGATGAAGGTCGGATAGATGATCATCGCGAGAAGCTGGAAAGCGACCCACACGATCCATGTCCACAGCCACCAGAACGTGCCGGCGCGGTCCATCAGCCAGAGCGTGAGCAGCAGGAGCGGCGCGCCGACCACGACCGCGAGCGCCGTGCCCTTCAAGAGATCGGCAAAGAAGAGCTTCTTCGACATCCGATTGAAACCGAACTTCTCTTCGATCACGAAATGGCGGATGTAGTCGAACGGCAGGTCGATGATGCCCGTTATCGCCATCACCGACGCCACCAGCGCGATCTGCCCGAGATAGCCGCGGCCGAGCCAGTCGGAAATGGCGAGATCGAGCGCCTGGACGCCGCCGAGCAGCGTCAGCGCGACGAGCACGACCGCGCTCGTGACGACTTCGATCATGGTGAGGCGCGTGCGCTCGACGGTGTAGTCGGCGGCGCGCTGATGCGCCGTGAGCGGGATCGTGCCGCTGAACTGCGCGGGCACGCCGTTGCGATGCGCGGCGACGTAGCGGATCTGGCGCGAGGCCAGCCACAGCTTGGTCGAAACCATCGCGACGAGGGCGACGACGAAGATCGTCGAGAAGGCGAGAGTAAGGTTGGTCATCCGGGAATTCCGATTGAACTATGCGAGAATTATAGGTTCTAGGCCGTGCCGGCGCGCTCAGAAACTGTGCGGCATGGCTGTCCCTCTTTCAGGCCGCTTTTCATGACCGACATCTCCGCCGCTCCCGAATCCGAAGACAATGCGCTCGTGCGCAGCGACATGAATCTCGTGTGGCTCGACATGGAGATGACCGGCCTCGATCCGGATAACGACCGCATCATCGAGATCGCGGTGGTCGTCACGAATTCGACGCTCGACAAGATGGTCGAAGGCCCCGTGCTTGCGATTCATCAGACCGACGAAGCGCTCGGCCGCATGGACGAGTGGAATCGCAACACGCACGGCCGCTCGGGACTGACCGAGCGCGTGAAGGCCTCGACCGTCGACGAAGCCGAAGCCATGCGCCAGATCCGCGAATTTCTCGGCCAGTACGTGCCGCCTGGCAAATCGCCGATGTGCGGCAACTCCATTTGCCAGGACCGCCGCTTCATGGCGCGCTGGATGCCCGAGCTGGAGACGTTCTTCCACTATCGCAACCTCGACGTCAGCACGTTGAAGGAACTGTGCCGCCGCTGGCAGCCGGCGATCTACAAGGGTTTTCAGAAGCGCGCGATGCACACCGCGCTCGCCGACATTCACGAGTCCATCGACGAACTGAAGTACTACCGCCAGCATTTCCTGATTCCGTCGGCGAGCGCCGCCGCGTCTTAAGCTTTCGGCGGGCGGATCGCGCTTTTCGGCCGGAACGCGGCGACCACTTCGGGCCGCGTTTCGATATACGGACCGCCGATCAGATCGATGCAGTACGGCACGGCCGCGAAAATGCCCGGCACTTTCATCTTGCCGTCCGCATCTTTCAGTCCTTCGAGCGTCTCGCGGATCGACTTCGGCTGCCCCGGCAGATTGATGATGAGCGCGGCGTGATCGTCCGTTTCGCGGATCACCGCGACTTGCCGCGAGAGAATCGCCGTCGGCACGAAATTCAGGCTGATCTGGCGCATCTGCTCGCCGAAGCCGGGCATCGGCCTGGTGGCGACGGCGAGCGTCGCTTCGGGTGTCACGTCGCGGCGCGACGGGCCGGTGCCGCCCGTGGTCAACACGAGATCGCAGCCGTGCGTATCGACGAGTTCGACGAGCGTCGCGGAAATGGTGGCGGCATCGTCGTGAATCAGCCGCGTCTCGGTTCGATACGGCGTCGTGAGCGTCTCGCCGAGCCATGCTTCGAGCGATGGCAGGCCCTTGTCCTCGTACACGCCCGCCGATGCGCGATCGCTGATCGACACCAGTCCGACCTTCAGCTCATCACGCGTCGTCGTCATTGCGCTCGTCCTCGTCGTCTTCGATATCGTCGTCTTGCGCGCTCGACGCGTTCTTGATCCACTGGAACAGTTCGCGGTAATAGCGTGGCGGTTTCTGCTGCTCGCGCTCCTTGCGCGCATTGCGGATCAGCGTGCGGCCTTCCTGCGGATCGACGCCCGGATGCGTGCGGATGAATTCGGTGAGCGCGGCGTCGTCGGCGAGCAGTTGTTCGCGCGTGCGCTCGATCCAGTGCATGCGCGCGGTTTCGGCCTTGTTCACGCCGCGATGCGTGTCGAGCGCGGTGCGCAGCGCGGCGATTTCGTCTTCGGTCAGCGAGCGCATGACCTTGCCGACGTACTGCAACTGGCGGCGCTTGCCTTCGTGATCGGTGATGCGGCGCGCCTCGCGCACGGCGTCGCCGAGATTCTCGGGCATCGGCATGCGCTTGAGCGCGTCTTTCGGCAGCGCGATGAGCGCTTCGCCCAGTTCCTGCAGCGCGTGCATTTCGCGCTTCAACTGGGATTTGCTCGGGCGGTCGTAGCCGTTGTCGTCGGACTCGCGATCGTCGTCGCGGCCGGAATCGATCGGTTGGATGCGGGTTTTACGGTTCATCCCGACATTGTAGCTTGCGGCCGCATCCCGTTTGCCGCCTCGCGCCGGGCGTGCGACGAAGCTCGGCGGGTGAATGCACGCCGTCCTTGCTATGATCGCGTGATACGCCGGTCCCGTCGCACGACGCTCGATTGCGAGCGCTTCGAGCCGGGCTTTCCGAAGCATCACGACATGCGCGGGCGCGACACGCCCGACTTTCAAAGGCAACCCAAAATGGCAGCAGACATGGACGTCAAGCAACGATACTTCCCGCATACGCAGGACGAGCTGAAGGAGATCGCCTCCGACATCCTGCGCTACGCGAAGGAACTCGGCGCGAGCGATGCCGCCACCGAAATCTCCGAAGGCGACGGCCTGTCGGTGAGCGTGCGGCGCGGCGAGGTAGAGACCATCGAGCACAATCGCGACAAGATGGTCGGCGTGACCGTGTTCATCGGCAAGAAGCGCGGCAACGCGAGCACGGCGGACTTCACGCGCGACGCATTGCGCGACACGGTCGCGGCGGCCTACAACATCGCGCGCTTCACGGCGGAGGACAGCGCAGCGGGCCTCGCCGAAGAAGACCTGCTGGAGAAAGCGCCGCAGGATCTCGATCTCTATCACCCATGGGACATCGACGCCGAAGAAGCCGCGGACATCGCGCGCCGCGCGGAGGCTGCCGCATTCGCCGTCGACAAGCGCGTGACCAACTCGGAAGGCGCGAGCGTCTCCGCGCAGCATTCGCAGTTCGTGCTCGCGACCTCGCGCGGCTTCATGGCGGGCTATCCGTACTCGCGGCATTACATCGCATGCGCGCCGATCGCGGCGTCCGGCCGCGACATGCAGCGCGACGACTGGTACACGTCCAGGCGAGATGCCGCCACGCTCGCCGCGCCCGAAGCGGTCGGACGCTACGCGGCGGAACGCGCGCTCGCGCGCCTGAACGCCCGCAGCCTCGATACGCGCAAGTGCCGCGTGCTGTTCGAAGCGCCGCTCGCGGCGGGCATTCTCGGCGCGTTCGTTCAGGCGGTGAGCGGCGGCGCGCTGTATCGCAAGACCACGTTCCTCGTCGATAGTCTCGGCAAGCCGGTGTTCGCGCCGCATATCCAGATCGTCGAGGATCCGCACGTGAAGGGCGGCATGGGCAGCGCGCCGTTCGACGAGGAAGGCGTGCGCACGCAGCGCCGCGATGTGGTCCAGGACGGCGTCGTGCAGGGCTATTTTCTGTCGACGTATTCGGCGCGCAAGCTCGGCATGCAGACGACCGGCAACGCCGGCGGCTCGCACAATCTGACGATGACGAGCACGCACACGAAGCCGGAAGACGACTTCGAAGCGATGCTCAAGAAGCTCGGAACCGGCCTGCTGCTCACGGAGTTGATGGGGCAGGGCGTGAACTACGTGACGGGCGACTATTCGCGCGGCGCGTCGGGCTTCTGGGTCGAGAACGGCAAGATCGTGCACGCCGTCGAGGAAATCACGGTGGCGAGCACGTTGCAGGAGATGTTCCGCCACATCGAGGCTATTGGCGCGGATACCGTCGTGCGCGGCACGAAGGAAATCGGCTCGGTGCTGATCGAACGGATGACGGTCGCAGGCCAGTAAGCCGCGTCCATCGAAAAAAGAGAAAGGCTCCGGCGCGTCCGGAGCCTTTTTTCATTCCGACGATGCAATGCGCTCGTAAGTGACGAACGCGAACGCGAAATCGTTGGGCGCCGCCGCGCGATGTGTCTCGCGCGACACTTCGCGCCACAACTCCGGATCGGGCGCGGGAAAACGCGTGTCGCCGTCGAAATCGGCGTCGATCTCGGTGACGATCATCTTGTCCGCGCGCCCGATCGCGTCCTGATACAACTGCGCACCGCCGATCAGAAACGCTTCTTTCGCCGGTTCGAGCGCGAGCGCCGCGGTGAGGCTCGTCACGACGTCGCAGCCTTCGTAGCGGCGCGTGCCGTCGCGCGACACGACGATATTGCGCCGCCCGGGCAGCGGTCGACCGATCGATTCATGCGTCTTGCGGCCCATGATGATGGGCGCGCCCATCGTCGTGCGCTTGAAGAAGGCGAGATCTTCGGGCAGGCGCCAGGGCAGTTGGTTCTCGCGCCCGATCACGCCGTTGCGCGCGCGGGCGACGATCAGGGTCAGCATCGTCATGTGGAAAGTGGTCGAGGCGACTGGCGCGCGGATCGCGCCGCCGGGGTCTCGATTCTAACCGCAACTACCGGCGCGCCCGCGGGCTGCGAGCTAGGCTTCCGGCGCGTCGTCGTCGAGCGGCGGTGTCGTGTGCGACGAGGCGGGCACGATCTCGTCCCAGAGCGTCACACTGATTCCGGAACCCGTCGGCCGATGGCCGGGCAACCGCGACGCGGTCACTTCGTCCGTGTCTTCGCTGTTTTGATACGCGCCTGTTGCATCGCCACGTGTAAATGAACTATCGAGTGCCATCTTGACGACAAAACCCCAAGGTAATTATTCCCGGTATCGAAACATCCGGAAATAAAGTAATTGTTGAAACGGTAAAACGATTAATCAGTAGAGAATGCTGAGGGGAATACGAACACTCGTTCGAAGTGGCGTATTTCTTACCTTCAAACATCGCGCGGATTTAGCGAATTGCGTGCCATGCTCTGCGAAGCGTTACCGAACAACGGCCCGCAGAAAACCGGCGAAATTGCGCTGCGAGAATTTCGGCGAAAATGTTACATCGATGAAACACGAAGGCAGAAAAACATGAAGTTCTCGCGAATCCGGTATAAGATTTTGTCTTATTAAATTGTGCGCAAAGTTTTTAAAAATCGTGTGAGAAATTCTTGACAGCCCCATTCCATCAAGGTTTTGTGGCTAATCCAGCGGCTCTAGCGATATTTGTTTTCGAGGCTTCTGGGTTATAGTAGTCTCTCAAAAACGGCGCAGAATCAGACATAAAGGGTTTCGTGGAAGGGGTGCGAGGTGTATCGCGCCGTGTCACCGGGGGCGACGTTCGAGTGGCAATTCCCTCTCAAGGCGTTTGCGACAAACGCGCGAGGGCAACGAAGTCGGCGATGTAGCGCGAGCCTGAACTACGTGACCTTTTCAACGAATGTTGAACAAAGGATCTGAATAATGGACGTCGCTCGGCGGCAACTCATCTATGTGACTCGCGATCCAAGCGAGACGCTGTGCGCGCGATTCGAGGAGCGCGGGTGGCATATCGAAATCGTTGCGAGCGCGCGGGACACGCGCAAGGCTCTGCGCAGCGACCTGGCGACCGGCGGGCTGCTGGACCTGTCGAGTCATTTCGAATCTCATGAACTCGCGGCGTTCGAATCGTCGCTGACGATGACCAACGTCGGCTGGGTCGCGGCCACCGTTGCAGGACAACTCGAAGATGCCGCCGTGCGGCGTCTGATTCGCGATTACTGCTTCGATTACGTGACGCTGCCGACGTCGAACGACCGCATCGTCGATTCGGTCGGTCATGCGTACGGCATGGTTTCGCTGCACGACGCAGCATCGAACGATGCGCGCAGCGAAGGCCGCGCCGAGGGCGAAATGGTCGGTTCGTGCGATGCAATGCTCGCGCTGTTCCGCTCGATCCGCAAAGTCGCGATGACCGACGCGCCCGTGTTCATCTCCGGCGAATCGGGCACCGGCAAGGAACTGACGGCTGTCGCCATTCACGAGCGTTCGGCGCGTCGGGATCAGCCGTTCGTCGCGATCAACTGCGGCGCGATTCCCGCGCATCTGCTGCAATCAGAGTTGTTCGGTTACGAACGCGGCGCGTTCACCGGCGCGAATCAGCGCAAGATCGGCCGCGTCGAAGCCGCCAACGGCGGCACGCTGTTCCTCGATGAAATCGGCGATCTGCCGCTCGAAAGCCAGGCGAGCCTGTTGCGCTTCCTGCAGGAGCGCAAGGTCGAGCGCCTCGGCGGACATGGCTCGACGCCCGTTGACGTGCGGATCATTTCCGCGACGCACGTCGACATGCAGACCGCGATGATCGAAGGGCGTTTTCGCGCGGACCTGTATCACCGCCTGTGCGTGCTGCAGATCGACGAGCCGCCGCTGCGCGCGCGCGGCAAGGACATCGAACTGCTCGCGAAGCACATGCTCGACCGTTTCAAGAAGGACGCGAGCCGGCGTCTGCGCGGCTTCTCGCCCGATGCGATCGCCGCGATCCACAACTACGGCTGGCCGGGCAACGTGCGCGAGCTCATCAATCGCGTGCGTCGTGCGATCGTGATGTCGGAAGGGCGGCAGATCACGGCGCGCGATCTCGAACTCGGCGAATACGTCGAGGTCGCGCCGGTTTCGCTCGCGCAGGCGCGCGAGGCAGCGGAGCGGCAGGCGATCGAACTCGCGCTTTTGCGTCATCGCGGGCGGCTGGGCGATGCGGCGCACGAATTGGGCATTTCGCGCGTGACGCTGTATCGGCTGCTGAGCGCGCACGGAATGCGTCATATCGAGGTCGATGCGCCGTCGGAGCACGCCACGCGCGGCTGACGGCAAGGTCGCGAACGAACACCGGACGGGCGCCAGAAGGCGCCCGTTTTTCATGCCGCGCGCGCAAGCGCCGATATCCGCCGCTTGGTAAAATTACTTCTTTACGCCTTCCGTTCGCGAGGGCGCGCAGCGTACCCAGGGAACATCGAATGAAACAGTATCTCGAGCTCGTCCAGACGATTCTCGATACCGGCACTTGGCAGGAAAACCGCACGGGCATCCGCACGATCAGCATGCCCGGCGCGATGCTGCGCTTCGACCTGCAGCAGGGCTTCCCGGCGGTCACCACGAAGAAGCTCGCGTTCAAGTCGGCGATCGGCGAACTCGTGGGTTTCCTGCGCGCGTCGAAGAGCGCGGCAGATTTTCGCGCGCTCGGCTGCAAGGTGTGGGACGCCAACGCGAACGAAAATCCGCAGTGGCTCGACAATCCCTATCGGCAAGGTCCGGATGATCTCGGCGATGTCTACGGCGTGCAGTGGCGCAGATGGCCCGCGTACAAACTCGTCGATGCCTGCGCGGGCGACCAGATCGCCGATGCCACGAATCGCGGCTTTCAGCTCGTGACGAGCTTCGTCGAGAATGGGCGCGAACAGGTGCTGCTGTATAAGGCGATCGATCAGTTGCGCCAGTGTCTCGATACCATCATCGAGCGCCCGACGGACCGGCGCATTCTGTTTCACGCATGGAATCCCGCGAAGCTCGACGAGATCGCGTTGCCGGCGTGCCATCTGCTGTATCAGTTCATCCCGAACGCGGTGACCCGCGAAATTTCGCTGTGTCTGTACATCCGCAGCAACGACGTCGGGCTCGGCACGCCATTCAACCTGACCGAGGGCGCGGCGCTGCTGCATCTGGTCGGCCGGCTGACGGGTTACAAGCCGCGCTGGTTCACGTATTTCATCGGCGATGCGCATATCTACGAGAATCAGCTCGACATGCTGCATGAGCAGTTGAAGCGGGAGCCGTTGCCGTCGCCGCAGCTCATCATCTCGGATCGCGTGCCGGATTACGCGGTGACGAAGCGTTATGAGCCGGAATGGCTGGAGAAGATCGAGCCGAAGGATTTCGCGCTGGAAGGCTACAAGCATCACGACGCGCTCACCGCGCCGATGGCGGTGTAGACCGGGTTCGTCGATTTTGCTTCTGGTTTGGAAACAAGACGCGCGGCTCAGGGCCGCGCGTTTGCGTTGTGCCTCGCTCAGCCGCGATGCCGCTCGTTGCCGCCGTGCTGCTGTGGTTGTTGTTGTGGCTGCGGTTGCTGCGCTTGTTGAGGCTGCGGATGCGGTTGCTCATGCTGCTCTTGGTGCTGCATTTGTGGCGGCGGCGCTTGACGTGCTCCCTGATGCATTGGCTGAGGCGGCGGCATCTCGTGATGCGGCTGCTCGACGCGTGCTTGTCGATAGTAGTCCGGCGCCGGCTGATGTTGCTGGGGCGCGTGAGGAGCTTGTTGGGCGAAAGGCTGCGTCGCTTGCACCGGCGTGCCGTGCGCAAAACGCGGATCGCCGCCGCCGAATTGCTGTGTCATCGACGGATGCGGCACGCCATTGCCATGCGGCTGCGAATTCGGCGAAGGCTGGGCGAAGGTCGGCTGCGTCGCTTGCACCGGCGTGCGATGCGAGTAACGCGGATCGCCACCGCCGAATTGCTGTGTCATCGACGGATGCGGCACGCCGTTGCCATGCGACTGCGAATTCGGCGAAGGCTGGGCGAAGGTCGGTGGCGTCGCTTTTACAGGCGTGCCGTGCGCCAAACGTGAATCGCCGCCGCCGAATTGCTGTGTCATCGACGGATGCGGCACGCCGTTGCCATGCGACTGCAACCCGGGCGAGGGCTGCGTGGGAACGGCCACGTGCGGCGCACCGCCCGCGATGACCGAAAGCGCCGGGCCACGCGTCGCCACGAGATGCACCTGATCGTTGCGCGCACCGGGACCGCGGATATCGTGAACAGGCGGCGCGACCGGCGGACGCGTCGCGACGACGGGACGTGCGAATCCGCCCTGCGGCGGCCGATAACCCGCGAGCCGCGCGCCGGGCGCGTAACTGTCACGTGTCGGCGCGATGCCCGGCGCACCGGCGAAGAAGCGCGGATTGCGCCAGCGCGACGGATCGACCGCATAAGGCTGGCGCCCGACCGGCTGGCCATGCACGAACAGGTTCGCGGGCACCGCCGTGAGACCGCGCGGCGCGCGATAGTTGACGAATGTGTCGTGCACGTAGACGTTGCGGTTCACGCGCTCGTAGTATCGCGAACTCCAGCCATCGCGATGCGGCCGCCACGCTTCGCCCGGACCGAGCGGAAACCACGCAACGCCCGCCGCCGCGATGCCGCCGACCGTCAGCGCGACGTTCCAGTCGACGTCACTGCCGCCATCGCCGACGAACGCGACGAGCGCCGGCGAATACGCGGGCGGCGCGCTCACGGCCATCGGTCCGGGCACCCACGCCCATTGCGATCCGACATACGCCCATCGGCCATAGTGATACGGCGCGAAGCCCCAGGGCGCGTCGTCGATCCAGGTCCATCCCCACGGGTCTTGCCACGCCCAGTGTCCCTGCCGATACGGCGCCCAGTCGGCGGAAACCGCGCTCGGCACCCAGACCGGCCCGTACGACGGATCGCTGCGCCACGTGCCATTGGCATCGAGGTCCTGATAGCCGGGGATATCGCGCGACACGTAACGGGCCGACACCGATCGGTCTTCGGCCGCGTCGCGGGAAGCGGCCCACTGGTCGAATGCGTCCGGCTCGGGCGCCGCATTCGCCGAGGCCTGTTGCAGATCGGTGCCTTCGAACGTCATCTGCTGGCCGCCCGCGAGTTGCACCGATGCGCCATCGCCGTAAGCGGTGACGCCGCCGCTTCGCACCGTCACCGTGGTCGCGCGGCCGTCGGGCGCGACGTCCACGCGCACGTCGCCCGCCGTCGTGATCGCGAGCGCGGTGTTGGGCGTGTCGAGCTCGTAGCGCGCGCCGGGCGGCAGTTCGCGCACGCGCGTCGACAGCGTGCCTTGCGCGATCTTGAGCTGCGCGGAGGCGTCGTCGAGCGCGAGCACGGAGAGCGCCGTCGATGATCCGAGCCGCACCGCCGTCGATCCGATATGCAGTTCCGAGCGCGCGTTCTCGTCGTTCCAGAGCTGGTCGCCGGTCGTGAGCGGACGATTGACCTGCGCATAGGACCAGTCGGACGCCCCCGCCGGCTCGGTCGTCACGGTGCCCGCCATGTAGTTCAGCCGCGCGATGCGTCCGGGCGGGTCGCCTTGTCCGGTCTGCGCAAATGCGGTGAGTCCCGCTGTCGACAAAGGCACGCACAAGGCGACGGCGGCGACGGTCTTGATCTTCATTGCATTCTCCGGCGGCCGCGCGCGCGTTCCGTCGACGCTGTGTTCGCGCGGCCTGTCGGATCAATGTATCGCCGGCGCCTGTATCCGTACGATGCCGTTTGTAACGGCGCGCAGGCGCGCGTAACAAAGCTTTATCGCGCCGACAGGAAGTCCTCGAAGTGCCGATGCCCCGCTGGCGTCACGCGCAATACGCGGCGTTTCGCGGTGTGCTCGATCCAGCCATGCGACTCGCACGCCTCGAGAAAGGCCGCGCCGAGCGCGCCGCCGAGATGCGGCCGGCGCTCGCTCCAGTCGATGCATGTACACGCGAAGCGTCGCCGGCGCGCGCGCTGCGCCGTCAGATCGATGCCGAGTTCGGCGAAGGCCTGCGCGCCTTGCGCGGTGGCGTCGAGCGCGGCGGGGCCGTGCGCCGCATCGTGACCGTCGGCGTCGGCGGCGGCGAGCCAGTTGCGCGCGATCATGCCATCGAAAAGCTGCACGGCGAGTTCGCCCGCGAGATGGTCGTAGCAGGTGCGCGCGAAACGCATCTCGACGGGCACCGCCAATGGCGGACGCTCCGGCGTGCGCTGCGGCGCGCTCGCACGCGCGAGATTGGCGAGCGCCTCGATGGCGGCGGCGATATCCGGCGTCGCGATCCGATAGTAGCGATGCCGCCCGCTCACTTCGAGCGCGAGCAGGCCGCCTTCGGTCAGCCGCGCGAGATGCCCGCTCGCCGCCGATGGCGACAGCCCCGCGATCATCGTCAATTCGCCGGCGGGGCGGGCGGTGCCGTCCATCAGGGACCAGAGCATGGCGGCGCGGCCCGGATCGGCGATCAGCGCGCCGACGCGCGACAGGCCGGGGAAATGGCGCGCGCGAGAATCGGCGTCGTCGAGGGCGGCGTTCATGGCGGTCTCCGTTTCGGGCGAAGTCATCGATATGCTTACTCTAGCGCGCCCGCGCAACCGACGTTTCACCGCGCGCCGAAATGTCGATGCGCCATGCGCGGCGCTAGAATGACCGCTGGCATTTCGAGGAAGCGGGAGATTCCATGTACAGATTCATTTTCGCGAGCGTGATCGGCGTGCTCATGCTCTGCGCGGGGTGCGCGGGCGCGCCGTCGTCGTCGGCGGGCGGCGGCAGCATCACGATGTACGGCACGATCGATCAGGGCATCACCGTCCACGACTGAAACTTCCATGAACACTCCGGCCACATCTCCGATTCCCGCAGCGCCGAAAAGCCGCGCCGAGACCACATTCCGCTTTCTCGCCGAGCCCACTTCGGTGAACTTCGGCGGCAAGGTGCACGGCGGCGCGCTGATGAAATGGATCGACGAAACCGCCTACGCCTGTGCCGCTATGTGGTCCGGGCGCTATGCGGTGACGGTGAGCGTCGGCAACATCCGTTTCCGGCGGCCGATTCTCGTCGGCAATCTGGTCGAGTTACGCGCGCGCGTCGTGACGACGGGTCGCACGAGCATGCACATCCACATCTCCGTGCATGCTGGCGATCCGAAAGTCGGCGAGCTTCAACAGACGACCGATTGCCTGATGGTCTTCGTCGCCGTCGATGAAAAAGGCCAGCCGACGCCCGTGCCTTCCTTCGTGCCGGAAACGGACGAGGAGAAGCGGCTCGCGAAATACGCGATGGACGTGAAGGACGCGCTCGATGCGATCGTCGAATTGAAGCCGGAGGAGGTGGCGGCGGGGAAGGTGTGACCCCGCCGCTCGGTCGAGGAAAAAACGCTTACTTCTTCCCTACCATATCCTCAGGCTTGACCCACTCATCGAACTGCTGCTCGGTCACGTGACCGAGCGCGAGCGCGGCCGCCTTCAGCGTCGTGCCTTCCTTGTGCGCCTTCTTCGCGATCTGCGCGGCCTTGTCATAGCCGATGTGCGGATTCAGCGCCGTTACCAGCATCAGCGATTCGTTCAGCAGACTGTCGATGCGCTTTTCGTTCGGCTCGATGCCCACCGCGCAGTTGTCGTTGAAGCTGCG
Organism: Caballeronia fortuita; assembly: GCF_001544835.2. GTDB lineage: Bacteria > Pseudomonadota > Gammaproteobacteria > Burkholderiales > Burkholderiaceae > Caballeronia > Caballeronia fortuita. Next base: position 299,607 of record NZ_FCNX02000010.1, on the reverse strand, counting down.
CGCACCGTCCGCGAGCAGGCGGACCGATTGCAGCACGTTATGCGCGATCATCGGCCGGAACACGTTCAGTTCGAAGTTGCCGCTCGCGCCGCCGAAATTCACCGCGACATCGTTGCCGAATACCTGGCAGCACAGCATCGTGACGGCCTCGGATTGCGTCGGATTGACCTTGCCCGGCATGATCGAGCTGCCCGGTTCGTTCTCCGGAATCGATAGCTCGCCCAACCCGCAGCGCGGTCCGCTCGCGAGCCAGCGGATGTCGTTCGTGATCTTCATGAGGCTCGCGGCGACCGTCTTGAGCGCGCCGTGAGCGGCGACGAGCGCGTCGGCGGCGGCCATCACCTCGAACTTGTTCGGCGCCGTCTCGAAGGGCAGGCCGGTGAGCTTGCCGATCGCCTGAGCGACCTTCGTCGCGAATTCCGGATGCGCGTTCAGTCCCGTGCCGACCGCCGTGCCGCCCTGCGCGAGCTGATAGAGATGCGGCAGCGTTGCCTCGACATGCTTCATGCCCTGATCGAGTTGCGCCACGTAACCCGAAAACTCCTGTCCGAGCGTGAGCGGCGTCGCGTCTTGCAAATGCGTGCGGCCGATCTTCACGATGTTGTCGAACGCCTTCGCTTTCTTGTCGAGCGTATCGCGCAACGTCTTCAGCGACGGCAGCAGATGCTTCTTGATCGCCACGGCCGCGGCGACGTGCATCGCCGTCGGAAACACGTCATTGGACGACTGGCCGCGATTCACGTCGTCGTTCGGATGCACGAGGCGCTCCTCGCCGCGCGGCCCGCCCATGATCTCGCTCGCGCGGTTGGCGATCACCTCGTTCAGGTTCATGTTGGTCTGCGTGCCCGAGCCGGTCTGCCACACGGCAAGCGGAAATTCATCGGGATGCTTGCCGTCGATGATCTCTTCGGCTGCCTGCACGATCGCCTTCGCCTTCTTCGAATCCAGCACCTTCAGCCCTTCGTTCACATCGGCGGCGGCGTGCTTGATGATCGCGAGCGCGGTGATCAGTTCGGGCGACTGCTTCTCCGTCGAAATCTTGAAGTTCTGCAGCGAGCGCTGCGTTTGCGCGCCCCAAAGCTTGTCGTTCGGCACGGCGATCTCACCGAACGTGTCCTTCTCCATCCGTACGTCGCCCTTCGCGTGTTGTGACATGGCGTGTTCCCTTACGAAGTTGGATCAAAGCTGCTTGTCGACGGGCAGCAGCATGAAGAGGCCCGTCATCGCGTTGCGATAAAAGCCTGCCTCGGGATCGAAATTGTAGGTGACGAGACCGCCGTTCGCCTCGGTCGTCCAGACGAGGCCCGACTGCGGCGCGCCCGTGCGCTGAAGTTCCCCGGTCACCGCCGCGCTCGCCAGATGCACCTGCCAGCTTGCCTTCGGCGAAGTGCCGTTCGCGAACAGTTTCGCGGCTTCCTCGGCGATCGGCTTGCTGTGGATCACGAGCGCGAGCTCGGTATTCAGCTTCGCCGAACGCGGATCGAGATTCATCGAGCCGATCACGAGGATACTCCGATCGATCACATAGGCCTTCGCGTGCAGGCTCGCGCGCGACTGCGAGCCGAACAGACCGGCGCGCGGACTGCTTTCGCCTTCGAGCTGAATCGGCTTGAATTCGTATAGTTCGACGCCGTTTTGCAGCATCGGAATCCGATACGGCGCGTAGCCCGCCTGCACCGCGACGGCATCGGTCGCGGCAAGCGAATTCGTCAGCACCGCGACGCGCACGCGCCGCTTCGTCAGATCGCCGAGCGCCTGCACGCCCGCGTCGTGCGGCACGAAATAGGGCGACAGGATCAGGAATTCGCTCTGCGCGTCCTTGAGCAGTTCGGCGAGCCGTTCCATCGGCGGGCTTTTGTAGTCGTCGCTCGGATGCTCGATCTTCGACGGCGAATCGACCCGGAACTCCGTCGGCGCCCACACGAGGCCCATTTCCTCACGCGAGATCTGCTGCGCGAGCGGCGTCGCGTTGAGCGGCTTCGCATTCAGCGGATCGGCTTGCGCACGCCAATGCGCGCGCAGATCGTCGCGGGTCTTGTCGAGTTCGGACGGATCGAACTTCTGCTTGTTCAGCGCGCGCAGCGGATAGGCGAGCGTGCTGTTCCAGTAATCGTCGAAGCTCGCGGAGATTTTCTGCGTGACCGGGCCGGCGGCGAAGACGTCGAGATCGCGGAACTGCAGCGTCGGGCTCGCGCTGAAGTATTCGTCGCCGAGATTGCGCCCGCCGACGATCGCGATCTGGTTGTCCGCGATCATCGCCTTGTTGTGCATGCGGCGCGTGAAGTGGCCGAGATTCGTGAAGAGGTTCTGCGTGCGCTCGGAAAAGCTGCGTTGCGCACTGCCGAACGGATTGAAGACGCGAATCTCGATGTTGTCGTGCGAGTTGAGCGCCGCCATGATCTGGTCGATGTCCTTGAAGTTCAGGTCATCGACGAGCATGCGCACGCGCACGCCGCGATCCGCCGCGTACAGCGCCGCGCCGAGCAGCAGCTTGCCGGTGTTGTCCTCGTTGGCGATGTAGTACTGCATGTCGAGCGTCTTCGTCGCCGCGCGCGCGAGCGCGACGCGGGCTTGAAGCGCGTCGGTGCCGGTCGGCAGGAGGCGCACGGCGGACTCGTCAGGATGCCGCTTTTCCAGCGGCGCGAGCGCGTTCGCGAGCGGCGTCGACTCGGTCGATGCGAGCGCGTGGCTCGCCGGCCGGTCGAACGCCGTCGCGGGCGGACGCGTCGCGCAGGCGGCGACGAGCGTCGTCATCGTCAGGATGACGGCCGCCTTGCGTACGGCGGCATTGAATTTTCTTGCGCGCGTGACGCGTCGCGCGATGTCCCACATTCCCCGGTTTTCCGACACTTCGATTCCCCGTTCTGATCGTCGCGCGTTGCTGCACGCCGACGTTTTCGCATTTTGCGGCACGAGCGAGCAAGAAACGTTCTCGCGCTGTGTCTCGAAAATATTCTATGGGAAATCGGAAATGCACCGGATGCCCGACCTCGCGCGCACTGCGCGATGGCGCACAGGCGAAAAAAAGCCCGCTGGCTAGCGTCGGCTAGAGCGGGCTTATAACCCCTGTCACAGATGTCTCAAGGAGGAGACGGGTTCATCGTAGCAATGCGCCGTGCGCGGGCCAACCAAGCATTCCTGCTATGCAAATCGGCACGGGCTTCGTGTGCTTATCAGACGTGACCGTGCGGCGCGGCGCTTCCGGCGGCGTCGTCGTGCGGCGCGGGCGCGATGCCCGTCTCGATGAACCTTCGGCTGATGCGATGGAACCGCAGCGTCATCAGCACGGCGACGCTCGCAAGCCCGGCGGCGAGTCCCCACCACAGGCCCTTCGCGCCGAGTTGGAAGTGGAACGCGAGCACGTAGCCGGTCGGGAAACCGACGCCCCAGTAGCCGAACGCGGCGGCGAGCATCGGGATGCGCGTGTCCTTGAGGCCGCGCAGGCAGCCGGAGCCGACCGTCTGCATGCCGTCGACGATCTGGAACACGGCCGCCACGCCGAGCAGCGACGCCGCGAGCGTGACGGTATGCGCGTTGGCGGGATCGTCGAGATGCAGATACAGGCCGACGATCACGCGCGGCACGATGAGCAGCACGAGGCCCGAGCACATCATGAAGCCGACGCCCAGCGCGAGCGCGACGAAGCCCGCGTGACGCGCGGCGACCGGCACGCCCGCGCCGACCCAGTAGCCGACGCGCACGTTCGCCGCCTGGCCGATCGCGAGCGGCACCATGAACGCGACCGACGCCACGTTGAGCGCGATCTGATGCGCGGCGAGCGGCGCTTCGCCGAGCAGGCCGACCATCATGCCGGTGGCGAGAAAGAGCGTCGATTCGACGCCGTAGGTGATCGCGACCGGCCAGCCGATGCCGAACAGTTCGCCCATCAAAGGCAGACGCGGGCGCGCACGCACGACGAAATGGCGGTAGCGCGGCCGCAGATGCAGCACCGCGACGAGCGCGACCGCGATGCCCCAGACGGTGATCGTCGTCGCCGCGGCCGAGCCGAGAAAGCCTTCGCGCGGCAGGCCGTACGCGCCGTGAATCAGGCCGTAGTTGAGAAAGCCGTTGACGAACACGCCGCCGATCGAAATCCACAGCAGCCTGCGCGCCGCGCCGATCGCGGGCAGAAACGCGCGCATCATGCCGACGCCGATGAGACTGCCGGGCGTGCCCCAGCGCAGCACCGCGCAATATTCGCCGACGTTCTTCGCGAGCGTCGCGGGCTCGTTGAACGCAAGCAGAATCGGCTCGGCGTAGCTCAGCAGCACGAACGCGGGCACGGCGAGCAGCAGCGAGAGCACGAAACCGGTCCAGTAGATGCTCGGCACGCGCGCGTCGTCGTTGGCGCCGCGGGCGTGCGCGACGGACACGGAGACGGACGTCAACACGCCCTGCAGCAGCGTGACGACGACGAAAAAGAGATTCGCGCCGAGACCGCCGGCGGCGAGCGCGTCGGGGCCGAGCGAGCCGAGCAGGATGGTGTCGGTGACGCCCATCGCCATCTGCGAAAGTTGCGCGATGGCGAGCGGCGCGGCGAGGCGCGCCGTGTCGACGGCGTGACGCGAGAGGCTCGGCGGTCCTTGATGCGCGCGCGCGGCGCGCGTGACTGGCGGTTGCATGGCTGATCGGATCGAAACGAAAGCGGCGCGTCAGTCAGTGCACTGAGCGTCGCGGACTGGAATGCGAAGGGGCAAAGATCGAAGCGCGCACGCGCTGACGGAACCGACGCTGAAACCAGAACGAAAGACGACTAGCTTATTGCGTCGCGCGCGGCATGTCGATGATGCGCGCGCTTATTGCCAGGTTTTGTCGTTCGCGCGGCGCGTGCGCGGCTATTCGGGCGCGCGGACGTGGATCGTCTGGCCGTCGAGTTTCACGCGCTGGCCCGCGCGGATCTTGCACGTCTTGCGCAGTTCCACCTTGCCGTCGACGGTGACATCGCCCATTGCGACGCGCGCTTTCGCCGAGCCGCCGCTGTCGGCGAGACCCATCAGCTTGAGCAGATTGTGAAGTTCGATGAAGTCGCCCGTGAGGGTGAATTGAAGTGGCGGCATGGGGCGGCGACGCAAGCGGGGAGGCACGAAAGCCCAATGATAAACCACGCCCGGGCATGCGCCGTGCTCTAAGGCATCGCGTGACCGGCGCGCACGGTAATCGAAACGCAAGCAGGTCGGCCAGCAAATGTAGCCAGATGAAACCGTCGGTAACAATGACCCGTTTTGGCGAACTCGCTCGATTGCCGGCCGGTCCCAACGTTTGATCGATGCAGCTTCGGTCATCTTTCCAATCGACAAAAGTCGCGCGGATCGCTCGCTTCATCGACTTGAGAGCGCCGTCGACGCCAAACTAAAGAGAGGACTAGCTCATGACTCGCGCACGAATGCTTTTGATCGGCTCCGCCATCGCCACCTTCGCCGCCTCGGGCGCCTACGCGCAGACGGCGACGCAAGCCGCGCCCGTGCAACCGCAGGCCATGCAGGCACAAGCCGCGCAACCGATGACCCCGCCGCCGCAGAACGTCGTCGCGCCGGCGCCCACCGATCCGCTCGTCCAGCGCCGTAACGCGAACGCCGAGGCCAACGCCGAATATCGCGCATCGAAAAAGGCTTCGAAGGCCGAGTTGAAGGCCCAGAACAAGCAAGCCAAGGCGCAGTACAAGGAAGAAGTGAAGAACGCGAAAATCAACCGCAAGGCCGACAAGGACGCCGCCAAGGCCGAATTGAACGCGACCGAGCCGAACACGCCGAAGGACACCGGCTTGCAGCACTAAGTCTGACTCGCCGCGAGCGGCACGAGCGGTTCGCGGCATCGAAAACGGGAGAAGACCATGAATCGAAAAACGCATGCATTGCTGGCTGCGCTGATCGCGGGCACGTTCGCGAGCGCGAGCGCGGCATCGTTCGCGCAGACGACCTCCGACGCCCCGACCGCCGCCGATCAGAAGGCTGCGAAGGAGCAAAGCAAGGCCGACAAGAAGGCCGCCGTCGCGCAAGCCAAGGCCGACAAGAAAAAGACCGAGGCGCAATCCGACGCCAACGAAGCCGCCGCCGACGCGAAGCTGAAGAACGCGAAAAAGGCCGACTGACGCAGACCTTCGATAAACGCGAGCCCGGTTCCCCGCGAACCGGGCTCGTTTCATTTGGGGCCAAAAGCTCAATCGAGCCAAAGGCTTGCGCGCGCGGGTTGTATGGATATACAGTGTGCGTCACCCATTTCCCGCCGCTTTCCCTCACGTGCTCACGCTTCCCGACACCGCCGACGAATCCGCCACGAAACAAGTCGCCGACTATCTCGCGAAGCTCAACGAGGCGCAGCGTCAGGCCGTCGAATTCGGCATCGATGAACCGGGGCGCGCGGGCGGGCCGCTGCTCGTCATCGCGGGCGCGGGATCGGGCAAGACCAATACGCTTGCGCATCGCGTCGCGCATCTGCTGGTGAAGGGCGCCGATCCGCATCGCATTCTGCTGCTGACGTTTTCGCGCCGCGCGGCGCTCGAAATGACGCGGCGCGTGTCGCGTATCGCCGCCAATGCGCTCGGCACGAGAAGCGCCATCGCGCAAGGTCTGAGCTGGTCGGGCACGTTTCATAGCGTCGGCGCGCGGCTGTTGCGCGACTACGCCGATCTCGTCGGGCTCGCGCCGTCCTTCACGATCAACGATCGCGAGGATTCCGCCGATCTTATGAACCTCGTGCGCCACGAACTCGGTTTGTCGTCGAAGGAGAAGCGCTTTCCCGCGAAATCGACGTGTTTCGCGATCTATTCGCGCGTCGTCAATACGGGCGCGTCACTTACGGCCGTGCTCGATCAGTCGTATCCGTGGTGCCGCGAATGGGAAGCCGACCTGAAGCGCCTCTTCGCCGCGTACGTCAGCGCGAAACAGGCGCAAAGCGTGCTCGATTACGACGACCTGCTGCTCTACTGGTCGCATCTCGCGGCGGAGCCGTCGGTCGCCGCCGACCTCGCGAGCCGTTTCGATCATGTGCTCGTCGACGAATATCAGGACACGAACCGCCTTCAGGCGTCCATTCTTCTCGCGATGAAACCGGACGGGCGCGGCCTGACCGTCGTCGGCGACGATGCACAGTCCATCTATTCGTTTCGCGGCGCGACGGTGCGCAATATTCTCGATTTCCCCGGCCACTTCGATCCGCCCGCCGCGACCGTCACGCTCGATCGCAACTATCGCTCGACCTTGCCGATTCTCGACGCGTCGAACGCGGTGATCGGCCTCGCGTCCGAGCGTTACACGAAGAATCTCTGGACCGACAAGGCATCGGCGCAGAAGCCGCGCGTGGTGTCCGTCGCCGACGAAGCCGATCAGGCGCGCTATGTCGTCGAGAAAGTGCTCGAAGCGCGCGAAGGCGGCATGAAGCTGAAGGCGCAGGCCGTGCTCTTTCGCGCCGCGCATCACAGCGCGACGCTCGAAATCGAACTCACGCGCCGGAACATTCCGTTCGTGAAATTCGGCGGGCTGAAGTTTCTCGACTCGGTCCACGTGAAGGACGTGCTCGCGGTGCTGCGCTGGGCGGAAAATCCACGCGACCGCGTCGCGGGCTTTCGGGTCGCGCAACTGCTGCCGGGCATCGGGCCGGCGATTGCCGGGCGCCTGCTCGATACCGTCAGCGCGCCCGACGCGGTAACGTCGAACGCGCTCGCCGCGTTTCAGGCGCCCGCGCGCGCATCGGATGACTGGCCGCGTTTCGTCGGGCTGATGGCGAAACTGTGCGGCAGAGAATCAGGCTGGCCCGCCGAGTTCGAGATGATCCGCCGGTGGTACGAGCCGCATCTGGAACGCAATCACGAAGACGCGGCGATCCGCATCGGCGATGTGCTGCAGATGGAAAGCATCGCAGCGACGTATCCGACGCGCGAGCGCTTCCTCACCGAACTCACGCTCGATCCGCCCGACGCGACCAGCGACGAATCCGGCGTGCCGCTGCTCGACGAAGACTATCTGATTCTTTCGACCATCCATTCGGCGAAGGGCCAGGAATGGCGCAACGTGTTCGTGCTCAATGGCGTCGATGGCTGCATTCCGTCCGATCTCGGCACGGGCAGCGAAGAGGAAATCGACGAGGAGCGGCGGCTTTTATACGTCGCAATGACGCGCGCGAAGGAAGACCTGCACATCATCACGCCGCAGCGTTTCTACGTGCACAACCAGACCCATCTGGGCGACCGGCACGTCTCGGCGCAGCGCACGCGCTTCATCCCGCCGCATCTGATGCAGAACTTCGAGGCGGCCGCGTGGCCGCCGGTGATCGCGCCCGCCGCGCCAACGGCGGCGGGGCTGGCGGCCGCCGCGAAAGCGAAGATCGATATCGCGGCGCGCCTCAAGGGCATGTGGGAGTAGCCGGCGTCCTCAGCGTTGCGCGCGTGGAGCGCCCGGCGCGCGCGGCGACGGCGCGAAGATGCTGCGCAGCCATGCGGCGAAGCGCGTGAAGCCGTCGTAGGGCTCTTCGATGAAAAGCTCCGGCCGCAGCGCGCGCAGATATTCCAGCACTTGCTGCGCTTCCTGCTTCTGGATCGAGCCATAGAAGATGCCGAGCCTGAGCAGGCAGCGCAATTCGCCGAGCTTCTCGCGCGCCGTCGAACCGACGCTCGTTTCCACCGAAATCTTCGTTTCGTAGACGCGTTGACGCAGCGAATCCGCGAGACGCCACGCGGGCGTCTGCATCTTCTCCTCGACTTCGCGAATGTCCGCCGCCGCCGACTTGATCTGCGAGGCGAGCATGTCCACTTGCGATACGTCGCCGTTCGCTTCGGTGACGATCGCCGTCGCCCATTCGCGCGATGCGCGGATCAAATCCTCGGCGGTCCAGTCGGCGCGAATCGCGAACGCGAAGCCGTGCTCCGCCGCCTGACGGATCAGGATTTCGACGACATCCGGAAACTCCTTGTCGAGCGCGCGCTTGGCCCAAGCGTACTGGCCGTGCGTAAGCATGCGCTGCACCGCCTGTTCGGTGAGCGGCGTGTTGTTGTCGAGCAGCTTCGCGCGCAGGAAGTCCTCGAACGACGGCGTGACGAATTGCGGATCGAGCTTCAGCGACAGACGCGTGAACGCCTCGAAATCGCGCTGTAGCGCAGCAATCGTCTCGTCGCGTAACGAAAGGGTGATTTGACGCATGTTGGTTCCCGTTTCCGCTCCCGGATATCCGGACGCGGGCAATGCTGGCGGCTCCGCTTCTCGGGGCGGAGTCCATTCGTTTCTGATATCGGCGGAAAATCCGGGAACTTGAGCCTTCTTCGATGCTTTTTGAAAGCCGATCACAGGCGGATCGGCGGGAAACGTTTAGCGCAGCACCGCGAACTGCCACACGAAAAACACCGCGAGCGATACCGCAATCGTCAAAAGCGGCCGTTTCGTCAGCGCGCAAACGAGGACCGCGACGATCGCCGCCACGAGCTGCGGATTGCGCCAGGTGATTTCGGCGCCGTTGCCGTGCGGCGATACCGTCATCGGCACGATGATCGCGGTGAGCACCGTCACCGGCACGAACGAGAGCGCCGTGCGCACGATCGGCGGAAAGGGCAGGCGTTCGCCCAGCACGAACACGGCGGCGCGGATCACGAACGTGACGGCCGCCATGCCGAGGATCAGCGCGACGTAGTTCATCGAGTTCATTGTGTGCGCTCCTTCGCGTTCTTCTTGCGATGCTTCGCGTCTTGCTTCGCCGTCGCGCGGTTTTCCATCAACGTGAGCACCATGCCGACCGCAACGCCGACGAACACCGCGGCGAGCAGCCCGAGCTTGTACGGCCAGTCCTGCCACGCGAACGACAGCACGCCCGATGCGAACGCCGCCGCGATGAAGCGCACCGCAACGAGCTGCGGCACGATGATCGCGATGAACGTCGCGACCATCGCGAAGTCGAGACCGAGCGACTTCAGGCCGGGAAACGCCGCGCCGAAGAGCAGGCCCAGCAGCGTCCACAACTGCCAGTTCAGATACATCGCGACGCCGGAGCCGAAGAAGTAATGCGGCCCGGTCTCGCCCGGCGGGCGCTTCTGATAGTGCGCGTAGGCGACGGCGAAGACTTCGTCGGTGAGCACGCCCGCCAGCGCCCAGCGCCAGCGGCGCGGCAGATGCGCGACATACGGCGCGAGCGTCGCGGAATAGAGCACGTGACGCAGATTGACGACGAGCGTCGTCGCCAGGATGACGGCGAAACTCGCGTGCGACGCGATCAGCCCGACCGCGATGAACTGCGCCGAACCCGCGAAGACCACGAGCGACATCAACTGGCCATGCCAGAGCGCGAGCGGACTCGCGGTGACGAGCGTGCCGAAGATCACGCCGAAGGGCGCGGCGCCGATCATCATCGGGATGGTGTCGCGTGCGCCGGCGGCGAATTCGCGCAAAGGTGTTGCTTTCAAGATGTCCTCCTATGGAAGCGAGGATACGCAAAACGCCGATGAACGCGCTTGTACGTTCTTGCGCTTTGTCGATTGTCAGATCGGCGGATCAGCGCAAGCGCGTCAGCGCCAGCGGCCGGGCGGAACGCCGAACGTGCGCTTGAAATGACGCGTGAAATGGCTCTGGTCCGCGAAGCCGCTCGCCGCCGCGACATCGGTGACCGACGCGCCCGCGCGCAACGCCGGCAGCGCGCGCACGATACGCATCTGATTGCGCCATGCGTGCGGCGCGAGACCGGTTTCGCGCGTGAAAAGGCGCGCGGCGTGGAACGTCGAGAGACCGACAGTCTGCGCGAGTTCGGCGAGCGTGACGGGTTCGAGCAGGTCATCGGCGAGGCGGGATTTCATCGTCGAGACGCGGCGTGCGTCGGCGGCGACCGGGGCGATCTCGGGACGCGCGAGCGCGTGGCGGCCGAGCAGCGTCGTCACGGCATCGACGAGCGCGAGTTCCGCGGCGAGCGGATCGGCGGCTTGCTCCAGCAGACGATGCGCGATAGAGAGCCGGCGCGCGAGATCGGCGTCGCGGATGATCTCATCGGGGAACCACGGCGACGATCCGGGCCGGCCCGACATGTCTCGCGCGATAGTCTCGACGAACGGCACCGGCAGATAGAACACGCGATAACGCCAGCCCGCATCCACGGCCCGCGCGCCGGTATGCACTTCGCCGGGATTGATGACCGGCACCGAGCCGGCTTCGGCCACATGATGCGAGCCGCGATAGTCGAAACATTCCGCGCCGGCCTCGATCACGGGCACCGTGTAGGCGTCGTGCCAGTGCGGCGAGAACGCGTGATCGTAGTACTCGGCCGTGACCATGTCCGCGTCCGGCACGAGCGGCGAGCGCCAGTAGCGTGCGGCGTTGCGGAAACGGTCGGCGTTCATGATCGGAAGCTGTCGAGGCAGGCGGAATCGGACAGTCTACAACGATGCGCCGCGCGTCACTTCACCGGGATAGTCGTGCCCTCGGGCACCGGCACCGCCGTGACGCTGTTCTTCGGGCTGCCGGTCGCGATGCGGTCGCTGTAGGTCAGATAGACGAGCGTGTTGCGTTTCGTATCGACGACGCGCACCACATGCAGCGTCTTGAAGATGAAGGACATGCCAGCGGAGAACACGTCGGTTTTCTGCTTGAGCGGCTGTGTGAACCTGATCGGCCCGACCTGACGGCACGCGATCGACGCTTCGGTCGGATCTTCGGCGATGCCCAGCGTGCCTTTCACGCCGCCCGTGCGCGCGCGCGACACGTAGCACGTCACGCCCTGGACGAGCGGATCGTCGTAAGCGTCGACAGTCACGCGGTCGGAGCCGGTGAAACGAAAGTTGGTATTTACGCTCGCGATTTCCTCCGCGTGCGCGAGTCCCGCGCCGGTGAGAACTGCGAACGAAGCGGCGAGGGCGAGAGCGGAGCGTTTCATCGTCGTATGCAGGAAAAGAGAAAGGGCGTCGTATTGTATCGACGCCCTTGCTTTTTCGATGCATCTCGCACTCGCATGCGGTCAATGGAAGATCAGATAAAGAATCACCAGAACGATGACCGGAACGCCGAGCAACCATCCGAGCAGGTAAGGCATTTTGTCCTCCTTCGCGTGTTGTTTTAGACGGTTCCAGTATCGCGAGGAAGCGGGGCGCGCGTTAGCCGTGCGCGTCCGAAAGCTGTGTAGGCGATGTCCTATCATCACTTTCTCGCAGCTTACAGATTCGTAATGTGAATACGTCACGCGGCCCGGTTGCGCCTCGCCGGAAGATCGCGGTACAGCGTGCGCACGTAGTCCAGGTGCGCGCCTGCGCATTCGCGCGCGCGTGCCGGATCGCGCGCGACGATCGCATCGAAGATCGCGCGATGCTGCGTCATCAAGTTCGCTTCGACGTCGTCGTCGTAATCGACGAGACGGTGCGATGTCAGCATCGATTCGCGCACGAGTTCGTTGAGGCCGTGCATCACATGCGTCAGCGCGACGTTGTGCGTCGCGTCCGCGATCGCAAGATGGAACGCCGCGTCCTTTTCCGCGATTCGCGTGCTCTTCTCCGCGACGGCGTTCTGCAGCGCGTCGAACGCGGCGGCGATGCGCGCAAGATCGGCATCGGTCGCGCGCTCGGCGGCGTAGGCGGTCGAGAGCGTTTCGAGGCCGTGGCGCAGTTCGAGGACATCGGCGCTCGCGTTCGGCTGCTGTTCGAGCAAGGCGGCGAGCGGATGCGACACGAGCGGCGCCGTCACGTCCGATACGACAAAACCACCGCGCCCAACCGCGCGTATGAAGCCGTCCGATTCCAGCCGAATCAGCGCCTCGCGCAACGACGGACGGGACACGTTCAACTGCTCCGCGAGATCGCGTTCGGCGGGCAGACGCTGGCCGGGCAGCAGCGCGCCGCTCGATATCAGCTCGCGGATCTGTCCGGACACGACATCGGAGAGGCGCACGCGGGCGTAGGAATGCGCATGGACGGGCTGAAAAGTCATCGTTCGACGTGAATGCGTGGTGAAAGCCGGGGGAATGCCCGAGTTTGACACGAATCGGGCATCTCTTTAAAGTCTTGGTCAGACCAAGCTTACCAATCGCCGAATCCGTCATGAAAGTTGCCCTGTTCGTTCCGTGTTTCATCGACGCTTTCTATCCGCAAATCGGCATCGCCACGCTGGAATTGCTCGAACGGCTGGGCGTGGATGTCGACTATCCGCAGGATCAGACCTGCTGCGGCCAGCCGATGGCCAATAGCGGCGCGCACAAGGACGCGGCCGGCGCCGAGCGCGTCTTCGCCCGCAACTTCGCGGACTACGATTACGTCGTCGGACCGTCGGCGAGTTGCACGCATCACGTGCGCGAGCATTTCACCGCGATCGAGCAGACGAGCGCGGTGCAGAAGGTGCGCCGTAATACGTTCGAACTCGTCGAGTTTCTTCACGATGTGCTGAAGGTGCGCGCGTTTCCGTGGGCCGAATTCCCGCACAAGGTCGGGCTGCACAACAGTTGCAGCGCCGTGCGGCATCTGCGCGAGACATCGAATTCGGAAGTGGCGGGCACGCCGTTCTCGAAGCCGCGCGCGCTGCTCGAAGGCGTGAAGGGCATCGAGTTCGTCGCGCCCGCGCGTCCCGACGAATGCTGCGGTTTCGGCGGCACGTTCTCGGTGACCGAAGAGGCCGTCTCCGTGCGCATGGGGCAGGACAAGGTACGCGATCACGTCGGCGCGGGCGCGGAGTACATCGTCTCGGGCGACATGTCGTGTCTCATGCATCAGCAAGGCTGCGCCGAGCGCATGAAAGCCGATGCGAAGTTCATCCATATCGCGCAGGTTCTGAACGGAGCGCGCGCATGAGCAAGAGCGTACGAATCGATCACGCGAAGGCGGCGGGCGCGTTTCTGCAGAAGCCGGATCACGTCGCGTTCCATGACAAGCGTCTTTGGGACTTGCGCAGCAAGCGCGACGCGCAGGCGCACGGCATTCCCGAATGGGAGACGATGCGCGATCTCGCATCGGCGATCAAGGAACATACGCTGTCCAATCTCGCCGATTACATCGCGCAGTTCGTCGATCAGGCGGAGAAGAACGGCGTCGTCGTGCACTTCGCGGCGAACGCCGAGGAGCACAACGCGCTCGTCTACCAGTTGATGAGCGAGCGCGGCATGACCTCGCTCGTGAAGAGCAAGTCGATGCTCACCGACGAGTGCTACATGCGCGACTATCTGGAGCCGCGCGGCATCACGGTGATGGAAACCGATCTCGGCGAACGCATCCAGCAGCTCGATCATCAGGACCCGAGTCACATGGTCGTGCCCGCCGTGCACAAGCTGCGCGCGGACGTGGCGGAACTGTTCGGCAAGACCATCGGCACCGATCCGCACAACAGCGACATCCACTATCTCGCGGAAAGCCAGCGCATGAACACGCGGCCGTATTTCGTGCGCGAGAAGACGGCCGGCATGACCGGGTGCAATTTCGCGGTCGCGGAGACGGGAACGGTGGTCGTATGCACGAACGAGGGCAACGCGGATTTGTCGGCGAACGTACCGCCGCTGCATATCGCGTCGATCGGCATCGAAAAGATCATTCCGACGATCGCCGATCTAGGCGTTTTCGTGCGGATGCTGTCGAGAAGCGCGCTCGGCTCGCCGATTACGCAGTACACGTCGCACTTTCGCGCGCCGCGTCCGGGCACGGAGATGCACTACATCCTCGTCGATAACGGCCGCTCCGAGCGTCTCGCGATGGACGACTTCTGGTTCTCGCTCAAGTGCATCCGCTGCGGCGCGTGCATGAATACGTGTCCGGTGTATCGGAGGAGCGGCGGGCTGTCGTATGGCGGCACGTATTCGGGGCCGATCGGCGCCATCATCAATCCGACGCACGATCTGAAGCGCTACAGCGCGCTGCCGTTCGCCTCGACGATGAACGGCAGCTGCACGAACGTGTGTCCCGTTAAGGTGAACATCCACGAGCAGATTTACAAGTGGCGCGAAGTCATCGCCGAAAAGCACGAGGTGCCGTTCGTGAAGCAGGAAGTGCTGAAGATGGCGGGGCGTCTGCTCGCGAGCCCGACGCTTTATCGCGCGACGGTCGCATCGCTCGGCGGCGCGCTGAAGCGTCTGCCCAACTTCGTGCTCTACAACCCGCTCAACATCTGGGGACGCGGGCGCGATCTGCCCGAAGCGCCCGCCGAGACTTTCCACGAGTGGTACAAGAAGAACAGGAAGCCCGATCAATGACGACTCGCGACGCTTTTCTGGCGAAGATTCGCGCGGCGCAGCCCGCAGCGCGCCCGCGCCCCGACGTGCCTGTCTTCCCCGCGCCCGAAGGCGATCTGAAGGCGCGCTTTACCGCCGCGCTGACGGCGATGGGCGGAACGTGCGTCGAAGCGGCCAGTCTGGACGACGTGAACGCGCTGATCTCGTCGCGCTTCGCCGATGCGAAGGTGATCGCATCGGCGGTGCCGGGCGTCGGCGGCACGCGGCCCCTTTCGTCCGACACCGTTCCCGCATCCCTCCAGGATGTCGACGTGGGCATCGTGCGAGGGCGCTTCGGCGTCGCGGAAACGGGCTCGGTGTGGTTCAGCGAGCGCGAGTACGTGGTGAATTCGATCGGCTATCTGTCGCAGCATCTCGTCGTGCTGCTCGATCCCGCGCTGCTCGTCGAAGGCTTGCAGCAAGTGTATCGACGGGACGATTTCGAATCGGCGCGCTATGCGGTGCTCGTGACCGGACCATCGGCGACGGCGGATATCGAAGGCGTGCTGATTCGCGGCGCGCAGGGCGTGCGCTCGCTGACCGTCGTGTGGCTCGCATGAAGTCTCAGTGCTTCCAGAAAATCGCGACGGCAATGCCGCCGAACAGCAGCCACTTCACGATGTAGTAGACCGTCCGGTTCCACGCCTTCAGGCGCTTGCCGACGAGCCGGACGGAATATAGATACTTGAACGCGCGATTCAACCCGCCGGTGCGGTCGCCGATTTCGTTCGGCGAGGCGGCGGCGCGCATCAGAAAACCGCCGACGACATGATTGAATGCCTGCGCCCAGCGGTATTTCATCGGCCGCTCGATGTCGCAGAAGAGAATGATGCGGTCCTTGTCCGTCCGGTTCTCGGCCCAGTGCAGATAGGTTTCATCGAAGACGACCGCCTCGCCGTCGCGCCACGAATAACGCTCGCCATCGACGACGATCGCGCAGCCGTCTTGGTTCGGCGTGACGAGCCCGAGGTGATAGCGCAGCGAACCCGCGTACGGATCGCGATGCAGCGTCAGCGTGCCGCCGGGCGGAAGCATCGCGAACATGGCGGCCTTGACGGTCGGGATGGTCTGCAGGATCGCGAGCGTGTTCGGGCACATCGCGACCGCGGACGGATGCGGACGGTCATACCACTTGAGATAGAAGCGCCGCCAGCCGCGCCGGAAGAAAGAATTGAAGCCGATGTCGTTGTACTTGTCCGCCGCCTGGATTTTGCTCGCTTCGTGCAGCGCGAGGGCTTCGGCGCGGATCGTTTCCCATTGCGCGCCGAGCGGCGCGAGTTCGGGAAAGAGCGACGGCTGCAGATAGGGCGTCGAGGGCACGCGCGAGAACAGATAGACGAAGCCGTTCAGCGGCGACATGAACGTCGAATGATCTGAAAGTTGCCGGAAGAAGCCGTGCCGGACTTTGCCGCGCCAGTGCGTATAGGCCGCACACGCGATAAAGATGAACAACAAAAGCCAGCGCATGTCGTTGCTCCTTCTTGCTCGATCGCTGCCATCTGTCTGCTTTTGGAAATTATGCGGCGGCTGCCAAAAGACTGCTTAAACGACTGAACGCGAAGCGTTCCGACAGCGGCGTAAAAGGTCGAGAGGGCGCAAAAACAAAAAGCCCAGTCGCATTGACTGGGCTTTTGGCTGAAGCTCTTTGGCTCCCCGACCTGGGCTCGAACCAGGGACCTACGGATTAACAGTCCGGCGCTCTACCGACTGAGCTATCGGGGAACAACTGATACATCTGCAACTGAGAAAAAAACCCAGCCGATCGACTGGGTTCTTTTAAAACCGACTTGCTGGAGTTCTTGGCTCCCCGACCTGGGCTCGAACCAGGGACCTACGGATTAACAGTCCGGCGCTCTACCGACTGAGCTATCGGGGAACATCTACAGCAGAGAAGCGAAATTATAGGGGGCGATTTCGCGCGTGTCAACGATCAAACTTCATTCGATATGACACGCGATACAACTTTGCACCAGGCGCTAGTGCCGCCCCGAGTATCGCTGAATCAGCGTTCGAGCAGGTTCAGCTTTTCCTTGACGTCCTTGAACTCGTCCGCTTCGGGCAGCGATCCCTTGGTCTTCGTGATGCTCGGCCAGTTGCGCGCGAGTTCCGCGTTGAGTTCGGTGAAGTGCTGCTGATCTCCGGGGACATCTTCTTCGGCGTAGATCGCATTGACCGGGCACTCGGCCACGCAAACGGCGCAGTCGATGCACTCGTCCGGATCGATCGCGAGAAAGTTGGGACCTTCGCGGAAGCAATCCACCGGGCACACGTCCACGCAATCGGTGTACTTGCACTTGATGCAGCTTTCGGTCACAACGTGAGTCATTCAGGCTCCTGCATGCGGAATTCGTGGGGGCGGCGCCCTGGGCGGCTGCGTAGGCCGGGAGGTGCGTCTGCCGAAACGCATATTGTAGCGTAACGGTAAAAGCGGGCACGAGCCGCACGAAGCGCGCTTTATATTGATTCGTGATTTATGTATGCACGGCTCCGCAAATGGGTGGCGCATGGTCATCCCTTCGCGCACATTCGGGTAACATGGCCCTAAAGGCATGAGGCTTCGCGCCGGCGGCAAGGCCAGAGCGCGCGGTCCATTCGCGTGGATGTTCCCGTCAGAACCATGATCATCAATTCGCTGCTCGACACCGACCTCTACAAGTTCACGATGATGCAGGTGGTGCTGCATCACTTCCCGGCGGCGCACGTCGAATATCGCTTTCGCTGCCGCACGCCGAACGTCGATCTCGTGCCGTACATCGACGAGATCCGCGACGAAGTGCGCCAGCTCTGCAACCTGCGCTTCAAGGAAGAAGAGCTGGACTATTTGCGGCGCATGCGCTTCATCAAGAGCGACTTCATCGACTTCCTCGCGCTCTTTCATCTGAACGAGAAGTCCATCCGCATCGCGCCGTCGCCGAAGAAGAACGGCGAGATCGACATCGAGATCGAAGGGCCGTGGCTGCACACGATTCTCTTCGAGATTCCGGTGCTCGCGATCGTCAACGAGGTCTACTTCCGCAACACGCAGCGCAAGCCCGAGTACGAGACCGGCCGCGAGCGCCTGCGCGACAAGATCAAGCTGCTCGCCACGCCGCCTGAATATTCCGATTGCAAGATTGCCGACTACGGCACGCGCCGCCGCTTTTCCGGGCAATGGCACGAGGAAGTCGTGCTGACGCTGAAGGAAAAGCTCGGCGCGCAATTCGCCGGCACGAGCAACTGCTTTTATGCGATGAAGCACGGCCTTCGACCGCTCGGCACGATGGCGCACGAGTATCTTCAGGCCTGTCAGGCGCTGGGCCCGCGTCTGCGCGACTCGCAGATCTTCGGCTTCGAGATGTGGGCGAAGGAATATCGCGGCGACCTCGGCATCGCGCTGTCTGACGTCTACGGCATGAAGGCGTTCCTGCGCGACTTCGACATGTACTTCTGCAAGCTCTTCGACGGCGCGCGCCACGACTCCGGCGATCCCTTCGACTGGGGCGAGCGCCTCATCCGGCATTACGAGGAAAACCGCTGCGACCCGCGCACGAAGGTGCTCGTCTTCTCCGACGCGCTCGATATCCCGAAGGTGCTGCAACTATACGAGCGCTTTCGCGGCCGTTGCCAGCTCGCATTCGGTGTCGGCACGAATCTAACCAACGATCTCGGTTATCAGCCGCTGCAGATCGTCATCAAGATGGTTCGCTGCAACGGTCAGCCGGTCGCGAAACTTTCGGATTCGCCCGGCAAGAACATGTGCGACGACAAGGCGTATCTCGCCTATCTGCGCCAGGTCTTCGGCATCGAGCAGCCGGTCGGCGACGACTGAGCGACGCGCGTTCGTGCATCCGGCCTATGCCGTTCGGCCGAGGTTCGCGTGCCGGGGCCGCTCGCTATAATTCGAACGCGTCGCCGGCCTGTGCGGCGCACGAATGTCAGGCACGCCAATACGAGGACGGCACCATGGATACATCGGCCGCGCGCCGCAATATTCTCGCGCGCATTCGCAGCGCGCAGGGCCGTCGCGGCACCGCCACGGATGCCGAACGCGAGGCCGCGCAAGCGTATGTCGAGCGGCATCCGGCAGGTCCGCGTCCGCCGTTGCCTCAGTCGCGCGACGAGCTGATCGCACGCTTCACGCTCGAAGCCGAGCGTCTGTCCACGACCGTCGCTGAAGTCGAAGCGCTCGTCGACGCGCCCGCCGAAGCCGCGCGCTATCTCCAATCGCTGAATCTTCCAGTCGATGCCGTCGCGTGGCCGGCGCTCGTCGGTCTTCCGTGGACGCAAGCGGGTATTCAGGCGGCGTTTCGCAAGCCCGCCGACGCCGATCTGGTCGGCATCACCGGCTGTTTCTGCGCAACGGCCGAAACCGGTTCGCTCGTGCTGCTTTCGGGCGGCGAGACGCCCGCATCCGGCGCGCTCCTGCCGCAGACGCACATCGCGATCGTGCCTGCATCGCGCATCGTCGCGGCGCATGAAGACGCTTTCGCGCTGATGCGCGCCGAGCGGGGCGAGCTGCCGCGCGCGGTGAACTTCGTGTCGGGGCCGTCGCGCACCGGCGATATCGAGCAGACCATCGTGCTCGGCGCGCATGGGCCGTATCGCGTGCATGTGATCGTCGTGCGGGGAGCGTGAGTCAGATGCGGCGTCTGGTTTTTTGCGCGCCATGCGCAATGCTGGCGCTGATCGCGGCGCCAGCCGCCGCCGCGATGCCCGACGGCGCGACGCTGCCCGCGACGTGGAGCATTCCGTTCGTCGGCATTCTGCTGTCCATCGCGATGTTTCCGCTCGTCGCGCCGAAGCTCTGGCATCACCACTACGGCAAGATCGCGGCCGCGTGGGCGATCGCGTTTCTTGCGCCGTTCGCGCTTGCCTTCGGATTCGGCGCGGCGGGCAGCGTGCTCGTCCACGCGATGCTCGAAGAGTACGTGCCGTTCATCGTTTTGCTGGCGTCGCTCTATACGGTCGCGGGCGGCATATGCGTGCGCGGCAATCTGCACGGCTCCGCGCGTCTGAACACCGGCCTGCTCGCGCTCGGCACTGCGCTCGCGAGCGTCATGGGCACGACCGGCGCGGCCATGCTGCTGATCCGTCCGCTTCTGCGCGCGAACGACAATCGCAAGCATGTCGTGCACGTCGTCGTGTTCTTCATCTTCCTTGTCGCGAACGCGGGCGGCTCGCTCACGCCGCTCGGCGATCCGCCGCTGTTCCTCGGCTTTCTGAACGGCGTCGGCTTCTTCTGGACGACACTGCATCTCGCGCTGCCGATGCTCTTCGTCTGCGCCATCCTCCTCGCGGTCTTCTATGCGCTCGACACGTACTACTGGCGCCGCCACGACACGCGGTCCACGTTTCTCGATCCGACGCCCGACTCGCCGCAGCTCGGCATCGACGGCAAGATCAACTTCGCGCTGCTCGCGGTGATCGTCGTGCTCGTGCTGATGAGCGGCGTGTGGAAGCCCGCCATCGCGTTCGATGTGTTCGGCACGCATGTCCAGTTGCAGAACCTCGTGCGCGACGTGCTGCTCGTCGCCGTGCTGCTGGCTTCGCTCGTTCTCACGCCGAAAAGCGCGCGCGCGGGCAACGCGTTCGCCTGGGCGCCCATCGCGGAAGTGGCGAAGCTGTTTGCGGCCATCTTCATCACCATCGCGCCCGTCATCACGATCCTGCGCGCGGGCGAGGCGGGCGCGTTCGCGGGCATCGTGCGGGCGGTGTCGGACGCGCAGGGCAAGCCCGTCGACATCGCGTATTTCTGGGCGACCGGCCTCTTGTCCTCGTTTCTCGACAACGCGCCGACCTACCTCGTCTTCTTCAATCTCGCGGGCGGCGATGCCCGCGCGCTCATGACCACCGACGCCACGACGCTCGCCGCCATCTCCGCGGGCGCGGTTTTCATGGGCGCGAACACGTATATCGGCAACGCGCCGAATTTCATGGTGAAGGCGATCGCGGAATCGCGCGGCGTGCGCATGCCGAGTTTCTTCGGCTTCATGGCGTGGTCCGGCGTGATTCTCTTGCCGCTTTTCGCCGTTATGGGCTGGCTATTTTTCTAGGAGCAACCGATGAAGAAGAAAGTGCTGGTAGCGCGTCCCACCTTTCCCGATGTGATCGAGCGCCTGCAACAGTATTTCGATGTCGACGTGAATCGCGGCGACGTGCTCCCGCAGGAAGAATTCGCGCGCCGTCTCGCCGACAAGGACGGCGCCTTCACGGCGGGCGAATCGGTCGGCGACAAGGAACTGGCGGGCGCGCCGAATCTGAAGGTCGTGTCGAACATGGCGGTCGGCTACAACAACTTCGACATGCACGCGTTCGACGCGCATGGCGTGCTCGGCACCAACACGCCGAACGTGCTGAACGAAACCACCGCCGATTTCGGCTGGGCGCTGATGATGGCGGCAGCGCGGCGCGTCACCGAATCCGAACATTTCCTGCGCGCGGGCAAATGGGAGAAATGGTCCTTCGATTCGTTCCTCGGCACCGATGTGTACGGCTCGACGCTCGGCGTGATCGGCATGGGGCGCATCGGGCAGGCGCTCGCTCGGCGGGCGGCCGGCTTCAACATGCGCGTGATGTATCACAACCGCTCGCGGGTCGCGCAGGAGATCGAACGCGAGCTGAACGCCGAGTATGCGTCGAAGGAAGACTTGCTCAGGCGCGCGGATCATGTCGTGCTCGTCGTGCCTTATTCGAAGGAGAGCCATCACACGATCGGCGCGCCCGAGCTCGCGCTGATGAAGCCGACGGCAACGCTCACGAATATCGCGCGCGGCGGCATCGTCGACGATGCGGCGCTGATCGCGGCCTTGCGCGACAAGCGCATCGCGGCTGCAGGCGTCGATGTCTTCGAGGGCGAGCCGAAGTTCAATCCGGATTTCCTGCTGCTCGACAACGTCGTGCTGACGCCGCATATCGCGAGCGCGACGGAAGCCACGCGCCGCGCAATGGCCAATCTCACGGCCGACAACCTCATCGCCGCGCTCGGTGAAGGACCGCGCGCCGGCAATCCGCCGAACCCGATCAATCCGGACGTACTGAAGAAATGATGGAATTGCTGGTTGGCGCGCTCGCCGTGCTGGCGATCGCGCTGGTAATCGCGCTCGTCGCGCTCGTCATGTCGATGCGGCGCAACTCGAACGCGGTCATCTTCGACGAGTTCGAAGCGCTCACCGACCGCGTCAACGACATGGGCGAGGCCCACGCGCGCGCGCAGGAGCGGCTCGAACGCGGGCTGCGCGGCGATATCGCGGAGAGCGCGCGCGTGTCGCGGATGGAATCGCAAAGCGGCTTCACGCAATTCCATCAGACTTTGTCGACGCAACTGGCGAACATGTCGAACGTGCAGAACGCGCAGTTCGATGCGCTCGCGCAGCAACTCGCGCAACAGAGCCAGCAGGCGCGCGAGGAGCAGGGCAATGCACTCAAGCGCTTCGCCGATTCGATCTCGCTGCATCTCGCGCAGTTGTCCGAAGCGAACGAGCGGCGGCTCGGCGAAGTCCGCGCGACACTCGAAGCGCGCCTGAAGGACATCGAGGCCAACAACGCGACGAAGCTCGAGGAAATGCGGCGCACCGTCGACGAGAAGCTTCACGCGACGCTGGAGCAACGGCTCGGCGAATCGTTCAGGCTCGTGTCGGAGAGGCTCGAGCAGGTGCATCGTGGGCTCGGCGAGATGCAGACGCTTGCTGCGGGCGTCGGCGATCTGAAGAAAGTGCTGACCAACGTCAAGACGCGCGGCATCTGGGGCGAAGTGCAGCTCGAAGCGCTGCTGGAGCAGTTGCTGACGCCCGACCAGTACGCGAAGAACGTCGCGACGATTCCGAAGAGCAACGAGCGCGTCGAGTTCGCGGTCAGGCTGCCGGGTCGTCACGACGCGCCTGGCGCGCCGGGCGATGCGGCCACGCCCGTCTGGCTGCCGATCGACGCGAAGTTTCCGCGCGAAGACTACGAACGCCTGATCGATGCGCAGGATCGCGCGGACCCGGTGGGCGTCGAGGATGCGTCGCGCGCGCTGGAAGGCCGTTTGCGCGCGGAAGCGAAGTCGATCGCGCAGAAATATGTCGCGCCGCCCTACACGACCGACTTCGCGCTGCTTTTCCTGCCGACCGAAGGGCTCTACGCCGAAGTGCTGCGCCGTCCGGGCCTGACCGATTCGTTGCAGCGCGAGTTCCGCGTGACCGTCGCCGGGCCGACCACGCTGACCGCGCTCCTCAACAGCTTGCAGATGGGCTTTCGCACGCTCGCCATCGAGAAGCGTTCGAGCGAGGTGTGGCAGGTGCTCGGCGCGGTGAAGACCGAGTTCGGCAAGTTCGGCGACGTGCTGGCCAAAACCAAGTCGCAGCTCGAAACCGTCACGCGATCGATCGAATTGGCGCAGACGCGCACGCGGCAGATGGGCAAGCGCCTGCGCGATGTCGAGGCGTTGCCGGGAGAACAGGCGGCGGGGTTGCTGGGCGATGTCCTCGGCGATGCGTCATCGCCCGAAGGCGACGACGAGCCTTGAACTGAAAGACGCGTTACGAGGCGAGGCGTTCGAGCGGCTCGCCCGTCACGCGCACGATGCGCCAGTCGGGCAGCACCGTCGCGCCCATCTTCTCGTAGAAGTCGATGGCATTCTGGTTCCAGTCGAGCACCGACCACTCGAAGCGGCCGCACTGACGCTCGACCGCGAGCGCGGCGAGTTGCTTCAGCATCAGCGTGCCGAGACCGCTGCCGCGCATCGACGGACGCACGTAAAGATCTTCGAGATACAGGCCGCGCTTGCCGAGGAAGGTCGAGAAGTTCTGGAAGAAAAGCGCGTAGCTGACGACTTCGCCTTCGACTTCCGCGACGAGCGCTTCGGCCGCCGGACGCGCGCCGAACAGCGCGTCATGCACGCCTTCTTCCGTCGCGATGAACAGGTGCGTGAGCTTCTCGAACTCCGCGAGTTCGTACATCAGCGCGAAAATCGCGGCGACGTCGGCGGGCGTGGCCGCGCGAATGAGCGGGGCGCTCACGCTTCCTCCGGCGCGTCGGACAACACGATTTCGATGCCGCCGAAGCGCGAGGCCACCCAGTTGTACGCGTGGCACGCGATCCACAGCAGGATGAAGCCGAGAATCGCGTTGAGCAGCAGCGCGCTCGTGACCGTGCTCACTTCCACCGAGCCGAATCGCACGAACGCGACCACCACGCCGAGCAGCACGATGGGCACGCTGAAGGTCAGATACACGAGGATCAGCGCCTTGGCAGTCTGTCCCGGTGCGATGAATGAGATCTGCTTTTTCATGGAAGGAAAGCCCCGTCTATCGATGTAGGAATGTTTGCACTGGCGACATCCGTTTGTGACGCCAGATCAGATCAGGCCGTCGAACGGCACGATTTCGACTTCGTCGCCGGCATCGACGTCGCCGCGCGCGTGTTCGAGCACGATGAAGCAGTTGGCATTGCTCATCGAACTCAGCACGCCGGAACCCTGCGGGCCAGTCGTGACGACGCGATAGCGGCCTTCTTCGTCGCGCGTTGCGATGCCGCGCTGGAATTCGGTGCGGCCGGCGCGCTTTTTCATCGGCTCGGCGGCGCGCGCGCGAACGACCGTGAGCGGTGCGCGCGTCGCGCCCGACATCGCCAGCAGCGCCTCGCGCACGACGAAGTAGAACGTTGCCATCACCGCGACCGGATTGCCCGGCAAGCCGAAGAACAGCGCCGATTCGCCCGTGCCCGCGCGTTCGCCCGACCAGAGGCGGCCGAACGCGAGCGGGCGGCCCGGGCGCATCGCGATCTTCCAGAAGGCGACGTCGCCGAGCGAATTCATCAGCTCGCGCGTGAAGTCCGCATCGCCGACGGACACGCCGCCCGAACTGATGACGACATCGGCGCTTTGCGTCGCCTGGCGCAGCGCCTTTTCGAGCGACGCGCGGTCGTCGCGCACGATGCCGAGATCGACCGTGTGCACGCCGAGCCGTTTGAGCATCGCGAAGAGCGTGTAGCGATTGCTGTCGTAGAGGCTGCCGGCGTCCAGCGGTTCGCCGACCGAGCGCAATTCGTCGCCCGTCGAAAAGAACGCGACGGTTATGCGCTTGCGGACTGAAACTTCGCCGATGCCGAGCGATGCGAGCGAACCAAGGTCCGATGCACGCACGACGCGTCCCGCGAAAAGCGCGGGCTTGCCCTTCGCGAGATCCTCGCCCGAAAGGCGACGGTTCTGGCCCGCGCGGATCGTCGCCGTCGCGAAGCGGATTGCATCGCCTTCGCGCGCGACGAGTTCCTGCGGCACGACCGTGTCGCAGCCCGGCGGAATGAGCGCGCCCGTCATGATGCGCACGCACTGGCCCGCATCCGGCGCGCGCTCGAACGGCCGGCCCGCGAGCGCGGTGCCCGCGACCGTCAGATCGACCGTCGCATCGCCGCGCGAGAGCACTTCGCCGGAAAACGCGTAGCCGTCCATCGCGGAATTATCGTATGCGGGCACGTCGATGGGCGAGATCACGTCCTCGGCGAGCACGCGGTCGAGCGCGTCATGCAGGCCCACGCGCTCGACTTTCGTATCCCGCGCGCGCGGCAAGGCCCACTGACGCACGATTTCCTGCGCCGCATCGACGGGCAGCGCATTCGGATCGTAGTGGGCGACGCAGGCGGAAAATTCCTTGGGCGTGGTCATGAATCTGCGTGGAACGCGGCCGGTGTCCGGCGAAGGAGCAGCCTCGAGGCCGCGCGGTGGTTGAGCGCCCGCGGTAGCGGACGTGAACATGAACGAACTGTCGAGTCGAATGAATCAGCGGCGTTGCAGATCGGCAAGCTGCTGTAAATCATTGATATTGTAAAACGCGCGTTCGTCGTGAAATCGGACTTCCAGCGCCTTGTGGCGCGCGTACCACGCGCGGACCTTGCGTTCTCCGGCGTCGAGCCAGGCGTCGAGATCGTCGGCGAGCGACGCGCGCAGAAGCGCGAAAACCGGATGCGCCGTGACCTCGCCCGACGCATCGATTGTTGCCGCATACGCAACGCTGCCGCCGTGCGTGTCGAGCGATTGCATCAGCGCAGCGCCGATGTGTGCGTCGAGGAACGGGGCGTCGCACGGCGCGGTGAGGACGAATTCGGTCGAGGCGGCGTGCAGCGCGGCGGCAATGCCGGCGAGCGGTCCAGGATAGTCCGCCCGCGCATCGGTGACGACGCGCGCTCCGAACGGTGCGCCGATGCGCTCGTATTCTTCGATCGACCGGTTTGCGCTGATCAGCACCGCGCCCGCCTGGGGCGCGATGCGCCGCAGCACGTGCAGGGCGAGCGGCTCGCCGTGGAAGTGCTGCATGCCTTTGTCGACGCCGCCCATGCGCGAGCCGCGCCCGCCCGCGAGCACGAGCGCGGTAACGCTGGACGATGTATGGATGATCGGCACGAACGATCCGCTGCGCTCAGCCGCCGATGTAGGACATCTCGACGCGACGCGCATCCTCGCGCGACGGCGCCGATGCGCTGCCGCGCAGTTGCGAGTAGCGGTCGCCCCGCGCTTCCCAGATACGCGCGATGGCAGTGGCGACGTCCTCGTCGCTGGCGCCGCTGCGGATCAGCCCGCGCAGATCGTGACCGGCCACGGCGAAAAGGCAGAGGTAGAGCTTGCCTTCCGTCGACAGCCGCGCGCGCGTGCACGAGTCGCAGAACGCGCGCGTCACGCTGGAGATGACGCCGATTTCACCGCCGCCGTCCCGATACGCCCAGCGCTGCGCGGTTTCCGCAGCGGTGTGGGCTTCGAGCGGTTCCAGCGGAAAGTGCGCGCCGATGCGCTCGATCACCTGCGCCGACGGCAGCACTTCGCTCATGTTCCAGCCGTTCGACGCGCCGACATCCATATATTCGATGAAGCGCAGGACCGCGCCGCTGCCTTTGAAGTGGCGCGCCATCGGCACGATTTCCTGGTCGTTCGTGCCGCGCTTCACGACCATGTTCACCTTGATCGGATCGAGCCCAGC
This sequence comes from Caballeronia fortuita, assembly GCF_001544835.2. Taxonomy (GTDB): domain Bacteria; phylum Pseudomonadota; class Gammaproteobacteria; order Burkholderiales; family Burkholderiaceae; genus Caballeronia; species Caballeronia fortuita. The sequence goes on along the minus strand of NZ_FCNX02000010.1, from coordinate 272,542 downwards.
GGCCTGCGCCGTTTCGATGCCGTCCAGCACGTCGGCGACGGCGAAATCGGCGTCGTTCATGCGGCGAAAAAGAGCATCGTCGAGGGCGTCGAGACTCACCGTCACGCGCGACAAGCCCGCGTCTTTCAGCGACCGCGCCTTTCGCGCGAGCAGCGAGCCGTTGGTGGTGAGCGTGAGGTCGAGCGGACGGCCTTCGGGCGTGCGCAGGAGCGCAAGCCGCTCGATCAGGAATTCGATGTTCTTGCGCAATAGCGGCTCGCCGCCCGTCAAACGGATCTTCTCGACGCCATGCGCGACGAACACGCGCGCGAGCCGTTCGATTTCCTCGAACGAGAGCAGGGCGGCGTGCGGGAGGAACTGGTAGTCCTTGTCGAACACTTCGCGCGGCATGCAGTACACGCAGCGGAAGTTGCAGCGGTCCGTCACCGAGATGCGCAGATCGCGTAACGGGCGCGCCAGGGTGTCGGTGAGCAACCCGGACGGCGACGCCGCGACGCCGGAAATATCCGGGAGCGCGCTGACATCGGCGAGAGGAATGATGCGTCGGGACATGAGTGCTCGGGGATCGGCTCGGCCGCTGCGGCCTTGTTCGAATAATGGTTGAGTCGTTCCATTCTAGCGGAACCAGGGCTTTGAGACGCGCTGTGACGGAGTCGCGGTTTTCCCGCAGTGGCAAGTTGCCTGGGACAAAAAAAACGCCATCGATATGGAATCGATGGCGTTTTATCTATCCGGTTCGTTGGAGCGAACCGGTCACCCACGCACGCTTAGTGGACGTGCTTGCTGGTTTCCACTTGCTGCATCGGCGTGGTGTCGGCCGGCGGAAGCGCCTTGCGCTCGCGCGGCACGCGCGCCGCTGCCGGCTCGCGCGCGGCGGCTGCGTTCGCTTCGCGCAGCTTGCCTTCGTCGGTGTTCACCCAGACGAGGCCCGCGCGCTCCAGCATCGGTTGCAGGGCTTCGGCTGCGATCGGCGTCGACGTCGCGGGCGCGGCGGGAGCGGCAGGCTTCACCGGCTCTTCGACGATGGCGGCCGGCGCTTCTGCTTGCGCTTGCGCGCTTGCAACCGGCGTCACCGGTTCGACGGCCGTCGCTTCCGGCGTCGGCGCGACTGCCGCCGTTTTCACCGGCTCGGCGATCTCGGCGGGCGCGTCGGATACGGCTGCGACAGGCTCGACGTGCTCGACTTTTTCGACGTGCTCGACGTGCTCGACGTGCGCCGGCTGTGTTTCCACCGGCTTCGGCTCTTCGGATGCGACAGGCGCGGGTGCGAACGGATCGGCCGAACTCGTCTCGGCAACCTTCGGCGACGGTCCAAACGGATTTTCGACCGCCGGCGCCGGAGCGGGCTTGGCGAAGAGATCGAAGTTCGTCGGCTCGGGCGATTGCGCCTTCAGTTCGAACGGCTCGGTTTCGGCGGCCTTGGCGACCGGTGCTTCTTCCGTTGCTGCGGTTGCGGCGGGCGCTTGTTCATGCGCCTTGGCCTCGACTGGCTGAGCAAAGGTCTGTTCCGCAGGCTGCGTCACCGATTGCTCGACCGGCTGCGGCGCGGCAGGGCGCGTTTCGCGACGCGCGGCCGCTTCCTGCGCGGCTTCCGCATCGAACACGCCGACTTGCGCCGAGACGCTTTCCGCCGAACCTTCCGCTTCCGCGACATCGGCCGCGTGATTCACCGTCATGCCATCTTCATCGCGCTCGCGACGACCGCCGCGACGGCCACGACGACGGCGACGGCGCTCTTCGCCATCGCGTGCGGCAGCCTGATCGGCTGCTGCGTCGATGCCGGCCAGTTGCGCATCGGCGTTGGCTTGCGCCGTTTCGACGATCTCCGACGGCACCGTTTCGCCCTGCGTCAGTGCTTCGACGGCGGCTTCCGGTTGCGGCTTGCGACGCTCGCCACGTTCCGCGCGATCCGGCCGCTCACCACGCTCGGCGCGTTCGCCACGCTCGGCGCGTTCGCCACGGTCGGGGCGCTCGCGGCGTTCCTGACGTTCGGCGCCTTCCGGACGCGGTGCGCGTTCGGCGTTGCGATCGCGCGCTTCACGCGGCTCGCGTGCCTCGCGCGGTTCGCGTGCTTCACGTGCTTCGCGGCCTTCACGCGGCTCGCGTGCCTCACGCGGTTCACGAGCCTCGCGCGGCTCGCGGACTTCGCGCAGCTCACGCCCTTCACGGCCGCCGCGCGCTTCGCGGTCTTCACGACGGCCACCCTGGCGCGCCGTGCCATTGCCGCCCGGCGCCGCGCCTGCTGCCGCGCCTTCGCGTCCGGGGCCGCCACTGCGGCGATTGCGGTTGCGATCGCCGCCGCCCGTGCGTTCACCGCGCTCGCGCGGTGCGCGCGTGGCCGGTTGCGCCTCGACCGGTGCCGGTGCGGGCGCCGCTGCGGGCTGGATGCCGAACAGATTCTTGATCCACGCGATGAAACCGCCGCTCGCGGCGACCGGCGCCACGACGGGCGCGGCTTCCACCGGCGCGGGCTTCACGGGCGCGCTCGGCGCGGGCTTTTCGGGCGTGATGCCCTTTACGGCCGCTTCCTGCTTCGGCTTCACTTCCTCGGTGCGCTTGCTGTAGCCGGTCTCCGACTCCAGTTCGCTCGCCGCTTCGACGGCCATCTTCCACGACGCGCGCGGATCGTCCAGACGTGCATCGTCGTGACGCAGGCGTTCCAGCTTGTAATGCGGCGTCTCGAGATGCTTGTTCGGGATCAGAACGACGTTGACCTTGAAGCGCGACTCGATCTTGTTGATTTCCGAGCGCTTTTCATTCAGCAGGAAGGCGGTCACCTCGACCGGCACCTGGCAATGGATCGCCGCGGTGTTTTCCTTCATCGCTTCTTCCTGAATGATCCGCAGCACTTGCAGCGCGGACGATTCGGTATCGCGGATATGGCCCGTGCCGTTACAACGCGGGCACGTCACGTGGCTGCCTTCGGAGAGCGCCGGACGCAGGCGCTGACGCGACAGTTCCATCAGGCCGAAGCGCGAAATCTTGCCCATCTGTACGCGGGCGCGGTCGTGCTTCAGCGCGTCTTTCAGACGCTGCTCGACTTCGCGCTGGCTCTTGGCCGACTCCATGTCGATGAAGTCGATCACGATCAGGCCGCCGAGATCGCGCAGACGAAGCTGACGCGCGACTTCGTCGGCGGCTTCGAGATTGGTGCGCGTCGCGGTTTCCTCGATGTCCGCGCCCTTGGTCGCGCGCGCCGAGTTCACGTCGATGGCGACGAGCGCCTCGGTGTGATCGATCACGATCGCGCCGCCCGAGGGCAGCGGCACCGTGCGCGAGTACGCGGTTTCGATCTGATGCTCGATCTGGAAGCGCGAAAAGAGCGGCACGTCGTCGTGATAGCGCTTCACCTTCGAGAGGTTGTCGGGCATCACGATTTCCATGAAGGCGCGCGCCTGATCATGGATGTCGGTCGTGTCGATGAGAATTTCGCCGATATCCGGCTGGAAATAATCGCGAATCGCGCGGATGACGAGGCTCGATTCGAGATAGATCAGCATCGGCTGGCCAGCGATGCCGCTTTGCGACGCGGCTTCGATCGCGCGCCACAGTTGCATCAGGTAGTTCAGGTCCCACTGCAGCTCTTCAGCCGAACGGCCGATACCCGCCGTACGCGCGATGATGCTCATGCCTTCCGGCAATTCGAGCTGCGCCATGGTTTCGCGCAGTTCCTGGCGCTCGTCGCCTTCGATCCGGCGCGAGACGCCGCCGCCGCGCGGGTTGTTCGGCATCAGCACGAGGTAGCGGCCGGCGAGCGAAATGAACGTGGTCAGCGCCGCGCCCTTGTTGCCGCGCTCTTCCTTCTCGACCTGAACGATGAGTTCCTGGCCTTCGCGCAGTGCGTCCTGGATGCGCGCGGAGCGCATCTCGACGCCGTCGCGAAAATACTGGCGGGCGACTTCCTTGAACGGCAGAAAGCCGTGGCGGTCTTCGCCGTAGTTGACGAAGCAGGCTTCGAGCGACGGCTCGATGCGGGTGACGACTCCCTTGTAGATATTGCCTTTGCGCTGTTCGCGCCCGGCGGTTTCGATGTCGATATCGATGAGCTTCTGCCCATCGACGATGGCGACGCGCAATTCCTCTTGCTGCGTCGCGTTAAACAGCATTCGTTTCATGAAACGGCTCCAGAATGGCTCCGTCCTCCCTCATCTTGCGAATCGGCGCCGGTGACTGACGAACGTCAGGCGCGCGAAGCGGGAAGGTGGGCGGGCCACGCTTTTTGTGTGTTGTCACAAAAGCACGCGGAGCGGGACTTCTGGCGGGAGAATTGCCGAAAGCAGGCCGCGGCGCCCGAATCGGGGCGGCCGCGCCGTGGGGCGCATTGCAGAACAACTGCGAGACGTTCGACGTGCCGCACGGCTCGTGGCGAGGATGAACGGCGGCGCTGCGGTTTTCGCGTCTCAAAATGGACGCGCCAAACCGGCTCGCGCTCTTGCAAAGAGCCTGATTCCTCCCAACGGCGGCTGCCGGAAGAGCGGTCTCGCGCAAACGACGCGATGCTTCGTGACCGATCCTCTTTGCTGCCAGCCGCGCCGGCGCGAATCGCGGGCCCCGACTGCACCCGATTGATCCCGGGCGCTCCCGCCGCTACGCGGCCGTGTGTCTCGTCTCGTTTGCGGCGTCGTCGCGCTTCGCAGAAATCAGCGCAGCAGCAGTTTCGCCGGCAGTTGTTCGCAAAACCGGCGAGCGTCGATTTGCCTTTTTCTCCCGCGCGATGGCAGGGTCGATTGAGGCTGGCCTCCGGTTTTGCTGCCGGACGCCGTCGCTTCTCGCCGATAAAATTCTTTTTGACCAAAAATCCGTTACCGTCGGCGATCGACTCGACCGAACGCGCCTGTGGGCGCCGTCCCTGCCGGTGATATCGCCGTGCGTGCAACTTGCTGCTCTCGATTTTCAGGGTGAGCAACCGACCTTGGGCGCAAGTAAAATGATGGTTTATCGCTTGCACCTATACAGTCTGATCAATCTCGGCCGCTGCTTGATCGTAAGCGTCGACCTTTTCAGGCTGCTCGCAAATTATATTCAGAATGAATGAGTTAGGCAAAACATCCCATAAACAGGTCGCAAGCGAACAGGTGTCGATGATCGAAGTCGACGAAACGGCCGCCGGCCAGCGGATCGATAACTTTCTGCTGCGCGTCTGCAAGGGCGTCCCGAAAAGCCATATTTACCGCATTCTCCGAAGCGGCGAAGTGCGCGTGAACAAGGGCCGTATCGACGCGGCGTACCGGCTCGAACTGGGCGATCTCGTGCGCGTACCGCCGATCCGCATCGCGCAGGCCGACGCCGCGCCGGTGTCGTCGAACGCGCCCGCCGCCGAATTCCCGATTCTCTTCGAAGACGACCACATGATCGTCATCGACAAACCTTCCGGCGTCGCGGTGCATGGCGGCAGCGGCGTGGCGTTCGGCGTGATCGAGCAATTGCGCAACGCGCGGCCGCACGCGAAATTCCTGGAACTGGTTCATCGGCTGGACCGGGAGACATCGGGCGTGCTGATGCTCGCCAAAAAGCGCGCCGCGCTCGTCGGGCTGCACGAGCAGATTCGCGAGAGTCGCGTCGACAAGCGCTATTACGCGTGCGGCCACGGCGACTGGCAGAGCGACTGGGGACGCAGGCGCATCGTGAAGGCGCCGCTGCACAAATACGTGGCGGCAGACGGCGAGCGGCGCGTGCGCATCCAGGAGAACGGCTTGCCGTCGCACACGGTCTTCAATCTGATCGAACGCTGGGACGACTACGCCTGGGTCGACGCGGAACTGAAGACCGGCCGCACGCATCAGATTCGCGTGCACATGGCGAGCATCGGACTGCCGATCGCGGGCGACGCCAAATACGGCGATTTCGCGCTGAACAAGGAACTGGCGCGTCCGAGCGCGAAACCGTCGCTGAAGCGCATGTTTTTGCACGCTTATCGTCTGAGAATCACGCATCCGGCAACCGGCGAGCCGCTGCAGTTCGAAGCGCCGCTGCCCGCCGAATGCCGGCGGTTCATCGAACAACTGAAAAACCGAGAGACAGAATAAATGGCGCGGCAGCAATTCGATCTGATCGTTTTCGACTGGGACGGCACATTGATGGATTCGACCGTCCACATCACGCGCAGCATTCAGGCGGCGTGCCGCGACCTCGGGCTGCCGGTGCCCGCCGACGAGTCCGCGAGCTACGTGATCGGCCTTGGCCTGAAGGACGCGCTGCAGATCTGCGCGCCGACGCTCGATCCGTCCGACTATCCGCGCCTCGCCGAGCGTTATCGCTTCCATTTCCTGACGATGGGCCAGAAAACCGAGCTGTTCGACGGCGTGCGCGAACTGCTGCAGGAACTGCGCGATCTCGGCTATTTTCTCGCGGTCGCGACCGGCAAGAGCCGCGTCGGGCTCAATCGCGCGCTGGACGAATCGCGTCTCACGAGCCTTTTCGACGGCACGCGCTGCGCCGACGAAACCTTCTCGAAACCGCATCCCGCGATGCTTCAGGAACTCACGCGCGAACTCGGGCAAGACCTCGGGCGAACGGTGATGATCGGCGACACGACGCACGATCTGCAAATGGCGATCAACGCGGGCGCGGCGGGCATCGGCGTGGGCTACGGCGCGCATCCGGCCGATTCGCTCGCGGCGCTCAAGCCGCAGTTTTGCGCCGACAGCGTCGCGTCGCTCGGCGGCTGGCTGCGGGAGCACGCATGACCGGGCCAGTGCGGGTATGCGCGTCGGATGAACTCGTCGACGGCGGCGCGGGCGTGCGCGTCAACGCAGCCGAAGCGAGCGGCGATGCCGTGGTCTTCTTCGTGCGATACGGCGGCGAGGCGTTCGGCTATCTGAACCGCTGCGCGCACGTGCCGATGGAGCTGGACTGGAACGAGGGCCAGTTCTTCGAAAGCTCGGGCCTATACTTGATGTGCGCGACCCACGGGGCGATCTATGAACCCGACACCGGCAAATGCGTCGGCGGTCCGTGCCGCGGCGCGCGTTTGCGGGCCGTGAAGGTCGAAGAGCGCGACACGCCGGAAGGCCGCGCCGTCTTCTGGCTGCCCGACGACGCGTTGCGTCCCGCCTGATTCCCTTTCTGAACATCCACAACGCATGTCCGACAATCTTCCGCCGCGCAGCAACGACAACTGGGAGCGCGAGGCGCTCGAACGCATCGCGCTTGCCGCCATCCGCGAGCAGCGTGCCGCGCGCCGCTGGCGCATCTTCTTTCGCTTCGTGTTTCTCGGCGTGATCGCGCTGATCGCGTGGGGCATTTTCGATTTCACCGGAGACCGCGTCGCGAAGGCGGGCAAGCACACGGCGCTCATCGACCTGCAAGGCGAAATCTCCGCGAATAGCGATGCCAGCGCCGACAACATCGACGCCGCGCTCCAAAGCGCGTTCGAGGACGAGAACACGGCGGGCGTGATCCTGCGCATCAACAGCCCGGGCGGCAGTCCGGTGCAGGCGGGCATCATCAACGGCGAGATCCGGCGGCTGCGCGCGAAATATCCGAAGACGCCGCTGTACGTGGTCGTCGACGACATGTGCGCGTCGGGCGGGTATTACGTCGCGGCGGCGGCGGACAGGATTTACGTCGACCGGGCGAGCATCGTCGGCTCGATCGGCGTGCTCATGGACGGTTTCGGTTTCACCGGCCTGATGGACAAGCTCGGCGTGCAGCGCCGCATGCACACGTCGGGCGCCAACAAGGGCGCATTCGACCCGTTTTCGCCGGAATCGCCCGCGATGAACGCGCACGCGCAGGACATGCTCGACCAGATTCACACGCAGTTCATCGACGCGGTGAAACTCGGGCGCGGCAAACGTCTGAAGGATAATCCCGATCTCTTTTCAGGGCTGTTCTGGACGGGCGAGAAGAGCGTCGAACTCGGTCTTGCCGATGGCTTTGGCGACGCCAATTACGTTGCGCGCGAGGTCATCAAGCAGCCGGACATCGTCGATTATTCGCAGAAGGAAAGCATCAGCGAGCGCGTGGTGCGGCGCTTCGGCGCTTCCGTGGGCGATGCGGCCGTGCGCGCGCTCACGCTCGGCGGCAAGCTCCAGTTGCGCTGAGTCCTACGACGCGAGCAGCAGGAAGATCGCCGGCCGCTTGTGCAGATCCGGCGCGGCCTGCTTCTTCCAGTCGGACGCCGTGCGCGTCACGATGTTTTCGCCCGGCAGAGTCAGATCGACCGCGACGCAGATCAACGTCGATGGCGCGCAGGACACGACGAGCGTGTCGAGCATCGCCTTGTTGCGATAGGGCGTCTCGATGAAAATCTGCGTCTGATTCGCCTTGCGCGACAGTTGCTCCAGCTCGCGCAGGCGCTTCGCGCGCTCGCCGGCATCGACCGGCAGATAGCCGTTGAACGCGAAGCTCTGGCCGTTCATGCCCGAGGCCATCAGCGCGAGCAGGATCGAACTTGGTCCGACGAACGGCACGACCTTCACGCCGCGCTGATGCGCGCGCCGCACGAGCAGCGCGCCCGGATCGGCGACGGCGGGGCAGCCGGCCTCCGACACGAGGCCCGCGTCCGTGCCCGCCAGAATCGGCGCGAGCAGCCGGTCGATCTCGGCGGGCGGCGTGTTGACGTTGAGTTCGCGCACTTCGATTTCCTGAATCGGCCGTTCGGTGCCCACTTTCTTCAGGAAAGCGCGCGTCGTTTTCGCGTTTTCGCCGATGTAGTACGCGAGCGCGGCGGCCTGCGCGCGCACCGGTTCGGGCAGCACGTGCGCGAGCGCAGCGGCGTCGCCGTCGCCGAGTGTGTTCGGGATCAGATAAAGAATGCCGCTCATGCCGCCTCCAGAACCGGAAAGCCGGCGTTCGCGAGCATGCCGGTCAGCGCGATGAGCGGCAAACCAATGAGCGCGGTCGGATCGTCGGACTCGATCGCTTCGAGCAATGCGATGCCCAGGCCCTCGGCTTTGGCGCTGCCCGCGCAGTCGTAGGGCGTTTCGGCGCGCAAGTACGTCTCGATCTGCGCGTCGGAATAGCGGCGGAATCGCACGCGCGTGACGATATCGGCGGATTGCGCGTGGCCCGTGCGGCTGTCGAAGAGACACAGCGCGCTGTGAAATTCGACGCTGCGTCCGCGCATCGCCTGAAGCTGCGCGACGGCTTTTGCGTGCGTGCCGGGCTTGCCGATCTGCTGCCCGTCGAAGGTCGCGACCTGATCGGAGCCAATGACGAGTGCGCCGATGCCGTCATCGCCGATCCGTTCGGCGGCGGCACGCGCCTTGGCGATCGAGAGCCGCACGGCGGTCGATTCGGGCGTTTCGCCGGCGAGCGGCGTTTCGTCGATATCGGGCGAAACGGCGTCGAACGGAATGCGCAGGCGTTCGAGCAGTTCGCGCCGGTAAGGTGAACTGGACGCCAGAATCAGGCGCGGCGGCGTTTTCGGAGCTTCGGACATGGAGCGGGGCGGACAAAAAAAGGTGTAAAAACGACGGGCTGCGCTTCTGCTCTTAAGTATTTGACTCGAAAGAACAAAGCCGATATGATTTTGGGCTTTTCATCGGTACGTGCGTGGATGAAGGCTCACCCCGACGCCGATGAAGCCGGTCGAGCCTCAGCGTCAGGCAGCACGAATGCACGAGTAAGCACGAATGCCGGCCAGATGCAAATTCGGGCAAGCCACGCCTGCATCGAAGCTGCATTTAAGTCGAGCCGCGGTGCATACTGAGCACTCACCGGTAGCATCAACCCAAGCAAGGCCAAGCAGGAGCGCACATGACTCAGAATCCTGGCAAACCTGTGAGCCCCGCCGATCTGCGCGCGCTCGACATTTTCGAATTCGCCAAGAGCGGCAGGCAGGCGGCCGGCGCGCTGCGCGTGTCGCAGATGCCGCGCATGTTAGCCGAAGTGCCGGCCGATGTGCCAGACCGCGATACCGTATTCACCTGGCAGGGCGAGGGCTCGACCCAACCGGAACTGCAGGACGACGGCACGGAAGCGCCGCAGCCGTACCTTCGTCTCGCGGTGCACGGTTCGGTGTGGCTCACGTGTCAGCGCTGCCTTCAGCCGTATTCGCAACATCTCGATGTCGATGCAACCTATCGGATCGTGGCGACGGAAGAAGAGGCGGACGAATTTCCGCTCGACGACGATGAAGTCGAAGTGATCGTAGGCTCGCGCCAGTTCGATCTCGTCGACTTGATCGAAGAGGAGTTGTTGCTGTCCTTGCCGCTCGTGCCCAAGCACGGCGTGTGTCCCGAGACGCATGAAAGTCTGCTTCCGGGCGCGGCGGGCGACGAGCCGGACGAAAGCGGTGCGGCGGACGAGGACGAAAAGCCGAATCCTTTTGCCGTCCTGGAAAAGCTCAAACCGGGCGGTTCCGACGGCAAGAAGCACTGAGATGATTTTGTAGCACGCAACAAACTGGTAGCGCGATGTGCGCACCCGATGGCCGAACGGCCGAGGGCTGTCGGCGGATCGGGCTGTGTTAGAATTCGCAAAATTTTTCTGGAGTAATCATGGCAGTTCAGCAAAACAAGAAGTCGCCGTCGAAGCGCGGCATGCACCGTTCCCACGACTTCCTCACGACGGCTCCGCTGGCTGTCGAGCCGAGCACGGGTGAAGTGCATCTGCGCCACCACGTGAGCCCGAACGGCTACTATCGTGGCAAGAAAGTCATCAAGACGAAGAACGACTAAGCGTTCATTGACGCTCGTTGCGCCCGCTGAATCCGTTCTGCGGGTGCGTGGGCGCAACTCGCTCTTGATACTTTCCCGGTACGACGAGAACGCGGCATTTCATTGCCGCTTTTTTGTGTCCGAAAATCGTCGCTTTCCATGACTGTAAAGATAACCATCGACTGCATGGGAGGCGACCACGGTCCGGCCGTAACCGTCCCCGCTGCCGTCAGTTTCGTGCGCTCGCATCCTGACGCGCATCTGATGCTCGTCGGTCTCGAGCAGCCCATTCGCGCCCAGCTCAAGAAGTGCAAGGCTTCCGACGAGCCGCGTCTTTCCGTCGTCGCCGCCAGCGAAGTCGTCGCGATGGACGATCCGGTCGAAGTCGCGCTGCGCAAGAAAAAGGATTCGTCGATGCGCGTCGCGTTGAACCTCGTCAAAGAGGGCGAGGCGCAGACCTGCATTTCCGCTGGCAATACCGGCGCGCTCATGGCAGTGTCGCGCTATGTGCTGAAGACGCTCGCGGGCATCGAGCGCCCGGCCATCGCGTTCGCGATGCCGAGCCAGAAGGGCTACACCACCGTGCTCGACCTGGGCGCTAACGTCGATTGCGAACCCGGGCATCTGCTGCAATTCGCCGAAATGGGCCACGCGCTCGTATCGGCGATCGAAGGGCGAGAGCGGCCGACCATCGGCCTGCTCAACATCGGCGAAGAAGTCATCAAGGGCAACGAAACGATCAAGCGCGCGGGCGAACTGCTGCGCGCGAGCACGCTCAATTTCTACGGCAACGTGGAAGGCAACGACATCTATAAAGGCACGACCGATGTCGTCGTGTGCGATGGCTTCGTCGGCAATGTCGCGTTGAAGACCTCCGAGGGTCTCGCGAAAATGCTCGCCGACATGATCAAGGAAGAGTTCAGCCGCAACTTCGCCTCCAAGCTGATGGCGCTCGTCGCGCTGCCCGTGCTCAAGCGTTTCAAAAAGCGCGTCGATCCCGCGCAATATAATGGCGCGGCGTTGCTCGGCCTGCGCGGCCTCGTCATCAAAAGTCACGGTTCGGCCGAGGCCTTCGGGTTTGAGTGGGCTATCAAACGCGGGTATGATGCCGTCAAAAATGGCGTGCTCGAACGTCTGGTGCGCGCGATGGAAGAGAACGCTCCGGCCGCGCGCGAGGCGGACTCGAACGTTTCCGCATCGGCGGCGGATCGGTCCGTCGAGCAGAGCGCTTCATCGCCCGCTTCACAGCCAGACTCACAGCCAGACTCACAGCCAAACTCGCAGCCGAACCCGCCGGGCGAGTCCGGAACTGCGCTACATTCGAAGGCATAATGGCTCAATCCAATCTTTACTCTCGCGTGCTGGGCACCGGCAGCTATCTGCCGTCCGAGCGTGTCACGAATCAGGATCTGGCGGATCGTCTCGCAAAGCAGGGCGTCGAGACGAATGACGAATGGATCGTCGCGCGCACCGGCATTCATGCGCGCCACTTCGCCGCGCCGGACCAGACCACGAGCGATCTCGCGCTGATCGCGTCGCAGAAGGCTATCGAAGCGGCGGGCATCGATCCTCAATCGATCGATCTGATCATCGTCGCGACCTCGACGCCGGACTTCGTGTTTCCGAGCACGGCGTGCCTGCTTCAGAACAAGCTCGGCATCAAGAACAACGGTGCGGCCTTCGACGTGCAGGCCGTGTGCTCCGGCTTCGCCTACGGCGTCGCGACGGCGGACAGCTTCATTCGCAGCGGCATGAATCGCACGGCGCTGGTCGTCGGCGCGGAAACGTTCTCGCGCATCCTCGATTTCAACGATCGCACCACGTGCGTGCTGTTCGGCGACGGCGCGGGCGCGGTCATCCTGCAAGCCTCCGACGAGCCGGGCGTGCTGTCGAGCGCGTTGCACGCGGACGGCAGCTATTCCGACATTCTCTGCACGCCGGGCAACGTGAACGGCGGCGTGGTTCAGGGCAGCGCGTTCCTGCACATGGACGGCCAGGCGGTGTTCAAGCTCGCGGTCAACGTGCTCGAAAAGGTCGCGCTCGAAGCGCTCGACAAGGCGCAGCTCACGCCGGAAGACATTAACTGGCTCATCCCGCATCAGGCCAATATCCGCATCATGCAGAGCACGGCGCGCAAGCTGCGGCTGCCGGCGGAGCGCATGGTCGTGACGGTCGGCGAGCACGGCAACACGTCGGCGGCGTCGATTCCGCTCGCGCTCGACGTCGCGGTGCGCGACGGCCGCATCAAGCGCGGCGACAACATTCTCATCGAAGGCGTGGGCGGCGGCTTCACGTGGGGCGCGTCGGTCATCCGCTACTGATCCGCCGATCAAATCCCTCTACCTATTCGTAACTGATCCCTCTTCATCGCCGGCTTCGCGCGCTCGCTCAGCGCGCGGTCCGTGAAGGCATCGCGGATCATTCCAATCAACGAGGACGATATGAAATTTGCGTTCGTTTTCCCCGGACAGGGTTCGCAGTCGATCGGCATGCTCAATGCATTCGCCGATCACGCCGTCGTGCGCGAAACCGTGCAGCAGGCATCCGATGCGCTCGGACAGGATCTCGGCAAACTGATCGCCGAAGGTCCGGCCGAAGAACTGAATCTGACGACGAACACGCAGCCCGTCATGCTGACGGCGGCGTACGCGATCTATCGCGTGTGGGAGAAGGAAACCGGTCCGAAGCCGGCGCTCGTCGCGGGCCACAGCCTGGGCGAATACACGGCGCTCGTCGCGGCAGGCGCGCTCGATTTCGCGGACGCCGTGCCGCTCGTGCGTTTTCGCGCGCAGGCGATGCAACGCGCCGTGCCGGTAGGCGAAGGCGGCATGGCCGCGGTCCTCGGTCTCGACGACGACACCGTGCGCGCCGTGTGCGCCGAAGCGTCGTCGGCGGGTGTTGTCGAAGCGGTGAACTTCAACGCGCCCGCGCAGGTGGTCATCGCCGGCGCGAAGGCGGCCGTCGAGAAGGCGTGCGAAGTGGCAAAGGCGAAGGGCGCGAAGCGCGCGCTGCCGCTGCCGGTTTCCGCGCCGTTTCACTCGTCGCTGCTCAAGCCCGCGTCGGACAAACTGCGCGAGTATCTCGCCAAGATCGACATCAAGGCGCCGCAGATTCCGCTGATCAATAACGTCGATGTCGCGATCGTCTCCGATCCCGCCGCGATCAAGGACGCGCTGGTGCGTCAGGCCGCCGGCCCGGTGCGCTGGGTCGAATGCGTTCAGGCGATGGCAAAGGACGGCGTCACGCACGTCATCGAATGCGGTCCGGGCAAGGTGCTCGCGGGTCTGACGAAGCGTATCGACGGCGCGCTCGTCGGCGGTTCGATCTTCGATCCGGCATCGCTCGAAGAAACGCGCAAACTGATCGCAGGCTGAGGACGAACATCATGAATCTGGACAAGCAAGTAGCTATCGTCACGGGCGCGTCGCGCGGAATCGGGCGCGCGATCGCGCTCGAGCTCGCGAAGCAGGGCGCGACGGTCATCGGCACGGCGACGAGCGAGAGCGGCGCGGCGGGCATCGGCGAAGCGTTGCAGCAGGCGAGCGGCAAGGGCCGCGGCGCGGTGCTGAACGTGAACGACGCCGCCGCGGCAGACGCGTTCATCGACGGCATCGTCAAGGAATTCGGCGGGCTGAACGTGCTGGTGAACAACGCGGGCATTACGAAGGATCAACTCGCGATGCGCATGAAGGACGACGAGTTCGACGCCGTCATCGATACGAACCTGCGCGCCGTATTCCGTTTGTCGCGCGCGGTGCTGCGCCCGATGATGAAGGCGCGCGGCGGCCGCATCATCAACATCACGTCGGTGGTGGGCTCGTCGGGCAATCCCGGCCAGGCCAACTACGCAGCGGCAAAGGCCGGCGTCGCCGGGATGACGCGTGCGCTCGCGCGCGAGATCGGCAGCCGCGGCATCACCGTGAACTGCATCGCGCCGGGTTTCATCGACACCGACATGACCAAGGTTCTGCCGGAAGAGCAGCGCACCGCGCTCACCGCGTCTATCCCGCTCGGCCGACTGGGCAGCCCGGAAGATATCGCGCATGCTGTGGCGTTTCTGGCGTCGCCGTTTGCCGGCTACATCACGGGTACGACGCTGCACGTGAACGGCGGCATGTACATGTAAGGCCTCGATAGGCATTTCGCAGAATTTCGCTTAATATCCGCGCCGGGACGGGCGCGCAAAATGCTCGAATCAGCATCGTGCGCACCGCTTTCGCGCGACAGTGAAGAATCGATGCAAGGCCGCCGGCAGCCACTTGATGAAGCGCACCGGACGGCGGAGCATGGAACTGACGCGCCGTATTTTGCGGGTCCAAACCTGATAAAATGCGCGCACTTGTATTTTTGAACTTTTTTCCCCTCGGAGGGCTGCATGGACAACATCGAACAGCGCGTGAAGAAGATCGTCGCCGAACAACTGGGCGTGGCGGAAGCCGAAATCAAGAACGAAGCATCGTTCGTGAACGATCTGGGCGCTGACTCGCTCGATACGGTCGAACTCGTCATGGCGCTGGAAGACGAATTCGGCATGGAAATTCCCGATGAAGAGGCCGAAAAGATCACCACGGTTCAGCAAGCGATCGACTACGCTCGCGCAAACGTCAAGGCCTAAGGCCGGACGCGCCAGCGACTCATCGCTCGAACAGCGGATGCTTCGTCGCTGCAAACCGATTTGACAGCCACAGGGCACACAGGGCGCTTTCCTGTGGCCGCTGTGGCTTTTGTTTTTCGTCATTTTATGGATAAGGGGTTACCGTGAGCCGTCGTCGAGTTGTTGTTACAGGCCTGGGGCTCGTTTCGCCTGTCGGCAATACTGTTGCCGACGGCTGGGCCAATCTGGTCGCGGGCAAGTCGGGCATCGCCAATATCACGAAGTTCGACGCGACGAATTTTTCGACGCGTTTCGCCGGCGAGGTGAAGGGCTTCAACATCGAGGATTACATGCCCGCCAAAGAGGCCCGCCATATGGATACCTTCATCCATTACGGCTTCGCCGCGGGCGTCCAGGCCATGCAGGACAGCGGCCTCGAAATCACCGATGAAAACTCGGAGCGCGTAGGCGTGGTGGTCGGCTCGGGCATCGGCGGTCTGCCGATGATCGAAGTCACGCAGACCGAACTGCTCAATCGCGGTCCGCGCCGCATCTCGCCGTTCTTCGTGCCGGCGTCGATCATCAACATGATCTCCGGCCATCTGTCGATCCGCTTCGGCTTCAAAGGCCCGAACCTGTCGATGGTCACCGCCTGCACGACCGGCCTGCACTGCATCGGCGAGGCATCGCGCCTGATCGAGTACGGCGACGCCGACGTGATGATCGCGGGCGGTGCGGAGGCCACGGTTTCCCCGCTCGGCATCGGCGGCTTTGCGGCGGCGCGCGCGCTGTCGCAGCGTAACGACGATCCCGCCACCGCGAGCCGTCCGTGGGACACCGACCGCGACGGCTTCGTGCTCGGCGAAGGCGCGGGCGTGATGGTGCTCGAGGAGTACGAGCACGCGAAGAAGCGCGGCGCGAAGATCTACGCCGAAGTGCTCGGCTACGGCATGAGCGGCGACGCGTATCACATGACCGCGCCGCCGGAAGACGGCGACGGCGGCCGCCGCGCGATGGTCAACGCGATGAAGAACGCGCAGGTCAACGCGGATCAGGTGAACTACGTCAACGCGCACGGCACGTCGACGCCGCTCGGCGACATCGCGGAAACCATCGGCATCAAGCGCGCGCTTGGCGATGCGTCGAAAAACGTCGTCGTCAACTCGACCAAGTCGATGACCGGCCACTTGCTGGGTGGCGCGGGCGGGCTGGAGTCGGTGTTCACCGTGCTGGCGATCCACAATCAGGTGTCGCCGCCGACCATCAACATCTTCAACCAGGATCCGAAGTGCGACCTGGATTACTGCGCGAACACCGCGCGGGAAATGAAGATCGACGTGGCGGTGAAGAACTCGTTCGGCTTCGGCGGCACGAACGGCTCGCTCGTCTTCAAGCGTCACTGAGCCCGGCGCGCTCGTCGTCACGGAGATCGATATGGCGGGCGCGTGGGTGGATCGGCCGCATCGTGACGCAAGCGTCGCGCTGCGGCCTTCGCGTTTCTTGCGAAGCGCGATAGTCGGGTTCGGGGCCGTCGCGGGTGCGTCGGTATTCCAATGCGTTTTCGCTCACGTCGAGCACGCCGGGCCTGCCGTCGTCGCCAGCGCAAGCGTGCTTGCCACGCTCGGGCTCGCGTCGTATCGATGGATGCGCGCCCAGCCATCCGCGATCACGCTGCTTTCCGACGGTCTCGCGATCAGCCACCGCGGCGGCGAAACGCGGCATACGCGCATCGCGGGCCTCGCGCAGTGGAGCGGCAAGCTTCTCGCGCTGACGCTCGTCGATACGCGTGAGCGGCGCAAAACGCTCCTCGTCGCTGCCGATTCCATCGACGCCGACACCTTCCGCCGGCTCTCCGTGCACGCTCGCCGCGCCGCCGCGTCTCACCTGTAACGACTGTAACGGCGCATGAGCGTTCCGGTCCCCTTACAGGCGGTAACGCTACAATAGCCGTCCGCGCAACACCCCAAGTTAAACGGATTTCCCAGGTGAGCGAAAAAGAAATCGACCAATTGCTGGTCGAACGTGTGCAGAAAGGCGACAAGGCCGCGTTCGAACTGCTGGTCGCCAAATACCACCGCAAGATCATTCGACTGATCTCGCGCCTCGTGCGCGACCCCGCCGAGGTCGAGGACGTCGCCCAGGACGCCTTCATCAAGGCTTACCGCGCGCTGCCGCAGTTTCGCGGCGAATCGGCGTTTTACACCTGGCTTTATCGCATCGCTGTCAATACGGCAAAAAACTATCTTGCAACTCAAGGCCGCCGCGCTCCCACTTCTACCGAAGCCGATGCGGAAGAAGCGGAAACTTTCTCCGACGCGGACCAACTAAGGGATATCAACACGCCCGAGTCGATGCTGATGAGCAAGCAGATCGCCCAGACGGTCAATGCCGCCATGGCATTGCTGCCCGAGGAACTGCGCACCGCCATCACGCTCCGGGAGATTGAGGGACTGAGCTACGAAGAGATCGCCGAGATGATGGATTGCCCCATCGGCACCGTCAGATCGAGAATTTTTCGTGCTCGGGAAGCCATTGCGGCAAAATTGCGTCCGTTGTTGGACACTCCCGAAGGCAAGCGCTGGTAGGCGGCGAAAACTCTCGGGGCAAGGGCGCGATATCTGGGTTGGTGGTGTCACAACGGGGTGTGGTCAAGATGGGGAGCATCATGGGGTCGGTCTCGATGCAAAATCAAGCACAGGCGGGTTCGCGCGGCGAACGCATGTCGGCATTCGTCGACGGTGAATCGCTCGATGAAATCGGAAGCATCAGCCAGTTTCTCGCGGACCTGGAAAGCGACGAGCGCGCGGCATGGTCGGCATATCACCTGATCGGCGACGCGCTGCGTTCCGACGATCTCGCGGTCAGCCCGGCGCGCAGTAGCGCATTCATGGCCGCGTTCTCGGAGCGCTTCGAAGCCGAGGCGCACGTGCTCGCGCCGGCCGCATTGCCGGCGGTGGCGGCGAAAGCGCGGGGCGGCGTGTTGCGCCGTCGCGTGATGCCGGCCTTCGCGGTCGCTGCGGCGGCAGCCACGCTGACGTGGATCGTCGTGCCGCAACTGCAGGGTGTCGACAGCCATTCCGGCGCGCAAGTGGCGAGCGTCGCTCAGGCGGATTCGGTGCAGCGCGTGGCGCTCGCATCGGTGCCGGCGGTAACCGCGCGCACGCCGATCGTCGAGGCGAACATCATCCGCGACGCGAATCTCGATCAATATCTCGAAGCGCATCAGCAGTTCTCCCAGCAGCCCTCGATGCCCGGTTCGATGCCTCTGATCCGCGCGGCGGCTACAACGCAAGGCCAATAATTTGATGCTGAGTGTGCGGTTGAATAAAACAAGATATTGGGGGCGGCTGCCGGCGTTGATGTTCTGCGCAGCCGCGTTGTTGACGGCGGCAACGAACTCGTTCGCTCAGGGAGACGATCCCGCCGCCGCTCGCAAATCCGCCGCCACTCTGCTCAACCGCATTCACGAAGCGGCCCAGCAGCAGAATTACGAAGGCACGTTCGTCTATCAGCGCGGCGCGACGGTGCAGTCGTCGCGTATCACGCACGTCGCCACGCGCGGCGACGGCGAATACGAATCGCTCGAAAGTCTCGATGGCGCGCCGCGCAAGATGCTGCGCCACGACGACGACATGTTCACGTTCGTGCCCGAGCGGCACCTGCTCGTCGTCGAGCATCGGCAGAATCGGGATTCGTTCCCGGCGCTGCTGTCGACGAGCGGCGATCAGGTGCTCTCCGTCTACGAGCCGAAGCTGTTGGGCACGGACCGCGTCGCCGGCATCGAAAGTCAGGTGCTGGAGCTCGATCCGAAAGACGCCTATCGTTTTGCCTACAAGTTGTGGGCCGACGCTAAAACTGGCTTGCTGCTGCGCGCGCAGACGCTCGATCCGGACGGGCAAGTCCTCGAACAGCTTTCCTTCTCTCAAGTACGCATCGGCGGGCCGATCGACAAGTCGCCGATCGCGAACGGCATCCGCAGCACGTCGGGCTGGACTGTCGTGCGGCCGCCCGTGCAGCCGGTCGACATGGAAGCGCAGGGCTGGCAACTGGCGCCGAACATCGCGGGCTTTCGCAAGATTCGCGAACTGCGCCGCCCGATGGCATCGAGCCAGCAGGGACAGCCGCCGATTCCCGTCGATCAGGCCGTGTTCTCCGACGGTCTCGCGACCATCTCCGTTTTTGTCGAGCCGGTGGAGAAAAGCACGCGCAAGGAAGGCGCGGGCAATAGCGGCGCCACGCATGTTCTGGTGAAGCGTCGCGGGGATTTCTGGATCACCTTGCTGGGCGAAGTGCCGCAAGCCACATTGCAGCAATTTGCTTCTACCATAGAATACAAGCCTTCCAAGTAATCCAGATCCCGGCCTCCAACCTATGAGTAACTTCTCGCTGCGCAAGTTCATCGCGGCTGCGGCGCTCGCCGTGTGCCTGCCGTTCGTATCGCAATCTGCGTCGGCGGCGCCCACGGTGAACTTGCCGGACTTCACGACGCTCGTCGACAAGGTCGGACCGTCGGTCGTGAACATTCGCACGACTTCGCGCGTCGGCACGGGCAGCGACTTGCGCGGCCTGCCACCGGGTCTCGATGAAGGCGACATGTCCGAGTTCTTCCGGCGCTTCTTCGGCATTCCAATGCCCGGCCAGCCTCCGCGTGGCGGTGGCGGCGGTGGAGGCGGCGGCAACAATGGCGGCGGCAGTCAGGGCGATCAGGGCAAGGGCGGCAGCCGCAACGCACCGGACGACAATCAGGACAACTCGGAGCAGAGCAGCGGCGTCGGCTCGGGCTTCATCCTGTCGACGGACGGTTACGTGATGACCAACGCGCACGTCGTCGACGATGCGGACACCATCTACGTCACGCTCACCGACAAGCGCGAGTTCAAGGCGCGCCTCGTCGGCGTCGACGAGCGCACGGACGTGGCCGTCGTGAAGATCAGCGCGTCGAATCTGCCGGCGATCACCATCGGCGATTCGAACAAGGTGCGCGTCGGCGAATGGGTGCTCGCGATCGGTTCGCCGTTCGGTCTCGACAACACCGTGACCGCGGGCATCGTCAGCGCGAAGGGGCGCGATACCGGCGATTACCTGCCGTTCATCCAGACCGATGTCGCCGTGAATCCGGGTAACTCGGGCGGCCCGCTCATCAACATGGCGGGCGAGGTGATCGGCATCAACTCGCAGATTTACAGCCGCACGGGCGGTTTCATGGGCATTTCGTTCGCGATTCCGATCGACGAAGCCATGCGCGTGGCCGATCAGCTGAAGGCGTCGGGCAAGGTGGTGCGCGGGCGCATCGCGGTGGCGATCGGCGAAGTGACGAAGGACGTCGCGGATTCGCTCGGCTTGCCGAAGGCTCAGGGCGCGCTCGTATCGAGCGTCGAAGCGGGCGGCCCCGCCGACAAGGCGGGCGTGCAGCCGGGCGACATCATCCTCAAGTTCAACGGCCAGAACGTCGAGACCGCGACCGATCTGCCGCGCATGGTCGGCGACACGAAGCCTGGCACGAAGACCACGCTCACGATCTGGCGCAAGGGCCAGACGCGCGATCTCTCGATCACCGTCGCCGAAATGCAGCCGGACAAGGTCGCGAAGACCGAACAGAAGAAGGCGCCGCAGCCGAAGGAACGCGCGAGCAATTCGCTCGGCATCGCGGTGAGCGACATTCCGGCGGAGCAGCGCAAGGCGCTCAAGCTGCCGTCGGGCGGCGTGCAGGTCGATGCAGTCGAAGGGCCGGCGGCGCGCGCGGGCTTCCAGAAGGGCGACATCATCATGCGCATCGGCGACACGGATATCACGAGCGCAAAGCAGTTCCAGGAGCTCGCGCAAGGTCTCGACGCCAGCAAGATGGTCGCGATTCTCGTGCGACGCGGCGACAACACGCAGTTCGTGCCGCTGCGCCCGCGCGTGCCGGCGCAGAAGTAAGCGCGATGACTTCGAAGCCAGACGCGCCTTTCATCCTGTACGGGCGCGCCTGGTGTCATCTCTGCGATGAGATGCGGGCCGCGCTCGAGCCGATCGCCGCGCGGTACGGCAGGCCGATCGAGTGGATCGATATCGACGAAGATCCGCGGCTCACGGCCCGTTATGACGAGCTCGTGCCGGTGCTGATGCTCGATGACGTCGAGCTGTGTCACTATCGGCTCGACGCCGACGCCGTCCACGCGGCGCTGCTGGCGCGCGAGCCGTGAGGTCCGCCGAGGCGAAATCCGCCGGGACAACCCCGTTTTCGGCTAAAATGCTGAAGTTTTCCCAAAATTTTCAAGGCGTGCTCCGCATGGGTGAGGGCGCGCCTTTTTCGCTTTTTTCGGCTTGCGGCACTGAATGGACCATATTCGTAATTTCTCGATCATCGCGCACATCGACCACGGCAAGTCGACGCTCGCCGACCGCATCATCCAGTTGTGCGGCGGCCTGTCCGACCGCGAGATGGAAGCGCAGGTGCTCGATTCGATGGACCTCGAGCGCGAGCGCGGCATCACGATCAAGGCGCAAACCGCGGCGCTGACCTACAAGGCACGCGACGGCAAGGTTTACAACCTGAACCTCATCGACACGCCGGGACACGTCGACTTCTCGTACGAAGTCAGCCGTTCGCTGTCCGCGTGCGAAGGCGCGCTGCTCGTCGTCGATGCGTCGCAGGGCGTCGAGGCGCAGACCGTCGCGAACTGCTACACGGCCATCGAGCTCGGCGTCGAAGTCGTGCCGGTGCTCAACAAGATCGACTTGCCGGCGGCGAATCCGGAGAACGCGATCGCGGAAATCGAGGACGTCATCGGCATCCAGGCCGAGGACGCCGTGCATTGCAGCGCGAAGACCGGTCTGGGCGTCGAGGACGTACTCGAGTCGCTGATCGCAAAAGTGCCGCCGCCCAAGGGCGATACGGACGCGCCGCTGCAGGCGCTCATCATCGATTCGTGGTTTGACAACTACGTCGGCGTCGTGATGCTGGTGCGTATCGTCAACGGCACGCTGAAGCCGAAAGACAAGATCAAGATGATGGCGACCGGCGCGCAATATCCGGTCGAGCACGTGGGCGTGTTCGCGCCGAAGTCGACGAACCTCGCGCAATTGTCGGCGGGGCAGGTGGGCTTCGTGATCGCGGGCATCAAGGAACTGACGGCCGCGAAAGTGGGCGACACCGTCACGCTCGCGAACCGCGCCGCCGAAACGCCGCTGCCGGGCTTCAAGGAAGTGAAGCCGCAGGTGTTCGCGGGTCTCTATCCGGTCGAGGCGAACCAGTACGACGCGCTGCGCGAATCGCTCGAAAAGCTGAAGCTCAACGACGCGTCACTGCAATACGAGCCGGAAGTGTCGCAGGCGCTCGGCTTCGGCTTCCGTTGCGGCTTTCTCGGCCTTCTGCACATGGAAATCGTGCAGGAGCGGCTCGAGCGCGAGTTCGACATGGACCTCATCACCACGGCGCCGACGGTGATCTACGAAGTCGTGCAGCGCGACGGCACGACCATCTCCGTCGAGAATCCGGCCAAGATGCCGGAGCCGCCGAAGATCGAGGAAGTGCGCGAGCCGATCGTCACTGTGAACCTGTACATGCCGCAGGAATATGTCGGCTCGGTCATCACGCTGTGCACGGCCAAGCGCGGCTCGCAGATCAACATGCAGTATCACGGCCGTCAGGTGCAACTGACCTACGAAATCCCGATGGCGGAAATCGTGCTCGATTTCTTCGACCGGCTGAAGTCGACGTCGCGCGGCTATGCGTCGATGGATTACGAGTTCAAGGAATATCGCGCGGCAGATGTCGTCAAGGTCGATATGCTCATCAACGGCGACAAGGTCGACGCGCTTTCGGTCATCGTGCACCGTTCGCAGAGCCAGCATCGCGGGCGCGAAGTGGCGTCGAAGATGCGCGAGCTGATTCCGCGTCAGATGTACGACGTGGCGATCCAGGCGACCATCGGCTCGAACATCATCGCGCGCGAAAACATCAAGGCGCTGCGCAAGAACGTGCTCGCGAAGTGCTACGGCGGCGACATCACGCGCAAGAAGAAGCTGCTCGAGAAGCAGAAGGCCGGCAAGAAGCGCATGAAGCAGGTCGGCTCGGTCGAAATCCCGCAAGAGGCTTTCCTGGCGATTCTGCGCGTCGACGAATGACGCGGGCGCCGCAAGGCAAACAACGATAACAACCGAAGCGTTTGATGAATTTCGCACTGATTCTTTTGATCCTCGTCGTGTTGACGGGTATTGCGTGGGTGCTGGACAAGCTGGTGTTCCTGCCGCAACGGCGCCGCGCCGCCGAGGCCGCGGTGGTCGAGTTCGACCGCCAGCAGGAGCGCGTGGGCGAGCGTTTCGCCGATGAAAACGCCACGCAGACGCGCGCCCGCCTGCGCGACGACAAACTGCGCCAGCCGTGGTGGCTCGAATACACGGCGAGCTTCTTTCCGGTGATCCTCGCGGTGTTCGTGGTGCGCTCTTTCATCATCGAGCCGTTCAAGATTCCGTCGGGCTCGATGGTGCCCACCTTGCTCGTCGGCGACTTCATCCTGGTGAACAAGTACGAATACGGCCTGCGCCTTCCGATCACCAACACGAAACTAACCAACGGCAGCCCGCTCAGGCGCGGCGATGTCGTGGTGTTCCGCTATCCGAAGGACGAATCGGTCGACTACATCAAGCGCGTGATCGGCCTGCCGGGCGATACCGTCGCGTACGAAGACAAAAAGCTCACGATCAACGGCAAGCCGGTGCCGGAAACGCCGCTGCCCGATTATTTCGACGACGAGCGCATCGGTTACGCGAAGCAGTTCGAGGAAGATCTCGACGGCCGCAAGAACGCGATCCTGAACAACCCGCAAGTGCCGCCGTTCGTCGTCGGCGCGGACGATTTCCCGTTTCGCGACAACTGCAACTACAACGCGCAGGGCGTGACGTGCAAGGTGCCGCCGGGCAACTACTTCATGATGGGCGACAACCGCGACAACAGCGCGGACAGCCGCTACTGGGGCTTCGTGCCGGACAAGAACATCGTCGGGCGCGCGTTCTTCATCTGGATGAACTTCAGTAATCTGAAGCGAATCGGCTCGTTCCAGTGACATACATGACGCCGGCTCGTCTCGTCGAGACAGCCAGCGTCGACAACGATAAAACAAGCTTCGAAACGGCGTGAAGAAGCGCGGCTAACACCGTCTCGCCACGCAATTTCCGGCGTGGACCGGCGGAATCGTCCGCCTCGGCGCCCGCGTTATACTCTCTCCATGCCATCTTCTCCGTTGGAAAGCCGGCTGCGGTACGAATTTCGCAATGCGGAATTGCTGCGCCAGGCGATGACCCACCGCAGTCACAGCGCCACGCACAATGAACGGCTCGAATTTCTGGGCGACTCCGTTCTAAATTGCGTGGTAGCTGCGCTTTTGTTCCAGCGATTCGGCAAACTCGACGAAGGCGACCTGTCGCGCGTGCGCGCCAATCTAGTCAAACAGCAGTCGCTCTACGAAATCGCGCAGGCGCTGAACGTGTCCGAATGCCTGCGCCTCGGCGAAGGCGAACTGCGCAGCGGCGGCTTTCGCCGTCCTTCGATCCTCGCGGACACGCTCGAAGCCATCTTCGGCGCGATCTTCCTGGACAGCGGTTTCGACGCCGCGTACACCGTCATCAAGCGGCTCTATACGCCGGTGCTCGATCACATCGATCCGCGCACCATCGGCAAGGATGCGAAAACGTTGCTGCAGGAATATCTGCAGGGCCACAAGATCGCGCTGCCGACCTACACGGTCGTCGCGACGCACGGCGCCGCGCATAACCAGCAGTTCGAGGTCGAATGCGCGGTGCCGAAGCTCGACGTGAAAGTGTCGGGCTCAGGCGCAAGCCGTCGCGCCGCCGAGCAGGCCGCCGCGAAGAAGGCGCTCGACGAAGTGATGGCCGCCGCCCCGACGCTCGGCGTCAAGCCCAAGCGCAAGGGCGCGCGCGCCGCGAAGCAGGTAGAACCGGAAGTGGTGCCCGGCGTCACCGGCGTCCAGGCGGCGCTCGATCTGCGTTCGCCCGACCGGCGCGAGCGTCATCATGGCGCGCCGGGTGCGCAGCAAGGCGCGCAGGAACGTCCGGCAACCGCGCCGCTCGCCGTGATTCGGGCGACGCACGTCGAGCCGTCGGCGGGCGCGTATGCCGCCGCCGACAAGCCGGAACGCGCCGTGATCCACAAGCCGGAAAGAGCGGCGAAGAGCGAAGTAACGCCGTCGCCCGAGCGAAGCGCGAGCGCCGAGAAGCCCGCATCGTCCGACGAACGCGACGACGACACCGGCACGCGCAACGCCGCCACGCCGGATGCGCCCGCGGGCCGAGTCGTGCGCGCCGCCGACGCCGGCCACTGACGCGCGCCGCCGCGCCCATCGCGCGTCCGCACCCCAACGATCTCTTGCCGCATACATCTATGAGCGCTCCTACTTCTTCCGGTTTCCGCTGCGGCATGGTCGCGATCGTCGGCCGTCCCAACGTCGGCAAGTCGACGCTGATGAACGCGCTCGTCGGCCAGAAGGTGAGCATCACGTCGCGCAAGGCGCAGACTACGCGCCACCGCATCACCGGCATCAATACCTTCGACGACGCGCAGTACATCTTCGTCGATACACCCGGTTTCCAGACGCGCCACAGCGGCGCACTCAACCGTTCGCTCAACCGCGCGGTGACCTCGACGCTCACATCCGTCGACGCGATCCTCTTCGTCATCGAAGCGGGCCGCTTCGGCCCCGACGACCAGCGCGTGCTCGACCTGATTCCGGCCGGCACGCCCACGTTGCTGATCGCGAACAAGCTCGATCGCGTGGGCGACAAGGATTCGCTCTTTCCGTTCATGCAGCAGATGTCGGCGTTGCGCGATTTCCGCGAGATCGTGCCGCTTTCCGCGAAGAATGCCGATGACATCAAGCGGCTCCTGTCCGTCGTGAAGCCGTATCTGCCGGAAGGCGAGCCGATCTACGGCGAGGACGATCTGACCGATCGCAGCGAGCGCTTCCTCGCCGCCGAAATTCTGCGCGAGAAGGTCTTCCGCTGGACCGGCGACGAACTGCCGTACACGAGCACCGTGCTCATCGACAAGTTCGAGACCGAAGGGCGTCTGCGCCGCGTGTTCGCGACGATTCTCGTCGATCGCGATACGCACAAGGCGATGATCATCGGCCAGAAGGGCGCGAAGCTGAAGCAGATCAGCACCGAAGCGCGGCTCGACATGGAAAAGCTTTTCGACGGCCCCGTGTATCTCGAAACCTTCGTCAAGGTGAAGAGCGGCTGGGCGGACAACGAAGCGGGCCTGCGCGCGTACGGCTACGAGTGATGCATGGACGACGGCCCGAACGACGCCCGGATGGTTCCGCCCGCCGATGATCGTCCCGACGACGATTTCGACGCGGACGAGCGTCCGGCTGCGCGCGCCGTGCCGAAGCGCCGTCGAGCGGCGTCGACATCGCCGTCTGCGTCCGATACGCAGTCCGCGCCCAGAAAACCGCGTTCGGACTTTCGCGTCGCCGAGCAGCCGGGATTCGTGCTGCATAGCTATCCGTATCGCGAGACGAGCCTCATCATCGACGTACTTTCGCGCGATCATGGCCGCATCGCGCTCGTCGCGAAGGGCGCGAAGCGTCCTCATTCCGCGTTGCGCGGCGTCTTGCAGACGTTCCAGCCGCTGGGACTGTCGTGGACCGGCAAGGGCGAAGTCCGCACGCTGACGACCGCCGAATGGGTCGGCGGCATGCTGCCGCTCGCGGGCGACGCGCTCTTGTGCGGCTTCTACGTCAACGAGTTGCTCGTGAAGTTCTGCGCCCGCGAGGACGCGCATCCGGCGCTCTTCAATCACTATGTGTTGACGCTTTCGCGCCTTGCGCACGACGAGCCCGCCGCGCAGGTCTTGCGCTCGTTCGAATGCGTGCTGCTGCGCGAAACCGGTTACGCGATGAACCTCCTGCGCACCGTCGCGCGCGAGCTCGTCGTGGCCGATGCCCGCTATGTCTTCGATCCCGACCGCGGCGTGCGCGAAGCATCGGCCGATCTTCCCGCGCAATGGCCGGTGATGTCGGGGCAGACGCTCATCGACATGGAGCGCGACGACTACACGAACCCGCAGACCGCCGCGCAAAGCAAGACGCTGATGCGCTTCCTTCTGAATCATTACCTGGGCGGCACGCCGCTCGCCACCCGTCAGATACTGATCGACCTGCAAAAACTATGAGCTTCTTTCTCTCATCGCCTGCGAACGTGATCGATCTGGGCGTGAACATCGATCATGTCGCCACGTTGCGCAACGCGCGCGGCACGTCGTATCCCGATCCGATCCGCGCGGCGCTCGCCGCCGAGGAAGCGGGCGCCGACGCCATCACGCTGCATCTGCGCGAGGATCGCCGTCATATCGTCGATGCCGACGTGCGCACGCTGCGTCCGCTGCTGAAGACGCGCATGAATCTCGAGTGCGCGGTGACGCGCGAGATGCTCGACATCGCGTGCGAAATCAGGCCCCACGATGTCTGCCTCGTGCCTGAGAAGCGCCAGGAAGTGACGACCGAAGGCGGGCTCGACGTCGCGGGCCGCTTCGAGGAAGTGAAGGCCGCGTGCAAACAGCTTGCCGATGCCGGCGCGCGCGTCTCGCTTTTCATCGATCCGGACGAAACGCAGATTCGCGCTGCGAAGGAAGCGGGCGCGCCGGTCATCGAACTGCATACGGGACGCTATGCCGAAGCGCACGAAGCGGCCGCGCAGCAGCGCGAATTCGAGCGCGTGGCGGCGAGCGTGGATGTGGGTAACGCGCTCGGGCTCAAGGTGAACGCGGGCCACGGACTGCATTACACCAACGTGCAGGCGATCGCGGCGCTGCCGGGCATCGTCGAGCTGAACATTGGGCACGCGATCGTCGCGCATTCGATCTTCGCCGGCTGGGACAACGCCGTGCGCGAGATGAAGGCGATCATGATCGCGTCGCGTCTCGCGTCGACGCACGCACGCTAGAGCGGACACGTCATGGCGATCTATGGAATCGGCACGGACGTCGTGCAGGTCAGCCGCGTCGCGGCGGTGATGGAGCGCACGAAGGGCCGCTTCGCCGAGAAGGTGCTTGGGCCGGACGAACTGCGCGTCTATCACGCGCGCCGCGCGCGTTCCGAAGTGCGCGGCCTCGCGTTTCTCGCGACACGTTTTTCGGCGAAAGAAGCGTTCTCGAAGGCGATCGGCCTCGGCATGCGCTGGCCGATGACATGGCGCGCGCTGCAAACGCTCAACGAGCCGAGCGGCAAGCCGGTGTGCGTCGCGTCGGGCGAACTGGCCGAATGGCTCGCACAACGCGGCATCACATCGCAGGTGACGGTGAGCGACGAACGCGATTACGCGGTGTCGTTCGTGATCGCCGAAGTGCCCGAGTGCGCGCCCGACCGGTCCTGAATTCAATCCAACTCACGAAAAAAAGCCAATTGAATCCGATGAAACGCACTCCCGGCCCGGTCATGTTCGACGTTGCCGGCACGACGCTCTCCGACGCGGATATCGAGCGACTCACGCATCCGATGACGGGCGGCATCATTCTCTTCGGGCGTCATTTTCAGGACCGCGCGCAACTCGTCGCGCTGACCGACGCGATCCGCGCGGTGCGCGATGACATTCTGATCGCCGTCGATCACGAAGGCGGGCGCGTGCAGCGCTTTCGCACCGATGGCTTCACCGTGCTGCCCGCGCCGGGCAAGCTCGGCGACTTGTGGGACCGCGACGTGCTCGCCGCGACCAAGACGGCGACCGCATTCGGTTACGTGCTCGCGTCGGAGTTGCGCGCGTGCGGTATCGACATGAGCTTTACGCCGGTGCTCGATCTGAACTATGGTCAATCGAAGGTGATCGGCGATCGCGCGCTGCATGGCGATCCGCGCGTCGTCACGATGCTCGCGAAGAGCCTGAATCATGGTCTCGCGCTCGCGGGCATGGCGAACTGCGGCAAGCACTTTCCGGGACATGGTTTCGCCGAAGCGGATTCTCACGTCGCGCTGCCGACCGACGATCGTCCGCTCGACGAAATCCTCGCTGCCGATGTGCGTCCGTATGATTGGCTCGGGATGTCGCTGGCATCGGTGATCCCGGCGCACGTGATCTACACGCAGGTCGACGACAAGCCGGCGGGCTTTTCGCGCATCTGGCTGCAGGACATCTTGCGCGGCCAGCTCGGCTTTGCGGGTGCCATTTTCAGCGACGATCTTTCGATGGAAGCCGCGCGCGCGGGCGGCACGCTCACCGAAGCGGCGACGGCGGCGCTCGCGGCGGGCTGCGATATGGTGCTGATCTGCAATCAGCCGGAGGAAGCGGGCAAGGTGCTGGAACAGTTGCGCTATACGCCGTCGAAGGCATCGGAGCAGCGGTTGAAGTCGATGCGGCCTCGGGGGAAGGCGTTTCGGTGGAGTAAGTTGCAGGGTTCTGCGGAGTATCGCGGGGCTAAGGCTTTGATTGCGGCGATGCTTGGGGGGTGAGGACGGTTCTTTTATCGCCGGATCCCGGTTTCTTTTTGGTTTATTAGCACTGCCCCTGTGCGGGGCGGCACCTACTTTCTTTGCTGCTGCAAAGAAAGTAGGCAAAGAAAGCAGCTTCTCAGGCCCACTGTCACACGCAGTTTGGGTAGTACTCTCGTCCCAGGCGGCACTCGCCTAAGTGTCGCCCTCGAAGGCCCAACCGGGCTTGGATCGCGCACGGTCTGACTAGCCATAACGATGAGGGCGCTGGTTCAGCGCAAAATAGTTTCGGCACTGCGCTACGCGCTGCCGTCGGGTATGCAAGGGAAACCGGCGGTGCGCGCGCGATTGCACCTGTGCTTGCGCACGCGCGCGCCCTGTTGACCCATCGGCCGCGCAGCGGGCCGGAGCTATTTGGTGCTGAACCAATTTCTTTCGTGGTGCGATATTTGAGACCGTGCGCGATCCAAGCCCGGTTAGTCTTCCGATGGCACTCTTTAGGCGAGTGCCACCGTGGACGAGAGAACTACCCAACGTGCGTGTGACCGTGGGCTTGAAAAGCTGCTTTCTTTGGTTACTTTCTTTGCAGCAGCAAAGAAAGTGACTGCCGCCCCGCACAGGGGCAGTGCTAATAGACCACAAAGAACACGGGATCCGGCAATCAAAAAAGAAAGCACCCCAACCGTCCCCGACAAAAAACCTCAAGACGATTCCAACTTCATCCTCTGCAACTTGTTATAAAGCGTCTTGGGACTGATCCCAAGCAACGTCGCTGCACGATGCCGCGTCCCGCCGACCGCCTCGAGCGTCGCACGAATCAGCATATCCTCGACATCCGCGAGCGCGGTACCGACGGTCACCTGTACGCTGCTGCCATTCAATCCGCGACCGCCCAACCCACCGGGTTCATCGACACGCAACGTCTCGATCGTTTCCCCAGAGGCATGGTAAGCACGCCGCACACGCTCGCGCATTTCGCGCACATTCCCCGGCCATTCACTCGCGATGCACTCGCGAATAAACGCCGGGCTAATCCGCTTCGGTGAGCCGCTCGTAATCCCGGCGATGTGATTCTCGCGGTTCAGTTCATCGACGAGCGTTTCGGCGATCAGCGCGATGTCGTCGTCGCGATCGGCGAGCGGCGGCAGCATGATCGACGACGCCGACAGGCGCTGGAACAAATCCTCCCGCATCGTGCCGCTCGCAACCGCTTCGCGCATCGGCGTACGCGATGCCGCGATCAGGCGAAAGTCCGTCATGATGCGATTGCTGCCGCCCACGCGCATGAACGTCTGCGAATCCAGCGCGCGCAAAAGCGCTTCCTGTTGCGCCGCCGGCAGCGAGTCGATCTGATCGAGGAACAGCGTCCCGCCGCCCGCCTGCTCGAGCAGACCCGGCTCGCGATTCTCCGCACCCGCGAACGCATTGCGCTCGTGTCCGAAGAGAATGCTTTCCATCGAACGCTGCGAGCCATCGGGCGCGTGGCGGCTCGCGGAGCAATCGAACGTGACGAACGGACCCTTACGGCGACGGCTCAGTTGATGGATCGTACGTGCCGCGATCTTCTTGCCCGTGCCCGGATCGCCGCAGAGCAGCACGGCGGCTTCCGTCGGCGCGGTGTGTTCGATGAGATCGTAGACGTGCTGCATCGCCGCGCTGCGCCCGATCATGTCGCCGAAATGGCCCAGCTCGCGCAGCGTCGAACGCAGCGACTGGACTTCCTCGGTAAGCTCGTACGGACGCGGAATGCGCGCGAGCAGGCTGCGCAGACGCGGAATGTTCACCGGCTTCAGCAGATAGTCCCAGATGCCATGCCGCAAGCCTTCGATCGCACTCTCCACCGTCGCGTTGCCGGTCATCACGATGACGGGCAATGCGCCGTCCGGTGGTTGCGACGGCAGGCTCGGAAGCAGGTCGAGACCGCTGCCATCCGGCAAATTCAAGTCGATGAGCACGACATCGGGAATGAAGCGGGTCAGCGCAGAGCGGGCCTCGGCGAGCGTCGTCGCGGTATCGACGGAAAAGCCGTCTGCCGTGAGGATCGCGGAGAGGCCGGACAGGCTATTGGGATCGTCTTCGACAATCAGTGCGTGTGGCATGGCGGACCAACGTATCAAAGTGGACTGTAATGCGCCGCCTCCGTGAGAGCGCGGCGTGTCGTGGGCGGGAAGCGTCGATGCGGCGCCTGGTTTTATCGTCCGGCGCCCGGGTGCGTTTCCCGCTGCGTTTTTGTCCTGCGTTACTCGTTCGTCATCTCGTGCTGCAAGCGCGTCACCGCGGCCTGAGGTGCAGTTCGTTGCTGACCGACTGCACGCCCGGCACGCCGCGCGCCACCGCGAGCGCTTTCTGAATCTGCACCTCCGAATCCACGTACCCCGACAACTGCACGACTCCGCGATACGTCGCGACGCTCACCGGCAAAGGCTTTAGCCCCGGATCGGCGGCAATCGCAGCTTTCACGCGGGCGGCGAGCGTCGCGTCGTCGGGCGCTGTCTCGCTGCTTTTGCCCGTATTCGCCGATGCCGCCGGTGCCGTCGGATTCGACGTGCACCCAGCGATGAAAGCGAACCCAGGCAACGCAAGCGCCGCGACGATCAGAAACCGGCTCTGGATGAAAGGCGTGCTTTGCATGTCGGTTCTGAATTCTTGATCTGACGGTTCGAGCAGAAATCGTGCCACGCAGTTAAATTTGCCGATGCGCAGTACAACGGCGGGCGAGGCGCGAATTCCTGAGCCGATTTCCTGACGATGTAATCAGGGTGCGACCGGTAAAGTTTGCCTGAATTTGTCAAAAAATTCATGCAAAAGAAAAAGCGCCCGCGATGGGGCGCTTTTTCTGAAACGATTCGGCGGTGCGTCGCGCGGGCCGCCGAGCTTACGGCGCAATGCGCGTAAAGCTTACGCGCGGCTGCGGTATTCGTTCGTGCGAGTGTCGATTTCGATCTTGTCGCCGATATTGCAGAAGAGCGGCACTTGCAGTTCGAAGCCCGTGTTCAGCTTGGCGGTCTTCAGCACTTTGCCCGACGAGGTGTCGCCCTTGACGGCCGGTTCCGTATAGATGATTTCGCGAACCAGCGTGGTCGGCAGTTCGACCGAAATGGCCTTCTCGTTATAGAACACGACTTCGCACGCCATGCCGTCTTCGAGGTAATTGAGCGCGTCGCCCATCATTTCGGCTTCGACTTCATACTGGTTGTAGTCGGCGTCCATGAAGACGTACATCGGGTCCGCGAAGTACGAGTAGGTCACTTCCTTGCGTTCGAGCACGACGACGTCGAACTTGTCGTCAGCCTTGTAGACGGTTTCCATGCCGGCGGCCGTCAGCAGGTTCTTGAACTTCATCTTCACGACAGCGGCATTGCGGCCCGATTTGTTGTATTCGGCGCGCTGCACAACCATGGCATCGTTGCCGATCATGACGACGTTGCCGACGCGAAGTTCTTGTGCGGTCTTCATAAAACTAGGTCCTGTACGAATGGATTTGGCTTTGATGCCTGGAATTGAAGCGATCTGACGGCGGCGCTGCTTCGGGTTTTAATACCGCCGCCTGCGAGAGTTCGGGCCAGCGAGGGATCTGCCTCTGGGACCGACCTGCGCGGCGCAAAGTAGAAAATTGCGACCTGCTTCCTCGGATAACCGCTTATTTTAACTGAGTTTTTGCCTAATTGGCCAGTCGCGTGCGGCGCGCGAAAGGCGGCCGCGAGATATTCATCGGGCCATTCGCGCGGCGACATGAGCGACGAGATTGCCGGCAAGATCGCCGATGTCCTCGAGTTCCGCCGCCCATTTCACGGCGCGGCGCTCCAGCGTGTGCCGGTGCGCCCGGAATTCAGCCCAGTCCGGCATCCCGGCACCGTTCCAGGCGTGCCAGAATCGGGCGACGGCGTCGCGCGCGGACTTCTGAAGCGTG
Source organism: Caballeronia fortuita (assembly GCF_001544835.2). Lineage (GTDB taxonomy): Bacteria > Pseudomonadota > Gammaproteobacteria > Burkholderiales > Burkholderiaceae > Caballeronia > Caballeronia fortuita. The sequence continues at coordinate 239,014 of NZ_FCNX02000010.1, read as the reverse complement.
CGCGTGTAGTGCGCGAGCGCGGCGTCGAGCTTGGGCACGTGGGCGTCGTCGGCTTGCGGGTAGATGTGCCAGACGAACGGCTTCATCGCCCATTGCGCGCGCACGAAGGAATCCTCGCCGCGCACGAAGTTGATGTCGGCGGCCCACAGCAGTTCGTCGAAAAGCGGCTGTTCGACGAAACCCAGCGCATGCGCCCGCAACGCCCCCGCACGCGCCGACGCGCCCGCTGCGAAGGCCGGGATGCCGAAAAAGCGTGCGAGCGCGCCCGAGATGCGGCCTTCCGGAACGAGCAGCACGACGGGCGCATCGGCGTCGCGCCATTGCGCGAGGAGCCCGTCGACCGCCGGATTCTCGTACGCGAAGAGCGACACAACGGTTGCCTCGCCGCCGGGCCGCTCGATGCCGACACGCTCGTGCCACCACGCGTCGGCGTCGAAACGTGCGCGGCGCGCGTCGAGATCGCGTTCTTTCAGCACGCCGCCTGTGCCCGCGCCGAGTCCGGGAAAGAAGAAGCTCTTGTCGAGCGCATAGCGCGGGTGCGGCGACGGCCGCTTGTGGAAATCCGCGACCCAGTCTTCGCCGCTCAGATATTCGAAGTTGATCCAGACGGGCTTGGGATCGCGGCGCGCCATCGCGGCGATGTACGCATGCGGCAGTTCGCACGCAAACGCCTCGATCACGACGTCGGCGATGGCGAGCGTGTCGCCCGCATGCGCAGGCGCGCGCCAATGCTCGATCGTGACGCCCAGCGCGTCCTGGCGGGCGAGTGTCGCGTCGACTTGCGGACAGAGCGCATGAAAAGCCGTCAGATCGTCGACGAAAAGCCGCACGCGCCAGCCATGCTCCGCGCGCAGTTGCCGGGCGAGACGCCAGCACACGCCGATGTCGCCGAAATTGTCGACCACGGCGCAGAAGATGTCGCAGGCGATGTCCTGGTCGGCGGCAAGCGTAGTCATGGGGCGAGGGCGCAGGCGTTAATGTTCTAAACTGGCGATTCTAAGATAACGCTCATGGCGCGGCGCGCAGCCGCGCCGATGTTTTTCGTCCCCTTGCTGCATGACTGACACCGACGCTCCCCAACCGGATTTCGACCCGAAGAAGACGCTCGCGCAATTGCCGCATCTGCCCGGCGTGTACCGCTATTACGACGGCGACGGCAACGTGCTCTACGTCGGCAAGGCGCGCAACCTGAAGAAACGCGTGTCGAGCTACTTCACGAAGACGCTGCACTCGCCGCGCATCGCGATGATGGTTACGCGCATCCGCAAGATCGAGACGACCGTCACGCGCTCCGAAGCCGAAGCGCTGCTGCTCGAAAACAATCTGATCAAGGCGCTCGCGCCGCGCTACAACATTCTTTTTCGGGACGACAAGTCGTATCCGTTCCTCAAGCTCACCGGCCACACGTTTCCGCGCATGGCGTATTACCGCGGCGCGGTCGACAAGAAGAATCAGTACTTCGGGCCATTTCCGAGCGCGTGGGCGGTGCGCGAGAGCATCCAGATCCTTCAGCGCGTGTTCCAGTTGCGCACCTGTGAGGACTCGGTGTTCAACAACCGCACACGGCCTTGTCTGCTGCATCAGATCGGGCGCTGCACCGCGCCGTGCACGGGCCTCATCAGCGCGGAAGATTACGCGCGCGACGTGTCGAACGCGTCGCGCTTTCTGCTCGGGCGCCAGGGCGAGGTGATGAAGGAACTCGAGCAGAAGATGCACGCATTCGCCGCCGATCTGAAGTTCGAGCAGGCAGCGGCGGTGCGCAATCAGATGAGTTCGCTGTCGACGGTGCTGCATCAGCAGGCGATCGAAGTGGGCGGAGAAAGCGACGTCGATATCCTCGCGGTCGTCGCGCTCGGCGGCAAGGTATGCGTGAATCTCGCGATGGTGCGCGGCGGCCGGCATCTCGGCGACAAGGCATATTTCCCGGCGCACGTCGAAAGCGCGATGGCGCTTGGCGATGAAGACGAGTTGTCCGATGCAGAAGTCGACGCCGAAGCCGAAGCCGAACCGGCAGCGCCGGACGTTACCGAGCAAGCCGCACGAGCCGAGCAGCCCACGCAACCCCAATCCCAATCCGAACCCGAACCCGAACCCGAACCCGAACCCGACGAACCCCGCGAAGGCGCGCTCGAATCCGAAGTGCTTGAAGCGTTCATGGCCCAGCATTACATCGGCAATCGCGTGCCGCCGGTGCTCGTCGTGAGCCACGCGCCGTCGAGCCGCGAGCTCGTCGATCTGCTGATCGAGCAGGCGGGGCACAAGGTCACGCTGCTGCGGCAGCCGCAGGGACAAAAGCGCGCGTGGCTCTCGATGGCCGAGAACAACGCCAAGCTCGCGCTCGCGCGTCTGCTGTCGGAGCAAGGTTCGCAACAGGCGCGCACGCGCTCGCTCGCGGACACGCTTTCCATGGAGATGGACGATCTCGCGCAACTGCGCATCGAGTGCTTCGACATCAGTCATACGATGGGCGAGGCGACGCAGGCGTCGTGCGTCGTGTATCACCATCACAAGATGCAGTCGAGTGAATACCGGCGCTACAACATCACCGGCATCACGCCCGGCGACGACTACGCCGCCATGCGCCAGGTGCTCACGCGCCGCTACGAGAAGATGGTCGCGCAGGCCGCTGCGAACGCCAACGACGAAGCCGCGACGCTGCAAACCGACGCCGCCGCCGATCCCAACCTGACGCCCGACGCGGCCGAACCGGTCGCCGCGGGCGGCACGTTGCCGAACATCGTGCTGATCGACGGCGGCAAGGGGCAGGTCGAGATCGCCCGGCAAGTCTTCTCGGAGCTTGGGCTGGATCACGGCATGCTGGTAGGCGTCGCGAAAGGGGAAGGGCGCAAGGTGGGTCTCGAAACGCTCGTATTCGCCGATGGCCGCGCGGCGCTCGAACTCGGCAAGGAAAGCGCGGCGTTGATGCTCGTCGCGCAGATCCGCGACGAAGCGCACCGCTTCGCGATCACCGGAATGCGCGCGAAACGGGCAAAGGCGCGGCAGACCTCGCGCCTGGAGGAACTGGAAGGCGTCGGCGCGAAACGGCGTCAGCGGCTCCTGTCGCGCTTCGGCGGATTGCGCGGCGTGCAGGCGGCGAGCGTCGAGGACCTGGCGAGCGTCGAAGGCATCTCGCTCGCGCTCGCGCAGCAGATTTATCGTCAGTTGCATTGAACACGCGCGCCCGCATGCGCCGCGCCGCGTGGGTCATCGCCTTGTGACCGCGCAGTCGTCGCGGCACAATGGCGGCTCCTTACACGTCCACCCTCGCTGAAACGCCCATGCCGTTCAATCTACCGATCTTCCTGACGTGGCTGCGAATCGTGCTGATTCCGCTCGTCGTGGGCGTGTTCTATCTGCCGGACATGATGATGAGCCCGGAGCATCGCAATCTGCTCGGCATGGTCATCTTCGTGCTCGCCGCGCTCACCGATTGGTTCGACGGCTTTCTCGCGCGCAAGCTCAATCAGACCTCGTCGTTCGGCGCGTTTCTCGATCCCGTCGCCGACAAGCTGATGGTCACGGCCGCGCTGCTCGTGCTCGTGCAGTTGTCGCGCCTGAATGCGGTGATCGCGCTCATCATCGTCGGACGCGAGATCACGATTTCCGCGCTGCGCGAATGGATGGCGCAGATCGGCGCATCGAAGAGCGTCGCGGTGAATCAGCTCGGCAAGTTCAAGACCGTGTGCCAGATGGTCGCGATTCCGATGCTGCTGTTCTACGGGCCGCTGAAAATCGCCGGCACGCAATGGTCGATCGACACGCGCGTGTGGGGCCTTTGGCTCATCTACGTGGCCGCGTTCCTCACCGTCTGGTCGATGCTCTACTACATGAAGCTCGCGTGGCCGCAGATTCGTGAGCGCGGCGGCATGCTCTGACGCGCACGATGCGCTCGTCACGAATAATTGCGCCGAAGCGGAAAATTCCTCTCACAAAACAGTTGACAGCCCTCTTTGGCTTCTACATAATCTCGTTTCTCTGATGCACGGCGCGACGCGCAAGCGAAGCAAGAGGCGAAGGGTGTAGTAAAAAGCAGCTCAATGCGGGAGTAGCTCAGTTGGTAGAGCGCAACCTTGCCAAGGTTGAGGTCGCGAGTTCGAGCCTCGTCTCCCGCTCCAGATTTCAAAGGTTTCGATGTCATCGGCGCTGAATTGGCAAAGCGCAACGAAGCATCGAAAACCGTCAGTAAGTAGTGTCGCAGGATATTGCGGGAGTAGCTCAGTTGGTAGAGCGCAACCTTGCCAAGGTTGAGGTCGCGAGTTCGAGCCTCGTCTCCCGCTCCAGATTTCAAAGGTTTCGATGTCATCGGCGCTGAATTGGCAAAGCGCAACGAAGCATCGAAAACCGTCAGTAAGTAGTGTCGCAGGATATTGCGGGAGTAGCTCAGTTGGTAGAGCGCAACCTTGCCAAGGTTGAGGTCGCGAGTTCGAGCCTCGTCTCCCGCTCCAGTCAAAGGGGAAGCCAAGCTTCCCTTTTTGTTTGGTGAACTTGTTTGGTGGATCAGCCGGCATCATGACTGGTGAACGCCAAAAACCGCTTCTGGCGCGGTAGCAAAGCGGTTATGCAGCGGCCTGCAAAGCCGTTTAGACCGGTTCGACTCCGGTCCGCGCCTCCATCTGAAAAGCCCTGACTCGTCAGGGCTTTTTCTTTTTCTTTTTGTTTTTTGTTTTCGTGTTCTTCGTTGTTCTGGACCGGCGCGGCGCACGCCTTTCTGCGTCCTGTCGCGGCACGGCATAATGGCCACACTTTCGCCACACCGACTCCCATGACCGAGCAACTCTCCCGACTCGAATGGCGCTGGAAGCGCTTCGACGATCTGACGACCACCGAGGTGTACGACATGCTCGCGGCACGCAGCGCCGTATTCGTCGTCGAGCAGAACTGCGTGTATGGCGATATCGACGGGCTCGATGTCGACGCATGGCATCTGCTCGCGTATGGCGAGGGCGACAAGCGTCCCGCGCTCGCGGGCTATCTGCGCGTGCTGCTGCCGGGACATCCTGCGGAAGACGAGAAGGACGTACGCATCGGCCGCGTGCTGACGACCGCGAAGTTTCGCGGCTTCAAGCTCGGCAACGCGATGCTCGAGCGCGCACTCGAGCACATCCTGAAGCAATGGCCTGATCAGCCGGTCAGTCTGCACGCGCAGGCGCATCTGCAGCGCTTCTACGGCGCGTTCGGCTTCGTGCCGTCATCGGGCGTGCATGACGAAGACGGCATTCCGCACGTATGGATGCGCCGTCCCGGCTTCGCGTCATGAAGCAGCCGCGTTCGTGCCGCCGATGCGCGCAGGCGTGCCGCGCTCCCGAAGCAGACGCGAGCGCGCCGACAGCCGCAGCCAGTGGCGCAGCGCGATCAGCGCGCCGATGACGCTCATCATCGAGCCGGGAATCCACAGCAAGAGTCCGCCGATCTGCTGATCGCGCATCGGCGTGATCCACGTGAACGCGCGGCCGCAGATCGAGTAGATCGGATACAGCTCGTGCGGCGTGAAGAAGATGTACGCGCCAAGGATGATCTGCGGCGGAATCGCAGCGATCACGACGAGAACCCGTCTGCCGGGGGCGAGCCGCGCGGGCGGGGCGGGGCGCGGGTCGAGAATCAGCCACCAGAACAGCAGACCGTCGATCACCATGCTCCAGTTCATCACGCGATAGAGCCGGTAATCGAGCATCGCCTTGAAGTGAATCGGCGAGAGCAGCCAGAAGTAGATCAGCCCGACGAACAGCGTGACCGCGATCACGGGATTGAACACGCTATCGAGAAAAACGCGCGCAATGCGTGTTTGCGCGGCCGGCCGCAACCAGCGCTGGCGCCAACTGAACGGTACGCCCGCGCGCAACGCCGCGCCCGGATAAGACAGCGCGATCAGAAACGGCCCGAGATGATGCAGCACGAGATGCTGCAAGCGATGCATGAAGAATTCGTGCTCGAAGAAGTAGTCGAGCCGCGTATGCAGCGCGACATATAGCGCGGTCAGGCCGAGCCAGAACGCGATGCGCCGCGAAACCGACACCTGTGCATGACGCGCGCCGCGCGCGAACAAAATCCCCGCGACGAGCACCGCGATCACGACCGTCGGCGACGGTTCCCACGGATCGAGCCAGTAGAGAAGCGTGCTCATCGTCAAGCATCCTTCGCGTGGATCACGCGCTTGAGATCGGCTGCGATGTCGTCGATCGAATCGCGGTCGGTCGCGAGCAGGCGCGCGTGACCGGCGGCATCGAAGATATAGACCGCTGAACTATGCGTCACTTCGTATGCGCCGTTCGGATCGCGCTTTTCCATCTGGTACGCCACGCGATAGCGCTGCGCGACTCTTTCGATCGCGCGGTTCGTGCCTGTCACGCCGACCGCGTGTCTTTCGTCGAAGGCGCGCACGTAGGACCGCAGGAGCGCGGGCGTGTCGCGCGCCGGATCGACCGAAACGAACACGATGCGCGTCGCGTCCGCATCCGTCCCGACGCGTTGCAGCACTTGCATGAGACGCGCCATCGTTTCGGGGCAGACGTCGGGGCAGTGCGTGTAGCCGAAATAGACGAGCGTCGTCTTGCCTGTGAACGACTGGCCGGTGACGGGCGCGCCGCCATCGTCGACGAGCGAAAAATCGAGATCCGGAAGATGACCGGAAACGTCCGTCAGATGCCACGGCACGGCCGGCTTCGAACAGGCAGCGAGGGCGCAGAGCGAGATAAGGACGGCGAGACGTCGCGCGGAAAAGGCGAGGAACGAAGCGTGCATCGGGAGTCGCGTTGCAGGATGATTCGATAGAAAGTCCGTCGCAAAATACACGCCTTTGCGGCGCCCGGCAGCGCATCATGTCGCGATCGGCCTATTTTCGAGACGATTTGCCGCACGACTCAAGCGCGCTGAAAGGGTTGTCGGCGACGGTTGTAAGCTAGGAGCTTTCTTAATCGAAAGCCTCGACGCGGTAAGATTCGCACGCGGCGCGTCGGCTACTGGGCCGCGCGCCACATCACAGGCAAACCACAGGCCAAAGATCGATGCAAATTCTTCCCGATTCCCTGTCTCTTGCCGAGACCGCTTTTTTCTTCGATTTCGACGGCACGCTCGTCGAACTCGCCTCGACGCCCGACGGCATTTTCGTGCCGCGCTCGGTGCCCGACATCCTCGCCGCGCTGCGCCGCGCGACCAACGGCGCGCTCGCGGTCGTATCGGGGCGCGGCATCGACAACATCGATTCGTTCCTGCAAATGACCGATCTGCCCGTCGCGGGCATGCACGGCGCGGAACGGCGCGACTCGAACGGCGACGTGCAGCGCATCGGCTTCAACGACGAGCGGCTGTTGCGCATGGAGCACGCCCTCGAGAAGGTCGTGAGCGCGAATCCCGGCATGCTGCTCGAAATCAAGGGCGCGGCGCTGGCGCTGCACTACCGTAACGCGCCCGACCGCGAGCCGGCGGCGCGCGCGGCGACCGAGGCGCTCGTTGCGCAATACGCCGATGCGTACGTGCTGCAGCCGGGCAAGATGGTCTACGAAATCAAGCCGAAGGATGTCGACAAGGGCCGCGCGGTGCGCGCGTACATGGCCGAGCCGCCGTTCACGGGCCGCAAGCCGGTGTTCATCGGCGACGATCTCACCGACGAAAAAGGCTTCGCGGTGGTGAACGAGTTCGATGGCCTGTCGATCAAGATCGGCCCGGGCGATACCGCAGCGCGCGCGCGCATCGAATCGGTCGAGCTGCTGCTGGACTGGCTGCAGGTCATCGCGGGCACGGCGGGGAAGCACGCGTGAGCCGGCTCATCATCGTTTCGAACCGCGTCGCGCCGATTTCCGAAGGCGGACCCGCGGCGGGGGGACTCGCGGTCGGCGTCTACGACGCGCTGAAGGAGACCGGCGGCATGTGGTTCGGCTGGAGCGGCGACGTGCTCGCGTCGCATCCCGAAGGCATCAAGCTCGAGGAACACGGGCCGGTAACGTTCGCGACGATCGGCCTCGTGAAGCGCGACTACGACCAGTATTACCGCGGCTTTTCGAACGCGACGCTGTGGCCTGCCTTCCACTATCGCCCGGACCTGATCGAATTCGACCGGCACGAATACGACGGCTATTGCCGCGTGAACCGCTGGCTCGCCGCGCAGCTCGCCCCGCTGCTCAAGCCCGACGACGTCATCTGGGTTCACGACTATCACCTGATTCCGTTCGCGCAGGCGCTGCGTGCGTTGGGCGTGAAGAATCGCATCGGCTTCTTTCTGCACATTCCGTTTCCGGCGACGCAGATTCTGCTGAGCGTGCCGCGTCATCGCGAACTGGTCGAGGCGCTTTGCGCGTTCGACCTGCTCGGTTTCCAGACGGAGCCGGATCTGCGCGCGTTCTGCGATTACATCGAGAGCGAAGCTGGCGGCACGCTGCATCGCGATGCAGCGAAGCCGGTCGAGGTCCGCGCGTTCGGCCGGACGCTGCGCGCGGCGGCTTATCCGATCGGCGTCTATCCCGACGAGATCGCCGCGCTCGCGAAGGACGGCGAACGCGGGCGCGATGTCGAGATCGTCAAGTCGACGCTGCATCATCGCAAGCTCGTGATGAGCGTGGACCGGCTGGATTACTCGAAGGGTCTCGTCGAGCGTTTTCGCGCATTCGAACGGCTGATCGAGCAGGATCCGCAGCAGCGCAACAACGTGTCGTTTCTGCAGATCGCGCCGCCGACGCGCTCCGATGTCGACGCCTATCGCGACATCCGGCTGCAGCTCGAGGCGGAATCGGGCCGCATCAACGGCCGATACGCCGAACTCGACTGGACGCCGATCCGCTATATCCACCGCCAGTACGAGCGGCCCGTGCTCGCGGCGCTTTTTCGCGAAGCGCACGTCGGCCTCGTCACGCCGTTGCGCGACGGCATGAACCTCGTCGCGAAAGAATATGTGTCGGCGCAGGATCCGGACGATCCCGGCGTGCTCGTGCTGTCGCAATTCGCGGGCGCGGCGCGCGAGCTGACGGCGGCGCTCATCGTCAATCCGCTCGATATCGACGGGATGGCCGAGGCGCTCGCCACCGCGCTCAAGATGCCTTTGAACGAGCGCAAAGCGCGCTACGAAGAGATGATGACGCAATTGCGCGACAACAACGTCTCGGTGTGGCGCGACAATTTCCTGCGCGATCTGAAGACGTAAAAAAGGCCGCGTTCCTTGCGGGACACGCGGCCCTTTCGATCGATGACGCTTACGCCGGCTGCTTGTGCGGCGTCGCGACGATCGACGGCACCTTGCCGTGCTGCTTCGCGAGCAACTCGCGATACAGCCCCGGACGATCGCGCAACTCTTGCGGCGAGCCGTCGTCGATGACCTTGCCCGCGCTCATCACGATGATGCGGTCGAAGTTCTGCAGCGTCGACAGCCGGTGCGCGATCGCAATTACCGTGCGGCCGACCATCAGCCGGTCGAGCGCCTGCTGAATCGCTTCTTCCGATGCCGAATCGAGCGCCGACGTCGCTTCGTCGAGCAGGAGGATCGGCGCGTTCTTCAGGATCGCGCGGGCGATCGCGATACGTTGGCGCTGACCGCCCGACAACTTCACGCCGCGGTCGCCGACGATCGTATCGAAACCTTCCGGCATCGCTTCGATGAAGTCCGTGCAGCGCGCCTCGCGCGCGGCGGCGAGCACTTCCTCGCGGCTCGCGTCCGGACGCCCGTACGCGATGTTCTCGAACACGGTGCGGTGAAACAGCGAAATATCCTGCGGCACGAGCGCGATCGCGTGACGCAGGCTGTCCTGCGTAATCGCGCCGATGTCCTGACCGTCGATCTTGATGCTGCCCTTCTGCGTCTCGTAGAAGCGCTGCAGCAGCGCGAGCACGGTCGACTTGCCCGCGCCCGATTTGCCGATCAGCCCGACACGCTGGCCCGGCTCGATATGCAGATGGAAGTTGTCGAGAATCGGGCGGCGGCGCGGATACGCGAACGTGACGCCCTCGAAATCGACGCGGCCGCCTTGCGGCACGAGTTCGGTCGCGTCCGAACGGTCCGGCATGCCGTGCGGTTCGAGCAGCGTCTGCACGGCTTCGGCGAGACGCGCGACGTGCTGCGTCACATCGACGAGCGCCACGGCGAGATCGCGTGTGCCGTGCAGGATCGTAAAGCCGAGCGAGCTGACGAGCACGATATCGCCTGACGTCGCCTGACCCTTGGACCACAACCACAACGCCCAGCCGAGCAGACCGGCCGAGAGAATCGCCGTCACGACCGCGTGAAACAGGCGCAGCTTTTCGAGGTACAGCAGACTTTGCTGACGCGCGACCATTTCGGCCTTCACCGTCGAGCCGAAGCGCTTCTGCTCGCGAAAGGTCATGCCGAACGCGCGCACGAGCGACATGTTGCCGATCACGTCGACGAGTTCGCCGTCGACCGACGCCGCCTTCGACGCGAAGCTGTGGTGCCGCGCCGAACCGCGCTTCGCCAGCCGATAAAGGATCAGCGCGAGAACCACCGATGCGGTCATCAATCCCGCCGCCATCAGCGGATTCACGGACACGATCATCACGATCGCGCCCAGCACGGCGATGCACGGCGGCAGGACATTCCATGCCATCACGTTTTCAGACGTGTAGATCGCGTTGGACGTCGCCGTGATCCGGCTTGCGAGCATGCCTGGCTGTTTCTCGGAGAAGTAGGTCGGCGAGTGGCCGGACAGATACGAGAACAGATCCTTGCGCAAATCGCCTGTAACGATCACGAAGACGTGCGCGCCGACCCAGCCGCCGACCCGCCAGAGCAGGTTGTCGGCGGCAATCAGCCCGACGAGGATCATGAAAGCGCCCCAGAGCGGGCCGGGATGTCCGCGGCCTTGTCCGAGCACATCGATCAGATGCTTGATCGCGTATTGCGAGGCGAGGGCGCAGCCCACGGCGGCAAACACGCTGAACAGCACGATGGCATGAGCGACGGGATGCCGGCGGATGTAGCGCATCAGGAACGCGAGCGGCCGGTGCGCGTAGCTCGAGAGCTTCGCGTTGTGCGCGTTACGCTGGGAGACGGTGAGTTGGTCCAATGGTCTTTTTTGGTCGTAGAGCGGTTGAGCGTGTGTTGCGCGTTCGGGCGATGCCATGCACGGCGTGCGGCAACCGGCATGCGAAGCGTCGCCCGGTCCGGCGCGACTGACGTCAAGCGAGGCGACGCTGCGCCGTCTCCATTACCGGATTGTAGCCAGTATCACGGAGCGGCAACGCGTCTTCGGGCTTATGACGTTCGGCGCATGCGGCCACCGGACGTCGCCCACGGCACATCGGACTGTCGCCAAAGCCTGCGGGCTGACGGCATGGGCGCGCATTGTAAGCACATTGCACGACTTTTTGCGATGAAACGCTCGCCGGGCGAAACGGGAGCCATTTGCGGCAGCAAATACTAAAGCATGCGCCGCGCCAGACATCCTGCGTGAGGCGGTAAACCGGCGATAGAGGGTGATCCGCAACTTGAAGGGCGCGCTGCCGCCCGAGCGTCGTGAAAGCCCGTACTCCAATGTAGAACAACCTTAATAAACAGGGGTTTGCAAAATGTATCCCCCTTGTAACAAGGTAAATAAGTTGAAATGACTGCCCGCGTCAGTCTGTAAAAAGCTCCATAATTCGATCCGGGTTTGCCCTTAGGTCATCGACAGGTTTTTGCAAGTTCCGGTCAACCGGCAACGTGCGCGTGCGTTAATTGCTGGCGCGCGGCCGTTTTTGAGATATGGAACCGCAATTGCTTGATCTGAACGCCTGCGCGACGAACCGGTGAACGGCGACCCCGCTTTTTCACTCGAGCATCAGCCTTTGCGCCGCGGCCGCCGCGCCGCGGAAAGCTTCGCCCGAGCCGAGCGATTCGCTCTCCAACGTCAACACGACAGTAGTACTTGCCTGATCTTTCATTAGGAGTTTCACGACATGCGAATCGCTCAAATCGCGCCCCTCCACGAGGCTGTTCCGCCGAAGCTGTACGGCGGCACGGAACGCGTGGTGTCTTATCTGACCGAGGCACTCGTGGATGCTGGACACGACGTCACGCTCTTCGCGAGCGGTGATTCGCAGACGTCCGCGAAGCTCGAAGCGTTCTGGCCGCAGGCGCTGCGCCTCGACCCGACCATCCGCGACACGATGGCGCCGCACATGCTGCTGCTCGAAGAAGTCCGCCGCCGCGCCGACGAATTCGACGTGCTGCATTTCCACATCGACTATTACCCGTTCTCGCTGTTCGCGCGCCAGCCGGTGCCGTTTCTGACGACGATGCACGGCCGTCTCGACCTGCCCGAACTGCAGCCGATTTTCAACACGTTCAACGACGTGCCGGTGATCTCTATCTCGGACAACCAGCGCCAGCCGCTGCCGCAGGCGCATTGGCAGTCGACGGTCTATCACGGTCTGCCGGAAAACCTGCTGAAGCCGATTCCGAACGTGCAACCGGGTTACCTCGCGTTCCTCGGTCGCATTTCGCCGGAAAAGCGCGTCGATCGCGCGATCCGCATCGCGCAGGCGGCGGGCATGAAGATCAAGATCGCGGCGAAGCTCGACAAGGCCGACCGCGCATACTACGAAGAAGAGATCAAGCCGCTCTTCGCGCTGCCGCACGTCGAGTACATCGGTGAAATCAGCGAAGCCGAAAAGACCGAGTTCCTCGGCAACGCGCACGCGCTCCTGTTTCCGATCGACTGGCCGGAGCCCTTCGGTCTCGTGATGATCGAAGCGATGGCCTGCGGCACGCCGGTGATCGCGTTCAATCGCGGCTCGGTGCCGGAAGTGATCGAGAACGGTGTGTCGGGTTTTGTCGTCGAAGACGAACTCAGCGCGATCGCCGCCGTGAAGCGTCTGGATCAACTGCCGCGCGAGAAGGTTCGTGCCGCGTTCGAGCAGCGTTTCTCGTCGAAGGTGATGGCCGCGAACTACGTCAACGTGTACGAAGAGCTGCTGCGCCAGAAGCGCCGCACGGTTCTGCGCGAAGTCAACGCGAGCTGAGCAAGTCTTGCCGCCCGCGGGCGGCATCGCTGCAAAACAACGCCCCGCGCGCCTAAAGGCGCGCGGGGCGTTGTCGTAATAGCACACACGGACATGCCATTCGCGGCCCAGACCGCGCTACGGTCGTGAAACCTCTGACGACATCCGTAATCTCCCTATAATGACCGGGCTTCGCATTGCGCGAGGCGGCATGCATCGTACGTGGACAGGAGTGTTCTTTTGGCGAGACCCAAGCAACTCAGCGCGAGCCCCGCACCGGGCGCCGGCACCGTGTTCGCGCTGCGCGCGATCGGACTGGTGCTCGCCGCGCGTTGGGCGTTCTCGATGTCGCAAATGGGGTATCTGTCCTCGCTGCGCGCGATGACGTCATCGCCGTGGGCGTGCGTGAACCTCGTCCTGATCTTTCTGTTGATCGTGCTGCCGGGCGCGAAGGCGCGCACGGAGCGTCCGCTGCATCCGCTGCCGCAATGGCTGCGGCAGGCGCTGCGCTTCATCGCGCTCCTGGCGTTCGGTTTCGCGATGTTTTCCGTCGGCGCGTTCGTGTGGAACTCCGGCTGGCGCCGCTTCACGCAGGCGCTTGCCGAGACCAACGGCTGGCTCGTCGTCGGGCCGGCGTTGTATGCGTTCGTCATGTGGATTTGCCGGCCGCGCGCTCTGTGGCGCACGAACATCGCGGCGCGGCGCTTCGCGATCGGGCGATACGCCATTTCCCTCGATCCCGTCACGCGCACCGCGGTCGTCTGGGCGGAAAGCCGCAAGCTCGGCCAGTACGATGCGCGCGAACTCTCGGTCAGATGGCCGGAACCGGATATCGCGCCCTCGACGACGATGCTCACGCCCGCTCCCGAACCCGCCGGTCCGTCGATCCGCGCAAGCGCCGAAGCGCGGCGTGGCATCTTCGCACGCCGCCCGAAAGTCGAACTCTTGTGGGACTCGCCGGCCGCGGCCGGGCACAATCGCACTACCGTGTTCCGCGCGCCGCTCGCGAGCGACGGTGATCGCAACGCGGCACGCGCGCTCGATACGACGCTGCGTCAGGTCTGATCGGCCGCTTCCGGCCGCTCGCGTGATGGAGGAAAGGATGCTGATCCGCTGGTTGCTGGCCGCGCTTCATCTTCTTGCTTTCGGTTTCGCGCTCGGCTCGGTGCTCGCGCGCGCCCGCGCGCTGCGCCGTCTGGATCCGGTCGAGTCGGTCCAGGCGAACGAACTGCGTCTGCGTGACGTGTTCCGCTCGGATTCCGTGTGGGGCGTCACCGCGATCGTGTTGATCGTGACGGGCGCGATGCGCGCATTCGGCGGCTTTGAAAAGGGCGGTGCGTACTATCTTCACGCGCCGCTTTTTCATCTGAAGATGACGGCGCTGGTCGTCATCCTTTTGCTGGAAGTGTCGCCAATGCTCGCGCTCATCCGATGGCGCATCGCGCTCGCGCAAGGCGGGCCGATCGACCTCACGCGCGCGCGTCGCTTCGCATGGCTGAGCGATCTCGAAGCCGGACTCGTGATGGTGATGGTGATCGCCGCGAGCGGAATGGCGCGGGGCGTGTGGGCGTCCTGAACTTCGCAGTGCTGCCCGATGCGGCGGAAATGAAAAAGGCCCAAGTCGTGAGACTTGGGCCTTTTGATCTTCGGTGCTTGTCTTTACCAACACCAGAATTCTGGTGGGTAGTACTGGGATCGAACCAGTGACCCCTGCCGTGTGAAGGCAGTGCTCTACCGCTGAGCTAACCACCCGAAGAGAGACGAGATTATGTCAGGCGTTTTTGATTCCGTCTAGTGCTTCGTTAAGTGATTTCGAAAAATTATGCGGGAACGGCATCGCCTTCGGCCGGCGCCGGTTCGGTGCGCCAGACGCTCGTGCCTTTCATCGCGCGATCGAGATCGCTCAGCACGGCTTCGTGCGCCGCGAGTTCGTCGGCACTCGCCACGAGCACCGGCAGTTCGAGATCGTCGAGTGCGATGCGCGATGTCGAAATCGAGCCGGAAGCCGACTGCTCGCCGAGCATGTCGATGACGAGGCTTTCTTGCCCGCGCGTCATCGCAAGATAGACCTCCGCGAGCAGTTCCGAATCGAGCAGCGCGCCGTGCAGCGTGCGGTGCGCGTTGCTGATGCCGAAGCGGTCGCAGAGCGCGTCGAGCGAATTGCGCTTGCCGGGAAACATCTGCTTGGCTTGCGCGAGCGAGTCGATCACGCCCGCGCACGTCTCGGCGACTTTCGGCAGCCCGAGCTGCGCGAACTCCATGTCGAGAAAGCCGACGTCGAAGGGCGCGTTATGGATGATCAACTCCGCGTCCGCGATGAAGTCGCGCAGTTGCGCGGCGATCTCGGCGAATTTCGGTTTGTCGCTCAGGAATTCGGTGGTGAGGCCGTGCACCGCCAGCGCGCCAGGATCGCTGTCGCGCTCCGGGTTCACATACAGGTGCAGATTGTTGCCGGTCAGGCGCCGGTTCACCAGTTCGACACAGCCGATTTCGATGATCCGGTCGCCCGTCCTCGCGTTCAGGCCGGTGGTTTCCGTGTCCAGTATCAGTTGGCGCATAAGTTGACGTGCGTGTGTTCAGTTGTCCGCGAGCGATGCGACGCCGCGATTGGCGAGCGCATCGGCCCGTTCGTTTTCGGGATGTCCGGCGTGGCCCTTGACCCAGCGCCATTCGATCTCATGCTGCGCGACGAGGTCGTCGAGGCGCTTCCAGAGATCGGCGTTCTTGACGGGCGTCTTCGCGGCCGTCATCCAGTTCTTTTTCTTCCAGCCGTGAATCCATTCGCTGATGCCTTTCTGCACATATTGCGAATCGGTGTGAATGATCGCGTGGCACGGGCGTTTCAATGCTTCGAGCGCGGAGATCACGGCCATCAGTTCCATGCGATTGTTGGTGGTCGCGGCCTCTCCGCCGAAGAGCTCCTTTTCAAGCGAGCCGAAGCGCAGCAGGGCGCCCCAGCCGCCGGGGCCCGGATTGCCTTTGCAGGCGCCGTCCGTGTAGATGTCGATTATCTTGTTCGATGCGGATTCTTGAGTCATCAATGCTCGTTGCGAGTCTCGTTGCGCGTGTGGGGAGCGGCGACGGGCGCGAGGCCGGGCGCGAGCGCGGGTTTCTTCAGCTTGCGCGGACCAATGATGCGCATGCCGCGCACGCGCTTCACCGCCGTAATCATGTACGCCGCGCCGAAGATGGGCCACCAGCGGTCGCCGGCGGCTTCCATGAACTGATAGCGTTGCAGCCATTTGTCGGCGACGAGCGGCGGACGATAGCAGCCGAAGCGCCCGCGTTCAAGGTCGAATCCGAGCAGCTTGATCCAGTCCTTGATGCGTGTGAAGGCGATCATCTCGTGCGCCGACGGCACGAACGGCCGTCCCGCCACCTTGCCGAGCGATTGCCGGGCGCCCCACAGGCTCAGCGAATTAAAGCCGAGGATGATCAGTTGCCCTTCGGGCACCAGCACGCGCTCGGCTTCACGCAATAGCCGATGCGGGTCCGGCGAAAATTCGAGCGTGTGCGGCAGCACGAGCAGATCGACGCTCTGCGCTTCGAACGGCAGATCGAGCAGGTCGCACCATACGGTGCTGCGGCCGTCGGGCGCGCTGGCGGCAGGCAGCGCGCTCACGCCGGGCGTGGCCGCGCGCGGCGGCGTGTAGGGCGCGCTCGATGCGCTTTCGGCGTCGAGCACGAGCGCGCGCCCGGTCATGCGATTTTCGCGCAGCGCGTCGAGTTGCGGCATGCCGAGCTGCAGCGCGTGATAGCCGAAGATGTCGGACACGACGTGATCGAGCTGCGCCTGCTCCCATTCGAGCACGTAGCGGCCGGGCGCCGAGCTCGTCCAGGTGGGCCAGTCTATAATCGATCGGTCAGACATGTTCGGATTGCCGCATAGATGATCGCCATGAATTCGCTTGCCAAGAAATCGCCTGCTGAAGCTGCACTCGATGTTCTCGAATACGTGCCGGTTCCAGCATTCGAGGACAACTACATCTGGCTCGTGTCGGACTCGCGCGATGCGGTCGTGGTCGACCCCGGCGATGCCGCGCCCGTCGAGGCCTATCTCGCCAAACGCGGTTGGCGGCTGACCGCTATTTTACTCACGCACCATCATCAGGACCATGTCGGCGGCGTGAAAGCACTCGTCGATAGCCGAACGGCAGAGGGCGGTATCCCCGTCTACGGCCCGGCTGGCGAGCGTATCGAGCATTTGACGCAGCGTGTCAGCGGTGGCGATACGGTGCGCATCGCGCAGCCGGCGCTCGAGCTTTCGGTGATCGACGTGCCAGGCCATACAGCCGGCCACATCGCCTATTTTCAGGCGGGCGACGGTAACGGCACGCCGCATCTCTTTTGCGGCGATACGCTTTTCGCGAGCGGCTGCGGCCGCTTGTTCGAAGGCACGCCGCAGCAAATGCTGGCGTCACTCGACGCGCTCGCCGCGCTTCCCGAGAACACGCTCGTGCACTGCGCGCACGAGTACACGCTGTCGAACATCAAGTTCGCGCGCGCATGCGAGCCGGACAACGCCGCGCTGCTGCGCTGGAGCGACGACGCGCAGGCGCTTCGGGCCGCGGGCAAGCCGACTTTACCGACGACCATCGGCCACGAAAAAGCGGTAAATCCGTTCCTGCGCGCCGATGTCCCCACGATCCAGGCGACGCTTTCCTCGCAGTTCGGCACGCCCGTTTCCGACCGTCTGGAGGCGTTTCGAATGATGCGCGGCTGGAAGGATAAGTTCCGCTGACCCGAACTATTCCGCGCCAACTTCAACCGAAACGTTGGAATCGCTGTTAGATGCTGGATTTTGAAGGGGTTTTACGCGCATTCTTATTGACGTCTTAAGTGCTGTTCCGTACTATCGGCTGCAAATTTCCAAGCATATCTTTTGGAAGCAGACGTTCCATGCGACTAACCCTTAGCGCGCTGTCCGTCCTGATGCTCGCCGCGTGCGCGAGCCAGGGACCCACGGCGTCAGATCCTATTTCGGCAACAGCCAACTCCAACGCTTCGCAGCAACAGATCGCCGACACGATTCGCCGTACCGCAGCAGCCAAGGAAACCATCGACGTCGACAAGACGCCCGTCACTTCGCTCGCGGGTTCTTCCGACCTCTGGAACCGTATCCGCAGCGGCTTCCAGATTCCCGATCTGCAAAGCGACCTCGTCGACATGCAGGTCAACTGGTACGCGCAGCGCCCGGATTACGTGGAGCGCATGACCACGCGCTCGCAGAAGTACCTGTATCACATCGTCGAAGAGCTGGAGCAGCGGCATATGCCGACGGAGCTCGCGCTCCTGCCATTCATCGAATCGGCCTACAGCCCGCAGGCGCTGTCGGTCGCGAAGGCAGCCGGCATGTGGCAGTTCATGCCGGGCACCGGGCGCGACTACAACCTCAAGCAGAACATGTGGCAGGACGAGCGCCGCGACGTGCTCGCGTCGACGTCGGCCGCGCTGGATTACCTCTCGCGTCTGCACGACATGTTCGGCGACTGGCACCTCGCGCTCGCCGCATACAACTGGGGTGAAGGCAACGTGCAGCGCGCGATCGCGCGCAACGAGGCGGCGGGCTTGCCGACCGACTACGAAAGCCTGCGCATGCCCAACGAGACGCGCAACTACGTGCCGAAGCTGCAGGCCGTGAAGAACATCGTGGGCAACCCGCAGATGTACGGCCTCACGCTGCCGGACATTCCGAATCACCCGTATTTCGTGACGGTCACGACCGCGCGCGATATCGACGTGACGATGGCCGCGAAGCTCGCCGGCATGAGCGTCGAGGAATTCCGTTCGTTGAATCCGTCGTTCGCGAAGCCGGTCATTCTGGGCGCGACCAACCCGCAGATTCTGCTGCCGTTCGATAACGCCGCTTCGTTCCAGCGCAATCTGTCGTCGTATTCGGGCGCGTTGTCCTCCTGGACCACGTACACCGTGACCGAGCGCTCGCGACCGGCTGCGATCGCCGAGAAAATCGGCGTCGACGCGGACACGCTCATGTCCGTCAACCGCATTCCGGCGGGCATGCGTCTGAAGCCCGGCTCGACGATCGTCGTGCCGCGCACGGATGACGACGACGAAGACATCAGCGCCGATGTCGCCGCAAACGCCATGCTCGCGATCGAGCGCGACGTGCCGGACACGCGCAGACTCGTGATCCGCGTGCGCCGCAAGCAGTCGATCAGCACGCTCGCCGACCGCTACGACGTGTCGCCGGCGCAGATCCGCGTCTGGAACCGCACGCGCGGCGAGCTCGTGATGCCGGGACAGGTCGTCGTGCTGCACGTGCCGTATGGCCGTCCGGTGCCGGCCGACCCGGGTCCGGCGCGCGTGGAAACCGTAGCCGCGTCGAGCCGTTCGTCGGGTGGCGTGTCGAAGATCGGCACGCGCATCGCGGAACCGAAGTCCGCGCGCGGCGGCAAGGCGCACGCGGGTTCGCCGGGGAAAGTGACGAAAGTGTCAGCTCCGGCGGCGTCGCACGCGGCAAAACCCGCCGCTGCGAAGACTGCGAAACCGGCGGCTGCGACGAAGACCAGCAAGAAGAAATAACGCCGCCGTGCTATCGGCAAGGCGCTAAACCACGCCGTCACCAAGGTGACGGCGTTTCCTTTTCTGGCGACACCGCTACACTGTCGATCCAAAGAATCGATGAAGCGCTTGTTTCACATGTCGTCCACCGTCCGTCTCCGCGTTTTCTTACTGTTCGCCGCCGGCTACTTCGTCTCGTACGTGTTCCGCGGCGTCAATCTCGGCTTCGCGCCGCTTATCACGCGCGACCTCGGCTTGTCCGGCGCCGATCTCGGATTGCTCACAGCCCTGTACTTCATCGGCTTTGCCGCCGCCCAGATTCCCGTCGGCGTGTTGCTCGATCACTTCGGGCCGGCGCGCGTGACAGCCGGGCTGCTCGTGTTCGCGGCGGCGGGCATCGGCGTGTTCGGCGTATCGAACGGACTGGCGGGGCTGATGGCGGGGCGCTTGCTGATCGGCGCCGGCGTGTCGGTATGTCTGGCGGCGGCGTTCAAGGCTTCGGCGCAGTTTTTCCCGATATCGCGCCTGCCGCTCGTCAACGGATTCACGATGGCTGTCGGCGGGTTGGGCGGCGTCGTCGTCGGCTCGCCGCTTTCGGCGTTGCTGCAGTTCGCGACGTGGCGTCAGGTGTGTTTCGGGCTCGGCGCGTTCACGCTCGTCGTCGCGGCGGCGATCGCGCTCTTCGCCCCGCGCAAGGCGGATGCGCATCATCAGGCGGACATCGTCACGCAGTTCAAAGGCACGTGGCACATCATGCGCAGCCCCGCGTTCTGGAAAATCGCGTCGTTTCCGGTCGTGACGCAAGGCGTGTTCTTCGCGATGCAGTCGCTATGGATCCGCCCCTTTCTCACCGATGTCATGAATCTCACGCCCGCACATTCGTCCGCGCTCGTCTCGGTGCTCGGCTTCGCGATGATGTTCGGTTCCGTCAGCTTCGGCGCGGCGGCGCGCGGCCTGGAGCGGCGCGGCGTATCGGTGTACGCGTTCTGCGGCGCGGGCATGGTGCTTTTCGTCGTCACGCAACTGTCGATGGTGCTGCGCGTGCCGTTGCCGCCCGCGACGCTGATCGCCGCGTACGGCGTCTTCGGCGGCACGGGCATTCTGAGTTACGCGGTCGCGGCGCGTTATTTCCCGTCGCATATGGCGGGGCGCGTGAACACGACGCTGACGCTCGTCATCTTCCTGCTGATCTTCGGCTTTCAGGTCGGCGTCGGCGCGGTGCTGTCGATATGGCCGGTGCAGGCGGGGCGCTATCCGGCGTCCGCCCACGTCGTCGTCTGGGCGACGCTGATCGCGCTACAAGTCGTAAGCGCGATCTGGTACATGTTGCCGGGCCGCGCGCTGCATGAACGCGAGGCCGAGGCGGAGCGCGCGGCGTCGTGAACGGGGTGTCGGAGGGGTGTCGAGAGGCAAGCGGACCACTCCCAAATTTGGCAGACGTGTCAACTTGACGCTATAATTCGAAGGTTTGAGCATATCAACCCGCACCCTAGCGCCTACCTCCCATTCACCGTCGTTCGCTACGCACGAACTGCGCGCCGCACGCCGCCGATCGCCTGCTTGAAATCTCCGTTGCCACGCGCGAGCGTGCCGGTTCGAGCCGCGATGCGCGCCCCGCGAGCCGCCGCTTTCATTGCGAAGGAAACCCTCGTTCGCTGAACGACGGGAGCCAAGCCTGAATTTCGGGCAGACAGGTCGGTAACAGGGTGTTCCCCAAGGAGCTTCCCGTGTTGCCGTCATTTTCCCCCGCACTACTCGCACTTGCCGACGGCACGGTCTTTCGTGGTCAATCGATCGGCGCGCCCGGTTCGACGATCGGCGAAGTGGTCTTCAACACCGCCATCACCGGTTATCAGGAAATCCTGACCGATCCGAGTTACGCCCGCCAGATCGTCACGCTGACCTATCCGCACATTGGCAACTACGGTGTGAACGCCGAAGACGTCGAAGCCACCAAAGTCCATGCCGCCGGCCTCATCATCCGCGATCTGCCGGTGCTCGCATCCAACTTCCGTTCCGAGCAGACGCTCTCCGATTATCTGAAGGCACAAGGCGTCGTCGCGATTTCGGGCATCGACACGCGCAAGCTCACGCGGATTCTGCGCGAAAAAGGCGCGCAAAACGGCTGCATTCTTGCCGGCAGCGACGACGAAGCGAAGGCGCTCGGCCTCGCGCGATCGTTCCCCGGCCTCGCGGGCATGGACCTGGCAAAAGTCGTGTCGACGGAAAATCGCTACGAATGGACGCAGACCGAATGGCGTCTGGGCAGCGGCTACGGCAAGCAGGAAGCGCCGAAGTTTCGCGTCGTCGCGTTCGACTACGGCGTTAAGTACAACATCCTGCGCATGCTGGCCGAGCGCGGTTGCCACGTCACGGTGCTGCCCGCGCAAGCGACCGCCGCCGACGCGCTCGCGCTCAATCCGGACGGCGTCTTCCTGTCGAACGGCCCCGGCGATCCGGAACCGTGCGATTACGCCATCGCCGCGACGCGCGAATTCATCGAGCGCGGCATTCCGACGTTCGGCATCTGTCTCGGCCATCAGATCATGGGCCTCGCCGTCGGCGCAAAGACGATGAAGATGAAGACCGGCCATCATGGCGCGAATCATCCGGTGAAGGACATGGAAGACGGTCGCGTGGTCATCACGTCGCAGAATCACGGCTTCGCGGTCGATGCCTCGACGCTGCCCGCCAACGCGAAGGTCACGCACGTTTCGCTCTTCGACGGCACGCTGCAAGGCTTCGCGCTTACCGACAAGCCCGCGTTCTGCTTCCAGGGCCATCCGGAAGCGTCGCCCGGCCCGCACGACATCGCCTATCTGTTCGACCGCTTCATCAAGCTGATGGAAGCGCAGAAGGTCGCAGCGTAAGAACGAACAGAACCGAACACCACAGAGCACAGTTATGCCGAAGCGCACAGACATCAAGAGCATCCTCATCATCGGCGCGGGCCCGATCATCATCGGCCAGGCGTGCGAGTTCGATTATTCGGGCGCGCAAGCATGCAAGGCGCTGCGTGAAGAGGGCTACAAGGTCATCCTCGTCAACAGCAATCCGGCGACGATCATGACCGACCCGAACACGGCCGACGTCACGTACATCGAACCGATCTCGTGGGAAGTGGTCGAGCGCATCATCGCGAAGGAGCGACCGGACGCGATCCTGCCGACCATGGGCGGACAGACCGCGCTCAACTGCGCGCTCGATCTGTTCCATCACGGCGTGCTGGAGAAGTACAAGGTCGAGCTGATCGGCGCATCGCCGGAAGCGATCGACAAGGCGGAAGACCGCCAGAAATTCAAGGACGCGATGACGAAGATCGGCCTCGGTTCGGCCAAGTCGGGCATCGCGCATTCGATGGAAGAAGCGCTTGCCGTGCAGGCGCAGATCGCCGAAGCGACAGGCAGCGGCGGTTATCCGACCGTGATCCGTCCGTCGTTCACGCTGGGCGGCTCGGGCGGCGGCATCGCGTACAACAAGGAAGAGTTCGAAGAGATCTGCCGTCGCGGTCTCGATCTTTCTCCGACGCGCGAACTGCTGATCGAAGAATCGCTGCTCGGCTGGAAAGAGTACGAGATGGAAGTCGTCCGCGACCGCGCGGACAATTGCATCATCGTGTGCTCGATCGAGAACCTCGACCCGATGGGCGTGCATACCGGCGACTCGATCACCGTCGCGCCCGCGCAGACGCTGACCGACAAAGAGTATCAAGTGCTGCGTAACGCGTCGCTCGCCGTGCTGCGCGAGATCGGCGTGGACACGGGCGGCTCGAACGTGCAGTTCGCGATCAACCCGAAAGACGGCCGCATGGTCGTCATCGAGATGAATCCGCGTGTGTCGCGCTCATCCGCTTTGGCGTCGAAGGCGACCGGCTTCCCGATCGCCAAGGTTGCCGCGAAGCTCGCATGCGGCTACACGCTCGACGAACTCAAGAACGAGATCACGGGCGGCCAGACGCCCGCATCGTTCGAACCGACGATCGATTACGTCGTGACGAAAGTGCCGCGCTTCGCGTTCGAGAAATTCCGCGAAGCCGATTCGCGCCTGACCACGCAGATGAAGTCCGTCGGCGAAGTCATGGCGATGGGCCGCACGTTCCAGGAATCGTTCCAGAAGGCGCTGCGCGGGCTGGAAGTCGGCGTCGACGGTCTCGATGAAAAAACCACGAGCCGCGACGAAGTCATCCGCGAGATCGGCGAGCCGGGCCCGGACCGCATCTGGTTCCTCGGCGACGCGTTCCGTCTCGGCCTGACGATGGAAGAGATCTTCGAAGAGACGTCGATCGATCCGTGGTTCCTTGCGCAAATCGAGCAGATCATCCTGAAGGAAAAGGCGCTCGAAGGCCGCACGCTCGATAGCCTCACGCGCGACGAACTGCTGTATCTGAAAAAGAGCGGTTTTTCGGACCGCCGTCTTGCGAAGCTGACGGGTTCGAAGCAGGACGACGTGCGCAAGAAGCGTCACGCATTGAAGGTGCGCCCGGTGTACAAGCGCGTCGATACTTGCGCGGCCGAATTCGCGACGAAGACCGCCTACATGTACTCGACGTACGAAGAAGAGTGCGAAGCGCATCCCACGGACAAGAAGAAGATCATGGTGCTGGGCGGCGGGCCGAACCGGATCGGGCAGGGCATCGAGTTCGACTATTGCTGCGTGCATGCCGCGCTCGCGATGCGCGAGGACGGCTATGAAACCATCATGGTCAACTGCAACCCGGAAACCGTATCGACCGACTACGACACGTCCGACCGTCTGTACTTCGAATCGCTGACGCTCGAAGACGTGCTCGAAATCGTCGATCTGGAAAAGCCGGTCGGCGTGATCGTGCAGTACGGCGGTCAGACGCCGCTCAAGCTCGCGCTCGACCTCGAAGCGAATGGCGTGCCGATCATCGGCACGTCGCCGGACATGATCGATGCCGCCGAAGACCGCGAGCGTTTCCAGAAACTGCTCAAGGATCTCGATCTGCGCCAGCCGCCGAACCGCACGGCACGCGCGGAAGACGAAGCGTTGAAGCTCGCCGAAGAGATTGGGTATCCGCTGGTCGTGCGTCCGTCGTACGTGCTCGGTGGCCGCGCGATGGAAATCGTCCACGAGCCGCGCGATCTCGAGCGCTACATGCGCGAGGCCGTGAAGGTGTCGAACGATTCGCCGGTGCTCCTCGACCGCTTCCTGAACGACGCGATCGAATGCGACGTCGACTGCATCTCGGATGGCGACGACGTGTTCATCGGCGGCGTGATGGAGCACATCGAACAGGCGGGCGTGCATTCGGGCGATTCGGCGTGCTCGCTGCCGCCGTATTCATTGTCGAAGGAAACGGTCGACGAACTGAAGCGGCAAACCGCCGCGATGGCGAAGGCGTTGAACGTCATCGGCCTGATGAACGTGCAGTTCGCAATCCAGCAAGTGCCGCAGGACGATGGCTCGAAGAAGGACATCATCTACGTGCTGGAAGTGAATCCGCGCGCATCGCGCACAGTGCCGTATGTGTCGAAGGCGACCGGTCTGCCGCTCGCTAAGATCGCCGCGCGCGCGATGGTCGGTCAGAAGCTGAAGGCGCAGGGCGTCACGAAGGAAGTCATTCCGCCGTATTTCAGCGTGAAGGAAGCGGTGTTCCCGTTCGTCAAGTTCCCGGCGGTCGATCCGGTGCTCGGGCCGGAAATGCGCTCGACCGGCGAAGTGATGGGCGTGGGCCGCACGTTCGGCGAAGCGCTCTTCAAGTCGCAACTGGCGGCGGGTTCGCGTCTGCCGGAATCGGGTACGGTTCTCCTGACCGTGATGGACGCCGACAAGCCGAAGGCCGTCGAGGTCGCGCAGATGCTGCACGAACTCGGCTATCCGATCGTCGCGACCAAGGGGACGGCTGCGGCCATTTCGGCGGCGGGCGTGCCGGTGAAGGTCGTCAACAAGGTGAAGGACGGCCGGCCGCATATCGTCGACATGATCAAGAACGGCGAGATCGCGCTCGTCTTCACGACCGTCGACGAAACGCGCGCCGCGATCGCCGATTCGCGCTCGATCCGCATGAGCGCGCAGGCCAACAAGGTCACGTACTACACGACGATGTCGGGTGCGCGCGCGGCCGTCGAAGGACTGCGCTATCTGCGGGATTTGGAAGTCTATGATTTACAAGGCTTGCATGCTCGCCTAAACTAAGGCTTCGATTACCGGTCTAAGTATCACGAGCCGCGGTTAAGCGGCGTCTCCTGCTTGATGGGAGATGCGCTTAACCGCGGTAATTTTTTTGGACGTTTTTGTTTGTGAGTGGTCTATGAGCACGATTCCTTTGACGAAGCGCGGCGCGGAGTTGCTGCGCGACGAATTGCAACGCCTGAAGGCCGTGGAGCGTCCGGCGGTCATCAACGCGATCGCGGAGGCACGCGCGCAGGGCGACTTGTCGGAGAACGCGGAATACGATGCCGCGAAGGAAAAGCAGGGATTCATCGAGGGCCGCATCGCGGAAATCGAGTCGAAGCTGGCCGCCGCGCAAGTGATCGACCCGACGCAGGTCGAGGCCGAAGGGCGCGTGGTGTTCGGCGCGACCGTCGAGCTGGAAGACCTGGAGTCGGGCGACATGGTGACCTACCAGATCGTCGGCGATGACGAAGCCGACATCGATCACGGTCTCATCTCGGTGAGTTCGCCGATCGCGCGCGCGCTGATCGCGAAATCGGAAGGCGATGTGGCATCGGTGCAAGCGCCAAGCGGCGCGCGCGAATACGAAATCATCTCGGTTCGATACGTCTGATGGAGCACCGGCTCTTTCGCACCGTCAGCATGGTCTGGGTCGGCAGTCTGCTGACCCTCGGCCTCGTCGCCGCGCCCGTGCTCTTTTCGATGCTCGACCCCGCGTCCGCGGGCTCGGTCGCGGCACAACTCTTCCAGATCGAAGCGATCATCGGCGTGATCAGCGCGCTCGTCTTGATCCTGATCGCCAATCGCTTCGTGAAAAGCGGCATCGTCGATTACAAGCGCGTGCGGCCGATCGTCGCGATGATGCTGGTATGCGTGCTGATCGGCTACTTTGCGCTGCAGCCGTTCATGAACTCGCTGCGCGTGGCCGCACAGGAAGCGGGCACCGATCTGGCGAGTTCGCCTTATGCGAGAGAGTTCGGAATCCTGCACGGCATATCGAGCGCGATTTACGTGATCGAATGCCTGCTCGGTCTTGCGCTGGTGTGGCGTCTGCCGGGCGCGGCGCCGACGAAGATCGTGCCGAAAGGTAAATCCGCCAAGGTGGCGGCCAAGCGGGCGCGGAGCTGACAGCGCGGAAGTCATGGACGGCGCGTGCGTTTCATGCGAAATGCACGCGCCGTTTGTTTATTTCACGGTCTGATGCTGGCGTTTCGCACTGGACTGACGCTTCTTCGCGCGCTTCACGTTGCCACCGGCGGTAACCCGTTCATTGCCCAGCACCTTCAGCGTCTGCTTCTTCGGCTTCTTGAATGCGGGCGCGTCGCGCGTGATTTTCACCGCCTTGACGACGCGCGGCGCGCGGCCTTTTGCCGGACGTTCCTCGGCGGCTTCGGCGGCGCTCGGCGGCATCGTGCTGCGGGTACGCGTGGCGCGGCTCTTCGGGGCGGCGCCTTCGGGTCTCCAGATCACGAGCAGCTTGCCGATATGCTGAATGGGGGCGGCGTTCAGGCGATCGCAGATTTCATCGTAGATTTCGACGCGCGCTTCACGTTCGTCACCGAACACGCGGACCTTGATGAGCTGGTGCGCTTCGAGGTGCACGTTGATTTCTTTCAGCACGGCATCGGTCAGACCCTCCGCGCCGACGAGCACGACGGGCTTGAGCGCATGGGCCTGGGAGCGCAGATCGGCGCGTTCGGCGGGGGAGAGTTTAAGAGCTGGCATGAGAAATTTGGTACTCGACTAAAATGTGGGCGGCGTCAGCACGCGTGGCAAGGCGGTTCGAACACGCGCAAGCGCTTGGCTGCGCGGCGAAGACTGCGGCGCATCGATCGCGCCAGCGCCCGCCAGAAACAGAAGAGGCCGGATGCCCGGGTTTCGGAGCGCCAAGAAGCGCCGAGGACCGGTCCGGCCGACAAGACGCGTATTATCCGCTAAAAGCCTCGCGCAATGCAGCAAAATCCGCACCGGGCGCGCTGTCGGCGCGCCACATGAGCTCAGTTTGAATGGCAAAGAACCGTTTTAATCATTCGTGGTTGCATGACCACATCAACGATCCCTACGTGAAGATGGCGCAGCGCGAGGGCTATCGTGCGCGCGCCGCTTACAAGCTCAAGGAGATCGACGAGCAGGACAAGCTCATCAGGCCGGGGCAGGTCATCGTCGATCTCGGTTCGACGCCCGGCAGCTGGAGCCAGTACGCGCGCAACAAGCTCGCGCAGGGCGCGAAGCGCGACGCCGAACGTCAGGGCGGCATCGACGGCACGATCATCGCGCTCGACATCCTGCCGATGGAACCGATCGCGGACGTCACGTTCATTCAGGGCGACTTCCGCGAGGACGAAGTGCTCGCGCAACTCGACGATATCGTCGGCGAGCGTCAGGTGGACCTTGTTATTTCCGACATGGCCCCCAACCTCTCTGGCGTAGCGAGTGCGGATGCCGCGCGCATCGAGCATCTCTGCGATCTGGCGCTGGAGTTTGCACAAAACCACCTGAAACCGGAGGGTGCGCTGCTAGTCAAATGTTTCCACGGCAGCGGGTATAGCCAGATCGTCGAGAAGTTCAAACACCAGTTCAAGGTGGTTGCGCCGCGCAAGCCCAAGGCTTCTCGCGACAAATCGTCGGAGACTTTTATTCTCGGCCGACAGTTAAAGCGCCCGGCCTGAACGGCGCGCTCGAGCGATTCGGCAAAAATCTGCGGGTTTTTCGCGGATTATGCCGAAAAAGGCCTCTCTGCCGCTATTTGTGCGGTAGATAAACCTTATGGCAGGGGTTAGCGGTCTGGATTAGAATGCTTTGGTGGCGTCGCAAGGTTTATGTAGGCGCCCGTCTATGAGTGAGGAGTGGTGCTTTGAACAACAATATGTTCTCTAAAGCGGCAGTGTGGCTCGTGATCGCACTGGTGCTGTTTACGGTGTTCAAGCAGTTCGATAAGCCCCGCGTCCAGGAAGGTGTGTCCTATTCGCAGTTCATGGACGACGCGAAGAACGGCAAGGTCAAGAATGTCACCGTTCAAGGGCGCAATCTGACGGTCACTCCGGCAGACGGCCAGAAGTACCAGATCGTGTCGCCCGGCGACATCTGGATGGTCGGCGATTTGATGAAATACGGCGTTCAGGTCAGCGGCAAGGCTGACGATGAACCGAATGCGCTCGTGTCGGCGCTGTATTACCTCGGGCCGACGATTCTGATCATCGGCTTCTGGTTCTACATGATGCGGCAGATGCAGGGCGGCGGCAAAGGCGGGGCGTTTTCGTTCGGCAAGTCGCGAGCGCGGCTGATCGACGAGAACAACAACGCAATCAATTTCACCGACGTCGCGGGCTGCGACGAAGCCAAGGAAGAAGTGTCGGAACTGGTGGACTTCCTGCGCGATCCGCAAAAATTCCAGAAGCTCGGTGGCCGCATTCCGCGCGGCGTGTTGCTGGTCGGCCCTCCGGGCACCGGTAAGACGCTGCTGGCGCGCGCCATCGCCGGTGAAGCGAAAGTGCCGTTTTTCAGCATCTCGGGTTCGGACTTCGTGGAAATGTTCGTAGGTGTTGGTGCGGCCCGCGTGCGCGACATGTTCGAGCAGGCGAAGAAGCATGCGCCGTGCATCGTGTTTATTGACGAAATCGACGCGGTCGGTCGTCATCGTGGCGCCGGCATGGGCGGCGGCAACGACGAGCGCGAGCAGACGCTCAATCAGATGCTCGTCGAGATGGACGGCTTCGAAGCGAACTCGGGCGTCATCGTGATCGCGGCGACGAACCGTTCGGACGTGCTCGACAAGGCGCTGCTCCGTCCGGGCCGTTTCGACCGCCAGGTGTATGTCGGTCTGCCGGATATTCGCGGTCGCGAGCACATCATGAAGGTGCACTTGCGCAAAGTGCCGATCGCGAACGACGTGGACGCATCGGTCATCGCGCGCGGCACGCCGGGATTCTCGGGCGCCGATCTCGCGAACCTCGTGAACGAAGCGGCACTGTTCGCGGCGCGTCGCGGCAAGCGCATCGTCGAAATGCAGGACTTCGAAGACGCAAAGGACAAGATTTTCATGGGTCCGGAGCGCAAGTCGGCGGTGATGCGGGAAGAAGAGCGTCGCAACACGGCGTACCACGAGTCGGGTCACGCAGTAGTCGCGAAGCTGCTGCCGCATGCCGATCCGGTGCACAAGGTCACCATCATGCCGCGCGGCTGGGCATTGGGCGTCACGTGGCAATTGCCGGAGCATGATCGCGTGAACCTGTATCGGGACAAGATGCTGGAAGAAATCGCGATCCTGTTTGGCGGCCGTGCAGCGGAAGAAGTGTTCCTGAACTCGATGTCGACCGGTGCTTCGAACGACTTCGAGCGCGCAACCAAGATGGCGCGAGACATGGTCACCCGTTACGGCATGTCGGACGTGCTCGGCACGATGGTCTACGTCGATACCGAAGACAACGGCATGTTCGGCAAGATGGGCGCGAAGTCGGTGTCGGAAGCGACGCAGCAGAAGGTCGATGCGGAAATCCGCCGTATCCTCGACGAGCAATACGCCCTCGCGCGCAAGCTGCTGGAAGACAACCGCGACAAGGTCGAAGCCATGACCAAGGCGCTGCTCGAATGGGAAACCATCGACGCGGACCAGATTGGCGACATCATGTCGGATCGTCCGCCGCGTCCGCCGAAGAACCTGCCGCCGCCGTCCGGCGATACGCCTTCGGGTGGCAGCAGCGGCACCGAGGTCAAGCCGGGCAACGCGCCGGCAACCGCCTGAGTGTCTTGAGCTGAATCATGGGCCGGTGTGCACAGCACGCCGGCCCATTTTCACTTTTGGGCCCCGTATTAATGAGACGCTGGGCGCGGCGGCGCACCCGGCTCTGAATCTTCTTTCGTTCGACTCGCTTGACCACTCCCACCTCATCCTTTCTCCCGGCAGCGCCGCTCCAGTGCGGACGTTTCACGCTGTCCTTCGAACGCCCGCTCGTCATGGGCATCCTCAACGTGACGCCGGACTCGTTCTCCGATGGCGGCCGCTTCATCGCGCGCGACGCCGCGCTGGCCCGCGCCGAGCAGATGCTTGCCGACGGCGCCGACATCATCGACATCGGCGGCGAATCGACGCGTCCTGGCGCGCCGCCGGTTCCGCTCGACGAAGAACTGGAACGCGTCGTGCCGATCGTCGATGCGCTGCGCGGCATGCACGTGCCGCTTTCCGTCGATACCTACAAGCCGGACGTGATGCGCGCCGCGCTCGAGGCGGGCGCGGACATGATCAACGACATCTGGGGCTTGCGCCGGGAAGGCGCGCTCGACGCCGTCAAAGGCGGCAATTGTGGACTCTGCGTGATGCACATGCTCGGCGAGCCGCGCACGATGCAACTCCACGATCCCGTGTACGAGAATGTGGTCGCCGACGTTCGCGCTTTTTTCGCGGAGCGCGTCGCGACGCTTACGCGCGCAGGCATCGCGGCCGAGCGCATCAGTCTCGATCCAGGCTACGGCTTCGGCAAGACGGTCGAGCATAATTATTCGTTGCTCGCGCATCTGAAGGCGACGTCGCCGGAAGGCACGAATTTTCCGTTGCTCGCTGGCATGTCGCGCAAGTCGATGCTCGGCGCCGTCACCGGGCGCGGCGCGGGCGAACGGCTGGCCGCGAGCATCGCCGCCGCGGTGTGCGCGGCCGAGCGCGGCGCGGCGATCATCCGCGTGCACGATGTCGCGGAGACCGTCGATGCGCTGAAAGTCTGGCAGGCCACAAAAGATGCGGCCCGGAATGGGCATTATTGACACTGGGCCTCATTCATCGGAATTTAGGCGCGGGCGCACGCCGATAGAACTCATCAACTAAAAATCGCCGACCGAAAAGGGCGCCGTACGGTCGCGAGGAGGGTCAAGCAACAATGTCACGTCAATATTTTGGAACAGACGGCATCCGCGGCCGCGTAGGCGTCGCGCCGATCACGCCGGACTTCGTACTCAAGCTCGGCTACGCAGCCGGCAAGGTGCTCGCGGGCGCCGATCGCGCGCAGCAGAAAAAGGGCAATCGCCCGACCGTGCTGATCGGCAAGGACACGCGCGTTTCGGGCTACATGCTCGAAGCGGCGCTGGAGTCCGGCTTCTCGGCGGCGGGCGTCGACGTGATGCTGGCCGGCCCGATGCCGACGCCGGGCGTCGCGTATCTGACGCGCGCGCTGCGGTTGTCGGCGGGTGTCGTGATCAGCGCGTCGCACAATCCGTACGATGACAACGGCATCAAGTTCTTCTCCGCCGACGGCAACAAGCTGCCCGACGATGTCGAACTCGAAATCGAGCGTCAGTTGGAGCTGCCGATGGAGTGCGCGCCGTCCGAGCGTCTCGGCAAGGCGCGCCGTCTCGACGACGCGGGCGGCCGCTACATCGAGTTCTGCAAGAGCACATTCCCGGCGAGCTTCGACTTGCGCGGTCTCAAGCTCGTCGTCGATTGCGCGCACGGCGCCGCGTACGACGTCGCGCCGCACGTTTTCCACGAACTGGGCGCGGAAGTCGTATCGATCGGCGTGTCGCCGAATGGCTTCAACATCAACGATGGCGTCGGCGCGACCGCACCGGACGCGCTCGTGCGCGCCGTGCTGGAGCACAAGGCCGACATCGGCATCGCGCTCGACGGCGATGCCGATCGCCTGCAGGTCGTCGATTCGACCGGCCGCCTCTACAACGGCGACGAACTGCTGTACGTGCTCGTCAAGGACCGCATCGCGACCGATGGCAAGGTGGAAGGGGCGGTCGGCACGCTGATGACGAACATGGCCGTCGAAGTGGCGCTGAAGGAAGCGGGCGTGAAGTTCGTGCGCGCGGCCGTCGGCGACCGTTACGTGCTCGAAAAGCTGCGAGAGAACGGCTGGCAGCTCGGCGCGGAAGGCTCCGGGCACATTCTGTCGTTGGATCGACATTCGACGGGCGACGGCATCGTTTCGGCGCTTCTCGTGCTCGCGGCGATCCAGCGCAGCGGCAAATCGCTTGCCGATCTGCTGCGCGGCGTGAGCCTTTTCCCGCAGAAGCTGATCAACGTCCGCATGAGCGCGGGCGCGGACTGGAAGGGCAGCGACGCAATTCGCCGCGCCGTCGAGCAAGCCGAGCGTTCCCTCGAATCGCACGGCCGGGTCTTGATTCGCGCGTCGGGAACCGAACCGGTCCTGCGCGTGATGGTGGAAGCGTCCGCACATCAGGACGCGGTTCGCTACGCGGAAACGATTGCGCAGGTCGTAAAAGAGGCGACTTCATAAGCGTTTATCGCGATTTCTTGCATTTTGCTAAAGAGCGGGCATCGGCCCGCTTTTTTATTTGCACGGAACGCTTGACAAACCGGGCGCGCTCAAACTTTCAGCACGTAAGCGCAATGACACGCTGCGTTCACGATAAGTCATATTACTGTCACAGACTCCTCCTATATTTCGCGGTGTCGTCTCACACGCTCACACACGACACACGCTCAATATCCTGGAGATCAAGAATGAAATTGATGCAAACCGCGCTGGCCGGCCTGATGGGTGCAGTGTTCGCCATCTCCGCACAAGCAGCCGACATCACCGGCGCGGGTTCCACCTTCGCAGCGCCGATCTACACCAAGTGGGCGGACGCATACCAGAAAACCGGCGGCGGCAAGGTGAACTACCAAGGCATCGGCTCGTCGGGCGGCATCAAGCAGATCATCGCGAAGACGGTGGATTTCGCGGGCTCGGACGCACCGCTGAAAGATGACGAACTCGCGAAAGACGGCCTTTTCCAGTTCCCGACGGTCGTCGGCGGCGTGGTGCCGGTGATCAACGTGCCGGGCGTGAAGGCCGGCGAAGTGACGCTGTCGGGCCAGGTGCTCGGCGATATCTACCTCGGCAAGATCAAAAAGTGGAACGACCCGGCGATCGCCGCGCTGAACCCGAAGGTCAAGCTGCCGGATACGGACATCGCGGTCGTGCGCCGCGCCGACGGCTCGGGCACGAGCTTCATCTGGACGAACTATCTGTCGAAGGTGAACCCCGAGTGGAAGTCGAAGGTTGGCGAAGGTTCGACCGTCAACTGGCCGACGGGCACGGGCGGCAAGGGCAACGACGGCGTCGCGGCATTCGTGCAGCGTCTGCCGGGCGCGATCGGCTACGTCGAGTGGGCGTACGCGAAGCAGAACAAGATGACTTACGTCGGCATGAAAAACTCGGCTGGCACGGTCGTCGAGCCGAAGACCGACACGTTCAAGGCAGCGGCCGCGGGCGCTGACTGGTCGAAGTCGTTCTATCAGATCCTGACGAACGAGCCGGGCCAGAACGCATGGCCGATCGTCGGCGCGACCTTCGTGCTGCTGCACGCGACGCAAGAGAAGCCGCAACAGGGTACGGAAACGCTCAAGTTCTTCGACTGGGCGTTCAAGAACGGCAACCAGGCTGCGAACGAACTCGACTACATCTCGCTGCCGGATTCGGTCGTCGCCGAAATCAAGACGCAATGGAAGGCGAAGGTCAAGGACGCATCGGGTAAGCCGGTCGCCGAGTAAGGGAAGCAGGCAGTCGTTTGAAACTGTCCTAAGCTTTTGATTCGCGGGACAGCAATGCAGCAAGGAAGCCGCGCGGTGAGCCAGAGTTCGCCGCGCGGTCTGACACGTAGCGAAACCAAGGCTCCCATGTCGGACATCAACCTAGCGTCGGCACCGCCGGCCGCGCATACGCAGCGCGCGCCGAGCCGTATCGGCGACATCATTTTCGGCGGCGTGACACGGCTTGCGGCCGTCATCACGCTGCTTCTGCTCGGCGGCATCATCGTTTCGCTGCTCATCGCGTCGATGCCGACGATCCAGAAATTCGGCCTGTCGTTTCTCTGGCGCGCGGAATGGGATCCGCCCAGCGAAAGCTTCGGCGCGCTCGTGCCGATCTACGGCACCATCGCGACGTCGGTCATCGCGCTCATCATCGCCGTGCCGGTGAGCTTCGGCATCGCGCTTTTTCTGACTGAACTCTCGCCCGCGTGGCTGCGCCGCCCGCTCGGCGTCGCGATCGAACTCCTCGCGGCGATTCCGTCGATCGTCTACGGCATGTGGGGCCTGCTCGTGTTTGCGCCAATCTTCGCGCAGTACTTCGAAAAGCCGCTCGGCAAGCTGCTAGGCGGCGTGCCCGGCATCGGCATCTTCTTTCAGGGACCGCCCATCGGCATCGGCATCCTGTGCGCGGGCGTCATTCTCGCGATCATGATCATTCCGTACATCGCGTCCGTGATGCGCGACGTGTTCGAAGTGACGCCCGTGCTGCTGAAGGAATCGGCATACGGCATCGGCTGCACGACGTGGGAAGTGATGTGGAAGATCGTGCTGCCGTACACGCGCGCCGGCGTGATCGGCGGCGTCATGCTCGGCCTTGGCCGCGCGCTCGGCGAGACGATGGCGGTCACGTTCGTCATCGGCAATACGAATCTGCTCGACAACGTGTCGCTCTTTTCGCCGGGCAACAGCATCACCTCGGCGCTCGCGAACGAATTCGCGGAAGCGAGCCCGGGTCTGCATACGTCGGCATTGATGGAGCTCGGCCTGATTCTCTTCGTCATCACGTTCTTCGTCCTCGCGCTCTCGAAGCTGATGCTGCTGCGCATGGAACGCGGGGAGGGCCGTAAATAATGAGCCGTCCCGCTACGTTCAATCAGGATCCGGGCCGCGTCGAAGCGACGCGTCAGAAGCTGCAGCGCCGCCGCCGCGGCACCAACGCGGTCGCGCTGACGCTCTCGCTCGCCGCGATGGCCTTCGGTCTCATCTGGCTCGTGTGGATTCTCTTCACGACGCTGAAGCTCGGCATCGGCGGTTTGTCGGTCGAGCTCTTCACGCAATCGACGCCGCCGCCGAACACCGATGGCGGTGGGCTCGCCAACGCGATCGTCGGTTCGCTGATGCTCGTCGTGCTCGCGACGTTCGTCGGCACGCCGCTCGGCATTCTCGCGGGCGTGTATCTCGCGGAATACGGCCAGAAGCGCTGGCTCGCGAGCGTCACGCGCTTCATCAACGACATTCTGCTGTCGGCGCCTTCGATCGTCGTCGGTCTTTTCGTCTATGCGATCGTCGTCGCGAAGATGGGCCGCTTCTCGGGCTGGGCCGGCGTGATCGCGCTGGCGCTGCTGCAGATTCCGATCGTCATCCGCACGACGGAAAACATGCTGAAGCTCGTGCCCAACGCATTGCGCGAAGCCGCGTTCGCACTCGGCACGCCGAAGTGGAAGATGGTGATGTCGATCACGCTGAAGGCATCGGTCGGCGGCATCGTGACGGGCGTGCTGCTCGCCGTCGCGCGTATCGCCGGCGAAACCGCGCCGCTGCTTTTCACGGCGCTGTCGAATCAATTCTTCTCGTGGGACATGAATCAGCCGGTGGCGAATCTGCCGGTCACGATCTACAAGTTCGCGATGAGTCCGTTCCCGCAGTGGCAATCGCTCGCGTGGGCCGGTGTGTTCCTGATTACGCTCGGCGTGCTGGGTCTGAATATCCTGGCGCGCGCGATCTTCTCGAAGAAATAAGGGTGGAGTGATTCCATGAACATGGTCGAAAGCGGTGTCAACCACCATGAAAAGCAGATCGGGCGCGGCCCGGTGCCGGGCAGCGTGCGCCCGACGCACGGCTCGCAGCCTGCCGATTCCATCAAGCCGAAGATCGAGGTGAACAACCTCAACTTCTTCTACAACAAGTATCACGCGCTGAAGAACATCAACCTGCGCATTCCCGAGAAGAAGGTGACGGCGTTCATCGGTCCGTCGGGTTGCGGCAAGTCCACGCTGCTGCGCACGTTCAACAAGATGTATGCGCTCTATCCCGAGCAGCGTGCCGAAGGCGAGATCCTGATGGACGGCACGAACCTGCTCGACACGACGAAGGACATCTCGCTCTTGCGCGCGCGCGTGGGCATGGTGTTCCAGAAGCCGACGCCGTTTCCGAT
Source organism: Caballeronia fortuita (assembly GCF_001544835.2). Classification (GTDB taxonomy): domain Bacteria; phylum Pseudomonadota; class Gammaproteobacteria; order Burkholderiales; family Burkholderiaceae; genus Caballeronia; species Caballeronia fortuita. The sequence goes on along the minus strand of NZ_FCNX02000010.1, from coordinate 202,535 downwards.
GTCGATCTACGACAACATCGCGTTCGGCGTGAAGATGTTCGAGCAACTGTCGCGCTCGGAGATGGACGACCGCGTCGAGTGGGCGCTGACGAAAGCCGCGCTCTGGACCGAAGTGAAGGACAAGCTGCAGCAGAGCGGCTACGGTCTGTCGGGCGGTCAGCAGCAGCGTCTGTGCATCGCGCGCGGCATCGCGATCCGTCCGGAAGTGCTGTTGCTCGACGAGCCGTGCTCGGCGCTCGATCCGATTTCGACGGGCCGTATCGAAGAGTTGATCGCCGAGCTCAAAAGCGATTACACGGTTGTCATCGTCACGCACAACATGCAGCAGGCGGCGCGTTGTTCGGACTACACTGCCTATATGTATCTCGGTGAATTGATCGAGTTCGGCGACACCGAAAAGATCTTCATCAAGCCGGCCCGCAAGGAAACGGAAGACTACATCACGGGCCGCTTCGGCTGATGGTCAGCCAGGTGAAAACACAAGGCTTAAGGAGCACATATGTCCGATAAACATCTCTCGAGCCAGTTCGACGCCGACCTCAACGCGGTGTCGTCGAAAGTGCTGGAAATGGGCGGTCTCGTCGAGTCGCAGATCATCGCGGCGATGCAGGCGCTGAACGAATTCGACATCGGCATCGCGGATCAGGTGATCGCCGCCGAAGCGCGTCTGAACACGATGGAAGTCGTGATCGACGAGGAGTGCAGCAACATCATCGCGCGCCGTCAGCCGGCCGCGCGCGACTTGCGTCTGCTCATGGCGATCTCGAAGACGATCACGAATCTCGAGCGTGCCGGCGACGAAGCCGAGAAGATCGCCAAGCGTGTCAAGCGCATCAACGAAGACGGCGCGGGCCGCACGGTGAACATCGCGGAGATCAAGCTCTCGGGCGAGATGGCGGTGTCGATCCTGCGCCGCGCGCTCGATGCGTTCGCGCGTCTCGACACGGTTGCAGCCGCGCAGATCGTGCGCGACGACAAGGCCATCGACGATGAATTCCGCGCCTTCGTGCGCAAGCTCGTGACGTACATGATGGAAGACCCGCGCACGATTTCGGCGGGCCTCGACTATCTGTTCATCGCGAAGGCGGTGGAGCGCATCGGCGATCACGCGAAGAACATCGCCGAATTCATCATCTATATCGTGAAGGGCACCGACGTGCGGCATATTTCGCGCGATCAGCTCGAGCGCGAGGCGTTGAGTTAAACCCGCGCAATCGTTTCATTTCAAGCAAAAGGTCAAGAGGTGCCGATGCCCAGCAGTATCCTCGTCGTCGAAGACGAACCCGCGATCTCCGAACTGATTTCGGTGAATCTTCAGCATGCGGGACATTGCCCGATTCGCGCATATAACGCGGAGCAGGCGCAAAACCTGATCAGCGACGTGCTGCCCGATCTCGTGCTGCTCGACTGGATGTTGCCGGGCAAGTCCGGCATCTCGTTCGCGCGCGACTTGCGCAACAACGAGCGCACGAAGCACATTCCGATCATCATGCTGACGGCGCGCGGCGACGAGCAGGACAAGGTGCTCGGCCTCGAGATCGGCGCGGACGATTACGTCACGAAGCCGTTCTCGCCGAAGGAACTGATGGCGCGCATCAAGGCGGTGCTGCGCCGCCGCGCGCCGCAGTTGACCGAAGACGTGGTCGCGATCAACGGGCTGCGTCTCGATCCGGCGACGCATCGCGTGGCGGCGAGTCATTCGGGCAACGACATCAAGCTCGATCTCGGCCCGACCGAATTCCGGCTGCTGCATTTCTTCATGACGCATCCGGAGCGCGTGCACAGCCGCACGCAGTTGCTGGATCAGGTGTGGGGCGATCACGTGTTCGTCGAGGAGCGCACGGTCGACGTGCACATCAAGCGTCTGCGCGCCGCGCTCAAGCCGGCGGGCTGCGATGCTATGATCGAAACGGTGCGCGGCAGCGGTTACCGGCTTGCGAAGAGTGCGTGATTTCGTTTAGCGACGCCGTTTCACCTTGCCGCATCAACGTCACTCAGACTCACCGACAACATGAACATCATCTGGACGCGTGCGATCGTGTCCCTCGCGCTGCTCGCCGCGCTCTGCGCCGCAATCGGCGCATTTGCAGGCGTGCGCGTGGCGCTCGCCTTTGCGGTGGTCATGCTCGTCGTGCAAGGCTTCTTCGTCACCTATCACATGCAGCGCCTGTGGCGGCTGCTCGAAGCGCCGGTCTACGGCGAGGTGCCGAGCGCGCTCGGCATCTGGGGCGAAATCTACTATCGACTGCACAAGCTCGCGAAGCGCTGGCATGCGCAAGTGCGTCAAGTGGAGCAGCAACATGCGCGCTTCATTCAGGCGATCCAGGCATCGCCCAACGGCGTCGCGATGCTCGACGATCACGATCAGATCGAGTGGTGCAATGCCATCGCCGAGAAGCATTTCGGCCTCGATTCGAAGCGCGATCTGCGCCAGCACATCACGCATCTCGTGCGTCATCCGGACTTCGTTCGTTATCTCAATGCGCACCACTACGAAGAGATGCTCGTGATGCGCGGCATGGGCGTGAATCGCAAGTACACGGTGTCGGTGCAGGTCTTTCCGTATGGCGACAATCGCAAGCTGCTGCTCACGCAGGACATCACCGAACTCGAGCGCACGGATTCGATGCGCCGCGATTTCGTCGCCAATGTTTCGCACGAGTTGAAGACGCCGCTGACGGTGTTATCGGGCTTTCTGGAAACGATGCGCGAGTTGCCGCTCGATGAAGCCGATCGAATGCGATATCTCGACATGATGGAACAGCAGGCGTCGCGCATGCAGAACATCGTGCGCGATCTGCTGGTGCTTGCGAATCTCGAAGGCGACATGCGCCCGCCTGGCGATGAACTGCTCGACATGCGCGCGGTGATGCGTCATCTCGAAGACGATGCGAACAATCTTTCGAACGGGCGGCATCGCATTACGTTCCATAGCGACGATGCGCTAACGGTCGCGGGCGTGGAGACGGAAGTGATGAGCGCGCTCGGCAATCTCGTGACGAACGCGGTGCGTTACACGCCGGATGGCGGGACGATCGAGGTGACGTGGCAACGCATGAAGGATCGGGCGGTTTTCACTGTGCGGGATAGCGGGTTGGGGATTCCTGCGGAGCATATTCCGCGGTTGACGGAGCGGTTTTATCGCGTGGATCGGAGCCGGTCGCGGGATACGGGCGGGACGGGGCTCGGACTTGCCATCGTCAAGCATGTGTTGCAGCGGCATAACGCCGAGCTCGATGTCAAAAGCGAAGTCGGGAAGGGGAGTATGTTTATCGTGAGGTTTCCCGCGTCGAGGACGGCTTTGCGGAAGTCATTGGCGGCTTGATTTTTTTTCGCCGGATCCCGTTTTGCTATCGGTTTATTAGCACTGCCCCTGTGCGGGGCGGCAGTCACTTTCTTTGCTGCTGCAAAGAAAGTAACCAAAGAAAGCAGCTTTTTAGGCCCGCGGTCACACGCACGTTGGGTAGTTCTCTCGTCCACGGTGGCACTCGCCTAAAGAGTGCCCTCATCACAATCACCCGGCTTGGCTCGCGCACGGTCTGACACATCGCGCCGCGTGAGTAAGTGGTTCAGCACCAGGCAGTTCCGACCCGCTACGCGGCCGATGGGTTCATCGGGTCCGTAACCGAAGGCGCATCTGGATAGGTTTCATCGCGGTTTAATTCGCATATCGAACTAGCTCGTTCACGCTACGTGATCGATGGGTTAATCGCGAGCGCTGGCGCATTCGCACGCATACCATCGGTGTCCCTTGCATACCCGACGGCAGCGCGTAGCGCTGTGCCGAAGCTCTCTTGTGCTGAACCCGCGTGCGGAAAGGACTGGCTAGTCAGACCGTGCGCGAGCCAAGCCCGGTTGGGCCTATGAGAGCGACACTTAGGCGAGTGCCACTTGGGACGAGAGAACTACCCAACGTGCGTATGACCGCGGGCTTGAAAAGCTGCTTTCTTTGGTTACTTTCTTTGCAGCAGCAAAGAAAGTGACTGCCGCCCCGCACAGGGGCAACGCTGATAGACCACATACAACACGGGATCCGGCAAAAACAAAACCCAGCGGAGCAAGAATCAGGAACAAAACTTAGCCAGCAAACCAAGTTGAGCGTTACGAATAGCCTTCCCGGGCCGGCGTTTCCGATAATGCCCATCACTCTGCATGACCCAGGCCGACTGGTTATCCCCCAATGACGCTGACAAACCTTCAGCGATAACCCGCCGCTTCAACCGCCGATCGCGAATCGGAAACGCCACCTCCACCCGCCGGAAGAAATTCCGGTCCATCCAGTCAGCGCTCGAAAGAAACACATCTTCCTTGCCGTTAGCATAGAAATAGAAGATGCGATGATGTTCGAGAAACCGCCCGACGATCGAGCGCACGGTGATGTTCTCCGAAAGATCCTCGACGCCAGGCTTCAACGAACACACTCCCCGCACGATCAGATCGATCTTCACGCCCGCATGCGAAGCCTCGTAAAGCGCGGCAATAACGGTAGGTTCCAGCAAAGCATTCATCTTCGCGACGATGCGCGCACGGCGCCCCGCACGCGCATGTTCTGCCTCGGCGCGAATCGCATCGATCAGCTTCGCATGCAGCGTAAAAGGCGATTGCCACAACTGATGCAGCGGAATCTCCCCGCCGATACCCGTCAGTTGCTGAAAGACATGATGCACGTCCTCGCACATTTCCTGATCGGATGTCATCAACCCGAAGTCGGTATAAAGACGCGCCGTGCGCGGATGATAGTTGCCCGTGCCCAGATGCGCATAACGCTTCAACACGAGCTTGCCGCCTTGCGACACGCGCCGCACGATCAGCATCATCTTCGCATGGCACTTGTGGCCGACGACGCCATACACTACATGCGCGCCCACCGCTTCGAGCTGCGACGCCCAGTTGATGTTCGTCTCTTCGTCGAAACGCGCAAGCAGTTCCACGACGACCGTCACTTCCTTGCCGTTGCGCGCGGCCTGCATGAGGGCATCCATCAACGGGGAATCGGTGCCGGTGCGATAGATCGTCTGCTTGATCGCAACGACCTGCGGATCTTTCGCCGCCTGCAAAAGCAGCTCCAGCACCGGCTGAAAGCTCTCGTACGGATGATGCAGCAGGATGTCGCCCTGGTCGATCGCATCGAACAGGTTCGACGTGTTCGCGATGGCCTTCGGCACCGACGGAATATGCGGCACGAACTTGAGATCGGGCCGATCGACCATCTCGGGCAACTGCATGAGACGCACGAGATTCACCGGCCCGTTCACGCGATACAGATCGCGCTCGCTCAACTGACCTTCATCGAGCAGACGGCGCACGAGATGCGGCGGCGTCTCCGCCGACACTTCCAGACGCACCGCATTGCCCAGATGCCGCGCGGGCAATTCGCCCTGAAGCGCGACGCGCAAATTGGTGATCTCGTCTTCATCGACGAACAATTCGCTATTGCGCGTGATGCGAAACTGATTGCAACTGCGCACGACGAGATGCGGAAACAGATCGTTCACGAAGTGCTGCATGAACGAGCTCAGCAACACGAAGCCATGCGGATAACCCGACAGCGCTTCGGGCATGCGCACGAGGCGCGGCAGTGCGCGCGGCGCTTGAACGATGCCCATCATCGCCTGACGGCCGAAGGCGTCGGTGCCTTCCAGCTCGACGACGAAATTCAGGCTCTTGTTCAGCACGCGCGGAAACGGATGCGCGGGATCGAGGCCGATCGGCGTGAGGACCGGCAATAGCTCGCTGTGAAAGTATTCGCGTGCCCACGCGGTCTGCTGCTCCGTCCAGCTTTCGACGCCATGAAAGTAGATGCCTTCCATCTCGAGCGCGGGCAGCACGATGTCGTGCAGCATCGAGTATTGCTGGCGCACGAGGCGCTGCGCGCGTTCCGAAACGAGATCGTAGACGTGTTGCAGCGACATGCCGTCCGGCGAGAGCGAGCCGGGGTTGTCGCGCATCTGCTCTTGCAGGCCCGCCATACGCACTTCGAAAAACTCGTCGAGATTGCTGCTGGTGATGCAGATGAAACGCAGGCGTTCCAATAAGGGCACCGTCGTATCGGCGGCTTGCGCGAGGACGCGCTCGTTGAAACCTAATATGCCCAGTTCGCGGTTGAATAACGGATAGCGTATGGACATCGGAGGGAGGGAAGGTGTCTCGATCAGATGGGCAAGGGAACTCTCGGATGCTCTCACAGTATGATGTATTTTTTATGACAGAACGAATGTCACAAATTCTACTCACAATGCGGATAGCGTTGCGAGCGCGAAAGCGCGGTTTTCAACGGGATAGCAAGGCCTTGGCCCGAACGCGGCATAGAATAGAATTCGTGCGCTGCAACAGCGCCGCTGTGACAGTGCCTTTCACCACTTCACGATTTCTGGATATCCGATGGTCACACATCCCCATCTACTTGCCGCCGTCGACCTCGGATCGAACAGTTTCCGGTTGATCGTCGGACGGGTCGAGGAAACGCCCGCCGGCAGCCAGATCTACCAGGTCGATGCGCTGCGCGAGCCCGTGCGTCTCGGCGGCGGCCTCTCCAAGGACAAGATGCTCGACCGCGCGTCGCAGGTGCGCGGCTGGGACGCGCTGAAGCGCTTCGGCGAGCGGCTCCGCGATTTCCATCCCGATCAGGTGCGCGCCGTCGCCACCAACACGCTGCGCGTCGCGAAAAACGCGCACGACTTTCTCTCCGAGGCAGAGGCCGCGCTCGGGTTTCCGATCGAAGTCATCGCCGGGCGCGAGGAAGCGCGCCTCATCTACGCGGGCGCCGCGCATTCGGTGCCGGCGAGCGCGGGCAAGCGGCTCGTGGTCGATATCGGCGGCGGCTCGACGGAGTTCATCATCGGATCGCATTACACGCCGATCCACATGGAAAGCCTCTATATCGGCTGCGTGAGCCATAGCCGCCAGTTTTTCCCGGCCGGCAATGTCGACGAATACACGATGCGTCAGGCCGAACTCGCCGCCAAGCGCGAAATTCAGATCATCTCGAGCGAATACAAGGGAACCGGCTGGGATCAGGCGATCGGCTCGTCGGGCACGGCGCGCGCGCTTGCGGAACTTATCGAGGCGAACGGTTTCAACGACGAAGGCATCACGCACGGCATTTCGCGCGGCGGGCTGGAAAAGTTGAAGCGCGCGCTCATCAAGGCAGAGAACGTGAACCGGCTGAAGCTCATCGCGCTGAAGCCCGATCGCGTGCCGGTGCTGGCGGGCGGGCTGTCGATCATGCTCGGCGTATTCGAGGAACTCGGCATCGAATACGCCGATACGACCGATGCCGCGCTGCGGCTGGGCGTGCTCTACGACCTGCTTGGGCGCTCGCAGCATCAGGACATGCGCACGGTGACGGTCGAAGGCTTCAAGCGCCGTTATGGCGTCGATGCCGCGCAGGCGGAGCGCATCGGCGAACTGGCAATCAGCTTCTACGATCAGCTCGGCGAACCCGACGAAGATCTGCGCGAAGAGAATCGCATGTTCCTCGCGTGGGCGGCGTCGCTGCACGAGATCGGCCTGTCGATCGCGCATAGCGCCTATCACAAGCATTCGGCGTATATCGCGAGCAACGCCGACATGCCGGGCTTCTCGCGCACCGATCAGGCGCGTCTCGCCGCGCTCGTGCTCGGGCATGCGGGCAAGCTCGGCAAGCTCGCTCAGGCGCGCGACATCGAATGGACGCTGCTTTTCTGTCTGCGTCTCGCGGCGCTGCTGTCGCGCCGGCGCGCGGACGTTGGACTGCCGGGCATCGAGGTCAAAAGGGCGGGCGCGGGTTTCGAAGTGCATCTGCCGAACGAATGGGTCGCCAATAATCCGCTCACGGATTACAGCCTCGTTCAGGAAGCGATGGAATGGGAAAAGATCGGCCGGCCGTACCGCGTGGTGTACACCGGCGACTAACGACTAACGACTAACGACTAACGACTAACGACTAACGACTAACGACTAACGACTAACGACTAACGACTAACGACTAACGACTAACGACTAACGACTAACGACAAGGCCCCGTCGGACGATCGGGGCCTTGTGCGTTTCCAGGGACTTCAGCGTCCCGGCATGTCGCCGATGAAATGCCGCGCGTAACGCGCGTTGATGTCGGAGAGGCGGAAGAGGGTGAGGAAGTCGGCGGTGTTGAAATCGGGATCCCATGCGGGCGCGCCGCAGATCTTCGCGCCGAGGCGAAGATAACCCTTCACGAGCGGCGGCGGGCTCACGTTCGCGCCCGTGCCCAGTTCCTCGACGGGCAGCGGCGTGTGCGGGAACGCGCGATATTCGGGCGCGGTGAGCGCATCGGCGGCAAGCGACGTGTAGAGGTTCGCTGCGTAATGCCCGCCGTCGATCATGCCGACGCTCGCGCAGCCGAGCATCGTTTCGTAGCCGTTCTGCATCATGTACGCGGCGAGGCCGCCCCACAGCGACATGATGACCGCGCCGTTGCGATAGTCCGGATGCACGCACGAGCGGCCCACTTCGACGAGCTTGGGCCGCAAATGCGTGAGGCGCGACACGTCGAACTCGCTTTCGGCATAGAGACGTCCGATGCGCGCGGCCTGATGCGGCGGCAGCACGCGATACGTGCCGACGACCTGCAGCGTATCGAGATCGCGTACGAGCAGGTGATCGCAATAGGCGTCGAAGGCATCGACGTCGAGGCCCGCGGGGCCCGACAGACGCGCGCCCATTTCTTCGGAGAACACCCGGTAGCGCAGACGTTGCGCGTCGCGCAGGGCGTCGTCGTCACGCGCCCACACGACTTGCAGGCGCTCGCGGCCTGTATTCGTTTCCGACGTGCGCGGAAGGCGGCGGCGCGAATCGAGCGAGAGCGATGACGCTCCGAGTTGCAGGAAAGGCGTCGGCGAATCTTGCATTGGCGTTCCTCGACAGGACGTTGCTGGGCTTCAAGTCCTCGCCAATGTAGTAATGCAGGGTGACGCTCGCATGGCATCGCAATGACGTTTCGATGAAACGACATCCGGATGAACGCGAGCTTACGACGCCTGGAGCAGGTCCGGATTGATGACCGCGCGCAGCACGCTTTGCCCGTCGCCGGCGCGCGTACGCGACTGGAGCCACCAGATGCCCGACTTCTTGATCGACCATTCCGCTTCGTGGCCGGTCATGAGAAGCGCGGCGACCCGGCCGAGCGTCGGCTGATGCCCGATTACAACGACTGTCTGCGCGATGCCGTCCGGCCAGCCGGCTGCATCGAGCACGGCTTGCGCGCCGTTGCCGGGCGCGAGCGCGTCGATCACGCGATAGCGGTCGCCGAAGGCTTCGGCCGTCTGGATCGTGCGCGTCGCGGGACTGGCGAGCAGTACGGCATCATCGTCGATGCGCGATTTCAGCCACTTCGCGATGCCTTGCGCCTGCTTGCGTCCGCGCGGCGTGAGTTGCCGCGCGAGATCGCTCGACGCCTGATCTTCCGCTTCGGCGTGTCGCCAGAGAATGAGGTCCATCGATCGTCTCCGTAGTTAGTTCGCCTTTGGGTGACCCAGAAAGATGCGTGCCTGCATACGGCATTGCGAACGCGCGCGAGGCACGTTACAATCTGCGGCTCGTCGGAGCGTAGCGCAGCCTGGTAGCGCATCTGATTTGGGATCAGAGGGTCGAAGGTTCGAATCCTTTCGCTCCGACCACCATACACGAAGGGGTTACAAGTCTTGGCTTGTAGCCCCTTTGTCATTTCTACGCTCGTCAGGGAGTCACATGCCGCGTATCGTTTCCGCCTCCGTTTGCGCCGTCTTCTTCGCGCTCGGGCTCGCCGCCTGCGCCGAGCCCGCTCATCATCGGCACGAACCGCAGGACCCGCCCGACTATAAAGGCGTGCCGACGGACATGACGCCGCCATCCATGATCACCGATCCGTCCAAACCGCAGTAACGCGAGTCTCGGGCGCGGCATCCGACAAATCGGAAAATGCTACCTGGCGCACGGATTAAGAGGATTCACCGGGGCGGAGAGATTGCCGGGCAGCTATCATCGGCTGAACTTGTATCCGAATGTATCTGCTATGGATCTGCTCTGGATTTTTGCCGCCGTCGCACCGCTCGCCGTGGCAGCGCTCATTGCGTTCGCCGCGCATATCGATCCGGTGTCGGGCCATTGGCGCAGGCGCGCGCTGACGAACCGCAACGATGCCGCCGACGCCTGACCGCGCGCGTCGTCACTGCTTGCAGCGAATCACCATCGAACGGTTCTTGATGTTCGCGCCGAAAATGCCGCCGACCGTGCCGCCAGCGGTCGCGCCGTTGTCGGCATCTTTCGAGATCACGTCGTAGCCATACGCGCCGCACATCTCGCCCGCCTGCTTGTAGCAGGCCGCCCAACTCGTGCTCGCATCACCGCCGCTGCAGTTGATCGCGAAGCCCGTGTCGCCCGATGGCAGATAGGTCATCGTCGGACCGCTCGCGCAGCCGGAAAGGGCGGCGCTCAGTGCAAACGCCGCGCCGAGCGCGGCGGTGTTCATCCTCATCGTCAATCTCATCGATCTTCCTCGTAACGTCCGCCGGATATTCAGCGCGGCGGCAGATAGCGCGCCGGGTCCGTCGAGCGGCCCATGTAGCGCACTTCGAAATGCAGCATCGTGCGATTGCTGTCGGTGTCGCCCATTTCGGCGATTTGCTGGCCCTGCTGCACGGTCTGGCCTTCCTTCACCAGCAGCGCGCGATTGTGGGCATAGGCGGTCAGATACTCGTCGTCGTGCTTGATGATGAGCATGTTGCCGTAGCCGCGCAGGCCATTGCCGGCGTAGACGACATTGCCGCTCGCCGCAGCGACGACGGGCGTGCCCGCCGCATTCGCGATGTCGATGCCCTTCGAGTTCTTGCCGTCGAAGCCGCGAATGACGCTGCCTTGCGCCGGCCACACGAGCGTGACGCCCGGTCCCGCCCTGGTTTGCGACTGCGCCTGCGCGCTCGAATCGCCCTTCGCGCTGCCGGCCGCCGCCGCACCCGACGTATCCGCGGCGCTCGCGCTGGCCGCCGGCGGCGCGATGCGCAGCACCTGCCCGACCTCGATGGCGTCCGGATTCGCCAGCCCGTTCCAGCGCTTGACGTTCGCGACCGTGGTGCGATTCTCCCGCGCGATTTTCGACACCGTGTCGCCGCGCTCGACGCGATAGAAACCCGGCGCAACCGGCCCCGTCCCACAAGCGGCCAGCACTGCGACGAGCGATGCGCAGACGAGCCGTCGAATTCTTTTTTGCAAACCTGACCTCGCGAAGCACCGCCGCGCGCAGTGCGGGGCACGGCGGCGCGGCGAATCGAAACGCAGGATTTTACCGTCTCGGGTTTCCCCGGACAAAAGACGGCGTCCGCCTCACGCGTCTGCCGCGACGACGAGCCTGAGCAACGCCGTCTCGGTCTTGCCCGGCGCGAGCCAGCGCAGGCCGCGGCCGTTGTGAATGGCGTCGGGCAGGCCGATCCACGGCTCCACGCAATAGAAGTCCGAGGTATCCGATTCGGTCCAGGTCGTGACCGCGTACCAAGGCACCGAGTCCGGCTGCTGCAGTTCGAAGCTGATCGTGCGCGCGAGGCCTGGCAGCTTCAGCACCACGGGTTCGTCGGTTTGACGCGTGAGGCAATGAAACGTATCGACGATGCCCGGATCGGCCAGCGAATAGCGCGGCAGGCCGGGCTCGGCCTCGGTAATCGAGCCGTCGGCGAGTTGACGGCGACGCTCGGTGTGCGGCAGCTCGACGCTGCTCGCCGCGCGCTGGCCGTGCGGCAGATGAAAATAAAAGTGATGCCCGGCGTAGTAAGGCAGCGCGACTTCGCCGGGATTCGACGTCGTCAGTTCGACTTCGAGCGTGTTGCCGTCGACGATGCGGTACGCCGCCTCGAAGCGGAACGCGAACGGATAGCCGTCGCGCGTGGCGTCGCTGTCGACGAGCGTCATGCGCAGACCGTGGCCGTCGGCGTCGCGTGTGGAGGAGAAGGGCAGATTGCGCGCGAAGCCGTGCGTCGGCAGCGCATGGACGATGCCTTCGGGATCGCGCCATCTGCCGATTTCGCCATCGACGAAATGCCGGCCGAGAAACGGAAAGAGCAGCGGATTGCCGCCGCGGATTTTTGCGGGATTGGACCAGTCGGCCGCGTCGGGCCAGTGCACGACCGGCTCGCCGCCGACGCGCCAGGTCATGAGCCGTCCGCCCGCGTGCGGCGCGAGCACAATGGCGGCGCCGTCGCGCTCGATTTCGATGATGTCGTTTTGCGATGACATGTTGGCAGGCGCTCCGTTGGATGGCGAGGCGCCGCGCGCGCTTTTGAGCGGCGCGGCTCGAACCCGACGATTCTGCCTTGGAATCACGTCGGGAAAAACCCTTTGCGGGAAATTGCGACTGAGCAAGGCGTATGCAATATGTTGTTATATGTTTCCTGTGTTGGAAACCAGACGGACAAGGAGCAACCATGGATCTGGCGATGGCAATGGGCGTCGCGATGTTCGCCCTCTTCGGCGCGAGCACGGCGGTCTTTCTGCACCAGTTGAAGGGCTGACGGGGCAACCGCGAATGCGCAGCGGCGCGAAGCGAGCCGGTATGCATTTCTTTCGTATTGCCTATAGTATTCTTTCGATCGATATTCGTTTTGCCGACGGTTGACTGTCGGCGCAATTTGTGTGCGGTAAGCGCTTGGCGCCCGATTTAGCCGACGGCATAATCGGTCCCGTTCGCGCGCCGTATCGATTCATCCTTCCTGTTGCAATTCCCTGTCCGCCTCCTTCGGCTTCGCGTGACGCGAGGAATGGAACTGCACGGCGCGTCCTTCACCTTCCCCGACAAAGGACCGACGCGTGACTCTGTGGTTTCTCGTATTCTTAAGCGTGCTCCAGGGCGTGACCGAACTCTTTCCGGTGAGCAGCCTCGGCCATACGCTGCTCGTTCCCGGCCTGATCGGCATGCATATCGACAAGCATGCGCCGCAATTGCTGCCGTTTCTCGTCGCGCTGCATCTCGGCACGGCCATCGCGCTGCTCTGGTATTTCCGCGACCGATGGATCGCGCTGATTCGCGGCTTCTTCGCGTCGCTGGGCGGGCGCAAGAACGACGACGGCCACATGATGTGGGCGCTCATCATCGGCACGATTCCGACGGGCATCGTCGGCTTGCTGCTCGAAAAACGGCTCGAAGCGATCTTTCACGATCTGCGGATCGTCGCGGCGGCGTTGATCGTCAACGGCGTGCTGCTGTGGCTCGGTGATCGCCTGCAACGAAGCCGCGTGACGCGGGCGCCCGAAAAGCTCACGTTCAAGCAGGCGTTTCTGGTCGGCCTTGCGCAGATCGGCGCGCTGATTCCTGGCTTCTCGCGCAGCGGCCTGACGATGATCGCGGGCGTCGGCGCGGGACTGACTGCCGAGGCGGCCGCCGAGTTCTCGTTTCTGCTCGGCACGCCGATCATCTTCGCGGCGGGCGTGCTCGAATTGCCCAAGCTCTTTCATGCACCGGGACAACTGGCGGATGCGCTGCTCGGCGGCGTGCTGACCGGCATCGCGGCGTATTTGAGCGTGCGTTTCCTGATGCGTTACTTCGAGGGACACGGCAAGCTGGCGTCGTTCGGCGTGTATTGCGTGATCGCGGGAATCTTCTTCCTCGGCTGGTTCATGATGCATCCGCAACCGGTGTGACGAGCCGGGACAAGGGCGGCGGCGAATGAGGTAAAATCGCGGTCTTCTTCGATGCGCGGCGTTTTAGCCTTTTGTTTTCCGAGTTTGCTTTCGCCGCGCGTTCAGGTTCTCCGCCCTTAGCTCAGCTGGATAGAGCAACGGCCTTCTAAGCCGTAGGTCACACGTTCGAGTCGTGTAGGGCGGGCCAGTCAGCCCGCGTCGAGCCCGGTCTTTTGGCTGGGCTTTCTGCTTTCTGCTTTCCGCACGCTGCAACTACGCCGCGAGCATCGACCGGCCAGGACGAATCGAGTTCCTGGCCCGCTTCCTGCCATTCCTTTCCTCGCGTGCGTTTCCCATGCGGCGCATCCCGCGCCACGCAACGCATCGGAAAAATTAACCAGCTCGTACAAGCAAGCGTGCCGCCCATCGACGGTGCGCCGATGCGTCATCGTGGCGCGCGGTGCGCCATGCCGGTGAGTTTGCGCGCCGCATCGTCGCAAGAGGGATGACTTGAACAATCGAGCATACGAAACCAGCCCCGCGCAATGCTCGTTATGGAACCGCAAGCGAGCGCGCCTGCAACCGGATTCGCGGCGCGTGCTGCTGGCGCTGCCGGAGCGCATGCTCGGCGCATCGCTCGTGTCGTTGTTCGAGCTGAAGGGCTTTCCGGCGCGGCTCGCGGTGGATGCCTCGTCGGTCAGGCAGTCGGTGGAGGCATGGCGTCCGCACGTGCTCTTTCTCGATACGCGCGTCGGCGGCTGCGGCAACTACGCGCTCGTGCGCGAGCTGCGCGATGCAGACGACGACGCGAACCGCCTCATCATCGCGATGAGCGGTTTTCTGCCCGAAGAACCGATCGCGCATCTCAAGGAAGCGGGCTACGACGGGCATTCGCGCCGTCCGTGTCCCGTGTGGCAGATGACCGATCTGCTCGACGAGTTCTTCGCGTGTCACGCGGTTCGCTGAACACGGCGGAGCGCATCGCACGCGCGTAACTGCGCGGCCCGAACACGGCATTGAGCGCGATCATCGCGATGAGGCTCGCGGCAAGCATCATCCACGACATCGAAAAGCCGCCGCTCACGTCTCGCACCACGCCCGCGACGACCGGCGCCAGCGCCGCGATGACGAACCCCACGCCCTGCACGAACGCGACGAGGCGCGCGGCGAGGCCGGGATCGTCGGCGTGATCGAGCGTCAGCACGAGCGAGAGCGCAAACACGCCGCCGAGCCCGCCGCCGAGCAACGCGACGACCGCGAGCGGCGAGGCCAGCGGCGCGGCGAGCAAAAGCGCGAAGCCCGCAAGCTGCGCCACGAGCCCGAGCGCGATCCACGGACGGCGGTCCTTGCCGCGTCCGAACTTCGCCGCCGCCATCGGCAGCAGCAGCGCGGACGATGCCTGGAACACCGTGAGCATCGCGAGCAGCGCGCCACTCTCGGTCACGCCGCGTCCGAGTTGCTGGTAATACGCGGGCATCCACGCGACGAGGCTCGTATAGCCGCCGTTGACGAGCCCGAAGAAAATGCCGAGCGTCCACGCGCGGCGATTGCGAAAGAGCGAAGGCGCAGGTTGCGCGTCACGTGCCGATACGGCGCGCGGCGGCGCATCGGCGCGCATCAGAAGCATCCATAACGCGAGCGCGACGAGCGCGGGCATGGCCCAGAACGCGAGCCCCGCCTGCCACGACACGTGCGACGCGAGCGCCGGCGTGATGCTCGCGCCGAGCCCGCCGCCCGCCATGATCGACGCGGAATAGAGGCCCATCGCGAAGGGCAGGCGCGCGGCGAAGCGCGTCTTCATCACGCCGGGCAACAGCGCCTGAATGACCGCGACGCCCGTGCCTGCGACCGCCGCGCTCGCGATGAGCGCCGCGGCGTTCCCGGCGACGAGCCGCGCCGCGCACGCCGCGACGATCGCGATCAGCCCGAGCGCGACGCCGCGCGCATTGCCCATCGAGCGTGACAGCGCGCTCGCGCCGAACGCGCACAAACCCATCGCGACGACGGGCAGGCCGGTCAGCATCGACGCGCCGCGAAACGACAAGCCCGTCGCGTGCAGGATCACGCCCATCAGCGGGCTGATCGAGGTGAGCAGCGGCCGCAGATTCAGTCCAATGGCGACGATCACTGCGAGCCACGCGAAGTTGGATGTTTTCATGCGATGCGATCCTCCTGGCGCGCGACGTTTTGGTTGACCATTTTATAGATATTTGGTCAACCAGATATTCGCCCGCGCGAATAGACCGGATTCGCGCGGGCTCGCTACAATGCGGTTCATCGCAACACGGCGGGCATCATGGCATCGCGCATCGGCACATCATCGAACGATATTTCCGCTGACGAGCGCGTCTACGCGGCCATCGCGTCGGCGCTCCTGCAGGGCAAGCTCGCGCCCGGCGCGCAGCTCGTCGAACGGGAGCTCGCCGCCGCGTTCGACTGCACGCGCGGCACGATCCGCAAGGTGCTCGCGCGGCTCGGCGCGGAAGGCAAGCTCACGCTGGAGGCGAATCGCGGCGCGTTCGTACCGTCGCCGACGCCCGCCGATATCCGCGAGGCGTATCGCGCGCGGCAAGTGGTGGAGGCGGGCATCGTCGCGTCGTTGTGCGGCGCGCTGAACGCGCGGGCGCTGCGCGCGCTGCGTGCCCACGTGAAGGCCGAACAGCGCGCATTGAAGTCGGGGAACGTGGCCGAGTGCGTGCGTCTCGCAGGTGACTTTCATGTGCTGCTCGCGCAGCTAGCGGGCGCACCGGACGTGCAGGCGTTCCTCGCGAAACTGGTCGCGAAGACCGAGCTGTACAAGGCGCTCTTCGATCCGTCGAAGCTGTCGAACTGTTCATCGGATGAACATGGCCGGCTCGTCGATGCGCTCGAAAACGGCAAGCTGCCCGCCGCGCTCACGGCGATGCGCACGCATATCGACGAACTCGAAGCGCGCGTGCTCGCGCAGGCGGGCGAGGCGCGCACCAACGATCTCGCGACGCTCTTCGCGCACGCGTGAACATCGGCAAAAGAAACGGGCCGCGGTTCGATGAACCGCGGCCCGTTTCATGGCAACGTCTGCGTGATGCTTACTGCGAGAAGTCGAGCGCGTTGGTCAGATCGCCCATCTTCTGCGCGCCGTTCGACACCAGCGCGGCGTCGCGCGCCGTCAGGCCCGGCAGCGACGGCAGGTTGAAGCGCTTCGTGATGAAGCGAAGGATCGACGTCGTGTCGTATTGCGTGTGATCGACGAAGCCCTTCTTCGCGTAAGGCGAAATGATGAGCGCAGGAATACGCGTGCCCGGACCCCAGCGGTCGCCCTTCGGCGGCGCGACGTGATCCCAGAAGCCGCCGTTTTCATCGTAGGTCACGACGACGACCATGTTGTTCCACTGCGGGCTCTTCTGCAGATGCGAGATCAGATCGGCGATGTGCTGATCGCCTTGCGCGACGTCGGTATAGCCCGCGTGCTCGTTCAGGTTGCCCTGCGGCTTGTAGAACGCGACTTGCGGCAGCGTGCCGGCATCGATCGCCTTGATGAACTCCGAGCCGTTCGTGCCGCCGTCGAGCAGATGCTGCGCGCGATTGGCCGTGCCCGGCGCGAGGTCGGCGAAGTAGTTGAACGGCTGATGGTGCGTCTGGAAGTCGGGCACCACGTTGACCGCGCCGTTGATGACCGAGCGGTTCGCCAGCGCCGCGCCCCACGAGCCGCCGTACCACGCCCAGCTCACGCCCGCGCTGTTGAGCAGATCGCCGATGTGCTGCTGCGTCTGCGGCGGCAGCGTGTTGGCCTTGGTCGCATCGCCGAGCGCCGGATCGACGCCGGCGGGCGCCGGGTTGCCGCTCGGCTGATACGGCGGCTGCATCGTGTTGACCGCGTAGAAGTCGGGCGTGAGCGTGCCCGAATTCACGAACTGCGCATCGGCGGAACCGGTGAGCGCCGAAGGCGGCGGATTGGTCTTGAGCTTGAGCGACACGCCATCGGCATTGACGGCCGATATCGAACCGGACGCGACGCTCTTGTCCGCGTTCGGGTAGACCGGCGTGCACGCGCAGACGAGCCATTGGTGATTCAGGAACGAACCGCCGAACGCGCCCATGAAGAAGTTGTCCGCGAGCGTGTATTGCTGCGCGATCTTGTAGAGCGGCAGCTTGTCCGGCGGCGTGTCGTAGTGGCCCATCACGAGCGCGCCCGAATCGCCCCATGCGGCGAACTTGTCGTTCTTGCCGCCGTCGATCTGCATCTGGTTCTCGTAAAAGCGGTGATACAGATCGCGCGTGGTGACGTTGAGCTGGATGTTGAAGCCCTTCGGATCGTCGATCGCGAACGGCGCGTTCGGCATGTTCGTCGTCATCGCCGCGGTGATCGCCGGCGTCACGCCCGTCGCCGTCAGGCCGGTCCAGATCGTCGGCAAGGTCGGCAGCACGCTGCCGTCGCGGTCGAGCTGCTGCGCGCTTGCCGCCGTCACGTTCTGCAGTCCGTTCGCGCCGGGGAAATGCCCGTACAGATTGTCGAAGCTGCGGTTTTCCGCGTAGATCACGACGACGTTCTTCACCGAGGAAATATCGCTGCTGTCGTGATGGTCGTCGCCACCGCATGCGTAGAGGCCGAATGCGGCAGTGGCCGCGAGCAGCACCGCGCAAACGAGTTTCTTGTTCATTGAGGATCTCTCTTGTGTTGGGGACCGGCGCACGGCGCGGAGTCATCGTCGAATGAGCCTTTGATCGCCGGCGTGCGCAGTGTCGCAACGCAAGTTGACGCAAGCGTGTAATAACGCTTTCGTTTGCGTAATGTTTGCTTAATAAACTTCGGATCGCGCGAGCCGATCTGAAAGCATCGGCTGCTGTCACATGGAAGACACGCGTCTGACATACGCTTCGGCATCTTTCGATTCCGATGCGCCACGTCCATGTCTTCGATGCGTCTGCCGTTCGTTCTCTGCTCTTTCACGCTTGCCGCGTTGTCCGTGGCGATGAGCGGCTGCGATTCCCATGCGGCGGGGCAGAACGCGTCGAACGTGTCCAACGCGTCGAACGTCACTCCGCCCGCAGGCGCTCCCGCGCCGCATGGGCAATGGCGCGCGGAAGTGTTCGCGCACGTCCGGCAGATCACGGTGCTCGGCGAGAAGCTGTTCTTCGATCCATCGTTATCCGGTTCCGGCAAGCTCGCGTGCGCGTCGTGCCACAGCCCGAGCCATGCGTTCGGGCCGCCGAACGCGCTCTCCGTTCAACTGGGCGGCAACGACATGCACCGGCCGGGCTTTCGCGCGGTGCCGTCGCTGAAGTATCTGCAATCGGTGCCGGCATTCACGCGCCACTTCCACGATTCCGACGATGAAGGCGACGAAAGCGTCGATGCCGGCCCGACGGGCGGTCTCACGTGGGACGGGCGCGTCGATCGCGGTTCGGATCAGGCGCGCATCCCGATCCTGTCGTCGTTCGAGATGGGCAGCACGCCTGCGAAAGTCGTCGCGGCCGTGAAGGCGTCGCCCTATGCCGACGATTTTCGCAAGGCCTACGGCGCCGATGTCTTCGCTAGCGACGACAAGGCGTTCGCCTCGGTGCTCGAATCGCTCGAAGCGTTCGAGCAATCGCCCGAGAAGTTCTACCCGTACACGAGCAAATACGACGCGTTCCTCGCGGGCCGCGCGAAGCTCAACGACGCCGAGATGCACGGCCTGCAGCTCTTCAACGACGAAAGCAAGGGCAACTGCGCGTCGTGCCACATCAGCCAGCGCGCGAAGGACGGCTCGCCGCCGCAGTTCAGCGACTTCGGCCTGATCGCGATCGGCGTGCCGCGCAACCGCGCGCTGCCGATCAACCATGACCCGAACTTTCACGATCTCGGCGCATGCGGTCCCGAGCGCCGCGATCTGAAAGGCATGGACGAGTATTGCGGCATCTTCCGCACGCCGTCGCTGCGCAACGTGGCCACGCGCAAGACCTTCTTCCACAACGGCATCTATCATCGTCTCGAAGACGTCGTGCGCTTCTATGTCGAGCGCGATACGAATCCCGAGAAGTTCTATCCGGTGTCGAAGAACGGCGCCGTCCAGAAGTTCGACGATCTGCCGAAGAAGTACTGGGAGAACGTCAACACCGAGCCGCCGTTCGATCGCAAGAAGGGTGACAGGCCCGCGATGGACGAAGCCGAGATCAGGGATGTCGTCGCGTTCCTCGGCACGCTCACCGACGGCTACGATCCGTCGAAGGACAAGGACGCGCAAAAAGGCACCGGCATCAATGAAATGAAGGCCGCGCAAAACTGACACGGGGCGCGGCGCGGCCCGCGCATCATGCTATCCTCGTTCGCACCGATGACCGGCGCGCGGTCGTCGGCGAGACCCCATCGCAACGAGGAGAATCTTCATGCCGATTCGAGATCGAGCGCTCTCTCATGCCGCTATCCGGACGATCGCCGCAGCCGCGCTCGTCGCCGTGAGCGCGACTGCATCCTCCGCCAATCTCGGCTTCCTGAACAACACGCCGATCACGTACATGAAGCAGCGCGACCTGCAGGCGCTCAACAACGCCGCGCAGATCGCACTCAATACGAAGAAGGACGGCGAGTCGCTCGAATGGGACAACAAGGGCACGGGCAACACGGTGCCGATCAACGGTACGGTGACGCCGCAGGAAACCTTCGAATCGGACGGACTCAAGTGCCGCAAGGTCACGCTCGTCGCGATTGCGAAAGGGCAGACGCAGACCTGGATGCCGACTGCGTGCAAGCAGAGCGACGGCAAATGGAAGCTCAAGAAACAGTGATGACCGGAGCGAGCAATCGATGACCGCCCGCACCGTGTCGTGCGGCGTGGTCATCCTGAACGGGCAGGGCGACGTGCTGCTGTGTCACGCGACCGAAACCACGCACTGGGACGTGCCCAAGGGCGCGGCCGACCCTGGCGAGAGTCCGCGCGAGGCCGCGCTGCGCGAGCTCGTCGAAGAGACGGGCATCGTGCTGCCCGCCGAGCGGCTGAAGGATCTCGGCCGCTTCGTCTATCGCCGCGACAAGGATCTGCATCTGTTCGCGGTGCGCGTGTCCGAAGCCGAGGTGCAGCTCGAGAACTGCGTGTGCGAGTCGTACTTTCCGCGCTATAGCGATGGCACGATGATCCCCGAAATGGATGCGTATCGCTGGGTCAGTCCCGCGGACGTCGATCAATTCGCGAGCCGCAGCCTCGCGCGCCTCTTCCAGACGACGCTTTCGCTGGCCGAGCTGCACGAGACGCTCTGAGCGGCGCGATCAGTCGATGGTACGGTCGTTGGGATTGGCGAAGAGCGCCTTCATTTCCGCCGACATCGGGAATTGCAGATTCATGCCGTCCGGCGGAATCGGGCGCATGAACCACGTCTCGTAGAGCTTCGTGGCTTCGCCGGAGCGCTGCATGTTGGCGATGACGTCGTCGACGATCTGCTTGAACACCGGGTCGCCCTTTCGCATCATGCAGCCGTACGCTTCGTTTGCGAGCGGCGCGCCCGTCACCACGTAGTCGTTGCGCGCCGCGCCTTCCTGCGCGATCTTGCCGTAGAGAAGCGGATCGTCCATCACGAACGCGACCGCGCGATTTGACTTCAGCGCGGCGAACGCCTCCGCGTGATCTCGCGCGCTGATGATGCGCAGATTCAGCTTCCTGTCGATGCTCATCTGCCGCAGCATGCGCTCGTCGGACGTGCCCGCCGTCGTCGACACGGTCTTGTTGGCGAGATCGTCGTAATCGCGAATGCCCGAATTCTTCTTCACGGCCATGCGGATGCCGTACTGGAAGAAGCTGTTCGAGAACGCGACGAGCGGATCGCGCTCGGCCACGTGCGCCGTCGAGCCGCATTCCAGATCGACCTGATTGTTCACGACATAGGAGATGCGGTTCGCCGACGTGACCATCACGTTCTTGACCGCGAGATTCGGCATGTTGAGGCGCTTCTTGATCTCGCCGACGACCTTGAGCGCGATGTCGTACGAATAGCCGACGGGCTGCTGCTTCACGGTGTACGAGAACGGCACCGACGATTCGCGCGTGCCGAGCACGATCGCGCCGTTCTCCGCGATCTTGCGCAGCGTGGCCGAAGGCGGCATCTGATCGACGGCAGTCTGCGCCTTGACGAGTTCGGCGGCTGCGGTGGCGGCGTGCGCGCCGGCGGTCGTGAGCAGGGCCAGCGCGGCGATGGCGTGCTTCGGCTTCATGATGTCCTCGAAGGCGGCGAAAGGCGGTGAGGCGGTGAAGACACGGGCAAGGGCGCCGCGCGGCGCCCTTGTCGCGTCGCTATCAGGCCGGCTTGCCCCAGCTGTCGCGCAGGCTGACGATGCGGTTGAACACGGGCTTGCCCGGCTGCGAATCCACGCGATCCGCGACGAAATAGCCATGCCGCTCGAACTGGAAGCGGTCTTCGGCGTTTGCGTCGCGCGCGCTCGGTTCGAGATACGCGTTCACGATGCGCTTCGAATCCGGATTGAGCGCATCGAGGAATTCCGCGCCGCCCGCGCCGGGCTGCGGCTCCTTGAAGAGACGGTCGTACAGACGCACTTCGGCCGCATAGGCGCTCGCCGCGCTGACCCAGTGGATCGTGCCCTTCACCTTGTAGTTGTTCGCGCCTTCGGTGCCCGACTTGCTGTCCGGGAAGTAGTTGCAATGCACGGCGATCACGTTGCCGTTCTCGTCCTTGTCCGCGCCGGTGCATTCCACGATGAAGCCGTACTTCAGACGCACCTTGTTACCGGGGAAGAGGCGGAAGTAGCCCTTCGGCGGCGTTTCCTGGAAGTCCTCGCGCTCGATCCACAACTCGCGCGAAAACGGAAACGCGCGCACGCCGCGATCCGGATGATGCGGATGCACCGGCGCGCTGCACGCTTCGCTCTCACCTTCCGGATAGTTGTCGATGATGAGCTTGAGCGGATCGAGCACGGCGATCGCGCGCGGCGCTTTCTCGTCGAGATCGTCGCGCAATGCGCCTTCGAGAATGCTCATGTCGATCCACGAATCGACCTTGGTCACGCCGACGCGCTCGACCATCAGACGGATGCTCTCCGGCGTGAAGCCGCGACGGCGCACACCGACGATGGTCGGCATGCGCGGATCGTCCCAGCCGTCGACGTGATTTTCCTGCACGAGTTGCAGCAGCTTGCGCTTGCTCGTGATCGCGTACGTGAGATTCAGCCGCGAGAATTCGATCTGCTGCGGCAGCGGACGTTCGAACACGCCGTCGTTCGCGAGCTGCGCGAGGAACCAGTCGTAGAGCGGCCGATGATCCTCGAACTCCAGCGTGCACAGCGAGTGCGTGATGTTCTCGATCGCGTCCGACACGCAATGCGCGTAGTCGTACATCGGATAGATGCACCAGGTGTCGCCGGTGCGGTAGTGATGCGCGAAGCGGATCCGGTAGATCACCGGATCGCGCATGTTGAAGTTCGGCGACGCCATGTCGATCTTCGCGCGCAGCACGTGCTCGCCTTCCTTGAACTCGCCCGCCTTCATGCGGCGGAAGAGGTCGAGGTTTTCGTCCGGCGTGCGGTCGCGATACGGCGAATTGATGCCCGCTTCGGTGGCCGATCCGCGCGTCGCGCGCATCTCGTCGGCGGTTTGACTGTCGACGTATGCCTGGCCTTTCTCGATCAGCATTTCGGCGTAGTCGTACAGCTTGTCGTAATAGTCGCTCGCGAAGTACTTGTGCTCCGCGCCGTCCTTGTTCCAGTCGAAGCCGAGCCATTTCACCGCGTCGATGATCGAATCGACGTACTCGACGCTTTCCTTCTCGGGGTTCGTGTCGTCGAAGCGCAGGTGGCACACGCCGCCGTAGTCCGCGGCGAGGCCGAAGTTCACGCAGATGCTCTTCGCATGGCCGATGTGCAGATAGCCGTTCGGCTCCGGCGGAAAGCGCGTTTCGACCCGCTGCGACCATTTGCCCGAGCGGTTGTCGTCTTCGATGATGTTGCGGATGAAATTGGATGGCGCCGGAGCGTCGTTGCGATCGGTGTTCATGCGGAGAAAGTGGCAGCGGATGCGCTCGCGCGCGTGATCGGTTCGGGAAGCGCTCGTTGAAACACGAAACGCGTACGAAGGCCTTGAATATTGGGTCGATTCTACCTTACGCAACCGTCCGGGGCAGGCCGCGGCGGCGTCCGGACCCTTTCACGAGTTCCATTACGACGATTACGGCGAAACCCGCTCCGCGTAACCGCCGTAACGGGACGTAAATCGCGTTGAAAGGCGCTCGCGCGGCCTCGTAAGATCGGCTCGACTGCATCGAATGCGCCCGTCCACGCGGCGCGGGTGCGCAAAAAACACATCACAACGACAAAACAAGGACGCCCATCATGAAGAAGATCGCCATCACGACGCTCAAGTTCACCGCCGCCGCCGTGCTCGTGTCGAGCCTTGCGGCATGCGCCAACGTCTCGCGCCAGCAGGCGCACGCCGGGGTCGGCGCGGCGGCCGGAGGGGCGCTCGGCTATCTCGTCACGGGCGGGCCGATCGGCACCGTCGCGGGCGCGGCCGCGGGCGGGCTGATCGGCGCGGGCGTTCGCTGATTTTTTCGTCGATGAGCGCTCAGATCGCCTTGCTCTCCCGCAATCGCGCGATTTTTGCGTCGTCGTAGCCGAGCACGTCGGCGAGCACGCTCGACGTGTGCTCGCCCAGTAACGGCGGATGCGTGCGCGCCTCGGGCGGCGTCGCGCTCATCTTGATCGGACTCGCGACGAGTTTCACCGTGCCCGCCGTCGGATGCGGCAGATCGATCTGCATCTGGCGCGCGAGCACTTGCGGGTCCTCGAACACTTCGCCGAGATCGTTGATCGGGCCGCACGGCACGCCCGCCGCTTCGAGTTCGGCGATCCATTCGTGCTTGCCTTTCAGGCGCACCATGTCCGCGAGAATCGGCACGAGGATGTCGCGGTTGCGCACGCGCGACGGATTCGCGGCGAAACGCGCGTCGTCGGCCAGTTCCGGGCGCCCGCCGACTTCGACGAACTTGCGGAACTGCCCGTCGTTGCCGACCGCGACGATGATCCAGCCGTCGCTCGTCTGGAAGGTCTGATAGGGCACGATGTTCGGATGCGCGTTGCCCCAGCGCACCGGCGGCTTGCCGCTCGCGAGGAAGTTGGTGTTCATGTTGGCGAGCATCGCGACTTGCACGTCGAGCAGCGCCATGTCGATGTATTGCCCTTCGCCCGTGCGGTCGCGGTGCGCGAGCGCGGTGAGCACGCCGATGGTCGCGTACATGCCGGTCATCAGATCGGCGATCGCCACGCCCGCCTTTTGCGGGCCGCCGCCCGGCTGGCCGTCGCGCTCGCCGGTGATGCTCATGAATCCGCCGATTCCCTGCACAATGAAATCGTAGCCCGCGCGCGACGCATACGGCCCCGTCTGACCGAAACCCGTCACCGAGCAATAGACGATGTCCGGCTTCACCGCCTTCAGCGATTCGTAGTCGAGCCCGTACTTCTTCAGTTGCCCGGCCTTGTAGTTTTCGAGGACGACATCGCTTTGCGCGGCCAGCTCGCGCACGATCTGCTGGCCTTCCGGCGTGGCGATATCGACCGTCACCGAACGCTTGTTGCGGTTTGCCGCGAGATAGTACGCGGCCTCGTGCGTGTCCTCGCCTTCGGGCGTCCTGAGATAGGGCGGGCCCCAGTGGCGCGTGTCGTCGCCGGTTTCGGGCCGCTCGATCTTGATGACGTCCGCGCCGAAGTCGGCTAAGGTCTGCGCGCACCACGGCCCCGCCAGCACGCGGGTGAGGTCCAGCACGCGGATATGGCTCAACGCTCCCATTCGATGTGTCTCGCTTACGTTGTGTCTGCAGGATTGCGACTGTCGCACAGAACCGCCGCGCGCGCGATAGCGGGCGAGCGTCGGCCGGCCGCGTGCGGCGAATCCCGTATAATCGACAATCACCCTTGTTCCGCCGGCAGCGCTCTCGAACAGCCTTGAAGAGCCGCCCGCGGGCGCCATCAAAGAACCGAAGACACGCCCCGTACGCCATGAAAGCCGCCGAAATACGCGAGAAATTCCTGAAGTTTTTCGAATCGAAGGGCCACACTATCGTGCGTTCGTCGAGCCTCGTGCCCGGCAACGACCCGACGCTGCTTTTCACCAACTCGGGCATGGTCCAGTTCAAGGACGTGTTCCTGGGCAGCGAATCGCGTCCGTATTCGCGCGCGACCACCGCGCAGCGCAGCGTGCGCGCGGGCGGCAAGCACAACGATCTGGAGAACGTCGGCTACACCGCGCGCCATCACACGTTCTTCGAGATGCTTGGCAACTTCTCGTTCGGCGATTACTTCAAGCGCGACGCGATCCACTATTGCTGGGAACTGCTGACCAAGGTCTATCAGCTTCCGGCGGAAAAGCTCACGGTCACCGTCTACAAGGAAGACGACGAAGCCTTCGACATCTGGGCGAAGGAAATCGGCGTGCCGGTCGAGCGCATCATCCGCATCGGCGACAACAAGGGCGCGCGTTACGCATCGGATAATTTCTGGCAGATGGCCGACACTGGCCCGTGCGGCCCGTGCTCGGAAGTGTTCTACGACCACGGCCCGGAAATCTGGGGCGGCCCGCCGGGGTCTCCCGAAGAAGACGGCGACCGCTTCATCGAGATCTGGAATCTCGTGTTCATGCAGTTCAACCGCGACGCGCAGGGCAACATGACGCCGCTGCCCAAGCAGTGCGTCGATACGGGCATGGGCCTCGAACGCCTCGCCGCCGTGCTGCAGCATGTGCACAGCAACTATGAAATCGATCTGTTCCAGAACCTCATCAAGGCGGCCGCGCGTGAGACGAATACGCCGGATCTGGAAAACAACTCGCTGAAGGTGATCGCGGACCACATCCGCGCGTGCTCGTTCCTGATCGTCGATGGCGTGATTCCCGGCAACGAAGGCCGCGGCTATGTGCTGCGCCGTATCGTGCGCCGCGCGATCCGTCACGGCTACAAGCTCGGCAAGAAGGGCGCGTTCTTCAACAAGCTCGTGGCGGATCTCGTCGCGGAAATGGGCGCGGCGTATCCCGAACTGGCCGATGCGCAGCAGCGTGTAACCGACGTGCTGCGTCAGGAAGAGGAACGCTTCTTCGAAACGATCGAGCACGGCATGTCGATTCTCGAAGGCGAACTGGCCGATCTGGACAAGAAGGGCGTGAAGCAACTGGACGGCGAACTCGCGTTCAAGCTGCACGACACGTACGGCTTCCCGCTCGATCTGACGGCGGACGTGTGCCGCGAGCGCGGCGTGACCGTCGACGAACCCGCGTTCGACGACGCGATGGCGCGCCAGCGCGACCAGGCGCGCGCGGCGGGCAAGTTCAAGCTCGCGGCGGGCCTCGAGTATTCGGGCGCGAAGTCCACGTTTCACGGCTACGAGAAGGAAATTTTCGACGACGCGAAGATTCTCGCGCTGTACGTCGAAGGCGCGTCGGTGAAGGAAGCGAAGGACGGCCAGCAGGCGGTGGTCGTGCTCGATCACACGCCGTTCTACGCGGAATCGGGCGGCCAGGTCGGCGATCAGGGCGTGCTCGCGAATGCGAACGTGCGCTTCGCGGTCGCGGATACGCTTAAAGTGCAGGCCGATGTCGTCGGTCATCACGGCACGGTCGAGCAGGGCACGCTGAAGGTCGGCGACGTCGTGAAGGCGGAAATCGACGCTATCCGCCGCGCGCGCACGGCCCGCAACCATTCGGCTACACACCTGATGCACAAGGCGTTGCGCGAAGTGCTCGGTGGCCACGTGCAGCAGAAGGGTTCGCTCGTCGACGCCGATAAAACGCGCTTCGACTTCGCGCACAACGCACCGATGACCGACGACGAAATCCGTCGCGTCGAGCAGATCGTGAACAGCGAGATCATTGCGAATGCGCCGGGCGTCGTGCGCGTGATGTCCTACGACGACGCGGTGAAGGGCGGCGCGATGGCGCTCTTCGGCGAGAAGTACGGCGACACGGTGCGCGTACTCGATCTCGGCTTCTCTCGCGAGCTGTGCGGCGGCACGCATGTGCAGCGCACGGGCGATATCGGATTCTTCAAGATCGTGATGGAAGGCGGCGTCGCGGCGGGCATTCGCCGTGTCGAGGCGATCACCGGCGACAACGCCGTGCGCTACGTGCAGGAGTTGGATCAACGCATCAATGCTGCGGCGGGTGTGCTGAAGGCGCAGCCTTCGGAGCTGACGCAGCGTATCGCGCAGGTTCAGGAGCACGTGAAGTCGCTGGAGCGGGAACTGGGCGCGCTGAAGTCGAAGCTGGCGGCGAGCCAGGGCGATGAACTCGTCGCGCAGGCTGTCGATGTTTCCGGCGTGCAGGTGCTTGCCGCGCAACTCGAAGGCGCGGATGTGAAGACGCTGCGTGAAACCGTCGACAAGCTGAAGGACAAGCTGAAGAGCGCGGCGATCGTGCTGGCTTCGGTGGATGGCGGGAAGGTGAGTCTCATCGCGGGTGTGACGCCCGATGCGTCGAAGAAGGTCAAGGCGGGTGAGCTTGTCAACTTTGTCGCGCAGCAGGTTGGTGGGAAGGGTGGTGGTCGGGCTGACATGGCGCAGGCTGGTGGTACTGAGCCTGGAAAGTTGCCTGCGGCGCTGGCGGGCGTGACGGGATGGGTGCAGGGGCAACTGTAGTATCGCTGGCGATTTGTTTGCGCCGGATCCCGTTTTGTTGTTGGTTTATTAGCGCTGCCCCTGTGCGGGGCGGCAGTCACTTTCTTTGCTGCTGCAAAGAAAGTAACCAAAGAAAGCAGCTTTTCAGGCCCGCGGTCACACGCACGTTGGGTAGTTCTCTCGTCCACGGTGGCACTCGCCTAAAGAGTGCCCTCACAATCCAAATCGTGCTTGGCTCGCGCACGGTCTGACACATCGCGCGGCGTGGCTCGCTGGTTCAGCGCGATACAGCTCCGGCCCGCTACGCGGCCGATGGGTTAATCGGGTGTGCAAGCGCCGGCGCGAGAGCAAGAGCAGGTACAGGCGCAGGGCGCAGGCGCACCGTTGTTTTCCCTTGCATACCCGACGGCAGCGCGTAGCGCTGTGCCGAAGCTATTTCGTGCTGAGCCAGCGTCCAAAGAGTAATGGTTAGTCAGACCGTGCGCGATCCAAGCCCGGTTGGGCCTATGAGAGCGACACTAAGGCGAGTGCCACCGAGGACGAGAGAACTACCCAACGTGCGTGTGACCGCGGGCTTGAAAAGCTGCTTTCTTTGGTTACTTTCTTTGCAGCAGCAAAGAAAGTGACTGCCGCCCCGCACAGGGGCAACGCTAATAAACCGATAACAAAATGGGATCCGGCGAAAAAACATAAAAACACCGCTAGGTATGCGAGAGAAATCAACGAAGAACAAGACCAAATTCCGCCGACAAAAAAATTACAACCTGTCAGGCACACCCCGTGCATCTCCCCCACACGTTCAACTAAAAAAGGGAGATACAACCATGAGTCGCAAAATCACCTTGATCGTTCTCACGTCGGCGATGCTTGCAGCAACTGGCGCAGCACAGGCCAAGGGCTGCATTGAAGGCGCGGCGGTGGGCGGTGTCGCGGGCCACGTCGCGGGCAAGCACGGCACGGCGGGTGCGGTCGGCGGCTGCGCCATCGGCCATCACGAAGCCAGCAAGAAGGAAAAGAAGGCACAGCAGGCCAACGCAGCGAGCGCGCCCGACAGCAAGTAACCGCGCACGCGGTCAGCAAAGACGATGTACCGCTAAAATGCCCGGATTGCCGGCGCGCGGATGCTGAACGATCGTTTCGCATCCGCGCGCCGCGTTCAACCCGGCCATCCAGCGACCACATGACAGCGCCCACGGACCCGATTCAACACTTCGCCTCCGACAACTACGCGGGCATCTGCCCCGAAGCGCTGCAGGCGCTCATTCAAGCCAACACGAGCGGCCACGAGCCCGCGTACGGCGACGACTCCTGGACGACGCAAGTCTGCGACCGCATCCGCGATCTCTTCCAGACCGATTGCGAAGTTTTCTTCGTCTTTAACGGCACCGCCGCGAATTCGCTCGCGCTCGCATCGCTCTGTCAGTCGTATCACTCGGTGATCTGCCACGAACTCGCGCACATCGAAACCGATGAATGCGGCGGCCCCGAATTTTTCTCCGGCGGCTCGAAGCTGCTCACCGCGAAAGGCGAGAACGGCAAGCTCACGCCCGATGCCATCGAGGAACTCGTCACCAAACGCGCGGATATCCACTACCCGAAGCCGAAGGTCGTCGCGCTCACGCAGGCAACCGAAGTCGGCACCGTATACACCGTCGAGGAGATTCGCGCGATCGCGGCCATCGCCAAGCGCCGGCATCTGAAGATTCATATGGACGGCGCGCGCTTCGCCAACGCGGTCGCGACGCTCAACGTGCATCCGTCGGAGATCACATGGCGCGCGGGCGTCGACGTGCTGTGCTTCGGCGGCACCAAAAACGGCTTGCCGGTGGGTGAAGCGGTCGTGTTCTTCGATAAAGCCCTCGCCGCCGATTTCGCGTATCGCCTGAAGCAGGCCGGTCAGCTCGCCTCGAAGATGCGCTTCATCTCCGCGCCGTGGCTCGGTCTGCTCGATGACGGCGTGTGGCTGCGCAACGCGCGTCATGCGAACGCGATGGCATCGCTGATGGCCGAGCGCCTCACCGGCATTCCGGGCGTGTCCTTGCTGTTCAAGCCCGAAGCGAACGCGGTGTTCGCCAAATTGCCGGCGCGCGTCGCGGCGGCGCTGCGTGCGAAGGGCTGGCGCTTCTATCAGTTCATCGGTTCCGGTGGATGTCGCCTGATGTGCGCGTGGGACACGCAGCAGGAGACCGTCGAGCGTTTCACGGACGAAGTGCGCGCGCTCTGCGCGTCGACCTAATCCGGATTGACACCGGCGGCGCGCGGCTCCAACATGGGCCGCACCTCTTCCATCGATGCCGACACCATGGCCTTCATCTTTTACCTGACCCACATTCATCTCGGCTACGACGCGCTACAGTCGCTGCAAAGCGAATGCGCGCGCATCGGCATGAAGCGTCCGCTCGTCATCACCGATAAAGGCGTCAGGGCGGCAGGGCTCGCCGATCGCGTGATCGACAGCGCGAAGCTCGGCGCGCTGCCGGTCTTCGACGACACGCCGTCGAATCCGACCGAAGCGATGGTCGTGCAGGCCGCCGGGCAGTACAGGCGCGATGGCTGCGACGGGCTGATCGCGGTCGGCGGCGGCTCGTCGATCGATCTGGCGAAAGGCGTGGCGATCGCAGCGACGCACGACGAGTCGCTCACCAACTACGCGACGATCGAAGGCGGCAGCGGCAAGATCACCGAGCGCGCAGCGCCCTTGATCGCGGTGCCGACGACATCGGGCACGGGCAGCGAAGTCGCGCGCGGCGCGATCATCATCCTGAACGACGGGCGCAAGCTCGGCTTCCATTCGTGGCATCTGCTGCCGAAGTCGGCGATCTGCGATCCGTCGCTCACGCTCGGCCTGCCGCCCGCGCTCACTGCCGCGACCGGAATGGACGCGATCGCGCACTGCATCGAAACGTTTCTCGCGCCCGCGTTCAATCCGCCCGCCGACGGCATCGCGCTCGATGGACTCGAACGCGCGTGGGCCAACATCGAACGCGCGACGCACGACGGCCAGGACCGCGACGCGCGTCTCAACATGATGTCCGCATCGATGCAGGGCGCGATGGCGTTTCAGAAGGGTTTGGGCTGCGTGCATTCGCTGTCGCATCCGCTCGGCGGGCTCGCGGTGAACGGGCGCACGTCGCTGCATCACGGGACGCTGAACGCGGTCGTGCTGCCCGCCGTGCTGCGCTTCAACGAAAGCGCGCCGTCGGTCGTCGCGGAGCGGCGTTTCGCGCGCATGCGCCGCGTGATGAATCTCGGCGATAACGCCGATATCGCGCAGGCCGTGTACGACTTGACCGCGCGTCTCGGCTTGCCGACGCGCCTGTCGCAGATGGGCGTCGACGAAAGCATGTTCGACAAGGTGGTGAAGGGCGCGCTGGCGGATCATTGCCACAAGACGAATCCGCGCGAGGCGAGCGCCGACGATTATCGACGCATGCTGACGGAGTCCCTCTGAGCGATGAGCAAGCCGGTCCGATCCACGCGCGCGCAATACGCGCATTTCCTGCCGATCAGCACGCGCTGGTCCGATAACGACGTCTACGGGCACATCAACAACGTCGTCTACTACAGCTATTTCGATACGGTGGTGAACGAGTACCTGCTGCGCGCGGGCGTGCTCGACTTCAGCGAGGGCGCGACCATCGGCCTCGTTGTCGAGACGCGCTGCAACTTCTTCGCGCCGGTTGTCTTTCCCGAGCCGATAGAGGCGGGTCTGCGCGTCGAGAAGCTCGGCAATACCAGCGTGCGCTACGAAGTCGCGATCTTCACGCAAGGCGCCGACGAAGCCGCGGCGCAAGGGCATTTCGTGCATGTCTACGTGGATCGCGTGACGCGCAGGCCGGTGTCGTTGCCCGCGCCGCTCGTCTCTGCGTTGAAGCCGCTCATCACCCGCTGAGGTCGTCTTGCTTCAGTGGTTCGCCGCGAGTCTGCTCAACGGCGTGAGCGTGGGCTTGCTGCTCTTCATGTTATCGGCGGGACTCACGCTGATCTTTTCGATGCTCGGCGTGCTCAACTTCGCGCACGCGAGCTTCTACATGCTCGGCGCGTATGTCGGTCAGGCGCTCGCCGCGTATGGCGGATTCTGGTTCGCGTTGATCGTCGCGCCGGTCGTCGTCGGCATCGCGGGTGCTGCGTTCGAACGGCTGCTGTTGCGACGCGTGCATGCGCGCGGCGCACTCGCGGAAATGCTGCTGACGTTCGGCGCGGCCATCGTGATCGGCGAGGGCGTGAAGCTCGTCTGGGGACTCGGGCCGCTGCCCTCCGCCATTCCGCGCGTGCTCGACGGCGCGCTTTTCACGTTCGATGGCGCATCGTTCGCACGCTATCGCGGGTTCATGATGGCGGTCGCGCTCGTCATGCTCGGCGCGCTCTGGCTCGCGTTGCGCGTGTCGAAGACCGGGCTCGTGGTGCGCGCGGCGCTCACGCATCCCGCGACCGTCGAAACGCTCGGCCACGATGTGCCGCGCGTCTTCACGATGGTCTTCGGGCTCGGCACGGCGATTGCCGCGCTCGGCGGGGTGATCGGCGCGCCGCTTGCCGTCATCGAGCCTGGCATGGCCGATGCGATGGGCCCGATCGTGTTCGTCGTCGTCGTGACCGGCGGGCTCGGATCGCTATCTGGTGCGCTCGTCGCGTCGCTTTTGATCGGCTGCGTGCAGACGTTCGCGATCGGCGCGAGCGCGACGGCGGGCGGCATCGCGACGTCGCTCGGCGTGAGCTTGCCGCCGGCGTGGGCCACGCTGACCGTCGCGCAACTCGCGCCCGTGCTGCCTTATCTGCTGCTCGTCGCGATGCTGGCCGCGCGCCCGCGCGGGCTTTTCGGCGAGCGCACGCGAGATGCATAAGCTCTTCATCGCGCTATTCGTTGCGCTTGCGCTGCCGCTTTTCATCGCGGATCAATCGTGGCTGCTCGCGTATTGCGCGCAGACCGCGACGCTCATCGTCTTCGCGCTCTCGTACAACTTGCTGCTCGGCCAAACGGGGCTGCTCTCGTTCGGCCACGCGGTGTATGCCGGCCTCGGCGCGTTCGCCGCCGCGCACGCGTTCAACCGCTTCGGCGTGCCGCTGCCCTTGTTGCCGATGGTCGGCGGATGCGCGGCAATGTTTGTCGCCATTATCTTCGGCGCGATCACGACGCAGCGCGCGGGCACCGCATTCGCGATGATCACGCTCGGCTTGAGCGAACTCGTCGCCGCGTGCGTGTGGCTCGTGCCGGGCTGGTTCGGCGGCGAGGGCGGCGTGACGATCGATCGCGCGAGCGGGCCCGCGTTATTTGCGTGGACGTTCGGGCCGCTGCGCGAGGCGTATGTGCTGATCGCGTGCTGGTGCGCGGCATCGGCGCTTGCGATGTTTGCGTTCTCGCGCACGCCGATGTGCCGCTTGGCCAACGCAGTGCGCGACAATCCCGCGCGCGCGGCCGCGATCGGCTTCGCGCCGGCGCGCGTGCGTTTGCGCATGCTCGTCGTATCGGCATTCTTTGCGGGCATCGCGGGCGTGATGGCCTTGATCAACGTCGAGCTAGTGTCGTCGGAGAGCGTTGGTCTTGCGCGTTCGACGAGCGTGCTCGTCGCGACCGTGATCGGCGGCGCGGGCACGTTCTTCGGACCGGTGATCGGCGCGGTGCTTCTCACGTTTTTCAGCGTCGGGCTCGCGAGCCTCACCGCCGCGTGGCCGATGTATCTCGGCCTCTTCTTCATGTGGATCGTCGTCGTGTCGCCGGAGGGCGTCGCGGGATTTTTCCGGCGCGATGCGCGGTCCGTGCGCGCAGGCATATCGAGCGCGATAGCGTGGGGCGTCGCGGTCGTCGTGACGGTCGAATCGCTCTACGCGGGACGTCACGATGCGCGTGCGTGGTTCATCGCCGTGCCGTGCGCATTGCTGGGCGTATTGCTTGCACGACGCACGAGGACCACGCGATGAACGCGCTCGAACTGAATGGCATCGTCAAACGCTTCGGTGCGACGCGCGTGTTGCGGGGTGTCGATCTGCACGTCGCGCAAGGCGAACGGCACGCGCTCATCGGACCGAACGGCGCGGGTAAGTCGACGCTTTTCGATCTCATCTCGGGACGCGCGCGGCCCGATGGCGGACGCATCGTCGCGAACGGAATCGACATTACAGGCAAGCCGCCACAACGCGTGTCGCGCTCGCTCGCGCGCAGCTTTCAGACGACGAGCGTGTTCGGCGGTTTGTCCGTGCTCGACAACTTGCGGTGCGCGGCGCTCCGCGCGGCATCGTCGCGCTTTGTCGATCGATGGCTGCCTTCGCGTCGAATCGATGCGCGCGCGCACGCGATGCTCGATGCCATCGGCCTGGCCGCACGCGCCGGCGAATGCGCGGCGCGTCTGACTTACGCAGAGCAGCGCGCGCTCGATCTCGGTATCGCGCTCGCCACCGATGCGCCGCTCATTCTGCTCGACGAGCCCACGGCCGGCATGAGCCGCGCCGAGGCGACGCGCGCGCTCGAACTCATTCGCGCGACGACGCAAGGGCGCACGCTGCTCGTCATCGAGCACGACATGGACGCGGTGTTCGGTCTCGCCGATCGCATTTCGGTGCTCGTGCGCGGGCGTGTGATCGCGAGCGATACGCCCGCCGCGATTCGCGCGAATCACGATGTGCAGCAGGCGTATCTCGGCGGGGTCCTGTCATGAGCGCGCAACTGCATATCGACAACCTGTGCGCGTGGTATGGCGCGGCGCAAGTGCTGCATGGCGTGCATTTGCGTATCGACGATGGTGAGGCGGTGGCGCTCGTCGGCCGCAATGGCTCGGGACGATCGACGCTCGCTAAGGCCATCATGGGACTCGTGCGCTGCGCGGGCGACATGCGTTATCGCGATGTTCAGCTTGTCGGATTGCGGGCGCATCGCATCGCGCGGCTGGGCATCGGTTACGTGCCCGAAACGCGTGACGCGTTCCCCGCGCTCACGGTGCGCGAGAACCTGCTGCTCGGTGAACGGAAGGGCACGCGTTTCACGTTGCGCGATGCGTACCGGTTGTTTCCGGTGCTCGAGGAGCGTTCGTCGGTAAAGGCGGGCGCGTTGTCGGGCGGCGAGCAGCAGATGCTCGCACTCGCGCGCACGTTGACGGGCGATCCATCGCTCGTCGTTATCGACGAACCGGGCGAAGGACTCGCGCCGCAGGTGCTCGCGCAAGTGGCCGCGTGTCTCGCGATGCTGCGCGAACGCGGCGTGGCGATGCTGCTGATCGAAGAGCGATTGACGATCGCGCGCGCGCTCGATGCGCGCGTCGCGGTGATGGGGCAGGGGGTGATCCGGTTCGATGGGGCGATCGCCTCGCTTGTCCGAAACGAGGCGGTCATGCGCGAATGGCTTTCGGTCGGTTAAGTCGAAGCCTTGCTATCCCTCTCCACGATCCACTCGTGCTTCGGATCGTTCTTGAAGTGCCACGTGCGCTTGTCTCCCGCCATCACGTTCAAATAATAGTTGTCGTAGCCATACGGCACGACGACCGGATGATACCCGCGCGGCACCATGACGACATCGTGATCCTCGACGGCCATCGTTTCATCGAGATCGCGTTCATCGGTATAGACGCGCTGAAACGCGAAGCCTTGCGACGGATTCAGCCGATGATAATAAGTCTCTTCGAGCGAACTCTCGACGGGCACGTTGTCCTTATCGTGCTTGTGCGGCGGATAGCTCGACGCATGGCCGCCCGGCGTGCGCACCTCGACGACGAGCAGCGACTCCGCGCACTCCGTTTGCGGAAGAATGTCGCACACGTAGCGCGTATTCGCGTTCTTGCCGCGCGTCGAGCGCTTCATCTGCGATGGCTCGATGAGTCGCGGCGGAAACTCGCCTTTGGCGGGCGCGCTCGCGACGCCGATCTCCGCATCGCGTTCCGCACGCACGATCGCGGCGAGCTTAGGCGGCACGTAGACCGCGTAGGGCGCGGCGTCTTCGAACACGCTGTCGCGCGAGCCGATCGACTGATAATGCTCGTCGCCCGCTTCGACGCTCACGGTGCCCGTGAGCACGACGATGCAGCTTTCGCGATCCGCGTCGTAGACATGCACGACATCGCCCGCATTCAGGCGATACGCCGCGAAGCCGACGTGCTTCCAGCCCGCGGAATCGGGCGTAACGCGCGCGATGGTTTGTCCTTCGCGCGATGCTTTCACTAGCAGGCTCATGCCGCCTCCTTGAATGTTGCGTCGACGAGCGCACGCAGCGTGCGATAGCCCTTGTCGGCATAGGCATAACTCGGCGCGATCACTGGATCCTGCTCGGCTTCGACGACGAGCCAGCCTTCGTAATCATGTTTCGCAAGACACGCGATGATGCCCGGATAGTCGACGCAGCCGTCGCCCGGCACGGAAAACGCGCCGTTGATGACCGCATCGAGAAAGCTCCAGTTGCGATTGCGCGCGAGCTTCACGATGTCGGGGCGCACGTCCTTGCAATGCACGTGGCACACACGTTCGA
This sequence comes from Caballeronia fortuita, assembly GCF_001544835.2. GTDB lineage: Bacteria > Pseudomonadota > Gammaproteobacteria > Burkholderiales > Burkholderiaceae > Caballeronia > Caballeronia fortuita. Next base: position 165,936 of record NZ_FCNX02000010.1, on the reverse strand, counting down.
TGTGCTTTTGCAGCACGGTGAGCGCATCGCCGCCGGCGAACGTGATGTGTCCCGCGTCGAACAGCAGGCCGACGGCATCGTTGGTGAGCGCCATCAGGCGATCGACATCCGCGGGCGTTTCGACATACGCGCCCATGTGATGATGATAGGCGACGCGCACGCCGCGCGAGAGCGTGTATTCGGCGAAGCGGTTCAGGCGCTCGGCGTAGGCGCTCCATTGCGCATCGGAGAAGAAGCGCGGACGTTGACAGAGCGGCTTCGGCGCGCCCTGGATCGAGTTCGCGACTTCGCCGTAGACCATGACGGCTGCGCCGTTTTTTGCGAGCAGTTCGAGGTGTGGGGCGACAGCTTCGATCTCTTCTTCCGCGCTGCGTTCTGCGAGTTTGCCGGAATACCAGCCGGAGACTAGCGCCAGGTCGTACTGCGCGAGCAAGGTTTTTAGCGCTTGCGGTTCGCGGGGGAACTTGTTGCCTAGCTCGAAGCCTTCATAGCCGATTTGTTTTCCTTCCGTCAGTGCGGTTGCTAAAGGCGTTTCACCGCCAAGGGATGGCAGGTCGTCGTTCATCCACGACAATGGATTTATGCCTATGCGGATTTTTTGTGGCATGTTGTTTGGTTTCCTTGTTTTGGCTTTCGCCGGATCCCGTTTTCATGTTGGTCTATTAGCACTGCCCCTGTGCGGGGCAGAGCCAATAGACCACTAACAAAGCAGGATTCCATAGCGGCGTAGGCGCAATCAAACACGACGAGCCTTGAGAGCCTGCTCATAGGCCTCCCGAGCCACAACCACAGCCGCGCGATCGGATACTTCGGGCACAGCAACTTCCCACCACCACCCTCCTTCGAGAGTAGGCCGCGCAGGATCGGTATCGATAGAGATGAGATAACTTCGATCCGCCGCCCTTGCGCGCTTCATCGCAACGACAAGCTCGTCGATATTGGCAACATGCTCCGACAAAGCGCCAAGCGATCGCGCATGCATCGCGAAATCGATCTCCGGCGCCCCAAGCGCGCCCTGCTTGCAATCATCGATGAGATTGTTGAACGGCGCGCCGCCACAAGCCTGCTGCAAGCGATTGATGCACCCGAACCCGCGATTGTCGAGCAACACGACGATGATCTTCGCGCCAAGCATCACCGACGTAGCAAGCTCGCTGTTCATCATCAGATAGCTGCCATCGCCGACGATCACGATCACCTCGCGCTCGGGCCGCGCAATCTTCACGCCGACGCCGCCCGCGATCTCATAGCCCATGCACGAATAGCCATATTCGACGTGATAGCCGCCCGGCCCGGCCGTACGCCAGAGCTTCTGCAAATCGGCGGGCAGCGTGCCCGCGGCGCACACGACGATATCGTTCGCAGCGGAAGCATCGTCAGAACGCTGCACCGCGCCGATCACATCGGCCTCGCGCGGCAACGCGCCATCCGCGACAGGCGTATCCGTCACATGCGCAACCGTCTCGCGCCATTCGTTCGCAAGCCGATGCGCACGCGTCGTCCATTGCGGCGATGCACGCCAGTCGCCGAGCGCAGCCGATAACGCATCGAGCGCCGCGCACGCATCGGCCTGCACGGCGAGCGCGTTCTGCTTGAGCGCATCGAACGGATTCGCGTTGATCGCGACGAGCCGCGCCTGCGCAAAGAGCGTGTTCGATCCGGTCGTGAAGTCCTGCAGACGCGTGCCGAGCGCAAGCACGCAATCGCTCGCGTTCGCGAGTTCGTTCGCAGCCGTTGCACCCGTCACGCCAATGCCGCCGACGTTCAACGCATCGTCCCACGCAAGCGCGCCTTTGCCCGCCTGCGTCTCCGCGACCGGCACGCCGTGCCTGTGCGCAAAGGCGCGCAAGGCATCGGTCGCGAGTCCGTACAGCACACCGCCACCCGACACGATCAACGGCTCGCGCGCCTCGCGCAGCATCGCTGCGGCACGCTCGATCTCACGCGGCACCGGCGCGGGCGCATGAAACTCAACGACGCCCGGCTCGAAAAACGAAGCAGGATAGTCATACGCCATCGCCTGCACGTCCTGCGGCAACGCGAGCGTGACCGGGCCGCATTGCGCCGCATCGGTGAGCACGCGGATCGCGCGTGGCAAGGCGCTCAACAACTGCGCCGGATGCACGATGCGATCGAAATATCGCGACACCGCCTTCAACGCATCGTTTGCGGATACGCCGCCGTCGTGGCTGTCCTCGACTTGCTGCAGCACCGGATCGGGCGCGCGCGACACGAAGATATCGCCCGGCAGCAACAGGACCGGCAAGCGGTTGACATGCGCGAGCGCGGCGGCCGTCACGAGATTGGTCGCGCCCGGACCGATCGATGTCGTCACCGCCATCATGCGACGCCGCATATGCGCCTTCGCATACGCAATCGCACTGTGCGCCATCGCCTGCTCGTTGTGCGCGCGATACGTCGGCAATTCATCGCGATGCCGATACAACGCCTCGCCCATGCCCGCGACATTGCCATGCCCGAAGATCGCGAAGACGCCGCCGAAAAGCGGCTCGCCATGTTCGGTGCGAAGCGCCGCGAGATAGCGCACGAGCGCCTGCGCGGCGGTCATTCGAATGGTCGAGCTCACAGCGGTATCCGATTGCATTGCACGCTGGTTCATGCGGCCTGCTCCTCTTGTGCGTGAGATGTGTCGTGCGATGCACGCGCGTCGCGCCATGCATCGATCAGCGCTTCGAACGTGCGGCGCACGCGCGCGATTAGTTCGCTATCGTCGATCTCGCCCGCGAGCCACGCATGACTCGGCTCATGAAAGATCGTGCGCCCGACCGTGAAGCCCTTGCAACTCTTCGACGATGCCGCCGCCCTGAAGCCATCGCGCAACTGGTCGACGCCCGCCGACAAACCGAGCAGCACGACGCCTCTGCAATACGGATCGCGCTCGGCGATGAGCGCATCGACAGCTTGCCATTGCGTCGCGCTCATCGGTTCGAGCTTCCACCACTCCGGATAGATGCCGAGGTTATAAAGACGCTTCAACGCGCGATACACGGTGTCGTCTTCGACCGGCGGCCCGTTCTTCGGCACGATCACTTCGAGCAGCAGTTCGTTGCCGCTTTCCTGCACGGCATCGTAGAGCGCGCGCAACTGCGCTTCCTGTTCGAGGCGCACGTCATGCGGATGATCGGGGTGATACTGCACGAGACACTTCGCAACCTGCTCGCGCGGCCATTGAATAAGCGTCGTGCCGATCGAGCGCCCATGATCGAATTCGAGCGGCATCGAACCGGGCAACTCGACCGGGCGGCCGATCCACCAGCCGCGTCCCGTCGCCGCGTTCAACGCATCCTGTCCATATCGATCGTCGATCAATACGCCGATGCGTCCTTCGAGCATGTGCTCCTTCTCCGTCTGCGCGACGGCTTCGACGAACAGGTTCTTCAGCGTCGAGATGCGCGCTTCGCTCGCGCCCGTTTGCTGCGCGAGATCGAAGAACTGATTGCGATGATCGAACGCGAATCCGAGCACTTCGTTCCATTGCTTGCGCCTCGGACTCACGCGATGCAGACGCGCGAGCTTCGGATCGCGATCCGGGCGGCGCATGCGCGCCGGGTCTTGCCTGGCCGCATCGAGAAAGTAATCGAGTTCGGCGGGCGTGGGCATCGCGGGCGCGCAGCCGTGACGCGACACGACGAGCGCGCCGCATGCATTGGCCGTGCGCGCGCACGCTTCGAGCGGCTCGTCGCGCAGCCATCCCGAGAGGAAGCCTGAGGCGAACGCATCGCCCGCGCCGAGCACGTTGAGCACTTCCACTTCGACGCCGCCATGAACCGGCGCATCGTCGATGGAAGAGGGCACCGCGCCTTCGATGATCGAGCAGCCGAGCGGCCCGCGCTTCACGACCAGCGTCGCGCTCGTGACCTTGCGGACCATCGCGAGCGCATCGATCAGACGGTCCTTGCCGCCCGCGATGCGAAACTCTTCTTCCGTGCCGATGACGAGATCGATCAGCGGCAGAATGCGCTGCAAATGTGCGGTTACGCCTTCGTTCGCGATGAAGCGCGTCTCGCCATCCGCCTTGCCCGTGAGACCCCACAAGACCGGCCGATAGTCGATGTCGAGTATCGTGCGCACGTCGTTGCGCCGCGCGTAGTCCAGTGCGCGTCGGCTCGTGCGGTTGACCTGTTCCGTCGAGAAGTGGGTGCCGGTAATGAGCAGCGCCTTCGACGACGCGATATACGCTTCATCGAAATCGTTCTCGTCGACGGCCATGTCCGCGCAGTTCTCGCGATAGAACACGAGCGGGAACGTGTCGCGGTCTTCGAGGCCGAGCAGCACGAGCGCGGTGAGCCGCTCGCGATCGATGCGCACATGACTCACGTCGCAGCCTTCGCGTTCGAGCGTCTCGGCGAGAAAGCGCCCCATGTGATCGTTGCCGACGCGCGCGAGCATCGATGAGTTGAGCCCGAGCCGCGCGCAGCCGAACGCGATGTTCGCCGACGAACCGCCGAGATACTTCGCGAACGTCGATACGTCTTCGAGACGCGCGCCGACGTTCTGCGCATACAGATCGACGGCGAGACGCCCGAGGCACACGATATCGCGCGTGCGGTCCGGCGCGAAGCGAGAGGTGTTTTGTGTTGGCATGGATTCAATGTCCTCAGATCGTCGCGCCTTCGAGTTCGGTCATCATCTGCTGCATTTCGGCGCCGCCCGCCATCATGTCGAGCACTTCGTTCTTGCTGATGGTGTCCTTCGTGTACGTGCCCATCGAGCGGCCGCGATTGAGCAGCGTGAACGAATCGCCGATCGGATAGGCGTGATGCACGTTGTGCGTAATGAAGATCACCGAGATGCCTTTCTCGCGCGCTTTATGGATGAGCTTGAGCACGTTGAAGCTCTGCTTCACGCCGAGCGCGGCGGTCGGTTCGTCGAGAATCAATACGCGTGCGCCGAAGTGGATCGCGCGCGCGATCGCGAGACATTGCTTCTCGCCGCCGGACATCGTGCCGATCGGCTGATGCGGATCGCGCACGTTGATGCCCATCTCCGCGAGCTTGGCACGCGACGTCTCAGCGGCGAGATCGAGGTCCATCACGCTGATGCCGAAGCGCTTCTTCTGCGGCTCTCGGCCCATGAAGAAGTTGCGCGCCACCGAAAGCAAAGGCACGAGCGCGAGATCCTGGTACACGGTCGCGATGCCGAGATCGAGCGCCTCCTTCGGCGAATCGAAGTGCACGGGCGCGCCGTCGACGAGATAGTCGCCGGAAGAAGGCTGATGCACGCCGGCGAGCGTCTTGATGAGCGTCGATTTGCCGGCGCCGTTATCGCCGAGCAGACAGTGCACTTCGCCGCGCTTGAGCCGCAACGTGACGCCGTTCAGCGCGATCACCTTGCCGAAGAACTTGCTGACGTTCTCGAGTGCGAGGATGTTCTCGTCTTGCATGATCGTTTCTCCTCTCATTGAGCCTGCGAAACGCGGCGGCGCACGTAGTGATTGAAGAGCACGGCGATGAGCAGCATCACGCCGAGAAACACGCGGAACCAGTCCGAACTCACGTTCGTATAGGTGATGCCGATCTGCACGACGCCGAAGATCAGCGCGCCGAAACACGCACCGACCACCGAGCCGTAACCGCCCGTCAGCAACGTACCGCCGATGACCGCCGCGATGATCGCTTCGAACTCTTTCTGCAGGCCGCGATCCGCCGCCGCCGAGCCGATATCGCACACTTGCAGCACGGCGAAGAGGCACGAGCAGAAGGCGGTCAGCACGAAGAGCGATATCTTCACGCGCTTGACGGGCACGCCCACGTTCTTCGCTGCGTTCGCATCGCCGCCGACTGCGAGAATCCAGTTGCCGTAGCGCGTTTTCGCGAGCACGAACGCGCCGACTGCCGCGAGCGCGAACCACCAGATGATGACCTTCGGAATGCCCGGCACGAGCGGCTGGCCGCTGTCGAGCAGCTTGCCGATGCCCATGTGCGCGAGCCAGGTGAAGAGGCCGTGGAACGCGACGCCATGAAAGAGCGTGTCGGCGATGGGATCGGCCTGCGCGAGATCACCTACGCCCGAGATGATGGTGCGGTCCGCGAACATGATCGAGAGCGCGAGCGTGAGGCCGCGCAGGATGAACAGGAACGCGAGCGTGACGATGAACGACGGCAGGCGCGTGCGCATCACGAGATAGCCGTTGAGCGCGCCGAGCAGCATCGACATCACGAACGCGAAGAGAATCGACAGCGAGAGCGGCCAATGGAAGTACACGGCGGGCAGCGCGACCATCATGCCCGCGAAACCGATCATCGAGCCGATGGAAAGATCGAACTCGCCCGCGATCATCAAAAGGCATGCGCCGACCGCGAGCAGGCCGAGATAGGCGGCGACCTGCGACCAGTTCATCACGCCGTCGAGGTTGAACATGCCCGACGATCCCGCGCCGAAGCCGAACACGATGAACACGAGCACGGTGCCGGAAATGGCTGCGAACTCCGGGCGGTTCAGCAAGTGACCGAACCACGATGTCTGGCGCACGCGCTCGTCCGACGGCCTGGCCGTGTCCGCTGTTTCAGCGCCGTCCTGCTGAGGATTCGCGTGAGGAGGATAGTGCTTTCCGGCTACACCCATGATGGCTCCTTGAGACTCGATTCCGATGCGATACCGATGCGCGCGTGCCCGCCGCGTCCGCGGACGGACGCAACGAGACGCGATGAACGTTGATGAAAGCGGGCGGCGTCAGGTCCGCCCGAAAGAAGTCAGGCCGGGATCAGCGATATTGACCGGCGTACTTCACGACCTTGTCGAGATTGTCTTTGGTGATGAAGCCCGGACCCGAGCGGATGTTCTTCGGTCCGTACGACGGCTGCAGTCCGTAGGTTTCGAGGCGCGCCTTGAACTTCGGATTCGCCTCGAGAATCTGGCGGATCTTCGCCGGATCGGTCGTGTGCTCTTTCTTCACGACGGCGAGCACGGCCACCGGGATATAGCCCTGCAGATACGGCTGCTGATCGATCGCGAACTTGATCGTGCCGTCCTTGATCGCTTTCGCGATGTCGTCGGAGAAATCGAAAGTCACGAAATAGAGCTTGTTTTGCAGGCCCATTTGCGTGACGGCCTTGAGCGTCGCGGAGGCGGGCGTCGGTCCGAGCGTGAGGATCGCCTGCGTGTCGGGATGGTTGCGCAGATACGCCGATACCTTCGATTGAATCTCCGTCGGGTCCTGTCCCGAGTCGATCGTCGATGCCTTGTAGTCGATGCCGAGCGCATCGGCGAAACCCTTGCAGCGATCGAACGACACCGTGTTGGTCGCGATGTGGTTCACGCACAGGAACGACTTCACGCCCGCTGCCTTGGCCTTCTTGCCGGCCTCGTTGCCCGCGACGTATTCCGGCTGGCCGACGTGCATGATCGCGCCCAGTTGCGCGCTTTGCTCCTCGGTGCCGGAGTTGATGGTGACGAGCGGAATCTTCTTCGCGGTGACCTTGTTGATCGCGCTTTTGAGCACGTCGAAATCCGCGATGGTGGTGATGACGCCGTCGTAATTGCGCGCGGCCGCCTGCTCGATCAGGCGCGACATGTCCGCGATATCGCCGTTCGGCGGATTGCGGTAGTCCGTCTGCACGTTGAAGTCTTCATCCGCCTGCTTGATCGCATTCTTGATGACGTTCCACCAGGAATCCGAGTCCGGCGCGTGGCTGATCAGCACGAACTTCGCGTCGGGCGCCGCCTGAGCGGGACTCGCCGCCATCAACGCCGCGCTGCACAACGCAGTAGCAGCCACCAGCGCGCGCAGCGCGGCCCGACCGTTGCAAATGGTCATTGTCTCCACCTATCCAGGTTTGTTGTTTGGTGTGATGTTTCCGCGAGCCGACCTGTCAGTGCGCCGTGCTCAGGACCAAGATTAGGTCAGTTTCCGAGGGTCTGCAATAGAAATTTTATCGGTTCGGCAAATGGAAAATACATTCCAATTTGCTTGCCGGCTTCCTATAATCGGTTGCACGATGAACATCGAAAGAGCCTGTGATGGATGAAACCAGCACCGACGTGCAAAGCGTCGACGAACTGATGCAGCGGATCACCGATGCGTACGATTCGCTGCCGCGCCAGTTGAAGAGCGTCGCTTCGTATATCGAGCAGCATCGCCCGAGCGTGATGATGGATCGCACGAGCGATATCGCCAATGCCTGCGGCGTGCATGCGTCCGCGGTCGTGCGGTTCGCGCAGCGTTTCGGCTTCTCCGGCTTCTCGGATTTGCAGGCAGTCTTCCGGCAGGCATATACGGGCGCGGGCGGCTCGCAGCAGACATATCAGCAGCGCATACGCAAGCTCATCGACGAGAAGGCGGGCGAGGCGTCGGGCGTGTCGGTCGCGCGCGAGTTCATCGCCGCGAGCCGCACGGGTCTCGACGAACTCGAAGCCGGGCTCGACGACGCGCAGTTCGAAGCCGCCGTCGAGATGCTGTCGCAGGCGGAGAACATCTACGTGATCGGCGTGCGCCGGTCGTTCGCGGTCGCGAGCTACATCGTCTATGCATTGCAGCACACGAAGAAGCGCGTGCATCTGATTTCGGGCTTCGGCGGCATGTTCCGCGAGCAAGTCCGCAGCGTGAAGAAGGGCGACGTGGTGGTCGCGATCAGCTTCGCGCCCTACGGCAAGGAGACGCAATACTGCGTGCGCGCCGCGCAGCATCACGGCGCGAAGACCCTCGTCATCACCGATAGCCAGCTTTCGCCGCTCGCGCGACATGCGAGCGCGAGTCTGTTCGTGAAGGAGGGCAGCGCGTTCGCGTTCCGCTCGCTCACGAGCACCATTTGCCTGTGCCAGGCGTTGTTCATCGCGCTCGCGTACCGGCTCGAGTTGAACGTTGAGGAATCCAAGGAGACAGGTGGCTATGACGATTGATGTGGCGGTGTTCGGAGCGGGGCGCATCGGCAAGATCCACGCGGCCAATCTTGCGCGGCAGCCGGGCGTGCGTTTGAAATACGTCGTCGATGTGAACCGCGATGCGGCGCGCGCGCTGGCGGATTTGCACGGCGCGCAAGTCGCCGATGTCGATGGCGCGATGGGCGATGCGTCCGTCGGCGTGACCGTCGTGTGTTCGAGCACGGACACGCATGCGGACCTGATTGTGGCGTCGGCGGCGCAGAAAAAGCACGTGTTCTGCGAAAAGCCCGTCGATCTCACGATCGAGCGGGCGCGCGCGTGCGCCGATGCCGTGGAGCGCGCGGGCGTCGTCTGCATGATCGGCTTTCAGCGGCGCTTCGATCCGACGTTCTCCGCGTTGAAGGCGCGCGTCGATGCGGGCGAGATCGGCGACCCGGAAATGCTGATCGTGACGAGCCGCGATCCCGGCGCGCCGCCGGTGGAGTACATCAAGCATTCGGGCGGCATCTTCAAGGACATGCTGATCCACGACTTCGACATCTTCCGCTGGATTCTCGACGACGAAGCCGACACGCTGCACGCGACCGGCAGTTGTCTTTCCGATCCGGCCATCGAAGAGGCAGGCGATATCGACTCGACCGCGGTCACGATCCGCACGAAGCGCGGGCGCCTGTGCCAGATCAACACGGCGCGGCGCGCGGCGTACGGCTACGATCAGCGCTTCGAACTGCTCGGCAGTGCGGGCATGCTGCAGGCGGGCAACGTGCGCCCGACCGAAGTCACCGCGTACTCGGCGAGCGCGGTATCGAGCGACAAGCCCGAGGCGTTCTTTCTCGAACGCTATCGCGCGGCGTATGCGGCGGAAATCGCGCATTTTTTCGATGCGGTCAATAACGGCAAGCCGGTGCGCACGACCGTCGCCGATGGCCTGAAGGCGCTCGAACTCGCCGAAGCCGCGACGCTGTCGTGGCGCGAGAAGCGCATCGTCAAGCTCGGGGAGAACGTCGCATGAGCGCGGTGCGCTTCGGTATCGCCGGATTGGGTCGGCTCGGGCGGCGGCATGCGGAGAATCTCGCGTGGCGCGTGCCGGGCGCGCAACTCGTCGCGGCGTGCAGTCCGGTTGCCGAGGAACGCGAGTGGGCGTCGTCGAATCTTCCCGCGTTGTCGCTTTACGCCGATTACGACGAACTCCTCACCGATGCTTCGATCGACGCCGTGTGGCTCGTCACGCCGACGTCGCTGCACGCGAGCCAGATCATCGCCGCATTGCGCGCGGGCAAGCACGTGTTCTGCGAGAAGCCGCTGTCGCTCGATCTCGCCGAGTGCGACGCGGTCATCGACGAGCACGCGCGTCATCCGCATCTGCACGTGATGATCGGCTTCGTGCGGCGCTTCGATGCGAGCTATCGCGATGCGTTCGACAGCGTCGCGAACGGCGCGATCGGCCGGCCGTTCATGGTGCGCTCGCAGACCTGCGACAAGAACGATCCCGATGGCTTCTTCGTGCGATTCGCGCCGACATCGGGCGGGCTTTTTCTCGATTGCAGCGTGCACGACATCGATCTCGCGCGCTGGCTGCTCGGCAACCCGCGCGCGAAACGCGTGTATGCGAGCGGGACGATCGCGATTCACGATGGCTTGCGCGCGTGCAACGACATCGACAATGGCGTCGGCACGATCGAGTTCGAGGATGGGCGGCTCGCGGTGCTGTACGCATCGCGCACGATGGCGCACGGGCACGACACGCAGACGGAGGTGATCGGCACGGCGGGCGCGCTCGCGGTGGGACGCAATCCGCGTGCGAACCGCGTCGAAATCGCCGATGTGCACGGCATGCGCAACGCGTGTACGCCGACGTTCTTCGAGCGTTTCGAGGATGCGTTCCTGCGCGAGGCGCAGGCGTTCGTGGCGTTGCTGCGCGATGGCAAGCCGACGGGACTCACGCTCGACGACGCGAGGGAAGCGACGCGGATCGGGATCGCGATGCGGCGGGCTTATGAGGAGGGCGGGGCGGTGGAATTGTGACCTCTGCGCTAAAATCGAACCTACGCCAACAAAGGTTCAATCGCGATGGAAGTTCACAAGGAAGTCGACGCGCGCGGGCTCAACTGCCCGTTGCCGATTCTGCGGGCCAAGAAGGCGCTCGCCGACATGACGAGCGGTCAGATTCTGAAAGTGCTCGCGACCGACCCCGGATCGCAGCGCGATTTCGCGGCCTTCGCGAAGCAGACCGGCAATGAGATCGTCGAATCGACGTCGCAGGACAAGACGTTCATCTTCCTCATGCGCCGGCGTTGAAGCTGTTCTGAGCGCCTAAAAGCAAAATGCCCGTCACGCAGGTGACGGGCATTTTTTTCAGCCGATGCGGCCGTGAATTCAGTCTTCGAGAATCGGCGCGCGATTGCGCAGATATTCCTCGAAGTCCTTCTTCACTTCCGGATGACGCAGCGCGAATTCGACCGTCGCCTTCAGATAGCCGAGCTTGCTGCCGCAGTCGAAACGCGTGCCCTGGTACTTGTACGCGAGCACTTGTTCATCCGACAGCAACGATTGAATCGCGTCCGTCAGTTGCAGTTCGCCGCCCGCGCCCGGCTTCAGCGCGCGGATGTGATCGAAAATGCGCGGCTTCAGCACGTAACGGCCGACCACGCCGAGGTTCGACGGCGCCACTGCCGGCTCCGGCTTCTCGACGATGCCCGACAGCTTGAAGATGTTGTCTTCCCATTCCTTGCCGTCGATGATGCCGTAGGACTTCGAATCCTCCGGCGGAATCTCTTCGACGCCGATCACCGAGCTGTGATAGTGATCGAACACATCGATCATCTGCGACATGACGGGCGGCTTGCCGTACAGCAAGTCGTCCGCGAGGATCACGGCGAAGGGATTGTCGCCGACGAGCTTCTCGGCGCACAGCACCGCGTGGCCAAGACCGAGCGCTTCGGCCTGACGCACGTAGAAACAGTCGACATGGCTCGGCTTGATGCTGCGCACGAGTTCGAGCAGCTTGTCCTTGCCGCGTGCCTCGAGTTCCGCTTCGATCTCGTAGGACTTGTCGAAGTGATCTTCGATGGCGCGCTTGCTGCGGCCGGTCACGAAGATCATTTCGGTGATGCCGGCAGCCATCGCTTCTTCGACCGCATATTGAATCAGCGGCTTGTCCACGACTGGCAGCATTTCCTTCGGGCTGGCCTTGGTCGCGGGAAGGAACCGCGTACCCAGACCGGCAACGGGAAAGACCGCTTTGGTAACTTTTAGCATGTGATGACCCTGATCCTCTTAAATCAATGAAACGTCGAGACAACCGGAGCGGATCGATAAATGATTCGAATCCCCAATTCAAGCAGGCAGACGCAATAATTGCGCCTGGAGCTTCTCGATAGTGGTTCCGTATTCTGCCAGCCTTTTGCGCTCCTGTTCAACGACAGCAGCCGGGGCTTTTGCAACAAAGCTTTCATTCCCGAGCTTCGCGTTACATTTGACGATCTCGGCATTCAGACGGTCCACTTCCTTGGTCAGCCGCTCGCGTTCCGCGGCGACATCGATCTCGACCTTCAGCACGAGCTTGCTCGTGCCGACGATCGCGACCGGCGCGCCGTGGGCTTCGCTGTCGAGAGCGGCTTCGTCGTCGATGATCTTTACTTCGGAAAGACGCGCGAGGGCGGCGATATACGGTGCGAACGCGGAGAGACGCGCCGCGTCGCCGTGCGCGAGCAACGGCACTTTCACCGCGGGCGACAGATTCATTTCGCCACGTAGATTACGACATGCATCGATGACACTCTTCAGTTCGGCAGCCCACTGTTCCGACGATTCATCGATTTTTTTCTGCTCGGCGCGCGGATAAGCCTGCGTCATGATCGACACATCGCCTTCCTTCGCGCCTTGCGGATACGCGTCGGTCAACGGCGCGACCTTCTGCCATAACGCTTCGGTGATGAACGGGATGATCGGATGCGCGAGGCGCAGCACGGTTTCGAGCACGCGCAGCAGCGTGCGGCGCGTGGCGCGCTGCTGCTCGGGCGTGCCGGTCTGGATCTGCACCTTCGCGAGCTCCAGATACCAGTCGCAGTACTCGTCCCACACGAACTTGTAGATCGCGCTCGCGACGTTGTCGAAACGATAATCCGCGAAGCCTTTCTCGACGTCCGCTTCGACGCGCTGAAGCAGTGACACGATCCAGCGATCCGCGTGCGAGTAGTCGGTGTAGCCGCCCGGACCGCAATCGCCCGGCTTGCACGCGCCGGGATTCGCGAAACCGCAATCGTGGCCTTCGCAGTTCATCAGCACGAAACGCGTGGCGTTCCAGAGCTTGTTGCAGAAGTTGCGATAACCCTCGCAGCGCGCGAGATCGAAGTTGACGTTGCGGCCGAGCGTGGCCATCGACGCCATCGTGAAGCGCAGCGCGTCCGTGCCGAACGACGGAATGCCTTCGGGGAATTCCTTGCGCGTCTTCTTCTCGATCTGCGCAGCGGCCTTCGGATTCATGAGACCCGTCGTGCGCTTGGCGACGAGCGATTCGAGGTCGATGCCATCGACGATATCGATCGGATCGAGCGTATTGCCCTTGCTCTTCGACATCTTCTGGCCTTCGGCATCGCGCACGAGGCCATGCACATAGACGGTGTCGAATGGCACCTTGCCGGTGAAATGCGTGGTCATCATCACCATTCTGGCGACCCAGAAGAAGATGATGTCGAAGCCCGTCACGAGCACCGACGACGGCAGGAACGCCTTCAGCTCCCTGGTCTCGTTCGGCCAGCCGAGCGACGAGAACGGCACGAGCGCGGACGAAAACCACGTGTCGAGCACGTCGTCGTCGCGCTTCAGTGCGCCCGTGTAGCCTTGCGCGGTCGCGTCGGCGCGGGCTTCTTCTTCCGTCTTCGCGACGAAGATCTCGCCATTCTCGCCGTACCACGCGGGAATCTGATGGCCCCACCACAACTGGCGCGAGATGCACCAGTCCTGGATGTTTTCGAGCCACTGATAGTACGTGGTCGTCCAGTTCTCGGGCACGAACTTGATCTGGCCGTTGCGCACGACATCGAGCGACGTTTCCGTGATCGACTTGCCCGGATTGAACGTGCCTTCGGGTGCCGGCTTGCTCATCGCGACGAACCACTGGTCCGTCAGCATCGGCTCGATGACGACGTTGGTGCGGTCGCCGCGCGGCACCATCAGCTTGTGCGGCTTGACGGATTCGAGCAGGCCGAGCGCTTCGAGATCTTTCACGACTTCCTTGCGCGCGTCGAAGCGATCCATGCCGCGATATTTCTCGGGCGCGTTGCCGTTGATCTTCGCGTCGAGCGTGAGGATTTCGATCATCGGCAGCTTGTGGCGCTGGCCGACGGCGTAGTCGTTGAAATCGTGCGCGGGCGTAACCTTCACGACGCCGGTGCCGAATTCGCGATCGACGTAATCATCGGCGATGATCGGAATCTCGCGATCCGAAAGCGGCAGCGTCACCGTCTTGCCGATCAGATGCTGATAACGCTCGTCGTCCGGATGCACCATCACGGCGGTATCGCCGAGCATGGTTTCGGGGCGCGTCGTCGCGACCGTCAGATGACCCGAGCCGTCCGGCAGCGGATAGTTGATGTGCCACAGGTTGCCGTTCTCTTCTTCGCTCACGACTTCGAGATCGGAAACCGCCGTGCCGAGCACCGGGTCCCAGTTGACGAGCCGCTTGCCGCGATAGATCAGCCCCTGCTTGTACAGCGTGACGAAGACATCGCGCACCGCGGCCGACATCTTGTCGTCCATCGTGAAATATTCCCGCGACCAGTCGATCGATGCGCCGAGGCGCCGCACCTGATTCGTGATGGTCGAGCCGGATTGCTCCTTCCACGCCCAGACGCGCTTCAGGAATTCTTCGCGGCCGAGGTCATGGCGCGAGATGCCTTGCGCGTCGAGCTGACGTTCGACGACGATCTGCGTTGCGATGCCCGCGTGATCCGTGCCCGGCACCCACAGCGTGTTTTCGCCGAGCATGCGGTGATAGCGCGTCAAGCCATCCATGATGGTCTGGTTGAACGCGTGTCCCATGTGCAGCGTGCCGGTGACGTTCGGCGGCGGCAACTGAATGGAGAAATTCTTCGCGCCCTCTTTGAACGTGGGGGCGGCGTACCCGCGCTTTTCCCATTCCGGGCCCCATTGGGACTCGATGTTTTGAGGCTCGAAGCTCTTCGCAAGCGTGTTGTCGCTCATTGTGGAATCTGCCGAAAAATGCGTGAAAAAATGCGGGGGAATCCCCAATTATAAGGTTGCGCGCGGACAGTCGGACGAATTCGGCCCGCGGGCGCGCGCCTTGTCCCGGCCGGCGGCTCCATCGGCGCGGTCTTATAATGGTCGGCCCGCCGCCCGAGTTTTCTCTGGCCCGCTTTTCTGCCGCCGCACTTTCCCATGCCCGACCTGCTCGCGAATCTGAATCCCGAACAACTCGCCGCCGTCACGCTCCCGGACGAGCCCGCGCTCATTCTCGCGGGCGCCGGCAGCGGCAAGACGCGCGTGCTCATCACGCGCATCGCGTGGCTGATCCAGCAGGGCTACGCGTCGCCGCCGACCGTGCTCGCCGTCACCTTCACGAACAAGGCCGCGCGCGAGATGATGGCGCGCCTCTCCGCGCTGTTGCCCATCGATACGCGCGGCATGTGGATCGGCACGTTTCACGGCTTGTGCAACCGCATGCTGCGCGCGCATTACCGCGACGCCGGCCTGCCGCAGAGCTTCCAGATTCTCGACACGGCCGACCAGCTTTCCGCCATCAAGCGGCTGATGAAGGGCCTGAACGTCGACGACGAGAAGTATCCGGCGAAGAATCTTCAGTACTTCATCAACAACGCGAAGGAGCAGGGCCTGCGTCCGAAAGACGTCGATGCCACCGACGCGTTCAATCGCAAGTTCGTCGAACTCTACGAAGCCTACGATCAGCAATGCCAGCGCGAAGGCGTCGTCGATTTTCCCGAACTGCTGCTGCGCTGTTATGAACTGCTCGCGCACAATCCGCAGTTGCGCGCGCATTATCAGGCGCGCTTTCGCAACATTCTCGTCGACGAGTTTCAGGACACGAACAAGCTGCAGTACGCGTGGCTCAAGCTGCTCGCGGGCGAGCACAACGCGATCTTCGCGGTCGGCGACGACGACCAGTCTATCTACGCGTTTCGCGGCGCGAACGTCGGCAACATGCACGATTTCGAGCGCGAATTCCGCGTGCGCAATCTCATCAAGCTGGAGCAGAACTATCGCTCGCACGGCCATATTCTCGATACGGCGAACTTCCTGATCGCCAATAACGCGAACCGGCTCGGCAAGAATCTGCGCACCGACGCGGGCCACGGCGAGCCGGTGCGCGTCTACGAAGCCGCGACGGATTCGCAGGAAGCGGGCTGGATCGTCGAGGAAATCAAGGCGCTCATCAATACGGGCGTGTCGCGCGGCGAGGTCGCGGTGCTTTACCGCAGCAACGCGCAGTCGCGGACCATCGAACATACGCTCGTGAATGCGGGCATTCCGTATCGCGTGTATGGCGGCCTGCGCTTCTTCGAGCGCCAGGAAGTGAAGCATGCGCTCGCGTATCTGCGTCTCATCGACAACCCGAACGACGACACCGCGTTCGCGCGCGTCGTCAATTTCCCGACGCGCGGCATCGGTGCGCGCTCCATCGAGCAACTTGCCGATGCGGCGCGTCTCTACAACTGTTCGATGGCCGCCGCCGTGCCGTACGTCACCGGCAAGGCCGGATCGAGCCTCGGCGCATTCGCGACGCTCATCGCGAAGATGCGCGCGGAAACGCAGCAGATGAGTCTGCCGGAAACGGTCGAATACGTCGTGCGCGCGAGCGGTCTCGCCACGTTCTACGAAGGCGAGCGCGAAGGGCAGGACCGGCTGGAAAACTTGCAGGAACTCGTGAATGCGGCGGCCGCGTTCGTCAGCGAAGAAGGTTACGGTCTCGATACGCCCGCGCGCTCCATTCCGCTGCGTCCGGGCGCGACGGCATCGCCGGAAATTGTCAGCGAGGACGGCGAGATAGAAGTGCTCGACGCGCCGGGCATTGCCGATCCCGCACAGAATCCCGACACGATGACGCCGCTCGCCGGGTTCCTGTCGCATGCATCGCTCGAAGCCGGCGACAACCAGGCGCAGGCCGGCCAGGACGCCGTGCAACTGATGACCGTGCACGCGGCGAAGGGTCTCGAATTCACGGCGGTGTTCATCACCGGCCTGGAAGAAGGGCTTTTCCCGCACGAGAACAGCGCGCAGGAATCCGACGGGCTGGAGGAAGAGCGGCGTCTGATGTACGTGGCGATCACGCGCGCAAAGGAGCGGCTCTACATTTCGTTCGCGCAGAGCCGCATGCTGCATGGCCAGACGCGCTACAACATCCGCTCGCGTTTCTTCGACGAATTGCCCGAAGGCTCGCTCAAGTGGCTCACGCCGAAGATGGAGGCGGGCGCGCGCTGGGGCGGACGCGCGGATAACGCCGGCTGGGGCCGCGACTGGTTCGCGCGTCCCGGACAGGAGCGCGGCGGTTCTTCCGGCTACGCGCGCGATCAGGGCGCGAGCGCGGCGCTGCCGTCGTTCGCGAACGAGCAGCGTGCCGCGGAATCGGGTTTCAAGGTCGGCCAGGCCGTGTTCCACACGAAATTCGGCGAAGGCACCGTGACGGCGCTCGAAGGCTCCGGCGGCGACGCGCGCGCGCAAGTGCGCTTCAAGCGCCACGGCGAGAAGTGGCTCGCGCTGGCGGTCGCGAAGCTGCAAGCCGTCGAGTGAACATGAAGCGGCTCGGCATCATGGCGGCGCTGCCGCAGGAACTGGGCGATCTCATCGCGCAGATGCGCTCGGCGGGCGACGTGCGGACGGTGACGCTCGGCCAGCGCGAGTATTACGTTGGCGATGCGCATGGTCTGCCCGTCGTCGTGACGCTCGCGCGCATTGGCAAAGTGGCGGCGGCCGCGACGGCGAGCGCGCTCATCCACGTGTTCGAGGCCGATGCGATCGTCTTCACCGGCGTCGCGGGCGGCGTGCGCGCGGACGTGCAAGTGGGCGATGTCGTCGTCGCGGATGCGTTGCTGCAGCACGATCTCGACGCGTCGCCGCTCTTTCCGCGCTACGAAGTGCCGCTGCTCGACCGCGCGCGTTTCGACGCCGACCGCACGCTTTCCGATGCGCTCGCCGCCGCCGCCGATGCGTTCATCGCCGAAGCGGGCGGCGCGCTCGCGGAGCGCTTCGCCGTCGCCGGGCCGCGCGTGCATCGCGGGCTGATCGTGAGCGGCGATCGCTTCATCGCGAGTCACGACGCGCTCTTCGGCCTGCGCGATGCCTTGCCGGACGCGCTCGCCGTCGAAATGGAAGGCGCGGCCATCGCGCAGGTCTGCTACGAGCATGGCGTGCCGTGCGCCGTCGTGCGGACCATCTCCGATACGGCGGACGCCGCCGCGCCGCTGTCGTTCACGGAATTCCTGACGTCGATCGCCGCGACCTACTCATCGGGGATCTTGTCGCGCTTTCTCCGCACGACGCGCTGAGCCGCTTCGGTCATCGTCGAAAATCCTGCTTGTAGTTGAGAATGATTCTCAATACAATGGCTCGACGATGTGAGGCGCGAACAGGAGGCCCGACGACATGACCAGCGATTTCATCGGCCCGGCAGCCCGGAGCGGCGAACGCCGCGAAAGTCCTCGAAACGACCCGCGAAGCATGGCGCGATGCGACGGCGCCATCCCCGGCCGAAGCGCCTCGCCCGCCGCGCGCGACGCAACCGAAAAAGCGCGTGGTGCCACGGCGTTCCCGCTGGCCGTCGCTCGTTGCCGCGTTTAATTACTGGAGCCCGAAACCGCTGTGAACGCCGCCGACCTTGCCCCGAAATCCATGGAACTCGACGAACGTTTCTTCGACGCGAGCCGGTTTCCGCTCGTGCGCCTGCGTTCGCGGGCGGTGACAGCCGGCTACGCGTTCGCGTGGTGCGCGCAGATGCGCCGCCTCGTGTCGCTCGCGACGCCTTTCGTGCTGGTGGCCGCACACGACGAAAGCGAAACCGCCGACGACGCTCGTCTGCGCGCCGCGTGGATGCGCACGCACCGCGCGACGCTCGCCGCGTATTGCCGTGGCGTGATCGTGATCGAGCCGCGCATCGAAGCGCGCGCGGCCACGCGCGAAACGCTGCGCGCGGTGACCGACGGCAGCGGCGTGCGCACGGTCGTCGTGTCGAGCATGCGGGTCGCGGGCGAGCTTGCGCCGGTGCTGCTCAAGCACACCGCATCCGAAAGCCGCGCCGCCGCGCGCACACAGGCGCGCTAAGCGATCGGACCGATCAGGGCGCGCCCTGTCTAGCACGGCTTGGCAGGCTGCTCTATTCTGAGGGGTCAGCCAACGCCGCTTTGCAGAGGACGCGCATGCCGACTTACCAGGAAGCGTATCGACGGTCGATCGACGAGCCCGAAGCGTTCTGGGCCGAACAGGCCCGTCGCATTCACTGGCAGACGCCGTTCGAGCAGGTGCTCGACGCGAGCAAGCCGCCGTTCGCGCGCTGGTTCGTCGGCGGCAAGACCAATCTGTGCCATAACGCGGTCGACCGGCATCTCGCCTCGCGCGCGCAACAGGATGCGCTCGTCTATGTATCGACGGAAACGGGCATCGAGCGCCGCTACACCTACGCCGAACTGCACGCGGAAGTGAACCGCATGGCCGCCGTCATGCGCTCGCTGCACGTGAAGAAGGGCGATCGCGTGCTCGTCTATCTGCCGATGATTCCCGAAGCGCTCTTCGCGATGCTCGCGTGCGCGCGCATCGGCGCGATCCATTCGGTCGTGTTCGGCGGCTTCGCGGCGCCGAATCTCGCGGCGCGCATCGACGATGCCGAACCTGCGCTCATCGTCACCGCCGATGCGGGCGCGCGCGCGGGCAAGGTGATCGACTACACGCCGCTCGTCGACGAAGCGCTCTCGCGCGCCGAGTACAAGGTGCCGCAAGTGCTGCTGATCGACCGGCAGCTTGCGCCCGAGCGCCTGCAGGCGAGCTATCTCGTCGCGTACGAACCGCTGCGCGAGCAATTTTTCGATGCCCACGTGCCGTGCGAATGGCTCGAATCGAACGAGCCTTCGTACGTGCTTTATACGTCCGGCACCACTGGCAGGCCGAAGGGCGTGCAGCGCGATGTCGGCGGTTACGCGGTGGCGCTCGCCGCATCGATGGAACACATCTTCCAGGGCGCGCCGGGCGACACGATGTTCACGGCATCGGACATCGGCTGGGTCGTCGGGCATAGCTACATCATCTATGCGCCGTTGATCGCGGGCCTCACGACCGTCATGTACGAAGGCACGCCGATCCGTCCCGATGGCGGCGTCTGGTGGCGGCTCGTTCAGCAATACAAGATCAACCTGATGTTCACCGCGCCGACCGCGATCCGCGTGCTGAAGAAGCAGGACCCGGCGCTGATGGAGAAATACGACCTGTCGAGCCTGCGCACGTTGTTTCTTGCGGGCGAGCCGCTCGACGAGCCGACCGCGCAATGGATTCAGAGCGCGCTGAAGAAGCCCGTCATCGACAATTACTGGCAGACGGAAACCGGCTGGCCGATGATCGCGATTCCGCGCGGCATCGAGGAATTGCCGTCGAAGCTCGGTTCGCCGGGCGTGCCGTCGATGGGCTTCAATCTCGCGCTGCGCAACGAAGCCACCGGCGATGTGTGCGCGCCGGGCGAGAAGGGCGTCGTCACGCTGGCGTATCCGCTGCCGCCGGGCTGCATGCAGACCGTATGGCGCGACGATCAGCGTTTCATCGACACGTACTGGCGAAGCGTGCCAAACCAGATGGTCTACTCGACCTTCGACTGGGGCGTGCAGGACGAGGACGGCTATGTGTCGATTCTCGGCCGCACCGATGACGTCATCAATGTCGCGGGGCATCGGCTGGGCACGCGCGAGATCGAGGAGGCGTTGTCGGCGCATCCGGCTGTCGCGGAAGTCGCGGTCGTCGGCATCGCCGATTCCGTGAAGGGACAGGCGGCGGCCGCGTTCGTCGTGCTGCGCGACGCGGATCGCATCAACGCGCCGGGCGCGCGCGAAGGCATGGAAGCGGAGTTGTGTCACGCGGTGGATTCGCAACTCGGTGCGATCGCGCGTCCGGCGAGCGTGCATTTCGTGACGATGCTGCCGAAGACGCGCTCGGGCAAGCTCTTGCGTCGAGCGATTGCGGCGCTCGCGGAAGGACGCGATCCAGGGGAATTGCCGACGATCGAGGATCCGGGCGCGTTGATGCAAGTGAGGGAGGCGCTGGGCAATTGAAAAGGCGCGCGGTTCTCGTGGAGAGCCGCGCGCCTCTTCAGGCCTCGAGCGTCGAGCGTCGTCAAGCCTTCGCGTGCGTTTCCGTCTTCGGCAACAGCACCGTCAACACCCCGAGCAGCGGCAAGAACGCGCACACCTTGTACACGTAATCGATGCTCGTCGCGTCCGCGAGATGCCCGAGCACCGCCGCGCCCACACCGCCCATCCCGAACGCGAAGCCGAAGAACAAGCCCGCGACCATCCCGACCTTGCCCGGAATCAGTTCCTGCGCATAAACGAGGATCGCCGAGAACGCCGACGCCAGCACGAGCCCGATGATCACCGACAACACGCTCGTCCAGAACAGATTCGCATAAGGCATCAACAGCGTGAACGGCGCGACGCCGAGTATCGATACCCAGATCACCGCCTTGCGTCCGACCTTGTCGCCGATCGGACCGCCGACGATCGTGCCCGCCGCCACCGCCGCGAGGAACACGAACAGATGAATCTGCGCCGCCTGCACCGAAATGCCGAACTTGCTGATCAGATAGAACGTGAAGTAACTCGTGATGCTCGCGAGATAGAAGTACTTCGAGAACACGAGCAGCACGAGCACGCTCATCGCCATGAGGACCTTGTTGCGCGGCAGCGTCGCGTGCACGGCTTGCGCGCGGCCTTTTTTCGTCGCCGGATGACGTTTGTACCAGCGGCCGATGTTCGCCAGCACGAACATCGCGACGAGCGCCGCCGCCGAGAACCACGCGATGCTCTTCTGCCCATGCGGAATGACGATCAGCGCGGCGAGCAACGGCCCTAACGACGAGCCCGCGTTACCGCCCACCTGAAACAGCGACTGCGCGAGTCCGTGCTTGCCGCCCGAAGCCATGCGCGCAACCCGCGACGACTCCGGATGAAACACCGACGATCCGCAGCCGACCAGCGCCGCCGCGAAGAGCAGCGTGCCGAAGTTGCCCGCGATCGACATCAGCAGAAGACCCGACAGCGTGAAGCCCATGCCGACGGGAAGCGAATAAGGTTTCGGATGCTTGTCGGTGTACAGGCCGACGAGCGGCTGCAACAGCGATGCCGTCACCTGATACACGAGCGTGATCAAACCGATCTGCCCGAACGAAAGCGCGAACTCGCTCTTGAACATCGGATAGATCGCCAATATCAGCGACTGGATCATGTCGTTCAAAAGGTGCGAAAAGCTGATCGCGCCCAGAACGGAATAGACGGTGCGTTGCGCGCCCGTGCTCGCGGGACTCGGGGAATTGGCGGGGGAAGCGCCG
Organism: Caballeronia fortuita; assembly: GCF_001544835.2. Classification (GTDB taxonomy): domain Bacteria; phylum Pseudomonadota; class Gammaproteobacteria; order Burkholderiales; family Burkholderiaceae; genus Caballeronia; species Caballeronia fortuita. Next base: position 143,540 of record NZ_FCNX02000010.1, on the reverse strand, counting down.
GCCGATGCGCCGGAAGGCGACAGCGCGCCCTTGTCGATGCTCGTTTGCATAGTGGATGGCAAATGAAAGCGAAGAAAACGTCTCGGAAGTTATTTTTTCAGTGCGGCATTTATGCGCAGACTGAATTTCTGAAAGTTTAGGCTGTCGTCGTCGCGTTGTCCTGCCAAGCTTTGTCGCGAATCGGACAGGATCGTGGTCCGTCAGATCGTCGATTTGTCTTACGCATCGAATTTTGGCTGGTTATAAGAGGCGACGCCGGGCGAACGCATGTTCGCCTGCAACGAAAGCCCCAACAAAAGGGCTCAAGAAAAGGCTCAAGAAAGCCGGCAAATCTGCCGTACACACGGCGGGGACCAGACCAGGACACGCCGCAAAACGGCCAGTCCACAGATCAATTCGGGGATCGATCGATGAAACTGTTTTCGCTACGCGGCGCACGAGACGCGAGCATCGTGGCGCGCGCCGAACCAAAGCGCGCGCTGTCCGTCAAGGCATCGTTGAGACTGGCGTTCGGGCTCGTGCTCGCGGGCACGCTCGTCATCGGCGCAATTTCGCTCACGCAGATCAGCCGTCTGAACGGCGCGACCGAAACCATCTACACGCAGGGCTACGTTGCGAGCCGCGCGGCCGAGGAAACACGCGGTTATCTGTTGCGCGCGAGCCGCTCGCAGAAGATGCTGCTCACCGCCAGCACCGCCAAAGAGCGCGACGAGCTCGGCACGCAGATCGAGCAGTCGCTCGCGGATATCGGCCGTGAGCAGGCGCAACTCGCGCAGTACATCGATCACGCCGACCAGGATGCGCTCGCGCAGCAAAAGCGCTTCTCCGCCGCGCTCGCGAAGTGGAGCGAGAACCTGCGCACGTTCGTGAAGCTCGTGAAGGAGCAGCCGCTCGACCTCTCGCAGATGAACTGGCAGGTCGGCACGCAGGACGTATCGCTGCTCGTCGAGACGGGCAAGCTCGAAAAGATGGTCGACGATCTCGTCGCACGACGCGGTGCGGCAGCCAAGGCCACGAGCGAATCGGCGGCGTTCATCTTCCATTCATCGTTCGTGATGGTGTCGGTGTTGACGCTCGCGTTGTTCGCGCTCGCGATCGTCGTCTCCGAATGGGTCGTGCGGCGTCTGGCCGGCCAGCTCGGCGGCGAGCCCGCCTATGCGAAGGACATCGCGCGGCGCATCGCGTCGGGCGATCTCGCATATCCGGTCAGGCTCAAGCGACGCGACGATGCATCGATGCTGCATGCGTTGTCGGAAATGCAGGCGGGCCTGTCGTCGACCGTCGGCGATATCGCGGCGAGCGCGGAGGCGATCGCATCGGCATCGAGCGAAATTTCGACGGGCAACGTCGATCTGTCGCGCCGCACCGAAGAGCAGGCCGTCGCGCTGGAAAAGACGGCGGCCAGCATGGAGCAGCTCACGTCGACGGTCCGCCAGAACGCCGACAACGCGAAGCAGGCGAGCACGCTCGCAGCGAACGCGTCGCAGATCGCGGAGAAGGGCGGCGCGGTGGTGGGCCGCGTCGTCGAGACGATGCAGCGCATCGATGCGAGCGCGAAGAGCATCGGCGACATCATCGGCGTGATCGAAGGCATCGCGTTTCAGACGAACATTCTTGCGCTGAACGCGGCCGTCGAAGCGGCGCGCGCGGGCGAGCAGGGGCGCGGCTTCGCGGTCGTCGCGGGCGAAGTGCGCAGTCTCGCGCAGCGTTCGTCGTCGGCGGCGAAGGAGATCAAGGGACTCATCGATACGTCGGTGTCGCGCGTATCGGACGGCTCGACCTACGCGCAGGAAGCGGGCGCGACGATGGAAGAGGTCGTGAAGGCCGTGCGCCGCGTCACCGACATCATGGGCGAGATTTCGGCGGCGTCGGCGGAGCAGAAGACGGGCATCGAGTCGATCGGCGATGCCGTCACGAAGATGGACGCCAACACGCAGCAGAACGCCGCGCTCGTCGAACAGGCGGCCGCCGCCGCGCAATCGCTCGACGATCAGGCGCGCGCGTTGAAGTCGCTCGTCGGAAAATTCCAGTTGGCTTGACGCAAAGCTTGAGGATAGAATCGCGGACGGGCGCGGCAGGGCGCCCGGTCTCGCGAAAGTCTTACGCACCTGGCGTGCAGTACATCAACTACGGATCGCACCGCAACGTCGAACCTTTATAGCCGCAGCGAGAACGGCGCAACAAGGGAACAACGTCATGTGGTCTACATCCTGTCCAATCTCTTCTTCCGTTTCCAATAGCGATTACCTGCGCGAACACGCGCGGCGTCTGCTTCGTCACGCCCGCGACGGCGATGCGAGCGCGTCCATGCCCGTCCTGCGTCGCGCGCTTGCGGCGAAGGTCACGCGCGCGGAGCGTCTCGCCGATCTGCACGCGATCCGCGACGATCTGCAACTGAAGCATCTTCTCGCGATGCTCGCGGCCGAACTCGGTTATGCCGACTGGGACGCATGCAAGGCCGACATCGACACACAACCGGGCGCGGCGATCGACCGTTACCGGCTCGACGCGGGCGCGTTCAACGACTTCGAAAAGAACTGGTTTGCGAACGAATCGGACGCGCGTGAATGGCAGCGCGCGCACGGCGGCTATATCGTGCGATACGGCGAGCAGGCCGTGGCGATTCTGAAGCGGGAAACAACGAGATAAGCGAGATAAGCGAGGTTTGCGCGCAAGAAGGAAGCCGATCAGATCAGCTCGACTTCCTTCCAGTTCGCGCTAAAGAAAAAACGGCTCAGCTCCTTCGTGAGCTCGTTCAGTGCGCTCATCTCGGGCGCCGAGATCTTGCGCACATGGTGCCCGGCGGTCCAGTCGCCGTAGATCAGCGCGACGGTCGTATCGTCCGATTTCACCGGCAGCAGCACGAAAGCCTGCGCCTCGCCGAGCGTCTCCTTGTACCAGCGCGGCAGGCGTGCGTCGATGCGCGCGTCGTGCGCGTTCTCGATGAAGATGCCGACCGGATTGCTGATCGCGAGATGAAACACGTCGGGGCGAAATTCCGCCGAGAAGCGCAATTGCTGCAGCATCGGCTCGACACCCGCGCCGAGGCCAAGACGCGCGTGGAACTCATTGTTGGCCTGACGCACGAACACGACCGTGCGCGACAGATGCAGGCTGCCGAGTATGGATTCCGAGGCGAGCGCGAGCGCCGGCGCAAGCGCGTTCTTCGACGGCAACGAGCGCAAGTCCGCGACGCTCGCGCCGATGCGCGCCTCCGCCGACACGTTAGCGCGCGCCATGGCGTCGGCGTTCGCCTGCAACTCCGATATCTCGCGGATGACGCCGTCGCTCGCTTGTTCGTTCGCGAGCGCGAGACTCATCGACGTGAGCGTTTCGGCGTCGGTCTTGAGCGGGTCGCTGTAGCGGCTGGCGATTTCGAAGAGCGCCGATTCGCGGCCTTCGACGGCCATGTTCTGCGCGGTGAGCGCGTCGGCGACTTCGGTCGAATAGTTCGAGATGGCGCGCAGCCAGCGCACGTGCTTCGGCACGGTTTCATCGACGGGCGCGTTCGGATCGGTCGCGCGCATGCCTTCGCGGATCGTCTCGGGCAGACGCCAGCGATCCGCCGCTTCGAGGCCGATCTCGTCGAACGTGACGCCGAGCAGCGCGGCGCATGCGGCGCTGTCGGGAATGTTCTCCGACGCGGCCTTGCGGCGCAGCTGATCCCACTCGTGCTCCAGATAGAACGCGACGAGCAGCTTGCCGATCTGCCGCATCAGCGTGCAGACGACGGCTTCCTCGGCCGAGCGCAGATCCTTGTGTTCGGTGAGCTGCCGCGCGACCGCGCCCGAGAGCAGGGTGCGGTTCAGTTCGAGCTTCGCGTCGATACGGCGCGGCGCGCTTTGATGAAAGTGATCGACGAGCTTCAGCCCGACGACCAGATGCCCGACCGCGTCCATGCCGAGCACCATCAACGCGCGCGTGACGGTCGTGATGTTGCCGCCGAACGCGATGTACATCGCCGAATTGGCGAGGCGCAGCACCTTCTGCGTGAGGCCGACGTCCGACAGCACGACATGCACGAGGGACGTGAAGTCGAGGTCGTTAACGCTCATTGCGGACACAGTCGAGCGCAGCGCCTGAGAGAGCATGGGGAAGTCCCCGCGCTCGCTCATGCGCGACCACAACTTGTCCAATAGTTCGGCCTTGGTGCGTGCCATTGCAAAAAATAAGAACCCGTTCGTTACGCGACGGCTAAACCGAGGCGGTCCTGCAATCCAGCACCCAACAACGAAATGTACACGTTATTAGGGAGTTACGGCGCGTCCTTCGATTAAAACACGAACCCTTGCGTGCTCATATCGTCTCGTGCAATACGAGCGAGTTCGACTGGAACGAGCGCGCCAGCTCGTCCGACGGCAATGCGTGGCTGATGAGCCAGCCCTGAATATGATCGCATCCGAGGTCCGCGAGCAGATCCCGCTGCGCCTCGGTTTCGACGCCTTCGGCCACGAGCTCGAGCCCGAGCGATTGCGCCAGCCCGACCACGGCGCTCACGATCGCGCGATTGTTTCGGGACGTAATCAGGTTCTCGACAAAGCTGCGGTCGATCTTGAGCTTCGAGAGCGGAAATCGCTGCAAATAGGCGAGGCTCGAATAGCCGGTGCCGAAATCGTCGACGGCGAAGCGGATGCCGATCGACGTCAGCGCTTCGAGCAGGCGCGTCGCTTCCTCGGGATCGTGCATCAGAAGGCTTTCGGTGATCTCGAACACGAGGCGCCGCGCGTCGATGCCGGTGAGCGCGAGCGCTTCCTTCACCGCCGCCGTGAACCGTTTGTCGCGGAACTGCTGCGGCGACACGTTCACGGCCATGTAATCGAGCCGGATGCCGATCGCGTCCCACTGCATGAGCTGCATGCACGCGGCCTTCAGCACCCAGTTGCCCAGATAGTTGATGAGGCCGATCGATTCCGCGAGCGGAATGAACGTGGACGGCGGCACGAGCCCGTGCACCGGATGATTCCAGCGCATCAGCGCCTCGACGCCGACGACCGCGCCCGTGCGGATCTTCGTGATCGGCTGGAAGTAGAGCGAGAACTCGCCGTTGCGCACGGCTTCGTACAGGTCCGCTTCGAGCTTGAGACGTTCGGCGTCGGCGGGGTTGTCGTCGAGCGTGTGGAAGACGAGCGTGTTGCCGCCCGATTCCTTCGCCTGCACGAGCGCGTGATCGGCCATGCGCAAAAGACTCGTCTGCTCGCCGCTGCGTGCGGTCTTGCCCGCCTGCTCCGGATACAGCGCGACGCCCACGCTCGCCGACAAGTGCGTGTGCTGTCCGCGATGCCGGTACGGCTGCGCGATCGCGGTAAGCAGGCGCCGCCCGAGGCTTTCGGCGAGTTCGGCCGTGGTGCCGGCGGGCAGCAGCACGGCGAACTCGTCGCCGGCCACGCGCGCGACGCGCTCGCCGTGTCCCGCCGTATGCTGGATGCGGCGCGCGGTTTCGCGTAGAAGCTCGTCGCCGGCGTCGTAACCGAGCGCGCGGTTGATGCGCTGATAATCGTCGATATCGAGCAGCACGAGGCCCGCGAACGTGCGCGTGAGCTCGGCCTCGTCCTGTGCCGCGCTGATCGCGGCCTTCAGGGAGACGAGGTTGTCGAGGCCGGTGAGCGCATCGTGATTGAGCGTGTGCACGAGCGCGGCTTCGCGTTCGCGCCAGTGCGTCACGTCGAAGGCGGCCAGCGCGAAGCCGGGCGTGCCGCGCGCGGCCGTCGACACGAGCCGTAGCTCCACGCAGATCGGATAGGTGAGCGACTTCACGACCGTCAGCGTCGCCGATTCGAGCTTGCCGCTCGCACGCGCCCGCGCGATGAGCGCATGCAGCTCGTCGGCCTCTTCGGACGCGACGAGATCGTGCAGCGTGAGCATGCTCAGATAGTCGCGGTGATAGCCGATGAATTCGATGCTCGCATCCGACACATACTCGAAGCGCAGTGCGTCGTCGAGCTGCGCGAGGAAATCGACCGCGCCGAGCATCGCTTCGGGCGCGGAGAGCAGGGCGGTCGCGGTGGCCGCGTGCATGGCCGCTTCGGCCGACACCGAAGTCGCCGAGGCTGCCGATGACGGCGATGACGCCGATGAATCAGGCGCGCTGTCGTGCCGCTCGCGCGCGGCGCTTCGCCATGCACGACGTAGCGCATCGATCGCGATGCGCCATGGTGCGCGGCGGGAGACGTTGATCCGGTTCGCTTGCATGGTCTCGTTGGTTTCTGGCGGCGCCGTCTGCCTTCGACGGCAGGAGGCGCCGCGCGGAACACCGCGTCGCGCGGGTTCCGGCCGGGACGTGCCGCCATCAGACGTAGTGGGCGCGGCACGCTCTATCAGGCGAGTTATCGGCCCGACGGGCGATTTCTTTAACCGGGCGCGCCAGCGCGGACGCACGAGAAAGGCTTCAGTCTGTCCAGGAAATGTCGATATTACGTTTCATATTTATATCGTCAGGTGATTGGGTTACAGTGCGCGTTTCCCGATGGGAACGGTTTCCATGGCCGTGCCGATCCATGTCAGGCCTGCGCTGCGCGTCGTTGATCACCCGAATCCGTTCGACCCGTTCGACCCCATGATCGAAATCACCAAGCTGCCGGCCTGCGCCTTCGCCAGGATCGTCGAGCCGGCCCCAAGACCACGCCACACGGCGCAACGCTTTCGACCGGCCCGCGTCATGCCCGATTCGTTCGTGAAGCGCGCCGCGTCTGCGAGGCGCGGGCAGAGCGTCTATGTCGGGCGTCAGCCGATCCTCGATGGCGACGGCGCGCTCGTCGCCTACGAACTGCTCTTTCGCGACGGCCCGGACAATCGCGCGCGCATTCACGACGACGTGCAGGCGACCGCGCATGTCGTCGCGCGCACGATCGGGGAGATGGGCGTGCCGGCGGTGCTCGGCCCGCATCCGGGCTACGTGAACATGAGTCGCGAGCTCTTGTTCGACGACATCGTGCACATCATGCAGCCGAGGCGCTTCGTGCTGGAGCTGCTCGAGAACATCACGTTCGACGAAGCGCTGTTCAAGCGCTGCGCGCAGTTGCGCAACGCGGGCTTTCGCTTCGCGCTCGACGACGTCGTGCGTTTCGACGATACGCTGCTCGCCGCGCTGCCGACGGTGGATATCGTCAAGATCGATTTTCTCGCGGCCCATCGCGATGAACTGCCGCGGCTCGCCGCGGCGGTGAAACGGCGCGGCAAGCTGCTCGTGGCGGAGAAGATCGAGTCGCACGCCGATTTCATGCACGCGCGGCAACTCGGCTTCGATTTCTTCCAGGGCTATTTCTTCGCCCGGCCGCAGGTGCTGACGGCGCGGCGCGCGAGTCCCGCGCGCGGCCCGCTGCTGCGTCTGATGGCGGTGCTCGCCGGCGAGCGCGGCATGGGCGAACTCGAGGCGGAACTCAAGCGCAATCCGGACATCGTCGTGCAATTGATGCGCCTCGCCAATTCGGGCTCGCAGACGCGCGGACGGCGCGTGTCGTCGCTGCGCGAGGCGATCGCGGCGACCGGCACGCGCCAGTTGATGCGCTGGACGCAACTGCTGCTCTACGCCGACGGCAGCGGCCTGCCGTGGCGCTCGGATCCGCTGCTGCAACTCGTCGGCACGCGCGCGCGCTTCATGGAACTCGCGGCCGAGACATTGCGTCCCGCCGACGAAGCCTTTTCGGACGCCGCGTTCATGACCGGCATCTTCTCGCTCGTGCATGTCGTGCTCGGCATGCAGCCCGAGGAAATTCTCGATAAGCTCCATCTGGCGGCCGAAATCCGCACCGCCATCCTCGCGGGCGAAGGCGCGCTCGGTGCGCTGCTCGGCATCGCGCGGGCGGCGGAACAGGGCGACACGTGCGCCATCGACGCGAAGCGCCACACGCAGCCGGCGCTGCATGCGCTCACGCCTGTGCTGCTGGCGAAGCTGCAGTGCGACGCGGCCGCGTGGTTCGCGCAGCATCGGATGGATCAGGGCGAGGACGGCGCGTAGCGGCGGTTCTTGCATGAACGAGTGACATCGAAAGGAGCGTGCATGAAGAAGATTGTCGGCTTGATGGCGGGCGGCGTTCTGGCGATGGCGGCGGCGCTTTCGCCGCTCACGGCGGGCGCGACGCTCAAGCCCGGCGATGCCGCGCCGGACTTCACCGCGCAGGCGTCGCTCGGCGGCAACGTCTATGACTACTCGCTCGCCGACGCGCTCAGAAAAGGCCCCGTCGTCCTGTACTTCTATCCGGCGGCGTTCACGAAGGGCTGCACGATCGAGGCGCACGAATTCGCCGAGGCGGTCGATCAATACAAGGCCGAAGGCGCGACGGTCATCGGCGTGTCGCACGACAACATCGATACGCTGAAGAAGTTTTCGGTGAGCGAGTGCCGCAGCAAGTTCCCGGTCGCGGCCGACGCGGACTCGAAGATCATCCGCTCCTACGACGCCTCCATGCCGATGAAAAGCACGATGGCCAATCGCGTCTCCTACGTGATCGCACCCGATGGGCGTGTGATCTACGAATACACGAGTCTCTCGCCGGACCAGCATGTCGCCAACACGCTGCAGGCGCTGCGCGACTGGAACGCGAAGCACAAGGCGCAGTGACGCGCGCCGCTTTCATCTTCTGAGCGCGCGGGAGGCGCCATGCCCATCGTCGTTGGACTGATCGTCCTCGGATTGCTGATTTACGGCGCGATATGGTCGTTCGATGCCATCCACGCGCACTTCGGGCTGGGCGTGGCGGTGGGCGCGGCGCTCGTCGTGCTGGCGATCATCGCGGCGGGCGTGATGCGCTGGCTCGCGCGCCGCCGTGAAATCGCGCCGAACCTGCACGGCGGCGGGCACGGCGACTGGACGCACGAACTGACGAGCGATTGGGGCGGCGTGCGCATCGCGGCGGGCAAGCGTCTGTGCGACGTGCGTATCGGCGACGAGCGCGGCAGCTATATCTTCGCGGACCTGCGCGGCGCGCGCATGCAGCAACCCGCTGGCGCACGCGGCGCGTGGCAGGTCGTGCTCGACGTGCGCGACCCGAAGCACGGCGAATGGACGCTGCCCATGCGCGATCGCGGCGAAGCGCACAAGTGGGCGCGCATCCTGTCGCTCGCGACGCAGCAGAAGCTCTGACTATTCGGCGTGATAGCCCATGTCGCCGCGCACCTTGCCGCGAAACACCCAATATGACCAGAGCACGTAGATCATCAGCACGGGCAGCAGGAACATCGTCCCGATCAGCAGGAACTGATGCGATAAAGGCGCGGCCGACGCCTGCCACAGCGTCACCGATGGCGGCGCGATGAACGGCCACAGGCTGATGACGAGCCCCGTGAACGCGAGAAAGAAGAGGCCGATCGAGCATACGAAGGGCAGCACGTCGCGGTCTTTCGCAAGGCTCGACCAGAGCGTCCACGCGAGCAGCACGGTCAGGACGGGCACCGGCGCGAACGCGAAGCTGTCGGGGAAGCCGAACCAGCGCGCGGCGATGCGCGCATCCTTGAGCGGCGTCCACAGGCTGATGAGCAGAATGAACGCGATCACGCCGATGAGCGCATAACGCGCCATCTTGCGGCTCCAGGCCTGCAATTCGCCTTCGGTCTTGAGGACGAGCCACGTCGTGCCCTGCAGTGCATAGCCGAAGATCAGCCCCACGCCGACGAGCAGCGGAAACGGCGCGACCCAGTTCCAACTCGTGCCCGCATAGACGCGGCCTTCGATCGGGAAGCCCTGAATGAACATGCCGAGCACGATGCCCTGCGAGAATGTCGCGACGAGCGAGCCGAAGCCGAACGCGCCGTCCCAGAGCCATCGGCGCGCGCCGATCACCTCGCGGAACTCGAACGCGACGCCGCGAAAGATCAGGCCGAGCAGCATGAAGAGAATCGGGAAATAGACGGCGGGCACGATGATCGCGAACGCGAGCGGAAACACCGCGAACAGACCGCCGCCGCCGAGAATCAGCCAGGTCTCGTTGAAGTCCCAGACCGGCGCGACGGAGTTGATCATCAGATTGCGCGACTCGGCGTCGCGGCGCAGAAGAAACATCATGCCGACGCCGAGATCGAAGCCGTCGAGCAGCACGTACATGAACACCGCCAGCGCGAGAATGGCGGCCCACAGCGGCACGAGATCCAGCATTGCGTCCTCCGGTTCGTTGCTTACTCTTTCGCTTGTTCCGTTGCTGTCTCGTCGCTTATTGGCGTCCGCGACCCGGCGGCACGATGTCGTTGTCGCTCACGGGCCGCGTCGCGCCGTTCGCGCCCGCCGTCACCGCCGAGAGCGGTCGCGCCGCGCGCGTCTTCGCATCGAGTTCGTCCTTTTCGTGCGCGTGACCGACTTCGGCGGGCCCGACGCGCACCAGCCGCCGCAGCAAGAACAATCCCGCCCCGAAGATGACGACGTAAGCGAGCACGTAAAGCAGCCACGACAGACCGACATCGGCGGCGGTCAGCGATGGCGTCACCGAATCCTTCGTGCGCAGGATGCCGTAGACGGTCCACGGCTGGCGTCCCGCTTCGGTCGTCGTCCAGCCGGCGACCACGGCGATGAAGCCGAGCGGCATCGCCCAGGTCGCCGCGCGCAGCCAGCGCGTGCTCGTCTCGATGCGCCCGCGCGCGAACTGCACGATGCCCGAGAGCACGAGCGCGAACATGAGCAGCGCGATACCCACCATGATGTGAAACGCGAAGAACACGACCGCGACGGGCGGCCGGTCCTCGCGCGGAAAGTCCTTCAGGCCGCGCACGTAACCGTTCGGATCGTGCGTGAGGTAGATGCTGCCGAGCACCGGTATCGAAATTTCGAAACGATTGCGCTCCGCGTCCTGATCGGGAATCGAAAAGAGATTGGCGGGCACGCGCGTGCCGGATTCCCACAGCGCTTCCATCGCCGCGAGCTTGGCCGGCTGATGCTTGAGCGTGTTGAGGCCGTGCGCATCGCCGATCACCATCTGCACCGGCACCATGATGATGAGAAAGATCAGCGACATCTTTACCATCACGCGGCTTTCCTCGAGCGCGCGGCGCTGCCGCAGATACATCGCGCCGACGCCGAGAATCACGAAGCCGGCCGTCACGAGAAACGCGCTCACCGTATGCCCGAGCCGGTACGGAAAGGATGGCGTGAAGATCACGTCGAAGAAGCTCACCACTTCGAAGCGGCCGTCGGGCAGCATCCGATGGCCTTGCGGCGTCTGCATCCAGCTATTGACGGCGAGAATCCAGAACGACGAGATCACGGTGCCCGCCGCGACGAAAATCGCCGACATCACATGCGCCCATTGCGGCACGAGCTTGCGCCCGAAGAGCAGCACGCCGAGAAACGCCGATTCGAGAAAGAACGCCGTCAGCACTTCGTAGCCCATCAGCGGGCCGACGACGTTGGCCGTCATGTCGGAAAAGCGGCTCCAGTTGGTGCCGAACTGAAACGGCATCACGATGCCCGACACCACGCCCATCCCGAACGACACCGCGAAAATCTTCAGCCAGAACGCGGACAGACGCCGGTAGACGTCGCGCTTCGTGATCCACCAGTTGAATTCGAGCGTCGCGATGAAGCACGACAAGCCGACCGTGAAGGCCGGCAGCAAGATGTGGAACGCGACGACCCACGCGAACTGGAAGCGGGAGAGCAGGACCGAATCGACATCCATGGGCGCTCCTTTGTTCAGCCTTTTGCAACGGATGTGTCGAAGGACGCCATATCGGGCGCTTTCCTCCTTAATACACGGTTTTCGTGGACGCGGCCACGGGCCGCGCGGCGGGGCGCCGCACGCGCCACGCGGCGCCTGCACCAATTTGGTACAATCTCAGCCTTTCGCTCATGGCCATGCGGACGACCGCATGCGCATCGTTTCGTCGGGGACGGCCCCATTCTTCAGGGAGTCGCCCGATGTCGTGGATTCTTCTTTTCATCGCCGGTCTGCTGGAAGTCGCGTGGGCCGCCGGTCTCAAATCGTCCGAAGGCTTTACGCGGATCGGACCGTCCGTGTTCACCGTCATCACCGCGCTCGGCAGTTTCGTGCTGCTCGCAATGGCGATGAAGCAACTGCCGCTCGGCACCGCCTACGCCGTGTGGACGGGCATCGGCGCGGTCGGCGCGTTCATCTTCGGCATCGTGTTCATGGGCGAGGCGTTGTCCGCCGCGCGTATCCTGAGCGCCGTGCTGATCGTCGCCGGGCTCATCGGGCTCAAGCTTTCGTCGGGACACTGAGCGAAACGTCGGCGACGATGATCGCCAAACCCTTGCTGCACCGCGCTTATTTGCGTGGATATAATGATCTGAGGTCATCCGGTTTCGTCCGTCCGCCACGTTTCGCGCCTTTTCGATGTATCGTCGCGAATGTGAGCGGCTTCTTGCGATATCTGCCGGACAGACCGCTCTTTTCAGCCGGCAAGATCGTCCGCCAGTGACGCACGCCGGCCCGGCGCACTAAGGGAGACGGCAATGCTTGAGTCACTTTCGCTCGCAGCGGGCCTGTCATGGGCGAGCGGGCTGCGCCTGTATCTCACCGTTTTCATCGCCGGCATGTTTCAGCGCATGGGCTTCGTGCATCTGCCGGATTCGCTCGCGGTGCTCGGCTCGCCGTGGGTGATCGGCGTCGCGGGCGTGCTCGCGGTCGTCGAATTTCTCGCCGACAAAATCCCCGCCTTCGATTCCCTCTGGGACGCGGTCCACACGTTCATCCGCATTCCCGCGGGCGCGGTGCTCGCCGCCGGCTCGCTCGGCCACGCCGATCCCGCCATGCTCACCATTGCCGCGCTCGCGGGCGGCACGCTCGCCGGCGCGTCCCACTTCGCGAAGGCAGGCACGCGCGCGCTCATCAATCTGTCGCCGGAGCCGGTGTCGAACTGGGCGGCATCGGCAACGGAAGATGTCGGGACGCTCGCGGGCATTACGCTTGCGCTCTTCGTGCCGCTGCTGTTCCTCGTCCTTCTGCTTGCCTTTCTCGTGCTCGCGGGCTGGGCGCTGCCGCGGCTCGCGCGCGGCGTGCACGGCGGCGTCTCGCGCATGGCCAAGCACATGCTGCCCGGCTCGGACCGGATGAACCGGCTGCGGAGCAAGCACGATTGAGCTCCGCATTCAGGAACGATCACGCTGCAGGCAAGGCAGGACATTCGCATCCCGTCATCCGGCTCGGGTTCATGCAGACCGTGCGCCAGGCGTGGCGCATGACCGGGCGCGACTGGCGCGCGGGCGAACTCACGATGCTCCTGCTCGCGCTGGTGCTCGCGGTGGCGGCGCTGTCGAGCGTCGGCTTTCTCGCGGACCGCATGCGTCAGGGACTCGCGCGCGACGGTCGCCAGATGATCGCCGCCGATTTCGTCGTGCGCGCCGATCATCCCGTCGATCCGATATTTGCGAAAGAAGCGCAATCCCTCGGCCTCGAAACGGCCGGAACGACGATTTTCCCCAGCATGATCAGCTCGACCGCCGCCGAGCCGCTTTCGAGGCTCGCGGCCATCAAGGGCGTGACGCAGGGCTATCCGTTGCGCGGCGCGCTGCGCATCGCACCCGGCGCCGACGCCGCCGATGCCCCCGCGCACGGCATTCCCGCGCCCGGCACCGTCTGGGTCGACGCCGCCTTGCTCGACGCGCTCAAGACGAAAGTCGGCGGCACGGTGAAGGTCGGCACGCGCACGTTCACGGTCGCGGGCATCATCACGCGCGAGCTGGATCGCGGCTTTTCGTTCGTGAACTTCTCGCCGCGCCTGATGATGCGCGCCGACGAAATCGCGGGCACGGGGCTCGTCGGCTATGGCAGCCGCGTGACGTATCGGCTGCTCGTCGCCGGTCCGGATTCGCAGGTCGAGCAGTTTGCGAAATTCGCGCGCGATAACGTCGATGGCGGCAAGCTGCGCGGCGTCGCGCTCGAATCGCTGTCCGACGGCCAGCCGCAAGTGCGCCAGACGATCGATCGCGCGAGCCACTTCCTCACGCTCGTCTCGCTCCTGACGGCGCTGCTCGCGGCCGTCGCGATCGCGATGGCGGCGCATCGGTTCGCGCGGCGGCATCTCGACGGCTGCGCGGCGATGCGCTGTCTCGGCGTCAGCCAGCGCACGCTGCGCGCGCTCTTCCTGAACGAATTCCTTGCCATCGGCCTGATCGGCAGCGCAGCGGGCGTCGTGCTCGGCTTCGGCGGGCATCTCGTGCTGCTGAACTGGCTCGGCTCGCTCGTCGATGTCGAACTGCCGCAGCCGGGTGTCTGGCCCGCGCTGCAGGGCATCGCGATGGGCCTCGTCCTGCTGCTCGGCTTCGCGCTGCCGCCGCTTCTGCCGATCACGCGCGTGCCGCCGGTGCACGTGATCCGGCGCGAACTCGGCGATGCGCAACGCGTCGCGTATGCGGCGTACGGCGTCGGCGTGCTGCTGTTCGCGGCGCTGCTCGTCGTCGCGGCGGGCGAATTGAAGCTCGGCGGCATCGTCGCGGGCGGATTCGCGGCGGGCCTGCTCGTGTTCGGCGCAATCGCGCGCGCGGCGCTCTTCGCGGCGGCGCGCTTCGTGCGGCGCGAGAAAAGCCGTGCGGGCGTGGGCTGGCGCTATGCGCTGGCGTCGCTGGAGCGCAGGAGCGGGTCGAGCGCGCTGCAGATCACCGCGCTCGGCATCGGGCTGATGTGCCTGCTGCTCATCGGCATGACACGCAACGATCTCATCAAGGGCTGGCGCGACGCTACGCCGCCGGACGCGCCGAACCAGTTTCTCATCGACATTCAGCCCGACCAGCGCGCGGGCGTGCTCGACTATCTGCACACGCACGGCCAGCCCGATGCCGCGCTTTCGCCGATGGTGCGCGCGCGCCTCGTCGCCATCAACGGCAAGCCGGTGAATCCCGAGAACTACGACCGTGCCGATGCGAAGCGCCTCGTCGACCGCGAATTCAACCTGTCCTACACGACCGAATTGCCGGGCGACAACCGCGTGACGCAAGGCGCGTGGTTCGGCCGCGACGGCAAGCCGCAAGTGTCGATCGAAGAGGGCATCGCGAAAGCGATCCGCGTGAAGATGGGCGACACGCTGCGTTTCGACGTCGCCGGTCTACCCGTGGAAGCGCCGGTGACGAGCGTGCGCAAGGTCGACTGGAATTCGTTCAAGGTCAATTTTTTCGTGCTGCTGCCGCCCGAGGCGCTCGCGGATCTGCCCGCGACCTTCATCACGAGTTTCCATCTGCCGACGGACCAGCAACGCGTGATCGACGGCCTCGTCGCGCGTTATCCGAACGTGACGGCCATCGATATCGCGCCGATTCTCGGGCAGATTCATCGCACGCTCGCGCAGGTGATCGGCGCGGTGCAATTCCTCTTTCTCTTCACGCTCGCGGCGGGCGTGCTCGTGCTCTACGCGGCGCTCGCCGGCACGCGCGACGAACGCGTGCGCGAAGCGGCGCTCCTGCGCGCGCTGGGCGCGTCGCACAGGCAAGTGCGCTCGGTGCAGGTGGCGGAGTTCGTCGCCGTGGGCGCGCTGTCGGGCCTGATGGCGGCGGTCGGCGCGCAGGCCATCGGCTATGTGCTCGCCGCGCGCGTGTTCGAGTTTCATATCGACTTCAATCCGTGGCTCGTGCCAACGGGCATCGTGGCCGGCGTCGCGTGCGCGGGGCTCGGCGGCTGGCTGAGCCTGCGGCGCGTGCTGGCGCGTCCCGCCCTGCAATCCCTGCGCGACGCATAGTTTTCCGACTCAGAGCAATGACCGACGCAATCCCCGACGACGAAGCAAACAAGCCGACCGCCTTCGAGCTGATCGGCGGCGAAGCGCGCCTGCGCGCGATGGTCGACCGTTTCTACGACCTGATGGACCTCGAGCCCGAATTCGCCGGTCTGCGCGCACTGCATCCGCCGACGCTCGACAATTCGCGCGACAAGACTTTCTGGTTCCTGTGCGGCTGGATGGGCGGGCCGGACCATTACATCAGCCGCTTCGGGCATCCCCGTTTGCGGGCGCGGCATCTGCCGTTCGCGATCGGCAGCGCCGAGCGCGATCAATGGCTGCGCTGCATGGCCTGGGCGATGGAAGACGTCGGCATCGAGCAAGCGTTGCGCGAGCGTCTTCTGACGTCTTTCTTCGACACCGCCGACTGGATGCGCAACCGTCCCGGTTGATCGCCTTTGTTTTGTACCGGTCATGCGGGGCGTACATGATGCATCATCGGTTTTTTTGCATCATCGCAAGGAAGCACGACCATGAGCACACGCGCACTGTTCCGCGAGGACGCCTATCTGACGCGTTGCGACGCGACAGTCACCGCCATCGACGAGCAAGGCATTCACCTCGATCAAACCGTTTTCTATCCGCTCGGCGGCGGTCAGGCGGGCGATGCGGGCACGCTGACGCTCGCGGACGGCACCGTCATCGTGATCGCCGATACGCGCAAGGCCAGGTTCGAAGGCGCGACGCCCGACGACGCCGTGCACGTGCCCGCGCCGGGTCAGGAAGACGCGCTGGCGAAGCTCAGGACCGGCGACACGGTGAGCGCGGAGATCGACTGGGCGCAGCGTTACCGGCGCATGCGGCTGCACACGGCGAGTCATCTGATCTGCGCGGTGCTGCCGTATCCCGTCGACGGTTGCAGCATCACGACGGAATACGCGCGCCTCGATCTCGCGACGGTCGAGCCGATCGAGCGCGAGGCAGTCGAAGCGAAGCTCAACGCGCTGATCGGCGGCGCGCACGGTGTCGAGACCGAATGGATCACCGACGACGAAATGGCCGCGCGCCCGGAACTCGTGCGCACGATGAGCGTGAAACCGCCGATGGGCCTCGGCCGCGTGCGGCTGTTGCGCATCGAGAACGTGGATCTGCAGCCGTGCGGCGGAACGCACGTGCGCAATACGGAAGAGATCGGCACGCTGCGCATCGCGAAACTGGAGAAGAAGAGCGCGCGCACGCGCCGGCTGGTGCTGGAACTCGTCTGAGCGTGGACCCGCGCGCGCAGGCCGTGCTCGATCTCTGGTTCGGCGCGCCTGACTCACCGGACTTCGGCCAGGATCGCAAGCTGTGGTGGATCAAGAAGCGCGCGTTCGATGCGATGCTCGCCGAACGTTTCGGCGCGCTGCTCGACGAGGCGCAGGCGGGCGGTTTGCGCGACTGGGAACGCACGCCGCTGGGCACGCTCGCGCTGATCTTGCTGCTCGATCAACTGTCGCGCAATTGCTATCGGAACACGCCGCGCGCGTTCGCCGGCGATGCGCGTGCGCTCGAGCTTGCGAGAACGCTCGTCGAGCGCGGCGACGACTTGCGTCTCCCGGGCGCATACCATCGCGCGTTCGCGTACATGCCGTTCGAGCACGATGAGACGCCGGAGAGCCAGCGCGAGGCGCTACGTTTATTCGGAAAACTTAGAGACGAGACGGGCGTTTCGAGTTTCTACGATTCGGCGTTAAAACATGCGGACGTGATCGAACGCTTCGGGCGCTTTCCGCATCGCAACCGGATTCTCGGACGCGCGATGTCGGAAGACGAAGAAGCGTGGCTTGCGAAGCACGGTGGGTTTTGAGATGTCCGCCGAACCTGGCCGAGTAAGATTGCTGATCCGCAAAGACATTCTCACGTCCTCATGCAAGATTTCGGCAACATCACGGTCGTCTCGGTGACCGGCCTGAATGACACCCGAGGCGCCGTCAATGCGCTCGAATTAACCCGCCGGCAGATGCGAGGCGCTCGCGCCTTGCTGCTCAGTCCGCACGTACCGGACGCTCTTCCGTCCGGCATTCGTCATCGTGAAATCGACGCGATGGACTACTTCGGATACAGCCGGTTCATAATGTTCGACTTGTGGAAATTCATCGACACGCCGTTTACGCTGATCGTTCAGGACGACGGCTGGCTGCTCGACATCGGCAACTGGAGCGACGAATTCTTCGGCTACGACTACATCGGCGCACCGCTCGCTACCGGACAGGTCGAAACGCGGCATGGCGCGACCTCGCTATCCGGTTTCGGTTGGATCGAGCATCTGAACAAACCCGACACGATCGTCCGGCCCGTACTCAACGGAGGTTTCAGCTTGCGTAGCCGTCGCCTGCTTCGTGCGCTGATCGACCATCCTGAGATCGGGGCCGACTATCCGCCGGCCTCTGCATCCAATTCAGAGCCCGCGCAAACGGAGCGGCACGCCACCATTGCAAACGAGGACGTGCAGCTTTCCGTCGTTCTGCGGCCACGTCTCGAAGCGGTGGGATTGAAGTTTCCGCCGCCCGAGTTATGCGCGCGGTTCGCCGTCGAAGACGTGAGCCCGATTCACGAAGGCATGAATGCGATGAAGTTACTGGGCCTGCACGGGTGGTGGCGGCGTCTCGTCAGCATCGACCCTCCGATTGTCCGGTACGGCGTCTCACGCGCATTGATCGATGCATCTCCCGGCGAACAGGCAATCGTCGCGATGCTGGAGCGGCGGGGCTACCGCGTCGAATTGACGTGACAGCACCGCGACGTCCGACCTGTGTCTATCTTCCGCCCGTCACGTCCAGAATGGCGCCCGTCACATACGACGACGCATCCGAAAGCAGCCACACGATCGATTCGCCGACTTCATCGGCGGTGCCCGCGCGTCCGATCGGCGTCTGCACGCCCAGCACGTGCGCGCGATCCGGCTTGCCGCCGCTCGCGTGGATATCCGTGTCGATCAGTCCGGGCCGGATCGCGTTCACGCGCACGCCTTCGCGTCCGAGTTCCTTCGACAGCCCGAGCGTGAGCGTATCGATCGCGCCTTTCGAGCCCGCGTAGTCGACATACTCGTTCGGCCCGCCCAGACGCGCCGCCGCCGACGATACGTTCACGAGCGATCCGCCCTTGCCGCCGCGCGAAGTCGACATGCGCCGCGCCGCTTCGCGCGCGCACAGATACGCGCCGAGCACGTTGACGTCGAAGATGCGCTTCATGCGCGCGATGTCCATGTCCGCGAGCGCCGAGCCGGGCGCGACGATGCCCGCGTTGTTCACGACGCCGTCGATCTCGCCGAAGGCTTTTTCGGTCGCATCGAACATCGCGATGATCGCGGCTTCGTCGCTGACATCGCCGGGAATCGCGATCGCCTTGCCGCCGGCAGCGACGACGGCCGCGACGGTTTCATCGGCCGCCGCCGCGTTCGACGCATAGTTCACACCGACCGACCAGCCGCGCGCGCCCGCGAGCACCGCAGCCGAACGGCCGATGCCGCGGCTCGCGCCGGTAATCAGGATGACTTTGGACATCGCTCGCGCTCCTCAGACGGCGTTACGTTTTTCGGACCATTTGTCGATCATCGGCGGCGCGTAGGCTCGCAGCTTGGCGATCATCTCGCCGGGCTCGGCCGCGACCTGAATGAAGTCCAGATACGCCTCGCGCATGAAGCCTTCATCGACGGTATGGCGCAGCATCGACATGAGCGGTGCATAGTAGCCGTTCACGTCGAGCAGGCCGACCGGCTTCTGGTGATAGCCGAGTTGCGCCCACGTGTAGACCTCGAAAAATTCCTCGAAGGTGCCGACGCCGCCGGGCATCGCGACGAACGCATCGGACAGATCGGCCATCATTTTCTTGCGCTCGTGCATGTCGGGCACGACGTGCAGTTCCGTGAGATCGGTGTGGCCCACTTCCTTGGCGAGCAGCAATTCGGGAATCACGCCGATCGCGCGGCCGCCCGCGGCGAGCACCTCATCGGCGATGAGTCCCATCAGCCCGACACGGCCGCCGCCGTAGACGAGCGAGAGATCGTTCTCGACGAGCGCGCGGCCGAACGCTTTTGCCGCTTCGGCGTAGACGGGGCGGGCGCCGGTCGCCGAGCCGCAATAAACACAAACTGCCTTCATTTATCTGGAATCCTTCGGTATTTCGGTCTTCGACGTGTTCGCCGCGAGCTGCTGCGATTCGTCGCGCGGCGGCAGGAAGTCCGCGTATTCGCGCTTCGGCAGCTTACCGGAAACGAGGTCGTCGAAAAGCTGTCGCGAGCGTCCGCGCAGATACGGCGCCATGATCGAGATGATGTGCAGGCTCGCCTGATGCAGTTCCGCGCGGATCGCTTCCTGATCGTTGTATTTGCGCGGATTCATCACGTACTGATATGAGAGCCAGTACGTCGCGATCACGCCGATGTTCGTCGCGATCACCTTGATCTCCTCGGGCGTCGCGACCATTTCCTGATCGGCCACGAGCGCCTCGCACAACTGGCTCGCGAAGTGCACCTTGTGCGTGATGATCTGCTTGAAGTGCGTTTCGAGCGTGCGGTTGCGCGCGAGCAGATCGTTCAGGTCGCGATACAGGAAGCGGTAGGTCCAGAGGAAATCCGCCATGTATTGCAGATACGACCACATCTCGTCGATCGTCGGACGATGATCGTCCGGAAAGCGCAGACGCTTCTGAATCTGCTGCTCGAACTGCGCGAAGATGCTATTGATGATGTCGTCTTTGTTGCGGAAATGGTAGTACAGGTTGCCTGGACTGATTTCCATCTCTTCGGCGATCGTCGTCGTGGTGACGTTCGGCTCACCGATATCGTTGAACAACTTCAGCGACAGCTCGAGTATCCGTTCGCGCGTGCGGCGGGGAGGTTTGGCTTCCATGTCGTCCGACCTTGGGATCGGGCCGCGAGGCTCGGGATGAGCGTTCGCGCGGCCGCTTCCGTTGCTATTTTTGAGAATATCGGACGATTATAAACCGGTCGTTCTGCGGCACGGCTGCGCCCTTTGCGCGCGCTCGATCATGATTACGAGATACGAGCGAGCCACGCGGAGGCGAGTGGCCACAGAATCAGCCCCCATGTGATGACGCAGACGCCGAGCGCGACCATCACCGCGGCGCTGCCGAAATCCTTCGCCCGCTTTGACAATTCGTGACGTTCGAGCGAGATGCGGTCGATGGCCGCCTCGACGCTCGAATTGAGCAGCTCGACGATGAGCACGAGCAGCACCGACGCGATCAGCGCCGCGCGCTCGACCGGCGCCACCGGCGCGAAGAGGCTGCACGGCAGCAGGATCGCGGCGAGCGTGAGTTCCTGTCGAAACGCGCTTTCCTCGCGGATCGCGACGCGAAAGCCGTAGAGCGAATTCTTCATCGCGTGCCACGCGCGCGTGAAGCCGCGATTGCCCTTGTACGGATTGAAGGGCAGGTCGTCGGGGCCGAGCGGCTCGGTTGCTGGCGCGGGCGCTTCGTCGATGTCGTCGAGTTCGTCGTCGAAAGGATCGCGCTCGCGCGCCGGCGCTGACGACGCGGTGCGCGCGTTCGCTTCGGCCCGTTCCTGCGCGACGGCGCGTCGCGTCATGCCGCCGCCCGGTCCGAACTCGCCGCGCGTGGCCCGAACTGGCGCAGATGCGATGCGAACTGTTCCGACGCCGCGCGCCACGAGAAGCGCTCGGCCCACGCGCGGGCATCGGCGCGCTCGATCTTCAGTGCTTCGAGGCAGGCTTCGTGCAGGTCGTCGTAGAGCGCGCCGGGGCCGGTTTCGCCAAGCACGTCGATCGGGCCCGTCACCGGATACGCCGCGACCGGCGTGCCGCACGCCATCGCTTCGAGCAGCACGAGGCCGAAGGTATCGGTCTTGCTCGGGAACACGAAGACATCGGCTGCGGCGTAGACCTTCGCGAGTTCGGGCTGCGAGAGCACGCCGAGATAGTTGACGTTCGTATAGCGCGACTTCAGCTCCGCGAGCGCCGGGCCTTCGCCGGCGACCCATTTCGAGCCGGGCAGATCGAGCTTCAGGAACGCCTCGACGTTCTTCTCCACGGCCACGCGCCCGACGTACAGGAAGATGGGCCGCGCGGTGTTGAGCACCTTCGACTCCATCGGATGAAAGATGTCGAGATCGACGCCGCGCGTCCACAGCACGACGTTCGTGAAACCGTATTTTTCGAGATCGCTCTTGACGACGGGCGTCGGCGCCATCACGGCTTGCGAGCCCTTGTGGAACCAGTGCAGGAAACGATACGTGAGCGCGAGCGGAATGCCGAAGCGCGCCTTGACGTACTCCGGGAAGCGCGTGTGATACGCGGTCGTGAACGGCAGCTTGTGACGCAGCGCATACGCGCGCGCGGCAAGGCCGAGCGGGCCTTCGGTGGCGATGTGCAGTGCATCCGGCTCGAATGCGTCGATGCGGCGCGCGACGCGCTGTCCCGGCAGCAGCGACAGGCGGATCTCCGGATACGTCGGGCAGGGAATCGTCTTGAACTCGAGCGGCGTGAGCAGTTCCACGCGATGCCCGAGCGCGGTGAGTTCCTTCGTCGTCTGCGTGAGCGTGCGCACGACGCCGTTGACCTGCGGCTCCCATGCGTCGGTAACGATCATGATCTTCATCGGCTGTGGCCCCGTGTTCGTTTGAGTTTAGACGGTCGCGCGGGCTTTCGCCGCGCGCGCTTCCGGCGAACGCATCACTGTCCAGTAGACGACCTTCAGTTCGCCGTCGTAAGTCTCGACGAGCGCCGAGAGACTCTCGACCCAGTCGCCGTCGTTGCAGTAGAGAATTCCGTCGATGTCGCGGATCTCGGCCTTGTGGATATGCCCGCACACGACGCCGTCGCAGCCGCGGCGGCGCGCTTCGTCGGTCATCACTTTTTCGAACTGCGAGATGAAGTTGACCGCGTTCTTCACCTGATGCTTGAGGTACTGCGAGAGCGACCAGTAATTGAGCCCGAGCCGCGTGCGCACGCGATTGAACCAGCGGTTGAGCAGTAGGATCATCGTGTACGCGGTGTCGCCGAGATAGGCGAGCCATCTGGCGTGCTGAATGACGCCGTCGAAGAGATCGCCGTGCACGATCCACAGGCGCTTGCCCGCGAGCGTCGTGTGGAACGCTTCGCCGCGCACGTGGATGTCGCCGAACGCGAGGTCGCAGAACTGGCGCGCGGCTTCGTCGTGATTGCCGGGGATATAGACGACCTGCGTGCCTTTTCTGGCCTTGCGCAGGATTTTCTGCACGACGTCGTTGTGCGCCTGCGGCCAGAACCAGCCTTTGCGAAGCTGCCATCCGTCGATGATGTCCCCGACGAGATACAGATACTCCGACTCGTGATGCCGAAGGAAATCGAGCAGATACGGCGCCTGGCAGCCGCCCGAGCCGAGGTGGATGTCCGACAGCCAGATCGTGCGATAGCGCTGCGGCTCGTTGGCGGAATCGGCAATGTCGTCGTGCCGGCCCGGCGTGTCGACGCGTGTGTCGGACCAGCCCGGCACGCTCGCCGATGCAGACTCGGATGACTCAGTGGACTCGGATCGCAGTGCGAAGGGGCCGAAGCGCTGCTCGCTGTCGCCGAAGCTGAAGGGAGAGGGCGGGTCGATTGCCGGTCGGGCTGACGAGGTGAAGGCCATTGGCTCGCGCGTCGGGTTTCGGTATGCGCATTACGCCTTCCGGCTGTGACCGAGCCGTGACAGTCACGAGAAGTTCTTATTACTTGGCGAGCGGCTGCACGGCAACGATGCGCGTGCCGGCGAGGCGGTCATGGATGAACTGGCGCGCCGGATCGAGCCGCACGGCGGCAGCCCATAGCGCGACCCACCCGGCGAACACGGCGAGCGTCTGCGGCACGGCGAGCGAGAAGAGCGGATGCAGCGCGAGCGGCGGCAGGAACCACAGCCACGCGAGGACGTAGCGCGCGAGTGCGCGCGCGGGCTTGACAGGCTCACCGTGCGCATCGACGAGCTTGAGGCGCCAGGTTTTCATCGGCAGGGTCTGGCCGCCGTGCGTCCAGAAATACACGAAGTAGGCCGCAATCACGATGCCGATCCACGACATCAGCCAGTTGTGATGCGTGAGGCCGTTACGTTGCTGCGTGAGCGTGCTGAAAAGATATCCGGCGATGAATACGACGCCGAAGAGGATGACGCCTTCGTAGAGCATCGTCGCGAGGCGGCGGCGCAGCGTGGGCGCGCGCATCGGATCGACGGTCGCCACGGCCGGCTGCGCGCTCACGAGCCGTTGTACATCGAAGGCGCCTGCTGCGGCGATACCGGAATTGGCGTGGCCGGCACGATGCTCGCCGCGTTCGGAATGGCGGGCTGCGCCGGCGCACCGGAAACGGGCGCGGCCGGGGCGGGCGCGGTACCCGACACGCCATCCGCGTGGCCGGGAACATGCCCTTGCTCGCGCGCCGTGACGAGGCGGTTGATGTCCTTCACTTCGGTCTTGCCGGTGGGCGGCGCGGAGACGACAGTCGGACGGCGCGTGCGCTCGCTCGCGGCCAGCTTCTTTTTCTGTTCTTCGGAGAGCTTTTGATACGCGTCCCAAGCCTTCTCGCGCTTCTCCGGCGGCACCGACTTGGAAACCTGATAGTTCTCGCGCGCGACCTTGCGCTGGTCGGGCGTGAGGCGCACCCATTCCTCCATGCGCTGATGCAGATGCTTCTGCGCCTCGGGCGACATCCGGTGGAAACGGGATGCGATCTTGAGCCACTTCTGCTTGCGCTCGTCGGAGAACGAGTCCCATTGCGTGGCGAAAGGCGCGAGCGCCGCATGCTGCGCTTCGGTGAGATGACTCCAGGAAAGCGGACCTTCGGACGACAGCGCGGACAACGGCGAGACGCTCGCGTCCGCGCTCGTGCCCGAACCGCCGCTCGGCGCGGCGGCGGACGAAGGCGCGGCGGCGGTGGAATAGAAGCGCGGATAAGTCGCGGCGAACGCAACCAGACCCGCAATCGCGCAACCGAAGACAATCGCGAGACCGCGCTTGTAACTCACCCGAAAATTCCCCCGCTGAATTCAGTGCTTAATGATTGCGCGTCAGATACGCGTTGAATCCGTGATCGAGATACGCGTCGATCGGCAGGCTGTCGCTCATCATGGCCGCGTCGATGTCGGCGAGTTCGGCCTTGCGCTGCTGATCTTCCCAATAGGCGATGCCCGCAATCCCGATGATGAGCGCCGCGAGCGGCCACGCGAGCCCGAGGCCGCCGAGCCGCGCGAGCAGCCCTTTCGGGCCGTGTGCGTTGCCGGAGCCGCCCGCGTCGAGCGTGCTGCCGGCGCCCGCGAACGCAGGCGTGAAGGCGGGCGCGGTCATCGCGACGGCCACCTTCTCCGGCTTCTTGCGCGCGATCGCAGCGCGGCGCGCGTCGCGCAGCCGGTCGACAGCCGCGGCGGGCATGTTCGACGTGCTTTCGTCCAGTGCGCGCACGACTTTCAGCGCGAACTCGTTTTCCTTCGTTTCAAGAGCGGAACTCATAGCGTGATCCCTTTTGCTTTCAGGGCTTGGGCGAGAGTGTGCGTGGCGCGTGAACAATGAGTTTTCACGCTGCCCTCGGAGCACCCCATCGCGGCGGCCGTCTCGGCGACATCCATGTCTTCCCAGTAACGCATGAGAAAGGCTTCTCGTTGACGCGCGGGCAGTTTCTGGATTTCGGCGTCGATCAGGTTCAGAACCTGTTCGCGTTCCAGACGGTTCTCGCTGCTCTCGCTGCCGATCGCGCCGTCCTCGGCTTCGAAGGTTTCGAGCGGGTCGAATTCGTCGTCGTCCGCGTTGCCGAAGGACGAGAAGAGGCTGACCCAGGTGTTGCGCACCTTCTGGCGACGGAAATAATCGTGCGTCGCGTTCTGCAGGATACGCTGGAATAAAAGCGGAAGCTCGGATGCGGGCCGGTCGCCGTATTTCTCCGCCAGCTTGATCATCGCGTCCTGCACGATGTCGAGCGCCGCGTCGTCGTCGCGAACGGTGTACACGGTTTGCTTGAACGCGCGTCTTTCGACGCCCGCCAGAAAATCGGCGAGTTCCTTGTCTGATGCCATCCGTTGGGGACCCGGCGCAACGAATCTGCGTCCGAAGTTGCGTCGAAGAAGATCGTGGAGTTCTAGGAAAACCTGCGAATCCTAGCAAAGTTTCGCCGCATCCGGAGGAAATGAGCGGTTTTGTTGCCACTTGCGACATATCGGTCCGACGCCGCTCCGCGCCGATAAGCCGCGATTTCGGCAAGTTTTTCGCGTCGTGCGCGGCCGAAAGGGCGTCGTCAGTGCGTTCGGAAACTTTTTGCTTGACCCGCCGCGCGCGCCACTGTTACATTTTCTGACTCGCATCATCCAGTGAAATGTCTGCTTTGAGGCGAGCCCAAGAAGCACGCCTGTCAAACCTAGACGCGCCGCTTGAACCCGAGCCACAAGCCCGGTAGAGAGCACCCGATCAATTTTTTGCCGAAAATTCGAAAGGTGATGAATGAACATGCCCAGCGCGGAATTCTCCACGTCGGATACGACTCCTCCTCACGAAGCTGACTCCATCGGCGCCACCGTGCTCATGCGCGCATTGGCCGATGAAAAGGTCGAGTTCATTTGGGGCTATCCCGGCGGCTCGGTACTCTACATCTACGACGAGCTGTACAAGCAGGACCAGATTCAGCACATTCTCGTGCGCCACGAGCAGGCCGCCGTACACGCCGCCGACGCGTATTCGCGCTCGACCGGCAACGTCGGCGTGTGCCTCGTGACTTCGGGCCCGGGCGTCACCAATGCCGTCACCGGCATCGCCACGGCCTATATGGATTCGATTCCGCTCGTCGTCATCAGCGGCCAGGTGCCCACCGCGGCCATCGGCCTCGACGCATTCCAGGAGTGCGATACCGTCGGCATCACGCGTCCGTGCGTGAAGCACAACTTCCTCGTGAAGGACGTGCGCGATCTGGCCGAGACCGTCAAGAAGGCGTTCTATATCGCGCGTACCGGCCGTCCGGGTCCCGTGCTGATCGATATTCCGAAGGACGTGTCGAAGGCGCCGTGCCGTTACGAGCCGGTAAAGAGCGTGTCGCTGCGCTCGTACAACCCGGTCACGAAAGGCCATTCGGGCCAGATCCGCAAGGCGGTGCAGCTTCTGCTTTCGGCGAAGCGCCCGTACATCTACACCGGCGGCGGCATCATCCTCGCGGACGCATCGCGCGAGCTGAACCAGTTCGCCGATCTGCTCGGCTATCCCGTCACCAATACGCTGATGGGTCTCGGCGGCTATCGCGCGTCGGACAAGAAGTTCCTCGGCATGCTCGGCATGCACGGCACGTACGAAGCCAACATGGCGATGCAGAACTGCGACGTGCTGATCGCCATCGGCGCGCGTTTCGACGATCGCGTGATCGGCGATCCGAAGCACTTTGCGTCGTCGCCGCGCAAGATCATCCATATCGACGTCGATCCGTCGTCCATTTCGAAGCGCGTGAAGGTGGATATTCCCATCGTCGGCGACGTGAAGGAAGTGCTGAAGGAACTGATCGAGCAATTGCAGCACGCCGAGCACGGCCCGGACACGCAGGCGCTCGCGAAGTGGTGGGACGAGATCGAGGGCTGGCGCTCGAAGGATTGCCTTGCCTACGACCGCAAGAGCGAGATCATCAAGCCGCAATATGTGGTGCAAAAGCTCCACGAACTGACCGATGGCAACGCCTTCGTGTGTTCGGACGTGGGCCAGCATCAGATGTGGGCGGCGCAGTTCTATCCGTTCAACAAGCCGCGTCGCTGGATCAACTCGGGCGGTCTCGGCACGATGGGCTTCGGCCTGCCCGCCGCGATGGGCGTGAAGATGGCCTATCCCGACGACGAAGTGGTCTGCATCACCGGCGAAGGCTCCATCCAGATGTGCATTCAGGAGCTCTCGACGTGCAAGCAGTACAACACGCCCGTCAAGATCATCTCGCTGAACAACCGCTATCTGGGCATGGTGCGCCAGTGGCAGCAGATCGAATACAAGAAGCGCTATTCCAGTTCCTATATGGACGCGCTGCCTGACTTCGTGAAGCTGGCCGAGGCGTATGGCCATGTCGGCATTCGCGTCGAAAAGACCGCGGACGTCGAACCGGCGCTGAAGGAAGCGCTGCGGCTCAAGGATCGCACCGTATTTCTCGACTTCCAGACCGATCCGACCGAAAACGTATTCCCGATGGTGCAGGCAGGCAAAGGCATCACGGAAATGCTGCTCGGCTCTGAGGATCTATAACGGCTTCGAAACGCGAGGCTCGCGCGCGCCTGTCTTCACAAAGGACATGCGACGCGCGCGGGTTTTTCGAAACGAACGCCTTCTCTGGACACATTCGGGAATCACGACAATGAAACACATCATCTCCGTCTTGCTGGAAAACGAACCGGGCGCGTTATCGCGCGTCGTCGGGCTCTTTTCGGCACGCGGCTATAACATCGAAACGCTGACGGTGGCGCCGACCGAAGACAGTTCGCTGTCGCGGCTGACCATCGTCTCCATTGGCTCGGACGACGTGATCGAACAGATCACGAAGCACCTGAACCGCCTGATCGAGGTGGTGAAAGTGGTCGACCTGACAGAGGGCGCCCACATCGAGCGCGAGCTGATGCTCATCAAGGTAAGGGCGGTCGGCAAGGAACGCGAAGAGATGAAGCGCATGGCGGATATCTTCCGCGGCCGCATCATCGACGTGACCGAGAAGACCTACACGATGGAACTGACGGGCGCGTCCGACAAGCTCGACGCGTTCATCCAGGCGCTCGACGCCACCGCGATCCTGGAAACGGTTCGCACGGGCAGCTCCGGCATCGGCCGGGGCGAGCGGATTCTCAAGGTCTGAGTACCGTCTGACCACCCATTAGCAGCGCAAATAGCACACCAATTCAACGCACGATCAAGGAACCACCATGAAAGTTTTCTACGACAAGGACGCCGACCTCTCCCTCATCAAGGGCAAGCAAGTCACCATCATCGGTTATGGCTCGCAAGGCCATGCGCACGCGCTGAACCTGAAGGACAGCGGCGTGAACGTGACGGTCGGCCTGCGTAAGGGCGGCGCATCGTGGAGCAAGGCCGAGAACGCCGGCCTCAAGGTGAAGGAAGTGGCCGAAGCCGTGAAGGGCGCGGACGTGGTCATGATGCTGCTGCCCGACGAGCAGATCGCCGAAGTCTACAAGAACGAAGTGCACGACAACGCCAAGCAGGGCGCGGCGCTCGCGTTCGCGCACGGCTTCAACGTGCACTACGGCCAGGTGATCCCGCGCGCGGATCTGGACGTCATCATGATCGCGCCGAAGGCGCCGGGCCACACCGTGCGCAACACGTACGCTCAAGGTGGCGGCGTGCCGCACCTGGTCGCCGTGGCGCAAGACAAGTCGGGCTCCGCGCGCGACG
The DNA here is from genome assembly GCF_001544835.2 of Caballeronia fortuita. GTDB lineage: Bacteria > Pseudomonadota > Gammaproteobacteria > Burkholderiales > Burkholderiaceae > Caballeronia > Caballeronia fortuita. Next base: position 114,580 of record NZ_FCNX02000010.1, on the reverse strand, counting down.
TGGCGCTCTCGTACGCGGTGGCGAACGGCGGCGGCCGTGCCGGCATCATCGAGACGAACTTCCGTGAAGAAACCGAAACCGACCTGTTCGGCGAGCAGGCCGTGCTGTGCGGCGGTACGGTCGACCTCATCAAGGCCGGCTTCGAAACGCTGGTCGAAGCGGGCTACGCGCCGGAAATGGCGTATTTCGAGTGCCTGCACGAACTGAAGCTGATCGTCGACCTGATCTATGAAGGCGGCATCGCCAACATGAACTACTCGATCTCGAACAACGCCGAATACGGCGAATACGTGACGGGCCCGCGCATCGTCACGGAAGAGACGAAGAAGGCGATGAAGGCCGTGCTGAAGGACATCCAGACCGGCGAATACGCGAAGAGCTTCATCATCGAGAACCGCGCCGGCGCGCCGACGCTGCAGTCGCGCCGCCGTCTGACGTCCGAGCATCAGATCGAGCAGGTTGGCGAGAAGCTGCGCGCGATGATGCCGTGGATCGCGAAGAACAAGCTCGTCGACCAGTCGAAGAACTAAATTTCTCGCTAGTCACGTTTTTTGCTGAATCGAAAGCCGTCCGGCAGCCCTGTGCGCCGGGCGGCTTTTGCTATCCTACGGTTTTTAAAACACAGAACCCGTTCATGAACTATCCTCATCCGATCATTGCCCGCGAAGGCTGGCCGTTCATCGCCATCGCGGCCGTCGTCGCCATCCTCGTGCAGGCGATCGGCGGCTTCGGCTTCGCCTGGATCTTCTGGCTGATCGTGATTTTCATCGTCCAGTTCTTCCGCGATCCTGCCCGCCCGATTCCGACCCAGCCCAACGCGGTGCTGTGTCCGGCGGATGGCCGCATCGTCGCGGTCGAAACCGCGCACGATCCGTACGTGGGCCGCGAAGCGCTCAAGATCAGCGTGTTCATGAACGTGTTCAACGTGCACTCGCAGCGCTCGCCGGTGGACGGCGCGATCACGAAGGTGCAGTACTTCCCGGGCGCGTATCTGAACGCCGCCGTCGATAAAGCCTCGACCGAAAACGAGCGCAACGCAGTCGTGCTGCAGACGGCGGGCGGGCATACCGTGACCTCGGTGCAGATCGCGGGGCTCATCGCGCGACGGATTCTCTGCTATGTGCACGTCGGCGAGCCGCTCACGCGTGGCCAACGCTACGGTTTCATCCGCTTCGGTTCGCGTGTCGACGTGTATCTGCCGGTGGGCAGCCGCCCGCGCGTGGCGATCGGCGAGAAGGTTTCGGCTTCGTCGACGATCCTCGCCGAATTCGCGGAATAACGCGGAGGTTTCGATGGCGGCATTCAAACCGCGCCGTAATCGCGCGAACGGGACGCCTCCGCGCGCGTTCCGCCGCAACAAGGCCGCGCAGGACGTCGGCGCCGTGGAGACGCGGCGGGCGAAGCGGCAGCAGTTTCTCAGAAAGCGCGGCATTTACCTGCTGCCCAACGCGTTCACCACGGCCGCGCTGTTCTGCGGCTTCTTCGCCGTCGTTCAGGCGATGAACGTGCGTTTCGAGATCGCGGCCATCGCCATTTTCGTCGCGATGGTGCTCGACGGCATGGACGGCCGTGTCGCGCGCATGACGCATACGCAGAGCGCATTCGGCGAGCAGTTCGACAGCCTGTCCGACATGGTGTCGTTCGGCGTCGCGCCCGCGCTCGTGATGTACGAGTGGGTGCTCAAGGACCTCGGGCGCTGGGGCTGGCTCGCGGCGTTCGTGTATTGCTCGGGCGCGGCGCTGCGGCTCGCGCGTTTCAATACGAACGTCGGCGTGGTCGACAAACGTTACTTTCAGGGATTGCCGTCGCCGGCGGCGGCTGCGCTGATCGCGGGTTTCGTCTGGCTCGCGACCGATAATCGCGTGCCGCTCAAGCTCGTGTGGCTGCCGTGGGTCGCGTTCGCGCTGACCATCTATGCCGGCGTGACGATGGTGTCGAACGCGCCGTTTTACAGCGGCAAGGCGCTCGACGTGCGCTATCGCGTGCCGTTCGCAGGCGTGTTGCTGGTCGTCATGGCTTTCGTGCTGGTGTCGTCGGATCCGCCGGTCATGCTGTTTTGCCTGTTCGTGCTGTACGGCTTCTCGGGCTACATCTGGTGGGGCTATCTCGCGGTGCGCGGCAGGCCGAACCCGGCGCGCAGTTCACAGCGGGCGCATTAACCGCAGCGGCATCTGCGCAAAAAAAGGCGGCAACCGAACAGGTTTGCCGCCTTTCTGCTTTTTGCGCGTATGAGAGTCGATCAACCCGCGACCAGCGTGCCGTTCTGGATGTGCACGCGCTCGCCTTGCTGGAACGGCGGCGGGTTCTTGTACGTGAAGGTGCGCGACTTGCCGTTTTCCATGCGAACGTGAACCGAATAATCGGTTTCGCTGCGAATGTGTTTCTCGACCGAATTGCCGGCGAGACCGCCGCCTAGTGCGCCGAGCAGCGTCATGGCGGTGCGGCCGCCGCCGCGTCCGAACTGATTGCCGACGACACCGCCCGCCACCGCGCCACCGACCGCGCCGATGCCGGTTCCGTGCCCTTCGCGCTTGACCGCCGAAATCGATTCGACCGTGCCGCACGTCGAGCAGTAGGCCGGATGCGCGGGCGCTTGCTGCGCATACGATGGCTGCACCGGCCGCGGCTGCGCAGGCGGTTGCTGGACCTGCTGCTGCGCCGCTTGTTGCTGTTGAGCCGCTTGCTGCTGAGCCGCCTGCTGCTGCGCGGCCTGCTGTTGAGCCGCGGCTTGCTGTTGCGCCGGACTCGGCGCGGCGGAATCCACGATGGGCTGCTGCGCGACCGCCGCCGTCTGCGTCTGCGGAGTCTGCGCGGAATTACTCGATGCCCTCGGGAAGAGCCCCGTCATCGCAGCCGTTGCGACAAGGCTCGCGACGATGACCGCGCCCGCCGCCGTCGCGACGAGCGGATGCAGCCGACGCTGCGGCTGAGCGCCGCCGGAAGAGGGCGACGTGCTGAGTTTATTGGTGCCGTTATCCATTGTTGAACCTCCGTTTCGAGGCGAACCGCCGCTACCGATGTCGGCGTCACGATCCATTCTGGGCGAATCCCGCAATCTTCGCTTTTTCGGCTTGTAACAAAATCGCGGACATCGCCCGGCGGGATAAAAGCACGACTGGTGCCAGTCGCCGGGGCCCGCACCGAACGGCGCTCGCAGCCAGAACGTGTTGAAATCTTTACCAGCGGTTACAACAAAAAAGCGCGCCACGATGGGCGCGCTTCTGGGTCAGCGGAACGCGGAAAACTCAGTCTTCGCGACGCAGATGCGGGAACAGAATCACATCGCGGATGCTCGGGCTGTCCGTCAGCAACATTACCAGTCGGTCGACGCCGATACCGCAACCGCCTGTCGGCGGCATGCCGTATTCGAGCGCGCGGATGTAGTCGGCGTCGAAGTACATCGCTTCTTCATCGCCGGCGTCTTTCTGATCCACCTGCTTCTGAAAGCGTGCGGCCTGATCCTCCGGATCGTTCAGCTCGGAGAAGCCGTTCGCGATTTCGCGGCCCGTGATGAACAGCTCGAAACGCTCCGTGATGCCCGCGACCGTATCCGACGCGCGCGCGAGCGGCGACACTTCGACCGGATAATCGACGATATACGTCGGCTCCCAAAGTTGCGATTCCGCCGTCTCTTCGAACAGCGCGAGTTGCAGCGAACCGACGCCCGCGTTGAGAAACGCGGGCTGCGTCGTATCGACACCGAATTTCTTCAGTTCCGTGCGCAGGAAAGCCGCGTCGGACAACTGCGCATCGGTGTATTGCGGTGCGTACTTCTGGATCGCCTGATTGATCGTCAGGCGATGGAACGGCTTGCTCAAATCCAGCTCGCGTCCCTGATACGTGATCGTCGCGGTGCCGAGCGCATCGATCGCGGCCTGGCGAATCAACTGCTCGGTGAAGTCCATGAGCCAGCGGTAATCGGTGTACGCGGCGTAGAACTCCATCATCGTGAATTCCGGATTGTGACGCGGCGACACGCCTTCGTTCCGGAAGTTACGGTTGATCTCGAACACGCGCTCGAAGCCGCCGACGATCAGCCGCTTCAGATACAGCTCCGGCGCGATGCGCAGAAACATTTGCATGTCGAGCGCGTTGTGATGCGTGGTGAACGGCTTGGCCGCCGCGCCGCCGGGAATCGGGTGCAGCATCGGCGTTTCGACTTCCATGAAGCTCGCCTGCGCCATGAAGTTGCGGATCGACGTGACGGCTTTCGTGCGTGCCATGAACGTCTTGCGCGATTCCGGCGTGACGATCAAATCGACGTAACGCTGGCGATAGCGCGTTTCCTGATCCGCGAGGCCGTGAAACTTGTCGGGCAGCGGGCGCAGCGCCTTGGAGAGCAGACGCAGTTCCGTGCAGCGCACCGACAGTTCGCCCTTGTTCGTGCGAAACAGTACGCCTTTCGCGGCGATGATGTCGCCCAGGTCCCACTTCTTGAACGCGTCGTAGGTTTGCTCGCCGACATCCGCCGGCGTCACGAAGAACTGAATCTGGCCGCTGCCGTCCTGAACCGTCGCGAAGCTCGCCTTGCCCATCACGCGCTTCAACATCATCCGGCCCGCGATCGAGACGGGCAGGGGATTCGCTTCGAGCGCGTCCTTGTCCGTTTCGGCGTAATCGCTTTGCAGCGCGGCGGCCTGATGCGTCGGGCGGAAATCGTTCGGATAGGCGATGCCTTGCTCGCGCAGCGCGCGCAGCTTGTCGCGTCGCTCGGCGATGATCTGGTTCTCTTCCAGTTCGGGAGCGGCGCCCGGTTGGGTCGCCGGCTGAGTCGGTTCGGTCATGATGATTTGTGGCTTTTTGATGCGAGGCGGCCTGAATGGAAAACGCGGATATCGATGGATATCCGCGCCGGCGAATCAAACGCCCTGTTTCAGGCTCGCGCTGATGAAGTCGTCGAGGTCGCCGTCGAGCACGGCGCGCGTGTTGCTCATTTCCACGTTCGTGCGCAGGTCCTTCACGCGGCTCTGGTCGAGCACGTAGGAACGGATCTGATGGCCCCAACCCACGTCGGTCTTGCTCGATTCGAGCTTGTCCTGTTCGGCCTGGCGCTTGCGCATCTCGAATTCGTAGAGACGCGCCTTGAGCATCTGCATGGCTTCCGCGCGGTTGCGGTGCTGCGAGCGGTCGTTCTGGCACTGCACGACGATGCCCGTCGGCGCGTGCGTGAGGCGCACGGCGGAGTCCGTCTTGTTGATGTGCTGGCCGCCCGCGCCCGATGCGCGATACGTGTCCGTGCGGATGTCGGCGGGATTGATTTCGATCTCGATCGAATCGTCGATTTCCGGATAGACGAACACCGACGAGAACGACGTGTGACGTCCGCCCGACGAATCGAACGGCGACTTGCGCACGAGGCGGTGAATGCCCGTTTCGGTGCGCAGATAGCCATACGCGTATTCGCCTTCGACCTTGATGGTCGCGCTCTTGATGCCGGCGACGTCGCCTTCGGACTCTTCGAGCACTTCGGTCTTGAAGCCCTTGCGCTCGCAGTAGCGCAGATATTGACGCAGCAGCATGGACGCCCAGTCGCACGCTTCGGTGCCGCCCGCGCCCGCCTGGATGTCGATGAAGCAGTTGTTCGGGTCGGCCGGGTTCGAGAACATCCGGCGGAATTCCATGTCTTCGACGCGCAGGCGCAGTGCGTCCGCATCGGCTTCCGACGCGACGAGCGTGTCTTCGTCGTTTTCCTCGCGCGCCATCTCGAACAGTTCGTTCGCGTCGCGCAGGTCGTTGTCGAGCGCGGTGAGCGTGGACACCACGCCGTCGAGCAGCTTCTTTTCGCGACCGAGCGCCTGGGCGTTCTTCGAGTCGTTCCAGACGTTCGGGTCTTCGAGTTCCTTATTGACTTCGGCTAGACGCGCGGATTTGGCGTCGTAGTCAAAGATACCCCCGTAGCTCGCCCGCGCGGCGGCGCAGGTCGGCCAGAAGGCTTTCGATCGCGTTGAGACGTTCCGCTTCCATTGTCGATCTTCGGCTTCGTAAAAAGATGAAATTATAGCCGATCGACAGGCTTTCCCCGGCGTCGCGGGTACGCCGTGCGCCTTGTCAGCCCGCGTGCTCGACGATCAGTTGCACCCGCGCGACGCCGTTCCACGAATCGCTGACGAGCCGGTACGCGACGGTCGCGCGCGGCGGCAAAGGATCGACGTGGTTGAACCAGATCGCGTTGAAGCGCTGACGCCCGCGCAAAAGCGACAGCTTCAGATGCTTGTCCTTCACGAGCGCCTGCGACGCCACTTCGAACTCGCCGGAGAAAGTGGGCGCGGGAAAGCCTTGTCCCCAGACGGCGGCGTCGAGCATTTCGACGAATTGCGGCGTGAAGTACGCGTCCTCCAGTTCGCCATCGGTTTCGACGGTGCGTGAAAGCGCTTCGGCCGTGAGCCATTCGCGTCCGACCGCTTCGAACGCGGCCGTGAAGCGCGGGATGTCGGCGGTGGAGAGCGTGAGGCCCGCGGCCATCGCGTGTCCGCCGAACTTGTGGACGAGGCCGGGTTCGCGCTTGGCGATCAGATCGACGGCATCGCGCAGATGAAAGCCCGGAATCGAGCGGCCGGAGCCCTTGCAGAGCGTGCCGCTGTCGTCCGCGTGCGCGAATGTGAACGATGGCCGGTGAAACCGTTCCTTCAGCCGCCCCGCGACAATGCCGATCACGCCCTGATGCCAGCTCGCGTCGTAGAGTGTGAGCGTCGCGCGCTCGCCGGGATCGATCGTCTGCAATTCGGCGAGCGCCTGTTGCTGCATGCCGGCTTCGATTTCGCGGCGCTCGCGGTTCATCGAATCGAGCTGCTGCGCGAGTTCCCATGCGCGGCCGATGTCGTCGGTCGTCAGGCATTCGATGCCGAGCGACATGTCCGACAGCCGTCCCGCCGCGTTCAGGCGCGGCCCGAGCGCGAAGCCGAGATCGAAGCCGGATGCGGCGCGCGCATCGCGGCCCGCGGCGCGAAAGAGCGCGGCGATGCCCGGCTGCATGCGGCCCGAGCGAATCCGCTTCAGGCCCTGCGCGACGAGAATGCGGTTGTTGCAGTCGAGCTTTACGACATCGGCGACGGTGCCGAGCGCGACGAGATCGAGCAGGCCGTCCAGACGCGGTTCGGGCGTGCCGTCGGCATACGCGCCGCGCCGGCGCAATTCCGCGCGCAACGCGAGCAGCACGTAGAACATGACGCCCACGCCCGCGATGCACTTGCTCGGGAACGCGCAGCCGGGCTGGTTCGGATTGACGATCGCGCGCGCGGCGGGCAACTCGTCGCCGGGCAGGTGATGGTCGGTGACGAGCACGTCGATGCCGAGCGCGTTCGCCGCCGCGACGCCATCGACGCTCGCGATGCCGTTATCGACCGTGATGAGCAGCTCGGGCAAGCCGCTCTTCGAACGCGACGCGAGCTCGACGATTTCCGGCGTCAGTCCGTAACCGTATTCGAAGCGGTTCGGCACCAGATACTCGATCCGCGCGCCGAACATGCGCAGCCCGCGCACGGCCACCGCGCACGCGGTCGCGCCGTCGCAGTCGTAGTCCGCGACGACGAGCATGCGGCGGTTAGCGGCGAGCGCATCGGCGAGCACGACGGCGGCATCGTCGCAACCTTTCAGGCCGGCGGGCGCATGCAGGCGCTTGAACTCCGTTTCGACTTCATCGGGCGAAGTCACGCCGCGCGAGGCATACAGACGCGCGATGACGGGGTGCAGGCCGTGGCGCATCAGCGCTTCGGCATCGGCGGGAGAGGAAGCGCGCGTAACGATTCGCGTCATTGCACAAAACCTTATTCGATGAAAAGCGCCGCGACCGGACGGCGCCGCCAGAACTTGCGCAAGTCGGCGCGCGTGACCGAGAGCGTGACCGAGCCGGTGTCGCCGCACAGCGTGAGGCTCAGGCGACCGAGCGCGCCATCGCTCAAGGCTTGCAGCGCGGGCGCGAACCACGCGCTTTCGAGCGACTCGAGCGCGCCGTTCCAGCGCGCCCAGTCCTGCTCGATGAACGGCGCGGAAAACGGATTCAGCTCGACGAGCGTCGCGCCTTCGCCGCCGTCGTTTTTCACGAGCGCGTCGAATGACTCCGGCGGCATCGACGGCTGCACGCCCGAGGCGAGCGCGAGACCGCGTGTCGCGGCGGCATCGGACATCACGCGCGCGAACGGACTTTGGACCGGCCGCAGCGTGCCTTGCCCGTGCAGCCAGATCGAGTTGATCGCGGGCAGGCCGCGCGATTCGCGTTCCAGATTCAGCGGATGCTCGAACCACGCCATCTGCACTTCGTTCTGCAGCTTCATCCACGCGCGCGAGCGCTCGCCGGTGCGGGCTTCGTGCGGCAGCCAGATTTCGATGTTGCGACCCGTCGCGCGCAGCGGCGATGCGCCTGCGAGCGCGCCGAGCGCATCGCCCGATACGTACCAGCGCAGAGGCGTCGGCGCCTGCAGCGTCACGCCGAGATCCTCGATAGCGGGCCGCGCGGTCTGCAGCAGCGCGCGCGCTTCCTCGGTGTGGACGCCGAGCGTGTCGGGATCGATCAGAACGAGATGATCGTGCGCGATCCGGACATGAACCGGCTCGATGCACGCCCAGGACGCATCGCCGGGCGTGCCGCCGTCGGCGAGCAGCATGAAGGGCGCGAGCGGGGCGTCGTCGGCATAGCGCCGATCGGCGGGCGTCACGGCTTGAAAGCGCCGCGCGATCCAGCGTTCGTGCGGCAAGGTGCGCTGAAAATCCTCGCCGATGACGCGTTCTTCGAGCGTGGCGCGCGCCAGCAGCTTGTCGAGCGCCGCGCTCTCCAGTCCGTGCAGGGCGATGGCGGCGTCCGCTGCCGAAGGCAGCGCGAACGGCAGCAGGAGATGGAGATGATGAACGGGCATGATGCCCGGCATTGTAGGGCAAAGCGGGCAGGGCGATCGCGCCCGCCAAGCGCGATTTCGCCGATGTCGCCGGGAGCGCCGCCGTAGAATGGCGGCATTTTCAAACTTACACCGACCGTTCCCGATGCGGACATCCGATATACCCGCCGCGTCATCGTCGCGGATGGTGACGCGACTGAAGTCCGTCGACCTCAATGCACCGCGCACGCGCGCGCTGGCGCTCGTCCTCGCGCCACTGTTTTTCGGCCTCTATTCGCTCCTGCTCGGCGCGGACGCCAACTGGGATCTTTTCAACTACCACCTCTACAACCCGTTCGCGTGGCTGAACGGCAAGCTCGCGATCGATCTCGCGCCGGCGGGCATGCAGTCGTTCTTCAATCCGATGCTCGATGTCGGGCTGTACTGGCTGAATACGCATCTCCCTTCGCGGGTCGTCGGCTTTGCAATGGGCGCGCTGCACGGTCTCGTGTTCGTGCTGTTGTTCCATGTGGCGCGGCTCGCCGTTCCCGGCAGAGCCGACGAAGACGCGAATCGGGTGCCGCTGCTGCTCGCGCTCGCGGGCGTGCTGAGCCCGAGCTTTCTGACAGGCCTCGGCAACTCGATGGGCGACGACACGACGTCGCTCCTCATTCTCGCGAGCCTGCTTCTTTTGCTCGTCAACTGGACGAGGCTGTCGTCGGCGCGGCTGCGTGACGGGCTCGTCGTCGCGGGCTGCGGCTTCGTGTGCGGACTCGGCGTCGGATTCAAGCTCACCAACGCGATTTTCGCCGTGGCGCTGTGCGCGGCGCTTCTGAGTTATCCCGCGTCGCTCGGCGCGCGCGTGCGGCTCGCGTTCGTTTTCGGCGCGGGCTCGCTCGCCGGATACGCGGTGACGGGCGGCTACTGGCTGTTGCATATGTGGCAGTCGTTCGGCAACCCGTTCTTTCCGCTGTTCGCGAAGTGGTTTCCCAATCCGCTGACGGTGCCGCTCAACGGCGACATGCGCTGGCTGCCGCGCAATCTGCCCGAAACCGTGCTGTGGCCGTTCGTGATCGCGGCCGATCCCAGACGCGTCGGCGAATCGCCGGTGCGCGAGATCGTCTGGCCCGTTCTCTACGCCGTCTTCTGGATCTGGGTCGCGGCCTGCGCGATCGGGAAGCTGCGCGGACGCGGCATCGCGCGCCTGGACGCGCGCGCGCGCTTCGTCGTCGTGTTCGTCGCGCTCGGCTATGTCTTGTGGATGAAGGGCTTCAGCATCTACCGATACGTCGTCGCGATCGAAGTGCTCACGCCCATCGTCACTTTCGTGCTGTTGCAGCGGCTTTTCGACTATCGGCGGGCGCGGCGCGTGGCGTGCTGGCTGATCGGCGGCGCGGTCGTGGTCACGGTCGCGAGCGGCGTGCGCAGTTGGGGACACGAAGGCTGGGCCGATCCGCTCTACCACGCCGAACTGCCGGCGCTCGCCGAGCCCGCGCACACCACCGCCATCATTTACAGCGAGGGCAGCGCCTGGGCGTGGCTCGCGACGCGATTTCCGGTCGATGTCGCGTTCACGCAGATCGACAGCAGTTTTCCGCGCAGCCCGGCGTTCGACGAACGCGTGCGCGACATGGTGCGCACGCGCGGCGGTCCGGCATTCGCGCTCATCGACGGAAGCTTTAACGGCAGAACCGAAACCATCGCGCGCACGAACGCGATGCTCGGCAGTCTCGGCCTGACCTCCGGTGCGCGAGGCTGCGGCGCACTGCGCTGGACCGTGGATCATCTGCGCCTGCGCGCGAGCTATCACGATGACGCCGACACCGGCGCCGACAGCGCAAAACGCTGCCACCTCGATCTGCGCGCCGACGACGTCCGCGACGTCGGCGCCGAGAACCGCTTTCTCGCCGAGCGCGCGGCCCCGGCATTCGCGCGCTACGGCTTCGCGCTCGATACGGCGTCGTGCGAGCAACACCGCGCCGGAGTTGGCCAAGGTGCGACCGTTTATCAATGGTGCCGCGTAACGCTGCGCTGAGCGTGGCTTTGTCGCGTGTGTAACCGTCCCGTCCGCGCCATGTATGGCAAACTTTCGCAAATTTGCGTCACCGGGACTCAACAACGCTGGAACAGCAGCAGAAAAGGAATCGCTTGAAACTTCCGTACGAATGGCAGATCGGCTGGCGCTACACACGCGCCAGCAAACGCACCACAGGCAACGGTTTCATCTCCTTCATCGCGCTCGTGTCGATGGCGGGCATCGCGCTCGGCGTCGCGGCGCTGATCGTCGTGCTGTCGGTCATGAACGGCTTCCAGAAGGAAGTGCGCGACCGCATGCTGTCGGTGCTCGCGCACGTCGAAATCTTCTCGCCGACGGGCTCCATGCCCAACTGGCAACTGACCGCGCAGGAAGCGAAGCGCAATCCCGAAGTGATCGGCGCGGCGCCTTACGTCGAAGCGCAGGCGCTGCTCACGCGCCAGGGCGCCGTCAGCGGCGTCGCGCTGCGCGGCGTGGAGCCGTCGCTCGAGCCGGAAGTATCGGACATCGGCCGCGAAATGCGCGCGGGCAAGCTCACGGACCTGAAGCCGGGCGAATTCGGCATCGTGCTCGGCAAGGATCTCGCGGCCAATCTCGGCGTGATGGATGGCGACAAGATCACGCTCGTCGCGCCCGAAGGCACCATCACGCCCGCCGGGATGATGCCGCGCCTCAAGCAGTTCACCGTGGTCGGCATCTTCGAGTCGGGGCACTACGAGTACGACTCGACGCTCGCGCTCATCGAGATCAAGGACGCTCAGGCGCTCTTTCGCCTGCCTGCGCCGACCGGCGTGCGCCTGCGCCTGAAAGACATGCAGCGCGCGCCGGAAGTCGCGCGGCAACTGGCCCGCACGCTCTCCGGCGATCTTTATATCCGCGACTGGACGCAGCAGAACAAGACGTGGTTCTCCGCCGTGCAGATCGAGAAGCGCATGATGTTCATCATCCTCACGCTGATCATCGCGGTGGCGGCGTTCAATCTGGTGTCGTCGCTCGTGATGACCGTCACCGACAAGCAGGCCGATATCGCCATCCTGCGCACGCTCGGCGCGCAGCCGGGCTCGATCATGAAGATCTTCGTCGTGCAGGGCGTGACGATCGGCTTCATCGGCACGGCGCTGGGCGTCACGCTCGGCTGCCTGATCGCGTGGAGCATCCCGTGGCTCGTGCCGATGATCGAACATCTCTTCAACGTGCAGTTCCTGCCGTCGTCGGTGTATTTCATCAGCGAGCTGCCATCGGAGCTCGTGCCGGGCGATGTTGCCAGGATCGGCGTGATCGCGTTCGTGTTGTCGTCGCTCGCGACGCTCTATCCGAGCTGGCGCGGCGCGAAGGTTCGTCCGGCGGAGGCGCTGCGCTATGAGTGATCTGATTCCGGCCGACAACATCGTGCTGCGGGCATCGGCGATTTCGAAGACGTTCGTGCAGGGCGGCTTCAACGTGCAGGTGCTCAACAACGCTCAACTCGACGTGAGAAAGGGCGAGAAGCTCGCCATCGTCGGCGCGTCGGGCTCGGGCAAGAGCACGCTACTGCATGTGCTCGGCGGCCTCGACGAACCGAGCGCGGGCAAGGTTTCGCTGCTCGGCAAGCCGTTCACGCAGTTGAAGGAAAAGGAGCGCAACGAGCTGCGCAATCGCGCGCTCGGCTTCGTCTATCAGTTCCATCATCTGCTGCCGGAGTTCACGGCGCTCGATAACGTCGCGATGCCGCTGCGCATCCGGCGCATGCCGGAAGAGGCCGCGCGCAAGGAAGCGCAGGCGATGCTGGAGCGCGTGGGCATCGGGCATCGCGCGAAGCATCGGCCGGGCGAATTGTCGGGCGGCGAGCGGCAGCGCGTGGCGATCGCGCGCGCGCTCGTCACGCATCCCGCGTGCGTGCTCGCCGACGAACCCACCGGCAATCTCGACGGCGGCACCGCCGACACCGTCTTCAACCTGATGCTGGAGCTGTCGCAGACGCTCGAGACGAGCTTCGTGATCGTCACGCACGATCCCGATCTCGCCGCGCGCTGCGACCGCATCATGCGCCTGCGCGACGGCGTGCTGCACGAAGAGCCGCCCGTGCCGGTCTAACGCGTTGCGCCCGGAGGCGTCATGTGGATCGATACGCACTGTCATCTCGATGCCGGCGAGTTCGATGGCGACCGTGACGCCGTCGCCGACGCCGCGCGCGATGCGCATGTGACGCGCATCGTCATTCCGGGCGTCGGGCGCTTCAACTTCGACACGGTGCGCGCGCTCGCGCATCGCATCGAAGGCGGCGCGTATGCACTGGGCATTCATCCGCTCTTCACGCCGGGCGCGCAGGACGACGACTTGCGCGTGCTGCGCGAGCAGATCGCAGCAAGCATGGACGATCCGCGATTCGTGGGCATCGGCGAAATCGGGCTGGATTATTTCGTGCCGACGCTCGACGACGCGCGCCAGCAGTTCTTCTACAACGAGCAATTGAAGCTCGCGCGCGAGTTCGGCCTGCCGGTCATCTGCCACGTGCGCAAGTCGCAGGACAAGGTGCTGAAGGGCCTGCGCGTGCACGACATTCACTGCGGCATCGCACACGCGTTCAACGGCAGTTTTCAGCAGGCCGAAGCATTCATCGCGCAAGGCATGCATCTGGGTTTCGGCGGCAATCTCACGTTCGAGCGCGCGCGGCAGATTCGCCGGCTCGCGGCCGAACTTCCGCTCGATGCGATCGTGCTCGAAACCGATGCGCCCGATATCGCGCCATCCTGGCGCTACAAGCAACGCAACTCGCCGGATCAGGTCGCGCGCATCGCGCAGGTGCTCGCGCAACTTCGCGGCATCGACGAAAACACGCTTTCCCTAGGCACAACGGCTAACGCTCACGCTGCGCTCCCACGGCTCGCGCTCGCCTCTTCATAATCGTTTCGATGGACGCATCGGCTGCATGCGTTCGTCGTGACGAAGAACGAAGAGGGAAGACGTGCGGGCGATTCTGCTGGGATTTGCGTTGGGCGTGGTGTGGTTGCAGCAGCAGGTTCGCTTGCCGGGCGCGATCGTGTGGTGCGCGTGCGGCGCGGCATTCGCCATCGCGACGATGCTCGGCGTGAAGAAGCCGCGCGTGCCTGGCGTGCGTGTGGCGAGCTTCGCGGTCGCGGCCTGCGCGCTGGGTTTCGCATATGCGGCAATGCGCGCCGAAGTGCGTTTGCGCGAGCAGTTGCCCGTCGAATACGAGCAGCGCGATATCGAACTGACGGGCTTCGTGCGCGGACTGCCGCAACAAGCGCCCGATGGCGCGCGCATTCTCTTCGAAGTCGAAGCGAACGGCGCGGGACTGCGCGATTTTCCGCGCCTCGTGCGATTGTCGTGGATAGCCGGCGAGGTCGCGCCGCGCCTTCTTGCAGGCGAGCGATGGACGCTGACCGCGCGCCTCAAGCGTCCGCATGCGAATGCGAACTTCGGTCTGCGCGATGCCGAAGCGACGCTGCTCGAACGCGGCATCCGCGCGACGGGGTATGTGTCGACAGCGCGTGCGCCGCATCGTTTGCACGCCGATGCGTCGGGTCCGCGATTGATGATCGATCGTCTGCGGGCGCGCTTTCGCGATCGCATCGAGACCGTGCTCGCGGATGCGCCGCAACGCGGGATCGTCGTCGCGCTCGCGGTGGGCGCGCAGGACGCCGTCAGCGAGGCCGACTGGGCCGTCATGCGCGCGACCGGCACGAGTCATCTCGTCGCGATATCGGGCTTGCATATCGGCTTTGTCGCCGGGCTGGCGGCGCTGATCGCCGGCTTCGTGTGGCGGCGCGTGCGCGTGCGCGGCGTGAGTGCGCCGTTGATCGTGTCGACGCCCAAGATGGCAGCGTGCGCAGCCCTCGCGTGCGCCGCCTGCTATGCCGCGCTCGCCGGATTCAACGTGCCCGCGCAACGCACGCTCTGGATGCTGCTGATCGTGGCGCTCGCGTTTCTCGGTGGACGGCGGCCGTCGTCGTCGCTCGTGCTGCTCTGGGCGCTCGCGTTCGTGCTGATCGGCGATCCGTGGGCGGTCACATCGGCGGGATTCTGGCTGTCGTTCTGCGCGGTCGCGGCGATTCTCCATGCGATGGCGGCAGCGGGGCGAGTCGAATCTCGCGTGCAGCCGGACGATGACGACGACCTCGATCAATGGGATCGCGCCGATCCGAGCGAAGTCGGGCAGCGTCCGCAAAGCGTGATCGAGCGCCGGCCGCTGGCACTTGCTTCACGCAACATCGCACGCACCATCGCACGCACGGTCGCACGCTTCGGCGCTCGTGCAAGGCGTCGCGCGGCGTCGGGTGCGCGCGTGCAGTACGCGATGACGATCGCGCTCGCGCCTCTTACCGTCTACTGGTTCTCGCAGATTCCGCTGCTCGGCCCGCTAGCGAATGCGTTCGCGATTCCGTGGATCAGCGCGCTCGTGACGCCCGCGACCCTCGCGGGCCTTCTGCTTCCCGCGCCGCTCGATGCGCCCGTGCTGCGGCTCGCGCACGCCGCGCTGTCCGTGCTCTGCGACGTGCTCGCGCGCCTCGCCGATGCCGCGCCATCGTCGCTTTGGCTGTTGCCCCGGCCGGGCGCGTTCGCGCTTGCGGCGGCATGCGTCGGCGTGGCTTGGGCGCTCGCGCCGCGCGGCTGGCCGTTGCGCTGGGCCGCGCCGCTGACATGGCTGCCGCTGCTCGCGCCCGCGTTGCATCCCGTGCCTGCCGGCGCGTTTCGCGTTACCGCGCTCGATATCGGGCAAGGTTCGGCGCTCGTCGTCGAAACCGCGCGACATGCGCTGCTATTCGATGCCGGTCCCGGACCCGAATCGACGCACGCGGGCGAGCGCATCGTCGTTCCGTACTTGCAGGCGGCGGGCGTGCGCGCGCTAGATGCGCTCGTCGTCAGCCATTCGGATTCCGATCACGCGGGCGGCGCGCCTGCGGTGCTGCAATCGATCGCCGTGCGTCAACTGCTCGCGTCGCTGCCGCCGCAAGACGCGTTGTGGTCCGATGCGCGCACGCGCGGCGCGAGCGCGCTGCGTTGCGCAGCCGGACAGCGCTGGAACTGGGACGGCGTCGAGTTCCGCATGCTCTGGCCGGAACCCGGGCCGCTCGCGGGCAAGCCGAACCATCAATCGTGCGTGCTCAAGGTGACGAACGCGGCGGGGCGCTCGGCGCTTTTCGCGGCGGATATCGAAGCGGACGTCGAACGCATGCTGATCGCGCGCGATGCAAACGCACTGCGCGCCGATGTCCTGATCGTGCCGCACCACGGCAGCCGCACTTCGTCGACCGAGCCTTTCCTCGATTCCGTCGGACCGTCCGCGGCGATATTTCAGGTAGGCTATCGCAACCGTTTTCACCATCCGCATCCGACCGTTTTCGCGCGTTACCGGATGCGCGACATCGTGCTGTCGCGCAGCGACGAAGACGGCGCCGCGCGTATCGAAATCGGTTCGCGGATCACGTTCGAGCGCTATCGGCAAAGCCATGCGCGCTACTGGATGGCGCGTTGAAGGAAGCAAATAACAAGAGACCGTCTTGAAAGACATCATCCACTTCTCGCACGCGAACGGCTTTCCCGCATCGACCTATCGCACGATCTTCGCGGAACTCGCCGACGACTACGAAGTTCGCGCCATCGAGCGCATCGGTCATGACGCGCGCTTTCCGGTGACGCGCGACTGGCCGTATCTCGTCGATCAGCTCATCGACGACATGAGCCGCTATCGGCGCGACGCCGGCGGCGATCATCCGAAGGTGTGGCTCGTCGGGCATTCGCTCGGCGGCTATCTGTCGATGATGGCGGCGCTCAAGCGCCCCGAATGGGTGAAAGGCGTCGTGATGCTCGATTCGCCGATCATCGCGGGCTGGAAGAGCAATCTTCTGCGCATCACGCAATGGACCGGGCTCGACGAACGTCTTTCGCCCGCCGCCGCGACGAAGAAGCGCCGCACGCATTGGGCGAGCCGCGACGAGGCGTGGCGGCATTTCGTGTCGAAACCCGCGTTCGCGCGCTGGGACGAGCGCATGCTGTCCGACTATATCGACTTCGGCATGCCGCAGAGTCACGCGAACGGCGCGCGCGCGCTCGTCTTCGATCGCCACGTCGAATATCTGATCTATCGCACGCTTCCGCATACGCTCGGCGCGCGGCTCGCTCGCGGCGCGCCGGTGCCGGTCGCGTTCATCGCGGGGACACATTCGCGCGAGGTGCGGCAGGTGGGACTCGGCTTCACGCGGCGCATCGTGGACAAGCGCATCGAAAAGATGGAAGGCAGCCATCTCTTTCCGATGGAGCGCCCGATCGACACCGCGCGCGCCATTCAGCGCCTGCTGGAAACGATGCGCACGCGGCGCTGAAAGGGGCGCAACCACGCGCGCGGGGCTTGACGAACGAACGGTGGCACGTTCCGCAAAAATGACGCTGAAATGCGCGGATTTGTAGTCAATGTCCGCGCCTGGCGCGCTTCGTCGGAGCCTGCCTTTACGGTATAATCCGTTTTTCCCGCGAGCATCTAGCGATGACCAAATATGTATTCGTCACCGGCGGCGTAGTTTCGTCCCTTGGCAAGGGTATTGCCGCCGCCTCCCTCGCCGCGATCCTCGAATCGCGCGGTCTCAAAGTCACTCTCCTCAAGCTCGATCCGTACATCAACGTCGACCCCGGCACGATGAGCCCGTTCCAGCACGGGGAAGTGTTCGTGACGGAAGACGGCGCGGAAACCGACCTCGACCTCGGCCACTACGAGCGCTTCATCAGCACGAAGATGCGCAAGGCCAACAACTTCACCACGGGCCAGATCTACGAATCGGTGATTCGCAAGGAACGCCGCGGCGAATATCTCGGCAAGACGGTGCAGGTCATTCCGCACATCACCAACGAAATCCAGGCTTTCGTCGAGCGTGGCGCCGCAGCGGCGACGTGCGGGCAGCCGGACGTGGCGATCGTGGAAGTCGGCGGCACGGTGGGCGACATCGAATCGCTGCCGTTCCTCGAAGCCGCGCGTCAGATGAGCTTGCGCATGGGCCGCAATAGCGCGTGCTTCGTGCACCTGACGCTCGTGCCGTTCATCGCGACCGCGGGCGAGCTGAAGACGAAGCCCACGCAGCACAGCGTGCAGAAGCTGCGCGAAATCGGTATCTATCCGAACGTGCTGCTGTGCCGCGCCGACCGCCGCATTCCCGACGACGAGCGCGCCAAGATCTCCATGTTCTCGAACGTGCCGGAAGACGCGGTCATTTCCGTGTGGGACGCGGACAGCATCTACAAGATTCCGCAGATGCTCAACGACCAGCATCTCGACGACATCATCTGCGAAGAACTCAAGCTCTCGCCGCCGCCGGCCGATCTGACCATGTGGTCGAATCTCGTCGAGAAGCTCGAGAATCCGAAGAACGAAGTGACCATCGGCATGGTTGGCAAGTACGTCGAACTCACGGAGTCGTACAAGTCGCTGATCGAGGCGCTGCGCCACGCGGCCATCCATACGTCGACGAAGGTGAACATCGAGTACATCGATTCGGAGCAGATCGACGCCGAAGGCACCGATGCCTTGAAGCACCTCGACGCCGTGCTCGTGCCGGGCGGTTTCGGCCGTCGCGGCACGGAAGGCAAGATCAAGGCGATCCGCTACGCACGCGAATCGAAGACGCCGTATCTCGGCATCTGCCTCGGCATGCAGCTCGCGGTGATCGAGTTCGCACGCGACGTCGCCGGTCTCACCGATGCGAATTCCACCGAATTCGATCAGGACACGCAAAATCCGGTCGTCGCGCTCATCACCGAGTGGTACGACCGCGCGGGACGCATCGAGAAGCGCAACGAAGAATCGGACCTTGGCGGCACGATGCGCCTCGGCTCGCAGAAGTGCCCGATCAAGCCCGGCACGATGGCCGAGCGCATCTACGGCAGCGATGTGAACGAGCGTCATCGTCACCGTTATGAAGTCAATAACCGTTTCGTGCCCCAGCTCGAAGCCGGCGGGCTTATCATCAGCGCCCGTACCCCGAGCGAGGATCTGCCCGAGATGATGGAGTTGCCGCAGTCGCTGCACCCTTGGTTCGTCGGTGTGCAGTTCCACCCCGAATTCACGTCGACGCCGCGCGACGGTCATCCGCTCTTCAAGGCGTTCGTCGAAGCGGCGCGCGCGCACGCTCTGGGCGAGAACGTGAACGCGCCGGTCAAGGCTACCGCGGGAGCGCAAGCATGAAGCTGTGTCATTTCGAAGCCGGCCTCGACAAGCCGTTCTTCCTGATCGCGGGCACATGCGTCGTCGAGTCGGAGCAAATGACGATCGACGTCGCTGGGCGGCTGAAGGAAATCACGCAGAAGCTCGGAATTCCGTTCATCTACAAGTCGTCGTTCGACAAGGCCAACCGCAGCTCGGGCAAGTCGTATCGCGGCCCGGGCATGGACGAAGGCCTGCGCATTCTCGGCGAAGTGAAGAAGCAGCTCGGCGTGCCCGTTCTGACGGACGTGCATACCGAAGAGGAAATCGAAGCGGTCGCATCGGTCGTGGACGTGCTGCAGACGCCCGCGTTCCTGTGCCGTCAGACCGACTTCATCCATGCGTGCGCGCGTTCGGGCAAACCGGTCAACATCAAGAAGGGCCAGTTTCTCGCGCCGCACGACATGAAGAACGTGATCGACAAGGCGCGCGACGCCGCGCGTGAAGCAGGTCTGTCGGAAGACCGCTTCATGGCGTGCGAGCGCGGCGTGTCGTTCGGCTATAACAATCTCGTGTCCGACATGCGCTCGCTCGCGATCATGCGCGAGACCAATGCGCCCGTCGTGTTCGACGCGACGCATTCGGTGCAGTTGCCGGGCGGGCAGGGCACGAGTTCGGGCGGTCAGCGCGAGTTCGTGCCAGTGCTGGCGCGTGCGGCGGTCGCAACCGGCGTCGCGGGTCTTTTCATGGAGACGCATCCGGACCCGGCCTGCGCGAAGTCCGACGGCCCGAACGCGGTGCCGCTGCATCACATGGAAGCGCTGCTTTCGACGCTCATTACGATCGATCGCGCGGTGAAGAGCGGTTCGTTCCTCGAGAACGACTTCAACTGAGCGGGCGCGGCAGAACGCAGTACGGCACGGGCGTCATGATCGGCGCCCGTGTTGCGAAAGCGGGTCACCGGGCGGGTCGCTTATCCGCAACGTCCGCTTTGTCGCGCCGGCACCGCAGCCGGCGCGCATCGGGACGGTCGAAGCGAAGCCTGTCTTAGCGCGTGCGCAGCGTGTATCGAAGTGTAAAAGCAGGCGGCGCGTTTCGTTGTGACTGACAGAATTCATCGTCATTTCTTGAGGAAACCATGAGTGCTATCGTAGATATCATCGGCCGCGAGATTCTCGATTCGCGAGGCAATCCGACCGTCGAATGCGACGTGTTGCTCGAATCGGGCACGATGGGCCGCGCAGCGGTGCCGTCGGGTGCGTCCACCGGTTCGCGCGAAGCCATCGAACTGCGCGACGACGAAGCCGGCCGCTATAACGGCAAGGGCGTGCTGAAGGCCGTCGAACACATCAACACCGAGATTTCCGAAGCCATCATGGGCCTCGACGCCTCGGAACAGGCTTTCCTCGACAAGACTCTGCTCGAGCTCGACGGCACCGACAACAAGTCGCGCCTCGGCGCGAACGCGATGCTCGCCGTGTCGATGGCCGTCGCCAAAGCCGCGGCTGAAGAAGCCGGCCTGCCGCTCTACCGCTACTTCGGCGGCTCCGGCGCGATGCAGCTTCCGGTGCCGATGATGAACATCGTCAACGGCGGCGCGCACGCGAACAATAGCCTGGACATCCAGGAATTCATGATCGTGCCGGTGAGCCAGCCGACGTTCCGCGAAGCGCTGCGTTGCGGCGCGGAAGTGTTCCATGCGCTGAAGAAGATTCTCGCCGAGCGCGGCCAGAGCACGGCGGTGGGCGACGAAGGCGGCTTCGCGCCGAACTTCGGCAGCAACGAAGAGTGCCTGTCGACCATCCTGCAAGCCATCGAGAAGGCCGGCTATCGCGCGGGCGAAGACGTGCTGCTCGCGCTCGACTGCGCGGCGAGCGAGTTCTACCACGACGGCAAGTACCAACTGGCGGGCGAAGGCCTGCAACTCTCGTCGGCTGAATTCACCGATTACCTCGCGAATCTCGTCGACAAGTTCCCGATCGTCTCCATCGAAGACGGCATGCACGAAAGCGACTGGGAAGGCTGGAAGATCCTGACCGACCGCCTCGGCAAGAAGATCCAGCTCGTCGGCGACGATCTCTTCGTGACGAACACGCGCATCCTGAAGGAAGGCATCGAGAAGGGCATCGCCAACTCGATTCTCATCAAGATCAACCAGATCGGCACGCTGACGGAAACCTTCGCGGCGATCGAAATGGCCAAGCGCGCGGGCTACACGGCGGTCATCTCGCACCGTTCCGGCGAAACGGAAGATTCGACCATTGCCGACATCGCCGTCGGCCTGAACGCCGGCCAGATCAAGACCGGTTCGCTGTCGCGCAGCGACCGCATCTCGAAGTACAACCAGCTTTTGCGCATCGAGGAAGATCTCGGCGATATCGCAAGCTACCCGGGCAAGTCGGCGTTTTATAACTTGCGCTAAAGCTTTTGCCGCTTTAGTCGATAAGGACGCTTGGTGCTGATCGAAGCGTCATATTTTGAAGCCCGCCGCCCACGGCATGTTCGTCGCCGGGCGGCGCTTATTTCGGCTACGTGAATGCGGCTCGTAACTGTCGTTCTGGTCTTGTTGCTGGTGCTGATCCAATACCCGCTCTGGTGGGGGCACGGCGGCTGGCTGCGCGTGCATGAATTGCAGCAGCAGCTCGCGCAGCAGGCGGAGAAGAACACCAACCTGCGACTGCGCAACGAACGCGTGCAAGGTGAAGTGCAGGATCTGCAAAACGGCACCGCCGCCGTGGAAGAGCGCGCGCGCTACGAAATGGGGATGGTGAAGGACAGCGAGGTGTTCGTACAGTTCGTCTCGCCGAATTCGAATGCGCCCGTCAATTCCGCGAACATGCCGGGCATGAACGGCTCGACGCGCGGGCAGGTCTCGGCGGCGCCTTTGCGCGTGGTGCCCAATCCGGTGTCGCGCTCGAAGCAGGAGTTGCGCGAGCTGGACAAGAAGGCGCAAAAGGACAAGGCGGCCGAAGCGAAGAAAAAACAGCAGGGCGCGGCGCAGTAACGGCCGGATTTCGATCGAAAAAAAATGGCGCGGTCATCGACCGCGCCATTTTTGCATCTGCGACTGGATTACCACCAGGTACCGAAGCCGACGCCGGTGCCCCAGTAAGGACCGCCCCAGCCGCCGCTCGAATAGCCGCCGTACACCGAGACCGGCGCGGGCGCATAGAACTGCGACATCGTCTTCGCCGCATTGCCCGCGGCGGCGGCTTGTTGCGATTCGTTCAACGCCTGCTTGTCGATGGCGTTGTAGCGTTCCATCTGCTGCTGCGACGTGAGCGTCTGCTGCGGCGCGGGCGCCGTGTCAGGCAGGCGGCTATAGATCGGCGACGGGCCAGGCGGATCCATCATGCAGCCGGCGACGAGCGCGGCCGCGGCAAGACACGGCAGCAATTTCCAGTTGAGCGTTGCGGTTTTCATTTTGCGACCTCCAGCGGGCCGGACATCTGTGCAGGAGTCCCATCATAGCGTGCGGCGTCTGTCGTGAGACTGAGGCCGCAACTCGCGCGCCACGCGTTCGCCGCGGCCGGCGCACAGCACTGAAACCCCGCTGGACAAGGCTCGGGCGGCGCGTCAGTGACGCTGGTCCGACGCCGGACTCACGCCTTGTGAGACGTCGTTTGCGACAAAAAGTTGCGTAACGTCGACCGTGTCGAACTCGTAGCGCTGATTGCAGAACTCGCAATGCACTTCGACGTTGCCGCGCTCTTCGAGCACGCTGTCGACTTCCTCGCGGCCCAGCATCTTCAGCATGCCGCCCACCTTTTCGCGCGAACAGGTGCACTGGAAGCGCGCCGGCGCGGGCTCGAAGTGCTGCACGTTCTCCTGCCAGAAGAGACGCTTGAACACCGTATCCGGCTCTTCCTTCAGCAATTCCTCGTTCGACAGCGTGCTGCCGAGATGGCAGACGCGCTGCCACGTATCGGAATCGTGCTCGCCCGGATGCGGGACGATGCCGCCATCGCCCGGCAGCTTTTGCAGCAGCATGCCGACCGCGCGATCGGTGTCCGCCGCGAGCCACAGACGCGTGTCGAGCTGTTCCGAGTGATGCATGTAGTGCTCGAGGACTTCGGCCATCGACTTGAGCGGGCCGTGCTCGCCCGACAGCGGCACGATGCCCTGATACGGCTGCTGTCCCGGTTTCTTGTCGGCGGGATCGAGCGTGATGACGCAGCGGCCGCGCCCGTGCCGGTTCAGCAGTTCGGGCAGCGACAATTCGCCGTCGAGCTCGCTTTCGACGCCGTCCGCGAGCTTGGCGGTCGCGCGCAGCGACAGGTTCGAGTTGCATTGCACGACCAGCATCTTCACGGGGCCGTCGCCGTAGATCTGCATGACGAGCGTGCCGTCGAACTTGAGATTCGCCGACAGCAACGCGCACGCGGCCATCATCTCGCCGAGCACGTTGCGCACCGCCAGCGGATACGAGCGGCGCGCGAGCACTTCCTGCCACGTGTGCCGCAATGAGACGATCTCGCCGCGCACCGGCGCCGCGTTGAACATGAATTTCTGCAACTGGTCGTTCACAACTCTTCCTTGGGTGTTGAGGCTGCTGCGCCGTCGTGCGCGACGTCCGTTCAGCCGATGCGCACGAGCTGCGCCTTGTAATATTCGCGCCGGTCGGCATAACTTGCCGTGGCCGCGCGCATGCGGGCGATGTCCGCCTCGCCGATCTCCCGCACCGCTTTAGCGGGCGAGCCCAGAATCAGCGTGTTGTCCGGAAACACTTTGCCTTCGGTGACGACGGCGCCCGCGCCAACCAGACAGTTGCGGCCGATGACCGCGCCATTCAAGACCACCGCCTGAATCCCGATCAGCGAGCCTTCCTTGATCGTGCAGCCGTGCAGCATCGCCTGATGGCCGACGGTGACGTCGTTCTCGATCGTCAGAGGAAAGCCCGGATCCGCGTGCAGCACCGCGCCTTCCTGCACGTTGCTGCCGCGCCCGACGACGATCGGCTCGTTGTCGCCGCGCAGCGCCGCGCCCGGCCAGACACTCGCGTTCTCTTCGAGCGTCACGCGGCCGATGATGGTCGCGGTGTCGGCGAGAAACACGCTTTCGTGGATGGTCGGCGCGTCGTCGCCGAGTTTGTAGATGGCCACATTGTCTCCTGAGGCGGGTGTCGTGATGGTGGGACTACAATGCGCGCCTGCCGGCGAGACTGCTAGTCTGCGAGGCCGCGCATTGTTACGCGTTATGCGGCGTTCTCCGGGATTACCATTTTAGCTGTTTGCCGTAAGCGTCCGCTTTTCCGCCACGTTCGACGCCCGTTTTCGAGACAGTCCGATGCACGACCCTGCGATGTTCCCCGATGCCGATGCCGATGCCTGTGCCCGCCGCGCGGCGCTCGCAATTCTCGCCGAGTGCGATCCCGCGACGAAGGCGGCGCAAGCGCGCGCGCTTTTCGATGCGGCGTGCGCGCGGCCATCGTGCATCGATCCGCGCGCCACGCTCGTGGAACCCGACGATCTGCCGGGGCGGCCGGATCGGCCGGAACTCGTCGCGCCGTCGTCGTTGAAACGGCGCAGCATGCAGTCGGACGCGGGGCGCGCCGTCTTGCTGCATGCGCTCGCGCATATCGAGTTCAACGCGATCAACCTCGCGCTCGATGCCGTCTGGCGATTCCCGTCGATGCCGCTGGATTTTTATCTCGACTGGTTGAAAGTCGCGGCGGAGGAGGCGCATCACTTCTCGCTGCTGAGCGCGCGGCTCGCCGAATTCGGCCACGCTTACGGCGATTTCCCGGCGCACGACGGCCTGTGGGAAATGGCCCAGCGCACGCGCGGCGACGTGCTCGCGCGCATGGCGCTCGTGCCGCGCACGCTGGAGGCGCGCGGCCTGGACGCATCGCCGCCGATCAGAAAGCGTCTCGCGCAGGCGGGCGATCACGCGTCCGCCGCGATTCTCGACGTGATCCTGCGCGACGAAATCGGCCATGTGCTGATCGGCAACCGCTGGTTCCGCTTTCTTTGCGATGCCGATCATCTCGATCCGTACTCGACCTACGAACGTCTCGCCCCGCAATATCACGCGCCGAAGCTGCGCGGTCCGTTCAACTTCGAGGCGCGCCGCGACGCCGGTTTCGACGAAGCCGAACTGCGCGCGCTCGCGGGTCTGGACGGCGCGCAGTAGCGCCGCGCCATCGCCGCTATAATCGAACGATCATCCTTTTTTACCTTCGAGACGACACGATGAAACAATCGCGCTCCGAATTCGTCGATGCGCGCGGCGCGCGCCTGCACGTCCGCCGCTGGGGTTCGCCCGACGCTCCGATGCTTTTCATGCTGCACGGCTGGATGGATATCGGCGCGTCGTTTCAGTTCGTCGTCGATGCGCTCGCGGGCGGCTGGCAAGTGCTCGCGCCCGATGCGCGCGGCTTCGGCCTGTCCGACTGGCCGGTCGCGCAGAAGGGCGGCGGGCATTACTACTTTCCGGACTATCTGTCGGATCTCGACGTGCTGCTCGACCATTACGCGCCGTTCGAGCCGGTGAATCTCGTCGGGCACAGCATGGGCGCGAATGTTGCGCTGTTGTATGCGGGTGTGCGGCCGGCGCGCGTGCGGCGCGTCGTCGATCTGGAAGGCTTCGGTTTGCCGGCGGCGCGCGCGTCGCAGTCGCCGGGACGCATCGCCCAGTGGCTCGACGATCTGCGTGCGCCGCCCGCGCTGCGCAGCTACGCGAGTCTCGACGAAGTCGCCGACCGGCTGATCCGCACGAATCCGCGTCTGCCGCTCGCCCGGGCGCGCTATCTCGCACAGCACTGGTCGCGCGAGGAAAGCGACGGGCGCTTCCATCTGCTCGCCGATCCGGCGCACAAGCTGCGCGGTCCGACGCTTTATCGGCTGGACGAGGTGAGCGCCGCGTGGTCGCGCGTCGCGGCGCCCGTGCTGCACGTCGAGGCCAAGGATTCGCCGACGCTCGCGACGTTCGCGGGTGAAACGCCCATCGCCGACTTCAAGGCGCGTTTCCAGGCGTTTCCGGACTGGCGCGAGGAAATCGTCGACGAAGCCGGTCATATGATCCATCACGATCAGCCGGAGCGGGTCGCGGCGCTGATCGAAACGTTCTGTGCATGAGCGGCATGGCACGGAACGGAGCAAGGACATCACCGGCGCGTCATGCCGATACAGTTAGAATGTGAGACATATTTCAGAGCCGAAAATGAACGCCGATCTGCATTGCCACTCCACCGTGTCCGACGGCCAGTTCGCGCCCGGCGAGGTCGCGGCGCGCGCGCACGCGAACGGCGTCACGCTGTGGTCGCTGACGGATCACGATCAGCTCGGCGGGCAGGACGAAGCGAAGCAGACCGCGGAGGCGCTCGGCATGCGCTATCTGTCCGGCGTGGAGATTTCGGTGACGTGGGCGTCGCGCACGGTGCATATCGTCGGAATGAACGTCGATCCGCATGACGACGCGCTGTGCAAAGGACTCGAAGCCACGCGCAACGGGCGCGCGGCGCGCGGCGTGGCGATCGGCGAGGCGCTGGCGGCAGCCGGCATTCCGGATTGCTACAAGGGCGCGCTGCGCTTCACGGACGATCCCGACATGATCTCGCGTACGCACTTCGCGCGCTATCTCGTGGAGGCGGGCTACGCGCAGTCCACATCGGACGTGTTCGCGCGCTATCTCGGCGACGGCAAGCCGGGCTTCGTCGGGCATCGCTGGGCGAAGCTCGCCGACGCCGTGAGGTGGATCAAGGATGCGGGCGGCGAACCGATCATCGCGCATCCGGGCCGTTACGACTTCACGCCGGTCGAATTCGCCGCGCTGTTCGACGAATTCATCCAGCTCGGCGGAAAAGCGATTGAAGTCGTGACGGGCAGCCACACGCCCGATCAATATCGCGAATACGCCGATGTCGCGCGCCGCTACGGTTTCGAGGCATCGCGCGGATCGGACTTTCACGGCGCGGGCGAAGGGCGCGTCGACCTCGGCCTGCTTCCCCCGCTGCCCGACGATCTCACGCCCGTCTGGGAACGCTGGCTGTAGCGTTCGTTCGGCGCGCGTCTTTTATCGCTCGCGCACGGTCTTTGCATCAACGATTATTTTTCGCACGCACGTCGCGTGAGGCGCTTTTCGCGTGTTTCGCGCCGCGCCCGAGGCCTTCGTGATAACGATCGAAACAACAAGGCGTCGCCATGTCTCAATTCTTTCGCATTCATCCGGACAATCCGCAGCCGCGGCTCATCAATCAGGCCGTGCAGATCATCAAGGACGGCGGTCTCGTCGCGTTGCCGACGGATTCGAGCTACGCGCTCGGCTGCCATCTCGACGATAAAGACGCGGTCGAGCGATTGCGGCGCGTGCGCGGCATCGACGACAAACAGTTGCTGTCGCTGCTCGTGCGCGACCTGTCCGAGCTTTCCAACTTCGCGATGGTCGACAACCAGCAATACCGGCTCATCAAGTCGGTGACGCCGGGGCCGTACGTGTTCGTGCTGCAGGCGACCAAGGAAGTGCCGCGGCGGCTTTCGCATCCGTCGCGCAAGACGATCGGGCTGCGCGTGCCCGATCACGCGATCACGCTCGCGCTGCTGGAGGCGCTCGGCGAACCGCTGCTTGCATCGACGCTGATCCTGCCGCCCGACACCGAACCGCTCAACGACGCGGAGGAAATCCGCGAACGGCTTGAAAAACAGGTCGAACTCGTGATCGATGCCGGCGCGTGCCCGGCGGAGCCGTCGACGGTGATCGATCTTTCCTCGGGGGAGCCGGTGCTCGTGCGCGCGGGGCGGGGCAGTCTCGAACCGTTCGGGCTCACGGCCTCGAGCGCCGCGCAGTAGCGCACACGGGCCTAAGACCCGATTAAGCGTTTGCTCACACCATGGGCGAAATAGTGCGCGCCCGGCGCCGCCGCGCGTGTCTGATCCTACCTGCCTGCTTGTTACAATACCGCCCTATGGATGCTTCCCTGATACAAACCATCGCGGTCTACGCGCTCCCCGTGATTTTCGCGATCACGCTGCACGAGGCCGCGCATGGCTATGCCGCGCGCTTGCTCGGCGACAACACGGCCTACGTGCTCGGCCGCGTTTCGATGAACCCGATGCGCCATATCGATCCGATCGGCACGATCGTCATTCCGATCGTCCTGTATTTCGTGACGAGCGGCGCGTTCATGTTCGGCTACGCGAAGCCGGTGCCGGTGGCGTTCGGCAATCTGCGCAATCCGCGCTGGGGCAGCCTGTGGGTCGCCGCGGCGGGGCCGGGCAGCAATTTCGCGCAGGCGATCGTCTGGGGCGTGATCTTCGTGCTGCTGCGAGCCTTTCACATCGACGAGCCGTTCTTCACGGGCATGGCTCAGGCGGGCATCAGCGTGAATCTCGTGCTCGGCGTGCTGAATCTGTTTCCGTTGCCGCCGCTCGACGGCGGGCGCGTCGTCATGGCGCTTTTGCCGGTGCGCGCGTCGATTGCGTTTTCGAAGCTCGAGCCTTACGGCTTCTTCATCGTGATGGCGCTCGTCGTGACCGGCGTGCTCACGCGATTCTGGCTCGGGCCGCTCGTGAACGTCGGCTATACGGCGGTGTCGGCTATTCTGAATCCCCTCGCTTCACTATTCCCATAACATCATGTTCCCTGACCGTATCTTCTCCGGCATGCGGCCCACCGGGTCGCTGCACCTCGGCCACTATCACGGCGTGCTGAAAAACTGGGTGCGGCTGCAGTCCGAATATCCGTGCTTCTTCGCGGTCGTCGACTGGCACGCGCTCACGACGCACTACGAAACGCCCGAGGTCATCGAGAAAAACGTCTGGGAAGTGCTCATCGACTGGCTGGCGTCGGGCATCGATCCCGCACAGGCGACGCTCTTCATCCAGAGCCGCGTGCCCGAGCACGCCGAACTTTCGCTGTTGCTCGGCATGGGTACGCCGCTCGGCTGGCTCGAACGCGTGCCGACCTACAAGGAGCAGATCGAGAAGCTCCGCGAGAAAGACTTGTCGACGTACGGCTTTCTCGGCTATCCGGTGCTGATGGCGGCGGACATCCTGCTGTATCGCGCGTCGCTCGTGCCGGTCGGCGAGGATCAGGTGCCGCACGTCGAAATGACGCGTGAGATCGCGCGCCGCTTCAATTATCTCTACGGCAAAGAGCCGGATTTCGAGGAGAAGGCGCTCGAAGCGGCGAAGAAGCTCGGCGGCAAGCGCGCGAAGCTGTATCACGAACTGCGCGTCGCGTATCAGCAGGAAGGCGACGACGAAGCGCTCGAGCAAGCGCGCGCGATGCTGCAGGAGTCGCAAAGCCTGTCGATGAGCGATCGCGAGCGCCTCTTCGGCTATCTCGAAGGCGCGCGCAAGCTGATTCTGGTCGAGCCGCAGGTTCTACTCACGGAAGCGTCGCGCATGCCGGGTCTCGATGGCCAGAAAATGTCGAAGTCTTACGGCAACACCATCGGCTTGCGCGAGGACGCGGCGACCATCGAACAGAAAGTGCGCAAGATGCCGACCGACCCCGCGCGCGTGCGCCGCACCGATCCGGGCGATCCGGACAAGTGCCCGGTGTGGCAGTTGCATCAGGTCTACACCGACGAAAAGACGCACGAATGGGTGCAGAAGGGCTGCCGAAGCGCGGGCATCGGCTGCCTGGAGTGCAAGCAGCCGGTGATCGAAGGCATCCTGCGCGAGCAGCAACCGATGCTGGAGCGCGCGCAGAAGTACATGGACGATCCGTCGCTTCTGCGCGCGATCGTCGCGGACGGCTGCGACAAGGCGCGCAAGTTCGCCACGGAAACGATGCGCGACGTGCGTGAAGCCATGGGCCTGTCCTACAACTGATGGAAGGCGTGCCGAGTCCGTGGGTCGTGCGCTGGGCGCATCTCGTCGCGCCCGGCGGCGCGGTGCTCGACGTCGCCGCGGGGAGCGGGCGCCACGCGCGCTGGTTCGCGGCGCGCGGTTTTCCAGTGCTGGCTGTCGATCGCGACGCGGACGCGCTCGCGTCGATGACGGGGCTGGAACGCATCGAAACGCTCGTCGCCGATCTGGAAAACGGCGCGCCCTGGCCGGTTCGGGCTGACCGAACGTTCGATGCAATCGTCGTCACGAACTATCTGCATCGGCCGCTTTTCGGGCATTTCGTCGACACGCTCGCGCCCGGCGGCGTGCTCATCTACGAGACCTTCGCGGCGGGCAATGGCAGTATCGGCAAGCCGTCGAATCCGGCCTTTCTGCTCGAACCCGGCGAACTGCTCGAAGCGGTGAGAGGGCGGCTGCGCGTGATCGCCTACGAAGACGGATTCGTCGACGACCCGCGTCCTGCCTACGTGCAGCGAATCTGCGCGGTTCGCGTGGAAAACGCGCTCACGATTGGTAACATCCCCTCGGGTCCGCCACGTTACGCGCTGACCGGCTAATCCGCTACAATCGCGTAATATCGCTTTTTGCGATTAAATTCACGATTAAATTCATAGAGTTTCATGACAAACGGAACACACGGCGGCATCCAGATCCGCGGCAGCATTCCTGCCATCGTCACACCGATGCACGAGGACGGTAGTCTCGATCTGCCGGCGTTTCGAAAACTGATCGACTGGCACGTCGAGCAAGGGTCGAACGGTCTCGTCGTGGTGGGCACGAGCGGCGAATCGGCCACTTTGTCGGTCGAAGAGCACATTCTGATGATCCAGACGGCGGTCGAGCATACGGCCAAGCGCTTTCCGATCATCGCGGGCGCGGGCGGCAATTCGACCGCCGAAGCCATCGAGCTTTCGAAGCAGGCCAGAAAGGTCGGCGCCGACGCCACGCTGCAAGTCGTTCCGTATTACAACAAGCCGACGCAGGAAGGCATGTATCGCCATTTCAAGGCGATCGCCGAAGCCGTCGATCTGCCGGTGCTGCTCTACAACGTGCCGGGCCGCACCGTTGCCGACATGAGCAACGAAACGATCCTGCGCCTCGCGGACGTGCCGGGCATCATCGGCGTGAAGGAAGCGACGGGCAACATCGACCGCGCAGCGCATCTCATCAAGCACGCGCCGGCGCATTTCAGCATTTTCAGCGGCGACGATCCCACGGCGATCGCGCTGATGCTCCTCGGCGGCCACGGCAATATCTCGGTGACGGCCAACGTCGCGCCGAAGGAAATGAGTCAGCTCTGCCGCGCCGCGATCGAAGGCGATGCCATCACCGCGCGCCGCATTCATCTGAAACTGCTGTCGCTGCACAAGCAACTTTTCTGCGAATCGAACCCGATCCCGGCCAAGTGGGCGCTGCAGGCGCTCGGCCGCATGGAAGGCGGCATCCGCCTGCCGCTCACGCCGCTCGACGCGCGCTACCACGACGTGGTGCGCGACGCGTTGCGCGACTCCGGGCTTCTCGCCTGATCGCATGGGGCGCCGCGCCAGTCACAAAGAATCGAAAGGCCGCGCCGCCGCTAGTGATCGAAATGAAGCTCACCTTCAGTCATCAACCGCCGCTCATTGGCCTCGACATTGGCCTCGCTGAGCCGCTCGGCTAGAGCGGGATCGGCGCGAGGCAATGCGCATCAGCAGCAAAGAAGGACCTCATGAAACGTTCCGCTCTCCTTACTCGTGCCAAACGCCTGGGCGTGCTGTCGCTCGGCGCCGGCGCGGTCTTCGCGCTCGCGGGTTGCGACACGCTCAACGACTGGCTCGCGCCGGATCGCGTCAACTACAAGGCTGCCGAAACCGCCCCTTCGCTTGCCGTTCCGTCCGATCTGACCACGGCCGACATCAGCCAGCGCTATGCCGCGCCGCCGAAGATCAATTCGCTCGGCGGCGCCGCCGAGCGCGCGGTCACGCCGGCCGGCAACGCAACGCTCGGCGTGCCGAACGCGCAGGATCCGTTCGGCATGCACATCGAAAGCGACGGCGATCATCGCTGGCTCGTCGTCGATGGCCGCTCGCCCGATCAGGTCTGGGGACCGCTCAAGGAGTTCTGGGAAGAGAACGGCTTCACGCTCAAGACCGACGCGCCGCAGACCGGCATCATGGCGACCGACTGGGCCGAGAATCGCGCGAACATTCCGAACGACTGGTTCCGAAACAGCGTGGGCAAGCTGCTCGACTTCGCATATTCGTCCGGCACGCGCGACATGTTCCGCACGCAGGTGGACCGCGCATCGGACGGCTCGACGGATATCTCCGTCACGCACAGCGCGATGGAAGAAGTGCTGACGGGGCAGGACAAGACTTCGTCGCGCTGGGAGGCGCGTCCGCGCAATCCGCAGCTCGAAGCCGCGGTGCTCACGAAGCTGATGCAGAAGTTCGGCCTGACCGAGAAGCAGTCGCAGCAGTTGATGGCGCAAGCGCGTCCGATCGGCGCGAAGGTCGCGATCGATCAGGGCGCGGGCGGCTCCACGCTCGATCTCGCCGAGCCGTTCGATCGTGCGTGGCTGCGCGTGGGCCTCGCGCTCGATCGCACCAACTTCACGGTCGACAATCGCGACCGCGACAAGGGCATCTACTACGTGCATTTCTCGGACTCGATGGCCGAGTTGAAGAAGGACGGTCTCTTCGGCAAGCTCTTTTCGGGCGGCACGCCCAAGCCGACGCGTCAGTTCCTCGTCAACGTGAAGCCGAAGGCCGATTCGGTCACGCAAGTCGGCGTCGTCGATGCGAACGGCCAGCCGGACAACTCGTCCGATGCGCAGCGCATCGTCTCCTTGCTGCACGCGCAGTTGAACTGAACGACATGCTGAAGACATCGTGAGATTCGCCAGTCTCGGCAGCGGCAGCGAGGGCAATGCATTGCTCGTCGAGGCATCGAGCGGCACGACGACGACCCGCGTGCTGCTCGACTGCGGATTCTCCGGAAAGGAAGTCGAGCGCCGTCTCGCGCGCCTGAATTGCCGTGCCGAAGACCTCGACGCCATCGTCATCACGCATGAGCACACGGATCACATCGGCAGCGCGCTGACGCTCGCGCGCCGCTGGTCCATTCCGCTGCACATGAGTTGGGGCACGGCACGCGCGATCGGCGCCGATGAAGCCAATGTCGAGTTGAACGTGTTGTGGGGCGATGAGAGCGTCGCAATCGGCGATCTGAGCGTCTTGCCCTACACGGTGCCGCACGATGCGCGCGAGCCCTTGCAATACGTCTTCTCCGATGGCGCGAGCCGTCTCGGCGTGCTGACTGACGTGGGCGTATCGACGCCGCATATCACGCATGTGTTGAGCGGTTGCGATGCGCTCGTGCTCGAATCCAATCACGATATCGCGATGCTCGCAGCGAGCCGTTATCCGCCTTCGCTGAAGGCGCGCATCGGCGGGACGCATGGACACCTGAACAATGAAGCGGCGGCGGCCATTCTCGCGTCGCTCGACCGTTCGCGGCTGCGCCATCTCGTCGCCGCACATCTGAGCCAGCAGAACAATCTGCCACATCTGGCGCAGGCGGCGCTCGCATCGGTGCTGGGCGCGAGTGCTTTGGATGTCGTCGTCGCGACCCAGGCGGAAGGGTTCGACTGGCTTACGCTCTGAATGATGTAAGTTTTTTTCGACGCAGGGTCGACGCGCGCGGCATATACAGCGGCATATACAAAAAAGCAGATACAAAAAAACCGGCTCAAGAGCCGGTTTTTTCGTTAGCAGGCCGCATCGAGCAGCCTGCTGCGTTGCTCAAGCCTTACTGGCTTGCGCCCGATGCCGGAGCAGCAGCCGAAGCGGCAGCGTCCGAAGCCGCGCCAGCAGCCGAAGCTGCGTCGCTTGCAGCGGCCGAAGCGCTCGATGCTGCAGCGTTTGCGTCCGAAGCAGCAGCAGCCGGAGCCGAAGCAGCCGACGTATCGCTTGCAGCGCTCGGAGCAGCCGTTTCGCTAGACTTGTTGCATGCAGCCAGAGCAACAGCAGCCAACAGGGATGCTACGAGGAGGGATTTCTTCATGATCACGTCCTTTTATGGTTAAAGGTAAGCAACAGCGCAAAGTACCGGTAATGTGTGCTCCAACACCGACCTGGGCCGCTGTGGAGACTCACAATTCTTTTATGTGTGAGACTTCCTACGGCTTGGCCGCAAATTATAGGCACTTTCGTAACGACCGTCGATAAATCAGGGGACGATACGTTGTCTTTCTCATACAAATTTTCATATTGCGGAACAACAAAAAACTAGCCGCCGCAGGGTCCCGGGAAGTCTCGTAAAGGCAAGCCTGTCAAGGCAAAGCGCCCATCAGAATCCAGCCCGCACGATACCATTCGTGAAGCAGCGCTGTCATTGACGAATCGTCTGTAAGTGTTACAAAGCGTTTCGCTTCCAGACACCGGCTATTGGCCAATTCAGGGAGCCACTTTTTCAGCTTCGGCGACAGTGCTTCCGATTCGCCATTTACAAAATATGACCGTGCGTCGTAGAGCAAAATGGTCTTTCTATCCAGTCGGACGCCCGTCTTTTTCGCTCGCTCAACAAATTTTTGCTCATTCAATGCGCGCTCCGGCGAGTCGAATACGACATTTGCTTTCGGCTCGCTCAGATAACTCCCTAGAAACGTAGCGATGTCCTTTTCACTCCAGTCGATGTTCGCAAGGATCGCGCCAACACGTTCGACGAGAAGCGCAGGCAGCGCAGCCGGCTCGGATACCGGTTCCTGCGCCGGGTCGCGATAGCGTGCGTTGCCGCGCACGCCATCGGGCGTCTCGCCCGCGCGTTCGGCGAGGTGATAGAGAAACTGCGCCGTGAGTTCGTGCGAGGAGGGCGCGCGAAAGCCGATCGACGCCGTTATGCATTCGCCCTCGGCGATGCCGTCGTGCGCGATATGCGGCGGCAGGTAGAGCATGTCGCCCGGCTCCAGCACCCATTCTTCCTCGGGTTCGAAGTGCTGTAAAACTTTCAACGGCAATCCGGGTTTTAGCGAAAGATCGCGCTGCGCACCGATACGCCAGCGGCGCTTGCCGTGAACCTGCAGCAAAAACACGTCGTACGAGTCGAAGTGCGGTCCGACACCGCCGCCGTCGGTCGCGTAGGAGATCATGAGATCGTCGAGACGCGCGTCGGGAATGAAGCGGAACCGGTTCATCAGCGCGTGCGCGCGGTCGTCGTGGAGGTTCGCGCCCTGCACGAGCAGAGTCCACTCGCGCTTTCTGACCGACGGCAATTCGTCGGGCGCGAACGGTCCGTGCTCCATATCCCACGCATTGCGGAAGTGCGTGATGAGCCGGGACTCGACATCGTCCTGATCGGCGAGTGCGAAGAGTTCGTCGCGCGCGAGCGGCGCCGCGATTTTCGGGATGGCCTGGCGAATCAGCAGAGGCTTTTTCTGCCAGTAACGTCGCATGAACTGTCGTGGCGTGCGGTTGCCCAACAGCGGTGTGAGTTCGTCTGGCAAGGGCGCGCGAGCATGCTCGGGAAGGCCGGAAACGGGGGATGGGGTTGCGTCTTGGGGCCGCTTGGGCATCGTATAATCGAGGCTTGTATCTTGGAGGATCCAATGAAAATTGCGAAAGACACTGTCGTTTCGGTCGCTTACAAGCTATCGGATGCGCAAGGCAATCTGATCGAGGAGAGCGACGAGCCGATGGTCTATCTGCACGGCGGCTATGATGGCACGTTCCCCAAGATCGAGGAAGCGCTCGACGGTCAGGAGGCGGGCTATGAAACGCTCATTCAGCTCGAGCCGCAGGATGCCTTCGGCGAGTACGATCCCGAACTCGTGAAGATCGAGGAGCGCAGCCGTTTTCCCGAGCCGCTCGAAGTCGGCATGCAGTTCGAAGGCACGCCCGAAGACGGCGATGACGACGTCGACTCGCTCATCTATACCGTGACCGATGTCGCCGAAGACAAGGTCGTGCTCGACGGCAATCATCCGCTCGCGGGCATGGCGCTGCGTTTCGCGCTGTCGGTGCAGGAAGTGCGCACGGCGACCGACGACGAGATCGAACATCAGCACGCACACGGCGCGGACGGTCTGCACGTCGTCGATGAAGACGAAGACGACGATGACGACGAGCCCCGCAAGGATGCAGGTCCGACGCTGCATTGAGCGCGCCGGCCGGTGAAGAAGGCACGGAAAGCGCAGCTTCGGCTGCGCTTTTTTCTTATCCGGACGACCCGTTCTGCATGCCCGACGCGGGCACGGGATAAATGGGCGGCAACGACTGCGGCGGGCTCAGGATGGGCGGCAGGTCGGAGGCCGGCAGCGGCATCGAAGGCGGCGCAGGCAGCGGCTCGGGCAGATCGTTGCGCGGCAGCGCGGGCGGCACCGATGCGGGCGTTTCTGCCGGTGTCGCGCCCGGCTCGCGCGTGCGCGTCTCCTTCACATCGCGCACGCGCAGCCGAAACGGCGGATGCCATTGTGCATCGCTTTGCACTTCGAGCCATTGCGATTGCGGCTTCTTGAACGCGATCGCCACACGCGTGAGATTCGTGACGATCAAGCCCTTGTCGTTGCGCAACGGTTGATCGATATGAAAGCCGTTCGGCTCGGGCGCGTCGGTGCTATGTATCACGATGACGGGCCCGCGAAAGGTCTCCGCCGCCTTTACGAGACTGCGCTTCAGTTCGAGAAAGCCGTCGCGCGGCTGGTTCGGGCGCGAGAAGCGTAGCCATGCGAAGCGTTCGCGCCGCTCGTAGCGCGAAAAATCCGGATCACCCTGCAACATGACGACGAGCGCGCGCATCTCGGCGCGCCGTGCCGATTCCGCCGCGTGTTCGAGCCAGAACGTCGTCGCGACGGCGCGATCCTCGAACTCGCCGTTGCGCCCGCCCGCGGTCAGATAGTGATTATTCGGGCTCGGCGCGTTCAGCCCGATGAACGCAATGCCTTGCGCCTGCCAGCGCACGATTTCGCGAAACGTGCGAAAGCGCGCGACATCGCTTTCGCGCGCGAGCGTGAGGGGGTTCTGTCCGAGCGATGCGGCATCGGCGAAGAAGAGCTGACGCACGAAGTCGAGCCGCTCGACCGGATCGTAAGCGCCCGCGTGTGCGAGAGCGCAATCGGCCCAGTCGTGCTGACCGGGCAGCAGCACGAGCGGCGTGCGCGATGCGTCGAGCAGATCGTGGCGCGACTGGAAGACGCTATCGCGGCAAGGCTCGGCCGCGCCTTTGAAGTTGCCGTCGTAGACGATGAACGCGATGTTGCCTTCGCGCGCGATCGCGTCGAGCATGCGGCGCACGGGCGCTTCGTCGGCGGGACGCGAGAGCGCGTCGGCGATGACGGCGAACGCGAGCGGCGCGTCGCCTTGTGCGTGCGCCTGCGCGGTCGCGCCGAATGTCAGCGCGATCGCGATCGTCAGCACGCGCGTCACGCGTGCCGTGGCGCGCTCAACGCGAGGCATCCGGCGGACTGTTCGCCAGCTCATGCAGTTCGTAGAGCAGATCGAGCGCGTCGCGCGGACGCAGATCGTTCGGATCGAGCGCGCGCAGCTTCTCCATGACCGGATGCTCGGGCGCCTGCGCTTTTTCGTCGGGCTTCGCTTCGTCTTCGTACGGCGCATACGGCTGACTGGCGAAGAGATCGAACTGCGCGGCGGGCTGGTTGATCGACTGCTGTTCGAGATGCACGAGGTGCTTGCGCGCCGCGCGGATCACCGCGCCCGGCACGCCCGCGAGCTGCGCGACCTGCAAGCCGTAACTCTGATTGGCCGGACCTTCGCTCACCGCGTGCAGGAACACGATGCCGTGATCGTGCTCGACCGCCGACAGATGCACGTTCGCCGCCTGCGCGAATTCCGAAGGTAACTGCGTGAGCTCGAAGTAGTGCGTCGCGAAGAGCGTGTAGCAGCCGTTGTGCGTGAGAAGATGACGCGCGATCGCCCATGCGAGCGCGAGGCCGTCGAAGGTCGACGTGCCGCGGCCGATCTCGTCCATCAAGACGAGGCTCGATGCGCTCGCGTCGTTGAGAATGGCCGCCGCTTCGGTCATCTCGACCATGAAGGTCGAGCGGCCGCCCGCGAGATCGTCGGCGGCGCCGATGCGCGTGAAGATGCGATCGAGCGCGCCGAAACGCGCGCGCTTCGCCGGCACATAGCTGCCGACATGCGCCATCAGCGCGATCAGCGCGGTCTGACGCATGAAGGTCGATTTACCGCCCATGTTCGGGCCGGTGATGAGCAGGAGCTTGCGGTCCTGGCTCAGACAGCAATCGTTGGCGATGAACTGCTCGACCTGCGCCTCGACGACCGGATGCCGCCCTTGTTCGATATCGATGCCCGCATGGGCGGTGAATTCCGGCGCGACCCAGTCGAGCGCGCGGGCGCGTTCGGCGAACGCGCACAGCAGATCGAGTTCCGCCAGCGCACTGGCGACGCGCTGGCAGTCCGCTATGAAGGGCAACAGGTTCTGCAGCAGCGCGTCATAGAGCGCGCGTTCACGCGCGAGCGCGCGCTCCTGCGCGGAGAGCGCCTTGTCTTCGAACGCCTTCAGCTCCGGCGTGATATAGCGCTCGGCGTTCTTCAAGGTCTGGCGGCGGCGATAGTCGTCGGGCACCTTGTCGGTCTGTCCGCGCGTGACTTCGATATAAAACCCGTGCACCTTGTTGTATTCGACGCGCAGATTCGCGATGCCGGTGCGCGTGCGCTCGCGCGCTTCGAGATCGATCAGGAATTGATCGCAGTTCTCCGAAATATCGCGCAGCTCGTCGAGATCGGGATCGTATCCGCGCGCGATCACGCCGCCGTCGCGGATCAACGCGGCCGGTTCGGGCGCGATGGCGTTCGTCAGGAGATCGAGACACTCGTGCGGCGGCTCGAGCGCGATGTCGATGCGTTGCAGCGCAAGCGCATGT
This sequence comes from Caballeronia fortuita, assembly GCF_001544835.2. Classification (GTDB taxonomy): domain Bacteria; phylum Pseudomonadota; class Gammaproteobacteria; order Burkholderiales; family Burkholderiaceae; genus Caballeronia; species Caballeronia fortuita. The sequence continues at coordinate 75,936 of NZ_FCNX02000010.1, read as the reverse complement.
GCGGCCACGGCGGAGACGAGCGTGCGCAGATCGGGCAGCGCGGCGAAGGTGTCGCGCAGGCTCGACAGATCGCGCGGGCGCGCCGACAGCAACGCAAGACGGCCCGTGATGCGCTCGATGTCCGAGATCTTGCGCAGCGCGCCGCGCAACGTGTCGAGGCCGCCGCTCGTGGGCGCGTCGAGCAATGCGCCGATCGCCTGCTGTCTCGCCTGCGCGATCGATGCGTCGCGCGGCGGATGATGCAGCCAGTGGCGCAGGAGGCGGCTGCCCATCGTCGTGCAGCACGTGTCGAGCAAGGAGAAGAGCGTCGGCGATTCGGTGCCGCGCAATGTCTCGGTGAGTTCGAGATTGCGCCGCGTGGCGGGATCGAGCCCGATGTACTCAGATTCGTATTCGACCTTCAGGCTGCGTACGTGACGCAACTGCTGGCCTTGCGTGGCGGCTGCGTAGAGCAGCAGCGCGCCGGCCGCGCCGCACGCGCAGGTGAGCGTTTCTCCGCCAAAACCGTCGAGGCTCGCGACATCGAGCTGTTCGCGCAGACGCTGCGTGCCCGAGCCGACGTCGAAGTGCCATGCCGGCACGCGCGTGGTCGCGCCCGGATGCATCACACCGAGCGACGCCGGCACATCCGTGATCGAATCCGCGATGAGCGTTTCCGACGGGCGAATCCGTTCGAGCGCCGCGCTCACCTGATTCGGCGCGACTTCCGCGAGACGCAACGCGCCGCTCGCGAGATTGAGCCACGCGAGCCCGACGCTCGTCACCACGCCGCGACGGTTGTGCGCGGGGCACAGCGCCAGCAGGTAGACGTCGCTCTTGTCGGACAGCAGCGCGGCGTCGGTCAGCGTGCCCGGCGTGACGACGCGCACGACCTTGCGCTCGACCGGCCCTTTCGATGTCGCCGGATCGCCGATCTGCTCGCAGATCGCCACCGATTCGCCCAGCTTCACGAGCTTCGCGAGATATTGCTCGCATGCGTGATGCGGCACGCCCGCCATCTTGATCGGATTGCCGCCCGATGCGCCGCGCTGCGTCAACGTGAGATCGAGCAGGCGCGCGGCCTTTTCGGCGTCGTCGAAGAAAAGCTCGTAGAAATCGCCCATTCGATAGAAAACGAGCGTGCCGGGATGCTCGGCCTTGATGCGCAGATACTGCTGCATCATCGGCGTGTGCTGCGACAGATCCGCGAGCGGCGCGGCGATGTCTGGAGAAGTGTCGGGAGTTGCCGTTTGATTGCCCATCTTGCGTGCTGTGAAGGCCAGAATGACTAAACGGCCGGACGCGACGTGCGCCGGCCGTTATTCAACCGATATTTCAGCCAAAAAATACAGCCGGAAAATCAGCCGATAGGGCAAGAGTTTAACCCGTCATGGGATGACGGCGGAGTCGGCCGAATGGCCAATGGAATGCCGGCTAGCGCGACTGCGCCGCGGCGAGCGCGCAACCGGCGACCAGAACGAACGCGATGCCGTCCCGATGGCCGATGCGGAAAACACCGTTATGCGTCACGCGCGCCCGGCGAGAAACCCGACGAGCAGCGCGAGACCCGCGACCGCACCGAGCGTGTGCCACGGCCTGTCGTGAACGAAGTCGTCGGCGTAACCGGCGGCATCGTTGAGCCGGCCCGCAATTGCGCCGCCTGCGCCGTTCATCTGCGAGCGTGCGGTCTTGAGCTTCGATTGCAGTTCCTTGCGCAGTTTGTCCGCGTCAATGTCCTTCGCGCCGGAAATCGAGCTTTCCAGATCGTCGAGCAGGCTGCGCAACTGGCTGCTTGCCGAATCGACCGCGTCGCTCGCACCGCGCACCGCGCGCTGGCCGAGATCGGCTGCGCCATTGATTCTGCTGTCGAGCGTCGAACGTGTGAACAATCCCATTTTCATGCTCCTTTATTGACGTTGCCGAGGAATGATATCGCCGGGTCCGGTCCGCAACGCCGCCATGCGGCTATTGCTCGCGGCCTGCACAGCGTTACGACCTGACCCCGCCGCCCGCGTTCCCTCCCATTTCCCTCGTAAGCCGGCGCCGGGGTGTGACCCAGGATACACCGACGAGCAAGGTTCATTCCTCGACCAGCGCAACGAGGTCCGTCTCGCGCTCGTTGCGCGTGTGGCGGCGCATCGCGAGCGCCATCATCAGACAGACGAAAACGCCGAACACGACGATGATCCATTGCACCGGCACGTTCGTCGTCAGCAGGAGCGCGTAGGCGCCGAGCATCGCCAGGACGGCTAGATTCTGGTTGAAGTTCTGCACGGCAATCGAATGTCCGGCGGAAAGCAGCGTCGCGCCGCGATGCTGGAGGATCGCGTTCATCGGCACGATGAAGAAGCCCGAGAGGCCGCCGAGGGCGATCATCAGCGGATAGGCCATCAGGATGTAAGCGGGTGCGAACAGCGGCCCGAAATGCACGCCCGCGCCGGCCGGAAACATGTCCTTGTTGTAGAAGGCCATCGCGACCGCCACCGCGCCGATCAGCACGCCGACCGGCAGAACTTTCAACGACTGGCGCAGCATGATCCACGCCGATGCCGCCGCGGCGCCGAGCGCGATGCCCACGCCCGTCACGCCCTGCAGCACAGCGGCTTTCGAGAGCGACAGGCCCAGATTTGCATCGGCCCATTTGAGCACGAGCAGTTGCAGCGTGACGGCCGCGCCCCAGAGCAGCGTCGTGACCCACAGCGCGATCTGCGCGAGCTTGTCCTTCCACAACACCTTGAAGCAGCGCGAGAAATCGTGGACGAGCTTCGTCGGCTCGTTGAGAAGATTCGGATAGCGCGCGCCGGTATCGGGGATGAACACGTTGATGACCGCCGCCGACGCGTAGATCAGCATGACGGCGAAAAGCGCGGCGTGCGCGGCCGTGCTCACGAACGGCAGATGCGCGTGCGAAACCCAGCGCGTCACGACCTGACTGACGAGCGCGCCGCCGATCACCGTGCCGAGGATCGTCGAGCCGACGGTCGCGGATTCGAGCCACGCGTTCGCCGGAATCAGCTTCTGCGGCGGCAGCAGCTCAGTGAGAATGCCGTACTTCGCGGGCGAATAGGCCGCCGCGCCGAGCCCGACGACGCCATACGCGATCATCGGATGCACGCCCGCGATCATCATCGCGCAGCCCGCCGCCTTGAGCGCGTTCGAAATGAACATGACGTGGCGCTTCTGGAGCGCATCGGCGAATGCGCCGACGAACGGCGCGAGCACGACGTACGAGATCGTGAAGAAGATCTGCAGAAGCGGGGTGATCCAGGGCGCCGAATGGACGACGGCGAGCATGGCGATCGCGGCGATCAGGAGCGCATTGTCGGCGAGCGACGAAACGAACTGCGCGGCGATGATCGTGTAGAAGCCTTTCTTCATGAGCGGGGCGTGACGTGAGGCGCGGCGTGCGGCGGGAATGCACCGTTGCCGGAAGGAGACGAAGCTTGCACTGTAGCGGAGCCCGGCATTCGTTGCAGGGCAGGCGGCGCGCCCGGAGCGCTGGAGGAAGTCAAAAACAAAAGGGGCGCGAGACGCGCCCCTTCGATCCAGCTTATTCGCCGGTGAGGCGCGTGCGCGAGTACATGTCGAGGATCTTGACCATCTGCGCGTACACCTTCGGATTGGCCGCGACGATCTCGTTCTTGAACAGGAAATCCGATTCGCCGGTGTAATTGCCGACGAGTCCGCCCGCTTCGGTCACGATCAGGCTGCCCGCCGCCACGTCCCACGGATGGATGCCCTGCTCGAAGAAGCCATCGAGACGACCGGCCGCGACGTTGGCCAGATCGAGCGCCGCCGCGCCCGGGCGCCGCAATCCTGCGCACGACAGCGTCATTTCGCTGAAGAGGCGCATGTAGCCGTTCAGGCCCTGGCCGTCGCGGAACGGGAAGCCCGTGCCGATCAGCGCATCGGACAGACGGTCCAGCTTGCCGACGCGGATGCGCCGTTCGTTCAGATAGGCGCCCCGCCCGCGCGATGCGGTGAAGAGGTCGTTGCGCGTCGGATCGTAGATGACGGCCTGCTGCACGACGCCCTTGTGCGCGAGCGCAATCGACACGCAGTAGTAAGGAAAGCCGTGGATGAAGTTCGTGGTGCCGTCGAGCGGATCGATGATCCACTGGAACTCCGATTCGCGATCCGTTGCGCCGGATTCTTCGGCGAGGATCGAGTGATCGGGATAGGCGGTGTGGAGCGTCTCGATGATCGCGGCTTCGGACGCCTTGTCGACTTCCGTCACGAAGTCGTTGTGCTGTTTCTTGCTGACCTGGAGGCGGTCCAGATCGAGCGACGCGCGGTTGATGATCTGTCCGGCGCGGCGCGCGGCCTTGACAGCGATATTGAGCATCGGATGCATGAGCGAAATCCTCTGACCGTCCGGCGTTTGCGTGCGGACGGAAAAGTTGGCGACAACGACTATGTCGACGAAAGACGAATTGAATAAGAGCGGGGCGTTCGCGCGAAGGCTGGACCGAAAGCAAGACCGTTCGCGGCGCGCGAAGGCGCCATTTTACCCGAAAGTGGCCGCGCGGTTCCGCTGGCGGGACAAAGCGCGTTAGCATAACGGGTTGGCACTTTTTTCAATCTCAGCACGAACCGCGCCTTGGAACCCAACGATCTCTCCGCGCCCGCCGGCGGCTTCACGTCGACGCGCTTCATCCTCGTCGAGCCGAGTCATCCGGGCAATGTCGGCGCTGCCGCGCGCGCGCTCAAGACGATGGGCTTCGCGCGCCTCGTCCTCGTCGCGCCGCGCGTGGCCGATGTCAAGAACGAGCCCGAAGCCATCGCGATGGCCTCCGGCGCCGACGACGTGCTCGCCTCCGCGCATGTCGTCGACACGCTCGCCGATGCGCTCGTCGGCGTGCGCTGGTCGGTCGCGCTCACCGCGCGCATGCGCGAGTACGGCCCGCCGCAGATGCCGCCGCGCGCGCTTGCCGAACGCGCGCACGAATTCGTGCGTCACGGCGACATCGCGCTCGTGTTCGGCAACGAGCGCACGGGGCTTTCGAACGCGGACGTCGAAAGATGCAGCGCGCTGGCTCATATTCCGGCCAATCCCGCTTACAGCTCGCTCAATCTCGCGCAGGCGGTGCAAGTGCTCGCCTACGAGTTGCGCGTCGCGTTTCAGGCGCCCGCGAGTCCGCTCGCGGCGGTGGAGTCGGCGGGGCAGAGCGCGTCGAGCGATGAAATCGAAGGCATGTACGCGCATCTCGAAGACGCTCTCGTCGCGCTGGATTTCCTCGATCCGGCCAATCCGAAGAAGCTGATGTCCCGCGTGCGGCGCATGTTCGCGCGTTCAGGACTCGAGCGTGAGGAAGTGAATATCCTGCGCGGCATCGCGAAGCACATTCTGCTGCGCTCGAAGCAAGACTGACCGCGCTGTCAGCGGGGGCATCGGGCAGAGGGCGCGTGCTCGTCCTACAATCGGCGAAAAACGGCGAACGCCGATATATGCTTCGCGCGATTCGTGCAAAGCGCCCATTCCCCTCTCAGAGACATCGCCATGTTCGAACGACTTCGCGAAGACATCGCGGCCATTCGCGAGCGCGATCCCGCCGCCCGCAGCGTCTGGGAAGTCGCCACGTGTTATCCCGGGCTGCACGCGATCGTCCTGCATCGCGCGGCGAACGCGTGCTGGCGCGGGCAATGGCGCTGGCTTGCGCGCTTCGTGTCGCAGTTCGCGCGCTTTCTCACCGGCATCGAAATTCATCCGGGCGCAACGCTCGGGCGGCGCGTGTTTATCGATCACGGCATGGGCGTGGTGATCGGCGAGACGGCCGAAATCGGCGACGACTGCACGATCTACCAGGGCGTGACGCTCGGCGGCACGTCGCTCACGCGCGGCGCGAAGCGTCATCCGACACTCGGACGCGGCGTGATCGTCGGTGCGGGCGCGAAGGTGCTCGGCGGCTTCACGGTTGGCGCGGACGCAAAGATCGGCTCGAACGCGGTCGTCGTGAAGCCGGTGCCGGCGGGTGGAACCGCAGTCGGCAATCCGGCGCGCATCGTGATGCCGGCCGTCGAAAGGAAATCCGATGAACCCGCGAAGAGCGGCTTTTGCGCGTACGGCATCACGCCCAACGCGGACGATCCCGTGTCGCTCGCGATCCACGGACTGATCGATCACGCGTCGACGCAGACGCAGCGCATCGACGAGATCGTCGCGGCGCTCGAACGGCTCGGCGCGCGCGTGGAAGCGCTCAATGGCGTCGATGGCGCCGCGCTCGTCGATCTGAAACGGCTGTGCACGTCGATGGACGGCAAGACGGCGCACGAAGGCGCCGTGTCGCTCGAACGCGAAAGTTAAAGCGGCAGCGGGTGCACGCCGTCTTCGTCGAGACGCAGATAGCCGCCGCGCGGCGTCGCGCTGTCGAGCTCCCAGTCGGGCAGCACCCAGCGCACGCCTGCGACTTCGCGATGCATCGCCGGCCGATGCGTATGGCCGTGAATCAGCGTGTTCGTGCGGCTGTTGATGAAGAGTTCGGCCACCGCTTTCTTCGTGACGTCGTACTTCGCCTTGACGCCGGTGCTCACGCGCGCGCCTTCGCTTTTCGTACGCATGCGCTGGCCGATGCCCAAGCGCGTATCGAGCGGCAACGCCAGAAAGAGGCGCTGCGCGAGCTTGTTGCGCGCGAAGCGGCGAAAGCCCTGATAAGCGCGATCGGCGGTGCAGAGCCCATCCCCATGTGCGAGCACGATGCGCCTGCCGAATGCGGTGATGACGAACGGATCGGGCAGGGGCAGCGCGCCCGCATCCTTCATGAAGCGCCTGCCGAGCAGGAAATCGCGATTGCCGTGCATCACGTACAGGCCAATGCCGCGCTCGGACAGCGTGTGCATGAGCCGCGTCATGCGGCGCGCGAAACTGGCGCGCGCGTCGCTTGCGGGACCGTCGAGAATGTCGTCGCCGATCCAGAACTCGAACAGGTCGCCGAGAATGAAAACGGAGTCGGCTTCGTTCGCGGTCACTTCGATGAAATGCTCGAAGGCGGCGACCGTTTCCGGAATCGCTTCGGAGAGATGCAGATCGGCAATGAAAAACAGCGGGCGCGCGTGTTTCGCTGCGCCCGCTGCTTCGCGATCGAATGTAGTCTTCGTATCCGTCATGCAACGACCGGGATCAGACCACCACGGCCTTTTCGATCACCACGTCGTCGACCGGCACGTCCTGATGGAAACCCTTCGAGCCGGTCTTGACCTTCTTGATCTTCTCGACCACGTCCATGCCTTCGACGACGCGGCCGAATACGGTGTAGCCCCAGCCTTGCGGCGTCGGCGACGAGTGGTTCAGGAAGTCGTTGTCCTTCACGTTGATGAAGAACTGCGCGGTCGCCGAGTGCGGGTCGTTCGTGCGCGCCATCGCGATCGAGCCGTTCTCGTTCTTCAGGCCGTTGTTCGCTTCGTTGTCGATCGGCGAATCGGTCGGCTTTTGCTTCATGCCCGGCTCGAAGCCGCCGCCCTGAATCATGAAGCCGTCGATCACGCGATGGAAAACGGTGTTGTCGTAATGACCTTTCTTCACGTAGTTCAGGAAGTTCTCGACCGTCTTCGGCGCCTTGTCCGCGTCCAGTTCGAGCTTGATGACGCCGTGGTTTGTATGCAGTTCGACCATGATGATGTTCTCTCCATTGTGTTTGATGAGCCCCGGCGCAGCGTGCGCCAGGTAAGCGACAGGCGCTCGGTTACTGCGAGACCACCGTGGCCGACTCGATGACGGTCGGCTTTTGCGGCACGTCCTGCATCGGGCCGCGCGTGGTGGTCGGGCTGCCTTCGATCTTCTTCACGACATCCATGCCCGCGACGACCTTGCCGAACACGGCATAGCCGTTGCCATCGGGACTCGGATAGTCGAGACCCGCATTATCGACCGTATTGATGAAGAACTGCGCGGTGGCCGAGTTCGGGTCGCTCGTGCGCGCCATGGCGAGCGTGCCGGTCGCGTTCTTCAGACCGTTCTTGCTCTCGAGCGGGATCGGCGCGCGCGTGGGCTTCTCCGCGAAGCTCGTGCTATAGCCGCCGCCCTGGATCATGAAGCCCGGAATCACGCGATGGAAGATCGTGCCGCTGTACTGTCCGGACTTCACGTAATCGAGAAAGTTCGCGACCGTCTTCGGCGCTTTCTCGGGATACAGCTCGACCTTGATGTCGCCTTGCGTGGTCTTGATGAGCACGGTGGGATGGGCGGCCTGCGCGTTCGGCTGGGCGAACGCGGGCGCGCTCGCGATCAGGGCGGTGCTCGAAAGCGCCAGCATCAGGAATTTCATGAAGGATCGATCCTCGTGTGGTGAAAGCAGACAGTCGACGGCGATGCGTGCGTGTGGGTGGCTGTGATTACGGTTGCGATTGCGGCTGCGTTTGCGGCGCGACGTAAGGCGCGGTCGGCAGCGGGCCGGTCGGGCCGCCGAACGGCGAGTACTCGTCGGGCGTGGGCATGATGGTCGACGTGGCGCCCGATGCGGGCGCCCATTCGTCGGCGCCCGTGTGCGGCACCGTGGCCGCGCCGGTGCCGGATGCGCCGTCCGCGCCCGCGCGCTTCTTCGGCGGCGTGTAGATGTTCTGGATCGCGGCGATGCGCTGGCTCGTGACCGGGCTCTTCGAGCCGAGCGACTGCGCGCGCTTGTACGACTCGCTCGCGAGACGAAGATAAAGATCGCCCAGATTGTCGTAGGCGAGCGCATAGCCGGGGTTCGCCTTCACCGCGGTTTCGAGCGCGGCGCGGGCGTCTTCGTAGCGGCCTTTCTTCGCATAGAGCGCGGCGAGGTTGTTATACGGCTCGGGCAGTTCGGGATAGGCCTGCGTGAGTTCGGTGAAGGCGGCGATGGCTTCGTCGTCGCGGTTCAAGCGGGCGAGCACGGTGGCGCGCTTGAACTTCGCCTGCACGTCGCGCGGATTGCTCGCGATGCGCGCATCGAGCTGCGTGAGCGCAGTGTTCCAGTCCTTGCCCGCGATGGCCGAATCGATCTGCGGCGTGTCGTCGCGCGTGGCGGTCGAGGTCTGCGCGAGCGCGTTCCCGGACATGCCGGCACAAGCGAAGCCGAACGCCGCGATGGCGAGCGTGCGGCGAACGAGCCGGCAAGAGAGTTGCAGAGGCGTGCGCGCTTTGCGATGAGTCACTTGGATTCGAGTCAATGAATGATGCAGCGAAAGAAGCCACGAAAGCGGCGATAGAGACGGGGAGCGCAGGCACGCATGAGCGCGCGCGAACACCGGAGAACGAGCAGAAACGCCCGATGCGGCATGCTGTCCGGCAAGGCTTTCTGCCCGGCCCGGAGCGCGGCTTGCAATGCCCGCCGCGCGGCCGCTTCGAGATTTCATAGGCTCAAGTCCCGGTGTTATACTCCGACCCATTCTAACAAAAGGTCTGCACGTCCCGCGCACGTGTCGTGCGCCTGGTTCTTCCAGGTGAGCATCTCGCGCCGGCGCCAGACTGTCTTTCGCCACTCGTGGCCGTCTCCGTCCTGGTCGCATGACCGTCGTGTTCGCGCTCGCGTGTGGGTCTCTTTCCGCTCCCGCGCGTATCGATCACGTCGCCCGCTGACCGGCACACGGCTGATTCCGGCCCATGCTTCGCCTTCTATGAACTCGCTGCGCATCTACAACACGCTCGCGCGTGACAAGCAAACCTTCACGCCGCTTCGCGCCGGAGAGGTGCGCATGTATGTCTGCGGAATTACCGTGTACGACTACTGTCACGTCGGGCACGCGCGCATGTTCGTGGTGTTCGATATCGTGCAGCGATGGCTGCGCGAGATCGGCTACAAGGTGACCTACGTGCGCAACATCACGGATATCGACGACAAGATCATTCGCCGCGCGGTGGAGAACAACGAAGCCATCAAGTCGCTCACGCAGCGCTTCATCGCGGCGATGCACGAAGACATGGATGCGCTCGGCGTCGCGCGCGCGGATATCGAGCCGCGCGCGACAGAGTACGTGCCGCAGATGCTCGGCATGATCGATGCGTTGCACGCCAACGGTTATGCGTATCAGGCGAAAGACGGCGACGTGAACTACTCGGTGCGCAAGTTCGCCGACTACGGCAAGCTGTCGGGCAAGTCGATCGAAGACTTGCGCGCGGGCGAGCGCGTCGCGGCCAACGACGCCAAGGAAGATCCGCTCGACTTCGTGCTGTGGAAGCAGTCGAAGGCGGGCGAGCCGGAAGACACGGGCTGGGATTCGAAGTGGGGGCGCGGGCGTCCGGGCTGGCACATCGAATGTTCCGCGATGGGCTGCGCGTTGCTCGGCGAACGCTTCGACATCCACGGCGGCGGCATGGACCTCCAGTTCCCGCATCACGAGAACGAGATCGCGCAGAGCGAAGGCGCGACTGGCAAGCAGTTCGTGAACTACTGGATGCACAACGGCTTCGTGCAGATCGATAGTGAAAAGATGTCGAAGTCGCTCGGCAACTTCTTCACGATCCGTGAAGTCCTTGAAAAATTTGATGCCGAAGTCGTGCGCTTCTTTATTGCGCGGGCACACTATCGTTCGCCGCTGAATTACAGCGACGTGCATATCGACGATGCGAAGAATGCGTTGACGCGTCTATATACGGCGTTGAAGGATGTCGAGCCGGACAATCAGCAACTTGACTGGAACGAGGCGAACGCGCAGCGTTTCCAGTCTGCGATGAACGACGACTTCAACACGCCGGTGGCCGTGTCGGTGTTGTTCGATCTCGCGAGCGAAGTGAACCGTACGCGCGATGCCGCGCTCGCTCGCCAGCTCAAGCGTCTTGCAGGCGTGCTCGGTCTGCTTCAGCGCGAGCCGCGCGTGTTCCTGCAGCAGGCGAGCGGCACGGGCTCGGAGCAGGGACTCGCGCCGCAGGAGATCGAAGCGAAGATCGCCGAGCGCATCGCCGCGAAGCAGGCGAGGAACTATGCCGAAGCAGACCGGATTCGTGCTGCATTGCTCGAAGCCGGTATTGCGCTTGAAGACAAACCGGGTGGGTCGACCGAATGGCGCCGCGTCTGAGCGCGGCCCTTCGAACCCTCTGATCGACTCACCAGGCAGGAGGCAAGATGGCAACGGCCAGGAAGGCGCCGGTCAAGCGACCCGCGTCTGTCAGCGATGCGTCGGGCGCAACGAAGCGCACGCGCGGCGCGCAAACGAAAACGAACACGCAGAAGATCGATGGCGCAGCAACCGCGGTCGGCCGCAAGACGGCGGTCAAGCGCGCGGGCCTCGGCGCGAAGCCGGCGCGCGGCGCCGCGCTCAAGGCCGCGAAGCCCGAAGCGGCCGCGCGCCTGAACGGCGCGTCGCGCGCATCGAAGGCGGGCACGGAAGAAGCCGAAGCATCGCCGCTGAAGGGCAACGGCCGCGCGGTCGCGGGTGACGGCGCGAACGCGCAGGCGCTCGTCGCGGAACGTGGCGAGGTCGTGCGCAAGTCGCGCGTCGTAACGTCGGATGCCGCGGTGCCCGTGCAGATCGGCGGACTCACGCGTGAAGTCGTGCGTCCCGACTACTGGGATCGCGCGTGCGCCGATCTCATGAAGCGCGACCGCATCCTCAAGAAGCTGATTCCGAAGTTCGGCGAGATCCATCTCGTCAATCTCGGCGATCCGTTTTCGACGCTTGCGCGCTCGGTGGCCGGCCAGCAGATTTCGGTGAAAGCCGCGCAGGCCATCTGGGAACGCGTGAAGAGCGCGTGCCCCGAAGTGCATCCCGCGCACTTCATCAAGCTCGGCCACGAGAAGTTGCAGGCGTGCGGCTTATCCCGGCGCAAGGCGGAATACATACTCGATCTCGCGCAGCATTTCGAATCGGGCGCGCTGCATGTCGATGCATGGACGTCGATGGACGATGAAGCCGTGATCGCCGAACTCACGCAGATTCGCGGCATCGGCCGGTGGACCGCGGAGATGTTCCTCATCTTCAATCTGTCGCGCCCGGATGTCCTGCCGCTCGACGATCTCGGCCTGATTCAGGCGATCAGCGTCAACTACTTCAGCGGGGAGCCGGTGACGCGCAGCGAAGCGCGTGAGGTCGCGGCCAACTGGGAGCCGTGGCGTACGGTGGCAACCTGGTATATGTGGCGCAGTCTCAATCCCATCCCGGCCGATCATTAAAATACACGCGCACCAAGCGCGCGCTATCGTTGTTTTATAATCGATAGTTCCCGCGCGAATTTTTGAGGGGCGGACGCGGTTAGAATACGCGCTGCCCGATGTTCCCAGGACTCGAACATATGAAGACCACGTTTCTGGATTTCGAGCAGCCGATCGCTGAACTCGAAGCGAAGATCGAAGAACTCCGCTTCGTTCAGGACGATTCCGCTGTCGATATTTCGGAAGAAATCGAGCGGCTGTCGAAGAAGAGCCAGCAGCTCACGAAGGATCTCTACGCGAATCTGTCGCCGTGGCAGGTTTCGCAAATCGCGCGTCATCCGCAGCGTCCGTACACGCTCGACTACGTGAACGAGCTTTTCACCGATTTTCACGAATTGCACGGCGACCGCGCTTTCGCGGACGACCTCGCGATCGTCGGCGGTTTCGCGCGCTTCAACGGCCAGCCGTGCATGGTGATCGGCCATCAGAAGGGCCGCGACACGAAGGAACGCGCGCTGCGCAACTTCGGCATGCCGCGTCCCGAAGGCTATCGCAAGGCCGAGCGGCTGATGCGTACCGCAGAAAAATTCAGCCTGCCGATCTTCACGTTCGTCGATACGCCGGGCGCATATCCGGGCATCGGCGCGGAAGAGCGCGGACAGTCGGAAGCCATCGGCCGCAATCTGTACGTGATGGCCGAACTCAAGACGCCGATCATCACGACGATCATCGGTGAAGGCGGTTCGGGCGGCGCGCTCGCGATCGCCGTCGCCGATACCGTGATGATGCTGCAGTTCTCAACGTACTCGGTCATCTCGCCGGAAGGCTGCGCGTCGATCCTGTGGAAGAGCGCGGCGAAGGCGCCGGAAGCGGCCGAGGCGCTTGGCCTCACGGCGCATCGTCTGAAGGCGCTCGGTCTCATCGACAAGATCGTGAACGAGCCGCTCGGCGGCGCGCATCGTGACGCGAAGGGCATGGCCGCGCTGCTGCGCCGCGCGCTCGCCGATTCGCTGCGTCAGTTCCAGGGCATGAGCGTCAACGACTTGCGCGAGCGCCGCTTCGAAAAGCTGATGGCCTACGGCAAGTTCAAGGAATCGCTGCCGGGCGCGTAATCCCGTCATCTTCGTCATCTCATCCATCGCGAACGCTCGTGACATCCGATAACGAAACTTCCGCCGGCCGCCTCGTGTTCGAGGCGGTGCGCGCGGCGGTGTCGGATGCGAATCTTTCCCCGGTTTCACATCTCGCAATCGCGCTGAGCGGCGGACTCGACTCCACCGTGCTGCTCGACGCCGCCGTGCGCTGCTTCGGCGCGCATCGCATGATCGCGCTGCATGTTCATCACGGTCTGAGCCCGAACGCCAACGCGTGGGCCGCTCATTGCGAGCGCTTCGCGGCATCGCTCGACGTGCGTTATGCCGCGCGTCATGTGGATGTGGCGCGCGCGAACGGCGAAAGTCTCGAAGCGGCCGCGCGCGATGCACGTTACCGCGCGCTCGATGCGCTGTGCGACGAACACGGCGCGGCGGCGCTCCTGATCGCGCATCATGCCGACGATCAAGCGGAAACCGTGCTGCTGCAACTCTTGCGCGGCGCGGGCGTCGCGGGCCTCGCGGCGATGGCGCCGCAGCGCGCGGACGGCGCGGTGCCGCGTCTGCGCCCGCTATTGCGCTTGCTGCGCGCCCAACTGGAGCAATACGCACACGAGCGCGATCTGAGCTGGATCGACGACGAATCCAACGCCGACACGCGCTATTCGCGCAACGCGCTGCGCCATGACGTGTTGCCGATGCTCGCCGTGCATTTTCCCGGCTTCCGCGATGCGCTCGCGCGTACGGCATCGCATGCAGCGTCGGCGCAGCGGCTTCTGGATCAGCTCGCGCGCATCGATTTCGATCACGTGCAAAGCGCGCACGAAGAGGGCGCGCTCACGCTCGACGCGTTCCTCGCACTCGACGACGAACGCGCGATCAATCTCATGCGTTTCTGGATTCGCTCGCGCGGTTTGCTGGCGGCATCGACGGCGCGCATCGCCGACATGCTGCGCCAGTTGCGCGATGCCGCGGCCGCGCGCGATGGCCACGCGCTGCGCGTCGATCATGCGGGGCACAGCCTGCGCGCGTATCGCAACGAGCTGTTCTGGGAAACAGGCGATAGCGCCGACGCACCCGATCTCGACGAAGGCGCGCTTACGCTCAAGGCGGACGTCGAACTGCAATGGCAGGGCGAGGAGGTATGGCGTCTGCCGCAATGGCGCGGCTCGTTCGTGTTCGAATCCGTCGATGCCCCCGGCGGCGATGTCGTCGGGGAAGGCGTGTTGCGCGCCGCGCCGCTCGTCGCGCGTTCGCGTGCCGGCGGCGAGCGCATGCGCGTCGCGTCGGAGGCGCCGGGCCGCACGCTCAAGAACCTCTTTCAGGAGCGCGGCGTGCCGGCATGGAAACGCGATGTGCCGCTGCTTTTCATCGGCGAGGCGCTGCTTTTCGTGCCGCATCTGGGCGTGAACCGCGAAGCCGCGCCGAGCGCCGCGCACGGACCGCTTCGCCGTATTTCGTGGCGGCCGGATCTGCTGCTCGCATGAGGCGATGGCCGCAAGCGTTGCGGCAAAGCCGGTAAAATAGCCGTCACGGGCGCTTCATCTTGTAATTTCAGCCTCGATCGGGTACGGTAACTCGTTTTCGCCCAAGCGCGTTTTTGCGCGGCATCTGCGTTCAAAAGACTCCATTTCGCCGCAACGACGCATTCATGCGCGCCGCGTATCAAGGCTCCGGCAAGCGCAAAGGGCGTGCGGCAGCGTCCGCGTATCGTTGGCTCACCATCCCCCGAAGCGATCGAACGCGAGCTCAGGCGCGGCGCATTGAGCGCGTGAAGCGCGGTTTTCCCTCCAGTTCAAGAACGACAATGGCACTCATCGTACACAAATACGGCGGCACTTCGATGGGCTCGGTCGAGCGCATCAAGAACGTCGCCAAGCGCGTCGCCAAATGGCACAAGGCCGGCCACAAGATGGTCGTCGTGCCTTCGGCGATGTCCGGCGAAACCAATCGCCTGCTCGGTCTCGCGAGAGACATCAAGGCCGATCCGGACCCGCGCGAACTCGACATGATTGCCTCCACCGGCGAGCAGGTGAGCGTGGGGCTGCTGGCCATCGCGCTGCACGCCGAAGGCCTCGACGCCGTGAGCTACGCCGGCTGGCAAGTGCCGATCAAGACGGACAGCGCGTTCACGAAGGCGCGCATCAGCGAGATCGACGGCGAGCGCGTGCTGAAGGATCTCGACGCGGGCAAGGTCGTGGTCATCACGGGTTTTCAGGGCGTCGATCCGGATGGCCATATCGCGACGCTCGGACGCGGCGGCTCGGATACGTCGGCGGTCGCGATCGCGGCGGCGATGAAGGCCGACGAATGCCTGATCTACACCGACGTCGACGGCGTCTACACCACCGATCCGCGCGTGGTGGAAGAAGCGCGCCGGCTGGATCGCGTGACCTTCGAGGAAATGCTGGAAATGGCGAGCCTCGGCTCGAAAGTGCTGCAGATCCGCTCGGTGGAATTCGCCGGCAAGTATCAGGTGAAAACGCGCGTGCTTTCCAGCCTGACCGATCCGCTGATGCCGCTCGAAGCCGAAATGCACTCCGGCACCCTGATTACTTTTGAAGAAGACGAGAACATGGAAAAAGCAGTCATCTCTGGCATCGCGTTCCAGCGCGACGAAGCGCGCATCGCGGTCATGGGCGTGCCCGACAAGCCGGGCGTCGCGTATCAGATTCTCGGTCCGGTCGCCGATGCGAACATCGACATCGACATGATCATCCAGAACCAGAGCGTGAACGGCAAGACCGACTTCACGTTCACGGTCGGCCGCGGCGACTACCAGCGCGCGCTCGAAATCCTGAACAACCAGGTGAAGGGTCACGTGCAGGCGGAAACCGTGCTGGGCGATCCGAAGGTGTCGAAGGTCTCGGTGGTGGGCGTCGGCATGCGTTCGCACGTGGGTATCGCGAGCACGATGTTCCGCACGCTGTCGGAAGAGGGCATCAACATCCAGATGATCTCGACTTCCGAAATCAAGATTTCCGTGCTGATCGACGAGAAGTACACCGAGCTTGCCGTGCGCGCGCTGCACAAGGCGTTCGAGCTGGATCGCGCATAACGCCTGGAAGTTTGCGTGACAGCGATGTGACGGCTCGGCGGGCCGTCGCATCGTTGCGATTCGCGGAGCATGCGGTTCGATATCCGACGATTTCGAAAAAAATCGTCATGCGAATTTGACCCCGCCCTGCGAACACGCTATTATCTCGATCTCGTTGCACTGCACTCCCGGTGCAACGAAAAGTTTGGGAGACGTGGCCGAGAGGTCGAAGGCACTCCCCTGCTAAGGGAGCATCTGGCTAAAAACTGGATCGAGGGTTCGAATCCCTCCGTCTCCGCCAGTTGTCGTGGAAAGGCCCCGCAAGGTTAAAAACTTGCGGGGCTTTTTCTTTTTGCCGTCGCGATCCGCCTGATCGATCGCGCATTGCTTCGTCGTCCTGTGTGTGCCTGTGACGAAAGGCAACCTTCCTTTAGGACAATTCCTCTTTCGATGGTGACCGTAGGTAACTAACCTCGCGGGTTGCCTGCCGACGCGCAGGCAAAGAGCAACGCAACGCAAACGTTCGTTATCCAGATTTTCAGGCCGTTGCACGAACGCGCAGGCGCAGACCTGCAACGCCACCTCACGGTTCATTCATTCAGTCATGGCAAGTCTCAAGAAGCTCATTGCGCCCGCGCTTTTGTCGCTGCTTTGCGCAGCGCAGGCGCATTCGGAATCGCTCGATCCGACTCTTCTCAAGTTGATGGGCGTAGAAGGCCCGCACAGCCAGTTCGCCGGTCCGTATGTTGGCGCGAAGCTCGGAGCGAACTGGTCGGACAGCACGGGACAGAATCCCCGCTCCACGCATTTGACGTTTTTCCCCGGCCTCGTTGCCGGCGTCAATTACGACGTCGACCGTTTCGTGGTCGGCTTCGAAGGCTTCATGGATTTCCACGCCGGCTCGACGACCAGGAAGGACGGCGGCATCGACCTGAAGTTCGGCATGCCCGTGAACGGAAACATCATGCCGTATGGACGCATCGGCTTTACGGGCACCTGGCCCGATACGCGTCTGCACTACGGTGCCGGCGTCGAGTACAAGTTCCAGAGAAACTGGAGCGTGGCGGCCGAATACACCGGCGATTCGGCCAACTACCAGGGCGGCCATCGCCGCAACGACAGCCTGACCGTCGGCGTTCACTACTACTTCTTCTGATCCATCCTCCGCCGATGCGCGCGCGTTCCTGACGAGCGCGCATCGGGCTCACATCGCGATCACATCGTTCTTACTTGCCCGACGCGATCCGATCCTGAATATGCTGCGCGCGCGCCGGCGACGCCGGGTGCGAGCTCAGCATGCTCGACTTTCCACCGTCGATCGTCGCCAGTTTCTGGAACGCCGTCACGAGACCCTTCGGGTCGTAGCCTTTCTTCTTCTGCGTATCGAACGAATAGTCGTCGGCGGCGGTTTCCTGCGATTGCGAGAACTGCGCGTTGACGAACTTTTCCGACAGATCGCCAATCTGCGACGCCGACAGGCTCCCGACCATGCCGCCCGCCGACGACGCCACCGTGCGCGCCGCCGACGTCACGTAGGCGACCTGCATCGCCTTCTTCGTGTGGCCGAGCGCGACGTGGCCCATTTCGTGGCCCACGACGCCGCGCACTTCGTCGTCGTTCATCAGGTCCATCAGGCCGCTGTAGACGCGCACGCAGCCGTTCGCCATCGCCCACGCGTTCACGTCCTTCGTCAGATAGACCTTGTAATTCACCGGCACGCCGTTGATGTTGTCGCCGAGCTGCTTCGAGATCTTGTTCAGGCGCTGCGTGTACGGACTGTTCGCCGGCGCGATCTTGTTTTCCGCGTCGAGATCGGCGCAGGATTTGTCGGACAACGTGCGCACGTCGGCGTCGCTGAGCGACAGCGCCTGAGTCGCCATCTGGCCGGATTGCATCAGTTGCGTCGGGTCCATGCTACTCATGCTGCTGCACGAAGCGAGCAGGGCCACGGAAGATGCCGCCAGCGCGAGACGGAAGATTTTCATAGTTTTGGTCCTTTCGAGTGTCATTGTTGTCGTCGCGCAAGGATGCGCAGACGCAGCGAAATGCTAATGACAGTCGACTTGTAAGCTACTCGAAAATTCCGATTGTGCTGATAAAAACGTTGCCTACGCCAGCACCAAGCGCGCATCAATCGCGCGCGGGAATCGCATCAATCCTGCGCGCGGCGTAATGCAGCCCGCACGCGGGCGGCCACGGAGGCGGCGGGCACGGTGTCCATCGCGATAGACGCGGCGTCCGGCAACGCCTCGGCCGCGAGTTGGGTGAGCGTCTGTCCCGGCGGCATTTCGACGAACACCTTCGCGCCGAGTTCGGACAGCGCGATCGTCGAGTCATGCCAGCGCACCGGATAGCGCAGATTGGTCGCGAGATCGTCGCGGATAGCGTCGGCGCGGCGCAACACGCGCGCGCCGCGATTGCCGACGTAAGCAATGCGCGGCGTCGCGACGCGCACCTTGGCCGCCGCTTCGATCAGCCGCTCGGCTGCGTCTTCGAGCAGCACGCAGTGCGACGGCACGCTGACGGACAAGCGCTCGGCACGGCGCGCGCCGCGCGAGAGGGCCACGTCGCGGACGGCCGCGAGCGCGGCATCGCTGCCCGACACGACGATCTGACGCGGCGCGTTCAGATTGCCGATGTACGCATCGGCGCCGCTGTCCGCGATCGCGCGGGCGATGCCGCGTTCGTCCAGCCCGAGCACGGCGAGCATGCCGTAGCCGCTTGGCCGCGCCTCTTCCATCAGTTGCGCGCGCAGGCGCACGAGCTTCAGCGCATCGTCGAAAGCGAGCGCGCCGCACACGACCGCCGCGCCATACGCGCCGACCGACAGCCCCGCGACCGCTTCCGGCTCGATGCCTTCGTCGGCGATCGCGCGCGCCGCGGCCACGCCCGCGACGACGAGCGCGATCTGCACGGCGACCGTCGATTTCAGCGCATCGGCGTTGTCCAGTTGGAGCACGTTCGCGCCCAGCACGGCGGATGCCTCGTCGAGCGTGCGGACGATCGCCGGATGCGGCGCATCGCCGCCCAGACGATGCAAAAAGCCCGGCGTCTGCGCGCCTTGTCCCGGAAAGAGATACGCGATCACGACGCCGCCCACGGATCGGTGACGAGACGCGGACCGTCGGCGTGCCGCAGCATCACGCGCAAGCCCGCACGCGATTCTGCGCGCGTGAATTCGGCGAGCGAGAACGCGGCGTCGGGCGTTTCGATCTGCACGTCGATGCGCGCGCCTGCGCGTTGCGCGGCTTGCGCGAGCGCATCGAAGAGCGACGACGCCGTGTCGCGCTGCAAGGGCTCTGGCGCGCGCACGACGATATCGAGGTCGCTTTCACGTGTGATCGTGGGCATCGCGCTCGCGAGTTCGAAGCCCGCGCTACCGGCCGGTCCCCAGTCGAGACCGCATCCTTCGATGATCGGACGCACCGCGCGCAGCAGCGCGAATGCGGGGAGATCGCGGCGCGCCGCATCGGGTTCGCGCGCGCGCAGGTCTTCGGGCGTGAGTATCGCGTCGATATGGCGCGGTTCGAGCCACGCGCCGAAGCGCTCGCTGCGCGTCATGCCGCGCACGCCGACGGCGATCGCATCGACGATGCGCGGCGCGCGCCGCACGACGACGAACGGCGCGCGCACGAGCGATTCGGCGACCCAGCCGGGCGCGTCGCCGAAAGCGGGCGTGCCCGGCGCAATCCGCAGCAAATCGTGCGGACGCAGCGTGCGTTCTCTCATGCGTTCCCTCATGCGCCCCATTGTTCGGCCATGCGCCTGCGCACTTCGATCGACGCCGCGCGCGTGCGTTTCGCATCGGCGGATGCGAGACGGCTCGAAAGATCGCGCGGACCATTGCGCGCATCCTTCACCGCCGCCGCGAGCGACGCTTTTACGCGTTCGATATCGGTGGACGAGGGCGCGTCGGCATCGATGCCATCGATCAGTTCGTGCAGCAGCCCAAGCCGCGCATACGCGCTCATCTTGTACGACATCGGCAAGACGCTGTCGCCGAGCGCATCGAGACTTTCGACGCTGCGGCGCGTGACGCGCGCGGCCGCTTCCTTGCCCATCGCGTGGACGGCCGTGCCGGGCGCATTCAGTGCGACGATGCGGTTCGCCTGATAGCCGTGCGCGAGATACGCGCCCGACATCGCCGGGCCGACGATCAGCGCGATCACCGGATGACCCGCGAGCCGCGCGCTCGCGTAGGCATCGACGGCGGCCGCGCAGGCGAGATGAATGCCGAGCAGTTCTTCACGGCGTCCATACGCCTGACTCTTTACATCGACGATGGCGACGATCGGGCGCTTCACGTCGGCATCGCGATCGGCGCCGATCGTCTCTCGCACCGCGCGCGCGAGCAGCCAGCCTTGTTCGAGCCCGACGACGTTGTCCGTCGCGCGGGGAAAGCGGTTGCGCGCATCGGGCACGACGGCGAAGAAGCTCGCGCGTTCGCCGCCGAGTTCGCCGTCGCGCGCGCGGACCGGGCCGCTTTCGGTTTGCGTCGGAATCGAAGCGAGCGCGTCGAGCCACAGCGCGCCGCGGGAAAGCGTGTCGGTCATGATGCGCCCCACAGTTTGCGCAGCGTTTCGGGATCGATGGCGTCGGGGTTCACTTGCGCGAGCCGCGCGACGAAGCCGTCGACGTCCTCCGTGCGATGTTGCGCGGGCACGCCGCGTCCGAACGCGGCGACGATCGCGTCGCGGACCTGATCGGTGTCGTCTTCGACGAGCGTATCCGCAAGGCCGACGGCGACGCGCTCCTCGCCGCCGATCATCGACCAGATAAGGCGCCGGTCGCCCGAATCGAGTTCTTCGATGCCCGCTTCCTGCTCGATCACTTCCGGCCCGTTCATACCGAGCCGCGCCTGGCGCGTCATCACGAGTTCGGTGCAGAGCGCAGCCGCGAGCGACATGCCGCCGAAGCAGCCGACCATGCCGCCGATCACGCCGACCACAGGCACGTGGACATGCAATGCGACGATCGCCGCCTGAATCTCCGCGATGGCCGCAAGCCCGAGATTGGCTTCCTGCAGACGCACGCCGCCGGTTTCAAACAGCACGACGGGACGGATCGCGCGTCCGGCTTCGATTTCACCGAGCGCCATTTCGAGCGCCGCCGCGATTTTCGCGCCCGATACTTCGCCGATGCTGCCGCCCTGGAACGCCGGCTCGATCGCGGCGATGACGGCAGGCTCGCCGCCGAGCGTGCCGCGCGCAATGACCGCCCCGTCGTCGGACTGGCAAACAATGTTCTGCATCGGGAGCCACGGCGATTCGAGGCGGTCGAACGGCCCGAGCAGCTCGCGGAACGTGCCTTTGTCGAGCAGCGCCCGCGCGCGTTCGCGCGCCGTCAGTTCGATGAAGCTATGGCGCGCGAGAAACGTATCGTGCGCGTTCATGACGTGGCTCCTTCGCTCGCTTCGACGGCTTCGGTGAGCCGCAGCATCACGACGCCGGGCGTCGCGCCGAAATCGTTCAGTTCGAATTTCGCGGCGCCGTCGTAGCGCTGGAAGAAGCGGTCGAGCACGCTCTTCCAGACGTGACCATAGCCGTCGACACTCGTGCGGACGACGACTTCCGCGTGCGCGCCCGGCGAAGGGGAGAGCAGCACTTCGAGATCGCCCGAGCCGACCACGCCCACGTGCGCGCGCTGCGTGACGGGCCGTGTGGCGGGATATTCGTATCGCATGTTTTCCATCGTTCGTTCCTCTTCAGGGCAAGCGCCTGAGACTGTCGAGAAAGAGTGTCGCCGCGAGCAGATCGGCGGCGCCGCCCGGCGATGCGTTCAGCTTCATCAATGCATCGTGAAGTGCGTGCAGCGCGCGACGTCCCGCGCCGCTCGCGACGCCGCCGCAGTCGAGCACCGCGCGCGCGCCCCGCTGCGCCGCTTCGAGCGCGGGCATTCCGCCCCGATGCAGCAAACACGTATCGTCGAGCGACGCGATGATCGCGACGAGCGCATCGAGACGCGCGTCGGATTCGGCGAGACCGCGTGCGCGTGCATCGTCGAGCGCGGGCAGGCCGATGCGCCGCACATGCGCAAAGCCCTCGCGCGCTTCGCCTCGCGCGCCTGTCACGCGAAAGCGTTCGGCGGCGCGCGCGCCGTGGCTCTTCACTGTCGCTATCGGCGCATATCGATCGTCGAAACACGCGATCTTCGCAGCGGAAAAACAGATGGCGTCGATCTCGCCGGGCGCGTTCATCGACGCACCTGCGCTTAGCAATCCGACGATCCAGATCGCGCCGCGATGCGCGTTGCTGCCGCCGGTCGCTTGCATCATCGCGGCTTCGCCTTCGCGGCCGATGCGCGCCAGTTGCTCGCGCAATGCCTGCGACGGCTCCGCGTGCGATGCGGCGCGCGCGATTGCGAGAAAGGTCGGATGCAGGGCGCGCGCGGAACGCAGCATCGTGTCCAGATTGAGATCTCGATGCGCGCCGCTGCCGCGTTCGTCGACGAGCGCGGGCTTCGGCGTGAGACGCGCCTCGGCGATGAGCGCATCGACGGCGCATTGCGCGATGAGCGGCGGCGCGAGCGCGTATGAAACGTCGCGAAGGGCGAGCTTCATCGCGCTCACCAGCTTCTGAAGCGCGCGGGCGGCGCGTAGAGTCCGCCCGACCACGCGACGAGATCGTCGATACTGCGTGCCGCGAGCAGCGAGCGCTTCGCTTCCCCGCGCCGCACGCCCAGATCTTCCGGATACGCGACGATGCCGCGCCGCCTCAACTCCGCCGTCTTCGCGGGATCGGCGCGCATGCCGACAGGCGTCACGCCCGCGACCGCCGCGAGCGCCGCGCGCCGCTCGTCGACGCCTTCGGCCGCATGCAGATACGCGATGCCTTCTTCGGTCACGACGTGCGTGACATCGTCGCCGTAGATCATCACGGGCGCGATCGGCATGCCGCTTTTCTCGCCGACGGCGATCGCGTCGAGCGTATCGACGATCGTCGGCTCGCCGCCTTTCTTGTACGTTTCCGCCGTCTGCACGACGAGCTTGTGGCCGCGCGCGATCTTCGGATTCGGGCCGTCGTCCTTCAGGAGCTTGAGCCAGGCTTCGCTCGAATGACGCCGCCCGCGCGGATCGTGTCCCATGTTCGGCGCGCCGCCGAAGCCCGCGAGCCGCCCGAGCGTGACCGTCGACGAATTCGCGTCGGCGTCCATCTGCAAGGTCGAGCCGATGAACAGGTCGACGCCGTATTGCCCCGCGAGCTGGCAGAACACGCGATTCGAGCGCAGACTGCCGTCGCGGCCGGTGAAGAAGATGTCGGAGCGCGCGGCGATGTAATCCTCCATGCCGACTTCGCTGCCGAAGCAATGCACGCTTTGAACCCAGCCGGATTCGATCGCCGGAATGAGCGTCGGATGCGGATTGAGCGCCCAGTTCGTGCAGATTTTTCCCTTCAGGCCGAGCGACCCGCCATAGGTCGGCAGGAGCAGTTCGATCGCGGCCGTATCGAAGCCGATGCCGTGATTGAGCGCCGTGACGCCGTATCGTTCGTAGATGCCGCGAATCGACATCATCGCCATCAGAATCTGCAATTCGCCGATGTGACGCGGATCGCGCGTGAAAAGCGGCTCGACGGCGAACGGGCGATCCGCTTCCACGACGACATCGACCCACGAGCCGGGAATATCGACGCGCGGCAGTTCATCGACGATCTCGTTCACCTGCGCGACCACGATGCCGTGACGGAACGCGGTGGCCTCGACGATCGTCGGCGTGTCTTCGGTGTTCGCGCCGGTGTACAGATTGCCGTGGCGATCCGCTTGCACCGCGCACACGAGCGCGACCTGCGGCGTGAGGTCGATGAACATGCGCGCATAGAGTTCGATATACGTATAAATCGCGCCGATCTCCAGCAGGCCGTCTTCGAGCAATTGGGCGACGCGCAGGCTCTGCGGTCCCGCGAACGCGAAATCCACCTTGTGCGCGATGCCTTGCTCGAAAAGCGCAAGATGCTCGGGCCGGCTGATGCTCGAGATGAGGAGATGGATGTCGTGCACGCGATCGGCATCGAGCTTCGCGAACGCGCGCGAGAGAAAGTCCGCCTGCTTCTGGTTGTTGCCTTCGAGCGCGACGCGATCTCCCGTGGCGATGAGCGCGCTCAATGCATCGACGATGCGCGCGGCATCGAGCACCGCGCCGTTCATCCACGGCTCGATCAGCTTCAGGCGCCGCGCCTTTTCCTGCGTGCGCGTGTTCCAGTTGCGGGTTTCAGCGATGGCGTCGTTCATTGGTCGGCCCTGGCGGATGTCTTTCGGAAAGATGCGCGGCGCTTTTTCTTGACGTGGCTCGACTGGGCGAGCGCTTGTGCATCGGCGAGAAAACGGTGGAGCAGTTCGCCGGTCGAGAGCAGATGGCGCGCGACCAACGTCTGCGCCTGTTCGATATCGCGCGCGACGAGCGCATCGTAGATCGCGCGGTGCTCGGCATCGGAGGCGTCTTTATGAATCGGCAGCCCGAGCTTCAGCCGCAGATATCGTTCGCCGCGCCGATGCATCTGGCCGATGAGCTCCATCAGGCGCGGACGCTCGGCGGGCGCGTAGAGCGACATGTGGAACTGCTCGTTGCGCACGACATAGAGCGCGGGATCGGGCTCCCGTTCGGCGGCTTCGAGCAGGCGTTTCGCATCGGCGAGCGTTTCGGGCGTGTGATGCGCGATCGCGATACCGATGGCGAGACTTTCGAGCGACGCGCGTATCTCGTAGATTTCGCGCGCTTCATCGGCCGATTGCAGGCTGACGGCGGCGCCGCGATTCGGCTCGATCGTCACCCAGCCCTCGCTTTCGAGCTGGCGGAACGCTTCGCGCACCGGAATCGCGCTTACCGAAAACTGCCGCGCGATCGCGTCCTGGCGCAACGGCTCGCCCGGCAGCAGCGAGCCTTCGACGATCGCGGAACGCAACGCATCCGCGATGAAGCGCGACGTGCTCTGGCGCGGCTCGAACTGCGCGTCGCGGAAGGTGGCCGGATGCGATCCGGCGGAAAGATCTGTCGACATGGCTAGGTGAAAGTGCGGAGTTGTCGTGAGTCGATGTTCAAATATTATATATAAAAATGCACGCGGGACTCCCGGTGCTTTCCCTAGACGCCACAACGAATATTTCTAACCGGCGCGTCGTTCATTCTTTGGAGAGACATGGCCATGCCGACAACGCTGGATCGACAGATAAGCGCCACGCGCGCCACGAAGACGCCGCTGAACCGGTCGCAGATCACCGGTTTCTGGGGCGCGTGGGCCGGCTGGACGCTCGATGGAATGGATTCGTTCATCTACGCGCTCGTGCTCGCGCCGGCGCTCACCGAACTGCTGCCGCGTTCGGGCTACGAGGCGACGCCGGCGAA
This sequence comes from Caballeronia fortuita, assembly GCF_001544835.2. Taxonomy (GTDB): domain Bacteria; phylum Pseudomonadota; class Gammaproteobacteria; order Burkholderiales; family Burkholderiaceae; genus Caballeronia; species Caballeronia fortuita. The sequence continues at coordinate 50,448 of NZ_FCNX02000010.1, read as the reverse complement.
TATCGGCCTTGCCGGCTCGATTCTCTTCGCGCTCTTTCTTGTCGGATGGGGACTCTCGTTCATCTGGGGACCGCTCGCCGACCGCTTCGGGCGCACCAAGGTGCTCGCAGCGACCATCTTCACGTTCGCGATCTTCACCGGGCTCGCCGCGACCGCGCATAACGTGTGGGAGCTCGGGATCTATCGCTTCTGTGCAGGCGTGGGCATCGGCGGGGAATGGGCGCTTGCGGGAACGTATGTCGCGGAGGCCTGGCCGGAGGATCGGCGCAAGATGGGCGCGGGTTATCTGCAGACCGGCTATTACGCGGGATTCTTTCTCGCGGCGGCGCTGAATTACACGATCGGCGCGGCGTTCGGCTGGCGCGCGATGTTCCTGGTCGGCCTGTTTCCGGTCGTCGTGTCGATCATGGTGCTTTTGCGCGTGAAGGAAACCGACAAGTGGGAACGCGCCGAAACCGCCCAGCCGCATGTGAAACACGAGAGTTCATTGAAGGCGATCTTCAATGCGCAATATCGCAAGCGGACGATCGTCGCCGCGGTGCTCTTGACGGTGGCGATCATCGGTCTGTGGGCGGGCGCGGTGTACGAGCCGTCCGCCGTCGTTCAGCTGGCGACGAAAGCGGGCATGGACAAGCATGACGCGGCCCGCATGGCGTCGATCGCGACGGGTCTGCTTTCCATCGGCACGATCGTCGGCTGTCTCGCGCTGCCGCCGATGGCCGAGAAGATCGGCCGCAGGAAGACGCTCGCGGTGTATTTCGTCGGCATGGCGGCGTCGATCGCGCTCGCCTTCGGCTGGGCGTTCTATCTGCCGAACGGGCTGGTGCCGTTCATCGCGCTGCTCGTCGTGCTGGGCTTTTTCGGCGGCAACTTCGCGCTGTTCTCGCTGTGGCTGCCCGAGCAGTTCGAAACCCGCGTGCGCGCGACGGCGTTCGCGTTCTGCACGTCGGTGGGACGCTTCTTCGGCGCGATCGTGAACTTCGGTATCGGCGCGATGGTGCTCAACATGAAGACGCTCGGCGTGCCCATCGCGATCACGGCAGTCGCGTTTCTCATTGGTCTCGCGGTGATTCCGCTCGCGCCTGAAACCAAGGGCCAGGAACTGCCCAACTGACTTTCGCGGCACGTCTGGATACGGCGGCTTTCGCGATGCGAAGGCCGCTTTTTTATGCGCGTTCGATTACTTTTCGTAAGGTTTTCATCCGTAATAGCAGGTTACGAAGTCGAACACTTGGCGCGCCATCCGTCCGATATAGTCCCCTCAACACAACAAACAACCCATCGAGGTGGGGCTTCACATGAACAAGGTATCGAAGGCTTCCGTGCTGGCTGGCGCCGTGATGATCGGCGGACTGGCGTTGTCCGGCGCGGCGCATGCGGGGGTGTCAGTGGGCGTGAATATCGGGGTGCCCGCGCCTGTGTACGTTGCGCCCGAGCCGGTGTATGCGCCGCCGCCGCCGCCCGTCGTGTACGCGCCGCCGCCCGCGCCGGTCTACGCGCAGCCGGCGATCGTGATCGGCTGGCATGGCGATCGTTACTGGGATGGCCGCCGCTACTGGGAGCGCGACGATTACTACCGCCACTACGGTCATGGCCACGGCGAGGGCTACGGTCACGACAACGGCCGCCACAACGGCTGGCATTGATCGTCTCGCGCGGCTGGCGTTCCGATCTCGAGCCACCCGCTCATCGCGGGTGGCTTTTTCATTGCGGCTGCGAAAGAAGAAGGGCGGATTCGCCGCGGAAACAACACCGCCGGAAAATTCCCACTTCCATGCAATGTAACAAAAGGTAAGCTTTCTCCTGACGTAAGGCGCGGATGCGCAAGAACTTACAAAGCTGAAATATTGCGTCGAAAGGTTTTGGTTATATTTCGACGCAAGCAAACAAGCGCAAGAGCGAGGTCCGGTTGCTTATGAAGAAGAATCTCTCGGGACGAATGGTGGCGGGCGTGCTGGCGATCGCCGCGCTGGGCGCGGTGAATATCGCGCGCGCGGCGGACGTGCATGTCGGCGTGAATATCGGCATTCCGGCGCCGGTGTATGTCGCGCCGACACCGGTCTATGCGCCGCCGCCTCCGCCCGTCGTCTATCAGCCCGCGCCGATGTACGCGCCGCCGGTCATCGTCGGCTGGCACGGCAATCGATATTGGGACGGCCGGCGATACTGGAGCCGCAACGACTACTATCGCCATTACGGGCACGGCCGCCCGCCGCCGCCTCCGCCGCACCCGCACGGTCCGCCGCCGGGGCACGGTTACGGGCATGGCGGTCCGCACGGTTATCGTTGAATGATCGTCGCGACACATGAAAAAAGCGCCGCTCACATAACGTGAGCGGCGCTTTTCTTTGAAGCGGGGGATGCGGGCTTATTCCGCCTCGCTGCCCATTCCGCCGACGACCGCGTGGAAGCCCGCGTCGACGTGAACCACTTCCGCGCTCACGCCGCCCGACAGATCCGACAGCAGGAAGGCCGCGACATTGCCCACTTGCTCGATCGTCACGTTGCGCTTGAGCGGCGCGTTTTCTTCGACGAAGTTGAGGATCTTGCCGAAGCCCTTGATGCCGCTCGCAGCCAGCGTCTTGATCGGGCCGGCCGAAATGGCGTTCACGCGCACGCCCTTGCCGCCGAGCGACGGCGATGCGGCCATGTAACGCACGCTCGCTTCGAGCGACGCCTTCGCGAGACCCATCGTGTTGTAGTTCGGCAGCGCGCGCTCGGCGCCGAGATACGACAGCGTGAGCAGCGACGAGCCGTCTTTCAGCAGCGGCAGCGCGGCCTTGGCGAGCGCGGGGAAGCTGTACGCGGAGATATCGTGGGCGATGCGGAAGTTTTCGCGCGTCATGCCGTCGAGGAAGTCACCGGCGATCGCCTCGCGCGGCGCGAAGCCGATCGAGTGCACGAGGCCGTCGAGCGAGTCCCACCGTTCTTTCAGCGATGTGAAGAGCGCGTCGATTTGCGCGTCGTCGGCGACGTCGCAGGGATAGACCATGTCGCTGCCGAACTCGGTCGCGAACTCGGTGATGCGCTCCTTGAAACGCTCGCCGACATACGTGAACGCCAGTTCCGCGCCTTCGCGCTTGCAGGCTTCGGCGATGCCGTAAGCGATCGAACGGTTCGACAGCAGGCCCGTCAGCAGAATTCGTTTTCCAGCGAGAAAGCCCATGAGTGCTCCTTCTTTGATGTCAGTGTCGCGCGCGGGCGATGAAACGGTGCCGCGCGTATCGTGCGGGGCGCGGTCGGCCTGAATGCGCATGCGTGAGCGCAAGCCGGACGGCGCGTGATTTTGGGTAGAATTCTCTCACAACGCAATGCCCCGCCGGGGAATCCCGCGGCATCCTTCAATCGGTTCACGCCGCCCTTCGCGCAAGAGGCACATGACGACTCGCACGACGATCCGCTCATTTTGCGCCTCACGGATGTTCATCGCGCTCGCGCTCGGCGGAACGATCGCGGCGCTCGCGACTCCCGCTCACGCGGTACACGCGATCGCGCAATACGGCGAGCCGAAGTATCCGGCCGGCTTCACGCACTTTGACTACGTGAATCCCGACGCCCCGCGCGACGGCACGCTCGTCCTCGCCAATCCGAACCGGCTGACGAGCTTCGACAAGTTCAATCCGTTCACCTTGCGCGGCAATCCGGCGCCCGGTCTTTCGCTGATGTTCGAAAGCCTGACGACGGGCAGTTCCGACGAAGTATCGACTGCTTACGGCTTGCTCGCCGACGATATCTCGGTCGCGCCCGACGGCATGGCGACCACGTTCCACATCAATCCGAAAGCGCGCTTTTCCAACGGCGATCCGGTCACCGCGCAAGACGTGAAGTTCTCGTTCGAGACGCTGAAGAGTCCGCAGGCCGCGCCGCAGTTCTCCGTCTACTTTGGGCAGATCGCGCGCGCGGTGATCGTCGATCCGCAAACGATCCGCTTCGAATTCAAGACCGCGACGCGCGAGATGCCGCTGCTCGCGGGCGGCATTCCGGTGTTTTCGCGCAAGTGGGGCATGAAGCCCGACGGAACGCGCATTCCGTTCGATCAGATCGCGTTTCAGAAGCCCATCGGCAGCGGGCCGTATCTCATCGACCGGTACGACAACGGACGCACGATCTCGTACCGGCGCAATCCCGATTACTGGGGCGCGGCGCTGCCGGTGCGTGTCGGCACGTTCAACTTCGCGCACATCGACTACAAGCTTTACGGCGATTCGACCGCGCGCCTCGAAGCCTTCAAGGCGGGCGAGTACGACGTGCTCGTCGAGTACATCGCGCGAAGCTGGGTGCGGCGCGATATCGGCAAGCGCTTCGACAGCGGCGAACTCATCAAGCGCGAATTCCCGCAGCACAACGGCACCGGCATGCAGGGCTTCTTCATGAATACGCGCAAGCCGCTCTTCAAGGACGTGCGCGTGCGCCGGGCGCTCGATCTCGCGCTCGATTTCGAGTGGCTCAACCGGCAACTGTTCTTCAATCAGTACAGGCGCATCGACAGCTTCTTCGTCAACACGGATCTGCAGGCCAAAGGCATGCCGAGCGAAGGCGAACTGGCGATACTGAACCCGCTCAAAAAGCAGCTCGATCCCGCCGTGTTCGGCGAGATGCCGCATCAGCCGGACACCGATCCGCCCGGCTCGCTGCGCGCGAATCTCATCAAGGCGCGCGAATTGCTCGCGCAGGCCGGCTGGACGTATCGCGACGGCGCGTTGCGCAACGCGAAAGGCGAGCCATTCGTGTTCGAGATCCTCGACGACACCGGCGGCGGCGCATCGATGGAGCCGGTCGCGGCGGCGTTCGGGCGCAACCTGCAGAAGCTCGGCATCACGATGAACTTTCGCACCGTCGATTACGCGCTGATCCAGAAGCGGCTCGACGCGTTCGACTTCGACATGACGAGCGTGCGCATGCCCGACGTGCAGGTGCCGGGCACCGAGCAGGTCTCGCGCTTCGGCAGCAAGTCCGCCGACGAGCAGGGCTCGGACAATCTCGCGGGCGTGAAGTCGCCGGCTGTCGATGCGATCCTGCAGAAAGTGATTTCCGCGCAGACGCGCGAGCAACTGGTGGACGCGACGCACGCGCTCGATCGCGTGCTGATGAACGGCTACTATGTGGTGCCGCACTGGTTCTCGGCGACGCATCGCGTGGCGTATCGCAATACGCTGGCTTATCCGTCGACCTTGCCGCTCTATTACGGCGCGGACGAGTGGGTCATATCGACGTGGTGGGTTCAATCCAGGCCCGCCGCGCACGCGGCGAAGTAACGAGGACGCGCCATGTGGAGCTACATCCTTAAACGCATTCTCTTGATGATCCCGACGCTCATCGGCGTGCTGACGCTCACTTTCGTCGTGATCCAGTTCGTGCCGGGCGGCCCGGTCGAGCAAGCGGTGCACGATTTGCGGCGCGGCCAGTCCGAAGGCGGTGGCGGCTTCGGGCTGCGTACGCACACGGGCGTCGATGCGCAGCAGGTCGAGCAGTTGAAGAAGCTCTACGGCTTCGACAAGCCGCCGCTGCAACGCTACGTCCTCATGCTCGGCAAGTTCGCGCGCTTCGATCTCGGCGAGAGCTACTTCAGGCATCAGAGCGTGTGGTCGCTGATCGTGTCGAAGCTGCCGGTGTCGATCAGCATCGGCTTGTGGACGTTCTTCATCACGTATCTGATATCGGTGCCGCTCGGCATCGCGAAAGCTGTGAAAAACGGCTCGAAGTTCGACGTCGCGACGAGTCTCGTCGTGCTCGTCGGCTTCGCGATTCCGGGCTTCGTGCTCGGCGTGCTGCTGCTCGTGCTGTTCGGCGGCGGAACGTTCTGGCAACTCTTTCCGCTGCGCAATCTCACGTCCGACAACTGGGCGACGCTCTCGTTCTCCGGCAAGATTCTCGATTATCTGTGGCACATCACGTTGCCCGTGGTGGCGTCGGTGGTCGGCAGCTTCGCCGTCATCACGATGCTCACGAAGAACGCGTTCCTCGACGAAATCCGCAAGCAATACGTGCTGACCGCGCGTGCCAAAGGCTTGAGCGAGCGGCGCGTGCTCTGGAAGCACGTATTCCGCAACGCGCTCTTGCCGCTGATCGTCGGTTTTCCGGCGGCTTTCATCGGCGCGTTCTTCACAGGCAGCTTGCTGATCGAGACGCTCTTTTCGCTCGACGGGCTCGGGCTGCTCTCGTACGAATCCGTCGTGCGGCGCGACTATCCGGTCGTGCTTGGCACGCTCTATCTTTTCACGCTGATCGGCCTCGCGACGAAACTCGTCTCGGACCTGTGCTACGTCTGGGTCGATCCACGCATTCAATTCGAACAATTGGAGCGTTGATTTGAATCGAGCCGCTTCATCGAGATCGTCACGGCGCGACGCCGGCGACGCGCAACCGCTGCGCGGCGAAGCCTCGCTCTCGCCCGGCCGGCGCGTATGGCTGCGCTTCAAGCGCAATCGGCTGGGTTACTGGAGCCTCATCGTTTTCGTGGCGGCGTTCGTCGTGAGCCTCGCGGGACCGCTGTGGTCGAACGACAAGCCGCTCGTCGTGCGCTATCAGGGGCATATGTATTTTCCGCTCGTGAAGACGTATGCCGAGACGACCTTCGGCGGCGATTTCCCGACACCCGCCGATTATCTCGATCCGTTCGTGCGCGACCGCTTCAGCGCGCCGGGCAACTTCGCGATCTATCCGCCGAATCACTATTACTACGACACGCTAAACTATTTCTCGAAGGGCTCGAATCCGGCGCCGCCATCGCGCGAGAACTGGCTCGGCACCGACGATCGCGGCCGCGACGTGTTCGCGCGCCTCGTCTACGGCTTTCGCGTATCGGTGCTGTTCGCGCTCGTGCTGACGGCGATCGGGACGGTGCTCGGCGTCCTTGCAGGCGCGGTGCAGGGTTATTTCGGCGGCAGGATCGATATCACCGGGCAACGTCTCATCGAAATATGGAGCGCGTTGCCGGAGCTTTATCTGCTCATCATCTTCGCGTCGATATTCGAGCCGAGTCTCGTCCTTCTCATCGTGCTGTTGTCGCTGTTCGGGTGGATCGGCCTGTCGGATTACGTGCGCGCCGAGTTTCTGCGCAACCGCACGCAGGACTACGTGCGGGCCGCGCGCGCGATGGGGCTGTCGAACTGGCAGATCATCTGGCGGCACGTGCTGCCCAACAGCCTGACGCCCGTCATCACGTTTCTGCCGTTTCGCATGAGCGGCGCGATTCTCGCGCTGACGAGCCTCGATTTCCTCGGCCTGGGCGTGCCGTCGCCGACGCCGTCCCTCGGCGAGCTGCTCGCGCAAGGCAAGGCCAATCTCGACGCGTGGTGGATTTCGCTGTCGACCTTCGGCGTGCTCGTCGCGATGCTGCTCTTGCTCACCTTCATGGGCGACGCCTTGCGCAACGCGCTCGACACGCGCATCTCGGATGCGGTGAAAGCCGGAGGCGGACAGTGAGCGAGCCGCTACTTTCGATCGAAGACCTGCGCGTGCGCTTCGGCGACACGCTCGCGGTCGATGGCGTCAATCTCGACATCCGCGCGGGCGAGCGTGTGGCGCTCGTCGGCGAGTCGGGCTCGGGCAAGAGCGTGACGGCGCTCTCGGTGCTGCGTCTCGTGCGCGACGCCGAAGTGAGCGGATCGATCCGCTTCGACGGCGAGGAATTGCTCGGCAAGAGCGAGCGCGCGATGCGCGGCCTGCGCGGCTCCGACATCGCGATGATCTTTCAGGAGCCGATGACCGCGCTCAATCCGCTCTACACGGTCGGCGACCAGATCGGCGAGACGATCCGGCTGCACGACGGCGCGAGTCCGCGCGAGGCCAGAAAGCGCGCCATCGCGCTGCTCGCGCGCACGGGCATCACCGAGCCGGAGCGGCGCGTGGACAGCTATCCGCATCAGTTGTCGGGCGGGCAGCGCCAGCGCGTGATGATCGCGATGGCGCTCGCGTGCCGGCCGCGCCTCCTGCTCGCGGACGAGCCGACCACCGCGCTCGACGTGACGATCCGCGCGCAGATCGTCGAACTGCTGCTGGAGCTTCAACGCGACGAAGCGGCGAAACGCGGCATGGCCGTGCTGCTCATCACGCACGATCTGAATCTCGTGCGGCGCTTCGCCGAGCGCGTAGCGGTGATGGAGAAGGGCGTGCTCGTCGAAAGCGGCGCGGTGTCGGAGATTTTCACGTCGCCGCAGCATCCGTACACGAAGCGGCTCATCGAGAGCAGGCCAAAGCGCGGCGTGCTGCCGGTGCTGCCCATCGCACCGGTGTTGCTCGACGCAAAAGACGTGACCGTCGATTACCCGACGCGCCTGCCGGGCTTCGCGGGCTGGTTCCGGCGCGGCCGCTTCAAGGCCGTCGACGACGTCACGCTGAACGTGCGGCAAGGCGAAACGCTCGGCATCGTCGGCGAGTCGGGATCGGGAAAATCGACGTTCGCGATGGCGCTGCTCGGGCTGCAGCGCATCTCGACCGGCACCGTGCAGTTTCAGGGCCGCGCCATCGAGGATTTTCGCGGACGCGAAAAAACCGTGCTTCGCTCGAATCTGCAAGTGGTGTTTCAGGACCCGTTCAGTTCGCTGTCGCCGCGGCAGACGGTCGAGCGCATCGTCGGGGAAGGGCTCGCGCTGCATCGCCCGGAACTCGATGCCGAAGCGCGCCGCGCGAAAGTTATCGCGGTGTTGCGTGAAGTCGGCATGGAGCGCGCCGCGCTCGACCGTTATCCGCACGAGTTCTCCGGCGGCCAGCGGCAGCGCATCGCGATTGCGCGCGCGCTCGTGCTCGAGCCGAGCATCCTCATCCTCGACGAGCCGACCAGCGCGCTTGACGTTTCCATTCAGACTCAAGTACTTGCGCTGCTGGCCGACATTCAGAAGAAGCACAATCTCGGCTACGTTTTCATCAGCCACGACCTGCAGGTGATCGGCGCGATGGCGCATCGCGTCGCAGTCATGCGAAATGGATTTGTCGTCGAGTCCGGGGATGTAGAGAAGATTTTTGCGAACCCCTCTGACGAATACACAAGAAAGCTTCTGAAAGCATCGCTACTTTCCTAAAAATCTTTCTTTTTCACCAATTGGGTGCCCGTCTCAATTGTATTTTTCTATTTCTTTTGACAGTTAAATACTTTGTGGCTAGTATCCTTCCAAACTTTCACGTATCTCCCTGATTTAGCAGCCTTTAATTGTAAAACCTACCGACCGATGCAGCCACTAAAGATGACTCAGACATGCGCGCGTGCCGCCGCGAGTATGTTAATCGGCCTTCTGATGACAACAACTTCCGGCGCGTTCGCCGACGAAGTCAGCAGTAGCAGCCAAAATGCCGTAAGCGGCATTTTCTCTTCAAGCAAATCCAGCGAAGCAGCAAGCGCAGACGCCGCCAGCACGCCAGGCGGCGCGAAGTCGTTTCTGTCGGGCGTGGCGAGCAAGGCGGGCGACGTCGTCGTCGGCGCGCTCAACATGATCGGCGTGCGCTATCGCTGGGGCGGAAATACCCCGGACTCCGGGCTCGATTGCAGCGGCTTCGTGCGCTACGTTTTCCAGGACACGCTCGGCATGACCTTGCCGCGCCGTGCCGAGGAAATGAGCCGCGTCGGCGAGAAGGTGACCGTCGCCGATCTCAAGCCAGGCGATCTCGTGTTCTTCAACACGATGCGCCGTTCGTTCTCGCATGTCGGCATCTATATCGGCGACAACAAGTTCGTGCATTCGCCGTCTACCGGCAGCACGATCCGTGTCGACGACATGGAAGACGGCTACTGGGAAAAGCGCTTCCAGGGCGCGCGCCGCATCGAGAACGCGCAAGTCGGCGACGGCGCGGAACTGCGTCAACGCGTGAGCGCGTCGATCGGCGGTTATTGATCTTCTTGCCGGCATCACGAAAAGCCTGCCTCCTCACGGACGCAGGCTTTTTTGTATTGCGCGCGATGCCCGACTTCCGGTGCGCAGCGTCAATCGGCGCGATCGGAAAGCCTCATTGCACGCGCCTTTAAAAGCCGTTATAGTTTTTGAATGGACTTTTTCTCGTTCCCCTTCTCGCTGTTCCCGGCTGGTGCGCTGCTACGTGCACTATCGCTGCTAGCGCGCCTACCGCGCTGAATCTTCACGCCTCCCGTCTGCTCGTCCCTTCAGGTTTTCGACGCCAGCGGTGGCGCGAACGCCCGGATTCCCTTTTGAGTTTCGGCTCGATATCTCAAACAATCGATAAATCTCCCCACAGGAGCCCAACATGGCAGCAGACAAGTTGATCATCTTCGACACGACCTTGCGCGATGGCGAGCAGTCCCCCGGCGCGTCGATGACGAAGGAAGAGAAGATCCGCATCGCGAAGCAACTGGAACGCATGAAGGTCGACGTGATCGAGGCGGGTTTCGCCGCCAGCTCGAACGGCGATTTCGACGCGATCCACACGATCGCGTCGCTCGTGAAGGACAGCACCGTCTGCTCGCTCGCCCGCGCCAACGACAAGGACATCCAGCGCGCCGCCGATGCGCTCAAGCCCGCCGGCCAGTTCCGCATCCACACGTTCATCGCCACGTCGGCGCTGCACATGGAGAAGAAGCTGCGCATGACGCCGGAGCAGGTCTACGATCAGGCGCGCCTCGCCGTGCGCTTCGCGCGCAAGTTCACCGATGACGTCGAGTTCTCGCCCGAAGACGGCAGCCGCTCCGACATCGACTATCTGTGCCGCGTGCTCGAAGCCGTGATCGACGAAGGCGCGCGCACCATCAATATCGCCGATACGGTCGGCTATGGTGTGCCGGAACTCTACGGCCACCTCGTCAAGACGCTGCGCGAACGCGTGCCGAATTCCGACAAGGCGATCTGGTCCGTGCACTGCCACGACGACCTCGGCATGGCGGTCGCGAACTCGCTCGCGGGCGTGCAGATCGGCGGCGCGCGTCAGGTCGAATGCACGATCAACGGTCTGGGCGAGCGCGCGGGCAATACGTCGCTCGAAGAGATCGTGATGTCCGTGAAGACGCGCAAGGACTACTTCGGCCTCGACCTCAACATCGACACGACGCAGATCGTGCCCACGTCCAAGCTCGTCTCGCAGATCACCGGTTTCGTCGTGCAGCCGAACAAGGCGGTCGTCGGCGCGAATGCTTTTGCGCACGCGTCGGGCATCCATCAGGACGGCGTGCTGAAAGCGCGCGACACCTACGAAATCATGCGCGCGGAAGACGTGGGCTGGAGCGCGAACAAGATCGTGCTCGGCAAGCTCTCGGGCCGCAACGCGTTCAAGCAGCGTCTGGAAGAGCTGGGCGTGACGCTCGAATCGGAAGCCGACGTGAACGCGGCGTTCGCGCGCTTCAAGGATCTCGCCGACCGTAAGGCGGAAATCTTCGACGAAGACATCATGCAGATCGTCTCCGAGGAATCCGCCGAAGCACAGGCGAAGGAGCATTTCCGCTTCGTGTCGATGAAGCAGCATTCGGAGACCGGCGAGCAGCCGCAAGCGAAGGTCGTGTTCGCGGTCGAAGGCACCGAAGTGACGGGCGAGGCGGGCGGCAACGGCCCGGTCGACGCGACGCTGCACGCGATCGAGTCGAAGGTCGCGAGCGGCGCGGAACTCGTGCTGTATTCGGTCAACGCGATCACGACCGGCACGCAGGCGCAAGGCGAAGTGACGGTGCGTCTGTCGAAGAGCGGGCGCATCGTCAACGGCGTGGGCACGGATCCGGATATCGTCGCGGCATCGGCGAAGGCGTACATCGCCGCGTTGAACAAGCTGCATTCGAAGGTCGAGAAGCTCAATCCGCAGCTTTGATTCCGTCGCCGGACACGCAACAAAGCCCTCTTCGGAGGGCTTTTTTTGTTGCGCCGATGCGCTCAGAACAGATTGCGCCGGTCGGGATCGTGCAGCGGATCGGGCGTTTTCTGCGTCAGCCGCAGGATGCCCTGATCGTCGAAATAGAAGTTGTACATCAGATACCAGACGTTCGCTTCCATGTAGCGATAAGTCCAGACCTCGCGCTTCATCAATGGAAAGTACGACGTTTCCACCGGCCGCCCGAAGTTGACGAGCACGTCTTTCTTCGTCCAGGTGCCGATCTGCGCCTTATAGAACTCGTTCTCGTCGAGCACCTGCCGCACGTTCACGATCTTGCCGGAAGCGTCGATATCGGCGGCGGTCGTGAATTCGCCGAGCGGCTGCGTCGGCCACATGAGGCGCTTGCCGCCGTCGGGCAGATCGTAGATTTCGCGCGGCGGGCCGAGTCGCGCGGTGATAGTCGATGCATCCGCGCCCGCCTGATAGTTCTGCCACGGCTGCGCGCACGCGGACAGAAGAAGCGTGGCGCCCGCGCATGCGAGCGACGCGCGCATGCGGTTGAGTTTGTGCAGCATTGAAGCCTCCACGTGCTGGCTCCCCGCTTGCGCGAGCAGCGTTCGTTCGATGTTTCCCGCAATTTTGACACGCGCGCGCTGCAAGACGCGCTCCTCGACATCGCAACATTCGAGCCGATGTGTCGGCAATGGCGGGCTTGCGCCGCGTGCCCCGTGCGGCCTATGATCCGCGCTTTCGACGCATTCGCGGGAACTCATGAAGAACGGAATCAGCGTGCGCGCAATGCGATGGCTGCGCAGCGCGGCATCGGCGTGTGTCGCGGTGTCCATGACGGCGCAGGCCGCCGGTTTGCCGCCCGTCAAGCTCGCGCTGATCGAAGGCATGTCCGGCCCGTTCGCGAACGCCGGCGCGATGGTCGAGCGCAATCTGCGCTTCGGCGTCGAGCGCGTGAATGCGCGCGGCGGCGTGAAGCTCGCGGACGGCGCGCATCCGCTGGAACTCGTCGTGCTCGACGGCAAGGGCAGCAGCGAGGCGAGTCTCGTGCAGCTTCGCGCGGCGATCGACGGGAAAATCGGCTTCGTCATGCAGGGAAACAGCTCGGCGGTGGCGGCGGCGCTCGTCGCGGCGATCGATAAACAGAACGCGCGCGAACCGGATCGGCGCGTGCTGTTCCTCAACTATTCCGCCGACGATCCCGCGCTCACCAACGACGCGTGCAGCTTCTGGCATTTCCGCTTCGACGCGCACGCCGGCATGCGCATGGACGCGCTCGCCGACGCGCTGAAAGACGATCGCGCGGTGAAGAAGGTCTATCTGCTGAATCAGGATTACAGCTTCGGCCACGACGTGAGCCGCGAAGCGCAGCGCGCGCTCAAGGAAAAGCGGCCGGATATCGCGATTGCCGGCGACGAGTTTCATCCGGTCGGACGCGTAAAGGATTTTGCGCCGTACATCGCCAAAATTCGCGCGAACGGAGCGGATGCCGTGATCACCGGAAACTGGGGCAACGATCTGGCGCTTCTGGTGAAAGCGGCCCGCGAGCAGGGACTCGACACGAAGTTCTACACGTTCTACGGCAATAGCCTCGGCGCGCCGGCGGCGTTGGGCGAGCCCGGCGTGAAGCGCGTGATCGCTGTCGCGGACTGGCATCCGAATGTCGGCGGCGCGGCGTCGGACGCGTACTACCGGGCGTTTCGGGCGCGCTATCCCGCCGCGGCGGACGATTACCTGCTCGCGCGCATGCCGCTGATGATCGAAATGCTCGCCGCCGCGATGACGCGCGCGAAAAGCGCCGACCCGCTCGCGGTCGCACGCGCGCTGGAAGGCATGAAGTACGACGGCGAAGGTTTTCATCCGATGACCGTGCGCGCCGACGATCATCAGGTGATTCAGCCCCTTTATGTTATCGAGATGGACAAGGCGGGAGCGCAAGGCGTCGCGCTCGACAATGAAGGTTCGGGTTACGGTTTCCGCACGTTGCTGAGCGTTCCCGCCGACAAAACCGCGCAACCGACCACTTGCCGGATGCCGCGCCCTGCGCGATGAACGTCCGAGTGGTTCCGGCGCGCGGAAGTCCTTCGGCGGGACACCGCGCTGTGCTATACTCTGCGCTTCGTTTTTGGCGCATCGCCGGAAGCGATTCATTTATTTGTAATCCACGGCACGGCCTTTCTTCCGTGACCGCCTGTCAGAAACAAAGGAAAAGCAAATGTCCGTAGCAGAAATCAAGAAGTCCGACATCGTCGCTGAATACGCACGCGGCGCCAACGACACCGGTTCTCCCGAAGTGCAAGTCGCACTGCTCACGAGCCGCATCAACGAACTGACCGTTCACTTCAAGTCGCACTCGAAGGATCACCACAGCCGCCGCGGTCTGCTGCGCATGGTGAGCCGTCGCCGTAAGCTGCTCGACTACCTGAAGGGCAAGGACGCGGATCGTTATCGCTCGCTGATCGAGAAGCTGGGTCTGCGCAAGTAAGTGGCGTCAGGCGTGGCTTTGCGGCCAACGTTCTAATGAAGTGCCTGTGTCAGTCCGCTGATACAGGCACTTTGTTTTTGTGCGTTTCGGCCGTGAAGTGGTGCCCGATCGCGTTCTTGTCAATGGGCGCCGCGTAGTTGCTTCATAGTCCGATTTACAGCCGGATTCATAGCCGGCGCTTCAGCAGTTCACACGCTTTACGCCGGATGATTCCATCCGGTCCGACACTCGGTCCAGCCTCGCAGCGGAGCTTTGTGTCATTCCAGCGCGACGACGTTCATCGGAGCGCATCGCGCTGGAATGGCATAACACACCTCTCAAGCGTGGCTCCGGACCTTCCCGCACGCGCCAGTGGACCGGCGCGGCGCAAAACGTAGAAGGAGTCGAAATGTTCAATAAGATCGTCAAGGAATTCAAGTGGGGGCAGCACAATGTGCGCCTCGAAACGGGTGAAATCGCGCGTCAGGCAAGCGGCGCGGTTGTCGTCGATGTCGAAGACACCGTCGTGCTCGCGACCGTCGTCGGCGCCAAGACCGCCAAGCCGGGCCAGGATTTCTTCCCGCTGACCGTCGACTACCTCGAAAAGACCTATGCCGCCGGCAAGATTCCGGGCGGCTTCTTCCGTCGCGAAGGCCGTCCGTCGGAAGGCGAAACGCTGATCTCGCGCCTGATCGATCGCCCGCTGCGTCCGCTGTTCCCGGAAGGCTTCTATAACGAAGTGCAGGTCGTGATCCACGTCCTGTCGCTGAACCCGGATGTTCCGGCCGACATTCCCGCGCTGATCGGCGCATCCGCCGCGCTCGCCGTGTCGGGCCTGCCGTTCAACGGTCCGGTCGGCGCCGCGCGCGTCGCCTACATCAACAACGAGTACGTGCTGAACCCGACGCGCCCGCAGATGAAGGAATCGGCGCTCGATCTCGTCGTCGCGGGCACGGAGCGCGCGGTGCTGATGGTGGAATCGGAAGCGCAGCAGCTCTCCGAAGAAGTGATGCTCGGCGCGGTCGTGTTCGGTCACGAGCAGATGCAGACCGCCATCGACGCAATTCATGAACTCGTGCGCGAAGGCGGCAAGCCCGAGTGGGACTGGCAGCCGGCGCCGAAGAACGAAGCGCTCATTTCGCGCGTCACCGCAATCGCTCAGCCGGAACTCGAAGCCGCTTATCAGTTGCGCAACAAGTCCGCGCGTTCGGCCAAGCTGAAGGAAGTGTACGCAGCAACGTCGGCGAAGCTGGAAGAAGAAGCGGCCGCTGGCGGCACGGTAGCCGCCGACAAGGCGACCGTCGGCAACGTCCTGTTCGACATCGAAGCGAAGATCGTCCGCACGCAGATCCTGAACGGCGAGCCGCGTATCGACGGCCGCGACACGCGCACGGTGCGTCCGATCGAAATCCGCACGGGCGTGTTGCCGCGCACGCATGGCTCGGCGCTCTTCACGCGCGGCGAGACGCAGGCGCTGGTCGTCGCGACGCTCGGCACGAAGGGCGACGAGCAGAGCATCGACGCGCTTGAGGGCGAATACCGCGAGCGCTTCATGCTCCACTACAACATGCCGCCGTTCGCGACGGGCGAAACCGGCCGTGTCGGTTCGCCGAAGCGCCGTGAAATCGGCCACGGCCGTCTTGCGAAGCGCGCGCTGGTCGCGTGCCTGCCGAGCGCCGACGAATTCGGCTATTCGATCCGCGTCGTGTCGGAAATCACGGAATCGAACGGCTCGTCGTCGATGGCTTCGGTCTGCGGCGGCTGTCTCGCGCTGATGGACGCCGGCGTGCCGATGAAGGCGCACGTCGCGGGCATCGCAATGGGCCTGATCCTCGAAGGCAACAAGTTCGCGGTTCTGACCGACATCCTCGGCGACGAAGATCACCTCGGCGACATGGACTTCAAGGTGGCCGGCACGTCGCAAGGCGTCACCGCGCTGCAGATGGACATCAAGATCCAGGGCATCACGAAGGAAATCATGCAGGTCGCGCTCGCGCAGGCGAAGGAAGGCCGCATGCACATCCTCGGCAAGATGACCGCCGCCGTGCCGACCACGAATACGGAATTGTCGGACTACGCGCCGCGCATGATCACCATCAAGATCAATCCGGAGAAGATCCGCGACGTGATCGGCAAGGGCGGTTCGGTGATCCGCGCGCTGACGGAAGAGACCGGCACGACCATCGACATTTCGGACGACGGCGTCGTGACGATCGCGAGCACGAGCGCGGAGGGCATGGCCGACGCGAAGAAGCGCATCGAGAACATCACGGCCGAAGTGGAAGTCGGTCAGGTCTATGAAGGCCCGGTGCTCAAGCTGCTCGACTTCGGCGCGATCGTGAACATCCTGCCGGGCAAGGACGGTCTGCTGCACATCTCGGAGATCGTCAACGAGCGCGTGAAGGACATCAACGACTATCTGAAGGAAGGCCAGATCGTGAAGGTCAAGGTCATCCAGACGGACGAAAAGGGTCGTGTGCGTCTGTCGGCAAAGGCGCTTCTGAACGAAGGCGCACAGCAGGCGGAACCCACGCACCCGCAGCAGTAATGCGGTAATGTGTAGACGGCCGGCCGCTTTTGCGAGCCGGCCGTTTTCATGTATGACGCTCGGCACGCTATGCATTGTCCGACGCGTCATCGGACTCGATGGCAGTGTGTGGAGCGCCGATTGCTTCGAGGCGCGCGCAGTACCATCCGGTCCGGATGCACACTAACGCTTGGGCGGTACAGGGAGAGGATATGAAGGCCATCGAAATCACTGAGTTTGGCGCACCCGAAGTCCTGAAGCTGGGCGAACGTCCCACACCCGCGCCGGGCAAGTGTGAGGTATTGATCAAGGTGGCCGCGTCCGGCGTGAACCGACCCGACGTGTTCCAGCGCAAAGGCGCTTATGCGCCGCCGCCGGGCGCATCGGACCTGCCGGGGCTCGAAGTGGCGGGTGAAATCGTCGATGGCGATTTCGATCCGAAGCACAACCCGTTCGGTCTTAAAAAGGGCGATCGCGTCTGCGCGCTGCTCGCGGGCGGCGGCTACGCCGAATATGCGGTCGCGCCGCTCGAACAATGTCTGCCGGTGCCGAAAGGGCTGTCGGACATCGAGGCGGCGTCGTTGCCGGAGACGTTCTTCACCGTGTGGAGCAACGTGTTCGAGCGCGCTCATCTGGGCGCGGGCGAGAATGGCGAGGAAGAAACGCTGCTCGTGCAGGGCGGATCGAGCGGCATCGGCGTGACGGCGATTCAGATCGCCAAGGCGCTCGGCTTTCGTGTCTTCGCCACCGCCGGCACCGACGAGAAGTGCCGCGCGTGCGAGGCGCTCGGCGCGGAGCGGGCGATCAACTACAAGACGGAAGATTTCGTCGAAGTGGTGAAGTCGCTGACGAACGACCGCGGCGTCGACGTGATTCTCGACATGGTCGCCGGCGACTATCTCCCGCGCGAGCTCAAGGCGCTGGCCGACGGCGGGCGCATCTGCGTGATCGCGCTGCTCGGCGGCGCGAAGGCGGAAATCAATCTGAACGACGTGTTGCGCCGCCGTCTCGTCATCACCGGCTCGACGCTGCGTCCGCGGCCGGTCGCATTCAAGGCGAAGCTCGCGGCGAAGCTGAAGGAACGCGTCTGGCCGGAAATCGAGGCGGGACGCATCAAGCCGGTGATTCACCAGGTCTTCCCCGCGCACGAGGCCGCTGCCGCGCACACGCTGATGGAAAGCAGCACGCACGTTGGCAAGATCATGCTCGACTGGCGCGAGGACGCGTGAGGTTTTCGCACGAAAAGCGGCGCTTCGTGTCGCGGCCCGCTTTTGACGGTTTGACCGGCTTCGCCGGAACACAGTAAAATCGGCTGTTTTGCAGGCAGTTCGCAGTTCGTAGCGGTTCATTTCAATAACGGGCGGCTGATCACTTGCATGGGACAAGCCGCCGTCGACTGACGAGACATATGTCCAGAGAACGAGCAAAACTGGTGGTGGGCAACTGGAAGATGCACGGCCGCATCGGAGACAATGCGACCTTGCTGACGGAAGTCGCCGCGGGCGCATCGGCTTTGCAAAAGGGCGTGAGCGTCGGCGTATGCGTGCCGTGTCCCTATCTCGCGCAATCGCAGGCGCTTCTGAGCGGCTCGGTCGTGCGATGGGGCATCCAGGACGTGTCGGCGCATACGGGCGGCGCGTTCACCGGCGAAGTCGCGGCCGAAATGGCGGCGGACTTCGGCGTGACGTACGCGATCGTCGGACATTCGGAGCGACGCGCGTATCATCGCGAAAGTCCGGAACTCGTCGCGTCGAAAGCGCAACGCGCGATCGAAGCGGGACTCACGCCGATCGTCTGCGTCGGCGAAACGCTTGAAGAGCGCGAGGCGGGCACGACCGAGCAGATCATCGGCACGCAACTCGACGCCGTGTTGCTGATGCTCACGCAGGAGCAGGCGGCGGGCATCGTGGTCGCGTACGAGCCGGTCTGGGCGATCGGCACGGGCAAGACGGCGCGCCCGGGTCAGGCCCAGGACGTTCATGCTTTCCTGCGTCACAAGTTGCTCGAGAAGGGCGCGGCGGTGGCGAACGTGCCGGTCTTGTACGGCGGCAGCGTGAAGCCCGAAAACGCGGAAGAGTTGTTCGGGCAGAAGGACATCGACGGCGGGCTGATCGGCGGCGCGTCGCTGAAGTCGAAGGATTTTTTGGCGATCTGCCGTGCGGCGCAATCCGTGACGCATTGAGCGGTGAGCGTGCAGGGCAGGCGAAAGAGCATAGTGCGACACGAAGGTGTCACGGAAATATCAGGAATCGGGTGAGTTGAAATGCTGTATTTGAAGACATTGATTATCGTCGTCCAGTTGCTGTCGGCGCTGGGCGTTATCGGCCTCGTGCTGCTTCAGCACGGCAAGGGCGCGGACATGGGCGCGGCTTTCGGTAGCGGCGCGTCGGGAAGTCTGTTCGGCGCGACGGGATCGGCCAACTTTCTATCGCGAACCACGGCCATTCTCGCCGCGGTCTTCTTCGTCACGACGCTGACGCTGACCTACCTCGGCAGCTATAGACCGCAGACCTCCGCTGGCGTGCTCGGCGGCGCGGCTTCCGTGCCCGCATCGGCGCCGGCGGCCGGTGCGTCCGCAGCTGCTGCGCCTGGTTCGGCGCCGGTCGCATCGTCCGCGCCGGGTGCTGACGTCCCGAAATAACGACAGAACAGATTTTTCGCGAAATTTGCATTTTGTGCGTTGAACAATTCGTAGGGCCTAGTTATAATTCAAGTCTTGAAGCGATTCGCGGCAATTAAGAAGTAGTTTTCCCGGATTGCAGTACAGTGCCGACGTGGTGAAATTGGTAGACACGCTATCTTGAGGGGGTAGTGGCGAAAGCTGTGCGAGTTCGAGTCTCGCCGTCGGCACCAAAGTTATCCAATGCCAGCCGCATGCATCGCTTCGGCTGGCATTGTCACTTCTGGAGTACGCTTACGTTTTCACAGCAGCATCGACATCGTCCAGGCGCTTGTCACGGTGTGCTGATATCGTGAGCGGTCCCAAGTGAATCCTTACGCCGGGTGGTCCGTCCCGGCTGAAAGCCCCAATCAATAACAGACCCTATCTACCGATCTGAGGATAGCCTTGAACCTCGCACCCTATTACCCCGTCTTCTTGTTTCTTCTGGTGGGCCTTGGTTTAGGTATAGCGTTGGTCAGTATCGGCAAGATCCTCGGTCCCAACAAGCCCGACACAGAGAAGAACGCGCCGTACGAGTGCGGCTTCGAAGCATTCGAAGACGCGCGTATGAAGTTCGATGTGCGTTACTATCTCGTCGCGATTCTTTTCATCATCTTCGACCTCGAGACGGCGTTCCTGTTTCCGTGGGGTGTTTCCCTGCGCGATATCGGCTGGCCCGGCTTCATGGCGATGATGATTTTTCTGCTCGAATTTTTGCTCGGTTTCGCCTACATCTGGAGAAAGGGCGGGCTCGACTGGGAATGACAGTTAGATCACCGGATTCATGGGCGGCTTTGGCTGGCTGCTCATCTGGAGTGGAAAACAAATGAGTATCGAAGGGGTCTTGAAGGAAGGCTTTGTCACCACGACGGCTGACAAGCTCATCAACTGGACGCGCACCGGTTCGCTGTGGCCGATGACGTTCGGTCTCGCATGCTGCGCCGTCGAGATGATGCACGCGGGCGCGGCCCGTTACGACCTGGACCGTTTCGGCGTGGTGTTCCGCCCGAGCCCGCGCCAGTCGGACGTGATGATCGTCGCCGGCACGCTGTGCAACAAGATGGCGCCCGCGCTTCGTAAGGTGTACGACCAGATGGCCGAGCCGCGCTGGGTCATTTCCATGGGTTCGTGCGCGAACGGCGGTGGTTACTACCACTACTCGTATTCCGTCGTGCGCGGCTGCGACCGGATCGTGCCGGTCGATGTCTACGTTCCCGGTTGTCCTCCGACCGCCGAAGCCCTGGTCTACGGCGTGATCCAGTTGCAGGCGAAGATTCGCCGCACCAACACCATCGCCCGTCAGTAAGGGCCTGAGTCTCCCCAAACTATGGCAAGCAAACTCGAGACCCTCAAAGCGAACCTCGAGACGGCCTTTGGCGGCCGTCTTCAGAGCATTACCGAGTCGCTGGGTCAGGTGACGGTCGTCGTCAAGGCGGCCGAGTATCTGGACGTCTGCAAGCAGCTGCGCGATGACCCGTCGCTGCGCTTCGAGCAGCTCATGGACCTCTCCGGCGTCGATTATTCGACCTACGGCGACGGCGTCTACGACGGCCCGCGTTTCGCGGCCGTGAGCCATCTTCTCTCGATCACGAACAACTGGCGCGTGCGCGTGCGCGTTTTCGCTCCGGACGACGAAGTGCCCATCGTGCCTTCCGTGGTGGACATCTGGACGTCGGCGAACTGGTACGAGCGCGAAGCGTTCGACCTCTACGGCATTGTGTTCGAAGGCCACCCCGACCTGCGCCGCATTCTCACGGACTACGGCTTCATCGGCCATCCGTTCCGTAAGGACTTCCCCGTTTCCGGCTACGTCGAAATGCGTTACGACCCGGAAGAGAAGCGCGTGGTCTATCAGCCGGTGACGATCGAACCGCGCGAAATCACGCCGCGCGTGATTCGCGAAGATCGCTATGGCGGTCTGAAACATTAAGAGAACGCCATGGCAGAGATCAAGAACTACACGCTGAACTTTGGCCCGCAGCACCCGGCAGCGCACGGCGTGCTGCGCCTCGTGCTGGAACTCGACGGCGAAGTGATTCAGCGCGCCGACCCGCACATCGGTCTGCTGCATCGCGCGACCGAGAAGCTGGCCGAAACCAAGACCTTTCTGCAATCCGTGCCGTACATGGACCGTCTCGACTATGTGTCGATGATGGTCAACGAGCACGGCTATGTCCTCGCCATCGAAAAGCTGCTCGGCATCGATGTGCCGATCCGCGCGAAGTACATTCGCGTGCTGTTCGACGAAATCACGCGCGTGCTGAACCACCTGATGTGGATCGGCTCGCACGCGCTCGACGTCGGCGCAATGGCGGTGTTCCTCTACGCGTTCCGCGAGCGCGAAGACCTGATGGACGTGTACGAGGCGGTGTCGGGCGCGCGCATGCATGCGGCGTACTATCGCCCGGGCGGCGTCTATCGCGATCTGCCGGATGCGATGCCGCAATACAAGGCATCGAAGATCCGTAACGCCAAGGCGCTCGACAGGATGAACGAGAACCGCCAGGGCTCGTTGCTCGACTTCATCGAAGACTTCTTCAAGCGTTTCCCCGGCTGTGTCGACGAGTACGAAACGCTGCTCACCGACAACCGCATCTGGAAGCAGCGTCTCGTGGGCATCGGCGTGGTGAGCCCGGAGCGCGCGTTGCAGATGGGCTTGAGCGGCGCGATGCTGCGCGGCTCGGGCATCGAGTGGGATTTGCGCAAGAAGCAGCCGTACGAAGTGTACGATCAGCTCGATTTCGATATCCCCGTCGGCGTGAATGGCGATTGCTATGACCGCTATCTTGTGCGCGTGGAAGAAATGCGCCAGTCGACCCGCATCGCCCAACAGTGCATTGCGTGGCTGCGCAAGAATCCCGGCCCTGTGATGGTCGATAATCACAAGGTTGCGCCGCCGTCGCGCGTCGGCATGAAGAGCAACATGGAAGAGCTGATTCACCATTTCAAGCTCTTCACCGAAGGCTTCCACGTTCCTGAAGGCGAAACGTACGCGGCCGTCGAGCATCCGAAGGGCGAGTTCGGCATCTACCTGATTTCGGATGGCGCGAACAAGCCGTATCGCCTGAAGATTCGCGCACCGGGTTATGCGCACCTCGCCGCGCTCGACGAAATGGCGCGCGGTCACATGATCGCCGACGCCGTGACGATCATCGGTACGCAAGACATCGTGTTCGGCGAGATCGATCGCTGATTCGAAGCCGCCCGCGCGGTGCGCTCGTCGAGCCGCCGCGCATGAAAACGCGAAAGCAATAACAGGAACCCGCAGGAACGCCAGGTCTGCCGCATTACGAAGGGCGCGGCAGGTTTTCGTTCGGTAGGAATTGAAAGAGTCGTGTCTGAAAATGATCTCAGCTGAAGGCCTGAAAGAAATCGATCGCGCGGTCGCGAAGTATCCCGCCGAGCAAAAGCAATCGGCGGTGATGGCGGCGCTCGCTGTCGCTCAGGAAGAGCATGGTTGGCTCTCGCCCGACGTCATGCAGTTCGTGGCCGATTACCTGAGCATGCCGCCCGTCGCGGTGCAGGAAGTCGCCACGTTCTACACGATGTACGAGCTGAAGCCGGTCGGCAAGCACAAGATCACGCTCTGCACGAACCTGCCTTGCCAGCTTGGTCCGGACGGTGGTTCGGACAGCGCCGCCGAATATCTCAAGCAAAAGCTTGGAATCGATTTCGGCGAGACGACCGCGGACGGCAAGTTCACGTTGAAGGAAGGCGAGTGCTTCGGCGCTTGCGGCGACGCGCCCGTGATGCTCGTGAACAACCATCGCATGTGCAGCTTCATGAGCCGCGAGAAGATCGACCAGTTGATCGAGGAACTTTCGAAATGACGTCACTCCACGATCGTCACATCAAGCCGCTGATCCTCGCTGGCCTCAACGGCGAGAACTGGCATCTCGAAGATTACGTCGCGCGCGGCGGGTACAAGCAGTTGCGCCGCATCCTCGAGGAAAAGATTCCGGCCGAGCAGGTGATCGCCGACGTCAAGGCGTCGGGTCTGCGTGGCCGCGGCGGTGCGGGCTTCCCGACCGGCCTCAAGTGGAGCTTCATGCCGCGCCAGTTTCCGGGGCAGAAGTATCTCGTCTGCAACTCGGACGAAGGCGAGCCGGGCACGTTCAAGGACCGCGACATCCTGCGCTGGAACCCGCATGCGTTGATCGAAGGCATGGCCATCGGCGCATACGCGATGGGTATCACCGTCGGCTACAACTACATCCACGGCGAGATATTCGAGGTCTATCGCGTGTTCGAGGCGGCGCTGGAAGAAGCGCGCCAGGCCGGCTATCTCGG
Organism: Caballeronia fortuita; assembly: GCF_001544835.2. GTDB lineage: Bacteria > Pseudomonadota > Gammaproteobacteria > Burkholderiales > Burkholderiaceae > Caballeronia > Caballeronia fortuita. The sequence goes on along the minus strand of NZ_FCNX02000010.1, from coordinate 26,754 downwards.
CGCGAACATCCTGGGCTCGGGTTTTTCGTTCGAGCTGTACGCGCATCATGGTTACGGCGCGTACATCTGCGGCGAAGAGACTGCTCTGCTCGAATCGCTTGAAGGCAAGAAAGGCCAGCCGCGCTTCAAGCCGCCTTTCCCGGCGAGCTTCGGCGTGTACGGCAAGCCCACGACGATCAACAACACCGAGACGTTCGCGGCCGTGCCGTTCCTGCTGGAAATCGGTCCGCAGAATTATCTCGAACTCGGCAAGCCGAACAACGGCGGCACGAAGATCTTCTCCGTGTCGGGCGACGTGAATCGTCCGGGCAACTACGAAATTCCGCTCGGAACGCCGTTCTCGACGCTGATGGAACTCGCCGGCGGCGTGCGCGGCCAGTCGATCAAGGCCGTGATTCCGGGCGGCTCGTCCGCGCCGGTCGTGCCGGGCGACATGATGCTCGCGACCGACATGGACTACGATTCGATCGCGAAGGCCGGCTCGATGCTCGGCTCCGGCGCGGTCATCGTCATGAACGAGACGCGCTGCATGGTGCGCTCACTGCTGCGCCTGTCGTACTTCTACTATGAAGAGTCGTGCGGTCAGTGCACGCCATGCCGCGAAGGCACGGGCTGGCTGTATCGCGTCGTGCATCGTATCGAGCATGGTCTTGGCCGCAAGGAAGATCTGGATCTGCTGAATTCGGTCGCCGAAAACATCATGGGCCGGACGATCTGCGCGCTCGGCGATGCTGCGGCGATGCCCGTGCGCGGCATGCTCAAGCACTTCTGGAACGAATTCGAATATCACGTCGAGCACAAGCATTGTCTCGTCGGCGGGCACGCGCATCATGCGCCGTCCGAGGCGCTTACCGCGTAATCAGGCGCGCAGTCAGATGCGCGACAAGGCTCGAAAGAAGGGTTGAGGATCTTTATCCATCATGGTTGAACTAGAGATTGACGGCAAGACGGTCGAGGTGCCCGAAGGCAGCATGGTGATCCAGGCTGCGCACAAGGTCGATACGTACATTCCGCACTTCTGCTATCACAAGAAGCTCTCGATCGCGGCGAACTGCCGGATGTGCCTCGTCGAAGTCGAGAAGATGCCGAAGGCCGTGCCCGCCTGCGCGACGCCGGTATCGGCCGGCATGGTCGTGCGCACCACGTCCGACAAGGCCGTGAAAGCGCAGCAGTCGGTGATGGAATTTCTGCTGATCAACCACCCGCTCGATTGCCCCATCTGCGATCAGGGCGGCGAGTGCCAGTTGCAGGATCTGGCCGTCGGTTACGGCAAGTCGCAGTCGCGCTATAGCGAAGAAAAGCGCGTCGTGTTCCACAAGAACGTCGGTCCGCTCATCTCGATGGAAGAGATGTCGCGCTGCATCCACTGCACGCGCTGCGTGCGCTTCGGCCAGGAAGTCGCCGGGGTGATGGAACTTGGCATGCTGGGCCGCGGCGAGCATTCGGAAATCACGTCGTTCGTCGGCAAGACGGTCGATTCGGAACTGTCGGGCAACATGATCGACCTGTGCCCGGTCGGCGCATTGACGAGCAAGCCGTTCCGCTACAGCGCGCGCACGTGGGAATTGTCGCGCCGCAAGTCGCTGAGCCCGCACGATTCCGTCGGCGCGAACCTCGTCGTCCAGGTGAAGAACAACCGTGTGATGCGCGTTCTGCCGATGGAAAACGAAGCCATCAACGAATGCTGGATCTCCGACAAGGACCGCTTCTCGTACGAAGGCCTGAACGGCGACGATCGTCTCACCACGCCGATGCTGAAGCAAGGCGGCACCTGGATCGAAACCGACTGGCAGACCGCGCTCGAATACGTCGCGAAGGGCTTGAAGGGCATCAAGGCGGATCATGGCGCAAACGCCATCGCCGCTTTGGCCACGCCGCACAGCACGGTCGAAGAACTGCATTTGCTCAAGGCGCTGGCTGAGGGTGTGGGCACGCCGAACGTCGACTTCCGTCTGCGACAAAACGATTTCTCGGCGCCGGTGGGCGTCGGCGCGCCGTGGCTCGGCACGAAGATCGCCGATCTGTCGACCATCGACACGGCGTTCGTCATCGGCTCGTTCCTGCGCCGCGATCATCCGCTGTTCGCCGCGCGTCTGCGTCAGGCCGCGAAGAACGGGGCCATGATCACGTTCCTCAACGCCAGCAACGACGACTCGCTGATCCCGACCGCGCATCGTCTGGTTGCTGCGCCGTCCGCATGGCTCGATCAGCTTGCGGGCATCGCGGCCGCCGTTGCAGAAGCGCGCGGCGCCGCGCTGCCGGACGCGTTCGCAGGGCGCGACGTGTCGGCTGCAGCGAAGGACGTCGCGGCATCGCTGTCGGCGGGCGACAAGCGCGTCGTGCTGCTCGGCAACCTCGCGGTCCAGCATCCGGACTTCGCGCAGATTCAGGCGGCGGCCCAGTGGATCGCCGACAATACCGGCGCGACGCTCGGCTTCCTCACGGAAGGCGCGAACTCGGTGGGCGCGCATCTCGTCGATGCCTTGCCGGGCGAAGGCGGCCTGAACGCACGCGAAGTGTTCGAGCAGCCGCGCAAGGGCTACGTGCTCTTCAACGCGGAACCGGAATTCGACACGGCCAATCCGGCGCAAGCCATCGCCGCGCTGAAGGCAGCGGAAATGGTCGTCGTGATGTCGCCGTTCAAGCACGGCATGGACTACGCGGACGTGCTGCTGCCGATCGCGCCGTTCACGGAAACGTCGGGCACCTTCGTGAACGCGGAAGGCACGGCGCAGTCGTTCAACGGCGTCGTGCGCGCGCTGGGCGATACGCGTCCGGGCTGGAAGGTGTTGCGCGTGCTGGGCACGATCCTCGGCCTTCCGGGTTTCGAGTTCGACACCGCCGAAGAAGTGCGCATCGCGGCGCTCGGCACGGGCGACCTCTCGGCGCGTCTGTCGAACAAGACGACGGTGCAGGCGCAGCGCGCGGCATCGAAGATCGTGTTGAACGGCAGCGGCCTGCAACGCCTGGCCGATGTGCCGATCTATCACGCCGATGCGCTCGTGCGTCGCGCGCCGTCGCTGCATCTGACGGCCGCCGCGCGCGATGCGAACGTGGCCGGTCTCCCGACCGCGCTCTTCGACAAGCTCGGTCTGAAGGACGGCGATGCAGTGCGTATTCGCCAGGGCAATCTGTCGGTGACCTTGCCCGCGCTGCGCGATGCGAATCTCGCGGAATCGGTGGTTCGCGTGTCGGCGGGCACTTCGGCTGGCGCCGCGCTCGGCGGCCTGTTCGGTGAACTGGTAGTGGAGAAGGCGTAAAAATGGGCTTGTTCGATACGATCAACGCAGGCGGCACGCAGCTTCTCGGCGTCGCATGGCCGACGGTGTGGGCGGTGGTCCGCATCCTGGTGGTTTCGGTGGTCATCCTGCTGTGCGTGGCGTACCTGATTCTTTGGGAACGCAAGCTCATCGGCTGGATGCACGTGCGTCTCGGCCCGAACCGCGTCGGTCCCGCAGGTTTGCTGCAACCGATCGCCGACGTGCTGAAGCTGCTGCTGAAGGAAGTCATCCAGCCGACGCAGGCGAGCAAGTGGATCTACGTGATCGCGCCGATCATGACCGTGGTCCCGGCGTTCGCCGTCTGGGCGGTGATTCCGTTCCAGGCGCAGGCCGTTCTCGGCAACATCAACGCGGGTCTGCTGTACGTGATGGCGATCTCGTCGATCGGCGTGTACGGCGTGATTCTCGCGGGCTGGGCGTCGAACTCGAAGTACGCGTTTCTCGGCGCGATGCGCGCGGCCGCGCAGATGGTGTCCTACGAAATCTCGATGGGCTTCGCGCTCGTCGTGGTGCTGATGGTCGCGGGCACGCTCAACATGTCCGAGATCGTGCATTCGCAGCAGCGCGGCATGTTCGCGGGCTGGGGCGTCAACTTCCTGTCGTGGAACTGGCTGCCGCTCCTGCCGATGTTCGTCGTGTACTTCATCTCGGGCATCGCCGAAACGAACCGTCACCCGTTCGACGTGGTGGAAGGGGAATCGGAAATCGTCGCGGGTCACATGATCGATTACTCGGGCATGGCGTTCGCGCTGTTCTTCCTTGCCGAGTACATCAACATGATCGTGATTTCGGCGATCGCGACGACATTGTTCCTGGGCGGCTGGGATGCGCCGTTCGGCTTCCTGTCGTTCATTCCGGGCGTATTCTGGTTCGTTTTCAAGGTATTCCTGCTGCTGTCGGTCTTCATCTGGGCGCGCGCGACGTTTCCGCGTTACCGCTACGACCAGATCATGCGTCTCGGCTGGAAGGTGTTCCTGCCGGTATCGGTGATCTGGGTGGTCGTGGTCGGTTTCTGGATCATGTCGCCGCTCAACATCTGGAAGTAACGGGGCCACGCGCGGACGCGAAATCATCATGAACGCAATTCAGAACTTCTTTAAGACCTTCTTCCTGACCGAACTCTTGAAGGGTCTTGCGCTGACGGGCAAGTACACGTTCCAGCGCAAGATCACGGTGCAGTTCCCGGAAGAAAAGACGCCCATCTCCCCGCGTTTCCGCGGCCTGCATGCGCTGCGCCGTTACGAAAATGGCGAAGAGCGCTGCATCGCCTGCAAGCTGTGCGAAGCCGTTTGCCCGGCCATGGCGATCACGATCGAATCGGAGACGCGCGCGGACAACACCCGTCGCACGACGCGCTACGACATCGACCTGACCAAGTGCATCTTCTGCGGTTTCTGCGAAGAAAGCTGCCCGGTCGATTCGATCGTCGAGACGCACATCCTCGAATATCACGGCGAGAAGCGCGGCGATCTGTACTTCACGAAGGACATGCTGCTTGCGGTGGGCGATCGCTACGAGACGGAAATCGCCGCATCGAAGGCGGCCGACGCGCCTTATCGTTGATGGGCGCGCGCAGCCGGTGCCACGCGTTCGGCCGCGCGCGAGAGCGATTTTGTTGTTGCTGTCCGGCACACTGCGGCGCGCGCCGAGGGCGGCTCATGCCCGAAAGCGCCGACACACCATGCCTGATGATGGCCTAACGATGAACCGGTAATCATGGAATTCACAACCGTACTGTTCTATATCTTCGCGCTGCTGCTGGTCGTTTCCGCGCTGAAGGTGATCACCTCGCGCAACCCGGTGTCATCCGCGCTCTTCCTCGTGCTCGCATTCTTCAACGCGGCCGCGATCTGGATGCTGCTGCAAGCCGAATTCCTCGCGATTCTGCTGGTTCTCGTGTACGTGGGCGCCGTGATGGTGCTGTTCCTGTTCGTGGTCATGATGCTCGACATCAACATCGATGTCCTGCGCAAGGATTTCAAGCGCTTCGTGCCGCTCGCCAGCATCGTCGGCGCGATCATCGTGATCGAAACCGCGCTGATCCTCTGGCACGGCTTCGGCGGCACGGTGACGCCCGAAACGTCGACGGCGGTGACGGGCGCGGCGCTGATGCCGAACACGCAGCTGATCGGCAAGGTCATCTACACGGACTACATCTTCGCGTTCGAAATCGCGGGCCTCGTGCTGCTGGTCGCGATCATTGCGGCGATCTCGCTCACGATCCGCGACAAGAAGGACAAGAAGACGCAAACCGTCAGCCAGCAAGTCAAGGTGCGCCGCGAAGACCGCGTGCGTCTCGTCAAGATGCAGGCGGAAACGAGCGCGCCCGATGCCGCGACGGAACCCGCCGTCACCGGCAACATCGGCGCGGGCACGGTCGACAACAAGGGCTGAGCGCGAAGGAGAAATCGAATATGTTGAGTCTTGCCCATTACCTCGTGCTCGGTGCGATCCTCTTTGCGATCAGCATCGTCGGCATCTTCCTGAACCGCCGCAACGTCATCATCATCCTGATGGCCATCGAACTGATGCTGCTCGCGGTGAACACCAATTTCGTCGCGTTCTCGCACTATCTGGGCGACGTGCACGGCCAGATTTTCGTGTTCTTCGTGCTGACCGTCGCCGCCGCTGAAGCCGCGATCGGTCTCGCGATTCTCGTGACCCTGTTCCGTAGCCTCGACACGATCAACGTCGAGGACCTCGATCAGCTCAAAGGTTAATTTCAGGCTAGGCTGTTATGTCCACGACACTCAATGAAAACCTCCTGCTCGCGGTTCCGCTGGCGCCGCTTGCCGGCTCGCTGATCGCGGGGCTGTTCGCGAAATGGGTAGGGCGCAAGGGCGCGCATAGCGTCACGATTCTCGGCGTCTTCGTCTCGTTCGTCCTCTCGGCGATCGTCTTCAACGACGTGATGCATGGCGCGAGCTTCAACGCGACCATCTACGAATGGATGAACGTCGGCTCGCTGAAGATGGAAGTCGGCTTCCTGGTCGACTCGCTCACGGCGATGATGATGGTCATCGTGACGTTCGTTTCGCTGATGGTGCACATCTACACGATCGGCTACATGGCGGACGAGGAAGTCGGCTACGAGCGTTTCTTCTCGTACATCTCGCTTTTCACGTTCTCGATGCTGATGCTCGTCATGAGCAACAACTTCCTGCAACTGTTCTTCGGCTGGGAAGCGGTGGGCCTCGTGTCGTACCTGCTGATCGGTTTCTACTTCACGCGTGAGAGCGCGATCTACGCCAACATGAAGGCGTTCATCGTCAACCGCGTGGGCGACTTCGGCTTTCTGCTCGGCATTGGCCTGCTGCTCGCGTTCGCGGGATCGCTGAACTACGGCGACGTCTTCGCGCAGAGCGACAAGCTCGCGACGATGACGTTCCCCGGCACGCAATGGGGCCTGCTCACGGTTGCGTGCATCTGTCTCTTCATCGGCGCGATGGGCAAGTCGGCGCAGTTCCCGCTGCACGTCTGGCTGCCCGATTCGATGGAAGGCCCGACGCCGATCTCCGCGCTGATTCACGCGGCGACGATGGTGACGGCCGGCATCTTCATGGTGACGCGCATGTCGCCGCTCTTCGAACATTCGGATGCGGCGCTGTCGTTCGTGACCGTCATCGGTGCGATCACGGCCTTGTTCATGGGCTTCCTTGGCGTCGTGCAGAACGACATCAAGCGCGTGGTCGCATACTCGACGCTCTCGCAGCTCGGCTACATGACGGTCGCGCTCGGCGTATCGGCGTATCCCGTCGCCGTGTTTCACCTCGGCACGCACGCGTTCTTCAAGGCGCTGCTGTTCCTCGGCGCGGGCTCGGTCATCATCGGCATGCACCACGATCAGGACATGCGCAACATGGGCGGCCTGCGCAAGTACATGCCGATCACGTGGATCACGTCGCTGATCGGTTCGCTCGCGCTGATCGGCACGCCGTTCTTCTCGGGCTTCTATTCGAAAGACTCGATCATCGAAGCCGTGAAGTACTCGCATCTGGCGGGTTCGGGCTTCGCGTATTTCGCGGTGGTCGCGAGCGTGTTCGTCACGTCGCTGTACTCGTTCCGCATGTATTTCATGGTGTTCCACGGCGAAGAGCGATTCCGCGGTCCGAAGCATCCCGACTCGCCGATGGGCCAGGCCGAAGCGCACGGCCACGGCCATGACACGCATGGCCACGACGACCACGGTCACGGCCACGCTCATGTTCCGCACGAAACGCCCTGGGTCGTGACGCTGCCGCTCGTGCTGCTCGCGATTCCGTCGATCATCATCGGCGCGATCATGATCGGCCCGATGATCTACGGCGACTTCTTCTCGCACGGCGTCGTGTTCGACAAGGTGATCTACATCGCCGAGAACCACGAAGGCCTGAAGGAAATGGCCGAAGAGTTTCACGGCTGGATCACGATGGCGCTGCACGGCATCATCACGCCGGGCCCGGTGTGGCTCGCGGCGCTGGGCGTGATCGTCGCGTGGTTCTTCTACATGAAGCGCCCAGACTTGCCCGCGGTCGTCGCGCGCACGTTCCGTCCGATCTACGTGCTGCTCGACAACAAGTACTACTTCGACAAGATCAACGAGGTGGTGTTTGCGAAGGGCGCGGTCGCGATCGGCCGGGGTCTTTGGAAAGAGGGCGATGTGGTGGTCATCGACGGCATCGTCAACGGCAGTGCGCGGTTCATGGGCTGGTTCGCCGGTGTGATCCGCTTCCTTCAATCCGGTTACATCTACCACTACGCGTTCGCCATGATTATTGGCATGTTGGGGCTCTTGACCCTGTTTGTGACGCTCGGCGGCAAATAAGGCGAGGGATCCTATGCACTCTTTTCCGATTCTCAGTGTCGCGATCTGGCTGCCGATCATTTTCGGCCTGCTGGTGCTCGCCGTAGGTAACGACCGCAACCCGGCGCCCGCGCGCTGGGTCGCGCTGATCGGCTCGGTGCTCGGGCTGATCGTCACGATTCCGCTCATCACCGGCTTCGATACGTCGACGGCAGCGCTGCAGTTCGTCGAGCAGTCCAACTGGATCGAGCGCTTCAACATCTCGTATCACCTGGGCGTCGACGGCATCTCGATGTGGTTCGTCGTGCTGACCGCGCTCATCACGGTGATCGTCGTGATCGCCGGCTGGGAAGTGATCACCGAGCGCGTGTCGCAGTACATGGCCGCGTTCCTGATCCTCTCGGGCATCATGATCGGCGTCTTTTCGACTGCGGATGGCCTGCTGTTCTACGTGTTCTTCGAAGCCACGCTCATTCCGATGTACATCATCATCGGCGTGTGGGGCGGCCCGAATCGCGTGTATGCGGCGTTCAAGTTCTTCCTGTACACGCTGGCCGGCTCGCTGCTGATGCTGATCGCGCTGCTGTATCTGTACACGCAGACGCACACGTTCGATCTCGCGACGTGGCAGGCCGCAAAGCTCGACATGACGCCGCAGGTGCTGCTGTTCATCGCGTTCTTCCTGGCGTTCGCCGTGAAGGTGCCGATGTTCCCGGTGCATACGTGGCTGCCGGATGCGCACGTGGAAGCGCCGACGGGCGGCTCGGTCGTGCTGGCGGCGATCATGCTGAAGCTCGGCGCGTACGGTTTCCTGCGCTTCTCGCTGCCGATCGCGCCGGACGCGAGCCACTTTCTGGCGCCGGTCGTCATCACGCTGTCGCTGATCGCGGTGATCTACATCGGACTGGTGGCAATGGTGCAGGCCGACATGAAGAAGCTCGTCGCCTATTCGTCGATCGCGCACATGGGCTTCGTCACGCTCGGCTTCTTCATGTTCGGCGCGTCGAGCCAGCTCGCGGTCGAAGGCGCGATCATCCAGATGATTTCGCACGGCTTCGTGTCGGGCGCGATGTTCCTTTCCATCGGCGTGCTGTATGACCGCGTCCACTCGCGTCAGATCGCGGATTACGGCGGCGTCGTCAACACGATGCCGAAGTTCGCCGCCTTCGTCATGCTCTTCGCGATGGCCAATTGCGGCCTGCCGGGCACGTCTGGTTTCGTCGGCGAATTCATGGTGATTCTGGCGGCGGTGAAGTACAACTTCTGGATCGCGTTCCTCGCGACGTTCACGCTGATTCTCGGCGCGGCATACACGCTGTGGATGTACAAGCGCGTGTACTTCGGCGCGGTCGCGAACGATCACGTCGCGAAGCTCAAGGACATCAACGGACGCGAATTCCTGATGCTCGCCATCCTTGCCGTGTTCACGCTGTACATGGGTCTGCATCCGAAGCCCTTTACCGACGTAATGCACGAATCCGTGGCAAACCTGCTCTCCCACGTCGCGCAGTCGAAGCTGCCGCTGGCTCAGTAACGTCGTGCGGAGAAACTAAAAGATCATGCAAAACGCTCCTATGAGTATGTTGTGGCCCGACGCGGTTCTGATGGCCGCCGTCGTCATCGCCTGGTTGAACGACACGATGTTCGGCCCGAAGAGCCGTCACACGACGTATCTGATCGCGCTCGTGTCGACGATCGTCTGCGGCGTGTGGTTCGCAATGACCGCGCTCAATCCGACGCCGGCTTATTTCTTCACGCGCATGTACATCGTCGATCCGTTCGCGAGCGCGATGAAGGCGGTCGTGTGTCTCGGCTACGCGGTGTCGATCATCTATTCGAAGAAGTATCTGGAAGATCGCGACCTGTTTCGCGGCGACTTCTTCCTGCTCGGCATGTTCTCGCTGCTCGGCCAGTGCGTGATGATTTCGGGCAACAACTTCCTCACGCTGTATCTCGGTCTCGAACTGATGTCGTTGTCGCTGTACGCGGTGATCGCGCTGCGTAAGGACGCGCCGCAGTCGAACGAATCGGCGATGAAGTATTACGTGCTCGGCGCGCTCGCATCCGGCTTCTTGCTGTACGGCATCTCGATGATCTACGGCGCGACCGGTTCGCTCGAACTGAACGAAGTGCTGAAGGCCGTGGCATCGGGCCGCATCAATGACGCGGTGCTGTTGTTCGGCGTGATCTTCATCGTCGCGGGCGTGGCGTTCAAGATGGGCGCGGTGCCGTTCCACATGTGGGTGCCCGACGTCTATCAGGGCGCGCCGACAGCCATGACGCTGCTCACCGGCGGCGGCCCGAAGGTCGCGGCTTTCGCGTGGGGCTTGCGCTTCCTGGTGATGGGCCTGCTGCCGCTCGCGGTGGACTGGCAAGAGATGCTCGTGATTCTCGCGGCGCTCTCGCTGATCGTCGGCAATATCACGGGTATCGTGCAGAAGAACATCAAGCGGATGCTGGCGTACTCGGCCATCTCGAACATGGGCTTCGTGCTGCTGGGCCTGCTCGCCGGCGTGGTCGACGGGAAGCTTACGGGCGCGGCGGGCGCATACAGCTCGGCGATGTTCTACAGCATCATCTATCTCGTCACGACGCTCGGCACCTTCGGCGTGGTCATGCTGCTAGCGCGCCGCGACTTCGAAGCCGAAACGCTCGAAGACTTCAAGGGCCTGAATCAGCGCAGCCCGGTGTTCGCGTTCGTCATGATGATCATGATGTTCTCGCTCGCCGGCATTCCGCCGACGGTCGGTTTCTACGCGAAGCTCGCCGTGCTCGAAGCGACGATGAACGCCGGTCTCACGTGGCTCGCCGTTCTCGCCGTGATGACCTCGCTCGTCGGCGCGTTCTACTATCTGCGTATCGTCAAGCTCATGTATTTCGATGCACCGCAGGACGCATCGCCGATCGTCGCCGGCGGCCTGAACCGCTCGCTGCTCGCGTTCAACGGCCTCGCCGTGCTGGTGCTCGGCCTCGTGCCGGGTCCCCTGATGTCGGCCTGCCTCACGGCAATCTCGCACACGCTGCCGCTGTAATGTCGGCGGCAGGCTGGTTCATCGTGCTGTTGGCGCTCGTCCTCGCCAACGTGCCGTTTCTGAATCAGCGCCTCTTCGCCATCGTTCCGTTGCCGCTTCCGGCGGCGCCGGGACGCAAGGCGGCGAAGAAGAGCGCGTGGATTCGCATCGGCGAACTCGTCGTTCTTTACTTCGTGGTCGGCGCGCTCGGCTTTATGCTCGAAGCGCGCGCCGGCAACCGATTCGATCAGGGATGGCAGTTCTACGCCATTACCTTCAGTCTCTTCGTCGTGTTCGCCTTTCCAGGCTTCACGTATCAATATCTCGTCAAACGCCGCTGACGGCTTCGCGCCCTTGGCGGCTTGTTTGCTTCGAAAGCACAGGGCTCAAGATGGCAGATCAATCCTCGATTCCCGGCAACGACGACGGCCTCGTTGAGAAGAAGGTCGAAAGCGTCACGCTGCACGAGGGCAAGTTCCTCACGCTCAAGCGCGATACCGTCGAATTGCCCGATGGCAAACATGCGACGCGCGAGTTCGTCGAGCATCCCGGCGCGGTGATGATCCTGCCGGTGTTCGACGATGGCCGCGTGCTGCTGGAACGCCAGTTCCGTTATCCGGTCGGCCGCGTGCTGCTGGAATTTCCGGCGGGCAAGCTCGATCCGAACGAAGACGAACTCACTTGCGCGAAGCGCGAGCTGCAGGAAGAGACCGGCTACACCGCGCGGGAATGGACGTTCCTCACGCGCATCCATCCGGTGATTTCTTACTCGACGGAATTCATCGACATCTATCTCGCGCGCGGCCTGAAGGCGGGCGACGCGAAACTCGATGAAGGCGAATTCCTCGAAACCTTCATCGCCGACGAAGCGCAATTGATGAGCTGGGTGAAAGACGGCAGCATCAGCGACGTGAAGACGATCATCGGCGCGTTCTGGCTCGAGAAGATCCGCTCGGGCGAATGGGAGCAGGGCGAGACGATCAGCGGCTGATTTTCAGTGACGATCGACGCAAAAGCGGCCTCGACGGCCGCTTTGTCGTTTTCGCGTCGTGAAAGCGTCGCGCGGGTCGAGCGGCTAGAATGGATGCTTCGCCGCCCGGCGATCTCGCGATCCTTCAACTATGCGAACGATCGTTCAAAAAGCGCGTTTCTGAGATAAACTCCACCGAAGCCCCATCAGCATGAAGGTCCTCGATTTAAAGTGCTCGCACGAACACCGGTTCGAAGGCTGGTTCGCCTCGACCGAAGAGTTCGAATCGCAGTTGTCACGCAAGCTGGTTGCATGTCCGGTGTGCTCGACGACGGATGTGAGCCGTGTGCCGTCGGCGCCGCGCCTGAATCTGTCGTCCGCGCGCGGTGAAGCGCCGCAGCAGTCCGCGCAGGCTCAGGCCGCGCCGGAACCGCAGGCATTGCAGGCGCGCGCGATGCAGTTCATGCGCGCGTTGATCGAAAAGACCGAAAACGTGGGCGACCGCTTTGCCGAGGAAGCGCGGCGCATTCACTACAACGAAGCGCCGGCGCGCAACATTCGCGGCGTGACGACGCCCGAAGAAACGCACGCTTTGCTCGAAGAAGGCATCGACGTCATGCCGTTGCCCGTTCCGGACGCATTGAAGGAGCCGCTGCAGTAAGCGTTGCGCGCGGCGTCGCTTCTGGCTCCGGCCGGGCCATGAGGAGACACCGCGTATTGCCCGACGCCGCTCGTGCGCATTCCGGGCAACCGCGTTCTCCATTGCCAACAGTCGCCGTCATGGAAAAGGGAGAACCGCATGCAATACGCCTTCGAGGATTTCGATATCGGCAGCGCCGTTCAGTTGAGCGCGCATACCTTCACGCGAGAAGAGATCGTCGGCTTTGCCGAACGTTACGATCCGCAGCCTTTTCATCTGTCGGAAGCGGCGGGCGAGGCGTCGCATTTCGGCGGGCTCGTCGCGAGCGGATGGAACACGTGCTCCGCGATGATGGGCATTCTCGTGCGCGACATGATCGGCGACTCGACCTCGATGGGCTCTCCCGGTCTCGACAATATCCGCTGGATCAAGCCCGTGCGCGTCGGCGATACCGTGCGGCTCACCGTGCGCGTGCTCGACAAGCGCGTCTCGAAGAGCAAGCCGGATCGCGGCATCGTGCAGACGCGCTGGGAAGCGCACAACCAGAACGGCGAACTCGTGCTGACCGTCGATTCCGCCGCGCTTTTCGGCTTGCGCAATCCGGGCGCTTCAACCGCCTGACGCGTGTTTCCCGAGTTCGAGCTTGGCGATTGCATTGCGATGCACTTCGTCGGGGCCATCGGCTAGACGCAGCGTGCGCGCCGACGCATACGCGTACGCGAGCGGGAAGTCGTCGCAGATGCCGCACGCGCCGTGCGCCTGTATCGCCCAGTCGATGACCTGACACGCGACGTTCGGCGCCACGACCTTGATCATCGCGATCTCGCCGCGCGCGCCCTTGTTGCCGGCGGTGTCCATCATGTACGCGGCCTTGAGCGTCAGAAGCCGCGCCTGCTCGATCATGATGCGCGCCTCGGCGATGCGCTCCTGCGTCACGCCGTGTTCCGCGATTGGCTTGCCGAACGCAACGCGTGAGAGCGTGCGCTTCGTCATCAGTTCGAGCGCACGTTCCGCGAGTCCGATGAGACGCATGCAATGATGAATGCGTCCCGGCCCGAGCCGGCCCTGCGCGATCTCGAAGCCGCGTCCTTCGCCTAGCAAGATGTTCGCTGCCGGCACGCGCACGCGATCGAGCGTGATGTCCATGTGGCCGTGCGGCGCGTCGTCGTAACCGAACACGTTCAACGGCCGATGCACCGTGATGCCGGGCGCGTCGGCGGACACGAGAATCATGGATTGCTGCGCGTGTCTCGGCGCGTCCGGATCGGTCTTGCCCATCACGATATACACCTTGCAGCGCGGATCGCCCGCACCCGACGACCACCACTTGTGACCGTCGATGACATAGCTGTCGCCGTCGCGCGTGACGCTGCATCGAATGTTGGTCGCATCCGAGGACGCGACTTCCGGCTCCGTCATCAGAAACGCCGAACGAATCTCGCCGCGCAGAAGCGGTTCGAGCCATTGGGCTTTCTGCGCTTCGGTGCCGTAGCGTTCGATCGTCTCCATGTTGCCCGTATCGGGAGCGCTGCAGTTGAAGACCTCGGGCGCCCACGGCACGCGGCCCATGATCTCGCACAACGGGGCGTATTCGAGGTTTGTCAGGCCCGCGCCGCGCGCCGATGCGGGCAGAAAGAGATTCCAGAGTTCTTCGGCGCGCGCATTTTCTTTCAGGCTTTCGATGAGACGCGTCGGCAGCCACGCGTTGCCAGCCGCGCGATTCGCCGCGATCTCTTCGGCATAAGCGCGTTCGCTCGGATAGATGTGCGCGTCGAAGAAGGCGAGCAACTTCTCGCGCAACGCCTGCACCTTGGGCGTGTAGTCGAAATTCATGCGTTCGCCTCCACTTTCTGCGCGTAGGCCCAGGCGAGCTCGGCCATCGGTCGCGCGCGTTTGCCGGCATCGACGGCTTGCGCGCTCGCGGCGGTGCCATCGACGACGCGTTTCATGATTCCTTGCAGAATCGCGGCGATGCGGAACATGTTGTACGCGAGATAGAAGTCCCAGTCGCCTTCGATCGAAAGGCCGGTGCGTGCGCAGTAGCGCTCGACGTATTCGGCTTCGTCGGGAATGCCGAGCGCGGCCCAGTCGAGACCGGCGATGCCGCGAAACTGCGATGGATCGACATGCCAGGCCATGCAGTGATACGCGAAGTCGGCGAGCGGATCGCCAAGCGTCGAGAGTTCCCAGTCGAGCACGGCGAGCACGCGCGGCTCGCTCGGATGAAAGATGAGATTATCGAGCCGGAAGTCGCCATGCACGACGCTCACGCGCGCGTCCTGCGTCTGCGGAATGTGGCGCGGCAGCCAGTCGATCAGGCGATTCATCGCGTCGATCTTCTCCGTTTCCGACGCGACGTATTGCTTGCTCCAGCGTCCGATCTGCCGCTCGAAATAATTGCCCGGCTTGCCGTAGCCCGAGAGTCCGGCGGCTTCGACATCGACCGTATGCAGCGCCGCGATCACGCGATTGGTTTCGTCGTAAATCGCCGCGCGCTCAGAGGGCGTCATGTTGGGCAGCGACTGATCCCACAGCACGCGGCCCTGCACGAACTCCATGACATAGAACGCACGGCCGATCACGCTCTCGTCCTCGCACATCGCGAGCATCCGCGCGACGGGAACGTCGGTGGAAGCGAGCGCGTGCATCACACGATACTCGCGCTCGATCGCGTGCGCGGACGGCAGGAGCTTCGCGGCCGGCCCCGGCTTCGCGCGCATCACATAACTGCGCGCGGGCGTGACGAGCTTGAACGTCGGGTTCGACTGGCCGCCCGCGAACTGCTCGATGCTCAAAGGACCGCTGAAGCCATCGATGTGCGCGGCGAGCCACGGCACGAGCGCATCGAGATCGATGCGCTGCTTGTCCTGCACGGGACGCGTTCCTTCGAACGCGGAGAAATCGGACTGCTTGTTCTGTTCTTCGTCCTGCATCGTCTCCTCCTGGCTACCGCTTCAGTTCATATCGCCGGCCTTGTAGCGCACGAATTGCGCGTAGAGCAGTTCCATCGTCGTGTTGCGCACGTCGGCGTGCAGCGGCGAGGGCGGCGAATGGTTGATCGCATGCACGACCCAGTCGGACGGCTTGTCGCCGACGTCGAGCGCGTTGATGCAGCCCGTCGCCTGCGACAGATGCCCGAAGAACGCGCGCCCGCCCGCGGTGATCGCATGCGAAAGCAACGCGCGATTGACGCCGCCGTGCAGCACGAGCAGCACCGTGTCCCACGTGCGATCGTCGCGCAGACGCGCCATCGCGGGCAATGCGCGGTCGAGCAATTCGCCGATCGTCTCGCCGCCGAGAAATCGCGTGTCTTCGGGCACGACGCCATCGAACACGGAGAGAAAGGCGCGCTCGATGTCCGACACGGTGAGATCTTTCAGCTTGCCGCCGCGAATCTCCTGCCACGCGGGCCACACTTCGATGTCGATGCGCTGGCCCGTCGCGTCGAGCACGCGTTGCGCGGTTTCCATCGTGCGCGGCAATCCGCTCACGATCACGCGATCGAAGCGCACGTTTTGCGCGGCGAACTCGCGGCCCGCCGCGCTCGCTTCCTCGCGTCCGCGCGCATTGAGCGGCACGCTTTCGGGATCGATCGCGCGGCCGCTGTCGTCGAAATAAGTCACATCGCCATGACGCATCAGGAAGATGCGCCGGCGCTTGGGCAATTCGTAGTGAGCCATGACTCAGCGATAGTTCGGCTGGCGCTTTTCGAGGAACGCGGTGATGCCTTCGAGCGCGTCGCCGTGATGCAGCGCATCGACGAAACTGTCGCGTTCCATGTCGAGATGCGCGGCAAGCGGCTGCACGTCGGCCGCGTTGATGAGCGACTTGATGCGCGCCATCGCTTTCGGCGACACGCCGCCGAGATCGTCGGCCCAGGCGATGGCTGCATCGAGCGCGATGCCTTTCTTCGTCAGCCGGTTCACGACGCCGACTTCATGCAGACGCGACGCGCCGATCGGCTTCGCTTCGAGCAGCACTTCGCTCGCGAGCGTGCGCGGCAGCGCGCGCGAAAGGAACCACGATGCGCCGCCATCCGGCGTGAGGCCGACGCGCGCATACGACATGACGAAGCGGGCGTCGTCGGCGGCGACGATGAGATCGCACGCGAGCGCGAGCGAAAAGCCCGCGCCCGCCGCCGCGCCTTCGACGGCCGCAATGATCGGCTTCGTCGACGAGCGCAGCGCGCTGATCCATTCCGCCAGCATGTCGATGCTTTCGCCTTGCACCGACGGATCCTTCGCGCGGTTCTCCAGCAGGCGATTGAGGTTGCCGCCCGCGCAGAAGAAGTTGTCGGCGCCGGTGAGCACGATCGCGCGCACGCTGTTGTCGCGCTCGGCCGTGTTTAGCGCCTCGATGCCGGCCGCATACATGTCCGGATGCAGCGCGTTGCGCGCGCCGGGATTGGACAACTTGAGCACGAGCGTGGTGTCGCTGCCCGCGGGACGGTCTGTCAGTAGTTCGGCGCTCATCGGCGCTCCTCGATATGGGTAAGCGAAAGTCCGAGCTGCGCGCGCCGCGCGAGCCAGGGCGTGGGCCGGTAGCGCGGGTCGCCGAGCACGGTGTGGATGTTGCGCAGGATCGTGAGGATGGTGCTTGCGCCGAGCGTGTCGCCGAGCGCGAGCGGGCCGTGCGGATAGCCTAGACCGAGCATCACGGCGAGATCGATGTCCTCGGGCGTCGCGATGCCTTGCTGCGCGATATCGCAGCCGATGTTTACGATCGTCGCGACGACGCGCTGCGCGACGAAGCCGGTCGAATCGCGGATCACGGTGACAGGCACGCCGTCGAAGGCGAAGAGGGCGTGCGCGCAATCGCGCATCGCGGGCGAGGTCGCGGGCGTCGTCATGATCGTGCGGCGCGCGACGGTATCGAGCGGAAAGAGCGTATCGACGGCGACGACGCGCGTGGCATCGAGATGCTCGTTGACGGCGGCGGTCGTCGCATCGAGACCGAGCGGCGTCACGACGATGAGCGAATCGGGTTCGGGCGTGTGGCCCGCATCGATATGCACGGAGCAATCGCACTTCGCGATGAGCTTCAGCACTTGCTCGCGGCCTTCGTGCGACGCGCGGCTGATCCACACGCGCGTGGGCAACTGCGTCGGCGCGGCGGGTTCCGGCGGCACCTCCTGCTTGCCTTCGACGTAACGATAGAAACCTTCACCCGCCTTGCGCCCGATGAGCCCGCCCGCGAGCCGCGTGCCCGTGATCGGCGATGGCTTGAAACGCGGCTCTTCGTAGAACTGGTGATAGATCGATTCCATCACCGGATGCGAGACGTCGAGCGCGGTGAGATCGAGCAATTCGAACGGCCCGAGGCGAAAGCCGGCCTGCTCGCGCATGATGCGGTCGATGTCCGCGAAGCTCGCGACGCCTTCGCTCGCCACGCGCAGGCCTTCGGTGTTCATGCCGCGCCCGGCGTGATTGACGATGAAGCCCGGCATGTCCTTCGCGCGCACCGGCGTGTGGC
The DNA here is from genome assembly GCF_001544835.2 of Caballeronia fortuita. Lineage (GTDB taxonomy): Bacteria > Pseudomonadota > Gammaproteobacteria > Burkholderiales > Burkholderiaceae > Caballeronia > Caballeronia fortuita. The sequence continues at coordinate 8,597 of NZ_FCNX02000010.1, read as the reverse complement.
CCATGCGGCGCGCGAGGTCCATCAGCGCGTCGCCGGCGCGTGGATCGCCGCGCAGTCCGTCGATGACTTCGACCACGCGCATCAACGGCACCGGATTGAAGAAGTGAAATCCCGCGACGCGTTCCGGATGCGCGCAGCCGGCGGCGATCGCGGTAATCGACAGCGACGAAGTATTCGACGCCAGAATGCAGTGCTCCCCGACGACCGCTTCGAGTTCGCGGAACAGCTCGCGCTTGATGTCGAGATTCTCGACGATCGCCTCGACGACGGCGTCGCAATCCGACAGCTCGCCCGTGTCGCCCGCATCGAGGATGCGGGCGAGCGCGGCGTGCGCGTCGGCTTCCTTGAGCTTGCCTTTGGCGGTGAGCTTCGAAAACGTCTCCGACAGAGACGCACGCGCGGCGGCGAGCGCTTTCGGGTTCGTGTCGTAGACACGCACGTTCAGTCCGCCGAGCGCCGCGATCTGCGCGATGCCGCGCCCCATCGCGCCGCTGCCGACGATACCGAGTGTTCGAATCGTGAAGTCTTGCGTACTCATGTTCCGTTCGACTCCTGGTTGTGGCGCGCGCGCCGAAGGCTCAGAGCTTCGCGAGGCGTTCGAGCGCGAGTGCGAGCGTTTCTTCCTTCTTCGCGAAGCAAAAGCGCACGACGCCGGATTCATGACTCTCGTGATAGAACGCCGAAAGGGGAATGGCCGCGACGCCGATCTCGCTCGTGAGCCATTGCGCAAAGTCCGCTTCGGGCATGTCGCTGATCTTCGAATAATCGACGCACTGAAAATACGTGCCTTCCGACGGCAACAGCGAGAAGCGCGTCGTCGCGAGCCCTTCGCGGAAGAAATCGCGCTTCTTCTGATAGAACGCGGGCAGTTCGAGATACGGCTTCGGGTCTTCGAGATAGTGCGCGAGGCCGATCTGCATCGGCGTGTTCACGGTGAAGACGTTGAACTGATGCACCTTGCGGAATTCGGCCGTCAGCGCGGCGGGCGCGGCCACGTAGCCGATTTTCCAGCCCGTCACATGAAACGTCTTGCCGAAACTCGACACCACGAAACTGCGCTTCGCCAGTTCCGGATAGCGCGCGACGCTTTCGTGCGGCGCGCCGTCGTAGACCATGTGCTCGTACACTTCGTCGGAGAGAATCAGCACGTTGGTACCGCGCACGATCTCCTCGAGCTTTCTCATGTCGTCGGCGTGCCACACGCGGCCAGTCGGATTGTGCGGCGTGTTGATCATGAGAAGGCGCGTCTTCGGCGTGATCGCGGCGGCGATCTTGTCGAAGGGCAGCGCGTAGTCGGGCGCTTCGAGCGACACGAATACAGGCTTGCCGCCCGCGAGTTCGATCGACGGCACGTAGCTGTCGTACATCGGCTCGATCACGATGACTTCGTCGCCCGGATGCACGCAGCTAAGGATCGCCGTGAGCAGCGCCTGCGTCGCCCCGGCGGTCACGGTGATTTCGGTGTCGGCGTTGTACGCGCGGCCGTAAAGCGTGTCGATCTTGCGCGCGATCGCATGTCGCAAGGGCGCGGCGCCCGCCATCGGCGGATATTGATTGTGGCCGTCGCGCATGGCGGTTGCGACCGCATCGACGATGCGCGGGTCGCAATCGAAGTCGGGAAAGCCCTGGCCGAGATTGACCGCGCCTTTTTGCGTCGCAAGCGCGCTCATCACGGTGAAGATGGTCGTGCCCACATTGGGCAGACGCGACGGGAAGGACAGCTCTGACGGAACCGGCGGCAAATCGTGCGTGGCGTTCATGGTCGGATGGGCGTGGATTTAGGCTCGCGACTATTTTAAGACACCGTCAGCCGATGGCCGCCTGTGCCTCGAATTCGAGAACGAACGGTTTAGGCTCGGCGATACGAAACGCGAAGTCGCGCGCGACGCGCCGCGCGAGCTTCAACACCGCGCGATCCTTCGACACGAGCCACTGCGCGCCCGATGCGTGCGCGAGTTCGAGAAACTTCTGGTCGTCGCGGTCCTTGCATTTGGGCAGCGGGCGCGCGTTTTCGTCGATGTTCGCGGCGACGAGCGTCGACAGGCGCGCGACGCTTTCGAGCGCCGCCGTTTTGTCGACGGCCATGCGCACGAACTGTGGATAGTCGAGCACACGCGTGAGCTCCCTGAGACAACGCTCGTCGATCAGCGCTTCGAGCGTGCGAGCGACAAGCGCGGCGTGAATCGGGCGCGTGGCGGGGTCGTCGAACACGAGGATGTCGATCCACACGTTCGAATCGAGCACGACGCGTAGGGCGCCGGGCTGCGGCGCGGCGGAATTGTCCATTCGATACAATCAGGGGTTTATGCCAATGATCGCCGGCGGCGTGCCGGCGAGCCTCCATGATAATCGTTCTCTCGCCTGCCAAATCGCTCGACTACGAGACGCCCGCCCATGTCAAGAAGCACACGCTGCCGCAATTCGTCGATGACGCCGCTGAATTGATCGGCGGACTGCGCGAGCTCTCGCCGCAGCAGATCGGCGGCATGATGGGCATTTCGGACCAGCTCGCGGCGCTGAACTTCCAGCGATACGCCGACTGGTCGACGACCTTCGATGCGCGAAACTCGAAGCAGGCGGTGCTCGCCTTCAACGGCGACGTGTACGAAGGCTTCGCCGCAAAGTCGCTCTCGGCGGGCGATCTCGACTTCGCGCAGAATCATGTGCGCGTGTTGTCGGGCCTGTATGGCTTGTTGCGGCCGCTCGATCTGCTTCAGCCGTATCGGCTGGAAATGGGCACTAAGTTTCCGAACGCGCGCGGCAAGGACCTGTACGCGTTCTGGGGCGAGCGCATCACGTCGGCCCTCAACGAGCAACTGAAGAAGCAGCGTGGCGCCCGCGTGCTGGTGAATTGCGCGTCGGAGGAATATTTCAGGTCGGTCAAGCCAAAGCTGCTCGCGGCGCCGGTCGTCTCGCCCGTGTTCGAGGACTGGAAGGGCGGTCGCTACAAGATCATCAGCTTTCACGCGAAGCGCGCGCGCGGGATGATGGCGCGCTATGCGGTGGAAAATCGCATCGACGAGCCGGAGGCGCTCAAGGGCTTCGGCAGCGAAGGCTACAAGTTCGACGCGAAAGCATCGAACGATACAACATACGTATTTCGTCGCCGCGTCGCGGATTGAGACCGCGCGGCAAGCACGCAAGGAAACGCAGATGACACTCTCCATTTCAAGCAACTTCGACGCAGGCGCGATCGAAGTCCTCAACGCCGACGATCCCGCCGATATTCGCCTGCGCATCCGTCCCGATTCGCACGCGGACTTCGCTCAGTGGTTCTACTTTCGCGTGTCGGGCGCGCGCGGCGAGCGTCTCGTGATGACCTTCGAGAACGCGGCGCAGTGCGCGTTTCCCGAAGGCTGGCGCGACTATGAAGCGGTCGCGAGCTATGACCGCGTGAACTGGTTTCGCGTATCGACGGAGTACGACGGGAAGGTGATGAAGATCGATCACACGCCCGACTTCGACCGCATCTACTACGCGTACTTCGAGCCGTACAGCGAGGAGCGTCATTCGGAGTTTCTCGGCGCGGTCCAGCAGATGCCGCTCGCGACGCTGACTGAACTCGGCAGCACCGTTCAGGGCCGGCCGATATCCGTGCTCTCGCTCGGCATTCCCGATTTTGGCGACGCCGAGCCGAAGAAGAAAGTGTGGATCATCGCGCGTCAGCATCCGGGCGAGACGATGGCGGAATGGTTCGTCGAAGGGCTCGTGAAGCGTCTCGCGGGCTTCGGCGACTGGGCGGGCGATCCGGTTGCGCGCGCGCTCTTCGAGCGGGCCATTTTCCATATCGTGCCGAACATGAATCCCGATGGCAGCGTGCTCGGCAATCTGCGCACGAACGCGGCGGGCGCGAACCTGAATCGCGAATGGATGGAGCCGAGCGCGGAGCGCAGTCCCGAAGTGCTCGCGGTGCGCGAGGCGATCGAGGAGACGGGCTGCGACATGTTCTTCGACATCCACGGCGACGAAGCCATTCCGTATGTGTTCGTCGCGGGCTCGGAGATGCTGCCGGGTTTCACCGAGCGGCAGGCGAAGGAGCAGAAGGCGTTCGTCGATTTCTTCAAGCAGGCCAGCCCGGACTTCCAGGACGTTCACGGCTACGAGTCGAGCAAGTATCAGACGGATGCGCTCAAGCTCGCGTCGAAGTACATCGGCAACGAGTACAAGTGTCTGTCGCTGACGCTGGAGATGCCGTTCAAGGACAATGCGAATCTGCCGGACGAGAGCGTCGGCTGGAACGGTGCGCGCAGCGCGGCGCTTGGCGCATCGATGCTGCAAGCCATTCTGTGGCATCTGCAGTCGTTCGGCGACTGAGCGCGCGCCTTCTGCGGCCGATGTGAAAAAGGGCGTGGCCGCTTCATGCGGCCACGCCCTTTTTGACTCTGTGCCCTCGGCGGAAGGGGCCGACTAATGCTTCTTGCTCGTTTTTTTGGTCGACTTGGACGTGCTCTTTGTCGCACTCGACTTGGTCGCCGTTGATTTACCTGCTGTCGACTTGGTCTTCGCGCCATGCTTGCCCTTCGTGGCGCGCGACGCGTGCGGTTCGGCGCGCGGGCGCAACGGCGGTACGGGATCGTTCCAGCCAAACGCCAGCATCTGGCTGCCGACATAGCCGCAGCGGAACTTGAGCGGAGTGGGATCGCGCTCGCCGTTCTTCGGCATGCCCTGACCTTCGACGGTCACGACGTTGTCCACTTTGATGCGCTGCTTCTTCTCGTCGAACGAATCGTTCCAGGGTTCGATTGCGGAATGCGTGGCATCGAACGAATCGGGTGGGAATTCGACGTGATCGAAAGCCGAAGACGTGCTGGCGATGAAGTTGCCATGCGCGGCGCAATCCGCGACGAGCGGGTTGGCCTTGAAATCGGTGACGAAGTGGTGAATCAATTCATTGCGCTCGTCGAGCGAATCGGCAAAAGCGGACACCGCGCATGCCAACGATGCGCATACCGCCAACCGGCCGACGAGCCGCAGGAGCCGGCGCGGTGCGTAGTTACTTTCCATCAAGTCTGGCGCTAAGAAGACACGGCCAAGTAAGATGCGCCGTGTGGGGAAGGAGTTCAATCTTATCGTACTTTGCGCGCACGCCCATCGCCCGGAATCCGATATCCAGGCATTCCGATGGCAAAGCGCCGATACGTTTTGCGAAACCTAGACGCGTGGGCCGCGATCGAGTCGATAGCGGCGCACGTCATACGTGGTGATCCACGCGGGTTTGTAGACCGTGATGAGAATGGTGAGGAGGCCCGTAAAGAGCGCTTCGCCGGCGCCCAGCAGCAGCGAGCCGCGCGTAAACGCGGGAGGCACGATCACCGGGCCGCTCGCCAGCGCCGCCTCGAGCAGGATGGTCGCCCCACATGCCGCCGCCACCGCAGCCGCCGACGTGATGAAGCCGTGTCCGGCGATGAAGGTGAAGAGATTGCGCGGCAAGCAGACGTTGCTCAGCCGTTGCAGCAGCGTGGAAACCGCAACGGGCAAAGCGCCGAAGAGAAGATACGTGGTCGCGACCGAGAGCCATGAAGCATCGAGCACGACGGCGGCGAGACCTGTTGTCGCGGCCGTGCCGATGAGCGCAAGCCGCCAGTCGAACAAGGTGACCATCAGCGTCGCGCCCAACAGATGGATGACGGGTCCGTCGTCGAACCATGCGTTACACGCCCACAGCACCGAGATTGCAACGATGACACCGAGCCAGACGTTCTGCAGCGTCGCGTCCTGGAGACGCGCGAACGGACGCTGCATCAGCGCGAGAGCGAGCAGTCCCGCGGCAACGATCCAACTGCCGACGGTCAGCCAAAGCGGTAGCGGTGTGTAGAAGAACCCCATGCCTTGCATATTACTCGTTGCGCGTAAAACGTGTGCGCAAAGGACGGACCCATTCGCCGCGTTTGTTGCTAGAACGTCGAGTCGGGCTCGGCGGCCATTGGCACCGCGGCCGCGTCGCTATCCAGAAGCGACGGGTAGCGCGTCCGTGGCCGTCGCAGGGGAATCACGCACGCCTGACCCGGCACGGCGCGCACAGTATGCTCGTTTCCGCTGCGCAGAATTTCGAGGTGCGTGTTCTGCACGCCGTTGTAGATCGCGACAGCGGCTGCACGATTGGTCGCGCCAAGCTGCTGGAAGATGCTTGCAAGGTGGATCTTCACCGTGCCTTCGCTGATGCCGAGCGTCTTCGCGATCATCTTGTTGGTGCTTCCCATGTGCACGCAGCGCATGATCTGCTGCTGCCGGGGCGACAGCGTCGGATGATGGCGAATCCCGTGCGGCAGCCCGGCGTTTTCGCGGATGCGGCGCGCGGTGAGCTCGAGTGTCAGCTCGGGGTCGACGACATCGGGCGGAATATAGTGCCCGCCGACGAGCACCATCTCTAGTGCGCGAAGGATCAGGATCGGATCCAGTGCCCTCGGGATCACGCCTTTCGCGCCGACGCTCATTAGCGCATAGACCAGCGCGGCGCTGCAGCGGTCGACCACGATGGCCGCGGGCACGCCAGGGGCCTCGTCGAGCAGGAGCTGCAAGTCTGCCGTTCGCGACTCGGGCGTCCAGTCGATCACGATCATGTCGGGAGTAGAGCGTTTCAAGGCGGAACGGGCTTGTTTCCAGTCCTTCGCCTCGGTGAATTGCGCCTGTCGCGCAACGCGGCGCAGCAATGTTCTAAGGCCCGCCCGGCGCTCCGCGTCGGAACCAATGATGTTGATTATCATTCTTTACCTCTTGTCAATACACCCGTTACCCCTTGGCTCCGGGACTAGGCGCCGGGTCGAATCGGCGTCAGTGGCTATATTGACAAATTTGAGGTGATTTGGCCCCTCATCCGAATGGCATAGGCATAAATACACAAAACCCCGCTCGTGGCGGGGTTCTTTTTGCGTCAGATGACTGTCTTGAGTCAGCTTTAATGGAAATGTGGCTGCGCGGGCTCAGCATCTTCTGGCATTTCGGCGTGAACGATCTCACCGAGCGGATCGGCGTAGAGCGGCACGCCGCAGTCGTCGCAGAACTCCGGCTCGAAGCGTCCGGCGTGACGGCGCACGTCCGACACGCCAGTCTTCTTTAGCAATTCGACGATCTCTTCGACCGGTCCGTTCGCGCCTTCGAGATCGACAGGATCCTCCTCCATTCCGAGCTCGCCGTTTTCGCGCCCATAAAGCGGCCACACGACGCCGTAGATGACGTCGTTGCTGCCGCGCCGCGTGAAGCCTATGCGATATTCGTCGATGCGCCGTTCACCGAAGCCCGCGATGACCGCCCGCAGGTCTTGCGGCGCGGTGCCGAGCGTATCGAACAGGTAGCGGACCGCCGTGCGTACGGTGTGAGGGCGGACCTGTTCGTCGGCGTCGCGACATGCCGAGTAGTAGGCGTCGGGAAGCAGGCACTCGAACTCACAGCCCGGCAGGATGGCGGCGAAGCTCGGCCCGCCTTGCGCGGCCCACTGTTCGAGGCACTGACCGCGCTCGGCACGGCTGCCGTTTTCCTCTTCCTGCCAGCGAAAGAAAGCCGATCCGGCCGGCACGACGACCAGAGCCAGCAGGAATCGCGGATCGGCGAGAATCGGCGAGGTCTCGGGAAGGTCGGACAGGTTCAGGCGTGCGACGCTGCCGTTCGTCACCGTTTGCAGCAGTTGTTGCGCGAGGCGCGCCGTGTCGACGTGATGTCGCGGCAACTGGTCGATGCTGTAAAGATAGGGCGCCACGGCCACGCGCGCGTCGGCGGCAAGGACATGTGCTTGCATCTGCGCGCGCAGCGCGTCGACAGCATCGCCCTTGAGCGCGCCCGACGGGATCGCGTAGCGCGTCCAGGCGAGCACCGGTGCGGCGATGAGCAGAGCTTCGTGCGGCGCGCCGTCGATCTCGACTTGAAACGACTCGCTGTGCGTCTCCGCCATATCGGCGAGCGCGCCGTAGGCGTCGGGATGATTCTGCTGCAGATGGTCGAGCGCGGCGTCGAGCGTCGTCTGGTTGCCGTTGCGTACGAGTTTGGCGATGAGCGAGTCGAGGCGGGCTTCCCAGAAGCGGTCCTCGACTCGGCTGCCGGACGCGAAGAGCGCGAGGGAGAGGCTGACGAGCTTGTCTGCATCCGGGGGAATACGTTTTGCGATTCGCGAGCGCATATCGATACTTGAATGAATTAGTGCGAGGAACCTTTGATTGTAGTCGCTCGGAGGATGCTTTTATCGTGTGGCGTTGCAGCACGTCGGTCGAGAGCTTTCTTGGAGCGGCTATTAAATTCTGGCGTTCCCCTTGCAGCGATGACTTTCGCTCTCTAGAATTCCCTTCCTTCGCGATTCGATGAACGCGAAGGAAGCGGGAGTTGGGGTGGTCGGCAAGAAAACGAAGCGAGAAATTCTTGTTGACACGAACCGAAGCGTTGTTCATAATCTCGTTTCTCTGCTGCTGATGCAGCGACGCAAGACGGTGGTTGGGTTTGACGGTCTTGCGATGTGCTCTTTAAAAACTAACAGCCGATAAGTGTGGGCGCTTGATGGCGAGTGCGGTTGCAGTGCTTAGGTGCTGCAGCAATAGCAAAAGTATCAAGAGTCTCACACGAAGTATCAGAGGAAGGTTTTTGTCTTAGGACAATAATCATCGTCAGTACGT
>NZ_FCNX02000009.1 GCF_001544835.2 Caballeronia fortuita | reverse complement strand
AGCTTCTCTGACATTCGAACCTCCGTACAAACAGAAATTAGCAAATTTCTGCTGTACGCGAAATCGAGGCACGGTCACAAGCAACCTGCGACTGCGTCGCGACCAACGGCGCGTCTGTCAGCGCACCTCCCGAACGGGGTAACAGTTGAACTTGAGTGCTCACGGCACGATGCGCCGCTCGTCACGGCCTTGATCGCCGCGCTGGGAGAGCGTTGATGTTCCGCCTTGATTCCGACCTCCGCGTTTATTTGCATCGCGAACCGATTGACTTTAGGGCGGGAATCAACAGCCTCACGGCGTTGGTTGAGCAGTCGATGCAGCTCGACCCCTTCGCTCGCGCCGTGTTCGCGTTCCATAATCGCAAGCGCAACCGCGTCAAGCTCTTGTTGTACGAGCGTTCCGGCTTCTGGCTGATGTTGAAACGCCTCGAGGCAGACCATTTCGTGTGGCCATCCCGGAAGCAGCCCGTGATCGAGTTGACGACCGAGCAGCTGCATTGGCTTTTAGAAGGCATCGACATCGACGCTGTACGACGTCATCCGGCCCGGCAGTACCATCATACGAGCTGATGCGGCGCGCCTCGTCCAAGCGACGGTCCCAGTAGCTGTTACAAATTTCCGTAAACCCATCGAGCGTTGCCTTTCGCTACCGTGGGTACCATGGATGAACGCGAATTCTCCCAATTGCCTCCTGCCGCGCAGGCTTACATTCGCGAGCTCGAGGCCAGCAACCGCCAGTTGGGCGAACGCGTTCGCCATCTCGAGGAACAATTCCGGCTCGCGCAACACAAGCGCTTCGCGCCAAGCAGCGAGAAGCTCCAAGATCGAGTGTTCGACGAGGCCGAGCAGATCGCAATTGATGACCTTGATGAGGACGTAGACGAACTCGACTTACCAGACACAGGTCTGCCGGAGGCGGCCGAGCCTGCTCGCCGCAAACGAGGACGCAAGCCTCTGCCTGCAGATCTTCCGCGTCAGCGAATCGAGTACGACTTGCCCGAGGAGCAGAAGATCTGCCCCTGCTGCAGCAAGGCAATGCATCGTATGGGCGAGGAAATCAGCGAACAACTGCATATCGAAGTGAAGGCTTCAGTCCTGCAGCATGTTCGTTTCAAATATGCGTGCCGTCATTGCGAGCGTGTCGCTGAACGTACGCCGATTCTTACCGCGCCGATGCCGGCCCAACCATTGCCAGGCAGTCGGGCGAGCGCGGCCATGATCGCCACGGTGATGACGGGTAAATACGTCGACGGCACGCCGCTATATCGGATGGAAGAGGCGCTCGGGCGTGCGAACATTCCGGTGGGCCGAGGCACGCTGGGGCACTGGGTCATCAAGCCAACGCAATTGCATCTCGACCGCCTGTACCGGGAGTTACGCAAGACGTTGCTGTCGCAGCCGCTGATTCATGGCGACGAGACGACCGTTCAGGTGCTGAAGGAACCGGGTAAGGCCGCACAAAGCCAGTCTTACATGTGGCTGTACCGCACCGGGCAGGATAGCGAAGAGCCTGTAGTGTTGTTCGACTATCAACCTGGACGCGGCAAGCAATACCCTCAGGCGTTTCTTGCGGACTACAAAGGCGCGGTGATGTCCGACGGTTATAGCGCCTGGCGAACAGTTAAAGGTGTGACCCACTTGGGCTGCCTTGCTCATGCGCGACGCGGATTCGTAGATGCTCTGAAGACGCAGAAGAAATTAGGCAAACGCGCGCAGCAAGCACTCGAATTCTTCCAGCGACTTTACCGCGTCGAAGCACTCGCGCGAGAGAAACCTCCGAGCGGGGAAACGCGTGCTAGCTATACCTTACGACTGCGACAGCAGCACAGCGTTGCGCTGCTTGAGGCATTCAAAGCTTGGCTGGATGAGCAAGCACCTCAAGTGCCACCCGAAAGCGCGCTGGGCGATGCGATCAACTACACGCTCAATCAATGGGAGTATCTCAGCCGTTACGTCGGCGACGGGCAAGCCCAGTGGACAACAACATCGCGGAACGGGACATTCGCCCGTTTGCCACCAGCAGAAAGGTTTGGCTCTTCAGCGACACGGTCGCCGGAGCAAAAGCCAGCGCCGTCATCTACAGTCTCGTGCTTACATGCCGCGCGTGCAACGTCGAGCCATACGCGTACCTGCTTCACGTACTGACCCAACTGCCTCAACGAGCACAAGACGCCGACATAAGCGACCTACTGCCATTTCGGTTCATGCAGTCTCAGGTTCCGATCGACGCCGGCTGAGCAAAGAAAATACACGCAAACGTCACGCTTCCACGCCAACAGATTTGCGGCGCTCGGCGAAATTCATGCGCGCGCCGGTGCGCTCAAATTAGCGCTTACCATCGGCCAGCCGCTGCCGCTCAGGCGTGCCGTCGCGCTTCCAGACACGATAGCCGTTCGCGCTCACACCAAGGACCTCGGCAGCGCCGCCAGCGGATAGTGCCGGCACTGCGTGTCAATCCAGGCGAACTTCACAGGAGGCCCTTCGCGAAGAACGCCGCCGCTTTTTTTTCGATTTCCGGCTCCATCTGCAAGCGCTTGTTTTCCGCTCGCAGGCGCGAGAGTTCCATCTGTTCTGCCGTGACGACCTTCGCCCCGGGGCCGTTCAGCTTGCCTGCTTCGCGAGCCTTGAGCCAGTTGCGCAAAGTCTGCATCGACATGCCTAGCTCGCGCGCCACGGCGCTTATGCCTTGCCTTTCCTTGACTCGTTGCACAGCGGCTTCCTTGAACTCCGCCGTGTACACCTGGTGCGGTACCTTGAACATTTCTTCTTTCCTTCCTTTCGGTCGAGTTCATACGCGACCTGCTGGAAGGCGAATTTCAGGGAAAGCTAACCGGCCGCTAACAGCGGCACGATACATCGATATGTCGCGAGGGGCGCCTGCGCCATAGTCGGAGTATCCCGGCCTCAGGTATGCATCGAAGTCAAGCCGCCCGCATCTTCACTCGACAAGTGGGCCTTGTTAATGATCGACGGCGACCACCACGTTTAGCAGTTTCCAACCTGATCTTGTACGTTCAGCTGATAATGCGACGGTATCGTACGGCAAATGATTCAATCGCATGATGGCTAACGCCCTAGGGACGTTGTTGGATCCTGGTTGCTCCCGAACGAGGTATGGGAGGAGTGGGGAGATAGGTGCCTCCTTAGGGGTCAGCGGTAACATTGCATCCGCAAGCGACGCAGGGTGCACGTACACTGATGGATCGCGAGTCAACGAATGGATTCTCTTTAGATCGCTGCGACTAAATCGGGCTCTTTGATGCACCAATGCTGCAGCCACACCGTGGTCACGCATTCTCAAGAGCTTGAGCCGCGCGCACAGTTCCTCGATTGCACTCTTTGACTCGGACGGAAGGTACTTCCGAAGCGATTTGTCGAGATCATCATCTGTGATCCACGATTTGATGAGTTCATCAAAAAAAGTCCCTACGTCTTGCGGAACGTCGTATTGTTGTGACGTCTGTGCCGTAAGCTCCGGCAGCAGACTCGGTTTAGAGCGCACATTCCATGTGTCGCTGCCGTCCGGCAGAGTTGTCCCTTCCATGAAATGCACGTCCGGTATGCCCTGCGCTACAAACCAAGCTTTCTTCTCCGTCTTTGTCCGCGCATTAACGAAGGAGCGAACCATCGGCTCCAAACGATCCCAAGTTGCGGGAGAGCGCTTACGCCCGTCGATGTTTGGAAAACCGGTCAATGCCACGTACGAAGCTTTTGCCATTTCTAGCGCATCGTTGGGATACTCGAACGTGAGGTCAGCCTTATGCGAATCTGGGCCGCCTCGAGTCGCTGGGTGTGAAAGTGCCAACTCAGGGCTGCATTTCAATGCTTCACCGCCATCAAACACCGTTGGAAAACCCGCGTTCGACCAAGAATCCTGATAAACATGCATCGCCCCACCAAACAGCGCTAGCATCGACCCTTCTTTTCCTTTAGCTTCTTTGACAATACGGTGGATCTCTTGCCTTGCGGCTTCGCTTCCCGCCACCACTTCACGTTGGGCCGGCGGCGCTGGAACGCTGGTTTCGGAGGGCGCATGCGCACGTTGAACCCTTTTTGCTGCGGCGACGTCAGGCAGTGCGCAGCCATAATCGAGAACCGCGTCAATCGATTGCGGTCCGCCTGAGTCAACCTGTTGGTCTCCTCGGGCAATGGCGTCTGCTTCGTGCGACGCAAACCCCGCCTTGAGCCCGAGCCACTTCGTGAGTCCGAAATGTACGTCGCTCTCGTACGCGACAGCGCTGGAACTCGTCAACAGCAAGTTACTTGTCACTACGACCAGAGAGAGCCACCCAAAGAGTTTTTCAGATGGACTTCTCATCGGGGATACACCTCCAAGCTCCCCACTGTCGTCCCAGACCGGTGCAGCTCTATAGGAAACCGCCCCGTTCGATCCGCGACAAACTCTAATGACGACGTCTTCCCCGGTGCGAGCTCGATCTTTTTATCAACCCCATGAACGTGCAGCTCATCTGCTGCATCTGACTTGGCCGTCAATGAAACCGCATCTCCGCGCTTGAGTTTTATTGCCTTGGCACCTCCTATTACGCGACCTTGTGATATGACCAGGTCCATCCGTACAGTAGGATTCCCAGTTTGCGCCCAAGTTAATCTTCCGAAAGGTAGCAGAAGGGATCCGGCGGCTGCGGCAAGAAGAAGACGGCGAGTAGTCGATAACGTTGACATGTTCACGATGATGGAGAAATTGGTAGAGAGAGGATCCAGAGACCGCTTGCGGTGAAAAGAACCATCAGTCCTAGCATTGGCACCTGACTCAGCGTCGCCTGGCGAGGGGTGTCGAAGCTCCGCAGCGCCTCAAAATGAGCGATCACGACGCTGGCCACATGTCCCACGATGATCAGTGCAACTTGAGCATGCCATATGGTTTCGACATCCAAGTTCACTGGTGGAATGCGCCAAGTGGCGGTTCCAAGAAGATTCCAGCCAAAGCCAAAGGGGTCTGACACAAGCTTGATAAGTTGTGGCCCTTGCATCACAACCAGAAGAAAGTAGTGAGACACATGATATACAAACGCTATGGGAAGCAAACACAACGTAAAGCGCGCTAACAAGTCGCGAACGCTCAATTTAGAACGCCCTGTAATGGAAGAAAACCGCAAGAAGACGGCAAAAACAAAGAAATATAGAAGGGGCGATACAAAGAGAGCTACCCATTGCCACGCGCCGTACAGTGTTGTCGAGGCAACATATCGATTCTGGCCCGCTGCACCCCATAGCGTATCTACCCAGCTGATGTAAGGGTAGACGATTGTCCAGTACAAGTTCATCCAAGGTACGGTCTCATGAATCCCGTCGAAAGCGGTCGAAGAAAGCATGAAAAGTACAAAAAGTATCAATCCGAAATCGCGTCGATATTCTTCGGAAATTCTGAACATCGGTAGTCGAATTCGTGCGTTCCCTCCTCCTGCACGCACCGACATCATCCCCACTAGACGGCACAAAATTCCAAAAACCTCGGCATGAGCGATCCACGTTTCCTTGCCGTAGATCCAGGATCCGACGGTCATGACAAGGCTATAAACTACGAGCGCGACGGATAAACCGAGCGGTTTCACGTGTCCAAAAAGTTCGAGCGCAATAAGCGACATGTAGAGCACAAGTCCCGGAAAGTGCCCTAGGCGGTTGGGGTAACTGGCACGTCCACTGAAGTTCTTTCTCGTGAGCATCTCAATCACAGTTACCAGTCCCGTCCACGGATTGACAGGGGCGTAGAAGTCACCGAAGAATAAAACGGCGTAGGGCACGACAAGGAATAACACGACCCAGAATAATGTCATGTTAATATTTTTAAATACGTCCGTGCTTCCAATAAGCCCGGAGACCACGCAGAGCATCATGAGAGCGAGAACGATGGATTGCTGCCACGTAATGCAATTGTTCTTGCGCTTTGCTTCTTTCGACCTGGTCGGGGTGAGAGGTGAAGTGACTTCTGGGCTCGGGACCTTAGCTAGGACTGCGGCAGCAATAAAAGAAAGAGCAAGCACTACAGCGGCCCCCCCCGCGTAGAGGGAAAACGGCACCGGTAACGAATACTGTTGTACGAAGGCGTGTGCCGAGGCGTCAACGCTTGCACCGCCTAAGGCTACTGAAAACAAATATTTACGCTGCATAAACTCTCGAAGCTGCGTGCCGCGTCTGGACCAGTCAGCCGACGGTTGCAAGTCGGCTAGCCATGAAAATAATGCTATTTCGCGCTTCGCATATTTAGTCGCCCTTGGCAGCTAGACTGACCAAGGGCGGACCTGTTCGAGCATTCGGAGGACGCGTGCCGAACAAATCAGAGCTGCTTGTCAACCGGCGTGCTCGATCCTCGAAGCGGCCACACATTATTCGTGAACTTCAACGCGAAGATTCCCGTGTCTGAGCATCTGCTGAACAGCAGGCCTGTCTTGATATCCAGGATCGGATAGGCGGCACACTGTCCTGGCTGCTTCCCGGCTAGGGCCGGCGGGTTGAAGTACGCAATCTCCTTGATATGCGCAGGATCCCGGATGTCGTAGACGCGCACGCCCGATTGGAAGTAACCACACGCAAGGGTAGTTGCGTCGTCCCGGTTGTCGACGCTGCACATGTGCACGTCATAGACGAATCCCTCGATGCTAGCAATTTCCGGCATCGCACCGCAATTCTTCGGGTCGTTAGCCTCAAGGACGATCTTGTTGACCCGACTTGGATGGGTCTCATCGCTCATGTCGAAGAACTGGACAGTCCCATAAGGCGTCACTCCCGCACTGCATGCACTCTTCACGCCACCGGTGCTGAGTTGGCCCGCTCCGCCCTCGTTCATTGCGATCTGGAAGCGGTGTCCGTTGATCTTTACCGGAATGCTCGTCTGTGCAGCTGAGGCGTCCCGAGTCGACACTGCGGAGATGAAGCGCATGCGAGCATTTGGTTTTCGCGCCTGGATCTCGCTGGTATCGACGGTCATGTACCCGTTTTGCCAAGGTGCGTCGGCGGCTTGGGGCACCATGCCGCCCGGCGTCGTTGGGTCCCAACTCAGCAAAACCATGTACCCGCGATTACCATCGTCGCTGACGGACAGGCCGTGTGCTCCGCCCAGGGGCGACCGGGGTAAAGTCGGATTGTCTGCCGGCCGCGGTCCGATGCTTGGATTTTGAAACGTGGATATGAGCTTCGGTGCAGTCGGATCAGAGATGTCGATTGCGTGGTAAGCCCCGTGCACCGTATCCCCGATGTAGTAGGTCAGCCCATCCGCTGATATGGCCCCTTCGTGCCCATACGTGAGATCCTGGGCCGGCCAGTTTTTAGTAGGATCCTGCTCGATGCCGGCAGTCGAAAAACGAATGTTGGTGCTGCTTGCAAGGACCTGCGGGTGTCTGCAGTCGGTTCCCACGTCATAAACGTCGAACCCGGGTGCGCCCGGCTCTTCCCAAGGCGTCGTCTTGTTGTAAAACGCTGTCACTAGAAGGCCGCGCCCTTCATGCACGCGCAGACCTTCACCGGGATTGAGCATGGCCGCAGTCTTGAGGACTGCCGTCTCCACAATGGCCGCCGGGTTGGTCAGGTCCATGACGGTCGTTCCCGGGTTGCTCAGGAACGCGCCGCCTGCATATCCGCAGGTGTGCCCCGACTTGTCGTGCACAAGCGCAAACTGCTCCCACAGCGCTTCACCCCGGGAAGAGGTGCCGGCAGAGACAACCTTAAGATTGCAGTTGAAGCCCTTGAATCCCGCAGCCCTTTCTGCCATCGGAATTTGACCTTGGAGTCCTGTCTCGGCCCTATCGTCGTTACCGCAAGTGGCCTTGGCGACCGTATCGCTTTGAGCTGATGTTTGCGCCGGCTGGGAACTATCATTTCCTCCGCAAGCTACCAAGCCGGCAGCCACGGCACTGAATGTTGTAGCTAAGCATAGCTGCCTAGCCAAACGGTTGAAGAAGCTCATGATTCTGTCTCCGCTAGAGTCTTTAAAATAATGATGTGTTGGGCTCTGATTAGCATTCTTCGCAATGGCGAGCGAGCTACCAACTTGTCCGGCACGAAACGATCCTCAAAACGTCACTAGTATCTGGTCGCTACAGGCGGCTGCAATTAGCAAACTTCGGCGCAACGTTCACGAGCTTAGCTAGGCACGCCCGCCGATTGCAATACATCGCGTGCTTTTAAGATGATCGGAACATCAACCATCTTGCCGTCCACGGTTGTGGCCGAGCCCTTGCTTTTTTCGACGGCTTTGAGGACGCGCTTAGCCCAGTCAATCTCATCCGCATTCGGCGTGAACGCCGCGTTTACATGAGCAATCTGCTTTGGATGGATACAGAGCTTTCCTCTAAACCCTAGATCGCGGCCACGGAGAGTCTCAAGGCGTAGTTGCTCTCCATCATCGAGCGTCGCGGTAACACCATCGACTGGGCCGGCTAGGCCGGCCAGCCGCGATACTAGCGTGATTTCCGAACGGAAATACTGAAGCTCCTCTCCATCTCCGCGGATGCCCGTATCGACTTGGAAGTCGATAGTACCGAATAGCAACCGCTCGACTTTGGGACTGCGCGCAATAGCACGCAAGCTTTCAAAGCCCACGGCGGTTTCGATCAGCGGCAACAAAACAGCGTGGGGTGGTAATTTCCCCGATACGGTCGCAAGGAAGTCGGCGTCCTCTGCCTTTGGCACAACAATGCCGAGCAGGCCCGCGCAAGTTACGATATCGGCCAGATCGCTCTTAAACCACTCGGTATCCGCTGCGTTCACGCGAACGTATGCTTTTCCGCTCTCGCTGAGCCATTTGCAAACAGCGTCTCGGGCTTCGACCTTAGCTTCCGTCGCGACAGCATCCTCCAAGTCGAGGATGACAGCATCAGCGCCGGAGGCGTACGCCTTTTCGAAGCGCTCAGGACGATTGCCGGGTACAAACAGGTAGGTTTTTGCGGCCATTCCAGTTTCCAATTAGGCAGAAGCTTCGGCTACGTCTGAACGGTCGGCTTTCTTGTCCGGTGTTAGTCCAAGCTCACGCAAGATAGACTCAGTGTGCTGTCCTAACTCGGGAATAGGGTCCATTCGAGGATTGAACGACGCAGGAATGCCAGGCGGGAGAAGCGCCGGAATTTTCCCTGCAGGGCTGTCCACTTCCGTCCAGCGACCGCGCGCCTGCAATTGCGGATGGCGCCAGACTGCATGCATGTCATTGACCTGCGCATTGGCAATGCCTGCTGCGTCGAGTCGGCCGACAACCTCTGCTGCGCTCAGCGTCGACAGGATTGATGTAATGATGTCGCGAAGTTCCCCCTTGTGCGCAACCCGCTTCGGATTGGCACTGAAGCGCTCGTCCTTCGCCAGCGCAGGTCGCTGAAGCACCTTTTCGCAAAAAAGGACCCACTCGCGCTCGTTCTGCAGCCCAAGCATCACGGTTCTTCCATCTCCGGCTTCAAAAGGTCCGTACGGGAATATGGTCGCATGAGCAGCGCCGGCTCGTGGCGGAGGCGGCTGGTCCTCGATGGCATAGTAAAGCGGGAAGCTCATCCACTCGACCATGCTTTCGAGCATCGAAACGTCAATGCGGCATCCTTCGCCCGTCTTCTGGCGCTGCAACAAGGCGGCGAGGATGTTGGTGTACGCATACATCCCGGCTGAGATGTCGGCGACAGAGCAGCCGGCCTTTGCTGTTTCCTCCTGTGAGCCTGTCACAGAAAGGAAGCCGGCTTCACTTTGTATGAGCAGGTCGTACGCCTTCTTGTCTCGGTAAGGGCCGTCGGGACCGTATCCGCTGATGTTGCAAACGATGAGTCGGGGGAACCGCTCGCGAAGTGCATCGTAGCCCAACCCGAGACGCTCGGCCGCACCCGGTGCAAGATTTTGAACCAGGACATCAGTATCTTCGAGAAGAGCGTGGATGACTTCTCTTGCGCCGTCAGCCTTGAGGTCCAATGCAAGGCTCTCCTTCGATCGATTTGTCCAGACAAAGTGAGAGGACATCCCGTTCACGCGGCTGTCGTACGCTCGTGCAAAGTCGCCACTACCAGGGCGCTCGATCTTGATCACTCGCGCACCGAGGTCCGCAAGCTGCCGTGTGCAAAACGGGGCAGCGATAGCATGTTCGAGGGTGACGACTTTGACTCCGTCCAGTGGTCGCATGATTTCTCCAAGTAATTGCTTTCGTACTAGGCCGGGCCTCGGCGCCCGCCGTTGTATCCTGACCATTTAGCGAGAGATTCGTCTTGAGATCAGTGAGCGTCCAGCTCGGGGGCAGACCCGACAGGGATGGCGCTGGGACGATGCGCGTAGTACACGCCCTTCAGGCTCACGGCAGCAGCAGCCAATGCCGCAGGTACTGCTAGGCCGAAGAAAATGGTGCGAAAGTCGTAACCCATCGTCATCAAAATCCCGCCTGTGGAAGCACCAAGAATTCCGCCGAAGCGGCCAATGCCGAGCATCCAGCTAACGCCAGTCGCACGGTACTGCGTCTGATAGAACTGAGCGGCGAGAATAACCATCGACACTTGTGCCCCCATCGCAAAGCCTGCGGCGAAGACGAGAACTCGCAGAAGCGCGACGTCTCCCGGGTGCATCCCGATAGCAACGACACAAACTGCAGCGGCCGCATACGAAACGCCCATGACCACATGGTTGTTCATCCGGTCCATCAGCCAGCCCATCAAGAGAGTGCCGAACGTGCTGCCGAACATGAACATGCCGGTAACGACCGCCGCCTGGGCCAAGGAAATGCCGGCTTCCTTCATGAGCGTCGGAAGCCAACCCGTTAGCATGTAGACCACCACCAGACCCATGAAGTAGGTAGTCCATAGCAATGCCGTTCCTACGCCGTTGTTATGCCGAAAAAGCGCTTTGATCGACGACTCAGAAGCTGCGCCGACGACTTCCGGGACGGTGAACGTCGCGCCTGACAAATCTGTGTCGGTGGAGATGCGCTTGAGAATCCTCGCGACGCGTTCCGCAGACGCGCCCTTGCAGACCAGAAACCGGACCGACTCAGGAAGAACGACGGCAAGCAGCACAACCAAAATCAGGGGAAGGGCTCCCCCAACGATAAGAAGGCTGCGCCATCCGAACGCTGGGATGATATGAGAAGCAACAAACCCTGAGGCGGCCGAGCCGAGCGAGAAGCCGCAGAACATCAGGGTTGTCAGCAGTGCGCGACGTGCGCGCGGCGCATATTCGCTCATGAGCGTGACGGTGTTCGGCATCGCGGCACCCAAACCGAGTCCTGTCACAAACCGGAGAACCGTCAACGACCAAAGTGACCACGAAGCAGCGCTCAAAAGGCAAGCAAGGCCAAAGATGAATGCGGACGCCACGACGACCTTCTTTCGCCCGTACTTGTCTGCCAATGGACCGGCGGTCAGTGCGCCAATAGCAAGACCGAAGAGTGCCGCGCTCATCACCGGCGCGAGCGCGGCCTTAGTTACGCCCCACTCTGTTACCAATGAGGGGGCGATGAAACCCATCGCCGCGGTATCGAGGCCGTCGACCGCGACCACCAAAAAGCACAGTATTAGGATTGCCCACTGAAAGCCAGAAAAGCGGTGGTCGTCCAGAAACTTCTGGACATCGATCACGCGTTTGTTCATTAGTTGTCTCCAAAAATGCTTAAGGCTCTCGCCAAGGCGAGGCTTGCTTACCCCGGCATCGAGCGCAGTTGTAACCGGCGCTGTATCAGGTTCTAGTGTTTCTCGGCGGTAGCATGGAGACAAAGCTAACCTCTATCTCGGCATGGGAGGAAATATGACTTGGCCATGCCGGATATAGTTGAAATCTATCTCCCTCCATATTACGGTGTACCGGTGCCGACGAAGGGTTTCACGTTAGGGTAGCCCCTAGTAAACAACTTGCCGGAAGCAGCGGCAGGGGTGCTAGTTCGCTGTATCGAGCTCCTGACCTTTGCAACAAACTCTCATCCGCCGCGAGACGGGAAGAGAGTTTCCTCACGCAGGAACGCAGCGTAGATAGATTTTTATTCGAAAACTGGCGCTCGCGTTCGTGCAAAACCGTCGGTTCTGTACCCTGGGAGTACGCCAAGCAGCTAATCAGGTCTCAGATGCGCTTCGAGCGCGACGCCCGAGACCTGCTGCGCCACATGTAACTCTGGAGTTCGATTCTGGGCTCACAGGCAAGCTCTGGCGAATTAACTCGACTACGACTTCCCTCGAGGCCTCGATGCTTGAATTTTGGACAGATCTTCACCGTTCCGCGTGACGCGGGGATGCAACTCCGATATAGGCTTGGTCTATGAGGGGAAGAGCTAAACCATATTTCCCCGAGACCTTCGGGCCGTTCAACAATCCTCCGTAAAATTTCGGTCAATCCAAGTGAGGTCTTATATGTTCGCAAGAAAAGGTTGGTGTCTCAACGGTGTGCAGTTCATCGAGGTAACGAAACAGGAGGAGCGACTTAGACTTCAGGGCGTGGAGAAGACAGAAAGAGGATTCAGTCAACCGGCCGAGACACAAAGTGATTGGATGGAAACGGGTCAACCATTCATTTGCACCGAGTGGTAGGTCTTGCTAAGCAGACGCCCGGCTCTTCAAAGCGTAGGTCGGGGCTCCTCCTCGTGCCCGCAGCTGTATGCGACGCTAACTTGAGCCGCCAAGGCCCAAGGGGGGCCTAGGACCCGGGCGATACATGAAATCTGAATTTCGCGTTGCATACGATACAGCGTGAGCGCGGATAAATACTGCACCAATTTCGTCACTTAACCTGAAATCCGATGCTTGGCAAGGAAGTTGGCTAGGAGGCGACACGTTAGGAGGGGCAACTGTGAGTTCATCGATTGAGACTGCACATAAAGCCGGCGCGCGCTCTCGGCAGGCCGTCTTTGACGATTCGCCGCTGCAGGCCGTCGGCGCGATTACCGCATATGCGGCAAAAATGCCCCGAGGCCGTCGGCTTCAAGGCGCTCTGTTAGTCGGGCGGCGGCATGGCCGCGAATTCGCATGGCAACGCCGAGCGCCTGGAATCGGTGATGGGACGCGGAGTTGTTCCCAAACCTCGACTGGCTCACCGCGGCCTCGTATCCAATGATGGGCGTTCCCACCACGATGCTCACGCCGCTTTTTGTCGTTTCCCGCACACCAGGATGGAGTGCGCACATCGTCGAGCAGCGTATCGACAACAAGGTCACTCGGCGCGGCGCAAATTACATCGGGCCCGATGATCTTCAATCCGTAGCGCCCGCCGGACGGTTCCGGAAAAACGATCTCAGGTCCCCCGCGTGAGAAAAGACATGCGCGGGGGGCCCTGCCACTAAATCATTTTGGCAGGGCCTTTTTTT
The DNA here is from genome assembly GCF_001544835.2 of Caballeronia fortuita. Classification (GTDB taxonomy): domain Bacteria; phylum Pseudomonadota; class Gammaproteobacteria; order Burkholderiales; family Burkholderiaceae; genus Caballeronia; species Caballeronia fortuita. Next base: position 318,968 of record NZ_FCNX02000009.1, on the reverse strand, counting down.
GGCACATCGCTTAACGGAGTGGTGGTCCAGCAATGCCCCCTCGCGAGCGGGCATCGAAGCAGCGCCCAAGCAACCCGCTCTCGGGATCTTCACAATCCTTATCAAGCATGGAACACCAAAGTCCATGATATGGGCCCGACACTTGTCATTAACATATGACCTGCCCCAAGCTAGACAATTCAGAAGCAGGGATTCCCGAAGCCGCTAGAAGACGGTGTCCGCGAAGTGAGAGCGTCGCGCTGCGCAAACCGACGCCCTCTTTTGGTCGGGCATACGCCACTGCGCATTACGATTGGATGGATCATCACTATCCGACTGAAGACGGTTCTTACTTCGTATCGCTTGTAAACCTCGAGCAATAAGGACTTTATGGATAGCTCCAATGCTGCAATCGAGCGCAACGGAAACCTCACGACCTCCGGACAGTCGCAAAACAGCACCGACAAGGATCGCCCTCTCTTCGAAGACGTTCGCTTCCTCGGTCGGCTGCTCGGCGAAGTGCTGCGTGAGCAGCAAGGCGACGCCGTGTACGACGTGATCGAGAGGATTCGTCAAACAGCCGTCAGGTTTCGCCGGGAGGACGATAAGGAGGCGTCGCAGGCGCTGGAAAAACGGCTCCGCGAGCTCTCGCCGGAGCTGACGGTTTCCGTCGTACGCGCGTTCAGCTATTTCTCGCATCTGGCGAATATCGCGGAAGACCGCCACCACAACCGCCGCCGCCGCATTCACGCGCTCGCGGGCTCGGCGCCGCAGCCGGGCACCATCGCCTATGCCATCGAGCGCATGCGCGAGCAGAAAAACGTCAGCGCCACGCGCAAGATGCTGCAGAAGTTTTTCGACGACGCGCTCATCGTTCCGGTGCTGACTGCGCACCCGACCGAAGTGCAGCGCAAGAGCATCCTCGACGCGCAGCACGACATCGCGCGACTGCTCGCCGAGCGCGATCAGGAACTGACCGCCCGCGAACGCGCGCAGAACGAGGCGGTGCTGCGCGCACGCGTGACGTCGCTCTGGCAGACGCGCATGCTGCGCGACGCGCGCCTGACCGTCGCCGATGAAATCGAGAACGCGCTCTCCTATTACCGCGCGACCTTCCTCGCCGAGATTCCCGCGCTCTACGCCGATATCGAAGCCGCGCTCGCCCAGCACGGCCTGCCCACGCGGCTGCCGCCGTTCTTCCAGATGGGAAGCTGGATCGGGGGCGACCGCGACGGCAACCCGAACGTCACGGCGGAAACGCTCGACGCCGCCATCACGCGGCAGGCGACCGTCATCTTCGAACACTATCTGGAAGAGGTGCACAAGCTCGGCGCGGAACTGTCGGTGTCCAATCTGCTTGCGGGAGCGAGCGATGCGCTGCTCGCGCTCGCGGATGCATCGCCTGACCACTCGCCGCATCGCACGGACGAGCCGTACCGGCGCGCGCTGATCGGCATCTACACGCGGCTGGCCGCAAGCGCGCGCGTGCGGCTCGGCGAAGGCGTGGTGGCCGTGCGCAGCGCCGGGCGCGGCGCAGCCCCGATCCGCGCGACACCGTATGCCGACGCCGCCGAGTTCACGCGCGATCTGAACGTGCTGATCGAATCGCTTGCGCAGAACCACGGCGCGTCGCTGGCGGCGCAGCGCCTGTCGCCGCTCGCGCGGGCGTCCGAAGTGTTCGGCTTTCATCTCGCGAGCATCGACTTGCGGCAAAGCTCGGATATCCACGAGGCGGTCGTGGCGGAACTGCTCGCGCGCGGCGGCGTCGTGGCCGATTACGCGTCGCTCGACGAAGCGCAGAAACGCGATGTGCTCCTGAAGGAGCTCGGACAGCCGCGGCCGCTGCGCCTACCCTACGCGCAATATACCGATCTCGCGAAAAGCGAACTCGGCGTGCTCGAAGCGGCGCGGGAAATCCGCGAGAAGTTCGGCGCGCGGGCGGTGCGCAACTACATCATTTCGCACACGGAAACCGTCAGCGATCTGCTGGAAGTCATGCTGCTGCAAAAGGAAACCGGCGTGCTGCAAGGCTGTCTCGGCCGCAAGGACGACGCCGCGCGCGACGGTCTGATGGTGATTCCGCTTTTCGAAACCATCGCGGACTTGCGCAATGCGCCCGTCATCATGGGCGAGTTCTTCGCGCTGCCGGGCATCGACAAGCTGATCGAAAATCAGGGCAACGAGCAGGAAGTCATGCTCGGCTATTCGGACAGCAACAAGGACGGCGGCTTTCTCACGTCGAACTGGGAGTTGTATCGCGCGGAACTGGCGCTCGTCGCGCTGTTCAAGGAACGCAGGACGACGCTCAGGCTCTTTCACGGGCGCGGCGGCACGGTCGGGCGCGGAGGCGGTCCGACGTATCAGGCGATTTTGTCGCAGCCGCCCGGCACCGTCGACGGCCAGATTCGGCTAACCGAGCAAGGCGAAGTGATCGCGAGCAAATTCGCGAACGCGGAAATCGGACGTCGCAATCTGGAGACGGTCGTGGCGGCGACGCTCGAAGCCACGCTCTTGCCGCACGAGAACGCGCCCGCACAGCTGCCGCAGTTCGAAGCGACGATGCAGACGCTTTCGGATGCCGCGATGGCCGCGTATCGCGCGCTCGTCTACGAGACGCCCGGCTTCACCGATTACTTCTTTTCCTCGACGCCGATTGCGGAAATCGCGGAGCTGAACATCGGCAGCCGGCCGGCATCGCGCAAGCTGCAAGACCCGAAGCATCGGAAGATCGAGGATTTACGCGCGATTCCCTGGGGCTTCTCGTGGGGCCAGTGCCGGCTGCTTCTGACCGGCTGGTACGGCTTCGGCAGCGCGGTGACCGCTTATCTCGATGAAGCCGGATCGGATGCCGAGCGCACCCGGCGTCTTGCCGCGCTTCGCAAGATGCACAAGACCTGGCCGTTCTTCAAGAATCTGCTGTCGAACATGGACATGGTGCTCGCGAAGACCGACCTCGCGGTGGCATCGCGCTACGCGCAGCTCGTCAGCGACAAAAAGCTGCGCAAGCTGGTGTTCGACAAGATCGTCGCGGAACACGAGCGCACCTGTCACGTGCTCACCGAGATCACCGGCCGAAGCGAGCGGCTCTCCGACAACCCGCTGCTCGCGCGTTCGATCAAAAACCGCTTTCCGTATCTCGATCCGCTGAATCACTTGCAGGTGGAACTGCTCAAGCGCCACCGCGCAGGTGAAGAGAACCTGCAACTGCCGCGCGGCATCTATTTGACGCTCAACGGAATAGCGTCGGGACTCCGGAACACGGGATAAGAGCCGTCGTAACTGTATTTCGGTAACAAGCGCGCTTTCGTAATAACCGCCCCTCAGGCCACCCATTTGGTGCGGGCCCTGAGGCTAAGCTTTAGTCGCGCGGCAGATAAGGGCGAACGGCGGCGTGACAGCGTCCCGAACTCTTCTTCTTGTCGCAGCGAAAGCAGACCGGTCGGACATAACGCGTCGGCGGCTTGTAATTGAGCACCTTGGATGTCTGACGGGTGCGCGCGGGCGTCCAGGCCGGCGCCGTGAATCGAGCGTCATCGTCCGGTCGTCGACGCAGCGGCGTCGCGCGGCGTGCGTAAGGGTGCAGTGCATCGGTTGCAAGCAGATGACACATCGAACCTGCACACGGGAACGAGCCACACTTAATGACCACCGCCGTCTGTCATAAAAGCGAGATGGCGCATGCGAATTATTCCAAGTAAAAGTGCGCCGCGAAGTGTCGCGCCGCTCTTCAGCTCTTAACATGAAACCGTCGCCATCCATTTCTTGCGGCACCGCTGTGGCAGAAGCTATGCTGATGATGAGCATGCGCACAAACAGTATCATATGATTTCGCTTCATCGCACCCGTAGCTGGATTGCCTACCGCAATGACACAAACCACTGACTTGTCCCTTCACGATCTGCCAGGCCACTACATCCGCCGCCTTCAACAATTGGCGGTTGCCATCTTTCTCGATGAGACCGCCACGTATGGAATCACCCCGGTGCAGTATGCGGCACTTCAAGGAGTTCATGACTGCCCTGAGCTCGACCAGCGCTCCCTTTCGCGCGCGATTGGATTCGATGCGTCAACGATCGGAGGCGTCATCGACCGGCTCGAAAAAAGGAGGCTTATGCGTCGCAGCCCATCATCAGAAGACCGGCGCCTTAAGCTGCTGACGCTAACGGATGAGGGTGAGGCGCTGCTTAGGGAGGTTCGCCCCGCCATGATGCGGGCGCAAGTGCGGATGCTCGAACCGCTGTCAGGGCCTGACCGCGAAAACTTCATGGCAATGTTGAAAATTCTGGTAGATCGATCGGACGATGGGTTCAGGGCTGTGGCCGAATCCGCCGGGTGACAGGTCGGCCTGAAGGCAGTCGACCGCCCCCCTTTACCGACTCGTGAAGCGCGGCATTCCAGGTTGTCCGCTGTGGAAACTGCGTGCGGCACATCCTTTAACACCCATCCATCCGAGCGAATCGCTTGCGCCGCCACACGGCAGCCTATTCCCGCTCGTCTAGAAGCGCCCTACCAAGCATGCTGCCGCCGTCCTGTACCGAACCTCAACAGGGCGACAGGAAGCGGCCTATACGATCGTTTTCTCGTCTGCACCGCACCCCACTCGGTATGAGAATAACTAAAGGTTGATGGGTCTACGGCAAGCTTGGTGCGAACCGGGAAACCGGCTTCGTGTGTTCCCAAAAGTCGTCACGTATCTCGTTGTTTGTCGGCGGTTAGCGTCTCGATGGATACGTCTCCGCGGCACCGACATATGGTACGACCGCCCGCCCACGGCCCCAATCCCGTCGTTGATGGGCATCAAGGGTTACTCCGTATTTGATCGCTTGATGTTGATGCGTATGCTTATGATATGTACACATACGATATTCCACGCTCCACGCAGAGAGCAAACGGCGCGCTCGAACGCATCTCATTACCGGTGAACTATCAGGTCCGACTCAAGGCGAGGGAGCCTGCGGCTGGACAGATCACGGCGCAGCTGCGGTCACCCGCATCCTCGACGGTAGAAACGCTTCTTTCCAGCGATCCATCGTCGACTCCTGACAAGCCGCCACTGAAGGTGTCGACGACGAAGTGGGCGGGACGCGATCGAGTACAAGGTATCTGGGAGTGTGTAGCCGTAACGACGAAGTTGGCGACGTTACCGATTAACTTCCCAGATTGATTCAAGTCTGCAGAATTAGGACATCTACATTATGCCCGTCACCAGATCGAGCACAGTCCCCATGCCGACGGCCCCTGAAGCCGAGCGTGAAGCCAAGCATTTGCGTACCGTGATTTGGATTGTGGCCCTTGCCTTGTTCGGTCTGATATTCGACGGCTACGATTTGGTCGTCTATGGGGCCGTGGTATCGACCTTCTTGCGGGATCCTTCGCAGATCGGCACGGTCACCCCGGTCACCGCTGGCCAACTTGGCAGCTATGCTCTCTTTGGGGTGCTGGTTGGGGCGCTTTTGGCCGGAACCGTTGCCGACTATATCGGCCGCCGCAAGGTGATGCTATTTGCTTACGCCTGGTTTTCGGTCGGAATGGCTATCACCGCAGCTATGACGACGGTAGCCAGCTTCGGCGCGATGCGCTTTTTTACCGGCTTGGGCGTGGGTGCGCTGGTCGCGACCACTGGCGCCATCGTGTCCGAATTTGCGCCCAAGGGAAAAAAGAATTTGTGTGTGGCTATCGTGTATTCCGGGGTGCCCCTCGGTAGCCTGCTAGCGGCCCTGGTGGCCATTCTGCTTCTCGGACACATTGGATGGCGCGGCTTGTTCTGGATCGGTGCCTTGCCGCTCGTCACGTTGCTGCCGCTGGCATATTTCAAGATGCCCGAGTCGGTCGCATGGTTGGTTTCTCGCGACCGCCTTGACGAGGCTCGTGAGATTGCCGCCCGCACCGGCGTGCAAATTCCGCAAGCGACACACTCTGCGCCTGCAACTTCAGCGAGCGTGGCGCACATCCGGGCCGGCTGGCTGGGGCTGTTCTCCTACTATGCGCTACCGACACTGTTGCTTGGATTAGCAAGCGCCACCGGTCTCACACTGGTGTACGCGCTGAACACTTGGCTACCGGAACTGATGCTGCGTGCCGGCTTCAATGCAAAGGGTTCCCTGTCTTTCCTTGTCGTTCTCAACGCTGGCGCGGTGATCGGCGCGCTGCTCGCTTCCAAGGTAGCTGACCGCTTCAATCCGAAGCCGGTAGTCGCGGTCTGCTTCGCCATCGGCGCCCTCTCAATTTATCTGCTAACGCTGGGGGCCAATATCGGCGTGCTGCTGGCGATTGTCGCCATTGTGGGGCTGGGTACCAGCGGCACGCAGACGTTGCTCTACGGCTTCGTCGCCACGTACTATCGGGCCAACTGCCGAGGTGCCGGTGTGGCTTGGTGCGCGGGCTTCGGCCGCCTTGGCGGTGTTGCCGGCCCAATGCTGGGCGGCTATCTAGCTGGCGGCGGCTTCCCTCTCGAAACTATCTTTTACGTGCTGGCCAGCCTGGGCGTGCTTGGCACTGTGCTCACCATTCTGGTAGCTCGCCCCGAATCTGAATAAAGGACAGGGGTAAAAGCGCCACACCCTTCAGGCTTTGTTGCGGCAAACGTAGCATGCGAACAACACCGTCCACGGTAAGTATCACAACAAGACAAGCGCGGAAGATGTTGCCTCTTCTGGAAAAAGTCAAGACTTTTTAGGATATCAAACGAAATGCAATTCTATCTCGACGGCTATGTTCCTGGCGACCCTGACGTCCGCAGGGCGCAACTTCCTGAGGCGCTCGATGTGCTGGTGATCGGAAGTGGCCCAGCCGGCGCGTTGCTAGCCGCGCAACTCTCAACCTTTCGCAACATCAGCGTAGGTCTGGTGGAGCGTCGCAGCGGTCCACTGGAATTGGGCCAAGCCGACGGTGTAGCGTGCCGCACTGTAGAAATGTTTGAGGCATTCGGGCTAAGTGAAAAGCTCGTGCGGGAGGCCTACTGGGTCAACGAGACCGTGTTCTGGCGCCCGGACCCGAGCGACCGTACGAAGATCGTGCGTACCGGCCGCGTCCCAGACGTGGAAGATGGGCTATCCGAGTTCCCGCACCTCATCGTCAACCAGGCCCGGTTGCAGCAGCATCTGCTGGACTACATGCGTCGCTCGCCCTCCAGGTTGGAATGCGCCTATGGCCTCGAGTTCGAGTCCCTGGAAGTGGAAAGCTCGGGCGATTTTCCGGTCATCGTCACGCTGCGCGATGTGGCCAGCGGGGCGGTCAAGACCGTGCGCGCCAAGTACGTAGTCGGCTGCGATGGTGCTCGCAGCAAGGTACGGGACGCCATCGGCGCCGTTCCTGTGGGCGATTTCGCCAACCACGCGTGGGGCGTAGTGGACATGCTGGCGGAAACTAACTTTCCGGACATTCGGCTCAAGGCCGCCATCCAGTCGGCCGACCACGGAAACATTCTGCTCATTCCACGCGAAGGCGGCTACCTGGTACGCTTGTATGTGGACATGGGCGAAATCAATCCCGATAATCGCGACGCATTCCGCAACTTCACCCAACAGGACGTGATCGCCGTGGCGCAGCGCGTGCTACGCCCTTACACGCTGGACGTGCGCAGCGTGGCATGGTTTGCCGTGTACCAAGTCGGCCAGCGCGTGACCGACCGTTTCGACGACGTGCCTGAGAATGAGCGCGGCCAGCGGGAACCGCGCGTATTCTTGGCTGGCGACGCGTGTCATACGCACAGTGCGAAGGCCGGACAAGGGATGAATGTCTCAATGCAGGATACGTTCAACCTCGGCTGGAAGCTCGCTGCCGTGCTCGAAGAACGCGCCAAACCCGAGTTGCTACAAACTTACACGTTGGAGCGCCACGCTGTTGGCAAGGGTCTCATTGATTTTGACAAGGAATGGTCGAAGATCATGGCCTCGCCGCCCAAAGACGCCGAGCATCCCGATGGGGTAGAACCTGAACACCTCGAGGCGTATTTCGTCAAGTCGGGACGGTACACAGCAGGCGTAGCCACGCAATATCCGGCAGAGTCCACCTGTCTCACTGGCGCTGCCGCGCACCAGAGTCTCGGCACGGGCTTTACGGTAGGCATGCGCTTCCATTCCGCCCCGGTGATTCGCGTGGCCGACGCAAAGCCGGTTCACTTAGGACACGCCGCGCGCGCTGACGGCGCTTTTCGCATCTACGCTTTCGCCGACGCTGAGGGAAAGAAACTGCGCGCGCTGCTGGACTTTTTGTGGACATCGCCCAATTCACCGGTGCTCCGCTTTACCCCGAAGGACACCGACATCGACAGCGTGATCGACGTGCGCGCCATCTACCAGCAAGGCCACCGCGACATTAAGGTCGAGGAGTTGCAGCCGATCCTGCTACCGCGCAAGGGACCGTTCAACCTAATCGACTACGAGAAGGCGTTTGCACCTGACCTCAAAAGTGGCGCGGATATTTTCGACATGCGCGGTGTTGATCGCGAGAAGGGAGCAATGATTGTGGTTCGACCCGACCAATACATCGCTGACGTACTGCCGTTGGATGGGCATGACGAAGTCTCTTCCTATTTCGACCGCTTTATGATCAATCAACGGTGACGATAACAGAGACCTTCGTCGTGCCGTGAACACGGTCGTTCGCGACGCTCTGCAAAGGCGACGAAGACAGGTGTCTCGTTTCAGCGCTTACTTTGACGCGCGACGGCACTACGAGGTTCGTGGCCGGGCCGGCTTCGCCGGATCCCGGTACCGGCCACGCGTCGCGTAGGGCAGCGTGCGTCGTTTGCATGTCTACGCATGTTGCGATCAGGAACGGCACGACAGAGATCGGGAAACGCCCTGCAAAGTGACCGCGCTGCTCGAAAGCTCTACAGGCCCTGGCGTCTGGCCTTGATTTCAATTGGAGCTAGAACGTATGTAAGCGAAACCGGACGGTTTTCAGCGGCTACGGAACTCTTCGCGCTCGAAGTGTCCTTCAGAAGGAACAGACGGTTGTTTGAGTTCAACAGCCTTACTCTTCAATACTGCATTCAGGGTCGCCGCAGTCAGATGCGCGACTGTGTCCTACCTCACTCCTAGTGAAATTGAGCATGAACATTCCCTGCATCATTTCTGTTGCGATTACTGGATCACTGCCGCGCAAAAAAGATAATCCGGCTGTGCCGATCACGGTGAACGAGCAGGTTGAATCGACTCAGGCGGCATTCGAAGCAGGGGCGACCCTTGTCCATCTCCACGTCCGCAACGATGACGAAACTCCTACGTCAAATCCCGATCGTTTCGCCCTACTGCTGGAAGGCATTCGAAAGTATGCGCCGGGCATGATCACCCAGGTGTCAACCGGCGGTCGCTCCGGGGCGGGCAATGAGAGAGGGGCCATGCTATGCCTACGGCCTGACATGGCATCCCTGGCAACCGGCTCGGTCAACTTTCCAACCCGGGTCTATGACAATCCGCCGGACTTGGTCAACTGGCTCGCTGCCGAAATGAAAGCCTACGGCGTCAAGCCGGAAGTGGAGGCCTTTGACTTGTCGATGATCTTCCAGGCCGCAGCTATGCAAAAGGCGGAAGCGATTGTTGGTCCTCTGCACATTCAGTTTGTGATGGGCATCAAGAACGCAATGCCGGTCGATCGCGAAGTGCTTGAATTCTACGTTCATACGCTCAAGCGGCTTTCGCCCGATGCGACGTGGACCGGAGCCGGCATTGGCCGCGATCAACTGACGATGGCTCGCTGGTCTCTTGAGCTTGGGGGGCACTGCCGCACCGGATTAGAGGACAATGTACGGATGGACAAGAATACGCTCGCCCCGTCCAATGCCGCGCTTGTACGACAAGTTGCCGATCTATGCCAGGAGTATGGTCGCCCTGTCGCAACAGCAGCCCAGGCTCGCGAGATCCTAAACTTGAGCTGATCGCCGCCGAGCACTTCCGAGTCGACTGTGATTCACCCCAAGCGCCAGCGCTTCGCCGCCGTTGAGCGCGGCGACATCAATCGCGTCCAGTGCGAGCGCATTCGGAATCGTTGCTGCGCGATTTACTTCGACGCGCCGCATAAAGGCGGTGGTGAGGCGGCGCTGTTTGAAGCGCATCGTGCTGGTGTTCTTGAGGTATTCGACTTCCCCAGATTGCTGAGACCTCGCCGTCGTCTGCAAACTGCATCCTTGCGCCAGGACCATCATCGCCGCCGTCAAGCAAGCACGAGCGCCTTATTAACTATCTAGGTGTTGTGCGACGAGCGACCAGTCGAAAATGACTGCTTGGGACGATCAATATTGGACCTGTGACCGGTTACTGGCTGCGAGGACCGATGTCTTACGTAGTGCAGCTCACGCATCGATAAAAAACGGAAGTCCGGACCGCCTGTTTCGCACTTACTACGTTGCTACTACGTCCTCTTCGCAAGGTGCCAACGAGACGTGCCGAACATTTCTCAAGGAGCACTTCCGCAGTATCGGAAGCTACAGATTCAGCCCACGGTCTTTCGCCTCGAAGTTGGATCAAGCCTTGGCGCGTTCAACTCAATGCCGTACTCCAAAATCTTCGTCCTCTGGTGCCGACCGTTTCTCAGCAGTTTCTGAGCCTCGACCGGAACGATAAATTTCGGCGCGGCCTCTCAATATATTAGTGTCGGAGAGAGATACCGATGAGATCAAGACTCGTCTCTTGCGCGGCCGGCGAGCAAACATCATCACGGCTATTCAGCGCCTTTGGGGCAACCGGTTTGTGCCGTCGACAATGTCTACGATCGAGTCGCTGGGTAGTGAACCATGCAGTGACCTCACTCGTATCTGCGACTTCACCGATTCCCGCATATTTTCCTTGATGACCAGTAGGGGTTGATCCGCGGCATCAAACCGATGCTGTGGGCGCGAGTCCCTGCTTGCCGGCGCGCCGCAGTGGTGGCGTCGTGCCGCTTTCATTGAACAGCACCACTTCGTCGTCGCGTCCGGACGTAAGCTGACGGATACTCCCGGGTGCGGTTGCATCTCGGCACTCATTTGCGTCCGATGACCGCTTTATTGAACGCCAGTATCAGATCCTGCACGTGGGCCGGCGTTGTCGGCCCCTTTACCAGTTCGTCCAGCAGCGCCCTAGGCGGTTCAGGCAGACGGCCCTGTGGCCGCTGCGTGAACTTACCGAGCGTTTCTTCGTCACCGGTATATCCGTGAGATTTTACGTTTCATGCTATGCCTCACCCGGACAATGCCGGACAGGTCCCCCTGATGACAACAGGGTCGAAAAGCCGCCAATCGCACCAGTCGCCAACATGCACACCGCTCGCGCCGTAATCATGCAATTCGCGTGAACTGACGCGCAGCCACGTTGACGAACATGGCGCCCGCGCTTGCGCATTTTCAAGTTGCATGCGCGTCCATCAATCGTCGGCCTACCGTCACTTCCGTCGCCGGGATTCGGCGGTTGCAGCCATCAGCTTGCATTGCGTTTTCCGGTGACTAGTCGGCGCGCCGTCGAACTGAAAACAGGTCCAAGGACCACCGGCGTGCAATAAGACTCCAAGCCCCGCCGGGAGCGATGAGCATGGTGACGATCGCCAGCGTTCCAAGGCCAACGAAATACCAAGTTCCGTACCCCGCAGTTGCCTCCCTTAAGGCGAAGTAAATCACCGTCCCGATAATGGGACCCTCAAGAGTTCCAAGACCGCCGAGAATCGTTATGAAGATGGCTTCCGCCGTCCATTGCAAACCAAAGCTGGCGTCGGGCGTAACTTGTAGCGTGCTCATATATGCGACGGCGCCTGCTAGCCCGGTGATAGTTCCGGCTATAACCCACAGCAGGAGTTTCACCCGGTAAATGGGCACGCCGCTCGCTTGCGCCGCGGCGGCGGAGTCGCGGACGCTCATTAACCCTAGCCCGAGCTTGCCTCTCAGGATATGCCGAGCGCCCCAAAGCGAGCCGATTCCTATTGCCAACGCTGCCCAGTAAGCGCCGAAGTTGCGGGTCTCGCGGCTAAACTCGCGCATTGCCATGAGGGGGAGGCCACCGCTGCCACCGAGCCAATCGCAGTTCTGAGCGCCGATACGTAGTACCTCAGCGAGCACCCAGGTCCCGACGGCGAAGTTTGGCCCTGACAAGCGAAACATTGGCCAAGCACTCAGGAGCGCGAATGCCGCGCTTGCCAAACCCGCGATAGGCAACGTCACCCACGGATTGACACCGAACTGGTTCGAGACAGCGAAAAGGGTGTACGCCCCGAGGCCAATAAAAGCATGCTGACCTACCGCGACGAGTCCACCATATCCAGCAAGGAGGTTCCACGCTAGCGCCACAGCAAAAACGGTCAAAATCTCAACCGACAGCCGCAGTGTCCCGAAACTCGCATAATAAGGAAGAAGCGCGAGTGCGAGTGTTATCAATACCGCGACTGACCACTTAGCTATCGCTATGGAGAGCTTCGACGCTGACGGCCGGCGCTCGGATATTTCGGCCCGGCGCAAGGGTATCTCTTTATCGCTCATTTGAGGAATTCCTTCTATTAAAACGCCGCTTGTTTAGCGTGCCGGGGCTTTGAAAATTCCCTCTGGTCGAGTGATTAATGCCACGAGGAATATCAAGTGCCCAAACATAGGTCCTAGGCCTGAGCTCACATGCGCCCCTACGACCTGGGCAAGGCCAATGATCAATCCGCCGATGAACGTGCCCCACAACTGCCCCACGCCACCGAGAACGACCGCCTCAAATGCGAAAAGAAGACGCTCTGGACCAGCGGTCGGGGTGAAGGGAGTACGAATCCCATACAACACAGATGCGAAACCAACCACACCCATGGTGAATGCTGCAACGAGCGCAAAGAACTTCTTGTCGTTCACCCCTATCAGGCGGGCCGTAATCGGGTCATCTGCAACTGCGCGTGCTTGCCGTCCCCAATGAGTCCGCGTTACAAGCGCGTTCGTGCCAGCGTAGACGACGACGCTGACGCCGGTGATAACTAGCGGAAGAACGCCAAACGAAATATCACCGACTTGAACACCAGCTAATCCTAGGGTGCCCGAGGGAAGGCTCTTCGTATCCGCTGTAAAAAACTGCAGCAACAGATTTTGCAAGACAACCGATAATCCAAATGTCACCAACAGCGGCGAAAGTGGCCCTCCACTGATTACTCGATTCAAAAGTAGTCTCTGAAGGAGCCATCCAATGCAAGCCATTATCGGCACGACAATGACAACCGATGACAGCGCATTTATACCAAGGGATGTCACAGCAACACTGGCAATGTACGCGCCAAGAACGATGAAGTCACCGTGCGCAATATTGATGATGCGCATCACACCAACGGTCAAGCTTAGGCCGAGCCCAAATAGGGCATACAAGGCACCAAGCATCAAGCCGTTAGAGACAAGTTCTACAGTTGCGCTCATATCAAACTCCAAAGTAGGCTTCCGCAACCGCATGAAAGTCGGCGTTCGCTGAGTTTCCTTCAAGCACAATACGTCCCTTCTGTATGCAGAAGTACCGGTCCGACTCAACTAAAGCGCGCTGCACGTTCTGTTCGACTAGAACGATTGCTGTTCCCGCGAGCCTTACCTTCTCCAACAGCCGATATACTTCCCCGACAGCAAGTGGAGACAAGCCAAGGGACACTTCATCGCATAAAAGATAGGAAGGGTTGCACACCAACGCACGAGCGATAGCGACCAGTTGCTGTTGGCCTCCGGAAAGTGCGGTCGCGGGACGTTCGAGGAGCGGCTCCAGCGCAGGTAATTCGCCGAGTATTCGCCTGGTCGTCCATTCACCTACCCGACCATTACGTTCACCAAGCAAGAGATTCTCTCTGACCGAGAGGCTGGCGAACAAGCGTCTACCCTCTGGCACCAATGCAATGCCCCGCTCCAGCTGTTGCTTTTCTGTGGAAGCACCGGCAGGCAACCCATTGAGCAACATGCTTTCGCTCGGAGTGTGCAGTGCTCCGGCAATAGCGCGGAGCAGAGTCGTCTTCCCCGCGCCGTTAGCGCCAATAAGCGCAACGGTCTCACCAGGCGCCACTTGAAAATCGACGCCGAATAACGCTTGGAACAGCCCGTAGTAGGCGTCGAGGCCTTTAATCCGCAGCATGCGCCCCTCCTACTGTACTTGGTGGTGACAGCGGAGGAACTTCCTCTTCCATCGCTAGTTCTTCTCCGAGATAGGTCTCTCGCACGATTTTGCTATTAATTACATCAGTCGGCTTACCGTCTGCCAAGAGACTTCCTTCGGTCAGCACTACGAGTCGTTCAGCTACCGATACGAGCGCATGGACGAGGTGCTCAATCCAAATGACTGTCACTCCGCTCGAATGAATTCCCCGAACAAGTTGCAACAACTCGGCGACCTCGGAGTCCGTTAGGCCGCCCCCAACCTCGTCCAGGAGCAACAGACGAGGCGACGTCGCCAGTGCCCTGGCAAGTTCCAAACGCTTACGCTGCAAAAGCGTCAAACTGCCCGCAGGGCTGCTACGCACATCAGATAAACCACAACGATCAATTGCGTCATGTGCTGCGAACGAAGCCTTGCGGCCAGTTAGCTCAGCTCCATACGTCGCTGCGACCAACGCGTTTTCAAACACTGTCATCCCAGCGAACGGCTGGGGCACTTGAAAGGTTCGACCAATCCCCGCGCGGCAACGCGCGTCTGCGCCCAGCGACGTGACGTCGTCTCCATCGAAGAGGATGCTTCCGGTATCGGATCTAAGGTGACCAGCAATCAGTCCGAAAGCCGTCGACTTTCCGGCCCCGTTCGGACCAATAACGCCGACGAACTCGCCTGTATTGACCGAGAAGCTGAGTCCCTTAATGACTTGCGTTGCGCCAAAACTCTTACGCACGTCTCGCAATTCTAGCAACACGTCCATACCCCCAAATAGCAAGTGCGATCCAAACGTGGAGACTGCCCTTACGCCTTCAACAGCTCAAACTTCCTCTGGGTTGGGATCTCCGGGGCCGTTCCGTTTGTCGTGATGTAGATCTCAGGGCTTCCCTTGTCATTGACAAACCATTGACCGCCGACCACACGCATTTTTGAAACGTTCTTGACTCCGCTCCCCGGGAAGTCGATTCGACCGACAATCGTGTCCATCTTCAGGTTTCGCACGGCCTCGACGACCTTCTTTGGATTTTTCGGGTCTGCGCTTGATTTCAGTGCTTGCACCCCCACTTCAAACAAAGCGTGCATTGGCCCGATCGGCTGAGTCCAAGCCTTCTTAGTCGCGCTTTGATATGTGTCGGCAAGTTGCCGGGCCGTTTCGCCAGTCAGGCTGCTCTTAAACGGGTAAGCCGGCGACCACCAGAGCTCGGTAGACATGCCGTTTGCTTTCTGTCCCAAAGCCGCGACGCCTGCCGGGAAAAGAAGTGCTTTAGCCACGGTCTCCGCTGCCGGCGCAAGACCCATCTGGGCCGATTGTTTTACAAAGCTCGCCCAGTCAGGAGGCGAAACAACACCCGTGACGATTTGCACGCCTTCCTTCTTGAAGGCCTGGATGTAGTTCGAATAGTCATCGCTTCCTGGCGCGAATCTTCCGAGGTCGACCACTTTGTAACCCGCGGCGACAGCCATCGCGGGGAAGCCTGTCTTCGGGTCTCCCATCGCGGCCCCTTGCAGGGTGTTCTCGAACAGAACGCCGACTACCTTCTTACCGGGAACGTTCTTCCAGATATCGAGATAGACCTTGCCGATGTCGTCGATACCCCAGAAGAAATGAAATATGTTGCTGAAGCCTTTCTCTGGACTCCCCTTTAAAGGGAACATCCAGGCTTGCCACGGGCTCATCGTCGTGACGCATGGTACCCCGTTGAGTTCACACTGCTGGGCTAGTCCCACGCCGGCGGTCACTTGCCCAAGCATGAGGTCGACGTTCTCGTTGTTGATGAGGTCCGCAGCGATGTTTGCTTGGCGGTCCGGGTTACTTTGGTCGTCCCGGTCGATGATCTTCACGTTGTAGCGCTTACCAGAAATCACCACGCCGCCGGCGACAGCTTTACGAACTTGGCCCAGGACAAAGTCATCTGCCTCGGCGAAAGGAGCGAAGGGTCCCGTTTTATGTGACACGTAGCCTATGCGGATTGTGTCGTCTGCCGCGAAAGCTCGGCGCGGTCCAGCCACAGAAAGGGCAGCGGCCGCGCTAATCGCCGTCCCGAGAAACTGACGACGGCCCGTCTTTGCTTTTGTCTCACTCATCTCTGTCACGCGCCTCAATTGTAGAAATCACAGTCGACTTACACACCTGTGCTTCGCTTAAGCACGGGAGACAGCTTACGCGCCCGGAGAGGGCCGAATCTGGTTGCCAAAAGACACGATTCTTGTCCGTCTCCGGCATGTAGGACCTATCAGCGATCGAATGCGAATGCAGATGAAGCGGCGAGCGGAAGAGCACGACCCGACCTTGCAGTTTGCCCTCGGGCATGCGGGAGACACGACACGCGGAGGCATACGTTGACGGGGACAAAACCGCTTACAGACTGGTCAGTCCGGACCCGCGCTCCTCCACTCGCGAGGAGACATCCCAAACTGTTCACGGAATGCGCGACTAAAATTCGCCGCGTCACTGAAGGCCCAGCCAAAAGCTATCTCACTGATGCTGTGGTTTTTCAGTCGCGGGTCAACGAGGTCGCGGCGGCAAGCTTCAAGCCGCAAGCGCGCAATGAGGCGTGACAGCTGCAGCGGTTCATGTCGGAAAAGTCGAGACAGGTGGTCGCTCGACATATGCATTGCGGCCGCAATCTTACACACCGAGAGATCAGGGTCTCTCAGGTTCTCGTTGACGAAGGCCTTCACGCGCGCGATATGGAACGACGATAGGTTCGAACCACGTCGTTGATTAGCCGCTGGAAGTCCGCGTAGTCCCGCAGCTGCCATGCAGGTCATGGATTCCGCGAAGCTAGACGCTGAACCCGGCGTGAGTTCCTCAACGCCTCCGAGTACTCCCGCAAGCATCTCGTGCAAAAGGCGTGAAGAGAGGTGCCCGGCCGGTATTAGGGTCGCTGTCAAATCCTCGAGGTTGGCCACATGCTGCAGCAACTGGGCTTTCGGATGTCGTATGACCAAGGTGTGGTGAGCGTCAGCGTCGCACCTAAGTTCATAGGGACGCGAGCTATCGTAGATCGCGAAGTCGCCAGGACCGAGGACGCACTGACGGTTATCTTGCGCGATGACAGTACTGCCGCGATGCTGCACGTGGACCAACACACAATCGTCTGCGCTAGCACTTATCAACGATGGCGTTCTGCGTACAACCAACTGGCTCGAACATAAATCGGTCACTACGAGCGGTCCAAGAGAGCACGCCCGAACATCCCCATGTACACGCTGTGCGTCTTCGGTGGTGTCTCCGTCAAGCCCAACGTAAACCCGACAGATCGCGTCGATCCAGTAGGCGAATCTCTCCCTCTCTGGCACTGACTGCGTGGAGAGGTGTTTGATTGCTGAGGGTCTTACGCCCACTTCCGAGTGCAGAGCTTTCGTCATGGCAGCCGACCTCATTCGCTTTCGCGACTGCTAGAGATATGCAGGTTCCGAGTCGCGGGAATCCCGACCGGTTATCCACGTCTTTGTCGGAAATGCGTAAGCTTCAATTTCGCGCAATGCAAAACAGGCGTCTTTGATAAGGCCAAACACGCGGCTCGGCCGACAGTCCGTACCGCATTCGACTGTGGCTGTGGCAGCGTATCCTATAGAACGTACCGCACGCGCATCACTATCTCCCGCGCATGCAAAGAAGGAACAAGTTCGGGGGTCTTGTCCCTTCTTCGTCATGAGCAAAAGTCAGTGTGCGTCAGTTCGTCGGCCCGGTCCCTGTCCCAGCCTTTTTTTGCGCGTCCTGGAGGTTGTGCGGGTAGCTCGGGTCGTTCTGTGTCGGGCGATAGCCAGAGCTTTCGAGCTTCTTGAGTTCTGCGTTTTTCCTCGCGCGCGCTTCCTTACGCTGGCGCTTGCGCTCTGCTTTGTCTGCGGCTTTGCTGATGGGGTTGCTGGTCGGTGCGGCCGAACTAGCTGCAGGCACCGCGGTAGCGTCTTGAGCTTGCGCACTGAAGCAGACGATAAACGATAAAGAAAAAGCGAAAATCAACTGGATGACGCGGCTCATAATGCCTCTTAAAGTTTAAGTGATAAATGGACACGTACGTCCATGCGCGGTGATACGTCTTGAAAAGGCCCGTGTCGCCGGTCCTCGCCGAGCTAGCATGCTTGTAGAGCGGCGGTGCTTCGCGTTTGCCTCTTCAAAAACGGTGCCGCAAGCCGACGCGAACCCCGCTCTGTGTGTTGCTGCTCGAGGGAGCGCCGAGTGCGGCCTCAATCTGTGCCGGATAGGCGTGGTCATGACCGAGAACGCCCACGACATACGCGTCCGTTCGCTTGGACAGCAGGTAGTCAGCGCCAAGGATGAATGTGTTTGCGCTTCCCAAGTTGTTGTTCCGCCATTGCTGCGTGTAGCCGCCCGACAGCACAATGTCGGGCCTCAACGAGTACTGCACGGTCGTTTCGAGCGTCGTCGCACGTGGCTTATTTGTCGAAGACAGCTCCGCCGATGCAATATTTGCTGCTAGTTGGAATGATCCGAGCGTGTAAGCCGCGCCCGCCGCCCATACCGTTTCGTTTGCCGAGCCGTTCGCCGCGTTATGTTGGTTGAAGTATGAGACGGAGCCCGCGAAGTTGCCTTGGGAATAATTGACGATGAAGTTCATCAATTGATTGGTTCCCATTGAGCCGGGTGTGTTACCGAATGCGTACATAGCGCCGGCGTTCAAGCCAGCGAACGTCGGAGAAACATACTTGACAGCGTTGCTAACTTGGTCGCCCCACACGCGATTGTCGAGAATGTAGCCACCGGATGCGTAAGACGAAAGACCCCATCCGAGGAGACCCGCTGGTGTCAACACACCGTTCGAGTATCGCGGAAAGGTTTCCCCGATAAAGTCGAAGTCACGACCAAGGGTCAATCGCCCCCATGGTCCAATCAAACCGACGTATGCCTTCCGATTGAACATAGATCCGCTTTGAATCAATTGCCCGTTCGACAGGCTGAAGCCGTTCTCCAAGGTGAAGATTGCGCGCACGCCGCCGCCGAGGTCCTCAGATCCAGTCATGCCCCATTGCGTCGGCTGAATCACCCCGTCCTGAAACTGGACTGCTTTTCCGTGCCCATTTGCGTTCGAGATATTGCTTGTGTACGTGATACCGGCATCGAGCACGCCGTACAGCGTCACAGAGGACTGAGCGTGGGCGTATGCACATGTCGCCATTGCTGCTGCCGCAGCAAGCGTTTTCCGTTTCATCTTCCGTACCTTCTTCTGTCTAGTTAAATGATTGGATTACTTAACAATGAATAGATAGGAACGACATCTGTTTGATCAGACGCTCGTTCTCGCTCAAGCAACTCTGCACTTCTACCGCCCACCGAGAGTTCCCAGTCAAGCCGACTTTAATGAACGTTTTTTTTAGCCAGCATCATCAAAATTGATGAGGTAACGCATGGAATCGATACCATTTACGGCGGACGCAACAACGCTGATCAGCGACCCTCCGACTTAGTCGTTTTCGGGACGGATTTGCAGCAGCATGGCATCGCCCGGAGAGTACCCAAGCGCTTGGCGCGTTGGCTGTTGTTTAGATAGAGGTCATCGAGCCAGCACTAAGGAGTCCTTTACATGCTGCGGAGAGCTCGTGGCGTCACCCTATCCGACAATGTCTTAGGCGTTTAAACAGTAAGAACGGCTTCCAGGCTTTCCTTCGAGACGTCAGATGCTGCCGCGCGCAGCACAGTCTCTCCATGGTCCAGCGCGATGAAGTGGTCTGCAAGCGACGAGAGGAAGCTAATGTTCTGCTCCACGATGACGAAGGAGGCGCCTTCTGCGGTGCGCTGGCGGACAAGTTCGGCCATTCGCTCGAGATTCTCCTGCGCTACGCCCTCTGATGGTTCATCGATGAGGGTCAACGCCGAGCGCTCACTGAAAACTCGACAGACGGACAACAATTTCTTCTCGCCCCCGCTCAATTTCCCAGCTTGCTGTGCAAGTCGCTCCTTTATCCGCGGAAACATTTTCAGTGCGCTCTCGAAGCGCGCGAAGCCGCGGTCGGGGAAACCAATGGTCAAATTGTCAGCCACGGATAGGTCATCGAATACCATGCGCTCCTGCGGAGCGTAGCTAATGCCTAACTTTCGCCTTGCGTGTGCGGCAACACCCGCGATACTCTCACCATTCCAAATCACATCGCCACTCGAAAGCGGAATGGTTCCCGTCAGTGCGCGCATGAGCGTTGTCTTCCCGACTCCATTGCGGCCCAGCACCCCAATAACCTGGCCCGGCCCGACTTCCCCTGATACGCCTCGAAGCACCATCGTGTCACCATAGCCGGCGACGACGCCGCGGAACTCCAGTGCGTATGACGTAGTAGACACGTCCTTCATTTTCGTCCTCCTGCATAGACAGCTTTCACTTCGCTCGATGCTCTGATGTCTTCGAGAGAGCCCGTCGCGAGCTTCTTACCTTGGTGCAGAACAATAACGTTGTCAGCAATGCGCTCCAAAGCACTCATGTCGTGCTCAATTACGAGCGCCGACGCTTCACTCTCTTCGACAGTCGACTTGATGGCAGTCATCATTTCGTGAGTTTCATGTGCGGAGAGTCCGGCACAGGGTTCGTCGAGGAGATAAAGCTTTGGTTCCATCGTTGCAACCATCGCGAACTCAAGCATCTGACGCAAGCCTTGCGACAGCGAGCCAGCATCGCTCGTTTGCCTTTCCTCGATAAAAGCAAATCGACCCTGAACGCGGGCTTTGGCCGGCGACGTCCAGTGCAGGGGCGAGGATTTCAGCAAATCGATTGGCCGAATTCGGTTCGCCCAAATTGCAATCCGCATGTTGTCCTCGACTGAAAGTCGATCGAAAACAGATGGTATTTGAAACTTCCGACCCACCCCCAGTCGCGAAACTTGCCATGCTTGTCGCCCGACTACGTCCTGGCCGTAAACGACCACCTTGCCAGTCTTGACGGGTAAACGCCCAGTCATCGCGTTGAAGGACGAGGTCTTGCCGGCACCGTTGGGACCGATTACGCAACTTATCCCTTTCCCCTGGACCGTGAGGCTCAGACCATTGAGGATACCAACACCACTTTGCGATACCTCAACATTGTGGAACTCGAGAAGCGGCATCGCTGCCTGGGGGCGTGTGTCACGGTTCAGCGTCGGCGCGGCAATCGGCGTGCTCGCGGCTTTGCTGGCTGTCTTGGCGCCAAGGATCAGGCGGGACCCGATGCGACCGACGCCGGCAAGTCCCTCCGGGAAAAAGCGAACAACTAAGATGAATATCGCTGCGATCAGCACTTGCCAGAAAGAGAACTGGTCACGCCATTGCGCGGCGAGCAATCCGATAATCAAAGCTCCGAGCTGGGCACCAAGCGGGCTGCGACGGCCACCGACGGCGGCCCAAATCACAAACTGAGCCGAGAGTTCAGTGCCGAGCGCTTGCGGCGTTACGATGCCTTCATGGGGAGCGTAAAGGGCACCTCCCAATCCCGCAATACCGGCAGCAATGCCGAAAGCCACCGCCTTGAGTCGATGTGTCGCAAATCCGAAGAACTGGAGCCGGTTCTCGTTCTCCGCCACCGCATTCCAAAGCACGCCGATCGGCCGCTTAACAATCCAGGTCAGAAAAGCTGTGATGAAAATTGCGCAGACCGCGATGACGTAGTAGAGATTGCCATAGCGGTCCGTGAACGGAAGGTCAGGTACCTCAGTGAGACCGTTGAAGCCGCCAGTGACCGAGCTCCATTGGTTGCCCAGCAGAAAACCGAGCATGGTCAGAGCGAGCGTGATGAGCGAGAAAAACGGGCCGCTGTCGATTCGGCGCGCAAACACCATGAGGGCAATGACGTAAGCCAACAATCCCGCTAAAAATGCTGCGACAACTACGCAAATGATTGCCGTCACGGCTGACGCGTCGGCGAACCATTTCAACCCGTAGGCACTCAAATATGCCGCCAGACCAAAGAACAGGGCTTGGCCCAGCGGCAAGAAGCCTGCTCGCCCCCAACAAAGAGCGACGCTCTGCGCCCCCATTCCGTACAACAACAGCAAGCCAACCTGTGTCGCGCTGTAGTCCCCTGCCCATGCCGGCAAAGACAGCAAGACACACGCTATGGCCGCTTGCGCCAACCACTCAAGACCGCGCGACGAGGCCATTTGGCTTGCTCCACAAGAAATAGATTGAGAGTACGAGGACGGCTGTATATCCAGCCGTTTGGTCCATCACGCCGGAGACGACGGACTGCGTGCCGCCAATTGCAATGGTTCCCGTTACTAATCCGAGCAGACTTCCCAAGCCGCCCACGACCAAGACAAAGAAAGACGTCAGAAGATAGTCAAGCCCCATGTAAGGTTCGACGCGGACAATCGGGGCCAGCAGCACACCTGCAATCCCGGTGACGACAACGCCGGTGATAAATGTGCCGCTGGCGAGCAACGTCGTGTTGATCCCCGCCGCCCGTGCAAGAGGTGCATTGCTTGCCATCGCCTTAATGCGCGCTCCGGCCTGACTCTTTGAATACCAGATTGCCAGGCACACAATAAATACAACGACGCCGATGATAATGAGTAGTCTGTAAAGGGGATAAGCCGTGCCAAAGACGCGGATAGGCGAAGAGTCCACGCCCGCCACGTCTTGATAGCCCCGACCGAAAACTGCCGCGACCGCCTCTCTGAGCAAAACAGACAGTCCCCAAGTCGCGAGCAGTGTGTCGAAGGGGCGTTGGTAGAGTGGTCGGATGAGAAACCGTTCGACAAGCCACCCAAGAACGGCACATGTCACAGCAGCTAGAGGAAGCGCCAACGCAATGGGAAGGTGCGCATGCTGCACCACAGCCACCGAGTACGCGCCTATCATGAGAAACTCGCCGTGCGCCATGTTCAGCACACCGAGGAGTCCAAACACGATGGCGAGCCCGAGTGTCGTCATAATGAGCGCGGCGCACGCATATCCGATATTCAGAGAGTAGGAAATCAACATGGGAATATCACATCAAGCATGGTCGATCGGGCATGCCTCGCCGGGGTCGGCTTGCGGGAATGTCTTGACAATGTCGTATGACGTTCCGTTCGCTTTTGCCAGGTATATATCCGAAATGGCGTTTCGTCGCTTCATCGTGACTTTTCCCCGTGGACCATTGAAGGTCGCGCCTTCCGAGGCCGCAGTCAGTGATGCAACGTCGAGGGCCCTAGCCTTTCCGGCCACAGCGTCGAGCATCATGAAACCCTCGAACACTGATTCGCCGACGGTGCTCAATACGGATGTGTTGCCAAACTTGCTGTGATAGCGACTCATGAATGCTTGAATTGCCGGGGTCTTGGCAGACGAGAAAAAGCCCGACGCAGCGTACAAATTTGCGGTCGCTTGCGCCCCGATACCGGCAACAGTGTTCTCTTCGAGAAGCGTGCCGTAACGAAGTACCTTATCGCTCAGGCCAAAGCTCGCGAAAGCCCGATTAAACGTGACGGAAGAACCGCCAACAAGCGTAATGAAGACGGCGTCCGCCTTGCTGTCCCGAATCTTGACGAGAGTCGAGTCGAAGTTATCGACCGTGAACGGAACATATTCCTCGCCTACGATTGAGCCGCCCGTGCTCTGGGCCAACTTCTTAGCAATGTCGTTGGACTTCCGCGGCCAGATATAGTCATTACCGACGAAGTACCAACGCTTGATGTTGAACTGCTGTGCGAGGTATGGCATGACCGGCGCGATCTGCTGCTTGGGCGTCTCACCAAGGAAAAACGTCCCCGGCGAGCAATCCGAACCTTCGTACGTCGGCGTGTAGAAGTACGGAACTTTGCCACGGAAGACGCCCTCGAGCGCCGTGCGAACAGCGCTGTCGTGTGACCCAATGAAGACTTCAGCCCCGTCGCGTCTCCAGAGGCGCAAAGCCGTCTGCGATGCTTCCGCTGGAGCGGTGCCCGAATCGCCCACAAGAAGCTCGAGGGGACGGCCGAGGATGCCACCGCGCGCATTGAGATCTGAGACTGCGAGGGTCGCGCAGTTCTTGCACGCTTCACCAAAAAATGCAGCCGGGCCGCTCATGTTGGCCATCAAGGCTACTTTCAACGGCTTTCCCTCTGCCTGCGCCGCTACCGAAAACGAGGGACCGGCGAAACCAACAGCCGTAACTGCGCCGGCCTTCATGAAACTGCGTCTATCCACGATTTGCTCCGATTTTCTTGAAGGGTTGGTCTGTCAATTCTTGTTACTTGCCGCCCCGTACTCAGGCTCAGGTGGCGGGAGAGGACCAAGCACCGCCTCAACCTCAAGTGCGGTGGCGAGGAGCTGGCGGTCAGTTCCCGGCGCAGCGTCGAGCGAGAGGCCTACCGGAAGACCTTCCGTTGTCAATCCTGCGGGGAGGGTAATTCCGGGCACGCCAGCGTTGCTTCCAGGTTCCATGTTCCGCGTGAATGTCGGAAAAATCGGAACCGAAACGCCGTGCAGAACCATGGTGCCGCTGGTCGAAATGGGGCACGCCGTCGTTATGGTTGTGGGAAACACGAGCGCGTCGGCGCGATGGTCCGCGACGACCTTCTCGTACGCTGCTTTCAACCTGGCACGTTCGTCCAACGCAGCCCGGTACGACTCTTCGCTCACCGCTCCCGGACCGGTAATGCTGTGGGCAATTTCTGCGACATCGGGACTTCCTATTTGTGCGACGATATCGGCGACGGTCATGTCATAGCCGTTTGCGTTCAGATAGCCTTGCAGGCTGGTTTTGAACTCATACATCGCGATCGTCGGAACCGCATCACCGAAGAAGTCGGGGTATTCGCGGAGGTCGACTTCAATCAGCTCGGCGCCGATTTGCTCAAGCTTTGAAAGGGCCGCATTCGCCACTGCTTCTACGTCGGAGGTCAAGCCTTTCCAGAAAGTAGTGCGAGGAACAATGAGTCGAATCCGGCCTTTCGATTTGCGAGCGACAGTCAGCTCTTCATCGCCGGTGATAATCGCATCCAGAAATGCGATGTCCCTCACGGTGCGTGCGATGGGGCCGACCGTATCCCTGGTGCGCGATATTGGCGCCACGCCGCCGCTCGGATAACGGCCGGACGTAGGACGCAAGCCAACTGCTCCACAAAGCGCCGCGGGAATCCGAACCGACCCACCGGTATCGGTCCCGAGCGCAGCCGGAACTACTCCAGCACCCACAAGGGCACCCGAGCCACCGCTGCTGCCACCCGGGATGCGGCTGAAGTCGTACGGATTGCGCACCGCGCCCATAACGCGGTTGTTGTTGGTGACGCCGAATGCCAGTTCGTGCATGTTCGCCTTACCGGCGACCATCGCCCCATGTTTAAGAAGGGACACGAGCGTCGGAGCATTTTGCGGAGGCACCATAGAACGCAACGCCATAGTGCCGTTTCCGGTGGGCATGGCAGCAGTGTCGATGTTGTCTTTCACCGCGATAGGAATACCGAGCAGCAAGCGCGGAGCTTCCGAGGAGCGGAGTTCACGGTCGCAGCGAGCGGCCTGAGCGAGAAGCAGGTTCTCGTCGAAATACGCGAAGCCGTTCAAGTACCGCCAGCGCGCTTGACGTTCGATCAGTCCGAGGGCGTATTCAACGCAGGAAAATTCGCGACGCAGGAGTGCGTTTCGAACTTCGGTAAGCGACAAAGCGACAGATGTGGGCATCGCCGGTGTTCCATTTGACTGTGACAGTCACAGCGTATGGACGGCTTCTTTTGACGCGTATCATCAAAATGTATGACCCTAGTCCGAAGAGGCTGCGGCGCCGGACTTGGTCAGGGAAAATCCCTAGCGACATTGCCGCAAGTCAATCCGCTCGATTTCAACCGAGTGCCAAAACGAGCTGGGCTCGATTCTGGCCCGTGTTTGCCATTATCCGTCGCAGGAGGTACGTAGACGATTCACAAGGTACTAGCTTAGAAGTCTGGGCGCCCCCGAGCCCGCGACGTCCGCAGGTCTCCGAATGCGCCTTCCGCGACCGAATATATGTTGATTCGTGCTGCATGCGCTCTCGTCGCAGGAAAATCGTTGGAGACCCGTGTGTGCTCAGTTCGCGGCGGCCTATGACTTCGTCCACAAGAGTGGCTACCAAGCGGCCAAGCCCACGCGGATAAGTCGTGTAACCTCTGGAAGCACAACGGCCCGGATCGTCGATGGCGGTTTCCGATTCCGCCAGTGCAGCGTGATTTCGAGAACAACCGGCGTTCGCCGAGTAATGCCAGGCCAGTCGTCGTCATGGACCTATTGCGGTGAGATGGTGGATGGCACGCGAGGAGCAAATGCCGCATCACAATTTATCGCTAGACGATACTCGCGCGGGCTAACGCCGAATCTATGGCGAAAGGCGCGACTGAAGTGAGCAGCGTCAGAAAACCCAGATTCGAAGGCGACCTCCTTGATGCTCCTCGCGGCAAACAGTCTGCTGCGAAGTGCCGCCCGCGCGATATCAAGCCGTTCTTGCCAAATCATTTCCGCAACTGACACGCCTTGTCCCTCGAACGCACGGTACATCGCGCTCACGGACATATTCAGCGCCTGCGCAACTCCACGAACACTTAAATCCGAGTCGGTGGCGTTCTCGCGTATAAAGGCTTTGATACGGTCTTCCTGCGCGCGGCTGGATTTCGAGCGCGAAACACCGTTCGCGGGCTGTAGCGAGCGAAGGTTGGCTGCAATGAGGTCAACAACAGCGTCAGACACACACAAAAGCGAATCTGGCGATGACTCGTCGATAGTCTCCGGGAGTCCTCGGAGCAAACCGCCAAGAAGCCGTCCCACTGGGGCTTGTCCCGTTATGCAATGAGCAGTCAGGGCTTCCGCGTTAGGAACTTGTAATCGAAGCTCACCTCTGGGAACGCTCACGACAAACTGCTCGAAATCCCCCGTGAAATCCAGGGCATAGGGCCTGGTGGTGTCATACATTGTGAAATCGCCTGGTGCCAGCGCGGTCCGACGGTCGTCTTGCGTGACGGAGCTAGTCCCTGACACCTGCATCACGACGAGAAAGAACTCGCCTTCATGGTCTGACGCCTTCGGGGACATTCGTTTGAGCGTTTGCTTCGTCGACGAAACTAGTCGCAAATCCAATTCAGATAGGGTCCAGTGCTTTAGCGACGCTTGCAGCGCCCGGTCGGAAGCCTCATCGCTGCGCTCGTACTCGAGCTTGACAAACATCTGCCGCAGCAGGTGCAGCCAAGCGTCAATTTTTTGCCCTCGAGGCACATCTTGGCTCACTGCGTAGTTGTACATGGCCTTCTCCCACGTATTGGCGCCCTCTTGGGCTGACATGCGTAACGGCGCCATGAAAATTCTGAAATTGGTCACATGACCACATCGTGGGCTAGCAACCTAGAATTCCGTTGGAATTTTTATCCAAGTGTTCTGACAAACGTAGTCAACGGTTCATTTTATTGCCTGCTTACCCTGCAACATCAACCCGTCTAGTTTCGTAGCGCTGCGACGGGCGCCTCGACCCAACGCGCTCGACGTTTATGCTCATTAATGGAGGACGAAGTGCAGAGCATCATCAATCAGAAGTTCAAAGTGGCAGCAGTGCAGGCGGCTCCCGAGTTCCTCGACCTGGATGCAGGTATCGCTAAAGCGATACGGCTGATTGAGGAAGCCTCGGCCGCCGGCGCGTCCCTGATCGCGTTTCCAGAGGTCTGGTTGCCTGGCTACCCATGGTGGATTTGGCTCGACTCCCCGGCTTGGGGCATGAAGTTCGTACAACGCCATTTCGAAAATTCCCTCGAAGTTAGAAGCGAGCAGTTCGAGAAAATCAAGGCTGCTGCTGCCGCCAACAAAATTTTTGTCGTACTGGGTTTCTGCGAGCGTGCAGGTGGCTCCCTCTACATCGCGCAGGCAATCATTGACGACCAAGGGCACTTAATTGCAACGCGTCGCAAGCTTAAACCCACGCACGCTGAACGTACCGTCTACGGTGAAGGCGATGGAAGTCATCTCGCCGTCCACGACACTTCGCTCGGCCGGATGGGTGCGCTCTCCTGCGCCGAACACGCACAACCGCTTACCAAATTCGCGATGTTCTCCCAGCATGAGCAGATACACATCGCTGCATGGCCAAGTTTTTCCATCTACCGCGGAGCTGCCTTTCAACTCAGTGCCCAAGCGAACAATGCCGTGAGTCAGGTTTATGCACTGGAAGGCCAGTGCTACGTGCTGGCGCCATGCGCGACTGTCTCGAAGGCGATGCTGGACATGTTGATCGACTCTGACAGCAAAAGCTCCTTGCTCCTGGAGGGCGGTGGCTTCGCAATGATTTACGGTCCCGACGGCGCACCGCTCTGTGCACCTCTTGACGAGAAAGCAGAGGGTCTGCTCTATGCAGATGTGGATTTGGGACAGATTGGCGTGGCTAAAGCAGCGTTTGATCCCGTTGGCCACTACTCACGGCCCGATGTTTTCCGCCTTCTGTTTAACAATAAACCTGCGACCCTCGTTGCCGACTTCGGTAGCGAGCCCTTGCGCGAGGCCGCGAAAGCTCCCGTCGCAGAGGATGCTGACGCTTTGTCGAGCAACACTGGCATGAAGGACTAGGCAACCGCGGGCAAAGCAGGTTACGCCGCGAACGCCTCGACATTCCCGGAAGAAGATCTTATTCCGGGAATGTCGAGGGACTTCCCTTTGCTACTTAGAACGGGTACTTGATAGGCGCGTCCATCGCGCTCACCCACTGCGTCTGGGTGAACTCGTGAATGTTTGCCGCACCGCCAAAGCGACCGCCGTTTCCTGATGCGCCCATGCCGCCGAAAGGCACGTGAAACTCGTTGTTCACCGTCTGGTCATTAACATGGACCATGCCGGACCTGATTCGTGAGGCAAGCGCCCAGCCACGCGACAGCGATCGGGTGTGAACTGCAGCAGCAAGCCCATACGGTGAAGAGTTCAGCAGTTCGACTGCCTCCTCCTCTGTATCGAACACCGTGATAGGTGCCACTGGTCCGAAGATTTCCTCGTTGAATGCCGGCATATCGGGCGTGACATCTGTGAGCACCGTCGGCTGGTAGAAAAGGTCGCTGTACTCGCCGCCAGTGCGCACCTTAGCGCCAGCCTCAACGGTCTTGCGGACAATGTCGTCGACCCGGTCGCGCTGCTTCTGATTAATCAACGGCCCGAGGTGCACTTGATCCTTGAACGGATTGCCGACCCTCAGCGCCTTGGCTCGTTCCACGAGCTTGTTCGCATAGTCCTCAGCCACCGAGCGATGCACGAGATGACGGCCTGTCTGCATGCAGATCTGCCCTTGATGGAGAAAGGCACCCCATGCTCCGTTTGAACTGGCCGCATCGAGATCGGCGTCGTCCAGCACAATGAGCGCATTGTTGCCGCCGAGTTCCAGGGCAACCTTTTTGAGCATCTGACCGCAGGTCGCGCCAATGGAGCGGCCGACTGCAGTCGAGCCGGTGAACGAAATCATGCCGACTTGCGGATGGCGAACCAATGCGTCACCCGCCTCCGGGCCGCCCGGAATGACATGCAACACTCCAGACGGCAATCCAGCCTCCTCAAATACCTTCGCGAGGAGCAGGCCTCCGCATACCGCGCTCTGCACGTCCGGCTTTAGGATGACCGCGTTACCGACCGCGAGCGCGGGAGCAACAGAACGAGTCGCCAGCAGCACGGGGAAGTTCCACGGCGCGATGACGCCGACCACACCGATGGGAACATGACGACAGATGTTCATGCGACCCGGCATGGTGGACGGGTACAGTTCGCCATCCGGCTGCATCGTCAGTGCGGCCGCAGCAATGAGTTGCTCATACGTTGCGTGCAACTCCCACTGCGCTTTGGCCGGAGTGGAGCCGCACTCGCGCACGTTCCACTCGTTGATTTCGCCTTCATTCTGTTTCAACAGGCGAGCCGCTTCGCGCAGAACAGCCGCGCGCTGGTCGAAGGGCGTCGCCGCCCACGCAAGCTGGGCCTTTGCCGCAGACTGGACCGCGCGTGCAATGTCGTCGCGATTTCCATTGCCAACATTGCCTAGAATCTCGCTTGTAGAAGGCTCAACGACATTCGACACGCCGCCGAGTGCGCTCACCCACCCATCGGAGTAAAGGCGACCGCTCCATTCTTTCGTTTCTGCGCCACTGTTCATGGTTTCCTCGCTACTCTGGTTCGTTGAATCGGATAAACGGTCTAATTACTTTACAGAAGCGACCGCGACGTCTGTGTTGCTCTCGGTACCTCGTTTGTTGGACGTGAGCGCGATCGCGATAGCTGCAATAACCCCCGGCACAGCAAAAAACAGGAAGTTCAGATTGACTGGAAGGTCCTGCGCAAACAGGTAGCCACCAACGGCAGGACCAGCCACCGCGCCGAAACGTCCAACAGCAGCGGCCCAACCTACACCGGTCGAGCGCACGTTCGCCGGGTAAAACAATGCTGCAAAAGCATGGACAAGGCCGAGCGTACCAATGGTTGTCGCGCCGGCCAGCATCAGCAAGATAGTCAGTACAATTTGATTCTGCTTGTAGCCAAGACCCGCGATGGAGACTGCCGCAACCAAAAAGAACAGAATGAGTGAGTACTTGCCGCCGATCTTGTCCGCAAGCCAGCCGCTCAGAAGACCACCGAGAATCGCGCCGATGTTTAGGGTCAGGAGGAACGTCAGGCTCGAGCCAAGCGAATATCCATTTGCGACCATCAGCTTGGGAAGCCAGGTCGTCAAGCCGTACATCATCAGCATGCACAGTCCAAAGCCAACCCAGATGAGAAGCGTGTTCAACGCCCGGCCTTCCGTGAAAAGCTGGACGGTCCGAAGCTGCCTGACGCCGTGCTCATGCATATCCATATGGGACGTCACCAACTGCCGTGCCGTACCCTTGAAGCTCGGCGCAATCTTGCACAAGATCTTATCGGCGTCGTCATACCTCTTGTTCGCAAGCAAAAACGAGATAGATTCCGGCAAATAGCGGAGAAGAATGGGAAGCGTCACCAGCGGCACGCCGGCGAGAAAGAAGTTTGCACGCCAGCCAAACTCAGGCGTAACAACTTTGCCTGAAAAGGCAGCAATGACGCCGCCGACGGGAAAGAAGCAGAGCATCGTAGTAATCATGATGTTCCGCTTAGACTTCGACGAATTTTCGGCCATGAGCGCGACAATATTCGGAACCATGCCGCCAAGACCGACACCCGTTAGCACTCGACAGATAATGAACTCCGTGGGGTTTGTCACAAATCCATTGGTCAAAGCCGCCGCGCCGAACACGCAAAGACAGATTAGGATGACGCGGCGCCGACCAAACCGGTCGGACGAGATTCCGAGGGTTAGAGCCCCTATCATCATTCCAAAGAGCGCACTGCTGCCGATAATGCCGGCGAGCACGGGTGAAATTTTCCAGTCCGACATCAAATACGGAAGGACAGACCCGTAGATGACGAGGTCATAACCATCGAAGGTCATGAGCATCGAGCACCAAAACAGGATGAGGAGATGGAATCTGTTCAGTCGCGCTTCTTCGACTACGTAGTCGGTGGTTCCCATGCTCATGGGCGTCTCCAATTGAATTCTGCTAAGCTTTGAGCAGAGCAGTATAGTTAGGTTACCTTATCGTCGGTTAAGAGCGAGTGTCCGTTAGGATCGGTCCTATGTGCCGCCTCTAAACCCTAAAGCGCTCTACCGCTTCCTCGCGCCAGATAATGCCTGCGCCGGCGACATCGCCGAAGTGGACCTTGCCATCCTTGAATTTGAGCGTTGGCTCGAGAACAGGGCCTGCCATGTCCATGCGCTCCAACCAGTGACAGGTGGGGGTGACCGCCAGCACATGAGCACTGAATTCCTGGAAGATGTGGCTTGACAACGGCAGGCGAGCTTGGTCGGCCAACGCCGAGGCGCGAAGCCAACCGGTCACACCGCCAATTTTCATGAGGTCAACCATCGCAAGGTCGCAGGCGCCGACAGACAATGCCAAAGACATTTCTTCCGGACCGAACCAGTTCTCGCCCATCTGGATGGGCGTGTTCAATTCGTCGCGGATACGGGCGTGCCCCTTGTAGTCATACTGCACGGTGGGCTCTTCAATCCAGGCGACCCCTTCCGGCTCCAAAATGCGCCCACGCCGGATAGCCTCGGGAACGGTCTGGCTCTGGTTGTAGTCGACCATGATCTGGATGTCATCGCCAACTGCGTTACGGATGCTTCGGATGACCTTCACATCTTCTTCGACGGTTTGGTAGCCGATTTTGGTCTTGATGGCAGCGTACCCCTCTGCAGCGGCGCGCTTCGCTCGCTGCGTCGCAAGCACGACGCCGTCCATACTGTGGCTGTCGTAGGCAGGAAGGGGCTTCGCAACACCTCCGAGCAGCTCGACGAGCGGGACGTTGGCTGCTTTGGCCTTCGCGTCCCACAACGCCATGTCGATGCCAGCTGCTGCAATTTTGACCAATCCGGTATTGCCGATGAGGCGAAATTTCGATTGAAAAAGCTGGTCAATCTTGTACGGAGCGAGAGCCTCGCCCTTAATGATTGTCGCCAACTCTTCGAGCATCAGCTGCGTAGGCTTGAGCGCCAGCGGGGTGTAAGTAAATACGTATGCGCGACCAACCACGTCGCTGTTCGTCTCGATATCGATAAGGACAAGGGGCGACGTCGCGACAACGCCCACCGCTGTCTTGACGGGGTATTCGAGAGGTACATTGACCGCGCGTGCTCGGAGTCCGGTGATGAGGATGTCGTTCATTGGCTTTTATCTAAGTCAGGCTTAGAGATGAAAAGGGGCAGCAATGTCGGCGTGGCACTCGCTGGCGTCCCATATGAAGTCGCTGCCCAGCTTCGACACAGACGGACAACCAATTTGCGCAAGCGTCCGGTCAATCTCGTCCATGAAAATGCTCAAAACTGCCTCGACGCCTTTGGGCCCTTGTGCGGCAAGTCCATACAGCGTTGCGCGACCCAAGAGCACTGCTTTGGCGCCAAGTGCGACAGCCTTTACTACGTCTGACCCACGCCTAACACCGCTGTCTACAAAAACCGGACCATTGATGCGCGCGGCTGTCGCAGCGACGGTCTCCATGGGAGAGATCGCGCTATCGAGCTGGCGGCCGCCGTGATTCGAGAGGATGACGCCGTCTGCACCAAGCTGTATGCATCGCTCTGCGTCTTCCGGGCGTGCCAAGCCCTTGATAAGAAGCTTGTGCGGCCACTGGTCCCGCAACCATTGAAGGTCGTCGAATGAGAAGCTTGCGTCCATCTGTCGGCTCATCAGAGCAGCCTGCAGCTCTGTGTCTTGAACCTGGTCACTCGCAAAATTTGCCAGTTGAGGCATCCCATTGCGCAGCAGGTCGAGTGACCAGCGCGGGTGCAATGCACCATCGATGAGCGTGCTCAAACTATATTTAACCGGCATGCCGAAACCGTTGCGCATATCACGTTCGCGCTTGCCGTTGACGCCGACGTCGGTGGTGAGAATCAGTGTCGTGTAGCCGCAGTCCAATGCTCGTTTGACAAGGAGCTCGGCGAGCTTTCGATGCACAACGTAGAGCTGGAACCAACGTTCACCATCCGCGCCTCGAGCGACCGCCTCGATCGACGCGGTTGATGCCGTCGACAAGGCGAAGGGAATGCCAAACTTGGCCGCTGCACGAGCCAGCACCAGATCTCCATCCGGCCAAAGAACGCCATTTAGACCGGTTGGAGCAATGACCACCGGGGCTTTCAGGTCCTTGTCAAAAATTTTCGTGCTGATGTCCCGCTTGCTCACATCAGTCAGGCGATGCGGACGGAAACGAATATCTTCGAAGACTTTGCGGTTGTGTTGCATACCGAGCTCGTCCTCTGCGCCGCCTTCCAGATAGTCGAAGACCATCTTGGGTAGCCGCTTACGCGCCAAGGCTCGATAATCCGCCACGTTTATCGGCTTGTTCATTGCACTTTCCCTCTGCCACTCACGCTGACTGCAGGTCAACTTCGATCAGCATTGGCTTTTTGCTCCCAAGCGCCTTGCGCAGCGCAGATGCCAATTCTTCGCTAGACCTCGCGTTGACAGCATCCACGCCGTAACCTTCAGCCAGTGCGCAGAAGTCAAGGCCCGGAACATCAAGACCCGGGACGTTTTCTGCCTCAAGTACGCCGGCAAACCAACGAAGAGCGCCGTAAGTGCCGTTCTTCATGATGATGAAGATCGCAGGGATGTCGTATTGTGCGGCCGTCCACAGGGCTTGAATACCGTAGTTGGCAGAACCATCGCCGATTACGCCAATGACGCGGCGCTCGGGTTTGGCCAGTTGAACACCGACAGCAGCGGGAAGCCCGAACCCCAACCCGCCAGCCGCGGCGAAGTAGTAACTGCCTTGCTCCGTCATGCGTAGCCGCTGCCACAACGCGTTGATTGTCGACGTCGCCTCGTTCACGTAAATGGCGTCGTGCGGCGCGATGTCGTTGAGGATGTCGAATACCCGTTCCGTGGTGAGGGCGCCTGATACTTCGGTCGGCGCCGGTGTGGCCCGCGGAGCCGGCGGCGGACGCCTCGTGCTATGCACATTCTTGCTCAAAGCGGCCAATGCAAGGCCGACGTCGGCAACGATTGCATCGCCCATAGGCGCGCGTGCCGCTTCGTTGATATCACAGGTAATCGAAATGAGTCGAGCGCCGGCGGGGAGGTAGTCGCCTGGCTCATACTGGTGATAGCGGAAGACTGGTGCGCCGACAACCAGAATAAGGTCGTGCCCTTCGAGGAGACGGCTGATGCCGCTAATGCTCGCGGGAAGCAGACCTTGGAACGATGCATGTGTCGTCGGGAACGAGCATCGGGGCGCCGACGGCGCCATCCAAACAGGCATCGCAAGTTTCTCGGCCAGTGTTACGGCGTCGCCATTGGCAAGGTTCGCATCCACGTCGGGACCAACGACCATGACGGGATTGCGCGCGCCGTCAAGAACCGAAACCAGCATCGTCAGCGCGTTGGACGATAGCGCCCCGGCCGACTGCACCGTGCGCTCCGCAAGGTGCTCAAAGCCAGGGCCGGCTTCCTTACTCCAATCGTCATAAGGCACGGAAACATAGACCGGGCCGGGAGCAGGAGCTGCCGCCGTGTGAATCGCGCGGCTCAATGCGAGAGGCACGTCTTGCGCGCAGGCGGGCTCGCAGCTCCACTTCACGAGGGGACGCGGCAGCGAGGCGGAATCCACGTTGGCGAGCAAAGCCTCGACCCCAATCATGGCGCGGACCTGCTGACCAGCGGTCACGACCAGCGGCGTATGGGAGTTCCATGCGTTTGTTAAGGCGCCCATTGCGTTACCCGTACCCGCCGCGGAATGAAGGTTTACGAAGCCAGGGCGGCCCGTGGCTTGTGCATAACCGTCTGCCATCCCTACCACCACAGCTTCCTGAAGGCCAAGTATGTAGCGGAAGTCTTTCGGGAAGTTCTTGAGAAACGGCAGTTCGTTCGAACCCGGGTTGCCGAAAAAAGTTGTCAGACCTTGCTCGCGCAGGATCTGGTAGCAGGCTTGGTGAACGGTTGTCATAGCTTTTCCTTATCAACTAGCCAGATAGTAAAAGCGCGCGCCCACCGAAGCCAATCATTCTTTTTTTGCTCAAAAAATAGATACGGTCTATATCAGGGTATTCACCGAGGAAGGAGTGATATGCATGCGAAGCGAAGGCGGCGACCGCTATTTGGCTGGGCGGGTTTGGCATCCACAATCGCCATCGCTATGAACACCGCCATCAAAAGAGCCCGACAAGGTGCAGCCGGTGGCGTGGCTGATTCAAGCCCGTTGGACGCCTAGCCGCTCCGGCTTTCAGCGACGCCTACTCTGTGGACGCGGAGCGGTCGCCGAAGAAGTATGCATACGGGTTATTCGGATCGCGCAAAGGTTTAATGTTGCATTGCGCAGGCTGAAGTAATAAGTAAGAGATCTCTTAACGATTCGCCGCCGCATTGGCGGTCCCGGCGGTCTCGTCGTTTGCCCAAGGCCAGCCGCTGACGCGCGCCGAGGTCACGGCAGATCCGGTTCAAGTCGAACGGGCCGGCTACAACCCGAGCATTGATCGCGCGACTTATACCGCAGCGATCGAAGCCGCAGAAGCCAAGGTCTCTTCAGGGAACGGCCAGACTGGCTACGGTGGCGACGCCGAGACGTCGTCGGCTTCTATTGGCCTGGCACACACGGGCAACAGCGTCACACCGGTCACCTCGATCATTGATCCGCGTCGAGAACCGACGGCTTCTTTGACCGTTTAAAAGAACTGGCCGCTGTCGGTCTGACAGACGGCCAGTTCCTTTTTCGACGCCGCCACCACCGGCTGAGCCGACGGCTTAGCCAGCGCTTAGCGACAACAGCGTCATCATCAAGGAGCGGTTGACGGAAAGCGCTCATCTTTGCGATCGAATCAGCGCACATTACGCGGAACCTGCGCGACGTCGAAAATCGGCATGGTCTCGTGCTAGATGCACGCTCATGCACGGCAATAACACCGCCGGTGAGACGTGTTAGCCATAGTTCATTCTAAAAATTAAGAGCGATCTCACGTTAACCGTCACCCGTCGAGGCCTCCGGCCAATGAAACTCCGGCAGCACGGTTAATCTGCAATACGCTTGACGATCGTCATTCCCAATCCGATTCCGAGTTCGTCCTGCCCAGAACCGTGATAAAACCGGTCCGATTTCAGACAACAACCGGTATGCGGGTTCGTGCGGGCGGTTCGAGTATTTTGAGTCATGAGGGCCGTGGCATGCCAAGACGGTCGATAGGCAAGGCGCATCGCTCGATTCGACAGTAGGATGCTATTGCGCTACCGGCGCCGGATGTTCGCGGCTACCCTCCCGGTACCCCTTCCGATTCGTCCAACGCCAACATCTCCCGATACTCGCGCGAGCAATGCGATCACCGACGCATCCAGGCGAGTGCATCATTGAGCGACTGCATATTCAGGCATTGATGGTGTCTATAAAGGTCTCTCGATAGGAAGGTAAATCCTTATTGTCTCAAAGAGGCGAACAGGTCAACATGCTTCGTAGTATTTCGGCACATCCATCCTACTCCGGTTCTCAATATTTAATGTTCGGTTAATACTTCATTGCCGCTGTGGTGTAGCCGCATGAGTTCACAGCATTTCCAGCACTAGCGGAATCGACAGGGGCGCGCTGTCGGGGACAGCAAAGAGTCCGCCACGCATCGACGGCGGAGATAGCCACGCAGCTGTAGAGGTCTCTCGTGAATCTTTCCGTTTCTGACATCACTTTGGACGAAATGCGCCTTTTCGGCGACATCGTTGCGCTGCTCGAAGAGTTGGGACCGATTGTCGATGTCAGAGGCGTCGTCCTTCCTTCCATCACAAAGCTCCTACGCGCCGACTATTGTGCGTCGTTTGAGTACGACCAGCGTTCTGGACTGTGGGTCAATGGAATCTCCTACAACGTCGATAAGACGCATGTGTCCCACTACGAGACTTGGTTTCAGCATAACGATCCGATGACGGACACGCTCAGGAAACGAGGGGCTGCCACTTTCGTCGAGGAAGTGATTTCTCGGCATGACCTTGACCACAGTGAGTTCTATAACGACTTTCTGCGACGCGATGGCCTGCATCATGGCATTAACGTTCACTCGTTTGACGGCGGCAAGCACATCGGCGATCTGAGAATTTGGCGAGCACAGTCTCGACCCGAGTTCACGGACCGCGACAAAGTACTTCTCGACGGCATTGAGCCGTTCTTACGACGTGCTCTTACTCGTCGCCGATGCTCGTCAGCGGACCTTACTGAGCGTGAAAACGATGTTGCTCAACTCGTTGCCACAGGATGTACCGACAAGGAAATCTCGCGCATACTCAACATTGAAGCATCGACTGTGCGTACCCATTTGCGTCGAGTGATGACAAAGAAGGGAGTGACGAACAGGTCAAAGCTTGCGGCCGCGCTCGTCTAGCGAATGTCTGCCGAATTGCTCTATTAGCCGAGGCATGCATCACCTGGATCGAAGTTTTGGAACCGCAGTGATGCAATGACGTAACTTCACCTTGTACTGGGTTTTTCAACTAAGCGCACTTGCAAGAGTGAGTTCTTAAACGCGATGGGTTGGGTGATACCGTCGTCGAAGCTGGCTTTGATGGAGCCGCATTACTTAAAGCGTAGCACTGCACGAGCGCCGATTGGTGGCGCGACGATGTTACAGATTCACTTTATTCAATGGTTTGGCGTGTCGGACCCAGCGATGGCAGAGTCTGTATCCGATGTTCCGTTGTATCTTGGTTTCGCGGGCCTGGTGGCGACATGACGCGCTTGCCGGACGAAGCTACAATCATTCGTTGTCGGCACCTGCTTGAGACAGTGGCATTGCTACTCGCAGAAACGGCCCTCGTTCATACCGTCGTCAGCACCGCGGCGAACGTGGATGATATCTACGCGGCACAGACGCTGTTGCATGGATGAAGAAACGGATATGTACGATGACGCCGGATATCAGGGCATTCACCCAAGTGAGTCAACTCGTGCGATATGTGGCGCATTGCGATGCGCTTGAGCGAATGAACGACGTTGAACCTTACTCTACCTGCTAGCTAGTTATATTGTCGATCGCTGTCGGAACGTCAGAGGTCGTGCGCGGCGGCCCGGAAAACTGCGGCGCAACTTCCGTCGTGCCGCAGCAGTTCCACTGCGCGGAGAGTCATCCAGTTCACGGGATATCAATTAGCAATCCTTTGTACCGTTACTGCGCTAATGCTCAGCAAAAGCCATTTGCTGTGCCGACCGACATCGCGCACGGCGGGCCTCCTCCGCTTACGGGGACGGGCGCTGCGCTCTGTGAAATGAAGTTTTGGAAAGAATGCAACCTAGAGACAGGCGCGCTGCCGGCGGCTAAGCCAGAACTCGGGTGGTGCGACAGCTAGGAGCCCAAGGTAAATTCCGGTACGTCTGTCCATTGCTCTGCCTGCATCAGATAAGCCGAGCGCGGATAAGGCCAGTCATGATTTTTTTCATTGTACAATAGATGGTATCTATAAAAGCGCTACCATGAGTACCGACCTCAACTTAGTTCGAACGTTCGTTGCAATATACGAGACACGGAGTGTTAGCGGTGCCGCGAAGCGGCTGAACATCACTCAGCCGTCAGTGAGTTATTCGCTCACGAGGCTCCGCGACATGCTCCAAGACCCGTTATTCACCCGCACGCGCGATGGAATGGTACCCACCTTCAACGCGACGCAGTTATTCAAGTCTTTCAAGAATGCCCTCAATAGCATTGAGTCGGCAATCTCAGCGACCTCCAAGTTCGATCCCACCACGTCTCAGCGCTCTTTCCGGCTAGCGCTATCAGACTTGGGCGAACTGTACTTTCTTCCGCTTCTCGTACGCGAATTACAGTGCATTGCTCCGTCAGTGGGCCTTGAAATCGTGCAGATTGTTAGCTCGCACACAGCGGAATGGCTACAGACAGGTTACGTCGACGCTGTCGTTGGAAACCAGCAGTATGTAGGTGGAGAAGCGAGAAAAACGACCCTGTTCAACGAGAGTTACTCGTGTTTGGTGAGTCGTTCGCATCCAACGATTGGCGATACGCTGACATTGGAAGAATTTGTTGCGGCCAATCACGTAGTCGTCGCGCCATTTACAGGACACCATCTTGTCGAAGACGTTCTCAGCGAGATGGGCCTTACTCGCAAGATCGTGCTCCGCGTGCCGCACTTTACAAGCCTGTTCTCTTCTATCGCCACGACCGACCTGGTTTTGACCTTGCCGACTAGGGTTGCGCGAGCCTATGCGCGCGAAGGACAAATGAAGGTTTTGCCCTTACCGTTTCAAATTCCCGCGTTCGAAGTAAACTTGTACTGGTATCCGCACGCCGAGGATTCGGCGGCCCAGCAATGGTTTTGCGAAACAATCAAGCGCACCCTGAGCGACGTCTAAATGGCGCCCGTCGCACTACGGGAATAGCGTGCAGACCCTTGCGCACCTCGCAGGTCGCTACGCATCATCGAACGACCTAACCATTATCTGGCTGCCCATGAGCCGCCGCCGTTCATTCCAAATCACAACCAACGCTAGCCTAGGAAACTGGAGCTCAGGGCAATTAGCGCGTCAGCAACGAGTCCCGGGCAAGAAAGAAAAGGTTCGTGCCCGGCTTCCAAAGAATACATAGCGCCTGCGCCTGCCGCGCTTGCCATTTTCTCCTGAAGCGCAACAGGAAGCACACGGTCCTTGGTGCAGAAAATATAACCCTTCGGAATGGCTTCGAACCCTGTAGACCACGACGCGGGTTCCACGATCGGCTTCATTGCTTGAGGCGTAAATCTCATTGCGTACTGCTCCGCAGCGCCGGGCTCGCAATCGTGCAAGAAGCTATTTCTAATCGATGCCGGCAACAGCCGCGAGGCGCGTCCCTCTTCTGCGATTTCGAATTCTGGCCCGACTCCGCCGGTCATCTCCATGCCTTCTGCGACAAGCTCCGCTACCGACTGCTGTCGCTGAGGAAGAAACGCACATAGATAAACGAGCTGGTCAAAAAGCTCCGGATCGCTTGCTGCCGCCGCGGTTATCGCCGCGCCGCCCATGCTGTGTCCAACGAGCGCGACGGGACCTGGCGGCAGTGTTCGCGCGCTTGCGATGATTGCTTCGGCGTAGGCAGCGAGGGAGACCTCGCTCGCAGGCGTTGTATCCGTGCCGCTTCCAGGGAGGTCTATCGCTTTGGCGAACAATCCGCGCTCGTTCATTTCCGCGACGACGCCATCCCAAACCCATCCAGCCTGCCATGCGCCGTGAACCAGAAGGAAGCTGGGATTCTTAGACGACTGTTCCTGGTTCCTGCTCCGGTTGGCAATTTGGGGCTCGCCTACGTTTCCTTCTCCGCCAGCACGGGTGACTTTACTCATGTTTGAATCCCTCAAAATAACAATTATTCTTCAACGGGTGGTACGTCAAAGGCTCGATACAAGCACTTAAATTGCCCTCGTAAATCATGCGATGCGACGCCCTCACCTGTGTACTCGAACGCATGGCCGCCATGAGAACACCGCAGGTTACAGGGACGCGATGTCTCCAAGAGTGCAGCGAGCACGGCCCCTGCTTTTTTGTTTGCTGTAGGTCTTGCGGTCTTGCAGAACGATGGTAGGCGCATCGTATAACAGGACAACCTCCCTGGCGGTGTGAACCAAACCCAAGCTTGTGCCTCCTCACGACGCCTTAGTTGCCAGCTAGATCCCGCTGATAGAAGCCCGTGAACCGCTCGAGGTGCCGCGCAGCGTCCGCGGAGTCGAGCCCCGGGTTCAGCACGGCGCTGGAGAAGCCGGTTCGCGCCATTTGAAGCAGTTGGTCGATTTGCACGTCGCCGGTGGCGCGAATGTCTCCTGAAAAGCCAATTCTTCGGCGCAGAAGGTAAGCCTGACTATACGCGCGGCCGTCAGTGAAATGCGGGAAGGCCAACTCGATTCGTTCGACGCCGCTTAACTCATCCACGAAAGTCATCGGGTCGGCGTCATTGCTCAATCTCAGGACGCGCCTTTTGTCGTCGGCTTGCGCCGCGCACGCATCAATAAGCTTCAAGCGAGGGATACTGCTCACTCGGTAACCTCATTTTTTGCTCGAGCGCCATTAGCGGCGACTTTAAACGGGTCGAGGCCTGTTCGATGTAACGTCTCGATAAACCGCTCATAACGACCGTGTCCCCGACGTTCGCGCAGGTCGCGGTAGGCGCAAATAATAGCTTCAACGGCGTCGGGTACCTCAGAGGCAGAGAAGGACGGGCCAATGACCTTCCCCGGCTGGGCCGGTCCGCTGGCCTGACTGCCGTCTGCACCGCCTAGGGTAATCTGGTACCACTCTTTTCCATCCTTGTCGACGCCAAGCACGCCGATGTGCCCGCTGTGGTGATGCCCACAAGAGTTGATACACCCGCTGATGTGGACGTCGATCTCGCCGATGTCATCCAGTTCGTCGATGTCCTGATACCGCTCGGCGAGCGCGTGGGCGATGGGAATGGAACGCGCATTTGCGAGCGCGCAAAAATCGCCTCCAGGACAGGCGATGATGTCTGTGGCCAGTCCGATGTTTGTGCTCGCAAGGCCAAGGTCACTGGCGGCCTGCCATAAGGCGTGAAGGTCATCGACGGCGACCCATGGCAGTACGATGTTTTGCGTGTGAGTCACCCTCACTTCGCCGCCGGAGAAACGGTCTGCCAAGTCTGCGAGCCGTTCTAGCTGTTCCGCCGAAGCATCCCCCGGCGCCTGACCGAGCCGCTTGAAGGACAGTGTCACGATGCGCAGTGACGGTTCTTTGTGAGGCGCCACGTTTCGCTCTAGCCACCGCTCGAACCGGCCGGAAGCGACCGGGATCTTCGTCGGCGAACGCCCGATCGACTTGTTGATTGTCACGGGTGAAACGAACGTCGCGGTGACTCTATCGAGGTCTTCCTGCCGTATGGTATGCGGACCGCCATCGAGCTCAACGATTTGTCTAAACTCCTCCTCAACATCGTCGATGTAACGCTGCCCTTCGGCCTTCACCAAAATCTTGATACGTGCTTTGTACTTGTTGTCCCGCCGGCCGTAGCGGTTGTACACGCGCACGACCGCCTCGATATAGTTCATGATTTGGTTCCAGGGAAGGAACTCACGCAGCACCCTTGCAATCATTGGCGTTCGACCCATGCCGCCACCGACCGAGACGCGAAAACCTAGCTCACCGGAGTCGTTGCGAATCAACCGAAGTCCGACATCGTGCCAATCAGTTGCTGCTCTATCCTCAGTGGCACCAGTAACCGCAATCTTGAACTTACGAGGCAGGTATGCGAACTCCGGATGGAGCGTTGTCCACTGCCGCATCAACTCCGCGAAAGGTCGCGGGTCCGCAATCTCGTCGACGGCTACACCGGCGCGCTCATCGCACGAGATATTTCGGATGCAGTTTCCGCTGGTCTGAATACCATGCATGTCGACCGAGGCAAGCAGGTCCATCACGTCGGCTGCCCGATCAAGCGGAATCCAGTTGTATTGCACGTTTGTGCGCGTCGTGAAATGGGCGGTGTTCGTTGGTAGCTGCGTTGACCCGAGCTTCGCCTGCGCATCCATGGCGCTTCGATATACGGACCGAGCCGGCGCGTCGTACTCGCGAGCAATGCGCGCAAGAACACGCAACTGTGCGCTGGACAGTTCCCCGTAGGGAACCGCTACACGCAGCATCGGCGCGTGCCGCTGCACATACCAGCCGTTTTGAAGTCTCAGCGGGCGGAAGTCGTCTTCCATCAGTTGCCCGGTTTGCCAACGCTCCAACTGGTCGCGGAACTGGGCTGCACGGCTTCTAACAAATTCTTTGTCGAAATGGGTGTAACGATACATGGACGAGAAACCTCTCCGGTCATGCTTTAACCGCGCTCAGCGCGCGGGCCAAACGGCTACGGTAGACGGTTCGACGATAAGCAGGAAGCAGCAGATGGCGGCGATTTCAGCGCAGCAGGCGGAGCTTCCGCGTCGCGCCCCTCGACCTGCCGCCGATTCCGGTAGCATGGCCGCGATATGGCGTTCAGGCGCGGCGTCTGCGCCCTCCGACGCGTTACCTATATCGGCGGTCTATAAGAGCGAGAGATGAATCGATTTGAGACCATTGCCAATAATTTGGCAGAACAGATTCGGTCGGGACATATTCCCGTCGGAACCAAGCTCCCGTCGTTGCGCCAAATTATTTCGCAGTATGGCGTTAGTCAGACAACCGTATTTCGCGCCTACTACTTGCTCGAGCAGTGGGGCCTAGTGCGCGCCGAGGAGCGCGCCGGCTACTTCGTCGCACCTGGCGCAACCCTAGGTGCGACGCCGGCTACAAACAACAGGGAAGATTCACCGAAGAAGGTCGACATTAGCGACCTGGTGTTTTCGGTGCTGGAGTCGACTCGACACCCAGATATCGTGCCCTTTGGTTCGGCGTTTCCTTCGCCGAAACTCTTCCCATCAGCGCGGCTCTTGAAGTCCCTGGTCGCGGGCACGCGGTCGCTCAGCCCTTGGAGTACTGTCGAAGACCTGCCGGGCAGCGACCATCTGCGCCAGCAGATTGGACTGCGATACATCGGCACGGGCTTCGCCGTTGGTGCGGACGAAATCATTGTCACAAACGGCGCTCTTGAGGCGCTGAATTTGTGCCTGATGGCTGTGACGCGGCCAGGCGACGTTGTAGCCGTCGAGGCGCCGGGGTTCTATGCCGCGCTGCAGGCAATCGAGCGACTGGACCTACGGGCGGTCGAGATTCCAGTAGACCCGGTCACGGGGTTAGACCTCGACGCACTGCGGAGTTCGCTGGAGCAACATCCCATCAAAGCGTGCTGGTTCATGCCTAACTTTCAGAACCCAACGGGCACGTCGCTGACCATGGAAAAAAAGCGTACTTTGGTCGAAATGCTGAGGGAGAAGCAGGTTCCTCTCATCGAAGACGACGTTTATCAAGAGCTTCATTTCAGTCGCGAGCGGCCCCTGCCTGCAAAAGCATTCGATACCGCGGGGCTCGTCATGCACTGCAGTTCGTTTTCGAAAACTCTCGCACCGGGCTATCGCATTGGATGGGCGGCAGCAGGCCGATTTGCTGACAAGGTGCGACGGCTTAAGCTCATGACGACGCTGTCAGCTTGCATACCGGCTCAGGCGGGACTTGCTGACTACCTTCAACATGGAGGATACGACCGGCACTTGCGGAGTCTGCGTTCGTCGTTCCAGGCACAGCTGGAGCAGATGGAAGAAGCACTACGCAAGTGGTTGCCCGACGATATCAAATGGACTCGACCGGACGGC
Organism: Caballeronia fortuita; assembly: GCF_001544835.2. Classification (GTDB taxonomy): domain Bacteria; phylum Pseudomonadota; class Gammaproteobacteria; order Burkholderiales; family Burkholderiaceae; genus Caballeronia; species Caballeronia fortuita. The sequence goes on along the minus strand of NZ_FCNX02000009.1, from coordinate 274,311 downwards.
GGCTATATGCTGTGGCTGCAGCTCCCGCAATCGATACGAGCGATGGAACTGCACTCGCGCGCCATTGAGCGCGGGGTCAGCATTGCCCCAGGGCCACTGTTCTCGCTGAGACATTCCTTCCAGAACTGCGTGCGACTCAATTTCGGCCATCCATGGGACGCCCGCTATGAGCGCGCAGTAAAGATCTTCGCTGATATCCTCGATGACCCGTCGGTGCACGATTGACCGGGTGAAAAATGGGCGCTGTTTAAGGGATACCTTAGAAACCTTGCGACGAACTCACCCCGTCCACAACTAAATGCACAACCCCAAAAATGAGCATCCCAATCAGCAACGCGAGTACGACAGCGACGAACGGAAGCATTACCATGTTGACGTTAGCCAAGTCCGCTTTGTGGTTCGCGCGCTTGCGCACTCCAAAAAAGCTAGCCAATACCATACATACCATCCGAAAAAGTTCCACGATTCTTCTCCTGTGACGTAACCCCATTTGTAATCTTCGCCTTTCGGTTTGGTTCAAGAAAGAAGCAGTTCCCGTGAAAAACAAGGAAGCAGATCGGTCGGGCCGTTCGTGCCTACTACGCTGCACCGACCTTGATAGTGTGAAAATCCCCCAATCGGCTGCTCGCGCTTTCGCCCTCCCTGTGGTGCCGAGTTCCTCATCGTTGCCCATCAGAGGCATGATCTCGCTGAGGGTACCGCTCCCGAGTCGCACGACGTTGGTAGGGCTGTCTCGCACCGTGCTCTGAAAGCGTACACCGGGAAATCATTCCGCAGCGCGCTTAGCAAGCCTTACACGGCCGACCAGTTGGAGGCGACGCTTCGAAAAGCACGGAGGGAGGAGGAATGACAGAGAAAGCTGACGCTCGAGCGTTGTCGCCCTCCTCCATTTTCGAGCTTTTTTTACGCGCATTGAGCCAGAGCGCGGATCCTTTCGGGCGACACAAAAAGTGAGATCTGTGCCAGCTGAGTGAAAACTGCTGACACGGTTGTGGAGAAGATCCGGGCGGCACGCCTTCCATAAGGTGAGGCTAACGCCCACAACCGTCGCTGATCGACCCTGAGCGGTCGCTCACGGCTCGATGTCCCAGACGACCTGATATCGAGGTGGAGCGGCCGTTCGATGCGCCGAAAGCGCGTGGGGCCATGAATTGCCGCTGACCGCCTATACGGCATTGCTCCATCACGGATTCTGGTTCGAGGACATCGCCAGTCCGGCCGTGTTCGCACGCGATCCGCATCTCGCCTGGGGCCTCCACAGGCACCGCCTGGCGTTGTATCGGGCCACTGAGCGGCATGCGGGCTTCCAGATCCTGCGCGACTGGGCCGCGCCCATGACACCCACGCCTTGCAGTGCGCCGGGGCCTTCATCGACGATGCCTGGTCGGCCGCCTGCTTCGCGCCACAGCTAGACGACGCGCGCTGCCGGCTGCTGGGCGACTGGCCCGTCCCAACAACCTGATGTTCGGCGATTACCACTGGGTCGAGCGCTTCGCGCGCGCAGGCCGAACGCCGTCAGCGCTTGCTCGACGCAGTGACGCGGCTGGTGGTGGGCGCTGGGCGCCGGGACCGCGCTGCCGACCGTGCGCCGTTTCAGCGAGCGCCACGCGCCGCGCGTTGTCCGCATCAACCCGAGGAAAGTCAGGTCGATCCAGCGCATGGCGTCGGCATCGACCTGGGCGCGGTGGCGGTCTTGCAAGCGATCGATGCATGCACGGCTCTGGGCGACTCGAGGGCGCCGCGTTCAGGCCGCGCGCGATACCGAATCAATGGCATCGCGACGCACCTTGTCGACGTATTTCCCAAACGCGATGCTGGAGAGCATGCCTGCCGCGAACGTGATGGCAAAGGCGGCGAGCGTTTCGAGTGCTGAGTTGTTGTACGGCATGGTTTTAGACTCCGGTGAGGGGATGCGTCAACGCCTGAGTGCGTGACTGACTTAATGCTAGGTGCGCAACTGGACGCGCCGTGTCCGGAAGCGGGGGGAAGCATGCGAGTCCGCAGAAATCACGGAGACAGAATGAAACGCGGCCGCTAACGGCGGCCGCGTGGTCCAGCAGGGTTCAACGCGGATCAGGACTGCGGCGACAGGTAGCGATAGCTACCGATGCGCAGGATAGTTTCTTCATGCCGATTCTCGCAGTACACGGCCAGCAGGTTCGTGTCGTTGGCGGTTAGGTGATTCCAGTGACCATCCTCCATCCGTAGTTCCTTGAAGCTCAGCCCGTCGTCCTGGCTCACCAGAATGGTTCCGCCGCTGCTCGAGGTAATCAGGCTCACGTCTTGCAGCGCGAAGCATTGGCCGATGTGGATCGGCGTGTCGCGATGCGTCCACGTATAGCCTTTGTCGGAGGCGAACAGTTCTGACGCGACGCACATCAGCCCGCCGCCCGAGCCGAGGTGCACGGATGTCGTGCTGGACGCGGAGTAGCGCGAGCTGCTGTCCCAGTCGCATTTTTGCCACGCTTTGGCCGCGCCGTAATACATGACGAACGGCGGCTGCTCGGGCTTCTTTTTGTCGCGCATGTACGACCAGTCGTATTTGCAGAACGCCAGCAAGCTATTACTGCCGGGCAGAGCGCAAATCCTTTCGATCTCCACGCCCTCGTCGGCGCGCGGCGTCTGATCCCAGGGCTCCCACGGGCCGGCGAGATCAGCCCCGCGGAAAACGAGGGTTTGCGCATAGGAGCCCGACTTGGTGGTGTCGGAAAAGAAGCCTTTTTCGACATAGCTGTAACGCCGGTATTTCGTCGCAGTCCACAGCCACATGCCGTTGACATACACGATGTCCTGATAGGACAAGTGCCCGTCATTGAGAGACAGATTGCTGTTGTTCGCGGGCGCGGGGCCGGCACTGTGTTGCCAATTCAATGCGTCGCGCGAGTAATAAAAGCCCTCGGGGCGCGGACCGCGCAACCACGAGCGGTTCCACACGATCCACACGCCGTTGACGATCTCGAGCTTCTTCAGGCTGACCTCGCATTCGGGCGCATCAAGCCGCACCTCCTGCCATTGCAAACCGTCTTCGCTGCGATAGAAGCGGTCCTTGGAATCGATGCTGGCCACCACAAGCCAGATTGTCCCGTCGGTGCGGATGTGAGTGATTTTCTCCGCTTCGAACGGCGGCTGCGCCACTTGCTGCCATTCGAGGCCGAGCAGGCAAGGCTCGCCATCCTTCACGATGGCCACCGACTGCTTCTCCAACTGTTCCAATGCCTGCTTCTGCTGCCATTCCACGCGTTTGCGTTCCTTCATTGCGATGACCGAGGAATCGAAATCGCCCTTGACGAAGAACTCGAGCTGCTCGGCGGCTTCGGTGCACACGCTGGAAAATGCATTGAGCGTGTGATCGATCTGGTTGTAGTAGCGCTGGAACTGGTCGCCCCAGTCTTCGTTGTCGGTGGAGTCGTCCAGCACGTAATCGGAATAGGCGATGTCGTCCGAGAATTCGAATTTGGGCAGGTTCCAGCGCGCAATCCGGCTGTTCGCCGCGTAAAGCGCCGTTTGGTGCTCCGACAAAAAATCGCGTGCCTTCTTCCGGAGTTCGTTCAGGCTCGACAGCGCGGAACGCCGCCCGAGGCTGTAGGCGGCGGAGCCGGCCTTATCCACCAGGCCGCTCAGGAAACCGCCGTCGGAAGAGGGCATGTAGTACGCATACTCCATGGCCTTTATGGACACGCTGCTGACCTCCAGTATGATCTGCAGATTGGCCCAACCGGCCACGCTGAACTGCTTGAGCACCTCGGAATAACAGGCCTCGAAACGCAGCGCGCGGTAGCGCACCAGGTTCTTCCAGCCCTGCGTGCTCGCGTTCAACTGCTGGGCCGCTTCGAGCACGGCGGCGGGGTCCTCGCCGTTCACCATCAGCAACAGGTTTGGCAGGCTGTCTTTCAGATTCGCCGGCTTGAGCAGGCCGAGGACGATCTTGATCGCCGGGCTTTCGATCGGCTTTTGCGCGAGCGTCAACAGGAAGAAGGCGTCGAGCAGCCAAGTGGCTTTCTTGTTCTCGTCGTCGAGCAGGGCCTGCATGATCGGCTGGCAGCGCAGCGCCTTGCGCGGATCATCGGCCAGCGCGAGCACGTCCTGGAGCAGCTCGGGCGCGCCGGTATGGTCTGCCAGCAGCGCGATGAATTCGCGCGCCGGGCGGTTCAGCGCCGCGGCGTTGTCCACGCACAAGGCCAGTAGCAGCAGGTAATCGCGCTTGGCTTGGTGGCTGCCGCACGCATCGAGGACAGTGTGCGCGGTGATGTCCGGCAGCGACGACACCAGCGCGATCTGCTCCGGCGCGGCTTCCGTATCCAGAGTGGGCGCCTCGGGCGCCACGTCGAGTCCGTGCTGATCGCGATACACCGCGATAGCCAGTTGGCCGCCGCCGATGATTTCGCAGATCAGATCCCGAATGCTGTAGGTCGCGGCCAGGCCGTTCAGCTCCTGGCTAAAGAATTTGGCGATGATTTTCTCGCGCGCCGCGTCGCTGGCGCACAGATCCGGATCGCCGATCATGTCGGCGATCTTCATGTAGTGATCGGCCAAGAAATACAGCGCATTGAAGCCGACGCCGGAAATCGACTTCTGGATATAGGCCGAATCGATGTCGTGCGCGTCGGTCGACAGCGCGACGGTGGCGCGGTATTGATCGAGGCCCACCACGCCGATCTGATCGATCAAATCATTAATGAAATCGAGCAGGCGCAGGGATTCATCGCAATTCACGCCGAGCTTTTCCAGCGTGGTGACGACGTAATTGCCGACGTCGCGGCCGGTCAGCATCGCGCCCGGATGCTGGCGCAAGAAATCATAGGCAAGCCGCAGAACCAGCAGGTTCTTGGGGATCGGCGCGAAGCGCCGCTTGTTGGCTTCGATATTGAGCGCCCAATTGCTGAAACTCGTGTTGTTCTCGACATGGCGCAGGCGCTGATCTATCCGGTCGATCGCCTGTTCCAGAAAATCCCGGGTTTCGATGATCACTTCGTTCATCGTACCGAGGTTGTTGCGGATCACCGCTATGCCTTGCGCCGTGATCAGGTTCTGGTGCTGCAACTGCTGCAGGTAATGCCAGGAAAAGCGCTGCATTTGCAACATGTCCGCCTGGTTCAGCGCTTGGTATTCGCTGGTCCTGCCGCTAACAGCATGCGCAAGGCGCCTGAAGAAACCGGCTTCCGACTGGCGCGCCAGACGCTCCTGGCTGGCCGTGACGAGCCTTGAGGCGTCTATCGCCAATTGCTGCGTGACGGTGGCATTGGCCCGGTGTTTTTCGACGAGCCCGTTAATCGCCGCGAGTTCCGAACTGTCGAGCGGCACCCCGAAAATCTGCGCGGGTTCGCTCAGGCTGGCTTGATTCATCGTGATATCTCAGAGATTGTTGATCTTGCTTTGCAGGCGCGTGCGTTGCGCCTGCATGGTCTTGATTTGCTGCTCGAAATGGCGCTCGGACAACACGAGCCCCTGATGAAACTCTGCGAAATACGCTTGCGAACGTGTCAGGTACTGCAAGGCGCCATGCGCGTCCAAACCATTCGCCACCACCTGTTCGGTGGCCGCCAAAGTCAGTTGGAAGGGTTTCTCGAGATGATTGTCGAGCGCGATATTCATTGCCAGCGAAGTGATCATGCCGCCCACCAGGCTGCCGATCAGCATGCCCACCGGGCCACCCAGCGCGCCAATCGAGCCGCCCACCGAGGCGCCCACCACGGCGGCACCGGTCTGGAAGATGTTCTTGCCGGTGCGTGTTTCCAACTCGTCGCGCGTCATCTTGCCGGCCGCGAACAACACCAGACATTGCACCAGGTCCACGGCGCAGACCGTCGCGCCGGCGATCGCGCCGCTGGCCAGGCTAGACTGGAACGCCGAACCCGAGAACAGCGATGGCAGCGAGCGCGCCGCGAGGCTTACACTGGCGGTGGCCGCGCCGGCCTTCAGGGCGCTGTCGCCGGCCGCGATCGCGGTGTCGCGCAGGATGCGCAGCGCCGCCTGCTCGGCGCTCAATTCGCCGTCGCGCACCAGCTTGATGCTCTGGAAGGTGTTGATGCAGCCGGCCGTCACCGCCGTGATGATGGCCGCCGAGCCGGCCGCGCGCAGGCTCTGCCGGACCGTGGCCTTGTTCAGATAGCCGTCCTGCATGCGCTGGTGGACGTCCTTGCCTTGCTGCGTGCCGGCCCCGAGCTGCTCGGCCTCGGTCTTGCTGAGCGGGGCGGATTGCACGCCGTCCACCTCCATCTGGCCGGCCGTGTTGTCGCGCACCTTCTTGGCCGCGCGCGCCACCTCGGGGCGGGTCTGCCCATTCTTCAGCACGGTCTTGTGCGCGGACGCCTGGATGCCCTCGATCTGATCGGACGGTCCGATAAAGCGGTCGGCCCGCTCGTAATGGTGAACGCCGTCGCGGGTCGAACGGAAGGCCTTCTGAGTGGCGTCGGCGTCTTTGAAATACTTCAGTTGCGCGCCGAGCACCTGCTCGCCGTCCTTCATCACCACGATGTCGTGGGTCGGATCGTTGCGGGTCAGCGGGGTTTGCCTGAAGCCGTCGGTGAAGGCGCGCACGTCCTTGTCTTTAAGGATCGCATCGAGATTGAAGGATTCGGCGTGAAAGGTTTCGGCTGCGAAACCACCTTTGATCGCAGCGTTTTGCGCGGTGGCCGAAATATTGCCCATGATGGTATTGGCTTGATTGATCTCGCCGATCATCTGGCCGATTTTCTGAGTAGCCTCGGCCGGCCAGATCGGACAGACGCTGACGGTCTGGACAAGGGTTTTCTGGTATTCGTTATTCATTCGTCGATCCTGACTGAAGGCGTGGCTGAGCCGATACTAGGCACTGCGATAATCGAAGGACGGCGCGGGTTCGCGCCGGCGAGTGTCTCGCGTTCAAGTCGGGTCATTGTGAATCCGGATCTGGACATGGCATGTCCGATTCGCGGCCTGATATGGCAGCATGCTCGGGATTCACGCGTGTTCGAACCAAGATATCCGCTCCACTCATGCTCACACTCGAAGAAAAAACCGTACTCGACGTCATGGCGTCGCAGTCGCAACGCGCCTGGCCCTCGGGCGAACTCAAAAGCGCGGTGCTGGCGCGTTTGCCGCAATTGGGCGAAAAAACCGTGCGGCGCCTGTTTGTGAAATTGCAAAACGCCCGTTTGATCCAACGCGATGGCGAGGGCCGCAATACCCAATGGACGCTGTTGGCGCGCGGTCCGCGTGATTCCATGCGGCCGCCGGTCGATCTTTCACTGGCCCTGCTGAAATTGCGCCAATTGGCGAGACACCATGTTCCCCCCGGCGTTATCGGCGATTTTCAGGAATATCTTGAGGGTGCCAATCGCGTATTGGGCATGTCGCCTTCGGATTCGCGCATTCGCAGCGCGCAGGCTTGGGTCGGCAAGACCGCGCGGGTTGAGCCCGGCTATCCGATGCTGGCGCCCGAAGTCGACGACGCGGTGTTCGATGCGGTGTGCGCGGCGCTGTATCGCGACGAATCGCTGGCCATCGCCTATCGCACCGCCGATGTGCCCGAAGGCGAGCTGCGCGATTACCTGGTGCTGCCTTACGCTATCGTGGAAAAGGCGCCGTTCTGGTATCTGGTGGTGAGCCTGCGCCGTTCGAGCGGCGCGCAGGGCGCCCCGTTCCTGCTGCGCATGGACCGCATCTCCACAGTGCAGTCGCGCGGCTTCATCATGCAGCGCGATGCCGGCTTCGATCTGGCCGCTTTTATTCGCGGCGAAAAGATCTTCGAATGGTTTCCGGAGCCGCCCGAGCCGGTGGTCCTGCGCGTGACCGAGCCGAACGGCGTGCGCAGCCCGTTTCGCGCCGCACGGCTGGCCGGCGATCAGCGCACTACCGAAGAGCCTGGCGGCTTCGTGCTGACCGCGACGCTTACGCCTTCGCTGGCGCTGCGCAACTTGCTGCTCGGACATGCCGCGACGGTGGAACTGCTGGCGCCCGAGCATTTGCGCGCGCGGATCGCCGCCGAGTTGAGCGCGGCGGCGCGGCGATACGAAGGCCCGGCCGTGACGCCGGCGCCGGCGGCCGAATAAGGCCGCCGGGCGCGCGGTGCTTCAGTCGGGGGACGGGCTCGGCATGGCGAGGTAGAGGCCCGTCGGCAGACAGATGCCAGTCATCGGGCGATTCGCGTTAAGAATGACCTAAGGCGCAGCAGCGGGAATGTGGTTCGCTATTGCGGATGCGCACAACGTGATTCGACCAGTTGTGTGAAGACGCACCAGTGCCTAAGCACGCCCATCGCCGCGACGTAAGATTCCGGCAATCGAATCCAACGAGCCTCGAGCGGCCTGGCATCCAATCAGCGCCCTGTCTACGCCAGATCTTTCTCAATCACTGTCTCGACAAGGGACAGGTGCTCCTCTTCGAGTCGCGCCACGGATACGCCCAAACGTTCAGCGTAGCGCGCGCTCATCCCCTCAAAAGTCGATCTGACTGTGTTTCCCAGCAGTTCGCTCGGCAGTAACTGGGTATAGCGGTACAGATCCTCCGCGATGTCTTTACCGCCTGTCAGCGGGGGAATCGAATCGCCACGATCATTGGTCGCTACGCGGGTCGCGCAGATTGCCCAGTAGCACGTCGCCCAACACTCAAGCACATCTATGGGCAAGCCGTCGTCACCGTCGATATCCAGAACAACCTTGCTGATAAGGGGCTTTCGGCCTCCTCCGTGATTCCTGAAAAAGTCGAACAGCAGGTTACCTACCAGGCGTCGCCAGCTTTCATCGCCACTAATCGGTAGGACGCCCTGCATGCGCCCAGAGGCATCTGAGCCCGTCGGGAGGGGATCTGCTTTCCTACAACCCGCGCCAAGCACGACGACAAGTAGCACGCGCAACCGCAGAAGATCGATCACGCCAAGCGGGCGCTCAGCCGCATCCTGTTGAAAGGTCATCTGACGGGACCTCACTGCTTTGACGATACTCTGCCGCGTATCACGCATCGCCTTGTACTTGCTACGCTCTTCCAGGTCCTTCTTCCCGCTATCCGTGTCGGTCAGTGTTCGTTGCTGCTGCGCATTGAAGCGCTCGTCTTCCTCGAGCGCTTCCTCCGCCGAGGCAGTCTCATCACCCATCGACAGACCCGGGATTTCATCCGCTTCGTCAATGGTCTGCAACAGCGGTTTTTTCTTGCCGATCAGCGCGTTAATGAACTCGCGGACAGACTCCTGATGCGAAGCACCGAGAAGGCTTCCAGGCGTATCGGCTTCTGTAGTCTCGGAAGACCGTCCCTCTATGAACTCTTCATAGCTCAGCACGCGCCCCGCCGGCTTTTCGCACTTTTCAGTTTGGCCGCGCCGTCGGACGGGCTTTTTCTCCTCATCTGGACGGGCTTCCTGCTCCGCAACCGCCAGCTTGTGCATGATATCGAGGAGCCATAGCCCCTCGGATGCGTCCGTATTGTTAAGTTGCGACAAGGCGTCGTCGACACTGCGCGTCGGGGACTTGCGTTGCGCCTGCCGGATTGCCTCTTCGACAATCACAACGCCCGGCGACGATTCAAAGCCCTGCCAGCGCACAGTTGCGAAGTGCGGCGCCTCGTGCCCCTCGAACCGGTATCTCGCGGGCGATCCGCTTGCGCTCACTCGTGTCAGAGCGCCCGCTACCGGTTTGTCATCGCTATCGGTCAACTCAATTCTGGCTTCAGCGACGTTTGCCCCCTTAGGCGGCCACCAGCGAAGCGTCTGCTCGCTCAACTCAAAACGTCCGGGAAGATGGCGCTCCAGGTCCTTCAGCGGAATTTCCTCGGAGGACTGGAACTTGGGAACGTCCGCAACACTCAATTCCCCGTCCAGTGCGCTTTCGAGTCCGAGAATTTGCACGGCTTCGCCGGGCGGTAGCTCGCGATAGAGACACGCCTCTGCGTTCTCACCCCGGGCCGCGCCTTCACCAAGTGCGGCCTCAGTGCAGTTCGCGCTGCCATAGAGTACGCAGTCGGCAGCGCTCGTCTCGGCGATGAACACTTTCGCGTGAGCAAAGCGGCTCGCCTTCGTGCCGTCTACCTTGTCGACGTTAAATAGCCGGATAGACTCTTTCTTGCCAAGCGCGTGGACGGGAAAGAGCGCGTTTTTCGACTGTAGCAAGAGCGCGACGCTCTTTGCGCCAAGCCGGTCGCGCAACTCGCGCAACGCACCCAAGTCTGGATCCCAATAGGGGCTTGCGACTACTAGCCGCGTGACCTTGCGCCGTCCGACCAGTTCGGCGAACTGTTTCCCAATGCCCACGGTGCCAGCACTGGAGAGAAAGGCAAGGCGGCCGCCCTCTTCCAGATCGATAACGGCACCGTCCGACTGCTCGTGGATCCATGGCGTTCTGCGCATCGCCCATTCGATCTGCTTTCGGGGCATCGCCGCGTCTGCTACGTAACTGGCGACATACGCAAGCGCAGCGCGCATAAGCGGCAGCGCCTGGAAGGCATCATCCTCGGCACGCACCTCGCCCACCACTTCAAGATTCCCGGCGAGACCAGCCGCGGTCATGTTCGCCGATGCCACCAGAAGACGGCCACCCGCTCTGCCCAACTGCAGTATCAGTTTCGGGTGAAAAACCCCACTCGCAGGGGCACCAACGATCGAGTAGCGACGACCCGCATGCCTAGGCCTAGTCTCGCCCGGCGCGAGTGCAAAACCGAGCATCCTGTCGTCGGCGATGACAATGTTGTTGTTACATCCTGCCTCCCGAAGGCGCGCCAGTGCGATCGACTCATAGGCGTTCAGATCGACGTTGAAGGTCGTCACGATGCTCGTGTGGAAGCCCTTCGTCGCAAAGCAGTCGAACAGTTTCACGCTGCCTCCATGATCCTTTTGCCAGCCGCAGTGAGACCGCTATCGTCCACCAGGTATAGATCGCCCAGAAAAGAAATCGCCGGGGCGAGTCGGGGATTCGTGAAGGATGGGCTGTCTTTCTGCCTAACGCGTACCTTCCCGTCATCGGTTTCGAGCAGGAACGTGTAATCACCTTGCGACCGTAGTTTCTGAATCGCCACCCACAGATGGCGCTCGATGATCCGCTCACGCAAAAGGCGGCTCACGATGTCGCCGATCGACTCCCCGGCGCGTGCCTTGAAGAAGTTCAACTCCGAGACGATCGACGGAAGATAGATTGAACGCGAAAGCACCGGCAACTCAGACTGCACGCGCTCTAGTTGATCAATGAAGCGGGCGTATAGCACCGCCAGGAGCCTCAATGCGTTTGCAGCATATTCGCTGGTGCTTACTGCGACGTCGCTGGCACGCGCCGTAATCGCATCTTGCAACATCCACTCGGCCGCTGGTTCGTCGGACCATGCGTTTTCCACCATCCCGATCGAGTCAACGAGATCCTGCCAAGTCAGCACGTCCTCCCCGACTTCTGCGGTGATACGGGGAACAACAGCCGACAGCAAGCGTCCCATCGACATGCCGGAGGGACTGCCACCCAAAATATCCAGCAAATACTTGAGCAAAGCGCCGTAGCACACTTGGAGCATATCGTTCGCGTGGTACACCTTCCACGCAAATGCCTGCGCTTCCTCTGCGTCCGGGACGGCTGGCAATGGTTCACCGGAGTAGCCGTGGGCGGAATAAAGCGCCCACCTGACCTCCCATCGGTCGGGCCAGCAGCCGAGGTATTGCGCGGTTCGCAGTACTAGTCGGAGTGTCTGACTGCGCGGCGTCGCCCCATTGTCTGGAGCATTCATCCGTCCAAACAGGATGTCCTCGTAAAGCTGCCGCTCCACACTGTCTTCTTCGATCGCCGAGGGGAGCATGTGAGCCATGCGCTTCAGTTCGCTCTTCTGGACGGCACCGCTCTTGACTGTCTCCAAGAACAGGGTGCCAGCACGCCCGACTGCGGTCCCAAATGCCTTAGCGAGGCGCTCCCCAGTATAACTGGTGGGCACTGGAATCTCGTGCTTGTCTAGGTACGTCAACAGCCCGATCTCCTCAAGCTGGGAACCATAGGCCGCCCCGAAAGCGCCGAATTTCTGCTTGAGGTATTGGGACTGCCCGGACTGCCGATCTGTGTAGCGAGAGAACCTGATACCGCTTCTGCTTTCGGCAGCGAGCGTTCGCTTTGCCCACCTGCTGCCCGCCACCCCGCGCGCGTCGTCGCAATCTTGGGCAACAAGGGCGTACAGCGCCTCGGCACGCCTCACGAATCGGCACCATTCATCGACTGAGGTATCCCGGACCACCTTCGAATAGTGCCGCGCCAACCACACATAAAACCCGTAATAGCGCACGCGCAATGTCACGTTGCTGATACCTGGCAGGAGGCGCTGATAGAGCGCAACACTGGTAGTTTGCATTCCGAGCGGGTCAAGTCCGCTCTTGTCGTCTCGGGCGGTCCAGCCCGGACGGCCCGTCCCCGTCGTTTCGTTGTCGGCCACTTCTTCCCCGCTTTTTCATTGTCTTGCCGGTCCGCTCGTGCTTCCTTGATGCGCTCGATCAAAGGTGCCCCAATCAGTGCAGCAAGATTATGCCAGCGACGTGTCGGCGCGCAATTGCCGCCGGTCGTCAAATCAACGCTTTGCGTCGGTGATCCGGTCACCATTAAATATTTCTGGACTTCGGCTTGAATTTTCTCGAAATCCCGTGAGATCGCTGAAGGCGATCCGTCGATAGGCGAATGACGATTGTTTAGCCTAGGACAGTCACTCAAATGACCGTTTGTGCGCGACGGCCAACGACCGCAGATGGCCGGTGCCCGCCCTCCTGATCCGCCACGCTCAACTGGCGCGGGATGCAATGCGTCATTCAGCGGCAACGACGACTGACGCCCGTCCTTGCCTCGCTGCAATGCGCTTCGTGCACCATTGAACAATCATCGCGAGCAACGCCGCTTCGAGGAATGCCACGATCGGTCGTTGGAAGGGAAGCGCGAAAGTCAGAACAAGACAAAACGCGGCGAATGAGAAACGCCCCAGCACCATACCTCGCAATAGCGAAATCACGAAAGCCGGACCGTACGCGCGATGCGACGAAACGGAAAGGATGATCCCGAGCAGCGGGAAGACCGCAAGCAACCCGCTCCACGTTGGGCCTACCCAGGCCGACACCGATGTGACAGACAAAGTCAGAAGAGCCCCAGCGGTCATTCTGCCGAGCAGATCGAACCGAGAAAGAGGCGCGCCGGCCGTTACGGCCGAAGTCCTCGGCAAGAACGACTGCCCACAGCAAACTGCTGTGACTGCAGCGATCGAGGCCCAGAATGGCGAGGTCGGCAGGAGCGAGAGACCGCATGCGGACAGGAACCAGACGATGAGACCTGCAATTAACGCGATTGGCCAACTGCGCGATCGGCACGTCCACGCATAAGCGAAATTGAACGCCTCGGACGCTAGGATTGCCGCCAGCGATAAGTTCGCTGCGCGGGCTCCGAAGGCAGGCCCGTGGGAAAGCGTCAAGAGGTACAAAATCGGCCCAGCTACAACCGGCAATCCAGCCAACCAGCCAGCGACCGACGGTCACCACCACTTCCCTGACATCGAAACGACAAGCAGAAACAACGGGACCAGCGTCAGCTTGAGCGCGAGCATCATGATGTCAAGGCACTTAAAGCCGCATTCTAACGTGTGGCGGGGTGCCGAAGGCCGGCGAACGCCGCGATTACCCAGAGCGCTTTCGCTTGCCGACCCCGAGTTGCCTTCCGACCAGATCCGCATTGAGTGGCGGATATCGAACAGGGTGCCGACCTTGAAATGGCGACGCGCGCAACTGACGAATGTCCCTTCATGGCCGCTATGAACACGGATGTGCAGCTGTATTCGCCTAGTCGGACGCACGTGCCCGCATTTCAGCGAGCTTTCTTTCGTCGCGGCTTATAAGTCGCGCTGCTGCGCGCATGCCGATGATTTCCTTGGCAACTTGACAGTGAACGTGGTGCCGGCCTCACGGGAGGATGCAACCGCGACCGAACCGCCGTGCGCCCGAGCAACTTCTTTGACGATGAACAGGCCTAGCCCGACGCCGCCCGTCGACGGGTGCGCACGCGCCCCAGTCTGCGGGACGCGCTTGAGCGGATCAAAAATTTCCGAGAGGCTCTCGGCCGGGATTGGCTCGCCAAGATTGTGAACGTCGAGTCGTGCGCAGGCCCCTTCTAAGGCCGCGCTAACGGTCACTGGAGCATCTGCGGCGCCGTGACCGAGTGCGTTGGCGACCAGATTCGAAATCACCTGATGTAGCCTATCCCGGTCCCAGTAGCCGTCGACGGACTCGCTTTGAGTGACCTCGATGGTGCGATCAGGGTGGAACGCCTTCAGTTCCTCCACTGCGTCCAAGCAGACATCACGCAACGACATGTTCACAGGCGTCATGGCAAGATGGCCGCCCATGCGCACCTGCGTGAAGTCGAGCAGATCCCCTACCAGCTTCTTCATCGTCGTTGCGCTAGAGAGGATACGTCCCGCTGCTTTCATCTCCGGACCGGCTATCGCGTCACTGCGTAACAAATAGTGCGCCGACATCACAATGGCGCCGAGGGGGTTCCGCAAATCATGCGCAATCATCCCTGACATCAGTTCGCGCGACCGGTCGGTCTGCGACGCGTACCAAGCGATCGACTCCGTCAACGCCTGATCGATCGCTTCGTCAAAGCGAACGACTTCTTCAATGGCGGTAGCAGGATCGTCAACATTGGCGTCGCGCCATCGCCTGAGCACGTTTGCGCGGAGAGCACGGAATTCCGACATCAACTCCGTCATCGAAAAGCTGGCGGCAAGGCGGTCTCGTGCGTGACTCCTGGCGTCTTCGGTAAGCGGAGGTGAGTTCTGCGGCGAGTCGCCACGGCTTTTTCCGGACCGTTCTGCCTCGCTTTGACGCGAGTCCATGTCATCGGCTGCGTGCTTCAGCAAATCAGCGGCAGTGTCGCGCAACTCCTCGGCCGTGAGCCGCTTGGCGCTTTGCACGTTATCTCGCGCGAACGCAGCGAACTCGTCAACAATTCCATCCACCTCCACACGGATGTAGTCGGCAAGACGGACGTAGCTGCCTTTGCTACCCGGTGGTCGCGAAGATCAGAGACGAACAAATCCAGGGACGAAGTCCTGCCCGCCCTTGCCACTCAGCAATATAGAGTCGGAAAACACGGCCACAGCGCGTTCAGAAACTCCCGATAGGGTTTCACGACGGTTTCAGGACGATGGCGTACTTTCATGCTCCTGAAACGCACCCGACGTAGGAATTACCTATAGACTCCGTTGCGACGCGATTAGGCTAGGAAAGAGCGGCTTGTTCTCTCGTTCGTTCTGAATTCTCGCAAGTAGAATCGGTGTCACCGGGCACAACCAGCTCCGGACTTATCTTTCGCGCACACATGACTGAAGTTCGAGAAACCATCGCAGTGGAGCAACGGCGCTCCATGCTGATCTACGCGGTCATTGTCGCCGCACTGGTAGCGTGCGCCATCGCTGCGGTATTGCAAGCTCACGCCGTGATCGAGGACGTCGATCTTGTGAACGACGCCTCGTTGCTTATCAAGCGAAGCAATGCGCTTCTTAGCGGCGTAGAACGAGCGGAGACCAGTCAACGCGGCTTTCTATTGACCGGCAGCGAAATCTATCTGGAACCGTTCGAGAACGGCAGTACGAAAGCCTTAACAGCGCTGCAGGAGCTAACTCATTCCCTTCACCGTCCACATCAACGGGAAGCGCTAACTAAGATTACGGCGGATGTGACGACCAAGCTCGACGAGCTGGCTCTGACGATAGATCTGCAAAGGCGTGGACAGCACGACGATGCGTTAAAGGTCGTCAACACCAACGCCGGCAGGGACGCAATGGACCGGATACGTGTGCAGGTCTCAAAGCTTGCCGCCGAGTGCGAGGCAAGAAGAGCCGCCGGGCTCGCTGACGAGACGCACCGGGTTGAGTTGACCGGCTGTGCGTTCGCCGGGCTTTTACTTGCCGTCGCAGCAATGCTCGCGTTCGCTTTCAGGATGCAGAAGAGGGCGTTCCGGGGCGTCGTCCGGGGCACCGAGCGGATGAGTCGCGCAGCGTACCGCGATGCGTTGACGGGACTGCCAAACCGGCGAGAACTCGATCGAACGCTCGATCACTTGCAGGACGGCGCTGGCGACGACGGCGGCCCGGTCACAGCTCTTTTCATTGACCTGGACGGCTTCAAGTCGGTGAACGACAAGTTGGGCCACGCGACCGGGGACGCACTCCTCCGTCGCGTCGCGGATTTGTTAAGGGACGTTACTCGGTCGGGCGATACGCTCGCCCGGGTCGGCGGTGACGAGTTCGTACTTATCGCTCCTGGACTTCGGAGCCGTCATGAAATCGACCAGCTATGCAACAGGCTCCTTTCCGCCGTTCGCCCGCTTGCTGATGACTTTCTACCGGTCGGCTTGAGCATCGGGACTGCGACGCGCGCGGCGGCGGGCGAGTCACTTGGGGGCCTACTGAAAAGGGCAGACACGGCGATGTATGAAGCCAAGCGAGCCGGTGGGGGCTATCGGTTCAGTGACACAGACCCAGCATTGGCGCTTGTGTAGGCCGGCGATTGGCGATGCATGCCGGGATTATCCGCTTATCCCAGCCCACCGGCGATCGGCGAGCTAGACGTTCATACTGCAACGACTCGTGCAGCGTTCGTCGTTGGCGGCTGGCGTCATGGGGCCGTAGCCGACCCAGGTTGTGTGGAAACTTGATGGAATTTCGATGCCGCGCATGACCGCGCCCTCAGCGGCGCATTTGGCTACGTTTGCGCTCATTACGGTGACGACGAGGGTAAGCGTCTCGGGTGCGTTTTAAAGGAGCGTGATGGCTTTGTTTAGGACCTCGAGGTCCTCACGCACCCACCATCCGCATTGCCTTCATCGTCTTCTTGAAACCTAGGATTCTCAGCACTCGCGTGAGATTGTAGGCGAGTACGTTCAGACTCATCTCGGTACCTACGTTAGGCAACCTGCGAGTCAGGAACTGCGTGTAGCCCATCCAGTGCTTGAACGTTCCAAAGACATGTTCAACGGTTCGCCTGCGCACCGTCATCGCGTCGGGCGTCTTGTCGAGCCGGCGTTGCACTGCCTCCAGCACCGACTCATGCTCCCATCGACTTATCCGTCGTTGGCCGCTGGGAGTGCACTGTGACTTCATTCTGCATTGCGAACAGGCGCTGCTCCAGTATCGATGTAGCTGCATCCCGTGTTCCTCGCTGGTGTATCGGTAAATTGCTCGCTCTCCAGCTGGACATTGGTATTCGTCGTCCCGCGCAATGTAGATGAAGTCTGCCTTGTCGAACCGGCCATGGTATTTCGCACCTGACGTTGTTGGCTTCGGCAGCATGACCGCAATCCCCGCATCGGCGCACTCCTTAATCTGAGTTCTGGTGTAAAAACCACGATCGGCGACTGCCCGCAGCCTTGTCTTGCCCATCGCGTCACGCGCAGCTTTTGCCATGGGGCTTAGCTGTGCCCGATCACTGCCAGAGTTTGTGACCTCGTGAGCCACGATGAGATGGTGCTTGGCGTCAACGGCCACCTGCACGTTGTACCCCACCATTCCCGAGCCTTTGCCGCTCGTCGCCATGGAGCGCGCGTCGGGATCTGTCATCGAGAGTTGGCCATCAGGCTGCGTTTTGAGTTGCTCCTTGATCTGATCGAGGTTCCGCATCTGCTCGCGTAAGCGCGCGATCTTATCTTGCAATCGGGCCGTCTTCGCTTCGAGCTCCGCGGGTTGCGTACGATCGGCGGTCTCCAGCGCGCTCAGATACCGCTGGATACTCTCCTCGATCTGCTTCTGGCGCTTGTCGACTTTACCCTCGGTGAAGTTGCGATCCCGCGTATTGACTGCCTTGAACTTGCTACCGTCAATTGCGACCAGCGCTTGCGAGAACAGCTTCAGCTCACGGCAGAGCATCACGAAGCGGCGACACACGTTGCGAATGCCGGTACCGTTGTCACGACGAAAATCGGCTATGGTCTTGAAGTCCGGCGCCAGTCGGCCCGTGAGCCACATCAACTCAACATTGCGCTGGCATTCGCGCTCAAGACGCGTGCTTGATTGAATCCGGTTAAGGTACCCGTAGATATAGATCTTCAGGAGCACTGCTGGATGATAGGACGGGCGACCTGTAACCGACGGCATTGCGCCATCGAAGCCCAATGATGCAAGGTCAAGCTCTTCAACGAATGCCTCGAAAACCCTTACCGGATTGTCCTCAGCAACAAAGTCATCGAGGCATTCTGGAAGCAGCGTCACCTGCTTGCGATCTTCACCTTCTATGAATCGCTTCATCCGGTCACCCATCTGAATCAGTTAATCCAGTTTAGGCGATCGACGTGTTTTCACACAAGCTCGACCCGTTGCAGCCGGTCGAGCAGTCTCTGTCCTAAGGTCGGTATCGGAGTGGAACGGTCATTCCATGTGGCTCGGAGGACGAGTCGTCGGCCTCTGCGGACGCTTAGACCCGTGAGTTCGTGAGGCGGCTCAAGCCGTGCCAGAATGACGTCTTGCTCGCCACTCGAATTGCTATCAAATGTTTAGCATAAAGAATGCGCTGAATGTCTGAGCACGCGGGCGGCTATTGCGCTCATGCGTTTGCCTTCCCATCGGTCGTCAACGCACCATCCATGGGTTGCTCAGCGCGAACAGTGTATGCAATCGCTGTGTGTTCTTCGTCAGGCCGCGATAGCGCACTTTCAGATGCGACTGTGCGCGGCGATGAACATGGTGACGGCTGACCGGCAATAGGATTCGATTTTGTTGTCGTCCGCTGCTCTCGCCTGATCGAAGCGTGCGATAAGCAGGAGATCGGATCCTCTAAAAAGCGCGGCAAACAAGCGGGCGGACCGGAGAGGATCGGGCACGTTTAGAAGAGCCTTCGCGTGCAACTGACGCAGCAGCGCCTCGATTTGGGCGATGACATGGGCGGGGCCGGCTTCGTAATGGAGCTTGCTTAAGGAGGTTTGATTCGTCTTGTCGGCCATGACCATGGCTTCGACACTGCGGACGTCTGACCTCAACAGCGTGCGAAGCAGTGATGATCCCACCGCCATGAGCTGATCTTCGACGGAACCGTCGACGTCTTCGAGAAGGGCCTGTGGTGCAAACGACTGATGGCAGCCGGCCTCGATGGCCGCGCTGAACAGCGCCTCCTTGTTCTCGAAGTGCCGATAGATGCTGAGTTTGGATATCTTCGCCCGCTGGGCGACCTTGTCCAGCGTCGTCGCTTGAAAGCCCAATTCGACGAAGAGTTCGGAGGCGGCGTCGACTATCGTCTGGCGAAGCGCCCCGTTGGCGGGCCGGCCACGGCGGTTCCGTCTATTTTCGATCACGACCATTTCAGTACTTGACAGTATCACAATTGTTTAATTACGATACCACGCAGGACTATAAATGTGCAAGCCAACGGGCCGGCATGCTCTAAATCGAATTCCCGGAGGGGCGCCCGGCGATATCGAAGCGGCAATGGCAGGTGGTCAACATAGAGATGGGCGACTTTCTCTTCGAGGCAGAAACCCTGCTCGCTGCCCGTCTTGGCCACGTATCGCTGGACGTATTGTGCGCCAGGCCCAACGACCTCAATCCACAACACGGAGCCGATCACCATGAATGACGTCATTATCATCGGCGGCAGCTTTGCCGGCCTCGCCGCTGCACTGCAGCTCGGCCGTGCCCGCCGCAAGGTCACCGTTCTTGACACCGGCAAGCCGCGCAATCGCTTTGCCGGCCACTCGCATGGCCTGCTCGGTCACGATCACAAGCCGCCGCTGGACATCCTGGCCGAGGCGCGGCAGCAGCTGACGCGTTATCCCACGATCAGGCTGGTCAATGCGCGGGCCGACAGCATCTCCGGCGCCATCGATGATTTCTCCGTCCGCACCAGCGATGGCCAAAGCCTCAAGGCGCGCCGGCTGATCCTGAGCTATGGCCTTGTCGATAAGATGCCTGCTGTTCCGGGCTTTGCCGAAGGCTGGGGCACGTCCATCGTTCCCTGCCCCTACTGCGACGGCTACGAGGTTGCCGACCAGCATTGGGGCCTCGTCTGGTTCCGTCCGCAGTCGCACATTCAGGTCAAGCTGTACCAGGATTGGACCAACACGTTAACGGTCTTCGCAGATGGCCATGACATTGCGCCCGATATCCGGGCCGATCTGGCGCGCCGCAAGACACGGGTCGTCAATGGCAAGATCACCGGGATCGCCCGTCACGGGGGGCACAACGCCACCGTCAAGCTCGATACCGGCCCCGATGTCGAAGTCGACATCCTGTTCGCGCATCCGCCCACCAAGCCGTCCGCAAGCCTGCATGACGCATTGGGACTCACCACGGTCGACACGCCTCTCGGCATCGTCCTCAAGGTCGACGAGCGTCGCGAAACCAGCATGCCCGGCATCTACGCCGCCGGCGATCTCGCGACCCCCGGAATGCCATCGGTTACCCAGGCATCATCGCAAGGTGCGATGGCGGGCATCTTCGCCCAGCAGTCGATGCTGGTTTGAGAGCACAGACTCCCCTAAGGACAGGCGGGTGTTCCGATTGAGAATTTGGCTGAGCCACATTCGATGACAACTAGCTGAAGAAGAGAACGATGACGAAACAACCAATAAACAGCTTCGCCGGAAAATGGGCTCTGATCACTGGGGCATCGAGTGGCCTCGGCCTTGAATTCGCAGATCTACTGGCAGCGCACAAAGTCAATCTCGTATTGGCGGCCCGACGGCACGATTCGATGGAAAAGCTTGCCTCCGATCTCCGCCGCAAATACGGGGTGGATGTGCTGGTCGAGGCGACCGATCTTGCCTCGCCGGGCGCGGCCAGCCGCTTGAAATGCAGTCTCGACGGGAGGTCGGTGACCGTCGACATCTTGTTGAACAACGCCGGATACGGCCTGCACGGCGACTTATTGGAAACGCCGATCGAGCGCACCGCGAACATGGTCCAGCTCAACATCACGACGCTCACAGAGCTGACCTATCTCTTCGGCCGCGATATGGCCAAGCGGCGATCTGGACATATGCTTCTCGTCGCTAGCCTCATGGCCTTCCAAGCCGTTCCCAGCTACGCTGCCTATGCGGCGACCAAGTCATATGTACTCGCCCTTGGCGAGGCCCTGCACGACGAACTTCGCCCGCATGGTGTGGTTGTTACCACTCTCTGCCCGGGGCACACCGCGACGGGCTTCGATGAGGCAGCCGGCGCAACCACCTCGGCCTTGCTGCGCCTCCTCACGATGAAGCCTCGTCCGGTCGCCGCGAGCGGTATTCGGGCGTTGTTGCAAGGAAAGGCTATGGTGGTCGCGGGCCTATCGAACAAGCTGATAGCCTTTTCAAATCGTCTGACGCCCCGATCAATGCAAAGGGCCATGGTGAAAAGAATTGTGGACGCTTAACTCCTAAAGCGCTGGCGCGTGGGGTTCCTCGAACAAGCGGGGACTCTGACTGCGATGCGCGCTGTGGCATCGGACGGCTTAGTTAAGAGCAATTCAGAACACGGAGATATCATGGACCTTCCCATTGTGCTGCTCCACGGCTCCGCCACCGGCTCCCATGCCTGGGCAGCAGTCCGCACGAGTCTGGAGGCACACGGAGCCAAGGTGCTGGCGCCCGACATGCTCGGCTACGGACGGTCGCCAACACCGAGCGAGGCGTGGCAGCCAAAGGACGAGGTGGCCCACCTGCGCGGGTGGCTCGACATGCAGGGCGTCGGCGCGTTCCACCTTGTCACCCACTCGATCGGTGCATTTTTCGGACTTCACCTGCGGCTGGCCGTCGGGTTTCGCGTGGTGCGGCTCACGTTGGTCGATCCTGTGGTCGTCAGTGTGCTGCGCGTGCCCGGGGAGGAGGACGCCCTGCGCGAGGTGCAGACCCTCTGCGATCGGTTCATGCGCGCGCTCCCGGATCACGATGCGGCCGCCTGCCTGTTGGTGGAGCACTGGAGCGGCGCCGGTGCGTGGAGCGCGCTGGGCGAGAAGGGTCGTGCGCTGGTTGCACGGCTCGCACCGCGGCTGCGGCTCGAGATGACCACCAGCGCAGCCGATCGGACCTCGCTCGCCGAGCTCGCCTCGGCTGCGGTGCCGACCTCGGTGCTCGTCGGCGAGCGAACGTCGACCGCTCCGCGGTCGGTGAGCCGTCTGCTCGCCGGGGCGTTCGACGCCCGCAGGGTCGTTGTCCCCGGGGCTGCACACATGATCCCACTGACCCACCCCGCCGCGGTCGTCGAGGCGATTCGCGCCGACATGGTGGCATCGTGAACCGCGCCGAGCGCTCGCTCCAGGTGATGGGCCTCGAACAGACCAGTCAACCCGTTCAACACCAATTCCAGGAGTCGCCAGTGAAGTTGTTCGGTCACACCATTCTCGTCACCGGCGAGAGCGCCGGTACCAGTCTCTCGGAAACCTCGACATGAAACATCTCCATCCCATCCTTATCACCGGTGCTGCTGGCCAAGTTGGAGCGATCGGACCGAGCGTGACGAAGTCCCTGCTTGAGCGCGGGCTGAAGGTGCGCGCCATGGTCCGCCAGGAGGACAGCCGGGCGGAATCGCTGAGGGCGCTTGGTGCCGAGGTGGTCGTCGGAGACCTGCTCGACCTGGACGCGGTACATCGCGCGGTGGAGGGCTGCAAGCGCCTGTACTTCAGCATGTCGGTCAACGAGAAGTATCTCGAGGCAACGACGAACGTGGCGGTGGTTGCCCAGAAC
This sequence comes from Caballeronia fortuita, assembly GCF_001544835.2. GTDB lineage: Bacteria > Pseudomonadota > Gammaproteobacteria > Burkholderiales > Burkholderiaceae > Caballeronia > Caballeronia fortuita. Next base: position 251,695 of record NZ_FCNX02000009.1, on the reverse strand, counting down.
CACGGCGTCGAAGCGTTCGTGAACATGTCGCAGATGACGGTCTCGGAGATGAGCATCCGCGAGACCGCGCGCAGCCCGCAGCACAGGCAGCACTGGCTGGCCGAGCAGGTCTTGCGCTGGAGCGGCCTGCCGGTGGTCACGATGCGTCCGACCGCCTTCATGGACGCGTTCTTCTGGCGATTTGCCGTTCCCACGGTCACCGCTCGCGACGCGCTGATGTTGCCGTTCGGAGAGGGAAGGACGTCGCCTATCGCGGCCTACGACGTCGCGCGATGCGTGACGGAGGTGTTGGCGGACCCCGGGCCTCACCTTGGAAGGGTCTACGAGCTGGCCGGCCCGCGTGCCGAGACCCCTCGTGAAATCGCCGAAGACTTCACGAAGGTCCTGGGGCGTACGATCACCTACATGGACATCCCGATGGAGCCGTGGCTGGAGAGCCTGCGGTCATTCGGCGCATCCGAACATGTGATCGCACACCTGGAATCGATGGCACTGCTGCACCGGGAGGGCCGATACGACCGATCCTCGGGCGATGTGAAATTGCTGACGGGCTTGCCGCCGATGTCGATCGAGGACTTCGTGCGCGCCCATCGGAACGACTTTCTGAAGGCAGACGCGCGCAAGCCTTGATCTATCGCTTTTAGGCCCGATGAGCTGCATCATCCCCGGAATTCCCTGGCGGTCGCCGCTGCGCCTAGCGACCGGGTGGCTGGAGATGATGCGCACTGTGGCATCAGATGGCGCAGTCAAGAATGAATCAGCACGAGGAGATGGCATGACAGAGCAAAACGCTTATCAGGTCGCCGACTGGAATGGTCAAAGCGGGAAGCGCTGGGTCGCCCAACCAGGCCCGGCTCGACGCGATGGTGGCAGGCTTCGGCCAGGCCGCGATTGAAGCCGCCGCGCCCGTCACGGGCGAGCGCGTGCTTGACGTCGGCTGCGGCGCGGGCACGTCGAGTCTGGCTCTGTCCGCCCGCGTCGGCGCGGGAGGACAGGTGCTGGGCGTGGACCTATCCGAACCGCTGATCGGGCCGGGCGCGCGCGCTTGCGCCACAGGATAAGCCGGTCCTGTTTCAAGTGGCCGACGCCAGCAGCGCCGAGCTGCCCGAGGTTGCGTTCGACATCCTGTTCTCGCGTTTTGCGGTGATGTTCGTCGACGTTCCGACAGCGGCGTTCGCCGATATGCGACGCGCGCTCATGGTGTCTTTCGGCCGTCCGCGCCGTGGCAATTTTGTGTGCCCACATCCGCGCATATCTCGGGCATCGTCAATCTCTTGGTCACGCCGCGTTTCGTTGTGACAGCGCCTTTGAGAAGTCCAATTGAACCGGACGAGCCGGCTTTTACTAGCTTTAGCGTCGCACAAAACTGCGAAGGCCGGGACATGACTCGGCTTTGTCGCGGGACTCGCGGCGCCGCATATCGGCGTGCGGAAAACACCACCTTGCAAGCCGCCACCCTTCATCAGTAATGGTTGAGGCGTTACGTGCCATGCGTCACGAGCGGGACGACAGGATTTGCCAGGCTTGTCTGCGAAGTCCGGCACGGTGACCCTAGGGAATGCGACAGCCACTGTTCAGATCAACTTGTCTTCGGTTACTTCCCGCCTACAATGCAAGCTATCGAGGGCACCGTCGCTCTTCGCGAAACCCCATGGCAGCACGCGTCATGATAGGCCTACAGATGCGAGCTAAGAGCCGCGCGGCATTAGTCTCAGGGAGGGCTCCTCGGCGGCCGTGGACTGGCCATACAGTGTTCACGCGGAACCGATATGTGCAAAACTTCGTGAGCTTGTTTTCTCTTTTGGCCATGTCGGTCTCAAAAGTTCAGCTCGTCGAGCTCGGCCGCACTCAGGCCGCTCACTCGGGTTCTCCGTTCACGAGCAGCTTGCGCACAGGGGTCTTTTTGCTCGTGAAGACTCTCGAGCGTGGTTCCCGGCGCGATGGCTTCAAGGTAGCGGAAAATCCGCCCTACCGCGAGACACAGGTCTCCGTGCTCCAAGCGGTAGGAGGTGTTACGCGACAATCCAGCCCGTGCGGCTGCATCAGTTTGCTTGACACCGCGCGCCACGCGCTGGAGGCTCAACAGCTCGCCGAGTTGTCGACTGCTTGAGCACGAAGGGCGGAAGGCTCACAGTCTCGTCAACTTCAATGTTGTCAAATCGGGCCACTGCAGCAGGTATGCTCGATTAAACGAGCGATTCGTCGATTGGATGCAAGTCTTAACTGGAAGTGCAAATGCTCGTCAAGTCTCACAATTTTGGCTAACTGCTCAGGTCGCGTGAGTCGGTAGTTGGATTCAGTCGGCGACAGCCGGGAGTCTGCCCACAATGCATTTTCCGAAACCCTATCCAGACGAACTTTTGGGAAGTTTGTTGATTCGATCTTCTCGTCGTCTAGGGCTTCCCATGAGAAAGATGGTTCAGTTCGCGGGGCTCGCGCCTCCGGAGTATCCGTCATTCATCATCCCGAGTAATCTGTCGCGCATGGCGGACTACACGGCTACGCCCGCTGCGGAACTGCTCGAGAAGCATACTCTTTTCGAGTTCGTATGTTTGACCTACGATTCGTCGGAGATCGACGGCCTCCGCCATGCAGCCATTAACGGCGATGGGGTTCACTCTCGCTCTGCATACCAAGCGCAATTTCCACAAAGAAGTCGGCGCGTATCGTTCAGGCGATTCTGTGCAGCGTGTGCGGCCCAAGATGAGCGTGAGTTCGGCGAGGCTTATTGGCATAGGATGCACGCCGTTCCTGGCGTGCTGACATGTCCGGAGCACAATTCGCGTCTACTAGAAACCTCCGCATACCTTCCCGATGGTTTGCGCAAAGAAACAGTTTTCTTACCCAACGAGACTCATGCATCGCGTCCTTGGTTCTTCGCCTCAAAGTCCTTTCAACGGGTTTTGTCTGCGCTCGCTTTTGAGGCGCTGCAACTGGAAGCGGGAAGCTGGCGAGACTGCCTCGATGTGTACGTTACTGCGCTGCGCGCTAGAGGATACGAAGACCTTCGCGACCGCGAGACGCGACGGCGGCTGATATCCGATTGCGAGCGATTTTTCGGTACGGAGCTCTTGGATGCCTTTGATCTTTCGCTCACACAGCCTGCGGCAACAACTTGGCTTATGCGACTCACATCCGGTGAACGTCAGCATCGACAGTCGACTCTCTCGCACCTTTTTCTGCGGTGCTTTCTCGGAGCGCCGCAAACTTGCCTCGGCTGACGGCTCAAAGGGACGTCCTTTTGGATATGTATCCGTCAGCACATCCCGTGTTGACAGGACTTCAATCAGATATTGAGGATTTTTCGTAATAGACCGTACGAGACCCGCCAGTGTCCTTCCGAGTCTGTCACGGCGATCGACGCCGTTTTCGAGTTCAGTCTGACGACGGTGCCAACGCGCTCGTTCAAATGCTTGTCGGTGAATCCCACGGTGTCGCCGATGAAAAATTGTTCGGGTCGCGGGCGCGCTGGCGGCGCTTCCTTTTGAATTGGGGTTGCGTTGGCATCGAGGAGAATCGCCGCATACAACACTGCCCATCGGCGTCGAGTCACGTTGTCCTGTACGACCGCTTGCGTATGCCGAAGCTCGGCGATAGTGCCTTCCGAAGGCGGTCCCAACGGATTGTCACCGATGTATCTGACGGTCATGCCGATGTGCAGTCGTTGACGGACTTCGAGAATGCGTCGGGGGTCATCGAGCATTTTGCCGATGGTCAGATAGAGGCGATACGACTCGGCGCTGGGCGCCTGCCGAAGGGAGTCCAGGATTTCCATGAATGTCGGGGTATTTAGCGGGCAAGCGGCAGCAGTTCATGCACGCGATTGACGGGATGCGATGGCAACTTCTCTAGTGTCTCTTTCAGCCACGCATAGGGTTCGAAGCCGTTCAGGCGAGCCGTGCCGAGCAGCGAATACATGGTGGCCGTCGCACGAGCGCCTCGCGGCGAACCTGCGAAGGTCCAGTTGAGTCGGTTAAGAGCATTCGGCCTGATCTGCCGTTCCAACGCGTTGTTGTCCGGTAACAGGACTCCGCTCTCTGTATAACGAACCAGTGCTTGCCAATGCCGTAACGCGTAGCCAAACGCTTTGGCGAGCGGTGCCTGAGCCGGCAAACCGATGACGTTGCCTTCCAGCCATTGACGGAACTTTGCAAGTATCGGTAACGCCTCAGTTGGCCGCGCCGCATATTTGACGTCAGGCGTCCGATGGTTGATTCGCGACTCGATGGCATAAAGCTGGGCGATCCACTGCAGCGCCTGTGCCGCGAGCCCCGGCTTGCTTTGGGTAATTCGGCCGTGGGCGATCGAGGACGCCTGGAGTCGCTTGCCTTTCTCAGCGAGCGTGAGTCGGTCGCACGGTGCCCCCTCCGAGGCGAGTCTGCAAACACCATGAGCTTGTTTACCGGTTGGCCATGTTGTTCTCAGAAGTTCAGCTCGTCGAGCTCGGCCGCGCTCAAGCCGCTCACGCGGGTTCTTCGTTCACGAGCAGCTTGCGCAAGTAGTGCAGGGTCCTTTTGCTCGTAAAGACTCTCGAGCGTAGTTCCGGGGGCGATCGCTTCGAGGTAGCGAAAAATCTGCCCTACCGCGAGACCCGGGTCTCCATGCTCCAGCCGATAGACCGTATTGCGGGACAATCCAGCCCGTGCTGCCGCCTCAGTTTGCTTGACACCGCGGGCCACGCGCAGGCGGCTCAAAAGCTCACCGAGCTGTCGGCTCTGCCCGCGCAAGTGGGAGGGAAGACTGGCTGCTTGATTGACTTTCATGTTCGTAAAATCGGCCACAAACGCTTTTATGCTCGATTTAACGAGCATCGAAGCCGAATCGGGGGCAACCGGCGGCTGACGGGTTGAGCCGAAGTCCTTTTCAAAATTCGCACCCTCGGAAGCGTAACTTTTTCAAAATTGATTAGCTCTCTCAGTGACTGAGTGTGATGCAGACCGATTCACGGGCGACTTCGAATTGCGCTGAGAAAGCGTCGAACCTTTTTTCGCGAGACTGTCGGCCAACTCGTTCATTCGGTGACCGGCGTGGCCCCGGACGTGGTGGAAATTGACTAGACCGTGACGGTTGATTGCGTCAGACAGAGAATCCCAGTGCTCGAGATTCATACCCTTCTGGAATTGACCGCGCATGGTTTTAACGACGTAAAGCGAGTCGGTATGGACGTCGACGGTCGAGCCTTGCGGCAAGTCGTTCAAGCCATACGCCACCGCGCGAATCTCGGCGATTTGATTCGTCGCGTAACCAATCGCTTTGAAGCCTTCGCACACTACCGCATCCCCACTCGTTACCACCCAGCCGCAGCCGGATGGCCCCCGATTCCGTATTGTTGAGCCATCGCAGACGAGCGCAAACCTTCCGGCGTCCCCATTACGGAACGTCGCGTTAGCTGTGGATGCCCCGGTTCCTCCCGACGGTGGTTCCGAAACTGTCTGTTCCTTCGCAAGGAAGTCTGCCACAGCCCTACTCCGCTGGTGCACTAACGCATCGACGGCTTCCCGGAGGGCTCGCCTCGTGCGGCAGGTCGGTACCTTATGCCACGCGAGCGCGGCTCGGACAATGTTGTCGGAGAGCGACGGAGACGATTTCACGGCAGCAATTTGCATGGTTTTGTGAAGTTTCGACATACGACCGCGAGCTTCAATGCAGCCGCGATCGGGGATGATGTCGGGATATCTCGAATAAAATGCCGCGAAGTCATCCGAGACAACTTTGTTCGTGACGGCTTTGAAGATGGTAGCGAAGCGAATCTATCTCGCCTTGACCTCTTTCACAATTGGCCGCCGAGCGCAACGTTGTGCAGTAGCATTGAGGTGCCAGGTTCATCATGTGCGGCTGCATGCCGCTGCCGGGTAGGGGCCCCTTTCCGATTGCCGCGCTCAGCCCGCGCTGGAGACTTGTCATGTCATTCTTGACTCAGTTCGAATCGTTGATGCTCCAGCGAGGTGTCACGCTTAAGACGTTGGCCGAACGCATGGGCATGTCGGTGCCTGCTGTAAGTTCTTCTCTAGTCAGGATGGACAGCGATGCGAACTCAACTCTGCTTGCGCTCGCCGCGGCGATGGAAGCCGAATGGATTCTTGTTCCGAAAGAACATGTCCGAGAGTTAAAGCGATTGCCGGACAGAGACGGAACGGCCCCCGACTATTCGGCGCTTAGCGCCGCTGAACTGTTTCTCCGGTCGATTTCTGACAGACATCGTTCCTAGACTTGCACTCGCGCTAAGCTGTTCAATTGCCTCTGTCATAATTGTTCCGACGCCCGGGCCACGGTCACCTATCGTCGGTGCCGCCGGCGCGTGCCCGTCTCCTTGCATCGTGGCGTTTCGGCTCTCCCGCTTCCTAACCGATGTCTACGAAAGCGCATTGTGATCGAGCGAACCAGACGGAGAAGCTGCACAGCAATGCGCCTGCCGTCCAGGCAGGCAAAACATTGTTAACAACGACTCTTGTGAATGAATAGGAGACTCTTGGGTTTTGGGCAAAACTCCCCCTTAGCCAACCGGGATGCGGTTGAGCTCGGGGGAGTTGCGCCCTTTGACGGGCACCACGGTCGGCTACATCGCCGTGACTCAATCGAATTCTTCGAGGGCATGGGCGCCTCGCTGTTCCCCCTCCGACTGTTCCTCCCAGGGTCGCACCCATGAACGTCCGCTTGGTGCACTTCACTGGCCGCGGCGTGTCGAGCCCACTCCTCCAGCAAAGAAAGTAGGGAAGCCTGTTTATACCGTCGGAGACGCCGAGAGTCACGCCGAATTTCACGCTCGTGTTCTTCGAACTTCTCGCGACGCCGCGCGACGGACGGCCTGACACGACGCATCTAGCGCGTTTTCGCAAAGCCACCGCTTCAGCTGCCGCTGGGTGGTTATCGAACCCAAAGCCTCGTCGGCACGCGTCACGAGGAAGTTTTTCCAGCGGGCGAACGGGACCGCCGACACTTTCACATCAAGCGTTAGCCAGCGATGAACCCCCGTCGTTTGCGCGTGGCGAAGAACGCGCATTATTCGGCGCTGTCCCTCCTCATAGTGGTCCAGCCCCGCGCTAAATGCTTTCGTGCTTCCAACCACGCGCTCTCGCAAGCCCGCCGGAAGAAGATTCGATGTGAACATTTCTCCGAGGGTGTCAATCCAGCCGCAACTTAGAACGATCTGCACGGACGGATACGGGCGCAACAAATCGGCAAGCAACTGCGCATACTCGAACGCTTGCTGTCCGCCGAGAAGAAGAATGTTTCCGTCTCTGTCCATCATCGCCGTGCCAACATGGAGAACGCCGCCGAAGCCCAAGTAGATAACCGGCTTGCTCCAGTCAGCACAGTTCGGCATTGCATGCATATCGTCGATTCCCGAGTCCTGTGGTTGCGAGCACGGAGTGCTGGCAATGCGTCCGTGGGGGCATACCTCGGTGTCGCGCACCCTGGACCAGCGCACGCTGCGACCCCACAAACGACAGCTTAATCTCATATATGGGATTATAGGCGACATGTTTAGCCTTTGCAGGCGTTTCGCGTGAGTTGAATGTGAGTCGTGCCGGGAAGTCGAAGGCGGGTCAGGTGTGCTTATGCCGCGCTGCGCCTGCTGCGACTAGCGCCGCCACAGAGCTCTACCCTCAAGGAAAGTGGGTAAGATCGACTCTGAAGTCGGCTCGTCCTAATGCCCGCATGCATTGCAGGAAGAACGCAAAGCTGAAGCTTCCGCGAGACAGTTTGTTCGCGATGGCGCGCTCTGTTTCGTCGACGCCGATGTCTGTAAGCATCCGCGCTAACTGGCGATAGCTCACGCCTTGCCGAGCAAGCTCTGCACGCAGGACGTTGCCAGCCATCTGATACCAGTCGGTCATCCGCATAGGGGCGTAAGAAAACGCTCATTATTCCCCGCCCCATGACGCGTCGGTCCTAAAATCCCACATATGGGATTAAAACATCCAAAATGAGATCTTTACGTCGAAGTGTCTCCCCTGGACTTGACCAGAAGCTTCCCTTGCGTGCTTTCGACGTTTCTCCAAGCTCTCGCGCCGCATTACGCCGACTATCTCCCCCAATACTTCAACGACATCCAAGCGGTCGGCGCTCAGCACCAACCGATAGCGGGCTGGAGACCGCTCGCGGAGGTGGATGCTTGCGAAGCAAACCCGACCGAGAATCGCAATGTCGAGCTTTGCGTCAACGGTTTCCTTCGAGCATCCGGCCGATTTGCGGGTGATGAACGCCGTCGCTCGTCGCGCATATGGATACGGCGCGTCAGGTGTGACGTACCCTCCATATTGCATCGCGCCTGCCGCCCGTGCCCAGACGCAGCGTCGAGGGTCAACCTCGTCGATAGCCACATACGCCGGTGCCTGCACCGGCGCTGTCGAATGGGCACCGATGCAGACCGTCACTATCGTTCGAGACCATTCGGAGGCCCAAGCGCTTGCAATCTCTCGTACCAAGCAAAATTGCCTCTTGCTAATTAGCGCTTCGACAGGCGACTTTCCCCGAAGCGCCCCATGGCCTGACGTTAGAAACGAAAGGCGTGCACTGGGTGGGGCCGGTCGGATAATCCTGCATAGAGAGAAGAGTCGGCGTCGGTCATGCTGTGGTTCCGACAGGACTGCCGGGAAGGAGTTTTCATTTCCGCATCCGAGGGAAAAGACGCTGCACTTGGAAAGAAGCGAGTTGAGCATCTCCTCGCTTATGCCCAAGCGAGCACGAAATTCGCAGCGAGTGATGACTTCTTGGCTGAGGTTCATCGGCCATATGCCTCGGAGGATGGTGACTTCTGCTTCGACGTACCTCGTCGCAGGGTGTAGATGAAACCGGCCTCGGTCGCCCCTGCTGCCGCCCAGTCCACCGTCCGCCTCAAGCACCGCGACGTTCAACAGCGTGTCCGGACCGAAATCACAGCAAAAACTGCAGCGCTCTGCGCGCCATAATCACTGCATCGTCGCCAACCACGTACGGAACGCGATATTCGAAATTAGTCGCGCCAGACGGTCGGACAGTTACATGCGCTACATCGGCACCACACCGTACGTCAACGCGAGTAAGGACTGGACCGACATCGCGCACAAGCACGGCGTCAACCGTTTCGTAGACGAACAGCGTGGTCTGTGTTGCTGACGGGTAAGGACCGGGTGGTGACGGTTCTGCCAAGGCATCGAGCGCGCGCGCCCAAATCGAGTCTGCATGAGCATCTGACACACCATCGCATACAAGGCTGAATGACGGACCGTCGCAGTCGCCCAGATATAAAGAAACATGGGTGTAGCGATTGGAAGCCGAGGAGCTGGTTTCGCGGTGATTGCTCATAACCATGCGTCACGGCCGGAAAGGCGGTGCGCCGAGCTATGCCATCAGCACTGCCGGGCCACCGCCGTTTCATCGGGGGGTTTTTTCACTGGCGCCGACCAGATCGTCGGCGCGGCGGTCGCTGAAACAGCCATTTCAGTGTCCGTCGGATAGTGCCGGAGCAGCCCGATGGCAACACTACTCACCAACCCTGCGATGGATATCTGCTCGTCCTTGGCCAGCGTCTGCAGAAACCAACGCGTATCAAGCACGGCACGTGTCCGGTCACTTGGCGTAGTCATGCGATCCTCCGGGGCGAGAAGGTGCGTCGCGTCGAAGTAACCTCCGATGCGCTTTCGAAAACAGTAAACCGACCATACGGATTCAGCCAACCCGGATGAGCCACTGTCGCCATGCAATCGATAGCAACGGCCCGAGATCGTGTGCCCTCGTCCATCCTCGGAGTCAAACGATACGATTGGCGAACTTACGCGACCTACGCAAGTCGCTTCGTTGAAGCCGACGAAGTGGAAACCGCCGTCTGGCACGACTGCCATCACGCGCCATTCAATCAGTCCGATTTCTAGCTCGACTGAAGCCAAGCGAATGTCTGACGTTGACATGGGACTCGGATCGGAAGGAGCAGGCTTGCCTTTCGTCTGCAAATTCGGTCGAATTGCGGGCAGCCAGCCGAAGGGGACGCACGAGCTTGTGTGATTGGACTTGTAGCTTGCGGCGAGCGTGTATTTGTACACGTCCCTCGGATTATATCCAATGTCGCGAAACTTGCAAGGGATAGAAGTCGTCTGAACTTCAGGAGCCCGCCCTGCCCGCCAAGGCGGCGACGTTCAAGGACGAGAAGTCGAGGAACGACCGAACGTCCTCAAACCGGCAAACCGTCGCGCATTGAAGAAACAGCGCCGCGGAAAAAGTCCCTTCCTCGCCTTGTACTCTCAGATTCTCAGGCTGAACCTCGATGCCGATCTCCGAGAGTCGCTGCGCAAGGAGCCGCCAATCAAGCCACGGCTGTTGTGACATCAAGTAACCCAGAAGGCTAGAGGCACGGTCCTCCCAGGTACCAGCCGCCGCCCACCTTTGCGCCCAAGCTTCCGGGCAATCGACCCGTGCCGCCGCGAGCGCTTGGAGGAAGAAGGTAAAACGAAAAGTACCTCGCTGAACTTTTCCTTCGACCGATCTGGCGGACTCCGATATGCCCATTCGATTAAGCTCTGCGGCCAGCTGTGCATAGCTCACATCCTGACGTGTGAGGGCGACACGGATCGCGCGAGACGCCAGCCTCGCCCACGACCCTTCGGACCCATCCGCGTCTTTCGCTTGCATTTGCGTCGACATGTACTACCTTGGTGTGTATATCTGCACGCGTTCTCTAGAAGTCAAAGTCAATTCAGAGAGCCTTCGACGTCGCTGTCATAGCAGCCTCGCGCATCACAACCGATAGCGCACGTCGCTTCACAGATAACCGAGCTAAGTCTTTCATGAGCTCCGTCCTTTATTTGGGCGTCGAGGGTGTCGTCTTCCCGCGACGGACTCGCTCTCTGGTCGCACGCGGCTCCTCGGCGTCAGGCATACCGGCCACGAACTCCCAACTCCTAGATGAACTTTCAGCCATCGTTGAGGCAGCATCCGACGTGGAAGTAGTTCTGAACGGTTCCTGCGTTGTAGACATCGGGTACCGCAGGATCCTGAGCGTTCTCCCAAACGGACTGGCCTCTCGAACGGTAGGCGCGACGACTTCGGGCAATCGGCTGCATCGGAAGACCGACTTGCGAAAGCGAGCGGATGTTCTTCGCGCGGACGTAACCCGCCGCAATCCCCGCACATTGACGATCGTCGATGCTTCGCGAAGCGCAATACCTTTCGAATACGTGTCTTGGTCGGTGCTCGCTATCTACGACGATTCTGTCACGCTCAGGCAGACGGTAGAACGCGTTCAGCGCCTTCTTTTACGCAACCTCACAGACCTTCCGCCAGAAACCTGACGGCGCGCAGTAATACTCTCACATCTAAAGCGCCCGCGGAACCGCCAACCTAAAATGGTCGTACCTGGCCGGCCGCGTTACGGCTACGGCCTTCGCCAATGTCACCGCATTCGACGCTCCCAGCCGTAAAACGGTGCACGCAGCTGTCAACCCGCTGGTCATGGCGTACGCATCCGGTGCTACGTCAAGCAGTCACAAGACACTGTTCCTAAAACCGGTCGTTTGGTCTCAACTTTAAAACGGCCCGAGTTTCGACGACCCGCAACTGGCAGCGCTATACGCACCAATAACGCGGCGCCGCCGCGAGTCCTTGGTGGGGTATGCGCGATGCCACGCGGTGTCAAGAAGTGGACGGAGGAGTTAGTCGCACGTCGGATCCGAGAAGGATACGGCGAAGGCGAGGGAGCACAGTACAAGCCGTGGGTTGGCACCGCTGACTTCTCCTCTCTGGGACGTACGCATCGTGCTTACAGTCAGCGATTCGGCCGCACGATCGAGATGGTGTCCGACGTCGAGTGGAACACCTTCGTTTGTCTCGAATTCTGCAAGCAGGTCACAGCAGTATACGAGGGGTTTCCATTGCCGCGGGAAACCACCCTAGAGGTGGCGGCCGCCTTGGGCGTCAACCACCCTACATACCCCGGCACTTCGGTTCCCGCGGTGATGACAGTTGACTTCCTGGTAGCAATCGACCAAGAGGCTGGGCCGTGTCTGAAGGCGTTCGACTGCAAACGGTCCGAAGACGCCGAAAACGAACGCGCTGTCGAGAAGCTACAAATAACGCACGCGTATTTTGCTGGCTGCGACGTGAAGCATCACCTGGTCTTTCACTCGTCGCTTCCGATGCAAAAGGTCCGAAATATCGAGTGGTTTCGCGGAGCGACATGGAAGCCCGGGCAAACATCTCCATCGTTTGAGCAACTGCACGAACTCTGCGAGCAGATGAAAAACGAATTCTCTCGTTCGACGCGCCTCGACTCACTAGCCGAATACTGCAATGGTTTTGACCGTCGTCACGGCGTCGCGCCCGGCCTAGGTCTGCGCGTCGCACGCGTGCTCCTCTGGGAGCAAACGCTGCGCTGCGATTTGAACGTCCCACACCTGGAACAGGCGCCAATTAGCAGCTTCACGTTGTGCGCCGATGACGAGCAGCCTCCAAGCAGAGTCTCAATCGCCTGAATACTGCTTTTCTTTAACGACTCGAAATCAAGCCATGCTGCTCAAGAACGACCTGTTCGATGCTGCCGACCAGACGCGGTACCGCGTTCTCTCCATTGACCCGGAGGGGCACCGCGGGTGGGTCATGCCCGTGAGTGGTCCCGGTCGCTGGCCCGAATATCGAGACTTCGGCGTCTTGACGGGTCACGTATCGGTCAAGGCGCTTCGCGGGTCGGACGCTGGTCAGCAACCTGACCTCGCGTTTTATTCAGAGACGGCGAGGCGGCGTGCATACAAAGCCTATGACGCTATCGAGCCGCTCATCAACCATCCTCACATTTTCGTTGCGTCCGCCCGAGGACCGTTGGTCGAGGCGCGCGCGAGAGAGCTGGGCATTTCCGAGACGACGCTCTATCGGTACCTGCGCCTGTATTGGCGTCATGGGCAAACGCGGCTTGCGCTCATTCCTGACTTCGACAAGATCGGGCGCTCGAGCGCGGCATTGACTGCTGGGCGCGGTCGTCGGCCCAAGGATGGAAAGTACCGCACGTTTCAGATGACGCCTGAAGACGCCAAGAACGTTCAGACGGCGATCAGGAAATATTATCTCGACGGTGAGATATCGACCCTCGCCGGCGCGCACTTTCGTATGCGAGAGGAGTTCTACTCTTACCTCGACGGCAACGGCACGAGATATCTGCATCCCGACGGAGAATGCCCGTCGATATTTCAATTTCGACACATCGCCCGAACGAAGTTCACGCTCACGGAAATTCTCCGGAAAAAGCGCGGGTCGAAAGAATTCGACCGCGAGCATGGCGCTCATCTCGGAAGCGCGCTCGAAGAAGCTGTAGGCGTCGGCCACATCTACGAAATCGATGCAACCATTGCAGACGTGTTCCTTGTTGCGCTGGAAGACCGCTCGACAATCATCGGAAAGCCTACGCTTTATCTCATCTACGACCGCTGGAGCCGACTCGTAGTTGGTTTCTATGTTGGCCTCGAAAACGCCTCGTGGACGGGCGCAATGCTCGCTATTTTGAGCGTCGCAGCGGACAAGCAAGCGTTGTGCGCCAAGTATGGCATCCCATACAACTCGGAGGATTGGCCCGCCGACGCTACTTTTCCAGAAAAGTGGATCGGCGACCGTGGCGAGATGAACAGCAACAATAGTTATCGAATTTGCGACGGAATGCAGTCGATTGTCGTCAACACTCAGTCCCTTCTGCCGCATCGAAAGGGCACTGTCGAATGCGGGTTTAGGCTGCTTCACGCGTCGATCGCAGATGTGACGCCCGGATACGAGCCGCCAATGAACGCCATCAAGCGTCGACAGAAGCGTTACTATCAAGACGCATCTCTGACTTTGGACGAATTCACGTCGATAGTCATCAAGCATGCCATCGCACACAATCGAAAAATCATGAAAGGCTATCGATTGGAGCCGCGGCATGTGCTGTCTGGCACGCCGGCGGTGCCCCTTGATTTGTGGAACGACGACGTCGCACGTCGCAGCGGCGCGCTTGCCAGGTATGACTATGATTTTCTGCGCTTACAACTGCTGCCGAAAGATAAGGCGACCGTTACGCAAGACGGGATTAAGTTCAAGCGGCTCGTATTTGATTGCCCCTCAGCAAACGAGCTTGGATGGTACGTACAAGCAGGACGACGGGGCAACTTTGCAGTGGAAGTATCGTATGACCCTCGCTCGGCCTCCTCCGTCATCGTTTATAACCCCGCAGACCGTCGACAGACGTTCGAGTGCAGGCTCGCGCCTGCGAGCAAGGAATTCGCTGGCTATTCGTTCGCCGAAGTCGAGTATATCTTCCGTCGAGCCGAGCTGAACAATTTTGAGAATAAGGCTAGCGCCGATCAGGCGAAGGCTGAGCTGCGGCAATACATTCGAGGCCTGAGCGAGACTGCGGTCGCAGAGCGCAAGCTTGCAAGCAAGGGTAAGTCGCGCTCAGGACGACGGGCCGATACTGCTTACGCGCGAGCAGCGGAACTCGCCGCGCGGCGACGCGAAGACGCGGCCATGCCATCGATTACTGAGCCCCTCCCCACGAACGTTATTCCAATGCAAACGGCGCCGTCTGCTCGCCCGGCATTTGATGACCGCGGTAAGAGCGAGCCTTCACCGCAAGTGGAGTCCGGCGCCATAGGCGGTCCAGCGAAAGTGACCTCATCGCCTTTGCGAGACATGTTACGCCGAAAGGCACAGGAGAAACTGAATGCACGCGGCTCAGAATAAGGTCGTTGTGGAGGCACAATACACGCCGCAACGTATTCCGCGTTATCGCGGGAACCCCCTCATAGAAGCGCTGCCGCCCTCCGTCGATGATGACACGCTCATTGACAGAATCATGGTCGCCCCGGACTTCGACGCGGAACAGCGAGATTGGGAGACGCACGAGAGACTGCAAATGGTCGCAGGACTGTCCTCGTTCCTGCGGCCAATGGAGCGTCACGTTCAGCTGGCACGTGCTTTTGACACCCTAATCCGCTCCGGGTACGTGGGAAGACGCCCGTCATCAGTGGAGCATGTTCGCGTGTTTCAGCATTTGTACGAGGCGATGCAAGCCGGGCGAGCCTTCAACCCGCCGTACCTTCCCCCTACCGAAGAGCAGTTGTCGTCAAGAGTTATCGGAATGTCGGGTACAGGAAAGACCACGACAATCCGCCGGATATTCTCATGGTATCCGCCTGTCATTTATCACCGCGAGTGGCATTGTTATCAGATACCGTACTTACATATCGAGGCTCCCCATGACGGACTGTCGACGAAGGGGCTCGCCGCCTCCATCCTCCGGAAAATTGACCAGCTGGTTCCAGATGCGGACTATTTTGGGATGCACGTCAACAACCATCGCAATAGCGGTGAATTGCTGCTGAATCACGCCGCTCGCGCCATGCATGACCATTTCGTCGGCGTGCTCGTTGTCGACGAGATTCAAAATTTGCGCAACGCGGGCACATCGAAGCAGACGCTCATGTCTGCCCTGGTCACCGCTTCCAATGAACTCGGTGTCCCCGTTGTTTTTGTCGGCACGCACAAAGCGTCCGAGTTGCTCGGGCTTGATTTCAGACAAGGCCGGCGCAGCGCGGGGCACGGCTTCCCGACGTGGTCAACCTTTCAGTCGAGCGGCGACCTGTCAAGCCCTGGCGAATGGGAGGACTTCCTGCTCGAGTTGTTCGAATATCAGTGGATTAAGACGCCCGTGACACTAACTCAGGGCATGTCGAACACAATGCTGGCGTGCTCGCAGGCAGTGCCTGACATTGCTATCAAGCTTTTTGCCTGTGCGCAATGGCGCGCCATGCTTGATCGAAGCGAGACGTTCTCGGCGGCGACGATTAAATCGGTCTTCGGCGCCGAACTCGAGCCGGTCAAGCGCATGCTGGATGCGATGCGTACGGGCGACACGCAAGTATTGCGCGCGTATGAAGACGTCCCCCCGCTTTATTTGAGCTCACTTCTCGAAGACAGCCTCGCTAGCTTCGAGGGTTCTCGCCAACGTGGCGCGAGCGTTCGACCTGGAGATGACGAATTCATTCCGGCCGTTGCAAAGGTGCTTCAGCAAGCAGGCATCGACGACGAGCGAGCGGCTTGGGCCGCGAAGAAGGTCGATACAGCCGGAAAGGTCACAGGGGTCGCGGCCGGAGCAGAAGCGGCGTTAGCGTTGACGAAGCCGCGCTCCCCCGCCACGAGGAGCAAGAAGAAGTCGGCCGAGTCTGCCGTAACGCTCGCCCCCGACGACTACCGTCAGGCGATTTTGCGAGCCAAGACGGACGGTACGACTGTTTTCGGTCATCTGGTAACGATGGGGGCGGCGTGCCGGCTAGATGAGGTTTTGGGCCTCTGAGGCTGCATATTGCCTGTCCCGGTTGAATGTCTTTGCGGTACAGGCGAGGCGCGCAGGCGCCGACGCGGACAGATTTGGCTTCGGTATCGAGAAGGAGTGGAAAAAGGCTAAAACGGATCCCTTACACGCCGAGCCAAACCACACTGCAAGGACACAGAGAATGAACCAAGCCATCAACCGAAATGCGTGTCGTCAGAGCGACGGCATCGTTATCGTCGACAACGTTGCGTTGTTCGACGAACTCGCAACTTGTGCGGAGCACGCTGGTTTAACCGCGTGCGCTGCCGTGGCCACGGTATTCCTGCCGAAAGAGTTGCAGCAAGCGATATCCGAGACACATGTTTTGGCTTTTGCCATTCCTGCCAACGAAGAGATTGACTGGGACGCACAAGCCGCGGACCTTCTCGTCCCGCATAACGAATTCGACTTCGAGCACCGCCAGGCAACATCCCTGTTTCTTCTCGGGAACGGCCCCGTCGCGTTTGAGCCGAAGTATGGATTTCAACCTCTCTTTGGCTCCGATGGCTCGCTCTTCGTTTTCTTCTTGCATCGAGACCTCACCTATCTCGTCCGATACAGCTGGAGCGAGCGTTTCCTCAATACGTGGGAAGCCTTGGATGCGTCGGCCGGAGAAAACTATCAACACGACGACGAAAGAGCGGCACGAAGCATCTTAGTATTGGGGTCGCCCGTCAGCGGGGCGGCCGATGATATCGCTATCGCACCGGCTGCATATTTTGAAATCGGGAGCGATGGACGGCTGTCTCAGTACTTCGCGTCGGCGCGCATTCGGTCGAGACCGGACCTTTTCGTGGAACGGTGCCCTGACGCCTGTTCGTGGAACGATTAAGCGTCGTCAATACACGACGCTCGGGCGGCACGAAGGCCCCCGCTGAACTGTCACGTTTATTTTCGCAATACCGTCGCGCCTCGAGCTCGGCGGTCGTTTCCTGCGGCACATTGCCTACGAATCGCCTACGCCCCCGCCATAGGTTGTTAGGTAACGGAATTCGCCGCTCGCTGCGCGCGAGTACGTTTCGAAGAAAGGACGGCACGATGCAATTAAATCGACGGACGAGCGGTAAAACCGCTTCTCCGGCCGACTTGGAAAGCGGCATTACGACGACCAATGCTATTGAGCTCATTCGAGCGACCGGCGAGTCAGGAAGACGTCGAACTTTCCCACTTGCGGCTCGAGACCTTCCGGTTGGTGCAGATCTGCGGCACGGCACGTCCCCCTGCATTGTCGTTCTGGCCGAGCCTGCGGACATTGCCGACATCTCGAGTACCTTCGAAATCAAGTGCTACGGTCCGCCAGAAAAGCCGAACCGTCGCCTTTTAATCCAGCTGGGCAGCTCGCCAATTGCGATAGATTTCGACTCGCTTGAAGTGAACCTGCTCTCTCGGCAATGCTTTTCTATTCTGTTTGTGCATGCAGTCGGATGGACGATCGCTCGCTTCGATGTCGCGGACGGCGACCGGCAGCGATTGCTCGCAGCCTTGTTCGGGACTTTTGGGAATATCGACTGCAAGTCGTTCAGCCAACCGGAGTCGATGCTTCCAAGTAATGTCCGATTCGGCTCGCTCGACGTCGATTGATTCCTTCTCTATGCGTCGAGCCGCTTACCGGCTGCGACGCGAGGCAATACCGAACGATCTCGGCCTGAACAACTCTTTACAGCGGACCCGACGGCCGGATCGGCCAGCAGTGAGACTTGTAGGCTGGAAAACTCAAAACCGTCGCGCTGTCCATCTGAACCGCTACCTTCTGAAGCGCGGAACCTGGCCAAACCAGTCTGAGCAGCACCGCGAGCGCAGGAGCGTGCCGCGCGCCGGCTGAAAGCGTGGTCAACCGATGCCTGAAGCGGCAGGTCGCGCACGCGCCCAAGGGGACCGCCGTTGAACGGCGAGATTTTTGCACCCGTGTCTGAGCGGCCGACGAGCAGGCTAATCGCGAGCCTAGGACGCAGCGCGATCGAGGCGAAGCTCCGACCGGTCGTGCGCTGGTCGACGGTGCGAAGACCTCGTCGCGCATCAGAGGCCGGGCGGCTCGTCCTCCTCTCTCTGAGAACCAAGCCACTCCTTCGCTTTGGTGAGCTGCTGCCTTCGGTAGGCTAGGACATCCTCGGTTCGCACAACCATCTCAGCTCCGTCGCTGTGATGCAGCGGAAGCGATCCCTGCTGAATCAGCTTTATCACATGAGCCCGCGACACGAAAAGCAGACCTGCGATTTGTGCGACGGAGAGCGTACCGTCCCCCGCCTCGTCCAGCTTTGATATCTCTCCTCCTTGCTCGTCAACCAAGGCGGACTGACTTCATCACGTTCTTGATACAACGTTCTCGGAAAATAGCACATGTGTCGGTCCGCCCTTTCGCGGGCGGCCAAACGTTCAAACCGAGGCTACGTCGGCTCGGTAGTGTTTGGCTGCCACGAGCCCTCCCTCGATAAATTCGCTTGCCGTTTTAACTTGCGGTTGCGTGGAAATTAGCAAAGTCGTTCGATCGCTCGACTCCGCCGTCATCCGCCTAATCTTTATAAAGGATCCGGCCATATGGATGCAATCATTTTAGGTAAGGCGGTCGCTATACGTTCCTTCAACTGAGGAGCGACAGCATGTGGCTGCATTCGATTGAACGCAAGAACGGGCGATTAGAAGGGAAAGTAATTGACAACGACGGAAGCGTAGATTGGGTAGAGGCTTCTTCGTTATGGCGGGTCAAAATGCGAGAGTCTGGCAAAACCCAGCTCAGGCTTACGACGAATCTCGACGATTGGGAGGTCTCGGACTCGGCGGAATATCTAGCCTTGTCAGGCACGTATTACTGTGGCCCGGGTGACTCTCACGAAATCTACGTCGCTCATCATCTAGGCTTGCGCGTGCTGATTCCTGCCTTGGTTGTAACGAAAGCGCTTTTCACGCCAAACGCTATCTTCTTCAATCATCTTTATCGCCCGGCAAGCCTCGACCAAGTTGTTGCGCCAGTAATGCACGCAACAGGTCTTAGCTGCGTACTGATACAACTCGGATTGTCCCGCCGCGTACGGGTAACTCCGCCTAAGCCAGCGCTTCTCCAGTGGATGTATTTCTTCCCGTCGGCACGTGGAGCGTTTGCTTCCATCCGCACGAACGCTTTGCGTAAAGCGATTGGCCTTGAACTGCCGAAGCTGCTGGCTGATGGCGTACTCACCGGTTCGCTTCATGGGCGAGTTTTTGTCGCGTCTTCGATGTGCCTGCATCACTTGAAACCAAAAGAGCAGGCTTTTTCCTGGGCCGGCAAACAACCAGTTGAGTTCACACTTCGGTCGACAGAAGGCGCTTTAGAGCGTCTCAATCCGATACTGAAGAACACGAACCTCATTGGAGGACCGAATGGATGGGGTCTCGCAGACACAGAATGGTCACAATTGAAACATATCATCCGCCCCTATCATATAGAAGCCTCGAACGATGACCGAATGATAATAGATGCAATACTTATCAAACTTGCTACTGGTATGGGGTGGCACAATGTGAACGAGATGTTGGGAAACGCACCGAAAGTGAGTTCCTTTTACCAACGTCTTCGACACTCCGGTCGATGGGAGGAATTCGAGGCATCGCTACTACGTCTTCGGCGAGGAGAAGAGCAAACTTCCTTGGTGCCGGGTCAAGACGCCGTATTATTTGCGCACAACCCGAGGATAAGGTTGCGTCCGCGCAAGCGCACTTAGTTTGACTGCGAATGTTTGTCGACTTTGAGACTGGAGCGCATTTCATGGTCGACGCGCGTGCAAGCACGCTCGGCAGACACAGGAGGCTACCAGCTCACCATCGATGCGATTCCCCATAGGAAGGGCGCTTAAGCTCCGAGGAGCGCATCACGGCAAACGCACGAGCAAAAAGTTAATTCTCTTGGCGCTACGCGATAAGAGGTGCGCGTCGAGAACATTGGGTGTTATTTGGCTGCCGCGGGACAAGCTGGGATGGACGGCAACTTACCGTTACCTTGTGCAACGAATTTCGGGCATGCATAACTGCGGTTGGCTGACGTGCGAATGATGCTGCAGCGGCGAAGCGGTAATCACAGGCAGAAGTTGATCGAACGTCTGCCACGCGCCTGCACGGTCGTTCTGGTTTGCGCGGAAGCGGTCACGTCATCGAACACGCCTGCCCCGAGCAGCGGCGATTGAGCTGTGACCGGGCAGCGTTGACTCCGCACGAAGAACTGTAGCGCGCGGGCGCCCCTTCCCAACGCGATGAGGCTGGCTGCAACGGAGTGTGAAGGCACCCATGGCGGTGCTTGGCATCCGAAAAAAAGGGGCCGGTCTGCTGGTCTGCGAAAACAGAACACGGCCGACATGCGCACCCCCAAATGAACGGTGTTTTGCAATCACCAAGCACCGGTTTCGCCTGGAGAAGGGCCGCAGCGAAAAGTTCCTGCGGCATCTCGCGTCGATTCAATGACGGGTGAAAGATGCTTGGCTTGGATGCAGCGCGCTTGCAATCGAGCCGGGATGACTCAACTGCTCTTCAATGCTCCCCGCCAATAGCAGGTTGACTGAATGACGCTGATTTGACGCGCCCTTGCCCCAGACGGTCGCGCGTTTCAGACGGTTCCCAACCGCAACCATCCCCGTCATCAGCTCCGACGACATTGTTTCTGTCGCTTTCGCTTTGTGGGGTTTGAACGCTCCTGTATTGGACGGCAGAGCGAAACCCACTTTGCCGAACAGACAGTTGTACGGAGCACTGTCGGGCAGCAAAAGCGCAAAAGCACTTTCGCCGGCGCTCGTCCAGGTCCTCATTGCAGACCCGATTTCTGAGGCGTTTGCATCCGATAACCAATGGACATGGAGGCCCCAGGTCGTAAGCGTGAACTGATGAAGTTGAGCTGAAGCGTGCTGCACCGTCTGGGACGTGAGCGACACGGGGGCCTCTGCGTTTAACGCGGCCTCTAAAGCCACGTAATCAAGATGGTCAAGCGACGCAGTTAGAACGGGGAAATCTGCACGTAAGGACTGAGCCAGTGGGAATCCGTCCCTGAATTGCCACGCTGCGGCGATTCCGCCTAATGCAAACGAGCCGCTGCTGTCTTCGATTTCGTAGTTCATATTCTACCTTGGGTGTTTCTGGACTTCCGGCTATCCGCCGGCTCTGGGTTTGTCTGGGCAGCTAACGCTGTCACGCAAGCGACGTTGCTCCCTGTGACATATAGCGATGTACGATCGCGATCGCGTTTTCTAAAATGGAACGCGGCGAACATCTAAAACGGATGTCGTACCGCAAAACAGCGCTCATAGTCCTCATCTGTTCGATGCCGTTTGTTGACCGGCGAGCCGGTCGACAAACGCAACTTGCTTACGCGTGGAGGATGACCGCGTGAGCTGCGCTAATCGACCCATAGACTTGACGTAGCTGAATCCGGTCCGGCGAAACGTTCGCGCATTCTCGGTAGGTCGTGCTTTCAGCAACGATAGATGCGTAGAACTCCGTAGGCTGGAGCAGCCCGTCAAGAGACTCGAGAAGGAAGGGATTCCACCGGTAGCGTACCGATGCGACGCAGTCCGAAAGCACATAAACAACCGTTAGAGCGCCGTCTGCCCGCTCAAGGACCGGTGCCGCATCGATGTAGTCGAGCGCGATTGACCCGGTACGAAGCCGAAGCATCGTCCGCACTGGCCCACTGTCCCAATCGGTCGCGTTGTAGGGAATGAGCCAATCTGCAGTTTGGCGAGGCCAATCGACTTCGACGTGAGGTGGGCGCTAGACGCGGATATCGGTCGAACGTCGTTCCAGGAGCAGTGAAGATCCCCATGTCACCATGCTCAGTCGTGGTGGTGAGTAGGTCATTGAACTCTGTGGTCTGCACAAGGGACACACGTTGCGCATCGGGAGACGCGGCGGCATATTGAAGCGGTTGCCGTCCAAGCATTGGAATCTTCCTATTTGTGAGCAAGGACGTACAAGGCGGCGCTTTATATGCGTTTCGGACGAGCCTATCGAAGATGGTTCACAGACGCTCATCCAGATGTTCTTCTGCTTCTCCCCTGTCAATTTGGCGTCCAAATGCGAAAGCGCGGCTCGATAAGCCGTGCTCCAATTGAAAACACTGCGTTTGAAAATTCCTCTGCCGATGCGCTTGGGATGTGGGGCAGTGTTCATACGCGAGCGAGCACAACGAACCCCACATGAGCGGCTCATCGCAAACACCAAGGCCCTGGGGAGCCTTCGCATGTCAAACAGGCCTAATCACATACAGGCACGCGGCGTCCATGCAATCTGCGGCTCCGCGAAGCGTCACTGTACTTTCTACTTTATGCGTGTTTGAAGCGAGGATGACGTCAAGAGGCGTACACAGCGCCGGTTTCGGTAAGTCGTCGCACGAGCGGCCGGTGGTAGCAATCCTCTCAACACCGCCAAGCCTTGTTCGATTTTCCTGCTGCGCTTGAACGAATTTGACATGATCGAACGGACAGACCGGACGGATTTCCAGACAACGCCGGCAGCGTGCTTCGATCACAAAAGCGCCGGCACAGCGTTTGTCTCGGAAATAGCCACAGGTGTAAAAAACGCGGCTCGTAAAAGCCGCGATCTGTAATCATTCCAGCCTCAGTGCACCGACATTCCCCCGTCTGCCATCACAGGCTTGTCGCGCACCACATTGCCGTGTACATATTGCTGTTGGCGGGGGCTCACAAGCAGGTTGACGATGACCCGGTCCAGAGGGGTTCCCGGGATGTCGGTAGTAGCCTGGGCCTCGAAAAATCCACTGCTCGCAACCTCGCTGACCATGTCAAAGAA
The DNA here is from genome assembly GCF_001544835.2 of Caballeronia fortuita. Classification (GTDB taxonomy): domain Bacteria; phylum Pseudomonadota; class Gammaproteobacteria; order Burkholderiales; family Burkholderiaceae; genus Caballeronia; species Caballeronia fortuita. The sequence goes on along the minus strand of NZ_FCNX02000009.1, from coordinate 228,624 downwards.
TTCTTGCGAAGGCTCCAAACGAATTTCGTCCCTGAAGCGGTCGAGCGTCATGCTGCCTGCAGCATAGTCTATGACTACATAGGCCAGCTGGTCTGAATGGCCAATTGCGATGGGAACCTGCCCTCGCTTTCTCCATGCATCAACTGCGCGCCACACATCCCTGTCAGACATGTCTGCGAGCCAGTAGAGCTGCACGCCACCAACTTGAAAACGAATGGTCATAATCTGCATCGCGTCGCCTGCTTGCGAGAGGCTTTCCGTATTTCCAAATCCGAAGCAACTAGGAGCAGTTCCGTTTCGATGTGCCTGCATGAAGGTGGTGAACTCTGAAGGGTCCAACGTTGCATTCAAAACAGGCAAGTTTCCCGGAAGTTGCTTCGCCATCCGGCACGAAGACTTGAACTCGGCGTTCGGGGTAAGGCCGCCAATAGCAAGCGCAGAGAACGTGGTATCGAAAAGCGTATTTTTAGGCATGTTAGATTTCCCGTTTGTCCTATCAGATGGAGCCAGCGATTCCTGAGCTGCTGTGCAGATCAGAGCGGTTGCTGGCAGCAGCTTTCGAAGTGCTGCTGTGACATATAGCGAGCACACTGAAGACGGCAAAATCTAAAACGGTGTCGCGTTGACTGAAGACGACAACAACGGTTTTAAGCGATGCGGCCCTCCGTGAGAAGAGGTTGACTGAACGGTTGCCATAAGCCGGCATGGCAATCCTGTTTTGGCGAGAAACGGTCATCGCACCCGCCGGCTACCTGCTAGGAGAAGCGGAGATTCGCTTGCGGCCGACTGGGCGTCATTCATTCGGCGTACAGAGCTTTGGCGCGGTGCCGGCTCGCCACACGATGCGGCTCTCTGCGGGGCGTGAAGGCAATCTATTGCGGCGGCACTCGTGCCGTGCCATATGACGGGGCGATCGTCGGCCTTGCGAAGACAAACTGCAGCGACGTCTTGCGGATCGTCAAGCTAACAGCATGGAGCAATCAACAAGCACCCGCTTGCTCTCTGGATGGAAGCCGCAGCGAGCGATGTATACGGCGCCACCGCGTCGAAATTAATGAAGAGTTGTCGTTCCTTGGCTTGCATGCAGGCCGCTTGCAAACGAATCGCTATGACTCAACTGATGCGGCCCGGCAACAACAGGTTGACCGACTGGCGCGGGCTCGAACCGCCCTCGCGTAGGGTCGTGCCGGATTTGAGACGGTTCCCGACCTCAAGCATGGCCATCATCAAACCTTGGCAATCTGATGCTTCCGACTGGGCTCCCCGAGGTTGCCCCGCTTCCTCCTCCGGCGGTATATCAAAACCCAGAGTGCTGAAAAGACAATTGCACGGAGACTCTCGGGAAGCAGGAGTGCGATAGCGCTTTCGCCGAAACTTCTCCAGCTTCTCGGCGTGGACAGGATTTCCGGGGCGTTCGCATTGGACAACCAATGGACACGAATCCGAAGTCATGAACGTTAGTTGATGCAACGTAGCCGCCGGATGCGGCACCATTCTGGATGTAAGTAACGGGAGGGTATTTGCATTTAATGCGGCGTCTAAAGCGACGTAGTCAAGATGTTCAAGCGAGGCGGTTACAACGGGGAAATCCGCCGGCAAAGACCGAGCCAGCGGGAATCCCCGTCTGAATGGCCAGGCTAAGGCAATTCCCCTGATATGCCTCACGTAGCAACGTCACTTTGACATTCCACGACGTCCATTAAAGCGCTAGCGCATCCTCTTGCAGCACATGCACTGTTGCTAGAGAGGACTCACGAGTACGTTGACGATGACTCGGTCCAGCGAAGTCCCGGGGATATCGGTGGCAGCGAGCGATTCTATGTAACCATCCTCCAAAACGTCCCTGATGTAATACAAAAATTCCGGGTGAGGTTTCGGCCGATTCCGTCGCCTGATTCTCTCATGCTCCATATTTTTCGAAGAATAAGCGACGATAAAATGCCTACTTTCGTTCGCACATCTTACAATGATTGGTATTTTTTTATACCTGCCCCATATTTGAATCGCGCGCCACAACACTGGGTCCGACATCTCCGCGAGCCAATAAAACTGCACGGTGCCGATTTGAAATCTTAACGTCATGGTTCTTATTAATTCGCCAAGTAGCGATAGACCACCAAACCAGTGAGAACTGAAGCAAGTTGGGTCCATTCCACTACTCATTAGTTTCTGCAATACGGAGAAATCCGCAGCGTCGATTGTCGCGGAAAGAACTGGCAAGTCTCCGGGAAGCTGTTTTTCCGCGGGAAAAGGCAGTTTGAGTAGAGCGTTCGGCGTAAGGCTGCCAACGGGAAGCGGAGCAAAACCCGCGTCCGGCAGTGCGTGATTTGACATGATTCAGTATTCTCCTTGTGTGCTGTCATAGGAACCCGGCGATTTCCGGAGCTGTGGGCCGGTCGTGTGCAGTTCCCGGCAACAGCTATCGGAGTGCTGCTCTGACATATAGCCAACGGGTTGAAAATGACAGTAACCTAAAGTGGTGGCAGCCATCTAAAATCGCCGAACTCGGCTTTCCACTAGGCAATTTATCCACCAATTCAAAGAGATAGTGCGGACAGCGCCTATCGAGCCATGAACTTAGCGTGGATAACCGTTGTCCGACGAAAGCCTCGCCGTCGCGTTGTATGTAATGAGCCAATCTGCCGTTAGGAAGGCCAGATGACCTCAACGTATTGGCGACCGTCACAACCATCGTAGCGTGGTCATCGAGCTCTAGGCGCGGGAGTCGCTGAATCTAAAACCCAAGCAGAGGCGGCCCGCGTTTTAGGGTCGTAAAGCGAAGTCGCCGGCGAGCCCCGTTTTCCGAACGTCCCGTTTGGTGAAGTCCTGATCAATATCAGCACACCGCCCACTTTCCGATAGGCATAGAGGGTCGCTTTGCGTCGCCTTGGCGCCACGCATTTGCTCTAGCTAGCGGCACCTATATGGCACAACGGCTCTTTCGATCTCGCCGGTTGGGAATGTCTCCGCGTCCGGGAGTAGGTCACCGGTCAATGCAGCCCCTCGTCCAAACGCGCGTCCGCGAATCGCCTCCTCTCAGACTTCCACTTCGGCGCAATCCATCGGGTAGCTCGCGTTCCCTTCGCAGCAGATTCAATAACAGAATGAGGCGACTCACCTTCCCAAGCACGCATCGATTAGGCAGTCCGCAATCGCTCCCGCAGTCTCTCGACTTCAACTCGCGAACGCAGCGGCGCAGCGGCGCAGCGCCAAACGCTACCCCGCGGCCCGCGTCTCGCCGAATTTCACCGTCCGAACCTAAAACGGCCAGCGCGTTGACGTCTTGGAGCATTTAAACACCGCTCCCTTAACTTGACACCTTTGCTCAAAGCGATTGAGCTCTTTGCAGATGGCCGTTGAGGCCATCTGCTCACACTTAAAAGCCATTACTATGAACGCCTCCATTTTTTCAGAAGATACTCATACTTGCCGAACCTCTCAGTCCTTTGGCATGCTGGTTCCCGCGCAAGCTTTCTTTAGCGAGCTTCCCCAAGATGCAAACGCGTTGGTTGCCTTTATCGATTCTGGTGAAGTCACACGCGCCCATCAAAAAGGACTCGTGAGCGCAGACGCTTTTCAAGAGAAGGGCCTGCTTTTCATCGACGTGTGTGTCGAACTCAACGGATTCAAGGTCGATTGGCTGGCTGACGCGCGTGACATCGCTATCCGCGAAAACTTTGCAATGTGGAAACGCCTTGGAAGTGTTCCTCTTGTTCTCGCCAGCAAAGAGGTGTCGCGTTGTTTTCAGCTTCCGTTCGCCAACGTAGCGGACATTCCTTGGCCGCAGGTCACGGAATGTCCCGAGCAAGCAACGGCTGAGTCCCGGGAATTTGTCGAAGTCGCTACCAAGTTAGTAGATGCCCAGTTGCTTCAAAACTTCCCTTGGGACCCTACTCCTGAACCGCTCCGATACATATCTGTGAACGCCCTGTTGACCAAGACATCAGTTGAATTTGTCCAGCCCAGTGCATTGTTCCAACACCACAGCGCGCTTGGCGACAAATTGAGACGCCTCGTGGGCTAAAGTCAGTCCTCCCGAGGGGCATCATCGATGACCCTGCGACTCATTGGCCTAACAGCTACCACACAAGCGAACGGGCAGTCTCGAATGCACAGGACTGTCCAGTGGCTAATTACTTGCGATGACTGCCCTCGATTTGCGCAAATAGCATGGGCGTCATCGGGGTTTGCCGCTCGTCTGCTCAACGGGAGCTCCACACGATAGCCGCGCCGTTCGTCGGCAAGGAGCTTGGCCGCAACCGCATAAACCTGCTACTGCGCCGCGTGACCGAGTGCCTTATCGCAACCGGATTCATTGCGCGCGTGCCTATCGCTGCGCACAGACGCTGGCGTCGGGCACGTTGAAGGTCAACATTGTTGTCGGCGAGGTAGGGTTGGATCTTTACCAGTGCGTGAACTTGATCGAACTCTAATCCGTTAGCCGGAGATCGTCCAATGAGCGCGTCGCAGCAGTGTATGTCGGACGCCAAAAACTCGGATATCAGGGAGTGTCAAACGTAGTGGTCGCGCCACGGCAGCCGCGTTTCGGCAAGGTCGCACTGCCCTTCATGGCGCATCGGGAGACGCCGCATCGGCTTGACGCACCGCGTCCACGATGGCGTGGTAGTCGTGGCGCTCGGTATCCACCATGCACATGCAATAGTTCGGCACACCGGCCTCGCCGAACCTCAACTCTAGTTCCGATTCCAGTTCCCATGGATGACATGGGCGATGGCCCGTTGCCGAGTCCTCGTCGATACGAACGCAACGAAGCCCACACGGCGCAGCTCATCGGCGAGCGCGCCAGCATCGAGCTCACTAGTACCGCCTTCGTACTGGATCGGTATGTGAACGCTCACGCCGCGCCTCCCTGAACGCTAATTGAAAGAGCCATTTTAGACGCATCTCCGGCGGAGGGGTTCGGAATAACGGCGGTCGGCCCGCAGTAGGCGTCTTCATAGCCCTTGACCAGCTCGCGCAGATAAGCGGCGGCCGCCGGCATGCTAGTTGGACGTGCCGGGATGCCGCTAGAGTCGCGCCGGATGCGTTGCTGTCTGGCATGCCCTTCAGTCGCCCAATACTCACTTGGGCATACACCTGCGTGGTCGAGATTGTCCGCGTGTCCTAGCATCGTCTGGGTGAACCTGTTATCGGGTGCGCTCTCCAGCTTCAGCGTCGCCACCGTGTGCCGGAATAGTGGCACCTGCCTTGCCCTGTGTCGTCACGAACAGCGTGCCGTCGTCACCAGCCAGCGCCCACTGCAGCCGCGCCCCATCGGATGCCGGGCAACCTAGGCAAGCGTACGATCCTTGATCGGCATTATCCGGTCCTTCTTGCCCTTGCCGTGCCAGATCATCACCGTGCCGCGCTCAAAGGTCCGGTCGAACAGCTTCAGCCCGAACAGCTCCAAGGGACGCATGCCCGTGCTGTACAGCGTCTCCAGGATTCCCCTGGTCCCGGACCCAGGCGTCGCTCTACAGGTGCAGCTCGAATGACCGAACCGCGGTGGACAATTGCTCAATGCAACGCGCACTCCGTGCAACTGGCTATACGGCGAAGATCGCGCCATAGTCGATGCGTGGCTCCGGCGCGCGATCGCCGGAACCCTGCAGATGCACCGCGACGTGAACGCGCGCCGGGGGTGGAGAGAGCGATTTCTAGCAACCACGCTCCGGGCACGCGGCCGACGACCAACGAAGCAAATCGTCGCGACCGCGCCCCAACGACGCTTGGCCGAACCTGCCATCATCACCTGAAGAAAAACGGGGTCGACTTCTTGCGCAGTAGTGTCCGCAGCTTGCCGTGAACTTTGTCGATCACGGCTCTGATTCGGTCAAGATAAGACGGCAACTTTGCGTCGATTGCAGCATTTGCGTCCCTGTCGGCATGACGTGATATCTGGTTGCGCATAACAGACGCTGCTATGGCATCTGAAAAAGCAGGAAGCCACTCAACGTGACCTGCCGTGATGTATGAAATTTCTTTGGTGTCGATGACCGTGCATGCAGCACTCTAGCGACAGCCCGAGAACCGATGCATGGCGTTGGTTCGCGTCGTTACGATCTACCTACGGTCTGCGCTGCAGAACAGTTTTCGTTTGCGAATCTGGTCGACCAGACACGAGTAGCTGGATCATATCTATTTGCAGCCGCTCGGGCACGGCACGGCATGCGAATTCAACGAATTCAATGGTTTAGCGGCGATTGCCAGAACAGCTTTCTTTTACAAACTACCAGATCATCGCGAAGGGGCGGGATTTACTTGGCGCGCCGATGCCACACTCTGTTTCGGTATTCCGCGATCGCCAGCACACTGGATCGAGAGCATTGCCCGCGCCGACAAGGACACACCGCTCGTGCCTGCCGATCCGCGCCACGGCGACAAACCAAGGCAACGAGACATGCACGAGATGAGAAGGCGGCCACGCGCGCCGATGTGCTTGAGAGGGCTTCCGCGCATTGGCTCGGGCACAGCGCCGGCTCGCACGTTCGTTTGCTTGCCCAACAACGTTGGACTCATTTCAGCTCATCCCTTGCCGAGAGGGGGTCGCGTGGGAAACCCAGCCATATTGCTCAGTTGCGCCAGTTCGTCGGCCGCCTCGCGAAGCACCACCGAATACTCGTGGATCTTCCCGGCCGTCAGCCGGACTCGCGGACCCGCCAGGCTGATGACGCCGACGCATCGCGAACCGCTGACCACGGGCGTCGCCACCGCCGACATGCGCGGCGCGAACACCTCGTCGATCATCGCGTAGCCGCGCACGCGCGCGGCGTGCAGGAAACCCAGCAGCGCCTTGAGCGTCGTCGGCGCATTGGGGCCGAACTCGTTGGGTTGCCCGAAGCCTTGCTTCAGGACGAGCGCGGCCGCCTGCTCGTCGGTCATCGTCATGAGCCACGCATGTCCGGTCGACGTGCAGGAAAGTTGCGCTGCCTGACCCATGTCGGGATCGTAGCGAAAGCCCGTGCGCTGTCCGTCCGCCTTGCCCACCCAGATGATCGCCTCGCCGTCGACCAGTGACAGCCGCGCCAGTTCGCCCGTGTGCGCCGCGACGCGTTCGATGATCGGCTGGGCGATATCCGCAATGCCGGTCAGGCTCAGGAATTCGAGTCCGTTCGACGTCATGCGCATGGTAAGGATGTAGCGGCTCTGCTCGACCAGTTGTCTCACATAGCCGCTCTCCACCAGTTCGGCAAGGACGCGATGGCATGAACTGCGCGGCATTCCCAGCGCATCCGCGATCTCGACCAACCCCACGCCTTCGCCTTGCGACGCAAGGAAATCGAGCATTCTCAAGCCGTTCTTGAGCGACATCGTCGATGGATTTTCGTGATATGAAATGCAGTTCCGGTGCGGAACGACCCGCCTTTGCTGCGCAAACAATAGCACCTGTTCGCCGAGAGAAGCGAACATCACGACAGACCGAGAACTCAGGAGACACCCATGTCAGTTACTGCTGACCCCAACCTTGCTGCGAGCGAGCGCGCCGCTCAGGCTCAATCGATGGCGCGTCGCGCCGTTGCAGGCGCCACCGTCGGCACGGCGCTGGAATGGTTCGACTTCGCGCTGTACGGCGTCGTCGCGGCCACGATCTTCCCGAAGCTGTTTTTTCCGTCACTAGATCCGACCGCCTCGCTGCTCGCGTCGCTGGCGAGCTTCTGGGCGGGACTCGCCGCACGTCCGCTCGGCGCGGTCATCTGCGGCATGCTCGGCGACCGATGGGGACGGCGCAACCTGATGCTCGTCACAGTTTCGGTGATGGGCGCATCATCGTTCCTCATGGGGCTGCTTCCCACATACCAGCAGGTCGGCATACTTGCGCCGATCTTGCTGGTCTCGCTGCGCATCGTTCAGGGTTTCGCGCTCGGCGGAGAATCGACGGGTGCGCAACTGATGGCGGTCGAACACGCGTCCGCGTCGAAGCGCGGGCTGTATTCGGGCCTGCTCGGCATTTGCTCGCCGCTCAGCCAGATCCTCGCCAATTTCGCGCTCTTTGCGCTGTCTGCTCTGCTTTCAGCCGACGACTTCGAATCGTTCGGATGGAGAATTCCGTTTCTCGCGAGCTTCGTGCTCGTGTTGCTTGGGATCTACATCCGCATGAAGGTCAGCGAGACGCCGGCCTTCGAGGCGCTCAGGAAGAAAGGCGAAGGGGCACGCGCTGCGAATCCGCTCGGCATCGTCTTCAGGTTTCACTGGCGCACCGCGCTGCGTCTGACGCTGTTCTTCTGCGGCCCGGCTGCGCTGTTCTACCTGATCGTCGTCTTCTCGCTGAGCTATCTCACGAAGAACCTCGGCGTGCCCAAGCAGACCGGCTTCATGCTGCTGATGGTGGCTAACGTCTGCGCCATCGCCGGCGCACTGGCGGGCGGCTATTTGAGCGATCGGATCGGACGCAAGCGCGCGCTGATGATCGGCTCGTTCTGCACGCTGATCTGCTGCCTGATCTATTTTCCGATTCTCAACCAGCACTCGGTCGCCATGACAATGGCCGTAATGGGCGCGTTCCTCGGCTTCACTCAGTTCCAGAGCGGCATTCAGCCCGTGTGGTTCGCCGAATCCTTCCCGACCGAAGCGCGCTACACGGGCTCCGCACTGTCGTACTCGGGCGCGAACCTGCTGACCGGCGGCCCGATGCCCATTGTCGCCGTCGCCCTGCTCAATGCCTTTCATGGTTCGCCATGGGCCATCGTCGCGGTCTGCGGCTCGTTGAACCTGCTCTCTTTCCTCATGATCGCGACGTCGCGGGAAACCAGAGACACCGCCCTCGAACGCAGCGCAACACACTAAAAACCATGACTCGCAAACTCTATATCCTCAACGGCTCCAACCTGAACATGCTGGGCGTGCGGGAGCCGCACATCTACGGCCATACGACACTGAAGGACATCGAGAAGAACAGTCTCGCGCTGGCCGAAGATCTCAAGTTCGACTGCGTGTTCCGTCAGACCAACAGCGAAAGCCAGTTGATCGACTGGATTCAGGAGGCGTTCCTGCAGGACGCCGCGCTCATCATCAATCCGGCCGGATTCTCGTTCGGACGAATCCCGGTACTCGATGCCGTCAAACTGGTCCGACGGCCGGTCGTTGAATTGCATATCACGAATATCCACCGGCGCTCCGAGGAGTATCGCCATTCGACCATCTCGGTCGCTGCGACTGCCGTGATCTGCGGGGCTGGCGCGAATGGATACTTGCTCGCGATCCGCGCAGCCGACGATCTTTGGGGCGAAAAAGGTTGAATGATTGCGGCGCGGCCTCGATCCTCGGAGCGATGCCGCCCGCCTTAGCCGCGCGCGAAGAAACGGTTGGCCGGCCTCGGCAAGCCGAAATGCTGCCGAAGTGTCGAACCCTCGTAGGCACGACGGAAAATGCCGCGCCGCTGCAACTCCGGCACCACCTTCGCGACGAAATCATCGAGGCCCGCCGGCAGATACGGGAACATCACGTTGAAGCCGTCGCTGCCTTCCTCGACGAGCCACTGCTCCATCTGATCCGCGATGTCGGTTGCGGTGCCGACCATCTGCAAACCGGAATAGCCGCCGACACGCTGCGCCAGTTGCCGCACGGTGAGCCCTTCGGCGCGCGCCATGTCGATCACGCGTTCGCGCGCGCTCCTGCTCGCGTTCGTTTCGGGTATCTCGGGCAACGGGCCGTCGGGATCGAACGACGAGACATCGTGGCCCAGCGCGATCGACAGTGACGCGAACCCGCTGTCGTCATGCACGAAGGTATCGAGCAATGCGCGTTTTTCCTGCGCTTCGTCGCGCGAGTCGCCCACCACGACGAACGCGCCGGGCAATATCTTCAGATGCTCGCGCGCGCGGCCCGCGCGTTCCATCCGGCCTTTGACGTCGGCATAGAAGCGCTTGCCCGCGGCGAGATTCGGCTGCGCGGTGAAGACGGCGTCGGCGGTTTCGGCGGCGAGTTGCCTGCCCGCTTCGGACGATCCGGCCTGCACCACGACCGGCCAGCCCTGCACCGGCCGCGCGATGTTCAACGGCCCGCGCACCGACAGATACTCGCCCTTGTGATCGAGCACATGCAGCTTCGCGGGATCGAAGAACAAGCCGCTTTGCGCGTCCTGCACGAAGGCGTCGTCGGCCCAGCTATCCCAGAGACCGGTGACTACATCGTAGAACTCGTGCGCGCGCCGATAACGCTCGTCGTGCTCCATATGTTCGTCGCGCCCGAAATTGAGCGCGGCATCCGGGTTCGACGTGGTGACGAGGTTCCATCCCGCACGCCCTTCGCTCAGATGATCGAGCGATGCGAAACGCCGCGCGATGTGATACGGCTCGTCGAACGTGGTCGACGCCGTCGCTATCAAGCCGATGCGCTCCGTCACGGAAGCGAGCGCGGACAGCAGCGTGAACGGCTCGAACGACGTCGCCGTGTGGCTGCGCTTGAGCGCGTTCACCGGCATGTTCAGCACGGCGAGATGATCCGCCATGAAAAAGGCATCGAAGCATGCTTTCTCGAGCGTCTGGACGAACTGCTTCAGATGCCGAAAGTTGAAGTTGGCATCGGGATACGCGCCGGGATAGCGCCATGCGCCTGTGTGCAGGCTCACCGGACGCATGAATGCGCCGAGATGGAGTTGTCGGGAGTGTGGCATCGCGTCGGAGGAATGAAGGAATGGCGAACCGCGTCAACTTACCCCAACTCTCGCAAACACGCTTGCAACGCGCGAGCGGTGAACTCGTCGCGCGCTTATCGAAACGGCGGCGGCTCGACGGGCGGCTGAAACAGATCGACCGCGTTGCCCATGTTGAAGTACCCCGCCTGCGCGAACAAGGCGATGTGTTCGAGCTGTTCCGCGCGGGTCGCTTCGTCGTTGCCGCGCGCGACGGCACGCGGCGCATCGCACGCGCAGGCGTTCATCACGCGTCTCGCTTCACGCATGAAGCGGCGCTCGCGAGACCGTTCGAGGCTGTCGGACAATACGTGCCAGTAATGCGTCAGGATCTGCGCCATGACTCGCTACCTTCGAATGACGATGACTACAAATCTAAGCTCGCGCGACGCATTTCACAAACGAGCTTTTCTGCGATGCATTGCAGGCATCGTGCGGACGTTGCCGCTCTTCCCGCAGAAGCGCGAGCGCAACGCGTTGGCCGCTGCCTGCAAACGCTATCCACGGCTCTTGCGCGCGCTGCGCTGATCGATCCACAGCCGCGCCCAGCGTGCTGCATAAGCGATTGCGTGGTCGCGCTCGAAGAAGTAATCCAGCGCATCGAAAGTGAAGCTCGCACCGCGCGCGTACCGGTGATGTTCGATCGTCAGGTTTGCCGCATATAAGCCGCTCGGCATGGCCTGAGCAGAGGGTGCAACCTCGTAACCTTTGTATCGCATGAAACGCGTCCTCGGGACTAACCGGGCAACATTGCCCGACGGCTTCATGCTAGGGGTCGACGCACCCGCCGCCAACCAATCCTTTGACGTTTGCAAATCACAGACAGCATCGATTCATCATTACGTCATGCTACGAATTTCGAATCGATGCGCTTGCTATCGATTCAAAGGCGTCCCGGTCGCGGATCGGGCACGAACCCATCGCGGTTGGGCATGCGGATGGCGGCAAGCGAATGCGCATCGAGACGGGCGTCGTCGGGGACGATGCCGTTCTGATTCAGGATCCACGCGCTCACTGCGTAGACCTCGTCGGCGCTCAGCGATTGCGGCGCGTTATATGGCATCGCGCGGCGGATGTAGTCGAATAGTGTCGTCGCGTAAGGCCAGTAGCTTCCGACCGTGCGCACCGGCTTGTCGCTCGCGAGCGTGCCGCGTCCGCCGATCAGCCGGTCGCCCAGGACGCCCTCGCCTTTCGCGCCGTGACATGCGGCGCACTTGAGCGCGAAGACCCGCGCACCGGTCGCCACGTCGCCGCTGCCCGCAGGCAAACCGTGACCGTCAGGCGCGACATCGATGTTCCATGCGGCGATATCCGCAGCCTTCACCGGCGTGCCGATAGCGCCGATAGCGCCGCGCGACGTCGCATCATCCGCCGCAGCCTGCGACGCGCGCCCTTCCCGCCACGGCCCCGAGCAAGCGGTGAGACAGAGCGCCGTCAGACCCACGATCATCGAACGCAAGGCATGATGTTTTCGAGCGGGATCGCTATGCATTTTTCACGCTGCCATCGGCGTCGATGCGCCATTGCTGGATGCCGTTGTAGTGGTAGTTCGAATTCAGCCCGCGCGCGGCGACGAGCGCCTCGCGCGTCGGTTGAATGTATCCGGTCGAATCCGTCGCCCGCGAGAGGATCGTGGCCGGCCCGCCGTTCCACACCCATCCCGCATGAAAGCGCGTGAGCGCGCGATCCCGCGGCGGTCCATCGAGCCGCGCCGCTTGCCATGACGCACCGCCATCGACGGATACGTCGACCTGGCGGATCGCGCCGCGTCCCGACCACGCTAATCCGACGATCGGGTAATAACCGTGCGTCGTCAATTTGTGGCCGGGCGATGGCCGCGTGATGACCGACTTCGCGTCCATCTCGAAGACGAACTGGCGCGCGCGACCATCGGCCAGCAGGTTCGTGTATTTCGACGTTTCCTCTCGCGTTTCGAGCGGCGCATCGACGAGCTTCAGCCTGCGCAGCCACTTCACGTTCGTGTTGCCTTCGAAGCCGGGGACCAGCAGCCGCAGCGGATAGCCGTTCTCCGGCCGCAGGCGCTCCCCGTTCTGCGCATACACGACGAGCGCATGATCGAGCACGCGATCGAGCGGCAGACTGCGCGTCATCGCAGCGGCATCGGCGCCTTCCGCGAGAATCCAGCGCGGTTGCTGGCCATCGTTCGAAGCGAGGCCGCCGGCCGCCTCGATCAAGGTCGAAAGGCGCACGCCGGTCCACTCGCAACACGACAGCAACCCGTGCGTGAGTTGAACGGGCAGTCCGCTCGGCCCTTTCCATTCACTCGCGGTGTTGCCCGAGCATTCGAGAAAATGCACGCGCGATTCGGATGGCAAGCGCATCAGGTCGTCCATCGTGAAGAGCTTCGGCTCGCGCACGAAGCCATGAATCACGAGCCGATGATGATCCGGATCGATATCCGGCACACCGGCATGATGGCGCTCGTAGACGAGCCCGTTCGGTGTGATCGCGCCGTGCAGATCGGCGAGCGGCGTCAGCGACGAAGCCGCGCCCGGCACCGGCCACGCACGCGCCGCGCGGCGCACGACGTCGGCTTCGTGCGGCGACGGCAGGCCGTATGGATGATCGAGGATCGGTGCGCCAGGCATGCGCGACCACGGATCGACGCCAATAGGCTGCAACAGCCCGGACGCCGCATTCGCGTGCGGCGCCACGACTGCCGACAGCGCGAGGCCGCCGAGCATTCGCCGTCGCGGCGACGCGGGATCGCCAGGGCGTTTGGCGGACAACGATGAGAGATGCGGAAGTTTCGGCATGCGCGATGAGTCGGGCAAAGAAGACAGGCAGTCGGGCGCCGATTATAGGTCGCCGTTTCGGGATGCCCAATCGAGATTGCGACTATGTAAATGACGATGCGTGCTTAGGCCCGCGGACCGCTTTCGCAAATCTTCTTCGACGACAAGCTAAGCAGAAATCGATCGTTAGCGCCCGAAAGCCGGTTGCTAAGATCGCCGCTCGCTTTCACGGACCGCCATAACGACAATGACCTTGCACCGCTCGATCGCACCCCGCCGCGCCGCCGTTGCGCTCGCCGTCGCCAGCCTCTTCACGCTGGCTTCGTGCGGCTCTTCAAGCGATAGTTCGCCGACGACCGCACCGGTCGCCGCCGCCGCCAAACGGCCGAACATCCTGTACATCATGGCCGACGATCTCGGCTACTCGGACATCCATGCGTTCGGCGGCGAAATCAACACGCCGAATCTCGATGCGCTCGTCGCATCGGGCCGCATCCTCACGAACCATCACACGGGCACGGTCTGCGCGATCACGCGCGCGATGCTGATTTCGGGCACCGATCATCATCTCGTCGGCGAAGGCACGATGGGCACGCCGACCGACGAACGCAAGGGCTTGCCGGGTTACGAAGGATATCTGAACGATCGCGCGCTATCCGTCGCGCAGTTGCTGAAGGACGGCGGTTATCACACGTACATGGCGGGCAAGTGGCACATCGGTTCGGGAATCGTGGGCAGCACGACGGGCGGCGGGCAGACGCCGGATCAATGGGGCTTCGAGCATAGCTATGCGCTGCTCGGCGGCGCCGCGACGAATCACTTCGCGCACGAAGCCGCAGGCTCGAAGAACTACACCGAAGACGGCCGCTACGTTCAGCCGGGACAGCCCGCTCAGCCGGGCGGCGCAGGCGGCAGTCCAACCGTGTTCTATTCGACCGACTTCTATACGCAACGGCTGATCTCCTACATCGACTCGAACAAGGGCGATGGCAAGCCGTTCTTCGCCTACGCGGCCTATACGTCGCCGCACTGGCCGCTGCAAGTGCCGGAGCCTTATCTGCACAACTACGCCGGCAAGTACGATGCGGGCTACGACGTCATCCGCAACGCGCGAATCGCACGGCAGAAGGCGCTCGGCATCATTCCCGCCGATTTCAACCCGTATCAGGGTGCGCAGGAAACGCTGACCTTGTCGCCCGCGACGGCGAACAACGGCACGGCGAACGCGAAGTACATCAGCGCCGTGCACAGCGCCGCGCAAGGCTATAGCGACTACGGTCCCGGCACGGTCAACAAGTCCTGGAACAGCCTGTCCGCCGCCGAGAAGAAGGCGCAGGCGCGCTACATGGAAATCTACGCGGGCATGGTCGAGAATCTCGATCACAACATCGGCCTGTTGATCCAGCATCTGAAAGACATCGGCGAATACGACAACACGTTCATCCTGTTCCAGTCCGACAACGGCGCGGAAGGCTGGCCGATCGACTCGGGCGCGGATCCCACCGCGACCGATACCGCGAACGCATCCGATGCGATCTATACGACGCTCGGCACCGACAACGGTCAGCAGAACGCGCGGCGTCTGCAATACGGACTGCGCTGGGCCGAAGTGAGCGCGACGCCGTTCCGCCTGACGAAGGGCTTCTCGGGCGAGGGCGGCGTATCGACACCGCTCATCGCGCATCTGCCCGGACAGACGACGCAGTTGCCCACCTTGCGCGCCTTCACGCACGTCACCGACAACACCGCGACCTTCCTCGCGGTCGCGCAGATCACGCCGCCGACGCAGCCGGCGCCGGCTTCGATCAACACGCTCACGGGCGTCGATTCGAACAAGGGCAAGGTGGTCTACAACAACCGTTACGTGTATCCGGTCACCGGACAGTCGCTGCTCCCGATTCTCAAGGGCGACGGCGCCGCCGAAGTGCACACCGCCGCGTTCGGTGACGAAGCCTATGGACGCGGTTACCTGCGCAGTTCCGATGGCCGCTGGAAGGCGCTCTGGACCGAGCCGCCGACCGGGCCCGTCGACGGTCACTGGCAACTCTTCGACCTGCAGGCCGATCGCGGCGAGAACAACGACGTATCGGCGCAGAATCCGTCGATCATCGACAGTCTCGTACAGCAGTGGAACAGCTACATGAGCACGGTGGGCGGCGTCGAACCGTTGCGGCCGCGCGGCTACTACTGAGCGCGCGATGAGCAGACGATGGAAGTTCATCGCCGGCGCCGGCGCCGTCACGCTCGCGCTGTTCGGTGCGGGCTTCGGCGCGGCGCTCGCCGTGAACGACAGACACGGTTTCGATCCGCGCAATCTCGCGCGCACGCTGGCGCCGCTCGGCTCCGAGCAGCAATGCGAACGCTATTCCGGCATTCCGTCCAGATGGCGCGACGATTCGCGCGCGGGCATGGTGCATCTGCGTGGCGGCGAGTTCGTCTTCGGCAGCAAACTGGGTTATGACGACGAGCGCCCGGTGGGCGATGGCAGGACGAAGGTCGGTTCCTTCTGGATCGACCAGACCGATGTCACCAACGCGCAGTTCGCCGCTTTCGTCGACGCAACGGGTTATGTGACCGAGGCTGAACGTCAGGGCGGCGCCGTCGTGTTCCATGTCCCGACGCGCGAAGAATTGAACACACGCGATCTCGCGTGGTGGTCGTGGGTGAAGGGTGCGTCGTGGAAGCATCCCGGCGGATCGTCGAGCACTTGGAAAGGGCACGAGAATCAGCCGGTCACGATGGTCACGCTCGCCGATGCCCTCGCCTACGCGCATTGGCTCGGCCGCGATCTGCCGACCGAGGCCGAATGGGAATACGCGGGCAAGGCTGGCCGCGAGGGCGCGCAACTCGACGCCGCGCCGCGCGATGCGGGGGGCAAGCCATCGGCGAATTACTGGCAGGGCGTGTTTCCCGTGCTCGATTCCGCCGAAGACGGCCACGCGGGTTTGTCGCCGGTGGGCTGCTATGCGGCGAATGATTTCAAGCTGTATGACATGATCGGCAACGCGTGGGAATGGACGAAGGATCCCTACACCGGTCCGCGTCAGCCGCATTCGAACGGCGACACCGCGGCGGTCGCTCCCGCGCGCAAACACGACACGGCGATGGTCATCAAGGGCGGCTCGTTCCTGTGCGCGCAGGATTACTGCGTGCGTTACCGGGCGTCGTCGCGCGAGCAGCAGGAAGCGGACTTGCCCGCGTCGCATATCGGCTTTCGCACCGTGTTGAGGGATGGCTGATGCGCGCGCGATGCGTGATCGGCGGAGCGGTACTGACGGCGGTTTTCATGACGACGGCGCATGCCGCGGAGCAGACGGTTCGCATCGGCGTGATGCCGGGCGAAGAAGCGGCGATCGTCGCGCATGTGCGTGAAGTCGCCGCGAAGCAGGGCATGCCGCTCGCCGTCGTGACGTTCGACGATGCGGCGCGCATCGACGCCGCGCTCGCGAACGGCACGATCGATGCCGCCAGCTTCGAGGACGAAGCGAGCCTCGTCGACCGCAGCGCGCGCAACGGCTATGCGATCGAAAGCGTCGCCGCAACCGTGACCTTGCCGATGGCGTTCTACTCGCGCAAGCTCGCTTTGATCTCGAGCCTGCCGCGCGGCGCGACCGTCGCCATTCCCGCCGACGCAGCCGGCACGGCGCGTGCGTTGATCCTCCTGCAGAACTATGCGCTCATCACCCTGAAAGACGGCGCGGGCCTTCATCCGACGCTCGCGGACATCGCCGGCAATCGCTTCGGACTGAAGATCCGTCGAGTGGAACGCGCGAAACTCTACGCGGCGCTCGATACAACGAGCTTCGTCGCGATGAATGCCGACGATGCCGCGCGCAACGACTTGAAGCCGGGGCGCGACAGCATCGGTATCGAAGATGCGCGTTCACCTTACCAGCATGTCCTCGCCGTGCGCACGCGCGACGCGAAGGCCGCCTGGGTCGGGCAACTCATCCGCGCCTATCATTCCGACGCTGTCGCGCACTTCATTCTCACGCAGTATCAGGATTCGGTGCGCCGGCCTTGGTGAACAGCTACTCGTTGAACTGCACCGCGTGCGGCAAATGCTGCAATAGTCCGCCGGCGATGTCGCTGCGCGAACTGTTCGAACATCGCGATGTGTTCGTCGGCTGCATCGCGCTCGGGCGCGTATCGCGAGACGCGGACGCGCCGCCGCACGCGTTTCCCCTCGATAACGCCAACGCGATCACGATCACGATGCTCGCGCTCGATTACCCGTCGCTCGGACGCTGTCCTGCGCTCGCGCATGACGGGCTGTGCAGCCTCCATGCAGAGGGCAAACCGGATCAGTGCATCGCGGTGCCGCTCGATCCGCTCGTGCCGGATCGACTGCAACATGCAGTGCTTGCGCAGCGTTCGCATGGCGCGGGATGGATCGGTGCGCAGTGCATCCAGCCGGGCGAGCACGCGGGTACGTTGCTTCTCAGGGCCGGCGAGATCGTGGATGAAGAGGCCAGCGCGGCCGTGCAACGCAGACGGCATGCGCTGAGCGTCGAGCGGGAGCTATGGGCTGCGTCGTTGTTCGATGCATTGAAACGAGATTTCGCCGATCCGCGCCGTGCGCTTGCGATGCTTCCCGCCGATGGCTACCGCACCATTGCGAGCGTGCCGGCGCTCATTGGCATCGGGACGCTATCGACGGCGCTCGCGCGCGCGTGCATCGACTATATCGACGCTCAGACGGCGCTGATAAACCGTAACGTCGCGCAGGCCGTGCAACGCCGCCGCCTCGACGACCGGCCGACGACGCAGACACTGCGCGGTTTCTCCGATGCACTTCTTCATGCGGGCGCTCATCTTCGCGCGCTGCCCGAACGCACCGCGACCTCGCTGCTCGCGAAGAAGGCGGAGGCATGGCTACTCGCCTGAAACTACTTCGCAAGAACGACGTGCGTGGCGCGCTCCGTCGCCACATGCTCTACCGTCCGGTATCCGAGCGCGCGAAGATCGATGCCCGCGAATAGCGGCTCGCCCTGTCCGAGCGCGGCCGGCGCAAGCGCAAGGTGGATTTGATCGACGTGGCCGGCCTGAATGTATTGCCGCACGGTCGGTGCACCGCCGCCGATCTTGATGTCCTTCGCGCCCGCCGCTTCACGCGCCTTTTGCAGCGCGACGTCGATGCCTTCGGTGATGAAATGAAAGGTCGTCCCGCCCAGCATCTCGATGGGCGGTCGCGGATAGTGCGTCAGTACGAACGTCGGCGCATGGTACGGCGGTTCGTCGCCCCACCATCCTTTCCATTGATCGTCGGGCCATTCGCCCCGAACGGGTCCGAACATGTTGCGCCCGAGGATGAAGGCGCCGAAACCGTCCATCGCGCGGCGGGCGAACGTGTCGTCCGGGCCGGTTTCGCCGCCCTCTTTTCCGATCATGGCGCGAAAGGTCTGCGTCGGGAAGAACCACTGGAACAGTTCCTCGCCTCGCAGACCAAGCGGATGTTCGAGGCTTTGATCGGTCCCGGCGGCGAAGCCGTCGAGCGACACACCGAATCCGGCTACTTTTACTTGGGTCATGGGCGTCTCCGTTTCGTTGCGAGCTTCCATGCTAACGGGATTCGTCGCGATCGATGACCTCGGAACGCCCAATCAGCCCATCCTCGCGCCCAACATATCGCGCGCGGCGCTCAGCATGCCGTCCGCAATCCGCGCAGAATCCGGCCTGTAGCTGCCGTCGGCGAGCGTCGCCTTGATCGATGCGACCTTCGCCGTATCGATATCCGATTCATTCGACACGCGCAACGTCGACATCGGCGACAGATTCACGGTCGAGCTGCTCGCGCTGGCCGCGCCGCCTTGCTGACCGCCGATCGCGCGCACCGCGGCGGGCTGGAGAATCGTGACGGCGTTGTTGCTGCTGGTTTCGATCTTCATGATGTCCGTTCCTGTCTGTTGAATCCTTTAACGGCCCTCGATTCGAAGTCTTCACCGCCCGGCCAAGGGCCCGCCCTGTTTCGCCGCCAACGAACCGCGCAAAGCCTTGCTGGGTGGGCATTCCGACGAGTTGAAACAAATTGAAACAAAGTGTATGAAAGTGCACATAGCGGGCTTCGCATACCATTTGTGACGGGCACGTTGCCGAGACAACCAAAGCGAGCGATGACAGGCGCAATCGTTTTCAACGACCGGACCGATCACTGGCTCGCCGCGCGGCGCGACCAGGAAACGAGTATCGAAGCGCTGCGCGCGCATTTCAGCGGCCACGCCTACGATCCCCACGATCACGACGACATGCTCATCGGCTACACCGAGCAAGGCGTGCAGCGGTTCCAGTGTCATCGGTCGCTGCATACGAGCGTGCCGGGCCGCGCGATTCTCATCGAGCCCGGCGCGCTGCACGACGGCCACGCGCCCGAGGCGAGCGGCTTTACGTACGCGATGCTGTATCTGCCGCAAGGCTGGGTCGAGCAGGCGGCGCGCGAGCTGAATCTTCCGGGCATGCGCGGCGTCGAGGCGGCGTTCAGCCATACGCTCGTCGACGATCGCCATCTCGTCGATGCCATCCGCGCGGCGTTCATCGCGATCCATCACGACGAAGGCCGGCTCGCGCGCGATCAGACGCTCGATCATCTGCTGGTGCAACTCAGCGGCCAGTTGAACGACGCACCGTCGACGAACACGCTCGCCATTCCGCTCGCCGCCCGCCGCGTGCGCGATATGCTGCACGAACACATGGACGGCAACATCGGACTGGATGAACTCGCGATCGCCGCCGGCATCGACCGGTTCAGACTGACGCGCCTCTTCAAGCGCACGTTCGGCACGTCGCCGCATGCGTATCTCGTGCGCTTGCGGTTGCGGGCCGCGCGACGATTGCTCGCGGAGGGGTTGCGGCCCGCGCAGGTTGCCGCGAGCGTGGGTTTCGCGGATCAAAGTCATCTTGGCCGCTGGTTTCATCGCGCTTACCGGATGACGCCCGCGGCTTATCGGCGAATGTGCACAAACGTTCCAGACTGAGCGCGGCGAATCGCGGACCATGATCGTTCGACGGAGGAACCTTCATGTTCGACACAAAAGTGGCGCTCATCGTGCGCGACGATCTCGCGGTCTGGCAGAAACTGAATGTGGTCGCCTTCCTCGCGACCGGCGTGGCGGCGGCGATGCCCGACGCAATCGGCGAGCCTTACGAGGACGGCAGCGGTCAACGCTATGGCCGCATGCTCGGCCAGCCGATGCTCGTCTTCGCCGCCGATCTGCCCGGGTTGCAGAACGCGCATCGGCAGGCGCTATTGCGCGAATTGAAGATCGTGCCGTATGTCCACGCCATGTTTTCGACGGGACACGATGCGGCCAACCGCGAAGTGTTTCGCGCGCAGGACGCGGCCAATCTCGATTTCGTCGGTCTCGCGCTGCATGGGCCGAAGAAGGCCGTGGACAAGGCCGTGAAGGGGCTCGCGTTGCACGGTTGATGCTAACGCAGGCCGCGATGACAGTACGCAGCCGCAGCCTCGGTCAACGCGATGCCGCGCAATTCGTCCGGCGATGCAAGGCGCGCGGCGACGATCTCGCGATTATCGAGCCGCAACTCGGGCAGCGAATCGAGATGAAGCTCGAAGAAATGCACGGTGTCCTTGCGCCCGTCCCAGATGCCATACGCGCTGCCCGCCGCAACGAGCGCGTGCGGCGGCAGACCGAGTTCTTCATCGATTTCGCGCAAGGCCGCAGCTTCGGGCGTCTCGCCCGCATCGACGCTGCCGCCGGGCAGATTCCATTCACGTCGATACGACGGCTTCACGAGCAGCAACGCCTCCCCGACATGGATCGCAACGAGCGCGCCTTCGTGATGAGGCTGTCGAAAGCCCCACCACATGCGCGCAAGCCGGAACGCGACGCGAAACATCACTCGCCAGATTGAATCGATTAACGCCATGACCGCTTTTCTGTAGTTCGATTAAGCGGATTATGACGAAAGCGGGGCCTGCATGTCTTGGGCGCGCAGCTTGCCGACATGAGAAGATGCGCGGATCGTTGCAATCGGTTCGGGAGCGGATGCGATGCTTGCAGAGATCTATCGCGGATACATCGCCTGTCTGAACGCGCAGGACTGGCCCAATCTCGGCACGTTCGTACATGACACGCTGCGATACAACGAACGCGCGCTGACACTCGACGACTATCGCGACATGCTGCGAAAGGATTACCGCGAAATCCCCGATCTTTTCTTCGACATTCGCTTGCTGATCGAAGAAGCGCCGCGCATCGCGTGCCGGTTGCGCTTCGAATGCACGCCGGCGGGGGTGTTCCTCGGGCTTCACGTGGATGGAAAGCGCGTCGTGTTCTTCGAGAACGTCATCTACGAATTCCGCGACGGGAAGATCGATAACGTGTGGTCCGTCATCGATAAAGCGGCGATCGAAGCGCAGCTTTAGGCGGCTTCCGAGAAGAACCCATCCACGATATCGTCGCGCAACGCAGCCACCTTTCGATCCCCGAGCTTGCGCGGCCTCGGCAGCGACACATCGACGACTTCCCCGATCCGCCCCGGGCGCGCCTGCATCACCACGATCCGGTCCGACAGCAGCACGGCCTCTTCGACGTCGTGCGTGACGAGCACCATCGTGATCCGCTCGCGCTCCCATATGCGTTGCAGTTCAACTTGCAGACGGCTGCGCGTCAACGCATCGAGCGCGCCGAACGGTTCATCGAGCAACAACAGACGCGGACGATTCACGAGCCCGCGCGCAATCGCGACCCGCTGCGCCATGCCGCCCGACAACTGATGCGGATAAAGCCGCTCATGGCCTTTCAATCCGACGAGCGCGATATGCTCCGCCACCGCGTGCGTCTTCTCCGCCTTCGATAACGGCGCGTTGCGCAGCGCCACCGCGACGTTCTGCGCGACATCGAGCCACGGAAACAGTCGATGATCCTGAAACACGATGCCGCGCGACAGGTCCGTCGTCACGATGCGTTCGCCGCCGAACTCGATCTCGCCGTCGTAATCGCCGTCGAGGCCCGCGATCAGACGCAGCAATGTCGACTTGCCGCATCCGCTCGCCCCGACGATGCTGACGAACTCGCCGCTCGCAATGGAAAGATCGATGCGATCGAGCACTGGCGGTGCGTCGTCGCCAACGAAGCGCTTCGTCACATGCCGCAGCGCGAGGCCGCTGTCCTGTTCGATATCCGTCGTCATCTTCTGGTTTCTCCTCAAGCCGCGCGGCCCGATGCAGTGCCGAACCAGCGCCGCTGCACAGCGCGCGCGAAGGCATTCAACGCCCACCCCGTCAAACCGACCACGATCACGCCGAACGCGACGAGATCCATTCGAAACTGCTCGCTGCCATCGACAAGCGTATTGCCGATCCCGCTTCCCGCGACGAGCAGATATTCCGCACCGAGCGTCGCGAGCCATGAATAGATGAGCGCGAGATAGACGCCGGTGAAGATCGACGGCAACGCGGCGGGCAGCACGACATGCGCGAGTGTCTGCAATCGCCCGTATCGATACGCGCGCGCTACGTCGAGCCAGTTCGCGGGCACCGCGCGAATGCCGTCGCTCGTATGCATCACGACGGGCACCAGCGCCGCGAGCGACAGGAACACGACCTTCGCGACATCGCCGAGCCCGAACCACACGGAGATCAGCGGAATCCACGCGAACAGCGACACTTGTTTGAACGTATTGAAGCTCGGCGCGATCGCGCGATTCGCGAGCTTCGATATGCCGAGCAGCGCGCCCAGTGCAAGCCCGAGACTCGTGCCTATCGCGAAGCCCGTCAGTTCGCGCGCAAGCGATGCCGACAGCGCACGCGCGAGCGCCCCGCTTCGAACCTGCTCCACGGCGGTTTCCCAGACCTGCGCGGGCGAGACCAGCACGCCGTGCCCCACCTGGGCGCCGCGCGATACGAACCACCATACGGCAAGCGCGCCGATCGGCAGCACGAGGCCGCGCCACGATCCCTTGACGGTTCCCGCTTCGTATTCCAGTGTCGACATACGCCGTTCCTCAGTTGTTGCGGCCGCGCTGCAGCTTGCGCTCGAACGCATTGAGCAGGCGATCGGCGGCATAACCGATCGCCCCGACGATCAGCACCGCGGCCAGCACGAGATCGAGCTGGAAGAGCTGACGTCCATACACGATCAGATAGCCGAGCCCTTCGGATGAGGCAACCAGTTCCACGACCACGAGCGTCAGCCACGCCTTCGTGAACGCGAGCCGCACGCCCGTGCCGATGACGGGAATCGCAGCCGGCAAAGTCACCCGCGTCACGACCTGCCAGCGCGAATAGCGATACACCGACGCCACTTCCTGCAACGCGCGCGGCGTGCCGCGAAAGCCCTGCAACGTGGATAGCGTGACCGGCACGAGCGCCGCATGCCCGATCAGCAGATACTTCAATGGCTCGCCGATGCCGACGACGATCATCAGGAACGGCAGCCAGCCGAGTACCGGAACCTGCACGATCGCGTTGAAGCTCGGCAGCACATAGGCTTCGAGCGTGCGCGACAATCCGAGCAATCCGCCGAGCGCGATGCCAAGCAGCACGCCGCCGCCGAATCCGACCGCGGCGCGCGTCATGCTCGCCGACAGATGCATCCACAAGTCGCCGCTCTTCACCAGCGCGCCGAGCGTGTCGAACACGAGCGCGGGCGAGGGCAGCACTTGCGCGGAGATCCATCCGTAGCGCGAACCGAGCGTCCACAGCAACGCGCATAGCACAGGCACGATCCACGGCAACGCGGTCCAGCCGATCGTGCGCAACGTATCCTTCGATGAAGCCTCGCGGCCGCGATCCGCAGGCAGGAACACACGCGTCAGCGCCTTGGCCATTTATCGATTCTCCGCAAGACGTTCGCCGGAAGGCTTGCCCGATGCGTCGAAACGCGGCCAGTACGCTTCGAGCTTCAGCGACTTCAACGCCGCGTCGAGATACTTCGGCTCGAACCATCCGTTCACGCTAACGGGCTGGCGAATCAGGTTCAGACGCAAGGCATCGTCGGCGACGGACTGATAGCGCGCGACGAGAAACGGATCGACGAGCGGCGACATGCGATCCTTCAACGGCTGATTCGCGAACTCGGACGCCCACGATTCGACCGGCACGCCACTCTTCGCCCATAACGCAAAGAGCGCATTGCGATTGGCTTCGTCGGATGACCATTGCGCCGCCTGAACGACTGCCGTCACGACCTTCTGCACCGTGTCGGGATGCGCGCGCTCGTAGTCTTCGAGCACGAGCAGATGCGCCTGACGCGTGAACTGCACGCCGTCGTCGCGCGATGCGTAGACGATCTTCGCGAGGCCCTGACGTTGCAGCTTGAAGAGCGAGTAATCGAGGAACACCGCATCGACGCCCTTCGATGCGAGCGCGGCCTGCGCGGCGGCGGTATCGAGATTGATGACGCGCAGATCGCGTTCGCTGAGACCGTTCTGCTTCAGCACGTTATCGGCGACGAGCTGAAGATTCGTGCCGCGGAAGATGGCGACGCGCTTGCCCTTCAGGTCCTTCACGCTCTTGATGTCGGAGTCCGGCGGCACCGCGAGGTACACGCCCGTTCGCACGTTCGATGCAAGCAGCAAATGCGTCTTCAAACCGTTCGCACGGCCGATCACCGAAGGCAGATCGCCCTGATATGCAAAGTCGATCTGCTTGTTCGCGAGCGCTTCGTTGACGGCCGGCCCCGCGCCCTTGAAGAAGATCCATTCGACCTTGGCGTGCCCGGCCTGCAATGCATCCTCGACACGATGCTGCAACTGCGCGGTCGCGGCGGGCGAGCCGCCGAAGGTCGGCGGATCGCCCATGCCCTGCTGCGCGACGCCGATGCGCACCACGGCCGGATCGGCAGCATGCGCGGGACCGATGAGCGCGGCAAAGAGCGTCGCCGCGCTGGCGAGGAGCTTGAATCGTAGTGTCATCGTGCAATGAGAAAGAGTGGATCGCCGGCGATGTCATCGCCGGTGCATGCAGCGACGCAGCGCACGTCAGACCGTGCGCGCTTCCTGTCTGACGATGCGGCTCCTGCGCCCGTCGATGCCCACGGGCACATCGCCATGCACGGTCGCGCGGCGCACGACGCGATGCGCATCGCCGTAATCGGCCACCGCGTAATGCTGGGTCGCGCGGTTGTCCCAGATCGCGACGTCGCCCTGCGTCCAGCGCCAGCGCACGGTGTTCTCGAGGCGCGTGACGTGATCGTGGAAAAGTTCGATCAGCCGGTCCGAATCCCGCTGCGACAGACCGATGAAGCGCTGCACGAAATGGCCGAGCACGAGCGTGCGCTCGCCCGTTTCCGGATGCACGCGCACGACGGGATGCTCCGTTTCATACAGCGTCGACGTGAACTGCTTGCGGTACTCGCTTTCCTGCTGCGTGTCGGGCACATTGCGCGTCGCGGCATAGTCGTAGGCGTTCGAATGCAGCGCCCAGAGCGTATCGGCGAGTTCGCGCAGCACTTGCGGCAGATTCGCGTAGGCGGCGGCCGTGTTGGCCCATACCGTGTCGCCGCCGGCGGGCGGAATCACGACACCGCGCAGAATCGAAATCTTCGGGTACGCATCGACGAACGTGACGTCCGTATGCCACGAATTCGCGCGCGTGCCGTGCTTCGAATCGAGTTCGAGCAGGCGGCTGCCGCTCGCGAGCGATGGCACGGTCGGATGCGCGACGGTCTCGCCGAAGCGCGCGGCGAAGGCTTCCTGCGCGGCATCGTCGAGATGCGACTGGCCGCGGAAAAACAGCACTTTATGTTGAAGCAACGCCTGATTGATCGCGGCGATGGCGTCGTCGGCGAGATCGGCGGAAAGCGTCACGCCGCGCACTTCCGCGCCGCTACGCCCGCCGATCGGGCGTACCTGGAACGGTTCATTCGACGTGGCGGGAGCAAGCGTGGAATCGGCGGCGAGCGTGGGGAGTGCGGACATCGAAAATCTCCGTTGGTATGCGTTTGTCTGTCGATGCAGGCCGCATGGAGTGCGACGGAAACATTGAAGCATCGACAGCGCGCCTGACCAACGAAGCGTTTCGACTATGCATATCGCTGCATGTGCGCGATGCTTTCCCGCAGTTCCGCCTGCAGGCGCGCCATCAGTTCGGCAGCGGGCAATTCCCGCGCGAGCGCGGCGGCCTGTCCCGCCCACTGCGCGCCGTAGCCGAATTCGCCCTTCGCTTTCGCGGCCGCGTGCAGCGACTTGCCGGCATCGTAGGTGACGGGATAGGCGGGGATCGTGGGCGCGTGCGCGCTGCGCCCCAATTCCGTGAACTTGTTGACGAGGCCGCGCGCCTCGCGCCCCGAGATCGCGGATGTGAACGTCGTGCGCGCGGCGGCATCGCTCAGGATTGCACGGCGATATCCCTCGTCGATCGAAGTCTCCGTGCAAGGCACGAACGCCGTGCCGAGTTGCGCCGCCTGTGCGCCGAGCGCGAGCGCCGCCGCGATGCCCGCGCCGTCCATGATGCCGCCGGCCGCGATCACGGGCACGTCGAACTTGCGCACGAGAAGACGCGTGAGCGCGAAGGAGCCGAGATAATCGTCGTCGGCTTGCGTATCGAAGATGCCGCGATGCCCGCCCGCCTCGATGCCCTGCGCGACGATCGCATCCATGCCCGCCGCGGCCACCTGCTCCGCTTCACTCACGTTCGTGGCGGATGCCAGCAGCTTGATGCCCGCGCCGCGCAATGCATCGACATAGTCCTTCGACGGCAAGCCGAAGTGAAAACTCACGACCGCCGGCTTCTCTTCGACGAACACCTTCAGCATCGCTTCATCGACGACGAAGCTCGTATAGATCTCGCTCAGCCTCGCGGGCGGCGTCGCGCCGTATTGCGCGAACACGGGCGCGAGCCAGGCGGTCCATGCTTCTTCGACGGCGGCATCGGCACGCGCGGGCGCGTGACAGAACACGTTGATGTTGAACGGCTTGCCGGTCAGCGCACGCGTCTCGCGGATGACCTTGCGCGCACCCTCGGCGTTCATCGCGCCGACGCCGAGCGAGCCGAGCCCGCCCGCATTCGATACCGCCGCCGCGAGCGCGGGCGTGCTCACGCCGGCCATCGGCGCCTGGATGATCGGCGTATCGATGCCGAGTAACGATGTCAATGCGTTCTTGCTCATGAAAGTGCGTCCCTTTGAACGGTTCGATTCAACGCGTGCCGAGCTTCTCGACGACGAAGTCGACGAATGCCCGTACGCGCGACGACAAATGTCTGCCATGCGGATACAGCAGGATGAACGGCCGGCTGCATCCGCCATGATCGCGCAGCACTTCGACGAGCGTGCCCGCGCGCAATTCGTTCTCCACCGTGAAGCGATAAGTCTGGAAGAGTCCCGCGCCGTGACAGGCGAGCGGAATGCCCGCGAGCGCATCGCCGGAGGTGCCGTAGCCGCCTTGCGTGGTGATCTCGATGGCTTCGCCGTTCTGCATGAAGCGCCACGGCACGGCGCGCCCGGTGCTCGGCATCTCGAACTGGATGCATTCGTGACCGGTAAGATCGTCGATCGTCTTCGGCGTGCCCGCGCGCTTCAGATACGCCGGCGACGCGACCACGACGAGCTCCGCGTCTTCCAGCTTGCGCGCGATCAGGCCGGAGTCGCGCGGCGCGCGGCCGCGAATCGCGAGATCGAAGCCTTCATCGGCGAAGTCGATGTTGCGGTTGCTCAGATGCGCCTCGACGGTGACATCGGGATAACGCTTCCTGAACTCCGCGAAGAGCGGCAACATGCGGTAATGACCGTAGGGCGTCGGCATGCTGATGCGCAGCGCGCCCTTGGGCGTCGTCTGCTGGCCGGTCGCTTCGCGCTCCGCTTCGGCAAGGCGGTTGAGCGCGTCGCGGCATTGCTCGAAATAGCGGCGGCCCGCATCGGTCAGTCGAATCTGACGCGTGGTGCGCACGAAAAGGCGCACGTCCAGGCGCTTTTCCAGTCGCGCGACGGCACGGCTCACGGCGGCGGGCGTGACGCTCGCCGCGGTGGCCGCCAGTGTGAAACTGCCGAGATCGGCCGCGAGGCAGAAGAGTTCGATGCTGCCGAGAAGAAGGTCGTCGAATTGCCGCTGCATGAGAATGGGCTGCGCGTCGCTATCGCTATCGCTATCGCTATCGCTATCGCTATCGCTGCATCTTCCCTGCTTGCCGCCGCACGGTCAACCGACGCGCGTTCAATTGAGTTATGACGCGCGCGAACAGATCCCGGTAACGCGCGCGCCTACTTGACCTTCGCGGCGGCGGCGAGCTTGCGTACGCCCTCTTTCGCGTCCTCGTTCGAGTTCATGAAGTTCGTCACGACATCGGTGATCGCACCGGCCGTCACCGGCGATTGCAGTTCGCCGAAAGCGAGCGATGGAAAGAAGCCGCCCGACTTGATCGTCGCCTGTTCGTCGGCGCGCGACTTCTTCGCGCAGGCGTCGAACTTGTCCATCGACACGTCGAGCCTCACGGGAATCGATCCCTTGTTCAGGCTGAACTGCTCCTGAAAATCCGGCGACATGATGGTCTTCGCCATCGCGAGCTGGCCCGGCGTCGCGTCCTTCTTGCCGTTCTGCTTGAAGAACACGAACGCATCGGCCGTGTAGGTGTACGCGTTCGAGGTGCCCGGCGCGGGCGCGCAGACGAAGTCGACATCCGCCTTCTTGTTTGCGTTGGCGAACTCGCCCTTGGCCCAGTCGCCCATGAACTGCATGCCGCCCGAACCCGATATCACCATTGCGGTGGCGAGGTTCCAGTCGCGTCCGTGATAGCTCTTGTCGAAGTACGTCCTGATCTTTTGCACGGTCTCGAAGACCTGCACCATCTGCGGCGACGTCAACGTCTTCTGATCCAGATCGACGAGCGCCTTGCGATAGAAGTCCGCGCCCTGCGACAGCACGACCGTCTCCCAGATCGTCATGTCCTGCCACGGCTGGCCGCCGTGCGCGACGGGCGTGATGCCCGCCGCGCGGAATTTGTCCGCAAGCGCGAAGAACTCCGCCCACGTCGCGGGCGGCGTGCCGCCTACCTTGTCGAGGTCCGCCTTGTTGATCCACAGCCAGTTGATGCGATGCACCGAGAACGGCACCGCGACATAGTGACCGCCCGACTTCACGTCGCTATCGATCGGCGCGGGGAGATGGCTTTTCCAGTCGGTCGCGGACGGATCGATCGTCACGAGCACGCCCTGATCGGCCCAGTCCTGGATCAGCGGTCCCTTGATCTGCGCGGCCGACGGCGCATTGCCCGAGATCACCTGCGTCTTGAGCGCCGTCATCGCCGCCGTGCCCGATCCGCCCGCGACGGCGAAGTCATTCCATCCGTAGCCCTGCTTGCTCATGTCGTCCCTGAGCACGCGAATCGCCTTCGATTCGCCGCCGGACGTCCACCAGTGCAGGACCGATATCTGTTCGGCCGCCGATGCAGCCTGCGTACCGGCGATGAGAAGCGCGACGGCCGCCGTGGCCGACCTCAGCGAGTGTTTCATTGCAGTCTCCGATATTGTCTTTATGGATGATGCGGCGCGTTGACCGCGCAACGGTGCCGTCCGCCTTCTACAGATCGAATCCGAGTTGCGCGCGGCCGAGCGGCGTCAGATCGCCGGGCGTCGCGCGGCCTTCGAAGTCGACCTCGAAGTGATCGGCGGGAAAATCGGGCGGGCTTTCGCCCTTCAGAAAGCTCGGCAACTGACGCTTGAGATACGCGTCGTTCTTCGCGCACGCGGGCGCGGAAGCGATGTACATCACGTTGCTGTAACCCGAGCCCTTGTGTTCGTCTTCGACCGCGTGAATGACGTCGCTGTGCCAGAACACGGTGTCGCCCGCGTCCATCTCCGGTATCGAGGAAAGCGCCTCGAACAGCGGCGCGTGATACTCCGGCTTGATCGACAGCGCGCGGCCGGGCATGGCGCCGCACAGGTCGTCGTCGGCGATATCGTCCTGGAGGGCGCGCAGGAGGATGTACACCATCGCGTTGGCGATGGGCACGAGTTGCAGCGTGCCGTCGCCCGGACCTTGCGGCGTAAGCGCGGTCCAGCCCTGGAAAGTGCGGAACATCGAGCAGACGGCGGGCGATGCGATCTCTTCCACGTCGGGCCGGAACGCGGCATCGAAGGCATCGTAGGCGCGCCAGTTGCCGGAGAACACGTGCCGGTACACCTTGCGGAAATTGCCTTCTATCCAGCGTTCGACAGAGCCGCCATCGCAATGCGCCGACAGCCCGAGCGATGCCGAACCCGGCGGCCTGCGGCGCAGCCGGTCGGCATAGACGGGCACGCGTTCGGGATCGAAGTGCACGCGCCCATCACTCTCGTTGCGCCAGAGCTTGTTGAGGAAGACGCGCGCGGCGCTCAGCGATTCCGACTGGCGCGCGAGCACTTGCGGCTTCGACCAGTACACGCCGTAAATCTGCGGCTTGCTCGATGCGAGCTGCCCGAAGTACTTGTCCTCGGCGCGGTTTTCGAGGCGTTTGTCGAGGTGATTGCGCTCGACGTAATCGGCGATATCGTCGTCCCACTGGCGCGCCTGCTCGCGAGGAAAGACGTTGCGAATCACGCATGCGCCGCGCGATTTGACGAGCGCGACATCGCCGTCGCTGACGCGTCCTTCGACGATATCGGCGAAGCGGATTTCGGGAATGACGTTCTCGCCGCGATCGCGCCGTGCCGCGATGCGTTTCGCCTCATCGCCGATCGCTTTTTCGACCTCGGCGAAGATCTCGCGATAGTTCGGCAGCGCGGCGCGCAGTTCCTTTTTCGCATGCCGGATCGCGCCCGGCATGTCGTCGATTATCAGCGCCATGATCGTCTCCCTATGAATTTCCGTGCGAAAAGCATAAGACGGCTACGCGATTGCGAGTGATACTATCCGGGCAATTCATTTGCGCTTTCGGCCATGAAACCAGCTTATGAGCACGTCGAGTTCGGCGAGGACTGTTCGGTCCGGGTATACCATCGGCGGCTCGCGCGTATTCCGTTCGAATGGCATCACCATCCGGAATACGAGTTGACGCTGACGATGAATAGTCATGGCAAGCGCTATATCGGCGATGCCGTGAACGACTATCAGGCCGAAGACCTCGTGCTCGTGCCGCCGGATTTGCCGCATACGTGGTCGTCGAACCGGTCGATCGATCCTGCCTTGCCGCAAGTCGCCATCGTCATATGGTTCGACGGCGACTGGGCGCGACGCATGGCGGATTGCTGCCGCGAATACGAGCCGCTTCGCAAGCTGCTGCGCCGCGCCGCGTGCGGGCTTGCCTTCGATCCGCCCGCCGGAGAATGGATGCGCGGCCGGCTCGCGCCATTGCTCTCGAACGTGCCGCGCGAGCGCCTGAGCGCGGCGCTCGACATTCTGTGCACGCTCGGCGAAGCGCCCGGCCATCCGCTCGCATCGCCGAGCGCGTTCAATCAAACGAACGCCGGGCC
Organism: Caballeronia fortuita; assembly: GCF_001544835.2. Taxonomy (GTDB): domain Bacteria; phylum Pseudomonadota; class Gammaproteobacteria; order Burkholderiales; family Burkholderiaceae; genus Caballeronia; species Caballeronia fortuita. The sequence goes on along the minus strand of NZ_FCNX02000009.1, from coordinate 196,894 downwards.
GTCAGGTCACGAACCCGAACGCATCAGTCGCGTGCTCGCGATGATCGATGCACGCTTCGCGGAACCGCTGCGCATAGCGGATCTCTGTGCGGCGGCGAATCTTTCGGAGCGGACGTTGACGCGCTATTTCGTGCAGCACATTGGCGAGAGCGTCGGACGATATATCGCGCGCGTTCGCATGGGGCACGCGTGCCGGATGCTTGGCGATACCTCGCTGCCCGTGTCAGTGATCGCGGCTCGTTCGGGCTTCGCGAACGTCGCTAATTTCAACCGGCAGTTCAAGGCGGCGAAGCAGACGACGCCGGCGGACTATCGGCGGCAGTTTCGCGCGGCGGGCAGCGCCGGGACGGACACGGATACGGCAGCGCGCCTGACCGAACGGCCGCCGTCATTGCGCCGGCGGAACAAGGGCGCGGATGCCGCGTAAGGAAGGCTCAACGCCTTGTTACACCTCTTACCGCCGCTCACGCGCGATGTTACGAAAGCCTTTCGATGGCACAGTTATATTCGCGCCGTCTCATAAATAAAACATCTGAACTATGTCAAAGCGAATCCTTCGACTCGTTGCTATTGCAACGCTCGCGGCTGCATCGTCGATGCCGGCCATTGCAGGCGACATGAACAATGCGCTCGGCGGCGCGCTCGGTGGCGTCGCGGGCGCGGCGCTCGGCGGTGCGGTAGGCGGCAGCACGGGCGCGGTGCTCGGCGGAGCTGTCGGCGGCGGCGCGGGTGGCGCGGTCACGTCGAATCGTCGCGAGCGCACGGGCGCGATCATCGGCGGTGCGCTCGGCGGCGGTGCGGGCACGGCGGCAGGCAATACGATGGGCGGCAGAGGCGGCGGCCTTATCGGCGCGGCGCTCGGCGGCGGCGCGGGCTCGGCACTGGGCGGCAATATCTCGCGCTCGAACTCGTACGCGGATGACTACGGTCGCGATTATCGGGGCAATCGCGGCAAGCATCACAAGCATCATCACCGCGACTGATCGGCTGATAAGGGCTCGCTGCGCCTCACGATGAACTGAAACATCGCGCGCGGCACGCACTCCATCGACATCCATCGTGGAGAGCGGCGCGCGCGAACTCAGTCGCAGACGTTCGTCAATTTACTTGACATCTAAATTATCAAAACCTAAATTATCGACATGGAGTGAGACACCGCAAGACACACGACCCGGAGAGCAAGCATGCGCATCGTCTGTATCGGCGGAGGCCCGGCGGGTCTGTATTTCGGGCTTTTGATGAAGCGCCGCCATCCCGGTTACGACATCACCATCGTCGAACGAAACCGTCCATACGATACTTTCGGATGGGGCGTCGTCTTCTCCGATCAAACGCTCGGCAATCTGCGCGCGGCGGACCCGCAAAGCGCCGACGCCATTCTCGATGCCTTCAATCACTGGGACGATATCGAGGTTCATATCGACGGCCGCACGATCCGCTCGTCGGGTCATGGCTTTTGCGGCATCGGCCGCAAGCGTCTCTTGAACATTCTCCAGGCGCGCTCTGAAGAACTCGGCGTGAAGCTCGTCTTCGAAACGCAAGTCACGAACGACGAAGACTACGACGCCGATCTCATCATCGCGAGCGACGGCCTCAACAGCGCGATCCGCGCGAAATACGCATCGACGTATCAGCCCGACATCGACATGCGCGACTGCCGCTTCGTATGGCTCGGCACGCACAAGTGTTTCGACGCCTTCACGTTCGCGTTCGAGAAGACCGAATGGGGCTGGTTTCAGGCGCATGCTTATCGCTTCGACGAGAACACGTCGACGTTCATCGTCGAAGCGCCCGAGCGCGTGTGGCGCGCGGCCGGCCTCGCCGACATGAGCAAGGAAGACGGCATCGCGTTTTGCGAGAAACTCTTCGCGAAGTATCTCGACGGCCACGCGCTCGTTTCGAATGCCACGCATCTGCGCGGCTCGGCGCAATGGATCCGCTTTCCGCGTGTCGTCAATCGCGAATGGGTGCACTGGCGCGAAAGCGCGCCGGGCAAGCGCACGCCTGTCGTGTTGATGGGCGATGCGGCGCATACCGCGCACTTCTCCATCGGTTCGGGTACGAAGCTCGCGCTCGAAGATGCGATCGAACTCGCGAACAGCATCGACACCGCCTTCGCGAAACAGGACGGCGATCTCGCAGGCGCGCTCGCGCATTACACGCAGGTGCGCAGTGTCGACGTGCTGCGCATTCAGAACGCCGCGCGCAATTCGACCGAATGGTTCGAGCATGTCGATCGTTACGCGTCGTTCGAGCCCGAGCAGTTCGCGTATTCGCTGCTTACGCGCTCGCAGCGCATCTCGCATGAAAATTTGCGCGAACGCGATGCGCGCTATCTCGCATCGTTCGAAGACTGGCTCGCCGCGCGCTCAGGCCTCGAACGCGATGCAAAACAACGCCCTGTTCCGCCGATGTTCACGCCGTTCACGTTGCGCGGCGTTACGCTGAAGAACCGCGTGGTCGTCTCGCCGATGGCGCAGTATTCCGCCGTCGACGGCATCGCGGGCGACTATCACCTGATGCATCTCGGCGCGCGCGCGATGGGCGGCGCCGCGCTCGTGATGACCGAGATGACCTGCGTGTCGCCCGAGGCGCGCATCACGCCTGGATGCCCCGGCATGTATGCACCCGCGCATCTTGCTGCGTGGCAACGCATCGTCGAGTTCGTGCATGCGCAATCGGATGCGAAGATCGGCATGCAGATCGGTCATGCGGGCGCGAAGGCATCGACACGTGTGGCCTGGGAAGGCATCGATCAGCCGCTTCGCGACGGAAACTGGCCGCTCGTGTCCGCATCGCCGCAACAATACTTGCAAGGCGTGAGCCAATGGTCGCGCGAGGCATCGCATGAAGACCTGCGCGAGATCGAAGCGCAGTTCGTGCGCGCCACGGAGATGGCCGCGCGCGCAGGCTTCGACTGGCTCGAATTGCACTGCGCGCATGGCTATTTCCTGTCGAGCTTTCTCTCGCCGCTCACGAATCATCGCACCGACGAATATGGCGGCTCGCTCGAGAACCGTCTGCGCTATCCGCTCGAAGTCTTCACGGCGATGCGCGCCGCATGGCCGCAAGACAAGCCGATGTCGGTGCGCATCTCCGCGCACGACTGGGTCGATGGCGGCACGACGCCCGACGACGCCGTGCAGATCGCGCGCGCAGTCAAGGCCGCGGGCGCGGACATGATCGACGTATCGTCGGGGCAGGTCAGCAAGCAGGAAAAGCCCGTGTTCGGCCGCATGTTCCAGACGCCGTTCGCCGATCGCATCCGCAACGAAGCGGGCATCGCGACGATCGCGGTCGGCGCGATCTCGGAAGCGGATCACGTGAACAGCATCATCGCGGCGGGACGCGCGGACCTGTGCGCGGTGGCGCGTCCGCATCTCGCGAATCCATCGTGGACATTGAACGAGGCCGCGAAGATCGGCTACTTCGATATCGCATGGCCGAAGCAATACGCCGCCGCGAAATCGCAACTCGAACGCAATCTCGAACGCGAACGCGCGATGGCCGCGGACAATGCGCGCCTCACGCCGCAAGAACGCGCGCAGCGCGCGGAAGGATCGGTCTGATGATGTCTTCTCTCGCGGACAAACACGCGGTCGTGACGGGCGGCGGCAGCGGCATAGGCGCATCGTGCGCGCTGGCGCTTGCAGAAGCGGGCGCGCGCATCACGCTGATGGGCCGCGATATCGCGCGTCTCGAAGCGCAGCGCGATGCGATGCGTGCGCGTGTCGATGTGGCGTGCATCGCCGTCGATGTGACCGACGAAGCCGCCGTCGCCGCTGCATTCTCGCGCGCCGGACCCGTCGATATTCTCGTGAACAACGCGGGCCACGCGCAAGCCGCGCCCTTCACGCAAACCGATACCGCGCTGTGGCAACGCATGCTCGACGTGAACCTCACGGGCGTCTTCTTCTGCACGCGCGCCGTGTTGCCTTCGATGCTCGAGCGCGGCTATGGCCGCATCGTGAATGTTGCGAGCACGGCGGGACAGACCGGCTATGCGTATGTCGCGGCGTATTGCGCGGCGAAGCATGGCGTCGTCGGTCTCACGCGCGCACTCGCCGCCGAAGTCGCGACGAAGGGCGTCACGGTCAATGCGGTGTGCCCCGGTTATACCGAGACCGAACTGCTGCGCTCATCGCTCGATCAGATCATGTCGAAAACCGCGCGCGGCGAACAGGAAGCACGCGATGCACTCGTGCGCAACAACCCGCAACGCCGCTTCGTGCAGCCCGAAGAAGTCGCGAGCGCCGTGCTTTGGCTATGCGCGCCCGGCTCGGGTTCGATGAACGGCCAGTCGATATCCGTATCAGGTGGAGAAGTCACGTGAGCAACATGGCAGGCAACAAGAAAACGGGCGCCGCGGCCGAATCGAAAGCGCCGCGCAAGGGCGTCGAGAAACCGGCCGATAACGTCGTCGATCTGGAGATGAGCACGGGCGCGGACAGTCACATGGGATTGCGTTTGTGGCTGCGCATGCTGACGACGACCAACCTCGTGCAAGCCGAACTGCGCAAGCGCCTGCGCACCGAATTCGATACCACGTTGCCGCGCTTCGATCTGATGGCGCAGCTCGAACGTCATCCCGAAGGATTGAAGATGACCGAGCTGTCGCGCCGCATGATGGTCACCGGCGGCAACGTGACCGGCATCACGGATCAACTGGAAAAGGAAGGACTGGTCTCGCGTTATACCGATCCGAACGATCGGCGCTCGACGAGCGTGCGCCTCACGCCGCAAGGCCGCGCCGCATTCGACAAGATGGCGACCGCGCACGAGCAATGGGTCGTCGAAATGTTCGGCGGTCTCGAACTGAACGAAAAATCGCAGACGCATCAGCGGCTCGGCAAGCTGAAGCAACATCTGCTGAAGACGCTGAAGGACTGAGAGATTGAAGGAGATAACGATGACCTCATCCGCTGCCGGGGCGCTCTTCGCCGGCAATCGCGTAACGCTCGCGGAGTATCGCGCGACGCATTTCGGCTGGTCCGTGACGAGCGGCGTCGCGACCATCATGCTGAACAGGCCCGAGCGCAAAAATCCGCTGACGTTCGAATCGTATGCCGAATTGCGCGACCTGTTCCGCCAGCTCGCCTATGCAACCGATGTGAAAGCCGTCGTCATCCACGGCGCGGGCGATAACTTCTGTTCCGGCGGCGACGTGCATGAAATCATCGCGCCATTGATCGATCTACCGATGCCCGAGCTATTGCTCTTCACGCGCATGACCGGCGATCTCGTCAAGGCGATGCGTCATTGCCCGCAACCGATCGTCGCCGCCGTCGATGGCGTCTGCGCGGGCGCGGGCGCGATCCTCGCGATGGCGTCCGACATGCGTCTCGGCACCGCGCGAAGCAAGCTCGCGTTCCTGTTCGCGCGCGTCGGTCTCGCGGGCTGCGACATGGGCGCGTGCTCGATCCTGCCGCGCATCATCGGACAGGGGCGCGCGGCGGAACTGCTGTTCACGGGCCGCGCCGCGAGCGGCGACGAGGGCTATCAGTGGGGCTTCTACAACCGCCTTTGCGCGCCCGAAACCTTGCTCGACGAAGCAGCTAAGCTCGCCTCCGAACTCGTCTCGGGGCCAACCTTCGCGCACGGCATCACGAAGAAGATGCTGCATCAGGAATGGAGCATGAGCATCGACGAAGCGATCGAATCGGAAGCGCAGGCGCAAGCCATCTGCATGAGCACGCGCGATTTCGAGCGCGCCTATCGTGCGTTCGCCGCGAAGACGCGTCCCGTGTTCGAAGGAGACTAAATGGACGTCGATCCTCACAGCGCGCTCGCGTGGCCCTTCTTCGACGAACGGCATCGCGAACTCGCGCGCAATGCCGATGCGTGGGCGCAAGAGCATCTGAAGCACGTCGATCACGCCGATACTGATGCCGCTTGCAAGCGCCTTGTACGCATGCTCGGCGATGCGGGCTGGCTCAGGCATTGCATCGGCGGCACGCGTTACGGCGCATCGGGCGATACGATCGATACGCGCGCCGTGTGCCTGCTGCGCGAAACGCTCGCGAAGCACGATGGCCTCGCCGACTTCGCCTTCGCGATGCAAGGGCTCGGCTCCGGCGCGATATCGCTCGCCGGCACCGATGCGCAAAAGGCGCGTTACTTGCCGCGCGTCGCGAACGGCACCGCACTCGCGGCGTTCGCGTTGTCGGAGCCGGAAGCGGGATCGGACGTCGCGGCGATGTCGCTCGATGCGCGCATCGATGGCGACGCATACGTGCTGAACGGCGACAAGACGTGGATCTCGAACGGCGGCATCGCGGATTTCTATGTCGTGTTCGCGCGCACCGGCGAAGCGCCGGGCTCGCGCGGCATCAGCGCGTTCATCGTCGATGCGGATACGCAGGGCTTGCACATCGCCGAACGCATCGACGTGATCGCACCGCATCCGCTCGCGCGCCTGCATTTCGACGAAGCGCGCATACCGCGCAGTCAAATGCTCGGCGTCGCGGGCGAAGGCTTCAAGATCGCCATGCGCACGCTCGATATCTTCCGCACGTCGGTTGCGGCGGCATCGCTCGGCTTCGCGCGTCACGCGATGGAGGAAGGACTCGAACGCGCGGCATCGCGCACGATGTTCGGCCACACGCTCGGCGACTTTCAACTGACGCAGGCGAAGTTGGCGCAGATGGCGTTGACCATCGACACCAGCGCGCTGCTCGTCTATCGCGCGGCATGGCTGCGCGATCAGGGCGAGAGCGTCACGCGCGAAGCAGCGATGGCGAAGTGGCACGCGAGCGAAGGCGCGCAGCAAGTCATCGATGCAGCCGTGCAGTTGTGGGGCGGCCTGGGCGTGAAGCGCGGCACCGCGGTCGAATCGCTTTATCGCGAGATACGCGCGCTGCGCATTTATGAAGGCGCGACCGAAGTGCAGCAACTCATTGTCGGACGCGACCTGCTGAAAGCACACGGAGAACGCCGATGACACCGATAACGCCGCCTGCCTTCGACATGCCGATGCGTATCCGTTTCGCGCACTGCGATCCGGCGGGCATCGTCTACTTTCCGCAATACCTCGTGATGACCAACGCGCTCGTCGAGGACTGGTTCGATCACGCGCTTCGCATCGACTATGCGCGCATGATCTCGCAGCGGCGCGTCGGGCTGCCCATCGTCAAGCTCAATTGCGAGTTCTCGCGGCCAAGCCGTATGGGCGAAACGGTGACACTTACGCTTGCTGTCGATTCCGTCGGGCAGCGCTCGATTCGCATCGACATCGTCTGTCATTGCGATGGCGAAGTGCGCTTTCGCGCAAAGCAGGTGCTCGTGACGACATCGCTCGACGATGGCCATTCGATCGACATTCCCGCCGACATCGCACGCGCCATCGAACAGTTCGCGCCCGGCACGAGCCGCGCGCTGAAAGAGGAGACACGTTCATGAAGAAGACGCTTCTGCCTTCGGGCTGGGTCAAGCCGCGCGGCTACGCGAACGGCGTCGCGGCGCGCGGCACGCAGGTTTATATCGCAGGCCAGATCGGCTGGGACGAAGAGGCGCGCTTCGTCAGCAAGGCATTCGGCGCGCAGGCCGAGCAGGCGTTGCGCAATGTCGTGGCCGTGCTGCGCGAAGCGGGCGGTCGGCCCGAGCATCTCGTGCGCATGACGTGGTATGTGACCGACAAGCGCGCGTATCTCGCTGCGGCGAAGGAAATCGGCGCGGCGTTCCGCGAGACGATCGGCGATTACGACATCGCGATGAGCGCCGTGCAGGTGGCCGCGCTCATCGAAGACGATGCACTGGTGGAAATCGAAGCCACGGCTGTCATCCCCGACTAAGCGGAGAGCACGATGGAACGGTCAGCACACGTCGATACCTTCGCGCGCGATCACCTGCCGCCGCAGGAACAGTGGCCGGTGTTGATGCTCGACAACGCCGATGTCGCCTACCCCGCGCGCATCAATTGCGCGACCGAACTGCTGGATCGCGCGATCGAAAGCGGGCACGGCGAGCGTACCGTGATCTGGTCCGATGCGAACGGCGAGCCTCATGCAACGAGTTATCGCGAGTTGCGCGCGCTCGTGAATCGCAGCGCGCATGTGCTCGTCGATGAGATGGGCTTGCGTCCGGGCAATCGCGTGTTGTTGCGCGGACCGAATACCTTGCAGATGGCCGTTGCGTTCTTCGCGGCGTTGAAGGCGGGCCTCGTCGTCGTACCGACTATGCCGCTGTTGCGCGCGAAGGAACTCAAGCAGATCATCGACAAGGCACGCATCTCGGCCGCGCTGTGCGACGTGCGCCTGACCGAAGAGCTGAGCCGCTGCGCGACCAGAGGCGACGAGTTCCATTGCGAAGGCCTTGCGCAAGTCCTCACGTTTCACGACGATGCGCCCGCCTCGCTGGAATCGCTCGCAAGCAGCAAGCCCGAGCAGTTCGACGCGTGCGATACCGCCGCCGACGACGTGTGCCTCATCGCGTTCACGAGCGGCACGACGGGCGCGCCGAAGGGCTGCATGCACTTTCATCGCGATGTCCTCGCGATGTGCGATCTCTTTCCGCGACACATCCTGAAGCCCACGTCCGGCGATGTCTTTTGCGGCACGCCGCCGCTCGCTTTCACGTTCGGTCTCGGCGGACTCTTGTGCTTTCCGTTGCGCGTGGGCGCATCGACGGTATTGCTCGAGAAGCTCACGCCCGAAACGCTGCTGCAAACCGTGCAACGCTTTCGCGCGACGATCATGTTCACCGCGCCGACGTTCTATCGGCAGATGGCGCCGCTCATCGATCGCTTCGATGTATCGAGTCTGAAGAAGACCGTGTCGGCGGGCGAGGCCTTGCCCGACTCGACGCGTGCGCTGTGGCGCGAAGCGAGCGGCATCGAGATGATCGACGGCATCGGCGGCACGGAGATGATCCACATCTTCATATCGTCGGCGGGCGCGGACGTGCGTGAGCATGCGATCGGACGCGCAGTGCCGGGTTACGTCGTGCAAGCCGTCGACGATGCGATGCGGCCCGTGCCGCCCGGCACGCTCGGCAAGCTCGCGGTGCGCGGCCCGACCGGTTGCCGTTATCTCGCCGACGAGCGTCAGACCGGGTTCGTGCGCGATGGCTGGAACCTGCCCGGCGACTCCGTCGTGATCGATGAAGACGGCTACGTGTTCTATCAGGCGCGCGCGGACGACATGATCGTATCGGCGGGCTACAACATCTCCGGTCCCGAAGTCGAGAGCGTGCTCATGCAGCACGAAGCGGTCGCGGAATGCGGCGTCATCGGCGTGCCCGATGAAACGCGCGGACAGGTGGTGAAGGCGTTCGTCGTGCTCAATCCGGGGTTCGCCGGCGACGATGCGCGCATCGCCGAATTGCAGGAGTTCGTGAAGCGCAACGTGGCGCCGTACAAGTATCCGCGCGTCGTGGTGTTTCTCGATGCGTTGCCGCGCACGGAAACCGGCAAGCTCAAGCGCTTCGCGTTGCGCGCGATGTAGCAAGCTCGCAAAACGTTTGCTTGGTAGAGTATGGGCCACGCCCGCCGCGAGGCGGCTTGCCCACTCTTTCGAGCAAACAAGAAAAATGGTTCCGACGCATCGACACCTTGCCGTTTCCCTCTTTGCCGCACTCGCCGTGACCTCCCAGGCCGCATCGGCTGCGAGCAAGACGCTCGTGTTCTGCTCCGAAGGCAGTCCCGCCGGCTTCGATTCCGCGCAGTACACGACGAGCACCGACTTCGACGCGGGCGCGCATTCTGTCTACGATCAACTCGTCGAATTCAAGCGCGGCACGCTCGATCTCGTGCCGGGTCTCGCGCAGAAGTGGGACGAGTCGCCGGACGCGAAGACCTTCACGTTTCATCTCCGGCACGGCGTGAAATTTCAATCGACGTCATGGTTCAAGCCGACGCGCGACTTCAATGCGGACGATGTCGTGTTCACGTTCAAGCGCATGATCGATCCGAACGAGCCGTTTCAGAAGGCGCATCCCGTGAGCTTCCCGTATCTGACCGATCTCGGTTACGACAAGAACATCGCCGCCGTCGACAAGCTCGACGACTACACCGTGCGCTTCACGCTGAAGACGCCGGATGTCGTGTTCGTGCGCAACATCGCCATGGAATTCGCATCGATCGTATCGGCGGAATATGCCGCGCAACTGCTCAAGCAAGGCAAGCCGGAGGACCTGAATCAGAAGCCTGTCGGCACCGGCGCATTCGTGTTCCGCGACTATCAGAAGGACGCGACGATCCGCTACGACGCGAACCCGGATTACTGGAACCGCAAGGACGTGCATATCGACAAGCTCGTCTTCTCGATCACGCCGGATGCCGCCGTGCGCCAGCAGAAGTTGTCGAGCGGCGAATGCCAGTTGACGTCGTTTGCACGTCCCGCCGATATCGCCGCGTCGAAGCAGGATCCGAAGCTCGCTGTGCTGTCGGGTGTGGGCTTCAACGTCGCATACGTGGGCTACAACACGACGCACAAGCCGCTCGACAACGTGAACGTGCGCCGCGCGCTCGACATGGCGATCGACAAGCAGGCGATCATCAAGACCGTCTACGAAGGCGCGGCCACCGTCGCGACCAACCCGATGCCGCCATCGCAATGGTCGTATAACAAGGCGCTGAAAGATGCGCCGCACGATCCCGCGAAGGCGAAGGAACTGCTCAAGGAAGCGGGCTTCCCGAACGGCTTCACCATCACGTTATGGGCGATGCCGGTGCAGCGCGGCTACAACCCGAACGCGCGTCTGATGGCGCAACTGATTCAGTCGGACTGGGCGAAGATCGGCGTGAAGGCGAACATCGTCAGTTACGAATGGGCGGAGTACAACAAGCGCGCGAAGACGAACGGCGAGCACGATGCGATTCTCTACGGCTGGCTCGGCGACAACGGCGACCCCGACAACTGGCTCGGCACGACGCTGGGTTGCGACGCGGTTCACGGCAGCAACATGGCGAAGTGGTGCAACAAGCAGTTCGACGATCTGCTCGCGAAAGCGCGCCTCATCACCGATCAGAACGCGCGCACGAAGCTCTATGAAGAAGCGCAAGTGGTCTTCAAGGATCAGGTGCCGTACACGCCGCTCGCGCACGCCAACATCTTTCAGCCGATATCGAAGCGCGTGCACGGCTATCTGATCAGCCCGCTCGGCGGACATCGCTTCGACGGCATCACGCTCGACTGAGCGATCAGCCGCCGCGATACGACGCATCGATGCTGTCGTGCTGCTCGCGCTTGCTCGACTGCATTCCCGACGCTTCGGGCGTGTCGTGTCTGACGCCCTTCGTGTGCTGCGTGCCGTTCTCCCTGTGAGATACACGCTTCACCGCGCTTTTGCACGGCATGCTCGCCGCGCTGCACTCGTGCGCGATTGCGGGCAAGGCGGACGAGGCCGCGCTCGCGACGAGAAGAACGGCGATGGTCTTCGCTTTCATGGCAACCCCGTGAATCCGTCGATAAAAAGAGGCGCGATCCGTCGACACGGCTCCCGGAATGAAACCATCGTGCCGACGGCATCACGCCCGCTTCTCCAAATGCATGGCTTATGCCAATGACGCGCTGATTCGCGGCAAGTCTTACGGGATAAGGGAGAGGCTCGCCGAGCGATGAGCGCGTGGAGGCGCTTCTGTTGGACTGGAGCCAACGCTCGCGAGTCTCCTGTGCGTAGCGAACCGACATCGCGGTGACATGTCGACGAAACGCATGGTCTCTTTCTCGTGCTGCTCGTGATGGTGCTGATGAGCCCGATTCGTGACGCCTTCGTCGCTGCCCGCGCTTTTCCGACGCGCATTCGTTACGGCGCGCTCGCTATCGGCTTCGACGTATCCGTGTCGCGCTTCGGCGGCACGACGCCGCTCGTTACGGCATGGCTCGTCGATGCCGCCGGCAATCCGATGATGCCCGCGTACTATCTGATGGCGTCATCGGTGATCGGCGTGGTGTCGGTACTTGGGTTGCGCGAGACGGCGCGCGAGCCTTTGCTCGGCTCGGGACCGCGCGTCGCGACGAAGGCCGAAGCGGTCGCCCTCGCGCTCAGGAAGTTGAAGGTCGTGGAGGCCGGGAAGCGTGAACGCGAGGTCGTGGCGCAAAGAAAGCGCGCATGAATCGCGCAGCATTCATGCCGCGATGGCATGTCTCAACGCTTCAAGAAAGCGGACGTAAGCGGTCGCGCCGGGGTCCGCGTGGCCGATGCTGCGCTCCTGCACCCATGCGGCGCGACCCTTCTTCGATTGCATCGTCGCCGTCGCGCTGACTTGCTCGCGTGCTTTCGCAATCATCGCGTCGAGCGCATCCGCCGCGCTGCCTTGCGATGCGGCGAGCACGTCGAGACTCGGCACGAGCGCATCGAGCACGGTCTTGTCGCCGACCTGACTCTTGCCGCGTTCGATGATGCGCGCCGCCACCGCCTGCCCGATCGCGAGCGCCTCGTCGCGACCTATCGCCTCCTTGTCTTTCACGGTCTTCGCCGCCGCGATGAGACCGCCGCCGACGAGCGCCGCGAATGTCGATGGATTCGCCGTCGAGAACGCCTTCGCTGCGGCCAGCATGATGTCGTTCAACGTCGCCCTTTCCGGCAGCGCGCTCAATGCCTTCACGACCGCCATCGATCCCGCCTGCACGGTGATGCCGAGATCGCCGTCGCCGAGTGCGGCATCGAGATCGCGTAGTTCGTCGGCGTGAGCGGGAAGCGCGCTCAGCGCGCTTGTGAGGATGTTCCGCAGTTCCCTGCTTGTGACGCTCATCGCTGGCTCCTTTCAGGATTCGGTGCCGTCGCGGAAGAACGGCGAACGCGCGGGCGCTTCGAGCAGCACTTCGAGTTCATCGTCGAGCAGCATGATCGTGATCGATGCGCCCGCCATCTCCAGGCTCGTCACATATTCACCGACATACGAGCGCGCGATCTTGAGCCCTGCATCGCCGATGAGTTGCGCCGAACGTCGATAGAGCAAGTACAGCTCTTCGAGCGGCGTCGCGCCGAGACCGTTGACGAGCAGTGCGACGCGCGAGCCTCTCGGCGCGGCGAGATCGTCGACGATTTGCTTCGTGATGCGCTCCGCGATGGCGTCGGCGGTTTCGAGCTTGCCGCGATGCGTGCCCGGTTCGCCGTGTATACCGATGCCGATTTCCATTTCCCCTTCGGGCAGCGTGAACGTGGGCTTGCCTGCGGCGGGCAGGATGGTCGGTGAGAGGCCGACGCCCATCGTGCGGCAGTTTGCGTTGGCTTTGGCGCAGATGCGCGCGACGTCTTCGAGCGAATCGCCGCGTTCGGCTGCGGCGCCTGCGCATTTGAAGGCGAAGACCATGCCGGCGACGCCGCGCCGGTCGGCTGCGCGATCTTTCGGTGCGGAGGCGACATCGTCGGTCAACACGACTGTTTTTATGTCGATGCCTTCCGCTTCGGCGAGGTCGGCGGCGAGATCGAAGTTGAGGACATCGCCGCCGTAGTTGCCGTAGACGTAAAGCACGCCGGCGTCGCCGTTGACGGCTTTGGTCGCTTCGAAAATCTGTTCCGACGATGGCGACGAGAAGACGTTGCCGACCGCGACGCCGGCGCATAGCCCTTCGCCGACGTAGCCGAGGAAGCCGGGCATGTGGCCGGAGCCGCCGCCGGTGACGATGCCTACGCGGCCTTGCTTCGGGGCGTCAGCGCGGACTAGAGCGCGTTTGTCTTCCGTTGCAGCTTTTATCCATTTTGGATGGGCTTGTAGCAGGGATTCGATGATTTCATCGACGAAGGATTCGGGGTTGTTGATGATTTTTTTCATCTCGGTTTCGTCTCCGGTTTTTGCTTCGGTTCGCTTGCTTGTGCTTCCATGGAATCCTGCTTTCTTGTCGGTCTATTGGCTCTGCCCCTGTGCGGGGCGGCAGTCACTTTCTTTGCTGCTGCAAAGAAAGTAACCAAAGAAAGCAGCTTCTGTTGCGCCCGCGGTCACACGCACGTTGGCTAGTCCTCTCGTCCGCCGTGGCACTCGCCTAAAGGGTGCCCTCATCACGATCCCGGGCTTGGCTCGCGCACGGTATGCCATCACTCGCCACACAACAAACTGGTTCAGCATCAATAGCTCCGGCCCGCTTCGCGGCCGAGGGGTGAACGGGTCTACGCGCACTTCGCTGGAACGTCTCCATCCACGGCACTTACCGTCCATCGGTTTCCCTCGCAAACCCATCGGCAGCGCGTAGCGCTGTGCCGGAGCAGTTTCGTGCTGAACCAGCGCGCTGAAACGACCAGCTAGTCAGACGGTGCGCGAGCCAAGCCCGGTTGGACCTATGAGGGCGACACTTAGGCGAGTGCCACCGAGGACGAGAGTACTACCCAAACTGCGTGTGACAGCGGGCTTGATAAGCTGCTTTCTTTGGTTACTTTCTTTGCAGCAGCAAAGAAAGTGACTGCCGCCCCGCACAGGGGCAGTGCTAATAGACCACAAAGAAAACGGGACCAACCGAAAAAAATCAAACCTTCCTCCGCTGACTCAAAGCATCAAGCAAGACCGCGGCAAAGATGACTCCACCTTGAATGAACTGCGTCCAGAACGGATTCACTCCAAGAAGAGAAAGCCCGACATTGATAACGCCGATCAGCACGACACCGATAAAAGTCCCGACGATAGACCCACGCCCGCCCGCCAGCGAAGTCCCTCCAATAACGATAGCCGCGATAACCTGCAACTCGAGCCCATTCGCCGCCGAAGGCAAAGCCGAATTCAACCGCCCGGCAAGCACGATGCCCGCAATCGCCGCCGTCACCCCCGCAAGCATGTAGGTAAAGAACACCACACGCCTTACCGGAATCCCAGCAAGCCGCGCCGCTTCCTGATTCCCGCCGACGGCAAACACCTGATGTCCGAACGTCGTCTTGCGCAACAACACATGCCCCGCGACGAACACGACAAGCATCACCACCATCGGCATGGGTAAACCCGCAACGGTCCTGGCGCCAAACATCGTGAACGCGTTCGGAAAATCGAACTTGGTGCGGCCGTCGGAAATGGCGAGCGTAAGGCCGCGCGCCATGGCCATCGCGGCCAGCGTGACGATGAACGGCACGAGCCTCAGCCATGACACCACGAGCCCATTGAGCGCGCCCGCCAACGCGCCCACCGCGAGCGCAACGCATAGCCCCGTAACGCCGAGCCCGACCGCGCCCGGACTCGACCCCGCCATGACCGTCGCCGCCACCATGCCGCTCAACGCGACCAGCGAGCCAACAGAGAGATCGATCCCCGATGTGATGATGACGAACGTCCCGCCCACCGCTGCGATGCCAACGACCGACACCTGCACCATGATGTTCGTGAGCGTGCTCGTCGTCAGAAACTCGGGCGATGCGATCGACAACGCAATACAGATGATGACGAGCGCCGCGAACAATGGCCCGATGCCACTTCTCAACTGCCGGATCACGCGACGCGATAGCGCCTCGGTATCCGAACGATCGGCTGCCGTGGATGTCATGCGCCTGCTCCTGTCGTTGCCCACTGAATCACCGTTTCGGAATTGGCCTCGTCGCGCGCGATCTCGGCCACGATGCTGCCGCGATACATCACCAGCACGCGATCCGACATGCCCAGCAATTCCGGCAGCTCCGAACTCACCATGACGACCGCCGCGCCCGCGCGCGCCATCGTCACCATGTGCGCGTATATCTCCGACTTCGCGCCCACGTCGATGCCGCGCGTCGGTTCATCGAGCATGATGACGACAGGGCTCGTCGCCGTCGCGCGACCGAGAATCACTTTCTGCTGATTGCCGCCTGAAAGCGTCCCTGTGATCTGCAGCACCGACGACGCCCGCACGCCGAAGCGCGCGCTCGCTTCCTGCGCAAGCCTGCGCTTCTTCGCGCGGCTCACGAAGCCGCCGCTCGCGAGCGCCTTCAGGCTCGACAACGCAACGTTCTCTTCGATGTTCGCCTCCAGCACGAGCCCTTCGAGCTTGCGATCCTCCGACGTATAGACGAGGCCGTGACGCACGCCCTGCGTCGGCGAATGATTGCTGACCTTCTTGCCCTTCACGAGTATCTCGCCGCTCGTCACGGGCAACGCGCCGAAGATCGTCTTCAGCAACTCCGTGCGCCCCGCGCCCGCGATGCCCGCGATGCCGACGATCTCGCCCGCGCGCACCGAAAAGCTCGCATTGCGCAAGAGCGGCGCGCTCGCCAGATTGCGCAATTCGAGCACCACAGGACCATACTCGCGCGGCTCCCACGGATAGAACGATTCGAGGTTGCGCGCGACCATTGCCTGCACGAGATCGGCTTCGGTCCATCCGGACATCGGACGCGCGCCGACGGTCGCGCCATCGCGCATCACGACAGCCGAATCCGCAAGCTCGAACACTTCCTCCAGGTGATGCGAGATAAAGATGATGCCCATGCCCTCTTCACGCAGCCTGCGCACCACCGCATACAGATTCGCGATGTCATGGCTTTGCAGCGCGGCGGTCGGCTCGTCCATCACGAGGATGCGCGCATCGCGCGCGATTGCCTTCGCCACTTCGACGAGCTGCCGCTTGTTCAAAGGCAGATCGCCGAGACGCATCCACGGCGGCACGTTGTCGAGACCGACGCGCGCGAGCGCTTCGCGTGCCATCGTGTTCGCCTCGCGCATCATCACGAAGCCGTTGCGCGCGGGCATGCGGCCGAGGAACAGATTCTCCGCGACCGTCATGTCGTTGATGAGCGACAACTCCTGATAGATGACGGCCACGCCCGCATCGATTGCCGCGTTCGTGCCGCGCGCGAGCGGCATGCCGTCGATCTCGATCGTGCCTTCGTCGGGCTCGTATGCGCCCGACAGCACCTTCACGAGCGACGACTTGCCCGCGCCGTTCTCGCCGACGATCGCCATCACATGACGCGCATGCAACTCGAGGCTCACGCCGCGCAGCGCCTTCACGCCAGGAAAGCTCTTGACGATACCCTGCATGCGCAGCAGCGGCTTCGCTGCATCCGAAGCCGTGCGCGCAAGTGCTGCGGTTTCCGCTGTCATCTCGTGCATTCCGCCGGTTGGCCTTACTGCTTCACTTCCTCGGACCACAAGCCGTATTTCTTCACTTCGTCCGAATCGATGTTCGACTTGTCGATGAGCATCGTCGGCCACGCGTAGTTCGCGGGCACGTCCTTCTTCGCGTTGTAGTCCGCGATGAACTGCAGCGACTTCGCCGCCATCTGGATCGGGTTCTGCGAGATCGTCGCGTCCTGCTTGCCCGCGCGAATCGCGGACAGCGCCTGCGCGGTGCCGTCCGCGCCGATCACGAGAATATGCTCCTTGTCGCCGAGCGGCTTGTAACGTCCCGCGTTGTCGATGGCCTTTTCCGCGCCCACGGTGTTGTCGTCGTTCGCACCGAACACGGCATCGATCTGCGGATATTTCTGCAGGATGCTCGTCATCGCGTTGAGCGACTTCTCCTGATCGAACGCGCCTTCCTGACGCGCGACGACCTTGATGTTCGGGTACTTCGCGATCTCGTCGCTGAAGCCCTTCTCGCGATCCGTCGCGGCGGTCGTGCCGACGAGCCCGATCAGATCGACGACATTGCCCTTCTCTTCGCCATAGCGCTTCTTCAGTTGCTCGGCGATCCATTTCGCCGCCGTCTGCCCGAGCGCGACGTTATCGGACGCGACGAACGACGTCACCTTGCCGCCGTCCGATCCGCGATCGAGCGTGAAGACAGGAATGTTCATCGAGTTGGCTTTCTCGACGGCGGGAATGATCGCCTTCGAATCGATCGGATTGAGCACGAGCGCCGTGACGCCCTGGCTCAACAGATTGATCGCGTCGTTGACCTGTTGCTGCGCGTCGCCGTTCGCGTTGGTCTGCACGAGATCGAAGCCCTGTTCCTTCGATCCGCGTTCGACGCCCGCCTTCAGTCCGACGAAGAACGCGTTGTTCAAGGTCGCGATCGAGAAGCCGATCTTCGTCTTGCCGCCCGCCGCCGTCGCCGGTGCGCTCGCGGGCGCGCTTGCTGCGGCGCTTGCGCTCGACGCCGCACTGGTGCTGCTCGTCGACGACGCGTTGTCGCTCTTCGAGCATCCGCTCAACGCGGCGGCCGCGCATAGCAGCACGGCGCTCGTGGATTTGCCGAACGTTCCCCAACTGTCGAATCTTGCCGAACTCCAGGCCATGACTGTCTCCGTTGTACGAGTTGTTCAATGCTGTCTTGTCTTGCGATGAAGCCGCGCTCGCCTTCGTGCGGTCTCAGCGATCCTCCGTGTTGCGCCTGCCGTAAGTCTTGAACCTCTCCAGCACTTCATCCATCTGTTCGTCCGAGAGCACAGGCGGCGCGCCGATCTGCAACGCGAGCAGATATTGCTTCGCGAGCACTTCGACCTCATGCGCGAGCCACACGGCGCGCGCGAGATCGGCGCCGAGCGCGATCACACCATGATGCGCGAGCAGACACGCACGACGATCTTCCAGCGCAGCAAGCGCATGATCGGACAACGCCTGGCTGCCGAAGACCGCATACGGCGCGCAACGGATCGACTTGCCGCCCGCCGCCGCGACCATGTAATGCAGCGCGGAAATCTCGCGGCCGTGAATGGCGAGCGCGGTCGCCGCGATCGAATGCGTATGCACGACCGCGTGAATATCGTCGCGCGCGTGCAGGATATCGCGATGAATGCGCCATTCCGACGAAGGCCGTTCGATGCGAAGCATGTCCGCATCGTCGGCGATATCGAGCGGCAGCCACACGATCTGGCTTTCATCGAGGGCGCGCGCGGCCACACTGCTCGGCGTGATGAGAATACCCTCGCGATAACGCGCGCTCACGTTGCCCGATGTGCCCTGATTGATGCCGAGCCGCTCCATCTCGAGCGACGTATCGACGATGGCGCGGCGCAACGCACGTTCATCGGCGGCGCTCATGCGGCGTTTCCTTGCGCGGCGAAGAGCGTTCGCAGCGATCGTTCGAACGGGGCGCGCACGATGCCGCGTTCGGTCACGAAGCCGCTCACGAGCATATGCGGCGTCACGTCGAACGCGGGGTTGCGCGCTTGCATCGCATCGGGCGCGATGCTTCGTCCCGCCAGATGCGTGACTTCGTGCGCGTCGCGTTCTTCTATCTCGATGCGTGCGCCGCTTGCCGTGTGCAGATCGAGCGTCGATGAAGGACACGCGACATAGAACGGAATGCCGTAGTGATGCGCGGCGATGGCAAGGCCGAGCGTGCCGATCTTGTTGGCGAAGTCGCCGTTCGCGGCGACGCGGTCCGTGCCGACGATCACGACATCGACGAGCCCTTGCGACATGATCGATGCCGCCGCGCTATCCATGATGAGCGTGACGTCGACGCCCGCCTGCTGCAGTTCGAATGCGGTGAGACGCGCGCCTTGCAGAAGCGGTCGCGTTTCATCGGCATAGACCTTGAAGCCGATGCCCGCGCGATGCGCCGCATAGATCGGCGCGGTCGCGGTGCCGATGCCCGTCGTCGCAAGCGCGCCCGCATTGCAGTGTGTGAGCACGCCGCTGCCTTCGCGTATCAGCGGCATGCCATGTTCGCCGATGCCCTCGCACAAGCTCTGATCCTCCGCGTGTATGCGCTTCGCTTCTTCGACGAGCGCCCGATAAAGCGATGCCGCATCGCTCGCGTCGGTATCGCGTGCATGACGCAACATGCGCCGCACGCCCCAGCTCAGATTGACCGCCGTGGGCCGCGCCGTTTCGAGCCAGTTCGCATGCGCTTCCAGTTCGGCGCGAAACTGCGCGACGGGCAGCGCAGTCGCATCGCGCATCGCGATGCACAGCCCATACGCCGCCGCGACGCCGATAGCCGGTGCGCCGCGCACGCGCAACTCGCGAATCGCGCGCCACACCGCTTGCACGTCGGCGACGTTCTCCACGACGATCTCATGCGGCAAACGCGTCTGATCGAGCAAGAGCAGATCGCCGTCGCGCCATTCGATCGTGGCGGGAAGCGTTTGGAAGAAGGGCTGCGAAGCCATGAAGTCTCCTGTCACATCGTCGCGGCGTCGCGCTGCATTTCACGCGCAAGCATCGCGACCTGTTCGATATCGCCGAGCGAAGCGCGCCCGACGAGCAACGCTTCCGCACAGCGCAGACAACGCACTTCGATACGCGCGCGCGCTTCTGCATCAGGAATGCGCGTGATTTCCGCGACCTTCGCCATGCCGACGATGCGGCGGATCATCTTGCAGCCGGCGAATCCGAGCGTATCGGCAAAGAGACGCCGCATGAAATGCGTGCGATACGCGCCGAGCGCGCGGCTGTCGGCATCGGCGCCGATGAAGCGCCGCTTGCTGCGGCTTTCATGGTCGCGCCACAGTTCGATGAAGCGCGCGCTGAAGCCGCTCCAGATGCGCATCATCTGTTCGAGCAGCCATTCCTGATACGGGCCAGGATCATGTCCGTCGATACGGCCGTGCCAGTCGCGCGAAAAGTAGGCGAGCAGCAGATTCGCGAGCAATGCGCCGATGTCGAAGCCCATCGGACCATAGAACGCGAACTCGGGATCGATGACGAAGGTCTCTTCTTCATCGACCATGATCGAGCCGGTATGCAGATCGCCGTGCAGCAAGGTCTCGGCGTGATTCATGAACGCCCATTTCATGTCCGCCGCCGCGATGCGCAACGGCTCGTGCGTTCTCAGGCGTTCGATCGCGTCTTCCGGCAGCGCGGGGCTGTACACGTTCGACGGATGATCCTCGAACGGAAACGTGAAGACGAGGTCTTCGGTGATCTTGCATAGCTCCGCGTTGACGGCGGCGCTCGCGGCCTGCTTCTTGATGTCGGGTGCGAGAAAGAGATCGGAGCCGTGAAAGAGCGTGTTCGCGAGATACGTCGACAGATGATCCGCAAGACGCGGGTAAGTCACGCCATCCATCAAGCCTTGCCGCAAAATGCGATGCGACGCGAGATGCTGCATCACCATCAGGAAGCGCTTGCTGTCTGCGTGATAAACCTTCGGCACATGCTGCGGACACAGTGCGCCGAAGCGGCGCAGCGCGGCCACTTCGTGCTCCATGCGCTGACACGAGAGCGGCCACGTCTTGCCGACGAGCCGCAAAAACGGCGGCGCCTGCTTCACGACGACGCTGCGCCCCGGCGTCTTCGCATTCTTCACGAAGTACACGTAGTTCAGATTGCCGTCGCCGACTTCCGCGACTTCGAGATCGCCGGGGTCGCCCAGCAGCGCACGCACGTCGGGCACGCCGCCGAGATAGGCGGCAAGTTCCTGCGCGGTGAAAGCTTCAAACTCCATCGGTGTCTCCTCCGATGATGCCCGGCGCGCGCCTCGCTCAGCGACGCTTGCGCACCAGATCGAACTTGAAGATGCTCGTGTTGTAGTAGTCGTTGCTATAGCAGAACGGCTCGCCGCTCTGATCGAAATCCACTTCGTCCAGCAGCAAAAAGAGACCGAAGCCATCCCCGAGTTCAGGCAGATCGCGCGGCGTGAGAATGGTCGGCTGTATCGACGTATGCGTATGCGACAGCCGCCGCCCGGTGCGCTCGAACATGCCAAAGAGCGACTCGCCCATGTCGCCCTCGGCGGCATCGAACACGCGCTTCGGGACCGTGTCGATGCAATACGCGGCGATGGCGTCGTCCGCTCGCCGCACGCGCTCGATGCGCACGCAGGGATCGCCCGGTGCGATGGCGAGCTTTTCCGCGAGACTCTCCGATGCCGCGACGGTCTCCGTGCGTATGCGGCTCGTCGACGGCACCGCGCCCACGCTGCGAATCATGTCCGTCACCGACATCAGATCATCGAGCCCGCCATGCAGCTTCAGCGAAATTTGTCTGATGAAGGTGCCCTTGCCCTGCTGACGCGACAACAGGCCATGCGAGATCATCTGCGCGACCGCTTCACGCAAGCTGGACCGGCCGACGCCGAGCAGCTCGCAAAGCTCTATTTCAGTGGGAATCTGATCGCCGGGCTTGAGCTTGCGCTCGCGAATCATGGTGAGGAGCGACTCCTGAATCTTGTCGCTCATCGATCGCTCGACGCTCAGGCGCATGAGGTCCTCTCGGATGACGGTCCCTGAAATATACATCAGACGTCTGATGTTTCTGTAAGGACTTTCCCGAAGCGTTTAATGCTTTGAACAAGCGGTTTTCTTTGCGCATGTGCAGCATGACGGAGCGTGTATCGCCCATGACGGCAGGGTTTGCACCGCACGATTCATGCGGCTCAGACGTGCGTAGCAAAGTCGATGTACGGCGCGATATTTTTCATCGCGCGTTCCACGTATTCGCTTTTTTCGCCGACGGGCGCCACGTAATGCATCGCGCCGCGCGCCGCGTCGATGCCTTCGAGCCGCGCGATCACCCACGCGGCCAGATACTGCGACGCAAGACATCCGCCCGCCGTCGCGACATTGCCATTCGCGACGAACGGTTGATCCAGCGTGCGCACGCCAGCTTCTTCGACCCACGGCTTCGTCGTCAGATCGGTGCAGGCGGGCACGTCTCGAAGCAGGCCGAGCTTCGCGAGGATGAGCGTGCCCGAGCATTGCGCGGCGAGCAACTGACGCGCGGGATCGAGCCTGATGCGCGCCATCAATGCAGCGTCCGCGACGACATCGCGCGTGAGCCTGCCGCTGCCGACGATCACGGCATCGGCGTTCGCGGCGTCTTCGAGCGTGGCTTGCGCTTTCAGAACGAGACCGTTCATCGAACGCACTTCATTCGATGGACACGCGATCGACACCTTCCAGCCCGGCTTCTTCACGCGATTGAGAATGCCGAGCGCGATCAGCGAATCGAGTTCGTTGAAGCCTTCGAACGTGAGAATGGCGATATGCATGATGTCCTCTTTTCGACGCATGGATTGCGTGCGTGCATGGTACGGCGCGATACGAATACAATCAAATGATTGTCATGGATACATCTTCAACCCGCGATCATGCCGAAACCGCCGCGTTACAAACAGATTGTCGATCGGTTCGTCGACGAGATTCGTTCTGGCCGTCTCAAGGCGGGCACGCGGCTGCCGACGCATCGCGAACTGGCCGCGAAAGAAGGACTCGGGATCGTGACGGCGACGCGCGTCTATGCGGAGCTCAACGCGATGGGTCTCGTCAGCGGCGAAACCGGGCGCGGCACCTTCGTGAAGGAGACGACGCTCGCGCGCGAACTCGGCATCGATCAGGTTGCGATCGCCGCGGACATCGTCGATCTGAACTTCAACTATCCTGCGCTCCCCGGTCAGGCCGAGATGCTGCGCAATGCGCTGCGTCAGTTGTCGTCGACGGGCGATCTGGAAGCGCTGTTGCGTTATCAGCCGCACGGCGGGCGCGCACGCGATCGCGCGACGGTCGCGCGTCATCTCGCGCGGCGCGGGCTCGACGTGGAGGCGGATCGCGTGCTCATCGTCGATGGCGCGCAGCATGGACTTGCGACAACGGTGATGGCGCTGCTCAAGCCCGGCGATGTGATCGCGGTCGATACGCTGACGTATCCGGGCTTCAAGCTGTTGGCAGAAGCGCATCGGATCGAACTCGCGCCCTTGCCGGCGTCGGGCACCGGTCCCGATCCCGACGCGCTCGAAGCGTTATGCAAGCGCCGGCGCGTGCGCGCCATCTACACGATGCCGACGCTGCACAATCCGCTCGGCTGGGTGATGACGGCGACGCGTGGCAGGCAGTTGGCATCGATTGCGCGCAAGCGTGGGCTCGTCATCATCGAGGATGCCGCCTATGCCTTCCTCGCCGAGGATGCGCCGCCGCCGCTCGCCGCCATCGCGCCCGAGCGCACGGTGTATGTGTCGGGCTTTTCGAAGAACGTGGCGACGGGCTTGCGCGTCGGTTATGTCGTCGCGCCGCCAGAGTGGGTGCCGAAGATCGAGCGCGCGATCAGAGTGACGACGTGGAACACGCCCGGCGTGATGACGGCGATCGCGTGCGGCTGGCTCGAGGACGGCACGGTCGAGCGGCTCGAAGCGCAGAAACGCGCGGATGCGTCGATGCGGCAGGCGATTGCTTCGAAGGCGTTGGGGCGTTTGAAGCGCGTGGCGCATCCGTCGTCGTACTTCGTGTGGCTGCCGATGCCCGAGGACGTGCGCGCGGACCGCGTCGCGTCGGCGTTGCTGGACGCGCGTGTATCGGTATCGACGGCCGAGCCGTTCTGCACCACGGCACAGGCGCCGCATGCGTTGCGGCTGGCGTTGGGATCGGTGGATGCGGGGACGTTGAGGGCGGCGTTGGGGCGGGTTGCGGAGGTGGTGGGGAAGTGGGCGTATTGAAGCGGCGTCCCCTGCAACGCCGATCACCGCGACCCACCCCCCAACATCTCCAGAAACACCCTCACCTTCGCGCCCAACAACCGCCGCGAGCTATAAAGCGCCCAGATTTCCACCGCCGGCCCCGCATCGACGCCGAGCTTTGCAAGCCGCCCCGCCGCGACATCCGGTTCGACGAGCAGCCCCGGCAGCAACGATGCACCCGCGCCCTCAAGCACCGCCTCGCGCGCCATCAGCAACGACGATAACCGCAGCACCGGATCCGGCGTGATCGTGCGCTCGCGGCCATCGTCGCCCAGAATCTTCCACGGCACGCTCGCCGCGCGCGCCAGCACGACAGCGGGCAAGGACGTTGCGTCTTCGTCGAACACGAAACCGCGCGGCGCGACCAGCACGCGCCGGTCCGTCGCGATGCGGCGTCCGATCAGCAGTTCATCGGCGTCCGGATCGATGCGGATCACGAGGTCGTAGCCGTCCTGCACCGGGTCCATGACACGATCCTCGGCAACAATCTCCAGTTCGACCTGCGGATACGCCGCAGCGAAGCGCGACGCCACGCGCGGCAGCACGACATGCGCAAACACGATCGGCGCACTCACGCGCAGGCGTCCGCTCGGCACCGGTGCGCGCGAACGGATCGCGGCGCCCGCATCGTCGATTTCGGCGAGCAGGCCGCGCGTGCTCTCGTGGAGCGCGCGGCCTTCGTCGGTCAGGCGCAGCGTGCGCGAGCCGCGCTCGATGAGCCGCACGCCCAGACTTTGCTCCAGTTCCGCCACGCGCCTCGAAAGAGAAGCCTTCGGACGGCCCGTCCGGCGCGCAGCGGGCCCGAAACCGCCATGTAACGCGACGGCGTTGAAATCGGCGAGTGCAGTGAGATCCATGTTTCGTTCCGTTCGTGAGACGAACCGTCCCGAATCATGGTCTATCGGCTCGAAGACGGAACGCCTATCGTAACGACTGTTCCCAACGTATCCAAGGAGATCGACATGACTATTCTCGTGACGGGCAGCACCGGCGTCATCGGCACGCAGGTTCTCGACCATCTGAAGGACAGCGGCGCGGCCGTGCGCGCGCTCACGCGTTCGCCCGAACGCGCGAAGTTTCCGGCGGACGTGACGCCCGTGCAGGGCGAACTGGGCGAGATCGGCGCGCTGCGCGAGACGATGAAGGGCATCGACACGCTCTTCCTGCTCGCGCCGAACGCCGCTGACGAGCTGACGCAAGCCCTCCAGGCGCTGAGCATCGCGCGTGAGGCGGGCGTTAAGGGCATCGTGTATCTGTCCGTATTCAAGGGCGATGCCTACACGGACGTGCCCCATTTCACCAGCAAGCACACGGTCGAGCGCATGATCGAACACTGCGATCTGCCCGCGACGATCCTGCGCCCCGCTTACTTCATGCAGAACGACAGCCGCATGAAAGACGCGCTGATGCATCACGGCGTGTACGGCATGCCGATCGGCGCAAAGGGCATTTCGATGGTCGATACGCGCGATATCGGCGATGCCGCCGCGCGCGAGCTGCTGCGCCGTGAACGCAGCGACGCGCCCTTGCCGCGAGAAGCCTACGCGCTCGTCGGCCCCGATGCGCTCACGGCCGAAAGCATCACGGCAATCTGGCGCGACGCGTTGAAGCGCGAAATCAACTACGGCGGCGACGATCTCGACGCGCTCGAAGCGCGCATGAAAAACGCCGGCCCCGAATGGCTCGCCTACGACATGCGCCTCATGATGCAGCGTTATCAGGAGGACGGCGCGGTTGCGTCGCGAGAGGAAATAGAGAAACTGACGTCGCTGCTCGGCCGTCCGCCGCGCACGTATCGCGATTTCGCCGCCGAATCCGCCCGCGAATGGGCGACGTCATAATCCGCCCATAAACCGAATCCGCGCAATCTCTCCGTATAACGAAATAAAATCGCAAGTCAGAATAGCCGGATGCCGGGCGCTAAAATAAGCCGAAATTACCGCGCCCGGCTTTCGACATGAAATTCATACTCCCCGCGCAATCCCTTCCCGCCAGTCCTTTAAGCCCGCCTAAAAAGCCCCTGACGCGAAATTTCTCATAGCCGCAAACGTTTGCCGCTATATTTATGCTTCGACTTAAGTAATTATCAGACTTATCACGATACCTCCGCGATTCACCATCGCGATCCATCGAATGGAAATGGCTCATGCGGACTCAATATGAGGCATCGATACCGGAAAATAAAATCACTGCCGAACATAAGCGCCAGGCGCACTTTCAGCGATGGTTCGCGACGTTCGCCAGCCTCGCCCATTCGCGGCTTCCGCTCGACGCCTATCTGCAAAAAGTCACCGACACACTGAGAGAAGTCGCGGGCGTCGCCTCCGCGGTCGTCGAATGGATCGAGGGCGACGAGCTCGTCTATCGCGCGGCGAGCGGCACGGCGGCGGTTCACATCGGCGTGCGGCTGCCCACCGCCGGCAGCCTGTCGGGTCTGTGCATCACGCGCCAGCAGGCGCTCATCTGCCGCAACACGGCGACGGATCATCGCGTCGACCGTGCCGCGTGCGAGGCGGTCGGCGCCGTATCGATGGTCGTCGCGCCCGTCGTCTACGAAGGCCGCTCGGCGGCCGTGCTCAAGCTCATTTCGGGCGAGACCGACTATTTCGGACAGTCGGACATCAGCATTCTCAACGCGTTTTGCGCGTGCATCGCGGAGACCATCGCGCGCGAGGACATCGCGCAGGAAAATCGCAAGTTGATGCGCGAAAACGCCACCGTCGCCGCCGATCTCTCGGTCGAGTCGTCGCTGCGCATCGAATACGAAAAGAAGCTCGCCGATGCCATGCGCCGCCGTCAGACCGTGCTCGACAACGCGCACGTCGCGTTCGTGTCGATGGACGAAGCGGGCATGGTCGTCGATGGGAACGAGGCCGCGTGCGCGCTGTTCGGCTGGAAGCAGCACGAGGTGACAGGCCGCGAGCTTGCGCTGTTTATCGTGCCCGAACGCTTTCGGGACGCGCATCGCAAGGGTCTCACGCGCTATCTCGCGACCGGCGAGGCGCGCATGATCAACCGGCGCGTCGAGCTGCCCGCGCTGCGCCGCGACGGCAGCGAATTCGCCGCCGAACTGACGATCAGCGAAGTCTGGTACGAAGGCCAGCGCCAGTTCGCGTGCTTCGTGCACGACATCACCGACCGGCACGTCGCCAACGAGGCGAACGAAAGGCTGCGCCTGCTGATCGATTCCGTGAGCGACTACGCGATCTGCATGCTCGACCAGAACGGCCATGTGCGCTCGTGGAACAGCGGCGCGCGCGCGATCTACGGCTTCACAGCCTCCGAGGCGATCGGCCGGCATTTCGCGCTCTTTTACACGTCCGACGAACACGGCCGCGACCGCCCCGCCGACGACCTCGCGCTCGCTGCGCGGCGCGGCCGCATCGAGCACGAGGACTGGCACGTGCGCAAGGACGGCTCGGAGTTCTGGGCGCACGTCATGCTGAGTGCGCTGCCGAACAACAACGGCGGCGAGCAGGGCTTCGTCAAGATCACGCGCGACATGACCGCGCGGCGGCGTCTCGAAGAACTGGAAGCGTCGAGCCGGCGCATGAACGAGTTTCTCGCGCTGCTCGGCCACGAACTGCGCAATCCGCTCGCGCCGATCCGCAACGCGGTGAGCATTCTCAAGCTGAAATCGTCCGACGATGCCGACGTGATCCGCAGCCGCCAGATCGTCGATCGTCAGCTTGCGCATCTGACCAAGCTCGTCGACGATCTGCTCGAAGCCGGACGCGTGAGCTCGGGGAAGATTCGCCTCACGACCGGAATCGTCGATATCGCCGATGTCGTGCACCTGAGCGTCGAGGGGAGCCAGCCGCTCTTCGACGAGCGCGCGCAGCGCATCGACGTGAAAGAGAGCGGCCAGCCGCTCTTCGTCAACGGCGATCCGACGCGGCTCGTCCAGGCGCTCAACAACCTGCTCAACAACGCGTCGAAGTTCAGCCCGCCCGCGTCGACGATCACGCTCGAAGTCGGCCCGCGCGGCGGCACGGTGATGGTGCGCGTAATCGACGAAGGCCGCGGCATTTCCGCCGAAGCCCTCGGCACGGTCTTCGATCTTTTCGTGCAGGAGCATCCGCCGGGCGCGCACGCCGACGAAGGCGGGCTCGGCATCGGTCTTACGCTCGTGCGCGCGATCGCGGAATTGCACGGCGGGCATGTCGAGGCGAAAAGCGGCGGCGCGGGGCGCGGCAGCGTGTTTTCGCTTTGGCTGCCGATCGCGGAGCCGCCCGCGCGCGGCACGCCGTCGGGCGCCACGCCGGCCGCGCTCGCAAGCCGTCAGCTCGACGTGCTCGTCGTCGACGACAACCGCGATTCCGCCGACAGCATGACGCTGCTCGTCGACATGCTCGGTCACAACGCGCGCGCCGCCTACGACGGTCCGGGCGCGCTCGAATCGTTCGAGGCGGCGCGGCCGCAGGTCGTGCTGCTCGATCTGTCGATGCCCGGCATGACGGGTTTCGACGTGATCCGGCGTATGCGCGGGGACGGCGATCGTCCGGGCAAGCGCGTGATCGTCGCCGCGATGACCGGCCTCGGTTCCGACGAGGACATGGCACGCACGCGCGCCGCCGGCTTCGATGCGCATCTCGTCAAGCCGGTCGATCTCCCGGAACTAGAGCGCGTGCTGGCGCTGGCGGCGCGCGTCTGAGAGGCTGCGGCGCACGGGTTACGCTTCCTTCGACGTAACCTCCGCCGTCTCCACCGTCACATTGCCTCGTTCCTCGAAGCGCGCGAGCATCGGCGCTTCGGCGAGCGCATCGGTGACGAGCGTCCAGTCGCGCTCGAGCGGCGTCCAGTGCTGCTGGTTCGCGCGCTCGAGCTTGTTCGACGTGACCAGCACGAATACGGCGGCCGCCTGGCCCGCGATGCATTCCTTCAGGAACGCCTGCTCCGCCGTCGCTTCGCACAGGCCGCGGCCCGCGACGACGCCGTCCGCGCCGAGAAACGCCTTGTCGAACGTGATGCGCGTCAGCGCCACCTGCGCGATGGGCCCGAGCGTGCTCATGCTCGAAGGCCGCACATCGCCGCCGATCAGCGTCACGCGCACATCCGCCGACGCAAGCAGATTCACCGCGAGCAGATTGTTCGTCACGACGTGGATCTCCGTGCGCCCGGCGAGGCAGCGCGCGAGCGCGGCGGTGGTCGTGCCGCCGTCGAGAAAGATGGTGTCGCCGTCCTGAACGTGCCGCGCCGCCGCGCGCGCGATCGCTTCCTTCTGCTCGCGAAAGCTCTCGCGGCGTGTGTCGAGCGATTCTTCCGGCTCGTGCATGCCCACCGACGCCGCGCCGCCATAGGTGCGCACGATGCGCCGTTCGTCCGCGAGCGCGCGCAGGTCGCGGCGCACGGTCGCTTCCGACATGCCGAAGTGCTCGCACAGCGCGGCGACATCGTTCATGCCGGACAGCACGGCCTTCAACATGGCTTCGCGGCGTTTTTCGACTTTCATCCTGTTCCTTTTCTGACCGGCGGCGACGCACAGTGTAGCGAACCGCGCGGGTGCGTCGAATGCTCGCACTTCGTTGCAAAGCTAAGCCGTCATTTTGATCGATTCGCTCATTTAGTGAGCAAAAATGATTGGCGCGGTCAGTGTAAACACTAATGCTTAGCGGTTTGCGCAAAACCCGGCCGAGGACTACACTCGAAATTGATCGATTCAATCACTTTATGATCGATTCGGCCAGAAACCACTGCGGAGACACCATGGCTCAGATTCATATCAAGCGCGCCGTCGAGCGCGTTCCCGGCGGGATGATGATCGTCCCGCTGCTGATCGGCTCGCTGATCGCGACGTTCGCGCCGGGCATGCCGAAGTTTTTCGGCTCGTTCACGAACGCGCTCTTCACCGGCGCGCTGCCGATTCTCGCGGTGTTTTATGTGTGCATGGGCGCGAGCATCGACGTAAAAGCTACGCCGTATCTGCTCAAGAAAGGCGGCGCGCTCTTCGCGACGAAGGTCGGTACGGCGATCGTCGCGGGCATCGTGCTCGGGCATTTCCTCGGCGAGCAGCCGATCACCTCGGGCGTGTTCGCGGGCATCTCGACGCTCGCCGTCGTCGCCGCGATGAACGATACCAACGGCGGCCTCTACATGGCGCTGATGGGCCAGTACGGCCGCTCGGAAGACGTCGGCGCGTACACGATCATGTCGCTCGAATCCGGTCCGTTCCTGACGATGGTCACGCTCGGCGTCGCGGGTTTGTCGGCGTTTCCGTGGCCGACGCTCGTCGGCAGCATCCTGCCGCTCGCCGTCGGCATGCTGCTCGGCAATCTCGACCGCGAAATGCGCGAGTTCCTCGGCCGCGCCGTGCCGGTGATGATCCCGTTCTTCGCGCTGGCGCTCGGTGCGAGCCTCGATCTGCACAAGGTGTGGCAAGCCGGTCTGCTCGGCATCGGTCTTGGCTTCGCGGTCGTTATCGTGACGGGCATTCCGCTTTATTTCGCGGATCGTCTGACCGGCGGCACGGGCGTCGCCGGCGCGGCGGCGGCCAACACCGCAGGCAACGCGGCGGCCGTTCCGGCGCTGATCGCGGCGGCGAATCCGGTGTATGCCGAAGCGGCCAGGTCGGCGACGCTGCTCGTCGCGGCGTGCGTCGTCGTGACGGCGATCGTGTCGCCGATATTGACCGCATCGATCGCCAAACGCGTGAACGCGCGCGCCGATGCGCGTTCCAACGCGAAGACGCGGGAGGCCACGCAATGAAGAGCTTGCTGATCGTCGCCGACGATCTGTCGGGCGCCGCCGACTGCGCCATCGCGTTCGCGGCGGCGGGCCGCAAGACGGTCGTGTCGCTCGATGCAGGCGCATCGGATGTATCGGATGCGCAGGCGAGCGTCATCGCCGCCGACACCGACACGCGCCGCCTCTCGCCCGCCGACGCCGCGCGCCGCACGGCCGATACGTGGCGCACGCTGCGCGCGCCCGGCCGGCGTCTCTACAAGAAGATCGATTCGACCTTGCGCGGCAACTGGGCCGCCGAAGTCGCGGCGCTGACGCGCGTCGCGGGCCCGGCGATCGTCACGCCGGCGTTCCCCGCGACGGGCCGTACCGTGCGCGATGGCCGCGTGTTCGTGCGCGGCGTGCCGCTCGACGACACCGAAACGTGGCAGCTCGAACACGCCGGGCAGCACGCCGGACTGCGCGACTTGCTGGACGCAGTAGGCCTGCGCGTCGCGCATGTTTCGCTCGATGCGTTCCGCGCCGCGCCCGGGGATGTCGCCGCGATGGTCGTGTCGGCGGCGGCATCGGGCAACGGCATCGACGCGATCATCGTCGATGGCGAAACGCGCGACGATCTCGCCACGCTCGCCCGCGTGAGCGCATCGGTCGATGCGCCGTTCTTCTGGGTCGGCTCAGGCGGGCTCGCACGCGAACTGGCCGCGCTGCCCGATCTCTTCGACGCCGATGCGGCCGCGCGACCGGCACGCGCCATCGAACCGGCGCAAGGCCCGATTCTCGCGCTCGTCGGCAGTCTTTCCGCGATCTCCGAGCGTCAATGCGCGATGCTCTGCGCCGAAGCGGGCATCGGCGAAATGATCGTGCCGCCCGCCGTGTTGCGCGACGGCGCGCGGCATCCGCAATGGCAGGCGTGGAGCGTGCGTATCGGTGACGCGGTGCGCGGCAAGGAAGACGCGATCCTGCGCATCGGCCGCGACGACGCGTTCGATCCCGCCGAAGGCGCGCTGTTGTCGAACGCGCTCGCCGCGCTCGTCGCGCCGCACTTCGATGCGCTCGGCGGACTCATTGCGACCGGCGGCGAAACGGCGCGCGCGATGCTCGCCGCCGCGAAGGTCGGCAGCCTCGAACTCGTCAGCGAAATCGAAGCGGGCGTCGCGCTCGGGCGTCCGGCGAACGGCAAGGGCCCGTCGATCGTCACCAAGGCCGGCGCGTTCGGCAGCGAGCACGCGCTGCTCGGCGCCTGGCTGCATCTGCGCGGCGCGGACATTCCCATCGCGCGTTAAAGCGCGTTGAACACAGACATCATCAGACGAACATCATGAGCAACTATCTACCCGTAATCGGCATCACGATGGGCGACGCGAGCGGCGTCGGTCCGGAAGTCGTCGTCAAGAGCCTCGCGCACGACGCGGTGTACGAGCAATGCCGTCCGCTCGTGATCGGCGATGCGCGCCGGCTGGAGCGCGCGATCGACATCGTCGGCGGCAAGGCGACCGTGCGCCGCATCGCGGACGCGACCGAGGCGCGTTACGAGCCGGGCACGATCGACTGCATCGATCTGAACCTGATTCCCGACGATCTGCCCTTCGGCGAACTGTCCGCCGTCGCGGGCGATGCGGCGTATCGGTACATCGCGCGCGCCGTCGAACTGGCGCAGGCAAAGCAGATCGACGCGATCTGCACCGCGCCGCTCAACAAGGAAGCGTTGCACGCGGGCGGCCACAAGTTTCCGGGCCACACGGAAATGCTCGCGCATCTGACGGGCGTCGACGAAGTGTCGATGATGCTCGTCGCGCCGCAATTGCGCGTGATTCACGTGACGACGCATATCGGCATCATCGATGCGATCCGCAAGATCGAGCCGGGTCTCGTCGAGCGCACGATCGAACGCGGCAACGCGACGCTCGTGAAGGCGGGGATCGCGAAGCCGCGCATCAGCGTGTGCGGCATCAATCCGCATGCGGGCGAAAACGGTCTGTTCGGTTATGGCGAGGAAGAGGAGAAGATCATCCCCGCCGTGAAGCGCCTGCAGGAACGCGGGCTGGACGTGACCGGCCCGTTGCCCGCTGACACGCTCTTCTATCGCGCGGGGCGTGGCGACTTCGATCTCGTCGTCGCGATGTATCACGATCAGGGTCACGGTCCCGTGAAGGTGCTCGGGCTCGAAGCGGGCGTGAACGTGACGGTCGGGCTGGAGGTGATCCGCACGTCGGTCGATCACGGCACGGCGTTCGATATCGCCGGCAAGGGCATCGCCGATGAAGGCAGCATGCTCGAAGCGCTGCGTCAGGGCGCGGAACTCGCGACGCGGCGTCAGTGACGCTGATGGCGTGATAATGGGCGCTCCACACGAAGCAGGAGCGCCCGGCATGATCTCTTCTCTCGATACGCTGCGCAGCCTATGGCGCATCGCCGGCCTGCCCGACGATGCGCTTTCTTTCATCGACCTTCCGGGCCGCGATCCGGTTTTCCCATCGAGTTTCGCGCTCGGCACGGCGGCGCAGGCGACCATCGGCGCGGCGGCGCTCGCGGCGTGCGAACTCGGCGCGCTGCGCGGCGGGAAGCGGCAGCGCGTGTCGGTCGACATGACGCATGCGGCGGTCGAATGCACGGGCGCG
Source organism: Caballeronia fortuita (assembly GCF_001544835.2). Lineage (GTDB taxonomy): Bacteria > Pseudomonadota > Gammaproteobacteria > Burkholderiales > Burkholderiaceae > Caballeronia > Caballeronia fortuita. The sequence continues at coordinate 163,425 of NZ_FCNX02000009.1, read as the reverse complement.
TTCACCGTCGATGGCAAGGAGCCGGAGACATGGGGACGCTTCTCCGGTCTCTATCGATGCGCCGATGGCTACGTGCGCATCCACGCCAACTTCGAGCATCATCAGGATGGCGCGCTGCGGCTGCTCGGGCTCGATCCGCGCACCGCGACGCGCGAGGACGCCGAACGCGCGTTGCTCGCGTGGCGCGCGAGCGATTACGAGAACGCGGCGGCACAGCGCGCACTCGTCGTGACGATGCTGCGCACCTTCGACGAATGGGATGCGACGCCGCAGGCGCAAGCCATTGCCGCGCAGCCGTTGATGACGATCACGCGCATCGGCGATGCGCCTTTGCTGAAGCTGCCTGCCTTGCCCGACGACGCGCGTCCGCTCGACGGCATTCGCGTGCTCGATTTCACGCGCATCCTCGCGGGGCCGGTCGGCGGACGCGCGCTCGCCGCGTTCGGCGCGGACGTGATGCTCGTCAACGGGCCGCATCTGCCGAACATTCCGGCCATCGCGGATACGAGCCGCGGCAAGCGCTCGGCGCTGCTCGATCTTCGCGCGGCGGCGGATCGCGAGGCGCTCTGGCGTCTGATCGACGAGGCGCATGTGTTTGCGCAGGGTTATCGGCCGGGCGGAATCGCGTCGCTCGGATTCGGGCCGGATGCGGTGGCGCGGCGTCGGCCGGGGATCGTTTATACGTCGCTGAGCGCCTATGGCACCAAAGGGCCGTGGGCCGAACGGCGCGGTTTCGATTCGCTAGTGCAGACCGCGATGGGCTTCAACGCCGCCGAAGCCGAAGCTGCGGGCGAAAGCAAGCCGCGACCTTTGCCGATGCAGATGCTCGACATGGCGAGCGGCTTTCTGATGGCGTTCGGCGCGGCGGCGGCATTGTGGAAGCAGCAGCGCGAAGGCGGAAGCTGGCATGTGGAGGTGTCGCTCGCGCAGACGGGGCATTGGCTGCGCGGGCTCGGGCGCATCGATGGCGGGACGCGCATCGCGAAGCCGGATTTCGCGCCGTTCATCGAGCGGTATGAATCGGGATTCGGCGATTTGATGGCGGTGCGGCCGAGCGCGCAACTCGCGCGGACGCCGGCGGGCTATGTGCGCGAATCGGCGATGCCGGGGACGGCGGAGGCGCGGTGGTGAGGGAGGCCCGCTACGCCGCAACCGCGCGGCGCGCCAGCGCCAGATACCCGCCCAATCCGAGCATGACCGCACCCGAGGTGCGCGTGAGCATCCTCGCGCGCGCGGCGCGTGCCGCGCTCGACCTGAGCAGACGTGACGCGGCGAGCACCGCGCCTACATCGACGAGCGTATTGAGCGTGACGCAGATGCTCCCGAGCGCCACGAGCTGCGGTATCAGCGCCTGACCCGGCGAAACGAACTGCGGCAGGAACGCGAGAAAGAAGAGCGCGGTCTTGACGTTGAGGGCTTCCACGAAAACGCCCTCGCGAAACGCGCGCCGCGCGCCGTGCGATGCGACCGGCGCAATGTCCGCCGCGTCATCCTTGCGCAGCAGAAGCCGGACGCCCAGATAGATCAGATACGCTGCGCCGACATACTTCACGGCGGCGAAGAGCAGCGCGGATCGCGCGATCAGCAGGGAAAGGCCGAGCGCCGCCGCAGCGACGTGCAACAGTCCGCCGATCGCCGTGCCGAAACACGATGCCAGGCCTTCGGACCTGCCGCCCGCGACGGTGCGCGCCACGACATACGCGAGACCCGGGCCGGGCGTGATGGCGAGAAGAATCGCGGCCACGAAAAAAGCAACGAATGACATGGTTCAACTCCCCGCGCGTGACATCGCCTCAGCAAGCTCCTGATTTCCGCGCGCGTCCAGCGCCTCAGCCGCGCCGATCCGATCCCGCGTCTCCTTGTTCTGACTCAGCTTCGACTTGCCGACGAGCGACGTCACCGCGATCTCGATCCCGACGATATTGCGCAGCATCCCGTCGATGAACTCGCGCTCCGAATCGCCCATCTTCCACGGCTTCGGCTCGTTCGCCTCGTGCCGCCGCGTCAGCCGCGCGACCAGCCCGCGCACGAACGGCTCGTCGTCGCGGACCGTGAGCACGCCGTGCGCGTGCACGACTTCGTAGTTCCACGTCGGCACCTGCCGATGCGTCTCGTGCTTGCTCGGGTACCAGTTCGGCGAGATATAGCCCTCCGCGCCGCGGAAGATCACCATGACGGGCGTGCCGCTCGGGCAACGCTGCCAGATATCGTTGGCGCGCGCGACGTGCGCCGTGAGCAGACCGTGCGCGCCCTGCGCCGGATCGAATTCGAACGGAAGGTGATTGGCGTCCAGACCGGTATCGTCACGCGTGACGAGAATGCCCAGCGGATGCTCGCGCACGATCCGATGCAATTCTTCAGGGCGCGTCTGGGCGAAATGCGGCGGTATGTACATCGTGAATCCCGGTGAAAGTGGCGCGATCCCGTCACTATCGTGCGAAACAGGCACAATAAGAAGGTCCAGTTTTGAGCGATTTGCATGGTCCAGTCGAACAACACGAACGGCACGGGACGCCGCATCTACGATCTGCTGCGCGCCCAGATCGCCGACGGCACGTTGCCCGCGGGCGCGAGCGCGCCATCCACGCGCGCGCTCGCGGCCGATCTCGGCGTGTCGCGCACGACCGTCACGGCCGCTTACGAACAACTCGCGGCCGAGGGCTTTCTCGTCACGTCGGCGGGACGCTCGGCGCGTGTGGCCACGCCGTCGATACCCCTCGCGCCGCCGCTTCCCGCCGTCGCACAACGTGGCACGCCCGCGCTTTCCGCGTACGGCCGGCACGTCGCGGCGCTGCCGTTGCCCGCGATCGCCGGGCGGCAAGAAGGCTTCATCGATTTCCTGTATGGCGCAGTATCCGCGCGCGACTTTCCATCGCTCATCTGGAAGCGCGCGTATCAGGCGGAATTGCTGCGTCAGCCGGCGCACCTCTACTACATCGCGCCGGAAGGCGATGCGTCGCTGCGCCGCGCGTTGCAGGCGTATCTGGGCCGCGCGCGCGGGCTCGTCTGCGAAAGCGCGCAAATCGTCGTCGTCAACGGCACGCAGCAGGCGCTCGATCTTTGCGCGCGCATGCTGCTCGATCCCGGTGACGCCTTCGCATTCGAAGATCCCGGCTATCTGATCGCGCGGCATTGCTTCGAGGCGTCGGGCGGCGTGCCGTTGCCCGTTCCCGTCGATGAACACGGTATCGACACGCGCCGCCTGCCCGCCGATGAACGCGCGCGCTTCGCTTACGTGACGCCGTCGCATCAGTTTCCGCGTGGCGGCGTGCTGCCGATCGGACGCCGGCTCGAATTGCTCGAATGGGCGCAACGGCACGACGCGTGGATCATCGAGGACGATTACGACGGCGAATTCCGCTACGGCCAGCGCCCTATCGACGCACTGCAATCGATCGATTCGAATGGCCGCGTCATCTACATCGGCACGTTCTCGAAGGCGCTGTCTCCGCATTTACGGCTCGGCTACGTGATCCTGCCGCACGATCTCGTGCCTGCGTTTCGCCAGGCCAAACGGCTCGCGGATCGTCATTCGGCGGTCATCGAGCAGCGCGTGCTCGCCTCGCTGATCGAAAGCGGCGCGTATGAGCGACACGTGCGGCGCGTGCGGCGCGAGTACGAACGGCGTCGCGCGGCATTGCTCGATGCGATCGATGAACTGCTGCCGAAGCGCGCGCAAGTGATGGGCACGGCGGCGGGTTTGCATGTCACGCTGTGGCTGCCGTTCATCGATTCGACCGATGAAGCCGCGCTCGTCGCCGCCGCGCGCGCAAAGGGTGTCGGCGTGTATCCTGTGTCGCCGCTGCATGTCGCGCCTCAGCGCGGCACGCGCGGTCGATCTGCCGGTCTCATCCTCGGCTATGCCAGCGTGCCGGTCGACGTTATCCGCGAAGGCGTTCGCATACTCGCCGATGTCATCGGGCCATTCAGGCGTTAGTCGAGCGCGCGATGCAGGCTCGAGCGGGATGCGCTTGCGCCCGGTTCGATACACCCGAATCGATGCTGAACGGCACGCGCCGCGCGAGCGCGCACATGATCGATGCGCGCGGAAATCGGACGTGGCATGACGTGCTGGATTTTTGACCGAAAGCAGTGGATCAAGGAATCGTATCGATCAAAAGCCAGTGGCTGTTATTTCATTTGTCGTTATTTTTGGTCGATGATCCTGCCGCCGCCAATGGCCTGACAAGCGCGCTCGCGGTATCTTTGCGCTGATGCCGCGCCGCCGAAGGAGCCGCCATGAACGAGGTCCACCGTCTCGCCTGTTTGCGCATCGTGCTCGTGGTCGTTGGGCTGATCGCGCTGTTCGCGCTCTATCCGCTGATGCTTTTCTGGCCTTCCGGATGGGCGTGGGAATCCGGCCACGCGGACCACGCGGGCCTGTCGGAATACGCGCTGATGATCGTCGGCATTTACGCGACGCTCGGCGTGTTTTTGCTCATCGCATCGCGCGACCCGATGAAGCATTTGAGCCTCATCTGGTTCACGGTCTGGTCGAGCATCGTGCACGGCGCAATCATGGCCGTGCAATCGTTCGGCGGCGCGGGACATTTCGGCCACCTGACAGGCGATGTCCCCGCGCTTTTCATCGTCGCCGCCGCGCTCGCGATCTTCACGCCGCGCGGCGGCAAGGCGCGCGTGCTCAGTGCAGATAGCCGAGGTGCTCGGCCAGAATGACGCTGCCTACGCCGATCAGAATCAGCCCGCCGACGATCTCCGCGCGCTTGCCGATCGTCGCGCCGACGAGGCGGCCGACCATCACGCCGATCGTCACCATGAGCATCGTCGCGAAGCCGATGGTCGCGGCCGTCGAAAAGATATCGACGTCGATGAAGGCGAGGCCCGCGCCGACCGCCATCGCGTCGATGCTCGTTGCGAAACCGGTGAGCGCAAGCACCCAGAACGAATGCGAGTTGGGCTTTTCTTCTTCGTGGCCCGCGCTGCTGAAGCCTTCGCGGATCATGCGCGCGCCGAGCAGGAACAGCAGCCCGAACGCGATCCAGTGATCCCACGCGGTCACGTATTGCGCGGCGGCGCGGCCGAGCGCCCAGCCGACGAGCGGCGTCAACGCCTCGATCACGCCGAAGATCACGCCGGTCTTCAACGCTTCCGCGATGCGCGGCTTGTGCAGGGTCGCGCCCTTGCCGACGGCGGCGGCGAATGCGTCGGTGGACATGGCGAAGGCAAGAAAAATCGTGGAAGCGAGATTCATCGAGTAGCGCTCTGGTCGGGCAAGATGAAACGACAGAACGCGCGCCCGACCGGTCGCGAGTTCTGTCGATGGTCTTGCCAACCTGTGATGGCTGCTCATGCCACGGTCCGTACGACCGAGCGTGTTGACATGAGCGCTTTTCCGTTGCGGAAAAGCCGGCTACTCCCCAGCGAAGAAACGTGACTTTAACACGGTTGGATGACCGTTCCCGCGACGATTTTCCCGGCTCGCCCCATCAGCGTCGCCAATTTTGCGCACGGTCAATTTCGCCATGCGATTTGTTGCAACGCGTCATATTGTGGTAATCTCAGGGTTATTACCTAGTTAGTTACCCTAGTAAGGAGCCAGTCATGGGAATCATCGCCGCCACGCCGATCGCGCTCGTTTCCTTCATCGTCGCCACGTTCCGCGACGCGCTCAAGACGCGCGCCAAAGTAAGCGCGTTGATGGCCGAAGCATATCGCCGCGCTTGAAGCACGCAACGCAGGCGCGGGCCAAGGTCCCGCGCCTTCGAGCCTACTGCAGCGTATAAGCGATCACATAATCGCCGGCCTTCGTGCCGAGCGAACCGTGACCGCCCGCCGTCACGAGCACGTACTGCTTGCCGCTCGCGTCGGCATAACTCATCGGCGTGGCCTGACCGCCCGCTGGCAGACGCGCTTGCCACAGCTTCTTGCCGTCGCGCACGTCGTAGGCGCGCACGTACTGATCGAGCGTGCCCGTCAGGAACGCTACGCCGCCCGCCGTCACGATCGTCCCGCCGAGGCTCGGCACGCCCAGCGGCATCGGAATCGGCAACGGCGCGCTATCGACGATCGTGCCGTTCTTGTGCATCCACGCGATCTTCTGCGTGCGCAGATCGACGCCCGCCATGTAACCCCACGGCGGCGCCTGGCACGGAATGCCGAGCGGTGAAAGAAACGCGCTGATCTCGTAGCCGAACGGCGTGCCGCGCGCGAGCTTGATGCCGCTCGTCTCGCTGCCCTTCTTCTCGCCGTTCTCTTCCGGAATCTTGTCGCGCGGAATCAGCTTCGACGTGAAAGCCATGTAGTCCGGATTCGCGATCAAAATCTGCCGCACCGGATCGACCGATATGCCGCCCCAGTCGAACACGCCGAAGTTGCCGGGGAACACGAGCGTTCCCTGTTCCGACGGCGGCGTAAACGGTCCGTCATAGCGCAAGCTCTTGAACTTGATGCGGCACCAGAGCTGATCGAACGGCGTCGTGCCCCACATGTCGGCTTCCTTCACGCGCGGCGGATTGAAGTTGAGCGCGGAGACCGCCTGCGTCGGCGACGTGCGATCGCCCTTCGCCGCGCCGCCCGGCACCGCGACTTCGCTGATTGGCACGATCGGCTGGCCGGTTTCGCGGTTCAGCACGTAGATGCTGCCCTGTTTCGTGGACGCGATCACCGCCGGCTGCGTGCCTTGCGCCGTCTGCAGATCGACGAGCGTCGGCTGCCCGCCGACATCCATATCCCACAGATCGTGATGCGTGAACTGATAGTTCCAGCGCAGCTTGCCCGTCGCGCCATCGAGTGCGACAAGGCCCGCCGCGAACTTCTCGGCCTGCGGCGTGCGTTGACCGCCCCACTGATCGGGCGTCTGATTGCCCATCGGCAGATAGATCATGCCGCGCTTCTCATCGACGCTGAACATCGACCACATGTTCGGCGAGTTGCGCACGTAGGTGCCGCCCGGCGCGATCGGCTCGGTGGCGTCCGGGTTGCCCGGGTCCCAATTCCAGACGAGATGGCCGTCGTTGACATCGAACGCGCGGATCACGCCCGACGGCTCGTTGTTCGATTCGTTGTCGGTCACATGGCCGCCGACGATCACGAGGTTGCGAAACACCGCCGGCGGCGATGTCGAGTAATAGCCGCCCGGCGTGAACGGGCCGATGTTCGCGCGCAGATCGACCGCGCCGTTCTTGCCGAAGCTTGCGCACGTCTTGCCGGTGTCGGCGTCGAGCGCGATCAGGCGCGCATCCGCGGTCGGCAGGAAAAGGCGATGCGGGCACTCGGCCTGCGCCGTGGTCTGTGCGGGCGTCTGCACGGGCGCGGAGGCTTCGGCGGGCGCGGACGCTGTATCCGCCGCGGACGGCGCGCTGGCGTCGACGGGAGCGGAAGCCGCGGTCACATCGGATGCGGCCGCCGCCGGCATCGGATGCATTGCCGCATCGTAATAAGCGACGCCCCGGCAAGTCATATGCTCCCAGTGCTTGAACCCGACCGGGCTCTGGATCTGCGGATCGTAACGCCACTTTTCCTTGCCGCTCGCGGCATCAAGCGCGATCACCTTGCTGTGCGGCGTGCACAGGAAGATCGTGTCGCCGACCTTGAGCGGCGTGTTCTCGTCGGTGGTTTCTGTGGGATCGTCGGCGCCCGGCATGTCGCCGGTGCGATACGTCCACGCCACTTTCAACTGATGCGCGTTCTCCGGCGTGATCTGCGCGAGCGGCACGTAGCGTTGCGCGAGCGGCGAGCCGCCATAATCGATCCAGTCGCCCGGTGCGCGGCCGGTCGCGGCGTTGGCATCGGGCTGATTGGCATCGGCGGCGACATTCACGTCGATGCGTCCCGGCGTGTCGTGGGTATCGTTGAAGAAAGTGCCGGCGCCGAGCAGCAGCACGATGATGATCGCGGCGGCAAGCGGGGTGCGCGCCGCGCGCGCGGTAGAAGGCGGCCCGAATAGCGCACCGCTGTGCACGAACGGCATCAGCAGCCAGATCGCGAGCAGCAGCCAGATCCACAGGCGCGGCATCAGTTGCCAGAAATCGAAGTGCACTTCGAAGACGGCCCAGATGGTCGAGCCGAACAGCATCAGCGCAAAGAGCACCAGCGCGGAACGCCGGCGAATCAACAGCAGCAGGCCCGTCAGGATGATGGCCGCGCCCGCGATCACGTAGTACCACGATCCTTTCAGCGAGACGAGATAGGCGCCGCCTGCCGCCAGCACCACGCCGATGACGATGAACGCGATGGCCGTGAAAAGTGTGAGCGGATTGAGTCTTCCGTTGACAGCCATGCTGAATTCCTCCGTGACGATGAAATGCGGAACACGGCCGGCTCACGGTCGTGGTTCGGACGTTGTCGCGTCGTGGGAGGCAGCAATCGCTGTGCCGTTCGGCAGAGAGAAATTGCGTGCGGGGCGTGCTTACAGATGACTTTCCGCGCGAAGAGGCCTGCTCGCGCCGCAAAAATCTCAGAAAGAGCGCGGCCAGAGTCCGCCGTGTGCTCGTGCGGGCATGACGCCGGCGACGAACGCCGCCTTCAGATCGGCGCGCTCGGAGAAGCGCGGCGCATCGAACCACGTCAGGAATTCTTCGCGCCAGTTGGCCCAGGCGTTTTCGTCGAAGTCGAAGTCTTCGTCGATACGGCCGTTGTCGCGCAGATACGCGCCAACCACTTGCGTGCCGTTCCAGTACGCGACCGCGACATCGGTGAGATCGGCCGTCACGCCGCGCGGCAGATCGCGCAGCAGCATCGCGACATGCGCCTTGAACGATTTGAACTCGGTCGGTCTCATCGGCTGCTCCGCTTCAAAAAGTGCGTGAAAAAAGCTGCATGGACGCGTCCGTTCAGTTGAACACGCCCTTGTTCAGATCCTTTCCGAACGCGGCAGTCCATTGCGTGCCGTGTCCGATGCGATATTCGCGTTCCTTCAGCGTGGAACGTCGCGTGATGGTGACTACGCCCTGAAGCGGATATACATCGTCCACGACATCGGACGCGCCGCCTTCCTGCACGAGAAAATCGCTCTCCTCGAGCCGATGCCGCGCGAGTATCGCAACGAAATCCGCCCGCTCGTCCGGTGCGATGACAGTCATGACATCCTCCACGGTCGAAGGCTGCTTCTTTCAAAGTAGCACACGCGCGGCGGAACGTCGGCGCATATCTTGCGACGAGCGCGGCACGGCGCACGCGCTTTTTCCTTGGGAGTCGAAATGCCGATGAATCGCGAAACGATGTTTCTATGCGCGGCGGCGCTGGCTGTCTGCACGCACGCCCGCGCCGACGACGCCGTCTGCGGCACGCTCGAAAGCGCAACGAACGGGCAGGACGGCATGATCACGCTGCGCGAAGGGGAAAGCGTGAATTTCTGGCGAGGCGGCGCCGTGCGGCACGGCGCGCTGCATGTCTACAAGGACGGCGAGGTGTATCACGTGTACTGGCAGCCGGAAGGTAGCGGCGATGTCTACGTGCTCGCGAACGAAGGCACGAGCGCCGTGCGGCTCATCCTGACGCCGCCGCGCGGCACGAAAGTCGACACGGGACCGGGCAGCCTGCCGCCGCAGAAAGTGCTGTCCTGTCCCGCGATGTAGCGATTTACTTTGCCGCGAGCACTTGCCCGATGGCATCGGCGACAATTTGCACGTTGCTGTCGTTCAGGCCCGCGACGCACATGCGGCCCGAGCGCAGGATATAGACGCCGAATTCTTCCTTGAGCCGGTCCGCCTGCTCCGCGACGAGTCCCGTGTACGTGAACATGCCGCGCTGCTTCACGTAGCGCGTGAGCATTTCGCCGCGCACGTGGTCCTTCAGGCCGTCGTGGATCGCCTGGCGCATACGCGCGATGCGCTGGCACATCGACGCGAGTTCCCGTTCCCATGACGCCTTCAGCTCCGGCGTATTCAGCACGTGCGTGACGATCTTGGCGCCGTGCGTCGGCGGATTGCTATAGTTCGCGCGCACCGCGCTCGTCAGCTGGCCGAGCACGCGATCGGCTTGCGCGGCATCGTCGCAGATCACGTGCAGGCCGCCGCAACGTTCGCCATACAGCGAGAAATTCTTCGAGAACGAATTGGCGATGAACCCCGGCACGCCACGGCGCGCGAGTTCGCGGACGGCGAACGCGTCGTCGTCGAGGCCCGCGCCGAAGCCTTGATACGCCATGTCGACGAACGGCAGCAGATCGCGCTCTTGCAGCACGTCGATCATCTTCACCCATTGCGCCTCGTCGAGATCGACGCCCGTCGGGTTATGGCAGCACGCGTGCAGCAGGACGACGCTCTTCGCCGGCAGCTTGTCGATGCCGGCGAGCATGTCGTCGAACCGGAGGCCGCCGGTGGCTTCGTCGTAGTACGGATACGTGTTCACCTCGAAGCCCGCGCGCTCGAAGATGAAACGATGGTTCTCCCACGTCGGATCGCTCACCCACACTTGCGACTTCGGGAAATAACGCTTGATGAAATCCGCGCCGACCTTCAGCGCGCCCGAACCGCCGAGCGTCTGCACGCTGGCGATGCGGCCATCGGCGCGCGCGGGGCTGTCGTTGCCGAAGACGAGCGCCTGCACGGCGTCGCGATAATGCGCGAAACCGGCCATCGGCAGATAGGGCTTCGGGCCGAGATCCTTCAGGATCGACAGTTCGGCTTCGCGCACGGCCTGCATCACGGGCAGACGGCCTTCGTCGTCGAAGTAGATGCCTATGCTCAGGTTGACCTTGCTGGTGCGCGGGTCCTTCTGGAAGTTTTCGTTCAGCGAGAGGATCGGGTCGCCGGGATAGGCATCGATATGTTCGAACATGGTCACGTATGAGGACGAGAGATCGGCAGAAGAGGCCGCGTCAGTCTGCGCGCGCGGCCCGAGTCTTGAGATAGTAGCCGATTCCGAGAACGGCCAGCCATACGGGGATCAGGTACACGGACAGACGCAGGTCGGCAATGGCGTACATCACCCAGACGATGCCCGCGAGAAACGCGAGCACGACGTAATTCGAAAGCGGATGGCCGAAGCTCGGAAACGACGTCGTTTCGCCAGTCGCGCGCTTGCGGCGGCGGAACATGAGGTGGATGACGGAGATCATCGCCCAGTTGATGACGAGCGCCGACACCGCGAGGCCCATCAGCAGGCCGAACGCGCGCCCCGGAATCACATAGTTGATGACGACGCACGCCGCCGTCACCAGCGCCGACACCGCCAGCGCCGCGAGCGGAATGCCGCGCGCGCTCACCTTCAGCAGCGCGCGGGGCGCGTTGCCCTGCTGGGCGAGGCCGTAGAGCATGCGGCTATTCGCGTAGACGCCGCTGTTGTACACGGAGAGCGCGGCGGTCAGCACGATGACGTTGAGCACATTGGCGACGAGCGCGCTGTTCATCTCGCGGAAAATCAGCACGAACGGGCTGCCGCCGGTCGCGACCTTGTCCCACGGATACAGCGACAGCAGCACGGCGAGCGCGCCCACATAGAAAATCAGGATGCGATAGATGACCTGATTGGTCGCACGCGGAATACTGCGCGACGGGTCTTCCGCCTCCGCCGCCGTGATGCCGACGAGTTCCAGCCCGCCGAACGAGAACATGATGACCGCCATCGACATCACGAGCCCGTGCACGCCGTTCGGAAAGAAGCCGCCGAGCCGCCACAGGTTCGTGACGCTCGCGTCCGGCCCCGCCTTGCCCGACGCGAGCAGCCAGCCGCCGAAGATAATCATGCCGACGATCGCCGCCACTTTCACGATGGCGAACCAGAACTCCGTCTCGCCGTAGGACTTCACGCTCGTCAGGTTGATCGCGTTGACGATCACGAAGCACGCGAGCGCCGATATCCACGTCGGCAATCCCGGCCACCAGTACTGCATGTAGATGCCGATCGCCGACAGCTCCGCCATGCTCACGAGAATGTAAATGGCCCAGTAATTCCAGCCGGAGATGAAGCCGGCGGCGTGGCCCCAGTACTTGTCGGCGAAATGGCTGAAGGAACCCGCGACCGGCTCGTCGACGATCATCTCGCCCAGTTGCCGCATGATGAAGAACGCCATCAGCCCGGCGATCGCGTAGCCGAGCAGCACGGATGGCCCGGCGAGTCTGATCGTCTGCGCGACGCCGAGAAAAAGACCCGTGCCGATCGCGCCGCCGAGCGCGATCAATTGGATGTGGCGGCTTTTCAGTCCGCGCTTCAATGAATCGGTGTGAGGTGCTGCGTTCGTGTTGCCTGAAGCCATATCGTTGCCTGCTGTGCCGCAAAAAATTACCGCTCTTGCATGAACGTACGATCGCTTATCGATTCGTACGATGCTCTGGTCTGCTTTTTGGGTAGGAACTGTTGTTTTTTCGTGCGGATGACCCCATAGCGCGCAGCAAAAAAGGCCGATTATTTATCGACGGATTTGCGATTTTACCGTCCGGCAGACGGCGAAGCCTTGGTGCGCGGACCTGCGCGGCGGCGCCCCGCCACTCGGGGATCGCACAACAAACGAATTGAGGCCGGAATCAGGGCTTGTTCGGAGGATTGACAGAGGCGCGTCGGCGGGAGAATCGCATCATCCACTCACGACGGGGTCGCCATGTATCAGACGATGGAAGGAAACGCCAGGCCGCATCGCACGGCGCAGTGTTTGCCTGAAGAATCGCAAGACGGCGCGCAAAGCCAGGCGGAATTGCTGCACGCGCTGCAGTCGGTGTCGGAGAACATCATGCGCCTCGCCGGGAAGCTGCGCGGCGAGCGCGATGCCACCGCCGACGACGCACAGACCATGACCGAGCAGCATGCGCTCGCGCAACAGCTGATCGGACGCCTGCTGACGCTGCCCGCGTCGCGGACGTAGTGGACCAACAGGACCAGCAGGGCTAACAGCAGGAGAGCGCAACGACGGCGAAGCCGCCCGCGCTCGGAGCATCGGGGGAATGGAAATGAGCTACTTGACGATCATCGCCGGGGTCTGGGGTGTATGCGCGGTCGGCGCGGTGTTGTTCATCCGCGGCGCGGCGCAGCGCGATCAGGAACCGGCGCGCACGCAGAGCGAACGCGAGCCGGTTGCGCCCGCCCCGAAGGACTTCAGTCATCCGGCTTGAGCCGGAGACTTCCGCGAGGCGCCCACACGCTTCGCGGGAGTGACCTCCGTTACTTGATTGCGGCGACCGCTGCGCGCAGGCCGAGCAAGTAGCTATCCACGCCGAAACCGGAAATCTGCCCCTTGGCGAGTTCCGCGAACACCGATTTGTGGCGGAACTCCTCGCGCGCGTGCACGTGCGACATGTGCACTTCGATGATCGGCGCCTTCAGGATCGCGAGCGCATCGCGGATCGCGTAGCTGTAATGCGTCCACGCGCCCGCGTTGATGACGATCGCATCGACGTTCTCTTCGAACGCGCGATGAATCCGCGAGCACATCTCGCCTTCGATATTCGTCTGGTAGCACTCGACTTCCACGCCCAGCTCCTTGCCGAGCGCGGTCATCTGCTCGTCGATCTGCGCGAGCGTCGCCGTGCCGTACTGCTTCGGGTCGCGCTTGCCGAACATGTTGAGGTTGACGCCGTGCAGCGTCAGGATCTTTGCCATGAGTTGTCCTTGAGTGGAGAAAGAGAGTCACGCGGTTTCGATGATGTTGCCCGTACTGGCGGACAGCGCGATGGCCTCCGTGATCCGCAGATTCTGCAGTCCGTCGCGCGCGCTGACAATAGGCGCGGCTTCCCCGCGCGCCACGCGCCCGAAATGTTCCATCTGATGCGCGAGCGGATCGTCGCGCCGCATCGGCACGATGCTCTCTTCGAACGGCTTCCACCATGAGCGATCCTCGGCTTTCGAATACGACTTGAGGCGCATCGTCGGCACGGACAGCGAGCCGGAGGTGCCGGCGATCACGTAGCAGTCTTCGTCGGGATAGGTCGAATACGCCTTGTTCTCCTGCGACGTCTGCTCCCAGCTTCGCGGGCACGCGGCCGTATCGGAGAGCATGAAGGTGCCGAGCGCGCCGCTCGCGAATCGCAGATTGATGGCGACAGTGTCCTCGACGGCAAAGCCGCGCGTCGCGTGCGATGCGAACGCCTGCACCGCGACGATATCGCCGCACAGCATGCGCAGATTGTGGACTTCGTGAATCATGTTGAGCAGGATCGGGCCGCCGCCCGGCTCGCGCCGCCACGGCGCGCTCGCGTAATACTCGTCGGGCTTGAAGAACACGGCGCTGCCCATCACCGCGACGAGCTTGCCGAGCCGTCCTTCGTCGATCACTTCTTTCGCGCGCGCCATGATCGGACTATGCGCTCGATGATGGCCGATCAGCACTTTTGCGCCCGAACGTTCCACTTCGTCGACGAGCATCTGCGCTTCGTCGACCGTCGGCGCGATCGGCTTTTCGAGCAGGATCGGCACGCCCGCCGCGAGACAGATGCGCGCATGTTCGACGTGCAATTGATTCGGCGTCGCGAGCACGATGCCGTCGGGGCGATCCTTCGCGAGCAGTTCATCGAGCGTCCTGTAAAGCGGCACGCCCGCTTTCTCCGCGATATCGACCGCGCCCGCCGCCGGATCGACGATGGCGGAGAGCGTGCACGTCGCGCTCGCCTGCGCGACGCCCATATGCGCCTGGCCGATATAGCCCGCGCCCGCCACCGCGATACGCGTCTTGCCTGACTCTGTGTTCACTTCGATTCCACCGTGTTGAAAAAAAGCGCGAGTTCACCCCGGCGGCGCGCCGTCACGCGCCGCCCGAGTAAAGAATGAGCAAATGAAACTTAGGATGCGCGCGCGTTAGCGACCGATTCCGCGCGCAGACGGTCGTACTCGGCTTTCTCCACAGGCCGCGCGCCTTGTTCGCCAAGCTGGTTGAGCGGGATGCGATACGTCTCGCGCGCGCTCCATGCGGCGATCGCCGAGATGATGGTGACCGCGAGCGTGATCGAGCCGATCGTGAACGGAATGTTCGTCGATCCCGGCGGCGCGACGCTCGCGAACAGCGCGGGCAGCAGCGCCGTGATGGTCGTGCCGACGTTCTGCGAGATGGCCATCGCGGAGACGCGCGTGCGCGTCGGGAAGAGTTCGGGATAGAAGCTCGGGAAGATCGCGTTGTAGCCCTGATAGACGATGCCCCACATCAGCAGCGACGCGACGATCGCCATGCCGACGTTGTGAATGCTGATCGCATAGAGATATAGATACGACAGCAGGCCCGACGCGATCGCGCCGACGATGATCGGCGGCCTGCGCCCGATCTTGTCGGAGAGATTGCCGACGAGCGGAATCACGACGACGGCGAGAATATTGCCGACGACCGGAATCCACAGATACACGCTCTTGTGAAAGCCGACGCCGTAGGCCGCCTGCACCGCATACGCCGCGCCGAAGATGGTCGCGACCACGGGAATCACGTTCATCAGCGCCATGCAGACGACGCGGATCATGTCGCCGAGGTTGTACTTGAAGGCATCGACGATCGGCGAGCGCGGCACCGCGCCTTTTTCGCCTTCCTTCTCGAAGGCGGGCGTTTCATGCACTTCGCGCCGGATGATGTAGCCCGCGATCAGCACGAACGCCGACAGCAGGAACGGAATGCGCCAGCCCCAGCTATTGAACGCGTCCTCCGGCATGTAGTACGCGAGCGGCAGGAACACGGCGGCGGCGAGAATCTGTCCGGCCTGCACGCCTTGCAGCGTGAAGCTCGCGAAGAAACCGCGCCGGCCGAATGGCGCGTGCTCGAGAATCATCGAGCTTGCGCCGGAGATTTCGCCCGCGACCGCGAAGCCCTGCACGAGCCGCAGGATCACGAGCAAGGCCGGCGCGAGCATGCCGACGCTGTGATAAGTCGGCAAAAGGCCGACGGCCATCGTCGAGAAACCCATCAGGAACATGCAGAGCACGAGCACGGTCTTGCGGCCGTGGGTGTCGCCCCAGTGGCCGAGCACGAAGGCGCCGATCGGACGGGCGACGTAGCCGACGCCGTAGGTCGCGAGCGATGCGACGATCGCCACTTTTGGATTGCCCGACGGAAAGAAGAGCTGCGGGAAGATGAGCGCGGCGGCCTGCGCGTAGATGAAGAAATCGTAGTACTCGAGCGCGGAGCCTATCCAGCCGCTCGCCGTGGCCTTTTTCGTCTGCTTGTGGTGCTCGGCGTGCGACCCGCCTTTTGCACCGGGTGAGAGCGAGTTCGTGTCCATGACGTCTCCTTTTATGAATCGCCCGATGGTCTCTGTGGCCATCTTCGCGACGATGCTGCTTCTTCCGTTCCTCACCGACGACGGTCCATATAGCGTCGATCATCATCGCCCCGGAATCGAAAGCTTTCGATGAGGCAAAACCCGCGCGTGCGCTGCAAACGAAAGGCACGGGCACTAACTTACTATGTCCGCGGGAAAACATAATTCGGCTCGAAGGAAGTTCAGAATACGCTAACAGCGAATAATGGCGTTCCGCGTAATCTAAGCCCGTGCTAAGTTTCGCCTAAAGAATGTGCAGACCCGGCCGTATACACGACTACCGGCGAAGACGGCATCGTCGCCGAACCCTTTTTCGTCCTCTCGTGTGCCCGGTCTTGCGTATGTCAGGCAACCCGTCCCTGATCGATTCGATTCTCGCCACACCGGCGACGGAGGACGGACGCATCACGGCCGCGATTCGGGCATCGCTGCTGTCGACGCTGGTCGAAGACATCCGCCCGCTGTTTCTCTCCGGCATCTCCAGCGCGTTCGTCGCGATGATGGCGCTCGGACGCCAGCCCGCGCTCTGGACGCTGCTCTGGGTCGCCGCCGACGCGCTTCTGCTCGGCGCGCGCCTGTTCATCGTATGCCGCTATCGCGCGCTGAGCCGTGCGGGCGAGACGCATCCCGGACCGTGGGCCGCGCGCTATGCGCCGTTCGCGCTGCTCACGTGTCTCGTGACCGGCCTCGGCACGATGGCCTGCGTGATTTCCGGCGACGCCGAACTGGCCTCGCTCGCGATCATGGTGACGGCGGGATTGCTCGGCGGCATCGCATCGCGCAACGCGGGCCTTCCGCTTCTGGCGATCGCGCAGGTGTGCGCGGGCGCGCTGCCGATCGGCGTCGGCGGACTGTTCGGCCCGCCCGGCTACTGGATTCTCGTGCCGCCGCTCTTTCTCTACATCGGCGCGATGTGTTCGGTCGTGCAGCGACACTATCGCGGGCGCGTCGCGCTGATGACCGCCGAGCGCAGCCACGCCGAAATCGCCGCGCGCTTCGATGCGGCGCTCGCGCACATGCCGCACGGCCTGTGCACCGTGGATGCGTCGGGCAAGGTGGTGATCGCCAATCGCCGGGCGGCGGAACTGTTCGGCGCGACCGTCGACATGCTGCGGCTGAACGTGTCGCTGCCTGAATTCATCGGTTATGTGGGGCTGGCGAAGCTGGGCGAGCCGCTGCGCGAGCAACTCGCCGCACGCTGCGCGCACTGGCTCGAAAGCGGCGATCTGCCGCCGGTGCCGCTCGATCTGCCGCTGCGCGACGGCCGGCATCTCGAACTGAGCCGCAATCCGGTGCCGGACGGCAGCGCGGTCATCATCATCGAAGACGTGACGGAGCGGCGCAAGGCGGAGGCGAAAATCCTGCAATGGGCGCATCACGATTCGCTCACGGGCCTGCCGAACCGGCGCTATCTCGGCGAACACGCCGCGCGCCTGATGGCCAACGCCCCGGGCCGCGAAAAAGTGATGGTGATGTACGTCGATCTCGACGGCTTCAAGCGCGTGAACGACACGCACGGCCACAACGCGGGCGACGAACTGCTGAGACTCGTCGCCGACCGCCTGCGCAACGCGATGCGGCGCGGCGAACTGGTCGCGCGGCTGGGCGGCGACGAATTCGCGATCGTCGCGACGTATATCGCGGATGCGTCGAACGTCGTGTTCGCGCGCAAGATCATCGGCGAGTTATCGGCGCCCTATACGCTCGAATCGGGGCAGACGGCGCGCGTGGGCGTGAGCATCGGCATCGCGCTCGCGCATGCGGGCGAGCCGTTCGAAAGCGCGCTGAAGCGTGCCGATGGCGCGCTCTACGAAGCGAAATCGCAGGAACGCGGCGCCTACCGCTTCGCCGGCCGCGACGGCGACACGCTCGCGGGCGACGAACAGGCGGTCGCCAACGCCGAGCGCGGACGCGGCTGGTAGACCCCGCCACGCCACTACACTGCTAGGCCGGCCCCGCGAGCGAAACCTGCTCGTTCTCCGCCTGCCAGCGTTCGAGCCACGCTTCGAGCTGCGCGGGCGGCAGCGGCCGGCTCAGGTGATAGCCCTGCGCGAGATCGCAGCGCAGCGTTCGCAGCCGCTCCAGCATCTCCACGGTCTCGACGCCTTCGGCCACGACCTTCAGGCCCATGTTGTGCCCGAGATCGATCGTCGAGCGCACGATGGTCTCGTCGTCCTTGTGCTGGAACATGCCGATCACGAACGACTTGTCGATCTTCAACTCGTCGACGGGCATGCGCTTCAGATACGACAGCGACGAATACCCCGTGCCGAAATCGTCGATGGACAGGCGAATGCCGAGCGCGTGCAGCCGGTCGAGCGTTTCGATCGCGTGATTCGGGTCGTCCATGATCGCGCTCTCTGTGATCTCGATCCAGATCGATTCTGGCGCGACGCCGTGCTTGTCGAGCAGGCTCTGGAAAATCTCGGGCAGCGTCGACTGGATCAGCTCGCGCGCCGACACGTTCACCGACACCGCCAGCTCGATGCCCTGCCTGCGCCATGCGGCGCACTGCGCGATGGCCTTGTCCGCGACCCAGCGCGAGATCGTCTTGATGTAGCCCGTCTGCTCCGCGAACGGAATGAACTGATCGGGCGCGACGAAGCCGCGCGTCGGATGATCCCAGCGCACGAGCGCCTCGACATATTTCACGCGATGCGTCGCCAGATCGACCTTTGGCTGATAGTAGAGCGTCAGTTGATCGCGCTCGACGGCCTGGCGCAGCTCGCTCATCAATGAAAGACGCTCGGCGCTGTTCTGGTCGTGACGTTCGTCGTAGAACGCGAAGCCGAGATTCGAGCGCTTCGCCACGTACATTGCGATATCGGCGCGGCGCAGGAGCACGTTCATGTCGGTGCCGTTCTGCGGATACGCGACGATGCCGATGCTCGCGCCTACGTCGACGAGCTGTCCTTCGATCGTAATCGGCTCTTCGAGCGCGCGCAGCATGCGGGCGGCGAGCACGCGCGCCCCTGGCAGATCGTCGGTGGGCAGCAGAACCGCAAACTCGTCGCCGCCCAGACGCGCGACAGTATCGGTTTCGCGTTGCAGCGCCGCGCGCAGGCGCTTCGCCACTTCGCACAGCAGCATGTCGCCGATCGGATGCCCGAGCGTGTCGTTCACGTACTTGAAGCGGTCGAGGTCCATCATCATCACGCAAAGCGGATGATTGCCGCGCGTGGCCGCGCCGACCGCCTGCTGGAGCCGGTCGTTGAAGAGCGCGCGATTCGGCAGGCCAGTCAGCCGGTCCATGTACGCGAGTTCCGTGATGCGCTTTTCGCGCTCCGCGATGCCTTCGCGCATCTGGTTGAACGCGTGCGCCAGTTCGCCGATCTCATCGTGCTGGCGAATTTCGACTGGCGCGGCGTAATCGCCCTGCCCGATGCGCTTCGAGAACTGCGCGAGCGCCGCGATCGGACGCGTCACGGAACGCGCGGTGAGCACGCTGCCGACGATCGACACGAGCACGCCGAGCAGCGTGATGAGCAAAAGCGTCGACTGCAAGCGATGAAACGGCGCAAGCGCATCGATCAACGAGCGTTCGAGCAGGACCGCGACCGCGCGGCCTTCGGAATGCAGGCGCATCACGCGCGTCGCGTAGCCGTCTTCGGCAAGATGCGCCTGATCCTTCAGCGCGTCGCGCGCGTCGCCGGGCAGCGAACTCGCGAGCACGCCCCAGTTGCCGTCGTCGTCGACGGTGAGAAACGACACGTCGAGCGAGGTGAGCGAACTCATCGTGCGCGCGAGCGAGTCGTCGATCGCGAAGCCCATCACGACCCACGCGATCGTGACCGGCGTCTTCACCGGCACCGCGACGAGCTGATACGCGCGCGCGCCGATCATGCCGAACGACGACGCATCGCCGTTTTTCGCGACCTCGCGGATCAGCTTCGGAAACGGAAACGCCATGCCTTCGTGCCCGACGCCGCTGCTGTCGGCGATCAGCTTGCCGTCGAGATCGACGAGCATCACCACATCCGCATGGACGCGGTCGCCGTGATTCTGCAGCGCGGACGCGACGGTCTTGCTGTCGTGCGTCGCGACGGCCTCGCGAAAGCCGAAGTCGAGCGCGACCACGCTCGCCGCCTGCGTCAACTGCTCGCTGTTGCCGTGCAGGATCTGCGCGAACACGCGCTCGGCCACCGAAAGCTGATCCTCGGCGCTGCGATGCGCGTTCTTAAGAATCACCGAATTGATGACGACAAACGCCGCAGTCTGTGCGACGAGCATCAGCACCACGAAGACGAGCGCGATCCGCGCGCGCAGGCTGTGAAGGAACATCGCGGCCGGCGTCCTATTCGGCGGGCCGCAGTTGCAGCGCGAACTTCGCGGCGCCGTCCGCGTTGACCTTCTGCATTGGCTGCGCGTTCGGATCGCTCTGGCGGAAATGCCACGCGATCACCCTGTACGCATCGGCGGGCAGATTGTCGATGACCGCGGCGCCGTTCGCGTCGGTCTTCGCGAACCACGGCGTATCGACGATCAGCAGATACGCGACCATCGCGTCGTGAATATTGCAGCCCATCACGACGAGGCCGGGCTTGTCGAACACGACCGGATTCGCGGGAATGCCGTGATACAGATTCAGTTCGAAGCGTTTGGGCGGCGAGAACGAATAGACGTCGTGCTCGATGTTGTCCTTGTTCGGAAACGTCACCGACGCGCCCGTCTGCACGACGGACACCATCGGCACGAAGCGGCGCTTGATCTGGTCGATGACGGCGGCGGCCGGCTTCGTCGCGGGCGGCTTGCCGTTGACGGGCAGCGCATACACGATGGCATCGGCGACGGGCGCGCCGGCCTGATCGACGACCTGCACGCGCACGTTCGCCGCGCGGGCGATCGGCGCGCCGCACGCGAGCAGCACGAGCGTCACGAAAAGAGATTTGAGCATGTTCATTCGCGGTCCTGTACGTCGCGGTACATGGGCGCAAGCCTGGCGAGCAGCTTGTTCTGCGCGTGGAACGGCACGCCGTTCTTGTCCATCGCGGCCTGCAGGTCTTCGACGAGCGCGTTGAACGCGGCCCGGTCGATGTTCTGTCCTTCGTGCGTGCGCCGCATCGGCCGGCCGGTGTAGACGCAGGGACCGTCGAGCAGCACGCAGAACTGCTCGACGAGCTTCTGCTTGATGCGTCTGACCGGCGCGTTGTCGAAATACGGCGCGGTGCGCGGATCGGCGAGCACGGTGTCGTACATGTCGTCGACGATCCTGGTCAGCCCTTGCGTTTCGCCGAACTGCCGATAAAGCGCGTCGTCGGCGCGCGCGGGCGTGCAGGCGAGCGCGAGCAAGATCAATGCGACGTGGTGGATTTTCATCGTCAGAATCCCGCCTGAAGCGACACATAGAGGCCGCGCTGATTCTTCACGGTGGCGATATCGCCGAGCGCGACATACGCCGCCGTCAGCGAGACGTGCTTGTTCGGTGCCCACGCGACGAACGCATCGTAGGCGTCCTGCTCGCGCGCGAACGAGAGGTTGTTCGGCTTCATGCGATATTCGCCGCCGACCGCGACGTTCTTCGACAGCAGATACGCCACCGACGACTCGAATTCCGCGTGATAGGCGTTCGACCGGTCGCCGCCGAACCCGAGCAGGCCGAACTGGTTCGCCTTCGTGAGACGCAGCGTGCCGTTGAGCAGAAGGCTTTGCGCGAGCAGCAGCTTCGTCGCGGAGAGATAGAAATCGGTGCCGGAATTGCTCGCCGCGCCGACCGCCTTGACGACATCGCCCTCTTCGTTGTGCTTGAACTGCAAACCGGCGGCGATCTGCGGCAGCCACGTGTCCTGATCGAGCACGGCATCGCCGACGAGACGCACCTTCACGCCGAAGATGTTCTGGTTGAATCTGAAGCCCTCGCCGAGACCGAGCTGCGCGCCGGCATCGCGCGTATCGAAGCTCTGTCGGGCGAGCGACAGCTCCACGCGATTCGCGACGCCCACGGTGAGTCCCCACGAGCCGAGCGCGTAGTCCTGCGTGCGGACATAAGTGCCGTGCGCGTTCGCGCCGAGCTGGCTCGCGGTGCCGTAGCCGCCGATGACGGCCCACGGCACGAGGCCGCCGCCCGCCGCGCCTTCGATCTGCGATACGCCGCCCGTCAAGAGCAGCTTGCCGCCGGTGAGCGGCACGACGGGCGGATCGTCGGCGAAAGCGGACGTGGAGAACGACACGAACGACACGAGCGACGCCAGAACCAGTCCGGCGAGGCGCATCCTGGAGTGCATCAGGCGCATGCGGGAGCCATACGAACGAGTTTCGGGATTCCCGCATGCCGCCGCGGGATGCCGCGATCGTATTGCGGCGAACCTGGCGTTCCGGGAGCGGCGCGCCGGTCTGGCCGCGCCGCGCTTCATCTACCGGTAAACGGCCGCTAACAGGCGAACTTGACGGCCGTTCGTAAGTAATCGCGCGCCAAACGTTTGCAATGCGGGCTTCATCGGCGTGAACTCGCGCACGGATTTTCAGGCCGGCCGTGCGAGAAATACCCGGAACGTGCGCGGCGCTCTGTTCTCATATGGAGTAAGCGCAACCGAAGGGAAAACCGCCTCGCCGAGCGCGAAACGCGCCGAAAACGTATAGTGCCGTTCTGTTACTTCGGAAATTTCCATGTCGACACCTCACTCGACCGCGCTCGACAACGGCAAGCATGTCGAACTCACGCGCGGCCTGATCGCGCTTTTCGCCTTCTGCTGCGGCGCGATCGTCGCCAATCTGTACTACGCGCAGCCGATCACCGAACTCATCGCGCCCGATCTGCACATGGCGGGCGGCACGGCGAGCCTGATCGTCTCGCTCACGCAGATCGGCTATGCGCTCGGGCTGTTCTTCATCGTGCCGCTCGGCGATCTGCTCGAGAACCGCAAGCTGATGATCGCGACGGCGCTCGTGTCGATCGCGAGTCTCACCGCCGCGACGTTCACG
The DNA here is from genome assembly GCF_001544835.2 of Caballeronia fortuita. GTDB lineage: Bacteria > Pseudomonadota > Gammaproteobacteria > Burkholderiales > Burkholderiaceae > Caballeronia > Caballeronia fortuita. The sequence goes on along the minus strand of NZ_FCNX02000009.1, from coordinate 140,380 downwards.
CATACGCCGGGCTGGTTCCTCGTGATTTCGTTGCTGATCGGCTTTTCGTCGGTGGCGGTGCAGATTCTGATTCCGCTCGCCGCGCACTTCGCGCCGGACGAATCGCGCGGCAAGGTGGTCGGCACCATCATGAGCGGGCTGCTGCTCGGCATTCTGCTGTCGCGGCCGGTATCGAGCCTCGTCGCGGGTCACTTCGGCTGGCGCGTCATGTTCGGCGCCGCGGCCGTCTTGATGATCGGCATCACGACCGTGCTCGCGTTCACGATCCCGAGCCGCCGCCCGGATCATCAGGCGACGTACTTCGAACTCATCGGCTCGCTCGGTCATCTCGTTCGCACGATGCCGGTGCTGCGGCATCGCTCGCTCTATCAGGCGCTGATGTTCGCGTCGTTCAGCCTGTTCTGGACCGGCATTCCCGTGGAACTGACGCGGCACTATGGTTTGTCGCAGACGGCCATCGGCATCTTCGCGCTGATCGGCGCGACGGGCGCGACCTCGGCGCCGATCGCCGGGCGTCTCGCGGACGCGGGCCATACCGTACGCGCGACTTTCATCGCGCTCGCGCTCGCGGCCATCGCGTATCTGCCCGCGGTGATTCATCCGGCGTGGGGCGTGGCCGCGCTCGCCGTGACGGGCATCGTGCTCGACTTCGCCGTGCAGATGAACATGGTGCTCGGCCAGCGCGAAATCTACGCGCTGCACGCCGCAAGCCGCAACCGCCTGAACGCGGTGTACATGACGAGCATCTTCGTGGGCGGCGCGTTCGGCTCGGCGTTCGCGAGCCCGCTCTACGAGCACGGCGGCTGGACGCTCGTCGCGAGCGTGGCCACGTGTTTCCCGCTCGTCGCGCTCGCGCATTTTCTCTTGATCGGACGGCATCACGCGGCGCGCGACTGAACGCGGGCCGCGCCGATCTCACGGCTTCGGAATGCGGATGCGGCTGATCATCAGCGAGCCCGAGATCGCGTAGATCAGCACGAGCGGATGCAGCGTGAAGCCGCCTACACGCAGCGTGCCGAGCCACATGCTCTCGCCGATCGCGCCGGACCACGCACCGATGGTCAGCAGCAACACGATCAGAAACGACGTGGGAATCGGCGTGCCTTCGAAATGCGTGACCTTGCCGCTGCTGCCCGACATCTCTTCGGTCGTCACGTTGTAGCGCGCGAGACGCGACACGCCGCACGCGACGAAGTATGCCAGGATCACGCGGTCATACAGGCCGCGCATGCCGAATCCGTAACCGATGATCGCCGGCGCGACGCCGAACGAAATGACGTCGGCAAGCGAATCGAGTTCCTTGCCCAGCAGCGACGCCTTTTGACGCCAGCGCGCGATGCGGCCGTCGAGCACGTCGAACACGAGCGCCGCGAAGACGAGCGCGCACGCAAGATAGATATGCAGCACGTCGGAGTCGTCGAGATACGACATCGACGAGAACAGCGCGCCCGTGCCGCACACCGCGTTACCCAGCGTGAACCAGTCGGCCAGGTGGAAATCGCGGATCATCGAGAATCGTTTGGCTTTCATTCGTTTCGGTTTTCGTGACGTTCGGGCGGCGCCGACGGCCAGCGCCGCGAAGCCTTCAAGTCTATCATCGCGCCCTCTTTCCTTAGCACTCCGCATGCCAGCTAAACCTGTACGCGCACGTTTAGGTTTGTGTTAGGATGCACGGCATCGACCCAGTACTTTCGATGCCGCCATGTCAGCCGCCAAGCCCGCGCTCCTCACCATCCGCGACGCCGCCGAGCGCCTGCAAGTCACGCCACGCACGCTCAAGTATTACGAGGAGCGCGGGCTCGTGACGCCATCGCGCAGCGAAGGCCGTTACCGGCTCTATAGCGAGCAGGACCTCGATCTCTTCGCGCGTATCCTTCGGCTGCGCTCGCTCGGCTTTTCGCTGCAGGGCATCGTCGAGATGCTCAAGCGGCCGATGGAAACGCTCGGCGAAGGGCGCACGGGCTTCTCGGCGTCATCGTTGCGGGAGATCGAAGCGGCGCTGTCGCAGCAGATCGAATCGGTCGATGCGCGCATCGCCGCCGTGCGCCGCGAACTGAAGGAAGCGCAGGCCGTGCGCAGTGAACTCGCGAGCGACCTCGACTATCTGCGGCGCAGAATCGCGGGTGAAAGCAAGGAAGCGCTATTGCAGGAGCGCATGGCCGCGCGCAAGCCGCGCCGGGCGAAGAACGCGGGAGACGCCGGCGAATGATCGGCGCGTCGTACCGGCATCCGAAGCAGCTTGCCGAGCGTGTTCTCGGCGATCTGTTTCCGTGGGCGATTGCGCTTGCCACGGGTCTCGACTATTTCGACAACTCGCTCTTTTCATTTTTCACGAGCTATATCGCGGGCGGCATCAATGCATCGTCCGATGAACTCGTGTGGGCGTCGAGCGCGTATGCCGTGGCTTCCGTGCTCGGCATCCTGCAGCAGCAATGGTGGATCGAGCGGCTCGGCAATCGACGTTATATCGCCGGGTGCCTGTTCCTGTTCGCGGCGGGCGCGATGGCGGCGACGCTGTCCGAATCGGCGATCGAACTGGCGCTCGCACGCGGGTTTCAGGGCTACTTCATCGGCCCGATGATGAGCGCCGCGCGCATCCTCATCCAGACGCGATTCACGCCGCAGACACGCCCCGCCGCGACGCGCCGCTTTCTCAACATGATCCTGCTCGGCACCGCGCTCGCGCCGTTGTGCGGCGGCTATCTCGTCGCCTCGCTCGGCTGGCGCGCGCTCTTTTCCTGCACCGCGCTCGCGGGCGTCGCGCTCGGCGTGCTCGCGTTCATCGCAGTGCCGTCGACGGGACGCGTGCAGCCCGAAGCGCGCGGCGATACGCACTTCTGGCCGTACATCCTCTTCGCGTTCGCGCAGGGCGCGTTGCAGATCGTCATGCAGCAAGTGCGCTTCGAACTCTTCAGCACGTCGCCGGAACTGATCGTGCTGACCGTCGCCGGGTTGCTGTCGCTCGGCTGGTTCGCATGGCATCAGTGGCATCATCCGAAGCCGTTGCTGCGGCTGCATGCGTTGCGCGAGAAGACGTTTCAGGTGGGCATCGTGTTGTACATCGCGTTCTATTACATCAACAATGCGATGAGCTTTCTCGTCTCGCGCCTGCTCGAAGGCGGGCTCGGTTATCCGGTGGAGAACGCGGGACGGCTCGTCGGCTTCACGTCGATGGTGTCGCTCGCGATGGCCGTCGTCTATTTCCGCTATGCCGCGCGCATCCGGCACAAGAAGTGGCTGATCGTAACGGGCTTTCTGATGGCCGCGTTCATCGGCACATGGATGATCAACATGCCGCCCGGCGTCAGCATGCCGTGGCTCATCGCGCCGATGGTCCTGCGCGGCATGCTGCTGCTCTTCATCGCGCTGCCGGTCGCGAATCTCACGTTCCGCGTCTTCGCGATCGATGAATACAGCCACGGCTATCGCTTCAAGAACATCGTCAAGCAACTGACTTACTCGTTCTCGACGGCGACGATCATCATTCTCGAACAGCATCGCGCGGCGCTGCATCAGACGCGGCTCGTCGAGACGGTGAATCCGTACAGTCCGGCGTTTCAGGGCGCATATGAAAGCTTGCTCGACGCGTTCGGGCGCATGGGCGAGAGCGCCGCGCAGGCGAAGAGTCTCGCGCTCGCGGAGATCGGGCGCATCGTCACGCAGCAGGCGAACTTCTTGAGTTCGCTGGATGGCTTTTACTACATCATCGGCGTTGCGTTGTGCGCGAGTGTGATTGCGGCCTGGCAGACGCGTATCGATTGAGCGCCGCAACGAAGTATCATGGCCGGACGTTCAACGATCGCAGCCGCCACCATGCTCCCGTCAGGTGATTCGTACGAAGCCGTCGTCCGCAGTTCGAATGGCGCATTCCCGAGCCCTGCGACATCGCGCGGGACGTTTGCAACGAATGGGCCGATGGCTCGGAGCGCATCGCGCAACCGATCGTTCGGCAATGCGGTGTCGGGGTATCGCGTGGCGATCGTCGCGCTCAACGACAGCTTCGTGCCCGAATTGCCGATGACCACGACCGGCGAGGTGATCCGCGAGTCGCTGCGCGCGCAGTTCAAGCCGGCGCGCGAAGGAGACGATGAATGATCTTCCGGCGCGCATTCGCATCCGCATTCGCACTCGCACTCGCAATCCTCATGCTCGCCTGCGGCTTTGCGATGGCCGCGACGCTCGCGATCAACGTCGGCGGCGAGCGCTCGCTCACGACCGAGCAATTGCTCGCGCGTCCCGATGCCGCGATCATCCGCGTGCCGAACGACGTCACGTTTCATCGCACGATGACGTATCGCGCCGTGCCCTTGCGCGCGCTGCTCGGCATCACGGAAATGCCCGCGGGCAAGGAGCTCCAGGTGAGCGCCACCGATGGCTTCGTCACGCACTTTTCCGCGAAGCTGCTTTTCGGCGACGGCAGGAAGCGCGCCGAACCGTGGCTCGCGATCGAATCGCCGGACGAGCCGTGGCCGCAAGTGCCGGGCACCGGCGATATCGGTCCGTTCTATGTCGTGTGGATCGATCCGGCCGCCTCGGGGGTGTCGAGCGAGCAGTGGCCGTTCAAGGTCGACGCGTTTCACATCGCGCCGACGCTCGCCGCGCGCTTCCCGCAAATCGCCGTCGACAAGAGCGTGCCCGCGAACTCGCTGGTCCGTCGCGGCAAGACCGTGTTCGCCACGCAGTGCATCGTGTGCCACAAGCTGAACGGCGCGGGCGATGCATCGGTCGGCCCGGACCTGAATCGTCCGCATAATCCGACCGACTATTTTCAGCCGTGGGCGCTGAAGGCCTACATCCGCGATCCGAAGTCGATCCGTGCATGGCCCGACATGAAAATGCCCGGCTTCGACAGGAAGGCCATCAGCGACAGCGATCTCGACGCGCTCATCGCCTATCTCGGCTATATGGCGAAGCGAAAGAAGTAAGCCCGCCGATGCTCAGGCGACCGCCGCCACGCAATCGATCTCGATATCGAATTTGCCCGGCCACGCCGGCACGTTGACGAAAATGCGCGCCGGCGGATGCGGCCCGAAGAAGCGCGCGTAGATCGCGTTGACCACAGGGAACGCATCGACCGATGTGCAATAGACGTTGCACTTGAGCACCTGATCGAGCGATGAACCTGCCGCTTCGACGCACGACTTCAATTGCTCGAGCACGAGTTCCGTCTGCCGCTCGATCGTCGCGTTCGCCGCGATCTCGCCCGTTTCGGGATCGAACGGCGGGAAGCCGGACACGTACACCGTGTCGCCGTGGCGCGTGACAGCGGAGGTCGGCGCCTTGAAGCGTTCGAGCCACGTCGAAAGCGGTTCGACGCGAATGATTTCGCGAGCCATGGTCATCGTCTCCTGTATGAGGCAAGAACTACGCGCGGGCGTCGAAAATTCCGTTCAGATCATTGCCTGACGCCGCGTCCTCGAAGCCGTCGAAGCGGCCATCGGCGAGCCCTTGCGCCGCGCGCATGAATCCGCCCCACGCCGCCCGCGCGAGTCCGCCGCCTACACTTACGCGCCGCACGCCGAGCGCGGCCACATCGCTCAACGTGAATTCCGACACACCGCCGATCAGCAGATTCACCGGCTTCGGCGCGACCGCCTTCACCACGGCCTCGATCTGCTCGCGCGTCTTGATGCCGGGCGCGTAGAGACAGTCCGCGCCGGCATCGGAATATGCTTTGAGACGCGCGATGGCATCGTCGATATCGGGCTTGCCGGCAAAGAAATTCTCCGCGCGTCCGACGAGCAAGGTGTCGCCGCCGCTTTCGTCGATCGCGCGCCGCGCCGCCTTCATGCGCGCGACGGCGACATCGACCGGAAAAAGCGGCGCGGCTGTATCGCCGGTCGAATCCTCGATCGACAGGCCCGCGACGCCCGTTTGCACCGCGAGCTTCACGTTCGCGCCGACTTCGTCCGGCGTCGCGCCGAAGCCGCTTTCGAAGTCGGCGTTCACGGGCAGATCGGTCGCCTCGACGATCTCGCGCAAGTGAGCGAGCACCGCATCGCGCGTCATGTGATTGTCGGCGTGGCCGTGCGACCACGCGAAGCCGGAGCTCGTCGTCGCGAGCGCCTTGAAGCCGAGCGTCGCGAGATAGCGCGCCGAGCCGGCGTCCCAGGGATTCGGCAACATGAAACAACCGGATTCGTGCAGCGCGCGGAATGCGGCGCGTTTTTCGGCGGCCGTGCGAGGCATGGTGCGTCTCCTGTTGATGAACGGGACAGAACGTAGACGATACGCGATCGCGTAAAAGCGCGCTCGCCGCTAAGTCTCTCTTAAGCACGCGCGCACTACGCTCGAGCTTTTCCTCGCACGAGACACGACATGGAGCACGCAAAAAACCCGCTCGCCAAGGTGCCTGAACTGACCCTTGCGTTCTGGATCATCAAGATTGCGGCGACGACGCTCGGCGAAAGCGGCGGCGACGCGCTTTCGATGTCGATGAACCTCGGCTATCTGATGAGCACGTTTATCTTCGCAGTCGTGTTCGTCGTCGCGGTGATCGCGCAAGTGAAGGCCGACCGCTTCCAGCCCGCGCTCTACTGGATCACGATCATCGCGACGACGACCGTCGGCACCACGCTCGCTGACTTCGCGGACCGCTCGCTCGGCATCGGCTACGCGGGCGGCAGCGCGATCCTGCTGGCGTTGCTGATCGCATCGCTCGCGGTGTGGTATCGAGCAATGGGATCGGTGTCGGTATCGACGATCGCCTCGCCGAAAGCCGAAGCCTTCTACTGGGTGACGATCATGTTCTCGCAGACGCTCGGCACCGCGCTCGGCGACTGGACCGCCGACAGCGCGGGCTTCGGCTACGCCGGCGCGGCGATGGTCTTCGGCGGCCTGCTGCTCCTGATCGTGCTCGCGTATTACTTCAGCAATGTGTCGCGCACCGTGCTGTTCTGGAGCGCGTTCATTCTGACGAGGCCGCTCGGCGCGGTGGTCGGCGACTTTCTGGACAAGCCCGTCGCGCACGGCGGACTCGCGATGAGCCGCTACGGCGCATCGCTCGCGCTCGTGATGTTCATCGTCGTATGCGGGTTTCTCTTCAAGCAGCGGCCCGCGCGCGCGGCGCATTGATGCGCGCTGCAAAAAAAATGCGGCGGCCCCGAAGGACCGCCGCATCGCTGCATCGACTTACTTCTGCTTCAGATCGAAACGGTCGAGGTTCATCACCTTCGTCCAGGCCGCGACGAAGTCGTTGACGAACTTCTCCTTCGCGTCGCTGCTCGCATAGACCTCAGAGAGCGCGCGCAGCACCGAATGCGATCCGAAGACCAGATCGACACGGCTGCCGGTCCACTTGCGCTCACCCGTCTTCCGGTCACGGCCCTCGAACACATCGCGGCGCGACGACAGCGGCTGCCATTCCGTGTTCATGTCGAGCAGATTGACGAAGAAGTCGTTCGTCAGCGTTTCGGGCTTGTCGGTCAGGACGCCGTGCGCGCTCTTGCCGCTCGTCACGTTCAGCGCGCGCAGGCCGCCGATGAGCGCCGTCATCTCCGGCGCGGTCAGCGTCAGCAATTGCGCCTTGTCGATCAACAGCGATTCGACGGGCACGCCCACGTTGCCCTTGACGAAGTTGCGGAAGCCGTCGGCGACCGGTTCGAGCGCCGAGACCGAGAGCACGTCCGTCTGATCCTGCGACGCATCCATGCGGCCCGGCGTGAACGGCACCGTGACCTTCTGGCCGCCCTGCTCCGCCGCCTTTTCGATCGCCGCGCCGCCCGCCAGCACGATCAGATCGGCCAGCGAAATCTTCTTGCCGTCCGACTGCGCGCCGTTGAACTCCGTCTGGATGCCCTCGAGCGTCGAGAGCACCTTGCCGAGCTGCTCGGGATCGTTCGCTTCCCAGTCCTTCTGCGGCGCGAGGCGGATGCGCGCGCCGTTCGCGCCGCCGCGCTTGTCCGAACCGCGGAACGTCGACGCCGACGCCCACGCCGCCGACACCAGATCCGCAACCGAAAGCCCCGACGCCAGCACTTTCTGCTTGAGCGCCGCGACTTCCTGATCGCCGACGAGCGGATGATCGACCGCCGGAATCGGGTCTTGCCACAGCAGTTCTTCCTGCGGCACTTCCGGCCCGAGATAGCGCGCCTTCGGACCCATGTCGCGATGCGTCAGCTTGAACCACGCGCGCGCGAACGCATCCGCGAACTGATCGGGGTTCTCCCAGAAACGCTTCGAAATCTTCGCGTATTCGGGATCGAAGCGCAGCGCGAGGTCGGTCGTCAGCATCGTCGGCTTGATTTTCTTCGACGGATCATGCGCGTGCGGCACGGTTTCGGTCGAATCCTTCGCGACCCATTGATTCGCGCCCGCCGGGCTCTTGGTCAGTTCCCATTCGAAACCGAAGAGGTTTTCCCAGAACCCCTGGCCCCACTTCGTCGGCGTCGTGGTCCAGGTGACTTCCAGGCCGCTCGTAATCGTGTCCGCGCCCTTGCCGCTGCCATAGCTGCTCTTCCAGCCGAGGCCCATGTTTTCCAGATCGGCCGATTCCGGTTCGGGACCGACGTTGTCGGACGGACCTGCGCCGTGCGTCTTGCCGAAGGTATGGCCGCCCGCGATGAGCGCGACGGTTTCCTCGTCGTTCATCGCCATGCGCGCGAACGTTTCGCGGATGTCGTGCGCCGCCGCGAGCGGATCGGGATTGCCGTCCGGGCCTTCCGGATTCACATAGATAAGGCCCATCTGCACCGCGCCGAGCGGATTCTCCAGATTGCGGCCGCCGTCGGTGCGGCTCACTTCTTCGCCGTGCTTCTGTTCGTCGGCGGTGATGACGCCCTGATCCTGGTCGTTGCCCGCCGCGCCTTTGCCGTAGCGGACATCGCCGCCGAGCCAGGTCTTTTCATTGCCCCAGTAGACGTCCTGATCCGGCTCCCACGTGTCTTCGCGTCCGCCCGCGAAGCCGAAGGTCTTGAAGCCCATCGTTTCCAGCGCGACGTTGCCGGTGAGAATGATCAGATCGGCCCACGAGAGCTTCTGACCATATTTCTGCTTGATGGGCCATAGCAGCCGGCGCGCCTTGTCGAGGCTGACATTGTCGGGCCAGCTATTGAGCGGCGCGAAACGTTGCTGACCGCGTCCACCGCCTCCGCGGCCATCGCCGATGCGATAGGTGCCGGCGCTGTGCCACGCCATGCGGATGAACAGCGGGCCGTAATGACCGAAGTCGGCGGGCCACCATTCCTGCGAATCGGTCATGAGCTTGGCGAGGTCTTGCTTGACGGCGGCGAGATCGAGGCTTTTGAATGCTTCGGCGTAGTCGAAGCCCTTGTCGAGCGGATTCGACTTGGCCGAATGCTGGCTCAGCAGATCCACCCGTAGTTGCCGCGGCCACCAGTCACGGTTCGTCGTACCGGTACCGGCGGCATGCGTAAACGGGCACTTCGATTCGTTTGACATGCGTTATCTCCTTGCGAGGACGTATCCACTAGTTGTTCTGCTGCTCACTGCTGGTCCGATAAGGGATTTCGCGGCGTGCGCCGGGCGCGCGCGATGCGACCCGGCAGCCTGATACAACTTAAAAAATACGTGAGAGCGACGCTCAATAGAATGCGATTTTTGCAATGCCGCCGATAGGTGACGGCTATAAGACAGAGCCGCGCATGTTGCAGTGCACGAAAGCGCAATTCGGCACGGGCTTCAGTCTAGCAGCGTCTTGCACGCCTGGCAGGCGATGTGCGCGGCGCGCATTTTTCGTCTCTTTCAACGCAGGCTTTTCGGTTAGTCTTCCGAACGATCAGCTCCAGTCGTCCATGTCGTGCTTGATGCTGTGCCGATTCGCGATCAGCTCGTCGACGCTCGGCTCGTTGTTCATCGCGCGCCGGATCGCGAGCTTCGTCGCCTCGTAGTTCGTGCGATACATGTCCTTCTTGTCGAGATGGAGGTCCGTCGCGCAGCGCGGATCGATCCACACGAGGCTGATGATGCACAGATCGTTCGCCTGATCTTTCGGCAAGATGCCTTCGATGAGGCAATCGACCACCGCATCGGCCGTCGCGGACTGCACCACGCCGCCGAACAGATCGATGTTCGCCATATCCTTCAGCGTCACTTTCGGCACGATCATCGTCGCGGGCCGCACCATCTGGTTGCACGCGCGGATGGCGAACATCGCGGTATGTCCTTTCGATTGCGCCATCATGTTCGCAAACGCATGACCGACCGGCCCATCCACGCGGCCGATGAGAATTTCGGGCATCGCGTCGGTTGCCTGCCCCGCTGCCGCCAGCACGGTTGCTTCGCCTGCGCGGAACGTCAGATCCAGACCCATGTGCATTCTCCTTTGAAGGTTCGACAGACCGAGGGAAAAAGCGAATGCAAAGACGATGCCATTCCCGGCCAGCAAAGCCGCGACGGGTGCGCTCGCCTGTTAATAACGGCAGTCTGCGCTCGCCGCGTGACACACTGTGCGGGGCGTCGTTTTCCCTGTCCTCCCTGTTTCGGGTGGGTGTGCGGCCCCTCGCGCGCACTTAACGTGACAAGCGTGCTGTTGCACTGTCCGCGCGAGCGCGCGACGAAACCCGTTTTGCACCCTGCGGCGGCCTGTCGGGCGCCGCATTTTCGAGCCGATCCGAACATGAATTCTCTCGACGGTTACAGGCCACGCGCGGCGTGGATGACGACCCTGTTGCTCACGGGGCTCGCCCTCATCAACTTTCTCGACAAGATCGTGCTCGGCATGGTCGCCGTGCCGCTCATGCGGGAACTGAACCTGTCGCCGGCGCAATTCGGCGTCGTAGCGGGGAGCTTCTTCTGGCTGTTCGCCGTATCGACCGTGCTGGTCGGCTTCCTGTCGAACCGCGTCCAGACGCGCTGGCTGCTGCTCGCCATGGGCGTGATGTGGGCCGTTCTGCAGGTCCCGCAGGCGCTCTTCGGCAGCATGAGCGCGTTTCTCCTTTGCCGCGTCGTGCTCGGCGCGGCCGAAGGCCCGTTCTATCCCGTGTCCGTGCATGCGCTCTACAAATGGTTCCCCGACGAAAAGCGCAACATGCCCGTCGCGCTGCTGAACCAGGGCGCGATCGTCGGCTTGCTGCTCGCGGGACTGCTGATCCCGGTCATCACGCATCGATGGGGCTGGCGCATGAATTTCATCGTGCTCGGCGTCATCGGTGCGGTGTGGAGCGTGCTGTGGTTGTGCGTCGGGCGCGAAGGCAATCTCGCGCAACGCGCACGCACGCAGTCGGGCAATACGGTCGTCCGGAGCGTGCCGTACCGCAAGCTGCTGAGCAGTCCGTCCGTCCTCAGCGTCTTTATCCTCGGCTTCGCCGCTTACTGGATGATGGGCGCCAACATGACGTGGCTGCCAAGCTACCTCGAAAAAGCGCTCGGCTTTTCGGGCATCACGTCCGGACGCTGCTTCGCGCTCGTGATCGTCACCGCAGCGCCGTTCAGTCTCGGGCTCAGCTGGCTGTCGCAACGCATGCTCGCGCGCGGCGCAACCTCGCGGGCCGCGCGTGTACGCCTCCTGTGCGTCGCCTTCGCCGCTGGCGCCTGCCTCTTCTCCGCGCTGATGCTGCCGGGACTCTCGCCCGCGCAAAAGGTCGCGGTGTTCGCCGTGGCCGGCGCGCTGCCGTCGGTGTGTTTCGCGCTCGCGCCCGCGCTGCTGTCCGAAATCGTGCCCGATGCGCAGCGCGGCGCGCTGATCGGCATTCACACGGCGCTCGCCAGCACGGGCGCCGCGATCGCTCCGATGCTCATCGGCCGGATCGTGCAGACCTACGGCGGCTCGAGTGCGCGCGCGTACGAACTGGGCTTCGCGACGAGCGCGGCGATGCTGGTGCTCGCCGCGCTCGTCGCGTTGCGCTGGCTTCATCCCGAGAGCGCACGACGCGCATCGGACGAGCCGGTCGCGGCCGGCGCGGCCTGAGCAGGTCTAGCGCGTAACCTTCGCCCTGTACGAAAAACGATCGCCGCGAAAGAGCAGTTCGGCGCAGCACAGCGCCTTGCCCTGAATATCGATAGGCGTACACCGCACGCGCAACAGCGGCGTGCCCGGCTCCACCTTCAGCCGCCGCGCTTGCTCCTTCGTGGCGGCAACCGCGGCGCTCTCGGTTTCGAGATGCTTCAGCCGGAACCCGAGGCGCTCCTCGAAGATGCTCATCGCGTCGTTCGTTTCGAGATCCTCGGCAACGAGCGCGGTGACGAGCGCTTCATCGCCCATCACCATGAAAAGCGCCACCGGCACTGCGTCCCACAGCCGCAGGGTCGTCGCACACATGAGCGTGTCGCCGGCCTCCAGCCCGAGCGCGCGCATCGCGAACGCCGGCGGCGCGATCGGCCGCACAGATAGCAGTTCGCCGTGCGCCGTCTGGCCGCGCTTGCGCGCCGCCTCGTAAAAACCGGTCAGTTGCCCGAGGTCGGAGCGCGCCGCCGGACGCGTGACGAAACTTCCCTTCCCGTTGATCTTCTCGATCAGCCCGCTCGCATGCAGTCCGGCGAGCGCCTGGCGGATCGTGATGCGGCTCACACCGTATTGCGCAACGAGGTCGGCTTCCGACGGAAGCTTGACGCCCGGCGCGAGATCGTTGGCGACGATCTGCTGCCGCAACGCTTCTTCGATCTGCCTGAACCGAGGCTGTGTCATGGCGCGCTTTTCCTGTGTGATGAGTAGCAACGATGTCGCGATTGTAGCTGTCATGACAGGTTACGGGTTTTAACCAGTACACCTGTTATGACAGGTAGTGAGACGATGCGGGGAGAATTTTTTCGCGCAACGTCGCATCAACAGGAGGATCGACATGTCGCACGCTGCTCAAGCCATCGAACCACGCAGCTCCAGCCAAACCGCGCAGGAGCACTGGCCATTCACCGTCCGGCAGGCCACGCCTGCGATCGGCGCTTACGTCGGCGATATCGACCTGCGCGAGCCGCTCGACGAACCCACGTATCTCGCGCTGCGCCGTGCGCTCATCCGCTACAAGGTCCTGTTTTTCCGCGATCAGGACCTCACGCCCGCGCAGCATGTCGCGCTCGGCAAACGCTTCGGCAAGCTCGAAGTGCATCCCGTCCTTCCGCGTCATCCCGACCATCCGGAACTCGTCGTGTTCGACAAGTCCGATCAGAAGCGCGGGCGCGAGAACATCTTTCACAGCGACGTGTCCTGGCGCGAAGTGCCGTCGATGGGCTCGATCCTGCGCTGCGTCGAGTGCCCGCCGACAGGCGGCGACACGATCTGGGTGAACATGGCGCTCGCCTACGAGAAGCTGCCCGGCGACATCAAGGCGCGGCTCGAAGGCCTGCTCGCGGTCCACGACCTCTTGCCTCTCTTCGGCGCGGCACTCTCGCCCGAGCAGCGCGTGAGCGTGCGCGCCCAGAATCCGGCGGTCACGCATCCGGTCGTGCGCACGCATCCCGAATCCGGCGAGAAGCTGCTCTTCGTGAACGAAGCATTCACGACGCATTTCGCCAATTACGCGGAGATCGCCGGCTATCGCTTCGGCTTCGATCTCAAGCTGGCCGAAATGGACCTGCTGCAGTATCTGTTCCGCCAGGCCGCCGCGCCGGAATATCAGGTTCGTCTGAAATGGGAAGCCAACACGGTCGCCTTCTGGGACAACCGCTCGACGCATCACTACGCGGTGCAGGACTACTACCCCGCCGTGCGCCGCATGATGCGCGCGACGATCATCGGCGACCGTCCGGTTTGAGCGCGTCATCGAGGAACGGAGAAATCGTGAAAGACCTGAACAAGTTCTATATCGGCGGACGATGGTCCGAACCGTCCGCCGGCGCGCAGTTCGCCGATATTGTGAATCCGGCGACCGAAGAGGTCGTCGGTCGCGTGGCGATGGCGACATCCGCCGACGTCGACTGCGCCGTCGCGGCCGCCCGCGCCGCGTTTCCCGCGTGGTCGCGCACGAGCGTCGATGTGCGCGCCGCACTGCTCGGACGCGTCATGGCGCTCTACAAGGAGCGCCTCGGCGAGCTTGCCGACGCGATCACGACTGAAATGGGCGCGCCCGTATGGCTCGCGCGCGAGAAGCAGGCCCCCGCCGGCCTCGGCCAGCTTCATGGCACGCTGACGGCGCTCCAGGGCTTCCCCTTCGTCACCACGCGCGGCAGCACACAGATCGTGCGCGAGCCAGTGGGCGTCGCTGCGTTGATCACGCCGTGGAACTGGCCGCTCAATCAGATCGCCGCGAAAGTCGCGCCCGCGCTCGCGGCGGGCTGCACCATCGTACTGAAGCCATCGGAGATCACGCCGCTCGACGCCGCGCTCTTCGCCCAGATCATGCACGACGCGGGCGTGCCGGCCGGCGTGTTCAACATGATTTACGGCGATGGCGCGGAGATCGGCGGCGCACTCGCACGTCACCGTCACGTCGACATGGTGTCGATCACCGGATCGACGCGCGCTGGCGTGGACGTCGCGACGAAAGCCGCGCCGACCGTCAAACGCGTCACGCAGGAGCTGGGCGGCAAGTCGCCGAACGTGATTCTCGACGACGCCGATCTGAAGAGCGCCGTCTCGAACGGCGTCGTGTTCTGCATGATGAACTCCGGCCAGACGTGCATCGCGCCGACGCGCATGCTGGTGCCGAAGCACCTTCACGACGCCGCCGCCGCCATCGCCGCGGCGACCGCCAACGCGCTCACGGTCGGCGATCCGGCGCATCCCGATACGAAGCTCGGTCCGATCTCGAACCGGCGTCAGTACGAGCGCGTCCAGCAGATGATTCAGCGCGGCATCGACGAGGGCGCAACGCTCGCGGCGGGCGGTGCCGGCCGGCCCGCGGCGCTCGCGCGCGGCTTCTATGCGCGCCCGACCGTCTTTGCGAATGTGCATAACGACATGCGCATCGCGCGCGAGGAAATCTTCGGGCCGGTCGTCGTGCTTATTCCGTACGCAAGCGAGGATGAAGCGATCGATATCGCCAACGATACGGAGTATGGCCTCGCGGCCTACGTATCCTCGTCCGATCCGGCGCGCGCGCGGCGTGTCGCGCAACATCTGCGCGCGGGCGCGGTGATGCTCAACGGCGCGGCGCTCGACCTGAACGCGCCTTTCGGCGGCTACAAGATGTCGGGCAATGGCCGCGAATTCGGCGAGCACGGCATCTCGGAGTTCCTCGAAACGAAGTCGATCGCCGGATGCGTGTAAGGCACGCCGCCCCGCGCCGGTTCATGACCGGCGCGGGGGCGGCGAAGTGGTGGAAGTGGTGGAAGTGGTTGAGGCGGTTGGATCGGCTGGCGCGCTGCGAAGGAAAAGCGGTCAGAACGTCGAGAGCGTCAGCGTGTTGCGCACGGATTTCACGCCTTGCACGCCCTGCGCCACGCGCGTCGCCTGCTCGATCTGTGCTTGTTCAGGCACCCAGCCTTCCAGCAGAACGTCGCCATTGGTCGCGCGCACGGTGATGCCGCTCGCGCGCATGCCTTTCTCCTTCGCGAGCGCGGTCAGAATGCGCCTGCGCAGCGCGCGATCGGCCGATCTCGATGAAGCCTTGCTCCCGCTCGACGCCGATACCGCCGCCGATGCGCCCGCTGCCGCCGATGCATCCGCCTGTGCGTGCGCGTGAAGCGCGACGCCGAGCGCGGCGACGCCGATCATCAGTTGTCCGGTGCGAATGATTTTCATGATTCGATGTATTGCCATGGTCGTTGTCACGATGTTCGATGCGATGAAAACGGAACGGCGCCACTTGCCGCGCCTGCCGGTGCGGACGAAGCGCGCCAGCGGTGAATCAGAACCGGTGCGACATGCCCACGCCGACGAGCGTCTGGTTCTCGCCGGCGGTGGTCGTGTAGCCGGGCCATGTCGTCGTCGCGAGGCCGTTGTTCTTCATGTAGCCCGCGCGCGCATAAACCGTCGTGCGCTTCGAGAGGCTGTGATCCATGCCGACCTGCACGCCCCAGGTGTTGTCGTGCACGCCGCGCGCGAGACGCTGGAACCCGGCGAGTTCGATGGCGTCGGCGGGCGTCGCCTGGATCGTCGCGCCGATTTCCGCGACGCTGAACGGATGCGCCGCGTTCAGCCGCGCCGCAACCGAGCCGGCGCCGGGATTTTCCGGCTTGTGATAGGTGTAGTTGGCCTGCAGGTTCACGATGCCGATGCGGTACGCGAGCGCCGCCGTGTAGTGCTCGACGGACACGGTATTCACCGAGGCGGGCAGGCCGGGCAGGGTCTTCGACCCCGGATGCTGGAACTGATACGACAGGCCCGCGTAGAGGCCGTAGCCCGAGTAGGTTGCGGCGACATCGAGCATGTTGCCGGTGGACTGCGGATAGGGCTGCGTGACGCTCGCGGCGAGCGCGTACATGCCCCAGACCTGAAATCCGCTGAGATTGGGCGACTTGTAGACGATCGCATTGCTCGAACGTCCGCCGCCCGTTTGCGTGGCGATCGTGTTGCGATCGATGGTATTGGCCGAAGCGGCAAGCGGCGAGAGGATCTCGTTCGCGCGGAACGGATCGGTTGGATAGAGCGACCAGAACGTCGGCTGATATTGCCTGCCGAAGGTGAGCGAGCCGTACTTTTCGTGCGACAGGCCCACCCACGCCTGGCGATAGAACATCGACGAGGAATCGGCGAAGGCGGTGCCGTTGTTGAGGTTGTAGCCGTTTTCCAGCGTGAACACGGCCTTAAGGCCGCTGCCGAGGTCTTCGCTGCCCTTCAGGCCGAACATCGAACCGCTGTTGCCGCCGCTGCGCATCGACCAGGCGTGCTGCCCGCCGTTGTCGAACCATTGAAAAAACCCGTCGGCGACGCCGTAGAGCGTGACGCTCGACTGTGCCGACGCGCCGCCCGCCACGACCGCAAGGGCCACACCGGCAACGCCTTTTCTGATGAACCGCATGTCTGTCTCCTCCTTGTTCGTCGTCTGCCGGCCGCGCGGTCCAAACCGCCCGGCGCACGCTGGCGACCTTCTGATCCCCTCCGGCTCAGTGTCGCAGCCCCTCGCGGCATGACCACTACCCGAAGCGAGTGGGCGCGGGAATACCCCAGTTCGTTCGTTGCCCGAACTACCATTCGAAACGAACCGGTACAAGTGTCTGGTTCCTATATTTCCGCGCGGGGGACTACGCGTGTTTCCCTAGCGCGCGCGGTGCGCCGTGAACGCTAGAATCGTCCGACGCAAATCGAGCCCGGCCGTGCGCGTACAGCCGGAGTGCCGTCCCATTTCGAAAGAAGCAGGTGCGTGATGAATGAAACGATCTTCCTTCGCATTCCGGATCATGCCGATGATCGCGCCGGCCCCTCGTCCGCACCGGCCGATCGCGCGTGCGGCTCGCCGCGCGTATCGACGCGCATCGTGGGCCGCGAGCGGCTCATCGGCCAGCTCGTCGAATCGCGGCGCAAGCGCTGCATCGTGATGCAGGGCCCGGCGGGCTACGGCAAGACGACGGCGCTCATCGCGTGGCGCGAGGCGCTGTATCCGCTCGCGTTTCAGGTTGCGTGGCTCACGCTGTCGGAGGAAATCGACGACCTCGCCCGCTTTCTCGACGCGCTCGCCGCGAGCCTGGCACAAGTCGATCCGGCCATTGCGGGCGACGCCGCGCTGCTCGGCGGACGCGGCATGGACGACGAAGCCATCGAGCGCACGATCATCGCGCTCGTACGCGGCATCGCGAGCCGCCAGGGCGATCTCGTGCTCGTGCTCGACGACCTTCATCGGCTGACAGACCCGCGCTGCCATCAATCGCTGCAATGGCTCCTCGATTACGCGCCGTCGAATCTTCACGTCGCGCTGGCGTCGCGCGGGGCGATTCCGCTGTCGGTCGGCCGCATCCGCGACGAAGGTTTGCTGCTCGAACTCGACATGCGCGATCTGCGCTTCTCGGTGGCGGAATCGCATGCGTTCCTGAAGTCGCAGCTGCGCGAGATCAGCCCGCGCGACGCGCGCCGGATGCACGAAATGACCGACGGCTGGATCGCCGGCCTGCAATTGCTCGTGGTGAGCGCAAAGCGCGGCAATGTCGCGCCGAAGCATCTCGTGCCGGACGGCGCGTTCACGAGCGCGCCGCTGCTCGGCATCCACTCCTTTGCGGAATATTTCTCCCGCGAAGTGCTGTCGAGGCTCGCGGCGAACGAGTGCGAGCTGCTCGTGCGCATGGCCGTGTGCGAGCGGCTCTGCGCGCCGCTGTGCGTCGCGCTGATCGGCGCCGAGGATCGTCCCGCCGACGTGCTCAGGCTGCTCGCGCGCCTCGAAAGCGACAATCTCTTTCTCGCGCCGGCCGGCCACGACGCGCATCACGCGTGGTATCGCCTGAATCCGCTCTTTCGCGAGACCCTGCTCGAGCGCTTTCGCGCACGCAGCGAGGCGCAGCGGCGGCAGGTGCATCGCGACGCGTGGCAGTGGTTCCGCGCGCACGATCACGTCGACGAAGCCGTGCGTCACGCGGTGCTCGCGGGCGAGTGCGCGGCCGCGGCGAACCTCGTCGCGCACGTCGCGCACGGCCTGCAGGCGCGCGGCGAGTTGCGCAGGATCGTGGCGCTGATGCGTCTGTTGCCGCCGGCCGAGATCCAGGCGCGCGTCGGGCTGCGGCTCTGGATGATCCATCTGCATCTCTACAACCGCGAGTTCGACGCTTGCGCGTGCGCGCTGGAACGGCTTCGCGCCGATCTCGCACCCGACGACACCTTGTCGCACTATCGGTTGATGCTGCTGCAAGGCGCGCTCGCGGTGCAGCGCGACGACCTCGACGCGGCGTGCGCGCTGCTGCCGCGACTGCACGCGCTGCCCGATGACGCGCCCGGCGTCACCATCGGCGCGCGCAACAATCTGCTGTCGTGGATTCACACGCTGCGCGGCGAATACGAGGATGCGCGTCGCAGCCAGGCGGAGCGCGCGCCCCTGCTCGCCGACGGCACGCCGCTCACGGGCACGCCGGCGGGCGTGCTGAGCGGACGCGCGCTCGTGGGATTCGGCCATCTGCTCGAAGGCGATCTCCTGCGCACCGAGCGCGTGTGCCGCGACGTGCTCCACGAAGCCGAACCGCGCCGCGGCGCCGCAGCCGAAGCGTCCGCGCTCGCCACCGCGCTGCTCGGCGAAGTGCTCTACGAATCGGGCGACGCGGACCAGGCGCGCAGACTGCTCGAAGAACGTCTCGACGTCATCGAACGGGTATCGTTTCCGGATGCCGTGACGAGCGTGCTCACGGTTTTGTCGGCGTCGCATTGGCTGGCGGGCCATCGGCTCGATGCGATCGCGTGTCTCGATCGCCTCGAGGACTATGCCGCCAGGCACGAACTGCGCCGCGCGCTCGCATATTGCGGGGGGCAGCGCGTGCGGCGCGATCTGCAAAGCGGCCAGTTCGACGCCGCGCATGCGGGCCTCGCGCGGCTCGACGAACTGATCGCGCGGGCCGGATCACGCGCGCACGAGGCCGATTTGCGCTTCGTGGCCCAACTGGCGCATATCGACTGGCGGCTCGCGCACGAGGACTTCGACGCGGCGGCGCATGCGCTGACGCCGCTCATCGCGTTGTGCCGCGAGCGCGGCTGGCAGCGGCGAGCCGTGTCGCTCGACGTGCGCAAGGCCGTCACGGCGCACTATCGCGGCGACGCGGCCAACGCGCGCAAGCTCATGCTGGAGGCCGTGCGCCACGGACATCGGCTGCGTCTCGTACGTACGCTGCTCGACGCCCATCCCGCCGCGCTGGAATTGACCAGCCGCGTTTGCGAGGAGAATCAGCAGGACGGGGTGTTGCAGTTCTACGCGGATCGTCTGCGCGACGCGCACGCATGCGCCACGGCGAAACGGGCCACCACACCAGGAACCGCGGGCGCGCGCTCGGTCGACTCGAAAGCCTCGGATATTTTGAGCGTGCGCGAATCGAAAGTCCTGAGCCTGCTCGCGCAGGCTTTGCCGAACAAGAAGATCGCCCGGACGATGGGCATCTCGCCCGAGACGGTGAAGTGGCATCTTAAGAACATCTACGGCAAGCTCGGCGTGTCGAGCCGCGACGAAGCCGTCGCGCGCTCGCGCGACCTCGCCCTTAGCGACGGAGCGTGATGTCCGCCGCGCGGATCTTACGCCGTGAGCGCGCGGGAGCTTGCGCCGGCCGGCAGATTCGCGAGCACGTCGGCGTGATGGTCTGCATCGCCCAGGCGCAGCGACGCCGCCGTCAGCGCCTTGAAGTAGTCGCCCACCGGCAGTTCCGCCGTGACACCCATGCCGCCATGCAACTGCACGGCCTGCTCGCCGACGAAGCGCGCCGCCTGACTCACGATCAGCTTGGCCGACGAGATCATGCGGCACCGCTCGACCGCGTCCGGATGGTCGATGGCCGATGCGGCGAGATGCGCCATCGACACGGCCAGTTCCTTCTGCACGGCCATGTCCGCGATGCGATGCCGCAACGCCTGAAAGCGCGCGAGCGGCTGGCCGAACTGCTTGCGCATGTTCAGATATTCGGCCGTCATTTCGATCAGGCGCTCCAACGCGCCCGCGCTCGCCGCACACAGCGCGGCGATGCCGAGTTCGAGCGCGGTTTCGAGCATCGCTGCGCCGTGCGTGCCGTCGCCGATCATCGCGCTTTCCGGCACGCGGACCGCCTTCAATGTCACGTGCGCGTCGCGGGCGCCGTCGAGCGCCGGATACGGGCGCATCGACACACCCGCGGCGGTCGACGGCACGACGAACAGCGACACCGCCTGCGCCGACGCGTTCCACGCCGACACGATCAGCGATCGCGCCGTCTCGCCGTGCCACACGTGAACCTTCTCGCCGTCGAGCTGGAAACCGTCGGCATGCGCTTGCGCGAGCGTCGATGGCCGCGCGAAATCGTATCGCGTGCACGTCTCCTGATAGGCAAGCGTCATGATTTCCCGGCCCTCGGCGATGGGCGGCAGCCACGCTTCGCGCTGCGTTTCGGTGCCGTGTCGCTGAATCAGTCCTGCCGCCATGACCGCGCACGCAATGAGCGGCTCCGGCAGCAAGGCGCGGCCTGCTTCGAACTGCACCGCGAACGTGTCGGTAGCGTCGGCGTCGAACCCGCCGTATTCGGCGCCGATCACGAGACCGAGCACGCCGAATTCCGCGTAAGTCCGCCACGCGTCGCGGCTGAAGCCGTTTGCGTGACGGCGCGTCTCCAGCGGATAGCGTTCCTCGATGAAGCGCCGCAAGCTGTCGGCGAGCTGGCGCTGTTCTTCGCTGTATGAAAAGTCCATGTCCGGCCTCACGCGTCGATGACCGCTTTCGCGATGATTTCTTTCTGCACTTCGTTCGTGCCGCCGTAGATGGTCGGTTTGCGCATCTCCAGATAGAAGCTGCCGACGCCCGCGCCGTGGGCGGGTCCGGGCGTCCATCCGTCGAAGCCGTCGGCAAGCCAGTCCGGCGAGAAGGGCAACGCATCCGGCCCGGCGATGTCGAGTTGCAAGGCCGACAGCCGCTGCTGCAGCTCCGAGCCGCGAATCTTCAGGATCGACGATTCCATGCCCGCGCCGCGCTGGCTCGCCTGCGACGCGACGCGCATCAGCAGCATTTCGAGCGCGAGCACCTCGGCCTCGATGCGGGCAATCTTCTCGCGCACGCGCACGTCTTCCGCAAGCGGCTTGCCGTGCCTGCGTTCGCGCAGCGCCTGCGCCTTCACGTAGTTCAGCTCGCGCCTGCACGCGCCGATCCCCGCGATGCCCGTGCGCTCGTGACCGAGCAGATACTTTGCGTAGGTCCAGCCGCAGTTTTCCTCGCCGACGAGATTGCCGGCCGGCACGCTCACTTCATCGAGGAACACCTCGTTGACATCGGCGCGGCCTTCGAGTGTGCGGATCGGGCGCACGGTGACGCCCGGGCTTTTCATGTCGATCAGGAGCAGCGAGATGCCGCTTTGCTGTTTCGCCTCGGGATCGGTGCGCACGAGGCAGAACATCCAGTTCGCGTGCTGTGCGTAGGTGGTCCAGGTCTTCTGTCCGTTCACGATGTAGCGTGCGCCGTCGCGCACCGCCCGCGTCTTGAGCGAGGCGAGATCCGAGCCCGCGCCCGGCTCCGAATAGCCTTGGCACCACCAGTCCTCCGCCGTCGGAATGCGCGGGAGGAACCGCGCCCGTTGCGCCGCGCTCGCAAACTTCATGAGCACGGGTCCGATCATCTTGAGTCCGAAAGGAAGCTGGTTGGGGGCGCCCGCGATGCCGCATTCGATATCGAACAGAAGCCGCTGCATCGGGCTCCAGCCCGTGCCGCCGAACTCGGCCGGCCACCCCGGCGCGCCCCAGCCGCGCTGGTTCAGGATGCGTTGCCAGCGAACGAGATCTTCGGCGTCGAGATGGCGGTGACCGAGCACCTTGTCGCGCAGATCGAGGGGCAGGCTTTCGCGCAGAAAGCGGCGCACTTCGTCGCGGAACGCGAGATCCGCGTTGGAATAGCTGAGATTCACTGGACTGTCTCCTCGACGCGCGATTCACCGACATCGCCCGCCTCTACCGATGCGCCTTGAGCGGCTTCACGTCGTGCCGGCTGTTGATAGCAAGATACGCTGCCGCACCGCAGGCGCCGCCACCCGACTTGGGTGGTCGCCGCCTTGCGCACAAGCCGTATGCTTCAGGAAAACGGCACACACTCGTCGGCTGTCGAGGATGCCAAACACGCAGAGGAGACAAGCGTAATGACTACGCCAGAAGCAGGCGGCGCGACGAAGCCGCGGTATCGTCCCGTACGCTTCCCGCAACGCCGAACGATTGTCGAGCGCCGCGCCGGCGGCACGCTGATTCTTCGTTGCGACCGCGCATTGCCCGACATCGCGCAGCGCTCCTTCGCCGACTTCATTCCCAACTGGGCCGCCGAGCGCGGCGACACGCCGGCCTTCTGCGAGCGCGCGCCAGATGGTGCATGGCGCACGTTGAGCTGGCGCGATCTGTGGCGGCAGGTGCGCTCGGTCGGCGCCGCACTCCTCGACATGGGCCTCGGCCCGAAGCGCCCCCTGATGCTGCTGTCGGGGAATTCCATCGAGCAGGCAGTCGCGCTGCTCGCCGCCGAATACGCCGGCATTCCGAGCGCCCCGGTTTCGCCTACCTACGCGCTGCTCAGCAAGGACTTCGGCCGGCTCAAGGCAATTTGCGAGCGCGTGCCGCCCGGCGCGGTGTTCGTACAGGAAACCGGACAGTACGCGCGCGCGCTCGCGGCGCTCAGCGCGGCGGACGCGCCCGACGTGCCCGTCATCGCCGTGAACGGGGCGCAGGCGGGACACTTCGCGTGGGACACGCTCAGCGCCACGCCGCTATCGGACGCGCGGCAGCAGGCGCTCGAGCACGCACATGCCGCGATCCGCGACGACGACACCGCGCGCGTGCTCTTCACCTCCGGCTCGACCGGCGCGCCGAAGGGCGTGCGGCTCACGTACCGCAATCTGCGCGCGGTTGCCGCCTACTTCGCGGACAGCTTCGCGTGGCTGCTCGACGCGCAACCCGTATTCCTCGACTGGCTGCCGTGGCATCACGGCCTGGGCGGCGTGCTGCATCTCGGCCGCGCGGTCGAATTCGGCGCGACGCACTACATCGACGACGGCCGTCCAGTGCCCGGCATGTTTGAGCGCACGGTGCGCAATTTGCGCGAAGTGTCGCCGACGATCTTCACGAGCGTCCCCTCCGCGTGGACCGTGCTCGCCACCGAACTCGAACGCGACCCGCAACTCGCAAGAAGCCTTTTCGCAAACGCGAGTTTCTTCGGCTACGGCGGCGCGAGCATGCCCGCCGATGTGTGGACGCGCATCCAGAACGTCGCGCAAAAGACCATCGGCGAGCGCATTACGTTCTGCACCGGTCTCGCATCGACGGAAACGTCCGGCATGGGCACATATTGCGGCTGGCCGACGGACGCGCCCGGCAACATCGGCACGCCCGCGCTCGGCTCCGAAGTGAAGCTCGTGCCGCTCGAAGGCACCGATGGACGTTACGAAATCCGCATGCGCGGCCCGAACGTGTTCGGCGGCTATATCGGCCAGCCGGAACTGACGGAGGCGGCGTTCGACGAGGAAGGCTTCTTCCGTTTCGGCGATGCCGTGCGTCTCGCCGATCCCGACGATGCCTCGAAGGGCATGGAATTCGCGGGCCGCACCGTCGAGGATTTCAAGCTCGCGAACGGCAGTTGGGTCCGCACCGGCGCGCTGCGGCTCGCGCTCGTCGATTGCTGCGCCCCGCTGCTCTCGGACGCCGTGATCTGCGGTCATGACCGCGACTATCTCGCCGCACTCGCCTGGCCGAACGTCGCGGCCTGCCAGCGGCTCGCGCCCGAGCTCGCGTCGCTCGACGCGAAGGCGCTCGTCGTCCATCCGATCGTCGTCGGCGCGCTGCGCGAGCGGCTCGCGCGGCAAAAGCCCGCCGGCGCCACGCTCGTCATCGAACGGCTGATGGCGATGGCCGAACCGCCGTCGCTCGACGCCAACGAAATCGCCGACAAGGGTTACGTCAATCAGGCCACCACGCGCGCGCGCCGCGCGCATCTGATCGAAGAACTGTACGCAAACGATCCGGCGCCGCACATCGTCCGCGCGCATCCCTAGCCAACACGAGGAGTTCGTCATGCACATCAATCGCACCGTCTTTCGAGACGATCATGAAATGCTTCGCACTACTGCGCGACGATTCTTCGATCGCGAATGCGTTCCGCGCCAGGCGGAATGGGACAAGGCCGGCCGCGTGGATCGCGAGACCTGGCTGAAGGCGGGCCGTCAGGGGCTGCTGTGCGTGTCGATTCCAAGCGAATACGGCGGCGGCGGCGGCGACTACGGGCATGTCGTCGTGGTCAACGAGGAAATGACGCGCGCGGGCGTGAGCGGGCCGGGCTTCGCGGTGCATTCGGACATCGTGGCGCCGTATATCGCGCGCATCGGCAACGAGGAGCAAAAGCAGCGCTGGCTGCCGCGTATCTGCACCGGCGAACAGATCCTCGCCATCGCGATGACCGAACCCGGCACCGGCAGCGACCTGAAAGCGGTGCGCACGAGCGCGCGCCGCGAGGGCGACCACTATGTCATCAACGGCAGCAAGACCTTTATCACGAACGGCCTGAACGCCGATCTCGTCGTGGTGGTCTGCACGACCGATCCCACGGCGGGCGCGAAGGGCGTGAGCCTGATCGTCGTCGAAGCGACGCGCGCAGGCTTCCGGCGCGGCCGCAAGCTCGACAAGATCGGCATGCACGCGCAGGACACTTCCGAACTCTTCTTCGACGACGTGCGCGTGCCGGTCGAGAACCGTCTCGGCGAGGAAGGCAAGGGCTTCGCCTATCTGATGGCCGAGTTGCCGCAGGAGCGCCTGAATATTGCGATCGGCGCGGCGGCGCGGCTCGAAACCTGCCTCGAACACACGCTGAACTACGTGAAGGACCGGCGCGCCTTCAACCAGACCGTGTGGGACTTCCAGAACACCAAGTTCAAGCTGGCCGACATCAAGGCGCAGGCCATCGCAGTGCGGTTGATGGTCGATCACTATCTCGAAGTGCATCTGAGCCGCCGTCTCACGCTGGAGGAATCCGCGATCGCGAAGCTCTACGCGACGGAAACGCTCGGCAAGGCACTTGATGAAATGGTGCAACTGCATGGCGGCTACGGCTACATGCTCGAGTACCCGATCGCCCGCGCGTTCGTCGATGCCCGCGTGTCACGCATCTACGGCGGCGCGAGCGAGGTGATGCGCGATCTCATCTCGCGCAAGCTGTGAATCCGTCGAATCCTCAATCAGCGAAGGAGAGAAGCACATGAGCCGCAAAGTGTATGTCGCGGGTGTCGGCATGATCCCGCTCAAGAAGCCGGGTACGAGCGAAACCTACGACGTGATGGGCGAGATCGCCATCCGCGACGCGCTCGGCGACGCCGGCCTCGACTTCAGGGCCGTTCAGCAGGCGTACGCCGGCTACGTGTACGGCGACTCGACGTGCGGACAGAAGGCGCTGTATCGCGTCGGCATGACGGGCATTCCGGTCATCAACGTGAACAACAACTGCGCGACAGGCTCGTCGGCGCTCTGGCTCGCGCGCCAGGCCGTGGAGAGCGGCGCGGTCGATTGCGCGCTCGCCGTCGGCTTCGAATTCATGCAGCCGGGCGCGTTGTCGTCGAAATGGAATGATCGCGCGCCCGCGCTGGAACGCGCGCTCGACCTGACCAACAAGCTCGTCGGTCACACCGAGATTCCCACGGCGATCCGCCAGTTCGCGGGCGCAGGGCTCACGCACATGCGCAAGTACGGCACGAAACTCGAGACGTTCGCCCGCATCCGCGCGAAGGCGAGCCAGCACGCGGCGCGCAATCCGCTCGCGGTGTTTCGCAATGTCGTGTCGACCGAAGACGTGATGAACGCGCCCATGCTCTGGGAAGGCGTCCTCACGCGTCTGATGGCGTGCCCGCCCACGTGCGGCGGCGCGGCGGCGATCGTCGTGTCCGAAGCCTTCGCGCGCAAGCACGGGCTGCGTACCGACGTGCTGATCGCCGGGCAGTCGCTCGCCACCGATCTGCCGAGCACGTACGAAGCGGACGACATGATCCGCGTCGTCGGCTTCGACATCACGCGCAATGCCGCCGCGCGCGCCTACGAGCAGGCGGGCGTCGGCCCCGAAGACATCGACGTCGTCGAGCTGCACGACTGCTTCGCGCAAAACGAGCTGCTGACCTATGAAGGACTCGGCCTGTGCAACGAAGGCGAAGGCGAGCGCCTCGTCATGAATGGCGACAACACGTACGGCGGCAAGTGGGTCGTCAATCCGTCGGGCGGCCTGCTCTCGAAGGGCCATCCGCTCGGCGCGACGGGCCTCGCGCAATGCTACGAGCTTACGCATCAGTTGCGCGGCACGGCGGGCGACCGTCAGGTGAAGGACGCCAGGCTCGCGCTCCAGCATAATCTCGGGCTGGGCGGCGCGGGCGTCGTCACCATCTACAAGCGGACCGTCTGATGATGATCGACAGGAAACATATCGGCATGCGTCTGCCGGTTTTCACGGCGTCGACCGACGCGTGGCGGCTCCGCTTTTTCGCGAAGGCGATCGGCGAGACGAACCCGATCTATTTCGACGATGCCGCCGCGCGCGACGCCGGCCATGCCGCGCTGCCGCTGCCGCCCACGTTCCTGTTCTCGCTCGAGTTCGAACAGCCTTCGACGGCATGGCGCGACGAGCTGGGCATCGTGTCGTCGCGCATCCTGCACGGCGAGCAGTCGTTCGAGTATCACCGCATGGCATACGCGGGCGACCTCCTTCGCTATGAAGGCCGTATCGCCGATATTTACGACAAGAAGAACGGTGCGCTGTGGTTCATCGTGCGCGAGACGCGGGTAACGAACCAGCGCGGGGAGCACGTGGCGGATCTGCGCAGCGTCATCGTCCAGCGATAAGCGAGGAAATACGGATGGGCCACATCAGTTTCGATTCGATCCAGGTCGGCGACACTTTGCCGCCACTTACGCTCGCCCCGGTTGGGCGCACGACGCTCGCGCTGTTCGCGGGCGCATCGGGCGATCACAACGCCATTCACATCGACACCGACTATGCGCGCCGCGCCGGCACACCAGACGTATTCGCGCACGGCATGTTGTCGATGGCGTGGCTTGGGCGGCTACTGACGTCGTGGGTCGAGCAGCGGCAGTTGCGCGCGTTCGGCGTGCGCTTCGTCGGCATCACGCAACTCGGGCACGTCGTGACGTGTACGGGCAAGGTCACCGAAAAATTCGAAGCCGCGGGCGAGCGACGCGTGCGGCTGGAAATCCAGACAGTCAATCAATATGGCGAACCGCGCGTGCTCGGCGACGCGGTCATCGCGCTCTGATTTCATACAGGAACACATCATGGGCAAGCTCGAAGGCAAAGTGGCACTGGTGACCGGCTCGGGTCGCGGCATCGGTCAGGCGATCGCGAAGAAGCTCGCGAGCGAAGGCGCGCGGCTCGTCATCAACGATCTCGACGCCGAACCTGCGCAAGAGACCGTCGAACTGTTGCGCCAGCAAGGCGTCGATGCGGTCGCGTGCGTCGGCAACGTTTCCGCGCCGGATTTCGCGGACCGCTTCGTCGGCACGGCGATGAACACGTTCAAGGGCATCGACATCATCGTGAACAATGCGGGGTTCACGTGGGACGACGTCGTGCAGAAGATGACCGACGAACAGTGGTAAGCGATCATCGACTGCCATCTCACGGCTCCGTTTCGCATCCTGCGCGCGGCGTATCCGCATATCAAGGCGCTGCACGCCGCGGATAAGGAAGCCGGTCGCGAGAACTATCGGAAAATCGTGAATATCTCGTCGACATCCGCGCTGAACGGAAATGCCGGGCAGATGAACTATTCGTCCGCAAAGGCGGGCGTGATCGGCATGACGCGCGCGCTGGCTCGCGAATGGGGCCGCTTCAATGTCAATGTCAATTGCGTCGCGTTCGGACTGATTCATACGCGCATGACCGTGAGCACCGAGGACGCGGCGTCCGTGAAGATCGACGGGCGCGATATCCGGGTGGGCCTGAACGCCGAGATGCTGAAATCGCACGCGCAGCGCAATCCGCTGGGCCGCGGCGGCACGCCGGATGAGGCGGCGGGTGGCGTTTATCTTTTCTGCTCGCCGGAATCCAATTACATCACCGGACAGACCGTCGCCGTGGCTGGCAATCTGCAATAGAGCTGTCGATTTCCAAGTGCGTGTGCTGCGTTGGCACGTTCGGTCTGTCCGGACGTGCTTTTTTATTGTGCTGGCAAATTGATCGGAGTGCTTTGCTTGATCCAGAAATAACCGTGCGTGCCAATTTCCGGTCATTGTTTCGCAAATAGCAGGATGACTGAGTATTAAGTACGGGGTGGAACGCTCGGCCGTCCGGCAAAAACTGCTGAATAACCCTTGCACCAATCTGGCAATAGTCAATGACCCTAATGCGTGCATGCCATGCACCAAGTAGAATCCCAAGGCCATTCATCGCTCTACTGAAAAACTCCGCGGCCTGGAGTTCCAATACATGCAAGCACCGCCAAAAATCAGCGTCCTGCTACCCGTGTACAAAGTCGAGCCGTACATCCAAGAATGTCTCGACTCACTTCTGTCACAAACCTCCACCGACTTCGAGATTATTGCCGTCGACGACAGCAGTCCTGACCGCTCCGGGGAAATGACTTCCCGCATTCTGGAGAAGCAAAACAGAATTCCTTGGAAGCTTATTAAAAATCTCGAAAACAAGGGCCTGGCCGAAACTCGCAAGATCGCTGCATTGGCGGCACGCGGCGAGTATGTTCTTTGCGTCGACAGCGACGATCATATTCACCATGACACCATCCGCCGCGTCATCAACGAAGCCGAAGCGCACAATGCGGACGTCGTGGTCTTCGCCGCAGAAAACATCACGCCGGACGGCAAGGTCAATTACCGCGTCGAGACGGGCGACGCCGTTATCAGCGGCATGCAGGCAGTCGAGAAGATTCTCGATCTGTCGCTGCAGGCATATTGCTGTAACAAACTTGTGCGCCGTTCGATTTTTCTCGCTGTCGAGCATCCGACCGGGCTGATCTACGAAGATATTTGCGTGTCCGTCCAGACGCTCGGCAATTCGAAGATCGTGCGGCTGATGCCCGATACCCTGTATTCGTACATGTATCGCGAAACGGGTATTTCGACGCGCTTCAATCCGAATATCGTGGATCTCTTCGCCATCATCGATCGCGTGGAGAAAATCACCGCGTCGATGCCGATACCGAACTATCGGCGGCTGCTATTCCGATTGAAGTACATCTTTGCCTATCGCACGATTGCTTTTCAGGCGGCGATCAAGGCCCCGACCTATCGGCTCGCGAAGCCGATCCTTTGCAGCGTGTCGGAGAAACTGCGGGTCGCGCACTTGCTCGGCATGTACTCGGATCATCGGCCGAAGCTGTCGATCGTCATGGCGATGCTCAAGATTCATCCGTGGATCTTCTATTGCTTCGTTCGGAAATTCGGACGAAGGTAGCTTCCGATGGAAACGGCCGCGTGGCTCGCGGCCGTTTTGCGGCCGCCGCGCGGACGGTCATTGTTGCGTTTCGAATCCGATTCCGCTCGCCTGAAGGCACGTCAGTTCCGCTTCATCCATGCCCCAATCGAGCAGCGCATCGCGCCCGCCTTCGCCGCGCCGCGGCGCAGGACGCACGATCGCCGAGGGCGTCGCGGAAAATTTCGGCGAAGGGGCCGGCTGCACGACGCCGTCGAACTTGACAAAACTTCCGCGCGCCTCGTGCTGCGGGTGCGACGCCGCCTCGGTGAATCCGAGCACCGGCGCCACGCACGCATCGCTGCCTTCGAATATGCGGCACCATTCGTCGCGCGTGCGCTCGGCGAACGCCGCCGCAAACCTCGCACGCAATATCGGCCATCCGGCGCGATCGTGCTGCGCGGGCAAATTCGCGCCGGCAAGTTCGAGCTTGTCCAGCAACTGCGCGTAAAAGCGCGCCTCTACCGCGCCCACCGACATGTAATGTCCATCGCGGGTGCGATAGCTGTCG
The DNA here is from genome assembly GCF_001544835.2 of Caballeronia fortuita. Classification (GTDB taxonomy): domain Bacteria; phylum Pseudomonadota; class Gammaproteobacteria; order Burkholderiales; family Burkholderiaceae; genus Caballeronia; species Caballeronia fortuita. The sequence goes on along the minus strand of NZ_FCNX02000009.1, from coordinate 110,011 downwards.
TACCACGGCGTGCCGCCGTCGAGCAGGTTGTTCCCGCGCGCCTCGCGCCAGTTGCCCGACGCGATCAATCCCCAGAAGGTGGTGCCCAGTTGCGCGGCGCCTTCGATCATCGCGGCATCGACCACCTGACCTACGCCCCCGCGTTGAGCGTGAAAAAGCGCGGCCACGACGCCGAGCGCGAGCAGCATGCCGCCGCCGCCATAGTCGCCGACGAGATTCAGCGGCGGCACCGGCGACTCGCCCGCGCGGCCGATTCCCGACAGCACGCCTGACAACGCGATGTAGTTCAGGTCGTGCCCCGCGCGCTGCGCGAGCGGCCCCGTCTGTCCCCAGCCCGTCATGCGCCCATACACGAGCTTCGGGTTACGCGCGAGCGCCTGGTCGGGACCGATGCCGAGACGCTCCATCGTGCCCGGCCGAAAGCCTTCGATGACGATGTCCGCCTTCGACATCAACCCGAGCGCGGCCTCGGCGGCTTCGCGCTTCTTCAGATCGAGCGTGATCGAGCGCCGGCCGCGTGCCGTCAGATTCTTGTGCTTGCCGCTGATCTTGGGTCCGAGATCGTCCGGCGCGACCGGCCGATCCACGCGCAACACGTCCGCTCCCATGTCGGCGAGCAGCATGCAGCCGAACGGCGCAGGACCGATCGCCTCGAATTCCAGGACCCGAACTCCGCTCAATACGCCCATTTGCCCGCCTCCGGTTTGAAAGTGATTCGATTGCATCAGTAGGCCAGACGCGCAAACGCGCGGCGCCACCCGCATCGGGTAGACTGCGCTGACGTTCATCCGCGCTCGATCAGCGAATCCGATGCTCTCTCTTTCTCCACGCGACACCGCCATGCTCGGCGGCGATCTCGGCGATGGCCTCGCGCTCGCGATGCGTATCGTCGCGGCGACGGCGCGCGTCATGGACGCCCACGCGCTCATCGATATTTCATCGGCGCATATCGACGGATGTCTGTATCACGGCGCGGCGAGCCTCGATTTCGTCGAGCGCTTCGTCGCGAGCGGCGCGCGCGTCGCCGTGCCGACGACGCTCAACGTCGGCTCGCTCGATCTCATCCATCCCGAACTCTTTCGCGGCACCGCCGATATCGCGAGCGCGGGCAAGCGCCTCATGCAGGCGCATCTCGAACTCGGTTGCGAAGCGAGCTTCACGTGCGCGCCGTATCAATTGAAGCATCGTCCGAAGCTCGGCGATCAGATCGCGTGGGCGGAATCGAACGCAATCGTCTTCGCGAACTCCGTGCTCGGCGCGCGCACGAGCCGATACGGCGATTTCCTCGATCTCGCCGCCGCGATCACCGGCCGCGTGCCCGACGCCGGCCTGCACGTCACGGCGAATCGCGCGGCGCGCATCGTGATCGCGGCGCCCGATCTTCGCGCGTCGCCGCATCGCGATGCCGACTTCGCCGCGCTCGGCTTTCTGCTCGGCAGCATCGCCGGCGCGACGGTGGCCGCCATCACCGGCCTGCCCGACGACACCACCGAGGACGAGCTGAAAGCGCTCGGCGCGGCGGCGGCATCGAGCGGATCGGTGGCGCTGTTCCATGCGGTCGGCATTACGCCGGAAGCCGCGACGCTCGATGCCGCGTTGCAAGGCCGCGCGCCCGAGCGCACGCTCGCGTTGAGCGCCGCCGATCTTCACGCGGTGCGCGCACGCTGGTCGCATGCGCGGCCCGGCGATGCCCTCGCCGCCGTCGCGCTCGGCACGCCGCACTTTTCCGTCGATGAATTCCGCGCGCTCGACGCACTTTTCGATGGTCACGAAGGCGCGCCGCGCTGCGATGTCTACGTGAACACGAGCCGCTACGTGCTTTGGCAACTCGAAGAAGAAGGCATCGCGCAGAATCTCACGGAGCGCGGCGTGCAGATCGTCGTCGATACGTGCACGTACATCACGCCGGTCATGAAGCAGATCAGCGGCCTCGTGATGACCAACTCGGGCAAATGGGCGCACTATGCGCCGGCGAATATCGGCGTGACGGTCGCGTTCGGCAGCATGAGCGAATGCGTGCGATCCGCGTTCGAAGGAAAGGTGTGCATCGATGAACACGTTTGAAGCCGTCACGCTCGTTCCGGGCCACGCGCGCGCACCTGTCATCGCGTTGCCGCCGCTCAGCTTCTGGGGCGGCTACGACGCTGAGCGCGGCCTGATCGTGGATGCCACGCATGACGGTCACGGCCAGAGCCTCGCATCGCGCGTGCTCGTCATGCCGCGTGCGCGCGGATCGAGTTCGAGCAGCAGCGTGCTCGCGGAAAGCTTGCGCAACGGCACCGGGCCAGCGGGCATCGTGCTCACGGAGCGCGATCTGATTCTGTCGATAGGCGCGATCGTCGCGAACGAACTCTATGCGTCGAACGTGCCGGTCGTGATGGTCGATGAAGCCGCGTTCGCGCGCATCGCCGCCGCCGGCGATGCTCACATAGAAATCGATGCGGGCGATGAGGGCAATGCAGCGAGCGTAAGAATCATCGCGCCATGATCGTTTCGACGACGGAGATGATCTGCTGCGCCGCCGTCTTCACGTGCTGTTCGAGCAGCTTCGCGCCGAGCTTCGCGTCGCGCTTCCTGCATGCGTCGATCAGGTTCATGTGCTCTTCGTGCGACTGCTCGCGGATCGGCACCTGCACGACCTGAAAGCGAAAGTAGCGGTCGCTGCGGTCGTGCAGCACGCGCAGCATCTGCAATGTGATGTCGCGCCGCGCGGGCAGATAGAGCGTTTCGTGGAGACGCCAGTTCAGTTGACCCCACACGCCGGAGTCGGCATCGTCCATGTCCTCGACGAGCTTTTCCGCCTTCGCGATCTCGGCATCGGTGATATGCGGGATCGCCTGCGAGAAGAGCCACGGCTCCAGACGCAGGCGAATCTCGAACGTTTCCTGGACCTCTTCTATGGACAGTTCCGCGACATACGCGCCCTTGTGCGGCACCTTGGTCAGCAAGCCTTCGCCCGTCAACCGCGTGATTGCTTCGCGGATCGGCACGCGGCTCACGCCGAGTTCGTCGGCGAGCGCCTCCTGACGCAGCACTTCGCCGGGCGCGAGATCGCCCGACAGAATGCGCTGCCGGATCGCGGTCGTGACGAGTTCGACCGTCGTCGTGCGCACGATCCTGTGCGTGCTGTCGCTCTCTGTTCGAAGCGGTTTGTTCGCGACCGGAGGCATGTTCTTATCGTGCTTATGCGTGAAGTTGCGGCATCGTAACATGGGCTTTCATCGCAACTTCTCACGCACCCACGCACCGTTTTTCATCACGCCCGCGATGCGCTCGCCCTGCCCCGTCAGCACGCGGATGTCCTTCAGCGGATCGCCGTCGACGACGAGCAGATCAGCATACGCACCCGCTGCGACGAACCCGAGCTTGCCCTTCATGTTGACGATCTCCGCGCCGATCGCAGTCGCCTGGCGAATGGCTTCGAATGCGCCGACGATATCCGCGCGTATCGACAGTTCATCGCTCTGATACTGATGCATGTCGCCGAGCAGATCGCTTCCAAGGCCGATCTTCACGCCGCGTCGATGCAGCATCGCGAGCGCTTCGAGACCGCGCTTGCGCACCGATTCGTTCTTGTCGAGCGTGTCTTGCGCGAGCCCCATCTGCGCGCCAACCTTCGACATCGCGTCATACGTGACGAGCGTCGGCACCGCGTAGGCGCCGTGTTCGGCCATGATGTTCGCGGCTTCTTCATCGATCAGATTGCCGTGCTCGATCGTGCGCACGCCGAGCTTCACCACGCGCGCGATCGCCTTCGCCGTGTACGCATGCGCCATCACATACGTCTGATGCGACTCCGCTTCTTCGACGGCGGCCTTCACTTCATCGACGGAAAATTGCAGGTTGCCGATGGGATCGGTCGGCGAAGCCACGCCGCCCGACGCCATGATCTTGATGTGATTCGCGCCCGCGCGCATTTCCTCGCGCACCGCCTTGCGCATTTCGTCGACGCCGTCGACCACGCGGCCGATCGCGCCCATGTTGCGATTGCAGCCGCATGGATCGGGATCGGTGTTGTCGAAGCGCTCCCGAAAATCGCCGTGGCCGCCTGTCTGCGAAAGCGCCTTGCCCGCGACGAACAAACGCGGTCCCGCGATCACGCCGTCTTCGATCGCGCGCGAAAGCGCATAGTCCGCGCCGCCCGCATCGCGCACGGTCGTGAAGCCGCGGTGCAACATGCCCGCGAGAATCGGCACGGCGCGCAACACGGCAAACGTGTTCGGCAAACGGCTGTTGTTGCCGAGATGCGCAACCGACGCGATCACATGCACATGGCAATCGATCATGCCGGGCATCACGGTCTTGCCGCCGACATCGATCACCTGCGCGCCGCTCGCCTCGACCGGTTCGCGCGTGACTTCGCGGATCGTATCGCCGTCGATCACGATGGAATAGCGCCCGTCGTCGCGTTCGTGATCGGCGTCGAGCACGCGTGCGTTCTTCAGTATCAGCATGACGATTCTCTCCGTCTATTTCAGCAGGAATCCGTGCGCGAGCGGATCGCGATCATCGACGAAGATCGTGTTGTGACCCGTCACGCGCGCCCATCCTTCGATGCCCGGCACGATTGCATCGAATTCGCCGACGCGCGCCGCTTCCATCGGAACGCCTTCGAACAAGGTGCCGATGATGCTCTCATGCACGAAGCGCTCGCCGATCTTCAACTGTCCCTTCGCGACGCGCTGCGCCATGCGTGCCGATGTGCCCGTGCCGCACGGCGAACGGTCGATGGCCTTGTCGCCGTAGAACACCGCGTTGCGCGCACTCGCGCCTTCCACTGTCGGCGCGCCGGTCCACATCACGTGACTGAGGCCGCGAATCGCGTCGTTCTCCGGATGCACGAACGCGTACTTCTCGTTCGCCTTCCGACGCAGGATCGGACTGAGCCGTTGGATGTCGGAAGGTTTCAGCGCATGCAGACCTTCGTAGTTCTGCTGCGGCTCGACGATTGCATAGAAGTTGCCGCCATATGCGACATCGAAACGAATCTCGCCGAGGCCTTCTACGTCCACGGACAAATCCTGCGAATGCAGAAACGACGGCACGTTCACGAGCTGCACGGAATCGACATGCTCGCCGTTCATGCGATATCGCGCGATGACGACACCCGCGGGCGTGTCGAGCCGCAACACGCCCGGCTCGCGCGGCCGCACCAGTCCGTTCTCGATGGCCGTCGTCACCGTGCCGATGGTGCCGTGGCCGCACATCGGCAGGCAGCCGCTCACCTCGATGAAGAGAATCGCGAGATCGCAATCGTCGCGCGTCGGCGGATAGAGAATGCTGCCGGACATCACTTCGTGGCCGCGCGGCTCGAACATGAGCGCCGTGCGTATCCAGTCGAATTCGCGCAAAAAATGCGCGCGCCGCTCGATCATGTTCGCGCCTTCGAGCGTCGGCGCGCCGCCCGCCACGACGCGCACCGGATTGCCGCACGTGTGTCCGTCGATGCAGAAGAACGTGGATTTCATCGCGCGAGCGCCCGCACATTCGCGATCGCCTTCTCGACGATCTCGATCGTCCGCTGCCGTTCCGCGCCTTCGAGCATCAAACGCGGCGCCTTCACATATTCCGGATAGCCCGCCGTGATGTTTTCCGCGAGCTTGATGTACTGCACGAGCTTCACGTGCGTGTCGAGATGAAATAGATCGATCAACGCGCGATACAGCGCGCGCGCCTTGTCATATTCGCCGTTCACCGCGTAGTTCAGCAAGTCGACCGATTCCTTCGGCATCGCGTTCGCCATGCCCGAGACCCAGCCCGTCACGCCGAGCGCGACGGATTCCACGATCAGATCGTCGACGCCGCAGAACACGACGAAGCGCTCGCCGAAGCGCGCGTAGAGATCGGTGACGCGCGTCGTGTCGTAGGTCTCTTCCTTGATCGCGACGACGTTCGGTTCATCGGCGAGTTGCGCGAGCAAGTCCGGCCGCATGTCCACGCCATAGCCGCGCGGATTGTTGTAAATCATGAGGCCGAGCTTCGTCGAACGCGCAATCGACCGATAATATTCGACGGTCTCGCGATCGTCCGAGCGATACGTGAGCCCCGGGAACACCATCAATCCTTGCACGCCTATTGTTTCGGCATCCTTGGCGAACTGTATTGCGCTTGCCGTGTTCAGTTCAGCGAGGCCCGAGATGACCGGGACGCGGCCATTCACCGTTTCGACGGCGATTTTCAGCACCGTGCGCTTTTCGTCGGGCGTAAGCTGCGCGTTCTCGCCGACCATGCCCATCATCACGACGCCGCCCACGCCGTTATCGATCAGACGGTTCAGGCCCGCGACAATGGCATCGCGATCGAGCGAGCCGTCTGCCTTCAGCTTCGTCGTGACGGCGGGGAATACGCCTTTCCAGTTCACTTGCATGTCTGCTCTCCGGTTTAGAAACGCGCAATCGAATAAGGTGTGAGCGGCACGCGCGGCGCGCGGTTCGCGAGGACATCGGCGACGAGCGCGGCGGTCGTCGCGGATTGCGTGAGGCCGAGATGACCATGCCCGAATGCATAGACCACCGACGGCGTGCGCGGCGATGCGCCGATCACCGGCAGCGAATCGGGCGTCGCGGGGCGATGGCCCATCCATTTTGCGGCGTCCGTATCGTCGATGCCCGGAATGAAGCGCTTGCCGAGCGCGAGCAACGCGTCGCTGCGGCGATAGTTCGGCGGCGCATCGATGCCCGCGAACTCCGCCGCGCCGCCGATGCGCAAGCCCACGTCGAGCGGCGTCGCGACGAACTTGCGCTCCGCGAAGATCACTTCGCGGGTCAGCGCGACGCCGTGCTTCGGCAGCGTTGCGTTATAGCCGCGCTCGCTTTCGAGCAACACGTTATCGCCGATTGAATTTGCAAGCGCCTTCGACCACGCGCCCGCCGCGATCACGATTCGTCGTCCTTTCACGCGCGCGCCGTCCTCGAGCAAAACCGATCCGGGCGTTTCGATGCCGCGCGCGAAACCCGTCACGAAGCGCGCGCCGAGCGCGCGCACGCGCTCGCGCAACAGCGTGACGATGCGGCGCGGATCGCCGATATGCGACCAGTCGTCGAGAAAGACGCCATGTCTGAACACGTGCGCGAGCGACGGTTCGCACTCGCGCACCTGCTGCGCGTTCAACGCATGCCAGCGTGCGCCGAGTTCGCGTTTGAAGGACCATTCGGGCTGATCGGCGGCGAAGGCTTCATCGGTTTCATAGACCGTGAGCGCGCCACGCCGATACAGCATCGCGCTCGCGCCAATATCGTCGAACATCGGCAGGATGTCGTCGTAGACGCGGTTGTTCAGCAGCGCGAGCGCGTGCGATATCGCCTGAAAACGCGCCGGTTCGCTCGCACGCCGGAACGCCATGAACCACGGCAGCGCCTTCGGCACATGCTTCCAGTCGAGCGCGAGCGGCCCGAGCGGATCAATCAGCCATTTCGCGGCCTTCGTGAACATGCCGTGCACGGCGATAGGCGTGCTTTCCGTCACCGCGATGCCGCCCGCATTGCCGTGCGACGCGCGATCGCCTTCGAACTCGCGATCGACGATCGTCACGCGCGCGCCATCGCGCGACGCGGCCCACGCGCACGCGAGTCCCACAATGCCCGCGCCGATCACCACGACATCCGCCATGTCTTCACTCGTCACGTCGTGATCCCGCGCGCGATTTGATGAGCTTGTCGTCGACGGCTTCGCACCATGTGTCGGCAAGCGTGAAGCCGGTCTGGAAGCGATCGGTCGGATCGACGCCGACCTGCGATATCGCCGTGATCCACGCCTGTCCCGCGACGACGGGCACGACGGCGGGAACATCGCCTAGACGCGTGACGGATTCGATGCGGCTTTCGAACACCGACCCGATGATCGACTCGTGCAGAAACGTCTCGCCGACATCGATCAATCCTTTCGCGTGCATCACCGCGAGCCGCGCGGACGTGCCCGTGCCGCACGGCGAACGGTCGCAGCGCCCCGGCGACACGATCACCGTGTTGCGCGATTTCAGCACGCCGCTTTCGCGTGCGAGGGGGCCGATAAACTCGGTCATCGTGATGCCCTTGATGAGCGGATTGAGCGGATGCGGCGATGGCAACTGTTCCGCCGCCGCGGCCTTGATGACTTGCCCCAGCTCGCACAGTTCGCGCGCTTCGTCGGGCGCGATGCGAAAGCCGAGCTTCTCCGCATCGACGATGACATACGTCATGCCGCCATAGCCGACATCCACGCTCAGACTGCCGATGCCTTCGACCTCGATCGTCCTGTCGAGATGATTCGCGAACGCCGGCTGATTCGTGAACTCGACCTTCGTGACCTTGCCGTTCGCGCACGAGCAACGCAGATGAATGAGGCCCGCGGGCGCTTCGAGCACGAGTTCGGTGACGGGCTCGGTCATCGGCAGGATGCCGGTTTCGAGCAGCACAGTCGCGACGCACATCGTGTTCGAACCGGACATCGCCGGATATTCGGTCGATTCCGCGATCACGTAGCCCATCTGCGCGCGCGGATCGGTCGCGGGCAGGATGAAGTTCACGGTCTGGTTCGCCGAACCGCGCGGCTCGAAGATGCAGATGCGGCGCAGGTCGTCGCGCACTTCTTCGAGGTGCATCATCTTGTCGAACATCGTGGCGCCGGGCACGTCGAAGACGCAGCCCGTCACGACGTTGCCGACTTCGCCTTCGGCATGGCAATTCACTACGGTCAGCGTGCGATTCCAGCGCATTTATTGCAGCGGCGCGTGCGCCGTCTCCTTGATGGTGACGACCGTGATGGTCGAGAGCAGCGCCGCGAGCATCACGAAGTACGCGGGCGAAAGCGGCGAGCCGGTCGCCTTGATGAGCGCGATGGAGATCATCGGCGCGAATCCGCCGAACACCGCGTTGGCAATGCCATAGCCGATCGACATCCACGTCGTGCGGATTTTCGTCGGGAAAAGTTCGGAGAGCACGGCCGGCCCGACGCCCGAAAATATGCCGATGACGACGCCGCCCAGCACCTGCACCGCGCCGACGATCGCCGCCGACTTGTATTCGAGCATCAGATGGAAGATCGGATACGGCAGCACGAGAAACGCGATGCAGCCGATCGCGTAGATGGGCTTGCGGCCGAAGCGGTCGGAGGCCGCGCCCCAGAAGGGGATCGACGCGGTCATCACGATGAGTCCCGCCGTGTTGAGCCAGAGCGCGGTCGACGGATGCATGCCGACATACTTCGTCGTGAACGACGGCAGATAGTTGAGCAGCACGTACAGCGAAACCGTCCATACGATGACAAGACCGCACGCCTGCAGGCCGAGCAGCGCGGGCGCGCGACCTTTGGTCCTCGGCGCTTCGTCGCTCGCGCTTTGATATGCGGGCGTTTCCTCGCTGCGCTTTCTGATGATCCAGCCGATCGGCCCGATCACGATCGCGCCGACGATGAACGGCACGCGCCAGCCCCAGTCGAGCATTGCCTGCGCAGAGAGCAGCGTCGTCATGAGCGCGGCCGCGCCCGAGCCGAGCAGCATGCCGCCGAGTGTGCTGCATTGCTGGAAGCTGCCGTAGAAACCGCGCCTGTTCTGCGGCGCCCATTCGACGAGATACGCGACCGCGTTGCCGAGTTCGCCGCCGACGGAAACGCCTTGCAGCATGCGCGCGGCCACGAGCAGGATCGGCGCCCATATGCCGATTGCCGCATACGTCGGCAGGAGCGCCATGAAGAGCGTGGCGGCGGCCATCAGCGGCATGACGAAGGTGAGCGTCCACTTGCGCCCTTTCTTGTCGCCAAGCCATCCGAAGATGATCGCGCCGAGCGGACGCGCCGCGAAGCCGAGGCCGAACGCGCCGAAGGTGCCGAGCATGGCGGCGAAGTCGTCGCCGGCCGGGAACATCACTTTGGCGATGACGGTCGCGAGAAACGCGTAGGTGCCGAAATCGAACCATTCGAGGATGTTGCCGACGACGGCGGCGGTGACTGCACGGCTGGATCTGGATGAGACTTTCGGTGAATCGCTTGCGACGTACGGGCTGGCAACGGCGTTGGCGCGGTCGGTCATGGCGGCTTCCTCGGATCGCTTAGGCTGCGGGTCCGGTCGATTGTGCGCCTGTCTCGATTTTGAATCAAGGATTTTGGATCCAAAAACGCTGCATGTGTCGTCAGAGAGAAAAAGCGAAGCGGCAGGCAACCTTTGATCTTCCGCCGCTTCGCGCGGCTGAACTATGCCAACCCTTCCATCAACGCCTCACGAAGGCAAAATTCGAAGACGAGATCGAAGGCAACTGGGCTGTCTTGAAGCCCAAGTCGTTACCTCGATAAGTGCCATCGTCTTGAAGCACAAACTGCGTGAGTGCGGAATTGTAATGATCCACAGTGAAGATCGACTGCGTCTTCGCATCATACTGAACTTGAGGGAAGCTTTGTCTCTGTGTTTCGGTCCGCTTTGTCACGCCGACATCCAAGTCGTAAATTATGACCGAAGCAATAAGGGTAGAGTCGTTGTTGTAAGAGAACACGACTTGATGATTATCGAACGCCTGGAGGCCATTGATGTACTGATACGGATACCTGTACGGATCGACGCCCGGCAGTTTCCTGATCTTGCCATTCGACAAATCTATTTCCGACATATCCGACGGGCCAGCATACACGGCAGGCGCCATGTAAATCGCACGCTTTCCGTCCGGTGTCACGACAAACTGCGTTTCGGCAAATGCGCCTGGTGTCGGTCCAACCGGAAGCGAAAACATCACATTCTTCGCCTTCATGTTCACGCGGCGAACGTACTGCTTGCCGGTGCCGGAGACATTGCCCAGCGTGTACACGCTGTCGTTGTCACCGGGAGTCGTATCGACTGCCGCAATATGATACGGATCGGAAAAGGTCATGACGTCGACGATCGCGCCGTGCGCCGCATCCAACGTACTGATGGAATTGTCCACTGCATAATACAGTCGTGAACCATCCGGCGAAGCTTTCAACACGGTGTCGGACGTACGACTCATTCGCGTGTTCCATAGCACTGTACGCGTAGCCATGTCGTATGCAATCAGTATGCTCGATTGCGCGCCTTTCATCTGCGGCCCGTCTTGCGATTTGATCTCCATTTCGAAGAAAAGCCGATTTTTAGCCGGACTCGCGACCATCTTGCGAATGAAAGCATCGGCTCCGCCGAAATTGAGTTCGAACGTGGACACAGCCTGACGAGTGTTCAGGTCGTATTCCGTGACCTTTGCAGGGCTCGAGACGCGCGTCACGATATAGACCGTATCGGTCTTGTGCGGACCATAAAACTTCTGCGCCATCTCGATATCGGTGGCGCTCAGTTTCCCGTCGCCGTTCCACTTCGGGTTGCAGTAGTTCATGACCGATGCGAGGTCCCACTCGCCGACCATCGTGTCGCCTCGTGTACCTTGCGCGGGTTCGATGCACGACGACGGCGTATCCGGCCGGTTCTGCTCATGCGCGAAACCAAGCGCGTGACCGAATTCGTGCGCAGCGATCCGTCGAATGCAATATTCTTCGCGTCCCTGGCAGTTCGGTTTCCAGTTATTGAACGTGAAATTGAGCGCCATGCCGCCCGGCGAATTGTTCAGCATCGCGCCGAGGCCCCACGTATGCGGGGCGCTCCCGGCGATGTCTTCGACTGAAATGCGTATGCCGTAGAAGTCTGGGTCGTTCGTACACTGCTGCCATCCGGTGAATTCGACGCCGGAGTGCTGCTCCCACGTTTCCCCCACCGCGGCGCGGGTCCATCCGCGTTCCGCTGAATAGCGCGCGAAGTCCGCGTTGTTGAGATCCCAGCAAACGCCGATCGGCACGCGATCCCAGATAACGGTCGACAAGGCATAGCCCTTTATCGTCGCATTACTCTGAGCCGCCGATTGTTCTGCCGAAGCCTTGGTGGTCCCGTTAAGCGCGTCGCTTCCGCTGTTACTTCCGCCGCACGCACTTATCAGTATCCCTGAAAATAACGCGAAGGCTAACCCCTTTAATTTTTCCATTTTCTTTTCCGTTATGACTAACCATGCGCCCTCGCGCAGGAACGGAGAAGTATATTTTCAAAGTGCAATCTGGGTTCGACGTATTACAGAATATTTCCACACGCTTTCAAAATCATTTGCCAACGCACAAGAAACCGCTTTTCGGAAACGTTCGTCGTCTCGCTCAACGCACCCCATAGAACATCTGCGCCATCACGATATCCGTCGCGCTGAGTTGCCCGTTACCGTTCCATTGCGGATTGCAGTAATTCATGATCGACGCCAGATCCCACGCGCCGATCATCGTGTCGCCGTAGGTGCCTTGCGCGGGCTCCTTGCACGTCGTCGATGGCGTGTCCGGCCGATTCTGTTCGTGCGCGAATCCCAGCGCGTGCCCGAACTCATGCGCGGCGATATTGCGGATGCAATACTCCTCACGCCCGACGCAACTCGGACTCCAGTTCCTGAACGTGAAGTTGAAAACCATTCCGCCGACGACATTGTTCAACTGAGTGCCGAGACCTTGCGTATGTGGCCCGTTCGCCGCGCTGTCTTCGAGCGATATACGAATGCCGTAGTAATTCGGCGCGTTCGTGCATTGCTGCCAGCCCGTGAACACGACGCCCGAATGCGCCTCCCAGCTCGCTTCGACCGCCTGCTGACTCCAGGACCGCTGTGTCGCATAGAGCGCGAAATCGGCATTGCTCAAGTCCCAGCACACGCCGATCGGGAACTGCTTCCAGATGACCGTCGACAGGGCAAATCCCTTGTTCGTGCCTTGCAGTTGGGCGTTGGACGTGGCGGAAGCGCCGCCGCTGTCCTCACCGCCGCACGCACTGAGCAGCATTCCTGACATCAATGCAAACAGCCACGCCCCGATTCGCCGCATCTTCTTCTCCGTTCCCGCTGCCACGCAAAGTAGAAGAAGTATATTTCCGAACGCACGCTCAAACGCGTCTGGTCATTCCATAAGACTCACAAAGCGCGCACGAAATTTACGGTCACGACCACGCCCCGCTCCGGATGCTCACGCGTCCCGAGCCCGATTTCCCCGCGATGCGCCTGTACAATTTCCTTCGCGATCGACAAACCCAAACCGGTGCCTTCCGTATCGGCGGATGCGCGATAGAACGGCTCGAACACGCGGCTGCGCGCTTCGGCGGGAATGCCGGGGCCGTCGTCGGTGACGGTCAGCGTCACGTTGCGCTCATCGCGCGCGACGGCGACGGTCACATGCCCGCCCGCCTGCGTATAGCGAATCGCGTTCTCGGTGACGTTGTAGATGAGCGCCGACAGCAAACCCTCATGCCCGATGACCCACGCCGATCCGGTCAGGTCCGCGCCCAGATCGATCTCGCGCTTCTGCGCGAACATCGCGAGGTCTTCGATCACATCCTGCGCGATCGCGCAAAGCTCGACCTTCTGCTTCGCGAGTTGTGTGTAGTCCGCGGCTTCGGCCTGCGCGAGCAGCAGCAGCTTGTTGGTCAGGCCGACCATCGAACGATTGCTCCGCTGCATCGCCGCGAGCGCTTCGTTCAGCGACGGCTCCATCTCCCGATGCTGCCGTGCAAACTGCAATTGCGTCTCCAGCAGCGTGAGCGGCGTGCGCAACTGATGCGCCGCATCCGCGATGAAGCGCCGCTGCGCCGCGACCTGAAGCCCCAGCCGCGCGATGCACTGGTTGATCGCCTCGACGATCGGCCGCAGTTCCGTGTGCAGGCGCTCGACGCGCAACGGCTCGAGCTGCATCGGATCGCGGTCCATCACTTCTTCCTTCACCTTCAGGAGCGGCCGCAATTCGAACGTCAAGCCGATGCACGCGAGCGCGACGGCGAGCAGCACGATCTCGATCTGCCGCACGAGCTGCGGACGCCACAGTTCGCGCACCATCGCATCGCGCGACGCCTGCGTCTTGCCGACGGAAACGAGCACGCGGCGTATCGCGCCGTTGTCGTACATCTGGCGCACGAAACCGACGGCGCGTATCGGCTTGCCGTGAAGATCGGCGTCGTAGTAATTCGGGGCGTCGTGTCCGTCGGCGGCGCGCGTCGGGAAGTCGGGTGCGCCGGCGAGCAGGCGGCCATCGTCGACGCTCACGTTGTAGAAAACCTGATCGCCCTGCGGCGATGCGAACACTTCGAGCGCGGAAGGCGGAACGTCGACGAGCAATCTGCCGTCCGACCATTCGACCTCGCCCGCGATCATCCGCGCCGATGCCAGCAGCGTGTTTTCCTGCACGAGATCGGCCGTATGGCGCGCGTTGTCGTACGCGGCCTTGCCCGTCATGAACACGTACATGGCGAGCGGCACGAGCAGCCACCACAAAAGACGCACGCGCAGGCTATTGGTCATGGTCCTTCCTGCGCAACAGATAGCCGAGGCCGCGCAGCGTGACGATGGCGGCCGAGCTGCCGTCGAGCTTCTTGCGCAGCCGCGACACGTAGATTTCGAGCGCGTCCTCGCTCGGGCTGTCCTCGTGCGTGATCGCATCGAGCAAGGACGCCTTCGAGACTGTCTTGCCGAGACGCAGGATCAGCGCTTCGAGCACGCTGCGCTCGCGCGGCGTCACCGCGAGCGGCGCGCCCTTGAGCGCGAACTGGCGTGTGTCGATATCGAACACGAGGTCGCCGCACGACACCTCGTTCGCCGTCGACGACGTGCGCCGCCGGATCATCACCTTGACGCGCGCGACGAGTTCGCGCACTTCGAACGGCTTGACGAGATAGTCGTCCGCACCCGCGCCGAGCAGTTCCACTTTTTCGTCGATGGAGCCGCTCGCCGTGAGGATCATCACCGGCGTCGGATCGCCGCGCTGGCGCAGGCGTCGCAACACATTCTTGCCGGAAAGCCGCGGAAGGTTGAGATCGAGCAGCACGACATCGTATTGATTCGTGCGCAGAAGTTGATCGGCCGACTCGCCGTCCTGCACCGTTTCGAGCGCGAACGCCTCCTGTTCCAGCATCTTGGCGAGCCAGAGCGCGAGCGTCGGATTGTCTTCGATCAGCAGCAGCTTCATGGTGCGCGATTGTATTGCGTGGACGCTCCGTTAAGCATCGGGTTAACACCCATGTTTCGACATCGACGCAGAAAGCTCACAGAAGGTTTCACCTTTCTATAATCGCCACGCACAACTGAAAAAGCGGGCCTTCACTTACAACACGGCCCACACCAAGGAGACTTCCGATGCGTACCTTGCGCCAGATCGCTGCTGTGTCCAGCGTCGCTTTCGCCCTCGCTGCCACGTCCGTTTCCGCGTATGCGGAGAAAATTTCCATCATGGTCGGCGGCGCGACCAAGATCATCTATCTGCCCGCGAAGCTGACCGAGCAGCTCGGCTACTTCAAGGACGAAGGCCTCGACGTCGAAATTCTCTCGCAGCCCGCCGGCGTCGATGCCGAGAACGAGTTGCTGGCGGGCGCGGTGCAAGGCGTCGTCGGCTTCTACGATCACACCATCGACTTGCAGAGCAAGGGCAAGGAAGTGCAGGCGCTCGTGATCTTCGGGCAAGTGCCGGGCGAAGTCGAACTGGTGTCGACGAAACAGGCCGGCAAGCTGAAAAGCATGGCCGATGTCAAAGGCAAGACGCTCGGCGTGACGGGCCTCGGCTCGTCGACGAGCTTTCTCACGCAATATCTCGCGCAACGCGCGGGCGTGAGCTCGAAGGAATACACGCTGCTGCCGGTCGGCGCGGACGCGAGCTTCATCGCCGCGATCAAGCAGGAGCGCATCGACGCGGGCATGACGACCGAGCCGACCGTCTCGCAACTGCTGAAGACCGGCGAGGCGCAGGTGCTCGTCGACATGCGGACGATCGAAGGCACGCGCGCCGCGCTCGGCGGCACGTATCCGGCGTCGAGCTTCTACGTGCAGCGCGCGTGGGCCGAAGCGCACAAGGCCGACGCGGCGAAGCTCTCGCGCGCGTTCGCGAAGACGCTGAACTTCATTTCGACGCACAGCGCCGAGGAAATCGCCGAGAAAATGCCGAAGGACTATTACGCGAAGAACAAGGAGTTGTACGTAGCCGCGCTGAAGGCTTCGCTGCCGATGTTCACCAAAGACGGCAAGATGCCCGCCGATGGTCCCGATACCGTGCTGAAGGTGCTGGCCGCGTTCAATCCGTCGGTGAAGGGCAAGCATATCGATCTCGCGCGCACGTACTCGAACGAATATCTGTCGGGCACGGCAACCGCGTCGAAGTGAGGATCTGGCGATGAATCAATCCACTCAACCCGCGATCGAACTGCGCAACGTCTCGTGCCGCTTCATCTCGCCGGACGGCCGCGCGACCGTCGCGCTGCGCGAATTCAGCATGTCGGTCGCGAAGGGCGAGTTCGTCGCGATCGTCGGTCCGACGGGCTGCGGCAAGTCCACCACGCTCAGCATGATCACGGGCCTGCTCAAGCCGACAACGGGCGAAGTGCGCGTGATGGGCCAGCCGGTCGATGGCATCGATCCGCGCATCGGCTTCGTGTTTCAGGCCGATGCCGTGTTCCCGTGGCGCTCGGTGCTCGACAACGTCGCGGCCGGTCCGCTCTATCGCGGCCGCTCGAAGTCCGCCGCCTACGACGAAGCGCAGTCGTGGCTGCGCCGTGTCGGCCTCGACAAGTTCGGCAAGCATTATCCGCATCAGTTGTCGGGCGGCATGAGAAAGCGTGTCGCGCTCGCGCAGACGTTCATCAACAAGCCGGAAATCCTGCTGATGGACGAGCCCTTCTCCGCGCTCGACATGCAGACGCGCACGCTGATGCAGGATGAACTGCTGCAACTGTGGTCGGCGAACGCGGGTTCGGTGGTGTTCGTCACGCACGATCTGGAAGAGGCGATCGCGCTCGCGGACCGCGTGTTCGTGCTCACCGCGCGCCCGGCGACGCTCAAGAAGGTCTACGAGATCGATCTGCCGCGCCCGCGCGTCACGTCGGAGATTCGCTATCACCCGCGCTTCATCGAGATTTCGCGCGATATCTGGCACGACTTGCGCGAAGAAGTGCAGATCGGTTGAACCTGTCGAAAGGAAACGAAAACATGTCAACGCCTCAACAAGCGATGCTCGCGGGCATCGATCCGGGCGCGCTCGCGCAAGTCGAACGCGAGGCGCAAAAGCGCATCAGGCAACGCAAGGCGCTCGTGATCGGCTTGCGTATCGCGGTGCTCGTGCTCGTGCTCGGCGGATGGGAACTGTCGGCGCGCCGTCACTGGATCGATCCGTTCTTCTTCTCGATGCCGTCCGCGATCTTCGATCAGATCGTCGAATGGTTCGTCGACGGCACCTCGCAAGGGCCGCTGCTCACGCAAGTGTGGGTCACGCTGGAAGAGACGATTCTCGGCTTTCTCATCGGCTCGGCGGGCGGCATCGTCTGCGGCATCGTGCTCGGGCGCAACAAGCTGCTGTCGGACGTGTTCAGCATCTACATCAAGATCGCCAACTCCATCCCGCGCGTCGTGCTCGGCTCGGTCTTCGTGATCGCGCTGGGTCTCGGCATGGCGTCGAAGGTCGCGCTCGCCGTGGTGATGGTCTTCTTCGTCGTGTTCGCGAATGCCTTCCAGGGCGTGCGCGAAGCCGACCGTTACATGATCGCGAATGCGCAGATTCTCGGCGCGTCGCGGCGGCAAGTGACGACGTCGGTGGTGATTCCGTCGGCGCTGTCGTGGATTCTCGCGAGTCTGCACGTGAGCTTCGGCTTTGCGCTCGTCGGCGCGGTCGTCGGCGAGTTCCTCGGATCGAAGCAGGGCATCGGCTTGCTGATCTCGACGGCGCAAGGCGCGTTCAACGCGAGCGGTGTGTTCGCGGCGATGATCGTGCTCGCGGTCGTCGCGCTCGCGGCGGATTATCTGCTGACGGCGGTCGAGCAGCGTCTCTTGAAGTGGCGGCCCACGGCGAACTGATGCGCGCCATGTAAAAAACCCCACGCTTTCGATGAAAGCGTGGGGCTTTTCTTTTTGGCGCCCAGCCCAGCTCGATTCAGCGCAGTCCGACTTGCCTTGCCCGTGAGACGCTGCAACCCGCGTGTTCGGTGAATACGACACGGCTCTGGTTGTTGTAGTAGACCGCGTAGCGGTCCACGCCGTGTTTGCCGAAGCCGTATTCGGTGCACACCGAATGCCACGGTCCCCAGCTTCCGTCGGGCGGTCCGAGATGGTCTTCCACGTCCGCCCGCGTCATGCCCACTTTCACGCGGCTCATGAATTCGGTCGGGTCCGGGTCCTTGATGAAGACCGAACATCCGTTCAGCCCGATGAGAACGAGGACAAGGCCCACTACGCTGCATACTTTCGATTGGAACATCGCTTCAGCCCGAGCAAAAGGCTAAAACTAACGTCATCGGATACGCGGGACAATCAAACTACTCCGAAAGTGCTCGGGAACGGCGTCGCGCGAGTTCCGCCGCGCCGATGCACGCAGCGAGCCACGCGCCGCCCGACGCGAAGCCGCCGATCACATCGCCGGGAAAGTGCACGCCGATCACGATGCGGCTCGCGCCGATCGCCAGCACGATGAAGCACGCCAGCGCGACGATGAACGGATCGCGGCGCGTCGGCGCGAGGCGCAGCAGAACGTAGGCGCACATGCCATAGCAGACGATCGAGCCGAACGTATGCCCGCTCGGAAACGCGAAGCTCTCGGGCAGCGGCACGACGGAACCGGTCGGGCGGTCGCGGCGCATCATCGCCTTGAGCGCCTGGTTGATGACGCCGCCCGCGCTCGTGACCGCCGCGAAGTACACGGCGAGCCCGAAGCGGCGCGCGAGCAGCAGCGCCACGGACATCAGCACGCACAGCAGCGTGAGATACCACGGATCGCCGAAATGCGTGAGGCCGGCGAACCAGCGCGCGGCGGGCGCGGGCGTGCCGTCGCGCACGGCGTCGAGCAGAAGCTGATCCGCCGATGCGAACGCCGTGCCGCGCGCGATGCGCGTTGCGATTGCGATGAACACCGACGCGCCGAGCGCGGCGAGCACGCCCGCCGTGACGGCGACGGCCGCGCCCGGGACGCGCTGGCAGCGCGCGGCGCGGGCCCACGCGAGCGCGACGAGCGATGGTAAGACGAAGAGCGCAATCGCGATGATCGCAACCGCATGACGTTGCACGAGCGCCGTGTAATCCATGATGTCCTGTTTCTCCGATCCGGTATGGCCGGCGTTCGCGGATTCAGGACGAGGCTGCGCCGACCTCCGCTTCGAGCGGCCGTTCCCAGCCGAAGGCGCGGACCCGCGTGACCGGTTTGTCCACGACGAGCACGCCGCAAATTCCGCCGGGCATCGGCAGTGTAAGACCGTGCCAGTCGGTGTCCGGTTCGGCGCGCTGCGCGCGCGTCGCCGCGATCCGCGCCGCTTCGTCCCACATCGACTGCCGGGCGACGGCGTCTTGCGCCCCGGCAGGCTCGACGGTCAGGCCGAGACCTATTCTCGCCGATGCCACCGCGATCACGATCCAGATGCCCGAATACGCGACATCGACGTGAATCGCGCCTTCGACGTTTGGATGCGTCACGACGATGCGCTCGCCCGGCTCGTCATCGACGCCGACTTCATGTGGCTCGCAGCCGAGCATGTGCGAGAGCACGAGACGCAGCGTCGCGCGCGCGACGGAAAAGCGCCGCCCGAGCGCGGAATTCGGATGCAGCCGCGCGCGTTTGCGTTCGGCCGCGCTGAGCCAGTTGCCGATATTCGACGCCGACGCAAACCGGAATTCGCTCGGCACCAGCCATAGACAGACCTCGGCGGGCGCGGGCGGTTCATGGATTTGCACGCGCGCCTTGGCGAGGTCGAAGTAGCGCCACGGAACGTCGGTGGCGTCGAGCCGGGAGATGCGTTGAGTGGCAGGCATGCGCCGGAATGTTCCGCATTCAGGGACAAAGCATCATTTTCTACATTGTTAGCTTATGGGAAGCTTAGGAGCCTGGAACCGGGCGCGTATTGAAACGCCCCGCCTACGGGTCATCCCCGAGTTGAGCTTTCATCAACGCCGCCCTCAAAAATCCTCGATTCCTCCCCGCACGACGCCCGCCGCAGAATGCCTCACATCCACCGCATCGGTGGCGGAACTGCGCACATCACGCGGACACAAGGAAGGAGTCAATGGAAAAGAATCTGTTCATCGGCGAAGGCTTCGAAGGGCCGGGCGTCAATCTCGCGCACATCAACGTGCTGGTCGGACCGCGCAACGGCCCCGCCGGTCACGCCTTCGCGACCGCGCTCGCGACGCCGTCCGCCGGGCACGCGCCGTTCGTCGTGATTGCGCAGCCGGGCGTGCCGGCCAAGCCGCTGACGCTCTACGTCAACAAGGCGCAGATCGAAGGCGATTTCCACGGCAACGCGACGTGGGGCGCATCGCAGGCGGGCATCGCGAAGGCGGTCGCCGAATCGCTCGAAAACGGCACGCTGCCGCCGGAAGCGGAGAACGACTGGGTCGTCGTGTCGGCGAACTGGGTGAACCCGAAAACCGACGATCTCGACGCCGTGTTCGCGAACAACTACCGCGCGTGCAAGAACGCGATCATCGCCGCGATGGAAGGCCTGCCGCGCAAGGAAGCCGTGTTCAAGGCCGCGCGCGATGTGTCGAATCCGTTCTACACGCCGAAGAAGTAAGGAGCTTTCGACAATGGAATATGTGCGTCTCGGCCAGTCCGGCCTGAAAGTCTCGCGCCTGTGCCTCGGCACGATGAACATGGGCACGCCGCAATGGAAGCCCTGGATTTTCGACGAAGCGCAAAGCGAGCCGATCGTGAAACATGCGCTCGACCACGGCGTGAACTTCGTCGATCTCGCCGATTTCTATTCGACGGGCGTCGGCGAGGAAGTCGTCGGCCGCATTCTGAAGCGGCTCGTCAAGCGCGATGAAGTCGTCGTGACGACGAAAGTCGGCTACGACATGGCGAGCCACGCGAACGCGGGCGGCCATTCGCGCAAGCACATCATGGACGGCATCGACGGCTCCTTGACGCGTCTCGGCATGGATTACGTCGACATCTACATGCTGCATTACTTCGACGTGAACACGCCCGTCGAGGAAACGATGGGCGCGCTCGACGATATCGTGCGCGCGGGCAAGGCGCGCTACATCGGCGTATCGACGATGTACACATGGCAGTTCGCCAAAATCATGCAGGCGTGCGAGCGTCACGGCTGGCACAAGCCGATCAACATGCAGTTGCAGTTGAACGTCGCGTATCGCGAGGAAGAGCGCGAGATGATCCCCTACTGCATCGATCAGGGCGTGGGCGTTTCGGTGTTCAGTCCGCTCGCGCGCGGCCTGCTCACCTCCGATGCGAAGTCCACGCGCAATCAGACCGATTTCTTCACCGCGCAAATGTACGGCGATCGCGCGTCGCAGGACATCGCGGCATCGGTTGCGCGCGTCGCGGCGCGGCGCGGCGTGCCGGCGGCTCAGATCGCGCAGGCGTGGGTGCTGAGCCGGCCCGGCATCTCGTCGATGCTCGTCGGCGCGGATTCGGCCGCGCAGTTCGACAGCGCCATCGCCGCGCTCGACACGAAGCTCGACGACGACGAACTGCACGAGCTCGACCGCAACTACACGCCGTGCGATCTCATCAACGATTACACGGCGGGACGGCGCATCGCGCGCGAGGCGCGTGCGGCACAAGGCGCGTTCGATGACGCACTGGAGCGCGCGGCATGACGAACCTCATGCAGACGAATCACTACATCGACGGCAAGTGGCGCGAAAGCGCGGGCACGTATCCCGTGCGCAATCCCGCGACGGGCGAGGCAATCGCAAACGTCGCGCGCGGCGGCAGTGCGGAGACGCAATTGGCCATCGATGCCGCGAAGCGCGCGTTTCCTGCCTGGCGCGCGCTGACGGCGAAGGAACGCAGCGTGCGCGTGAAACGCTGGGGCGAACTGATGCTCGCCCACCGCAACACGCTCGCGGAACTGCTGACGCGCGAACAGGGCAAGCCGCTCGCCGAAGCGCTCGGCGAAGTCGCTTACGCGGCGAGCTTCTTCGAATGGTTCGCGGAAGAAGCGAAGCGCAGCTACGGCGACATCATCCCGAGTCCGAAGCCGAATTCGAAGATCGTCGTGACGCGCGAGCCGGTCGGCGTCGTCGCGGCCATCACGCCGTGGAATTTCCCGCTCGCGATGATCACGCGCAAGGCCGGCCCCGCGCTCGCCGCGGGCTGCACGATGGTGCTCAAGCCGTCGGAAGAGACACCGCTCTCCGCGCTCGCGCTGGCGGTGCTCGCCGAACAAGCGGGCATTCCGGCGGGCGTGTTCAACGTCGTGTCAGGCGATGCCGTGGCCATCGGCGCGGTGCTCACCGAATCGCCCGATGTGCGCAAGCTCTCGTTCACCGGCTCGACGCGCGTCGGCAAGCTGCTCGCAAAGCAATCGGCGGATACGTTGAAGAAGCTGTCGCTGGAACTCGGCGGCAATGCGCCTTTCATCGTATTCGACGACGCCGATATCGATGCCGCCGTGCAAGGCGCGATCGCTTCGAAGTTCCGCAACACCGGGCAGACGTGCGTGTGCGTGAATCGCTTCTACGTGCAGGACGGCGTCTACGAAGCCTTCACACAAGCGTTGACGCGCGCGGTGCACAAGCTGCGCGTGGGTAACGGGCTCGAAGGCGAATTCGATCAGGGACCGCTCATCAACGAGGCCGCGTTGCAGAAGGTTCAAACGCATGTCGCCGATGCGGTGAGCAAGGGCGCGACAGTGCTGACGGGCGGCAAGCCGCACGCGCTCGGCGGCACGTTCTACCAACCGACGGTGCTGGCGGACGTGAAGCCTTCGATGTGCATCGCCGGCGAAGAAACCTTCGGTCCGGTCGCCGCATGCTTTCGTTTCGCGACGGAAGAGGAAGTCATCGCCGCCGCGAACGACACGCCTTACGGCCTCTCCGCGTACTTCTACACGCGCGATCTGGGCCGCGCGTGGCGCGTCGCGGAGGCGCTGGAGAGCGGCATGGTCGGCATCAACGAAGGCATCATCTCGACGGAAGTCGCGCCCTTCGGCGGCGTGAAGCAATCGGGACTGGGCCGCGAAGGATCGAAGTACGGGCTCGACGAATACATGGAGCTCAAGTACATGATGATGGCCGGACTCGGCCGCTGATTCATCGCCACACCGCGCACGCACGAACATACGAACGACTAGCGCCACGGGTGCGCGGTATTTTGCGGCGTAAGACGCGCCGCTCCGCTCGAAGTGGAGGAGATACTCATGGACTTGCAAAGCGTGAGCGCACAGCCGCTCGCATCAGGCGCCGCTGCGCCTTTCGATACGTCGCGCAACCGCGTTGCCCTCGACGACGTGCCGCTGAACCGCTTCCACGTGAAGATCGCGGGTCTCACGTTCGGCGCGCATTTCACCGAAGGTTATGCGCTCGGCACGATCGGTTACGCGCTGTCGTCGTTGAACCGGCAGATTCCGCTCGACGCGTTCTGGATGGGCCTGCTCGGTTCATCGGCGCTGATCGGCATCTTTCTCGGCAGTCTCGTGTTCGGCTGGCTGTCCGACAAGCTCGGCCGCCAGAAGATTTTCCTCTTGAGCTTCGTCATCATCACGGCGGCCGCGTTCGCGCAGTTCCATGCGACGACGCCCGCGATGCTCGTCGGCTTGCGTGTGCTGATCGGCTTCGGCATGGGCGGCGATTTCGCCGTGGGGCACGCGATTCTCGCGGAGTTCTCGCCGCGCAAGCAACGCGGCGTGCTGCTCGGCTCGTTCAGCGTGATCTGGACGATCGGCTATGTGATCGCGAACGTGCTCGGCATGCATTACGCGGACGCATCGCCCGATGCGTGGCGCTGGCTGCTCGCCTCCGCCGGCGTGCCCGCGCTGCTCGTGCTCGTCATGCGTATCGGCACGCCCGAGTCGCCGCGCTGGCTGCTCGGCCAAGGTCGCGTCGATGAAGCGATGCGTATCGTGCGCAAGCACTTCGGACCAAACGTGACGCTCGAAGCCGATACGGGCGAGCACTTCGCCGGCAAAGGCGGTTTCGCGCGCCTCTTCAAACCCGACCTCGTCCGCCGCACGGTCTTCAATTGCGCGTTCTTCGTGTGTCTCGTGATTCCCTACTTCGCCATCTACACGTTCCTGCCGAGCATTCTCACGGCGATCCGTCTGCCCGAAGGCTCGGGCGCCGATCTGCTGCTGAATGCGTTTCTGGTGCTGGGCGCGCTGCTCGGCATCTGGCTGACGATCAAGCTGTCGCGGCGCTCGTTCCTGATCGGATCGTTCGCGGTGTGTTGCCTGTCGCTCTTTGCGCTGAGCGTGCTGCCGTCATCGGCGAGTGTCGGGATGATCGTCGCGTTCGGCGTCTTCACGCTGACGATGTCGGCGTTCTCTAATCTCGTCGGCGTGTTTCCGCCGGAGTGCTTTCCGACCGAGGCGCGGGCGTGCGGCGTGGGCCTGTCGATCGCGTGCAGCCGGCTGGGATCGGCGGTGGGCACTTTCCTGCTGCCGGTTGGCATCGCGCAGGCCGGCGTGCAGATGACGATGCTCGCGCTCGCGGGCGTGCTGCTCGTCGGCATGCTGGTGTCGATCGCGTGGGCGCCGGAGACGAAGCATCTCACGCTGAATCAGGCGAGCGCGGGGTGAACGATACGTCGCGTGGCGACGACTAGATTTTCTAGTCCGCTGCGCAAGTTCTTCTCATTTGTCCGGCGGCTTCGGGACGACGATAGTTGAGTCCAACGAGACGACAACGGTTCTCGCCACTCAACTCTCGAAGGAGCATGTCATGAAGCTGAAGAACAAAGTAGCACTCGTCACCGGTGGGACGTCTGGTATTGGTTTCGAAGCGGCCCGGCTTTTTCAGGCAGAAGGCGCGCACGTTGTCGTCACCGGCACGAATCCGGAACGGCTCGGTGCGACCGCGCGCGAACTCGGCGATGACGCGCTCGTCCTCGCGGTCGATCTCCGCAAGGTCGACGAGATCGAACGTGCCATCGAAGAAATCCGCGCGAAGTTCGGCCGCATCGATGTCGTGTTCGCCAACGCGGGTGCTGGCTCCGCCGCGCCGCTCGAGGAAGTCACGCAAGAACAGATCGATGCGCAGTTCTCGCTCAACTTCCGCGGCTTGTTCTTCACGATTCAGAAAGCCGCGCCGTTGATGACGAAGGGCGGCAGCATCGTTGCAACGACGTCGTTCCTGAACGCGGTCGGCACGCCCGGTCTGTCGATTCTTTCGGCGACGAAGGCCGCGATTCGGTCGCTGGTGCGCTCGCTCGGCGCCGAACTCGCGCCGCGCGGCATTCGCGTCAACGCAATCAGCCCGGGGCCCATCGCAACGCCGTTTCATACCAAGCTCGGTTTGTCGGATGCGCAACTCTCGGAAACGGCCGCGGCAATTCAAGCGAAGATACCGCTGCAACGCTTTGGCGAAGCCTCCGAGATCGCGAAGGCTGCGCTGTATTTAGCGAGCGACGACGCGTCGTTCACGACGGGCACCGAACTCGTCGTCGATGGCGGATTGACGCAGTTCTGAAGCCGCGGCCCATGCGCAGGAGGTGCATTGACGCGCACCTCCGCAGCGATGATGATTCGTCCATCGCCACGAAACCATTCGCCCGATGAGAGCTCCGCACAACCTGAATGCGCTTCGTGCGTTCGAAGTGGTATCGCGACATCTGAGCTATCAGACGGCGGCGCAGGAACTGAATGTCACGCCCGCCGCGGTCGGTCATCTGATACGCG
Organism: Caballeronia fortuita; assembly: GCF_001544835.2. Taxonomy (GTDB): domain Bacteria; phylum Pseudomonadota; class Gammaproteobacteria; order Burkholderiales; family Burkholderiaceae; genus Caballeronia; species Caballeronia fortuita. The sequence goes on along the minus strand of NZ_FCNX02000009.1, from coordinate 84,429 downwards.
GGCTCGAAGACACGCTGGGCGTCGATCTCTTTCATCGCGCGACTTCAGGGACGACGCGTCTCGTCCTGACCGATGCCGGCCGCGCGTCGCTTCCCGCGCTGCAGGCCGGCTTCGATCTGTTGAGCGAGGCCGTCGAACAACTCAAGGCGAGCAAATCGCGCACGGTTTTCAACGTCACCGTGCCCGCGGCTTTCGCGGACAAGTGGCTCTTGAGACGCATCGAGCGCTTTCAGCGCAAGCATCTGTATTACGACATCCGCATCGACACGAGCAATCGTCTGCTGGACTTCGCCGCCGATCGCATCGACGCGGGTATCCGCTACGGTGCGGGCGTGTGGCCCGATCTGATGGCGACATTTCTCTTGCGCGACGAATTCTTCCCCGTGTGCAGTCCGGCCCTGCTCAAGGGAAAGCACGCGCTCAAGACGCCCGCCGACCTGGCGAATCATCTTCTGATCCATGATGTCTCCATGGAAACGACGGGACAGTTTCCGACATGGCGTTCATGGCTGCATAAAGCCGGCGTCAGGAAAGCAGTCGATAGCACGCGCGGCATCCATATAGACGATTCGGCCGCGGCGATCCAGACCGCGATATCCGGAAACGGCGTGACGCTGGGAAGGACCACGCTCGTCGAAAACGATCTGCTCGAAGGACGGCTCGCTCGCCCCTTCAAGGAAGCTCAGAGCTGCGAGCTCGCCTATTACCTCGTCCACACGAAAAGCAGCCGAAACGCGCCGGCTGTCGTTGCCTTCAAGGAGTGGCTCATCGAAGAAGCCGCTTCGGCTTGATCCTCGGCGCGCGGCGCACAACATCGGCTCGTTCGGCGGCGCACAGTTCAATCCTTACAAACATATAACAATGCGTCTGACTTCGCCGGACTGGCGAATGAGAAGGCTTAACCGAGGGGCGCTGCGCATTGCGGATCCGTCGACCTGCGACTGAACGCATCAACCGGACCGAGTGTTCGCAGCCTCGAAAAAAACCAATACTCGTGTGCCAGGGGGACGGTCAGATGCTGCATTCCCACTTCTTCGATTCTGTCGCGAACCAGCCGGAACAGCCTGCGTTATGGGTCGATGAACGTTTTTACAGCTACCGTGAAATCGAAACGCGGGCGCGTCGCCTGTCGGCGAGACTGGCGAGGTTCGCAGCAAGCCACGATACCGGTCGATGCCTGCTGTTCGCCCATCGCAGCGTCGACGCCTATGTCGGCATTCTCGGCATTCTCGATGCCGGCATGGCCTATGTGCCGCTCAATCCCAAGATGCCCGCCGCGCGCATCGCCGCCATCATCCGTCAATCCGGCGCGCCGTTGATGCTGGTCGATGAAGCTTGCGCCGCATCGCTCGACGAAGTGTTGTCCCTGGTCGACGATCCTCCTCGAATCCTTCGCTTCGACGCGGGCGCGCACGATTCGCGACCGTCATCGACTGCGCTGCATATGCAGAAGCGACGCGCCGCATGCGATGTCGCGTACATACTCTTCACGTCCGGCTCGACGGGAGCGCCCAAGGGCGTGCCGATCACCCATGCGAACGCCGACGCATACGTGAAGGGCCAGTTGCAGATCGTCGATAAGGTTCGCGATGCGCGCTACATGCAGCTATGCGAGTTGAGCTTCGATCCTTCCGTGCATGACATGTTCGTCTGCTGGGCGAACGGCGGCTGCCTGTACGTGCCCGAAAACGTCGATCCGGTCGGTAACGCGGCATTCGTCCAGACGCATCGGATCACGCACTGGAGCAGCGTGCCTTCGGTCGCCGGCATCATGCAGCAGATGCGCAAGCTGACGCCGGGCGCATTTCCGAGCATTCGCGTATCGATGTTCGGCGGCGAGCCGTTGCCGCGTTCGCTTGCGCAGGCGTGGATGCGAGCCACGCCGAACGGCCGGCTCTTGCATATGTACGGGCCGACCGAGGCGACCATCGCCTGTACGTGCTTCGAAGTCACGCCCGAATTCCTGGAAGATCCGCAGCACACGGTCATCCCGTTGGGTCGCGGACTGCCCGGCGTGGAACTGATGATCGTCGATGCCGCGCTCGAACCGGTCGATGCGGGACAGACGGGCGAACTGCTGATTGCAGGCCCGCAGCTCGCCGACGGTTATCTGTCGCCCGACGATCCCGGCAACAGCCGGTTCATCACGATGACGTATCCGGGCATGTCGGCGCATCGATGGTATCGATCCTCCGATGCCGCGCGCCAGACGTCACGCCACGGTTTCGTGTTTCAGGGACGTCTCGATACGCAAGTGAAGATTCGCGGCAACCGGCTCGAACTGGAAGAAGTCGAACATGTCGTGCAAATGTCCAGCCAGGCCGCGTCGTGCGCGGTTGTGCCGTGGCCGCTCGATGAAGTCGGGCGGCCAACGGGCCTCGTCGCGTTCGTGACGAATCCGGAGATCGAAAGCGCGCTCGTACTGCGGGCGTGCCGGCTACGCTTGCCGGTGTACGCGATGCCGCAACGGATCGTCGTCATCGATGCGTTCCCGCTGACGGTGAACGGCAAGATCGACAGAAAGGCGCTCGTGGCGTATTGCGCGCGCGGTGAAGTCGCTGCATGAGACGCATGCTCGCGTCCGGAACACGAGTTCCACCTGGGCGGGAGATCAAGCCGATGCGGTGACATCCCGCCGCCGGATGGCTTACTGCGACATCGCGCCCGACGCGGGATGGTCCATGCCCATCGCGTTGTTCTTCTTCATCTTGTCGCTCTTCTTCATCGAGTCGTGCGACATTCCATCCTTGCTCATCGAGTCGTGTGACATGCCGTTCTTGCTCATGGCGTCGTGAGACATGGCGTCGTTGGACATTGCGCCGCTCGCCTGGGCGAAAGCGGACGAAGCGCCGAGCGCCATTATGGTTGCGAACACTGCCGTCATCAGTCGTTTCATGGTGCATCTCCTTCGTGGGTTGAAAAGCAAGCGTGCGGTGCGGCGATCAGGAACCGCCGAACCAGTTGTAGCCCTGGTCGACCCAATAGCCGCCCGGATACGTATTGGTGACGAATAGCTCGACGATATGCTTCGGGTTCTTGTAGCCCAGCTTGGTCGGCATGCGCAGCTTCATCGGATAGCCGTACTTCGCGGGCAAACGCTCGCCGTCGTATTCGAACGTGAGCAAGGTCTGCGGATGCAGCGCCGTCGGCATGTCGATGCTTTCGTAGTAGTCGTCCGCACAGCGAAAGCCGACGTACTTCGCCGTCGTATCCGCGCCCACGCGGCGCAGGAATTCGGAGAACGGCGTGCCGCCCCATCGCCCGATGGCGCTCCAGCCTTCGACGCAGATATGCCGCGTGATCTGCTCCGCGTGCGGCAGCGCGTACAGCTCGGGCAAGGTCCACACGCGCTGGCCCGTCACGAGGCCGCTCACCTTCAGCCTGTAGTCGCCGCCATCGACATGCGGCACGTCGTCGATGCCGTAATACGCGTTGAACGGAAACGGCCGCGTGAGTTGCGCCTCGGTGTAGGTCGGCGCGAGACGCTTTGGATCGAACAGCAGCGCCTGCGCGCGATCGTTCAGGCGCGAGACGGCGGTGAGAAACTTGTTGACGGAGTCTTCGTCCGTGATCGAGCAGCCGGTCAGAAGCGAGAGGCCACCGAGCGTCAGAATGCGTTTGCCGAAGAGACGCCGCGAAGGCATGTCGAGTTCGCGGCGCGCGTCCGCTAGTATCGATGCGCGATCGAGCTTCATGATCTTTCTATCGTTCGTGTTCATGGCGAGTTCCCGATCAACGTCCGCGCAGCATCGTGAGAAGCGAACGCGGCACGAGCGCGACCATCGCGACATGCACGACCACGAACGCGGCCATCAAGGCCATCGCGCAAAAATGCACGATGCGCGCACGGTCATAGCCGCCCATCATTTCGCGCAGCAGCGGAAACTGCACCGACTTCCAGATCGCGAGACCGGACAACACGAGCACGATCAGATCGATCACGACGAAGAGATAAGCGAACTTCTGCACCGCGTTGTATCGACGAAGGTCGGCGTGCGAGAGTTTGCCGCTGAGTGCGTCGATCAGGTCGCGCAGCACGGCGCGCGGCGAGAGCGGGAAGAACTTCGCAAGAAAGCGCCCGCTCGCGAGATTCAGCGCGAGATACACGATGCCGTTGAACACGAGCAGCCACATCGCGGCGAAGTGCCATTGCAACGCGCCGCCGAGCCATCCGCCGAGCGTGATCGACGGCGGAATGACGATGCCGGGAAACACCGGCGATGCGTCGTAGATGCGCCAGCCCGAAAACATCATGATGAGCGCGGCGAGCGCGTTGAGCCAATGCGTGATGCGCAGCCAGAGCGGATGAATCGGCGGAACAGGTTGCGCGGTTTCGCGCGTCGGCGTGAGAGTCGTTTGCATGTCGATCACCGTGATGAATCGTCGATACGGGTGAATTCGTCGCGAGTCCGCATCCGGTTACAGCGGCTCGCATTTTTCTCTTAACTTTTCTGTAACCGATCGACGCGCCCGCGCGAACTAGCTGACAACACATGCAAGGAGGTGCGTCATGCGAATCCGCACGGCTTTCAACGCGCTTGCGCAATGAACGTTATGGAGCGCGACGACGCGTTCGCGGCCTTCGTGGGCGCTATTGCGGCGCATCGAGGCTTCGGCTATTCTGAAACGCCCGATCTAAAACCCGGTGCGCCCCGCGCGCGTATGCCGGGCACCGCGCATCGATCGCCGTCCGGCCGTCTCGCCAATACAGGAACCACCTTGCAAGAAGCGGAAAACCGCCTGAGGGCGCTTTTCATCGCCGGACTCGATGGCGACCAGAACGCATATCGCGGTTTTCTGCAGGCGCTTACGCGGCACTTGCGCGGCTATCTGCGCAGACGCATTCCGCAGCATCGCGACGATGTCGAGGATCTCGTTCAGGAGATCCTGCTCGCCGTGCATAATGCGCGTCACACCTATCGCACGAATGAACCGCTGACCGCGTGGCTGCATGCCATCGCGCGCTACAAGCTGATGGACTATTTCCGCTCGCGCGCACGCCGCGAATCCCTGAACGACCCGATCGACGATCACGCCGACCTGCTCGCCGTCCCCGACGACGAGCCCGCGCAGGCGCGCCGCGACATCGGCAAATTGCTGGAGGATTTGCCCGACAAGCAGCGCCTGCCGATCGTGCATATGAAGCTCGAAGGTCTGTCGGTGATGGAAACCGCGCGCATCACGGGACTCTCGGAATCGGCTGTCAAGGTCGGCGTGCATCGCGGGCTCAAGGCGCTCGCCGCGCGGCTTCGGGGACTGCGATGAAAACCGACGACCTCATCGGGCTGCTCTCCAATCAGGTGACGCGCATCGATCGCGGCGCGGTCGCACGGCGCTTTACCAGGGCGTTGATGCTTGGCGCACTCGGCTCGGTGCTCCTGATGGCCATCGTGTACGGCGTGCGGCCCGATCTTGCGAGCATCGCGCGCACGCCGGTCTTCTGGGCGAAGATCGCATATCCGTTCGTGGTGGCGATCGGCGCGTTCATCGCCGTGACGCGGCTCGGGCGTCCGGGCGTTCGCGCGGGTTATGCGTGGGCGCTCGTCGGCTTGCCGTTCGCCGCCGTGTGGATCGCGGGCTGGCTGGTGCTCGACGGCGCCGCGCCCGCGCAACGCCTGCCTATCGTGCTGGGTCAGTCGTGGCGCACGTGTCCGTTCAACATTCTTTTGCTGTCGGTGCCGACTTTCCCCGCCGTCTTCTGGGCGATGAAAAGTCTCGCGCCCACGCGGCTGCGGCTCGTGGGCGCCGTCGCCGGTTTGCTCGCGAGCGCCATCGCGACAGTCGCGTATTGCCTGCATTGCCCGGAGATGAGCCCGGCGTTCTGGAGCGTGTGGTATGCGATCGGCATGATGCTGCCCGCATGCATCGGCGCGTGGCTCGGACCGAAGCTGCTGCGCTGGTAATCAGTTCTTGCGCCGCGTGCGGGGCTGCGCGCCGATGAGCGCCAGCACCGGCCGCGCCGCGCCTTCGAGCAGCTCGCGCTTCGGATCGACACGCGCAAGCACGCGCAAACCCAGCAGCGAAGCGAGCAGCGCCTTCGCCGTGTCGGCGGTGTTCAGTGCGGCGGGAATCGAACCGTCCTTCTGACCCGCCGCGACGCAACGCGAGAAGAATCCTTCCATGTCCTTCAGCACGCCATTGAGCGCGCGATGAAACTGCTTGTCGTGCGGCGCGAGTTCTATCGTCGAATTGACGATGAGGCATCCCTTGCGATGCGGATCGCTCACGGAAAGCTGGATGATCTCTTCGAAGAATGCGGCGATCGCATCGCGCGGCGGCAAGTGATGTTCGAAACGCCGCACCCGGTCGCGAAAACCGCGCTCGACGTAACGATCGAGCGCGCGTTCATAGAGCGCGCGCTTGTCGCCGAACGCGTTGTAGAGGCTCGCGGCCGTGAGGCCCATGGTCGCGGCGAGATCGCGCACGGACGTCGCTTCATAACCATGCAACCAGAATTGCGCAGTGGCCGCGTCCAACGCGGCTTCGTCGTCGAACTCACGCGGGCGCGGCATGTTGCGGCTCCTCTTTTTTCACGCCGGCTTGGGGAAATTCGACGGGAACAGCGCGCGCTTCGTCTCGTCGTCGTTGACCGTCTTGAACGCGTGCTTCTTGTTCACGGCGCGCGCGCGTTCGACGGCGGGCCGCGCGTCGATCTTCGCAAACCAGCGCTTGAGTTCCGGATAAGGCGCGAGCGGGTCCTCGCTCGACTTGAACACGCGCGATGCCCGATCGATCCAGCCCCACGCGGACATGTCCACGATCGTATAGCCGTCGCCCACAATGTAATCGCGGCCCTTCAGCCTGTCGTTCAACACCTGATAGTGACGGTCCGCTTCCCGCCGATAGCGGTTCACCGCATAGTCGAGCCCTTCCGGCGCCGCGTACTGAAAGTGCACCGCCTGCCCGGAGAACGGCCCGAGGCCGCTTGCGACGAACATCAGCCAGGAAAGAAGCTGCGGACGATCTTCCGGCGCGCCCGCGAACTGGCCGGTCTTCTCCGCGAGATAGAGCAGGATCGCGGTGGAATCGAACACGGCAGCCGGCTTGCCGCCAGGACCTTCCGTGTCAACGATGGCGGGCACCTTGCCGTTCGGATTGATGGCGCGGAACGCGGGCGAATGCTGCTCGCCCTTGCTCGTGTCAACGGGCTTCAGTTCGTATGGCAACGCGGCTTCTTCGAGGAAAAGCGCGATCTTCGCCGGATTGGGCGTCGGATGAAAGTAAAACTCGATCATGCAGTCGTCTCCGTGTCGTGGCCGATGTCGGCTATTTTAGATCGAACGATCTAATACGCGCAAAAGCCGAAGCATCGCTACGTTTCGCAGGACCGCTCGATGCTGAAAGGACCATGAAGGTCGTCGCGTTGACGGCCACACTTACCGGGACCACACCATGACTCAATCCAACCGAACCGCAATGCAGGACAATAACTCGTCCAATTCACCCGACGAGCGCGAAAAGGACAATGAGGCCCGCGAAGCGCTCGATCGCGGCGACAAGGAAAAGATCGACAAGAAACTCGACGAGCTGGACGTATCGACGACGGAATCGGGAAAGGATCAGACATCGAAGCCGGATACGGAAGGATCGAATTCTTCGAGCAAGAATCTCGATGAACAGAACCATTGATCGATCCCCGACGCTCCGCCTCACCTGATCGTGCGGGCGGAGCAACCCATCGCACTTATCACTTCGGAACGCGCGCGACGATCTCACCGGTAGCGTCGACGATTGCGGTCCCGCCCGTCGGCGACGGCTCGACGGCATCCGCAAGCACGAGCTTTGGCGTGCCCGGTTCCGGCAGCGAAGCATTCGCTCCCATTGCCCCGATGACATCGGCGGTGGTCGCGGTGATGATCGAGAACAACTCGTTCGCATACGAGAAGAACGCGAGCGGCATTGCGGGCCGCGCTTCCGCTGCGTCGAGCGCGCCGGACTGCATTCGCACATTGGCGAGCGTGGACTGGATCGTCTTCTCGTTCAGTTCTCGCACGTGCTGAAACCCGAGCGCAACACTCGACGCTGCGCGCATGCTGGTCTCGAGGCTCGCCTGGGCGACAGAGAAAAACGGCTGCATCAGGACGGGATACATTTCGACTCTCCATGATGGGTAGAAGCCGGCGGACGTTCGCCGACGCTGCCGGGAAACAGCAACGGCTATGCCATCCACATCGGCACGGCGGTTGCTGTGATGAGCTTGCGTCGAGATTCAAACCGGAGAGCGCCGTTCGCACGCGCCACACGCTCGCCCAGTCATCGTTCACAGTCAAAGGAGTATCGATCATGAGCACGCCATCGCAGGATCCCGAACAAGGCAAAAAGCCCGACGACGACGAAACCTTCACCACGGACGTATCCGAAACGGACGACGAAGGCACGACAGTTCGCGAAGCCGAAGTAAAAAAAGACGATCTTTCCGAAGTCCAACGATCCGGCAACGAGCAAGGCGCGCAAAAGTAATGTTCGCACGCATTGGCCGCTTGATGCCGCGTTTGCGGGCAGCCCAAGCGGCACGCTGATTGCGGCAAGCAGGCCAGATGAAACCGCATCAATCCGTCGCGATCGCGACCCTGACTATCGGAGGCAAGCATGGCTGAAAACAACCGCGCGCTCGAACCCGTCGACGCTCTCGCAACCGAAAAATCCGACAGCACCTACGAATTTCCAACGAGCGAAAACATGTCATCGTCGAACGCTGACAACGGCAGCTTTCGCGAAGCGTCGAAGTCGTGGGACAAGGGTGGCGACGCCTCCTCCGCGAGCGATCTGCGTTTGAGCGCGAAGAACAAGTTTGCCGACGTGCAAGATGCGATGACCCGGAAATACCGCGCCGCCGCCGATACCACTGACGACTTCGTGCACGAAAATCCGTGGAAGGCGATCACGATGGCCACGCTGGTCGGCCTGGTCGTCGGAATGCTTGCCGCGCGTTGAGGAAACGATGAACGTTCCGGCTACGGAAGAGCAGATACGCGCGCTCGCTTATCGGCTATGGGAAGAAGCGGGCGGCCCCGAAGGCCGCTCGGGCGATTTCTGGGTCATGGCGCAGCAAAAGCTGGCGAGCGAACCGGGCATGGGCCACAACGAATTACAGGATCAACCGCCCGAGGCGCAGGGAACGGCATGACGCTCATGGCGCGCGCGGGAACACGGCCGCGCGCACCCGCCGTCTAGCTGACGAACACGACGTCCTGATCGAACGAATGCCCGCAGGAGAAGCATGCGATGCGGCCGACGCGCAGTTGCAACAGCACTTGTTCGAGTCCGCGCACTTCGCCGCCGTCCTTTCGCCTGCCGACCACGCTCGCGCGAAACGCCTCGGTGCTGTCGCGCCGGATCGCCATGAGGCGCCGTACAGCGCCGTGCCGATTAGTGAAGTATCGATTCATGGACGCCGATCGTAGCGCGGCTTTCCTTAAGCCAATGTTATGCAGGTCACACCGCGGCCGAACAAGCGCAAGGCATCAGCAGCGATCGATGGTTCCGGTGAGTTGCGACGCCGTGACCGGCTTGCGCAGACAGCCATCGAATTGCACGGAAGTGGCCGCGTCGAAGTCCTGGTTGCCGGTCACCGCGACGATGCACGCGTCGTTCGACGCGCCCGCGCAGCGTATGTACTCGCAGAGCTTGCGGCCGTCCATGTCGGGTAAGCCGATGTCCATGAAAACGGTGTCGTAGCGCGTCTGGCCCGCCATCTGTAACGCCTCCCCGCCCGTTCGCGCGATATCCGCACGATGTCCGAGCGATGCGGCCAATTCCGCAAACGCTGCCGCTACGTTTTCATCGTCTTCGACGAACAGGAACATCATGGTCGATTCCGTCCGATTCCGGCACGGTCTCCGCGGCAAAAGGTCATACACGTGTATTCGAGGTGTTGAGCATGTTGTGTGCCGCGTCGTCGCCTGGATCGACGAGGCCGATGCAGGCGCGGAACGAAATATGCTCGTTGCCGATTGCAAGGAGGAGCGGCGATCGAACGCCGGTAAAACGTCATGAGCGCGAGAACCCGCACACTGTCGATTTTTCCTGCGTTGGCGCTTTTGCTGGCGGGATGCGTCGGCGAGCCGCCTCCGCCCGGCCGATATCTCAGCGATACCGAGTGCCGCGACCTGACCGCGCTTCGCACCAACGCGCATCCGACGATGGCGGAGCATCAGAGCGAACTCGTCGCGCTGCGCAAGGCGGGCTACGACCCGCCGCCGTTCTACGACGATCCGTACTACCCCGAGGACTTGCAGGCGGCGCAACGCCTCGTCGACTATTGGTATCAGACGGAATGTGTCCGGCCGCAAGGCCAGTGAACTGCGAGCGCGTTACGGCTGTGCCGCCTTTGCCCCTTCGCCGCGCAGCCATTCCGCGAACGCCTGCACGGAGTCCTCGCTCGCGAACGAAGGCGCGATATCGAGCCAGTAGCCATACGGCCCGGTCGATTCCACCGGCGACAGCAGCACCAGCGCGCCATCGTGGAGTTCGTCGGCGATCATGTTGCGATCGACGACCGCCAGTCCAGAACCCGCGCGCGCCGCGTGAATGGCCTGATCGAGCGTCGAAAACTCGATGCCCTTCTCGCCGAACGTGCGCGGCAATCCGGCGGCGTCGAGCCAGTTGGGCCACAGGGTGAGGCGCGTATCGTTGTGCAGGACATGCAACGCGGGCAGCCGTTCGAGCAGCGCTTCGACCGGCTGCCCCGCGAACTTCATCGTGCCGACGAGCACATGCCGCTCGATGAACAGCAACTCCGAGCGATGATCCGCCCGCGCCTCGTAACCGAAGCGAATGCTGCATTGGCGGTCATCGGCAACATCGGTGCGAAGGGAAAGATCGATGTCGGGCACCGCGTCCATCAGCGAGCCGAGCCGCGGAGACAGCCAGCGCGTCGCGAACGTGGGCGGCGCGCTCACGGTCAGGCGCTTGCGTTCGCCGCGTCGCACGGTCGAAAGGGATCGCGTCACGCGCTCGATCGAATCGAACGCATCGGACAGACACGCGAGCAGTTCGGCGCCCTGTTTCGTCAGCCGGATGCCCTTGTGATCGCGATCGAAGAGCTTTGTGCCGAGCGCATCTTCCAGCAGGCGAATCTGCCGGCTCACCGCGCCCGGCGTCACGCACAACGCCGCCGCCGACTTGTTGAAGCTCATGTGCCGCGCGCTCTCCTCGAAGAAGCGCAACGCGGTCAGGGATGGCAGTCGCCGCACGGATGTCGTCTCCTAACTGCGCGCGCCTCGTTTGCCGCCGAAAGCGCCTGTCTGTTTTTCGATCTCTTCGCGCAGCCATGCCCGAAAGAGCGCGACTTGCGGCGAATCTTCCTGACCGGTGCGCGTGACGAGCCAGTACGACTGATGCCCGTCCACTTCGACATCGAGTATCGGCACGAGCGCGCCCTGCCCCATCTCGTGCGCAATCATGTGACGATCCGCGATCGTGACGCCGAGACCATCGGTTGCCGCGCGGATCGCGTGATCGAGCAGATCGAATTCGCAGCCGCCGCGCGTATCGACATCATCGATATTCGCTGCCTTGAGCCAATGTTGCCATGTGAGATAGCGCTGATCGTTGGCCGCGAGCACATGCAGCAGCGGAAGATCGTTCAGATCGATGTCCGATGGCTCGCACTCGCCCAGGAGCGTCGGCGAACAGACGGCGATATGCCGCTCGTTCATCAGCAACTGATTGTCGAGACTGTTCCACTCGCCGTTGCCGAAGCGGATCGCGCAGTCGAGCGCGCCCGATTCGACGATATCGTCCTTCAGGCGCGTGGTCAGCGTGATTTCGACTTCCGGCGCGGCCGCGCGCAGCGCTGGCAGACGCGGCATCAGCCAGCGGCTTGCAAAAGTGGGCGGCGCATTGACGCGCAGGCGCCTCAGGTGCGTGCGCTCCTGAATGCTGCGCACCGTCAGTTCGATGCGGTCGAACGACATCTTGAGCGCCTGCAACAGCAGCCGCCCGGTCGCCGACAACTCCAGATAATGGTGACGCCGCAGCAGCAGCGGCTCGCCGAGCTGCGTTTCGAGCTGGCGCACCTGACGGCTCACCGCGCTTTGCGTCACATGCAGCATTTCGGCCGCGCGTGTGAAGCTGCCGGTATGCCCGGCAACTTCGAATGCCCTGAGCGCGTTCAGGGCAGGCATTTTTCGCTTCAAATCGGTCTCCTTTCCTTGCGTTCGATGCGCGAATTGAACACGCATCGACGCCGGAACGTGCCGCTCTCAGGCGACATTTTACGAATCGAGGCAAATTATGCCGCTTCAGGCGATTGCCGCTGGCTCCGCGGGCGCGCCGACTTGTTCGATGACCGTGCGGGCATCGTCGAGAATCATGTCCGCGCCCTTTTCCGCGACCATCATGACGGGCGCGTTGAGATTGCCCGACGTGATGTTCGGAAATATCGACGCATCCACGATACGCAGGCCCGCTACGCCATGCACGCGCAGGCGCTCGTCGACGACGGCGGTGCGCGCGTCCGGACCCATCGCGCAGGAACCGCACAGATGGTAGATCGAACCCGACTGCTCGCGGAAATACTCGAGCATGTCGGCGTCGCTCTTCACGTCCGGTCCGGGCGAGATTTCCTCCGCCGTAATCGCGCGCAGCGCGGGCGAACTCATGATCTTGCGCACGAGCTTGCTGCCCTGCACGACTTCGCGAATGTCCTTCGGCGTCGTCAGTGCGTTGATGCTGATCTTCGCGGCGTCTTCCACGCGATTCGACGCGATCTCGATCGAACCGCGGCTCGTCGGACGGCACGGGTTGAAGCACAGCAAAAAGCCCGAGTACGGTTCCGGTTCGAGCTGCGCCTTGCTGCTCTTCGGAATGCGATACGACAGCGGATTGAAATACAGTTGCAGGTTCGGCTGCGCTTCGTCGTCATCGCCCTTGAAGAAGCCGCCCGACTGGTTGACGCTCATCGAGAGCGGGCCCTTGCGCGATGTCAGATAGCGCAGCGCGGCCTTCGCCTTGCCGAAGAGCGAGCCGAGTTCGTCGTTCAGCGTTTCGATCGTCGCGCGATAGTAGAAACTCACGCACAGATGATCCTGCAGATTCTTGCCGACGGCCGGCAACGCGTGCACGACGGAAATGCCGTGTTTTTCGAGCAGGGCGCTGTCGCCGAGACCGGAAAGCTGCATGAGCTTCGGCGAATCGACCGCGCCCGCCGACAGGATCACTTCACGCTTCGCGCGGAATTGCAGCGCTTCGCCGTTGCGCGTCGCCATGACGCCGGTCGCGCGCTTGCCGTCGAACGTCACGCGGCTCACGCTGACATTGCGCTCCACGCGCAGATTCTTGCGCCCGAGCACCGGATGCAGATATTCGAAGCTGCTCGACGAACGCTCGCCCTTGCGCGCGTTGATGTCGTAGACGGTCGCGCCTTCGTAGTCCGCGCCGTTGATGTCGCCGGTGACGGGAAAGCCCGCCTGCCGCGCGCCTTCGAGAAAGGTGCCGCTGATCGGATGCGCGCCGTCTTTCATCGACGAAATCCTGATCTTGCCGCTCGCACCGTGATAAGGCGTATCGCCGGCCCAGTGCGATTCGAGACGGCGGAAATACGGCAGCACGTCGCTATAGCCCCAGCCGGCGTTGCCCGCGCGCGACCAGTCGTCGAAATCGTGCGGCTGACCGCGCACGTAGATCATCGCGTTGATCGAGCCGGAGCCGCCCTGCACCTTGCCGCGCGGACAATATAGCGAGCGGTCCTTCAGTTGCGCTTCCGGCTCGCTGTAGTACATCCAGTTGTATTCCGGGTTGTAGTAGGTCTTCGTGAAACCAACCGGAATCTTGAACCAGAACGAGTCGTCCTTGCCGCCCGCCTCGAGCAGCAGCACCGAATGCTCGCCGGACTCGGTTAGACGATTGGCGAGAATGCAGCCCGCCGAACCCGCGCCCACGATGATGTAATCGAATTCCATGCTTTATTTGCCTTTCGTTCAGCCCTTCGCGGGCGCGAGATCCTTCACGTCGGCGGGCTTCGCCGCCATCTGCAGGTGCAGACGCTCACCCGTGTACGGCGTATGCGCGCGCACGACGTCCATATTCAGTTCGACGCCGAGACCCGGTTCCGTCGACGGAACGATGTAGCCGTCTTCCCAGCGGATCTTCGACTTGAGCACGTCGGCGTGGAAACCGTCCCACGTGCCGATGCTTTCCTGAATCAGGAAGTTCGGCGAACACGCGGCGATCTGGATGCTCGCCGCCGCGCCGACCGGACCGTTGTAGAGATGCGGCGCGATCTGCGCGTAGTGCACCTCGGCGAGACTCGCGATCTTCTTCGCTTCCAGCAGACCGCCCACGCGTCCGACGTTGAATTGCAGGATCGATGCTGCTTTCGCTTCGAGCAGCTTGAAGAATTCGTACTTGGTCGTGAGGCGCTCGCCCGCCGCGATCGGAATACTGGTTTTCGCGGCGACTTGCGCCATCGCGTCTTCCTGTCCCGGCGGCACCGGCTCTTCGAACCACAGCGGATCGAACTTTTCGAGGCGTTGCGCGAGGCGGATCGCCGACGACGGCACCATCTGGCCGTGCGTGCCGAACAGCAGATCGGCCTTGCTGCCGACGGCCTCGCGCACCTTGCGGCAGAACGTCTCGCAGCGATCCATCACTTCGAGCGAAATCTGATGGCCGGAATACGCGGTGTACGGACCGGCCGGATCGAACTTGACTGCCGTGAAGCCGAGCGCGACGTTGTGCGCGGCGCATTCGGCGGCGAGGTCGGGGTCGTCGTAGTCGTATTCGCCGCGCGCGTTCTTCGGATAGAGATACGTGTACGAACGCAGCCGGTCATGCACGCGTCCGCCGAGCAGTTCGTACACCGGCTTGTTCGCCGCCTTGCCGATGATGTCCCAGCACGCCATTTCCAGGCCGCTCGCGACGCCCATCATCGTGAGGTCGGGGCGCTGCGTGAAGCCGCTCGAATACGCTTCGCGATAGAAACGCTCGACATGATGCGGATCGTGGCCGAGCAGATAGCGCTCGAACACGTCTTCGATGATCGGCGCCATCGCCTTCGGATGGAACGTCGCGGAATAGATTTCGCCGACGCCTTCGATGCCGCACGCGGTGCGCAGCTTCACGAAAATCCAGTACATGCCGCCGACGTGCGGCGGCGGCACCGCGACGATGTGCGTTTCCAGCGCGGCGATCTTCATGATTGCGCTCCCTGCTTGCTAAGTCGAAGTTTGAACATGATTGCCGCCACGCCGCCGAGCGCGGACATGAAGGCGATATAACCGAAATACAGCTGATAGCCGTGAACGCCCGGATAGTTCTGCGTCAGATAGCCGTTGATGAGCGGCAGCACAGCATCGGGCGAATAGCCGACGACGGACACGAGACCGATCGCGAGGCCCATCGTTTCGGCGGGCACCTTGCACTGATCGAGCAGCGACCAGTAGAGGCCGCGAATCGCATACGTCATCACGCCGATGAACAGCACGAGCACCGCGACGAGCACATGGCTCGAAATGGCGGGCGCGGCCATCAGCACCAGCAGCGCGGCGGATGCCGAGAACAGCGCGACGATGAGCACGCTCGTCTTCGAGAAACGGTCGCCGAGAAAGCCGCCGCCGATGCCGCCGATCGGGCGCATCCAGAGTTTCAGCGTCGTGATGAAGCCGGCCAGCACGACCGTCAAGCCGATTTCCTTCTCGTGCAGATAAGCCGAGAAGCTATACGTCGACCAGAAAACCTGATAGCCGCAGAACACGATGGCCGACAGCAGCGCGAGTTGCGGATTCTTCACGAGCGTGGCGAGGTCGCGCAGCACGTTGCGCTTTTCGCGCTTCGCTGCCCCGGCCTGCGCGCCTTGCGGATCGCGCACGAGACCGAGCACCACGCCAAGCCCGATACACAGGAACGCGTACATATAGACGACGAGCCGGAAGCCCGCCGTGGCCGATTCGCCGCGCGTCTGCGTGGTCCACGCGAACAGCCCGATCGCGATGGTCGCGAGCAGCGCTTCGATCAGCCCGCGCCCGCCGTCGAGAAAGCCGAAGAAGCGGCCTTGCTCGTCGGCGGCGGCGATCGTCTGCACGCGCTTGATGATCGCGGCCCAGAACGTGAGGCCGGTCGTCAGGCCCCAGCCGCCGAAGATCACGACTAGCGCACCGAACGAAGGCGCGGTGGAATACCACAGCCCGAGCGCGCCTGTCGCGATCAGCGAGAAGCTGATGAGCAGGCGCGGCGCGACGCGGTCCGCGAGCCAGCCGCTCGGCAGATAGCACACCAGGAAGATCGTGCCGAGCGCGGAGTAGAGATAGCCGAGTTGCGCCTCGGTGATGTGAAAGACTTCGAGCATCGTCGGCTGATAAACCTGCCGGAGATACAGAATCGGATAGATCGCGCCAGCGGCGATCACGAGCAACGCAAGCTGGATATAGCGGTCGGCGCGCGTGCTTGCGCGCGGTGCGCTCACGCTCTGGCTGGATTGAACGGAATTCGACGACACAGGAGTGCTCCTCGAAGGGCAGCGGCGCGCGGCGTCCTGACGCCGCGCGACTGGGCCTTCAACATGTTTTTGTAGATGAGGGGAACAACAAAGCGGCCGTCAGCGGCCGCGCAAATCAGTACTTCATGACGACGAGACGCGTCTGCGTGAACTCGAGCATGCCGTGCTTGCCGTCGTCGCCGCCGATGCCGGAGCGCTTCCAGCCGGCGTGAAAGCCCTGATACGGATCGGCGGGCGTGCGGTTGATGTAAAGCTCGCCCGCTTCGATCGCATTCGCGACCTTCATCGCGGTGCGATAGTTCTCGGTGTAGAGCACCGAGGACAGGCCGAACTGGTGATCGTTCGCCAGCGCGAGCGCTTCGTCGATCGTCGCGTACTTGAGCACCGCGAGCACGGGGCCGAAGGTTTCTTCCTGAACGATCTCCATGTCCTGACGGCAGTTGGAGAGCAGCGTCGGCGGATAGAAGAAGCCCTTGCGAGCCGGCACTTCGCCGCCGGTTTCGAGCTTCGCGCCCGCTTCGACAGCGCGGCGGACCATCGCGTGAATGCCGTCGCGCGACGCCTTGTTCACGAGCGGACCCATGTGGCTCGCGTCTTCATAACGGTCGCCGATGCGCTTTGCCATCATCTGATCGCGCAGCAGTCCGACGAATTCGTCGTGGATGCTTTCGTGCACATAGACGCGTTCGATCGCCGTGCAAAGCTGGCCGCTGTGCGTGAGCTTCGATGCGACGAGTTCGCGCGCGGCCTTCTGCAGATCAGCGTCCGGCTCGACGATGGCGGGCGTCTTGCCGCCGAGTTCCAGCGACGGCTTCGCGATATTCGCCTTGCAGTATTCGAGCACCTTGCGGCCGGCGTTGACGCTGCCCGTCAAGGTGATCATGCCGACCTTCGGATGCGTGCAGACGACTTCGGCGGTGGCGTGATCCATCGCGAGCACGTTGACGACACCCGCCGGCAGCGCCGCGCGTTCGACGGCGCGCGCAAGTTCGAACGCCGACAGCGGCGTGTTGTTGCTCGGACGCACGACGACCGTGTTGCCCGCGATCAGGGCCGGCGCGATCTTGCGCATCAGCGTGTAGATGGGGAAGTTGAACGGGATCAGGCACGCGACGACGCCGATCGGCTCGCGATGCAGCACGAGGTTCTCGTTCGGCGTATCGCTCGGAATGACTTCGCCTTCGATGCGGCGCGCCCATTCAGCGTGATAACGGGTGATCTGCGCGGCGTACACGGCTTCGTTGGTCGCATCGAGCAGGCTCTTGCCGGATTCGGCCGCGAGCGCCGCGCCGATATCGGCGGAAGCTTCGACGATTGCATCCGCGAGACGCTGCATATGCGCGCCGCGCTCGGCGGCGGGCAGCACGCGCCATGCGCGTTGCGCTTCGGCGGCTTGATCGACGGCCATGAGCGCCTGTTCGCGCGATGCGTTGTGAACGTGGCCGAGCACTTCTTCGGTCGCGGGATTCAGGACTGCGGTGACGTTATCGGCGACAGGCTCGATGAAACGTCCGTTCACGAAATTGCATTCTGGCTTCATGTCTTGCGGTTTCCTTGATCGCTGTGCGTCGCGGCGCCCGGCCGCCGGCGAGTCGGGCAACCGCTGCGACAAGGCAACGCATTTCAGGCCATTCTTCCGCGCCTCGCGCTGCAGCGACAAGCAATGAATTTTCTGGACGAACATTCAAAAAACTCACGCTCGCTGTTCGACTAAATCCTTTTGCGACGCTTCTTTCATCGGCCACAATCCGTCGCTCGCGGTCCCTGCCAGCCTCGATGGTTGGGACTTCTTCACGAATAAGTAAAAGATTTGAGACTTTCATGAGAATCAAAGTAATAGCCCTGGCCGCGCTCGCGTGTATCGTGACTTCAGCGCATGCTCAAAGCAGCGTTACGCTGTACGGCGTCCTCGATGAAGGCGTCGACTACACGAGCAATGTCGGCGGAAATCGCGTGTATGAACTGACGAGCGGCTACGCATCCGGCAGCCGTTGGGGCCTGCGCGGCGCCGAAGACCTGGGCGGTGGCACGAAGGCCGTGTTCCAGCTCGAAAGCGGGGTGAATCTGAGCAACGGCGCAGCCGGACAAGGCGGGCGCATGTTCGGGCGGCAGGCGTATGTGGGCATGAGCAACGACCGCTTCGGCTCGATCAAGCTCGGCCGCCAGTACGACTCCGTGGTCGACTACCTCGCGCCGACGACGGCCAACGGCAACTTCGCGGGCTATCTCTTCGCGCATCCGTTCGACAACGACAACACCGACAACTCGTTCCGCGTGAACAACACGGTCAAGTACGCGAGCCCGTCGTTCGGCGGCTTCAGCTTCGGCGGCACGTACAGCTTCAGCAACGACACAAGTTTCGCGAACAACCGGCAGTACAGCTTCGGTGCGTCGTATGCAAACGGCGGCCTGCTCGCCGGCGCGGCGTACCTGCGCGCGGATGGCGTCGGCGCGAATGCGAACGGCGCGATCGCGACGAACGACGCGAGCTTCATCGCCGAGCGCATGCAGATCTTCGGCGCGGGCGTGAACTACACGTTCGGCAAGGCGACGGCGGGTTTCGCGTACACCAATTCGAGTTATCGCGATCCGCTGACGAACGGCTATATCGGCGGGTCGCTCGCATCGTCGGGCAATACGCTGAAGAACCTGCGCTATCAAAACTTCGAGATCAACGGCAAGTATCAGTTCGCGCCTGACTTCTTCGTCGGTGCGCAGTACGTCTATTCGATGGAGAAGTACGACTCGACCGCGGGCACCGTGAAGCCGCATATCCACTCGGCGGGTCTGATGGCGGACTACTTCCTCTCCAAGCGCACCGACGTGTACATGCAGGGTGCGTATCAGAAGATCGCGGGCGGCTCGACCGATTCGGTGATGGACCAGGCGTTCATTCCGGGCACGCAAGGCGTGTCGTCGAATTCGGAGCAGTTCGTCGCGCGCGTAGCGTTGCGGCACGCGTTCTGATATCGGGAAGCGAAATTGCTGTCCGCGTCGCGTGCGCGGACAGCGCAACCCCTAAGCATCTCCTAAGCTTCACTCCACTACCCTTGCGGCTTCCCTGAACGCGAAGGCTCCGCAACATGAAGCATCCGCCTGCCTCAATCGTCGCGCGCCGCCGTCGATCGCCATGACCGCACGGAGACACGCCATGAGGATATTGCTCGTCGAAGACGACCGGATGATCGGCGAATCCGTGCAGGACGAACTCCGCGAAGGCGGCTATGCCGTCGACTGGGTGCGCGACGGCCGGCTCGCGCTCACGAGCCTCACCACGCACGTCTACGATGCGATCCTGCTCGATCTCGGCCTGCCCGGCGCCGATGGCATCGACGTGCTGCGTGAAGTGCGCCGCGGGACCAATCACGTGCCGCTCATCATCATCACGGCGCGCGATTCCGTCGAGGAACGCATTCGCGGACTCGACGAAGGCGCCGACGATTACCTCATCAAGCCCTTCGACATCGCCGAGCTCAAAGCGCGCATGCGCGCGGTGATCCGCCGCCGTGGCGGACAATCCGCGCCGCTCATGACGAACGGCGTGCTCACGCTCGATCCCGCCACGCGCGAAGCCACCACCGGCGAACTCTCGATGCGGCTCTCCAGCCGCGAATTCGCGCTGCTGCAAGCGCTGATGATCCGACCCGGCGCGATCCTCTCGCGCGCGGAACTCGAAGACCGCATCTACGGCTGGAACGAGGAAGTGGAAAGCAACGCGGTCGAATTCCTGATCCACTCACTGCGCAAGAAGCTCGGCGCGACCGCGATCCGCAACGTGCGCGGCGTCGGCTGGATGGTCTCGAAGCAGCCATGACGCGTTCGCTCCAGTTCAGGCTGTCGGCCTGGCTGTCGGCGCTCGTCGTCGCGATTGCTGCGGCGGGCGGCGTCGTCGCGTTCAAGACGGCGCTTCACGAAGCCAACGAGTTGCAGGACGGCCAGTTGAAGCAGATCGCCGCGCTCGTCACGCCGCGCACGCTCGCGGTGATGGAGCGCGAGGCGCTCGCCCAGGTCGACGGCGCCGACGCGGAATCGAAGCTCGTCATCCAGACGCTCGTCGAGCGCACGCCGCTTTCCATCGCCGCCAATGTCCCCGACGGCCTGCAGAACGCAATAGTCGATGGCACGCGCTGGCGTCTCGCCGTCAGGACGCTCGACGACGGCACGCGCGTCGTGATCGGCCAGAAGACCGCGGGCCGCGACGAGATCGCCCGCAACAGCGCGCTCGCCACCGTGACGCCCTTCGCCGCGCTCGCGCTGGTGCTGCTCGCGGCGCTGCATCTGATCGTGCGGCGCATGTTCCGGCCGCTCGCGGCGCTGTCGGCGGGCCTCGACACGCGGCCCGAGCACGATCTCTCCGCGCTTTCCGGCGACGCGCTGCCGAGCGAGATCGCGCCTTTCGTCGTCGCGATCAACCGCCTGCTCGCGCGCGTGGAGGCGTCGGTGGCGCTGCAGCGCCGCTTCGTCGCCGATGCCGCGCACGAATTGCGCTCGCCGCTGACCGCGCTGTCGCTGCAGGCGGAGCGGCTCGACGCGTCCGAGTTGCCCGACACCGCGCGCGAACGCCTCGATGCATTGCGGCGCGGCCTCGCGCGCACGCGCTCGCTGCTGCATCAACTGCTGACGCTCGCGCGCCTGCAACAACGCACGGACGCCGATGTCGCGCGGCTGCGCGTGCAGGAGATTTTCCGCAACGTGCTCGAAGATCTGATGCCGCTCGCGGAAGAAAAGGAGATCGATATCGGCGTATCGAGCGTCGACGAGGTGTTCATTCACGCGCCGCAAGCCGACATCACGATCATGGTGAAAAATCTCGTCGACAACGCGATCCGCTATACGCCGGCGGGCGGGCGCGTCGATCTCGCGACGGGCGTCTCGAACGCGCGGCCGTGGATTCGCGTCGCGGACGACGGGCCGGGCATCGCGCCCGAGGAACGCGCGCGCGTCTTCGATCCGTTCTATCGCGTGCCGGGCAGCGACGCGAACGGCTCGGGACTCGGGCTTTCCATCGTCGGCACCATCGCGGCACGCATCGGCGCGCAGGTCGAACTCGCCGATGCCGCGCCGCGCGGTCTCGTCGTGACCGTCACCATCGCCACGCCTTAACTGCCCGCAGCGACATGCACGACGCGCGCGGCCATACGCGCCGGGCATGCCGGGCGCGGGCACGGCGTGATATCGTCGATGCGTCATTCCGATGCGTCATTCCGATGCGTCATTCCGATGGGTCATTTCGATGGGTCATCATGAGTCAAGTGCGCTATCCCCTCGGCCCCGACGACCGGGTGCATCTGCTGTGCTGGCTCACCTGCGCTTTGCTCGGCGCGTACTACATCGAAGGCGAGTGGCCCGACACGTCGTTTCAGGTGCGCGCGGCGCATCGCTGGCTCGACCGGCATCATCGCGCGGCGGACTGGATCGAGACCGCGCGGCTTTCGGTGGCGGCACAGTCGCTCGCCGCGCGCTTTTCCGCCACGCTCGACGCCGATGCTTCGCGCGGCGACATCGAGCGCATCCTGGAAGGCGAGGATCTCGACTACGAAAGCGCGCTCGTCCAGCGCATCTTTCACGAATGCCGTATCGAATTGTCGAGCCGGCGCAAACCATTGCCGTAACGGGTTCGTCCGCTTCTGTTCGTCTGATCAATTTCCGTGCCGCGCCGCGCGCGCGCCTTGGCGCGCCTCGCGCTCGGGCATGGACGTTTTTTTGCGCTGGCCGAATGTGCGGAACCCCACATTGGCGTGCGGGGCGCGGACGATACCATCTGCGCGCCTGCTCGCACGTCGATGTTCGCGGCTCCCGGCGGTGTCACGAATCGCCCGGCTGAAAAGCGGCTACACCGTCAGCGGCCCACAACGATGACAACAATCGACACCGACTGGAGGTGGTCATGCACCGTAGCAATCGTTTGCGCAGCTGTTCGCCCACGCGTTCGTCCAAGCGTTTGCCTGTTTCCGAAACCGCGTTTCACCGCGTGCGTCTGCGACCGCTCGCGATACTCGTGCCGCTCGTCGCGGGGCTCGCCTGCGCGACGCTCGCCAATGCAGCGCCGCCCTTGCCGTCCGGCGGCCAGTTCGTCGCGGGCAGCGGCGCAATCAGCGGCGGTGGTCAGGCGCTCACCGTCAATCAGACGACGACGCGCGGCGTCATCGACTGGAACAGCTTTTCGATCGGCAGCGGACGTCAGGTCACGATCAACAACGGCAGCGGCGCGACGCTCAATCGCGTGACCGGCGGCGAGGCGTCGGTGATTCTCGGGCAGCTCAGCGCGACCGGCAGCGTGTACCTCGTCAATCCGCAAGGCGTGCTGGTCGGGCCGGGCGGTGTCGTCGCGACGGGCGGGCGCTTCGTCGCGTCGGCGCTCGACATCGGCAACGACGCGTTCATGCAGGGCGGCCCGCTCACGCTGTCGGGCGGCGGCGACGGTATGGTCATCAACCTCGGCACGATCGGATCGAGCGGCGGCGACGTGTTCCTCGTGTCGCGCTCGGCCACGGTGAACGGCGGCAGCATCAACGCGCCGCAGGGCACGGTCGAGATCGCGACCGGCAATCAGGTGCTTCTGCAGGATTCGTCGAGCGGACAGCAGGTTTTCGTGCAGGCGGGCAGCGGCGGCACGGCGATGAACGGCGGCACGATCCGCGCGGCGCAGGCGAACCTGCAAGCCGCCGACGGCAACGTGTACGCTCTCGCGGGCAACAGCAGCGCGATCCGCGCGACCGGCACCGCCACGCGCGAAGGCCACGTATGGCTCGTCGCCGACCAGGGCGCGGTCCACGCGAACGGCGCGATTGCCGCGACGAACGCGGACGGCAGCGGCGGCACCGTCGAAACGCGCGGGAACGCGCTCGATCTCGCAGGCGCGAACGTGACGGCGCGCACCTGGAAGGTCGGCGCGCCGGCGTTCACCGTCGATCAGACCAACGCGGACGCGCTCGCGCGCAGTCTTTCCAACGGCACATCGGTCGATGTCGAAGCGGGCACCGGCGATCTGAGCGTCGGCGGCAACGTCCAGTGGAACGGCAATGCGTCGCTGACGCTCGGCGCGGCGCATGGCGTGGTGATCGGGCCGGGCGCGATCGTCGGCAATACGGGAAACGGCAATCTCACGCTGCGCGCGGATGCGGGCGGCGTCGACAACGGCGGCGGCGTGACGAACGGCGGCACGATCGACTGGTCGAAGAGCGGCGGCATCGTCAGCGTGCTGTATGACATGAACGGCAGATACGCGCCGGGCACGCTGCTCACGAACAGCGGATGGACGGCCGCGCCGTACAGCGGGCTCGTCACGCAGGCGACGGCGTACAAGCTCGTCAACAATCTCACCGATCTCTCCAACGTGTCGAAAGACCTCGCGGGCAACTACGCGCTCGGCAAGGATATCGACGCGAGCGCGACGGCGTATCCCAACTACTTCACCGCGATCGGCGCGACGGCGACGCCGTTCACCGGTCAGTTCGACGGCTTCGGCCACACCATCGACAAGCTCACGACGACGGCCAATCTCGACGACGACCGTCAGGGCATGTTCGGCGTGATCGGCGCGAACGGCGTGGTGCGCGACCTGAATCTCACGAACTCGAACACGAACGGCTATTCGTCGGGCGCGTTCGGCCTGCTCGCGGGCCAGAACAACGGCGTCGTCGCGTACGTCAACACGACGGGCAGCGTCTCGCAGAACGGCTTCGGCGGCGCGGGCGCAGGCGGTATCGTCGGCGTGAACAACGGGATCGTCGAGCGCTCGTCGAGCACGGCGGACGTCGGCTATCAGATTCCGGCGGGCGGACTCGTCGGCGTGAACAACGGCACGATCGCGCAGTCGTACGCGAGCGGCACCACGTACGCCGGGACGCATGGCGAAACCGGCGGGCTCGTCGCGTTCAATAACGGGCTCATCACGCAGTCTTACGCGACGGGCGGCGTCGGCGGTTTCGGCGGCGGCGGCCTCGTCTACGTCAATGGCACGACGGGCGTCATCAACGAATCGTTCGCGGTCGGGCAAGTCGGCGGCGGCGGGCCTCCGGGCGACGCATACGGCGGCATCGCAGCCTACAACCAGGGCGCGATTCACAACAACGTCTACTGGAACAGGGACACGACGATCCGCACCAGCGCCGCCGGCTCGAACTCGGGCACGGCGCCGCCCGATTCGAACGGCCTCACGACCGCGCAGATGAGCAATCCGTCGAACTTCCTCGACTGGGGCATTCCGTCGAACGGCGTCTGGGCGATGCCCTCGGGCGCGACGCATCCTGTCTTGCAGTGGCAGCAGGCGCAACCCTGACGCGCTGGCGTGCCGAACGGAATCCTAGCTGCCGATCACGAGAAACAATTCTCCGACCGGCGCTTTCGATCCGTTCGGCACGACCGCCTTCAACGGAAAACCGTAGGTGCCGCGGAAGCTGACGAAGCGTCCGACCTGAACGCGCACGCCCGCGCCGATGCTGGCGAGCGATGCGTTGTTCACCTCGCCGAATTCCGGGATCCGATTCCACACGTGCCCGGCATCGAAGAACACGAACGGCTGCAGCGCCGCGCTGCCCGCCGATAGCGCCGGCGCGCGGAGTTCCGTCTGCAGGTTCCATCCGCGATCGCCCTGCGCGGAATACGGCTCGTAGCCGCGTACCGTGGCATCGCCGCCCAGTCCGAGTTCCTCGCTCGGCAACAGCGTGCTGCCGGTCCATTGCAACAACCCGCGCGCCGATATCGAAAAGCCCGTTTTGCCGAGCGGCAAATCGCGCTGCGCCGACAACTGCATGTACTGATAGCGTGGCTTCGCGCCCAGACGCGCGGCGTCGTAGGCGTCGTCGTTGCTGTCGCTGTCGAAGTAGCCGGGACTCAGGAAAAGCGACGCGTTGACATGCGTATCGCCGGAAGCATCGCTGCCCGACAGATCGTAGGCGATCACGAACTGATGGATATGCGTGTTCGCATTGAACACCTGAAAGCCGCCGAATTCGAGATCGTTGTTCGAACGCTTGAAGTCGTAGCCGAACTGCAGTTGCTGTTGCCACGCGCCCGCGTTGTCGAGCGGCGGCAGACGCCTGTCGTAGCGAAAGCTCAACTGCGCGCTGAGACCGGTCTGACCGTAACTGTCCGGCAGACGCGGCGTGCTTTGCGCGAACACGCCGAACAGTTCGACGCGATCCATCCACGGCAGCGGCGCCACCGCATTGAACGCGTGCGCGATATAGCGCGGACGATCGGGCCGCCCTTCGATGTCCGGATTGCCGCTCAGCAAGTCGTTACTCGCGGTCATCTGATAGCCGATGCGCGCATCGATGCCGAACAAATTGCCGTAATCGAAGCCTGCGAGAATGCGATCGCGCCCGAGATCGCGCACGCCATCGTTGTTGTAGCCGCCGTAGACGCGAAACGGAAAACGGTCTTGCGTCTGCAACACGACATCGGTCGTATCGGGCGCGGTGCCGGGCGTATAGATCACGTCCACGCGCCGATACGGATTCGCGTTGAGCAACGCAAGCCCGGCGGCGACATCGGCTTCGCGGATCGGCGCGCCGCTTTCGAGCGGCATCTCGCGCGTGAGCAACGCATCGGAAAAGTAACGATTGCCTTTCGGCGTCACGCGCCCCGCGCGAAACTCGGCGATCACGATCTTCACAGCGCCATCGCTCACGTCCTGCTCGGGCACGTAGACATCGACGAGCGGCTGGCCCGCCGTGCGATACCGCTGCACGACGGCGCGGCGGATCTGCGCGAGACGCGCGAAGGTCAGCGGCTCGTGAAGGTCTGCGGCGAATTCATCGAGGAACGCGGACGTGAGTAAAGGCGCGCCCGTCGATGTGATCGCGCCGTTCGCGCTCGACTGCGACGCGCCCGTGGCGGCATCCGCGCGCACGAACGCGATGCCGCGCAGGTCTGCGATCGCGATTCTCTGCGAATCGTCGGCGGGTTCCGGCGGCGACGCCGGCGCGCGCGGCCGTTCGACGGCAGGCGGCGCGATTGGCGCGACATCGCGATACGATTGCGCGGCGGCATCGCGCGCATTCATGCTGCATAGAACCGCGACGGGCAGAAGGGTCGCGGCGAATCGTGCGCGCGTCAATGGTTCGGACGCGCGGAACAGTCATGCTGCATCTTTCCTCCGGCGTAGCTCGCGTGGATCGGCCCCGCATGTTATCAGCGCATGGCGCGGAACGTTTCATGCGGCTGGCGCGCTCATGAAGTTTCGTGAAGGTAAGATGCGCGACGCCTGCTTATTAGCGTTCATCGCCCCGCGTGGACGTAGAAATGACTGACGCATCACGCGCGGCCAGTAGAAAGCACCGTAACGACGCCTTTCTTTCTAACGACCGCTCAACACATCTATGATTCAGGGATGATCGGCCGATCAACGGCTGAAAACGCATTGTCAGGACGAGGATGGACAAAACCTCCCACGCAGAAATCACCGATTCCGATTCGCTCGATGCATCGGTCTACGCGCAATGCGCGCGCGAGCCGATTCACATTCCCGGCGGCATCCAGCCTCATGGCGTGCTATTCAGCGTCGACGCGCACTGCCATATCTTGCAGGCGAGCGCCAATGTCGCGCAGTTCGCGCATATCGCGCCGGAGGCATGCCTCGGCCGCGCGCTATCGACGGTGCTCGGCCCGCACGCGGCCGATCGCGCGAGCGCGGGCCTGAAGCAGCTCACGCGCGATGGCGCGACGATCCACGTCGGCAATGTCGTGCTCGACGGCTGGACGCCGAACGCGCCCGTCGCCATCGTCGTGCATCGGCATGACGGGCTGCTGTTCGTCGAAGTCGAACCCGCGCAGGACACCGCCGACGTCTTCTCGACGATGTATCCCCGCGTGCGCTCCTTCGTCACCGAAGTGCAGTCGATGCGCACCGTCGAGCAGATTTGCCAGTTCGCCGCCGATGAAATCGCGCGCATCACCGGCTTCGGCCGCACGCTCGTCTACCGGTTCGATGACGAAGGCAACGGCAACGTGCTTGCCGAAGCTGTCGAGCCGGGCTATCCGTCGTATCTGAACCAGCACTTTCCGGCATCGGACATTCCGGCGCAGGCGCGCGAGCTGTATCGCAGGAATCGCATCCGGCTGATTTCGAATGCCGATTACGAAGCCGCGCCGCTCGTGCCCGCGCTGCATCCGGCGACAGGCCGCCCGACCGATCTCACCTACGCGTCGCTGCGCAGCGTGTCGCCCGTGCATTTGCAGTACATGCGCAACATGGGCACGCTCGCGTCGATGTCGATGTCGATCCTCGTCGACGACAAGCTCTGGGGCCTCATCTCCTGCCACCACGCGACGCCGCGCCTGCCGCCGTTCGAAGTGCGTACCGCGTGCGAGCACGTCGCGCAGATCGTCTCGCTGCAGATCGAGGCGCGCGACACGCAAGCCGAAGCGCATTACCGGCTCGAACTGCGCCGCATGCTTTCGAAGCTGCTTTCGTCGATGGCGAACACCGACAGCTTCGTGGAGGCGCTCGTCAACGATGCCTCCGATCTGCTCGGCTTCACGCGTTCGTCGGGCGCGGCGGTGATTTTCGAGGGCCGCACGTCGCTCGTCGGCGTGACGCCGGGCGAGCACAGCGTCACGGCGCTCGTCGACTGGCTCGACAATCAGAGCGAGGACGTGGTGATGTCGGACCGCGCGTCGCAGGATTGCCCGGCGCTCGCGGATTCGCCGGAAGTGGCGGGCTTTCTCGCGGTGTCGATATCGAAGATCTACCGCAATTACGTGATCTGGTTCCGCCGCGAAGTCGTGCAGACGATCGAATGGGCCGGCGATCCGCGCGCGAAACTGACGGGTCTTTCCGCATCGCTTTCGCCGCGCGTGAGCTTCGAGACCTGGACCGATGTCGTACGCAACCGCTCGCTGCCGTGGCGTCCCGCCGAACGCGAGATCGCGCTGGAATTCCGCGCGGCGGTGCTCGGCATCGTGCTCAGGCGCGCGGAGGAAATCGCGCAGCTCGCGACCGAACTCGGGCGCGCGAATCACGAACTCGAAGGGTTTTCGTACACGGTGTCGCACGATCTGCGCGCGCCGCTGCGGCATATCGTGAGCTTCGCGGATCTCTTGAAGCAGATGGACGGCGAGAAGCTGTCCGAGCGCGGGCGCGGCTATCTGGACCGCATCGTGACGTCGGCGCGTTTCGGCGGACGTCTCGTCGACGATCTTCTTTCGTTCGCGCAACTCGGCCGCGCGGCGCTGCGTCCGCATAAGGTCGATGTCCGCGCGCTCGTGCATACGGTGATCCAGAACGACATCGACGAAAGCGCGTCGGCGCGTGTGCGCTGGAAGGTGGACGCGCTGCCGCCCATCGAAGCGGATCACGTCTTTCTGCACGTGGCGTTCGCGAACGTCATGTCCAACGCGGTGAAGTTCAGCGCGCAACGTGAGCAGCCGACGATCGAAGTCGGCGCGCACGACGGCACGGGCGAGATGGTCGGGCACGTCGTGTACTTCGTGCGCGATAACGGCGTGGGTTTCGACATGCGTTACGTCGACAAGCTCTTCGGCGTGTTCCAGCGTCTGCATGTGAACGAACAGTTCGACGGCACCGGCATCGGGCTCGCGAACGTGCGGCGCATCATCGAACGGCATGGCGGCAAGGCCTGGGCCGAAGGCGCGCTTGATCGCGGCGCGACGTTTTACATGGCGTTGCCGAGGCAGTTCCGTCCGGAGAGCGGCGTGCGGCGCGACACGGCCGCGACTGCGCTGGCGCGGCTCGCCGCGGGCACGGGCGGCGCGGGGCACGACATCGGCCAGCTCATCAAGCGCTCGGAAGAGAAGAAGTAAGGCGCCATGCAAAACGGCCGCGATCCGGTGGATCGCGGCCGTTTCACTTTCTGCGACGCTGCGCTTAGAAGCGGTGGCGCAGGCCGACGGTCGCGGCGACCTGATTCTGCGTCGACGACGGCGACAGCGTGTTGATCATCGCGACGTTCGCGCCGGCGTTGCCCAGCTCGCCCGATGCGTGCTGGTACACGCCTTCGACGTACACATCGGTGCGCTTCGAGAGCGAGTAGTCCGCCTGCAGCGAAACCGTGTGCCACTTCGGATCGCCCGAACCGTTCGCGCCGGTCACCTTGCCGTCCGTGTACGTGTACGCGGCGTCGAGGCTCAGCGCCGGCGTCACGAGATAGCGGCCGTTCAGCTCGAAGTTGTTCAGATGCAGGTTCGTGTTGCCCGGCAGCGCGATCGTCGAGCCGCCCTGCGATGCCGCCAGCAGGTTGTCGTAGTGCGTGTTAGTCCACACGAAGCCGAGCGTCGCCGGGCCGTACGTGTAATTCAGGCCCGCACCGAACGTGCGCTGGAGTTCAGCCGTCAGATTGGCGTTGTTGCCCTGACCCGCCGATACCGCGCCGCCCGCATTCGCGCCATTGCGCGAATTGTTCGTCTGCAGGTAAGCGGCCGCGAAGTTCAGCGGGCCGTTGCCGTACGATGCGCCCGCGCTCCATGCGCGGTTGTTCGCGAACTGGCCCGCGTCGTTCGAGAAGCCGTACAGGCCGCCGAACTTGAAGCCTGCGTAATTCGCGCTCTGGTACTTGACCGAGTTCTTGATCGAGAACGAGTGATCGAGGTTGTCGTTGTCGAACGGATGCGCGGTCAGGTTATTGCCGTAACCCGCGCCTGCTTCGGCGAGCGGCGACAGATAATCGACCATCGAATCGTATTGACGGCCGAGCGTGACCGTGCCGAATTGATCGTGTTGCAGGCCGACATAAGCCTGGCGATTGAACATCGTGCTGTTTTCGGTATAGCGGCCGTTATTGAGGTTGAAGCCGCTCTCCAGCTTGAAGAGCGCGTGCAACCCGCCGCCCAGATCTTCGCTGCCTTTCAGGCCGAAATACGTGTCGGAAACTGCGCCGCTGCCTTGCTGCCAGTTATTGTGGCCGCCGGAATTGTTCGTGTAGACGAGACCTGCATCCAGCGTGCCGTACAACGTGACGCTGCTTTGCGCGTGCGCCGCTGCCGTGAACGTGCCGAGAATGCCCGCGATGAGAAGGGTTTTTTTCATGGTTCTCTAGTGTCCTGTTAATGCGAAAGCTTCCGCGGGCCAGTTGCCCTGAAGAAACTGGGACACACTTTATGCGACGGACACTTGAAATTGACCGCTCAGGGCACGCAATAATCATTTGCTGATTCCGCGATTCGGCTTGTGGGCGCTTCATAGTCTTTTAAGGTCAAGCGCTTAGCGCCGCAACCATCCCTTTTACGGCAATCGCGCTGTTGCACATCGACGACGTCATTAATGCGTATTCTGGAGAGGTCCATTGCGCCGCATGACGTTTATAACGGCCTGAACGATTTGTTAAGCTCGGTTCCGTCAACAGGTCTCCGAGAAGATAATCTGCGGACACGGGGCGGCTTCGCGAGAGGAGGCCGCCCCGTTATTCAACGTCTTAACGATGTGGTTGTTGCGCATCGATTTCCTTGCGCCGAAAAAATTCAGTTACCCGAAGCGTTCGGTGCGTTTCCCGCGATTCTTTCGGTTCATGTCGTCCACCCTCTTCGTCTTAGAACGACTCTCATTTAGGTCTATAATCACGAAGTTGCGCGATATGTTCTGCCCGATATCCCGCTACTTTTGAAAATTTTTCGCGCTTTTTGCATGCGATTCAGGCGACGAATTTACAGCTTGCCCACGAGAAGTCCGGCAATTCGCGGATCAGATCTAAAAAAATGTAACTGCCTTGCAAACGTTTGCCACGCCGTCTGGACGTGATGCGCGCCTCGCGGGTTTCATTTCGAAACAAATTGAATTGCCTTGAATCGTCTCTCCGGAACATTGATTGCTTTAATAGAGGTCTGTGTAAATCTAGCCGGAATCAGCGACATGAAAAGAAACGCCAACGCAACCGCCGTCCCCGCATTTCGACAGCGACGCCCCGCTCAACTAGCGGAGCGCGAGCTCATTCACCTCGAAATGGTTCTGGCGAGTCTCGCCGAAGGGAGTCCGGCTTCGGAGCGTCTTCCGGCCAGGTATTGGGACATGCGTATATCGCGACTCGACGCCGAATACGATCTCGTGCCGTCGCAAAGCCAGCGTGTCGCATCGCTTCAACGCAAACTTGCGTTACTCGATAACGCGCTCGATTCCGCCGCCGATGCTCAGGAAGGACAAGAGAGCCGGCGCGTTGCCGCCTGAGGCGATTTGCGCGATTTCCCGCATCGCCCGACTTGACGAAGTCACGGAGCCGCCCGCACCCATTCGTCGACGAATGTGCGTGCCGCGGTTTGCGCGCTCATCAGCGCATCCTCGGCGGACATGAAGCTCGCGTAACGCGCGTGCTCGATGCACAACGGCGAAAACGCGGTGACCGGCCTGCCCGACCGGCTTATCGTCACGATCGCCAGGTAGCGGACGTCGCCGGGCGAAGGCACGAGCCTGCCGTTCGTTTCGATTGCGACTTCGAGCACGAAGCCCCTGTGGTTGTAGGACCGTATCATCGGAACACCCCGTCACGCTCGTACGACGCATAGGCTCGCGTCGTGAATTAAGCGTGATCCAGCATGGGACGTTCCCGTGCGCCGTTGTCGCGCGGCGCGTCACACACCGCTCTGAACCACCGTCCCGTTCACGTGGCCCATGATCGCCGAGAGATTGCCGATGGCCGGTTCGGCATATCGCACCGGCGGCGCTTCGGGCGGCAGCGGCGCGGGACCGGAATCCATCGCGCGTGTATAGACCGGCAGCGGCGGCGCGCTCTGCGCGCTGGAGGCGACCGGAAACACCGGGCCGCCCGTGATGCCCACACCGATGAACGGATGCGCCTGCGCCACCGTCACGAGGCCGAAGGTCAGTTTGGCCGCCACGATCACATACTGGATGGTTCTCATGTTGCGTCTCCCGCGTTGCGTTGTTTGTCGATGCACGCATTCTGCGCGGCGAGAATGAGCGAAGAATGAGAGCGGCGTGAACTACACTTTTGCGATATCGCCGCACGTCCGAAGGAACGTCGATGCAAAGCCGCTACGCCGCGATCCTCGTCGCGCTCTCCGCCGCTGCGCTGTTCGGCGCGACCACGCCGATCGCGAAGGCGCTGCTCGGCCCGATGCCGCCGTTCATGGTCGCTGGCCTGTTCTATCTCGGCAGCGGCGCCGGACTGGGCGCGATCCTGCTTGCACGCGGATTCTGGCGCGATGAACGCAGCGGCTTGCGCATGCGCGAACTCGCATGGCTTTCGGGCGCGATCTTCTTCGGTGGCGTCGCGGGTCCGGCGCTGCTGATGCTCGGCCTGTCCAGCACGCCGGCGGCGACGAGCTCGCTCATGCTCAACCTCGAAGGCGTGCTGACGGCGGCGATCGCGTGGATCGTCTTTCGTGAGAACGTCGACGTATCCGTGTTTTTCGGCATGGCCGCGATCGTCGCGGGCGGCGTCGTGCTCGCGTGGGAAGCGGGCGCGGCGGGCGCGGTGCACGCGACGAGCGGCGCGCTGCTGATCGCGCTGGCATGCCTCTGCTGGGCGATCGACAACAACCTGACGCGCAAGATCTCGACCGCCGAGGCCATGGTCATCGCGTGCGCGAAGGGTCTCGTCGCGGGCGCGACGAATCTCGGCATCGCGCTTGCGATGGGCGCGCAACTGCCCGCGCCGCGCGTCGTCATCGGCGCGATGACGACGGGCTTCGCAGGCTACGGCGTGAGTCTCGTGCTGTTCGTGATCGCGCTACGCCATCTGGGGACGGCACGCACGGGCGCGTATTTCTCGGTCGCGCCGGTGTTCGGCGTCGCGCTTTCGCTCGCGATGTGGCCGCAAGTGCCGGGCGCCCCGTTCTGGATCGCCGCCGCGCTGATGGCGCTCGGCGTGTGGCTGCACGTGCGCGAGCGGCACGAACACGAGCACACGCACGAGCGGCTCGAACATACGCATCGGCATGTGCATGACGCGCATCATCGGCATACGCACGACTTCCCGTATTCCGGCGACGCGCCGCATACGCATCCGCACGCGCATCTGCCGATCACGCATACGCACGCGCATTTTCCCGACGTGCATCACCGGCATTCGCACGAACGCGCCTAGAACACCTTGCCCGGATTGAGCAGGCCGTGCGGATCGAGCGCGGCCTTGATCGCGCGCATCGACGCGATATCGGCGTCGCGGCGCGCGAGGTGCAGATAGTCGCGCTTCTTCACGCCGATGCCGTGCTCCGCCGAAATCGATCCTTCGAATTCGCGCGTGACGTCATAGATGACGGCGTCGACATCGTCGTGATCCTGTTTCCCGCGGCCGGGGATATCGACGACGATGTGAATGTTGCCGTCGCCGAGATGGCCGTACGTCATCACGACCGCGCCGGGCCAGCGCGCACGCAGACGCGCCTCGCATTGCGCGGCCGCGTCGCCGACCTGCGCGATGGAGAAGCTCACGTCGTACGCCGCGTGATTCGGAATGAAGCGGTCGTATTCGCCCGGCGCGTCGCGAATCGCCCAGAAGTCGCGCGCGTGCGCTTCGTTCGATGCGATCGCCGCATCCGCCACGATGCCCGCTTCGAGCATGCCGCCGAGAAATTCTTCGAAGGCTTCGCCGTGGCGTACCGGATCCGTGCCGACGCTTTCGAGCAGCACGTAGAACGGATGCGCATCGGCGAGCGGCGCGCGCAGACTCTTCAGGTTCGCGATGACCGTATCGTGATAGCCGGCCCACATCACCTCGAACGCGGACACGCCCGCCGCGAGACTCGCCTGCGCACGCGTGAGCAGCGTGGTCACGGCGGAGAAATCGGGCAGGCCGCACCATGCGGTGGCCGTCGCCGTGGGCTTCGGACGCAGCCGCAGCACGACGCGCGTGATGACCGCGAGCGTGCCTTCGCTGCCGATCAGCAGATGCCGCAAGTCGTAGCCGCTATTGTTCTTGATCATCTTGTTCAGCCCGCCGACGATCTCGCCGCTCGCGAGCACCGCTTCGACGCCGAGCACCTGATCGCGCATCATCCCGTACTTGATGACGCGGTTGCCGCCGGCGTTCGTCGCGAGATTGCCGCCGATGGAGCAACTGCCGCGCGCGCCGAGATCGAGCGGAAAGTAGAAGCCCGCCGCGCTCGCCGCTTCCTGCACCACTTGCAGCGGCGTGCCGGCTTCGACGGTCATCGTCGCGGAAACTTCGTCGATCTCGACGATGCGGTTCATCCGCTCCAGACTCATCGCGATCTCGCCGCCGAGCAGGTTCGCGCCGCCGACGAGCCCCGTCAGCCCGCCCTGCGTGACCACCGGCTGCCTGTGCGCCGAGCAGATGGCGAGCGCCTGCGCGACTTCGTCGCTCGAGCGCGGACGCACGATCGCGAGCGGCGCCGCGCCGGGCAAGCCGCTCCAGTCCGCGACGCGCCGGTCGCCGAATTCGTCGGGCAGCGCCACGACCTGTGCGCCGAGCGCCTCACGCAATGCCATTACCGCTTCGTTTGCCGCCATGCATCGTCTCCGTTCGTTGTTTCGCTTGATTACCTGATGCGCTAGTTTGAACCAAAACGCGCGAGAATTAGCAGCATCGATGCAAGGAGATTTCGACGATGGAACGAGCCGATTACGAGAGCGCACTGGCTCAGCTCACCGGCGCGGCGGAACTTGTCGCGCAGGACACGCAGGCGCAGGACCGCGCGCGGGCGTTCGAGATGCTCGCGTTTTTCCGGCTGCGTCAGGCTCGGGCGGGGGAATCGGGCATGGGCGCGACATCGAACGATGCGCTTTTCAGGGACACCGCCAACGCCGCGCTGACGATGGCCGGCCGCAAGGAGAGGCTCGCCGCCGCCGCGTTGCTGGAACAGGCGCGCGGGCTTCTCGGCGGTTGATCCTGGCTCGCGTGCCGGGCTAGAACAACTCCGTCTCCAGCGGCAGCAGATTGATCCACTTGACGGCGGTGCGCCGCTCCACGCCGTCGTCATGAATCGACCGTATCATCACGCGCTGGCCGCGCGCCTCCCCGAGCACTTCGACGATCCGGTTGTGATATCGCGCAAGCGAGCCGCGTAACGGCTTGCGCTTCCTGCTCTTGCGGGGAGAAACTGCGGGCATGGACGTGACAGCGATTTATGACGGCCACATCATAGCGATGCGCGCGTCTTCACTCAAACATTCAACTCCTCACTGCGAACGCCACACCATGCGTCGAATCACTGTACGGACTTCGCCCGTTCATGGCCGGGGCGTTTTCGCGCTCGCCGATCTGCCCATAGGCGCGTTGCTGCTCGAATACAAAGGGCTGCGCATATCCTGGAAAGATGCGCAGCGCATGCACGCGAAATCGACGGCGGAGGATGGCCACACGTTTCTGTTCGGTCTCGATGACGGCAGCGTCATCGACGGCGCGCGCGGCGGCAATTCCGCGCGCTGGCTCAATCACAGTTGCGCGCCGAATTGCGAGGCGGAGCAGGACGGCGAGCGCGTGTTCATCCGCGCGATACGGCCGATCGCGAAGGGGCAGGAGTTGTTCATCGACTATTGCCTGACAGTGGATGGCCGGCGCACCGCGGCCATGAAGCGGCTCTATGCGTGCCGCTGTCTCGCGTCGGGCTGCCGCGGAACGATGCTGTCGGCGCGCCGGTAGCGGCGGCGCGTTCAACGGGCCAGAAGTCGCCGGCACGGAAGCCGCCGGGCAAAAAAAGCCCCGCGCGAGGCGGGGCGAAGGTACGAGACCACCGTATGTAGCATTCGAAGCTACCTGCGGAGCATAGTCGCGCCCATCCACGCTTCACACCAGTAAAGTCCGAAAGCTATTGCGCATCGTCCGATTGCGAGCGTTGCCGCGCTTCAGAATTTCCCGTCGCGGCCGATAACACACGCAAACGTCAACCCGGCATCGCCGCATCCGACACGATGAATCGCGACTCAACCGAAAGCCCGCTCAAGGCCGCATTCCTGCGCCACGAAGACACCCTCGCGCCGCCCGGACGCGCGTTCGGCGAGGACGATCACGCCGTCTATCGCACGTTGCTCGAATCGACGAAGGCTATCCCCTGGAAGATCGACTGGGCGACGATGGAGTTCGCCTACATCGGCCCGCAGATCGAGGCGCTGCTCGGCTGGGCGCCGTCGTCATGGAAGAACGTCAACGACTGGGCCGAGCGCATGCATCCCGACGATCGCCAGGCGGTCGTCGAATTCTGCGTCTCGCAGTCGAAAGCGGGCACGGATCACGAAGCCGATTACCGCGCCCTCACGCGCGATGGCGGCTATGTCTGGCTGCGCGATGTCGTGCACGTCGAACGAAACGAACGAGGTGAAGTAGAAGCGCTGATCGGCTTCATGTTCGACATCAGCGAACGCAAGCGCACCGAGGAAAAGCTCGCGCAATTGCAGCGCGAACTCGAACGCCTGTCGTTCAGCGACAGCCTCACGGGCGTCGGCAACCGCCGCCGCTTCGACGACGTCATGGCGCGCGAATGGCAAGCGGCGAAGGAATCGGGCAAGCCGCTGTCGCTCGTGATGATCGACATCGACTTTTTCAAGTCATACAACGATTACTACGGCCACGTTCAGGGCGACGATTGCCTGAAACGCATCGCGCGCGTGCTCGGCGAAGCGGCCGGTCCGCAGCATTTTCTCGGCCGCTTCGGCGGCGAGGAATTCGCGCTGATTCTCGCCGATACGGACGCCGAAGCAGCAATGCGCATTGCCGAGCGTTGCCGCGCGCTCATCGCCGGCGAAGCCATCGCGCACGTGCGCTCGCCGCACGATCAGCAGGTGACGGCGAGCTTCGGCGTCGGCACGGTCGCGCCGGGCGAGCGCATGGACGTGACGACGTTCATCAACCTCACCGACGCGCAGCTTTATCAGGCGAAGGACAACGGCCGCAACCGCATCGCGGCCGTGGATCGCGCGGGCATGAAGGGCGAAGGCTTCAAGGCGCAGTCGCGCTGAAACGTCAGACGCGCCCCGTAACCGGAATCGCCGCGCCCGTGATGCATTGCGCTTCGGGCGAAAGCAGGAACGCGACCACCGCGCCGAGTTCGTCGGGCTTCACCCAGCGGTCGAAATCGGCGCCGGGCATGTCGCGGCGATTCGGCGGGGTATCGATGATCGACGGCAACACCGCGTTCACCGTTATGCCCCGATCCTTCAGCTCCTCCGCGAGCGCCTCGGTGAGGCGCAACAGCGCGGCCTTCGATGCCGCATACGCGCCCATGCCCATCGCCGCTTTCATCGCGGCCAGCGCGCCGACATTCACGATGCGACCGCCCTGCTGCGCGCTCAACGCCGCGAGCGCCGCCTTCGATGCGTTGAGCGCGGTCTTCACGTTGACGTCGAACATCGACTGCCAGGTGTCGGCGCTGCCGTCCGCGATCGTTTCCCAACTGAACGCGCCGGCCACGTTGACGAGCGCGTGCAGCCCGCCCGTCTGCTGAACGATCGTATCGATGGCCTGTTGCGCGGATTTCGCATCCGTCAGATCGATGCCCGTCACGATGCACGCGCTATCGAGCGGCGCGGCCAACGCGTCCTTGCTCGCGCCGTGACCGATCAGCGCGACGTGCGCGCCGCGCCCCGCGAGTACGCGCGCCGTTGCGAGTCCCAGACTGCCGAAGCCGCCCGTAATGGCGACGATCCTTCCTTCGAGGTTGTTCATGGCGTTGACGCTCCGTGTGATGAGGCCAGTTGAAGCATAGACGCAACGCGGGCGGGCGGGCGGGCAAAGATGAGCCGGCGCGCGTCAGGCCGTTCGCCCCGCCGCGCGCTGCACCGCGAACACTGCGACTGCCGTCGTCACGCCTGTCACGAGGACGCCATAAAGGCCCAGCAACACGGACAAGGCGCGGCCGATGCCTGTCGTCGCGACGACATCGCCATACCCGATGGTGAGCGCCGTCACGCTGCAGAAATAGAGCGTGTCGCCGAAAGAAGCGCGTGCGTGCGTGATGCTGTCAACGGGCGCGCCGAGCCAGAACATGGCCGCGCACAACGCGACGAACACTATCAGCAGCAAGCCGAGCAGTGAGCGCAGATGCCAGAGCGCCCGCACGAATTCGAACGTCACACGGCGAGAATTGATTGTCTGGATCTGCAGAAGTTTCGTAATGCTCTTCATTCGGACGGATTGCACGCGGCGTCGGTGATAAGCCGTCATCC
Source organism: Caballeronia fortuita (assembly GCF_001544835.2). Taxonomy (GTDB): domain Bacteria; phylum Pseudomonadota; class Gammaproteobacteria; order Burkholderiales; family Burkholderiaceae; genus Caballeronia; species Caballeronia fortuita. Next base: position 45,955 of record NZ_FCNX02000009.1, on the reverse strand, counting down.
TAACCTTGTCGCACATCCGCGCGAAAGCATGCGGACTCGTTATTCAGCCAGCGCCGATTCCGCCTTTCCCGAAGCTTTCGCGCCGCGGCCGACGCGTGCCCGGTCCGCGAGCCTGCGCCGCGTCATCGTTTGACCGCGAGTTCCGCACATCGCGCGATGGGTTCGAACCCTTCGCGATGCGCCTTCGCAAACGCCGCCGCTTTCTCTTTGAGCACTTCGCGATCCATCGAAAGTGCGTCGAGCATCGCGTCGTGCAAGTCCGCGATCGCCACGACGCCCGGCGCGCCCGCGATGTCCCACGTCGATACATACGCGCGCTGTTTGACCGAATCCGCGTGATGCAGATTCACGCGCGGCAAGCCGTACGCCATCGCGACGATCCGGCCGTGCAGACTGCTGCCCGCGAAGCCTTCGCTGCTCGCGATCAGCGCGCAGATATCCCAGACGTTCAATGAATCGACGATTGTCACCGCCGGATGCCGCATGCGCGCCGCCATGCGCTCGTAGACCGCGATGTCGTCGTGCCACGGCGCCGCGCCCGCACGGAACAGCGCAATGCCGAGCCCGGTCGATCGTCCGATCCGATCCAGCCGATGCGCGATCTGCGCGAGCGTCGCGTCGTCGCCGAAATCCGCGCTCAACTGGACCGCGAGATAACCGTGGGCGAACGCGCGGCGCGCGCCGGCGTGCATGCGGATGCGCGCGTCGAAGAGTTCGGCGACCATCGATGCCGGATCGGGAACGAGCTGCGCGTCGAGGCCCGATTGCCTGAGCGCGGCTCGCGTGTGCGTGTCGCGCACGCTGACGTGATCGGCCGAGCGGAGTTTGGCGAGGACTTCGGCGCGTAACGCGGCATCGCTGTGGTCGAGCGCCGCGCCGCCGATCGCGTTCGCGCATATCGACGCCTGCGGGAACGTCTCGCGGCCGATCACGTACGGCGCGCGCGCGCCGGTGGCGAGTTCCGTGCGCGCCCAGGCGTCGCGGTCTTGTGCGCGTGAGCCGTATCGCGCGATGCGGGCTTGCGCTTCTTCGGGTTTCGTCAGCATCACGGCGGCTTCCCAAGCGCCGCACGTGAGCAACTCGCCGCCCGCGTGAATCAGCGCGAGCGGTTCGTCGCGCCAGCGCGCGGCGAGCGGCGCGAGCGCGGCGACATCGTGACCGCCGTATGCGCGCAAGTCGCGCTGCGCGCATCCGGCGAATATCGGCGCGATCCCGGGACAGCGTTGCTCGAGCAGTGCCGCGACGACATGCGCGAACAGCATGTCGCCGAAGTTATGACGATCGAACGCGCCGAAGACGATGATCCGCCGCTCGCTTCCCATATCCGCACCTCACGATCCGCTAATTCTGCCCTAGCACACTGCCCTCACACGCCGCACGTCAGGAGGGAAAGATGAAGATCGAACCGACGCCCATCGCCGCCGCATCGCTGGTCGCCGCGGACGCCGAGCGCGACACGTCGACGGAACAAATCGCCGTCGACGCCGCCGCGTCCGCCGAACCGATACGCTACGAAGACCTCCTGCCCTATCTGCTCTTGCCGATGGCCGGCGCATACTGAACCGAACCGCTGGAGCGCGCGATGTTCATCCGAAACGGCGTCACATACGAATTCCATCATCTCGGCATTCCGGCGCAAACGCCGCGCGAAGGCGAGCGCTACAGCGCGATGTTCCGCATGTTTACGAGCGATGCCGAATGCGCGCTCATGCGCGTGCAATATCACCGCTTCGAGGAAGGCAGCACGCTGCCCGAGATGTTGCGCGCGATGCCGCACGTCGCGTTCAAGGTGAGCGATCTGGCAAAGGCGATCGAGGGAAAGACGATTCTGCTCGGGCCGTATGAACCGATCGACGGCTTTCGCGTCGCGGTGATTCGGGATGGCGAAGCGCCCGTCGAACTCATCGAAACGACGCTCACGGACGAGCAAATATGGGGCCGGGCGACGAGCGGCACGCAGGCGCCGGTGTATCGGCGCGTTTGACGTTAGAAGGAGCGCGCCGGCCGAAGCCGGCTTTGTCGCAGGTCAGGCCGTCACGCGTGTGATGCCGCCGCTCGACAGCAGACGCACGCGCTGGCCGGCATGGAACGTCTGGCCATCGGCGGCCTGGGTGATCGCGCGCAAATCGCCGTTGTCGAGCCGCACGGTGATTTCGAGTCCGCGCTGCCGTTCGAGATGATCCTGGACCTGATCGCCCGCGACCGCGCCCGCGATGCCGCCGATCACGCCCGCGAGCAACGATCCATGTCCTTCGCCGACCGCGCTGCCCGCGACCGCGCCGAGCAGGCCGCCGCCGAGTGCGCCGAAAGGCGCGGGATGGCCGTCGTTGTTGTCGATCGTTACGCCGCGCACGCTTTCGACGGTCGCCATGCGCACCGTTTCTTCGTGCTGCGTCTGCATGCTGTCGTAGATGTCGGCGGAACTGCCCATCGATGCGCAGCCGCTCATGCCCACCGTGCAGGCGACGGCCAATGCACATACGGCGATAGTCGACTTGTTCATGTTTTTGCTCCTCGGATCGGACGATGTCTTGTTGGGTCCGGCGCGCGTTTCGTGTATCGCGCCGGCATGAAAAGCATCGTAAAGAGGCAGAATGAGCGCCGAATGAGCAGGCGCGGCACGCTTGACCGGAATGTTCGAAGCGCTTATACAGAACGCTCAAACGCTCGCGACCGGAGTCCTGAATGAAAAGAAACGCGATTCCCTTCATGGTCTGCGCCATCGCGCTCGCCGCCTGTTCGACGGGCGGCACCGGCACGCCTCCGCCGCCCGGCACCGTCACGACAACCTTGCCATCCGGCGGCGTCTATAAAGGTTCGCTCAAGGGCAGCACGGCCGAAGCGACGCTTCTCATGCTCTTCGACGGAACCGCGTATCTCTTCTATGGCGGCGCGGGCGGCACGGGACTGGCGGGCGTCGCGGTCGCGAAGAATGGCGCGCAGTCTGGCGACGGGCGCTTCACCAGCGATTCCGCGTTCGACTATCACATCGGCCGCGCGCCGGCATTGGCCGCCGTGTTCAGCGCGAATTTCGCGCAGGCGCCCGCCGTCGCCGGAACCGTCGCGAACAAGGACGGCAGCGCGGGACTCGCGTTCTCCGCCAGCGCGGCGCCGATGCTCGACATCGCACCGACCCGCGCCAACGCGCTCGGCCTGTACAGCGGGCGCGGCATGACGCTCGGCGGCACGACGCAGACGCGCATCACCGTTGCGGGCGACGGCTATCTCGCGGGCACGACGACATCCGGCTGCATCTTCAAGGGGACGACTGCGCCGCACGAAGGCACGAACGCCTACGACGTCTCCGTGACCTTCGGGCCCGCGCCCTGCCCGATTCCCGACACGACCGTGACCGGTAACGCCGTGCTCGACGGCGCGCGTCTGCTCGTCGCGCTGCCGAGTCCGGACCGCGGCAACGTGTTTCTCTTCGACGGCCGGAAATAGATGCCGCATGGCGCGGCGCGCGGGCGCGAAAATTCGCCATCCGCTGCTTACATGCGCGTTTTCTGTCCTAAGATTCTTTTCGTTTCTCTCGCGCTGCGCGCGCGTGGTCGCAGGTGGTTCAGTGCAGTTTTGAAGAGCAGTCCTGCTTTGCATGGAACCGGACGATGGCGCCGTAACGCCCCGCTCCGTTCAAATAACAAATCCGGAGACAACTCAAATGAACGCAACGCTCAAGCTGGTGCCGCTGGCCGCCGGTGCGATGTTCACCTGCCTGCCGATCGCGCATGCCGCGCAGGACAACGTCAACACGCTGTCGAACTTCCGTCAGACCGGCAACGCGACGCCGGCGGAAACCATCCCGCAATCCGGCCAGACCGCCGATGCGCTGCGCAAGAATCTCGAGCAGATCAAGCTGCCGCCGGGCTTCAAGATCGAGCTGTACGCTGTCGTGCCCGAAGCGCGCGCAATGACGATCGAGCCGTCGACGGGCGTCGTATTCGTCGGCACGCGGAAGAATCGCGTGTGGCAGGTGACCGATCGGACCAAGCAGCGCGTCGCGAGCGATGTCGTGCAGTTCGCGTCTTCGGTGACGTTCAAGGTGCCCAATGGCGTGTGCTTCTCGCCGGACGGCGTGCTCTACGTCGTCGAGCAGAATCGCGTACTCGGCTTTCCGGCGGCGCAGTTCTTCGGCGAAGGCGGCCCGGATGTCGCGGCGGCGGTCGTCGTGCCGCAGGGCAAGCTGATACCCACGCAGTTCGAGAGCTTCAATCACGGCGCGCGTTACTGCCGCGTCGGTCCGGACAAGAAGCTGTACATCGCGCTCGGCCAGCCGTGGAACGTGCCGCCGAAGGACAAGCTCGCCGAGCTCGACAAGAACGGGCTGGCGGGCATCATCCGGCTGGATCAGGACGGCAAGAATCGCGAAGTCTACGCGCACGGCGTGCGCAATTCGGTCGGCCTCGACTTCAATCCGAAGGACAAGACGCTCTGGTTCACCGATAACCAGGTCGACGGCATGGGCGACGACACCCCGCCCGGCGAGCTGAATCACGCGACCAAGGCCGGCGAGAAATTCGGCTTCCCGTGGTACGGCGGCGGCAAGGTGCGCACGGTCGAATACAAGGACCAGAATCCGCCGGCGGGCGTCGTGTTTCCGCAGGTCGAATTCGCCGCGCACGCCGCCGATCTGGGCATGTCGTTCTATAACGGCAAGATGTTCCCGCAGAAATATCAGGGCGGCATCTTCGATGCGGAGCACGGCTCGTGGAATCGCACGAAGCCGATCGGCGCGCGCATCATGTTCGTCCCGATCAAGGACGACGGCACGGCCGGCGAAGCGGAAGTCTTCGCGGAAGGCTGGCTCACGCCGAGCGGCGAATACATGGGCCGGCCGGTCGACGTGCAGACGCTGCAAGATGGCTCGCTCCTCGTCTCCGACGACTATGCGGGCGCGATCTATCGCATCTCGTACACGGGGTCGAAATGAAGCGCATCGTGATCGTGCTGGCGCTGGCTGCGCTGTCGCAGGCGTCGTTCGCTGCGGGAGACATCAAGGCCGGGCGCGCGAAGGCATCGGCGTGCGCGGCGTGTCACGGCATCGACGGAATCTCGAAGCTGCCCGAAGCGCCTAATCTCGCGGGCCAGACCGAGGAATATCTTGTGAAGGCGCTCAACGATTTCCGTTCGGGCGAGCGCAAGAACGAAATGATGTCGATGATGGCGAAGACCTTGTCCGACGCGGATGTCGCCAATCTCGCGGCGTACTACCACAGCCTCGGCAAGCAATGATGTCCGCCGGAGTGTTGCAAATTCGCTGCGGTCGATTCCCGATTGCGAATTTTTTTATTTTAGGTGTTGACGTGGAGACTTAAGGGTTTATACTTACACCTGTCTCCTCCATGTCTCAACCGATGTGGATTCAAGCCCGCTCAACTGAAGCGGGCTTTTTTTTTGCCTTTCGAATTGCGGCGGCGAGCGCGCTTTTAGTGTTCCTTGCCGGGATTCGCCAGCAATTCCGAGCGTCCGATCACCTCCCTAGACTTGCCGGCCGTCTCGGCGTCCGAGAAACCCGCTGCCTCGATGACGGGCGTGAGCGCTCTGAGCGCCACTTGCGGTTTGGCGCTGCGCAGCGACGCCATCCCTTCGTTCCACGCATGCAGCATCTGTTTGGCAATCCAGTGCCAGCGCGTCTCGTTCTTCGCCGCTTCGGCGATGTCCTTTCCCGTCGACACCGCAGCGTCGCACAATGCTTCGACCATCTCGCGATAACGCTTCGGCGCAATGCCGAGCCGCGTATTGAAGAAGCGCTCGAGCGTTCGCCCCGGCGCCCACGTCTTGCGGCCGTCGATGCTCAGGCCCGGCGGATTGTTCGCGAAGCGCGGGTAGGCTTCGGTCGTGACGATGTCGTAGGCGGGCGTGTAGAGTACGTCGTCGATATCCGAGTAGAGCAGCGCGATGTTCTTGGCGTGGCAGTCCGCGTTGCGCACGACGTAATTCGTGATGAGCAGCCAGCCTAGCTGCTCGGCCTCGCGCCGCCAGTTCGCGGCGGCGATGTAGGGTTTCGTCGCGTTGAGCACCTGTTCCGTCGATGGACGGTATTTCTCGTGCGGCGGCAGGCCGAGCAATCCGCAGGCGTCCTCGACGCCGAACGCCGGCTTGCCCATTTCGTCGACATCGAAGCGGTCGACGACGAGCACGCGGCCATCGTCCGACATCGTCGTTCTCGCGACGCGCGCGACGCCGAGCCGCGCCAGCACTTGCATCGAGTAATGCTCATTGAAGCCGAGGTAAGGCGTTTGCTCGTCGGAACCCTTGATGATGTGGCGGCTCGTGCGCAGCGTCTGCTTGCCTACGGGCGGCTGGGTCGCCGGGCGTTCGGGCGCGAGGAACTTGGGTACGGCGCCCGAAATGGCCGCGCGGGCGTAGTAGCGCACGAGTTCGGCGAAATGGCCCGTCGTGATGTCTTCGTGCAGCAGGCTTTTAAGGTCGAGCGGTTCGAGTTCGCCGCCCGGCGCGCCGCCTTCGGGCGTGACGGTAACCCGGCCGATGCCCGATCCGCCGATGACCGCGAGCAGCGAAAGATCGGTGCCGTCGAGATAAGGGCCGAATTCCTCCCGGATCACCTGAAGGAGGAAGCCTTCGGGCAGATTCTGCCGGAAGAAGGGATGCAGGTCGCGCGGCCACACCCACGCTTCCTCGCGAACCGGCATGGTGAGGCTGACGAAGTCGTCGGCGGTGGCGTCGGCGGTGTAGCGCAGCGCGTAATCGTCCGCCTGCCGATAGAGATGCGCGACGAGTTTGCCTTTGACGAAGACGTTGAGACGCATGTCATTGGTCTCCCGCGTTGCGCTGCTCGGTCAGGACGTCATCCAGCGTGCGTGCGTGGCCGCGCTTGACGGCGCGCAGATCGTAGCCGGCGGCTTCGAGGAGCCGCACAAGTGCCGATACGCTCATGTCGCCGCGAGCGAGCGTTTCCATGCGGGCGAGCGTCGTGCGCGATATACCGGCGCGTTCGGCCAGTTCTTTTTGCGAAAGTCCGCTCGCGCGGCGGGCGTCCTTCAGCATTTCGCCGATATCTGCCAATGTCGTCATTTGTAGCCTCGGGGCGTCAAGAATTGACGGAACGAGGCTTATTGTAGCCCGGGTGCTACAAGTCGGTTCAAGCGTTGGTTGTGTCCTTGGAGATACACGGAAAGGGAAAGCGCCGCAAGTTGTAGCCTACGGGATACAGAGTTTTAGAGCGAAGCAAGCGACCGCGCCTCTGAAGCTCCAGGCGCGGTCACGTGCATTGCATCTGATTGGTCTCCTGACGCGCCCCTCGCGCAAGGCTTGGGGTTACCGTCCAAGGCTCTCTGGCTTCGATGTTTTCTGTTGTCCACAGTTTCCGTGCACAAACCTGTGGATATCATTCTCATTACCGCCGCAACGCATTGATTCAACGACGCTTGCCCGCAACGCCCACCGACGCGCCCCGTTCAGTCGGTACTCAGCACGCATGACGCGACGATCGCGCCGCCGCGATCCAGCTCGGCGTTGAAAATCGATTGCGGCGCGCTCGCGCTCAGCTCGTCCGCGGCGGAGCGCGGCAGCGCCAGCGCGATGGTGGCCGTCGCGAGCAACGCAACAACCACCGACAGGAACCAGGAAAAGACGACCATCGCCAACCTCGTCTGCAAAGTCTCTCGGAATCGGCGCGCGTGATAGTCAGCGCGTGATGTGAAGCGTAGGGCTGCGCGCCGCTTCGCGCAGCCCCACGGACGAGGGGACTTGAAGGAGGGAGAGACTGTCGGCGGCCTACGGACGCAGCTTCGGCGACGGTGTCGTCGATATACCTTGCGCGCGCGCCGCGGCTTCCTGCGCCTCGATCGCGCGCACGAAACCGTCGCGTTCGCGCAGACGCTGCCAATACCGCGCGATCGACGGCGCAAAACCGCCGCTCTGCTCCAGCAGTTCCGCGAGCATCAACGCATAGCCGACGGAAATATCCGCCGCCGTGAAACGCCCCGCGCACAGGTACGGCTGCGCATCGAGCAATGGCGCGAGCGTGCGCAGGCGGGCGTGGAACCATCGCGCGTAATCGTCGACGATTTGCGGCTGCAGCCGCTCCGGCGGCTCCAGATGCGCGTAACGCAGCACGAGCGTCTGCGGAAATGTGAGCGTCGCCTCGCCGAAATGAAGGAAGTTGAGATAGCGGCCGAAATCGCGCTCGTGCGGCGCGACGTCGAGCGCGCCCGGCGAGTAACGCGCCGCCAGATACTGGCAGATCGCCGACGATTCGGTCATGAAAAGCGCGTCGTCCGAATCGTCGGTGAGCGCGGGAATCGTGCCGAGCGGATTCAGTTCCTTGTAGCTACGCGCCAGCACGCGCGGCGGAAACGGCAGCATTTTCAGTTCATAGGGCACGCCGATTTCCTCGAGCGCCCACAGCGGCCGGAACGAGCGCGCGCTCACGCAATGGTGCAGCGTAATCACGTCGATGTCTCCGCCGCTCAGCCGAGCCAGGACGGTTTGCGCTTCTCGAGGAAGCTGCGCACGCCTTCGCGGCCTTCGTCCGATGCCCGGATGCGCGCGATGCGCTCGGCCGTCTCCCCGATCAACGCTTCGTCGATGTCCTTGCCCGCAAAATCCGCGACGAGCTTCTTGCACTCGCGCACGCCGTTCGGACTATTCGCGGCGATGCTCGCAGCGATCGCGTCGACGCGCGCATCGAGCTGATCGGCGGCGACGGCTTCATGCACGAAGCCCAGACGCAGCGCTTCGGCGGCATCGAAACGTTCCGCGCTCAAGAAGTAGCGATGCGCGGCGCGCGCGCCCATCGCGCGGATCACGTACGGCGCGATGGTCGCGGGCATCAGGCCGAGCTTTGCTTCGGAGAGGCAGAACTGCGCCGTGTCTGCCGCGACCGCGATATCGCACACCGCGACGAGTCCCATCCCGCCTGCATAGGCATCGCCCTGCACGCGTGCGACGACCGGCTTCGAGCAGTTATAGATCGTGTTGAGCATGGTCGCGAGGCCGAGGGCGTCAGCGCGGTTCTCGGCCTCCGAATAGCCCGCCATGCGCTTCATCCAGTTGAGGTCCGCGCCCGCGCAGAATGCCGGGCCGCTCGCCGCGAGAATGATGGCGCGCACGTTGGCGTCGTCGTCGAGCGCGCGAAAGGCTGCTGTCAGTTCGACGATGGTCGCGTCGTCGAATGCATTGCGCACCTCGGCACGATCGAGCGTCACGCGCGCAATGTGTCCTTCGATACCGAGCTTCAGGCGTTGCAGGTTCGCTGCATCGGTCATATCGTCGTCTCCGAATATCAAAAACTGAGCGTCGCTCAATTCGTGCATGACTGGCACTCGCTGCTTTATCGATCAGTGTCTGCGAAAAACGAGCATACGGTCAACCCCATTCTTTGAGCGTCACTCACAAACGGCGCGCGGCACAATCATCCGAAGAGACTCATGTCCGACATGTCGAAAAGCGGCATGCGCCGACGTAATATAGTCGTATATATTACGGTGCTCGCCCGCGCCGTGCAGCCACGCTCGCGGCCTCCGACGCGCCGCCGAAGTCAATCCAAAACCAGAACTCATCTCGATTCAAGGAGCTTTACGTGAAGACTCGTATTCTGCGCGCTTTGCTTTCCGCGTTCGCGCCGTTGATCGCCGGCGCCGCCGCGATCATGGCCGCGACGCCGGCGCTTGCCGGTGAAGTGCAGGTCGCGGTCGCGGCCAACTTCACGGCGCCCGTGCAGGCAATCGCCGCCGACTTCGAAAAGGACACGGGCAACAAGGTCATCGCATCGTTCGGCGCGACGGGTCAGTTCTACGCGCAGATCAAGAACGGCGCGCCGTTCGAAGTATTCCTCGCCGCCGACGACACCACGCCCGCCAAGCTCGACAGCGAAGGCGCGACGGTGCCCGGCAGCCGCTTCACCTACGCGACAGGCGCGCTCGCGCTGTGGTCCGCGAAAGATGGCTACGTCGACGACAAAGGCGAAGTGCTGAAGAAGAACGCGTTCGATCACATCGCGATCGCCAATCCGAAGGCAGCGCCTTACGGTCTCGCCGGCTATCAGACGCTCGACAAGCTCGGCCTCACAGCAGAAATCAAGCCCAAGGTCGTCGAAGGCCAGAACATCTCGCAGACGCAGCAGTTCGTCGCGACGGGCAACGCGGAACTCGGGTTCGTCGCGCTGTCGCAAATCTATAAGAACGGTAAGATCACGAGCGGTTCGGCGTGGCTCGTGCCGGCCAATCTGCACGAGCCGATCAGGCAGGACGCCGTCATTCTCGACAAGGGCCGCGACAATCCGGTTGCGAAGCAGTTTGTCGAGTACCTGAAGGGTCCGAAGGCCGCCGAAGTGATCAAGTCGTACGGTTATCAACTCTAATTGCGCCGATGCCGCTCGATAGCGCCGATCTCCAGGCCATCACGCTGACGCTCGAACTCGCGTCGCTGACGACGGCGCTCCTGCTCGTCGTCGGCACGCCGATCGCGTGGTGGCTCGCGCATACGCGTTCGAAGGCGAAGGGCATCGTCGGCGCGGTGGTCGCGCTGCCGCTCGTGCTGCCGCCGACCGTTATCGGCTTCTATCTGCTCGTGCTGATGGGGCCGAACGGTTATGTCGGCAAGATCACGCAGGCGGCGGGCATCGGCTTGCTGCCGTTCACGTTCGCGGGGCTCGTCGTCGGCTCGGTGATCTATTCGCTGCCGTTCGTCGTGCAGCCGCTGCAGAACGCGTTCGACGCGATCGGCCGCCGTCCGCTCGAAGCCGCCGCGACGCTGCGCGCGAGTCCGTGGGACACGTTCTTCACGGTGGCGCTGCCGCTCGCGCGCCCGGGCATCGTCACGGCGACGATTCTCGGCTTCGCGCATACCGTCGGCGAATTCGGCGTCGTGTTGATGATCGGCGGCAACATTCCGGGACGCACGCGCGTCGTGTCCGTGCAGATCTTCGATCACGTCGAGGCGCTCGAATACGCGCAGGCGCACTGGCTCGCGGGCGGCATGGTCGTGTTCTCCTTCGTCGTTCTTCTGCTGCTTTATTCCGGCCGGCGTCCCGTCACGGCTCATGTCTGAACTCACATCGAACCGCCTGATGCTCGAACGCGCGCACGTCCGCGCCGGGGAAGCCATCGAAGCGCGCTTTCTGGTCGAGCACGAAGGCTTCACGCTCGATCTGGATCTCACGCTGCCCGGCCGCGGCGTCACCGCGATCTTCGGCCATTCCGGTTCCGGCAAGACCACGCTGCTGCGCTGTCTCGCGGGACTCGCGCGGCCGCGCGCGGGGCGGCTCGCCGTCAATGGCGAAGTCTGGCTCGACACCGGGTGCAACACTTTTCTGCCGACGCACAAGCGCCCGCTCGGCTACGTCTTTCAGGAAGCGAGCCTCTTCGCGCATCTGAACGTGAAGAAGAACCTGCGCTTCGGGCTCGATCGCGTGAAGGCGTCCGAGCGGCGCGTGGATCTGTCGCAGGCGGCGGAATTGCTCGGCATCGAACATCTGCTGGATCGCATGCCCGGCGGATTGTCGGGCGGCGAGCGCCAGCGCGTGGGCATCGCGCGCGCGCTTCTGACGAGTCCGCGCCTGCTTCTGCTCGATGAACCGCTCGCATCGCTCGATCAGAAACGCAAGCTCGAAATTCTGCCGTATCTCGAACGCCTGCACGACGAACTCGACATCCCCGTGCTCTACGTGAGCCACGCGCCGGAAGAGGTCGCGCGGCTCGCGGATCATCTCGTGCTGCTCGAAGGCGGCCGCGCGCTCGCGAGCGGCCCGATCGCCGATACGCTCGCGCGGCTCGACCTGCCGCTCGCCATCGCCGACGACGCATCGGTCGTGTTCGAAGGTATCGTCGACGGATACGACAGCGCGTATGGCCTGCTCACGCTCGCGTTGCCGGGCTCGCGCGCGAAGCTCGCCGTCGTGCATACGCCGATGGCGGCAGGCAAAACCATGCGCGTCGCCGTGAAAGCGCGCGACGTGAGTCTCATCACCGGCTCGCCCGAACACGCGCGCAGCAGCGTGCTCAACGTGCTGCCCGCGACGGTCGTCGGCATTGCGCAGGACGCGAATCCGTCGCAGGCCGTCGTGCGGCTCGATGTCGACGGCTCGCCGCTGCTCGCGCGCGTCACGCGTTATTCGATGGACCGGCTGAGCATCGTCGAAGGCATGCGGCTGTGGGCGCAGGTGAAGGCTGTGTCCTTACTCGCCTGAGCGCGCCTCGAGCGCGGCGTATTGGAGCAGCATGATCGTCTTGCCGTCCATGATCTCGCCGCGCTCGATCATCTGCATGGCCGTTTGCAGCGGCACTTCGATCGTCTCGATCTCTTCGCCCTCTTCCACGACGCCGCCGCCATCCGACACGCGCATCGAGCTGTCGTATTCGCCGATGTAGAAGTAGAGCTTCTCCGTCACCGATCCGGGGCTCATGAACGCCTCGAAAATCTTCTCGACATGCTGCACGCGATAACCCGTTTCCTCCTCCACTTCCGCGCGGATGCGCGCTTCCGGCGACGCGTCGTCGAGCAGGCCGCCGGGCGTTTCGATCAGCATGCCGTCGTGTCCATTGACGAACGCGGGCATGCGGAACTGGCGCGTCAGCAGCACGTTGCCGCTCTTGCGATCGCGCAGCAGGATCGTCGCGCCGTTGCCGCGGTCGTAGGTTTCGCGGCTTTGGCGCTGCCACGCGCCGTCGCGCCGCTGGAAATCGAAGGTCACTTTTCTGAGGACGTACCAGTCGTCCGACAACACTTCGGTCTTGAGAATGCGCACGCGTTCCTGAGTTTCCATCGATTCACCTTTCGACATCTAGATCGACTCATGTTAACGTGCAGTTTCGTGCAACATCAAGATATTTCGTGCAAACAATGTTGACCAGCCAGCGCAAGAAAGCGATCCTCGACACCCTCAAACGCGACGGGCAAGTGCTCGCCACCGAACTGAGCGCCCGCTTCGGCATCTCCGAGGACACGGTGCGGCGCGATCTGCGCGAACTCGCGGCCGATGGTCTTTTGCAGCGCGTGCACGGCGGCGCGCTGCCCGCGTCGCCGGCAGTGGCGCCTTTCGCCCGGCGTGAGCAGATGGAATCGGACGCGAAGCGGCGCATCGCGAAGAAGGCGGCGGAAATGATCGCGCCGGGGCAAATCGTGATCGTCGATGGCGGCACGACCGCCGCGCTGCTCGTGCGCCAGTTGCCCGACGATCTTCGTGCGACGATCGTCACGCATAGCCCGAGCGTCGCGGTCGCGCTGGCGCAGCACGCTTTCGTCGATGTCGTGCTGATCGGCGGCAAGCTCTACAAGCATTCCATCGTCACAGTGGGTGCGGCCGCCGTCGAAGCGATGTCGCACGTCAACGCCGATCTGTACTTCATGGGCGTGACCGGCGTGCACCCGGCAGCCGGTCTCACCACCGGCGATTTCGAGGAGGCGCACGTCAAGCGGGCGCTCGCGGCGCGCGCGGCGGAGACCGTCGTGCTCGCGTCGGCGGCGAAGCTCAATGCGGCGTCGGCGTACCGGATCGGCGGCATCGAACTGGCGCAGACGATCATCGTCGACAATTCCGCCGATACGACGCTCGTCGAGCCGATCGAACGGGCCGGAATTACCGTGTTGCGCGCCTGAATGACGACACTTTGTTACCCGGTAACGCGCCGAAAAAAACCGGCCGGCTCGTGTAATTGAATTTCCCCGGCAAAGGGAATAGCGTTGAAAGACGCGCGTGTCCGGTCAACAGCGGAGGTCGGAATTCCGTTATAGGCATCGACACCGCAAACATTTTTTCTGGAGAAGGACGTGAATCGCCTCAAGGCTTTTATTGCGCTGGCGCTGATCGCGAGCGCCGGCGTGACCGCCAACGCGTACGCCTGGGCGCGCGTGGGCGTGTGGGTCGGCGGACCCGTGTATTACCCGTATCCCGTCGCGCCCGCGCCGTACTACTACTATCCGCCGCCGCCCGTGGTCGTGCAGCCCGCAGCGCCCGTGCAATATGTCGAGCAAGGCCAGCCCGTTGCCGATCCGGGCGCGCCCGCCCAGCAGCCCGGCATGTGGTACTACTGCGACTCCGCGCGAGCCTATTACCCGTACGTGAAGCAATGTTCCGGCGCGTGGCGCCCGGTTCCGGCGACGCCGCCGCCTTCCAACTGATACATCGCAGGAATCAATGAACTACTCAAGGCTAGGCCTTCTACTGGCCGCGACCGGCGCGATCGGGCTGTCGGCCTGCACCGTGATGCCGACCGGTCCGAGCGTGATGGCGCTGCCCGGCAGCACCAAGACGTTCGATCAATTCCGCTCCGACGACGCCTCGTGCCGCCAGTTCGCCCTGAATCAGGTCGGCGGCGTGGACGCGAATCAGGCGGCGACCAACAGCGCGGTCGGCAGCGCGGTGGTCGGCACGGCGCTCGGCGCGGCTGCGGGCGCGGCCTTCGGCGGCGGCTCGGGCGCGGCCATCGGCGCGGGCGCGGGGCTTCTAACCGGCAGCGCGTTCGGCGTCGGGGCATCGCAGGCATCGGGCTATAACGTGCAGCAACGTTACGACTACGCGTATCTGCAATGCATGTACGCCGCCGGTGACAAAGTGCCCGTGCGCGGCAACACGCGCATGGTTCAGCCTTCGGGCGGCGCATACAGCACCACACCGCCGCCGCCTCCGCCGCCACCGGGCTGGCAGCCGCCGCCTGGCGCGTACTGATCTTCCTTCAATGCCGCACGCGCCGGTCCTCGCCGCCGGCGTTCAGCGGCGCATCGGGCACGAACGACGGCGCGACCAGCAAGCCCGTCACCCAGCCGATATAAAACCGGGCATCGCTCCAGAACTCCGCTCCTTCGTAGACGCGAAACGCCTGCACGTGCGCGAGCCATAGCACGAGTTGCAGCGCGCCCGTCAGCACGAGCCAGGCAAGCGCGATCACGCCGGTCGCACGGGCGCAGCGCCTGAACGTCGACGCATCCCATTGTTCCCGCACGATGATGCATCCCGCGATCAGCACGCCGATCGTTGGAATCGCGCTCGTCGCGAGGACGTGCACGCTCCAGCCGAACATCACGCCGACGAGCAAGCCGACGACGATCGACAGCGCCGCTGCCGGCCACGCGATCCACGACGGCGCGCGCGCGGCCATCCACGCAATCGTGATGAAAAACGGCGTGATCGCCCATTGCAGCGCCTGCGCGACCGCTTTCGCGAGGTTGTCAGCGGCCTGCTCGTTCGAATGACTCGCCGCGACATACACGGTGATCGCTTCGTGCACGCACACGGCGACGACCGCGAAACTCAGCGCCTCGCACGCAGCGAAGGCGGGAGACTTGCTCACGTGCTCGTGCGAATCGGAAAGACCGCGCAAGCGCTCCAGCACCGGTTCGACGAAGAACGCGAGAATCGCGCCGATCAGGAGCGCGGCGGCGGCATCGGTCAGGGAAAAGTGGCCGAAGAGGGAAAAGAGGCCTTGCCACAGAAATTCGGGCGCGGCCGCGCACACGGCGACCCACAGCGCGAAGAAGAACCCGTTCGAAGCACTTCTGAGCGGCATGGCCACCTCGATGCGTTTTTTATCGTTCCGGCGGCGACGCCTTCTTCACGCGGTCGATCAATGTCGCGCGCACGCGCTCGCGCAGATCGGCGGGCATTGAGAAACATTCGTAGGCGAGGGCCTGCGCGACGGTCACGACGCGCAATTCCTCGTAGCGTCGTCCGCTTTCGAGCATCGCTTCGAAGGCGTTGGCGCGCTCGTTGATTTCGATCGGATCGGCATCGACGAGCAAGACGGCATGCGCGAGCACCGCGTAGAGCGGCGCGTTGGGGTCGCCGTGCGGCACGCGCCGCCAGTATTGCGCCGTGCCCGCGATCTTGCGGGCGTCGTCGCCGGGGCCCCAGGCGAGATTGAAGCGGCCATCGCAGAAAGAACCTTCGACCGCCTGCCAGTGCGTGCGCACGCCGAGCGCGTTGAGCGCATCCGCGAGAATGCCGCACAGATGCACGTAGACGGATTCGGACAGCGCGCCCATCGCCGCGCGCACCGGATACGCGAGGCTCAGATTGAGAATGCCCGGACCTTGCGGCACGAGGCCGCCGCCCGACAGACGCAGCCACACGGGACAGCCACGCGCGGCGAAGGCGTCGCGCGCATCGGCGAGCGCCGCGTAACGCTGATAGCTGCGCGGCACGACGAGCGACGCGGGCGCTTCCCAGACATGCGCGACGGCATCGCCCGCGGCCGCGCGCGCGAGCAGCGCTTCTTCGGCTTGCAGCGGATCGTGCGGATCGGCGGAATGCGCAGCGGGATCGATCAGTTCGAAGGGCATGGAATCGAAAGAATGACGCGCGGACGCCGGCGCGATCCCGACATGGTAGTCAAGAAAGCGCGGACGCGCCGTGCCGGTGTCGTCATCGGCCGCGGCGCGCGCCGGGCGCTCAGCCGCCCTTGCCCACGTGCTCCTTCAACAACGCATTCACTTCATTCGCCTTCTCCATCTGGCTCATGTGCCCTGCGTCGTCGAACACGCGGACGGTCGCACCTTCCGGCGCGTTTTTCGCGTGCGCGGCAGGAATGATCTGGTCCTTTTCGCCCCAGATCACGAGCACCGGCTTGCCCGTCGCGGATAGCCCGGCGCCCGGCCGCGCGCTCTGCTTTCCGCCCGCGAACAGTCCGCCGTTCAGCGATGTCAGCGCATCGCCCACGCCGTCGAGCCGCTTGTATTTCAGCAGATCGTCGAGCATCTGGCGGCTGACCAGTTCGGGATTAGCGAACAGCAGTTCGACGACGGGCTTCAGTTCGCGGCGCGATTCGGCGGTCACGAAACCTTCGGTGTACGCGTTGTTCACTTCGTCGCCGAAACCGGCCGGCGATATCAGCGAGACCGACTGCACGCGCGCGGGCTGATCGACGGCCATTTGCGCCGCGATGCCGCCGCCCATCGAATGTCCGACGAGATGCGCGCGGTCGAGCGACACGGCGTCCATGAACTTGCCGACGAACGCGGCGAGTTCCGCGAGCGAAGTCCCCGGCACTTTCGGCGTCGATTGCCCGTGGCCCGGCAAATCCAGCGCGAACACGCGGTTCTTTTCGGCGAGCGCATCGAGATTGAAGAGCCAGTTGTCGAGATCGCCGCCGAAGCCGTGGATGAACAACACCGCGTCCTTGCCCGCGTCATCGCCGCCGCGCGATGCATAGCGCACGCGGATGCCGTCGACATCGACGAAGTGATACGCCGCCGCTTCCTCGCCCTCTTCTTCATCCTCGGCGGGCGTGACGTACGACGAGACATACGCGTCGATATCGGCGTCGCTCACGTCGGACGGCGC
Organism: Caballeronia fortuita; assembly: GCF_001544835.2. Taxonomy (GTDB): domain Bacteria; phylum Pseudomonadota; class Gammaproteobacteria; order Burkholderiales; family Burkholderiaceae; genus Caballeronia; species Caballeronia fortuita. Next base: position 28,716 of record NZ_FCNX02000009.1, on the reverse strand, counting down.
GAGCACCCCAAGCAGCGCTTTCACCGGCAGCGTATCGCCCGCCGACGCCACTCTTCGGCGCAGCAAACCCGCATCGGGCGCTTCGACCGCATTGGCGATCTTGTCGGTTTCGACATCGAGGATCGGCATGCCGACGGTGATCTCCGTGCCCTCCTCCACGAGCCACTCGTTGACCGTGCCTTCCTTCATCGACAAGCCCCATTTGGGCATCACGATCGGTGTGATTGCGGCCATCAGTGCTTTCCTCCCTTCATGGTTTTTCGTGCGGCGTCGGCGATCTGCGCGGCGCCCGGAATGTAGAGATCTTCGAGCGTCGGCGAGAACGGCACCGGCGTATGCGGCGCGCAGACCATCTGGATGCCGGACTTCAGCGCGCCGAACGCCTGCTGCGCGACCTGCGCCGATATATCCGTCGCGATATTGCAGCGCGGATTTGCTTCATCGACGACGACGAGCCGTCCCGTGTTCTCGACCGTCTCCAGCACGGTGTCGATATCGAGCGGCGACAGCGTGCGCAGATCGACCACTTCCGCTTCGATGCCTTCCTTCGCGAGCGTCGCCGCCGCTTCGAGCGCGCGATGCACCATCAATCCATACGTGACGATCGAGACATCCTTGCCGTCGCGCACGACATTCGCTTCGCCGAACGGAATCGCGTAAGAGTTCTCGGGCACTTCGCCTTCGAAGCCGTACAGATTCTTGTGCTCGCAGAAGATGACGGGATCGTTGTCGCGGATCGCCTGGATCAGCAATCCCTTCGTGTCGTAAGGCGTCGACGGGCACACGACCTTCAGACCCGGAATGTGCGTGAATAGCGACGTAAGCATCTGGCTATGCTGGGCCGCCGCGCGAAAGCCCGCGCCGACCATCGCGCGGATCACGACGGGCGTTTCCGCCTTGCCGCCGAACATGTAGCGGAACTTCGCCGCCTGATTGAAGATCTGGTCGAAGCACACGCCCATGAAGTCGATGAACATCAGCTCCGCGACCGGGCGCATGCCGCACGCCGCCGCGCCGATCGCCGCGCCCACGTATGCAGATTCCGATAGCGGCGTATCGAGCAGTCTGTCGCCGTGCTTCGCGTACAGACCTTTGGTCACGCCGAGCACGCCGCCCCACGCGTCCTTCTCGCCGTCCGCGCCAGCGCCGCCAACGATATCCTCACCCAGCACGATCACGCTCGGATCGCGCGTCATTTCCTGATCGATGGCTTCGTTGATCGCCATCTTCATGCTCAGTTTGCGGGCCATGATGTGTTGTCTCCTCGATTCAGTATTTGACGTAGACATCGGTGAGCAGATCGGCGGCGCTCGGCAACGGCGCGTCCTTCGCTTCCTGAACCGCGCGGTCGATCAACGCGGCGACTTCGCGGTCGATCGCGTCGAGCTCTCCTGGCGAGATCACGTCGGCTTGCGTCACGGCGGCCGCGAATTTCTTCAGGCAGTCCTTGTTCGAGCGGATATCGTCGAGTTCGCCGGGCGCACGATACGTCTGCGCGTCGCCTTCGAAATGGCCGTAGAAGCGGATCATCTTGCACTCGAGCAGCGCCGGCCCGCCGCCTTCGCGCGCGCGCCTGATGACTTCGCCGGCCGCTTCGTAGACCGCGAAGAAATCGGTGCCGTCGACGGTCACACCCGGAATGCCGAAGCCCGCCGCGCGATCCACATAGCTGTCGACCGCGGTGCCGTAATCGCGCGCCGTCGATTCCGCATAGCCGTTGTTCTCGATCACGAAAATCACCGGCAGATTCCACACCGCAGCAAGATTCAGGCTTTCGAGGAACGTCCCCTGATTCGACGCGCCATCGCCCGCGAACGTGATGCCGACTTCGCCCTTGCCGCGAAACTTCGCCGCGAGCGCCGCGCCGCAGATCAACGGGGCGCCCGCGCCGAGAATGCCGTTCGCGCCCATCATCCCTTTCGAGAGATCGGCGATATGCATCGAGCCGCCCTTGCCGTTGCACGAGCCGCCTTTTTTGCCGTAGATCTCCTTCATCATCGCGACCGGATCGACGCCTTTAGCGATGCAATGCCCGTGTCCGCGATGCGTGCTCGCGATGCGGTCGCCGTCGTTCAGATGAGTCATAATGCCGACGCCCGCCGCTTCCTCGCCCGCGTACAGATGCACGAAGCCGGGGATATCGCCGCGTCCGAAATCGACGTGCAGGCGCTCTTCGAAATCGCGGATCGTGCGCATCGTCCGATACACCTTCAACAGTTCATCCTTCGAGAGCGGCAAGCCGCCCGCGTGTTGCGTCGCTGTCATATCTGTCTCCTTTGGTGGGTCTAGCGGGTCTAGCGGGTATTGCCGTTGAGCTGACGCATCAGCCCGGACGCCGCCGCGTAGCGCATGCACGCGGCGACATCGATGCTGCGAAAAGCGTTTTCCCGGAGCGTGACGGTCACATCGTCGCCGGGGTTGAAGGCGAGCTCGCGTTCGCCATCGAGCGCGACGATGCCGCTCTTCTGCGTCACGCGATGCGGCACGCCATCGGAAAGGCGCGTCCAGTTCGCGATCGGCACCGATTCGACGAGGCCGGGCGCGATCGGCGCGTGCAGCGCGAACTCGCACGCGTCCGCGCGGCCGAGTTCGATTGCGAGTCCGCCCTCGTCGTGACGGCCGAGCGGCTCCAGCAAGCCCGCGATCGCCGACATGCCGATCGCCTGCGGATCCGCGTAAGAGACGTAGACGGCGGCGAGCGTGTCGATCTTCCACAGCGCCCGCGCGCCGATGAAATGCTCATGCGAGATCACGGCATCGACGAGCGCGATGTCGCGGCGCACGTTGCCCTTCGCATCGCGAATCTCGATGTCGAGCCGCTTGTTCGACGCGAGCGCATCGTCGGGCGGCACGCGGCCCGTCGCGTACAGTCCTGTCGCGAGTCCGGAGACGGTCGGCTCGCGCATTTCTGGATACGCGTTGTTCGTGCCCGTCGACAGTCCGGCGATCGGCACCTGGCCGCACTCGCGCACGACCGCGCGGTGCGTGCCGTCGCCGCCGAGCACGATCAGCGCATCGACGCCCGCTTCGCGCATCATGTGCGCGGCGCGGAAGGTATCGTCGACGCGCGCGGTCACGGGCATGTCGAGGAAATCGACATGCGCGAGCGCGGCGTCGGGACCTTGCTTGCGCGAGAGATGACGCTGAAGCATGACCTTCAGCCCTTCGCGATCCGGCATCATCAGCACGCGCGAAACGCCGCACGACGCGAGCGACGACAGCAGCCGCAACACGATATTCACGCGATCCGCGAGCTGCAGGCTGTTCGCGTTCGCGATGACGCGCCGGATATCGCGCGCCGAAACAGGATTGGCGATGATGCCGACGAGCGGCGCCGCGCGTTCACGCATGCCTGTGTCTCCGTTGTGTGTTTTGTGCGGCGGATAAAGGCAAGCGCTATGCCAATCGCGCAGCGGCTTTCAGGCGCGAAAAAGCGAGGGATAACCCGCAAGAAACGGGCGATTCGGCGGGTGTACGGGACGCCGCCGTGACAGGTGTCACAGCGGCAGGTGTATCGGCGGGGTACAGGCGTATCGGGCCTAGCTGGCGTCGCGCTGATTCGGCGACTTGATGCCGTATCGCGCCATGCGCCGATACAGCGTCATGCGGCTCACGCCGATCTGCCGCGCGACCGCGCTCAGGTTCCAGCTTGCCGCGCGCAGATACTGCATCAGCAGCATGCCTTCGGGCGGCAGCCGATGCGGATCGAATTCATCGGCGACGACCGCGCGCGGCGCCTCGGCTTCGTTTTTAGCGCTCGCGCCGCCGAAGCCTTCCGGCAGATCGTCGACGTCGATCAGGCCGTTCGAGCACACCGCGCGCGCATAACGCAGCACGTTGCAAAGCTCCCGCAGATTCCCCGGCCATGCATGCCGATGCAACCGCTCGCGCGCCGCCGGCGACAGCGTGACCGCGCCTTCGAGAAGTTTGTCGACGAGCCAGTCGAGATCGGTCCGTTCGCGCAGCGGCGGCAGCGTGAAGCGCGCGCCGTTCAGGCGGTAGTAGAGGTCTTCGCGGAAACGTCCGTCGTGCATGAGCGCATCGAGCGAATGATGCGTCGCGGAAATGACGCGCACATCGACCGAAACGGGACGCGACGCGCCGATCGCCAGCACTTCGCCTTCGGCCAGCACGCGCAGCAGACGCGATTGCAGTTCGCGCGGCATGTCGCCGATTTCATCGAGAAAAAGCGTGCCGCCGTCGGCTTCCTGAATCAGCCCGCGCTTGCCCTTCGCGCCCGCGCCCGAAAAGCTGTTCGGCAGATGTCCGAACAATTCGCTTTCGATGAGCGTCTCCGGAATCGCCGCGCAATTCACCGCGACGAACGGCCCCGCGCGCCGCGCACTCGCGCGATGCAGCGCCTTCGCGAAGTATTCCTTGCCGCTGCCGGTTTCGCCGTTGACGAGCAGGTTGATCGGCGAATCGACGAGCTTGGCGGCACGTTCCAGTTGCCGCGTGAGCGCGGCATCGCCGCCGCAGAGCGCGGCAAGCGGCGCCGGCACGTCCACGCTGCGTTGCGAAGGTGCGTTCGTCGACGGCGTGACGCACGGCGCGGGCGGCATCACGCTTAAGTACAGCAGCGCGCCCGATTTCGCGAGCGGCACGGCGCGCAGCTCGCTCGGCCGCGAATAGACGAAGCGGCCGAGCTCTTCGATACGCGCATCGAAAAGCGCATCGAAGGGCATGCCGATCAGCGACATCGCGGTTTCGCCCGGCGCGACCGGGCGGCCGAGTTCGGCGGCGAGCATCGTATGCGCGCGCCGGTTGTGTCCGACGATGCGCCCGCTCGCATCGAGCGCGATCAGATATTCGGGATTCACATCGACGAATTCCGGCGACATGTTCAGCTTCAGAATCCAGTCCTGCCGATGCGTGCGCAGAAAGTTCGCGTTCTCGATATGCCCCGCGTAGATGCGCACGAGCTGCAGCGCGAGATTCTGGCTGTCGCGCGCTTGCGGCGACACGAGCGCGGAGATGTCGAGAATCGCGGACAGCGCGCCGCGCGAATCGTAGAGCGGCGCGGCGGTGCACGTGAGCGGAATGTGCGTCGCATCGAAGTGATCGATCTGATGCACGGTGAGCGCCTGGCCGGTCGTGAGCGCGGTGCCGACCGCGCATGTGCCCGCGCCCGCTTCGCTCCACTCCGCGCCGAGATACAGACCCGCGCGGCGCAGCGCGGAATCGGTGCTGGCGTCGCCGATGTAATCGACGGTGACGCCGAGCGCGTCGGTGAGCAGCACGACGTAACCCATGCCCGCGACCTGCTCGTACAGCGTTTCGAGCCCGTGACGCGCGATGCGCGCGAAATCGTCGATGCGCTGTTGATGCTCGCGCAGGCGCGTCTGCGGCAGAATGCGCGCTTCCTGCATCCGCGACGGATCGAGCCCGTATTGATGCACGCAGCGCCGCCAGGATGACTGAATGATGCCGTCGTGCGTGCGCGCGGAAGCGAGCGCGTCCGCCCGCGTCGTCGCCGCGACGACTGCCTCGATGTGCTCGCGTTGCCGCATGTCCATCGCGCTCTCCTTGGCGTTCTCGTGCCGCCCGCACGCGGAATTCACCGATTCGCACGAGCGTGTCTCAGGCCATATGATGCTCGAATCGGCAGGACGCGTCATGCGGCGATGGCGCTGCGCCGCAGCAAAAACGCATGCCGGTACATCGGCGCATCACAACGAAAAGACGGGAGACGACGGATGGCCAAGATCGCTTACGAAGATTTCGAGCGACAGATCGTGCAGCATCACCTCATCAAGGGCAACGTGTACGAGAACGGCGCGGCGCTCGTCGAGCGCGCGAACCGGTGGATCGCGGAGAATGGCATCGACGTGCTGAATGTCGAAAGCCTCTCGACGTTCGGCGCCGGCGACGATACCAGCGTGAGCCATTGGTACTCGGGCATTCGCGTCTGGTATCGGATCGCGTAAGAGAGGATTAGCCGCGGCCGACGAACGGCATCTTCGTCGCCATCACGGTGTGAAACAGCACGTTGGCTTCGAGCGGCAGATTCGCCATGTAGAGCACCGACTGGCCGACGATCTTCACGTCCATCATCGGTTCGATGGCGATCTCGCCGTTCGCTTGCGGCACGCCCTTCGACATGCGTTCGGACAGTTCGGTGAACGCATTGCCGACATCGATCTGACCGACCGCGATTTCGTACTTGCGGCCATCGAGCGATGCGGTTTTCGTGAGACCCTGCACGGCGTGTTTGGTCGCCGTGTAGGCCGCGGAATTCGGGCGCGGCGCGCTCGCGGAGATCGACCCGTTGTTGATGATGCGGCCGCCCATCGGCGTTTGCGCCTTCATCGTGCGGAAGGCCTGTTGCAGGCAAAAGAACATGCCGTTCAGATTGATATCGACGACATTGCGCCACTGCTCGGGCGTCCAGTCTTCGAACGGTCCGGGCGGATTGGTCACGCCGGCGTTGTTGAAAAGCAGGTCGACGCGGCCGAATCGATCGACCGCCGCCTTGAAGAGTTTTTCGACGGATTGCGGATCGGAGACGTCGGTGGGCACGGCGAACGCGCGGTCCGCCGCGTTCGATTCGCCGATCACCGCATCGAGCGGCGCGGGACGCCTTCCCGCGAGCACGACCGACCAGCCGTCGCCGAGCAGGGCCAGCGCCGCCGCCCGGCCGATGCCGCTGCCCGCTCCGGTAACGATGGCAATTCGTTGAGACTGGTTTGCTGCGTCGGACATGTCGGCGTTCTCCAGTTGGTGCGCACGCAACACCTGCGCGCGCGTAGGCGGGAGAACATTATCGACGATGAATCAGCGGTTACGCGATGCTTCCGTCGTGACCGTTCCGGCCGCCGATGCATTACGCAGGCCGCTGCCATCGCAGAAGACGGCGGTCATCAGCATCGGCACGACCTGTTTCACGACGGCCGTGCTGCCCGCCTCGCGCACCTTTTCCTCCACCGTCTCCGACGCCGCGAGCACGACGACGCCATAGGCGGAATCGTTGATCGGCTGGCCGCTGCCGCGCTTGAACAAGTCGTCGCCCTGCTCGTAGCCGAGCACCGCGTAGACGCGAAAGCCGTAGGCAGTGAGCTCGCTGCCCTGCGTCGGCTTGAACGCGTTGACGGAATTCGCCTCGACGCGCATCGGGCGCGCGTCGATGGACTTATCGGCGACGAGCGGCGCGATGAACCTGTGCGCGCTGGATTTGCAGTCGAGCTGGCTTTCGAGAGGCGTCGCGTCGCACAGGCTGGGCAGGAGTCCCCCGACCACGGCAGCGAATGCGGTGAGCGTTGCGAGAGGAACGGTTTTCATGGCAGCAGTAACCAACGGTTCGTCGGGCCGGCACGGATGCTCGGGCATCCGCGTCGATGCAATAAGCGAGCCAGTGAGCCGGCCCGCACCTCGCGCACGCGCTGCAATGTTCCCGCAAGGGCTCGGTTTATTCGTTGTTGGTTGACTTCTTGACCTGGGCGCTACGCGCAATCCTCGTGCTCGTACAGTGATTCCTACAATCGTTTTTGTAGTCGTTGTAAAGGCAGGTTCCCCGCTTCGACCCGGCGCGTCTGTACGAGATCCCTCAATGTTTTCCTTTCGATGCGTCCGCCCGATGACAACGCGCGCCGCAGGATCTTCCGGCACGATTCCCGTGGAATCGTTATATTCGGCGCTTCGACCTTCGAGGACCTTACATGACCGCACTTGCCGATTTCCCCATCACCCGCAAATGGCCCGCTCAGCATCCCGAGCGTATTCAGCTCTACTCGCTGCCGACGCCCAACGGCGTGAAAGTCTCGATCATGCTGGAGGAAACCGGCTTGCCTTACGAGCCGCATCTGGTGCGCTTCGACAAGAACGATCAGATGTCGGATGAGTTCATGTCGCTCAATCCGAACAACAAGATTCCCGCGATCATCGATCCGGACGGCCCGAACGGCGAACCGATGCCGTTGTTCGAATCGGGCGCGATTCTCGTCTATCTCGCAGCGAAAAGCGGCAAGCTGATGCCGGACGACGTCGCGAAGCGCTACGAAACGCTGCAATGGCTGATGTTCCAGGTGGGCGGCGTCGGCCCGATGTTCGGGCAAGTCGGCTTCTTCCACAAGTTCGCCGGCAAGGAGTACGAGGACAAGCGCCCGCGTGCGCGCTACGTCGCGGAATCGAAGCGGCTGCTCTCCGTGCTCGACAGGCGGCTCGACGGCCGCGACTGGATCATGGGCGACGAATACGGCATCGCCGATATCTCGACGTTCCCGTGGGTGCGCAATCTGATCGGCTTTTACGAAGCGCGCGAGCTCGTCGATTTTCACGAGTTCAAGAACGTGGAGCGCGCGCTCGATGCGTTCCTCGCGCGCCCCGCCGTGAAGCGCGGACTCGAGATTCCGAAGCGCGTATGACCGCGCGACATCGGTCCCTCTCGTTGTGATTTCGTTGTTATTTCGTCGGCAACGCGCACGCAAAGGTTTGCGGCGCATGATCGATGCGCTTGTCACATAAACATCTCGAACGACCGGTAGATTGCGCTCTCCATAAAAGTCCGACGATTGGCCACTTCGCGCCGCCGCGCCCCGGCCGCCGGACTTTTCCGCGCACTTCTCTCTTCTACCGAAAATGTCAAAGCTCACCGTCAGGGCGCGCCTTGCGATCGTAACGGGCGCGGTCGCCGCCGTGCTCATCGCTGTCGGCAGCGTCGGATTGTTCGGCGTCCAGCAAGGCAACGCCGCGCTTCGCCACGTCTTCGAAGGCCGCGCGCAGGCGCTGCAGACCATTTCGATCATCGACGAACTCATCACGCAAAGCCAGTTCGCGATCAGCGACGCCGTGCTCGATCCGTCCGCGCAAAAGACGCAGACCGTGGTTGCGTCGACGCAGCAGCGCATCGCAAATATTGATGCGTTGCTCGGCCGCTATCTGCGCTATCCGCTCGATTCGACCGAAGCGCCGCTCGCGAAACGCCTTGCCGCCGACTGGGCGACGCTGCGCGACAAAGGGTTTCGCCCGACCGCCGATCTGCTCGCCGCCAACAATCTTTCCGAGGCGCAGTGGATCGTCACACAGCAGATCGAGCCGCAAGCAAAACGCGTCAAGAAGGAAAGCACGGACCTGCGCGCGTTTCAGCTCACCGCCGCGCAGAAGGAATACGACGACGCGCAGCGCGTGAGCCGCATCGTCCAATGGACGGTGGGCGCGTGCATCGTGGCGGGCGTAGCGCTCGTCGGCTGGCTGTGCTTTTCGATGGCACGTACGCTCATGCGCCAGCTCGGCGGCGAACCCGCGCTCGCGGCGAGCGTCGCGCGGCGCGTGTCGCAAGGCGATCTTCTGACCGACGTACCGGTCGCGCGCGGCGACACTGTCAGCGTTATGCACGCGATGAGTTTGATGCGCAGCCAGCTTGCTTCAATGGTCGGCGACATCAAGCGTTCGACGCAGACCATCGGCATCGCGGCGGCCGACATCACCGCAGGCAATCACGCGCTGTCCGCGCGCACCGAGGAACACGCGGCGAGCTTGCAGCAAACATCGGCGAGCATGGAACAGATTGCATCGACCGTTCGTGCGAATGCCGGCCACGCGAACCGCGCTCGCGAGCTTGCGCGGGAAGCGTCGGCCCGGGCGAAGGACGGCGAACGCGCCGTCGCCGATGCAATTGCGCGCATGACCGATTTGTCGTCGCGTTCGTCGCAGATCGGGCAAATTACGAGCGTCATCGAATCGATCGCCTTCCAGACCAATCTGCTCGCGCTGAACGCGGCGGTCGAAGCGGCGCGCGCGGGGTCGCTCGGGCGCGGCTTCGCGGTCGTCGCGGAGGAAGTGCGCGCGCTTGCACGCCGCTCGTCGGACGCGGCGAAGGAGATTTCTCAACTGACGCGCGAAGTGAACGCACAAGTCGAGTCGAGCGGCTCGACCGTGCAACGCGCGGGCGCGACGCTCGCCGAATTGCTCGCCTCCGTCGATGACGTCTCCGCGCTCGTCGGAGCAATCGCGACGGCGTCGCGCGAGCAAAGCAGCGGCATCGACGAAGTGAACGACGAGGTATCGCAGATGGATCGGCTGATGCAACAGAACGCGGCGCTCGTGAACGAGGCATCGACGGCGGCGCTATCGCTCGATGCGCAGGCGCGCGATCTCCGGCAAACCGTACAGGCGTTCCAGGTTTGAGGGCATTTTTGACACGACCGGCGCGATTTCCGCGATCGGTTCAGAATGAGAGCAGAAGCAACGCGCGAATTTCGTACGCCGGGTGAAAAGCGTTACGCATCAAGACGTTGGCCCGGCGATGCTCAGGATAACCACTTGCTTGTCCAGCGAAACCGTGGACAAGCATTCGTCCGTCTCCAGCGACACGAGTTCGCCGACCGCATGATTCTTCAATGCGACTCTGACGATGGTGACACTCATGGACGCCCTCTTCCGCTCTCCTCCACGCCTCGCCCGCGCGCGGCGCGTTCCCTTGATCGCCGCGATCGGCATGATCTGCATTGCGGCGCATGCGCAGACGCAATGTCCCGGTTACGTCGAGACCGACGCCGGCAGCGCGTTCGATATTGCCTCGATTATCCGCGACACCGGCTCACCGCAATCGGCGCTGGAGAAGTTGCGCGGCGCGGTCGCGCGCGTCAACGCAGGCGGCGGATGCGCGATCTTCCGCGATCGCCTGGCCTGTGAGGAAACGCTGACGCTCGCGAACAAGGCGATCGTCGCGTTGCAGGCGTGCGCATCGTCAAGCATGCCTAAAGGCGCGGCGCACGGCTGATTCCCGGTTGATTCCCCGTTGATTCGGTTGCGGCAATAAAAAAACGCGTGCCGCCATCTCTGGCGGCACGCGCTTTCGGGTTCGCCCGAACGTGAATTCAGGCGGCCCGCGCGATCGTGCGATCAGCGATCCAGGAACGGACGCAGCTTGTCGGCACGGCTCGGGTGCATCAGCTTGCGCATCGCCTTGCTTTCGATCTGGCGAATACGCTCGCGCGTCACGTCGAACTGCTTGCCCAACTCTTCGAGCGTGTAGTCCGAAGCCGTGTCGATGCCGAAGCGCATACGCAACACCTTTGCCTCGCGCGGCGACAACGCGTTCAGCGCGTCGTCGATCGCGGCGCGCATGTTCGCGTGCACGGCGGCATCGGCCGGAGAAGCCGCGCCCTGATCTTCGATCATGTCGCCAAGCGTCGCATCGGCATCTTCACCGACCGGCGTTTCCAGCGACACGGGCTGCTTCGCGATCTTGAGAATGCCGCGGATCTTCTCTTCCGGCATTTCCATGCGCTCTGCCAGTACCGACGGATGCGCTTCCATACCCGTCTGCTGCAAAATCTCGCGCGAGATGCGGTTCAGCTTGTTGATCGTTTCGATCATGTGGACCGGCACGCGGATCGTGCGCGCCTGATCGGCCAGCGACCGCGTCACGGCCTGACGCACCCACCACGTTGCATACGTCGAAAACTTCCAGCCGCGACGATATTCGAACTTGTCCACCGCCTTCATCAAGCCGATGTTGCCTTCCTGAATCAGATCCAGGAACTGCATGCCGCGATTCACGTACTTCTTCGCGATCGAAATCACGAGACGCAGGTTCGCTTCGATCATCTCGCGCTTGGCCTGACGCATTTTCAACTCGGCAGCCGTCATCTGACGGTTGATCTGCTTGAGCTGCTTGAGCGGCATCTCGACCACGCCTTCGATATCGATGAGCTTTTGCTGCTCGGCCTGAATCGCCGGAAGACTGCGCTCGAGCGACGCGCCGTATTGCTTCGAGCCCGCCGAGGCACGCGCCGTCCATTCGAGATCGGTCTCGTGACCGACGAACGATTCGACGAACTTGTCGCGCGGCATGCCGCAACGATCGACCGCGATCTGCAACACGCGACGCTCGATATCGCGCACTTGCGCGACTTGCTGCTGAACGTTCGCGCACAGACGATCGATGGTCTTCGCCGTGAAGCGGATCGAACCGAGCTCGCGCTGGATTTCGGCGCGCGCTTTCTCGACAGCCTTCGTCGCGACCGCGCCCGATCCCTTAGGATTGCTTGCCTGTTCCGCCAGTGCGCTCACGCGGGCGAAGATTTCGAGGCAATCGGCCTTCAATTGCTTCAGACGCGCTTCGTTCGACGCGCCGGCATCGCTGCCGTCGAGGTCGTCGTCGTCGTCTTCGTCGCTGTCGGATTCGTCGGTGTCCGTATCGATGTCGGCAGAGTCAGTCGTGTCGGATGTCGGCATGTCTTCGTCGGCGGTGTCTTCTTCCTTCAGACCGTCGACGAGTTCGTCGATCTTCAGTTCGCCCGATTCGACCAACGCCGCATCCGCGAGAATCGTCCCGACGGTCGACGGACATGCCGCGATGGCCTGGATCATCTCGTGCAGACCGTCTTCGATGCGCTTCGCGATGGCGATTTCGCCCGCGCGCGTGAGCAGCTCCGTCGCGCCCATTTCGCGCATGTACATGCGAACCGGATCGGTCGTGCGGCCGAATTCGGAATCGACGGTCGACAGCGCGTTTTCCGCTTCTTCGTCCGATTGCTCGTCGGTTACGACGCTCGGCGCGTTATCGCTCAGAAGCAGCGTTTCGGCATCCGGCGCCTGCTCGTAGACAGCGACACCCATGTCGTGGAACGTGCTGACGATGGTCTCCATCGCCGCCGTCTCAGCGAAGTTGTCCGGCAGGTGGTCGTTGATCTCGGCGTGCGTGAGATAGCCGCGATCCTTGCCCAACTGGATGAGCGCGCGCATCTGGCGCTGGCGCTCTTCGTTCTGCTCCGCCGTCATTGCGACATCGGGCTGTATCGTGCCGGCCTGGCCCTTTCCTTTATTCGCCCGCCGGCCCGGTGCCTTGCGCGCCGGCGCGACGATATCCAGCTCCGAATCTTCCCGATCAAAACTTGCCATACTTTCTCCTCGACAGGTTTGCTCGGCGACGACAGATCCCCGGGAGCGAGCGTAACGGCTCGCGATGATTTCGATGACAGCTTCGACCACGGACGGCTTGCTGAAAATCGCATCGAGCAAAGCACGCAAACCGCATCCGTACGCGGATTTGCGTTTTCCAATCGCCCATTCAGGCGCAACCTTAGAGTATATCAGCATTGTTGCGTCGCAGCAGCCTGATTCATAAAACTTTTAGGCCGGTCTGCGAACGCCTATTCGTCTGATCTATGCAAGGTCGGTTCGATAACGCGCCGGTTCGCCGATAACGCCGTACGTGATATCGCCTGCAAGAGCGAACCCAAAGGGGACGGACCGATGCGTCGCGGATCAGGCGGCGTCGGCGTGTCCTTCGAGGTGATAGATGGGATGCCGCCGGCATTCTTCAAGCGCAGGAGCGTCTTCAGATCGGCAAGGCACGCTTCTGATTTTTGCCTGCATTCCAGCGAGACTTTTGCAGACGCTTGATGGCTGTCAGCGGTGGAAGCGTCAGAAGCGACGATGTGGCCCGCTTCGAGTGCAGCGATGAAGTCTCGCGCCCACGATCCTGAATGGATGCGCGGTTGCGCCTCGTCGCGATGGCGGACGACGATGGAGCGGGCGTCATCCGCGACGTTGTATCGACGCATGCCGTCGCGACTCACGAACGATTTCCCGGCCAGTTCGGCGGATGCCGTTTCTATGTGCTCTAAGCGGTTGCGTTGAACCTGTTCTTGCGCGTGTGCATCGCGCTGGCTTCTCACGCGGTAGGCGAAGTCCACCGGCGCCCGAAGAAGCGTACGAAGGTAGCTGATCGGATGCGTAGCGCGTCGAAGGGCAGTCCAGGTTGCCTCGACGACATCGGAAAGAAGCTTGCCGTGGGCTTTAGCTTCGCGCATGAGTTTGAAGATCAGGAATTCACGAAATCCCAGCGGCAGCAGGCGTTGCAGGTCGGCGGGGAGGCGTCCTGGTTGTCTCTTTTGTTTATTGGGGATTAGATCCTTATATATAGCGCCGTCTGCCACAGTGGCAGACGGATGGGCGAAACGAGGATCTGCTTCGCTGAGACGCTGCTCTTCCCGACGCACGATAGGCGCTTCGTTGCGTTCGCTAGCGGGCTCGACGAGTCCAAGCAACGTCGCAGCTTTGGGCGTCAGATGGATATAGGCGCGGCCGAAAAGCCCTGCGGTCACGTAACGCGTCTGCGGCGGACGAGTGATGAAGCCTGCACTCTCAAGGTCGTCCATGCTGCGATAGAACGTTCGCATGGATTGCTGAGCGCGCCCGGTGAGAAGTTCTCGCCGGGCGAAAATAGACGCGTAGGGATGTGCGGCGTCTACGGTGCGCGCTAGCGCGGCGAGCAAAGCGCGTGCTCGGGCGGGCAGGGCTGTAGTGTGAGTCGCACGGTGGGCAGCCCGAAAGATGACCCAAGGCAGGTTCGAACGATCGCAGGCGTAATCGTCCAGCGCCTGTTGGTCGGTCTGCCGCGATGGCGTTTCAAGTTCTTGAGGGCGAAAGGTGCCCTCGCCTGCAACGGAAAGTTGCGCGATATGCATGTCAAGTACGTCCATTTCGAAAAATGGAAGACAAACGCTTGACTGCCGATCGCGATCCGCTAAACTTCGAGTTGCGTACTCGTGACCCGATTGGCGTCGGGAAGCGGACCGGGCGATAAGCAGTTAAGCCCGATATTCAAAAGCCTTCGGTTGGCGCCGAAGGCTTTTGTCTTTGTGCAGCCAATTCGTTACATCGCAGCCTCTTGTCGCTGAATTTGCTAACTCGTTGATTTGCATGGAAGTTCTACTAGAGCCACTCGTGCCTGCAAGCCTTCAATCGGATAAGTGATTGATTTGCAAGGAAGCTCTACTAGAGATTCAGTCCTGGTCCGATTCGATTAACGTTTTGTTGATGAAGTCCGCAATGCGTTGTCCCCATTGCTCGGCATCGGTTGCATCCTTCTCAAAGAACCGCACGCCAACCACACCATTCCGAGTTGAAATCTCACAAACCTTTCGGCGCCCCGAACGCACTACGGTAGAACTTGGGGCGACGGCGCGTGGCTTTTCTGTTGCCAATGCAACGGCCTTGTCCTGAGTAAAGGTTTCATCTTCCACAAGACGCCGAACCGCTTCGATGACCTTTTCCGACTTGCCCGCTTCCGTCAATGCGGCGAGTTTTTGTGCTGCGTTACTACCCAGTCGTTCCGGCCTTTCGGCAAGCGCAACCTTCGCTGCTTCCGGCAACGCGTCGAAGGAAAAGATCCGCGTTACATGACTCTTGCTCAGCCCTGCGCTCTCCGATATCTCGGAACGAGACAGACCGCTCAACTCCTGAAGCCTTTTGAAATTCCAGTATTTCTCAAAGTCTGTCAGGGAAGGTGACAACAAATTTGAAAAGAACGCCGCGAACTCGATCTCGCCTTCTTCAATTGACGCGACGTTGGCGCGTATCGTCAACCTTCCGAGTTCCCGATACGCGGCAACGCGGTTGTGCCCCGCGATAATCTCGTACCGTCCTTCTGGCTGCACGCGCACAAGAATCGGTGTAGCCAGCGCGTGTTGGGCGAGGTTGTTCTTTAGTTCCTGAAACTGCTCATTCGTAAGCTTGCGACGCCGTCCGCTCACCTCAACGAGCGCATCGAGCGGAACCTCCAATGCCGCACGTTCTTCGAGCTGAGATTCGAGCTCCTTGATGCGTGCCTGCGCCGTATTGATGCGGTGCTGCGCATCCATCAATCGGCCGGGCGAAGTGCGCGGCTCCGTGTTGACGGGACGCGATTGTGCCATCTCCGTCGGCTTGCTGCCGACGTTCGCTGTCTTGGCGAGGAGTCTGTCCCCGATGCCCATTTAATCCTCCGTCTGATTCCACGCGCGAACAAACTGCGCGTCGAGATGCTCCGCGAGCCGGTCGAGCGGCTCCTTGAATCGGTTATATGCGGCAGTGCTGCCGTCCGGCTTCGACAGGTCATAAACCGTCGAGAGTTGCGCAGATGCACCCTTCGGTACCGTCGACTCCGGAATCTCGAATGGAAGTACGCGATCACCGTAAGCTTTTTGTAGCCAACCACGCACGACGCGCGATACGTCGTCAGACTTGGCTTTTGTCAGAATGACGTTCACGAAATCAAAGCGCTTTTGCTCGAGCACGCCTGGCAGCTTCTTGGCGATATCGGCGAAGAGATGCCAGAACTGTGTCGAGCTTGCGAAATCGAGTGCTTCGGGCGGGCAGGGCAGGAGTATCGCGTCGGACGCAAGCAGAGCGTTAATCGTCAGATAACTCAGCGCGGGAGGCGTGTCGATTACGATTGCATCGTACTCGGCGGTCAGCGGCATCAAACCCTTGCGGACGATCTCCCAGAATTCGAACGTGCTGTCGTTCAAAACCTTGGCCGGAATCTCGAATTCCGCATCGAAAAGCGATGACGACGCGGGAATCAGATCCAGGTTATGCCAGTACGTCTCCTGCACGGCGTAATGTAGCGTCTGCTGATCGCCATAAACGAGCGGAAGCAGGGTCTGATCGTCGGAGATTTCGGCATCCGGCGCCCAGCCGCACAACTGCGTCGTCGTGCCCTGCGGGTCACAATCGATTACGAGTACGCGCCGGCCAAGCAGCGTCAGCGCCTGAGCCGCCGAAACGGCGGTTGTCGTCTTCGCGACACCGCCTTTGAAATTAGCCACGGTCACGATACGCCCGCGCTTGCCCTCAGGCCGCCGCGCACGTTCCCGTGTTGCGCGGATCCACGTGAGCGCCTCCTCGAGCGTGAACTCCTTGCTCCGGCCCGCGCCCTTCGAGGTTCCCGCAGGCAAGTCGCCCTTGGTGGTCAGGTACTGGAACCGCTGCTTGTCGATGCCGCAGAGCGATGCGACCTGCGCGCTGGTGAATGTTGGCGCGCTCTTGCGCGGATAAGGCTCCAACATTGCATCGCGGATCTGATTGAGGATGTCAGTGGCTTGGGCCGCCACCCCCAAGAGCGTTTCGATCGAAACGGATTGGTCGACTTCGGGAAGCCGAGCGCTTAGCATGGAATTCGCAGTCACTGGCGGGCCTGGGTAAGCAAATAATTCTTCGGTTTGTGGAAAACAAGTTGCAAACCGAAGAATAAACGCCGAACTGGTAAACCTCAAGTAAACTCTGAAGTACTTGAGCGCCCGCGCAGGACATTTTTACAACGCCGATGGCTCGTGTAAACGCAAATCTAGGACAGTTCTGAAGTTTTTCGAGTTAACCACGCGTTGCGAAGTAGCGTTTCGACGCCGAGAAGTCGCGCCGAGTCCTCGTCTTTGAGATATTGCGCGGTAGTCGATACATCGGCGTGACCGAGTCCGCTGCTGAGTTCTTGCAGATGCGCACCGTGGGCGAGCGCGTGTGTCGAATGAGTATGACGCAGCCAATGAGTGCTGGCTTGCTGTAGCCGCCGGTTGCCTCCGGAGGCATCGGATTCCATCAGCGTCCCGGCGTTCGAGAAAATGCGCTTGAAAATCTTCCCGACGCCATCGGGCGTCAGCGATTGGCCGCCACGCGCCTGCGCCAGGATTGGCGTGCCCGCCGGGCAAGCCAGTGGATCCGGCAAGCCGCGCCGTGCAAAGCTTTCCCTGATTGTTTCGACGACGATCGGCGGCAACAAAACCCTACGCGGCGTTCCCCGATCTTGACGGACAGCAAGCCGCCAAACCACGCCATCGACGCCGGACAGACGGCCGACACTCAGGGCGTCGCTGGTTGCGGCCGCGAGCTCGGCGCGGCGCAGACCCGTTGCGTAGGCGAGCAGCAGCGCCAGTTTGTCGCGGTGCTCGGCAAATGAATATTCTTCACGTTCGACCGATTGCAGCACGCATTTCCACTGATCGAAATCGAGCGTGCGCGTCGCCGAATCGAACACGGGCGGGGCCGCGACGCGGGCAAATCCCGCAAACGGATTGACAGACAGATAACCCTCGCCAACCAGCCATTCGCACATCGCGCTCAGAATCGAACGCGCGGTCTCGCGGCTGCGGTCGGAAAGCGGACCGGCGAACGGCCGCCAGCCGTCGAAACACCGTTCCCCGCGATTGCGCGCGACCCAGCGCGCCGCCGGCTGCGGATTCGTCAAAAAAGTGCCGATATATTCAGCGCATTCGACAGCATCGAGCGAGGAAACCGGCTTGCCTTTCTCGACCAACGCCCACAAAAGCAAGCGCTCGGCCTCACGCCGATACGCCCGCCGCGTGTGCTCGCTGCCGGAACGGGCGTCGAGCCACGCGGAAATCGCGTTGATATCTGTGCCGAAAGGCGCGTGAGCCGACGCCCCATTTGATCCTTTCGACCCGTCGAGCGCTTTCGGAACGCGCAGTGCCTCGAGTGGCGCGATCGCGACCGCATCGGTTGCCTGAATGTCGACGCGTGGCGTAGGCTGCCACTGCCGACGCGGCACGAGCGCCGCCGGCGACAGCGTCTGCCCGAGCGCCTGAGCGTGAAGCTGCAGCCAGTCGACCACGCGCTGCGCGCCTTTCGGACCGAGCCGCGGCACCGTCGCGTACCATCGATGCCGCCGCCGCTCGATCAGTCCGACCACATCGGCAATCGTCGTCAGACCGGCAGCCGTCAGCCGCGCGGTGATGGCGGGCTCGAACCAGCCGTCGATAGGGTCGTCCGGGCGCGGATCCTGTGCGAGCGATGCCTCCATCCGCGCGAGGGCGTCCGCCTGACGCCGACGCAGCCGCGCATTGCGTGCGGCGCGGCGATCGACGGCAGGCGACGTATCCGCCGGATATGCCTCTGAATAGAGCGCGAGCAGTTCCGACTCGCCATAAACCCCGCCCGGATCGACAGTTTCACGGAAATCTTCGAGGGACGGGGAGGCCGCAGCGGGCGGCGGCTCGAACAGCGGGATGCTGCCCGGACGAAGCCGTAGCAAGTGCGCCGCTTCCGTATCGCGCGCGCGGCGGGCAAGCACCGAAAGCGTGTCGCGCAATGCGGCGATCAAACGTCGGGTGACGCGAACATCCGTGCTGGCGTCGCCATAAGACGCATGCAGTTGCGTCTCCGACACGCCATCGAGATAACCTCGATACAGTGCGAAATGCTGCCTCGTCAGCCGGCCGGGCGCAGTCGAGCGCGCAATTTCCGCTGGAAGCGTTCCGGTTCGTGCCGTGCTCCTGACCATTTATCCTTTCTTTTCAGTCATTTGCGGGCAAGATATCAAGCAGCTTCGAATTTGACAAGAAAAATCGCTACATCTGATAAGTAGAATTATCAGCTTGTCCGCGCGTGCGCTTGAATGTTGATGCGGCGCGGCGCATATTTCCGAAACGCCCACAGCCGGAACCGCAGGAGAAAAAGAGCCGATGCTTGATCCTGTACGCCCCGCCTCTAAACCACCCGAGCAGGACGACGCGTTCCGCCCGAGCCTACCGGAGGTGTACGCGTCGGTTCATGTCCCGGAAGGCGGCCGATGGATTCGCCGGTTTCTCGCGTTTGCCGGACCGGGCTACATGATTTCCGTCGGCTACATGGACCCAGGCAACTGGGCGACGGACATCGCCGGCGGGTCGAAGTTCGGTTACACGCTGCTTGCCGTCATCCTGCTATCGAATCTGATGGCGATTCTGCTGCAAGCGCTCGCGGTGCGCCTCGGCGTCGCGACCGGCCGCGATCTCGCGCAAGCTTGCCGCGATCATTATCCGAAACCGGTGAACATCGCGTTGTGGCTCGCGTGCGAGGCCGCGATCATCGCGTGCGACCTGGCCGAAGTGATCGGCACCGCCATCGCGCTGCAATTGCTCTTCGGCATCCCGCTGATCGCGGGCGCGCTCCTGACCGCGTTCGACGCCTTCCTTCTGTTGCTGCTGATCAACAAAGGCTTTCGTCTGCTCGAAGCGTTCGTCATCGCGCTCCTGGTCGTGATCGCCAGTTGCTTTGCGCTGCAGATTGCGGCCGCCGCGCCGCCGCTCGCCGATATCCTGCGCGGTTTCGTGCCGTCGCCGCGCATCGTCGCCGATCGCGAGAGGCTGTACGTCGCGATCGGCATTCTCGGCGCGACGGTCATGCCGCACAACCTGTATCTGCACTCGTCGGTGGTTCAGACCCGCGCCTATGGCAAGTCCGTCGCCGCCCGCCGCGATGCGATCCGATGGGCGACCATCGACAGCACCATCGCGCTGACGCTCGCGCTTTTCATCAACGCGGCGATCCTGATCGTGGCCGCCGCCGTCTTCCATGCAAGCGGTCACGACGAAGTCGCGGAAATCGGCGACGCGTTCCGCCTGCTGTCGCCGCTGCTCGGCCTGGGCATCGCTTCGACGCTCTTCGCGGTCGCGCTGCTCGCGTCGGGCCTGAACTCGACAGTCACCGCGACGCTCGCCGGACAAATCGTCATGGAAGGCTTCTTGCGCCTGCGCATTCCAAACTGGGCGCGGCGCCTCATCACACGCGGCATCGCCATCGTTCCGGTGATCGCCGTGACGGCGATCTACGGCGAAAAGGGCACGGGCCAGTTGCTCGTTTTGAGCCAGGTGATTCTGTCGATGCAACTGCCGTTCGCGGTGATCCCGCTCGTGCGTTTCGTTTCGGATCGTCGCAAGATGGGCGTCTTCGCGGTTTCGCGTTGGACGAGCGCGCTTGCGTGGCTGATCGCGGCGGTCATCGTCGTGCTCAACGTGAAGCTGCTCGCCGACACGCTCTCGTCGTGAGCATGCGGCGCGCGCCACCACACACTCTATATAGAAGGAGACGCAGACAATGAGCGGCAGCCTCATCGACATCACGCTTCGCGACGGCACGATCATTTCCGCTTACGCCACGCATCCTGCAAAGGGCTCGGGTCCGGGCATCGTGTTGCTGCATGACGCGGCGGGCCTCGACGACTTCGTCACGCGCATGGCCGATCTCTACGCCGAAGAAGGATACGCCGTACTCGCGCCGCGTCTTCCCGATCACGATCCGAAGCCGGGCGGTATCGCCGCCGACAATTTCGCCGCGCTCGTCGATGCCTTGCGCGCGTTGCCGCAGCACGCGGGCAAAGTGGGCGTGATCGGCTGCGGACGCGGCGGCCGTCTCGCGACGCGCATCGCCGCGCAGGCCGATGTCGATTGCGCCGCCTGCTATTACGCCGACGATCTCATCGACTGCATCGACGATATCCCCACGATCCGCTGCCCGATGGTCTTTCACTTCGCGCAAGAGGGCGCGCAGGATTCGCGCGAAGCCGATGTAGAGGCCGCGCTCGCGGGCAGGCCGCACATCGAACGCTTTGTTTATCCGGGCACGTCGGCGGGCTTCATCGTTTCGAATAGCGAACACTACGACAAACCCGCCGCGCTGATGGCGTATTCGCGCACGCTCGCGATGCTGCGCAAGGTGCTCGGCCCGGTCTTCGATCTGAACGCCCTTTGGGAGCAGCACTGCTATTTCGAATTCGGCACGCGCGACGTCGACGCCGTCATGCCGACGATGGTCGCCGAGCCTTACGTGAACCACGTGCCGACGATGACGGGCGGCGTCGGTCACGATCAATTGAAGCGCTTCTACCGATATCACTTCGTCCATTCCAATCCCGCCGACACGAAGCTGATTCCGGTGTCGCGCACGATCGGCGCGGATCGCGTCGTCGACGAGTTCGTCTTTTGCGCGACGCATGATCGCGAGATCGACTGGCTCTTGCCGGGGCTCGCGCCGACCGGACGATACTTCGAAGTCCCGATGCTCGCCGTCATCCGCTTTCGCGGCGACAAGCTCTACAACGAACACATCTATTGGGATCAGGCTTCGGTGCTGGTGCAGATCGGCGTGCTCGATCCAGAAGGCCTGCCCGTCGCGGGACGGCAGACGGCGCGCAAGCTCATCGACGAAACCTTGCCGAGCAATCAGTTGATGCCCAACTGGGCGTCGAGCGAAGGCAAGCCCATTTGACGAAGCGGATAATCTCAGTGGCTTTGCACGCGCGCAATACGTGGACTACTCTGAGCCAATAGTTGATTGAGAGCATTGATCAGCGAGGCTGACATCGGCGTAATGATGAGCAGCACTGCTGAACATAATGAAACCGTCAGCAAGGTCGAAGAGTCCATGCGCCGTTCGCCGCTTCAGGTCCGATCGACGCCGCTCGCTCATGCGCTTTCGCTCGCGTTCGGTGTCTGCTGTCTTTTTCGCGCATCGGCCGCGTTCGGCGGGTGCAGTAGCAACGCGCCGCAATCGGATGTGACCGTCATTTGCGATACACGCCCGCCGATTGCTTCGACGCTGCCGGTTATCGCGGTGCCCGGCAGTGTCAACGTGACCATCGATGTCCTGCCGGGCGTCGAGCTGGATATCGTCAACCGCAATGGGCTGTACGTGCGCAACACGAGTACGGCAACCAACAGGGGCACGCTGCGTCTCACCGGCAACGGTTTCGACGGCATGACATCGCAAAGCCCGACGACCGGCCGCAATACGCTCGTCAACCGCGGCGCGATCTACACCAATGGCACGAATTCCGAGGCGATGTTCAACAGTGCGGCTGCGGTGACCATGCGCAACGAAGCCGGCGGAACGCTTACGACGAGCGGCGCGAGCGCCTCGGCGATGATCGATTTCAACAGCGCCGGCGGCACGCTCGTCAACGACGGCGCGATCGTCACGAGCGGAGCGGGCTCGAATGGGATGACCGTGCGCACGAGCGGCGACACGCTCGTCAACAACGGTTCCATCACGACGACCGGCATGTCGGGCAACGGCATTTCCGCGGGAGGAACGCCCGGCCAGAACGTCGTCACCAACAATGGCACGATCGACGTATCGGGCAACAACGCCTCGGGCATCGTTTCGCAGGACGCATCGCCGGGCAGCATCACCAACACGGGATCGATCATCGCGCGCGGGACGGGCGGAAACGGGGTTTCGGTCAGCAATGCCGCGCCGGTCACGAACGCGACAGGCGCGAGCATCGTGAGTCAGCACGCGAGCGGCATCATCGCGAATGGCGGCGGCACGCTCGACAACGCCGGCACGATTCAGGGCGCAACCGGCGTGACGATCGCGAACGGCGGCGAAACGATCGTCAATAGCGGCACGATTCGCGGCACGAACGCCGAGGCGATCGTCGCAAGCGGCAAGATCAACGTGTCGATCACGAACTCGGGCACGATCGCGGGAGGCGCGGGCGTCGCGATGCGCACGGACACCGGCAGCGATACGTTCAACATGAATGGCGGCACGGTGACCGGACAGATCCGTCAGGGCGACGGCGTCGACGCCTTCACGATGACGGCCGGCCAGGTCGATTCGCTCGATCAGGGCGATGGCCGCGACACGTTCACGATGTCCGGCGGGCGCATCGTCGGCGTGTTCGCGAATGGCGACGTCGCCCGGATCACGGGCGGGCGCATCGGCAGCGTGGATCTGAACGTCGGCACGAACATCTACGACATGTCGGGCGGACAGATCGACGGCAACGTGACGGCCGCGCAGAACGACGACACATTCATCCTCTCGGGCGGGACGATCGGCGGGCGCGTCGATCTCGGCAGCGGCACGAACTCGTTGACGATCACGGGCGGCTCGATCGGGCAAGGCGTCACGACGACCTCCGGCACCGACACGCTGACATGGAGCGGCGGCACGATCGCCGGCCCGGTATCGCTCGGCGCGGGCAACGATTCGGCCGTGATCCGCAATCTGACCGATGCGACGCTCGCCGCGACGACGCGCTTCGATGGCGGACCGGGCACGGACACGCTCACGTTCGACAACGTTCAGACAAGCGGCCTCGCGCGCTACGCGAATTGGGAGACGGTGAGCGCGACGAACAATACGCAACTCGCCTTCGATGCGAACGGACTTACGCTCGGCGATGCCGCGAGCGGCACCGGCACGCTCGATCTCGACGCGGCGAGCACGATACTCGCGGGCGGCATCGGACGCACGTCGATACAGCCGGCGATCGCGGGGCAACTCATCGCGCTGAACAACGCGGGCACGATCGATCTGACGAACGGCGGATCGAGCACGAGCGACGCGTTCGTCGTGAACGGCAATTACACGGGCAACGCTGGACGGCTGCTCGTCCAGAGCGCGCTCGGCGCGGACGGCTCGCCAAGCGACAGGCTCGTGATCGCGCAAGGCACGGGCGGCGGAACGACGTCGATAGGCGTGACGAACGCGGGCGGAGGCGGCGGGCTGACGACGGGCGACGGGATACTCGTCGTGCAGGCGGCGAACGGCGCGACGACATCGGCGGGCGCGTTCACGCTCGGGCAGGGCGTCGGTGCGGGCGCTTATACGTACTTTCTGTTCAAGGGCGGCGTTAGCGAGGGCACGGCGGACAACTGGTATTTGCGCTCGAGCGTGCCGCCGTTGCCAGCGCCTGTTCCAGCGCCGACAACGCCGACAACGCCGACAACGCCGACCACGCCGACCACGCCGACCACGCCAACAACGCCAACAACGCCGACAACGCCGACAACGCCGACAGCGCCGACAGCGCCGACAACGCCGACCACGCCAACAACGCCAACAACGCCAACAACGCCAACAACGCCAACAACGCCAGCAGCACCAGCAACACCATCGCTCGTCCCTACGGCCGCAGCCGGCACGCCGCCTTTGCCGCCTCCACCGCCACCCGGCGCGGCGCCAATCCCGCTTTATCGGATGGAAGTGCCGGTCTACGCCGAATTACCGCCGGTCGCCCGTGAACTCACGATCCAGCAAATCGGCACGTTCCACGAACGCCAAGGCGAGCAGGCGCTGCTGACCGAAAACGGCTCGCTGCCCGCAGCGTGGTCGCGCGCGTGGGGCGGTCACGCGACGCAGCACAACAGCGGCGCGGCCGATCCCGAATTCAGCGGCGGCATCGGCGGGGTGCAGGTCGGCCACGACCTCTATGCCGACACGACACCGCGCGGTCATCGCAATCACTACGGCTTCTTCCTCGGTTTCGCGCGTGCGAGCGGTGATGTCGACGGCTTCGCGCTCGGCTTCCCCAACGCGAATGCCGGCCATCTGTCGATCAACGCCTATAGCGCGGGCCTGTACTGGACGCACATCGGGCCGGGCGGCTGGTACACGGACGCCGTGCTGCTCGGCAGCTCGCTTACCGCCGATCCGCGATCGAATCGCGGCGTCGGCGCGACGACGCATGGCAGCGCGTTCGCGGCATCGATCGAAGCGGGCTTGCCGATTCCGCTGTCCGCGCGGCTTGAGATCGAGCCGCAGGCGCAACTCATCTGGCAGCACGCGAACCTTCACGATATCGATGACGGCATCTCCACCGTATCGTTCGATGAAGCGAGCGGTTTCGTCGGCCGCCTCGGCGTGCGCTTATTCGGCCATTTCGACGCCGCCGGCACGACCTTCGAGCCGTATGTGCGCGCAAATCTGTGGCGTTACTTCGGCGCGACCGATACCGCGACCTTCGCGGGCACGACCGTCATCCCGACGAGCGTCGCCGCGACGACCGCGCAATTCGGCGCGGGCATCGTCGCGAAGGTAAGCGCGCGCGGCAGCGTGTTCGCGAACGTCGCGTATTCGACCGGGATCGCGGGACCCAATCGCAGCTCGATCGAAGGCGGATTGGGCGTGCGCTGGAAGTGGTGAGGCGTTGCATACTATGGTCACTCTAGAAAAACGATCAGGAGACGAGCATGACCGCAGCGCCGCATTGCCCATTCCATGACGAAGCGCCGAACGGCTGCCCGGTCAGCGCGCGCGCGGCCGAGTTCGATCCTTTCGGCGACGGTTACCAGCAGGACCCGCCCGAATACGTGCGATGGGCGCGCGAGCAGGAGCCGGTGTTCTTCAGCCCGAAACTCGGCTACTGGGTCGTCACGCGCTACGACGACATCAAGGCGATTTTCCGCGACAACATCACGTTCAGTCCGTCGATCGCGCTGGAGAAGATCACGCCGACCGGCCCCGAAGCGAACGCGGTGCTCGCATCCTACGGCTTCGCGCTGAACCGCACGCTCGTCAACGAGGACGAGCCCGCGCACATGCCGCGCCGCCGCGCGCTGATGGACCCGTTCACGCCCGAAGCGCTCGCGCATCACGAGCCGATGGTGCGGGCGCTCGCGCGCGAGTATGTCGATCGCTTCATCGACGATGGCCGCGCCGATCTCGTCGATCAGATGTTGTGGGAAGTGCCGCTCACCGTCGCGCTCCATTTCCTCGGCGTGCCGGAAGAAGACATGGACACGCTGCGCCGCTATTCGATCGCGCACACGGTCAACACGTGGGGACGGCCGAAGCCCGAGGAACAGGTCGAAGTCGCGCACGCGGTCGGCAAGTTCTGGCAGTACGCGGGCAAGGTGCTCGACAAGATGCGCGAAGATCCGTCCGGTCCCGGCTGGATGCAATACGGCATTCGCAAGCAGAAGGAATTGCCCGACGTCGTCACGGATTCTTACCTGCATTCGATGATGATGGCGGGCATCGTCGCCGCGCACGAGACGACGGCCAACGCCACCGCTAACGCGATGAAGCTGCTGCTGCAGCATCCCGACGCGTGGCGCGACATCTGTGAAGACCCGAGCCTGATTCCGAACGCGGTCGAAGAATGCTTGCGCCATAACGGTTCGGTCGCGGCGTGGCGGCGGCTCGCGACGAAGGATGTGACGATCGGCGGCGTCGAGATCGCGGCGGGCTCGAAGCTGTTGATCGTCACGTCCTCGGCGAATCACGATCAACATCAGTTCGCCGATGCCGACCTCTTCGACATCCGCCGCGAAAACGCCAGCGATCAACTGACGTTCGGCTACGGCGCGCATCAGTGCATGGGCAAGAACCTCGCGCGCATGGAGATGCAGATCTTTCTCGACGAACTCACGCGCCGCCTGCCGCATATGCGCCTTGCCGAACAACGCTTCACGTATGTGCCGAATACGTCGTTTCGCGGGCCGGAGCATCTTTACGTCGAATGGAATCCGGCGATGAATCCCGAGCGCGCCGATGCGTCCGTGCGCGAGCCGCGCGCGGCGGTGCGCATCGGCGAGCCGTCGTCGCATGCGGTAAGCCGCGCGGTGATCGTCGATTCGGTTGCGGCGTGCGCCGATCGCATCGTGCGCGTGAGACTCGTCTCGGCGGACGGCCGCGCTCTGCCGCGCTGGACGGCGGGCTCCCATATCGATGTCGTGTGCGGCGAGTCGGGTATCTCGCGGCAATATTCGCTATGCGGCGATCCAGCGGACGCGCGCGCGTTCGAAATCGCGGTATTGCGCGAGACCGACAGCCGCGGCGGTTCGGCGTGGGTTCACGAGAACGTGAAGCCCGGCGCACACTGGCGCATCCGCGGTCCGCGCAACCATTTCCGTCTCGACGAAACCGCGAAGAAGCTCGTGCTGATCGCGGGCGGCATCGGCATCACGCCGATCAGCGCGATGGCGCGGCGCGCGCGTTCGCTCGGCATCGACTACGAACTGCACTACAGCGGACGCTCGCGCGCATCGATGGCGCTGCTCGACGAAATGCGCGCGCTGCATGGCGCACGCCTTTGCGAGTATGTGTCGGAAGAAGGCGCGCGCAACGATTTCGCGGCGCTTGCCGTCGACGAAAACACGCTCGTCTATGCGTGCGGCCCGGCGCGCATGCTCGATGCGCTCGGCGAGGCGAGCGCGGCATGGCCCGACGACGCGCTGAAGATAGAGCACTTCGAATCGAAGATCGGCACGCTCGATCCGCACAAGGAACACGCGTTCGATGTCGAGCTGAAGGACTCCGGACTCGTGCTCACGGTCCCCGCCGACCAGACGCTGCTCACGACACTGCGGCGCGCCAACGTCGATGTGCAAAGCGACTGCGAGGAAGGGCTGTGCGGATCGTGCGAAGTGCGCGTGCTCGACGGCGATATCGATCACCGCGACGTCGTGCTGACCAAAGGTGAACGTCAGTCGAACAATCGCATGATGGCGTGCTGCTCCCGCGCTAAAGGAAGAAAGCTCGTCCTGGCGCTTTGAAGCGATTATTTCATTGACGGATGTCATTATGTCGCGGCGAGGCGCGATATTAACTGCTTATAGTTTCATCACGCCGTCATTTGGATCGGCTTGCAAAGCCGATAAAGATGATTCGGTTATACCCAGTAGTTAATTCGCATCTATGTAGAACGACACCTTTAGCGAAGACAGTCCTGGACAGCGCGAATGCTTGCCGCATCGGGGCGATTAAAGCCCACGCACTAACCCGAAGCACGCGAAATTGATCATACAACCCGCGCAATTTCTCCAATCATATAGGATGATTATTGAACGTCCGTTCGAACGCTGGGGCCTTATCCCGCATGTCTGATCGGCAACTTTTTACCGAATATAGGGTTTATACCTACTAATATGAAATTTTTTACGCATGTTTTGCGTTTAGAATTGTTACTAATTTGGTGCGTCGCACAAGCACGCACGACCGAATAAAACTTCCAACAGACTCTGCTGCAAGACGGCGCGAAGATTCGCGCGGAGAAATCGCGTCTACGTGATTCGCAGCAGGCAGTCGGCAGAGAAGCCGGTGCGGAACCTGAGAGATTTTATTAAAGGCCCATATAAATGGACCACGCAATTGGCTGGACGCCTGCCGCATCCCGTTCGGGATTTTTTCTGCGGAGCGAACCTTGTCCGACGGGCGAGGCTATTCCGTAGTCGGCGCGACGCCCTTTGAAGTCGCTCACTCGTGCATCGGACGGTCGGACATTGCTCCGCAATCGACGCTGCGCATCAATCTGGCCGGGTTCGAAACGAACCCATCGAATCCATTCGTAATGGATGCATTTTCGCGTCGCGTGGTTTCCTTCGCGAACGGAAGCCTGTTCATGTTTTCGCTGTTTCACGAGGATAGAAAATGACTGACGTAGTGATCGTATCGGCCGCGCGTACGGCGGTAGGCAAGTTCGGCGGCTCGCTCGCGAAGATCGCG
>NZ_FCNX02000008.1 GCF_001544835.2 Caballeronia fortuita | reverse complement strand
CGGGCCTGAAAAGCTGCTTTCTTTGCCTACTTTCTTTGCAGCAGCAAAGAAAGTAGGTGCCGCCCCGCACAGGGGCAGTGCTAGTAGACCAACACGAATACGGGATCCGGCGAAAGCCGCCGCGGACAACAAAGGCATACCCGAAAAACGCGCCATCGACAAACGATCACAAGCCCGACGCCATCCGTCACGCCGCACCGACGAGCCTGTAACCGACGCCCGTCTCCGTCACGATATGCTCCGGCTGCGCGGGATCGCGCTCCAGCTTCTGCCGCAGATGCGCCATGTAGATGCGCAGATAATGCGGGCTTTCGACATGCGACGGTCCCCACACTTCCACGAGCAATTGCCGATGCGTAAGCACGCGCCCCGCATGCCGCACGAGCGTCGATAGCAGCCGGTACTCGATCGGCGTCAGATGCACGCCCTCGCCGCGCTTCGCGACTCGGCGCAGCGCGAGATCGACGGTCACGTCGCCGAACGTCACGACCGGCGTCTCGCTCGCGGATGCCTGATTGCGACGCCGCAGATGCGCGCGAATCCGCGCCATCAGTTCGGACACGCCGAAGGGCTTCGTGAGGTAGTCGTCGGCGCCGGCATCGAGCGCGGCCACCTTCTCGTCCTCCTGCGTGCGCGCCGACAGCACGATGATCGGCAGTTCGGTCCAGCCGCGCAGTTCACGGATCACGTCGATGCCGTCGGTATCGGGCAAGCCGAGATCCACGATCACGAGATCGGGCTTGCGCGTCGCGGCTTCGACCAGCCCCTTCTGCCCCGTTTCCGCTTCGTGCACCGTCATGCCCTGCGCCTCGAGCGACACGCGCACAAAACGGCGAATCTGCTTGTCGTCCTCGATCAGGACGACGCTGAAGGACGGCTCGTTCATAGGGTCGCCGTCCGTGCGGGTTGTCGTCGTTTCAAGGTAGGAGAATGGTCGATCCAGTGGTCTTGCGCGCTTCGAGCTCTTCGTGCGCGCGGGCCGCATCGGCGAGCGGATGACGCTGGCGCACGTTCGTCTTCACCTTGCCGGATGAAACGACATCGAACAATTCCGCCGCCATCGTGTCGAGATCGCTGCGTTTGGCGATGTAGCTGAAGAGCGTCGGCCGCGTGAAGTAGAGCGAACCGCGTCCGGCAAGCTCGGACGAATCGAGCGGCGGCAACGGGCCCGACGAATTGCCGAAGCTCACGAAAAGCCCGAGCGGCGCAAGGCAATCGAGCGACGCGATATACGTGTCCCGGCCGATCGAATCGTAGACGACCGGCACGCCCGCGCCGTTCGTGATCTCGCGCACGCGCTGCGTGAAGTTCTCGCGCGTGTACACGATCGGGTAGTCGCAGCCGTGCGCCTTCGCGAGCTCGGCTTTCTCGTCCGATCCGACCGTGCCGATGACCGTCGCGCCGAGCGCCTTCGCCCACTGGCACGCGAGCATGCCGACGCCGCCCGCCGCCGCGTGGATCAGCACCGTGTCGCCCGCCTTCACGCGATAAGTCCGGCGCAAGAGGTATTGCGCGGTCAGTCCTTGCAGCATGATCGACGCGGCGTCTTCGTAGCCGATCGCATCGGGCAGCTTCACGACGTATTCCGCCGACATCACGCGCTCCTGCGCATAGGCGCCCGGCGGCCGCGACGCATACGCGACGCGATCGCCCGGCTTGAACTGCGCGACGCCCTCGCCCACCGCCGTCACTTCGCCGGCGGCCTCCATGCCGAGTCCGCCCGGCAGCGGCATCGGATAAAGACCGGTGCGGAAGTACACGTCGATAAAATTCAGCCCCACCGCATGATGCTTCACGCGTATCTCGCCCTTGCCCGGCGCGCCCACGTCCACGTCGACCCACTTCATGACTTCGGGGCCGCCTGTCTTGTCGAATCGGATTGCCTTGGTCATCGCTCGTCTGTCTCCTTTCGTGCCTCAGGATGCCCGCGAAAAGCACAGGCGCAAGTCGTCGAGAATCATGCGCGCCGTCGCGATGTTGGTCGCGCACGGCACGTTGTGCACGTCGCAGGCGCGCACCAGCGCGTTGATGTCGGGCTCGTGCGGCTGCGGCGTCATCGGATCGCGCAGGAAGATCACGATATTCACGCGCCCTTCCGCCAGTTCCGCGCCGATCTGCAAATCGCCGCCATGCGGGCCGGAGAGCTTACGCTCGACTTCCAGCCCGTGCGCCGCCGCGATGCGTCCGCCGGTCGTACCCGTCGCGACGAGACTGCATTGCGCGAGCGTATCGACGAATTCGCCCGTCAGCGTGACGATGTCGTCCTTCTTCATGTCGTGCGCGATCAGCGCGACGCGTGTGGTCATCAGACGCTCCGTCTCAGTAAGTGCCGGGATAAGCGCCGCCATCGATCAGCATGTTCTGACCGGTGATGTAGCCCGCGTGCACGCTGCACAGGAACGCGCACGCCTTACCGAACTCTTCCGCCGTGCCGAAACGCCCGGCGGGCAGGCTTTGCGCGCGGCGCGCACGCATTTCGTCGATGGAGATGTTCTGCGCCTTCGCCTGCGCTTCCATCGTCACCGCGATGCGGTCGGTGTCGAACGTGCCGGGCAGCAGATTGTTGATCGTGACGCCCGTCGACGCGACCTTGCGCGCGACGCCCGCGACGAATCCCGTCAACCCCGAACGCGCGCCGTTGGAAAGACCCAGCACGTCGATGGGCGCCTTCACCGACGAGCTCGTGATGTTCACGATGCGCCCGAAACCGCGCTCGATCATCCCGTCGATGGTCGCCTTGATGAGCTCGATCGGCGTCAGCATGTTGCCTTCGAGCGCCTTGATCCACATGTCGTGCGTGAAGGTGCGGAAGTCGCCCGGCGGCGGGCCGCCCGCGTTGTTCACCAGAATATCGGGCGCCGGGCACGCGACGAGCGCGGCGGCGTGGCCTTCGGGCGTCGTGATGTCGCCCGCGACCGTTTTCACGTCGACGCCGTAGGTCGAGCGGATGTGCGCCGCCGTCGCTTCGAGCGTTTCCGCCGTGCGCGCGGTGATCACCAGATTCACGCCTTCGGCGGCGAGCGCTTCGGCGCAGCCGCGCCCGAGTCCTTTGCTCGCCGCGCAGACGAGCGCGGTGCGCCCTGCGATTCCCATATCCATCGTCGTTCCTCCGTCGTCGTTGTCACAGATCGTGATGTCTCCGCGCAATTCTAGAAGAATCGGGGCGGCAACGTGGCGGGCACTGCGGAATCGGGCTTGCGATTGTTCTTAGGCACGGGCGGGCTTTTGGGTAAACTGTCGCCACTGTGCGCTTCCCGAGCGTCAGAGGCAGAACATCACCCGAGCAGGACGCGCCGCGCGCGAGACCCATGAAACAAGACAGCCGCTTCCCCAATCTCTTCATCACCGATCACCCGCTGATCCAGCACAAGCTCACGCACATGCGCGACAAGGACACGTCGACGCGCACGTTCCGCGAGCTTCTGCGCGAAATCACGCTGCTGATGGGCTACGAAATCACGCGTAATCTGCCGCTCACGACCAAGCGCGTGGAAACGCCGCTCGTCGAGATCGACGCGCCCGTGATCGCCGGCAAGAAGCTCGCGATCGTGCCGGTGCTGCGCGCGGGCATCGGCATGTCGGACGGCCTGCTCGATCTCGTGCCGTCGGCGCGGGTCGGGCATATCGGCGTGTACCGGGCGGAGGATCATCGGCCGGTCGAGTATCTCGTGCGCCTGCCGCCCGATCTCGAGGAGCGCGTCTTCATCCTGTGCGATCCGATGGTCGCGACGGGCTACTCGGCGGTGCACGCCGTCGATGTGATGAAGCGGCGCAACGTGCAGAGCGAGAACATCATCTTCGTCGCGCTGGTCGCCGCGCCCGAAGGTGTGAAGGTATTCCAGGACGCGCATCCGGACGTGAAGCTCTATGTCGCGTCGCTCGATTCGCATCTGAACGATCATGCGTATATCGTTCCGGGGCTCGGCGACGCGGGCGATCGTCTGTTCGGCACGAAGAATTAAGCGTCCGCCCGACTCGCTTCGACCGCCGCGCCCTTCGCGCGGCGGTTTGCGTTTACGGCCGTTTTGCCTCCGCTTTGCCCGCGATTCGGCCGAATTCCCCACGGTTCGCGCCTGTTTCCGCGCAACGGCGCGCGCGCCGCGGTACTGGGAGCGCATGCCGCCATGCTAAAATTTCGGTCTGTTCTGATTCGGGTCGCGACGGATCGACGTATCCGGGAAACACGCCCGGACACCGCCCGAAAACGCGCGGCCGACAGACACAATTCAGCACGACAGCACACTAGGCGCCCGGCTCGAAGCCCGCGCGATGGAGAAAGGTAATGGCGGGTCATTCGAAATGGGCCAACATCAAGCATAAGAAGGCCGCGGCCGACGCGAAGAAAGGCAAGGTCTGGACGCGCCTCATCAAGGAAATCCAGGTCGCGGCGCGCATGGGCGGCGGCGAGATCGATTCGAATCCGCGCCTGCGCCTGGCCGTCGACAAGGCCTACGACGCCAACATGCCGAAGGACAACATCAACCGCGCGATCCAGCGCGGCACGGGCGGCGTCGATGGCGCGAACTACGAGGAAATCCGCTACGAAGGCTATGGCATCGGCGGCGCGGCGATCATCGTCGACACGATGACGGACAACCGCACGCGCACCGTCGCGGAAGTGCGCCACGCGTTCTCGAAGTTCGGCGGCAACATGGGCACGGACGGCTCGGTGTCGTTCATGTTCGATCACGTCGGCCAGTTCCTGTTCGCGCCCGGCACGCCGGAAGACAAGCTGATGGACGCCGCGCTCGAATCCGGCGCGGACGACGTCGTGACAAACGAAGACGGCAGCATCGAGGTGATCTGCCCGCCGAACGATTTCCAGAAAGTGAAGGACGCGCTCGAAGCCGCGGGCTTCAAGGCGGAACTCGCCGAAGTGACGATGAAACCGCAGACGGAAGTCGAATTCAGCGGCGACGATGCGGTGAAAATGCAAAAACTGCTCGACGCGCTCGAAAATCTCGACGACGTGCAGGAAGTCCATACAAACGCCGCGATCAACGAAGACTGAGCTTCGGATCGCGCGGGGCGCGGCGCGGACGGACGCCGCCGCGGCCTCGCATGGAACGTCTTTCGCTTCGGCTCGAATGCCGCAGCGGCGCCGCGACAGCATCGCGGCGCGGCATCGCCCCCGAAGGCGCGTGACGCAGCTTATGTCAGCGCGAGCCGCCTTCGCGACGCTATGACGAGTGTCATAAGCGCGCTTTACGGTCGATGCACCCGCCGCTTTTTCTCAAGCCGCTTTTTGTCAGGATTTCGGGGATTCACATGAAGTTACTCGTCGTCGGTTCCGGCGGCCGCGAACACGCGCTGGCCTGGAAGCTCGCGCAATCGCCGCGCGTGCAGATCGTCTATGTCGCGCCGGGCAACGGCGGCACGGCGCAGGACGAGCGTCTGCGCAACGTCGACATCACGGACCCGGCAGAACTCGCCGATCTCGCCGAGAAGGAACATGTCGCGTTCACGCTCGTCGGCCCCGAGCAGCCGCTCGCGGCGGGCATCGTCAATCTGTTCCGCTCGCGCGGCCTGAAGATCTTCGGCCCGAGCAAGGAAGCCGCGCAGCTCGAAAGCTCGAAAGACTTCGCGAAGGCGTTCATGAAGCGCCACAACATTCCGACCGCCGAATACGAAACTTTCTCCGATCTCGCCGCCGCGCACGCCTACATCGATGCAAAAGGCGCGCCGATCGTCATCAAGGCGGACGGACTCGCCGCCGGCAAGGGCGTCGTCGTCGCGATGACGCTGGAAGAAGCGCACGCCGCCGTCGATTCGATGCTCGCCGACAACAAGCTCGGCGACGCGGGCGCGCGCGTCGTGATCGAGGAATTTCTCGCCGGCGAGGAAGCGAGCTTCATCGTGATGGTGGACGGCAAGCACGTGCTGCCGCTCGCCTCCAGCCAGGACCACAAGCGCCTGCTCGACGCCGACCGCGGCCCGAACACCGGCGGCATGGGCGCGTATTCGCCGGCGCCGATCGTCACGCCGCAACTGCACGCGCGCGTGATGCGCGAAATCATTCAGCCGACGGTGCGCGGCATGGAAAACGAAGGCATCCGCTATACGGGCTTTCTGTACGCCGGCCTGATGATCGACGCGAACGGCAATCCGAAGACGCTTGAATTTAACTGCCGGATGGGCGACCCCGAAACGCAGCCGATCATGGCGCGCGTGAAGGGCGACTTCTCGAAAGTCGTGGAAATGGCGATCGACGGCAAGCTCGATACCGTCGATATCGACTGGGACCGCCGCACGGCGCTCGGCGTCGTGCTCGCGGCGCACAACTATCCGGACACGCCGCGCAAGGGCGACCGCATCAGCGGCATTCCCGCGGAAACCGAGAATTCCGTCACTTTCCACGCGGGCACGACGCTCGCCGACGGCAAGCTCACGACCTCGGGCGGGCGCGTGCTGTGTGTCGTCGGACTCGCGGATTCCGTGCGCGGCGCGCAATCCGTGGTCTACGATACAGTCAACCAGATTTCGTTCGACGGCATGCAGTATCGGCGGGATATCGGCTATCGGGCGGTGAACCGCAAGCAGTCGACCGAGAAACTTGGCGACAAGCACTGAATCGGCGGCTTGCGCCGCATGAGCACACGCGCTGCCGGACCTCGTGTCCGGCAGCGCGCTTTTGAGAGTTTAAGGACGAAGGGTTAACCCCGCGTCCATTCCAGATTGCCCCACCGGGCGCACGCAGCAATCGATGAGTGAACCGAACCGCAGCGCGGAACAACGCACAGAACACGACGCAGCCCACGATATCGGAGCCGTCCGCGACTATCTGACGGGCCTGCAGACGCGCATCGCCGATACGCTCGGCGCCTTCGACGGCACGGCCTTCGCCACCGACGCCTGGACGCGGGAGCCCGGCGCGCATCTGCGCGGCGGCGGCGTGACGCGCATTCTGGAAGGCGGCGAATTTTTCGAGCGCGGCGGCATCGGCTTTTCGGATGTGCAGGGCGACGCGCTGCCGCCATCCGCGAGCGCGGCGCGCCCGCAACTCGCCGGACGCGGTTTCGAGGCGCTCGGCGTATCGCTCGTCATGCATCCGCGCAATCCGCACTGCCCGACCGTGCACATGAACGTGCGCATGCTCACGGCGACGAAAGAAGGCGAAGCGCCGATTTTCTGGTTCGGCGGCGGCATGGATCTGACGCCGATCTACGGC
The DNA here is from genome assembly GCF_001544835.2 of Caballeronia fortuita. Lineage (GTDB taxonomy): Bacteria > Pseudomonadota > Gammaproteobacteria > Burkholderiales > Burkholderiaceae > Caballeronia > Caballeronia fortuita. The sequence continues at coordinate 358,873 of NZ_FCNX02000008.1, read as the reverse complement.
TACGAGGACGACGCGCGCCACTTTCACCGCGTGTGCCGCGACGCGCTCGATCCGTTCGGCGCGGAGTTGTATCCGCGCTTCAAGACGTGGTGCGACGAGTACTTTTATCTCAAGCACCGCAACGAACAGCGCGGCATCGGCGGAATTTTCTTCGACGATGTCTCGGAGCCCGGTTTCGAGCACTCGTTCGCGATGATGCAAAGCGTCGGGGATGCGTTTTTGAACGCGTATCTGCCGGTCATCGAGCGCCGCCGCGACACGCCGTATACGGAGCGCGAGCGCGAATTTCAGGCGTATCGCCGCGGTCGTTACGTCGAATTCAATCTGGTGTTCGATCGCGGCACGCATTTCGGTCTGCAAAGCGGCGGACGCACCGAATCGATCCTGATGTCGATGCCGCCCGCCGCGAACTGGCGCTACGACTGGAAGCCGGAGCCGGGCACGCCCGAAGCGCGGCTGTACGACGACTTTCTGGTGCGCCGCGAATGGCTGTGACGCCCTGCGCCAAGCGCGTCGGCCTTTTCGGCGGCACGTTCGATCCGATTCACAACGGGCATCTCCTGCTTGCGCGGCGCTTCGTCGAGTTGCTGCAACTCACCGAACTCGTGCTGCTGCCCGCCGGTCAGCCGTGGCAGAAGGCGGGCGTGTCGGCGCCGGAACATCGGCTGGCGATGACGCGCGCGGCGGCCGCATCGCTCGAACTGGACGGCGTGACGTTCACCGTCGCCACCGACGAGATCGACCGCCACGGCGACACGTATACGGTCGACACGCTCGCGCGCTGGCGCGAACGCGAAGGCGCGGATGCGTCGATCTCGCTGCTGATGGGCGCGGATCAACTCGTCAAGCTCGATTCGTGGCATCAATGGCGGCGGCTTTTCGACTACGCGCACGTCTGCGTGGAAACGCGCGCGGGCTTCGACGTAGCGACCCTGCCCGCCGCCGTCGCGGCCGAGCTCGAAGCGCGCCGCGCCGCCCCCGAGGTTTTGCGCGCGAGCGCGCACGGTCACATGCACATCGACGAAATGCTGCTTCTCGACGTATCCGCCACGGCGATCCGCGACGCAGCGCGCACGATGAACGGCACGGACGGCGCACGCGCCCAGGTCCCTGCGGCTGTATGGGACTATATTGTTCAACATCATCTGTACCAGACACGGTAACCATGGAACTTCAGAAGCTTCAACGCGCGATCATCGACGGTCTCGAAGACGTCAAGGCGCAGGACATCAAGGTGTTCAACACGACCCACCTGACGTCGCTTTTCGACCGCGTGGTCGTGGCGAGCGGCACGTCGAACCGGCAGACCAAGGCGCTCGCCAACAGTGTGCGCGAGAAGGTCAAGGAAGCGGGCGGCGACATCATCTCCACGGAAGGCGAGGAGATCGGCGAATGGGTGCTGGTCGATTGCGGCGACGCGGTCGTGCACATCCTTCAGCCCGCGCTGCGCCAGTACTACAACCTCGAGGAAGTCTGGGGCGACAAGCCCGTGCGCGTGAAGCTGCAGAAGCCGAACATGTTCGGCGGCGCGAGCGTCACGGCCGATGACGACGAGGACGACGAAGACGACGCGCCCGCCGTCAAACGTCCCGCACGCAAGACCTCGCGCAAGCACTGAAGCCGCTTCGTTCGATGAAGCTGGTCATCCTCGCCGTCGGACACAAGATGCCCGACTGGATCACGAATGGCTTCGACGAATATGCGAAGCGCATGCCGCCCGAACTGCGCATCGAGCTAAAGGAAATCAAGCCCGAGCAGCGCTCGTCGGGACGCAACGCCGAGAGCGTGATGGCTGCCGAAAAGCAGCGCATCGAAGCTGCCTTGCCGAAGAACGCGCGCGTCGTCGCGCTCGACGAACGCGGCCGCGACTGGACCACGATGCAGTTGGCGAATGCCCTGCCCGGCTGGCAGCAGGACGGGCGCGATGTCGCGTTCGTGATCGGCGGCGCGGACGGACTTCATCCCGATGTGAAGGCCCGCGCCGAACTGATGCTGCGCATTTCCAGCCTGACGCTGCCGCACGGCATGGTGCGCGTGCTGCTTGCCGAACAGCTTTACCGCGCGTGGAGCATCACGCAGAATCATCCCTACCATCGCGCGTGAGGCTTTTCGATGTCGGAATCGAATGCCCGCGCGTCATTCGATTCCGACTTCAAGATGCCGACTCATCCCTTCGTTTATCTCGCTTCACAAAGCCCGCGCCGCCAGGAGTTGCTTCGCCAGCTCGGCGTGCAGTTCGAACTACTGCTTCCCCGTGCCGATGAAGACGCCGAGGCGCTCGAAGCCGAGTTGCCGGGCGAAGCCGCCGATGCGTATGTCGTGCGCGTGTGCGCGTTGAAGGCGCGGGCGGCGCGCGACCGGCTCGTCGCCGGCGGTCATGCGAGCGCGCCCATTCTCGTCGCCGACACGACCGTCACAATCGACGGACTGATTCTCGGTAAGCCGCTGCACGAAGAAGACGCCCTCGCGATGCTCGAACGTCTCGCTGGGCGCGAGCACGAAGTGCTGACGGCGCTCGCCGTCGTCGATGCAGACGGTGCGTTGCTCGAACCCGCGCTATCGCGCTCGACGGTGTGTTTCGCGCGCGCCGATCGTGCTGCGCTGCAACGCTACGCGGCATCGGGCGAGCCGCTCGGCAAGGCGGGCGCGTACGGGATTCAGGGCCGCGCGGCCGAGTTCATCGAGCGAATCGACGGTTCCTATTCGGGTATCATGGGTCTGCCCCTTTTCGAAACCGCTGCTCTCTTGCGCGTGGCGCGCGTCGCATTCTAAACAGGCCATGAACGAAGAAATCCTGATCAACGTCACACCGCAGGAAACCCGCGTCGCACTGGTTCAGCAAGGCGCCGTTCAGGAACTTCACGTCGAGCGCACGCTGTCTCGCGGGCGCGTCGGCAATGTGTATCTCGGCAAGGTCGTACGCGTGCTGCCGGGCATGCAGTCCGCGTTCATCGACATCGGTCTCGAGCGCGCCGCGTTTCTTCATGTCGCGGATATCTGGCATCCGCGCATCGCGGGCGAGCCGCATAACGCGCAGCCGCATACGCCGATCGAAAAGATCGTCTTCGAAGGTCAGTCGCTGATGGTGCAGGTCGTGAAGGATCCGATCGGCACGAAGGGTGCGCGCCTGTCGACGCAAGTGAGCATCGCGGGGCGCACGCTCGTCTATCTGCCGCAGGAGCCGCACATCGGCATCTCGCAAAAGATCGAGAGCGAGGCGGAGCGCGAAGCCGTGCGCGCGCGTCTGACCGCCGTCTTGCCCGCCGACGAAAAAGGCGGCTATATCGTGCGGACCATCGCGGAAGACGCGACGAGCGAAGAACTCGCCGCCGATGTCGCGTATCTGCGCAAGACGTGGGCGACGATCGTGATGCAGGCGCAGCGCGTGCCGCCCACCACGCTTCTCTACCAGGACCTGAATCTGGCGCAACGCGTGCTGCGCGATTTCGTCAACGACGAGACCACGCGTATCCAGGTGGATTCGCGCGAAACGTATCAGATGCTCGCGGATTTCGCAGCGGAATTCACGCCCGCGGTTGCGTCACGTCTGCATCATTACACCGGCGAGCGGCCGCTCTTCGATCTGTACAACATCGAGGCGGAGATTTTGCGGGCGCTGTCGCGGCGCGTCGATCTGAAGTCGGGCGGCTATCTGATGATCGACCAGACCGAAGCGATGACGACCATCGACGTCAATACGGGCGGTTATGTCGGCGCGCGCAACTTCGACGACACCATCTTCAAGACCAATCTCGAAGCGGCGCATACGATCGCGCGGCAACTGCGCCTGAGGAATCTGGGCGGGATCATCATCATCGATTTCATCGACATGGAGAATGTCGAGCATCGCGATCAGGTGCTGGGCGAGCTGAAGAAGGCGCTATCGCGCGATCGCACGCGCGTGACCGTGAACGGGTTCTCGCAGCTCGGTCTCGTCGAGATGACGCGCAAGCGCACGCGCGAGTCGCTCGCGCATGTGCTGTGCGAGCCGTGTCCGACGTGTCAGGGCAAGGGTCAGGTGAAGACGCCGCGTACCGTGTGCTACGACGTGCTGCGCGAAATCATGCGCGAATCGCGACAGTTCAATCCGCGCGAGTTTCGGGTGGTGGCTTCGCAGCAGGTCATCGATCTGTTCCTCGAAGAAGAGTCGCAGCATCTGGCGATGCTGATGGACTTCATCGGAAAGCCGGTTTCGTTGCAGGTGGAGAGTAACTTGAGTCAGGAGCAGTATGACATTGTGTTGATGTAGGCGCGCGCCGCGCCTCTTCGGTCACGGCGCGCGCGGTGCATCACAAGTTGGCGTCCAGCCACGCAATGCGCCTGGTCAGCCAGGTCTTCAAATAATCCACCTCGCCGCGATACGAACCCGTCACGACGGGATTTGGCCAGAGCCGCTTGTCGAGCACCGGCCAGCGGCGGAAGTTTCGCTGCGCGGCGCCGCTTGCCTCGAGCGCCTGAGCGTTCTCTTCGATATAGGCCGTCAGCGTATCGATGTGCGCGGCCTTCAACTCATCCCATCGCGCCCGCACGCGTGTCTCGAACGTCGGATCGATCTGCTTCATGCGCGCGATCCACGGTCCTTCCGCCACCCAGAAGCCTTCCGGATACTGCGCGTCCGAATAATTCACGTTGCCCGCGCCGAGATCGAAGTCCCACAGCGGGCCGAACTTCAGCTTGCCATTCGCGTCCTTGTAGAGATAGATGCTCGCAAAGTCCCTCGCGTCCTGATTCTTGAAGATCTCGTTGACGAGAAACCAGTCGATCAGCGAGGCGACATCGAAGTACTGCTCGTAACCCGTTGCCGGATCGGTCGCGTGGTCGGAGAAGAGCGCATCTTCCGCCTGCTGGATGTAATCGCGGATATACGCGGCTTGCGCGTCCGATGCCGGGTCCGGCGTATCGATGCATATCGGCAGGTTGTGCGTCGTACGCCAGCAGACCGCCTCGTCCATGCGCCCGTTGATTTCGACGATGAAGCCGGTCTTGCTCGGCGCCGTCGTCTCGTCGCTATCGGCGATATTGACGCGATTCTTGTCGACACGCACCGATTCGACCAGGTCGTACACGCCTTTGTATTCACCATTGAGCGCCAGTTCGAACGCGACGGCACGCGGCGTCCATGCCATGCCGAAGCGCCGGCCGAGTTCGAACGCGGCGCGGTTGCGCAGCAGCGTCTTGTCGAAGAAATTCGCAAGCAGGATCCAGTTCTTGTCCTTCGGCAATCCGAAGGGACTCGCCTTGCTATCGAGCTTCAGCCGATACGGCTTCTTCTCCTGCGACCACGTGCTGTTGCCGTGGCCCTTGATCGTGGCCCGGCTCGCCAACGATTCGGTGCCGTCGGCGTCCGTGGTGCCGATTTGTACGCCAAGGTACTTGTCTTTCTGGACGACAGGCGCGCCGTCGTCGGTCGCGATGGACATCGCCGCGAATGTGCCGGCGGCCGGCGGCACTTTAGCGGCGGGATCGACCTGGTTCGAGATGCTGTCATCCGAACCGCCGCCGCACGCCACGAGACATACTGCAAGAAAGACCGCGCCCGCGGCGCGCAGGACATCGCGCCTGCTTTTTACTGCATCGACTCTGAACTGCATCATGCTTCGCTTACTCTTCAATGATTCTTCCCCGGAATTGGGGAGGCGAATCATAGCGAAGCGCACAGGCCGCTAATTGCTGCTATCTCACAATCAATTGATTACGCCGCCTGCTGCTGATACTGAATCCGATGCAGATGCGCATACAGGCCGTCCTTGCGCAACAATTCCGCATGACTGCCCTGCTCCGCGATCTTCCCCGACTCCATCACGAGAATGCGATCCGCGCGCTCGATCGTCGATAGCCTGTGAGCGATCACCAACGTCGTGCGCCCTTTCATCAACGTCTCCAGCGCCGACTGCACGTGCCGCTCGGACTCTGAATCCAGCGCCGACGTGGCTTCGTCGAGAATCAAAATCGGCGCGTTCTTGTAGATCGCGCGCGCAATCGCCAGACGCTGCCGCTGTCCGCCCGACAGACGCATCCCATTACCGCCGACCAGCGTATTGATGCCATCCGGCAACGACGCGACGACTTCCGACAGATTCGCCGCAGCCAGCGCCGACATCACGCGCTCGCGATCCGGCGTCTGACCGTAAGCGACATTCGCGGCAATCGTATCGTTGAAGAGCACGACGTCCTGGCTGACCATCGCGAGCTGGCCGCGCAGATCGTGCAGGTCGTACTCGGTGATCGGCACGCCGTCAACCAGCACCTGACCGCCGCGCGGATCGAAAAAGCGCGGCAGCAGATTCACGAGCGTCGTCTTGCCGCTGCCCGACGGACCCGCGAGCGCGACCATCTCGCCCGGTGCGACCTTGAACGACACGCGATCGAGCGTCGGCCGGTCGACGGAACCGTAGCTGAACGACACATCGCGGAATTCGACTTCGCCGCGCGCCCGTTCGAGACGGCGCCCGCCGCCTTCCGGCTCGGCCGGTTCGTCGATCAACCCGAAGATCAGCTCCGCCGCCGTCATGCCGCGCTGCAAGGGCTGGTTGATGTCGATCAGATGCTTGAGCGGCGAAATGACGAGCAGCATCGACGTGACGAACGCAACGAAGCCGCCGACGGTGGTCTGATCGTTCGCCGACTGCACGACCGCGATCGTGATGACGATTGCGAGCGCGATCGACGCCAGAAACTGCGTGAGCGGCTGCGCAAGGCCGCCCGAAACCTGCATGCGCATGGAGTAGCCGCGCAGCCGATGGCTCATCTCCGTGAAACGCCCGGTCTCGTACGGTTCGCCGTTGTGCACCTTCACGACCTTGTAGCCGCCGACGGTTTCCTCGACGATATACGACAGCTCGTTCGTGAGTGTCTGATGCTCGCGATTGAGACGCCGCAGCCGCCGGTTGATCTTGCTGACGAGCCAGCCGATGGCCGGCAGGATCACCGCGACGATCAGCGTGAGCCGCCAGTTGAGGATGAACAGATAGCCGAGCAGAAACACGACCGTGAGCGAGTCGCGCACGAGCGTCACGACCACGCTCGACAGCACGCTCAGAATCTGATTGACCTCGAACACGATCGCGTTGATGACCGTGCTCGCGGTCTCGCGCTGGAAAAAGCCCGCGCTCGTGTGGATCATGCGCTGGAACATTTCGAGCCGCAGTTGCAGCAGGATCTTGTTCGTCACGTACGAAAGGAAGTAGCCCGATGCGTACTGCGCGCCGCCGCGCACGAGCGCAAGTCCGATGACGGCGGCCGGCACGAGCCATTTGGCGTGATCGCTGCTTTTCGAGCCGAAGCCGTGGTCGAGCAGCGGCTTGAGCAGCATCGGAATGCCGGCCTCGGTCGCCGCGACGATGCCCATCGTCAGCAGCCCGAGAAACACCATGCCGAGCAGCGGACGGATATACGGCCATAGCCGCTTCATGACGGCCGTCGGCGAGCTGCTTTCGCCCGCGCCGATGGTCTTGCGCAATGTCTGCTTCTCGCTCAAATCTTTCCTCGGTGTTCGGTTTGCATGGAAATGCGCCGGTTCGATTCGCCGTGCGGATCAGCACGCGAGAATCCGCCATTCTAATCCTGTGAAAGGCGCCGTCGCAGGAACGTCGACGCGGGGCTCAATCCTGCGCTCGTGGAGCCGTATCGCGTGATGTCTCGGGTGACTTGTCGGGTAACTCATCTTGTGACTTGGCGCGCGGCGGCGGCAGCCGGTTCGTCAGGCGCTCGCCACGGCCGAGCATCAGCCCGGCGAAGCACCAGAAAGCGAGCGCGGTCGTCTGCCACATGAAGTCGTCGGTGGAATTCTTCGCGATCATGCCGCCCACCAGTGCGATGCCGCCTGCCGCGAGCCACGGCAATTCGCGCCGCAAGCGCCAGAAGCGGACGACGAGCGCGACCAGCAGCAGCGCTTCGAGCACGACACCGACGACGCCCGTTTCGAGCCACGTGTTCAGAAACAGGTTGTGGGCGTGCGTCAACGCCTGCGGCTCGGCGGCGAGCAGGCGCGGCGGCATTTCCTGCTTGTACACCTCGCCAGGCAAAGGCTTGCCGAAACCGATTCCTATCCACGAATGCGGCTCTCCCGCCTTGCCGTAGAACGCCCAAAGGCGCGGACGGGTGTCGGCGGCGAGCGTATCGCGGATGCCCGGCAGGAACGACGGCACCGGAATGCGATCGCCCTCGATCGTCACGCCATGCGCAGGCAGCGCCGGCGGATTGACCGCGAGACGACTGCGCGAACTGAATTCGAGCGCGCCGATCACCGCGACGCCGACGACCAGAAGCGCCACGATCGCGAGAACCATGTGACGCCGATAGAGCGGATACACCGCGATCAGCAGCGTGACGAACGCAGCGAGCCCGAAAAAGCGGTTGAGCGTCGCGATGCCGACGAACACACTCAGCAGCACGCCCGACACGCCGATCGCGCGCCAACGGCCGCCGAGCATCATGCCCGTGAAGAGCGCGATCGCGAAGAGCGCGACGGTGCTCGTGTGACCGACGCGGTTGTAGTAATGCAGCATGAACGTGTCGGCCGTGGGCGGCTGCAGTTGCCCCCAATAGACGACGCTGATGATCGCGACGAGCACGCAGCCGAGCCAGTGCATGAACACGAAACGTTCGGGATGAGCCGTGCGGGCGCCGAGCAGCCAGAAGCCGAAGAACGCGAAGAGCGGATAGAACACCTCGTCGAGCCAGGCGTGCATGCTCTCGGACGGATAAGGCGACCACGACACCGACGCGAGCGACCACGCCGACCAGAGCGCAGCCGGCACGAGCAGCGGCCAGCGCAGCGGCGAAGGCGCGCCGCGCGTCGCGGCAAGCGCGACGGTGCCGACGCCGATGAACCCCAGCGCGATATTCTCGAGCGCCGTCATGTGCGCAAAGGCCACGACGAAGAGAATGACAGGCGCGCCGATCCAGAGAAACGAATCAGCCTGAAAACGATACTTTCTTGTTGTCATAGACCTTCCGCCAGCATCTCCTCGAGTGCGCCGCTCACCGCATCGAGCGAGATGAGGCCCATGCATTGGGCATGATCACCGCGCCACGCGACACACGTCGTTTCGTTGCGATCGCAGCGGCGGGCCCACGAAACATGCCGCCGGAAGATGTCCGGCTCGTCCCGGCACGGCATATCGACGATGGTAACCGGCCTGAAGCGCGCATCGCGCCAAAATTCGCCAGCGCCGTGGATCATCGCGTTGCCGGGTCCGAAGAGCGTCACCGTCGGCACGCCCACCATGCGTCCCAGGTGCGCGACGCCCGTGTCCGGGCATACCACCGCACGAGCGCGCGCGAACAGATGCCACAACTCGCCCAGTCCGACCCGGCCCGCGAAGCTCGGATACCGCGCTTCGGGATCGATCGCGCGGATCAAGTCGGCTTCGTCCGGGCCGCCGCTCCATACCGGCGTGAGGCCCCGCGCCTCGATGCGACCGGCGAGCGCGCGCCAGCGATCGTGCGGCCAGCGCTTGACCGACGTGCTCGCGCCCGGATGCAGCACCACGTACGGCCGCGCGAGCGACACGGCGTCGGCCTGCGCGAGCGGCCTGGCGGCCGGCGCCGGCCAGTCGCCCGGCCGATAGCGCGCGGGCGGCGGCCCGTCGATCAGTGTCGCGGCGATATCGGCCCAGGCGGCGGGTTCTTGCGGATACGGATGCGATTCGTCGAGCGGCCAGTTCTTCCAGGCGGGCGTGTCGTCGCCATGACCGACGATCCAGCGGCACTTCGCCGCGATTGCGAGCCACGCATGCCGGTTATCGCCGACGACGATGCCGAGATCGTACGGCCCTGACTTCAGGACGGCCGAGACGCTCGCCGCATCGCGCGGATCGAACGGCAGCGCCTCTGCGCCGTACGGCCGGCCGGCATAAAGCGGCACGATGGCCTTCGGGCACGTGAGCACGATGCGCGCGTCCGGGTAGCGCAGACGCAGCTTCGCGACGAGCGGCGTCAGCAGCAAGGTGTCGCCGAGCAGCAGATGATGCGCGATCAGGATGCTCGACACGCCGGTCGGCCTGTGGCGAAACGCCTTGAACGCAAGCTTGGGTATCGCGCGGGCAATGATGCGTATGCGCCCGGAGAGTCGGCTCATAGAATCGAAACGGGATTACTCGCGGTGCCCCTTGGACGAAGCAGGTGCATTGCGTGCCCTGCCTGGCGGATGGAGTTCGTCAGGCCGCGTTGTTTTCATGGACGTCGATGCGGCTCGCGAAGCGAAAACCGGCCATCGACGAGGAATGCTGGAACCAGACCCGTCTCGAACGATCTTTTGCTACGCGCTTCCGTCAGGCACACTATCGCCTCACTCTACCCTGACAACAAAAAGAGGCCCGCGGCCTCTTTGCGCCCGGTCCGGCACGGCGGAATTTTCTGCATCACGCCACGCCCGGCCAGCAGTCAATAATTATACCAACACGCACGCCGCACCAACGCTTCCATGTCCCGCCCAACGCTCGGCATCGCCATCATCACCCACAACGCGGCCGCGCGGCTCGCGCAATGCCTGCAGGCCGTTTCTTTCGCCGATGAAATCGTCGTCGTCGATGGCGGCAGCACCGACGCGACCGTGGGCATCGCCGAGGCGCATTCCGCGCGCGTGATCGTGGCGCGCGACTGGCCGGGCTTCGGCCCGCAGAAGAACCGCGCGCTCGACGCGCTCTCGACCGACTGGGTGCTCTCCGTCGACGCCGACGAAGTCGTGTCGCCCGAACTGGCTGCGTCGATCCGCGCCGCGATCACCGATCCGCAGGCGGACGTGTACGCGATCGACCGTCTGTCGAGCTTCTGCGGCGTGTGGGTTAAGCACAGCGGCTGGTATCCGGACTGGATACCGCGACTCTTCAGACGCGGCACTGCGCGCTTCTCGCCCGATCTCGTGCACGAACGGCTCGTGCTTTCGACGGCGCAGCCCGTCGTGCGCCTGTCCGGAAAATTGATGCACTACTCCTACGAAGATTTCGAGGCGGTGCTGCGCAAGCTCGACGCGTACTCCACGGCGGGCGCGCGTCAACGGCACGCGGCCGGCAAGCGCGGCAGCTTCGGCGTTGCGCTCACACGCGGCGCGTGGGCGTTCGCGCGCACTTACGTGCTGCGGCGCGGCTTTCTCGACGGCAAGGCCGGCTTCATGATCGCGGTCTTCAACGCGCAGACGGTCTACTACCGGTTCCTGAAACTGGCGCACATGAACGAAGTGCGCTGAACGCGGCTCAGCGCTTTGCGTCGATGGCGCGCGCAAGTTCGATCAGCGCGCGCACGTGCGAGTCGACGCTCGCGTCGTAACGCACCGCGCCGTCCGATACGCGCGCCGCGCCGCGCCGCGTTTCGATGGCGTCGAGCACGGTGCGGCGCAGATCGGCGGCGTCGCCTGATTTGAAGACATGCTTCGCGTGATCCGCGATCGCATCGCAGCAGCCGATGCACGCAGGAAAGATCACCGGCGTGCCGCACATCACCGATTCGATGCCGACGAGCCCGAACGGCTCGTAGCTCGACGCAAGAATCGTGAAGTCCGCCGCGCGGTACGCATCCTCGATGTTCTTCGCGTAGCCGAGATAGCGCACGTTGGCCGCCGGCTTTCCCGGCGCGCGGCCCGCCACCGCGATCACCACGTTCATCCCGGCGAGCCCCTTCTCGATCAGCGGCAAGCCCTTGCGTTCATGACTGCTCGACGGAAACAGCAGCACGGTTTCATCGGGCTTGAAACCGAAGCGTTCGCGCAGACGCGCGCGCTCGTGGTCATCGACAGGCGAAAAGCGCGCGCCGTCCACGGGCGGATGAAGCACGCGAATCTTGCTGGCATCCACGCCGTATAACGCGCGCAATTCGTGGCTCATCATGTCCGAATGCGCGACGACGACCTTCGCCTGCGCATACTGACGGCGTTCGAGCGCGATCTGCCGCGTGTCCGAGCGCTTCTCTCGCCGCCCGGTCGCGCGCAGAAAACCGATATGCGTGCCGCCGCAAATGGCGATCTCGGAACCTTCCACGCGATTGCAGCCGATGAGCACATCGACCCTGGCTTTCCTGCGCGCGCGCTTGAGCGCCCAAGAGAAATACGCGTCGCGCAGCTTGCCCGGCAGAAACGATACCTTGATGCGATGCGGCTCGATCAAACGGCTTTCGGGCAGCGACGTATCGATCTTGCGCGCGAAGAACGCGGGCTTCTTCTTGCCCTCGAAGCCCGCGGCGGCGAGGCCGCGCACGAGATCCATCGCGTAGCGTTCGAGTCCGCCGGAATGCTTGAGCGCATTCGCCGAGATGCCGATGCGCATCAGTAGACGATTTCGATTGCGCTGCCCGCGAATTCGCCGCGCAGCGCCGTGATGAGGTCGTCCGTCGGCTTGACGCGCCATGCGTCGCCGAGACGCACTTCGCCTTCGGCATGCTCGCTGCGATAGACGATGCTCACGTTCAGGCCGTTGGGAATCGGCGCGGACTGACGCTGGCGGCCGTTGTCCTTCACCGGCATCGGCGGCGGCGCGGCCTGTTCGCCCGCCGCATGCGCTTCGAGCACGCGGCGCAGGCGCAAGGCGTCGGCGTTGCCGTTCATCTCGACCTTCACCGACTGCGCGTAACGGCTGCGCGCGCGTTCGAGGTCCATCGCGGTATCGACGGTGAAGCGGATGCCGCCCGTGAACGCGTCGTTGCGCGCCATGCCCTGCACGACGAGCAGTTCGTCTTCCTTGAAGAGCGCCTTGTTCGCTTCGAACTGTTCGTTGAAGACGGTGACTTCGCACTGGCCGCTGCCGTCGTCGAGATTGACGATCAGCATCTTTCCGCGCTGGGTCATCTGCGTGCGCATCGCGGAAATGACGCCCGCGACGAGCTTGTCGCGCCCTTCCTTCAGTTCGCCGATCTTCTGGCGCACGAAGCGGCGCACTTCGCCCTTGTACGCGTCGAACAGATGGCCGGACAGATAGAAACCGAGCGCGGTCTTCTCTTCCTGCAGACGCTTCTTGTCGGACCACTCGGGTTCGTCGACATATTCGTGCTTCGCGAGCGGCGCGTCGCCCATGTCGAAGAGGCCGGCCTGCATCGCGTGGGCGGCGGCCTGATCGGCGGCTTCCATCGCCATCGGCACCGAGGCGAGCAATTGAGCGCGATTCGCATGAACCGTGTCGAACGCGCCCGCGCGGATGAGGGCTTCCACCGTGCGGCGATTCACGACGCGCCGGTCGATGCGCTCGCAGAAATCGAAGAGATCGACGAACGGGCCGTCTTCGCGCGCACGCAGAATCTCTTCGATGGCGTTCTGGCCGCTGCCTTTCACCGCGCCCAGACCGTAGCGGATGGTCTTCGAGCGCTTGCCATCGGCTTCCGCGACCGGTTCGAAGCGATACGCCGACTGGTTGATGTCCGGCGGCAGCACCGCCATGCCGTTCGTCAGGCAGTCTTCGAACAGAATCTTGACCTTGTCGGTGTCGTCCATGGCGAGCGACATATTGGCCGCCATGAATTCCGCCGGATGATGCGCCTTCAGCCACGCCGTGTGATAGGCGAGCAGCGCATACGCCGCCGCGTGCGACTTGTTGAAGCCGTAGCCCGCGAACTTCTCCATCAGGTCGAAGGTTTCGTCCGCCTTCGCGCGCGTGAGACCGTTCTTCGCCGCGCCTTCCGCGAAAATCTCGCGATGCTTGGCCATTTCCTCGGGCTTCTTCTTGCCCATCGCGCGGCGCAGCAAGTCCGCGCCGCCGAGCGAGTAGCCGCCGATGATCTGCGCCATCTGCATCACCTGCTCCTGGTAGACCATGATGCCGTAGGTCTCTTTCAGAACGGGTTCGACGCGCGGATCCGGATATTCGACGATCTCGCGTCCGTGCTTACGCGCGCAGAAGCTCGGTATCAGGTCCATCGGGCCCGGTCGATACAACGCCACGAGCGCGATGATGTCCTCGAAACGGTCCGGCTGCGCGTCTTTCAGCATGCCCTGCATGCCGCGGCTTTCCAGCTGGAACACGGCGACGGTGTTCGCCTTCTTCAATATCTGGAACGATGCCGGATCGTCGAGCGGCACCTGCGCGAGACTCCAGTCCTTCTTCGACGGATCGAGCCGGCGGATATAGCGCTCGGCCCAGTCGAGAATCGTGAGCGTGGTCAGACCCAGAAAGTCGAACTTCACGAGGCCGACGGCTTCGACGTCGTCCTTATCGTACTGACTGACGACGCCGCCGTCCTCGCCCTGCGTATAGAGCGGACAAAAATCCGTGAGCTTGCCGGGCGCGATCAGCACGCCGCCCGCGTGCATGCCGACGTTACGCGTCAACCCTTCCACGCGCTGCGCGAGTTCGAGCAACTGATGCACTTCGTCTTCGGAGTCGAAGCGTTCTTGAAGCGTGGGCTCTTCCTTCATCGCATCCGCGATGGTCACGTGCTTGCCCGGCTTGAACGGAATCAGCTTGGCGACGCCGTCGGTGAACATGTAGCCGAGATCAAGCACGCGGCCGATGTCGCGCACCGCCGCCTTCGCCGCCATCGTGCCGAAGGTCGCAATCTGCGACACGGCATCCGCGCCGTACTTTCCCTTCACATACTGGATGACGCGGTCGCGCCCTTCCTGACAGAAGTCGATGTCGAAGTCGGGCATCGACACGCGCTCCGGATTCAGGAAGCGCTCGAACAGCAGGTTGTAGCGCAGCGGATCGAGATCGGTAATGCCGAGCGCATACGCGACGAGCGAACCCGCGCCCGAGCCGCGTCCCGGACCGACCGGCACGCCATTGTTCTTCGCCCACATGATGAAGTCGGCGACGATCAGGAAGTAGCCCGGAAAGCCCATCTTGATGATCGTGCCGCATTCGAAATTGAGGCGCGCGTAGTAGGTTTCGCGCTGCGCCTCGCGCGCGGCTTCATCGGGATAGAGTTGCTGCAGCCGGACTTCGAGGCCTTCTTTCGACAACTGCACGAGGTAGTCGTCGAGCGACATGCCGTCCGGTGTCGGGAAAAGCGGCAGCTTCGGCTTGCCGAGTTCGAGCGTCAGATTGCAGCGCTTCGCGATCTCGACGGTGTTCGCGAGCGCCGACGGCACGTCCGCGAAAAGCGCGCACATCTCGTCCTGCGTGCGGAAATATTGATCTTGCGTGAAGCGCTTCTGCCGACGCGGATTCGCGAGAATATCGCCTTCCGAAATGCACACACGCGCTTCGTGCGCGGTGAAGTCGTCGGGCGTCATGAACTGCATCGGATGCGTTGCGACGACCGGCAGCTTCAGCTTCGCCGCGAGCTTGACCGCTTCCTGCACGTAAGCCTGCTCACCCGGCTGGCCCGCGCGCTGCAATTCGATATAGAACGCGTCCGGAAAGAGCTTCGCCCAGCGCTCGGCGTTGCGCTGCGCGGCTTGCGCGTTGCCTGCGGCGAACGCCATGCCGATGTCGCCCGTCTGCGCGCCGGAAAGCGCGAGCAATCCGGTCGCGAGACCTTCCTCGAGCCACTCGACCATGACCTCGGCGCGGCCGCGATACTGGTTCGTGAGCCACGCGCGGCTCAGCAGTTCGCACAGGTTGAGATAGCCTTCCTTGTCGCGCACGAGGAGAAGCAGGCGCGAGGGCTTGTCGCGATCGGCGGGATTGGTGATCCAGACATCGCAGCCGGCGATGGGTTTCAAGCCCATGCCGCGCGCTTCCTTGTAAAAGCGCACGAGACCGAACGCGTTGCCGAGATCGGTCAGCGCGAGCGCGCCTTGTCCGTCTTTCGCGGCAGCCTTGACGACGTCGTCCAGCCGCACGATGCCGTCGGCGATCGAGAATTCGGAGTGGACGCGGAGATGAACGAAGCGGGGATCTGACATGGCGGTATTGTACATGCGGGTCATCGGCTGAACCCGCGTGAAAACGTGCGTTGGCCGAACGGATAAGGCCCTCGCGACACGTCCGGAATTGCGCGTGCGCAAGGCTTGGCGACGCGCCCGCAGCAATCCGGCGAAGATGCGCGCCGTTTGCGGGATAATACGTGTTTCGCGCGCGTCTTTCGTCCGCACTTTTTACCCGTTACAGCCGTTTTGCGCAGCATCCGATCATGAGCATCCTGAATCTCTCCGCCTACAAATTCGTCACCATCGAGGACGGCCCCGCGTGGCGGCCGCTCGTCACCGAACGCTGCAACGCGCTCGGTCTCAAGGGCACGATTCTGCTCGCGCCGGAGGGCATCAATCTGTTCATCGCCGGGCCGGTCGCAGAAGTGCGCGAATTCATCGATTACATGCGCACGGACGCGCTCTTCGGCGGCCGTTTCGCCGACTTGCAGTTCAAGGAAAGCCTGTCCGCGAAGCAGCCGTTTCGCCGCATGCTGGTGAAGCTCAAGCGCGAAATCATCACGATGAAAAAGCCCGCGATCAGGCCGGAACTCGGCCGCGCGCCGTCCGTCGACGCGCCCACGCTGAAAGCCTGGCTCGACCGCGGCCACGACGACGAAGGCCGCCCCGTCGTCATGCTCGACACGCGCAACGCGTTCGAAGTCGATGTCGGCACGTTCGATAACGCGCTCGATTACCGCATCACGAAATTCAGCGAGTTTCCGGAAGTGATCGAACAGAATCGCGCGGATCTGGACGGCAAGACGATCGTGTCGTTCTGCACCGGCGGCATTCGCTGCGAAAAGGCCGCGATTCACATGAAGGAAGTGGGCATCGAGCATGTCTATCAGCTCGAAGGCGGCATCCTGAAGTATTTCGAGGAAGTGGGCGGCGCGCATTACAACGGCGAATGTTTCGTGTTCGATTACCGCACCGCGCTCGATCCGAACCTGCAGCCGACCGCGACGGCGCAATGTTTCGGCTGCCGCGCGGTGGTGCCGGTCGAAGATCAGCAGTCGCCGTTCTACAAGCCGGGCGAGACATGCCCGGCCTGCCATCCCGACGCGAAGGCCGGCGCCGCCGCCTAATGACTCATCGGGCGACTTATCGGGGACGATTCGCGCCCTCGCCCACCGGCCCGCTGCATGCGGGCTCGCTCGTCAGCGCGCTCGCGAGTTTTCTGGATGCGCGCGCGCATCGCGGACGCTGGATCGTGCGTATCGAAGATATCGACGCGCCGCGCACCGTTCCCGGCGCCGCCGACGACATTCTCGCGACGCTCGCGCACTTCGGCATGCATTCCGATGAGCCGCCGGTGTGGCAAAGCGAGCGTGGCGACGCTTATCAGGCCGCGTTCGAACGTCTTCAGGCGACGAGCCTCATCTATCCGTGCGGCTGCACGCGGCGCGAAATCGCGGATTCGCTCGTCGACGCGCACGCGCGCCACGCGACGCTCGCCTATCCGGGCACGTGCCGCAACGGCCTGCACGGCAAGCCCGCGCGCGCGTGGCGGCTGCGCGTGCCGGACGGCGCGGCGGCGGTCGTCGCGTTCGACGATCGCTGGCAAGGCACGCAATCGCAGAATCTCGCCACGGAAGTCGGCGATTTCGCGCTGAAGCGCGCGGACGGCCTATGGGCCTACCAACTCGCGGTCGTCGTCGACGATGCCGACGCCGGCATCACGCACGTCGTGCGCGGCGCCGACCTGCTCGATTCGACCGCGCGGCAGATCTATCTTCAGCAATGCCTCGACGCGCCGACGCCGGCTTATTTGCACGTGCCCGTCGTAAATAACGGCATCGGCGAAAAGCTGAGCAAGCAGACGGGTGCCGCGCCGCTCGACCGGAACGCGCCGCTCGGCGCGCTCATCGAAGCTGCGCGTCATCTTGACATCGAAGTCGCTGCCAATGATCTCGACGCGTTCTACAGCATTGCGACGGCCGAATGGGCCAGACGCTTCGCGCGCTAGACGCAAAAAAGGCAGCCCGATGAGCTGCCTTTTTTTTCTTCAGGACGACTTGCGCGGCATTCCCAAACCGCCGAGCAAGGCCGCGAGCGGCTGCTTCGGCGCGCTCTTGCGCTCGGGTTCGACCGTTTCCTCCTGACGCTTCATCGCCGAGGGAGACGGCTCGTACGGTTTCAGGAAAAACTCGTCGACAGGCTGCTGGCGGCCGCGCGGACGATCATGCGTGCCCGTCGTGCGGCGGCGCGAACCGGATTCGTCGCGCGAGGCATGGCGATGCTCGCCGCGCTCCGGTCTGCCGAAACGCTCGTCGCGGCGCGGCGCGGAACCGCTGGAACCGTCGCGGCGTGCGCGCGTCGTCACTTCGAGCGGCTCGACATCGAGCGGACGCTTGATGAGCTTCTCGATATCGGCGAGTTGCTTGCGCTCGTTCGCGCTGCACAGCGACAGCGCATCGCCCGACGCGCCCGCACGCCCCGTCCGGCCGATACGGTGCACGTAGTCTTCGGCGTTGAACGGCAGATCGAAGTTGATGACCGCCGGCAGTTCGGCGATATCGAGACCGCGCGCCGCGACGTCGGTGGCGACGAGCGCTTCGATCTCGCCGCGCTTGAACGCGTCGAGCGCCTGCATGCGCTCGCTTTGCGAACGGTCGCCGTGAATCGCCGTTGCGACGATGCCGTCCTTCTCCAGCACGCGCGCGAGGCGGCTCGCGCCGATCTTGCTGTTGCAGAACACGATGACCTGCTTCAGTTCGCGCTCGCGGATGATCTGCGCGACCGCGCCGGATTTGTCGCTCTCATGCACTTCGTAGACGATCTGGCGCACGTTGGCGTTGGTCGAATTGCTGCGCGCGACTTCGATCGTCTGCGGATTGCGCAGATAAGTGGCCGCGAGCTTCTTGATTTCCGGCGAAAACGTCGCCGAAAAAAGCAGCGTCTGGCGCTCCTTCGGCAGTAGATTCAGGATGCGTTGCAGATCGGGCAGAAAGCCCATGTCCAGCATGCGGTCGGCTTCGTCGAGCACGAGCATCTGCACCTGGCCGAGGTTCACGGTTTTCTGCTGCACGTGATCGAGCAGACGGCCCGGCGTCGCGATCAGGATTTCGACGCCGCGGCGCAGCGCGTCGGACTGCGGGTTCATGTCGACGCCGCCGAACACGACGGTGCTGCGCAGCGGCGTGTGCTTCGAATAGGTCTGTACGTTGGCGGCGACCTGATCGGCGAGTTCGCGCGTCGGCGTAAGCATCAGCGCACGCACCGGATGGCGTGCGGGCGAGGCGCTCGTGTTCGCGTTCGGCAACAGGCGCTGGATGATCGGCAGCGAGAAGCTGGCGGTCTTGCCGGTGCCGGTCTGCGCGGCCCCCATGACGTCGCGGCCCGCGAGGACGACGGGAATCGCCTGCGCCTGGATCGGCGTGGGCGTGGTGTAGCCGGACTCGCGCACCGCTTTCAGGATGTCGGCGGACAAACCGAACTGGTCGAACGTCGGCGCAGCGGCCTGTGCGGTGGACGTGTTCGTGGCGGCGGAATCGGACATGGTGACTATATTGGCTTTCGCTAAAGTGCCGCGGGAGGCGGCGCGCGTAAAAAATCGGTCGGGTCGTTCGGTCGATCGTCGCGACCGGTTGCTTACGCGGATGGTTTCGTTGGCGCACGCGGCGCATCGGTCAGGCGCACAGTGCGCGCTTGACAGGGCGGCCGGTCGATCGGTCGACGGGCATCGCCCGCCCGCGCCCTGATGGAACACGGCTTCGATGACGCCTTCAAGGCACGCGGCATCGCCTGGTCTGCCGAAGCGGCGGCGCAATTCGGCGCGGCCTGCCGTTCGACCCGGCATCGGACGGCGATGCCGCAAAATTCGGGATCCGGTCCGGCCGCGATTCTCACAGCCGGAAAGCCGCACATTGTAGCACCGCACGCCGAAGCGCCCCGGCGACACGAAAGCGCGCCCGGACGACTTTCCAGCATGCCGCGCGCCTACTTCTTGCGGGCCGCGCAATCCGCGAGCAGCGGCGGCGCCTCCTTCGCGGCCATCTCGTCGTACAGATTGGCCTGCGGACCCTTGGTCCACCAGGTGTATTGATCGGCAACGTACTTCGCGCCCGAGCCGGCGATCACGTTGACGAACAGCAGCTTGCGCCCGTCGACGGTCAGCGCCGCGAAGCTCTGATGGTTGCGCGTATTCGTGTACTGCACGGACACGCTCTTGCCGTCCTTGCAGTCGTAACGGGTCGTCTGCGTCGACGCGGTCTGGATTTGCGGCACCGTGAGCGGCATCGCGTGAGCGGCCTCGGCGGCGAAAGCCGCGAGCATGAGTGCGAGCAGTTTCTTCATGGTTCGTTTCACGTGTGTTCGATGCGCGATGCGGCGTTCAGGGATCGATGACGTCCGCGCATGCGTCAGTCGGCGCAGCCGCGACGTGGCCGACCACCGGCACGATCTTCAGACCCGCCGACGCGATCCGGCACGGCGCCGCCGCAAGTCCGCAGCCGAACAGTCCCAGCGACATCGCGACGAGCACAGCCATCAGTTTCCAGTTCACTGCGTTGCTCCTTCGGCTACGCGACGCCGGTCATCTGGCCGAAACCGGCCTGACTTTCGACGCCGCGAGCTTCGCGCGCTCGCGTGCTTCGTCCGTATCGGCGCCCGTCGCGAGCGCGACGCCCATGCGGCGCTTCACGAAACTCTCGGGCTTGCCGAACAGCCGCAAATCGGCGCCGGGCACAGCGAGCGCCTCGGCGACGCCTTCGAACGCGATACCGGCCTCATCCAGCCCGCCGTAGATCACAGCCGACGCGCCGGGCGCGCGCAAGGCGGTATCGACAGGCAAGCCGAGAATCGCGCGCGCGTGCAGCTCGAATTCGGAGAAGCGCTGCGTCGCGAGCGTGACGAGGCCGGTGTCGTGCGGACGCGGGCTCACTTCGGAGAACCAGACGTCGTTGCCGCGCACGAACAGCTCGACACCGAAGAGGCCGCGGCCGCCGAGCGCCGTCACGACCTTCGCGGCGACATCGCGCGATTTCGCGAGCGCGGCGGGGCTCATCGCCTGCGGCTGCCACGATTCGACGTAGTCGCCCGCGACCTGCACATGGCCGATCGGATCGCAGAAATAGGTCTGCGTTGCGCCGCTTGCCGGGTCCGCCGCGCGCACGGTGAGTTGCGTAATTTCGTATTCGAAGTCGATGAAGCCCTCGACGATGACGCGCCCGTGGTTCACGCGCCCGCCCGCCATCGCGTGATTCCATGCCGGCTCGATGTCGGTGTCGCGCTTGAGCACCGACTGCCCTTTGCCCGACGACGACATCACCGGCTTCACGACGCACGGAAAACCGATCGCCGCGATCGCCGCCTTCATCTCGTCGAGCGACTGCGCGAACGCGTAAGGCGAAGTCGGCAAGCCCAGTTCCTCGGCGGCGAGGCGCCGGATGCCTTCGCGATTCATCGTGAGTTGCGTGGCGCGCGCCGTCGGAATGACGGTCGAAACGCCGGCCGCTTCGATATCGGCGAGGGCATCGGTCGCGATCGCCTCGATTTCCGGCACGATCAGATGCGGCGCTTCCTTCTCGACGAGCGCGCGCAGCGCGGCGGCGTCCGTCATGTCGATCACGTGCGCGCGATGCGCGACCTGATGACCGGGCGCATTCGCATAGCGGTCGACCGCAGTCACTTCGACGCCCAGCCGCTGCAACGCGATGATCACTTCCTTGCCGAGTTCGCCCGCGCCGAGCAGCATCACGCGCGTGGCGTCGGGGGAAAGCGGCGTGCCGATGCGCGTCGCGCCAGCGCGGAGTGGGTCGGTCTGCATGAGTGCTCCAGAATCGATTCGGATGACGAGGCCAATGAAGTTCAAAGCAAGCGCAAAGCAAACGCAAAGCGGCTGAATTGGGCGGGATGCTAACACGCAGCGCCGGGCGCAACACTTTGCCATCCGGTCTATTGACAGCGTCGTCGCGAGCGGCATCCGCACGCGAATTCGCGCCCGCGCCGATCATTTTGTTGCATACGGGTGCTAGACAAAGTGTAGGACGCGTGCGATACCCTTACGGTTTCGCCAGCTTCAGGATCATCGATGCCCACGCCCTTTCATCGCGCGCCCGCGTCTCGTGCGCCGCGCTCATCGTCAAATCTCCTGTCGCGAAACAAAGCGCGTTCGCTGGCCTGGTGCGCGTGCGCGCTCGTGGTCGCAAGCGTCGTCGCGGGCTGCGCGATGCCCAGGCACACCGATGCGAGCGCCCCGCCCACCAATCCGTACAATCCCGCCGCCACGCAACTGCTCGACGACACGCGCTGGGAGCTTTCGAGCTGGACCGATGCGAGCGGCCAGCCGCGCGCCGTGCCGCACGCGGGCGAGAACAACGCGCAACCGCTCACGCTCGATTTATCGACCGCGAGCGGACGTCGGCAGGCGAGCGGCTTCTCGGGCTGCAACCGCTTCTCCGGCGCATACGACCTGAAGGACGGCAAGCTCACGCTCGGCCCGCTCGCCGGCACGCGCATGGCGTGTACGTCAGGCGCGGGCGCGGCGCTCGAGCGGCCTTATCTCGACGCGCTCGCGCACATTGCGAAGAGCGGCGTCCAGATGAATCCGCCGCAAGCGCTGCAACTGACGCTCGACGACGGTCAGGTGCTTACCTTCGCGCCGCGCACGAAGTGATGTGTTGCGTAGTTGCGGCATGCGCGTCGTCGGCACGCGCCAGCCGTTAAACTGCTCGATCGAACGGTCCGGCCAGCACGCACGATCGCGCGCGGCCGGGCAGCGGTCTCATCCGTTTCACCCAACATTGATTCAATCTCAAGCATGCACATGGTAGTTCTCGGCTGGTTCGGTGCATCGGTCGTCTGGTTCCTTCCGCTCGCCTGGCGCATCGTCAGGCAGGCGCTTCCAGGTAGCGCAGGCGTGCGCGGCCCCGGCACGATCCGCCTCTGGCTCGGCTTCATCGCCGTGCTGATCGCGAGCAGCACGCTCGAGGGCGCGCTCGTCAACGCGCTCGAAACGCAGTTGAACATCAATCGCTGCGGACGCGCGCTCGCCGCGCTCCTGAGCGGGCCGGCGCATCTGGCCGGCGCGGGCGCGATCGCGGCGGTCGTCCTCGCGATCTTTCTGCCCTGGCTCATCGAGTTCAGCTGGCGTTCGGTGCTCGCCTGGGCCGACGACGCCTTCGGCTTCGGCCTGCCGCAAAGCTGGGTCACGCCGCGCGAGCGCGACAGCGAACCGCGCCAAAGCTCGCCCCGCCGCGACATTGCGCACGACAAGTCCAGCAACTGGTTCGGACGCCGCGCCCGCGAGCGAGCCGCGCGCGATACGCAGGAACGCGCGCATCGCAACGACCGTTTCGATGCGCCGCAGCCGCGCACGTCGAGCGACGAGCCGACGCTCGGCCTGCCGGCCGCGCCGCGCAGCACGCGCTATCAGCGGCCGACGCCGTGGCGTCCGCCAGCGACGGGCAGGAGCGCCGCGAGCCGCACCGTGGCGGCCGCCGCGAGCGCCGTCGCCACCGCCGAAGCGTATGCAAAACGTCCCGCGTTCGAGGCAGCGGGCGTCGCGCGTCCGGTGACGCAGAGCGAGCCGGTCGCGCCTTCGGGCTGGCTGAAGTCACCGGCGTCGTCGGGCCATCGGGAGGCGCGCGCGCCGTTCGCGCCGCGTGAGCCGTCCGCGTTCGAGCCGTCGGGATCGGGTTTGCGCGCGTCCGTCGCCGCCGACAAGCCGCGCGCGCCTGCGCCCGCGCCGCGCATGGACCGTCCGCGCGCCCCGGTGACGTCGATGCCCGCACAGCGATCGTCGGTCACGGCGAGCATGTCGACGTCCGTGGCGGCGCGCACGCCGCCGTCATCGCCGGCACTGCACGCGCCGCAGGGTTTCCGGCGCGCGCCCGCGCGTCCGGCGCCGGCCGCCGCGACGCGCAACTTCGCCTCCGCGCCGCTCGCCGCGCCCGCGTTTTCGCGTCCGTCCGCGCCGCCGGGACCGCCGCCCGCGCCCGAAGCGATTCAGGCGACGCTGCGCTCCATCGAGGAAAAAACTGCGATGTGGACGTCGCTGGCCGGCGCGAGTCTCGCTCGCGGCCATGTCGCGATGACGCGCGCTGTGCAACCCGAAGTTCTGCCGAAGGCGGAAACAACGGAAACCACGGAAACACTGGAGCGCGCGACGAGCGTCGAGCGCATCGTCGAAACGACGCCTGACGTGACGTCAGCCGTGAAAGCGCAGGAAACCAGCACTCGCATCGACGCGCATGTGATCGCGGCCGCGCCCATCGAGCCGCCGCCGCTCCTTGATCCGCGTGCGGTCGAACCGCCGGTCGCGGAGATTGCAGAGATCGCGGAGATCGAACCGGAGCCGCAGAAGCAAGACGAAGTCGAAGAGATCGCCGTGCCGGGAACGCCGCGGATCGAATTGCCGTCCGAGCCGCCGCTGCCGCGTGCGAACGTTCCGGCCGAACGCGCGCCCGTGGCCCGAACGCCGGAGCCGGAGCTCGAGCCGGAACCCGAGGACGACCTGCGCGATCTGGCGCAGACGCCCCCATGGCTCGACGCCCCCGATTCCGCCGATGTCCACGGCGAGCCCCCTGCCCCATCGCTGCTGCGCGTGGCCGACGAGCCCGACGAAATGCCGGCGGAGGACGAAGAACCGCCGAGCATCGAACGCCAGGTCGCGGGCGACGAATTCGCGTCGCCGTCGAACATCGTGCGCTTTCCCGGCGTCGCGCTCGCGCCGTCAGCCCCGCTAGCACCGCCCGCGTCGTCCGCTCCCTCCGCGCCGCCGCCCTCCCCGCCCGAACCGCGCCCGCCCGTGCGCGGCTCCACGCCGACGGAATTCGAATTCCACGCGCCGCACGCATCGTCGGTGGAATTGCCGACGCTCGATCTGCTCGAACCGGCCTCCGGCGAAGTCGAGCCTGTATCGGAAGAGCGTCTGAACGAAACTGGCCAGTTGATCGAGCAGCGTCTTCAGGAATTCAAGGTACCGGTGACGGTCGTCGGCGCGTCGGCGGGTCCGGTCATCACGCGTTTCGAGGTCGAGCCGGCGCTCGGCGTGCGCGGCAGCCAGATCGTCGGGCTGATGAAGGATCTGTCGCGCGGACTCGGCCTCACGTCGATCCGCGTCGTCGAGACGATTCCCGGCAAGACCTGCATGGGCCTCGAATTGCCGAATACGAAGCGCCAGATGATCCGCCTGTCCGAGATTCTCGAAGACGACGTGTACAGCGCGTCGAAGTCGAATCTGACCATCGCGATGGGCAAGGATATCGTCGGCAATCCGGTCGTCACCGATCTCGCAAAGGCGCCGCACATGCTCGTCGCGGGCACGACCGGTTCGGGCAAGTCGGTCGCGATCAACGCGATGATCCTCTCGCTGCTTTACAAGGCCAAGCCCGAGGACGTGCGTCTCATCATGATCGATCCGAAGATGCTGGAGCTTTCGGTCTACGAAGGCATTCCGCATCTGCTCGCGCCGGTCGTCACGGACATGAAGCTCGCGTCGAACGCGCTCAACTGGTGCGTCGGCGAGATGGAAAAGCGCTACCGTTTGATGTCGGCGGTCGGCGTGCGCAATCTGCAAGGCTTCAACCAGAAGATCCGCAACACCGAAGCCGCGGGCAAGAAGCTGACGAACCCGTTCTCGCTCACGCCCGACGCGCCCGAGCCGCTGTCGACGCTGCCGCTGATCGTCGTCGTCATCGACGAACTGGCGGATCTGATGATGGTCGCCGGCAAGCAGATCGAGCAGTTGATCGCGCGTCTCGCGCAGAAGGCGCGCGCGGCCGGCATCCATCTGATTCTCGCGACGCAGCGACCTTCGGTGGACGTCATCACCGGCCTCATCAAGGCGAACATTCCGACGCGCGTGGCGTTCCAGGTATCGTCGAAGATCGATTCGCGCACGATTCTGGATCAGATGGGCGCGGAATCGCTGCTCGGCGCGGGCGACATGTTGTTCCTGCCGCCCGGCACCGGTTATCCGCAGCGAGTGCACGGCGCGTTCGTCGCGGACGACGAAGTGCATCGCGTCGTCGAGCATCTGAAGCAGTTCGGCGAGCCGGAATACGAAGAAGGCATTCTCTCCGGTCCGACCGGCGAGAGCGGCGGCACGCAGGACATGTTCGGCGA
This sequence comes from Caballeronia fortuita, assembly GCF_001544835.2. Taxonomy (GTDB): domain Bacteria; phylum Pseudomonadota; class Gammaproteobacteria; order Burkholderiales; family Burkholderiaceae; genus Caballeronia; species Caballeronia fortuita. The sequence goes on along the minus strand of NZ_FCNX02000008.1, from coordinate 333,027 downwards.
CACGCCCGATGCCGAAGCCGATCCGCTCTACGACGAAGCCGTCGCGTTCGTCGTGCGCACGCGGCGCGCGTCGATTTCGTCGGTGCAGCGGCAATTGCGCATCGGCTATAACCGCGCGGCGCGGCTCGTCGAGCAGATGGAAGCGGCCGGCCTCGTCTCCGCGATGAGCAACAACGGCAACCGCGAAGTGCTCGCGCCGCCGGGTCCGGCGGAATAAGCGGCGGAGTAAGCGGCGGAGTACGTCGCGCAGTGCGCGCTACCAGAGCCGCAGGCGGCGCAGCAGAAAGATGGTGATGGCGGCGCAGCCTGTCATCACGCCGACGACGATCCAGAACGATGCCGGATCCTTCGTGCCCGGCAATCCCGCGACGTTCATGCCGAAGATGCCCGTGACGAGCGTCGCGGGCAGCAGCAACGCGGACATGATCGCGAGCCACAGCAGCTTGCGGTTGATGTCCTCCGAAAGCGCCGCGGCAATCTCGTCCTGCAACAGCTTCGCGCGCTCGTAGAGTCCTTCCAGGCCGCCGCCCAGCCCGTTCAACACCTGAATCGCCTGCACGAGCGCTTCCATCGAGCGCGGCTCGGCCCATTCGAGGCGGCGCAGGACGAGCTGCGTCAACGCGTTGCGCTCGGGATCGATGAAACGCCGCACTTCCACCAGACGCCGCCGCACGTCGCCTAGCACGGCGCGGCACCGCACGTGGCCGCCTTCGAGCACGCTTTCCTCGACATCGTCGAGACAATCGCCAATTTCATCGATACGGTCCGCGAACGTGTCGTTCAGCGCGCGGATCAGGCCCGCGAAGAGATCGACGGTATCGCGGAAGGTCGTGCCTTCGAGCACGGCGTGGCGCAGCCGGTCGGTCGATTGCAGCGGCCGCGCGCGCACCGTGATCATGCGATGCCGGTCGACGTAGAAGCGCAGCGCGCCGGTTGCGCGATTCGCCTCGCGCGCGCCGGGCGCGGCGGCATCGGGCGTCTTGGCGACGAGTTCAAGGTCCGCGACGACGCCGTACATGAAGTTCGATCCGATGTGCACGCGCGGCCGCTTGTCCTCGCCGTTCAGGAACTCGCGCGCGACATCGGGCATCGACGTGACGCCTTCGAGCCAGCCTTCGACGGTGTCGTCGTTCGCGGATAGATGCAGCCACGTCGGGCCGTCGCCCGCGACGGACGCGCGCGCTTCGTCCCAGCCGAGCCGCAGCGCTTCGCCACCCGCGAAGCTAAACGCGGTGATGAATCCCGGCGGCGCCGGTTCGCTGCGGCTGGCAGGCCGTTCGGATGTTTGAGTCGTGTTCAAGCTTGCATTCCCCGCCATTACCTTTCGTTTTCCTCAGTAAACCTTTCAGTTCGATGCGAAAACGCACGCATCGCAAATCATGCTACTAGAACTCGTAGCGGCCCCAGAAGAACGCGACATCGCCGTCGTTCAGACCGGGAATGCGCGGGATGATCGTCGCCATGATCGATGCGCGCCGGTAGCGAATCGAGCCGATCGGCAGCGCGAGCGGCAACGGCAGATAATGCGCGACGTCGCTGCGCGCCGTGAAGCCGACGAAGAATCCGCCGCCCGCCTGCAGGCCGCCTAGCACGGACTTTGTGTACCACTGGCGCGCGTAGCCGCCGATCGGCTCGAAGTTGTGATGCGAATCGGAGAAGGCGAACGCAAACAGGATGTCCTCGTTGCCGTTCGCATCGGTCCAGTGCTTGCCCGCGCCGCCGCCATACGACCACGGGTTCAGTTCGCTGCGATTGTCGAAGCCGTCGATATGCCAGCCGTAGCCGGTCACGTAGAGATCCCACGTGCCGTCGTGCGCGACGCGCATCACGCGCTCGCACGCCGACGACATCCAGTCGCGCTTGTAATCGCACGTCTTGCCGTCCGCGTGCGCCGCGAACGGCGCGCACAACATCGAAACCGTGACCGCGTTGACCAGTGTTTTTTTCATCGTCGTCGGACCGTGCCGCCTTGTGGGTCGCGGCGCGCGGGCCGCGCTCGGTCGCGCCGGCCGCCGCGTCAGGAAGGCGACACGAACTTGAAGTCGACCGGCGAGCCGATCGACAGCCGCTTCGGATCGGACGCGAGTTCGCCCGTCTGCGGATCGCGGCGGAAGAAGTATGCGCTGTCGCTTTCCTGATTGCCGACGATGAGCCATCGCCCAGTCGGATCGATCGCGAATTCGCGCGGCGTCTTGCCAAGCGTCGGATAGCGTTTGACGTACTTCAGATGGCCGTTCGCCGGATCGACGGAAAACTGGACAATCTCGTTCGCGTCGCCGCGATTGGTGGCGTAGAGGAAGCGTCCGTCCGGCGACAGATGGATCGCGCCGCCGCCGATCTTGCCGCGAAAGCCGGGCGCGATCATCGACGCGACCTGCGCTTGCGTGAGATTGCCGTCGCGGTAATCGAACACGAATACCGATGCGTTCAGTTCGGTCGTCAGATACGCGTGCTTGCCGCTCGCGTCGAAGATCAGATGGCGCGGCCCGGAGCCGGGCTTGATCGACGTGTAGCGCGCTTCGGTCGGACCGAAGAGGCCGCGGCTGGACGCGGCAGGATCTGGCGTGTATCGATAGGCGAATACCTTGTCGACGCCGAGGTCCTGCGCGAAGAGATATTTGCCATCGGGCGAGAACACGGTCGAGTGGACGTGCGAATTGTCCTGCCGGCCCTTCACCGGCCCGCCGCCTTCGTGGTGCACGGTCAGCACCGAGCCGCCGATATGGCCGTCGGATGAAAGCGGAAAGACAGCGAAGCTGCCGCCCGGATTCGACGCGACCGAATAATTGGCGGTGAGCAGGTACTTGCCATCGGGCGAGATCGCGAGATAGCACGGATCGTTGCCCTCCGACGAAACGCGGTTGAGAAAGCTCAACTGGCCGCTCGCGCGATCGAAGCGAAAGGCGCTCACGCCGCCGCGCTGTGTCGCGGGGCCGTTGTCGCCGGGCAATTCGTTCACCGCATACACGTAATTCCGGTCGCGGCTCACGACGAGATACGACGGATTGACCGTCTGCGCCGACGCGATGCGCGAGAGTTCGCCGCTGCCCGTATCGAAGCGATAAACGTAGATGCCTTCGCTTTTGCCGCCGCCCGTGTAGGTGCCGATGAGCAGATCGTAGACATCGCCGCTCGTGTTGCCCGTCGTCATCGGGCCGCTCGCGGCGGCCGGCGTGTCGGGCGTACCGGACGTCGTGGCGGTCTGCGCAAAGCTCTGCGCCGCCGCCAGCGACAGCATCAGCGCGATGCCCTTCGCCCACGCGATGCGCCGCATGCGCAGCGGGCGCGCGTCTTGCAATATGGACACGAGCGAATTCGCGCCGCGGGGATGGCTCGGGTGCATGAAACCTCCTCTTCGTTTCTTCGATGCGTGCTGACGTTGTCGATGTTTGTTATCGGGAGCGACGCGCGAATTCGCCGACATCGCAAGGCCCAAGGATGTGCGGGAGCAAATTCCGCTCCAAAGGAACAACGCGCCCCGCGCCACGCAAGGCCTGCCGACACGATTCGAACCAACAACAGGAGTTGCCGCGATGACCATTCACTTAAGCCTCGGCCCGCTCGTCTCCCTGATCGCCGGGATCCTCATTCTCATCATGCCGCGCCTGCTGAACTTCATCGTCGCGATCTATCTGATCGTGATCGGGCTGATCGGCCTGTTCGGGATGGGATCGGCCCATTTCTGACGGGCGCGCGAGCGCCGCGCGACTGTCGGTTGTGACGCCGATTCGCTTCGCGGGTTCCGTGGATCATCGGATATGAAAACGCACGCGCAACGGGCCGTTCCGTGCGCGTGCGCAAAGTGTCACGGCCGGATCGTGTCAGCCGTTCGCAAGTTGATCGAGACGCAGGCGCCCCTGCAAGGACAGCGCGCCGACGCAAACGCCGCCCGCGCCGAAGGTGTAGCGGTTGAAGCAGCCGCGTTCCGTGAGGAAGGCGGCGGCGGTTTCCATCGCGTTGCGCGACAGGCCGAGGTGTTTGTGATCGAGCGCGAGCAGCATTTCCTCGTCCGAGACGCGGCTCGCGGCGGAGAGTACTGCAATGCAGTCGGCTTTCGACGGATAGAGCATGGGCTTCCGGTTCCTCGTAAACACTGCGTTGGAGGCCGGACGGCACATCACGCGAAATGTCTGCAAGACCCGCGCGCCGCGCCACCGGGAACAGACTGAAAGACAAGTGAAAGAAAACGAAGTTCAACGTGTGAAACGTCATTCTAAACATCAGTCGAATCGTTTTTCAACGGCGGTTAGCCCTTAACCTTGGGTCGTTCGTCAGGGAAAACGGCCCGGTTTTCTGCTTGCTGCGAACGATTGCGGCAGAATGCGGCCAGAAAGCATGCGTGGCGTCCCATTGCGTTTTGTCGATGACGCCGCGCTTCGCTCGGGGCGCGCGGCGTCCCGATACTTTGCTCAACCCGCGGCGCGCATCGATCCGGACCGCGCCGCCAGCAGGAAGATGTTCGCTTATGCCAGCACTGATCGAAGACTATGCGATGGTCGGCGACGGCCACACCGCGGCGCTCATTTCCCGCGACGGATCCGTCGACTGGCTCTGTTGGCCGCGCTTCGACTCCGGCGCGTGCTTTGCCGCGCTGCTCGGCACGCCCGAGCACGGCCGATGGCTCATTGCGCCGGACATGCCCGACGGCCAATCGCCCATCGTCACGCGCCGTTATCGCGACGACACACTGGTCCTCGAAACGGATTTCGAAACGCCGCACGGCGCGGTGACCATCGTCGATTTCATGCCGCTGCGCAATGGGCATTCGGAACTGGTTCGCATCGTGATCGGACGTCGCGGGACGGTGCGCATGAAGATGGAACTCGTGCTGCGCTTCGATTACGGCTCGGCCGTGCCGTGGGTCAGCCGCCTTCCCGACGACAGCGGCATCCGCGCGATCGCCGGGCCGGATCTCGCGGTGCTGCGCACGCCTGTCGATCTCGTGGGTGAGAACATGCACACGACGGCCAGCTTCGATATCAGCGCGGGCGAGCGCGTGCCCTTCTCGCTGTGCTATTCGCAGTCGCATCTGCGCCTGCCGCACGCATCCGATCCGCACACGCAACTCGCGCGCACCGAAAACCACTGGCGCGAATGGTCCGGGCAAAGCGAGCTGAAGGGCCGCTATGCGAGCGCGATACGCCGCTCGCTCATCACGCTCAAGGCGCTCGCATACGAACCGACGGGCGGCATCGTCGCGGCGCCGACTACGTCGCTGCCGGAGCAGCTCGGCGGCACGCGCAACTGGGACTATCGATACTGCTGGCTGCGCGACGCCACCATCACCCTGCTCGCGATGATGCGCGGCGGCTACTACGACGAAGCGCGCGCGTGGCGCGCATGGCTCGGCCGCGTGATGGCCGGGTCGCCCGCGCAGATCCAGATCATGTACGGCATCGCGGGCGAGCGGCGTCTCCCCGAATGGGAGATTCCGTGGCTGCCGGGCTACGAAGGCGCGGCGCCGGTGCGTATCGGCAATGGCGCGGTCGACCAGTTGCAGCTCGACGTCTACGGCGAAGTGATGAACGCGCTGCACCTCGCGCGCGTCGGCGGCCTGCAGAGCGACGAGACCGCGTGGTCGATCCAGTGCGCCATGCTGCAGCACCTCGACACGATCTGGGAGGAACCCGACGAAGGCATCTGGGAAGTGCGTGGCGGCAAGCAGCATTTCACCTTCTCGAAGGTGATGGCGTGGGTCGCGTACGACCGCGCGATCAAGTCGGCGGAGAAGTTCGAACTGCCTGGCCCGATCGACCATTGGCGCGCAATGCGCTCGCGCATCCGCGCAGAAGTGCTGAAGAAGAGCTGGAACCCGGCGCTGAACTCGTTCACGCAGGCCTATGGCAGCGACGCGCTCGATGCGAGCCTGCTGCTCATTCCGTTGCTCGGTTTTTTGCCGCCAAACGATCCGCGAGTGACCGGAACCGTACATGCGATCGAGACCACTTTGACGCACGATGGCCTGGTCAAGCGCTATCACACCGCCGAGGTTGCGGATGGCCTGCCGCCCGGGGAAGGCACGTTTCTGGCTTGTAGCTTCTGGCTGGTCGACAATCTGGCGCTGCAGGGCCGGATCGACGAAGCCCATTCGATGTTCGAGCGCCTGGTCGGCCTCGCCAACGACGTTGGGCTGCTGGCCGAGGAGTACGACACGGTGGCGAAGCGCATGGTCGGGAATTTTCCGCAAGCGTTCACGCACGTGGCGCTCGTGCACACCGGGATGAACCTGATGCGTCACGAGGAAGAAATGGCAAAGGCGACCGGACAGCCTGGCGGCGGTGAAGATCATGCGGACGCCGGCGCGCAGGCCGAGGTCGATGCCGCGACTGGAAAGTCTTAAATCGCTGTTTCGTTTGGCTAAAACGGTGTTTGTACCGTAATATTGGTGCAACGCACAAAACGCAAAATGGGAGAATGTGTTGTTTTCAGGCAGGCAATTTCGACCGATCGGTTGAATTGAATGTTTAATGCGCGGAAAATCTTGCGCTGACTCGAACCCGAGTGTTCGTGAGTCGATAACGTGCAGGAAAGACGCGCTGGCAGCATCGCAGGAAAGACAGTGCCCGGCAGCATGGCGACAGCCCGTCGTGCCGCCGGGGTCATCGAATGCCGTTGACGCTCATCTCCGGATCAGTTGCCGGAATCAACGGGCACACCGGTTTCCACCGGAGTTACTGGGGCAACCATGCTCTATCAAATTCACGAATTCCAGCGAGCTTTGCTGTCTCCCCTCACAGCATGGGCCCAGGCCGCGTCCAAGTCGTTCGTCAACCCGGCCAGTCCGCTCGCCTACGTGCCCGGTTCGAGCCGTCTCGCCGCGGGTTACGAACTGCTCTATCGGCTCGGCAAGGATTATGAAAAACCCGAGTTCGATCTCCATCAGATCGTCAAGGACGGTCACAACATCCCGATCGTCGAGCAGACGGTGCTCGAAAAGCCGTTCTGCCGCCTGCTGCGCTTCAAGCGCTTCGCCGACGACAGCGCGACCGTCACCAAGCTCAAGAACGAGCCGATCGTGCTCGTGTGCGCGCCGCTCTCCGGCCACCATTCCACGCTGCTGCGCGACACCGTCAAGACGCTGTTGCAGGATCACAAGGTGTACATCACCGACTGGATCGACGCGCGCATGGTGCCGATCGAGAACGGCCCGTTCCATCTGGACGATTACGTCGAATACATCCAGGAATTCATCCGTCATATCGGCGCGAAGGATCTTCATGTGATCTCCGTGTGCCAGCCGACGGTGCCGGTGCTTGCCGCCATTTCGCTGATGGCGAGCCGGGGCGAAGACACACCGCGCACGATGACCATGATGGGCGGCCCGATCGACGCGCGCCGCAGTCCCACGTCCGTCAATTCGCTCGCGAACGAGCACTCGTACGAATGGTTCGAGAACAACGTCATCTATACGGTGCCGGCGAACTATCCGGGCGTCGGACGCAAGGTGTATCCGGGCTTCCTGCAGCATGCGGGCTTCGTCGCGATGAACCCGGAGCGCCATCTCACGGCCCATTGGGACTTCTATCAAAATCTGCTGCGCGGCGACGATGAAGACGCCGAGCAACATCGCCGTTTCTACGACGAATACAACGCCGTGCTCGATATGGCCGCCGAGTACTACCTCGAAACGATCCGCGTCGTGTTCCAGGAGTTCCGCCTCGCCGAAGGCACGTGGGAAGTGAACGACGAACTCGTGCGTCCGCAGGACATCGAGCACACCGCGCTCTTCACGATCGAAGGCGAACTCGACGACATCTCCGGCAGCGGCCAGACGCGCGCCGCGCACGACCTGTGCACCGGCATTCCGGCGAAGCACAAGCGGCACTTCACGGCGGAGAAAGCCGGCCACTACGGCATCTTCTCGGGCCGCCGCTGGCGCACGATGGTGTATCCGCAGTTGCGCGAGTTCATCCTCGAGCACGACAAGACGCCGAAGACCGAAGCGGTGCCTGCCTGAGCGTTTGCGCGCCGGGACCGATTCCATCGCGGCAAACAAAAACGTCGCGCCTTGCAAAAGGCGCGACGTTTTTTTATGACGACGCAAGCTGCGGGTTCGAACCCGCAAGCATCAGCGCCGCGTCAGATAGGCAAGCAGCAATTCGGTATTCATCCGCACGATCTGCTCACGCTGCATCTGCTCGCTGAAATCGAGCCCGAAAGTGGCTTCCAGTGTGAAGCGATTCGACACGATGTAATAGCCGAGTCCCGAGAGAACGATGTAGAACTTCAGCGGGTCGACGTCGGTGCGAAACAATCCGGCTTTCTGGCCACGATCGAGGATCGCCGTGAGCGTCGTGACGATCGGCGAGATCAGTTCGCGGATCCGGTTCGATCCTTTGATATATCTCGCCTCATGCAGATTTTCGTTGTTGATGAGGCGCAGCAATTCCGGATGATCCCGGTAGTAATCCCAGACGAAATGCGCGAGACGCGTCATTGCTTCGATGGGCGCAATGCCGTCGAGTTCGAGCGTGCGCTCGGCATCGACGAGTGCGGCGAGCGCATGTTCGAGCACGGCGGTGAATAACTGCTCCTTGCTACCGAAGTAGTAGTAGAGCATGCGTTCGTTGGTCTCTGCCCGGCGCGCAATCTGATCGACGCGGGCGCCGAACAAGCCTCCCGCCGCAAACTCTTCAGCGGCGGCAAGCAAGATACGGCGCCGGGTGCCTTCAGGATCTCTTTTGATTTTCGGCTGATTCATGGTGGCATGACTCGGGAGCCGCGTTGCCGGATTAGCGTCACGCGGCCCGCGTTGGGGTACATGACGTGAACGGGCGCTGCCCAGGGTTATTGGGAAACACCGTCCTGCGGTCAAACGGAAAAGCGCTTCGATTATGCGCACATCGAACGACCTTGGCAATTGGGATTGCAAGCCATCCGGCACGACTGTTGACGACTTCGGCGATAATGTCGAATAAAGCCGAGCGCGCCCGCAAAGCGGTACGCGCGCCCAACAGGCAGCGTGCGGTCGTCGTGGACGCCGAAGCGTTTTCTTCGCGTCGGACGTATTTCCATCGACGATCTGCGTACCCGCTGCGCCAGTCCCCAAGGCATCATCGCAACTCCCCGTGACCGCAACCGTTCCCAAGACGCTCGCCGAGCGCATCGAAGACCTGCTGCCGCAGACGCAATGCACCAAGTGCGGCTATCCCGCGTGCCGGCCGTACGCCGACGCCATCGCCGCGGGCGAGGCGAGCTACAACCAGTGCCCGCCCGGCGGCGCTGAAGGCGTCGCGCGGCTCGCTGCGCTGCTCGGCAAGCCCGATATCCCGCTCGATACGACGCATGGCGTGGAACGCGCGCGGCCCGTCGCCGTCATCGACGAGAACGTGTGCATCGGCTGCACGCTATGTATGCAGGCGTGCCCGGTCGATGCGATCGTCGGCGCGGCGAAGCAGATGCACACGGTCATCGCCGAATTGTGCACGGGCTGCGATCTCTGCGTGCCGCCCTGCCCGGTCGACTGCATCGCGATGGTGCCCGTGACGGGCGAGCGCACCGGCTGGGATGCGTGGAGCCAGGAAGCAGCCGATGCGGCGCGCGCGCGGCATGATCGCCGCGTCGCGCGGCTCGAACGCGAACGCGCCGAAGCGCAGGCGCGGGCGAACGCGCGCCAGAAGGCGCGCGAGACACAGCGGGCGCCTGACCTGGCGCCCGCAGCGCACGACACACCGCCCGCGAGCGACGATCCCGAAGCGAAGAAACGCGCGATCATCCAGGCCGCGCTGGAACGCGCGCGCAAGAAGAAGGAAGAAATGGCGAAGCTCGGCGCGGGTCCGAAAAACACCGAGCACGTGAGCCCGGCGGTGCAGGCGCAAATCGATGAAGCCGACGCGCGCCGCCGCCGTCTCGGCCTTTCGGACGGCGCGAACGCGTCCCATCCAGACGAAAGCGACGAGCCATGAACGCCACGAAGCGCCGCGCGATCTACGAGACCTTGCAAAGCCTGAATCCGCATCCGAAGACCGAGCTCGAATACACGACGCCGTTCGAACTGCTGATCGCCGTGATGCTGTCCGCGCAGGCCACCGACGTCTCCGTCAACAAGGCGATGCGCAAGATGTTTCCCGTCGCCAATACGCCAGCGGCGGTGCTCGCGCTCGGCGAGGAAGGCGTCTCGGAATACATCCGCACGATAGGGCTTTATCGCACCAAGGCGAAGAATGTGATCGCGACGTGCCGCATCCTCGCTGATCAATACGGCGGCGAAGTGCCCGACAGCCGCGAGGCGCTCGAAGCGTTGCCGGGCGTCGGACGCAAGACGGCGAACGTCGTGCTGAACACCGCGTTCGGACAACCGACGATCGCAGTCGACACGCATATCTTCCGCGTCGCGAATCGCACCGGGCTCGCGCCGGGCAAGGACGTGCGCGCCGTCGAAACCGCGCTCGAGAAATTCACGCCGAAGGAATTTCTGCACGACGCACATCACTGGCTGATCCTGCACGGACGCTACGTCTGCAAGGCGCGCGTGCCCGAATGCTGGCATTGCGCGATCGAACCGCTCTGCGAATTCCGGCCAAAGACGCCCGCGCCGGTCGAATGACGGCGGTCCGGGCAGGCGGGGCGCGTCGCGGTTTAAAATAGCGGGCTCGGAACCCGCAATCGAATCAACACGTTATGTTCAACCCCAGCCGCGACGAAGTTCGCCAGTTCTTCACCGAAACGTGCCGCAAGGAGCGCGCCGGCGAGATTCTGACGCCGCTCGAAAGCATCGCCGCCGACTGGATCGGCGAGCATCCGGAATATCACGACGCGCTCGTGAACCCCGAATCGCGCGAGGCCGATTACTCGCCCGATCGCGGCCAGACCAATCCGTTCCTGCATCTGTCGATGCATCTCGCGATCAGCGAGCAATTGTCGATCGATCAGCCGCCGGGCATCCGCCGCGCGCACGACAGGCTCGTCGCGCGCCTCGGCTCGCCGCACGACGCGCAGCATGCGATCATGGACTGCCTCGGACAGGTGATCTGGGAAGCGCAGCGCTCCGGCACGCCGCCCGACACCGACGCGTATCTCGCACTCATCGAGCGCCGCGCGTCGCGTGATTGAGCGATCCTGGCGATTGATCCCGCCGAAATGAAAACACCCCGCTTGCGAAGCGGGGTGTTGCTCGATGCAAGACCGCGAACGCCGCGCGCTTACTTCTTCAGCACGAGACTGCCGTCGAGCGATTCGATATACGCGGCGAGATCCTTCAGATCGCTTTGCGACAGGCTTTGCACCTGCGCCGCCATGATGGCGTTGTTGCGGCCGAAGTTCGGATTGTTGCCGCCGATCTGATACTGGCGCAGCGCCCAGTAGATGTACGTCGCATGCTGACCCGCGAGACGCGGATACTCGCCGCTCACCGGCTTGTTGAGGCCGGGGCCGTGACAGGCCGCGCAGTTGTGGCTGTCGGAAAGTGCCTTGCCGTTGCTCACGTCTGCCGCGTGCGCACTGCCGAACGCCGTCATGCCGATGAGCGCCGCTGCTGCGCCCGCTGCCTTGAAGCTTGAATGAAGTGCCTTGGACGGCTTCATGAATTCTCCTACCCGTTGTCGCTTTGCGTTCTCACGCGCGGATCACTTGTCGGGATTGTTCTTCGATTGGGGAGTCTGCGCGGCGTAATACGCAGCGATATCGGCGATGTCCTGATCCGACAGCGTCGTCGCGATGGCGCGCATCGTGTCGAAATGACGGTCGCCCTTCTTGTAGGCGTGCAGCGCATTGGCGATGTACTGTGCGTTCTGGCCGCCCAGCATCGGCACTTCGTAGACTTCGGGGTACGCGGTGCGATAGCCGGGGATGCCGTGGCAGCCGATACACATCGCGACCTTGCCCTCCGCGGCCTTCGCGTTGCCGACGACGTCGGCCGACGCCTCACTCGCGAAGCCGGCGAGACCGGACAGCGCTGCAATCACGGCACATTTGCCGACGAAATTGTTCATAGCTCTTCTAACCTGGCTTGAGGGGAAATCCGGCGCTCACAAGGCCGCGGCCCGCGCCGAGCGCAATACAAGCTTCTCGGGACTGTTCGCTGCTGCAGGGTCTGTCGCCGCGCAGGCCAAAAAAATCGCGCTAATTGTACCGCGCGACCTACCCTCCGTCCACACGCGAACCGCGCCGAAGCCTTGCTGGCAAGGGGAATCGGCTGAAAAGCAGCGGTCCGGCCTGCGACAATTCGTCCCTGTACAAGCGATGAGCCCGCTTGCGCGCGCGCTTCACGCGCGTCCGGGAAGGCTCGCGCGCCCGCCGATAAAGCGGCTCAAACGATACCCGGCGCGCCTCAATGCCGAAAGGTCTTCTGACTTATACTGGGATTTTTTTGCCAACCGGATCTTCGTCATGCGTTTCGAAGGCTCATCGCAATACGTCGCAACCGACGATCTCAAGCTCGCGGTGAACGCCGCGGTGACGCTGCAACGGCCGCTGCTCATCAAGGGCGAGCCCGGCACCGGCAAGACCATGCTCGCGGAAGAAGTTGCGGCAGCACTCGGCATGCCACTGCTGCAATGGCACATCAAGTCGACCACGAAAGCGCAGCAAGGTCTCTACGAATACGACGCGGTCTCGCGCCTGCGCGATTCGCAACTCGGCGACGAGCGCGTGAAGGACATCCGCAACTACATCGTCAAGGGCGTGCTGTGGCAGGCGTTCGAGTCGGACGAGCAAAGCGTGCTGCTCATCGACGAGATCGACAAGGCGGACATCGAATTTCCGAACGATCTGCTGCGCGAACTCGACCGCATGGAGTTCTACGTCTACGAGACGCGCGAGCTCGTGAAGGCGAAGCATCGGCCGCTCGTCATCATCACGTCGAACAACGAGAAGGAGTTGCCCGACGCGTTCCTGCGCCGCTGCTTCTTCCACTACATCAAGTTCCCCGATGCCGAGACGATGAAGGCCATCGTCGAAGTGCATTTCCCCAACATCAAGCAGGACCTGCTGGCGGCGGCGATGCAAAGTTTTTTCGAACTGCGCAACGTGTCGGGGCTGAAGAAGAAGCCGTCGACGTCCGAGCTGCTCGACTGGCTCAAGCTGCTGCTCGCCGAGGACATCGCACCCGAAGCGCTGCGCTCGCCGGATCAGAAGCAGATCGTGCCGCCGCTGCACGGCGCGCTGCTCAAGAACGAACAGGACGTCGCGCTCTTCGAGCGGCTGCTCTTCATGAACCGCAATCATCGATAAGACCATGAGCCGCTGGATCGAACCCGTCACGCTGCAAGGCGAACACGTCAGGCTCGTGCCGCTCACGGCCGAGCACGAAGCGGCGCTCGCGGCCGCCGCGCGCGACGGCGAACTGTGGAAGCTCTGGTACACCTTCGTGCCCTCGCCCGACAAGACGCGCGCGTATATCGACACCGCGCTCGACATGCGCGATCGCCTGGGCGCGCATCCGTTCGCCGTGATCGATGCGAAGACCGGCGACATCGTCGGCTCGACGCGCTATTTCAATGTCGACGAAGCGAACCGGCGGCTCGAGATCGGCCATACGTGGTATGCGAAACGCGTGCAGAAGACCGCGCTCAACACGGAAGCCAAACTGCTGCTGCTCGCGCACGCGTTCGACAAGCTCGATGCCATCGCCGTCGAGTTCCGCACGCATTTCATGAACCACGCGTCGCGCACGGCGATCGCGCGGCTCGGCGCGAAGCAGGACGGCATTCTGCGCAATCATCAGGTCGGGCGCGACGGCGTGTTGCGCGATACCGTCGTGTTCTCGATCATCCGCTCCGAATGGCCGGCGGTGCGCGCGAACCTGAACTACCGCCTCGACCGCTAAAGCACGATGGAGAGCGCGCCATGCTGATCGACTTCTTCTACTCGCTGCGCGACGCGAAGCTGCCCGTCTCGGTGAAGGAATATCTGACCTTGCTCGAAGGGCTGAAGGCGCAAGTCATTTCGCCGTCGCTCGACGAGTTCTACTTCCTCGCGCGCATGACGCTCGTGAAGGACGAGAAGTACTTCGACAAGTTCGATCGCGCGTTCGGCGCGTATTTCCACGGCCTGACGCAGCTGCCCGACGAAGCCTTCGACATTCCGCTCGACTGGCTCAGGAAGCGGCTCGAACGCGAATTCACGGCGGAAGAAAAGAAGCGCATCGAGGCGCTCGGCGGCCTCGACAAGCTGATGGAACGCCTGAAGGAACTGATGGACGAGCAGAAGGAGCGTCACGAAGGCGGCAACAAGTGGATCGGCACGGGCGGCACGTCGCCATTCGGGCATGGCGGCTACAACCCGGAAGGCATTCGTATCGGCGGGGAATCGTCGGGTAATCGCACGGCAGTGAAAGTGTGGGACGAGCGCGCGTACAAAGACTACGACGATCAGGTCGAGATCGGCACGCGCAACATCAAGGTCGCGCTGCGGCGCCTGCGGCGTTTCGCGCGCGAAGGCGCGAACGAAGAACTCGATCTGCCCGACACGATCCGCAGCACCGCCGCGAATGCGGGCTGGCTCGATCTCAAGATGGTGCCCGAGCGGCACAACAACGTGAAAGTGCTGATGCTGCTCGACGTCGGCGGTTCGATGGACGATCACATCAAGCGCGTCGAAGAGCTGTTTTCGGCGGCGAAGGCCGAGTTCAAGCATCTCGAGTTCTATTACTTCCACAACTGCGTGTACGACTATCTGTGGAAGAACAATCGCCGCCGTCACACGGAACGCACGCCGACCTTCGACGTGCTGCACAAATTTACGCCGGACTACAAGCTGATCTTCGTCGGCGACGCCACGATGAGCCCGTACGAAGTGCTGCAGCCGGGCGGCTCCGTCGAATACAACAACGCCGAGGCGGGCGCGGTGTGGCTGCGCCGCCTCGCCGATCAATTCCCGCATCACGCGTGGCTCAATCCCGAGCCCGAGCGGCTATGGGAATATCGCCAGTCGATCTCCGCGATCCGCAACGTGCTCGGCAATCGCATGTATCCGCTGACGATGGCCGGCCTCGAAACCGCCATGCGCGCCCTGTCGAAGTAACCGGTAACCACACGAATGAAAGCTTCCGCTCCGGCGCCTGCCGCGCCGCGTTTCTTCTTTGACACGTCGCTGTCCACCATCGTCGCCGGCTTCGTCGCGATGATGACCGGCTACACGAGTTCGCTCGTGCTGATGTTCCAGGCGGGCCAGGCCGCGCATCTTTCCGACGCGCAGATTTCCTCGTGGATCTGGGCGCTCTCGATGGGCATGGCCGTCTGCACGATCGGGCTGTCGCTGCGCTTTCGCGCGCCGGTCGTCGTCGCGTGGTCGACGCCGGGCGCGGCGCTGCTCGTCTCGTCGCTGCCGAACGTCGCCTATGCCGATGCGATCGGCGCGTTCATCGTCTGCGCAGTGCTGCTGACGGCCGTCGGCCTGACCGGCTGGTTCGACACCTTGATGAAGCGCATCCCGTCCGGCATCGCCGCCGCGCTGCTCGCGGGCATCCTGTTCGAGATCGGCATCGAGATTTTTCGCGCGGCCGAGCATCGCACGGCGCTCGTCATCGCGATGTTCTTCACGTATCTCGCCGGCAAGCGCTTCGTGCCGCGCTACGCGATTCCGGCGACGCTCGTCGTCGGCATTGCGCTCGCGGGCGGGCTCGGGCTGCTCGACTTCACGCGCTTTCACGTCGCGTTCGCGCATCCCGTCTTCACGATGCCCGCGTTCTCCATCGCTTCGGCGATCAGCATCGGCATTCCGCTTTTCGTCGTCGCGATGGCGTCGCAGAACGTGCCGGGCATCGCCGTGCTGCGCGCCGACGGCTACACGACGCCCTCCGCCCCGCTCATCTCGACCACCGGCCTAGCCTCGCTCGTGCTCGCGCCCTTCGGCTCGCACGGCGTGAATCTCGCCGCGATCACGGCGGCGATCTGCACCGGACCCGAAGCGCACGAAGATCGCAGCAAGCGCTATACGGCGGCCGTCTGGTGCGGCATCTTCTATCTGATCGCGGGAACGTTCGGCGCGACCATCGCGGCGCTGTTCGCGGCGTTGCCGAAGGAACTCGTCGTGTCGGTCGCCGCGCTCGCGCTGTTTGGCTCGATCATGAGCGGCCTCGCCAATGCGATGCAGGATGCACGCCAGCGCGAGCCCGCGCTCGTCACGTTCATGGTGACGGCCTCAGGGCTTACGTTGCTGTCGATCGGCTCCGCGTTCTGGGGATTGATCGCAGGCGTCGCGACACATTTCGTGCTGAACGCCCGCCGCGCGTGACGCGGCCTACAATGACGGAATCGGCCCCTTTCGGCCGATGCTTTTCGCAACCGTTTTTGGCAATTCCGTCATGGCTTTGATCGATAAACTACTGGCGCGCTCCGCGCCGCCCGGCGCCGCCGTAAAACGCAAGACGATCGTGCGCGTGCTGCTCGACGACGCCGGGCACGTACAGGACGTCGTCCTGAAGATGAGCTGCGGCGATCCCGCAAAAGACGCTCATGCGCTCGACGAGGTCCGCAAGATGCGCTTCGCGCGCGGGCAGCTCGGCTCGGGCACGGTGCGGCGCTGGCACGAACTCGCGTACGCGGCGGATTGAACGCGCGTTTCCCCGTTCTGTCGAAGTTGCGCTCGCCGCAGCATCCGGACGCGCACGGTATCAGCGCGTTCGCCGCGCTCGGGACTAGAATGGGAGATTGATATTCAAGGGGCGCGCCGCGCGAACGAAGTCGCCGCGCGGCGTCGCAATCATGGGCAATCCGCGGGTTGGTTACCGCAATTTGACAAGACGCCACGCGTCTGAGACTCGACATGACATCCGCTCTCGACCAGCTCAAGCAATACACGACCGTCGTCGCCGACACGGGCGACTTCCAGCAATTCATCGCATACAAGCCGCAGGACGCGACCACGAATCCGTCGCTGATCCTGAAGGCCGTCCAGAAGGACGATTACAAGCCGCTGCTCGAAAAGACCGTCAAGGAGCACGCGGGCAAGCCGATGCCGCAGATCATCGACAATCTGCTCGTCGCGTTCGGCACCGAAATCCTGAAGATCGTGCCGGGGCGCGTGTCGACCGAAGTCGATGCGCGCCTGTCATTCGACACGAAGGCGTCGATCGACAAGGGCCGCGAGATCATCAAGCTCTACGAGAACGCCGGTATCGACCGCAAGCGCGTGCTCATCAAGCTGGCGTCGACGTGGGAAGGCATCCGCGCGGCCGAAGTGCTGCAGAAGGAAGGCATCCACTGCAACATGACGCTGCTCTTTTCGCTCGCGCAGGCCGTCGCGTGCGCCGAAGCGGGCGCGCAACTGATCTCGCCGTTCGTCGGCCGCATCTACGACTGGTACAAGAAGTCCGCCGGCGCGGAATGGGACGAAGTGAAAAACGGCGGCGCGAACGATCCGGGCGTGCAGTCGGTGCGCCGCATCTACGCGTACTACAAGAAGTTTGGCTACAAGACCGAGGTCATGGGCGCGAGCTTCCGCACCGTGAGCCAGATCACCGAACTCGCGGGCTGCGATCTGCTCACGATCAGCCCCGATCTCCTGAAGAAACTCGCCGACAGCAACGACACGGTCGAGCGCAAGCTGTCGCCGGAGAACGTGAAGAACGAGAACGTGGAGAAGATCGCCGTCGACGAACCGACCTTCCGCTTCCTCGTCAACGACGACGCCATGGCGACGGAAAAGCTCGCGGAAGGCATCCGCGCCTTCGCCGCCGATGCGATCAAGCTCGAGAAGCTGATTACCGCGCTGCAGTAACCTGCGCCCACGACGAACCGCACGTCGCACGCGAAGATTGCTGCGATTTGCGGTTTTTTCTATTTCGCGCCTTCTTGACTCAATTTGACTCTTTCCGAGTCAACGCAGGACTCGGTTGCAATAGACTTTCGTGCTTCGGCGGCATGTCCGCTTTATCTGCACGGAGTCATTCGGTCATGCAACTGGACACCTACATCTTTTACAACGGCGATTGCGCCGCCGCGCTCGAACTCTATCAGGCAGCCTTTGGCGCGCAAATTGCCACGCTGGTGCGCTTTCGCGACGCGCCCGACGGCGGTAACGCGCCGCCCGACTGGCAGGACAAGGTCATGCACGCGGTATTCGCAGTCGGTCAAAGCATGATCATGGTGTCCGACGGCCGCTACGGTCAGCCGCGCAAGGATTACTCGGGCTTCACGCTGTCGATCACGGCGGCCGACGCGCAATCGGGCGAGCGCATCTTCAACATGCTCGCCGAGGGCGGCAACGTCCTCACGCCGTGGCAATCCACGTTCTGGACGCAAGGGTTCGGCATGCTGACCGATCGCTTCGGCGTGCCCTGGCTCATCAACGTGGTGCATGAAAGCGAGGCGCAGGCCGCCTGAACGCCCTCCCGTCATTGCATCGGAGCATCATGGATTGAGCGGCCGCGCGCCTTCGATATTCCACTGACGCTCGATTTCCGACAGACGCAGCCGCAAACATTCCACCTGCTCGACGAGGCGCATCGCGAGCCAGTGCATGCCCTGCGTCGTCGCACTGGTTTCGTCGTCCGCGCAGGGCCGCGGCGCAGGCGACGCATCCATCGCGCGATGCAGCAGGCCGACGCGCCCGAAACGCAACGCGCGCGCCATCTGCAAAAGCTGCTGGCGCACCGCGTACTCCTCCGGCGAGCACGCGATCGCGAAGCGGCCAGCGCCCGCACCTTCCGGCATCGACATCACCAGCATCTCCAGTGCCGCCAGAATCGAGCGGTGCAGCCGCTGGATTTCCTCCAGCCGCGCCGTCGGCACCTGTGTTTCCTTCGCGACCGATTCCATCAGCGCGCGCGCCTGAACGAGCCGCTGGCTCATCGCGTACATGCGGCGCGCAGTGTCCTCCGCAACGAACTGCGTGCCGTCGAGCAGCGCGCCGTAGATCTTCGCGCATTCGCGCAGATTGTCGGCGAGGCGGTAGCGCCACGAATACGTCGCGTATTGCGGCAGCACGAACGAGAATGCGAGCGCGATCACTACTCCGATCAGCACGTTCGCCGTGCGCCACAAGCCGGTGGAAAGCGGCAAGTCGCCGTGTCCGGAGACGATGACCATCGTGATCGCCGTGAGCAACGCAACGTAGCCCGGTTTGCCGATCGCGTAATAGGCGCAACCGCCCGCGATCAGGCACATCAGCAGAAAGAACACCATCACCGATCCGGTCAGCGTCTGGGCGAGGATCAGCACGAGCCCGAAAGCCGCGCCGAGCATCGTGCCGATCGCGCGTTCGCCCGCTTTCTTGCGGATATTGCCGTAATGCTGCAACCCGCCGACCA
This sequence comes from Caballeronia fortuita, assembly GCF_001544835.2. Classification (GTDB taxonomy): domain Bacteria; phylum Pseudomonadota; class Gammaproteobacteria; order Burkholderiales; family Burkholderiaceae; genus Caballeronia; species Caballeronia fortuita. The sequence goes on along the minus strand of NZ_FCNX02000008.1, from coordinate 313,838 downwards.
CGACGAGCACCGAGACCGTCGCCCAGATGCCGTGCGGCATGTCGATGCCCGTCGTGACGGCGATCGACATCGCCACGGCAAGGCCGACGCGCATCCCGTGGATGAGATTGGCGTGCCGATAGCGAAAGTACGGCGACGTGAGCCCGTGAACGAGCCGCGAGAGTCGGCCGCGCCTGAGTGACGCCGATGTCGGAGAAAGCATGATTTGCTCACGTCGATGAACAACACGTCGATGGCACGAAGGCTGCCGCAAAACAAAACGCCCGAAACGGCGCGGAGCCTGTTACGGGCGTTTTACCAGCTTTTCGCGCGCCGCGTCTAACGCGTGCGCGCGCTTGCGAATCAGCCTTCCACGATGTCGAGATAATCTTCCGGACGCGTGCGGTCGTCCGAGCGTTTGAGGCCCAGCACGCGCACGAGCAGGCTCACGACGATCGACACGATCAGATTCGCGATCAGCGCCCACACCGCCGCGTAGCCCGGCACGACATAGCCGAACAGATGCAGCGGATAGATCGAGCCCTTCAGTTGCAGCGACACGGCCATCCACGTACCGACGCCGATGCCCACCGCCCAGCCGATCAACAGACCGCGATGATCGAGCACGCGCGTGTAGAGGCCGAGCACGAGCGCGGGCAGGGTCTGAATGATCCAGATGCCGCCGAGCAGTTGAAGCTGGATTGCGTACGTCAGCGGCAGCGCGAGAATGAAGACCACCGCGCCCACTTTCACGATCAGCGACACGAGCTTGGCGACGTTGGTTTCCTGCTCCGGCGTCATCTTCGTGTTGACGAACTCGCGATGCACGTTGCGCGTGTACAGGTTCGCCGCCGCGATCGACATGATCGCCGCCGGCACCAGCGCGCCGATGCCGATCGCCGCGAACGCGACGCCCACGAACCACGACGGGAAGTAGTGCAGAAACAGCGCCGGCACGGCGAAGTTCGCGCCGTAGGCCTTGAAGTACTGGGCGTATTCCGGCATGTCCTTCACGCCCGAGGCGAGCGCCATGTAGCCGAGCAGCGCGAGCAGGCCGAGCACGAGCGAATACGCCGGCAGCAGCGACATGTTGCGGCGGATCGTGTTGCCCGAGTTCGACGAGAGAATCGCCGTCACCGAGTGCGGATACAGGAACAGCGCGAGCGCCGATCCCACCGCGAGCGTCGCGTACGCGCTGTAGCCGTTCAGGCTCGCGGCATCGGGCGCCTTGAGCAGCAGCTTCGCGGGCGGCACGGTGCTGAAGATATGACCGAAGCCGCCGAGCTGCGCCGGAATCACGATCATCGCGGCGATGATCGTGATGTAGATCAGCACGTCCTTGACCACGGCGATCATCGCCGGCGCGCGCAGGCCCGACGTGTACGTGTACGCGGCGAGAATCGCGAACGCGATGATGAGCGGCAGATCGCCGACGAAGCCTTGCGTGCTGAAGCCGAGCGCGCCGATCACCACCTCGATGCCGACCAGTTGCAGCGCGATATACGGCATCGTCGCGACGATGCCCGTCAGCGCGACGGCGAGCGCGAGCATCCGGCTGTTGTAGCGCGCGTGCACGAAGTCGGCGGCGGTCACGTAACCGTGACGCTTCGCGATGCTCCACAGCTTTGGAAACACGACGAACGCGAACGGATAGATGAGGATGGTGTACGGCAGCGCGAAGAAACCCGTCGCGCCCGCGCCGAACACGAGCGCCGGAACCGCGACGAACGTGTAGGCCGTATAGAGATCGCCGCCGAGCAGGAACCAGGTGACGATGGTGCCGAAGCGCCGGCCGCCGAGACCCCATTCGTCGAGCTGGGCGAGATCGCCCTTGCGCCAGTGCGCGGCGATGAAGCCGAGAATCGTGACGCCGACGAAGAAGAGAACGAAGACGAAAGTTGCAGTGCCGTTCATCATCGCGCACCTCCGTTCTTTCGTCCCGAGGGCAGCGCCTTGGTTTTCTTATAGACGACGGCGGTGATGACTGCGCTGATCAGCACCCACAGAAGCTGATACCAGTAAAAGTACGGAAAGCCCCACAGAACGGGCTCGATCTTGTTGTAAAACGGCACCCATACCACACCGATCCAAGGAAGGATCAGAAGCCAAAGCCAGTGCTTGTTGCGCGGTTGTCCGGTGCCGGTCGCAGCTTCGTGAGCCATGAACGGTCTCCTCTTGTTTTGTCGTTATTGCGAGCCCGGCGGGATGCCGGTCGTCGGGTAGACATGCGCTGAAAGCACCCCGAAATAACAGAGGGAGTATATGGACCGATAAAAAGCGCTCAAATCAGGGACAATCCCGACTATTCAGATGTCTCTGCTTTTCTTGTCTTTCTGCTTGACGCCAAAGGGCCGGAACGCGCCTCCCGGCCCGGCGCGTGCGCGATCAGATCGAGAACGAGCCGCCCACTGCGACGCCCGCACTCTGCGCGAGCCCCTTCACCCACTTGCGCGCGGGCAGATCGAGTTGCGCTTCGATCAGCTTCGCGCGTGTTTCCAGCGCGGCGAACGGCACGTCGAGCGCGGGACCGGCGAAGGCGAGCGCGACGCGATTGCCGTCGTGCACTTCGGGCAGCGCGATCACGCGACGATCGAACGCTTCGTTCAGATGCCGCATGTTGCGCACGAAGCTCGGATGATCGCCGAACAGGTTGATGGTGACGACGCCGGCCTCGGGCGTCAGACAGGCGCGGCACGCGCGATAGAACGACACGCTATCGAGCACGGGGCCGCGCGCGGTGGCGTCGTATATATCGATCTGCAATGCGCCGATCGTCCCGTGGTTCGCGCGATCGTTGACGAACTCCCACGCGTCGCGCTCGGTGACGGTCAGGCGCGCGTCGTCGTAAGGCAGTTCGAACATCGCGCGCGCGGCGATCACGACGGCCGGATTCAGCTCGACCGCTTCCACTTTCGCGCGCTTCAGAAAGCGATAGCAGAACTTCGTGAGCGCGGCCGCGCCGAGCCCGAGTTGCACGATGCGCTCGGGTGTCTCGACGAACAGCAGCCATGCCATCATCTGCTGCGCGTATTCGAGTTCGATGTGATCGGGCTTCTTGAGACGCATCGCGCCCTGCACCCATTCGGTGCCGAAATGCAGAAAGCGCACGCCGCCTTCTTCGGAGAACGTCACGGGCGCGAAGCGCGGCTTGCGCGGCGCGTCGATGCGCGGCGCGTTCGCGAGATCGTCGTCGTCGCGATCGCGTTTGGATTTGGCGTGGTCTTTCTTGCGGCCGAACGCGCGTGCTTCCGCCGACGCGCGCTTGATGAGATTCGTCATTGTGTGGTGAGGATGTCGCGCCAGATGCGCAGTTTCTGATCGAACGAGAGGATAGCATTGGCCGCGCTCGACGACGGCAGCACGAGCGTCGCGTAACCCGCCGCAGCGAGGACGGGCGCGAACTTGCCGGAAGTCTTGCCGTTGAAGCAGACCTTGCGCAGCGCGGGGAAGCGTGTGTGGAACACGGCGAAGTCGTTGGGCGAAGCGTTGCGGATCGCCGCGTCGAGACTGCCCTCGCGCTCGCACGCGGCGAGCACGTCCCATAAACCGATGCCATGCTTCATCAAGCGCGTGAGGCGCTCGTCGTAGCGCAGTTCGTGCAGCGATTCGCCGATCGCCGCGCCCACGAGCCGCCAGAACTGATTACGTGGATGCGCATAATACTGCGTCGCCGCCAGCGACGCGACGCCGGGAAAACTGCCGAGGATGAGCGTATGCGTCGCGGCATCGCCGACGGGTTCGAATCCCGCGAGTTTCATTTCGCCTCGCCACGCACGACGCGCTTCGCATGCGAGCGCAGGTGATCGTACGAACGCACATGTTCCCGATGATGCCGCTTGCCATCCGATACGGCGAGCCGCGACCACAGCGCATCGAGCATGCATTCGGTAACCATCAGCGGCGCACCGTGCCGCTCGAACACCGAACGGCGTGCGACAAGCGCGTGCGGTCGTTCATCCGTTTGCATGCGTGCCAGCCGATACAGCGGATGCCGCGCGCCAATCCTTCGGCTGACGAGCACCGAGCGCGACACGCTGCTGTCGCTATAAAGCAGTTCCGCGAGCGGACGCGTGCGCAGACGGCGCATCGATTGCCAGATGCCCGCGCTGTCGGAAAGCGGCACGATGCTATGCGCGACGACGAACGGCACGTCATCGACCTTGAGCGTGACTTCGCGCGTCCAGACCGGCGTGCGCGGCGTGACATCGAGCGCGTTCGATTCGTCGCGCCACGGGATATCGACGGCTTCGCGCGTCACATCGACCGTCACCGCGCCGAGCGTGCGCAGATGCGCGGTCAGGGAGCCGCCGCGTGTGAGCCAGTCTTTTTGTGCGTCGGAAAGAGAAGGAAGCGGGACGACGCGCCAGTGTGCGTCGATGGGATCGTTGGGCGTGGGCATCGGCCGATTATAGAGGCACCCGACATTCGGACGTTTCGGCTGGAATCGCTCGCCATCGACGGATATAAGGAGATTTGCCGCGAACACTGCATCACCGAGGCGCGGCGTCCAGACGCACAATCAACGAAACAAGACTATGACAATCAACAAGAAACAGTCGTCGAAAGCAGTCACCGAGATCGCCGAAAAGACATTGCATGATCCGCACGCATCGAAGATCGCGAAGAGCTTCGCGGGATCGGTTCTCGCGCAGCGCCACACGAGCAAACAGACCGGCGCGGCAATGGAACATAAGGCATCGGAAGCATTGAGAAGCCCGAAGTATTCGGAAGAAACGCGAAAGATGGCGGCATCGCTCGTCGCTCAGTCGAATAAGGAACGCAAGAGCAAATAAAAAAACGCGCCGCCAGTATCCCGGCGGCGCGTCCATCCAAAACACTGCAAAAAAACTATCGCGCGAGCAACAGCGCATTCGTCCTCTTCACGAAGCTCGCCGGATCTTCCAGCGCACCGCCTTCGGCGAGCAATGCCTGATCGAACAGCAGGTGGCACCAATCGACGAAATTGGCGTTATCCGCATTCAGCGCCTTCACGAGCGGATGCTCCGGATTCACTTCGAGAATCGGCTCCGCTTGCGGCGCGTTCTGCCCCGCCGCCTTCAGCATGCGCTGCAGATAGCCGCTCATGTCACCTTCATCGGCGACGAGGCAGCTCGGCGAATCGGTGAGGCGGAACGTGAGGCGCACGTCCTTCGCCTTGCCTTCGAGCGCTTCCTTCATCTTTTCGACGAGCGGCTTCATTTCCTCGCCGACCTTCTCCTGTTGCTGCTTTTCCTCGTCGTCGAGCGCGCCGAGATCGAGGTCGCCGCGCGCGACGCTTTGCAGCGGCTTGCCATCGAACTCGTTGAGGAACGACAGCATCCATTCGTCGACGCGATCCGTCAGCAGCAGTACTTCGACGCCCTTCTTGCGGAACACTTCGAGATGCGGGCTGTTCTTCGCGGCCTGCCAGCTATCGGCGGTGACGTAGTAGATCTTCGTCTGCTCGGGCTTCATGCGCGCGACGTAATCCGCGAGCGACACGTTCTGCTCGTCGGTGTCGTTTTGCGTCGACGCGAAACGCACCAGCTTCGCGATGCGCTCGCGATTGCTGAAGTCCTCGCCGATGCCTTCCTTCAGCACTTGTCCGAACTCTTTCCAGAACGTCTGATACTTCTGCTTGCCGGCGTCTTCGGTGGCTTCCGCCGACGACGTCGCGATCTCTTCCAGCATCGACAGCACGCGCTTGGTCACGCCTTCGCGGATCGCCTTCACGTCGCGGCTTTCCTGCAGGATTTCACGCGATACGTTGAGCGGCAGATCCGCGGAATCGACGACGCCCTTCACGAAGCGCAGATACGCGGGCAGCAACTGCTCGGCGTCGTCCATGATGAACACGCGCTTCACGTACAGCTTCAAGCCGCCGCGATGCTCGCGGTTCCACAGATCGAATGGCGCGTGCTTCGGCACGTACAGCAGTTGCGTGTACTCGCTGCGGCCTTCGACGCGGTTATGCGTCCACGCGAGCGGATCGTCGTGATCGTGCGAGATGTGCTGATAGAACTGCTTGTACTGCTCGTCCGTGATGTCGTTCTTCGGACGCGTCCAGAGCGCGCTCGCCTGGTTGACGGTCTCGTCCTCGTCCTTCGTGACCATCTCGCTCTTTTCCGCGTCCCATTCTTCCTTCTTCATCAGGATGGGCAGCGCGACGTGATCCGAATACTTCTGGATGATCGACTTCAGCCGATGCGTCGACAGGAATTCGTCCTCGTCCGCGCGCAGATGCAGCGTGATGGTCGTGCCGCGTTGCGCGCGCTCGATGTCCTCGACCTCGAAATCGCCCTCGCCCGCGCTCGTCCAGCGCACGCCCTGATTCGCCGGCAATCCGGCGCGGCGCGTTTCGACCGTGATCTTGTCCGCGACGATAAAGCCCGAGTAAAAGCCGACGCCGAACTGGCCGATCAGCGCCGCGTCCTTCTGCTGGTCGCCGGAGAGCTTCGAGAAGAATTCCTTGGTGCCCGAGCGCGCGATCGTGCCGAGATGCGAGATGGCTTCGTCGCGGCTCATGCCGATGCCGTTGTCGTCGATGGTGACGGTGCGCGCGGCCTTGTCGAACGACACGCGGATACGCAGATCCGGATCGCTCTCGTAGAGCGCGCTGTTCTCGATGGCTTCGAAGCGCAGCTTGTCCGCGGCGTCGGATGCGTTGGAGATCAGTTCGCGAAGAAAGATTTCCTTGTTGCTGTAGAGCGAATGGATCATCAGATGCAGAAGCTGCTTTACTTCTGCCTGAAAGCTCATGGTTTCTTGCGCCATGTCGGTTCCTCTTTGATTTCGTTGATGCGGATGCGTTGGCCTGTGGTTGGCCCTTTGGCCTGCTGGCCGAATTTGTCCGATATAAGGGCACATCGGCGGATTTCAAGAGGGCGATTCGCCCCGTTATGATGCGTGCATGAACCGGACCGCCCGCCCGCTCACCCGCGGCGAGAGAGCCATCGCCCGTTGCGTCTTCGAAGACGCCATCGATTACGCGCGTGTGCGCGTCCATGCGCGCGCCTATCTCCCGTTCGGCCTGCAGCCGCGCCGCACGGCGATGGCCCCCAACGGCCACCTCTATTTTCCGCACGGCTGTTTTCAGGACGACTTCTCCGCCTGCGACATCGCCGATCGCATGTGGTTCATTCACGAGATGACGCACGTCTGGCAGTTTCAACTCGGCTATCCGGTGCGGCTGCGCGGCGCGTTTCGCATCGGCTTGACGTATGCGTACATCCTCGCCGACGACAAGCGCCTCTGCGATTACAACATGGAAGCGCAAGGCAACCTGCTCGCGGACTATTTCGCGCTGAAGTTCTGCGATGGGCAAGGCCGCCTCTACGAACATCGCTATCGGCACAGGCCCGGCGCGCTCGCGTTGTATGAAACCGTGCTCGCGGATTTTCTGCGCGCGCCGGCAGAACGCCGTAATCTCCCGGGCCGCCGCCGCTAGGCGCTGCGCCGCGCGGCCTTGTCCAGATAGCTCGAAAGGAACGCGGACAACGCCGGATCGCCGCAATTGGCAATGTTGAAGCGCATCCACGTTGTCGGCGACTGATGCGGCGAAAAGAGACTGCCGGGCGTCAGCAGAAAACCGGCTTCGTGTCCGGCTGCCGCGAGGCCATCGGAATCGACGCCCGCGTCGGCCCACAGGAACATGCCTGCCGACGCCGGTGCCGCAAAGAGCCGCAGGCCCGTTTTTTCCAGCATGCGCGCGGTCTTCTCGCGCACGCCGTCGAGCCGCGTGCGCAACCGTTCGACGTGACGCCGGTAGTGCCCTTCCGTCAACACCTTGTAGACGACGCGCTCGTTGAGCTCGGGACTCGTCATGCCGACGAGCATCTTCTGGTCGGCGAGCGCCTTCGCGACTTCCGGCGCCGCCGCGATATAGCCGACGCGCAGATTCGCCGCGAGCGTCTTCGAGAAGCTGCCGAGGAAGATCACGCGCTTCAACTGATCGAGCGATGCGAGGCGCGTCGCGGGAAAGCCTGCGGGACAGAGATCGCCGTAGACATCGTCCTCGACGACGATGAAGTCGTACTCCTGCGCGAGTTGCAGGATCCGGTACGCCTGCGCGGCCGTCAGCGACGTGCCGGTCGGATTCTGCAGCACCGAATTGACGATCAGCATCTTCGGACGCCAGGTTGCGACGAGCGCCTCGAGCGCGTCGAGGTCGGGGCCGTCGGGCGTGTACGGCATGCCGACGAGCCGCGCGCCCTGCGACGCAAAGCGGCCGAACATCTGGAACCACGCCGGATCGCCGACGATCACCGCATCGCCCGGCTTGACGTAGAGGCGCGCGATCAGGTCGATCGCCTGCGTGATGCCCGACACGAGCACGATCTGACGCGCCGCCGACGCGCCGATCTCCAGTTCTTCCAGCCGCGTCTGCAATTGCTGGCGCAGCGGCAAAAACCCTTGCGGCGTGCCGAAGCCGAGCATTTGCGCGCCGCTTTGCCGCGACAGCGAGCGCAGCGCGTTGGTGATCAGCTCGCCGTCGAGCCAGCGCGCCGGCAGGTAACCGAGCCCCGGCCCTTTCTCCGGACTGGACGTATGCAGCATGTTGCGCAGCAGCCAGACCACGTCGATGGCGTTTTGCACCGGCTCGCGCTCCGCCGCAACGGCTGGCGTTTCGCCTTTCGCGACGAGCGCCGGCGCGACGCGCTCGCGCACGTAAAAACCAGAGCCGCGCCGCGAATCGAGATAACCGTGCGCGACGAGCCGCTCGTATGCCTCGACCACGGTAAAGCGCGACACGCCCTTGTCCAGCGCGAGCTTGCGGATCGACGGCATGCGCATGCCCGGACGGAATACGCGCTCGTCGATACGGCGCCGGCCCCATTGCACCAGTTGATCGACGAGCGTGAGTTGCGCGGCGTCGTGCGGGGCGGGAATCTGATCGAGCGGAACGGACATGCGGACCTCCGGTGCGGCAAGCGTAGCGTAGCGTGGCGTCGGAAAAACTGTACCGAATAGTAATGGGCCGATTGTACCGTTACTGTTACGGTGATAGCGGCTACATTTTGCCTTCGGGCCAGCCGGTGCGCGAGCCTGAAAGCGTTATGCTGTCGGCCTTTGTTCATCGCCCTGCCTGTCATGACCGATCATCGACTCAAACTCGATCACCTCGTGATCGCCGCACGCACGCTCGACGAAGGCGCGCAGTTCGTCGCCGCGAGATTCGGCGTCGAAACGGCGCCCGGCGGCGCGCATCCGTCAATGCGCACGCACAACCGGCTGCTGAATCTGTGGGGCGGCGCGTATCTGGAAGTGATCGCGGCCGATCCATCGGCGGCGCAGGCCGAAGCGCCGCGCCCGCGCCTTTTCGCACTCGACGATCCGTCGATGCAGCGTCGGCTCGACGAGCACGGCCCGCAACTCGTGCACTGGGTCGCGCGCGTGGACCGGCCGAAGTCGCTCGCGCGCTGGCGTGAGCAGTATCCGGCGCGCATCCCGCCGGTCGCGGCGATGTCGCGCGGCGGCAATACGTGGGGGCTCACCGTCCCCGACGACGGCGCGTTTCCCGCGTGGCAAGACGCGGGCGATGGCGTGCTGCCGTCGCTGATCCAGTGGGACACGCCGCGTCATCCGAGCGCCGCGCTGCCGGAAACGGGCATCGCGCTGCGCTCGCTGACGGGCTTTCATCCGCATGCGCAGGCGGTTTCCGAACAGCTTGCATGGCTCGGCGCGGCGCATCTGATGCGCGTCGAGCCGACGGCGGGCGCGCCCGTGCTCGTCGCGCAGTTCGAGCTGCCCGACGGCTCGACGCTCACGCTCGGCGAAGCGGCCGAACAGGCGCAGGCGCGCGACGAAGCGGCGCGGCAGGCCGCGAAGCCGCGTCGCGCAAAGAAGACTGAAACATCCGCATCACCCGAATCACCCGCCGCCACCGACTGAGGAGCACCGCACGATGAAGACCCGCGAAACCGAAGGCATGCTGCTCGGCCTGATCGGCGTCGTCATTTTCAGCCTTACGCTGCCGATGACGCGCATCGTCGTCGCGGAGGTCAATCCGGTTCTGAACGGCCTCGGGCGCGCGCTCGTCGCCGCCGTGCCCGCCGCCGCGCTGCTCTTGTGGCGTCGCGAGAAGCTGCCGACGTGGCCGCAGGTCAAAAGTCTCGCGGTCGTCGCGCTGGGCGTCATCATCGCGTTTCCGGTGTTTTCCGCCTGGGCGATGAAAACCGTGCCCGCCTCGCACGGCGCGGTCGTCAACGGCTTGCAGCCGCTGTGCGTCGCCATTTACGCCGCGTGGCTTTCGCACGAGCGGCCGTCGAAGGCGTTCTGGGCGAGCGCGGTCGCGGGCAGCGCGATCGTCGTCGCGTTCGCGTTGCAGGCGGGCGGCGGCGGGCTGCAGGCGGGCGATTCCCTGATGCTCGTCGCGGTCGGCATCGGCGCGCTCGGCTATGCGGAAGGCGCGCGGCTCGCGCGTCAGATGGGCGGCTGGCAGGTGATCTGCTGGGCGCTCGTGCTGTCCGCGCCGTTCCTCGCGCTGCCGGTCGGCTGGCTCGCGTGGGCGCAACTGTTCGGCAGCCACGCGACGCATCCCGAACCGCTCGCGCTCAAGACCTGGCTCGCGTTCGGCTACGTGACGCTGTTCTCGCAGTTCATCGGCTTCTTCGCGTGGTACGCCGGGCTCGCGATGGGCGGCATCGCGCGCGTCGGGCAAGTGCAACTGCTGCAGATCTTCTTCACGATGGCGTTCTCCGCGCTCTTCTTCGGGGAGCACGTGAGCGCGTCGACGTGGCTGTATGCGGCCGCCGTCATCGTGACGGTCGTGCTCGGCCGCAAGGCCACCGTCCGCGCCGCGCCGCAGCCGGTCGTGGCCGCGCCCGCCACGACGCACGCAAGATGACGCCGTCGCGCGATAATCGAGGTTTGCGGCCCGTTCCGCGATAAAAATCACCCAGAGACAACCGAGGCATTTCATGAATCAAGCCGATCTCCGCGCCACGCCGTGGCAACTCTCCGAACGCGCACGCAAGCTCACCAGTTCGGCGATTCGCGAAATCCTGAAGGTCACGGAGCGGCCGGAAGTCATTTCCTTCGCAGGCGGCCTGCCCTCGCCCGCGACGTTCCCCGTCGAGGAAATGCGCCACGCATCGGAACGCATCCTGCACGATCAGCCCGCCGCCGCGCTCCAGTACAGCGCGACCGAAGGCTACATGCCGCTGCGCGAGTGGATTGCGGCGCGCTACTCGGTGAACGGCGTGCAGATCCGTCCGACGCAGGTGCTGGTCACGACGGGCTCGCAGCAGGCGCTCGATCTGCTCGGCAAGACGCTCGTCGATCCGGGCAGCCGCGTGCTCGTCGAAACACCGACTTATCTCGGCGCGCTGCAGTCGTTCTCGCTGTTCGAGCCGCACTACGTGCAGGTGCCGACGGATGACTCCGGTTTGATTCCCGACGCGCTCGACGCCGCGCTGACCGCGAACGCGCGCCTCCTGTACGCACAGCCGAACTTTCAAAATCCGACGGGCCGCCGCCTGCCGCTCGAACGCCGCCGCGCGCTTGCCGCATTCGCGAAAAGCGCCGCGTTTCCGGTTATCGAGGACGACCCCTATGGCGCGCTCGATTACGCGGGCGCGCCGCTGCCGACGCTGCTCTCGATGGCGCCCGATCACATCGTCCATCTCGGCTCGTTCTCGAAGGTGCTGGCGCCGGGCCTGCGCGTCGGCTACATCATCGCGCCCGAGGAATTGCACTTCAAACTGGTGCAGGCGAAACAGGCGACCGACCTGCACACGCCGAGTCTCACGCAGCGCATCGTGTACGAAGTCGTCAAGGACGGTTTTCTCGATACGCACGTGCCGAAGATCCGCGCGCTCTATCGCGATCAATGCAACGCGATGCTCGACGCGCTCGAACGTCACATGCCCGCCGGCGTCGAATGGAACCGGCCGGAAGGCGGCATGTTCGTGTGGGTGAAGCTGCCGCAACAGATCGATTCGATGAAGCTGCTCGAGCAGGCGATCGCGCAGAACGTGGCCTTCGTGCCGGGCGGCCCGTTCTTCGCGAACGAAGCCGCGCACAACACGATGCGCCTCTCGTTCGTGACCGTGCCGCCCGCGACGATCGACGCAGGCGTGGCGAAGCTCGGCGCGCTGATTCGCGCAAGCATCTGACTTTCAACGTTTAAAAGTTTAGAGGAGCAACCGATGGCATCGAACGTCTACGACAAACTCAAGGAACTCGGCATCGAACTGCCCAACGCGGGCGCGCCCGCCGCCGCGTACGTGATGAGCGCGCAAGGCGGCAACACGGTGTATCTCTCGGGACATATCGCGAAGAAGGAAGGCAAGGTGCACGCCGGCAAGCTCGGCGCCGACATCACGACTGAAGAAGGCAAGGCCGCCGCGCGCAATGTCGCCATCGACCTGATCGCGACGCTGCACGCGCACGTCGGCGATCTGAACCGCGTGAAGCGCATCGTCAAGGTGATGAGCCTCGTGAACTCGACGTTCGAATTCACCGAGCAGCATCTCGTCACGAACGGCGCGTCCGAACTGATTGCCGACGTTTTCGGCGATGCCGGCAAGCACGCGCGCTCGGCGTTCGGCGTCGCGCAGATTCCGCTCGGCGCCTGCGTCGAGATCGAACTGATCGCGGAAGTCGCCTGACGCGCGTCTCGGCGTTTTCAAAAAAAAGCCCATGTCCTTACGTACTGTCCAGTTCAAACAGGTCGATGTCTTCACGTCGGTCCCGTTCAAGGGCAATCCGCTCGCCGTGGTCTTCGACGCCGAAGGTCTGTCGAGCGCGCGCATGCAGGAAATCGCGCGCTGGACCAACTTGTCGGAGACGGCGTTCCTGCTGCCGCCGACCGATCCGCGCGCCGACTATCGCGTGCGCATCTTCACGACGGCGCTCGAGCTGCCGTTCGCCGGACACCCGACGCTCGGCAGCGCGCATGCGCTCATCGACGCCGGCTACACGCCGAAGACGCCCGGCCGGCTCGTGCAGGAATGCGGCGTGGGGCTCGTGATGCTCGCCGAACGCGGCGATTCCGATGCGGGCGCATGGGCGTTCGCTGCGCCGCGCGCGACCATCGCCCCTTTGACCGATGCGCAGAACGAGCGGCTCGCCGCAGCGCTCGCGCCCGCGAAAATCGATTTCAGCGCGCCGCCCGCGGCGGTCGACAACGGCGCGCCGTGGCTCGTCGTGCGCGTGGCCGACGCGGCGCAATGTCTCGCGCTGTCGCTGCACGGCGGCGCGCGTGAGACGCTCGCGGCGCTCGTCGCGGAAGTGCGCACGCACGGCATCGCCGTGTACGGTCCGCACGGTGCCGGCGGCCCGGCGACCTTCGAACTGCGCGTGATTCTGCTCGGCGCGGAGAATATCGAGGATCCGGTGACGGGCAGCGCCAATGCCGCGCTCGCGACGCTGCTTACGCAACAGGGCAAGCGCCCCGGCCCGCGCTACACCGTTCGGCAAGGCACCGCGCTCGGGCGCGACGGCCGCGTGAGCATCGAATACGACGATACGGCCGACGGCGGGCCGGTCTGGATCGGCGGCTCGTCGGTAACTGTGATCGACGGCACCTGCCGCATCTGAAACAATGCCCCGGATGCGGCTCCAGCCCGCGCGTATACCCCCAAGCGAGGCCCCTTTCACAATCCTGGTGGCTTCGTTAATATCTGAACAATCGGGGATAAGAACGCAAACGCGGTGCATATTGGCGGACGCGTAAGCGTCGTAAGGACGAAGCGCGCGCGCCGCAGCGCAAACGTATGCTCGAGTCAGGCCGGTGCGCCGCCGCAGCAAACGGCGCATCGAACCGCCGTGGCGCAATCTTCTGACGTGGATCGGGACGTGGATCGGGTCTCGGACAAACCATCCGCCGGTCATCCGCTGCGCGCCGCGCACGGTATATTCACTCGTTTCGGCCGAACGCCACACAACATGCACCGCTTGATCCATCTCGCGCAGTTCGCAGCACGCCACGCGCTACGCGACAGAACGCCGCTGGACGCGTCATGAAGCGCACGCGCTCGCACGCCTTCTCCGAAACCATCCTCGGCGCGCCTTCGGTGCGGCGCAGGCGCGCGCTCCTCGCGATTCCCGTACTCGGCACCTTCGTGCTCGTGCTGCTATGGGCGGTGATCTTTGCCCGGCTGTCCGTCGAGCGCGAAGCCACCACGCACGAATCGATGGCGTCCGCCGCGATTCTCTCGTCGGCGCTCGAACAGCACACCATCAAGGCGATCCATCAGGTCGACCAGATCACGCGCTTCGTCAAATACGAGTACGAGAAGTCGCCCGACAACTTCGATCTGATCGCCACCGTCGAGAAAGGCGTCGTGCAGAGCGACACGCTCGTGCAGGTATCGCTGATCGACGAATACGGCACGCTGATCGCCAATACGTCCGATCCGCATCCGAAACCGATCGACCTCTCCGACCGCGAGCACTACAAGGTCCACGCGCATTCGAACGACGATCTGCTCTATATCAGCCGTCCGGTGCGCGGGCGCGTGTCCGGGCTCTGGACGTTGCAGATCACGCGGCGGCTCAATCATCCGGACGGTTCGTTCGCGGGCGTCGTGGTCGTGTCGGAAGATCCGGCCTATTTCACCAACGATTTCTACAACGTCGCGTCGATCGGGCGCGAAGGCGTGATCGCCGTCGTGTCGGACAACGGCTCCGTGCTTGCGCGCAGCACGGGCGGCAGCCTCGCGGAAAGCGCCGCCGCCAATGGCGCGAGCAGCGTCGCCGTGAAAAGCAGCGGACGCGGCGCGCCGGCCGACCACGCTCACGGCGAATTCAGCGCGAGCGGCGTCTATCCGACGACCGATCATGCGTCGGGCATCTACGTCGATCCGATCGACAACGTGAAGCGCATCGTCTCGTACCGGCATATCGACGGCTATCCGCTCGGCGTGCTCGTCGGCCTTTCCGAGCGCGAGGAGATGATCGACTACAACCACACGCGCAACGTCTATCTGCTGATGGCGAGCTTCATCTCGCTCGCGATGCTCGGTTTCTTCGCGGTCGCGACGGGTCTCATCGGCAAGCTGCTCGGACGCGAGCGCGAGATGACGCATCTCGTCGAATACGACCTGCTCACCGGCCTGCGCAACCGCTATTCGACGCTGCGCGCGCTCCGGCACGACGTGGCGCAGCCGGAGAATATCGGGCGGCTCGCGCTGCTCTTCATCGACCTCGACAACTTCAAGACGGTCAACGACACGCTCGGCCACAACGCGGGCGACATCGTCCTGCAGATGACCGCGTCGCGGCTCGCGGAAACGGTCGGGCAAAGCGGCACGCTCTCGCGCATCGGCGGCGACGAGTTCGTGGTCGTCGTGAAGGGCGATGATGTCGAACAGCGCGCCGTCACGCTCGCCGACGATATCGCGACGATGTTCGCCACGCCCTTCGACGTGCGCGGCAGTGCGTTCGTGCTGCATGCGAGCATCGGCATCGCGCTCTTTTCTGTGTCGAACGAGAGCGAAATCGATCTGCTCAAGAAGGCCGATCTCGCGATGTACAGCGCGAAGGACGCCGGCCGCAACTGCTATCAGTTCTATTCGCCGCAGTTGTCGCATCGCGCCGATCATCTGATGAAGTGGGAGCAGCAACTGCGCGTCGCGTTGACCGAAGAGCAGCTCTTTCTCGTCTATCAGCCGAAGATCGATCTCACGCGACGCTGCATCACCGGGTTCGAAGCGCTCGTGCGCTGGAACCATCCGCAGCACGGGCTGATTCCGGCGAACGAATTCATTCCGGTGGCGGAATCGACGGGGCTCATCGTGGCCGTCGGCGATTTCGTGATTCACACCGCGTGCATGCAGCTCGCGCAATGGCAGCGCGACGGTTATACGGGACTGTCGCTCGCCGTGAACATATCGGCGGTGCAGTTCTGGCGCGGCGATCTGCTGGAGACGGTCGCGCGCGCGATCGAGGCGAGCGGTATTCCGTCGGACAAGCTGGAACTCGAAATCACCGAGACGGTGATGGTCGAGTATCCGGAACTCGTGCAGGAGAAGATCGTCGCGCTAAAGCGGCTGGGCGTGCGCATCGCGCTCGACGATTTCGGCACGGGGTATTCGTCGCTGTCGTATCTGAACCGCTTCTCGGTGGACACGCTGAAGGTGGATCGCTCGTTCATTCAGGCGATTCCCGAAGACCGCAGCGTCTGCGTGATGGTATCGGCAATCGTCAATCTGGCGCGCTCGCTCGGTCTGACGGTGGTCGTCGAAGGCACGGAGCGCGAGGAACAGATCGCATGGCTCGCCGCGCTCGGGCCGGTGGAAGCGCAAGGTTTCCTGTTCTCGCGCCCGGTGCCGGCCGACGGCGTGCAGGCGCTGCTCGATCGTTTCGGCGTGTGCGGATGGCCGCGCGGACAGTCGCCGCGATCGCGCAAGGGCGAAGGATCGGAGGCGCCGAGCACCGCGCTCAGCGACGAGCGCGGCGCTTGAATCAGCGATTGGATCAGCGGGTGGATCAGCGGGTGGATCAGCGAGTGAATCAGAAGCCGCGCGACAGCACCGCGGTGCCGATCGTCACGACGCCGAGGACGAGATTGATCACGACGAGCCTTCTCACAGTGCCGACCGCCCTCGCGCCATCGGGCCAGTTCTGAGCCTGCACCGCACGGCGGATGCGCGGAAAGACGGCGAAGCGGATATGACCGTAGATCAGCATCATCACGATGCCGAGACCGGCCATCGCGTGGAGCGGCCACGCCGCGTGACCGCCGCCGAATTCCATGAGCAGAAAGCCGCCGGTGAGCAGAATCACGATCACCGAGACGCCGACCCAGTTGAAAAAGCGCGCGAAGACCGACTCCCAGAGCGGCAAGCGAAGTTGCGGCGTGAGGTCGCCGAGCGCGGGGCGCAGGCAGAAGTGCGCGAAGATCATTCCGCCGATCCAGACGGCGACGCCGAGCAGGTGCAGGAAGAGGGCCGCTTCGATGGCTTTGTTCATGGGGTTTCCGAGGTGATTCGCATGATTGGTCGGCTGACGGCGCCGCGAGGATCGGCGGCAGCCACGAGCACCAACCGGGGCAAAACCGCGCTCGACCGTCGAACATAAAGAACTAGGAATGTATCAAGCCGACGGAGTTCCCCTTCGCGGTGCATTTTCATGACGCCGCTTGCGGTTGTTTCGAAACCCTAAGTGTGGGCTTGCCGAACCTTCTATGCGGCGAACACGACTTCAACGCGTCCTGCTTTGGCCGAGCGCCGCGGCGGCCCCACGACGATCTGTACGTTTCGCCCAAGCCGCGCGAGCAATTCGAGCATCTTGGCTTCGCTGATGCCTCGAAACTGTCCGCGCAACAACTGAGAGAGCTTCGGCTGGCTGATGCCGAGCACGTCCGATGCGTGCTGCTGCGTCCAGCGCCGCGCCTTGATGATTTCGCCGATCTTGCCCGCAAGTTGTGCCTTGACGTGCATTTCATCGGCATCGGCGGTGCCGAGGTCGGCGTAGACGTTGCCGCTTCCTTTCTCAATGTCGATCATCGCTTTCTCCCGAGGCATGAGCCAGGGCTGCTTTCAGGCGCGCCCGAATGATTTCGATGTCCTGCCTGGGCGTGGCGACGCCATGCATCGATTTTTTCTGGAAGCAGTGCAGTACGTACACCGCATCTACGAACTTCACCGTGTAGACAGCGCGAAAAGCGCCATCCTGCGTCGACTCCACCACTTCCAGCACGCCCGCCGATCCGAAGCCCTTCAACGGCTTCGCGTGATCGTGCTTCCGGCCCGTTTGCGCCTGATGCAGCGCGAAGCCGAACATATCCTGTATGTCTGTCGGCATCGCTTTGAGATCCCGTTTCGCAAAGGCGACCCAGTAGAGCGGCTTGACTTCTCGTTCTTCCATGACTCATTGGCAGATTATACCCATTTGGTAATATCGCCACGAGGCCTCTTCAAAGCGGGCGCGGGGTGCGCTGCCGATTCAGGAGCCTGCGTGACGTCCAACGCAAGAGTCTGTGCGCTGCCCGCGAACGAAGAAATGATTAATGTCCGAATGTCGATTTACGATCGACCGACGCAAAAAAGCCCGCCTGAAGCGGGCTTCACGTCGATGAAGCGTGGCAAGCGCTCCATGAACCATCACCCTTCAAAAACTGGCCGCAGTTCCATCACCTTCAACGACGAATCCGGCGCCCTTCCCTTCCTCGATCGCTTGCCCATATGCAGTTGCAGTTGCGATCCGCTGAGCTTCTCGTCTTTCACCTTCCCGCCTCGCCCGGTGCCGATCATCATCACGCCGCGCGCATCGATCGCAAGCGCCTGACGCAGCGTTTCCTTCGCATCGAGGCCCATCAGGATGACGCCGCGTCCGCCGCCCGACAACGTCTTCATCTCGTCCATGCCGAAGACGAGCAGCTTGCCCGCGCTCGACAGGCACGCGACATGATTCGCGCCGGGAATCACCGGCATCGGCGCGAGCGGCACCGCGCCTTCGTCGATCGTCATGAACGCCTTGCCGGCCTTCTGACGGCTCACCATGTCGCCGAGCTTCGCGATGAAGCCGAAGCCATTGCTCGATGCCAGCAGCAGTTGCTGCTCCGCGTTCGCCGCGTAGTAATGCAGCAGATGCGTGCCCGATTCGAGCTCGATCAGCGATGTCACCGGCACGCCGTCACCACGCCCGCCCGGCAGCGCGGACACCGGCACCGAGTACACGCGCCCCTTGCTGCCCCACGCGACGAGCGCATCCGGCGTGCGCGCCTGAAACGCCGCGTACAGCCCATCGCCCTGCTTGAACGTGAAGCTCGCCGGATCGAGCCCATGCCCCTTCAGCGCACGCACCCAGCCCTTCTGCGATACGACCACCGTCACCGGTTCGTCGACGACACGCGCCTCGAATGTCGCGCGCTTTTCCTGCTGGATCAGCGTGCGGCGATCGTCGCCGTATTGCTTCGCGTCCGCTTCGATTTCCTTGATCAGCACGCGCTTCATCGCGGCGTCGCTGTTGAGCAGCTCTTCGAGCTTCGTCTTCTCGTCGCGCAAGTCGGAGAGTTCCTGTTCGATCTTGATCGCTTCCAGCCGAGCCAACTGACGCAGACGAACTTCGAGGATGTCCTCGGCCTGCCGGTCGGAGAGATTGAAGCGCGCGATCAGCGCCTGCTTCGGCTCCTCCGATTCGCGGATGATGCGAATGACTTCATCGATATTCAGAAAGACGATCATCCGCCCTTCGAGAATATGGATGCGATCGTTGACCTTGCCCAGACGATGCTGCGTGCGCCGCGTCACCGTCACGAAGCGGAAGCCGATCCACTCGTGCAATATTTCGACGATGCCCTTCTGACGCGGCCGGCCGTCCGCGCCGATCATCACGAGGTTGATCGACGCGTTCGATTCGAGACTCGTGTACGCGAGCAGCGTGTTGACGAACTCGGTCTGATCGATACGGCTCGATTTCGGTTCGAACACGAGCCGCACGGGCGCGTCCTTGCCCGACTCGTCGCGCACGGCGTCGAGCAGCGCGAGCATCGACTGCTTGGTCTGGACCTGTTCCGGCGTGAGCGTCTTCTTGCCGAGCTTGATCTTCGGATTGGTGAGTTCCTCGATTTCCTCGAGCACCTTCTGGCTCGACACGCCCGGCGGTAATTCCGTGATGACGACCTGCCATTGGCCGCGCGCGAGTTCCTCGATCTTCCAGCGCGCGCGCACCTTCAGGCTGCCGCGTCCGGTCTCGTAAGCCGTCGATATCTCCGTGGGCGACGAAATGATCTGCCCGCCTCCGGGGAAATCCGGTCCGGGCAGCTTTTCCATCAAACCCGCATGGCCGATCTTCGGATCGCGGATCATCGCAACCGCGGCGGTGGCGACTTCGCGCAGATTGTGCGACGGGATCTCCGTCGCCAGCCCGACCGCGATGCCCGACGCGCCGTTCAGCAACAGGAACGGCAAGCGCGCGGGCAAGAGCTTCGGCTCTTCGAACGAGCCGTCGTAGTTGGGCATGAAATCGACGGTGCCCTGATCGATTTCATCGAGCAGCAAACGCGCGATAGGCGTGAGGCGCGCTTCGGTGTAACGCATGGCCGCCGCGCCGTCGCCGTCGCGGGAGCCGAAATTGCCCTGACCGTCGATGAGCGGATAGCGCATCGAAAAGTCCTGCGCGAGACGCACGAGCGCGTCATACGCCGATTGATCGCCGTGCGGGTGATACTTGCCGAGCACGTCGCCGACCACGCGCGCCGACTTCACCGGCTTCGCGTTGGACGCAAGCCCCATTTCGCTCATCGCGTAGAGAATGCGGCGCTGAACGGGCTTCTGTCCGTCGCACACGTCGGGCAGCGCGCGGCCCTTCACCACGCTCACCGCGTAGTCGAGATAAGCACGTTCGGCGTAGTCGCCGAGCGTCAGTTGTTCGCCGTCCGGTGCGGTCTGTTCGGCGAAGAGATCGTCTGTGATTCCCATCGATATTCCGTGTTAATGCGTTCGCGTCAGATGTCCGCTTCGACTTCGTTGCCCTTCTCTTCGAGCCAGCTCCGGCGCGATGCCGCTTCGCCCTTGCCCATCAGCATCGTCATGCGCGACACCGTCAGGTCGAAGCCGAGATCGCCGAGCGCGACCGGCAGAAGGCGGCGCGTGTCGGGGTTCATCGTCGTGTCCCAGAGCTGCTCCGCGCTCATTTCGCCGAGACCCTTGAAGCGGCTGATGGTCCACGCCGTTTCGCGCACGCCGTCCTTGCGCAGCTTGTCGAGGATCGCTTCGAGTTCGCCTTCGTCGAGCGCGTAGAGCTTCTGCGCGGGCTTCTTGCCGCGCGCGGGCGCATCGACGCGAAAGAGCGGCGGACGCGCGACGCACACATGGCCGCGCTCGATCAGTTGCGGGAAATGCTTGAAGAAAAGCGTGAGCAGCAGAACCTGGATATGCGCGCCGTCGACGTCCGCGTCCGACAGAATGCAGATCTTGCCGTAGCGCAGATTGGCGAGGTCGATCTGATCGTCGGGACCATGCGGATCGACGCCGATCGCCACCGCGATGTCGTGCACTTCGTTGTTCGCGAAGAGCCGGTCGCGTTCCGTTTCCCACGTGTTCAGCACCTTGCCGCGCAACGGCAGAATGGCCTGAAACTCCTTGTCGCGGCCCATCTTCGCGGAGCCGCCTGCCGAATCGCCCTCGACGAGAAAGAGTTCGTTGCGGGTGATGTCCGTCGATTCGCAATCGGTTAGCTTGCCCGGCAGCACGGCGACGCCCGAACTCTTCTTCTTCTCGATCTTCTGGCCCGCGCGCGTGCGCGCCTGCGCCTGGCGGATCACGAGTTCCGCGAGCTTCTTGCCGTACTCGACGTGCTGATTGAGCCACAGCTCCAGCGCCGGCCGCGAGAACGACGACACGAGCTTCACCGCATCGCGGCTGTTGAGTCGTTCCTTGATCTGCCCCTGGAACTGCGGATCGAGCACCTTCGCCGACAGCACGAACGACACGCGCGCGAACACGTCTTCCGCGAGCAGCTTCACGCCCTTCGGCTGCAGGTTGTGAATTTCGACGAAGTTCTTCACCGCCTGAAAGAGACCGTCGCGCAGGCCGGATTCGTGCGTGCCGCCCGCGGGCGTCGGAATGAGGTTGACGTACGATTCCCGCAGCAGCGGCCCTTCCTCGCTCCACGCGACGACCCACGACGCGCCCTCGCCCTCCGCGAACGTTTCCTCGGTGGTCTTCGAACTCTCGGCGTAGCGTTCGCCTTCGAACAAGGGAATCAGCAGTTCGCTGCCGCCCATGCCTTCGAGCAGATAGCCGCGCAGACCGTCTTCGTATTTCCACGTCTGACGCTCGCCCGTCTTTTCGACGACGAGCACCACTTCGACGCCCGGCAGCAGCACGGCCTTCGAACGCAGGAGACGCTGCAATTCGCCGAGCGGCAGATTGGCGGAATCGAAATATTTCGGATTCGGCCAGGCGCGCACGCGCGTGCCGCTTTTCTTCGCGCCGCGTTCGGCTGCGCGCGTCGTCAGTTCCTCGATGACATCGCCATTGGAGAACGCAAGCTGCGCGACCTTGTTGTCGCGCCAGACGGTCACTTCGAGACGCGTCGCGAGCGCGTTCGTCACCGAGACGCCGACGCCGTGCAGACCGCCCGAAAACGTATAGGCGCCGCCGGCGGCTTTATCGAACTTGCCGCCAGCATGAAGGCGCGTGAACACGATCTCGACGACCGGCACGCCCTCTTCCGGATGCATGCCGAACGGAATGCCGCGGCCGTCGTCCTCGACGGACACGGAGTTGTCATTGTGCAGCGTGACCGTGATCTGCTTGCCGAAGCCGCCGAGCGCTTCGTCGGAGGCGTTGTCGATCACTTCCTGGATGATGTGCAGCGGATTCTCGGTCCGCGTGTACATGCCGGGCCGCTGCTTGACCGGCTCGAGGCCCTTGAGCACCTTGATCGATGCTTCGCTGTAGCCGGCTGCCTTGGCGTTCATGACGAGGCGCTTGCCGCGTTTCGTGTCTGTCGCCATTGCGCTGGATTTTTTCGTGGACATAGTTGAACGTTGATCCGGCTTTCGGACGTGTTCACGCAGGATATGCCACGACGTGACGCCCGAACTGCCGGCGAATGCTTGATGTTGTGCCTGGCCGGATGCGTTGAAAACGCGGCGGAAAACCGCCTGCCTAGCCGAGCCGCGCTAGGAGAATAGCGGTTTTCGCTCGCCGCGCCCACCTCGGCGCGCTAAAACGCGCTCCGCCCGCGGCCGTCGATACCGCCTATTTTCGCTTCGCTTCGAGCTCTTCCCAGCGCTCCAGCGCAACGAGCAGTTCCTCTTCGATCGCCGCGTGACGCTCGGAAAGACGCGCGCCTTCCTTCGCATCCTTCGCGAAGATCGATCCGTCTTCGAGCTGCGCGCCGATCGTCTTCTGTTCCTCTTCCAGTTCCGCGATGCGCCCCGGCAGCGCTTCCAGTTCACGCTGTTCCTTGAACGAGAGCTTCACCGTGCGCTGGGCGTTGCGGCCCGCGGCGCTTTCCTTCGGCGCGTCTTCTTTCGGCGCGTCCTTCGCGCTCTGGCGCGCCGCTTCTTCCGCGATGCGCTCCGAACGTTCGCGCTGAATCTGCCAGTCGGAGAAACCGCCGACATACTCGCGCCACTTGCCGCCGCCTTCCGCCGCGAACACCGATGTCACGACGTTGTCGAGAAACGCGCGGTCGTGGCTCACGAGCAGCACGGTGCCGTCGTAATCGGCCAGCAGTTCTTCGAGCAGTTCGAGCGTCGGGATGTCGAGGTCGTTGGTCGGCTCGTCCAGGACGAGCACGTTCGCCGGCCGTGCGAACAGACGCGCGAGCAGCAGCCGGTTGCGCTCGCCGCCGGACAGCGACTGCACCGGCGAGCGCGCGCGTTCGGGCGCGAACAGGAAGTCGCCGAGATAGCTCATCACGTGCTTCTTCACGCCGTTGACTTCGACCCATTCGCTGCCGGGACTGATGGTGTCGGCGAGCGATTTGTCGAGATCGAGCTGCGCGCGCATCTGATCGAAATACGCGACCTGAATGTTCGTGCCGGTGCGCACGCGGCCTTCGTCGGGCTGCAGTTCGCCGAGAATGAGCTTGAGCAGCGTCGTCTTGCCCGCGCCGTTCGGACCGACGAGGCCGATCTTGTCGCCGCGCATCACGGTCGCCGTGAAGCGGTCGACGATGGTGCGCTCGCCGTAGCGCTTCGTCACGTCGGTCAGTTCGGCGACGATCTTGCCGGACTTCTCGCCCTGCCCGACATCGAGCCTGACATTGCCCTGCACGTTGCGGCGCTCGGCGCGTTCGTTGCGCATCTCGACGAGCCGCGCGATACGCCCGACGCTGCGCGTGCGCCGCGCCTCGACGCCCTTGCGAATCCACACTTCTTCCTGCGCGAGCAGCTTGTCGAACTTCGCCTGTTCGATCTGCTCGACTTCGAGCTGTTGCGCCTTTCTCGTCTGATACGCGCTGAAATTGCCGGGATACGACAAGAGCCGCCCGCGATCCAGCTCGACGATGCGCGTCGCCACGCGATCCAGAAACGCGCGATCGTGCGTGATGAAAAGCAGGCCCGTGCGCAACGTGACGAGCAGCTCTTCCAGCCAGCGGATGCCGTCGAAGTCGAGATGGTTGGTCGGTTCGTCGAGCAGCAGCACGTCGGGCTGCACGACGAGGGCGCGTGCCAGCGCCACGCGCTTTTTCATGCCGCCGGAGAGTTCGCCCGCGCGCGCGTCGCCGTCGAGGCCGATCTGCGCGAGCGTCGTCGCCACGCGCGTGCGCCAGTTCCAGGCGTCGCGCGTATCGAGCGCCGATTGCAGCGCGTTCATGCGCGCGAGCAGTTCGTCGTGCTTCGCGCCTTCGGGCGTGTCGGCGAGCGCGTGCGCGACGGCGTCGTATTCGTCGAGCAACGCGCGCGCTTCGATGAGGCCGGAGGCGACGACATCGAATACGGACGCGTCGAGATCGAACTCGGGTTCCTGCGGCACGTAGACCGTCGTGAGCTCGCTCTGGCGCGTGACGAGGCCGTCGTCGGGCGCGGCAAGGCCGGCTACGATCTTGAGCAGCGACGACTTGCCGGCGCCGTTGCGGCCGATCAGCCCGACGCGTTCGCCCGCTTCGAGCGAGAAGTCGGCGTGGTCGAGCAATGCGACATGGCCAAACGCGAGCTGCGCGTCCGAAATGGAATAAAGCGACATGGGAAAACCGGATGAATGGCGAAGAGTCGGCGGCGAAAGCGGCAGCCGATGCAAGCGGCCATTGTACCGGGCGCGGCGCGCGGCGCTCTATCGTCCGGACGGGATAGAGCGAACGGCATGGCGGCGCGCGGGCCGCCATGCGCAACGTCGTATCACTGTTTGACGTGAACCTTGATCGTCTGGCTCATTTCCGGCCCGTACGAGCGATGCGCGCCGTCGCCGAACTGCATCGTCAGCGTGTGATCGCCGGGCGGCAGTTTCACGTCGGCTTCGGTCTGGCCCTTGCCGAAGTGCAGCGACGTGCCGTTCGCCGGAATGACGGTGTCCTTGGGCAGCGGCTTGCCGTCGATCAGCAGATGATGATGGCCGGTGCCGTCGGTCATCGTGCCCGCCGGCGCGATCGACATGCCGTCGACGCCGAATTTCACGTGCACGGGGCTCGTCACGGTCGCGCCGTCCTTCGGCTCGACAAAATAGACCCGCGCCTGCGCGTGCGCCGCGCCGGCGTACTGCGCGAGCAAAACCGCGCTCGTCAGCATCGCACCCAAGAGCTTTTTGTTCATCGTTTTCTCCATGTTGTGAAACCGGTCGATGGCGCGCAGGCAGCGCCGCGGCCCGAAAAGCATACACCGCGCTTTCGCGGCGCCGGAATCGGGACCATCCTGCGGAGCCGGCTTCGGGGAACGATCGCGCCGATTCCTGTAAGATGCCGGGTCGCCGCGCCGCCCGCCGTCTTCGCGCGTGCGGTCCGTTTATTTCTTTCGAATCAAGAGTCTGTCGTGAGCGAAGTGATCGAATACAAAAGCTGGGTCTGCCTGATTTGCGGCTGGATCTATAACGAGGAAGAAGGCCTGCCCGACGAAGGCATCGCGGCGGGCACCCGTTTCGAGGACATCCCCGCCGACTGGCGCTGCCCGCTGTGCGACGTGGGCAAGGCCGATTTCGTCGCCGTCGAGTTCTGAAGCCTTACGCCGCGCTTGCCAAGCGCGGCCTGTCGTTTCCCTTTCAGCGCGCCACCGCGATCAGCTCGCGGCTCGTTTCTTCGACCGGCGCGCGGTTCCAGTCTCCATACCACTCGATCTGCCCGAACCCCGCGTCGGTCAACAGGCGCGCGAGTTCGTCGCGCGTGCGAAAGCGCAGTTCGCTCGTGGCGCTCACGGTCTGCTCTGGTGCTTCCGGCGCCGTCAGGAAGCGGAAATGCGTCGTGAACGCCGCGCGCCCGGTCGACAGCGGATCGGGTTGCGCGTGCCCTTCGTGCCACACCTGCACCGTCTTTCCGTCCGGCGCATCGACGCATTTCGATGAACGCTCGCGCGTCCAGTGATCCCATGCGCGCGCCGCCGGATTGCGGCTATCGAACGCGATCGCGCCGCCCGGGCGTATCGCGCGGCGCGCGGCCCTGAGCGTCGCGAGGAACGATGCATCGTCGAGAAAGACCTGCGCGACGTGGCCCGTCATCACGAGCAGATCCGCCGCGCCGACGAACGGCAGCGCGCTCGCATCGCCTTCGATCCACGTCACCTCGCCGCCGTGCTCACGCGCGCGCGCCACGCGCAACATCTGCGGCGACGGATCGATGCCCGTCACGCGATGTCCGCGCTTCGCGAGTTCAGTGGCGAAGAGACCGGTGCCGCAGCCCAGATCGACGACATGCGCGGCCGATTCCGCCAGCGCGAGATAAAACGCCGTATCGGCCGCGAACGGATTGAGAACGTCGTAGAGCGCGACGAGGCGCGGATCGTCATAGAGCATCAGCGGCCTTGATAAGTGAGTGCGTCGCGCATCGGCTGGCTGCCGACCATGATCGGGCCGGTGAACGGCGTGTCGAGATCGAGGATGACGAGCACCGCCGATGCAATCGACAGCGCGCCGAGCATGATCGTCACGAGCGAGAGCGCATTGCGCGGCGCGATCAGCCCGAAGCACAGAAAAATGATGAGCAGCCAGCCGACGAGAATGCGGTCGAACGGATAGGAAATCGATCCGTGCGCCTCCTCGATCAGCTTCCAGCGCAGCGCGATCAGCTGCTCGAAACGCGCGGCGGCTTCGGCGGCGAGCTGGCGATGATAGTCATCGCGCGGAACGAGCAGGCGCACTTCGCGCTGCGCCTCGCTCAGGATCGCGCCGAGCGCGCTGCTCGCGAGGTTGTCGCTGTTTTTGGACGGCTCGATCTCCGGATACTCGCCCGGCGGGCGCGGCTCGTTCGGCCACGTGCTCGCGACCGCCGCGGCCGTGTATTTGCGCAGCAACGCGCGCGCGTGTTCGAGGCCTGCGCCGTAGTCGCGCATCGTGCGGTCCAGCTCGATGATCGAAGCCGCGTAGCCGCGCATGTCGTTGTTGGTCGTATCGAAGATCGTTTTCGCCGATGCCGTCAGGAGCCCGAGCACGAGCGCCGCGAACGTGACCAGCATGCCGACGAGCAGTTGAACCAGTTGCACCGTTTCCCGTGCCTTGTGCTCTTCGGGCAAGAGCGGCCGCACGATCGCGCCAATGCCCGTGCTGGCGAGCAGGAGCATGAAGACGAGGACCGCGGTTTCGATTTCCGTCATGAGCGCGCGAGCCGTGATGGCGTGACCGGAGTGGACGCATTATCGACGGGAAATCGCGCGCGGCGCAACGAGAGCGACGGGCCGTGCGTGCTCGAAAACCCGCAGGCCCGCCTATTTCGCGTTCGGAGCAAGTACGGTCGTCTCAGGCGCCCAGATGACCGAGCAGCGCATCGACACTGCCCTTCGCATCGCCGAAGAGCATCCGCGTGTTCTCCTTGTAGAAGAGCGGATTGTCGACGCCGGCATAGCCCGCCGCCATGCTTCGCTTCGACACGACCACGGTCCGGGCCTTCCACACTTCGAGCACCGGCATGCCCGCGATCGGACTGCCGGGATCCTCGAGCGCGCCCGGATTCACGATGTCGTTCGCGCCGATCACGAGCACGACATCCGTGTTGGAAAAGTCGTCGTTGATCTCGTCCATTTCCAGCACGATGTCGTAAGGCACCTTCGCCTCGGCGAGCAGCACGTTCATGTGGCCCGGCAAGCGGCCCGCCACCGGATGAATACCGAAGCGCACGTTCACGCCCTTGCTGCGCAGCTTCTTCGTGATCTCGCTGATGGTCGCCTGAGCCTGCGCGACCGCCATGCCGTAGCCGGGCACGATCACGACTTCCGATGCATCGCGCAGCAGCGAGCCGACTTCGTCGACGGTGACCGGCGCGATCTCTCCCTCGATCGCCTTCGACGCGGTCGACGTCGCCGTGCCGAATCCGCCGAGAATCACGGCGAGGAACTTGCGGTTCATCGCGCGGCACATGATGTAGCTCAGGATCGCGCCGCTCGATCCGACCAGCGCGCCGGTCACGATCAGCAGATCGTTGTTGAGCATGAAGCCTGTCGCGGCGGCGGCCCAGCCCGAGTAGCTGTTGAGCATCGATACGACCACCGGCATGTCCGCGCCGCCGATCGCCATCACCAGATGCACACCGATCAGCGCGGCGATCGCGGTCATCGTGAGCAGCGAGCTGATGCCGACATCGGCGTCGGGCGCCGTCAGGAACACGTAGCCAAGCGCGACGCACGCGAACACGCCCACGAGATTCAGCGTGTGCCGCATCGGCAGCAGCAACGGCTTGCCGCCGATCACGCCTTGCAGCTTAAGGAACGCCGCGATGGATCCCGTGAACGTCACCGCGCCGATGAACACGCCGAGATAAATCTCGACGTTGTGGACCGACTGAGCGACGCCCTCCGCTTCCGCCCCCGCCGCCGGCGACAGATAGCTCGCGATGGCAACGAGCACGGCCGCGAGCCCGACGAAGCTGTGCAGCGCGGCGACGAGCTGCGGCATCTGCGTCATCTCGACGCGCCGTGCAAGTATCGCGCCGCCCGCGATGCCGATCGCCATCAGCACGGCGACGACCGGCAGCGCGGCTCCGCCGTTCAGCCACAGCGTCGTGACGATCGCGATGGCCATGCCCGCGACGCCATAAAGATTGCCGCGCCGCGCCGTCGATGGATGACTGAGCCCGCGCAGGCTCAGGATGAACAGCACGCTCGCCGCCAGATAGGCGATGCTTCCGATTCCAGTTTGCATGTCGATCTCCTTAGCGCTGGAACATGTTCAGCATGCGTTGAGTGACGAGAAATCCGCCGGCGATATTGATCGTCGCGACGAGGATCGCAAGGCCGGCGAGAATCGCGACCAGATGATCCGGCGTGCCGACCTGAAGCAACGCGCCGGTCACGATGATTCCGCTGATCGCGTTCGTCACGCTCATCAGCGGCGTGTGCAAAGCGGGCGTTACGTTCCACACGACCTGAAAGCCCACGAAGATCGCCAGCACGAACACCGTGAAGTGCGCGACGAAGGCAGGCGGCGCGACGGCGCCGAGCGCCGCAAGCAGTACAGCCGCGACGACGAGCCCCGCGACACCGATCCATCCCGCGCGACGTTTCTGTTCGACGGTCACGGCGATTGTCTCGGCGGGCTTTGCGGCGGCGGCCGGCGCAACGGCGGGCTCGGGTCTTTTCGGCGGCGGCCACTTGACTGCGCCGCGCAGCACGACGGTCACGCCGCGCATGACTTCGTCGCCGGAATCGAGCGCGATCTCGCCGTTCTTCTGCGGCGTCAGATCGGTCAGAAGATGGCGCAGATTTGTGCCGTACAACTGGCTCGATTGCGTCGCCATGCGCGAGGGCAAGTCCGTATAACCGACGATCGTCACGCCTTCCACCGATGCCGCCTCGCCCGGCTGCGTCAGTTCGCAGTTGCCGCCCTGCTCCGCGGCCATGTCGACGATCACGCTGCCCTGGCGCATGCTGCGCACCATGTCGGCGGTGATGAGTTTCGGCGCGGGCTTGCCCGGAATCAGCGCCGTCGTCACGATGATGTCGACATCCTTCGCCTGCGCGGCGAACAGCGCCATTTCCGCGGCGATGAATTCCGCGCTCATCTCTTTAGCGTAACCGCCGCTGCCGCTGCCGTCCTCCACATAGTCGAGTTCGAGAAACTCCGCGCCCATGCTCTCGACCTGCTGGCGCACTTCGGGCCGCGTATCGAAAGCACGGACGATCGCGCCGAGACTGCGCGCCGCGCCGATCGCCGCCAGTCCCGCGACGCCCGCGCCGATCACGAGCACCTTCGCCGGCGCGATCTTGCCCGCCGCGGTGATCTGGCCCATGAAGCCGCGGCCGAACTGGTGCGCGGCCTCGATGATCGCGCGATAGCCCGCCATATTGGCCATCGAGCTCAACGCATCGAGCTTTTGCGCGCGCGAGATGCGCGGCACGCAGTCCATCGCGAGCGCGGTGACGTTGCGCTCGCTCAAGCGCGTGAGCAACGCCGCGTTCTGCGCCGGCCAGATGAAACTGATCAGCGTCGATCCTTCGCGCAGCCATTCGACTTCGTCGCCCACGGGCGCGATGGAAGGCGCACGCACTTTCACGACGATATCCGCATCCGCATACAGCGACGGCGCGTTCTGCACGATACGCGCGCCCGCCGTGCGATACGCATCGTCGGTGAATGCGGCGAGCTCGCCCGCGCCCCCCTCGACGCTCACCTCGAAGCCGAGCTTCAGCAGATGCCCGACCACCTCCGGCGTCAACGCGACGCGACGCTCCCCGGGAAAGCGCTCCCGTGGCACAGCAATCATCATTGGCATGACTAAGTTCCCGATCGACAGTTTGAATGCTTCTAGCGTGGCGCGCGCCTCGCTGCGGCGGGCGCGCATGCCTGACCTCGCATCGGCGCGATGCCGGTGCGAAGTGCGAATAGGGGTGAGTTTCCGGTCGGTCAGCCGCGCATGCGGGCATCGGGTGAAGCGGCCGTGGGATGAGTGGCCGCTTCCTTGCTGGGCTGTCGTCCATGCGCCTTTTTGTTGCGCGGACGTGAGCCGCTGTCTCCCTGGTGGTTTCTTCTGTGAATCGCTAAAAACGTGTCAGGCGTCGACTTTCGCCTCCAGCTCGGCGATACGCAAGCGCCGCGCACGCTCTTCCTGAAAGCGCGCCGTTTCATCGCGGATGATCGCAACGATGCCGTTCAGTTCGCCTTGCGGCGAATGCAGCAGCGCGACGGTAAATGCAATCGACATCGCGCGTCCGGCTTTATCGACGGCGGGAACCTTGAGCAGATCGTGCCCGTAACGCGTTTCGCCGGTCGCCATCGTCTTGTGATAGCCGTCCCAATGACGGCCGCGCAGACGCTCCGGAATGATGAGATCGAGCGATTGACCCAAGGCTTCGCTTGCGGTGAAACCGAACATGCGTTCCGCCGCCGGATTCCATAAGGTAATCGCGCCGCTCGCATCTGAAACGATGACGGCATCGCCGATTGCATTGACAAGCTGTTCGTAGTCGATCGTGTGGGTCATTGTGTCGTCCATGCTGGGGTATCGATCGAATCCGGTTTATGAAGGGCCGCTGCCGTTTTCAGAGGCAGCGGCACCTTTCACTCTTGCCAGAGACAACCGCGTCAGACAGCGCGCGCTTCCTTCATCTTCGCTACCTGCTCCTTGCTATAGCCGAGTTCGAGCAGCACTTCCTCGGTGTGTTCGCCCAGGAGCGGCGAGCCCGTGATCTCCGGCTTCAGGTCCGAGAACTTGATCGGGCTGCCGACCGTGAGATATTTGCCGCGCACCTTGTGATCCACTTCGACGATGGAGCCGCTCGCGCGCAACGACGGATCGTTCGCGAGTTCCTTCATCGTCAGCACCGGGGCGCACGGGATGTCGAACTTGCGCAGGATATCGACTGCTTCGTACTTGGTCTTGTCGGCGAGCCATTCCTCGATCTTGCCGAAGATATCGAAGATGTGCGGCTGGCGCGCTTCGGCCGTCATGTAGTCCGGGTCGTCGATCCATTGCTCCTTGCCGATCGCGCGGCAGATCGGCGCCCACGCGTGGCCCTGAATCGTGAAGTAGATGTACGCGTTCGGATCGGTTTCCCAGCCCTTGCACTTGAGCACCCAGCCCGGCTGCCCGCCGCCGCCCGCATTGCCGCCGCGCGGCACGACATCGCTGAACGTGCCGTGCGGATACTGCGGATATTCCTCGAGATAGCCGACGCGATCCAGACGCTGCTGATCGCGCAGCTTCACACGGCACAGGTTGAGCACGCTGTCCTGCATCGACACGGCCACTTTCTGGCCCCTGCCCGTTTGCTGGCGGCCGATGATCGCCGTCAGAATGCCGATCGCGAGGTGCATGCCGGTGTTGCTGTCGCCGAGCGCCGCCGCGCTGATGGTCGGCGGGCCGTCCCAGAAGCCCGTCGTCGATGCCGCGCCGCCCGCGCATTGCGCGACGTTCTCGTAGACCTTCAGGTCGTCGTAGTGATGGCCGTCGCTGAAGCCCTTGACCGACGCCACGATCATCTTCGGATTCAGCTTGCTGATGTTCTCCCAGGAGAAGCCCATCCGGTCCAGCGCGCCCGGCCCGAAATTCTCGACCAGCACATCTGATTCCTTGATGAGTTTCGTCAGCACTTCCTTGCCTTCGGGCTGCTTCGTGTCGAGCGTCAACGAGCGCTTGTTGCTGTTGAGCATCGTGAAATACAGCGCATCCGCGTCCGGAATGTCGCGCAGCTGGTTACGCGTGACGTCGCCCGAACCGGGACGCTCGACCTTGATGACGTCCGCGCCGAACCAGGCCAGCATCTGCGTGCATGCGGGGCCCGCCTGAACGTGGGTGAAGTCGATGATCTTGATGCCTTCGAGTGGTTTCTTGCTCACTGAAATCTCCTGGGTGGCTAGGCTAGTCTTGGTTACTTTTTCGATGCCGCGCTTTGCGGGTTCAGGTTCGTCAGCCGGCCGCTCTCCGTGCCGGCCGTTTCATCGATGACTGCGTTGATGAGCGTCGGCTTGCCCGACTTGATCGCTTCTTCGAGCGCGTGCGTAAGCTCTTCGGGCGTCGTCGCGTTGTAGCCGATGCCGCCGAATGCCTCGATCATCTTGTCGTAGCGTGCGTTTTTCACGAACACCGTCGGCGCGACGTCCTTGCCGCCGGTCGGATTCACGTCGGTGCCGCGATACACGCCGTTGTTGTTGAACACGATGGTGCAAACCGGCAGGTCATATCGGCAGATGGTTTCGAGTTCCATGCCGCTGAAGCCGAACGCGCTGTCGCCTTCGATCGCGACGACCTGCTTGCCGCTCGTCACCGCCGCGCCGATCGAGAAGCCCATGCCGATGCCCATGATTCCCCACGTGCCCGAGTCGAAACGCTTGCGCGGCTCGTACATGTCGATGATGCTGCGCGCATAGTCGAGCGTGTTCGCGCCTTCGTTGACGACGTTGATGTCGGGGCGCGTCTTCAGTACGTCGCGAATCGCGCGCAGCGCGCTGTGGAAGTTCATCGGCGACGGATTCTTCGCGAGCGTCGCCGCCATCTTTTCGAGGTTCTTGTTCTTGCGCTCGTTGATCGCGCCCGTCCATTCGACCGACGGCTTCGGGAAATCCGCGCCGATGCCTTCGACGAGCGCCGAGACGCACGAGCCGATGTCGCCGATCACCGGTGCGGCGATCGCGACGTTGCTGTCGATTTCGGTCGGCGAGATATCGATCTGCACGAACTTCTTCGGCGCGGCGCCCCAGGTCTTGCCCTTGCCGTGCGCGAGCAGCCAGTTCAGACGCGCGCCGATCAGCACGACGCAATCCGCTTCCTGCAACACGAACGAACGCGCCGCCGATGCCGACTGCGCATGCGTGTCGGGCAGCAGGCCCTTGGCCATCGACATCGGCAGATACGGAATGCCGCTCTTTTCCACCAGTTCGCGAATCTGCGCGTCGGCCTGCGCGTAAGCCGCGCCCTTGCCCAGCAGAATCAGCGGACGCTTCGCACCCTTGACGACGTCGAGCGCGCGCTTCACCGAATCGGGCGAAGGCAATTGACGCGGCGCGGCATCGATGACCTTGATGAGCGACTGCTGGCCCTTGAGCGCGTCCATCGTCTGCGACAGCAGCTTGGCGGGCAGATCGAGATACACGCCGCCAGGACGGCCCGACACCGCCGCGCGGATCGCACGCGCGATGCCGATGCCGATGTCCTCCGCGTGCAGCACGCGATACGCGGCCTTCGCATACGGCTTCGCCGCGTTCAACTGGTCCATCTCTTCGTAGTCGCCTTGCTGCAAGTCGACGATTTCGCGTTCGCTCGAACCGCTGATGAGGATCATCGGGAAGCAGTTCGTGGTTGCGTTGGCGAGCGCGGTCAGTCCGTTCAGGAAGCCCGGCGCCGACACGGTCAGGCAGATGCCTGGCTTCTGCGTCATGTAGCCGGCGATCGCGGCCGCGTTCCCCGCATGCTGCTCGTGGCGAAAGCCGATGAAGCGCATGCCTTCCGCCTGAGCGAGGCGCGCGAGATCGGTGATGGGAATGCCGACGAGCCCGAAGATCGTGTCGATGTCGTTCAGCTTCAACGCGTCGATGACGAGATGGAAACCGTCGGTCATTTGCGGCGCCTTCACTTCAGCGGCTTCCTGTGTTCTTGCCTCGAGTACGTCTGCCATTTGTCTCCCCCAGAGGGCCGGTTATGTTGGTGATATACTAGATATCAGATACTGGATTTGTCAAAGCTTACTTCGATTTCAGGGATCAGGATCAACCCTAAGAGGGCTGCTTCATCAGGGCGAAAGGCCGCGGACGTTCCGTCACGCGGCCTTTTTTCGGGCGAGCACTGCTTCATCGGGTCGACGACTTGCTCGGGGCATCCGTCCAGTCGGTCTGGAAGGGCAAGTCGAGATAGGGCTGCGGCGACGCCTGCGTGACCGTGTTGTCGATCCATCGGCGGCGCATTGGCGCGAGCACGAACTTCGCGCACACGCCCGCCGCTATCGACGTGATCGCGGTCGCGATGAACACGGTGTTCCACGAGCCGAGCGATGCCAGCACCGACGCAAGCGGCACCATCATCGAAGCCGTGCCTTTGGCGGTGTATAGCGTCCCGGCATTCGCGGCGGCGTATTTGCTGCCGAAGGTGTCCGCGCAGGTCGCGGGGAAGATCGAGAAGATTTCGCCCCAGCACAGGAACGTCATCGCCGCGAACAGCATGAAGAGATACGGGTTCTGACCGAACTGCATCAGCCCCAGCAGCGCGACGCCTTCGCCCAAAAAGATGATGAACATCGTGTTCTCGCGGCCGATCTTGTCGGAGATGAAGCCGCAGAGCGGTCGCGTGAAGCCGTTGCAGAGGTTGTCGATGGACAGCGTCATCGCGAGCAGCGGCAAGGTCGCGCCGAAGAGGCTCACGGGCAGGCTCGCGAAGCCGTATTCCTTGGCGATCGGTCCGAACTGCGCCGTGGCGATCACGCCGCCCGCCGCGACCGCCACGAACATCGCGTATAGCACCCAGAAGATGGGCGCGCGCACCATCTGTCCGGTCGTATAGTCGATCTTGGTCGCGACGATGCGCTTGGCCGGCACGATATCTTTCGGCGGATTCGGACGCACGAGCATCAGCGCGAGCACGAAGATGCATGCGCCCTGCAGGATGCCGAAGAACATGAACGCGTGCTCGTAGCCGGAACTCTGAATCATGTTGGAGATCGGGATCACGGTCACGGCCGCGCCCGCGCCGAAACCCGCCGCCGTCAGACCGGCCGCGAGACCGCGCTTGTCCGGGAACCACTTGAGCGCCGTGCCGACGCAGGTGCCGTACACGCAGCCCGCGCCGATACCCGCGACCACTTCGGCGATGTATAGATGCATGAGCGTGGTGGCGTGGGCATCGATGATCCAGCCGATCGCCGCGCAGATCGCGCCGCCCATCACCACCGGCCGCGGCCCGAACTTATCGACGAGCCAGCCCTCGACGGGCACGAGCCACGTCTCGGTGACGATGAAGATCGTGAAAGCGGTCTGGATCGCCGCCTGGCCCCAGTGATGTTTCGCGTCCATCGGCATGACGAACAACGTCCACGCGTACTGGAAGTTGGCGACAAGTCCCATGCAGATGATCCCGATGACCAACTGCACCCATCTGTTCTGACGACGCCCGTTCGACTGCCCGGCCACCGTCGCATTTGCGCTCGCCATGTCTGTCTCCGTTATGTGTCATTGCGCTCGTCCGGCGCTTGATCCGATTCTGGAAACGCCATGCCGCACCGGAAGATGGTGGGTGCATCGTGCGCGAGAATGGCTATAAGAGAAAGTTATTAAAAATTTCGATGTCGATTCAGGATCGTGAATGGATCGGAGTCAGGTCGCGACGAAGCGGCGACGAAGCGGCGAGTTCGCGCAATGGAGGTGACGGATCGAGGGAAGGTGGTGCGGCGGGTGAACTGCTGACTGACTGATGACGAAGCCGCGGCGAGCGGCATGCGGGATCTGGTCCCCCCGGCAGGAATCGAACCTGCATCTAGCGCTTAGGAGGCACTCGTTCTATCCATTGAACTACGGGGAGCGGACCGCGCCGGCCGAAAGCAGGGCCAAGCGAGCGCAGAGTATAGCAAACGCTATCGTGTCGTCGCGCATCGCGGGAAGAGTCGCGATTCAGGGTTTGCACCTATCAAGTTCCGCCCAATTGCGCCGCCATCGGAGTAATGGACCCATTCCCCGATACCAAGCCGCAGGGCGCGTTCTCGGCGTTGCTGGCTGACCAGGACCTGACGCACCTCGAACTGGTGCTGCGTCGTTCATTGTCGTGCGATCTCGGCGGTCCGTTGCTGCCGCCTTCGTACTGGCGCGAGCGGCTCGCATCGATCACGCGCCGGTCCCATCTCTCCCACACGCAGATTCAGACCGTGCATCGGCTCTATCTGCAGATCGACGCGTTCGAAGCCGCCACCCGCAGTCAGGAAGACGAGCGGCGCCGCGAGCGCGAACCCGCGGCGGGCAGCGGAAAAGCCGAAAGCGCCTGAACGCGCTCAGGCCATCCGGCGGGCGCGCTGCTGCTGTTGCGCGTGCGCCGCGAGACGCACCGCCGCATTGGCGGCGCCGTAGCCGTCGTAGCCGCCGCGACGTTCGATCACTTCGAGGAAAAATCGCTGATCGAGCTGCTCCGTGTACGCATGGAAGAACTCGCCGCCGCGCTCGTCGCGGTCGTAGAGAATGTTGTGCTCGCGCATCTCGTCGATCTGCTCGTCGGGCAGG
The DNA here is from genome assembly GCF_001544835.2 of Caballeronia fortuita. GTDB lineage: Bacteria > Pseudomonadota > Gammaproteobacteria > Burkholderiales > Burkholderiaceae > Caballeronia > Caballeronia fortuita. The sequence continues at coordinate 277,209 of NZ_FCNX02000008.1, read as the reverse complement.
CCGAAGCGCGCGACGAGATCGTCGTAGTAGTTGCGCGGAATGCGCAGAAATTTGACGCCGTCGGCTTCGAGGCGTGGAATCGCATCGAAGATATCGGGCGTGCTGAACGCGACGTGGTTCAGGCCCGAGCCGCGATACGTCGAGAGCGACTCCGACACCGCCGTGTAGCGATCCATCGATGCATTCAGCGCGATGCGCACCGACCCGTCGCGGCTTCGCACCGCGCGGCTGCGCACGAGCCCATACGGATCGGGCACGAGCACGGCGGGCTCGGTCTCGAAACCGAACGCGCTGCGGAAAAACAGCACCCATGTATCGAGCGCATCGGCGGGCAGCGACAGGCACACGTGATCGATGCGCGAGAGCGGCCCCACTTCATACGGCCCGTCGATGTCGGTCAGGATGAAGTCCGATTCCCACAAGGTCGGCCCGCCCTTCGCTTCGTCGACGAAATAATCGAGGCTGCCATCGGGCGATTGCACGCCCGGGACGACGCGCTCGTTCGGCCCGACGCGCCCCGAAAACGGCTGCGATCCGAACGCGGCAGCGCGCTCGAACGCCTGCGCCGCGTCATCGACATGAAACGCCGACGCGCACAGCGACAAGCCATGCTTCTGGAAGAACGCGCTCGCGAAGGAATCGGCCTCGGCGTTGAGCACGATCGATCCCGCGCCATGCCGATACAGCGCGACCTCCTTCGAACGATGCTTGCCCGCGAGCCTGAAACCCAGCCTGCCGAGCCATTGCGACAGATGCTCGCGCGTTGCATCGTCGACGGCGAATTCCAGAAACTGGAAACCGATGTGCTCGGGCGGCGCGGGCGGGTTGAACAGCTCCGGCGGCACGTCCTTGCCTTCGGAAACCAGCAGCGCGCGCGTCTGCTCTTCGAGAAAGCGCAGCGAGCGATAGCCGTCCGCCGCCGTGATCGCGGTCGGCGCGGCGCGAAAGCCGTCGTTGAAGATTTCGAGCGACAGCGGTCCCTTGTAACCCGCTTCGAGCACGCGCGCCGTGAAACCCGCGACGTCGAACGCGCCCTGCCCCGGAAAGCATCGATAGTGACGGCTCCATTCGAGCACGTCCATCGCGAGAATGGGCGCATCGGCGATCTGCACGAACGCGATGCGCTCGCCCGGAATCGACGCGATCTCGTCGACGGAATCGCCGATCGACAGCGTGTGGAACGTGTCGAGCGCGAGGCCGAGATTCGGATGATTCACGGCATCGACGAGCTTCCACGCGTGCTTGTACGAGTTGACGTAGCGGCCCCACGCGAGCGCTTCGTACGCGACGATCACGCCTGCTTGCTCCGCGATGTTCGCGAGCACGCCGAGCTGATCGGTGAGGAGCGCGTCGTCGCGGATCGTGTCCGGCGACACATTGCTGCACACGAGAATGCGATCCGTGCCGAGCTCATGCATCAGCTCGAACTTGCGCTTCGCCCGCTCGACATTGCGCGCCAGTCGCTCGGGACTCACGCCGTCGAAATCGCGGAACGGCTGAAACAGATAGATTTCGAGGCCGAGATCGGCGCACATGCGGCGCACGTCGGCGGGCGTGCCGTCGAAGTACAGCAGATCGTTCTCGAAGATCTCTAAGCCGTCGAAACCGGCCACCTTGATGGCCTGCAGCTTCTCGGGAAGCGTGCCGCTGATGGAAACCGTCGCGATGGAAGTGCGGATCGAACGCAGCATCGCTGCCTCCTCGTTGCAATTCGGTGAATGCGGGATGGATCGAGCGCGGTGCCGTTCAGTTTAGGCCGTTGCGGGCGAAGCACGCGCGCAATCCATGTCATTCTGCGGGATAATAACAAACTAACTAGACCGTACAAATAAGTGAAAACACGAACCGACAAGCCACGCGCGTGCGTTCACACTGCGGCGTATTCAATCCCGCACTGCAGCATGGCAGTGCTCATCCATGCCGGAGCGCTCGCATGATCAACAAGACTTCGTATCTCATCGGCCTGATCGGATCGGGCATCGGCGGCTCGCTCACGCCCGCCATGCACGAGAAGGAAGGCGGCCATCTCGGGCTCAATTACGTGTATCGACGAATCGATCTGCTGGCGCTCGAACTGGAGCCGCCCGCCCTGCCCGACCTGCTCGATGCCGCCGAGCGCATGGGCTACGACGGCCTGAACATCACGTATCCGTGCAAGCAAAGCGTGATCCCGTTGCTCGATGACCTCGATCCCGACGCGCGCGCGCTCGGCGCGGTCAATACGGTGGTGCTGAAGGATGGCAAGCGCATCGGCTACAACACGGACTGGTCGGGCTTCGCGCGCGCGTTCCAGCGCGGTCTGCCGGGCGCGCCGCTCGCGCGCGTCGTGCAACTGGGCGCGGGCGGCGCGGGCGCGGCCGTTGCGCACGCGGCGCTCACGATGGGCGCGCGCGAACTCACGCTGTTCGATTCCGACGACACCCGCGCAGCCTCGCTCGCCGCCGAACTCGCGGCGCGCTTTCCCGATCGCGTCGTGAAAAGCGGCGGCGATCTGCGCGACACGCTCGCCGGCGCGAGCGGCCTCATCCACGCGACGCCGACCGGCATGGCGAAGCTCCCCGGCCTGCCCTTGCCGGCGGAATATCTGCACAAGGAATTGTGGGTCGCGGAGATCGTCTATTTCCCGCTCGAAACCGAACTGCTGAAGGTGGCGAAGGCGCTCGGCTGCCGCACGGTGAGCGGCGGCGGCATGGCGGTGTGTCAGGCGGTCGACGCGCTGCGCATCTTCACCGGCCGCGAGCCGGATGCCGAGCGCATGTTCGCGCATTTCCAGAGCTTGCTCGAACGTTGATGCATCGCTGGCGATGAAAAACGGCGACCTCGCAAGAGCGTCGCCGTTTTATTTGCGCGCGAAAAAAGCGCGGGAGAAACTCAGCCGTCGCGCCGCATGAACCGCAGCACCGCATCGACGATCATCTCGCGGTGACGCGCACGCGAGCGCGCGCCCGACGGATCGCGCCCGAACGCCGCGCCCCACGTATGCCGGTTCGCCACGCGGTGAAAGCAGAACGAGCTGGTCATCAAATGCAGATCGATCGGATCGACATCGTCGCGGAACTTGCCCGCCGCGACACCGCGCGCGATGAGATCCTCGATGGTCTTCACGACCGTCGAATTGCGCGCCTTGAAGGTCTTCGATTGTTCGATGTACTTCGCGCTGTGGATGTTTTCGATGGTCACGAGCCGCACGAAATCGCGATGCTTGTCGTGATAATCGAACGTGAAACCGACGAACTCGCGCAGCGCTTCCTCCGGCTCCATTTCCGCGAGCTGCAGTTCCTGTTCGAGCGCGCGGATGTCGCCGTAGACCTGCTCCAATACCGCTTCGTACAGCCCTTCCTTGCTGCCGAAGTAGTAGTACAGCATGCGCTTCGTGGTGTTGGTGCGCTCCGCGATGGCGTCGACGCGCGCGCCCGCGAGGCCCATCGCCGAGAACTCCTGCGTGGCGATGTCGAGAATGTTCCGCTTGGTCTCCTCAGGATCGTACTTGCGCCGTCCCTGCTCCGTGGTCGACGAGGGCGCGGCACCAGCGGCCTTGCTTCCTTTTTTCATTTTTCTGTCTGAGAACGGCAGTGAAAATCGATTCTAGCACGCGGTTTTGACGCATCCTCGCCATAACGGACGTTGCAACGAGAGGCCTTCACCTATAATTTTTTCACCCCACGAACCGGTTCGAAATCACATGCTCAAGCAGCGTCCGATCTTTCTTGTTTCCGCCTTCCTTATCGCATGGAGTCTCGGCGCAAGCGCGCAGAACGCGATGCCGCCGGGCCATCCGTCATCGAAGGAACTGGCCGCCGCCGAGGGCGTGATGACGAGCGCGAATATCGCGCGCGGCGCAGCCGATGTCTGTCATATCGATGCAGCCAAGGTCGCGCGTTTTCGCGACGTCGTTCGCACGAGCTATCCCGATGCGCCCGACTTCGACGCCGAATGGAAGCTCGGTCTCGCGCAGGCGCAACCGACCGTCGATCGTTTCGAGAAGCTGAAGACGAGCAATCCGGCCGAGTACAAAAAGCAGATCGGCGACGCGTGCCCGGCGCTCGATCGCGGCATCGACGAAGTCACGCACGCACAGTAATTACGCGTTGTCGCCGTCGTAGTGCGCGCGCTTTTCGGCGTACATCGCGGCGTCGGCGCGCTGCAGCATCGGCTCCAGACGCTCCCCCTCGTGCGCCGTGGCCGCGCCGATCGCGAACGAAAGCGGATTGCCCGAATAGAACTGGTTGTTCACTTCGAGCAACTGGCGAATGCTTTCGATGACCGTCTCGCCGCCGCGCTCGTCCGTGCCGGGCAAGAGCACCATGAACTCGTCGCCGCCGATGCGCGCCGCCTGATACGGCTTCTCCACCGCCTTGCCGAGCACCTCGCCCGCGCGTCGCAGGAGCGCATCGCCGGCGGCGTGGCCGAGTTGATCGTTGATGGCCTTCAGCCCGTTCACGTCGATGGCGATCGCCGTCACCGGGAACGGGCCCTTGCGTTCGAGGCGATTGATTTCGTCGATATAAAACGAGCGGTTCTTGAGCTTCGTGAGCACGTCGTGCTTGCCGAGGAATTCCAGATACGCTTCGGCTTTCTTGCGCGCGGTGATATCCGTCAGCGCGACGAGTACGAGATCCCAGCGCGCCTCGTGTCCCGGAAATACCGAGAACTGCAGATGCACGTGCACCTCGTGACCTTCGAGCGAGTAGTTGAGCACTTCGCGCTGCTGAAAGAGCTTGCCGTCCCACAGATCGATGAGCTGTTCCTGGAAGTACTGCTGCATGTCGTCGCGGAACACGTCGGGCAGGCGCGAGAGGAGCGTCGCCTTGGTCGGCGCGGCGAACATGCGCAGCGTGTGCTGATTTACGTCGAGGACGTGGATCTCCTGCATGCAGCGTTCGACGAACTCCGGATGCACGTTCGTGAACGTGCGAAAGTCGACGATCCCGCGCTCGCGCACATCGTCGAGCAGCGCCTTCACGGAACTGAAATCCTCGACCCACAGCGACACCGGCGAATGCTCGAAAAGCCCGCGCGCATAGAGCTCGCTCGCGGCGGCCGTGCGGCGCATCGCTTCGAGTTCGGTGATGTCCTCGATCGTGACGAGCACGCGGCTCCATGTGTCCTCGTGTCCCGGCAGGATGACCGCCTTGAGCAGCACGTCGAGACGCTTGCCGTCGAGCGTGTAGTTCACCGTCTGACTGACGAAGCGCGACTTGCCCGACCACAGTTGCTCGAGTTCGTCGACGTGCGTGGTGAGCATGTCGTCGCGAAAGACGCGATCGAGGTTCTGCACGAGATGATCGACGTCCTTCGCGTGAAAGAGCGACAGCGTGCGCCGATTCACCTTCACGACACGAATGCGCGACGAACATTCGGCGACGCGCGCCGGCTGCTCCGCGAGAAACGCGCGCAGATCGGCGACGCCCGCCGCTCGCCAGCGCTCGAACTGCTCGCGCACGGCGCTGAAGTCCTCGAGCCAGAGCGAGACGGGCGCGAGTTCGAACATGTCGGCATCGTCCTCCGGCACGCTCGCCGGCATGAATTGACCGGCAGCGCGGCGCGGGTCGTTTGGCATGGTCATCCTCGTGGCGCGAGCCGGCTCAAAATGGGGTCTAGGATTTCGTCTCATTATTGTAGCGCGGGTCATATTTGCGGGACCGGATCGTTGAGGCGGTCATTCCGTCCAGCGGCATTTGCGCCGATGCCGGATATCAGGGGCGGATGCTAAACTCGACTCGCTTGTCGCTGGCGCGCGGGCACGTTTGCTGCACCGCCTCACTGAGGCGCGCGACACCGACACCACGCAGTCCGATGCGCTGTGCCGCATCCATCCAACATCGCAATAAAAAGGAGGCACGACTTCCATGGCTGACTTCCGCATCTGGTCCGACGAATTTCCGGCGAATGGCTACATGACCCGCGCTCAGGAATTCGACCAGCAAGCCTTCGGCGTCTCGGGCGAAAACATTTCCCCGGCGCTTCAATGGGACGCCCCGCCCGCCGAAACGCGCAGTCTCGCGCTCACCGTCTACGATCCCGACGCGCCCACGGGCAGCGGTTTCTGGCACTGGATCGTCGTCAACATTCCGCCCGATGTGCGCTCGCTGCCGCGCAACGCCGGCCGCGCCGACGGCAGCCTGCTGCCTCAAGGCGCGCTGCAGCTTCGCAACGACTACGGCACGGTCGGCTTCGGCGGTGCGGCGCCGCCGCGTGGCGACAAGCCGCATCGCTATATCTTCCGCATTCACGCGCTCTCCGCCGAAAGCCTGCCGCTCGACGGCAACGTGACGAACGCAGTCGCGCGCTTCATGACGCATCTCAACGAGATCGATTCGGCGACCTACACCGGTCTCTACGAGCTGAAGTAAGCTCGTGCGCGGCGCGGCCCACCGCGCCAACCGCAAGCGATTCGAAAACGGCGCATGGTACGTTGCGCCGCCCGCCACTTCATGCCCATCGATGGACTCAGATAAAGGTCTGCCGCTGCCCCAGCGATACTGGGCCATTGCCGTCGTCGCGCTCGGCATCACGCTCGCGGTGCTCGACGGCGCCATCGCCAACGTCGCGCTGCCGACCATCGCGCGCACGCTGAACGCCGCGCCCGCCGACTCCATCTGGATCGTCAACGCGTATCAGCTCACGATCACCATTTCGCTTCTGCCGCTCGCCTCGCTCGGCGATCGCATCGGCTACCGGCGCGTGTACATGACGGGGCTCGCGCTCTTCACGGTGTCGTCGTTCGCCTGCGCGCTGTCGGGCTCGCTCGCAACGCTGACCCTCACGCGCATCGCGCAGGGCTTCGGCGCGGCGGGCATCATGAGCGTGAACACGGCGCTCGTGCGCATCATCTATCCGCAAAATCAGCTCGGGCGCGGCGTGTCGATCAACGCGACGGTCGTCGCCATTTCATCGGTGATCGGACCGACAGTCGCATCCGGTGTGCTTTCCGTTGCGACATGGCCGTGGCTCTTCGCGATCAACGTGCCCATCGGCATCGCGGCGTTCGCGATCGGCTGGAACTCGATGCCGCGCACGCCGGGACATCGTCAGCCGTACGACTACATCAGCGCGATCATGAACGCGCTCTTCTTCGGCATCGCGATCGTCGCGGTCGATGGCATCGGGCACGGCGAGCATCGGCCGTATCTCGTCGGGGAAATCATCGCGACGGCGGTCATCGGCTATTTCTTCGTGAAGCGCCAACTCACGCAAAGCGCGCCGCTCCTGCCCGTGGATCTGTTGCGCATTCCGGTGTTCGCGTTGTCGGTCGGGGCGTCGGTGTGTTCGTTCTGCGCGCAGATGCTGGCGTTCGTTTCGCTGCCGTTTCTGCTGCAGGACAACCTCGGCATGAGTCAGGTCGAGACTGGCTTTCTGATGACGCCGTGGCCGCTCGTCATCGTGTTCGTCGCGCCGCTCGCGGGCGTGCTCGCGGACCGGTATCCGGCGGGCCTCCTGGGCGGCATCGGGCTGGCGATATTGACCGCCGGCCTCGTGCTGCTCGCGAGCGTCGGCGCGCATCCGACCGCGCTCGATATCGCATGGCGCATGGCCGTCTGCGGGCTCGGCTTCGGCTTGTTCCAGTCGCCCAATAATCGTCAGATGCTCGCTTCCGCGCCGCGTCATCGCAGCGGCGGCGCGAGCGGCATGCTCGGCACCGCGCGCCTCACGGGACAGACGCTCGGCGCCGCGCTTGTCGCGCTGATCTTCGGCGTCGCGCCGAAGCAAGGCCCGGTCATCGCCATCGCGGTCGCGGCCGTGTTTGCCGCGGCGGCCGCAATCGTCAGCGTGCTGCGTCTGACGGGCAAACGCAGCGTCGAGCCGGCCTGATTCGCACCTGATCCCCACTTGATTTCCACTCGCTGGGCACAGCCTTTGCTGAAACTTCGACCGAGGATTGCGCACGCGCCAGCGTGCGGAATCAGTTCGAAATCAGCAACCAGGAGTGTGTAGATGGCCATTTCTCTCAACGGCTGCAAGGTCGCGATTCTCGCCGTCGATGGCTTCGAGCAGGCAGAGCTCGTCGAGCCGCAACGCGCGCTCAAGGACGCGGGCGCGCAGGTCGACGTGATCTCCCAAAAGCCCGGTCAGATTCAAGGTTTCAAGCATGTCGACAAGGGCGATAAGGTCGATGTCGACGTCACGCTCGACACCGCGAACGCCGCCGAATACGACGCGCTCGTTTTGCCCGGCGGCGTCGTCAATGGCGATGCGATACGTCTCGATACGAAAGCCCAGAGCTTCGTCAAGGAAGCCGATCGCGCGAAGAAGCCGATCGCGGTGATCTGCCACGGCGGCTGGCTGCCGATCTCGGCGGGCATCGTAGCTGGCCGCACGATGACGAGCTGGCCGAGCCTGCAGGACGACGTGCGCAACGCGGGCGGCACGTGGGTCGATCAGGAAGTGCAGATCGACGGCAACCTCATCACGAGCCGCAAGCCCGACGATATTCCTGCATTCAACCAGGCGCTCATCGAAGCGCTCGGCCGCGCACGTGCCGCCTGAAGCGCATCCCACGGGAGCGAGGCCGATGCCGAGATCGCCGAAAACCTTGATTGCGTTGTGGCTGACGGCGGCGGGCGCGTTCGCGCATGCGCAGACGCCAGGCGAGAAACTTTCTCCGGTCGACCAGCAGTTCATACAGGACGCGGGTCAGGCGGGCGCAACCGAACTCGCGGCGAGCAAACTCGCGCTCACGCACGCCGCCGACCGGCAGGTGCGCGAGTTTGCGCAGCGCATGATCGTCGATCACACGAAGCTCGCCCGCAATCTCGACGTGCTCGCGAAACGGCACGGCATGACCGCGCCGCCCTCCGCCGATACGGCCGTGGTCGGCAGCCTGCAAAATCTCCAGGGTGCGGAGTTCGACAAAGCCTATATTGAAAAGGTAGCCGTGGACGGGCATCGCAAGGCCGTCGAACTGTTCAGGAAAGAAAGCGAAAGCGGCAACGACACCGCGCTGAAGGCAGCGGCGGCGAAGGCGTTGCCGGTCATCAGCCATCACTACGAGATGGCGCAGCAGCTCGCAAAAACGAAGGCGGCGTCATGAGGATCGCGCACGCCGCCGGCCGCGCCGCATTTCATTGCGCTCCCCGTCCCGCTTATGAGGACTCGACCATGCACATCACGTTTGCGGACGAAGCCCCGGTGTTCGACGGCGACGATCTCGCGATTCATTTCGCCGCGCTCATCGACGGCGAGCCGGTTGTCTGTTCGATCACCGCCGAGGCGCTCGAAGACCACTTTGGCGCGAAGTCTCCGCGCGAGGACGATCTGCTCGAAGCCTACGAGCGCGGCGCCGCGCGCATCCGCGCGGTATGCGCCGAAGTGCTCGACGACAACGGCGGCCAGCCCGCCGTCCTGAGAAGCGGATTGTTCCGCGTCGCCGGTCTCGAACCGGAGTGACCCGATCGACGCCATCCACGCAACTCAAGCTAATAAGGAGCGAACATGTCCCTGATCATCGCGGGCCGGTTTCAGACCTTTCGCGCAGCCGAAACGGCGGCGCAAAAGCTATTCGCGCGCGGCTTCCTGGAAGAAGACGTGACGCTCTTCTTCGTCAATCCGAGCGGGCAGCACGCGCGCCATCCGATCGGCGGCGACGTCGCCACCGATGCCGGCGCGCGCGCCGCGCCCAAAGGCGCGGGCAAGGGCGTGACGATCGGCGCGGTCGTGGGCGCGGTCATTGGCGCGGCGATTTTCGCGGTGTTCAAGGCGCCGCTGCTCGTCTCGGTGATCGCGGCGGGCGTCGGGGCTTATGTAGGATCGCTCGTCGGCGCGATGTCGCATACGAAGAAGCCGCAAGACGCCGCGCAAGCCGAGGAGCCCGCGCGTCATGCAGGCGTGCTGGTGGCCGTGCACGTGGCCCCCGAGACGCAGGAACAGGCGGCAGCGACGCTGCGCGAGGAAGGCGGCATGGATATCGAGCGCGCGTCGGGGCGCTGGCAGCAAGGCCGCTGGAGCGACTTCGATCCGTTGCAGCCGCCGAAACCCGTGCGCGAGTTCGCCCAGACGCGCGCCTGATCCGACGTTGCAGTTTTCGATAGAAATGCCCGCGACATGCGGGCGTTTGTTTTTCAAACCCAGGACGCGTGCGCGCGCTGCGGGCGCATATCAGTGCTGATGCCGCAATCGGCGGGCAAAACGCGCAATTTCGCGGGATCGGCTGCTGGCGGTTCGCAGATGCGTCCGTGGTCCAGGCGCGCGGCGTGCTCGTTTTGCGCCGCTGTATCGACGCTGTGTTGACGGATTTGCAAGGTCAATGCCGAGGCGGCGATCGCCACCAGTACCAAAAACTCGCGATGCGCGAGCCGGTTGAAAATATTCACTGCGTTCTCCTGTTGCCCGTGCGCGAGTCTCGGTTCGGACACGCGCTGTATTGCGATGCCAGGCAGCAAGGCATGTGCCGCTTTTCGGCCTATCCGGGCACGCTGCGTGCGTACTGGAACGGCGAGCGGCATTCCCGTATGGGGCTGCAAGCTTCAAACTCGGCAACGTCGAAACTAAAAGGAGGTGTCATATGAGCACGAATGTCGTATCGGTACTCAACGATCTGGTCGAAACCTCGAAGGACGGAGAAAAGGGCTTCCTCAAGGCCGCCGAGGACACGCGCGATCCAAGCCTCAAGCTGCTGTTTCAGAACCGCGCCCAGAAGTGCGCGGAAGGTGCGCGCGAATTGCAGGACATCGTCGCTCGGCTGGGCGGCAAGCCCGAAACCGGCGGCTCGGTCGCGGGCGCGCTGCATCGCGGATGGGTCGACGTGAAATCGGCCGTGAGCGGCCATAGCGATCACGCCATTCTCGCCGAATGCGAGCGTGGCGAAGATGCCGCCAAGAAGAACTATCGCGAGGCGCTCGACAAGGATCTGCCCGCCGATGTCCGCGCGGTTGTCGAACGTCAGTATCAAGGTGTGCTGGAGAATCACGACCGCATCCGCGATCTGCGCGATCAATACGCAGCCGCGAAGTCGTGATGCGGTTAAACGCGCGGCCACTTGAACGCCGCGCAAAAGAAGAACGGCCGCGTGAAGCGGCCGTTTGTCCGTCGGGCAATCGCGCGTATGCGCGACATGCGCGATGAAAGCGCGTTACTGCGGCTGGCCCTTGTCGTTCGTGCCGAGCGCCGAAGCCGCCGCCGCAGCCGATGCGCCATGCAGCTTGTGCGCCTTGTTCTGCTGATGCAGATTGGTGCCCTTCTGCTTCTTCGCCGTCGGCGCCGAGGCGGCCGCATCGGAAGCGGCCTGTGCGAACGCCGTCGTCGAGAACGCCAGCGCCAGCGCGCCGATCAATGCCATCTTTTTCGTCTTCATGAAGAGCTCCTTTTTGCCGGGGCCTCTGAACGCCGGGCTACTGCGCATTCGTGAGCCGCCTGTGTAAGTGCCAGCCTGAACGGCCGTACTCGTTTTTTAAGTTTCGAAGTGCTGCGAGGTGTTGCGCACTGCGTGAAGCGTCATGCGAAAAGCTGCGACTGAAACATCGGGCGATGCAGCGCGAACCCGGTGCCTCCATGCGAGAACCCGCGCTTCGTCCGACTCCTCGCCGATGAGGCGAATCATCGAACCCCGCGCGGGTCCCGTACTGCCGACATTCAACCGCGGCCCGCCATGGCGAAGCCGGGCATACGAACTATGCCATTACTTGGCGGCAATTTTAAGATGGTTCTTCACGGAAGCAACACCCGACACATTCGAGACGACTTCCTCGGCGGCGGTCTTGTCTTCCGCCGACGGCACCGTTCCCGTCAGCGAGACGATGCCCGCGCGCGTCTTCACGTGGATGTGCGTGGACTTGACGTTCTTCGCGCCGAGCAGTTCGGCCTTCACCTTCGTCGTGATCGCGCTGTCGTCGACCTTCTGCCCGACGGACGTGTCGGTACCTTTCGTCGACGACGCCGAATTGGTCTGCGCGCCGACATTGAGCGCGAACACCACACACGCGATACCGCCGGCTGCCTTCAGGATTTGAGTCGTCTTCATGGCAATACTCCCAATTTTTTCGTTTGTGGTCTGGCGCGTGTTCGCGCTTTCTCGCGCTCGACACGGCTTTTCGATGACGTCCGCGCCGTAGCACGCGGATCGTGACGGTCCTACCGCAACTTGCGTGCCGGGTCGATCGGAATGCCGCTCACGGAACTCCAGCACCGCGCGGAAAGCACCGCGTGGCAAGGCCTTCGTGCGTCGCCGAACAAATCTTCGACGCCGGTTCGAGGCGCTTCCTGCGTGCCCTCTGCATCGCCGGAAACCCGCGGCGGTTTTGTCTGAGCGCGTGTAAAAACTGCGTGAAAGAAGCCTCCGGAAGGCGACAAAACGTGCGAGCCGCGGAGAGAAAAGGCAGTCGCGGCGCGAGCTTAGCGAACGCTGGCACGACCGTTGCTTTAATGATTCAAAACCTGCCCATCACATCCAGAACAATCGAGGATTAGCACGCAATGCCGCCTACACTCGAACTCCGTGCGAAGCAAACGCTCGCACTTACACCGCGTCTTCAGCAATCGGTCCGTCTCCTGCAACTTTCGTCGCTGGAGTTTCAGCAGGAATTGCGCAACGCACTGGATACCAATCCCTTTCTCGAATACGACGAGTCGCAAACCGAGGACAATGCGCTCGGCGCCGATAACGGCAGTTCCATGAGCGACTCGACGCTCTCGACCAGTTCCGACACCGCCGCCGAGACGCCGCTCGCGCCCGAGAGCGGTATGGAAAGCGAGCAAAGCGTCGATGCCGGTTCGCGCGACGATTCCATCAGCGAATTCTCCTCCGATCCGTTCGGCCGCACCGGCACGCGCAACAACGGCGATGGCGAGGGCTCCGATCCCGCCGACTGGGTCCGCATCGAGCCTTCGTTGCACGAAACGCTCCACGACGCGTTGCGCCTCTATCAATTGAACGAACGCGATCGCGCCATTGCGCAACTCATCATCGAGGCGCTGGACGACGACGGCTATCTGCGCCAGGAATTGAGCGAGCTCGCGAACGTCGTCGAAATCGAGCCGGCACTGCACGAAGACGAACTCAATATCGCGCTGAAGCTCGTGCAGTCGCTCGACAAGCCGGGCGTCGGCGCGCGCAATCTGTCGGAATGTCTCACGCTGCAACTCGAAGCGCTCGACGAAGAAACGCCGGGGCGCGCCGTCGCGCTCGAGATCGTCGCGCATCATCTGGAGCGTCTCGCGCGCCGTGAGCAGGCCGAACTTCAGAAGAAGATCGGCTGCACGGCCGACGAACTGCGCATCGCGTGCGCGCTCGTGCGCCGTCTCGATCCGAAGCCCGGCGAGAACTACGGTTCGAGCGAAGACAACTATGTCGTGCCGGACGTGATCGTGCGTCAGGTTAAGAAGCAATGGGTCGTGACGATCAATCCGGCCGTGCTGCCACGCGCGCGCATTCATCGCATGTACGCGGAATTGTTCGCGCAGTCGGCGGGCGCGAGCCGCTCGCCGCTCGCGCAGCAGTTGCAGGAAGCGCGCTGGCTGATCCGCAACGCGCAGCAGCGCTTCACGACGATTCAGCGCGTGGCCGAATGCATCGTGTCCCATCAGAAGGCGTTCTTCGACTACGGCGAAATCGCGCTGAAGCCGCTCGTGCTCCGCGATGTCGCCGATGAACTCGGCCTGCATGAATCGACCATCTCGCGCGCAACGGGCAACAAGTACATGGCCACGCCGCGCGGCATCTTCGAGTTCAAGCACTTCTTCCCGCGCGAACTGTCGACGGAAAGCGGCGGCACGTGCTCGGCCGCGGCCGTGCGCGCGCTGCTGAAGGAAATGATCTCGAAGGAAAACACGCGCGATCCGCTCTCCGACGTGAGCCTCGCGAAGATGCTCGCCGATCAGGGCGTGATCGTCGCGCGCCGCACGGTGGCGAAGTATCGGCATCTGATGAAGGTGCCGCCGGCGGAATTGCGCCGTCAGGCGTAACGCTTTAACGCGCAAGGCGCTCGGCGACGACCCGGTCAAGCGAGGCGCCTGAGCGGCATGTGCGTAACCGAAGGCCGTCCGTTCGCGGACGGCCTCTTTTTTTGCCGGCGCTCAACGCCATCCCGACGCGCGATGCGTGCGCTTTCTCGCCGCCGTCGCCGACAGCTCCGCGCCGAGGAGAAACACGGCCGCCGAGTAATAGAGCCACATGAGGATGATCGCGAGCGAGCCGGCCGCGCCAAACATGTTCGCCATGCCCGCATGGGCGAGATAGAACGCGAAGAGACGCTTGCCCGCTTCGAAGAGCATCGCGGCGGCGGCGGCGCCGAGCGCGGCATCGCGCCAGAGCATGCGCGTCGTCGGCAGGAATTTAAGCAGTACGGTGAACGCGACCATCAGCACGCCGAGCGATATCGCGCGCCGCGTGAGTCCGGACAGCACGACGAACGGGCTGCCGTCGCCGAGCACCCAATGCCCGAGTATCTCGACGAGCGCATCGAGCACAAGCAGCAACGCGACGAGCACGCCCGAGCCGACCACGAGCCCGAACGACATCAGCCGCACGCGCAGCAGCGTCACGATGCTCTCGCGCGCGCTCACAGCAGGCGTCGGCCAGATGACGTTGAGCGCGCTATGCAGCGATGAAAACGTCGCCGACGCACCGATCAGCACGCCCGCGATCGACAGGATCGCCGTGCTGCGCGCAATATCGGCGTGCCACGCGTTCGCGACGATCGCTTCCAGCGCGTGCGCCGCATCGATGCCGACGACGCCGCTGATCTCCGCGAAGAGGCGGCCCTGGACGGCCTCGGCGCCGAAGAAGACGCTCGCCACCGCGATCACGATGACGAGCGTCGGCGCGAGCGAAAACGCAGCGAAAAACGCGATCGCCGCCGAAAACATTAAGCAATGGTCCTGCGACCATTGCGTGACCGGATCGACAATCCACGACAGCCAGCCGAAGCGCGACGTGCGCCCCGAAGCGACGGGCGCGGATTGAGAGGCGGAGACGTCCTGATCCATCGTGAGGGTGAGCATGACCGGAAGCGATATCCGAAGATGTTAGCCCGCCATGCGACGCGCGTGTAAAAAGCGGCGCGTCCCTTTCGGAGCGCGCCGCTTTCGGTCTTGCATGCCGCGATGCGTCAGGAACGTTCGGCGTCCGGGTCGGCGTCGAGATCGGCGTTAGCGTCTTCGTCGGCGAGGCCGCGCGTTTCGTCCTCGATTTCATCGGGGAGAATGTCGGCGTCGGTTTCGAGATTGTTGTCGCCATCCGCCGATGCGGCCTCGCCCGTGCCGAAGCGATCTGTATCGCTGTTCAGTTCGGCTTCCGACTGGCCGAGCGCGTGGGCGTCGAGTTCGTCCTCGATATCGCCTGGATAGCGCTTTTCGCCCTGCACGTCCGATCCGCTATCGGACGAATCGCTCGGGCCGAGCGCGCCGGTGCCGTGCCCCTTGCCGTATTCCGCGCCGTCGTCTTCCGGCGGGTTCAATGTGCTTCCGCTCATCGTGACCTCCTTGGTTCGTGTCGACGATGAATCCGCAAGACGCGTTCCGCGAACGCGACATCCGGCGGCGCATGAAAAAAAACCCCGCGCTTCTTTCGAAACGCGGGGCTGTCTTCGAAGTGCTTCGCGTGGACTTCAGGCTTTCGCCGCCGGACGCTTGGCTTCGCTTGCGCCCTGCTTCACCGTCTTAACGGTTTTCTCCGTCACGGAGGCCGCCGTCGCGACGCTGCGCAGATCCGACAGGAACGAATCGCGCCAGACCGAGAGATTGTTCTCGCGCAGCGGCGCCATCATGTCGGCGTGACGCGACTGACGCTCGGCGAGCGGCATCGACAGTGCGCGCTCCAGCGCCTCGGACATCTGCGAGAGATCGAACGGATTGACGACGAGCGCGCCCGGCAACTGATCCGCCGCGCCCGCGAACTGCGACAGCACGAGCGCACCTGGATCGGCCGGATCCTGCGACGCGACATATTCCTTCGCGACGAGATTCATGCCATCGCGCAAAGGCGTCACGTAACCGACCTGCGAGAGCCGGAACAGCGCCATCAGCAGATTGCGTTCGTACTTGCGGTTGAGGTATTGAATCGGCGTCCAGTCGAGCTGCGCGAAACGCCCGTTGATGCGTCCCGCCTCGCCTTCCAGATTCTGGCGAATGCGCTGATAGGTCTGCACGTCCGAGCGCGTCGGCGGCGCGATCTGCACGAGCGACACGCGGCCGTGCCAGCCCGGCGCGTTCAGCAAAAGCCGCTCGAACGCCTGGAAGCGCTCGACGAGACCCTTCGAGTAATCGAGGCGATCGACGCTCATGATGAGCTTGCGGCCGCGCATGCTGTCGCGCAGGCTTTTCACCTGCTTGCGGTTGGCGAACTGCTCGGCGGCCTTTGCGATGGCGTCCGGATAGATGCCGATCGGATACGCGCCGACCTTCAGCATGCGGCCGAAGGCCTGCAACATGCCGTCGTCGTCGTTATAGTGGCCGCGGCTCGTGCGCTCGACGTAATCGATGAACGATTGCTTGTCGGCGTCCGTCTGAAAGCCGACGACATCGTATTGACACATCGCCGCAATCAGTTCCTCGTGCGGTGGCACGGTGCGCATGATCTCGGGCACCGGAAACGGAATGTGCAGAAAGAAGCCGATCGGATTCGAGACGCCGAGCTTGCGCAGTTCCTGGGCGAACGGGAGCATGTGATAGTCATGCACCCAGATGATGTCGTCGGGCTTGAGCATCGACTTCAGCTTTGCCGCGAGACTCGCATTGACGCGCATGTAGCCCGCGTATTCCTCGCGGTCGAAGCGCGACAGGTCATTGCGATAGTGAAATGTCGGCCACAGCGTGGCGTTGGAGAACCCTCGGTAATACTGGTCGTAATCGCGGCGTGTCAGCCCCACGGTCGCGTAGGTCACCATTCCATTGGTTTCCACGACCGGCGCGCCCGCTTCGCCGACGATCTCGCCGCTCCAGCCGAACCACACGCCCCCCGTCTCCTTGAGCGCGTCCAGCACGCCGATCGCAAGGCCGCCCGCACTGGGCTTGCCTTCCTGGATCGGGGCGACGCGATTCGATACCACGATCAATCTGCTCATTACAGCATCACCTCATCAGTTGTCGTTGCATGCTCGAATTGGCGATTAAGGGTATGCAAAACCTGTGCCGTTTTGGCGTCTTTCGCGAACGAAAATTAGTATGGAGATGTTACGGACGAACGAAAACACGCGACGATCGCGCGTCGCGTAGAAATTTTTCTTCTTATGTCGGGTGCCGCGGCCGGCCGGAATCACGCGTCCTGCTCGGAGCCCAGGTCGCGCTGATAGTCGATTCCTTCTCGTCGAACGCCACCCTGATTGTGCTCGCCATCGGGCGGAGCGCCAGGCGCGGGGCGGTTCTGGGCGGCGGGATCGTGAACGGCGGGCGGTGCGGACGCGCTTTGCGGGCCGGCGTTCTTGGCCGCTTCGGCGCGCGCTTCGCGCTTGGATGAATGACGCGCGGAGCGTCGGAGTGCGGGATGCCTCATAGTGCCTCCAGAGAAGAAGGCCGTCGCGATAGTGACGTCGGCGGCGTCGGACCGATGCGCTACGAAGAGCGCGGCTTCAGAAAAAACGACCGGCGACATAGCATGTCGCCGGTCATTATTGCGTCTTTCGTTGTAATCCCTACGTCTCGGATGGCAACTTATTCAAACCTTGCACGAATTCTGGGCATGTCCAACGTTTGCAAAACCTGCTGCCGCTGGCCGTATCAGTAGACATGCGGCGTATCGCCCGGTCCCGGCGGCGGATCGCCAATCGGCTGCGACGGCGGCGTCGGCGGCTCACGCGTCGGGTCCGGGTTCGTGTCGGGCGGAATCGGCGTGGGCGGCGGCTGATCGGGCGGCGTCACCGGCGGGTCGGCCGGTTGCGGCGTCTGGGCTTCGATTGTCATGACGGGCTCCTTGCGGTCTTGTGATCGTAGTTTCTCGATCCGCACGGCACGCGGGCGCGGCGCGGATGCCTTCGATCGACAGCAAGGTGCGTTCCCCTCGGACACATCGGCATGGCACCCTTCCGCCACATTATCGGCGCAGAAAACGCCGCTGCCAATGAAAAACGCCTGCGGATTTCAAAGCCGCAGGCGTGTATTTCGTCTAAAGATAAGCGACGTTCAGTGATTTTCGCTGTCTGAATCGCTCATCTCGCCGCCTTCGCCGACCGCGGCCTTGTTCGCATCCTCACCGTACTCGACAAGCCGGTTGTAGAGCGTTTTCAGGCTGATGCCGAGGATTTCCGCGGCGCGCGTCTTCACGCCGCCGCACTGGTCGAGCGTCGCAAGGATGAGCTGCCGATCTGCCTGCGCGAGCGACGTGCCGAACGGGATCGTCACCGCCGTGCCGGCCGACGGCTTCGACAGCGAAATCTGCAGCGGCACGGTCGCGGTGCTGTCCGAATCCGACGCCGACATGATGTACGCGCGCTGCACGTAGTTCTTTAGTTCGCGCACGTTGCCGGGCCAGTTGTACGAGGCCAGCATTTCCCGCACGGCCGGCGGGAAGTCCTTCTTCGTGTTGTACCGGGCGTTCAGTTCGTCGAGGAACGCCTGGCCGAGCAGTTCGACATCCTTGCCGCGTTCTCGCAGCGGCGGCAGGTTGATCGGGAACACGTTGAGACGGTGATAGAGGTCGAGGCGCAGCTTGCCTTCGAGCACGGCCTGTTCGGGATCGCGGTTGGTCGCGGCGATCAGGCGCACGTCCGTCTCGATTTCCTTGGTCGTCCCGACGCGCATGAACATGCCCGTCTCCAGCACGCGAAGCAGCTTCACCTGAAGCTCGATCGGCATTTCGGTGATTTCGTCGAGAAACAGCGTGCCGCCGTTCGCGCGTTCGAAATAACCCTTGTGCTGGCGGTCCGCGCCCGTGAACGAGCCGCGCTCGTGGCCGAACATTTCCGATTCGATCAGATTCGGCGAGATCGCGCCGCAGTTCACCGCGATGAACGAATGCTTGCGGCGCAGCGACAGCTCGTGCAGCGTCTGCGCGGCGACTTCCTTGCCGGTGCCCGATTCGCCGATGAGCAGCACCGACGCCGCCGTCGGCGCGACGCGGCCGATCTGGTCGTAGACGGTCTGCATCGCGGGCGAATTGCCGAGCATCAGCCCGAAGCGGCCCATGCGGCGCAACTCGCCGCGCAAGGTGCCGATTTCCGCTTTCAGGTCGCCGGCGCGCGGCAGGCGCGACAGGATGGCCTTGACGCGCTGCATGTTGATCGGCTTGACGAGATAGTCCGCCGCGCCCATCTTGAGCGCACTGACGGCGGATTCGACCGTCGCGTGACCGGTAATGACGATGAACTCGACGCCCGAACGCGGGTCGAGATCCTCGAACAGATCGACGCCCGTGCCGTCGGGCAGCTTGAGATCGGTGAACACGACGTCCGGCGTCTGCCGAACGAGCTGGATACGCGCCTCGCGCAGATCGCCGGCGGTGGCCGTCGTCAATCCATCTTCGCCGATGATCGCGGCTAGCGCCTCGCGGGTACTGGGATCGTCATCGACAATCAATACATGTGGCATTGCGTTTGGAGTTCTTCCTAAGCGTTTCAGGGTCACACGCCGGATGGCGGCGTGGTCTTCTCCGCACGGCAAGGACGCCGCGCGGGCCGGTGCGCTCCGCGGTCAAGGCCGATCAGCGCAAGGAAGGCTGACCAGCGTCACGCAAAATGCGCGAAAAAGAAAATAATTTCCGATGCCGCACGCTTGGATTCGACACGGCGTAAGTTTTTCCATTTAGGCAACTTATGGCCGATGTTTCGCTGATTATAAGCGTTTATCAAGATGAAAACGCACGCTGGTATCAGCGTGCGTTTCATTGGTCGCATCATTAGAATGCCCCGCGCCCGTTGGCTCGTCTGGATGACGATCCGGAAGCGACGCAGTTCCGATTCAGCTTCGCGGAAAATGCCACGCATCGGCGCTGCCGCCGACCGTACCGTGGCCGTTCACCGGATGCGCCCTGGCGCCAGTCGACGGCGTGAGCACCTTGCCGCCCTCGTCCTCCCAGCGATTCAAGTCGCGCGCGGTGCGCCGCCCGGCCGCGTCCTGCGCTTGCACCCACTTCCATGCGAGAACGCCGCCTAACGCAAACAGCGCGCCGAAAACTCCGATCGAAGGCCGTGCCATGTGTGTTCTCTCCCATCGTCAAGAAGTTCGCCGCCAACGTTCGATCGACGGCCACCGCAATGCGGCCAGTCAGCGGGAAACCAGAAGCCCCACCAGAAACCCGACGCCCGCCGCAATGCCGAGCGACTGCCACGGATTGTCCTTCACATACTTCTCGGTGCAATCGACGCTCGCGCGATAGCGGCTTTGCGCACTCGCCTGCGCATCTTCGAGCGCGCCGCGCGCCGAATCGACGTGATCGCGCAGACGCGCACGTAACGCATCGACACCTTCGCCCGGCAGCGTCGCCGACAAGCGGAGCAATTCTTCCGAATCGTTCAGCAATACCTTGATGTCTTCGATGATCTTCTGCTTGCCCAACGCAAGCTGGACAGTCGTCTGACTCATGAAATGTGGTCCTCGCCCAGGTGGGTTGATCTGCATGCGCTTGCGCGCTCAGCGCGTTTCGGCGACCGGTACGCCGCCAACGGGCAGCCGACCGCTCGTCGCGATCCGCGCGCGCAGGCTGCGCACGACGCCGCTGGCCATCAACGCGCCGCCCATTGCGCCGAACACGAAGCTCGTCACGTTGGCGGCCCGCGCGAGCGCCGGCGTGCCTGCCGCATAGCCTAGCACCGCACACATCAGCGCGGTCACGAGCGCGACGGCGGCCCAGTGATAGATGTCGATCGGCTCGCCGGCCGCGAGTTCCGGGCGATCTCCCGCCGAAGCCGAACCGCGTCGCGCACGGTCCGGCCGCGTGGGGCTCGTGCGCGGATGTGCGGCGGCCCCGTCGATTGTGAAGAAGTCTTCCATGATGCGTTTGCCTCTCTCGCCCATCCTCGTGTGTGCGCCCCGGACGCAGTGTCCGCCGGCGAACTTTCGAATAAGAGTCACGATGATTGAGATGTATGCAGCTTTCGTGCCACCGCCATCGGGCTGGACCGCAAGGCATGCATTCGGTGCAAGGCACGCGGACGACGCGTGGTGATCGGGTAAGTATTACGCCGTGCGCTTGTAAATTTCGGCGTGTAAAGGAGAACCTTTCCGCATTTTGGGCGAATGGCAGCGGAGGTCTCGCGCCATTCAGACAAAATGCGCCGTGCCGCCGCCCGCGCATTGCCGCAATGTCGTTGCGAATGGTTAAATAGCGTTTATGAGATAGGCTCGTTTGCAACGATCCGGCGCTGCGCAAGTGTCCGGTGCGGACGATGCCCGACCGACGCTCAACCAGGTATAGCGGCTCGCGGGAAACGCGCGAGCACACGGGCAGCGCGCACGGGCGCGTCATCTGCCGATGCGCGCGGTCACATACGGTTGCGCCGTCCGCGCGCACCGCGCCAGGCCGACGGCACCCCGCGATATCCGGCAAAGCTCGGCAATACCCGCGCGGGCCGCCGCCCGCCCACCACATACGCAGAACTCAGGAACGATCAGGACACATGGCGTCAACCGATCTGGATCCGCCGCCCACCGCGGTCGGCGATACACCCGCGCAACGAAAGCGCAACACGGGAGAAGTGCCGGGCCTGAAGGCTTATGGGCTGCTCTACGGCTCGTCGCCTGTGATGCAGGAGCTGTACGCGCAAATCGAGCGCGTCGCCGCAACCGATGCGACCGCGCTCATCATCGGCGAGTCGGGCACCGGCAAGGAACTCGTCGCCCGGACGATCCACGATCACAGCGCCCGCAAGGCCGCGCCGTTCATCGCGGTGAACTGCGGTGCGATTCCCGACAATCTGATCGAGGCCGAGCTGTTCGGTCATGAGAAAGGCAGCTTCACGGGCGCGGTGCAGGGACGTATCGGCTACTTCGAGCACGCGAATGGCGGCACGCTCTTCCTCGACGAAGTGACCGAGATGTCGCCGGTGCGGCAGGTCAAGCTGCTGCGGGCGCTGGAGACGGGCACGTTCTTTCGCGTCGGCGGCAACGATCTCATCAGCTCGGACGTGCGCGTGATCGCGGCGACCAACCGTGATCCCGTTGCGGCCGTCAAGGAGAACGGCTTGCGCGAGGATCTGATGTATCGCCTCGCCGTCTTTCCGCTGCGTGCGCCGCCCTTGCGCGAGCGCGACTCGGACCGCGAACTGCTCGCGCAGCATTTCCTTTCGGAGATGAACGCGCAGGAAGGCACGAGCAAGGTCTTCAGCAAACGCGCGCTCGACGTGCTGCGCACGTATTCGTGGCCGGGCAACGTGCGCGAACTGAAGAACACGGTTTATCGCGCGTTCATTCTCGCCGAGAAAACCGTGGAGATCGCGCATCCGCATCTCGCATCGCGCGTGAAGAAGCCCGTCACGCAAGGCGATGCGATGAACGTCTGGGTCGGCACGCCCCTCGCCGATGCGCAGAAGCAGATCATTCTTGGCACGCTCAAGCATTGCGGCGGCGACAAGCGGCGCGCCGCGAAGGCGCTCGGCGTGAGTCTGAAGACCTTGTACAACCGCCTCGGCGCTTACGAGAACGAAGACACGGAAGGCGGCGAGGCAACGCCGGGCAGCGAGAACTAAGGCGATATCCGTTTATCTCCAGAAGGATCGTGAAGCGAGCGCGCATGGCCGCGCTCGCTTTTTTTTGCGCCTATCGATTTGCGGACCGAAACGTGCTTCTGTCGCTTGCAAATTTTTGCAATTTTCTCAAAGCGGTAATTAGAAGCATGCTTCAAAATGCGCGCAGCGCTGCCGCTCGCGCATTGCCGGGCGGCACGTTGAGGGCCAAACCTCAAGAAGATTCGAGCTTCTCGAACCCGGGAACGCAAGCGCCGGGAAACGAAACAAGAAGGAAAGCAACATGCAGATCAGGGTTCATCGGCGCGGACCGCGCGCTGCCGCGCTTGCCGCAATCGTCTCAAGCGCGATCGCTTGTGCGAGCCTGAGCGGATGCAACTCGCTCTACAGTGAAGGCGCGACGGCCGGCGCCGGTATCGCGGGCGCGGCGGTGGCCAACAGCGTCACGAGCAACGCCGCGGTGGCAACGGGCATCGGCCTGGGCGCCGTCGCCGCGGCGCGCGCAGGCGTGCAATACACGCAGCGCGTCGCGCACACCAGCACGCAGGATTCGATCGCAACCGTGGCGGGGCCGCTTGCCGTCGGCGCCGTCGCGCCGTGGAAGTCGGTGCATTCGGTGCCGATCGAAGAGGACGAGAAAGGCCGCGTGACCGTGAGCCGCACGATCAGCAGCGGCGTGCTGGAATGCAAGGAAATCGTGTTCTCCGTCGATCGCGACGCCACCAAAAATCGCCCCGCCGACAGCGCGTTCTACGTCGCTTCCGTCTGCCGCGACGGCGACAAGTGGAAGTGGGCCTCCGCCGAACCGGCGACGCCGCGTTGGGGCTCGCTGCAATGACGCTGTCTCTCGACGTACCTCTGGCGCTGCGTCTCGGACTGATCGCCGCCGGTGCCGCCGCATGCGTGTCGATGAGCGGTTGCGCATCGATCGGCGCGGCGGCGGGCGCGACGGCCGGCATCGCAACGGGCGCGTTCACGACCAATCCCGCGATCGGGCTCGGCGTCGGCATCGCGGTGCAGGCCGCCACCGACGAAGCCGTCAAGCGCGTGACCAAGTCGCTGCATCAGGATCAGCAGGTGATGATCGCGGTGACGGCGGGCATGTCGCAGGTCGGCGAAACGCGGCCGTGGAAGGTCAAGCACACGCTGCCGGTCGAAAACGGTCATGGCGACGTGCGCGTGCTGCGCGAGTTCGGCAGCGCGCTCGCGACCTGCAAGGAGTTCGCGTTCTCGGTCGTCGATGGCGACGATGCGAAAGCGCCCGCCGAATGGTTCGTCGCGACGGCTTGCCAGCAGACGGATGGCTGGAAGTGGGCGTCGGCCGAGCCCGCGGTCGAGCGATGGGGCAACCTGCAGTAGGTTTCCCGCAATGAACGATTCAAGCGCGGCGCTCTTTACGGGCGCCGCGCTTTTTCGTTTCAGCCGTTGGCGATCGCTTCGAGCGCAACGCGCGCGAGGAAGCCGCTGCGCGTTTCGTGGCGCGCTTCGACGTAGCTGTCGATCTTGTGCAGCACGAAGCGCGGCAGGCTGATATTGATGCGCTCGGGGCGCGAGTCGAGTTTGGACAGATCGACTTCGACATAGGCCCAGATTGCGCCGGCGAAGTCGGAATCGACAATCAATTCCTCGATGCTCCTCGACTGGATATCCACTTCCCCGCCGTCTTCAACGATCGTCTCGATGTGAAAGAAGATAGCTTCCCGGGCGTTCTGAATCGCTTCGTCGATCGTATCGCCGGCCGAAAACACGCCGGGCACGTTAGGTACCGTCACGCCGTAGCAGCTGTCGGGATCCTTGTGAATGGCGAGCGCAAATTCCATTTCTAACTCCGTTACGACGAATACAGGCGGTTGAGCAATCCGGCAGCTTTAAGCACCGATCTGACGGTCCCGATCGCCACGTCCTTCTTTGGATGAACCACGGTGACGCAACCGGTCTTCGTTCGGTGTCTGAACTGATGATGACTTCCGCGCGAGCGAACGCGCTCCCATCCATCATCCAGCAGCATTCGTATCAAGCGCGATGAATCCATCTCGTCTCCGAATGCCGCGTGTGTAGCTTTACACACGCGGCCAAGGTCTACAAGACGAAAACGTTACGATTCAACGCACTGCGCGAACATTCAGCCAAACGGCCAACGCGCAAAGAAAAACGCGCGGCGCCGTTGCCGGCACCGCGCATTCACAAGCCCTTGCACGACGGCAAACTTAAGCCTCCACGTCCTCCAGACTCAGCATCTCTGTCTGGTCGTTGTACGAGAAGATCTCGCCGTACCGTCCCCAGTCGATGACCGCGTCGAGCGTCTCCTGCGCGGCCTTGTCGGAGAGAAAGTCTTCCAGTTCCTGCTCGAAGCGCACGCGCGGCGCGCGATGCCCCGGCCGCTCGTTCAGCACCTTCTTGATTCGCGCGGCCAGCGGCACGTGCCGCAGCAGATGTTCCGCGAACATCATCTTGCGCTCCTGCGTGCCGAACTCCGCAAAAACGCGCGCCGGCGGCGTGAGGTAGATGTCGCCCTCGCGCACGTCGGCGAATCCGAGATGCTGCAGCACCTCGGCGATCGGAAACAGGTCGTCCACTTCCAGATGCAGGCTGCGCGCAATTTCCGGCATGTCCGCGCGGCCGTGATACGGCTCGGCCGCGAGCGTCTCGATGAGACCCGCCATCAGGTTCGTCGACACCGACGGCAGCCAGCTTCCGAGCTCCAGCCCCTTCTTCTTCGCTTCGTCCATCTGGCGCGCGGTCATCTTCGCGTAGATATCGTCGACGAGACGCCGGAATGCCGGGTCCAGGCGATTGCGCGGATGCTTGAACGGCACCTTGATCTCGGCCATCACGCGCCCCGGATTCGACGACAGCACGAGAATCCGGTCGCACATGAACACCGCTTCCTCGATGTTGTGCGTGACGATCAGCACCGACTTGATCGGCATGCGCCCTTGCGTCCACAGATCGAGCAGATCGGTGCGCAGGTTTTCCGCAGTCAGCACGTCGAGCGCGGAGAACGGCTCGTCCATCAGCAGCAGAGTCGGATCGACGACCAGCGCCCGCGCGAAGCCGACACGCTGACGCATGCCGCCCGACAGCTCGCGCGGATACGCGTTCTCGAAGCCGTCGAGACCGATCAGGTCGATCGCCGCGAGCGCGCGCTCACGCCGCTCGCGCGCGCCGACGCCTTGCGCCTCCAGACCCGCTTCCACGTTCTGCAGCACGGTGAGCCACGGAAACAGCGCGAACGTCTGAAACACCATCGCGACGCCCTTCGCGGGGCCGCGCAACGGCTCGTTCAGATACGTCACCTCGCCGCCCGTCGGCTCGATCAGCCCGGCGATGATGCGCAACAGCGTCGACTTGCCCGAGCCCGAACGTCCGAGCAATCCGACGATCTCGCCTTCGCGCAGCGCGAGATTGGCGTCGTCGAGGACGAGCAGTTCGCCCTGCGTCTTGTTGAAACCGCGGCTCACGTTCGCGACGCGCAGGATTTCCGCGCCCAGCCGCGGCGGCGTGCCTTGCGGGCGCTGGAAGCCCTGTGCAGCGGACGTCTGCGTATTTTTCAGGTTCTGCATCGGAACTCGTCCTCAATCCAGCCGGAGTCTTGCTTCGGCATAGGCGTATAGCGGGCGCCACAACAGTCGATTGAACAGCGTGACGAACAGCGACATCACGGCGATGCCGAGAATGATTTTCGGATAGTCGCCCGCGGCGGTCGTCTGGGCGATATAGGCGCCGAGACCGTGCGCGACGACCTCCGTCTTGCCCCACGAAACGGCTTCGGCGACGATGCTCGCGTTCCACGCGCCGCCCGAAGCGGTGATCGCGCCGGTGACGTAGTACGGGAAAATGCCGGGCAGCATGCACTTCTTCCACCACTGCCAGCCGCGGATCTGGAAGTTGGTCGCGGCCTCGCGATAATCGTTCGGATAGGCGGACGCGCCCGCCACGACGTTGAACAGGATATACCACTGCGTGCCGAGCACGATGAGCGGCGAAAGCCAGATATCCGGATTCAGGTTCCAGCGCACGATCACGACGACGAACACCGGAAACAGCAGATTCGCCGGGAACGCCGCGAGAAACTGCGCGAGCGGCTGGACCTTTTCCGCGAGCGCTGGCCGCAGCCCGATCAGCACGCCGATCGGCACCCAGATCACCGACGCGATCGCGATCAGCACTACCACGCGCAAGAGCGTGATGAAGCCGAGCACGAACACGTGGCCGACTTCGCCCCAGCTCACGCCCGTCGCGACGAACGACGCCACCTTCCACACGACGAACACGGTGATGAGCAGCACAACTGTCCCCCACGCGATATCGCCTGCGCGCGTGGACGGCACCCTTGCGCGCAGCGGCAGCCCGACGTTTTCCAGCGCACCCTGCAGCGACGGCAGCCTGATCGGCACGCGCGCCGCCTTCGCGAGAATCCAGCCCGCCGGCACGAGCAGACGGTGAATCAGGCGTGTGCGGCGAATCAGATCGAGCAGCCACGACGACGGCTCGTCGCCCGAACTCGTGTTCTCCATGCGGAATTTGTCGGCCCATGCGACGAGCGGGCGGAACATCAACTGGTCATAGGCGAGGATCACGATGGTCATCGCGAGAATCACCCAGCCGATCGCCGAGAGATTGCGCTCCCCGATGGCCGCCGCGAGGTACGCGCCGATGCCCGGCAGCACGATCGTGCGGTTGCCGACCGTGATCGCCTCGGACGCGACGACGAAGAACCAGCCGCCCGACATCGACATCATCATGTTCCAGATGAGGCCCGGCATCGAGAACGGCACTTCCAGCTTCCAGAAGCGCTGCCAGTTCGTGAGGTGAAAGCCGCGCGAGACTTCGTCCAGATCGCGCGGCACCGTGCGCAGCGACTGGTAGAAGCTGAACGTCATGTTCCACGCCTGGCTCGTGAAGATCGCGAAGATCGCCGCGCACTCGGCGCCGATCACGCGCCCCGGAAACATCGCGAGGAAGAACGTCACCGTAAAGGAGATGTAGCCAAGCACCGGCACTGACTGGAGAATGTCGAGGATCGGCACGAGCACGATCGACGCGCGCCGGCTCTTCGCCGCGAGCGTGCCGTAGATCAGCGTGAAGACCAGCGACGCAACCATCGCGAGCAGCATGCGCAGCGTCGTGCGAAGCGCGTACTCGGGGAGATTCGCGGGATCGAGCGAGATTGCCTGCGTCTGCAGGGTCGATATCGGCGCGAGGGTCTCGTGGAAGCCGACGGCGGCGAGCGCGATGATGCAGATGATCATCGGGAACGCGACGAAATCCCAGCGGTTGGGCAGGATCCGCCACGCCGACGCATTCGCCGTGCGATTCAGATTGAAACCAAATTCCATGCAAGGCCCTCCCCGTAAGGCTTGTTCCGACCGCGCCGGGCGCGGGTTATTGCTTTGCGACGGCACGCGAACCGTCAGGCGGGCAAGAAGCCTTTGCCCGGGACGGCCCATGCTCAACGCACGCGGCCGCCAAAACGACGACACGTTCAGCACGCTTCACGGCGCCAGGCAGTCGCCGCGTCAGACGTTTCCCCGCGCTGAACCGAGCGACACTACACCAACCGATGTGACAGGCACAACCTTCATGCGGTCCGGCGCGCGATTCATTCGATGTTTCTGTTGCTCTTCGGCACGGCACGGGCAAAATGAAGGGGCAGCCCGCGTCGAATGCGCCCGGCGCTCACGTGCTTGCGCTTCCTTTCAGTTCGACTGCGGTCTGCCTGCGTCGGGCGGCCGCACGGACAGCGCGGGCAGCGAGACGTGCGTGGCGCGTACCCCTTGTGTTGGACACACGTCGCAAGCCGTCACAATGCGGTTGATGGCCGGCAAAAAACATCGTCCAATCTGGGCTTATCACAAACAATAATTTGAGCGCCGATGCGATGCGAGACGCCAGAACCGAGCCGAAAGACCGCGTGAGCCCCGCTCGCCGCCCTGCCGCGAGCGTCAGCCGAAACGCGGCTAACGCTACGCGCCGCAAGCCGCGCGCCCGTCTTTTCCGCGTTGCCCGTCACGCGCAAATTGCGCCACTCGTGCCGCACGGCGCGGCGTGAACACGATGCGCGCGAGATCGATGAACAAGCTCATCCTGCACCGTGTGATCGCGACGCTCGGCGTGGCGGCTCTGGCATGTGCGTGCTGGATTGCCGCCGGCTTGTTGTCGGACCGAATGGTACAACAGGAGATGACGTCGACGGTGCGCACCGAGCGCCAGATGGCGGCGTCGATCGTCGACAACATGGCGCAGATCATCGCGAGCGATCTGGCGATGTCGCGCGCCATTCCCGCCACGCTCGCGCAGATGGACCTCACGCAGCGGGCGCTCGCGGAGTCGCGGAATTATGCCTCGAACCCGGGCGAGACGGAACTCGAACGCCGCAAGGAGTGGACCGCGCGCCCCGCGCTCGAGAAGGTCAATCACTTCCTGCACGACGCGCAAGGCTTCTCCGGCCTCGATTCCATCTGGCTCGTCAACGACCGCGGTTACTGCATTGCGTCGAGCAATGCCGCCGACGACGACAGCTTCATCGGCTACGACATGAGCGCGCGCGGCTATGTCGCCCGGGCGCTGCTCGGCGGCTTCGTCGAGATGTACGGCGTCGGGCGGCTGTCGGGCGAACCGGGCATCTTCATCGCCGCGCCCGCCTACGAAGACGGCGTTCTGGTCGGCGCGGTGATCGCCAAGGTGAGCATCGACCGGCTGCGGCACTGGGTCTCGCGCGCCGGCACCTTCGTGACCGACGAGAACGGCGTCGTCGTGATGGCGCACGACGGCCGGCTCGAATACCAGGCGATGCCCAACGCGCCCGTCGCGCGGATGACCGAGCGCGAGCGCGTCGAGCATTATCGGCGCGAGTCGTTTCCGGAACTGCGCGTGTCGCACATCGGCGAGCAGATGCGCGCCTCCGAGCACTGGCTCGCGCCCGCGCTCGCTCAGACCTTTTACGCCGCGAACGGCAGCAACGTGCCCTCGCTCTACGACGAGCGCACGGGCCTGAACTCGGGGCTCTCGGCGCATATCGTGCATCCGCTGACGAGCTGGCCGGAGATCAGCCGCAACCACAGCCGCGACCGCCTCCTCGTGTTCCTGACGATGCTCGGCGTCGTGACGCTCGCGGTCGTGATCGCGACGTCGTATTCGCGCGAGCGGCGTCTGCACCGCGCGACGCGCGATCTCGCGGAGCAGTTGCAGTCGGCCAATACGCTGCTGTCGGCCGAAGCGCGCCACGACGCGCTCACCGGCGCTCTCTCCCGGCGCTATTTCCTCGACACGCTGCGCCACGAAGTCGAACTCGCGCGTTCGGTGGGCACGCCGCTGTCGGTCGCGATCGCGGATCTCGATCACTTCAAGCAGATCAACGACCGCTTCGGGCATGCGTCGGGCGATCGCGCGCTCGAACATTTCGTCGAAGTGTGCCGCGCGCAGCTTCGTCCGAGCGATGCGATCGGGCGGCTCGGCGGCGAGGAGTTCGGCATCCTGCTGCCGCAAACCGCGCTCGCCGACGCCCAGGCCGTGCTCGAACGCCTGAGAAAGCGCTTCCATCACGAGCACTGCGCGCATCTGCCGGACGATGCGGCGCTGTCGGTGTCCATCGGCATCACGGAGCTGGCGCCCGACGACGCGCTCGAATGGATTCTCTCGCGCGCCGATCTGGCGCTCTACGAGGCGAAATCGCGCGGGCGCGATCGCAGCGAAGTGCGTCCCGCCGATCCCGGTTCGTCCACGCGCCATCCCGAAGACACGCTGGCGGGCAAATAGTGCGGTCCAGGCATCGCACGGTCATGCGCATGCCGCGACGCGCGCGCATCGCGCAGGTATCATCGATGTTCTGAAGCAAATGCCGCTGGCGTGAATCGGGAGGATTGCATGAAGGGAAATCTGGTCATCGTGTGCCGGGATCAGGACGCAGAAACGTTCGACCACCTGCTCGCCGAATACGGCTCGTTCCAGACGAGGCTATCGTCGACGACGTGGTTCCTGAAGATCGACCTCGCGCCCGAAACGATTCAGGAGGAAATTCTCTCGCGCCTCGGCAAGTACACGACGCACTACATCTTCGAAGCGTCGACGGTGACGTACAACACGGTGGACAGCGAAGCGGCGTCGGCGCTCGACACGCTGTTCGACTGACGCCGCCGGTTCACGCAAACAAGCGCGTCAGAGCGCGCGCTCCTCGTGCTGCGGGCCCGCGCGGCGTTCTTCGGCCGGCCGCGTGGCGATCTCGAACGGAAAGGTCATCGCGACCTGCAATCCGCCCTCGGCACGATTGCCGATTTCGCACTCGCCGCCCGCCCGCCGCGCGAGCCGCTCGACGATCGCAAGACCCAGTCCGCTATGGCCGCTGCCGCCGCGCGCCGGATCGAGCCGCACGAACGGCCGGCTCGCCTTGATGAGGTCGTCCGGCGCGATGCCCGTGCCGTGATCGGACACCGACAATATCCAGCCCTTTGCTTCCCGCCGCGTCTCGATGACGACAGGCGGCGCGCCGTAGGCGTGCGCGTTGTCCAGCAGGTTCGATAGCAGCCGGTCCAGCGTCGCGGCAGGCAGCGCGAAAGTCGGTCCCGCTTCGAGCTTCAGGCGGATAGGCTGCGCGCCCGGCGACACCGCGCGATACGCCCGCGCGATCCGCTCGCACTGCTCGTCGACCGGAACTGGCTCGCTGCCGTCCGGGCGGTCGTGGGCGAACACGAGGAATTGATCGACGATATGGGCCATCGAGTCGACATCGCGCACGACGCCGTCGCGGATTTTCTCGTCGTCCATCATTTCGGCGCGCAGACGCAGACGCGCGAGCGGCGTCTTCAGATCATGCGCGACGCCCGCGAGCATCACGGCGCGGTCGTTCTCGGTCTGCGAGACTTCGCGGACCATCTGGTTGAAGCCGTGCGTGAGCTGCCGCAATTCGCGCGGGCCGCGTTCCGGCACCGGCGGCGTCGGCTGGCCGCGCCCGAAGCGTCCGACCGCCTGCGCGAGCGAGCGTAGCGGGTACTGCAACTGCCACGCGCCGAACAGCGCAGCCAGCACGGCGGTCGAGAAGATCAGCGCGAGCCAGACGAGCATGCGGTCGCGCGAGCGCGGCGGGCGCAGCGGCTGCACCGGCACGACGATCCAGCCCGCGTCCTTCGCGCTGTGCACCCACACGCTCGGCGGGCCGCCGGGCTCGTTCAGGCGCACTTCGGTGCCATCGGGCAGACGGTCCTTCAGATCTTCGACGAAGCGCTGCAGCGGCGGCGGCGTGTCCTCGTCGGGCTGCTTCGGCACGTCGGCACTATTGAGCGCGACGAGGCGCACGCGCGGCGGCAGCGGTTGATCCGGCGTATTGGCGATGTGCTGGCGCACCGCCTCGACGAGGAACACGGCCTCCTCGACGGCGAAGCGCGTCTGCACGTTGTCGCGCTCGAAGCGGATGATCGCGAACCACGCGACATGCGACAACACCAGCATGCCGATGACGATGACGACCAGCCGGCCAAACAGCGTGTCAATTGCCCGGCGCATTTTGCTCGCCGTCCGGCACGAACACGTAACCGCGACCCCGCACCGTCTGGATGAAGCGCGGCGCCGACGGATCGGTCTCGAGAATGCGGCGCAGGCGCCACACCTGCACGTCGATGCCGCGGTCGGTGCCGTCGTATTCCGGACCGTGCAACAGTTCCAGGAGACGCTCGCGCGTGAGCGTGCGCATCGGGTTGTTCACGAAGATCTTCAGCAGCGCGAATTCGCTGCCCGACAGCGTGAGCGGCTTGTCGTCCTGTTGCAGCGTGCGCGACTGGAAGTCCAGCCTGAAGCGGCCGAACGAATACGGCTCGCGCTGCTCCGGCGCGGCGGACGGAATCGTGCGGCGGCGGCGCAGCACGGCCTGCACGCGCGCGAGCAGTTCGCGCGGATTGAACGGCTTGCCGAGGTAGTCGTCCGCGCCCAGCTCCAGACCGACGATGCGGTCGACGTCGTCCGCGCGCGCGGTCAGCATGATGACCGGGATGTCGTCGCCGGACGCGCGCAACGACTTCAGCGCGGTCAGGCCGTCGACGCCCGGCATCATCAGATCGAGCACGATGAGATCGGGCCGCTCGCGTTCGATACGGCGTTCGAGACCGCCGGCGTCATGCAGCACCGATACCTCGATGCCCTGCCGGACCAGATAGTCGCGCAGAAGGTCGCGCAGTTCGGCGTCGTCGTCGACGACAAGTATTTGCGTAGTCATGTGATGAAGTTTAGCGCGTGAGCCGGGGCTCGATTGATGACAGCCTCGCCACAAGGGTTACGGGGTGTTACGACGAAAGCGAGGCGTAAACCGGCGTAACAAGCCTGAACGATGCCGTAACACGCGCTCTGACGCGAACCCCTACGCTGTGTTTCACCGACAAGCGCAAGACCTCGACGCACTATCGTAGACGTCGATCGGGCCTCGCGGCTTCGGCTTCGAAAACAATCAAGGGAGTATCGAGATGGCCAAGCAATATCGCATCCTTACCGCCGCCGCTGCCGCAATCGCGCTGACCTTCGGCGCCGCGCACGCCGCCACGACCGATGCGCCGCCCCCGCCCCCGGGCGCTCCGGCGGCAATGTCCGGCCCTGGCGGTCACGGCGGCCACCGCATGGAAATGCGCATGCAGAAGCAGCTTGACCAGTTGCACGGCCAGTTGAAGCTGAACGCGGATCAGGAAAAGCTGTGGCAGACCGCGCTCACGACGATGAAGCAGAATCATCAGCAGATGCGCGAGAGCTTCAGGCAGATGCACGATCAGATGAAGTCGATGGACAACCAGCCAATCCTCGACCTCAACGCGATGTACGCGGCGCATCAGAAGGTCGAGCAGCAGAACACGCAACTGCGCGAGCAGACGGCAACCGCGTGGCTGAACTTCTACAACGCGCTGAACGATCAGCAGAAGACGACCGTCAGCACGGCGCTGAAGAATCACTTCGCGAAAATGCGCGAGCACGAGCAGAAGATGCATGAGCGCTGGGGCAAGCATCGCGGCGGTCCGGACGGCGCGCCGGGCGCGGCGGCGGGCGCATCCGCGACCGCCAAGCCGTAATCGATCTGGCGCATTAAAAAAGGCCGCGGAGCTTGCGCTTCGCGGCCTTCATCACATCCGGAAAGCAATCGGAACGACGATCAGGCGAGATCGAACAGCAAGACTTCCGCGTTGTCGCCCTTCTCGACCACGACCTTCGACACATCTTCGAGCTTCGCGGCATCGCCCGCTCCGAGCGCCTCGCCGTTCACCGTGACCGCGCCACGCGCCACGTGTACATACACGCGGCGGCCCGCCGGCACGTCGAAGTCGGCGCGCTCGTCGCCGTTGAAAAGACCCGCAAAGATGCGCGCATTCGCGCCGATCGTCACCGAGCCGTCCGTGCCTTCGGGCGACGCGATCACGCGCAGACGGCCGCGCTTTTCATCGTCGGCGAAACGCTTTTCCTCGTAGCCGGGCGCGCCGCCCGCCGCGTCCGGGATGATCCAGATCTGCAGGAAATGCGCGGTGTCGGTCGGCGAGCCGTTGAATTCGCTGTGGCGCACGCCGGTGCCGGCGCTCATGCGCTGGACATCGCCGGGACGGATCGTCGAACCGTTGCCCATGCTGTCGCGGTGCGCGAGCGCGCCGTCGAGCACGTAGCTCACGATTTCCATATCGCGATGACCGTGCGCGCCGAAGCCCTGCCCGCCCGCCACGCGGTCTTCGTTGATCACGCGCAGCGCGCCGAAGTGCATGTGCTCGGGATCGTAGTAATCGGCAAAGGAGAAGCTGTGATACGAGTCCAGCCAGCCGTGGTTGGCGTGACCCCGTTCGTTGCTGCGGCGAATCTCGATCATGATGTTTGCTCCCGCCCAAGGCGTTGTTTTGCGATGGAGAGAATGTAAGGGCGATGCCCCGCCGGAACAACGCGCGCCGCGGCACTACATCGTTCCGCTCATGCATGTAATCGGACGCTTCCGGCTTCGTGCTCGCGCGCTCGCCCGCTTCGGGTAAAATACCGCGCTTTTCCGGGCGGCGGCGGTCGGAAAGGCGCCGGCAAGGCGCGGCGCGGCGGGAATTGCCCGTAAATCGCGCAAAAAACGCTGGCAGGGTTCGCAGCACGGCAGTTCGCAATTTTGGCCATCTAGAATACCGACCGCCGCGCTCGTCGCATTCCATGCACGTCGGGCACCTTACCAAGGAAACACCATGTTGCAAGGCTACGGTCCGCTGATCCTCGCGGGCACCTGGCAGACCGTCAAGCTGGCGGTGCTGTCGCTCGTGTTCGCCTTCGTGATCGGCCTGATCGGCGCGGCGGCGAAGCTGTCGAAAAACCGCGTGGCATCAGGTGTCGGCACCGTCTACACGACGCTCATCCGCGGCGTACCCGACCTCGTGCTGATGTTGCTGCTCTTCTACAGCATCCAGATCTGGCTGAATCTCTTCACCGACGCGGTGGGCTGGGATCAGATCGACATCGATCCGTTTCTCGCGGGCATCCTCGTGCTCGGCTTCATCTACGGCGCGTATTTCACCGAAACGTTTCGCGGCGCGTTTCTTTCCGTGCCGCGCGGCCAGCTCGAGGCGGGTGCGGCTTACGGCATGACGCCGTGGCAGACCTTTGCGCGCATCATGTTTCCGCAGATGATGCGGTTCGCGCTGCCCGGCATCGGCAACAACTGGCAGGTGATGGTCAAGGCGACGGCGCTCGTGTCGATCATCGGGCTCGCGGATGTCGTCAAGGCCTCGCAGGACGCGGGCAAGGGCACGCTGCGTTTCTTCTTCTTCACGCTTCTCGCGGGCGCGGTCTATCTCGCGATCACCACGGTCTCGAACCTCGTGCTGATCTGGCTGGAGCGGCGCTATTCCATCGGCGTGCGCCGCGCCGACCTGTAATCGGTCCATCAAAGAGCGGCAGGGATCATGATCGAAATCATCCAGGAATACTGGAAGAACTACCTCTTCACCGACGGCTACCGCATCACCGGTCTTGCGATCACGATGTGGCTGCTCGTCATTTCCATCGGCCTCGGCTTCTGTCTTTCGGTGCCGCTCGCGGTCGCGCGCGTCTCCAAGAACAAGCTGCTCTCGCGCTCGGTGTGGCTCTACACGTATGTGTTTCGCGGCACGCCGCTCTATGTGCAGCTGCTGCTTTGCTATACAGGTCTGTACAGTTTGCAGGTCGTGCGGGACCACATGCTGCTCGCTGAATTCTTCCGCAGCGGCATGAACTGCACACTTCTGGCGTTCACGCTGAACACTTGCGCGTACACCACCGAAATCTTCGCCGGCGCGATCAAGGCGACGCCCTACGGCGAGATCGAAGCGGCGCGCGCGTACGGCATGTCGGGTTTCACGCTGTATCGGCGGGTGATTCTGCCGTCGGCGCTGCGACGCGCGCTGCCTTACTACAGCAACGAAGTGATCCTGATGCTGCACGCCACCACGGTCGCGTTCACGGCCACGGTGCCCGACATCCTCAAGATCGCGCGCGACGTCAACTCGGCGACGTATCAGTCGTTCGAGGCATTCGGCATCGCCGCCCTGCTCTATCTCTGCATCTCGTTCGCGCTCGTGTGGCTGTTCCGCCGCGCCGAGCATCGCTGGCTCGCTTATTTGCGGCCGCAAGGCAAATAAGCACATCGCCGCTCAAGGACCGTTCATGATTTCCCAGCAGCACAAGCTTTTCGTCGACGACATTCACAAGCAATACGGCAGCAACGAAGTTCTCAAGGGCGTATCGCTCAAGGCCAGAGCCGGCGACGTCATCAGCATCATCGGCTCGTCGGGCTCGGGCAAGAGCACGATGCTGCGCTGTATCAACTTTCTCGAGCAGCCCAATCAGGGGCGCATTTTCGTCGACGGCGCCGAAGTCCGCACGATGAAGGACAAGACCGGCGCGCTGCGGGCCGCGGACCAGAAGCAATTGCGCCAGGTCCGCTCGAAGCTGTCGATGGTCTTCCAGCACTTCAATCTCTGGTCGCACATGAACGTGCTGGAGAACGTGATTGAAGCGCCCGTGAACGTGCTCGGACTCTCGAAGAAGGAGGCCGAGGAGCGCGCGCGCACGTATCTGGAGAAGGTCGGGCTCGCGCCGCGCGTGGAGAAGCAGTATCCGTCGCACCTGTCGGGCGGGCAGCAGCAGCGCGTGGCGATCGCGCGCGCGCTCGCGATGCATCCCGACGTGATGCTCTTCGACGAGCCGACTTCCGCGCTCGATCCCGAACTCGTCGGCGAAGTGCTGAAGGTGATGCAGACGCTCGCGGAAGAGGGCCGCACGATGATCGTCGTCACGCACGAAATGGCGTTCGCGCGCAATGTGTCGAATCACGTGGTGTTTCTGCATCAGGGACGCATCGAGGAAGAAGGCCATCCGGACGCGGTGTTCGGCAACACGAAGAGCGAGCGCCTCAAGCAGTTCCTGTCGGGCAGCCTGAAGTAACTGACCGCTGCCCGAAGCAACCTTCCACTCCAAAAAAAGCGTCCATGAGACGCTTTTTTTACGTCCGGGCGCGCGAGTATCAAGCTCTTTCGCGCTCCGCCCCGACCTAGCGCCGCGACGCGTGCACGTCAATAGGCGACAAACCTGACCCCGAAACTTACATGACGCTGAAGCCCTGACGGCATAAGGCTTTGCGGGGTATTTCCCATCCTGTGGGTAATGTGTCCGGCAAGCGGGCATTGCGTTTTTGACACAGACCCTCGCCGAACGTCAATTTTCTTTGGCGGTTATAACGTATTTTGTTAAATTGGTAACCAAAGTACCAAAACGAATCACGCAAAAAGTAGTTTTACTTCAAAAGTCCAAAAGAAACTGAGGAACGGCACCGATCGACGGGTCGGCGTCAGGTTCGTGCCCACGACGCGCGAATCGTCACTAGCACCACAGCCCGCGCGTGTCCTTCCTCTGAAAAACAATTTTCGGTTGGGTGCGCTCGCATCGAACCACACAGCAGCACTTGGGTTCTATTTCTTGACAGGGTTGGAGGAGATGATGAAGAAAGCTTTGCTCGCGTCGGCAGCACTGCTGACGTTCAGCGCGGTCGCGCACGCTCAGAGCAGCGTGACGCTGTATGGCCGCCTGGACGCGGGGCTCGAATACATGAACGGTGTGCCGACCGGTCCGGCCGGCGCGCCCGCCACCGGCTCGTCGCACCGCTTCAAGGCGGAAAGCGGCGACTGGGGCACGAGCTTGTGGGGTATGAAGGGCGTCGAAGATCTGGGCGGCGGCTATCGCGCCGTGTTCCAGTTGGAAGGCAGCTTCAACACCATGACGGGCCAGGGCCCGGGCGGCGGCGGTCTCTTCAATCGCTGGGCGACGGTCGGTATCGCGAACAACCAGTTCGGTACGCTGTTGCTGGGTCGTGAGCTCTTCATCGCGAACGGCGTGTGGGACTTCGATCCGTTCGGCCAGTCGAACTGGTCGTCGGCGTCGCTGGTGCGTGGCCGCAACTGGCCGCAATCTAGCAACAACATTTCGTACCAGTCGCCGAAGTTCGCGGGCCTCGACTTCTACGGTCAGTACTCGCTCTCCAACGCGACGAACTGGAACGGTAACGGCACGACGCCGCAAGGCCGCGAAGCCGGTGCGTACATCACCTACACGACGCCGCTCTTCCAGATTCGCGGTATGTACGACGAAATCCGCAATCCGGCAAACGGCACGCTCGGCGGCGCGTACAACCCGATCGACGGCGGCTCGGGCGGCAACGGCGTGTACGCGTACTCGCGCGAGTACACGGCGATGTTCAACGTATTCCTCGGCCAGTTCAAGGTTCAGGGCGCTTACCAGGCGATCCGCAGCTCCGGCATGACGGGCCAGTTGCCCGGCCAGCCGACGACGCTCGATCACGAATGGGGCGGCGTGACGTGGCAAGCGACGCCGGCGGCAGCGCTGATCGCCGCGGTCTACCACGTGAACGGCAACAACGGCGCGGGTAACGCGACCATCTACACGGTCGGCGGCTCGTACAACCTGTCGAAGCGCACCCTGCTCGATCTGCAGGTCGCGACGGTTCAGAACAGCAAGAGCGCGAACTACGGCCTGAACGCCAACAACTACGGCTCGGCTGCTTCGACGGACAACCCGTTCCCCGGCCACAGCCAGACGGGCGTGTACGCAGGCATCCAGCACTCGTTCTAAACGGCGAGTCTGACCGAAGAGTCTTGTATTAGAAGGTTTTCACGCTGCTGCGAGAGGCGCGTATCGGTGCGGTGCCCGAAAGGGTATCGCACCGTTTTTTATTTGAGCGCGCGCAATCTCCACCGCCGATGCTTCGCATGACGAACGTCCATCCGATGATCGATCGACTCATCCACGACATTTGTCAGATCGGCAATCAAAACTACAAAACGGCGCATCAAATCAAGTAGCTGTACTTCACAATCCTCCAAAAAACCGAGGAACGACGCGGCTCGGCGCGGTGTCGGCGCATGCGCGCGATCGTCCTCGATATCCGTGTTCGGTTCGATGCGCCTGCATCGAATCCGGCAGCAACCGCAGGTTCAATCTTTTGACAGGTTTTGGAGGGGATGATGAAGAAGGCTTTGCTCGCGTCGGCAGCACTATTGGCGTTCAGCGCAGTTGCGCATGCTCAGAGCAGCGTGACGCTCTATGGCCGCCTGGACGCGGGGCTCGAATACATGAATGGCGTGCCGGACGGCGCGGGCGGCAGCACGCATCGCTTCCGCGCCGAGAGCGGCGACTGGGGCACGAGCCTCTGGGGCATGAAGGGCGCCGAGGATCTGGGCGGTGGCAACCGCGCGGTGTTCCAGCTCGAAGGCAGCTTCAACACGATGAACGGCCAAGGCCCGGGCGGCGGCGGTCTTTTCAATCGCTGGGCGACGGTCGGTATCGCCAACAACCAGTTCGGTACGCTTTTGCTGGGCCGCGAGCTTTTCATCTCGAACGGCGTGTGGGACTTCGATCCGTTCGGTCAGTCGAACTGGTCGTCGGCGTCGCTGGTGCGCGGCCGCAACTGGCCGCAGTCGAGCAACAACGTGTCGTATCAATCGCCGAAGGTCGCGGGCTTCGACTTCTACGGCCAGTACGCGCTTTCCAATGCAACGAGCTGGAACGGTAACGGCACGACGGCGCAAGGCCGCGAAGCAGGCGCGCAGATCACCTACACCGCGCCGCTCTTCCAAATTCGCGGCCTGTACGACGAGATCCGCAATCCGGCGAACGGCACGCTCGGCGGCGATTACAGCACGAGCAACGGCGCGTACGCCTACTCGCGCGAGTACACGGCGATGCTGAACGTCTTTCTCGGCCAGTTCAAGCTGCAAGGCGGTTATCAGGCGATCCGCACCTCGGGCATGACGAACCTGCTGCCCGGCCAGCCGAGCACACTCGATCACGAATGGGGCGGCGTGACGTGGCAGGCCACGCCGGCGGCGGCGCTGATCGGCGCGGTGTATCACGTGAACGGCAACAACGGCGCGGGTAACGCGACCATCTACACGGTCGGCGGTTCGTACAACATCTCCAAGCGCACGCTGTTCGATCTGCAAATCGCGACGGTGCAAAACAGCAAGACCGCGAACTACGGGCTGAACGCCAACAACTACGGCACGTCGGCGGCGACGGACAACCCGCTCGCCGGGCATAGTCAGTCGGGCGTGTACGCGGGCATCCAGCACTCGTTCTGACGCGCCGGCTGCTCCAAGCCGGTTCGCTGCGCAAACGCAAAGCAAAGGGCCGCCGATTCGCATCGGCGGCCCTTTTTTCTTGCGCATAAATCGCGCTTCAGTCGCGCGCCATCCCCGATGCGCCGTGGCTCAGCCAGTCGAGCACGGCGGCGGCGTCATCGTCGCTCGATTGACGCGCCTTCGCGACCGTCTCGCTGATCTTCGCGCCCGGCTTCGGCGCGGCGCGGCGAATCGCTACGCCGACCGCCAGGATGTCGATGATCACGAGATGCAGGATGCGCGAGATCATCGAAAGCTGCGACTCGCGAATCTCGATGTGATCCGTCTCCAGCGCGACCGTCGCGCGCTTGGCGAGCGGCGTATTGCTCGACGTGATCGCGATGACCGTCGCGCCCTGCTGCATCGCTACTTCGAGCACGCGCAAAAGCTCGGGCGCCCTGCCTGACTTCGACACTGCCACGATCACATCGCCCTTGCCCAGCAGCGCGGCAGACGCCGCCTGCATGTACAGGTCGCCGTACGCGATGGTCGGAATGCCGAAGCGGAAGAACTTGTAGTGCGCGTCCTGCGCGACGATGTTCGAATTCCCGAGCCCGTAGAACTCGATGCGCCGCGCGCCGTTGAGGATATCGATCGCGCGCTCGACGTTCTCGAAGTTCAGATGCTCGCGCAGCTGCAGGATCGCCGACACGGTGTTGTCGAGCACCTTCGCGCCGAAATCGGTGGCCGTATCGCCGAGATGCACCTGGCTGTGGCTCACTGGAATCGTGCCGGTCAGACCCGTCGCGAGCTTCAGCTTGAAGTCCGACAACCCCTGGCAGCCGAGCGAGCGGCAGAAGCGGATCACGGTCGGCTGGCTCACGTCGGCCTTGCGCGCGATGTCGATGATCGGATCGTTGATGATCGAGCGCGGATGGTTGAGCGCGAGATCGGCGACGCGGCGTTCGGCGGGCGTGAGGGCATCGCGCATCTGGCGGATGCGTTCGAATACCGCCGACGAACCGCTGTTCGCCCGGTTCGACAACTGCTCCGAGAGAATCGCCGAGACGCCGAGAAACGCCGGATATTCCGCCGTGATGAGGTACGTGGGAATGCCCGACAGATATTGCTGGAAACGCCCTTTCGCCTCGAAACGCTCGCGAAACGGCGACTTGTGAAAGAGCTCGCCCAGCTTCAGCACGATGCCGCCGCCGATATAGATGCCGCCCAGCGCGCCGAGCGTCACCGCGATGTTGCCCGAAAACGTGCCGAGAATCGCGCAGAAGCAGTTCACCGTTTCGAGCGCGAGCGGCTCGCCTTGCAACGCGCGCGTCGTGACGTCCGCGGCGCTGAAGGTTTCCGCGACCGTCACGTTGTCGCGTTCAGCCAGCGCGCGGTAGATCAGTTCCAGTCCCTGCCCCGCACACACGCGCTCGAACGAAACGTGCGGAAACTTGCGGCGCGCATAACGCATCACGAGATCCTCGCGTTCGTCGAACGGCGAGAAAGTCGCGTGGCCGCCTTCGCTGCCGAGCGCGATCCAGCGGTCGTCCGCCGGAATCAGGCCGGAAACGCCCAAGCCCGTGCCCGGACCGAGCAGGCCGATCACGCTGTTCTGCCGGCGCGAGCCGCCGCCGACCTGCTCGCGCTGCGCGTCGGTGAGGCCCGGCAGCGCCATTGCGAGCGCGGTAAAGTCGTTCACGACCAGCAGCGTGTCGAAGCCGAGCGCGCGGCGCGTCGCTTCGATCGAAAAGCTCCAGTCGTGATTGGTCATCTTCACGTGATCGCCGTCGACCGGATTCGCGATCGCAATTGCTGCGTGATTGACGCGCCCGACCTTCGTGTCCAGCAAATACTGCTGCATCACTTCCGCAATGCCGGGGTAATCGGCGCCCGGATACACGCGGATTTGCCCGATCTCGCCGGGCGCCGTCTCCAGCGCGAAACGCGCGTTCGTGCCGCCGATGTCAGCCAGAAGCCGCGGTCCGTCGGCGTGCTGAGTCGCTGTCTTATGCACACCAGTAGACATCGAGCTTCACTCCTTCAGCGTGGGCCAACGTCGAGATGGCGTTCTTTTGCGGCGCGGCGAGCGCCGCGTTCAGTACGTCGAGCTTCTTCTGCCCGGCGATGAAGAGATAGAGCTGCCCGATCTGCTTCAGCGCCGACATCGACAGGCTCACGCGCGCGTGCGGCGCCGCGCCCGGATGCACGGAGATGAAGCGCGCCGGCGTGGAGATGGCGACGTCCCATTCGGGCGCATCGGCGAAGATCGAGGCCGTGTGGCCGTCCTCGCCCATGCCGAGCACGGCGACGTCCGGCAGGCGGCGGCGCGCATCGGCGTTCAGTTCGTCGATGTGCGTTTCCAGCGGCTTGCCCGTATCGACGAGCGGCAGAAAGTACGCCGACGCCGCCGCGTTCTGCAAGAGCGTGTCGCGCACGAGCTGCGCATTGCTCGCGGAATCGGTTTCAGGCACCCAGCGGTCGTCGACGAGGGTCACGTCGATATGCGCCCAGTCGAGCGGCTCATGCGAGAGCGTCTGCAGGAACGGCTTGGGGCTCGTGCCGCCCGACACCGCGAGTGTCGCGTGAGCGGTTTGTCCCGCGGCATCGGCCGACGCCGCGCCTCGCGCCGCGAGGGACGCTTTCAGCGCGTCGCTCACGGCCTTTGCCAGCGCGTTCGAATGGGCGCGCGGATCGTCGAAAGTATGAAGCTCGATCACTGCTCCTCCTGCTTGTTCTGGTTTATGGACCCGCTTTCTGTTCGCGCCCACGGTTGGACTGACGAAGCGGTCTCTTGAATCTCGATGACGCCGCGCGCATCCGACGGGCGGCATCGGCGTCACGCCATCAATTCTCTTCTTCGAGCCAGCACGTGCCCGCCTGCGCCAGCATCGCGCTCGACGCCGCCGGTCCCCACGTGCCCGCCGCATACGGCTTCGGCTTGCTCGTCGCCGATGCCCACGCGTTCAGGATCGGCTCGACCCAGCGCCACGCCGCTTCCTGCTCGTCGCGCCGCACGAAAAGCGCGAGGCGGCCGCGAATCACATCGAGCAGAAGCCGCTGGTACGCCTCCATCTGCCCTTCCTTGAAGAACTGATCGAACGCGAGATCCAGATGCACGCTCGCGAGATTCATGCCCTCGCCCGGCTGCTTCGCGAGGCAGTAGAGACGGATCGACTCGTTGGGCTGCAAGCGGATCACGAGGCGGTTCGAACCCGCGCGCAACGCGTTCGCCCCGAGCGCCGAATGCGGCACCGCGCGAAAGTTGACGACGATCTCCGCGATGCGATCCGCGAGCCGCTTGCCCGTGCGCAGGAAGAACGGCACGCCCGCCCAGCGCCAGTTCTCGATCTCCACCTTTAGCGCGACGAAGGTTTCCGTCGAACTGTCCGGCCGCACGCCCGGCTCGGTGGCATACGCCGGCACCGACGCGCCGCGAATCACGCCCGCATGATATTGCCCGCGCACGGCGACGCGGCTTATATCGCGCTCGTCGACGGGTTTGAGCGCGCGCAGCACGCGCAGCTTTTCGTCGCGCACGGAGTCGGAGTCCATCGAGTGCGGCGGCTCCATCGTCACGATGGAAAGCAGTTGCAGCAGGTGGTTCTGCACCATGTCGCGCAGCGCGCCCGTATTGTCGTAGAAGTCGCCGCGCGCTTCTACGCCCAATTCTTCCGCGATCGTGATCTGGATGCTCTCGACCCATTCGCGCCGCCACAGCGGTTCGAAGAGCGCATTGCCGAAGCGCAGCGCGAGCAGGTTCTGCACCGGCTCCTTGCCCAGATAGTGATCGATCCGATAGATCTGCTCTTCCTGAAAGATCTCGCCGACGGCGTCGTT
The DNA here is from genome assembly GCF_001544835.2 of Caballeronia fortuita. Lineage (GTDB taxonomy): Bacteria > Pseudomonadota > Gammaproteobacteria > Burkholderiales > Burkholderiaceae > Caballeronia > Caballeronia fortuita. The sequence goes on along the minus strand of NZ_FCNX02000008.1, from coordinate 233,231 downwards.
GATCGCGTTCGACGACTTCAGGTCGTAGCCGAGCGGCTTTTCCAGCACGATGCGCGCGTTCTGGTTCAGCCCGACATCGGCCAGCGCGCGGCAGATCGGCACGAAGAGCGACGGGCCGGTCGCGAGGTAGAAGACGCGCGTGCCGTCGAACTGCGTGAGGACATCGCGCAGCAGGACGAAATCTTCCGGACGGCCCAGGTCGAGTCCGACGTACTCGAAGCGTTCGAGGAAGCTGCGCCACGCCGCTTCGTCGACGCCCGTCTTCGAGACGTGCGGCTTTACGTGATCCTCGACCCACGCGCGGTATTCCGGCTGCTGCATGGTTTCCCGCGCGACCGTGACGATCCGGCCGGCCGGATGAAGCATGCCCGCGCGATGTGCCTCGAAAAGCGCGGGAAGAATCTTGCGCATGGAGAGGTCGCCGGTGCCGCCGAAGAGTACGAAGGTGAAGTTCGAGTCGCTTTGCATGAGTCTCTACGCAGGTTCGAGAGCGGATGTGAGCCGAATCGGGGCGGTCGCCCAGTGGGACACGAAGCGTGATCGTAGTCCGATAAAATTTTTTTTGACACTGAATTGTAGTTTAACTACAATCCAAATCAAGAGGAAATGTCATCCACGAAAAATTAGCAAAGTCATCAAGAAAATTCTGACACTGCAAATTTTTCAGAATGACGCTCTGAGCGCATGTTAACGGAGCTTGCGGCGCGTCGCTTTTACGACGAAGCGCCCCTTGCGGCACCCATGCGCGCGGACCTCGCGCCCCGCTGTCGAGCCGCCCTGCACGGACACGCTCGAGCAGCCCGGCAAAAATCAAAAGAGGAGACAGCCGTTGCGATTCGACCCACTCATCTCTTGAGCGCCGTGCGGCCGTATATCGGTCTGCCGGCCGGCACGCCGCGTCCGTGGTGACGTGCGCCTGCCGCTTCCCCGCCGACCGCCGGTCTCCGGCCATCCAGCATTGCCGTTTTTTTGTTCACAGCTTCTTACTCTTGCTTCTGGCCGCATCGGAAGCCAATCGTTTCTTGTTCAGGTGTCTGGAGGAGATAAACAATGAAAGTCCGTAAGCTCATGGGCGCGCTGTGCGCCGCAGGTCTTCTGTGTGGCGCGACGGCGTCGGCGGTTCAGGCTGCCGAGGCTGTTTCCGTGCTGCACTGGTGGACGTCCGGCGGCGAATCGAAGGCTGTCGGCGTGCTCAAGGACGACATGACGAAGCAGGGTTACACCTGGAAGGACTTCGCTGTCGCGGGCGGCGCGGGCGCGGCTGCGATGACCGCGCTGAAGACGCAGGTGATCTCGGGCAACGCGCCGTCTGCGGCGCAGATCAAGGGTCCGCTGATCCAGGAATGGGCGGAGCAAGGCGTGCTCGTGCCGATCGATTCCGTCGCGGGTGACTGGAAGAAGAACCTGCCGCCGGAAATCGACAAGATCATCCACGCCGACGGCCACTATGTCGCCGCGCCCTTCTCGGTGCATCGCGTGAACTGGCTGTACATCAACAAGGCCGCGCTCGACAAGGCGGGCGGCAAGGTGCCGGCCAACTGGAACGAGTTCTTCCAGGTCGCCGACAAGATGAAGGCCGCGGGCATCATGCCGATCGCGATGGGCGGCCAGCCCTGGCAGGACCTGACGCTGTGGGAAGACGTCGTGCTGTCGCAGGGCGCGGACTTCTACAAGAAGGCGATCGTCGATCTCGACCAGAAGACGCTGACGTCGGACAAGATGGTTCAGGTGTTCGACACGGTCCGCAAGATCCAGGGCTATTTCGACAGCGGCCGCACGGGCCGTGACTGGAATCTCGCGACCGCGATGGTCATCAACGGCAAGGCCGGCATGCAGTTCATGGGCGACTGGGCGAAGGGCGAATTCGCCGGCGCGGGCAAGAAGGCGGGCACGGACTATGTCTGCGCGCCGGTGCCGGGCACGGAGAAGGCCTATACCTTCAACGTCGACTCGTTCGTGTTCTTCCAGCAGAAGGGCCAGAAGGCCGCGACGCCGGGCCAGCTCGCGCTCGCGAAGACCATCATGACGCCGGAGTTCCAGGAGCAGTTCAGCCTGAACAAGGGGTCGATCCCGGTGCGTCTCGGCGTCCCGATGGATAAGTTCGACGACTGCGCGAAGAAGTCCTACGCTGATGAACAGACGGCGATCAAATCGGGCGGCTATGTTCCGTCGCTCGCGCACGGCATGGCTCAGGGCGATGCTGTCGCCGGCGCGATGACCGACGTCGTCACGAAGTTCATGAATTCGTCGCAGGATTCGAAGAGCGCGGTCGCCGCGCTCGCGAACGCCGCCAAGACGAAGTAAGGCGGTTTGCGCCCGGCGCGTGTGCACACGCATGCGCCGGGCGAGTTGCCAAGCAAAGTAACGACGCACTATTTAAGCGCCGCAGCCATTCGCCGCATGCGCGCGGGACCGTGCCGCTCCAGGCACGCGAAGCGCCGGCGCATCTTCCAGGAGTCGAGTCGTGACTGCCTCCATCACCGCGGACAAGAAACCGCAAAACCCGCCCCGTCGCGCATCATCGACGGCGGCGTTCGCTGATCGCCTGATTCCGAAGCTGGTGCTCGCTCCCAGCATCGTGATCGCGCTCGTTTTCGTGTACGGCTTCATCGCCATTACCGGGTATCTGTCGCTTTCCGAATCGCGGCTCATGCCGCGCTACGACTTCGCGGGCTTCGACCGCTACAAACAACTCTTCGCCAACGATGTCTGGTGGACTTCCGCCGCCAATCTCGGCTGGTTCGGCATTCCGTTCATCGGGATTTGCGTGATCCTCGGCCTCTTCCTTGCGATCCTTCTCGACCAGAAGATCCGCAACGAAGGCGCGCTGCGCGCGATTTTTCTTTATCCGATGGCGCTCTCGTTCATCGTGACCGGCACCGCGTGGCAGTGGATTCTCAACCCCGGTCTCGGCCTCGAAAAAGTGTTCCACGACTGGGGCTGGACGAGCTTCTCGTTCAACTGGCTCGGCGATCCGGACAAGGCCATCTTCTGCGTCGTGATCGCGGCTGTGTGGCAATCGACCGGCTTCGTGATGGCGCTCTTCCTCGCGGGCCTGCGAGGCGTCGACAGCGAAATCTTCAAGGCCGCGCAAGTCGATGGCGCGACGCTGCCGACCATCTACCGCAAGATCGTGATTCCGAGCATGCGGCCGGTGTTCTTCTCCGTGCTGCTGATTCTCTGCCACATCACGATCAAGACCTTCGACCTCGTCGTTGCGCTGACGGCGGGCGGTCCGGGCACGTCCTCTTCGCTGCCGGCCATCTTCATGTACACGTTCTCGTTCAACCGCGGGCAACTGGGCGTGGGCGCGGCGTCGTCGATGATGATGCTCGCCACCGTCGTCGCGGTGCTCGTGCCGCTCATGTATCTCGAATCGAGGAGCACCCGCAATGCAGCCTAAGATGACCTTGAGCCGCGCCGTCATCTACGCGGTGCTGATACTTTTCGCGCTCTACTTCCTGTTCCCGATCTACGTGATGCTGTCGACGTCGTTCAAGGATCTCGACCAGCTTCGCACGGGCAACCTGCTCACGCCGCCGACGCACTTCACGTTCGCGCCGTGGGTGAAGGCATGGCAGGAAGCGTGTACCGGCGTGCGCTGCGACGGCATGGAGCCGTTCTTCATGAACTCGGTTCGCATGGTGATTCCGGCCGTGCTGATCTCGTCGTTCGTCGGCGCGTTCAACGGCTACGTGCTCACGCACTGGCGTTTCCGGGGCGCGGACGGCCTCTTCACGATGCTGCTCGTAGGCTGCTTCATCCCCTTCCAGGCGATCCTTCTGCCGATGGCGCGTCTGCAGGGCTTTCTCGGCCTCTCGAACACGACGACCGGCCTCGTGCTCGTGCACGTGATCTACGGCATCGCGTTCACGACGATGTTCTTCCGCAACTTCTACGTGAGCATTCCGGCGGAACTCGTGAAGGCGGCGCGCATCGACGGCGCGGGCTTCTTCACGATCTTCACGAAGATCCTGCTGCCGGTGTCGCTGCCGATTTTCATGGTGTGCCTGATCTGGCAATTCACGCAGATCTGGAACGACTTCCTGTTCGGTATCGTGTTTTCGGGCGTGGATTCCATGCCGATCACGGTGGCGCTGAACAACCTCGTGAATACATCGACGGGCGTGAAGGAATACAACGTCGACATGGCCGGCGCGATCATCGCCGCATTGCCGACGATCCTCGTCTACATGATCGCGGGACGTTATTTCGTGCGCGGGCTGACGGCCGGCGCGGTGAAGGGTTAATCGGACATCATCCGAAAGATATAGAGGATTCACATGGCAAGCCTTTCCATCCGTGACGTGTACAAGACCTACCCGAACGGGGTGCCGGTTCTGAAGGGCGTCAACATCGATATCGAGGACGGTCAGTTCCTGATCCTCGTCGGCGGCTCGGGCTGCGGCAAGTCGACCTTGCTCAACATGATCGCGGGTCTCGAAACCGTGACCCGTGGCGACATCATGATCGACGGCAAGACGGTCAACGACCTCTCGCCGAAGGACCGCGATATCGCGATGGTGTTCCAGTCCTACGCGCTCTACCCTTCGATGAGCGTGCGCGACAATATCTCGTTCGGCCTCAATATCCGCAAGGTGCCGAAGGACGAGCAGAAGAAGATCGTCGATCGCGTGTCGGAGACCTTGCAGATCGGTCACCTGCTCGATCGCAAGCCGGGACAGTTGTCGGGCGGTCAGCGTCAGCGCGTCGCGATGGGCCGTGCGCTCGCGCGCGATCCGGTGATGTTCCTGTTCGACGAGCCGCTGTCGAACCTCGACGCGAAGCTGCGCATCGAGATGCGCTCGGAGATCAAGCTCCTGCATCAGCGCCTCGGCACGACGATCGTGTACGTGACGCACGATCAGATCGAAGCGATGACGCTCGGCGATCGCATCGCGGTGATGAAGGACGGCATCGTGCAGCAATTCGGCGCGCCGCAGGAGATCTACGATTCGCCGTCGAACCTTTTCGTGGCGGGCTTCATCGGCGCGCCGCCGATGAACTTCATTACCGGCAAGCTGGTGGAAGCGGGCTCGGGCGTCGGCTTGCAGCTCGACACGGGCGTCGTGCAGAAGGTGCTGAACCTGCCGTTCGATGCGTCGAAGCTGCGCGGCAAGGTCGGTCAGGAGGTCGTGCTCGGCCTGCGCCCGGAGCGCATCACCGATTCGCGCGCCGCGCACGATGTATCGGATGCGAGTCTGCAACCGGTGGATGTACGCGTCGACGTGATCGAGCCGACCGGGCCGGACACGCTCGTGTTCGCGCAGGTGAACGGCAAGCGCGTGGTGTCGCGCGTGCACCCGGCGAGCAATCCTCAGCCGCTTTCGAACATGACGCTGCTGTTCGATGTGTCGAAGGCGGTGTTGTTCGATCCGCAGACGGAAGAGCGGTTGGCTTGAGGGTTGTTGGCCGATCGAGGTCGAAAGCCGCGCTCGATGCGCGGCTTTTTTCATTGCGGCGCCGTTACAGGCACAATCACCGCTCCGCATCCCGATTCCGCCCGCGCCCGCATGACCTTTCTCACTTCGCATCCCGAACTCGCCTGGACCCCGTCGGACGGGCCCGATCCCTTCATCGGCCTGGAAGCGCTCGACGACGCCCGCGTGCAAGCCTGGGTCGACAGCCAGAACCGCCGCACCGAAGCCGCGTTCGGCAGCACGCCCGAAGCGCGCGCGCTCGCCGAACGCCTCGAAAAAGCGTACACGTCGAAAGACCGCATCGTGTCGTGCTCGCGCTATGGCGACTGGGCCTACAACACCTGGCAGGACGACGCGCATCCGCTCGGCATCGTGCGCCGCACGCCGTGGTCCGCGTGGCTCGACGGCAAGCCCGCGTGGGAAACGATCCTCGATGTCGACGCCCTCGACCTGAACACGCAAAAGGACGCCGAATCCCGCTGGGCGCTCGCCGACTTCGACATGCGCTATCCCGACTACGACCGCGCGCTCGTGAGCCTGTCGCCGGGCGGCTCGGACGCGTGCATCGTGCGCGAGTTCGATATCCCGTCGAAAGGCTTCGTCGACGATGGCTTCGCCCTGCCCGATGTCGGCAAGCACGATATCTCGTGGATCGATCGCGACACGGTGTATGTCGGCTGGGACGACAGCAAGACGAACCCGCGCCCCGCGCTCACCACATCCGGATTTCCGCGCCAGGCGCGTCGCTGGAAACGCGGCACGCCGCTCGCCGATGCCCCCGTCGTTTTCGAAGGCAACCGGCGCGACGTATCGGCGGGCGTGGACTACGATCCCCTCGAAAAGCTGCATCTCGCATCGCGCGCGGTCACCTTCTACGACACGCTCAACTACTGGCTCGACGAAGCCGCGAACGAATGGCGCCAGTATGATCTGCCGTCGCACGTGGACATCGAGCACTGGAACGGCTGGCTCTTCGTCACGCCACGCAAGTTCTGGAACGCGGGCGGCCGCCGCTACGCGCCCGGCACGCTCACCGTCATCCGCCGCGACGCGTTTCTCGCCGGCTCGCGCCAGTTCACCGCGCTCTTCACGCCCGCCGATTGTCTCGTGCTCGCGGGCATCGATTTCACGAAACAGTTCCTCATCGTCTCGCAGATGGACGACGGCACGCCGCGCGTCACGCTGCTGCGCCCGGGCGCGAATCCGGATGATGCCTGGCACGCGCGCGAGTTCGCGCTGCCCGAAGCGAGCCAGTCCTGGGTCGATTCGATCGACAGCGAGCGCGACGACACCGTGCTCATCCACGTCGAACATTTTCTGATGCCGCCGTCGCTCTATCACGCGGATCTCGAAAGCAATGCGCCCTGGCAACTGCTCGCGCGCCTTCCCGCGCAATTCGATGCAAGCGGTCTCGCCGCCGTGCGCCGCCACGCGATCGCGCCGGACGGCGAGCGCATTCCGTACTGGCTGATCGGGCGGGACGTCGAATCGAACACGAGCACGCGCCCTTGCCTGCTCTACGGCTACGGCGGCTTCGAGGTCGCGCTCGATCCCGGCTACGACGCGACGACCGGCATCGCGTGGCTCGAGCGCGGCGGTCTTTACGCGGTCGCGAACATTCGCGGCGGCGGCGAGTTCGGGCCGGCGTGGCATCAGGCGGCGCTGCGTGAAAACCGCCAGATTTCGTTCGACGATTTCATCGCGGTCGCGCAGGCGCTCGTCGAGAGCGGCATCACGACGGCGAAGCAACTCGCCATTCGCGGCGGCAGCAATGGCGGCCTGCTCACCGGCGCGTGCATGGTGCAGCGGCCCGAGCTTTTCGGCGCGGTGCTGTCGGAGGTGCCGCTGCTCGACATGGCGCGCTTTCACTTGCTGCTGCAAGGCGCATCCTGGATCGACGAATACGGCGACCCCGACGACGCCGCCGATCTGCGCTATCTCATGATGTACTCGCCCTACCAGAACGTGAAGGCCGAGGTCGCGTATCCGCCGGCGCTCTTCACGTCATCGACGAGCGACGATCGCGTGCATCCCGGCCACGCGCGCAAGATGGCCGCGAAGATGCAGGCGCAGGGTCACGCGCGGGTCTGGTATCAGGAGACGGGCGAAGGCGGTCATGGCGCGGGCATCGAACCGGACGCGGTCGCGCAGGCCGAAGCGGCGGCCTTCGCGTTTCTCGCGGCGACGATCGGGCCGCTCGTCTGACTCTGGCTCAGACCTTCACGGGCGCCGCATGCGAGCGCAGCACCAGCGTGCGCCCGGCGAAGGTCAGCACGCCGGACACGCCGATCACGATGCCCATTCCGTGCGGCGATACATCGTGAAAAAGCCCGACGGCGAGACTCGCAAGCGCACCGAGCGCGAGCTGCATCGCGCCGAACACGGCGGCGGCCGCGCCCGCGTTGTGCGGATAGCGATGCATCAGCTCGGTCGTGCAGTTCGCCGACAGCAGACCCACGACGCCGACGACGAAGAACAGCGTCACGACGATCGACCACAAGCCGCCCCATCCCGTCAGCGACACGAGCGCAACCGCGAGCGCCGCCGCCACGCTCACGAACGACGCGGCCGAGATCATCTTCATCGCGCCGACACGCCCGACGAACTTCGTGTTGAGCACGTTCCCCGCGATGATGCCGACGATGTTCAGCCCGAACAGCAGCCCGTAGTACTGCGGCTTCACGTGAAAGTAGTCGATATAGACGAACGGCGTCGCGGTGATGTACGCAAACATCGACGCGAACGCCATGCCGCCGCACATCATGTGGCCCCAGGTGACCGGATCGGTCAGGAGATGCCCGTATGCGGCGAACGACTTGCCCACGGCCGCGCTCGCACGCTTCTCCTTCGGCCACGTCTCGGGCACGCGCAGAAACGCGGTCACCGCGCAGGTCAGGCCGAAGAGCGTGAGCGCGACGAACACCACGCGCCAGCCGCCCAGCAACAGCAATTGCCCGCCGATCAACGGCGCGAGCAACGGTCCGATCGATGTGACGATGGACAGCATCGACAGCACGCGCGCCGCGTCGGTCGGTTCATGGGCATCGCGGGCGATGGCGCGCGCGAGCACCGACGCCGCGCCCGCGCCGAGCGCCTGCAGAAAGCGCACGAAGACGAGCGCATCGATGGAATACGCCGCCGCGCAAGCGATGCTCGCGAGCGCATACAGCGCGATGCCGCCGAGCAGCACGGGCCGGCGTCCATAAGCGTCCGACATCGGGCCATAAAGCAGCATGCCGAACGAGAAGCCGAACATGAAACTCGTGAGCGTGCTTTGCGCGGCGGCCGGGCTCGTGCCGAACGAAGCGGCAAGCGTCGGGAGGCTCGGCAGATACATGTCGATCGACAGCGGGCCGCACGCGGCGAGTGCGCCGAGCAGCAGGATCAAACGGCCGTCGGGCCGGCGCCGTGGGGTGTCGGACATGGATTCGGGAAACGGGGAGAAGTGGATGCGACGCAGTTCATTTGCGGCGCGAGCGAGGGCTCATTGTACGCGACGCGCCGCCGCGATCCGGCCCTGAGCGCCGCGTTGCGCTAAGCTCGTCGCTCGTCTTCCGCTGATCCACCGTTCATCCGATGACCGCCTTCTTGCTGATCTGGAGCCCGAAAAAATGGCCGTGGCCAGAGTTGCCCGAGTTCGCGCGCCGGGTGGCCGCGGGCGAGGCCGTCGCCGACGCATGGGGCTGCGGCACCGCGCGCGGATTGCTGCCGGGCGATCGCGTGTTCGTGCATCGCGTGTCGCAGGAGCCGAAGGGCGTGTTCGCGTCGGGCTGGGTGACGCGCGCGCCGTACGAAGTGCCGGATGCGGGGTCGAAGCGCGGCTATCGGCTGTGTATCGACTTCACGTACGACTGGCTCGTCGATGCGCACGAGCAGGTCGTTGTCACGCGCGACGAATTGCGGGCGCATCCGTTTTCCGTGCAAACCTGGGACGCGCAGATGTCCGGCACGCTCATCAAGCCGATGGCCGAGGGCGCGCTGGAGAAACTCTGGGCCGAACGCACCGGACGGCGCGCGGCGCCGCGCTAGTCCGGGACGGCCCCCTGGCAACGACTCCGGTACAATTTCAGCATCGTTTTTCGCGTCGGACGGCGCGTTCCTCGCGACTCCCGCATTCACTTTTTCAGCGCAGGTCTTCATCCATGTCCAAGAATCAAGAACTCTTCGAACGCGCGCAGCGGACCATTCCCGGCGGCGTGAACTCGCCGGTGCGGGCGTTTCGCTCGGTCGGCGGCACGCCGCGCTTCATCGAGCGCGCGCAAGGCGCTTACTTCTGGGATGCGGACGGCAAGCGCTATATCGACTACATCGGCTCGTGGGGCCCGATGATTCTCGGCCACGTTCATCCCGAAGTGCTCGATGCCGTCCAGCGCGTGCTCGCGAACGGCTTCTCGTTCGGCGCGCCGACCGAAGCCGAAATCGAGATCGCCGAGGAAATCTGCAAGCTCGTGCCGTCGATCGAACAGGTGCGGATGGTGTCGTCCGGCACCGAAGCGACGATGAGCGCGCTGCGCCTCGCGCGCGGCTTCACGAACCGCAGCCGCATCATCAAGTTCGAAGGCTGCTATCACGGTCACGCGGACAGCCTGCTCGTGAAAGCGGGCTCGGGCCTGCTCACGTTCGGCAATCCGACGTCCGCGGGCGTGCCCGCCGATATCGCCAAGCACACGACCGTGCTCGAATACAACAACGTCGAGCAGTTGAACGAGGCGTTCAGCGCGTTCGGCGCGGAGATCGCGTCGGTGATCGTCGAGCCGGTCGCGGGCAACATGAACCTCGTGCGCGCGACGCCCGAGTTCCTCAACGCGCTGCGGGAGCGCTGCAACGAATACGGCTCCGTGCTGATCTTCGACGAAGTGATGTGCGGCTTTCGCGTCGCGCTCGGCGGCGCGCAGCAGGTCTACGGCATCAAGCCGGACCTCACGTGTCTCGGCAAGGTCATCGGCGGCGGCATGCCGGCGGCGGCATTCGGCGGACGCCGCGACATCATGGCCCATCTCGCGCCGCTCGGCGGCGTGTACCAGGCAGGCACGCTGTCCGGCAATCCGATCGCGGTGGCTGCCGGTCTCAAGACGCTGCAACTCATCCAGCGCCCCTGTTTCTACGACGACCTCGCAAAACAGACGCGCAAGCTCGTCGACGGCCTGACCCGCGCCGCCCGCGATGCGAAGGTGCCCTTCTCCGCCGATTCCATCGGCGGCATGTTCGGCCTGTATTTCATGGACAGCGTGCCGGGCAGCTTCGCGCAGATCCAGCAAGGCGACACGAAGCGCTTCAACGCGTTCTTCCATGCGATGCTCGACGCCGGCGTGTACTTCGCGCCGTCCGCGTTCGAGGCGGGCTTCGTGTCGAGCGCGCACGACGACGGCATCATCGATGCCACCGTCGACGCCGCGCGCGGCGCGTTCGCGTCGCTCGCCGCCTGACGCCGCCGGGCCGCGCCGATGTTCTCCCAAACCGACTTCACGCACATGGAGCGGGCGCTCGCGCTCGCCTCGAAGGGCATGTACACGACGACGCCGAATCCGCGCGTCGGCTGCGTGCTCGTCAAGAACGGCGAAGTGATCGGCATGGGCTTCACGCAGCCCGCCGGCCAGGATCACGCCGAAGTGCAGGCGCTGAAGGACGCCCGCTCGCGCGGCAAGGATCCGCGCGGCGCGACGGCTTACGTGTCGCTCGAACCGTGCAGCCATTTCGGGCGCACGCCGCCGTGCGCGCACGCGCTCATCGATGCGCGCGTCGAAAAGGTGATCGCCGCGATGGAAGACCCGAACCCGTCGGTGTCCGGGCGCGGTCTCACGATGCTGCGCGATGCGGGTATCGATGTGCGTTGCGGGCTGCTCGCGAACGAGGCGCACGAATTGAACATCGGCTTCGTGTCGCGCATGACGCGCCGCCGTCCGTGGGTGCGCATGAAAGTGGCCGCGACGCTCGACGGCCGAACGGGTTTGCCGACGGGCGAAAGCCAGTGGATCACCGGCGAGGACGCGCGCGCCGATGGTCACGCGTGGCGCGCCCGCGCCTGCGCGATCCTCACCGGCATCGGCACGGTGCGCGAGGACGATCCGCAACTGACCGTGCGCGCGGTCGACACGCCGCGCCAGCCGCAACGGATCCTGATCGACAGCCGGCTCGACGTGCCGATGCACGCGCGCATTCTCGATGGCGCGCCGCCGTGGATTTTTCATTCCGCCGACGCCGATCCGGAGCGCATCGACGCGCTGCGCGATAAAGGCGCGGAGCTGGTCGAGCTGTCGAACGAGCACGGCAAGGTCGACTTGCCGGCGATGCTCACGGCGCTCGCCGATCGCGGCATCAACGAATTGCATGTCGAAGCGGGCCACAAGCTGAACGGTTCGCTGCTGCGCGAAGGCTGCGTCGACGAACTGCTGGTCTATCTCGCGCCAAGCCTGCTGGGCAGCGCGCCCGGCATGTTCGATTTCGCGCCGCCCGACACGCTCGATGCGCGTCCGCATCTGAAATTTCATCGCATCGACCGGCTCGGCGACGATCTGCGCATTCTCGCGCGCTTCGCGCACGCCAACGTCACGCGCTGATCAACGACTCGAGGAAAGAAGCCGATGTTCACAGGAATCGTCGCGGCAGTGGGCCGCATCGAAAAGGTCTCGCCGCTCGGCACGGAGCCGGACGCGGGCGTTCGTCTGACGGTCGCCGCAGGCAGTCTCGATCTCGCCGATGTCGAACTCGGCGACAGCATCGCGATTCAGGGCGCATGCATGACGGTGGTGCAGAAATCGGCCGGCGCGTTCGATGTCGACGTGTCGCGCGAGAGTCTCAACAAGACCGTCGGCCTCGGCGATGCGGGTGCGGCCGTGAATCTGGAGAAGGCGTTGCGCGCCCACGACCGGCTCGGCGGACATCTGGTGTCGGGTCACGTGGATGGCCTGGGCGTCGTGTCGAAGTTCGAGCCCGTGGGCGAATCGCACGAGTTGCGCATCGTCGCGCCGAAGGACATCGGCAAGTATCTGGCTTACAAGGGTTCGGTGACGGTGAACGGTGTGAGTCTCACGGTGAATTCCGTGAGCGATCGCGCCGACGGCTGCGAGTTCTCCATCAACCTGATTCCGCATACCGTCGAAGTCACGACGCTCAAGGCGCTGGTTGTCGGCGCGAAGGTGAATCTGGAGATCGATCTCATCGCGCGGTATGTCGAGCGGATGATGAGCGCGGGGTGATTTGCGGAGTTGCTGCGAGCCAGGGCGTCAGGCGGTCGAATATCGAGCTTCCGGCGAGCGCAGCACGTGAGTCTCGAAGGCCGGTTGCCTGACGTCCTGCGGCCAACGTCTCGTCCGCGAGGGCGGGGACGATAAGTCTCCGATAGCGCGCCGAGGAAACGCCGTCCTATCGCCGGGAAAGATCGAAGCACCGGAAGCGCATCTCCACGCAATTCGTCCGAAAGGCATAGGCAAACTTCCCGCCCGCCTGCCCGCCGATTTCACCGACGCTCCATCAGCCGTGGCGTAAAATACGCGCTTTCCCCAAACCGGACCCGCACGGGACGTCATCATGTCGCTCGCCTCCACTCCTGAGATCATCGCTGAACTGAAAGCCGGCCGGATGGTGATCCTGGTCGACGAAGAAGACCGCGAGAACGAAGGCGATCTCGTGGTCGCCGCCGAATTCGTGACGCCCGAAGCCATCAATTTCATGGCGAAGCACGGGCGCGGCCTCATCTGCCTCACGCTCACGCAGGAACGCTGCAAGCAACTGAATCTGCCGCTCATGACGCATCGCAACGGCACGCAGTACGGCACGGCGTTCACGGTGAGCATCGAAGCCGCCGAAGGCGTGACGACCGGGATTTCCGCCGCCGATCGCGCGAAGACCATCGCCGCCGCGGTCGCGCACGACGCGCGTGCCGAGCACATCGTCCAGCCCGGCCACGTGTTCCCGATCATGGCGCAGCCCGGCGGCGTGCTCGTGCGCGCGGGCCACACGGAAGCCGGGTGCGATCTGACCGCGCTCGCGGGCCTCACGTCCGCCGCGGTGATTTGCGAAATCATCAAGGACGACGGCGAGATGGCGCGCCTGCCCGATCTCATCGAATTCGGCGAGCAGCACGGCATCATGATCGGCACCATCGCCGACCTGATCCATTACCGCAGCCGCACCGAATCGATCATCGAGAAAGTCTGCGAGCGGACCATGCAGACCGCGCACGGCGCGTTTCGCGCGGTGCTGTACCGCGACGAACCGACTGGCTCGCCGCACATCGCGCTCGTGCGGGGCACGCCGCGTCCCGACCGCGACACGCCGGTGCGCGTGCACGAACCGCTTTCCGTGCTCGATCTGCTCGAAGTCGACGCATCCACGCACTCGTGGACCATCGACGCCGCGATGAAGGAAATCGCCGCGCGCGATCTCGGCGCGATCGTCATGCTCAATTGCGGCGACACGAAAGAACACCTCGTCGACGTGTTTCGCGCGTTCGACCAGCAAGACAAGGCGGCGGAACTCAAGCGCCGCCCGATCGACTTCAAGACCTACGGCATCGGCGCGCAGATTCTGCGCGATATCGGCGTCGGCAAGATGGAAGTGCTCGCGAATCCGCGCAAGCTCGGCAGCATGTCGGGCTATGGGCTCGAAGTGACCGGCTTCGTGCCGATGCCCGGCTGCCCCGCCACCGCCGCACCCGCCGATACGAGCATCACGCAATTGCGCTCGGCCTGAACGCCAAAACCTATCTGACCCAACGGAAATCATTCATGGAAATCGGACAATACCAGCCGAACCTCGACGGTGACGGCTTGCGCATCGGCATCGTGCAGTCGCGCTTCAACGAACCGGTGTGCAATGGCCTCGCCGACGCCTGCATCGAGGAGCTGGAACGCCTCGGCGTGATCGGCGAGGACGTGCTGCTCGTCACCGTCCCCGGCGCGCTCGAAATTCCGCTCGCGCTGCAAAAGCTCGCGGAATCCGGCCAGTTCGACGCGCTGATCGCGCTCGGCGCCGTCGTGCGCGGCGAGACGTATCACTTCGAACTCGTGTCGAACGAAAGCGGCTCGGGCATCTCGCGTATCGCGCTCGATTTCGGCATTCCGGTGGCCAACGCCGTGCTGACGACCGAGAACGACGAGCAAGCCGTCGCCCGCATGACCGAGAAAGGCCGCGACGCCGCACGCGTGGCGGTCGAAATGGCAAACCTGTCCGTCGCGCTCGAGCAACTCGGCGGCGACGATGAAGACGAAGACGAAGAAGACGAGGACCGCGCATGAAAAGCGCACGACGCCGTTCGCGCGAACTCGCGACGCAAGGGCTTTACCAGTGGCTGCTGTCGGGCGCGCCCGCCGGCGAAATCGACGCGCAGCTGCGCAATTCGCAAGGCTTCGACAAGGCTGACAAGGACCATCTCGATGCGATCCTGCACGGCGTGATCAAGGAATCCGACGCGCTTTCCACCGAACTGCAGCCGTGCCTCGACCGTCCGATCGAGCAGTTGTCGCCGGTCGAGCGCGCGGTGCTGCTCGTTGCCGCGTTCGAATTCAAGCATCACATCGACGTGCCGTATCGCGTCGTCATCAATGAAGCGGTCGAGCTGACGAAAACCTTCGGCGGCTCGGACGGTTATAAGTACGTGAACGGCGTGCTCGACAAGCTCGCCGTCGTGATGCGGCCGGCCGAAGCGCAGGCGCGAGGACGCGGTGCCTGAATGAACCACGCGTCGGAACCGCTGGTCAGGCTCGCGTCGCGCGTCGGCGCAATCGAGCCGTTCTATGTGATGGAGCTGATGAAAGAGGCTCAGGCGCTTGAGCGCGCGGGCCGCGACGTCATCCACATGAGCATCGGCGAGCCGGATTTCACGGCGCCGGAGCCGGTCACGAACGCCGCCGCCGACGCGTTGAAGCGCGGCGTGACGCAATACACCAACGCGCTCGGCATTCACGCGCTGCGCGAGGCGATCGCGCGGCATTATCGCGATACCTTCGGCCTCACGGTCGAGCCGGAGCGCATCGTCGTGACGGCGGGCGCGTCGGCGGCGCTGCTGCTCGCGTGCATGGCGCTCGTCGATAACGGCGACGAGGTCCTGATGCCCGATCCGTGCTATCCGTGCAACCGGCACTTCGTGTCGGCAGCGGATGGCAAGCCGGTGCTGATCGCGAGCGGCCCGGCCGAACGCTTCCAGCTGACCGCCGAGCATGTCGAGGAAAACTGGAGCGACAAGACGCGCGGCGTATTGCTCGCGTCGCCGTCGAATCCGACGGGCACGTCGATCGAGCCGGACGAGCTTCGCCGCATCGTCGATACGGTGCGTGCGCGCGGCGGCTTCACGATCGTCGACGAAATCTATCAGGGCCTGAGCTACGACGCGAAACCGGTATCGGCGCTTTCGTTCGGCGATGACGTCGTCACCGTGAACAGCTTCTCGAAGTACTTCAACATGACCGGCTGGCGGCTCGGCTGGCTCGTCGTGCCGCACGCGATGGTGAGCGCGGTCGAAAAATTGTCGCAGAACCTGTTCATCTGCGCGTCGGCGCTCGCGCAGCACGCGGCGCTCGCGTGCTTCGAGCCGGAAACCATCGCGATCTACGAAGCGCGGCGGCTGGAATTCAAGCGGCGGCGCGATTACATCGTGCCGGCGCTGCGCTCGCTCGGCTTCGGCGTGCCGGTCGTGCCCGACGGCGCGTTCTACGTCTACGCCGATACGACGACGGTTCATCATCCCGCCGCCGGCAACAGCGACGCCCTCACGCACTCGATGCTCCACGACGCGGGCGTCGTGCTCGTGCCGGGCGCGGATTTCGGCTTCCATGCGCCGGAACGCTACATCCGGCTGTCGTACGCCACATCGCAGGCGAAGCTGGAGGAAGCGGTTCAGCGGCTGGGCGCGTTGTTCCGTCGATAATCCGGGCGGCACGCGCAACAAAAAGGGCACCCTCGGGTGCCCTTTTCTCTTCGCGTCCGCCAATACTTACGCGCCGAATTCCGCCGATGCAACGTGCTTCGCGTCGCCTTCGCCGTCTTCCTGCGAGGCCGATTTCTTCGACGGATCGATGGTCGCGTGCACACGCTTGTCCGCCGCGACGGACGCCAGAACCTGCTTCGGCGCAGCTTGAACCGGTGCTTGCGGCGCGTTGATCGGCACGTTGCGGCCGCGGGCGACATCGCGCAAACGCGTGCGCTCGGCCAGCACTTTTGCACCGTAACCGCCGTCGTCCTGCGTCGTCGAACCGACGTAGTAGCGCAAGCCGCCCGCCACCGAGCCGCCGCGCGCGATGCAATCCTTCAGCACCAGCGCGCCGACCTTGATGTTCGCAAGCGGATCGAGCGCCGCGTGCGAGCCGCCGAAGTACTCGAATTTGTCGGAATGCACCTTCGACATCACCTGCATCAGGCCCTGCGCGCCGACGCCGCTCTCGGCGTAAGGATTGAAGCCCGATTCGATCGCCATCACGGAGAGCAGCAGAAGCGGATCGAGGCCGACTTCCCGGCCGGTGTCGAACGCAGCGCGCACGAGCTCGGCGACCGGCTCTTCCGCGACACGATACCGCCGCGCGATGAAGTTCGACACGAGCTTCTGCTCGCGCGTCGAGACGAGCACGCGGTCGTCGCGCGCATCCGCGACGACGCGTTGCGCCGGAATCAGGCTCGCCAGCATGCCGACGGACGGCATCGTGCGCGGGTCGAGCCCGTTGGGCGACACGGCGAGGCTGATCCCGCCGGTGAGCTGGCGCACGCTGGCGTCGTCGCTGGCAGCGGCGCCGAGCGACGGCGTGAGGGCGGCAGGCGCCTTGACGTTATCCGCGGGCGGCGCGCTGGCGGCGACCTTCACAGGCAGCGCGGCATCGCCGGCCGGGCGATGCACCGCCGAAAACGGCGGAAGCGGCTGACCCGCGAGCAGACGCGCGGGTCCCGCCTGCACGGCGGCCGACACGAACGGCATGATCTTTGCGGCGAACGTCGTGCGCCACGAAGGCGCGAGCCAGAGCGCGAGCGCGCTGACGACGGCCGCGCAACCGACCACGGCGAAGAGATGGTGACTCAAACGGCGTCCGCGACGTAGCGCTACGCGCACGATCTGCGCGGCGCGGGTGTCGGAACCCCACCAAACCGAAGCGCTCATCGATACTCCCAATGTTGCATGATTTGGGCAGATGAATACGAATGAAGCACGTATTCGATACACAAATCAGACACCGCTCACTCTCGGTAAGCGTCAGCGGCATCGGGGATACGGCATGTGCCGTCTGGAAAGCCGATCCGGCTAAAACCGCCGGGTTGCGCGGCACGAACTGCATGCCCTGAACGCGCACGTGGCTTTCCACGCGAAAAACCGGCGTGAGAAACGCCGGCAATGACAAACCAACAGCCATGAGTCGCCGGGCAGGAGCGGCGCAGGCGACGCATGTGCGTCTGAAAGACCTGAGGCGAAGGTAAAAAGTTTCAAAACCTGCAATGGATGCCAAGCGATTCTAACAGGGTTTAATGATCCGTCAATGCTATAGACTTTAGTTTCAATTACTCACAGTTATAATGAACAGTGTTTAGCGCCCGAAAAGCACGTCTGATGGGCGATTCAAAGCGGATTTCGCTGAATGTCGCCCAACGCACGGACGCATGCGCAGGTAAAATCGACAATCGCTTAGCGCGCAGCCGTCCCGCCCGTCGAAATCTCTCAAGGGCGCCTTCGAGACTCATTTCCGACCATCGATGAAATACAAAGATCTGCGCGACTTCACCGCCCGCCTCGAAGCGATCGGTGAGCTGCGCCGCATTCGGCAGCCCGTTTCCCCCGTCCTCGAGATCACCGAAGTCTCCGATCGCGTGTTGCGCACGGGCGGACCGGCGCTGCTGTTCGAAGCACCGACCGGTCACACGATGCCCGTGCTCGCAAACCTGTTCGGCACGACGCGGCGCGTCGCGCTCGGCATGGGCATCGAGACAGAAGCGCAAAGCGGTTCAGATGTGAGCCTCGGCAGCGACGTCGCCGCGCTCGGTTCGCTGCGCGATGTCGGCAGGCTCCTATCCGCGCTGAAGGAACCGGAGCCGCCGAAGGGCCTGAAGGACGCGGGCAAGCTGCTCTCGCTCGCGAAGGCCGTGTGGGACATGGCGCCGAAATCAGTGAGCGCGCCGCCTTGCCAGGAAATTGTGTGGGAAGGCAACGACGTCGATCTGAGCCGGCTGCCGATCCAGACTTGCTGGCCCGGCGACGCAGGACCGCTGCTCACCTGGGGCCTCACCGTCACGCGCGGGCCGAACAAGCCGCGCCAGAATCTCGGCATCTACCGGCAGCAGTTGATCGGGCACAACAAGCTCATCATGCGCTGGCTCGCGCATCGCGGCGGCGCGCTCGACTTTCGCGAGTTCGCGCTTGCGAATCCGGGCAAGCCGTATCCGGTCGCGGTCGTGCTCGGCGCCGATCCCGCAACGATTCTCGGCGCGGTGACGCCCGTGCCTGATTCCCTGTCCGAATATCAGTTCGCCGGTCTCCTGCGTGGCTCGCGCACGGAACTCGCGAAGTGCCTCACGCCGGGCGTCGATACGCTCCAGGTGCCCGCGCGCGCGGAGATCGTGCTGGAAGGCTTTATCTATCCGCAGGACGGCACGCCGACGCCCGCGCCCGCTGGCGCGCCGCCGCGTCCGTCGTCGGGTGCATCGGCGAAATACGAGCACGCGCTCGAAGGCCCGTACGGCGATCACACGGGCTACTACAACGAGCAGGAGTGGTTTCCGGTCTTCACCGTCGAGAAGATCACGATGCGCCGCGACGCCCTCTTCCATTCGACCTATACCGGCAAGCCGCCCGACGAGCCCGCCGTGCTCGGCGTCGCGCTGAACGAAGTCTTCGTGCCGCTCTTGCAGAAGCAGTTCACCGAAATCACCGATTTCTATCTGCCGCCCGAAGGCTGCAGTTATCGCATGGCGATCGTGCAGATGAAGAAGAGCTATCCCGGCCACGCGAAACGCGTGATGTTCGGCGTGTGGAGCTTCCTGCGGCAGTTCATGTATACGAAGTTCATTGTCGTCGTCGATGAAGATGTGAACGTGCGCGACTGGAAGGAAGTGATCTGGGCAATCACCACGCGTGTCGATCCGACGCGCGACACCGTCATGGTCGACAACACGCCGATCGATTATC
Organism: Caballeronia fortuita; assembly: GCF_001544835.2. GTDB lineage: Bacteria > Pseudomonadota > Gammaproteobacteria > Burkholderiales > Burkholderiaceae > Caballeronia > Caballeronia fortuita. The sequence goes on along the minus strand of NZ_FCNX02000008.1, from coordinate 213,713 downwards.
TCGATTTCGCGTCGCCGGTCGCGGGTCTCGGCTCGAAGATGGGACTCGACGCGACCAACAAGTGGCCCGGCGAAACGAATCGCGAATGGGGCCGCCCGATCGTCATGGACGAAGCCGTGAAGCGCCGCGTCGATACGCTCTGGACCGAACTCGGACTGGATAAATAATGATCGCGGCCACGCTCTATCGAGGCAATGTCATCGAGAACACGCACGCGGCGCACATCGCCGTGGTCGATGCGGACGGACGCCTCGTCCATTCGTTCGGCGATCCCTATCGCGTGACGCTGCCGCGCTCGGCGGCCAAGCCCGCGCAGGCGCTCGCCGTCATCGAGACGGGCGCGCTCGAACGCTTCGGCTTCACCGACGAAGACCTCGCGCTGATGTGCGGATCGCACAGCAGCGAGCCGCGTCACATCGAGCGCGCGCTCGCGATGCTCGCCAAATCGAACGCGAGCGAAGACGATCTGCGCTGCGGCGGCCATCCGCCGATTTCAGAGGCCGTGTACAAGGACTGGATCCGGCGCGACTTCACGCCGACCGCCGTGTGCAGCAACTGCTCAGGCAAGCACGCCGGCATGCTCGCGGGCGCGCGTGCGATGAACGCGCCGCTCGCCGAATACCACCTGCCCGGGCATCCGTTGCAGGCGCGCGTGAAGCAGACGGTCGCGCGCGCCGTCGATCTCGCGGATGACGACGTGCAATGGGCCATCGATGGCTGCAATCTGCCGACGCCCGCCTTCCCGCTCGAACGTCTCGCGCGGCTCTATATGAAGATCGCCGCCGCGCCGGACGGCTCGCCGCTCGCGCGCATCCATCGAGCGATGACATCGCATCCGGAACTCGTCGCGGGCGAAGGACGCTTCTGCACGCTGCTGATGCAGGCGTTCGGCGGCATGCTCGTCGGCAAGACCGGCGCTGATGCGAGCTACGCGATAGGCGTGCGGCGCGCGCAAGGCCCCATCGGCATTGCAGTGAAAGTCGAAGACGGCAATACGGCGGTGGTCAATGCGGTCGTCGTTCATGTGCTCGATGCGCTCGGCATCGGCACGCAAGCGCAGCGCGACGCGCTCGCCGCGTTCCGCAATCCGCCGACGCGCAATACGATGAACGTGCCGACCGGCCGCCTCGATGTCGGTTTCACGCTTCATAACCATCAATAAAAACATGCATTCGTGGTCGTTGCTGTCGGACGGTTTTTTTCTGTCGCTGTCGTTGTGTCTGGATATCGGGATCGCCAACGTCGCGATCATTTCGCTCGCGCTGTCGCACGGTTTCAAGCCGGGCATGGTGCTCGGCCTCGGCACCTGCTTCGGCGACCTGTTTTATGCGGCGCTCGCGCTCGCGGGCATGTCGGCGTTGCTGCAATTCTCCGCCGTGCGCTGGGTCGTATGGATCGGCGGCGCGATCGTGCTGCTCTTTCTCACCTGGAAGATGGCGCGTGAAGCCCTCTATCCGGCGTCCGCACCGCCCGTCGAGGGCGAGGCGGATCTCGCCGCGCCGCGACCGAAGCACTGGAGAAGCTTCGCTCGCGGATGCCTGCTCGCGGTGTCGTCGCCGAGCGCGATTCTCTGGTTCGCGGCGGTCGGCGGCGCGCTCATCGCCAAGGCCGGCGCGACGAGTCCCGTCAGTGCGTCGGTGTTTCTCATCGGTTTCTTCTGCGGCGGGCTCGGCTGGACGATCTTCATCTGCACGCTCGCGAGCCACGGCAGAAAGCGCGCCGGAACGCAGCTTCTGCGCGCGTGCCACGTCATGTCCGCCGTGCTTTTCGCGTACTTCTCGTATAGCGTGATCGTCAACGGCTATCGCGATCTGATCGTGAACGCGGCATCGTGACGATGCTTTGACGCGCGACGCAAAGAAGCGCGCCGTAAACGCAAAAGGCGATGCCGATCGCATCGCCTTCATATCGGACCGCCAGGATTGCCAGGCCGGTCAGTGACGCCAGTAGCCCGGCCCGTGGCGGTAATAGCCGTGATGCCGATAGTACGGACGGCCATAGTAACCGTAGCCGCCGTACCCGCCATAGACCACCGGCGGCGGCGGCGCGTACATGACCGGCGGCGGCGCCACGTAGACCGGCTGCGGCGGCGCCACATAAACCGGCGCGGGCGGCGCGGCATACACCGGATAGGCCGGCACCCCGATACCCACGCCGACGGAAACATGCGCCTGCGCGACCCCGACGAGCCCCGCACCGAGCGCACCTGCTACCAACAGACTACCGAGTTTTTTCACTTTCGTTCTCCTCGCCGCTTCGCGTGATGGCCGATCTGCGCGGGCTCACGGGCGACGGTGTGAGACGAATTTATCGAAAAAGCCGGCAGGCCGCCGAATCGATTTGTTGCAAATTGCAAGTTCCTTAACGTGCTATCGATGCTGAAAGCCAGCCGATGCCTGCCGGCAGGTTGCCGGCATTCGATGACGTCCGTGGGCGCGGCATCGACACTGAAAACCGCGTAACGTCTATTTACAAAAGAACGGAAAAGCCCCACCGGACAATGCGTCCGGCGGGGCTTTTCATGTAATGCGCGAGAGTCTTAAAAAAAACAGTCTAACGGCTCAGCCGACTTTCACGTAAGCGAATTCACGCGTGACATTGGGCGGCACGTAAGCCGCGCCGATCACCACCCGAGGAGTCAGCCGCTTTTTCTGATCCCACCAGCGGCGCCGCTGGGCCTGGCTCAGGAATCGCAGATGCTTCCGATAAGAGAAAATGCTCATGGCAACCTCCGAACGTAGCGAATGAAACTTTATTGGGAGCGCGCGGCCGGCATTCGCGCCGCGCATTCTCTCCCGCCTGATTCGTCTTCTCTTTAGTATTGAGCGCCTGTCCGTTCCCTCGTGTTCGCAAAGAAACCAAGTTCCAACGTCAATGTGCGATTAACCACATTCCGCAGAAAACCCGCTTTTTGTCCGGCCGAAAAAGAACCGCTGGTTTTTACCTCGCCTGCTTTTCGTAAAACCCCAAACTTGCCGCAACAGTGCGGCGCGCTTTTTCGCCAACCGTACTTATATACTGCCAGTTTTGCGTGTAATACGCTTTTCGCGATCGTCTCAAAATGGCAACACCAGGGTTTTTCGATGCGGGCGTGCTTCGCGCGAATGCGCGTTCGGACACTTTCACACGCCTTTCACCCGCCTTCCAACGGATTACCCCGACAATCGCTCGCACCGCGTGCGACAACGTCCCCAAGCGTTCCCGAAGCCATGTTATGGTGACGTCCGGCACCCCAGCGGCTAAGGCTGTCGGGCGGGGAATTCGAGCCGCCGTTGGCTTCGACAGGTTGGCTTCGACCAGATACTCAAGTCCAGAGAACGAACAATGATCAAGGTCCGCATTCACCATTCGCGCCGCCCGGACGGCCTCTTCCCCGACACCGTGCGCGAACGGCGCTTCGCCCGCTAGCGCCCTTCGTATTTCGTCACCTTTCGCTCAAACGACCCGGCGCACGTCGCGACACTGCGCACGCATTCCAGAGGACCCGAGATGTTCGGCGATATCGCCCGTTTTCTGCTCAACACCCTTTTCACCCTGTTCGGCGCGGCGCTCCTGCTGCGCGCATGGATACAGGTCGTGCGCATGCCGCCTTACAACCCCGTGTCGAACGCCGTGATGCAGGCGACCAACTGGCTCGTGCTGCCGCTGCGCAAGATTCTTCCCGGCGGGAAAATCGACTGGGCGAGCATCGTGGCGGCGTTCATCGCATCCGCGGTGTATGTGACGCTGATGGTCGTGCTGGCGGGCGTCGATCCGACGCTCATGGTGCCGATCCTGCTGCTCGTCGCGCTGCTGACCGTCGTCAAATGGGCGCTGAACCTCATCATCTGGGTGACGATTTTGATGGCGCTGCTGTCGTGGCTGAATCCGCAGTCGCCGGCGATGCCGCTGCTCTACCAGATCACCGCGCCGTTTCTCGATCCGCTGCGGCGCATCCTGCCGCGCCTGGGCGGCATCGATCTTTCGCCGATTCTGCTGTTCGTGATCGTGCAGGTGCTGCTGATGGTCGTGACGCGCGTCGCGGTGTCGATGACGCTCTTCGGCATCTGAGGCCGTGCGCAATTGCGTCGCAAGACGCGTTGCGCTTACAATAGCCGGCTCATGCGGGCGTCGTATAATGGCTATTACCGTAGCTTCCCAAGCTACTGACGTGGGTTCGATTCCCATCGCCCGCTCCAGCATTCCAGCGAAAGCCGCCCCGAATCACGTATGGGCGGCTTTTTAGTTTCCCGCATCCGTTCCCATCGCCTCATGAGCCACGATCCCCAAGACGACGCCGACGACAACGGCAGCTTCCGGCCCGACGTCACCGAAGACGCCACGCTGCGCCATCGCCGGATACGCAGCTTCGTTACGCGCGCGGGGCGTGTGTCGCCGGGACAGCAACGCGCCATCGACGATCTCGGTCCGCGCTACGTCGTGCCCTACGCGCCGCAGCCGGCCGACTGGGACGCGTGCTTCGGCCGCCACGCGCCGCGCGTGCTCGAAATCGGTTTCGGCATGGGCGCGACCACGGCGGAGATCGCGGCCGCGCGGCCGGGCGATGACTTCATCGGCGTGGAAGTGCACGAGCCGGGTGTCGGCGCGCTGTTGAAATTGATCGGCGAGCAGGGTCTCGGCAACATCCGCATCCTTCAGCACGACGCAGTCGAAGTGCTCGAACACATGATCGCGCCCGACAGTCTCGATGGCGTGCACATTTACTTTCCCGATCCGTGGCACAAGGCGCGTCATCACAAGCGCCGGCTGATTCAGCCGAAGTTCGTCGCGCTGCTCGTGTCGCGCATGAAGCCGGGCGGATACATGCATCTCGCGACCGACTGGCAGAACTATGCCGAGCAGATGCTCGAAGTGCTATCGGCGGAGCCGGCGCTCGAAAACACCGCGGACGGCTACGCGCCGCGCCCCGATTTTCGCCCGGTCACCAAGTTCGAGCGTCGCGGCTTGCGGCTCGGTCACGGCGTCTGGGATCTGATGTTCCGCCGCCGCTAAACGCATCGCTAAAACGACAACGCCACGGCAAGCCGTGGCGTTCTGCATTATGCGCGATGAAAGCCGGATCAGTCGGCCCAGCTCAGTCCGCCGCTATATCCGACGATCAGAATCAGCAGGCCGAAGCCGATGCGATACCACGCGAACGCCGTGAAATCGTGCGACGCGACGTAACGCAAAAGCCAGCGCACGCAGACGAAGGCGCTCACGAACGCCGCGACGAGCCCGATCGCGAAGAGCCCGAAATCGCTCACGGTGAGCGTGCGCCAGTACTTGGCCATTTCGTAGAGCGTCGCGCCGAAGATGATCGGAATGGCGAGGAAGAACGAAAACTCCGTGGCCACGCGCCGCTCGAGCCCAAACAGCATGCCGCCGATAATCGTCGCGCCGGATCGCGAGGTGCCCGGAATCAGCGCGAAGCATTGCGCGAGGCCGACCTTCAAGGCATCGGCGTAGGACAGGTCATCGACGGAATGCACGCGCGTCATGGCGCCACGCTCGCGCTGCCGCGACTCCGCCCACAAAATCACGATCCCGCCGACGATCAGCGCCACCGACACCGGCACCGGCGAGAACAGCACCGCCTTGATGTGCTTTTCGAGCAGAAGGCCGAGCACGATGGCCGGGATCGTCGCGATGATTACGTTCACCGTGAAGCGACGGGCGTCGGGACGCGAGGGCAGCCCCGTGACCACGGAGGCGATCTTCGCGCGATATTCCCAGCAGATCGCGAGAATCGCGCCGAACTGGATGACGACGTCGAAGGTTTTCGACTGCGCGTCGGTGAAATTCAGCAGACTGCCCGCCACGATCAGATGCCCCGTGCTCGAAACCGGCAGAAATTCGGTCAAGCCTTCCACGACGCCCAGAATGAGCGCCTTCACCATCAGTATCCAGTCCATCCGTCAGCCCTTGTTCGCCATGTTCGCCGTTGCTTGTGGAGCACATTGCGCAGAGATTTCGACTTACTTCTCGACGATCTGCACACGTATGCCGTTTGTAAGGACTGTGATTGTACCGGGTTCATACGACACGCCGGCGAACTGGAGTTCTTCGGGTTTGAAGGTGTGGATCGGATAGCGGTCGAGCAGTTGCGCGGCGAGCTGCGCGCCGACCGACGCAATCTGTTGGTTGTACTGCGCGGCGTCGCCGGTGAAACGGGCATCGTCGACGGATGGCGAGACGAGAATGACCGAGCGGCTCGGCGTATCGTAGCCGAGTTGCGTCGACAGCGTGAAAGCGCCGACGACCGGATTGGGCATGAACGGCGTCGCAAGACGCGCATCGACCTGCACCGTCACGCGATTGCGATCCGGCGCCATGCCGACGACAGGATTGCTCAGGACGACGTCGAATATCTGCGAGGCCGTACGTTGCAGCGGGAACTTGCGCGCGACCGCGTCCTGCACCTGCCGCGTCGAAAATGTGTAGTGGTCCGGAATGAAGGGAAATATCGAATTCGAGGCGGCCTGCGCCTTCGATCCGAGTGCGAGCGCCGGCAGCGACATCAGTCCTGCCAGCACGAACCGGCGCCGCAGCGGCGCGACGGTTTTCGTCATGCGTGATCCTCCAATGCTTTTATCTGAGTCTGCGCCGTCGTCCCCGGCGCGGTCCGCGGATTGGACCGCCGAACGTCACGACAGTTGCGCCGGCTGCGTCGCCGCTTCGAGCCGCTTGATCCACACCAGCGCATAGTCGCGCGTCTCGCCGCACATCTCGCTTGAGGGCTGCAGGCCGCTGCAGCACGCCGGCCTGCGCGGATCGCCGAAGATCTTGCAGCGCAGATCGTCGCCCAGTTGCACGCAACGTTCGCCCGCGCGCTTGCCGGCCGGCATTCCCGGAATTGGACTCGAAATGGACGGCGCGATGCAGCAGGCGCCGCAGCCTTCGCGGCAGGCGTGAGGCGATGAATCGATCGACATGGCGTTACTGAACAGCGCGAGAAGAAACAGCATTTTCGCACGCCTTTTCTTTGCGTTTCGTCAAATGCTGCCATCGCGCTGCGACCTTATCGCGCAACGATGGCGTTCATCGCCCGACTACACTCGGACCATCCCCAGAGGTTCGCCATGACGCCCGCCGCCCCGCTCTTCCGCCCCGATCTGCTCGCGCGCTACGATGCGCACGGCCCGCGCTACACGTCCTATCCGACCGCAGTCCAGTTCACCGACGCCTTCGACGCCGCGCATTATCGCGAGGCCGCGCGCCAGTCGAAAGCGAACGCTGATCTCTCGCTCTACTTTCACATCCCGTTCTGCGACACGGTCTGCTTCTACTGCGGCTGCAACAAGGTGGCGACAAAAAATCGCGCGCACGCACGCCCTTATCTCGATCGCATGAAGCGCGAGCTGGCGTTGCAGGCGGCGCTCTTCGATCCATCGCGTCCGGTCACGCAATTGCACTGGGGCGGCGGCACGCCCACTTTCCTCTCGCACGGCGAGATGGCCGAGCTGATGGCCGCGACACGCGAGCACTTCAAGCTCGTCGCGGACGAGCGCGCCGAATATTCGATCGAAGTCGATCCGCGCGAGGCGTCGGCGGATACGATCGCGCTGCTGCGCGAGCTCGGCTTCAACCGCCTGAGCCTCGGCGTGCAGGATTTCGACGAACGCGTGCAGCGCGCCGTCAACCGCATCCAGCCGCGGGCGATGACCGAAACCGTGCTCGACGCCGCGCGCGCGCACGGCTTCAAGTCGGTGAGCGTCGATCTGATCTACGGCTTGCCGCATCAGAACGTCGAGGGATTCTCACGCACGCTCGATGCGGTCATCGAACTCAAGCCGGACCGCGTGTCCGTGTTCGGCTACGCGCACATGCCCGCGCTCTTCAAGATGCAGCGGCAGATCGACGAGCACGCGCTGCCTTCGCCCGCCATGCGCCTCGCGATTCTAGAACGCGTGATCGCGCGCATGAGCGAGGCGGGATACGTGTACATCGGCATGGATCATTTCGCGCTGCCCGGCGACGAGCTCGCGCGCGCGCTCGAAACCGGCACGCTCCAGCGCAATTTTCAAGGCTACAGCACGCAGGCGGATTGCGATCTGATCGGCATCGGCGCGTCGTCGATCGGCAGGATCGGCGATGTCTACGCGCAGAACGCGCGCGAACTCGCGGACTACGCCGCGGCGATCGACGCGGGCCGGCTCGCCATCGCGCGCGGCGTGCGCCTCTCCGCCGACGACACGCTGCGCCGCGACGTCATCATGCGCATCATGTGCGGCGGGGAGTTGCGTTTCGACGATATCGCGCGCGCGCATCGCGTCGAGTTTTCCGCCGTTTTCGCCGACGAACTCGCGCGCCTCGCGCCGATGGCCGGCGACGGCCTCATCGATCTCTCGCGCGACGCGCTGCGCGTGCTGCCCGCCGGACGCATGCTGGTGCGCAACGTCGCATCGGTATTCGACCGCTATCTGGGCCAGGCGAGCCTGCGGCGCTTCTCGCGCACGATCTGAGCGGTGTCCGATCGACGCCGGTGGCTTAGAATGACAGCCACCTTGGGCGTCCGGGTTTCCTGTCGCGGCGCCCATCCACTCACTGCCGATGCGAAGCGCCGGGCATTGCCGGCTTCTCGCAGACGGCAACGCCACTGCCCGACGCCATGCCGACCACTTCGCCGCAGTTCGCCCCTCTCGCCCAACTCGCCGCCGATCTGAAAAGCGGCCGCACGACGAGCCGCGCGCTCATCGAGACCGCGCTCGAACGTATCGCCGATCCGGCTGGCCAGGGCGCGACCGTTTTCCTGCATGTCGATGCCGCCCACGCCCGGGCCGCCGCCGATGCCCACGACGCGCTGCGCCGCGCCGGCACCGTGCTCTCTCCGCTCGCGGGCATTCCCGTGTCGATCAAGGATCTCTTCGATATCGAAGGTGAAGTGACGCGCGCGGGCTCGAAGGCGCTCGCCGACGCCGCGCCCGCCAAAGCCGACGCCGTGGCCGTCGCGCGCCTGCGCCGCGCAGGCGCGGTGTTCGTCGGGCGCACCAACATGAGCGAGTTCGCGTTCTCGGGCCTCGGACTCAATCCGCACTACGGCACGCCGCGCTCGCCGTGGCGCGCCAGCGAGCCGGGCGACGCGCGCATCGCGGGCGGCTCGTCGTCGGGCGCGGCGGCATCGGTCGCGGACGGCATGGCCGCCGTCGCGCTCGGCACCGACACCGGCGGCTCGATCCGCATTCCGGCGGCGCTGTGCGGACTCACCGGCTTCAAGCCGACCGCGAGCCGCATCCCGAAGCAGGGCGGCGTTCCGCTTTCGAAGACGCTCGATTCGTTCGGGCCGATCGGCGTGTCGGTCGCGTGCTGCGCGCTCGTCGATCGCATTCTGGCGGGACGCGACCCCGGCGTGCCCGCGACGCGTCCGCTCGACGGCGTGCGTCTCGGCGTGCTGACGAACTACGTCACCGATGGCGTCGAGGCTCCGGTAGCGAGCGCGGTCGCCGCGGCCGTCAATCATCTCGCTGCGGCCGGCGCGCTGGTCGAAGACGTGCGTTTCGCGCCGCTCGACCGGCTGCCGGAGATCAACCGCTATCCGCTCGTCGCGATCGAGGCCCACGCGTGGCATCGCAAGCTGATGGCCGAGCGCGGCGGCGAGTACGATCCGCGCGTGCTTGCGCGCCTGAAACGCGCCGAAGCGGCGAGCGCGGCGGACTACATCGATCTGTGCGAGTCGCGCGACGCGATGATCGAAGCCGCGCGCACGACGCTCTGGCAACGTTTCGACGCGATTCTCTGCCCGACCGTGCCGGTGCTGCCGCCGCGCATCGCCGATCTCGAAACCGACGACGACGCCTTCACGCGCATGAACGCGCTGATCCTGCGCAATCCGACCGCCTTCAATTTTCTCGATGCCTGCGCGCTGTCGCTGCCCTGCCATCCGCGCGGCGAAGCGCCTGTCGGGCTGATGCTCGCGGGCGCGCCGAACGCCGATGACACCTTGCTGTCGATCGGACGCGCGGTGGAAGCCGTGCTGGACACGACGCGCTGAGCGCCGCGAGCGTTCCGCTGAACGCAGCTAATTCTGCGCATTCTGCGTTCGCGCTAGAATTCACCGCGATAGCCGCGCAACTCCGGTGCTTCCTTCTCGAATCGTTGCGAAACAATGAACAACTCTTTGAATCACTTCACGATGCATCAGGACGACCGGGCGATGCGCCGCGAGCGCCGCCTGCTCGTGCTGCTCGGTCTGATCAGTCTCGGTCTCGTCGGCGGCGCGCTGTATCTCCAGTTCTTCCATAACGAAGATCCGTGTCCGCTGTGCATCATCCAGCGCTATTTCTTCATTCTGGTCGCGATCTTCGCGTTTCTCGGCGCGGCTTTCCGCAACTGGCGCGGCATTGCGCTGTTCGAAACGCTCGTCGCCATCTGCGCGCTCGGCGGACTCGTCACCGCGATCCGTCATGTGTACGTCCAGTCGCATCCCGGCTTCAGCTGCGGTTTCGACGCGCTCCAGCCGATCGTCGACGGCCTGCCGCCCGCAACCTGGCTGCCGCAGGTGTTCAAGGTCGCGGGGCTGTGCGAAACGCCGTATCCGCCGATTCTCGGGCTTTCGCTGCCGCAATGGTCGCTAATCGCGTTCGCGCTGATCTTCGTGTTCGTCGCGGCCAGCGTGCGGCTCAAGCGCAAATTCCGCTCGGCGGTTCGATAAACCTTGCCGGGCGGCCGTTCGTGCCGCCCGCTCTCCCCGTTTCATCGCCTCCCGGCGCGCTTTTTCTTCCCCGCATCAGCGCATCCGCATAATCTTGATACGTGTCGCGCAATATTTTTGGGATATTGCGATGGTAAGGTCGTGTCTGGATGGCGATCTACGTGCGCGCAGTCCGTTTCGCTCGAAGGCAGCCCGTTTTTCTAGACGGCAACTCACGAAGCGAACGGAAACCGCGTAACGCGCGCCCGGTCCGCAATGTCTCCCCGAATCATGACAACGCACACCATCCGCCTTCTCCGGCTCCGCGCCCTGTTCCCTTGCGCCCGCGCGTTCAAGCGCGCGCCTGTCGCGCTTTTCACCCGCTGGGCGATGCCATGTTCATCGCCCGGTAAACTAGCGTCTGCGACGACGCAAATCCGCACGAATCACGCGCACATCCGACCACTTCTGGAGCTCACTCGATGCAAGTTTGGCTGAACGACCTGCAACACCTGCTCGCGCACGGCGATGCCGTCGTGCTCGTGACGGTCGCGCGTGTCGAAGGCTCCGCGCCGCGCGAGCCCGGCACGAAGATGATCGTCACGCGTGAGGACGCGCGCTATACGATCGGCGGCGGTCATCTGGAATGGAAGGCCATCGAAACCGCACGGCAAGTGCTGAAGGACGGGATGCGCACTCCGCGCATGCGCAAGCTCGAGCGCTTCGCGCTCGGCCCGAGCCTCGGCCAGTGCTGCGGCGGCGCGGTCGTGCTGGCGTTCGAGCGGCTCGATGTCGCGGATCTCAACTGGGTGACGACGCTCGGCAAACGCACGGCGCAAGGTTTATCGACCGTGCGCAGCGTTTCCTTCGCGCCGGATCCCGAGCTTCGCGACGCCGTCATGCTCTCGGATCCCGAACCGGGCGCGACCGGCGCCGACTGCCTGCTGTGGGACGGCGCTGGTTTCGAGGAAAGCGGCGCGCTGCTGACCGAAACCATCGCGCCGAACGACTTCGAGGTCGTGCTGTTCGGCGCGGGCCACGTCGGCGCCGCGCTGATCCGCGTGCTCGCGACGCTGCCGTGCCACGTCACCTGGGTCGACGAACGCGATGCCGCGTTTCCCGCACCGCAGTTCGTGCCGGACAACGTCACGATCGAGCCGAACGACGCGCCCGACGAAGCCGTCGATCGCGCGCCGCCCGACGCGTACTACATCGTGATGACGCACAACCACACGGTGGATCTCGCGCTCGCGGAGTGCATCCTGCGGCGCGGCGACTTTGCGTTCTTCGGCATGATCGGCTCGTTCACGAAGAAGAAGCAGTTCGAACACCGGCTCGCGGCGCGCGGCATCGACCCCGCGAAGATCGCGCGCATGGTGTGTCCGATCGGCATCGACGGCATCGTCGACAAAGCGCCCGAAGTGATCGCCGTTGCAGCGGCAGCCCAACTGCTGCAAGCGGTCGAAGCCAACGCTTCGAGCCACGCGTCGTCGCAACAGACCGCCTGACCCACAGGCGAATTCGCAGCCCCAAAAGACTGAAAAGCCCACATGAATCCCACACTCGCCGACAAGATTGCGCGCGCGCCGAAAGCCGAGCTGCATATCCATATCGAAGGGTCGCTCGAACCGGAGCTGATTTTCGCGCTCGCGAAACGCAACAACGTGAAGCTCGCGTACGACTCCATCGATGCGCTGCGCGCGGCCTACGCGTTCACCGACCTGCAATCGTTCCTCGACATCTACTACGCGGGCGCGAGCGTGCTGCTCACGGAGCAGGATTTCTACGACATGACGATGGCGTATGTCGAGCGCGCGCTCGCCGATCACGTCGCGCATACGGAAATCTTCTTCGATCCGCAGACGCACACGGAGCGCGGCGTGCCGATCGAAACGGTCGTCGCGGGCATCGATGCCGCGCTGGCCGAAGGCGAAAAACGCGGTCTGTCGAGCAAGCTGATTCTCTGCTTTCTGCGCCATCTTTCCGAAGAAGACGCGCTCGCCACCTATGAAAGCGCGTTGCCGCTCTTCGATAAATACGCGCATCGGCTGATCGGCGTCGGGCTGGATTCGTCGGAGCGCGGTCATCCGCCGTCCAAGTTCGAGCGCGTGTTCGCGCAGGCGCGCGAGCGCGGGCTCAAGCTCGTCGCGCATGCGGGCGAGGAAGGCCCGCCGTCGTATGTCTACGAAGCGCTCGATCTGCTGAAGGTGGATCGCGTCGATCACGGCGTGCGCAGCATCGAGGACGCGGCGCTGGTCGCGCGTCTCGCCGATGAGCGCATCGCGCTGACCGTGTGCCCGCTCTCGAACATCAAGCTCTGCGTGTTCGACGACATGACGAAGCACACGCTCAAGGATCTGCTCGATCAAGGCGTCGCGGTGATGATCAACTCCGACGATCCCGCGTACTTCGGCGGCTACGTCAACGCGAACTACTTCGCGATCGCCGATGCGCTCAAGCTTACCGATCACGAGGTCTACACGCTGCTGAAGAACAGCCTCGAAGCCTCGTTCGTCACCGAAGAAGAACGCGACGCAATGATCGCGCGCCTGGATCAGCACTGGAAGCAGTAAGCACGATGCAAACCACAGCCACTTCTCAACGCGACACGACCGCGCTCGAACGCTTCTTCGGCATTCGCGCGGCTGGCTCGCGCACGAAAACCGAAATCGTCGCGGGCATTACGACGTTCCTCACGGCGATGTACATCATCGTCGTCAATCCGGGCATCTTGTCGGCGGCGGGCGTGCCGTTTCCCGCGGCGTTGACGGCGACCGTCATCGTCAGCTTTCTCGGCAGTTGCGCGATGGGCCTCTACGCGCGCAATCCGGTGCTCGTCGCGCCCGGCATGGGCATGAACGCGCTCTTCGCGTTCGTCATGGTGCACGGCGGCAAGATGCCGTGGCAGACGGCGCTCGGCTGCGTGTTCTGGTCGGGCGTGATCTTCGCGATTCTCGCGGCGTTCAACGCGCGCAAGCTCGTCGTCGATGCGATTCCAGCGAACCTGCGCCATGCGGTGTCGTGCGGCATCGGCCTGTTCATCAGCCTGATCGGGCTCGTGAACGCGAAGTTCGTCGTCGGCGATCCGGTGACGATCGTGCACTCGGCGTCGCTCAATCCGGTCGTCGTCACGTTCCTGATCGGCCTTGCCGTCACGACGATTCTCGTCGCGCGCAAGGTCACGGGCGCGCTGATGCTCGGCATCGTGTTCACGACGATCATCGCGATTCCGATCGGCCGCTTCTACGGCGACGGCACCGCGTACTGGCCCGCCGCCATCGCCACGAAAACGCTCGTCAACTGGAACGGCCTCTTCGCCGCGCCGGACTTCTCGGCGGTCATGCAGCTCGACTTCATGGGCGCGCTGAAAGTCATCTACTGGCCGTTCATCTTCGTGATGCTGTTCACGTCGTTCTTCGACGCGCTCTCCACCTTCATGGCGATATCGGAAGCCGGCAAGCTCTACGACCGCGACGGCAATCCGCGCAACATCCGCCAGTCGATGATGGTCGATTCGTTCTCCGCGCTCATTTCCGCGCCGCTCGGCACGAGCCCGGCGAACGCGTACATCGAATCGGCAGCGGGCATTTCGGCGGGCGGGCGCACGGGTCTCGTCGCGGTCGTCGCCGGATTGTGCTTCCTGCCGTTCCTGTTCCTTTCGCCGCTGCTCTCGCTCGTGCCGGCCATCGCGACCGCGCCCGCCCTAGTGCTCGTCGGCGTGTTCATGATGGAAGCGATCACGAAGATCGAATGGCATCGTTTCGACGAAGCCATTCCCGCGTTCCTCGCGATGATCCTGATCCCGCTCACATACTCGATCACCGATGGCGTCGCGTACGGCTTTCTCGCGTTCGTCGTGCTTAAGTCGGCGACGGGCCGCGCGAAGGAAATCAAACCCGCGATGTGGATCATCGCGGCGTTCTCGTTAGTCCTGCTTTCGCAGCTTTGAAAATCCAATACGGAGACGTTGCATCATGACTCAAACCGCCTACCGCGCCCAGTTGCTGACCTTTCGCGAAGACCCCGCGCATGCCGCCGATGGCGCGGTCTACGAGGCCGACGGCCTTCTGATCGTCGAGGACGGCAACGTGGTCGCGGCAGGCGCGTATGCGTCGATCCGCGACAGGCTCGAGCCCGACGCGACCGTCCACACGATGCGCGACAAGCTGATCGTGCCGGGTTTCATCGACTCGCACATTCACTATCCGCAGACGGACATGATCGCGTCACCGGCGCCGGGCCTCTTGCCCTGGCTCAACACGTACACGTTCCCTACCGAACGCGGCTTCGAGAATCCGTCGATCGCGCGCGAGACGGCGAGTTTCTTCATCGACGAGCTGCTCGCGTGCGGCACGACGACGGCGCTCGTCTACTGCACGGTCCACAAGCAATCCGCCGATGCATTCTTCACCGAAAGCGAGGCGCGCGGCACGCGCATGATCGCGGGCAAGGTGCTGATGGACCGCAACTGCCCCGAGTTCCTGCGCGACACGGCGCAATCCGGTTACGACGACAGCGCCGAACTCATCGCTCGCTGGCACGGGCGCGGCCGTCAGCAATATGCGCTGACGCCGCGTTTCGCGCCGACGTCGACGCACGAGCAGCTCGAAGCGTGCGGCGTGCTTGCGAAGAAACACGACGACGTGTTCATCCAGACGCACGTCGCGGAAAACACCGACGAGATCAAATGGGTCGAGAGCCTCTTTCCGGGGCATCGCAGCTATCTCGACATCTACGATCACTACGGCCTGTTGCGCCGCCGCGCGGTGTACGGCCACTGCATCTATCTCGACGAACAGGATCGCGCGCGCATGGCGGAAACGGGCGCGGTGGCTTCGCACTGTCCGACGTCGAACCTGTTCCTCGGCAGCGGCCTGTTCGATTTCGAGAAGGCGGGCGAGTCGAACATGCCGGTCGCGCTCGCGACGGACGTCGGCGGCGGCACGTCGTTCTCCATGCTTCAGACGATGGGCGCCGCGCACAAGATCGCGCGTCTCACCGGTCATCATCTGACCGCGACGCGCATGTTCTGGCTCGCGACGACGGGCGCGGCGCAAGTGCTCGACCTGGACGACAGGATCGGCACGCTTCGCGCCGGCAGCGAAGCGGATTTCGTCGTGCTCGATCCGAACGCGACGCCGCTGCTTTCGCGCCGCACGGCGCGCACGGAATCGCTCGAGGAATTGCTGTTCGCGTTCGCGCTGCTCGGCGACGATCGCGCGGTCTTCGAAACCTATGCGGCCGGCAAGCGCGTGCATTCGCGCGACACGCGCAAGACGGCGAAGCTGGAACTGGCCGCCTGAGTTTCTTTTGCGCAGTCCGCAAGACGAGCGCCCTTCCTTCGAAGGGCGTTTTCGTATGGCGAGCCACGCAATCGGCGACGATTCGAGCACAATTAATGCAATCTCGTTAAAGTGCTGGCTTCACGTTCGGTGCGTCGCCATGATCGCCTTCCGGCCCATTCGTCTTGTCCTGCCGATGATGCTCGCGTCGATGAGCGCGCTCGCGCACGCCGAGGCGCTCGATGCGCAACTCGACTGCAAATCGACGCCGCACGATTTCATCGCGCCGCTGCAGGAAAACAATCTGCTGGAAAAGAAGCCGATGCGCGTCGAGCCGAACTCGATCAACGCGTTTCGCGCGGTGAAAGGCGCGACGCTGACGGCGTATGGATTCAAGGTGTACGCGCTGGTGGCGTATCAGAAGGACGATCCGCTCTTCCGGCAGGGCAAAGGCGAACCGATCGGAGATGCGGCGTATGGCGCGGTCGTCTGGGGCGGCGACGTCGAAGTGGAGCAGAAAGTGCGCGCGGCGGGCAGCGACGCGGTCGTGCACCACGTCGCGCCCTTTATTACGGCGATTTTCTGCAAGCAGTAGTCGACACAAACTCAGCGCAGCAATTCGACGAACGACGAAATCAGCCGGTCCATGTCGTTCGCATCGAGTGCGCCCATCGTCGAAATGCGGAACAGTTCCTTCGACAAACCGCCCTGCCCCGCGTAGATCACGAAGCCCTTCGCCTTGAGCGCGTCGTGCAGCGTTTCGTACGTGACGCCCTGCGGCAGCCGATACGCGCGCAGCACCACCGACGATTCTTCCGGCGGCAACGCGCTCTCGATGCCGAGCGAGGCCAATCCCGCGCGCACCTGCTCCGCCAGCTTCGCGTAGCGCCGATGCCGCGCGCGCCAGCCGCCTTCCTCCTCGAACTCGCGCAGCGCTTCGACGAGCGCGTAATACGCGTGCACCGACGGCGTGAACGGCGTGTTGCGCGCGTCCTGCAGCTTCGCGAGCCGCGCGATGCCGAGATAGTAGTTGCGGCTCGCGGCCTGCGCCAGCGCATCGCGGCGCGCGATGACGAACGCCGCGCCCGGCACGCCGTGCAGGCACTTGTTCGCGGTCGCCGCGATGGCCGCGATGCCGCCGCCGTCGAAATCGATCGCTTCCGCGCCGAAGCTGCTCACCGCGTCGAGCAGCAGACCGACGCCGCGCTCGCCGCACGCGCGCGAAAGCTGATCGATCGCGTTCAAGCGGCCAGTCGTCGTTTCATGATGGATGATCGCGACATTGGTGAACTCCTTCGTGTCGAGCAGCGCGATGATCGCGTCGATGTCCGGCGCCTGCATCCATTCGTACTTCACGACTTCGTGATCGATGCCGTATTGCTTCGCGATCTGCGCGATGCGGTCGCCATACACGCCGTTTTCCACGACGAGCAGCCGCCCGCCTTCCGGCACCAGCCCGGCGATCATGCTTTCGACCGCCGCGGTGCCCGAGCCGGTCATCAGCACGGCGCTCCACACCGCCGGATCGAGTTCGTAAGCCGCGACGAGACGCTTGCGCGCCTCATCCTGCAGATCGAAGAACTCGGGTTCGCGGTGACACAGATCGGTTTGCAGCAGGCTCTTGCGCACGCGTTCGCTCAGCGTGACCGGGCCCGGATTGAGCAGCAGCATCAACGGCCTCCAATGTGTTGTTGCAGACGCGCGCGCACGTCCTCGGGCGTGATCTTCGGACGCGGCAGGTCGGCGGGCGTGCCGGTCCTGATCGACAGACGCGCGAAACGCGCGCCGTCGACATCTTTCGCTTCGAAGAGACGATCGATTACGCCGATGTCGTTGCCGTCGAGCGCGAGCGCGTAACCGCACGCCGACGCGATCGACGCGAAATCGACTTCGCGCGACACCGTCGCCTGGCCGCCGGTCGATTCGTGCGCGCCGTTGTCGAGCAGCAGATGCACGAGATTCGACGGACCGTACGCGCCGAGCGTCGCAAACGCGCCCATGCGCATCAGCGCGGCGCCGTCGCCATCGAGCGCGACGACGGTCAGATCCGGGCGCGACAGCGCGAGGCCGAGCGCCATCGGCGTCACGCAGCCCATCGAACCGACGAGATAAAGCTGGTTCGCGCGATCGTCGATAGCGTAGAGTTCGCGGCCGCAAAATCCGGTCGATGCGAGCACGACGGTCGCGTCTTTCGGCGTGTTGGCGATGACCTTTCGCAGCGCATCGTGGCGCGTCGCGCGCTCGCATTCGTATCGCTGCACGCTCGCAGGATGCGCATTGACGCGCACGCCCGACAGGCCCGTCTTCTTCAACTCGTAAGGCGCGACGCTGCCCTTTTGCATGACGAGCGCGTACGGACGGCCGGTGCGGTCCATGTAGTCGGTCGCGCGATCGAGCGCCGGGCCGATCTCGCCGGCTTCCGTTGGGAAAAGCTCCCACGGGATTTCCATCGTTTCGAGCATCTGCGGCGTGATCGGGCCCATCAGCGCATGCTGCGGCTCGTCGTGCACGCCGGGCTGGCCGCGCCACGTGACGATCAGCAATTGCGGCAGGCGAAACGTCCACGTGAGCGACGTCAGCGGACTCACCGCGTTGCCGAGCCCGGAGTTCTGCATCATCGCGATGCCGCGACGTTTCGCTTTTCCGTTGCCCGCGCCGCCAAGCGCGACGCCCGCGATCAACGCGACTGCATCGCCTTCGTTCGCCGCCGACACGTAATGCAGCGAGTCGTCCTGCAGCACGTAATTGATGAACGGCGTGAGAAACGAGCACGGCACGCCCGCGTACCAGTCGAAACCGCGCTCGCGCGCGGCTTCGACGAACTGGGCGGCCTCAATCACGCGCGTTCTCCGTGCCTTCGGAACCGATCGGCGTCTGGCCGTGCGCGAAATCGCCCGCGCGACGGAAGTCGTCGAGATCGTTCACGCCGCGCCAGTGGCCGTGCACGTATTGCACTTCGATCTTCTGGCCATCGGCGATCAATGCGTTGAGGAGCGCGGCGGTATCGAGCGTGTCGAAATCGGCGCGCTGCTGCAGCGTGGCGAGCGTCGCGACGAGACGCTCGCGCGCGCCCGCGCGCACCTTGACGAGCCCCATCCAGCGGCCTTGCGGCGCACGTGCATCGGCGATTGTCTGACCCGCGCCGACCACGCTTTCGAGCCACACTTTCTGGCCGAAGAGCGCGCGGTCATCGGCGGTCGAGCAGTACGCGAAGTCAGTTGCCGCCGCGCCCGCTTGCGGCGTCTGCGACGAATCGACGACCACGCAGAAGTCGCTGTCCGACTCGACCAGATCGCGCAGGATGTAGCTGCGGAACAGCAGATCGCCGTAGGAAATGACGGTATCGCCGTTCATGTGCTTGACGGCGCACGCGAGCGACGCGAGTTCGCCGGTGGTTTCGTGCTTCTCGTTGACGACGAGACGAATGCCGCCCTTTTCGATCGCATCGGCCCGATATCCGCCGACGACCGTGATGTCGTTGATGCTTTCCTTCTTGAACGCCTCGACGAGATGACGCAGAAGCGGCTTGCCCGCGACCGGCAACATCACCTTCGGGCGTTCTTCGGTCAGTGCTTCGAGGCCCGCGCCGCGGCTCGCGGCGAGCACGATCGCGCTGCGTTTCTCGTTGGCCGCGCTCAGATAGATGTTCTCCGCGGCGGAATATTCGTCCGCGTCCTGCAGACGGAAGATCTCGTTCACCGACGCGATGCGGTCTTCCACGTTGACGAGCGTCTCGCTGTCGTGAATTTCTTTCGCGATTGCCTGCATTGCCGAAACCGCGCCGCGAATCAGATGGTTCGCCCAGATCACGCAGCTGATGCCAGCCTGACGGAACGCATCGGTCGGCGTGCTGTAGTACTTCGTCGGCACGATGACGAGCGGACCGCGACCCGCCCATTCGCGCGCGAACGTGAGGATTTCGTCGGGCTTCGAGAGCTTGCTGTGAATCAGAATGGCATCCGCGCCAGCCTGGCGATATGCCTCGGCGCGCTTGAGCGCCTCTTCCATGCCCCAGCCGGCGATCAACGCTTCCACGCGCGCGACGATCGAGAAATTCGGATCGCTCTGCGAATCCTTGCCCGCCTTGATCTTGCCGCAGAATTCGTCGATATCCGCGAGCGGCTGCGCTTCGCCGTTGATGAAGCTGTTGGTCTTCGGGAACTGCTTGTCTTCGATGCACACGCCCGCAATGCCGCGCTGCTCCAGCTTGCGCACGAGACGCCGCACGTTGTTGAAGTTGCCGTAGCCGGTGTCGCCGTCGAGCAGGATCGGCAGATCGCTCGCGTCGGCCATGAATTCGAGGTTGTCGACGACCTGCGTCCAGCTCGCTTCGTTGTTGTCGCGCACGCCGAACTGCGCGGAGATCGAGAGGCCCGAGCCCCAGATCGCCTTGAAGCCGGCTTCTTTCGCGATGCGCGCCGAAATGCCGTTGTGCGCTTCCATCAGGAATTCGAGGCGATTGCTTTGCAGCATCTCGCGCAGGCGCAGGGTGCGCGAGTAGCCGACCGGGATTTGCGTGGGTGCGTTCATTGTTGCGATGCTCCTGCAAACTGACTGAGCGCGTTGAGCGACGGCAACACTTCGTCGGCGGCGCGCTTCACGTCGTTTTGAAAATCGATTTCGATCCACGGCGCGCCGGTGACATCGGCGATATCGAACGCGTGGGTTTTTTCCAGCAACAGGTCGCGCACCGCCTCTTCGTGCGGCATCTTCGCGCGGCCGGTCGCCACGTAATCGGCGCAGATGTCGGCGAGACGCGTGGCGGTTTTTTCGTCGAAACGGAAGAAGCCGACCGATTCGCCGATCGTGTCGTACTTCAAACCCGCCGCGACCTGCTTGCGCAACTCGACCGGCACGCCGTTCTCGACGCACAGTTTCACCGGTTCGTCGCCGGCTTCGAAATCGCGATCGATCAGCAGGCGATTCACGCTGCCGCCCGCGACGAGCGGCTCGAAAATGCGTTCGTCGTAAAGCACGTCGGCGTCCATCAGCAGGACGTCGCCGCCGCGCGTCATCGCGTCGCGCGCGGTGTGCACGGAGAGCACGCTGCCGAGCGTGAACTCGTCGTTGACGACGATCTCGGTCTTCGGCTTCCAGTCGATCGCCGCGAGCTCCGCTTCGATCTGCTCGCTTTTGAAGCCGGTCACGAAGACGACTTCGTCGACGTTCGCGGCTTTCAGGAAGTGCAGATGGCGCTCGAGCAACGATGCATCGCCCGAATTGCCGCCGAATCGCAGCAGACATTTCGGCTTTTGCTGGCCTTCGGGCTGAACGAGGCGCAAGCCCATCCCGGCCGCAAGAATAATTGCGCGCATGCTTGTGTTCCCTTCGTGGGTGGGTCAGTCGATATCCGGCACGCGCGCGAGACGGCGGCGCTGCCAGCCTTTTTCAACGAAATGCAGATAGACGATGCCCGGCACGCCAAGCAGCAGTTCGCGCGCGCGCTTGACGAGCGACAGGGCGAGCGCCGCTTCCGGCGGCAGTCCGACGAGACGCGCGAGCAGCAGATAGCCGCCTTCCTGCACGCCGAGCGAGCCGGGAATGGCGAAGGCCGCGCCGCGAATCGCCTGGCCGAGACTTTCGAGCAGCAACGCTTCCGTCCAGCCGACCGGATGGCCGAGCAGATGCAGCGCGAGCCACACTTCGCCCGTGCCGACGATCCAGCCGACAAGACTCAGGCCGAAGCTCGCCGCGACCTTGCCGCGCTCGCGATACATCTCGTGGACGGCGGCATCGACCGCTTCGGCGCGCGTGACGAGCGACGACCAGTCGCGCTTCGCCGAGAACTTCGCTGCGATGCCCGACGCGAAGCGCATCGCGCGGCCAAAGAGACCGCGCCGCTGCGCCAGATAGAAACCGAAGATCATCAGGCCGATCACGCCGATCACCGCGAGCACGGCGAACGTCAACGTCGACGACGAGCCGCCCGCCGCGTAGCCGGTCAGCAGCACGACGCCGACGAGCGCGAAGATCAGTTGGGCGACGGTCTGCATCGTCGTACTGACAGTGATGACGGCGGCCGCGTCGCGCGCGCGCATGCCGCGCTGCGCGAGATAGCGGACCATCAGCATCGGCCCGCCGATCTGGCCTGCGGGCATGAGGCTATTCACCGATTCGCCCGCCCAGCGCGCGAGCAATGCATCGCGCAGGGAAACGTCGCGTTCCTTGTCGGAGAAGAGCACGCTGATCGCGCCGGCATCGACGACGAGCGGCACGAAATGAAACGCCGCGACCGCGACGAGGCCCCAGCCGGCCGCGGCCAGCGTCGATGCGACCGAGCCGAAGCCTTGCCAGCCGAGCAGCGCGATGAACAGCACCACGCCGGCTGAGAGAAGAAATGTGCCCGCGCGGCTCATGCCTGTCCGTTCTTGCCGCCCTTGCGGCGAAAGACCTGCCTGAATCCGAAATACGCGATCGAGTCCTTCATGTTCGAGATGAAGCGCTGGAACGGCCGCATGTTCGGGTTAGTCACGTACTCAAACGTGAGCGACACGCGCATCTCGTTCTCGCCGAGCGGCGTGACGCGATGGCGCAGCTTGTCGCCATCGAAGAACACGAACGCGCCGGGCGGATACTGCACCGAACCGGGTTGATCGGGCACCGCCGGATTCTTCGTGTGCAGTTCGTAGTCGAGCTTGCAGGAGGAATCGTCGATGACACCGAGCAGCAGCGTGTAGCGGCGCCCGTCGTAATACGAAGTGTCGTAATGCCAGCCGATGTGATCGCCCGGCTTCGTGTAGAAATACAGCGCGTAGGCGTGCGGATCGTCTTGCGGCGAGAGCTGCAGCTTGTCGCCGGTGATCGCTTCGAGCCACTTGATGAGCGCGTCCGAGCGATACAGATCCGCGATGAACGGCGCGAGCTTGTCGAGCGTGTGGCGGCTCACGCTGCCGCCCGCCTTGTGCCCCGGCAGATAGTTGCGGTTCACGGAAGGCATCACGTCGTGCACGGCGGCGATCAGGCGTTCGGTGTAATCGCGCGGCAGAAAGTCTTCGATATAGAGAAACGAGCCTTGCTGTCCGTACTCGTCGCGCAGCTTCGGCGCCGGGAACGCGGCGAGGCGCGCGCTCATCGTCGAATCGATGTCGCGCTGCGATGGGCGCGCGGCCTTCGCCGTGTGCACCGGTTGAATCAGCGTGTTGTCCGGAGTTGCCGTATCGCTCATCTCACCGCCTGAAAATCTTTGTCGTCTTTTGCGTGGGTCGCTTGCGCGCGCCGTTTCATCTGCGCGCTCACGCGCTGATAGTCCACCGCCACGTAGACGGCGAAGAGCGGCGCGCCGATCGCCGCCGCGATCAGAAACGGCGTCATGCCGTTCAGGATGGTCACGAGCGGCAGCAGATACAGCACGTCTTCGGTTTCGAATCCGGCCATCGACGCCTGCTTCGTGCCCGATTTGCCGACCATCGACTCGATGCGCATGCGCAGGAAAAAGATCAGCGCAACCGCCACGCCCGCGATGCCGCCGAGCCATTGGGCGGGCACGATCATCGACGGATGATGCACGGCGACGTAGAACCCGATGCCGAGAAACAGCAGCACGGTGACGAGCGCGTCGCACGCGAGGTCATAGAAATGGCCGATCTTGCTCGACTGTCCGCTGATGCGCGCGAGCTCGCCGTCGGTGTGATCGACGAAATTCGACAGCGCGATGAGCAGCGCGCCGAGCGTGCACATCCAGAACTGACCAAGCGACAGATAGTACGCGCCGGCGAGGCCGATCGCGAGGCGCAGCGTGGTCAGGTGATTGGGCGTGACCGGCGTGCCGACGAGCGGCGTGACGAGACGGCGTGCGAGCCGCGCATCCCATGTAGTGGGCTCGGGAACGGCTTGGGGATTGGGCGGACACGATTTTGTCATCCCGGGAATATATCGCTAAATCGCCGAATCTGCATATATTGCGGCCCGCCGGCGCGGCGGCGATTCCCCTGTTCGATCAAGGCCGGAGCACGGTTTTATAAACTTTCCTCGCGGCCGTGAACAGAATCGTTTTTCGCGTCTCCGGCAAAAATTGCCGGAAGACGCGTCGGCTTGGTTCTGCCGATCAATCGACGGTCTTGGCCGCGGGCGCGGGCGCTGCGCTGCGCTCGTTCGCTCCCGCCGATGCCGCCGTCTCGTTCGAGAAGCCGCCGTTCTTGTCGACCGGCAGCGTCACCGTGCGTACCGTGCCGTTGCCGAGCGGGAAGTCCGAAAGTGCGCTGCGCACGAGATACGGCATCGCCTGATAGAGCGATGGATCGCCCGTCGAATTGACCGCCGTCACCTTGTAGGTCTCGCGCCCGGTTTTCCGGTCGTTCATGCGGATCTGCAATGCGTGGACGTAGACCGGATAGCTCTGGTCGACGTATCCCGTCGGGCCCCACGGACCGTACGGACCCCAGCCGCCCCACGGTCCGCCCCAGTAAGGACCGGCGCCCCACGGACCGTACATCGGCCACGGATCGTAGTAGACCGGCTGGCGCACGGTCACCGTGTCGCCGCGAATCGAATAGGCAATCGCGATCTGATAGTTGGCGCTTGCCTCCGGCACCTGGCGGAAGTTGTACTTCGCAAGCTCGTTGGCGACGAGCGTCTCGTAGGTCGTCTGCTCGATGCTGTTCTGCTGCTCGGCCTTGCGCGCGAATGCGTAAGTGCGCGTGGTGTCGCTGCCGCTCCAGTCGGAGAACGCGGTGACCTGCGTCTGCACGTAGGTCGTGCAGCCGGCAAGCCATATCGCGGTGAGTGCGAGCGCCCATCTGACGAGCGCGTGGATCGGGAAAGTCATGGTCATCCTCACTTCGTTGAGCACCCTTCTCGGTTATAGACGGCTCCGCCATGCCGCGCGCGGCGGCGTCCTTGTTTTGTGGGTTCCACGACGCGGGGCGCCGCCCGATTCACGATCGCCGGACGGCTTGTACAATGGTTCGACCAGGCGCGCACGCGTTGGTGCGCGCGAAGCGCCAGACGTGGAACGCCGGCGCCGTTCAATCCAAACATGAAGATCTTGCCATGTCTACCACGACCGCATCCGCTGTGATTCGCCGCCAGGACTACACGCCGCCCGCTTTTCTGATCGACTCCGTCGCGCTCGAGTTCGATCTCGTGCCATCGCGCACGGTCGTGAAGAACACGATGAAGCTGCGCCGCAATCCGGACGCCCAAGGCGATGCATCGCGCCTCGAACTGATGGGCGAACAGCTCGAATTCGTGAGCGCGACGATCGACGGCGTCGCGCACGCGGATGTCCGCGTTCACGAAAACGGCTTGTCGATCGGCGGTATTCCTGCGGATCAGTTCGAGCTTAGCATCGAGAGCATCTGCAATCCGGCGGAGAACACGACGCTCTCCGGACTTTATGTCTCCAGCGGCAACTTCTTCACGCAATGCGAAGCGGAAGGCTTCCGGCGCATCACCTATTTCCTCGACCGTCCCGACGTAATGGCCACCTACGTCGTCACGCTGCGCGCCGACAAGGCCGCGTGCCCGGTGCTGCTGTCCAACGGCAAT
Organism: Caballeronia fortuita; assembly: GCF_001544835.2. Classification (GTDB taxonomy): domain Bacteria; phylum Pseudomonadota; class Gammaproteobacteria; order Burkholderiales; family Burkholderiaceae; genus Caballeronia; species Caballeronia fortuita. The sequence continues at coordinate 188,336 of NZ_FCNX02000008.1, read as the reverse complement.
CTGATCGAGGAAGGCGATCTGCCCGATGGCCGCCACTTCGCCAAATGGGAAGACCCGTTCAAGAAGCCGAGCTATCTGTTCGCGCTCGTCGCGGGCAAGCTCGTGTGCATCGAGGAGCGCATCGAATCGGGTTCGGGAAAGGAGAAGCTGCTGCAGGTCTGGGTCGAACCGCACGATCTCGACAAGACCCGTCACGCGATGGATTCGCTCATCAATTCGATCCGCTGGGACGAAAAACGCTTCGGCCTGGAACTCGATCTGGACCGCTTCATGATCGTCGCGGTGAGCGACTTCAACATGGGCGCGATGGAGAACAAGGGCCTCAACATCTTCAACACGAAGTATGTGCTCGCGAATCCGGAAACCGCGACGGACACCGACTTTTCCAACATCGAGGCCGTGGTCGGCCACGAGTACTTCCATAACTGGACGGGCAACCGCGTGACCTGCCGCGACTGGTTCCAGTTGAGCCTGAAGGAAGGTCTGACCGTGTTCCGCGATCAGGAATTTTCCGCCGACATGGCCGCTGGCGATGTCGAAGGCGCGGCCAGTGCCGCCGCCCGCGCGACGAAGCGCATCGAGGACGTGCGCGTGCTGCGTCAGATGCAGTTCGCCGAGGACGCCGGCCCGATGGCGCATCCGGTGCGCCCGGAAAGCTACGTCGAGATCAACAATTTCTACACGATGACCGTCTACGAGAAAGGCTCGGAAGTCGTGCGGATGTATCAGACGCTGTTCGGCCGCGACGGCTTCCGGCGCGGCATGGACCTCTACTTCCAGCGTTTCGACGGCCAGGCCGTGACCTGCGACGATTTCCGCCAGGCGCTCGCCGATGCGAACCATCGCGATCTCGCGCAGTTCGAGCGCTGGTACAGCCAGGCGGGCACGCCGCGCGTGTCGGTGCGCGCGCATTACGATGCCGCGAAGAGACACTACACGCTGACTCTCACGCAGGGTTACGGCGAAGCGTCGGAAGCGGCGCGCGAAACGCAGAAGGGACCGCTCCTGATTCCGTTCTCCGTCGGCCTGATCGGACAGAACGGAATGGATCTGCCGCTTCGTCTCGAAGGCGAAAAGGAGCCGAACGGCACGACGCGCGTGCTCGAATTCACCGAGCGCGAGCAGTCGTTCACGTTCGTCGACGTGAACGAGGCGCCCTTGCCTTCGCTGCTGCGCAATTTCTCGGCGCCGGTGATCGTCGAATACGACTACACGAACGATGCACTCGCGTTCCTGCTCGCGCACGACAGCGATCCGTTCAACCGCTGGGAAGCCGGCCAGCGCCTCGCCACGCGCGAGTTGCTGGCGCTCGCGGAGCGCGCGGCGAAGGGCGAAACGCTCGCCATCGACGATCAGGTGATCGCCGCGTTCGCCCGCGTGCTCGACGACGTCACGCTCACGCCCGCCTTCCGCGAACTCGCGCTGATGCTGCCGTCGGAGAGCTATCTCGCCGAGCAGATGACCGTGTCCGATCCGGCTGCCGTGCATGCGGCGCGCGTTTTCATGAGCCGCCGTCTCGCATCGCAATTGCGCGACAAGTGGCTCGCGACTTACGAGGCGAACCGCACGCCGGGCGAATATCGCCCGACGCCGGAAGACGCAGGCAAGCGCGGCCTGAAGAATCTCGCGCTCGCGTATCTCAGCCAGCTCGACGATCCGCGCGACGCGGTCAGGCTCGCGCAGGCCCAATACGACGCCGCCGACAACATGACCGACCGCTCGGCGGCGCTCGCCGCGCTTCTGCTCGCGAGCGCGACCAAGGGCGCCGATGCGACCGTCGCGGACGCGGCGCTCGCGGACTTCTATCGCCGTTTCGAGAACGAAGCCCTCGTCATCGACAAGTGGTTCGCGCTCCAGGCGACGCAGCGCGGCGGGCCGGATCGCAAGGTGATCGAGATCGTGCGCAAGCTGATGCAGCATCAGGCGTTCAACATCAAGAACCCGAACCGCGCGCGCTCGCTGATCTTCAGCTTCTGCAGCGGCAACCCCGCGCAGTTCCACGCCGCCGACGGCTCCGGTTACGCGTTCTGGGCCGAACAGGTGATCGCGCTCGACGCGCTCAATCCGCAAGTCGCGGCGCGTCTCGCGCGCGGGCTCGAACTGTGGCGCCGCTTCACGCCGCAGTTGCGCGAGAAGATGCACGCGGCCTTGAGCGAGGTGGCGTCGAAGGTGAAATCGCGCGACGTGCGCGAGGTGGTCGAGAAAGCGCTCGCAGCTTGAGCACTGTTTCGACGGACGTTTTTGGTGTCTAGCGGCCGCCGCGCGACGATCTCGCGCGGCGGCCGTTCTCGCTTATGGCGGATGCCGGCGGTCGTTGTCACATGGAGCAGCCGGGTCGAGCGGTTAGAATCGTGAATATTCGTCTAACGCTCACGGAGCTTAAGCATGTCCTCCATTTCAAGCCGCACCACGCTCTCGAAATACCTGATCGAACAGCAGCGTGAACATCAGAACCTGCCGGCCGACCTGCGTCTCTTGATCGAAGTCGTCGCGCGCGCCTGCAAGCAGATCAGCTATCACGTGAGCAAGGGCGCGCTCGGCGAAGCGCTCGGTTCCGCCGGCAGCGAGAACGTTCAGGGCGAAGTGCAGAAAAAGCTCGACGTGCTCTCGAACGAAATCCTGCTCGAAGCCAACGAATGGGGCGGCAACTTGGCCGCGATGGCATCGGAGGAAATGGAAAAGATTTTCCCGATTCCGAATCGCTATCCGAAAGGCAATTATCTGCTGACGTTCGACCCGCTCGACGGCTCGTCGAACATCGACGTGAACGTGTCGATCGGCACGATCTTTTCGGTGCTGCGCTGCCCGGACGGCGCAGAGCCGAGCGAAGCGGCGTTCATGCAGCCGGGATCGCAGCAGGTCGCGGCCGGCTATGCCGTGTACGGCCCGCAAACCGTGCTCGTGCTGACGACGGGCCACGGCGTGAACTGCTTTACGCTCGATCGCGAACTCGGTTCGTGGGTGCTCACGCAGCGCGACATGAAGATTCCCGTCGAGACGCGTGAATACGCGATCAACGCGTCGAACAGCCGTCACTGGTACGAGCCGGTGCAGCGCTATATCGGCGAGCTGAACGACGGAAAGGACGGCCCGCGCAAGGAAGACTTCAACATGCGCTGGATCGCATCGATGGTCGCGGACGTGCATCGCATCCTGAATCGCGGCGGCATCTTCATGTATCCGGCCGACAAGCGCGATCCGTCGAAGCCTGGCAAGCTGCGTCTGATGTACGAGGCGAATCCGATGTCGTTCATCGTCGAACAGGCGGGCGGCGCGGCGACCAACGGCGAAGCGCGCATTCTCGATATCGTTCCGACGAGCCTGCATCAGCGCGTGGCGGTGTTCCTCGGCTCGAAGAGCGAGGTCGATCGCGTGACCCGCTATCATCTGGAAAAGAAAAATTGATCTAAGGTATTGCCAAAGGCAAAAAGGGTCTGCATAATCTCACTTCTTCGTTGCTGACGAACAAAACGAAAGCGAAACGAGGAAAGATTCGGAGCCGGAATAGCTCAGACGGTAGAGCAGCGCATTCGTAATGCGAAGGTCGGGGGTTCGATTCCTCTTTCCGGCACCATCAAGATTCAAGCAGTACAAAAGAAACCCGCGATCACGCAAGTGCCGCGGGTTTTTTGTTTTGCTCGCCGATCACGCCACGCAGATCCTCGCTCGAAAACTTCTTCGCGCTTTTCGCAACGTTCGGCGCCGCCGTACACAATTGCGACTTCAAACAAAAAGCAGCGTCAAGGATTTCACGATCGCCACCGCGAAGCGCCTGTTTATTCCCATATGTGCGCTTTCGTACAACAACGAGCTATTTTCCGCTCCGCACCATCAAGCGTCAACGCAGGTTTCCCGGTATCGTTATATCCATAGAGGAAAAGCTACAGTTTGAGCACGCGAGCGCGGCACTCCGTGCAGCGCCAAGCCTGGCGCGGCTCGTCGGGCGTCGTCCGAGAGCGGAAAACACGTACTTTTTGCAGCGAGGGATCAAAAATTGGCAATCGATTACCGATGTCATTCCAATCCGACACGAACGATCATGCGTTGAACAGTCAGGTGCGCCATTTCGCGCTCAAGCCGAAGCGGTGAATATCCGATAACGCATTCATAGAGGAAACCGTAACTGGTAATCGGTCGCATGCGGCGGCGCAAAACCGCATCGGCCAGTTTTAACGAAATTGTTGTAGTCATCGAGGAGAGAAATCATGGACGCGAAACCGACGAAAATCCCGACGCCCGACAAGGTGCACTGTCCGGATCCGGAGCCGGTCGCCGTCGAGTTTCTCGCGACGGAGCTGCCCGAGCACGTGCGCGCGTTCTTCGACGAACAGCGCAACCTTGCGCAGTCGAAATAGGCGGACACGCTGGATCACGCCGTCGTCGTGAGAACGACGCCTGCTGCGCGCGGCGCACCCGGACCGTCAGGTCCGCGCATGGCTTACGCCAGGATGCGTCGCGTCTCCTGTCCATAACCGCGAAAGGCGCGTCGTGCGATACGGCTCGCCTTGTCGAATCTCGTCGCGTCAGTTGGCTGCTGTCGTTCCGATGTGCGAGCGGTGCGCTATTCTGGCGCTTTTGCCCGGATACCGATGCGCCGCCGATCGAAGTCTTTCCTCTCCGCTTTCGCCGCCCTCGCCTGCGCATGCGCGCTCGCTGCGCCCGCGCCTGTCCATGCCGACGGCGACGATACGCCGTTCACCAATCTCATCGCCCTCGCTTCGCAAAGGCTCGCGCTCGCCGAGCCGGTCGCGCGCTGGAAATGGGCTCATCACGAGCCGATCACCGACGCGCCGCGCGAAGAGGCGTTGCTCAAGCACGTCGAGGAAAAGGCTGGCGCGGCGCAGGTCGATCCCGCATTTGCGCGGCAGTTTTTCCGCGATCAGATCGAGGCGAGCAAGGACGTGCAGAACGCGCTCTTCGCCAACTGGCGCGCGCTGAAGGCCGCGCCGGAAGAGACGCCGCCCGATCTCGCGAAAGACACGCGCCCCAAACTCGATCGGCTGACGCAGTCGATGGTGTCCGCGCTCGCGCATGTCGAACCGATTCGGCATGCCGAAGACTGCCCGGTGCGTCTCGCCGATAGTGTCGCGCGATGGAAGCATCTGACGCGCTACAACTCGTCGATGAACGCGCCGCTCATGCGCGCGCTGTCGCACGTCTGCGCATCGGGCGGCGTGGGCGCGGTCGGATGATCGTGCGTCAGATAGCAGGCGCGAGCGCTATCGGGGCAAGCGGCGTCACGGCGAGGCCGCGCGCAAGACGCTCGCTTAAAATGCGATAGGTCGACAGTTCGAACGCAGGCGCTTCGGCATTCGCACGCAGCGCACCGGCTTGCGACAGCGCGCTCGCGGTGCCGAGATAGCACCAGTTCTCGATCACATGCCACGCGCGCTGCCCCGATGCCTCATCGCGTTCTTCGATCGCGATGGCGCCGGCGTAAGGCCACGGCGCGCCGCGCATATCGCCGGAACGCAGCTTCGCCGCGCGATTGTGCGCGGGACGCGCGTTCGCGATCCACTGCGCTTCGGCAAGCAACGCGCCAATTTCGCCGCCCGTCGCCTTCCATTCGAGACGGCGCACGAGCGCGGCGAGTCGCAAATCCTTCGCTGAACGCCGCGGCCCGACCAGATGCGCGCGCACGCGCTGACGAAGACGCACGCTTCGACCCGCGTAAAGCGGCGTATCGTCATCGCCATAGAACATGTAGACGCCGCAGCCTGCCGCGATCTGCTCGATCGTGTCCTCGTCGATGTGCGCGGCGAGCTGGAACCGGCGCGTCACGCGTTCGAGATGCGCGCGCATGACATCGGGCGCGTGCGCGCGATGCAGATGCTGCCAGAACTGCCAGAGCAGATCGGCATCGGCCAGTGCGCGGTGGCGCGCGGCGGGCACGAGCGCATGACGCAGGACGAGCGCATCGAGACCATGACGGCTTTCGGCCGGATAAACCGCGCGCGAAAGTTGGACCGTGCACAGCACGTCGGGCGCGAAGCGCAGGCCGATGCGTTTGAATTCGCCCTTCAGAAAGCCGTGATCGAAGTGCGCGTTGTGGGCGATGAAAAGCCGGCCCTTCATGCGCTCGAGCAAATCCGATGCGAGTTGTTCGAAGGTCGGCGCGTCGCGCACCATCGCGTCGGTGATTCCGGTCAGTTGCTGGACGAACGCGGGAATCGACTTTTGCGGATTGACGAGCGACGTCCACTGCGAAACGCCCGACGGCCCCACTTCCACGATGCCGATCTCGGTGATGCGGTCCACGCCGAACGTGGCGCCGGTCGTCTCCAGATCAACGAAAACGATGGGCTCGGAAGGAAAGGCGAAGCTTGCGGTGGTGTTGGGATGCATCGTGAACGGCTAAAGGCGCCGCGATGAGCGCTGGGATAGAGCGTACGCTGGATTGCCCATTCTAACGCAGCCGGGGGTTGGGACTGCATTCGGCGTATATCCGGGCTTTTCGCGTAGGGCGTGATGCAGCGGTCGCTGAATTAATATTGACACAATGGCGGATAACCCGTAATTGGATTCCCCGATTATCAAAAGCGATTCAGGCTTCGATGAGGAACCGGGCGTTGACAAGGCGCGCGGGCCGCTGCGGCACACACCACAGGCGGCGCGGGCCTTGGCTTGCAGGCGACGCTATCGATCGGAAACGCGAAAACCATTACTGTGTTTATTCACATCGCTTGGCGACTAATAAGCGAGTATGGGCAAAAATCGTTTCAAACAATGGCCTCATGATAATCGCGCTGCGTTTCATCGTCAGTATTATTTAGATTGAGGTACGCCGACCGATTAATTCAAACGCACTCAATCGCCTTGCCTAAATCTCTGCCCTTGCGCATCTAGAAACTTTGTCGTGTCCTGACTGTAATCGCGGACATCAAGGATGCAGCTGCTCATTCGTTTCGGGCAGAATGCCGAGCTCGCCCCGTAGCGGATGGTCCACTCGGCGGAGAAGCCCGTCCACGCGGCGCTTGCGGGCAAAAAAAAGCGCGACCGGGAAGTCGCGCTGACAAAGTTTGGAGATCTTTTTCCGTCAACGAAAAAGTCTGCTTCGGAAAGCAGAAATGACAGTATAGCGATGCGGTCTGCATTAATTACCTGCAAAAATCGCAAACTTCTGTTTCTGATATCTCAACAATCCTTAACCAAGAAATTTTTTGTGATTTTCCATGCGATTCATGTCGCGCATGCGCAACGGCGCTTGGTTGACACCTTCGCGCTTACGACTTTATTCGTCGATAAGCCATTGTATATAAAGAAGAATATGCGTTAATTCGATCATTGCCGCATCAACAATGGTTTATTGTGGAAATTGGAACGCCACGCTTTGTAACGCCGTCTTTACACTTCGTCTGGTCCGGAAACACGTGTGTCGCGCAGCCGATGCCCTGCTCCTCCGCCCGCGCCTCTCGCAGCGCGACGGAGCGAGGTTTCCCTCAAAGCCTGGGTCCCGGCCCAATCTGCTCTCGGAGTTACAAAGATGAAAAAGACTCTCATGGTCGCCGCCCTGACGGGCGTTTTTGCCACCGCCGCCCACGCACAAAGCAGCGTCACGCTGTACGGCCTGATCGATGCCGGCCTCACGTACACGAACAACAACCGGAACGCCGCCGGCGAAGGCCACAGCAACTGGAAAGCGACGAGCGGCTCCGTGAACGGTAGCCGTTGGGGCCTGCGTGGTTCGGAAGACCTCGGTGGCGGCCTGAAGGCGATCTTCACGTTGGAGAACGGCTTCAACATCATGAACGGCACGAACAGCCAGGGCGGTCGCGAGTTCGGCCGTCAGGCGTACGTCGGTCTGTCGAGCAACCAGTTCGGCTCGGTGACCCTCGGCCGTCAATATGACTCCGTGGTCGACTTCCTCGGGCCTCTCGCTCTGACGGGCACGCAATACGGCGGCACGCAGTTCGCCCACCCGTTCGACAACGACAACCTCGACAACACCTTCCGTGTCGACAACTCGGTCAAGTACACGAGCGCGAACTACGCGGGTTTCAAGGCCGGCGCGATGTATGGCTTCTCGAACCAGGCTGGCGGTTTCTCGAACAACCGCGCATACAGCGCAGGCCTGTCGTATAACTACGGCCCGTTGAATGTCGCCGGTGCGTACTTCCAGGCGAATAACGGCGGCCAGGCTGCCGGCGCCCTGACGACCGACCAGACGCCGTTCGCGGCTGGCCGTCAGCGCATCTTCGGCGGTGGTCTGAGCTACGCGTTCGGCCCGGCGACGGTCGGCTTCGTGTTCACGCAAACGATGCTCGACAACGCTACCGCGCTGACGAACGTCGGCTCGCAAGGTCTCGGCAACATCGCACTGGGCGGCGGCAGCATCCGCTTCACGAACTACGAAGTGAACGGCCGCTACAACCTGACGCCGGCTCTGTCGATCGCGGGTAACTATACGTACACGGATAGCCGCATCGAAGGCGAAAAGCCGAAGTTCCACCAGTTCAACCTGCAAACGGCATACGCGCTGTCGAAGCGTACCGACGTGTACCTGCAGGGCGAATACCAGCACGTGACGGACACGGAAGGCCTGCCGATCGGCGCGACGATCAACGGCGTGGGCATTGCGTCGTCGAACAACCAGGTTTCGGCAACGGTTGGCGTGCGTCACCGCTTCTAAGTCTCACACTAAGCAACACGCCAAGCATCACAGGCAGTTCTACTGCGCGAGAAGCCGCTCCCCGGAGCGGCTTTTTTTCGTCCCGCGCTTCGTTCAGCGCGGATACCTCACGTCGAGGATATCGATCTGCTGCACGCCCGCGGGTGTGTAGAGCGCGACCGTGTCGCCGATTTTCGCTTTCAGGAGTGCCCGCGCGACCGGCGAAATCCAGCTCACATAGCCGCGCTCGAGATCCACTTCATCGACGCCGACGATCGTCACCGTCTTCACGTCGCCGTCGTCGCCCGCATAATCCACGGTCGCGCCGAAGAAAACCTGATCGACGTTTTCCTGCTTGGTGCTGTCCACCACTTCCGCGAGGTCGAGGCGCTTGCCCAGAAAGCGGATACGCCGGTCGATCTCGCGCAGCCGCCGCTTGCCGTAGATGTAGTCGCCATTCTCCGATCGATCGCCGTTGGACGCGGCCCAGGAGACGAGCCTGACCACTTCCGGGCGTTCGGTATCCAGAAGCTGCAACAGCTCGTCACGCAGCCGCTGATGGCCTTGCGGCGTGATGTAGTTCTTCGTTCCGGCCGGGACATCGGGGTGGCCGAGTTCGAGGTCGTCGTCGGTGTCGTCCGACTCTTTGACAAATGCCTTGTTCATGATGCGGGTCGCTGCCGAATGATGTCGATTTCTGTGAGGTACCTGCTTTCGAAACATCAAGTTACCATGTCCAGCGCACGCTTCGTCGACGGATCATCGACAGAAAACACGATAAATCGCCCGGAAGCCCTTCCTTTTCGGAACAGGCTTGGCTATAATTCCGCTTCTGCGTGCGGCTGTAGCTCAGTTGGATAGAGTACTTGGCTACGAACCAAGGGGTCGTGGGTTCGAATCCTGCCAGCCGCGCCACTTTTTCCGGTGTTTTCAAATGAAGGCACCATGCGCTAACCACAGCGCATTGAAGTAACATGAAGCAGTACCGTTTTGCGTGCGGCTGTAGCTCAGTTGGATAGAGTACTTGGCTACGAACCAAGGGGTCGTGGGTTCGAATCCTGCCAGCCGCGCCACTTTTTCCGGTGTTTTCAAATGAAGGCACCATGCGCTAACCACAGCGCATTGAAGTAACATGAAGCAGTACCGTTTTGCGTGCGGCTGTAGCTCAGTTGGATAGAGTACTTGGCTACGAACCAAGGGGTCGTGGGTTCGAATCCTGCCAGCCGCGCCATCTTTAGAAGGGCCTTCCGTTCGGAAGGCCCTTTTTGTTTTCGGCGTACGTATGCGCGCTTTTGGCTACTGACGCGGTGTCGAGCCGATATCGCCAATGTGCTTGTCCGGCGAAGGCACGTCCTCCACCGACACCACCGCGCTCGACTCCCCAATCGCCTCCGCGCGCGCGCCGAGAAGCGTCTGCGAGCGGCGTGGAAATTCGTCGTCGACGGTATCGCCGAATGCATGCCGCACGAACGCGCGCAGCAACGCGATACGCAGCGACGCGCCGCGCCCTTCCACCGGCGCGCCGTCCTTGCCGAACGTCACGGTGCAAACGACCTCGCCGCGCCCGTGATCGTGCATTTCGAGCTTGCAGGCGCGTTCCAGAACGACGGCAGCCGCGTCCCACGACGTCGACGGCAGAAAGCGTCCGTCCCACGGTTTGCCGCGGTCGTTGCCGCGAATGGAGAGCGTCTCTCCGCTATCGGTGAAATGAATCTCTCGGATGAATTCGTGCAGCCCGCGCGCGACCCAATAGTCGAGCGTGGCGTCTTCGAGATCGGATGTGTTCATTGCGGCGCTTTCTCCTGTTCGTCGGACGACGACAGGCATGCACGCCGCATTCCCGCGCCGCCTCAGTAGTCGGCGCGCTCGCGGTCGATGCGCATGCCGCCGTCCTGATTGCGGTGATGCGGTTCGTCACTCGGACGTTCGCGCGCGATACGCATCACGTCGTGGTTGGTACGCACGCGGCGCATGACGTTCGCCAGATGCACGCGGTCGCTCACTTGAATCACGAAGCGCAAGAGCTTCGCTTCCTGCGACACGTCTTCGTCCATCGCAATATGCACGATGTTCGCGTCTGCCGACGTGATATCCGCCGCGACGCGCGCGAACACGCCCTTTGTGTTCTTGACGAGCACCTTCACGGCAACATCGAACAGACGCCCCGGCTGCGGCGCCCACGCGACGTCGATCCAGCGGCCCGGATCGCGCCGATGAATACGCTGCGCGACACGACATTCGGTCGTGTGAATCGCCATGCCGAGCCCGATGCCGATATAACCCATGATGTCGTCGCCGGGAATCGGGCGGCAGCACGGCGACAACTGCACCGACATGCCCTCCGTACCGGTGATGACCACGGGCGGCGCCGTATTCGTGTTGTGATGCTCGCGATGCGGATGGTCTTCGTCGTCGGCGATGCCGTTCATCAGCACCTCGATGCGCTTCGCCATGACCGCCGCCACGCGCCGGCCAAGACCGATATCGGCGAAGATTTCCTGGCGCGTCTTATTGCCCGTCCACTGCACGAGCCTTTCCCACACTTCCGGCGTGACGTCCGAGAGCGCGAGCCCGTAACCCTTGAGACTCTGATCGACGAGCCGTTCGCCCAGCTGCACGGACTCGTTCAGGCGCATCGTCTTCAGATAGTGACGGATGGCCGAACGCGCCTTGCCGGTACGCACGAAACCGAGCCACGCGGGATTCGGCTTCGAATACGGCGCGGTGATCACTTCGACGATATCGCCGCTCTTCAGCTCCGTGCGCAGCGGCAGGAGTTCGTTGTTGATCTTGACCGCGACGCACTGGTTGCCGAGGTCGCTGTGGATCGAATACGCAAAGTCGAGCGCAGTTGCGCCGCGCGGCAGCGGCATGATCTTCGACTTCGGCGTGAATACGTAGACTGCGTCGGGAAACAGGTCGATCTTGACGTGTTCGAGGAATTCGCTCGAATCGCCCGCTTCGCTCTGAATGTCGAGCAGCGACTTGAGCCATTGATGCGCGCGCTTCTGCACGTCGTTGAGATCCGCGCCGCCGTTCTTGTACAGCCAATGCGCCGCGACGCCCGCTTCCGCGATCTCGTGCATCTTGCGCGTGCGGATCTGGAATTCGATCGGCGCGCCGAACGGGCCGACGAGCGTCGTATGCAAGGACTGATAGCCGTTCACCTTCGGAATGGCGATGTAGTCCTTGAACTTGCCCGGCACGGGTTTGTAAAGCGCATGCAGCGCGCCGATGCACGTATAGCATTCGAGCGCGCTCTCCACGACCACGCGAAAACCGTAGACATCGAGCACCTGCGAGAACGACAACTGCTTGTCGCGCATCTTCTTGTAGATGCTGTAGATCGTCTTCTCGCGGCCGGTGACTTCCGCGTTGATCTTCGCATCGGCGATCGTGCGCTGTACCGCTTCGAGAATCTTGCCGACCACTTCGCGCCGGTTGCCGCGCGCCGCCTTCACCGCTTTTTCGAGCGTCGCGTAACGGTTCGGATTGAAGTTCGCGAACGACAGATCCTGCAACTCGCGATACGTATTGTTCAGACCCAGCCGATGCGCGATCGGCGCGTAGATGTCCAGCGTCTCGCGTGCGACGCGCCGGCGCTTTTCCGGCGGCACCGCACCCAGCGTTCGCATGTTGTGCAGCCGGTCGGCGAGCTTGACGAGAATGACGCGCACGTCGCGCGCCATCGCGAGCAGCATCTTGCGGAAGTTTTCCGCCTGCGCTTCCTCGCGATTGCGGAATTCCATCTTGTCCAGCTTCGACAAGCCGTCGACCAGTTCCGCGACCTTCGCGCCGAAGCGCTCGGCGATTTCGGTCTTGGTCACGCCCTGATCTTCGATCACGTCATGCAGCAGCGCGGCCATGATCGATTGCGCGTCGAGCTTCCAGCCCGCGCAGATTTCCGCGACTGCGACCGGATGCGTGATGTACGGCTCGCCGCTCTGGCGATACTGCCCGAGATGCGCTTCGTCGCTGAAGTGGAAAGCCGCCTTGACTTCCTTGATCTCTTCCGGGGTGATGTAGCTCGCAAGCGCGTTCGTCAGTTTCGCGATGGAAACGACATCGTGCTTGCGTGGCTGCTCCGGCGTGGCGGTCGGCCCGAACAGATGGCGGAAGGACTGTTCGAGAACCGCGTCGATATATTTGCGCGCCGCGTGCGGCTTTTCGGCATCGAGCACGGAATCGGCGTCGATTTCGATATCGGGATCCACGGCGGAGGAGATGGGCAACGGTGTCTGACTCATCTTCCCCTCCGTGGTGACGTGACGCGCTGAGTGATCGGTTGCAAAAAATGAAACCGTGTGGACCGCAGCCCTTAGACGGGCACCTTCTTCAACATCTCGACACCAACCTGGCCCGCGGCGATTTCGCGCAGCGCGACGACGGTCGGCTTGTCGCGGCTTTCGATCTTCGGCGTGTGGCCCTGCGCGAGCTGGCGTGCGCGATACGTTGCCGCAAGCGCGAGCTCGAAGCGATTCGGGATTTGTTTCAGACAGTCTTCGACAGTGATGCGGGCCATGTTTGTTTCCTTCGGAATATGGGTTTTATTCTACCTTATGTGACCGATGGACCCGGCCACTGCAGTACGTCACGATTGCGGCGTGGAGTGGATGCCGAGGTCCACGAAAAGCTGCGTGTTGCGCGCGTATTGCGACGTGAAGCGCAGACGCGTCGCGGCCACGAGACAGCGCAGTTCGGTGAGCGCGCGATCGAAGTTCTCGTTGATGACGACATACTCCGCTTCCGATGCATGCGCCATCTCGCTGCCGGCCGCGAGCAGGCGCCGCACGATCACTTTCTCGGAATCCTGGCCGCGTTTCTTGAGGCGGTCTTCGAGCGCGTCCAGCGACGGCGGCAGGATGAAAATCTCCACCGCATTGCGGAACTGCTTCTTCACCTGCTGCGCGCCCTGCCAGTCGATTTCGAGCAGCACGTCATGGCCCTGCCTCATCTGCTCGGCGATCCACAGCTTCGACGTCGCGTAGTAGTTGCCATGCACTTCGGCGGATTCGAGGAACTCGCCCTTCTCGCGCCGCTCCATGAATTCATCGACGGAGACGAAGTGATACTGCACGCCGTTGGTTTCCTTCGAGCGCGCCTCGCGCGTCGTGTACGAAACCGACAGCAGAATGTCCGGATCTTCCGCGAGCAGCGCATTCACGAGCGTCGACTTGCCCGCGCCCGAGGGCGCGACGACCATGAACAGATTGCCCGGATAGATGCCCGTGTAATGGCTGTGCGAGCGGTGCGTGGTATTCGGCATGATGTTGCGTTACTCCAGATTCTGTACTTGCTCGCGCATCTGCTCGATGAGCAGTTTCAGCGTCATCGATGCGTCGGCGAGTTCCTTCGCGGCCGCCTTCGAGCCGAGCGTGTTCGCTTCGCGGTTCAGTTCCTGCATCATGAAGTCGAGACGCTTGCCGACCTTGCCGCCCTTTTGCAGCACGTGCCGCGTTTCGTTCAGATGCGCGGTGAGGCGCTGCAATTCTTCCGCGATGTCGATGCGGATGCCGTACATCGTCACTTCCTGACGGATGCGCTCGGCAATTTCCTCGCGCGGCACGCTCGTCGCGACCGTCGCGCCGCTGTCGTTGGTCGCGATGCCGAGCGCGTCCTGCAAACGCTCGACGATCTTCTGCTGATGCTTGGCGATGAGTTCGGGCACGAGCGGCGTGATGCGCGCGACGATCGCTTCCATCTCCGTCACGTTGTCGACGAGCACGCGACCGAGCGCCGCGCCTTCGCGCGCGCGCACTTCGATGAGATCGGCGATCGCCTGTTTGCCGCACGCGAGCACGGCTTCGCGCAGCGTTTCCTGCGACACCGAACTCTCCGCGAGCACGCCGGGCCAGCGCAGGATTTCGCCGGTGCGCATGCGTTCGGAATCGGGAAAGACATCGAGCACGGCGCGCTCGAGCGTGGCGAGCTGCGTGAGCGCGTCGCGATTGAGCGCGCCCGCGTTCGCCGTCTGCTCGACGCGATTCAGATTGATGCGGATATCCACCTTGCCGCGCGACAGCTTGTTCATCAGCATTTCGCGCAACTGCGGCTCGGTCGCGCGCACGTCTTCGGGCATGCGGAAATTCAGATCGAGAAAACGCGAATTCACCGTGCGCAATTCCACCGATACACCGACGCCCGAACCGCCCGCGCCATTGGGTCCCGCGCCATCCGCGACGACTTCGCGCGTCGCGCTGGCATAGCCTGTCATGCTGTAGATCATGGTACGTCTCGCGATTGAGAGCCTTCGTTGCGAAGACCCGTTCGATACGAAACGCCCGGCGCTGTCGAAAGTGCCTGTGAAGTGGCTTGCGTTGGGCCGCCGGGCGAGGAATCCGCATTATCCCATTTTTGCCGCGAGGCCCGCCCGGACGGCTGTGCACGAACGACGCCGCTTGGTGAATGACGATAAAATCGGCGGGTTCCGCCGGGTTTTCCCGTCCAATTCTCTCGAACACTATCCATGACCGACTCTCCCCTGCTCAAGTCTTCCCCTCCGCGCCCGAGCGGCCGCCGCGCGAATCAGTTGCGCGACGTGCGCATCACGCGGCATTACACGAAGCACGCGGAAGGCTCGGTGCTCGTCGAATTCGGCGATACGAAAGTGATCTGCACGGCGAGCATCGCCGAGCGCGTGCCCGAGTTCCTGCGCGGACGCGAGCAAGGCTGGCTCACGGCGGAATACGGCATGCTGCCGCGCGCGACGCACACGCGCAGCGACCGCGAAGCCGCGCGCGGCAAGCAGACAGGCCGCACGCAGGAAATTCAGCGGCTGATCGGCCGCGCGCTGCGCTCGGTGTTCGATCTGAACGCGCTCGGCGCGCGCACGCTGCACATCGATTGCGACGTCATTCAGGCCGATGGCGGCACGCGCACGGCGAGCATCACGGGCGCGTTCGTCGCCGCGCACGATGCGGTCGGCAAGCTGCTGGCGTCGGGCAAGATCGCGAAGTCGCCGGTGAAGGACTTCGTCGCGGCAATTTCGGTCGGTATTTTCGAAGGCGCGCCGGTGCTCGATCTCGACTACGACGAAGACTCGCAGTGCGACACCGACATGAACGTCGTGATGACGGGCGCGGGCGGTTTCGTCGAGGTGCAGGGCACGGCGGAAGGCGCACCCTTCACGCGCGACGAGATGAACGAACTGATCGCGCTCGCCGACAGCGGCATCAAGGCGCTGATCCTGAAGCAGAAGGAAGCACTGGGGATTCAAGGTGTCTGACGTCAATGGGCTTGGCCGCGTCGTGCTCGCATCGAACAATGCGGGCAAGCTGCGCGAATTCGCGTCGCTGCTGGATGCGGCGGGCATCGAATTGATCGCGCAGGGCGAGCTTGGCGTGCCCGAAGCGCCCGAGCCGCACGCGACCTTCGTCGAAAACGCATTGGCGAAAGCGCGTCATGCAGCAACGCTCACCGGCCTGCCCGCGCTCGCCGACGATTCCGGCCTCTGCGTGCGCGCGCTCGACGGCGCGCCGGGCGTGTATTCGGCGCGCTATGCGTCGATGAACGGCGGCGCCAAAAACGATGCCGCGAACAACGCGAAACTCGTTGCCGATCTCGCCGCGCACGAAGATCGCCGCGCGTACTACTTCTGCGTGCTCGTGCTCGTGCGTCACGCCGGCGACCCCGAGCCGCTCATCGCGGAAGGCCGCTGGCACGGCGAAGTGATCGATGTGCCGCGCGGCGCGAATGGCTTCGGCTACGATCCGCACTTCTTCCTGCCGGCACTCAACGCGACCGCCGCCGAACTCGATCCGGCGCGCAAGAACGCGCTGAGCCATCGCGCGCTCGCGTTGCGCGACTTGCTGCATCGACTGAAGGAACTTGCGTGAGCGCCGGGCCGAAGACCATCAACATCGTGCAGGCATTCACGTCGCCGGGCAGCATCCGGCTGACGTCGCTGCCGCCGCTCTCGCTGTACGTGCATTTCCCGTGGTGCGTGCGCAAGTGTCCGTATTGCGACTTCAACTCGCACGAGTGGAAGGACGACACGTTCCCCGAGGAACGTTATCTCGATGCGCTGCGCGCCGATCTCGAAAGTGCGCTGCCGCTCGTGTGGGGCCGGCAGGTGCATACCATCTTCATCGGCGGCGGCACGCCATCGCTGCTATCGGCGAAAGGGCTGGACCGCCTGCTGTCCGATGCACGCGCGCTGCTGCCCATCGACGCCGACGCCGAAATCACGCTCGAAGCCAACCCCGGCACGTTCGAGGCGGCCAAGTTCGCATCGTTCAGGGCGAGCGGCGTGAATCGATTGTCGATCGGCATTCAGAGTTTCAACGAAGCGCATCTAAAGGCGCTCGGCCGCATTCACGATGCGACGCAGGCGAGAAAAGCCGTCGAAATCGCCGCGAAGCACTTCGACAACTTCAATCTCGATCTGATGTTCGCGCTGCCGCAGCAGTCGCTCGACGAGTGCAGGCACGATATCGAGACCGCCATTTCGTTCGCGCCGCCGCATCTGTCGCTCTATCACCTGACGATGGAGCCGAACACGGTCTTCGCCAAGTATCCGCCCGCGCTTCCCGACGACGACGCCTCCGCCGACATGCAGGACTGGATTCACGAGCGCACGCGCGCGGCCGGCTACGGACGCTATGAAGTGTCGGCGTATGCGAAGCCGCATCGGCAAAGCAGGCACAACCTCAATTACTGGCGCTTCGGCGACTATCTCGGCATCGGAGCGGGCGCGCATACGAAGCTGTCGTTTCCGTCCAGGATTCTGCGTCAGGCGCGCTTCAAGCATCCCGCGAGCTACATGGACCACGCGCTTTCGCCCACCGAAACCGCTATTCAGGAAGAACGCGAAGTCGGACCGCGCGATCTGCCGTTCGAGTTCATGCTGAACACGCTGCGGCTCGTCGAAGGCTTTCCGGTGCATGCGTTCGTCGAGCGCACGGGACTGGCGCTGTCCGCGATCGAGCCCGCGCTCGTCGCAGCGGAGAAGCGCGGGCTCATCACGCGCGACATCGACCGCATTGCGCCGACCGAGCTCGGCCAGCGCTTTCTCAACGATCTGCAGGAGCTGTTCTTGAAGGATCCGCACAATTGAGCGCGCCGACGATGGCGCCGGGCTCGGTGATGCGGCATCGCCCGTTTGCGCTTTTCTGGAGCGCGCGGGTGATGTCGTCGGTGGCGTTCCAGATGATGTCGGTCGCGATCGGATGGCAGGTCTATTCGATCACGCATAGCGCCTATGCGCTCGGCCTCGTCGGACTCGCGCAATTCCTGCCGATGTTCGTGCTGACGCTCGTCGTCGGACACGTCGCGGATCGCTACGACAGGCGCGTGATCGCGTACGTCTGCCAGTCGATCGAAGGCGTCGCCGCGCTCGTGCTGTGTCTGGGCGCGTGGCACGGCTGGCACGATGTCGCTCCGATTTACGCAATCGCCGCGATCACCGGCGCGGCGCGCGCGTTCGAATCGCCGTCGATGGCCGCGCTCCTGCCCAATCTCGTCGCGCGCAATCAGTTGCAGCATGCGAGCGCGTGGTCGACGTCGGCGAACCAGACCGCGCAGATTCTCGGCCCCGCGATGGGCGGCGTGCTTTACGGGCTCGGCGCGCTGACGGTATACGGCGCGGTGGCGGTGGCGTTTCTGGTCGCGGCGTGCGCGGTTGCCGCGATCAGTATCGACGAAGCCGTGCGTATGCGCGCGCCGTTGTCGTTCGAGGCGCTTTTCTCGGGCATCGGTTTCATCCGCAGCAAGCCGGTGATTCTTGGCGCGCTGTCGCTCGATCTATTCGCCGTGCTGCTCGGCGGCGCGACCGCGCTCTTGCCGGTGTACGCGCGCGACATCCTCCATACCGGGCCGTGGGGACTCGGCGTGCTGCGCGCGGCGCCCGCGGTCGGCGCGCTCGCCGGATCGATCTGGCTCGCGCATTTTCCGCTGCGGCAGCGCGCGGGCACGGCGCTTTTCGGCGGCGTGATCGCGTTCGGGATCGCGACTATCGTGTTCGGGCTGTCGCGCGATATCTATGTGTCGCTGGTTGCGCTCGCGGCGCTGGGCGCATCGGATGTGATCAGCGTCGTCGTGCGCATGTCGCTCGTGCAGTTGCAGACGCCCGATGAAATGCGCGGGCGCGTCGGCGCGATCAATTCGCTGTTCATCGGCACGTCGAATCAGCTTGGCGAGTTCGAATCGGGGATGACGGCGGGGCTGTTCGGCGCGGTGCCGGCGGTGCTGATCGGCGGGATCGGCACGATCGCCGTCGCGCTGTTATGGATGCGCCTTTTTCCCGCGCTCAGGGCAACGAAAACGCTCGAAGGCTGAGCATTCCTGCACGCGATGAGTTGCGCTACAATACGCGCCTTGCTGGAGGTGTGGCCGAGTGGTTTAAGGCACCGGTCTTGAAAACCGGCGAAGGAGCGATCCTTCCGTGAGTTCGAATCTCACCGCCTCCGCCAGAACGACATAAAAGCCCCGTAAGTGCGCAAACTTACGGGGCTTTTGCGTTAACCGGCGCAGTCGCACCTTTTGCTTCGAAATCCTCATCGACTTCCACCCGCCGCCCAGAATTTAAGATAAAACGCCTTCCAGATGCGCCCGGACCCGCGTATCGTCCGCGTGCCTCCTTCCCGAGTTCCCCCATTCTCGATCGAAGGAGGGCTTCAATGGGTAAAGGTTGGACTTTGGCCTCGCAGCGAGCGAGGCCTTTTTTTGCCCTCGCGGCCGCGCCCTCGCGCGCGGGGGAAAATCGATATGAACACGGCGGCCGCAACGCCATCTAACCGCCTCATCGATAACAACGCGGAGAATCGCCCATGAAGCCAGGCCGAATCCTGCCCTTCCTCGTCGGCTGCGTCGCCGCTGCGAGCCTGCCGGCGCATGCCCAGCCTCAGCCCAACGCGCAGTGGCGCCCAACTGAAGCTACCCTTTTCGATCTGATTCAAAACGGCTATGGAATCGTCGGCGTGACGAGCGTCGCCGCGCGCAACTCCGGACTTCCCGAAGACACTTACGTGCTTCAGAAAAATAACAGCCTCTATCGATGCGTCGAAACGCGCGCAGCCGAAACCGGCGCGACGCGCTCGTCCGCGCCGATGCACTGCGCCGAACTCGTCAAACCGTACGTCGAATGACGCCGTTCAGTTGTCGTCGGATCTGACCGGCGGCCGAACATGCGGAACGGGTTCGGCACGCGCCGCGTCTGGCTTCACTGCGGCGCGTTTCGATTCGCCCCTCGACGGCGTCGAGGTAGCCGGCTGCTGTTGCCGCGCGGGCGCACCCGACGGCGCAGGTTGATTTCTGCGTGACATGACATTCTCCCGAGACTCGGGGACATCCCCTTCTTACGGTATCACTGTCGCAACTACGCCGCACAGGGGCGCGCGGCTCAACCCACCGGTGCTTCGCCTTCGCCCGATTGCTTGCCGGGCCGGTCATTCGGGCCTTGCTTGCGATTGTCGTCGTCGCGCTCGGGCAGCTTGCTTTTCTCGTTATCGCTATGCTCGGCGGTCTTGCCGTCTTCCGGTCGATTGGTCTCATTGCTCATGGCGCCCTCCTGGTGTCTTTCGTGCTCTCGAATGAAAGCATCGGCAGCAAGCGCCGCGCCCGAACGCGCGCAAGCGCACGTATTTGTCCCGCTTCCGCCGTCGCAGCGACTACCATTAATGTAACGACCTCTGCTTTTCCCCTGCGATGTACGCACCACGTTCTGGCTGGCTCGCCGTCGCGCTCATCGGCGTAATCATGATGAGCGCCTGCACGATCACGCCGCCGCCCGGCGGCGTGGCCGCGCGCACGCCCGCGCCGGCCGTCTCCGCACAGACGCTCGACGAATACAAGGCGCGCATCGCGCAGCGCATCTTCGAGCGCAATCCGTCGCTCGTCCTGAAAGGCACGCCGCAGGCAATGCTGCGCTCGTTCGTACTCGTGTCGTTCACGGTGGATCGCGGCGGGCGGCTCGTCGAATCGTCGGTGTATCGGACAAATGGCGACGACGAAGCCGAAGCCACCGCGCTCGCCTCGCTACGCCGCGCCGCGCCCTTGCCCGCGCCGCCCGCGCGACTCCTCGACGGCCACGGTCAGCTCGAACTCTTCGAAGGCTGGATGTTCAACGACAACGGCCAGTTCCAGTTGCAAACCTCGCATTCGCCTCAGGCGACGACCATCGATTGATTGGCGCTCGGACCGCACGCTCGTTATAATTTTTTGCACCCCGGCCGGACCCGCTTCCGGCGCGGCCTTCGCCTCGCGCACACCCTGCGCGCCGCGCGAAGCGCCTGAGCGCAGCCCACTGCGCCGTGACATCGCCCGCTACTCGCGCGCCGTCGAACTCTGGCTTTCCTGCCAGACGCATCGCAATCCCTACAAAAAGCCGACGCGCGCCGGGCGACGACATCGCCCGCCATTTCGATCGCTCTTGCCCGGCGATGCGCGCGACAATGCTTCGCACCACGGCAACACGACAACGGAGACGACATGTCCTCAACCTCGCTTTCCGCCGCAAAGCCCGGCGACGGATCACAAAGCGCTTCTCGCGTGATTTTCGCGAGCTTCATCGGCACCGCCATCGAGTTCTACGATTTCTATGTCTACGCGACGGCCGCCGCGCTCGTCATCGGACCGGTGTTCTTTCCGCACGACTCGCCCGCCGCGCAGGCGCTCTCGGCGTTCGTCACGTTCGGCATCGCATTCTTCGCCCGGCCGATCGGCTCGTTTCTCTTCGGTCACTTCGGCGATCGCATCGGCCGCAAATCGACGCTCGTCGCCTCGCTGCTCGTGATGGGCGTCTCGACGACGCTCATCGGCCTCGTGCCCGGCTACGATTCGATCGGCAGTCTCGCGCCGATCCTGCTGTGCATCCTGCGCTTTGGGCAAGGCATCGGTCTCGGCGGCGAATGGGGCGGCGCGGCGCTGCTCGCGACCGAATACGCGCCCAAAGGCAAACGCGGTCTCTTTGGCATGTTTCCGCAGCTCGGACCGTCGATCGGCTTTCTCGCATCGAATGGTCTCTTCTTCGGCCTCGCGCTCTCGCTCTCCGACGAGCAGTTCCGCAGCTGGGGCTGGCGCGTGCCGTTTCTCGTGAGCGCGGTGCTCGTCGCGCTCGGCCTCTACGTGCGGCTCAAGATCGCGGAAACGCCCGCGTTCCGCGCCGCCGTCGAGCGCGAGGAGCGCGTGAAGGTGCCCGTCGCGACGCTGCTGTCCAGCCATCTCGTGCCGATGCTGCTCGGCGCGTTCGCGATGGTCGTCTGCTACACGCTCTTCTATATCTCGACGGTGTTCTCGCTGTCCTACGGCGTCGCCAAGCTGCATTTCGCGCGCGAGACGTTCCTCGGCCTCTTGTGCTTCGCCGTGCTGTTCATGGCGATCGCCACGCCGATTTCGGCCATCGCGAGCGATCGCTTCGGACGCAAGCCGGTGCTGATCGCCGGCTGTCTGCTCGCCATTCTTTCCGGCTTCGCGATGGCGCCGCTTCTCGGCAGCGGCGACACGATCCAGGTCGCGCTGTTCCTCACCATCGAACTGTTCCTGATGGGCGTCACGTTCGCCCCGATGGGCGCGCTTCTGCCCGAGCTGTTCCCGACCAACGTGCGCTACACGGGCGCGGGCGTCGCCTACAACTTGGGCGGCATTCTGGGCGCGTCGGTGGCGCCTTACATCGCGCAACTGCTCGCGAATCGCGGCGGTCTGACGTGGGTCGGCGGATATGTGTCGGCGGCGGCGGCGGTCAGCCTGATCGCCGTGCTGTGCATGCGCGAGACGCGCCACATCGCGCTGGAGTGAGACGCGGAAGTACGGCGCGCTTGCTCAGCGATCGCGCCGGTTCGTGACATGCGCCGGAACCGGCCGGCGCTCGATGACGGGAAGGCGCGGCACGGGCCGTTCCGCGCTTTTCGCACGCGCGGCCTTCGCTGCCTTGCGATCGGCCCAGAAACGTGCGAGCGCGAGCAGGCTGACGATGGCGATGCCGTCGGCGATGAGTCCGAGAATCCAGTGCGACGGATAGCGCCCGAGCCCGAGCACGCCCATCGCGCGCAATGCCGAATCCAGCACGAGCGACACGCACGTGCCCGCGATGAAGCACACGAGTCCTTGTTGCCCGATCGTCACGATGCCCGGCAGCTTGCGCGCGAGCTTGCCGACCCAGCCCGCATACACGCCCCGCGCCACGATCCACGCGATCGCCGCGAAGCTGACGATGCGCAGTGTCGCCAGATTCTGCTTCAGGTATCCCGGCGGCGCCTGGGTTTCGAGGAACAGCTTGAAGAAAGCGAAAGTCAGCGCGACGGCGATCGCGCCCGCGGTCAGCCAGCGCGCGAGCTTGCCGGCGTGGAATTCGCCGCTGATCGGCTGCACGCGCGCGAGCACGCCGGTCACGAACATGAGTTGCCACGCGAACGGGTTGAACGACCACGCTTCGGCGTAGCTGCCTGGCAGGAAGCGCAAGAGCGGCATCGCCGCGAGCCACACGAGCAGGCTGCCGAATATCGCGACGACGGGCCGTTTCTGCGCAAGCGGCACGATCACCGGCACGGCGAGCGCGAACACGGAGTACATCGGCAAGACGGCGGAGAGATACGGCTGCTGGCGCAGCAGCGCGATATCGACGGCGAGACCGAACGGCCGCGTGAGGAAATTGGGCCATTCGGTGTACTGGACCATCGGCGTATCGATTTTGAGCGCCATCAGAAGCGCACCACCGATCAGCATCAGGAACGCCGTGAACAGATACGCGCGATAAATCTCCCAGCTGCGTTTGAAAAAGCGTCGGCGGGCGGCTGAATCGCTACGGCGAGTCGCAAGCGCCGTATAAGCCGCCGCCGACGCATAACCTCCGAGAAACACGAATACTTCCGCGGAATCGCAAAACGCATATTGATGCAGCGTAACGCGCGACAGGACGCTTCCCGTTATATGGTCCACCGCGATAATGAGCAGCACGATTCCTCGAAAGAAATCGACTTCGAGAGAACGTGTCGTCGGGGAAGTCATCTGGCGAATGCTCCACGAACCTGCGGTTTTGGCGCGGTGCCGGCCGGCTCGCGCACACACGGGGTTTGTACCTAGTCTAGAAAGAAAATTCCCTTAATCAACGAGTATTTAAATTAACACTCGATGGCAGTCGGCAAGCTGGCGGCAAAATGACTTTTTTGTCCGCTTTCCAGTAAATATGCCGCTGCCTATACTCGACGCACGTTCGACAAAAAAACGACTGGCGGAAACTTGTTCCGCGAATCTTCGGGAGGCCGGAAATGCGTATTCATCTGCAGAGCGCTCATCTCGTCGCAATCATCGGCATCGCGTTATTGACGGCCTTGCTGCTTGCAGTCAGATTCCGGCCCGCGACATGGCGCGGCGTCGTGTTCGAAGCGGTCATCGCGAACGTTGGCGCGTTCCTCGCCGTGCTTGCCTTCGAGATGCTCACGGCGTGACGCTGCGGCGAGTATCGAATCGGCAAAAAAATTTCAAGCCGGTTGAACTTTCTCCCATGCGCGCGCTCTGAGCAGGTATTGCTGTGCGTGCGGCTTCAGACAAGCCGCCCGGACGGCTCTCTTCTCCTCTCCGCTCCTGCGTATATCGGGAGCGTTTCCTGGGCGCCCGGCGAAAGCCTCGCGCCTGTTCTTTTTTCTGCTGCCCGATTCTTCCGCTTCGCAGTTGCGCGCGCACGATAGCGCCAATGAAAAAGCCAGAATCTCGCGATCCTGGCTTCTGGCTTTTCCGAACTCACGCGCGAGCGCAGCAGACACGCCGCCGCGCATGCACGCGTGTTGTTACGTCTGCGGAATTTCGATCTTTACTTCCAGCACTTCGAGATCGTCCTGACGTTCGAGGCTGACTCGAATATCGTCGTCGGAAATTTTCACGTACTTCGAAATCACGGCAACCAGTTCCCGTTGCAACGCCGGCAGATAATCGGCGGCGGCTTTGCCACCCGCGCGCTCGTGCGCAATGATCAGCTGCAAGCGTTCCTTCGCGACCGTAGCGGACTTCTTCTTTTCGCCCAGCAAAAACGAAAGAATCGACATTGCGTCCCCTTACTTGGTGCCGAAGATGCGTTGCAGCAAACCGGGCTTCTGGTAATCGGTGAAGCGCAGCGTCTTTTCCTCGCCGAGGAAACGCGACACCACGTCCTTGTACGATTCGGCGACATCCGTGCCGTCCAGATACACCGCCGGCAGACCTTGATTCGATGCATGCAGCACCGCTTCCGATTCCGGAATCACGCCGATAAGATCGATGCGGAGAATCTCCTGAATATCGGACAGCGACAGCATCTCGCCCTCGCTCACGCGCTTCGGGTTGTAGCGCGTGATGAGCAGATGTTCCTTGACCGGCTCCTTGCCTTCGATCGCGCGCTTGGTCTTCGACGACAGAATCCCGAGAATGCGGTCCGAGTCGCGCACGGACGACACTTCCGGATTCGTCACGATGAGCGCTTCGTCGGCGAAGTGCATCGCCATCAGCGCGCCGGATTCGATCCCCGCCGGCGAATCGCAGACGATGTACTCGAAGTCCATCTTGATGAGCTCGTTGATGACCTTCTCGACACCTTCGAGCGTGAGCGCGTCTTTATCGCGCGTCTGCGAGGCCGGCAGGATGTACAGCTCTTCGCACTTCTTGTCCTTGATGAGCGCCTGATGCAGGTTCGCTTCGCCCTGAATGACGTTGATGAGGTCGTACACCACGCGGCGTTCGCAACCCATGATGAGGTCGAGATTGCGCAGACCGACGTCGAAGTCGATCACGGCCGTCTTATGGCCGCGCAATGCGAGCGCCGATGCGAAGCTCGCGCTGGTGGTCGTCTTGCCGACGCCGCCCTTTCCCGAAGTCACCACAATGATTTTTGCCATACAAGTACCTTGTGTTCGTCAATAGGTCCGCTCGCGTTGCCTTCGAGCGCGCGCCGGGGCATCGGGCGCGCGTGTTGGTGCGACTCGTCAGGTCAGCCGCAGCGGTTCGATCATGAGTTTTTCTTCGTTCAGCCAGATCTGCACCGGCTTGCTGAGCACGTCGGCCGGCAGCGGGTTCTCGGTCGTCCGATAGATACCCGCGATGGAGATGAGTTCCGGCTCGAGACAGGTGCAGAAGATGCGCGCGTCGAGATTGCCATGCACGCCCGCGAGCGCGCGGCCTCGCAACGGCGCATAGATATGGATATTGCCTTCCGCGATCACCTCGGCCCCGTACGACACGAGCCCGAGCACGACGAGATCGCCCTTCGCGTAGACCTGCTGCCCTGAGCGCAACGGACGATCGATGATGGTCGCGGGCGCCGGCGGCGCGGGCGGCGGCGGCGTGTTCGCGACCGCGGCTTCGATCACGGCGGCGGCTTCGGTGTTGGGCTTCGCTTCATCGACCGATGGCTTGGGCGCGCCGCGCCGGTCGCGTGCTTCGAGAATCGGCAGGCCGCCCGCGTTCGCCCATTGAATCGCCCACGTCTGCGCGGGCAGCGCGACGATGCCGATGGGGCGCATACGCACGTCTCTAAGCACCTTCTCCAGTTCGGGCAGCGAGACGCGCTCGCCTTCAGCGAGACGGCGCACGTCGATCGCGACGACATCGCCTGCGAAGAATTCGGGAGTCGCTTCGAAGCGCCGCGTGAGTTCGTTGCGCAGGGCATCGAGGTCGGGAGTCTTGACGACGAAGAGAAGCGTGTCGACGGAGCCGCTGCGCAGTTCGAAGAAGGGCGTTTTGTTGAGCGACATAGGAACGGCCAAAAATTTTGCGTATTTTACAGGCGTTGTCGCACACGGCCATAATTTTTAGGGCCGATTTCAGCGAGCGGAAACGGAAAGTGCGCATGACGCGCGCGCAGGACGAAAGCGCGCGTGAAGATGAACGCCGCAGCCGATGCGCGTCAGGCGTCTTCGTCGGGATGGATGTGACGCACGAAGAGCGACTCGGCTTCTTGTTCGTGCGACGGCATCGCGCGGCGATCGCCCGTGGGACCGAAACCGAGGCGCTCGTAGAAGCGCACCGCGGTACGGTTCTCCTCGGATATCCACGCGTGCACTTCGGAGACGCCCTGCTGTGCGAGCCACTGCGACGCGACGTTCACGAGCAGTTCGCCGCCGCGCAGATGACGCACGGCCGGCGCGACCCACAACGCGTTCACGAAGGCGCGCCCGTTCGGCGCCTCTTCGATGTACGCGTGCACGAGACCGCAGGAGTGACCTTCCGTGTAGAGCAGAAATGTCGCGAGCCGGGGCGACGTGGCGTGCAACGCCGCGGTGTCGTCGAAGGACGACGGGTCGACGAGCAGCGTGTCCTCCAGCGTTTCGCCGAATGCGTACGGCGCTTCGCGCAGCGACGCCGTGCGAAGCTCGCGCAGAACCGAACCTTGATGCGCGGCGATGCGGCTGACGGTCAATGAGGGACTCATGCGTGCGCTCATGCAGACTATTTCTCTCTGGCTTGCAGGCTCTTGCGCGTGCGGCTCTGTCGGCCGGTGCGGCGCTTGGGGCCACTGGCATAGCTTCAACCGAACGGGCGAACCCGTCAATTCCTAAATCCCGGAAAGTGCTTTACAACGCACACGGCACGCGCACGCGCGCTCACGGCTCGGCGTAGCTGCCGATGCCGTCCGGCCACGCCGTCAGCACTTCGAAGCCATCGTCGGTGACGGCGATCATATGTTCCCATTGCGCCGACAGCGAGCGGTCCTTCGTCGTCACCGTCCAGCCGTCTCGCGACTGCTGCGTGGCGGCGCGGCCCGCGTTGATCATCGGCTCGATCGTGAAGACGAGTCCCGGCTTCAGGCGCAGGCCCGCGCCGCGCTGGCCATAATGCAGCACCTGCGGATCTTCGTGATAGACGCGGCCGATGCCGTGGCCGCAATACTCGCGCACCACCGAAAAGCCTTCGCGGTGCGCGACGCCCATGATCGCGAAGCCGACGTCGCCTAGCGTCGCGCCCGGACGCACTTCGCGGATGCCGGCGACCATCGCTTCGTAGGTCGTCTCGGTCAGACGGCGCGCCTGCTCGCTCGGCGTCCCGGCGTAGTACATGCGGCTCGTATCGCCGTAGTAGCCGTCCTTGATGATGGCGACGTCGATGTTGATGATGTCGCCGTCCTTCAATTCCTTCGGCCCGGGAATGCCGTGACACACGACATGATTCACCGACGTGCAGACGGTCTTTGGAAAGCCCATGTACCCGACATTCGCGGGGACGGCCTTCAGTTCGTCGACGATGAAGCGATTGCAGATGGCGTCGAGTTCGTCGGTGGTGACGCCCGGGCGGACGTGTTCGCCGATCATCGCGAGGACTTCGGCGGCCATGCGGCCGGAGATGCGCAACTTTTCGAGGTCGGCGGGTGTCTTGAGCGTGATGGCCATTGAGCAATGCGAATGGGTTCGTGCCGCCTCGCGCACGCGTTTTCGCCGGGATTCTAAGCGCTCGGCGCGCGAGGACAATGGGCCCGATGATAGCACTCCCGCGCAGGGTCTCCGCTTGGAAAGCCGCATGGGCACTGCATTTCGCGGCTTCGCACGCGTGGCTGCGCGCGCGCCGCGATGGTTCTTCGCCCTTGTGATGAAGGCGCGTTTATGTTTTAGTGGCCCGTTTTTGAACTTGCCGGAGCGCCATGAACTTGCATCGATGTGCCCTGTTTTACGCTGTGGTCGCGGGTGTCGCGACGCTTGCCGCCTGCGGCTCGACGAGCGATCCCGAGTTGCGCGCGTCGAAGCCAGTGATTCATGTGTCGTCGGCGCGGGCGGCGTCGGATATATCGAGTTGCCTGCAGCGCATGATTCCGTCGGCGCAGGCTAGACGCGATCAGGGATCGACGGAGTTGCTGGTCGGATCGAACGCCTGGCTCGTGACGCTCACGCCTTCGGCTTATGGATCGATCGTGAAGGTGCAGCAGTCATCGAACGACGATGGCGGCGTGCCGGAGCCGGAACTGCGCTTCGATATCGCGCGGTGCACGACTTGAGAATGTGCCCCTCTTCCGCTTCGTCTCACTGAAGCGGAAGCGCAAAAAAGGAAGCTCAAATGCAAAACCCCGCAAGTCTCGCGACTTGCGGGGTTTTTATGTTTTGGCGGAGAGGGTGGGATTCGAACCCACGGTACGGGAAAACCGTACGCCTGATTTCGAGTCAGGTACATTCGACCACTCTGCCACCTCTCCGTCTACCCTTGCGGGTCCTCGTCGGCTGGTCGGTGCTCAACGAAGAACGAAAGTATATCGAACCCTTTCGTGCTTTCCAAGCCCCTTTTTGAAAATAAACGTCACGCCGATGCGGAAACTTCGATTTTTTCCGCGCCGCGCATATACGGACGCAGCACCGCCGGAATCGTCACCGAGCCGTCCGCATTCTGGAAGTTTTCCAGCACCGCGACGAGCGTGCGACCGACCGCCAGACCCGAGCCATTGAGCGTATGCACGAACTCCGGCTTGCCCTGCGCGTTGCGAAACCGCGCCTGCATGCGGCGCGCCTGGAACGCCTCGGTGTTCGAGCAGCTCGAGATCTCGCGGTACGTGTTCTGCGCCGGCAGCCACACTTCGAGATCGAACGTCTTCGCCGCCGAAAAGCCCATGTCGCCCGTGCACAGCGTAATCACGCGGTACGGCAGTTCCAGCTTCTGCAGGATTGTCTCCGCCTGGCCGACCATCTCGTCGAGCGCGGCATACGAGTGTTCCGGCGACACGATCTGAACCATCTCGACCTTATCGAACTGATGCTGGCGGATCAGGCCGCGTGTATCGCGCCCGTACGAGCCCGCTTCCGAGCGAAAGCACGGCGAATGCGCGGTCAGCTTCACCGGCAGCGCGTCGGCTTCGAGGATGCTGTCGCGCACCGTGTTGGTGAGCGAGATTTCCGATGTCGAGATGAGGTACTGCGTGACCGTGTTCTCGTCGCCGCCCTTCTCGACGCGGAACATGTCATCGGCAAATTTGGGCAACTGGCCGGTGCCGTACAGAATCTCCGGATTCACGATGTACGGCGTGTACGCCTCGGTGTAGCCGTGCTGCTCCGTGTGCGTGTCGATCATGAACTGCGCGAGCGCACGATGCAGCCGTGCGATCGGCCCGCGCAGCAGCGTGAAGCGCGCGCCCGAGAGCTTCGCGCCCGTTTCGAAATCAAGACCGAGCGGCGCGCCGACATCGACGTGATCCTTGACCTCGAAGTCGAACGAACGCGGCGCGCCCCAGCGCCGCACTTCGACGTTCTGCGTCTCGTCGTTGCCGACCGGCACGCTCTCGTGCGGCAGGTTCGGCACCGTCAGCATCAGGTCCGACAGACGCTTCTGGATATCGTCGAGCTTCGCGGCCGATTCCTTCATCGTGTCGCCGATGCCGCTCACTTCCGCCATTACCGCCGATGTGTCCTCGCCGCGTCCCTTCATCGCGCCGATCTGCTTCGACAGGCTGTTGCGGCGCGCCTGCAGTTCTTCGGTGCGCGTCTGGATCTCGCGGCGCTCGGCTTCGAGCGCGGCGAAGGCGGCGACGTCGAGCGTATAGCCTCGATCGGCGAGACGTTTCGCGACGCCGTCCAGGTCTTTGCGGAGGGTTTGGATGTCGAGCATGGCGGGGGCTGCTTTATTAAGTAATCGGAAACGCCGATTTTAGCGCACGGTCATCGCGGGCCGGGCGGGAACGGCGAAACGCCGCCGGTCCGCGCGTGAAACGAACACCGGCGCTTTCAGCGCTTCTTATCGTCGCGATGCTCGCGCCGCCACGCATCGTCGAGCTCGGCAAGCCGCGCGAGCTTCTCGCCGATCTTGCCCTCGAGCCCGCGCGGCGTCGGCTTGTACCAGGTCGGATCGCGCATGCCGTCGGGCAAGTAGGTTTCGCCGGCGGCATAGGCATCAGGCTCGTCGTGCGCATAGCGATATTCGTGGCCGTAGCCGAGTTCCTTCATCAGCTTGGTCGGCGCGTTGCGCAGATGCACGGGCACGCCGCGCGACTGATCCTTGCCCACGAAGCGCCGCGCTTCGTTGTACGCGTTGTAACCGGCGTTCGATTTCGGCGCGACCGCCAGATAGATGAGCGCCTGCGCGAGTGCCAGTTCGCCTTCCGGCGAGCCGAGCCGTTCGTAGGTTTCGGCGGCATCGAGCGTGATGCGCGCGGCGCGCGGATCGGCAAGCCCGATGTCCTCCCACGCCATGCGCACGATGCGCCGCGCCATGTAGCGCGGGTCCGCGCCGCCGTCGAGCATGCGGCAGAACCAGTAGAGCGCGGCGTCCGGATTGCTGCCGCGCACCGATTTGTGCAGCGCGCTGATCTGGTCGTAGAACGCGTCGCCGCCCTTGTCGAAGCGGCGCAGGTTTTCAGCGAGCGCGCTGCCGAGCAAGGCGCCGTCGACATCCGTCTGCTTCTGCTGCGCTGCCGCGCGCGCGACGATTTCGAGGTTGTTCAGGAGCTTGCGCCCGTCGCCGTCGGCGGAACCGATGAGCGCGTCGCGGGCTTCGTCGGTGAACGTGAGGCCGCCGAGCTCCTTCGTCGCGCGTTCGAGCAGTTCCTTGAGTTCATCGGCATCGAGGCTTTTCAGCACGTACACCGCCGCGCGCGACAGCAACGCGCTGTTCACCTCGAACGACGGATTTTCCGTGGTCGCACCGACGAACACGAACAAGCCCGACTCCACATGCGGCAAGAACGCATCCTGCTGGCTCTTGTTGAAGCGATGCACTTCATCGACGAAGACGAGCGTCTGATGTCCGTTCGCGCGATGGATCTGCGCCGTTTCCACCGCCTCGCGGATATCCTTGACACCGGAGAGCACCGCCGAGAGCGAGATGAACTGCGCGTGGAAGGCATCGGCCATGAGGCGCGCGAGCGTGGTCTTGCCGACGCCGGGCGGACCCCAGAGAATCATCGAATGCGCCTCGCCCGATTCGAACGCGACGCGCAGCGGCTTCGCCTGCCCGAGCAGATGCTTCTGGCCGATCACGTCGTCGATGGTGCGGGGGCGCAGGCGTTCCGCGAGCGGAACGATGCCACGATTTTCTTCGAACATGTGCTGTGCGATGCAGGTTGACGCAGTTGGGTGGATCGCGGCGATAATCTCGCGCTTCACGAAGGCGCGGCCGCGGCCGCGGAATCGGATCATTATGACAGCCCGAGGGCCGCGACCCGCGCCGGCCATGCCTGAACAATCCATATAAGGACGCAATCCGATGGGGCAAGAGCACACCACGAACGCCGCAGCGCACGGCGAAACCTCCACTTACGCGCCGCTTACGCCGGTGCCGCCCGAACGGCGCGCATTCGGCACGAGCGATGCCTTCGCGCTCTGGTTCTCGCTCGGCATCGGCCTCCTGGTCGCGCAGGCGGGCGCGCTGCTGGTGCCGGGATTGTCGCTGCCGCACGCGCTCGCGGCGATCGCCATCGGCACGGCGATCGGCGTCGTGCTGCTCGCGCTCGCGGGCGTCGTCGGCACGGATACGGGGCTCGCGGCGATGTCGTCGCTGCGCCCGACGCTCGGCGTGCGCGGCGCCTCGGTGCCCGCGGTGCTCAACGCGATCCAGCTCGTCGGCTGGGGCTCGTTCGAGATCATCGTGATGCGCGATTCCGCCGATGCCCTTGCGAAGCAATCCTTCAATCTCTCGATGCCGCTCGTCTGGACGCTCATCTTCGGCGCGCTCGCCACCGCGCTCGCGGTGAGCGGCCCGCTCTCCTTCGTGCGCCGCTTTCTGCGGACCTGGGGCATCTGGCTGCTGCTCGGCGGCGCGGGCTGGCTCACTTGGAATCTGCTCGCGAAGCACGATCTCGCCGCGTTGATGGCGCGCCCCGGCACCGGCGAGATGGCGTTCGGCGCGGGCATCGATCTCGTCGTCGCGATGCCGCTCTCGTGGCTGCCGCTGATCGCCGATTACACGCGTTTCGGCAGGAGCGCGGGCGGCGCGTTTCGCGGCACGCTGTTCGGCTACGGCATCGCGAACCTGTGGTTCTACGCGCTCGGCGCGATCTACGGGCTCGCGGCGGGCGGCGGCGATGCGCTGCTCACGACCGCGTTCGCGCAGGCGGGCGGCGGGCTCGCGCTGTTCCTGATCCTGATCGACGAAACCGACAACGCCTTCGCCGATATCCATTCCGCCGCCGTATCGACGGGCACGTTCTGGGCGCGCGCCAGCGTGCCGATGCTCTCGTGCGCGTTCGGCGCGCTGTGCACGCTCGTTGCGCTCGTGGTCGAGATGGGCAAGTATCAGAACTTCCTGCTGCTGATCGGCTCGGTGTTCGCGCCGCTCTTCGGTGTCGTGCTGGCCGATCACTTCATCGTGCGCAAGCGCCGCATCGAAGCAGCCGTGCTCGCCGACGTCAACGGGCGCTACGGCTTTTCCGGCGGCTGGCACGTGAGCGCGTTCATCGCGTGGGGCATCGGCATCGCGGCGTACCACGCGATCAATCAATGGCTGCCGAATCTCGGCGCGACGCTGCCCGCACTCGCGCTCGGCGCGGTGTGCTATCTGCTGCTCGTGTCGGGCGGACGCCGCGCTTACGCGTAAGCGTTGCAGCACTATTTCGCCGCGCGATACTCGACGCCCGGCAGCACGCACAGCAGCTCGAACGCGAGGTTCGCGCCAAGCAGCGCGGTCGTGCCGAATGGGTCGTAAGGCGGCGCGACTTCCACCAGATCCGCGCCGACGATGTTCAACCCGCGCGCGCCGCGCACGATTTCCAGCGCCTGCGGCACCGTCAGCCCGGCGATTTCCGGCGTGCCGGTGCCGGGCGCGAACGCGGGATCGATGCCGTCGATATCGAACGTGATGTAGACCGGGCCATCGCCCATCTGCGCGCGCACTTCGTCCATCAACGGCGCGAGCGACTTGTTCCAGCATTCCTCCGTCTGCACGACGCGGAAGCCCTGCTCGCGGCACCAGTCGAAATCGCCGGCTTCGTAGCCCGTGCCGCGCAGTCCGATCTGCACGACGCGCGAGCAATCGAGCAAACCCTCTTCCACCGCGCGGCGAAACGGCGTGCCGTGCGCGATCTTTTCGCCGAACATCGTGTCGTTGACGTCCGCGTGGGCGTCGATATGAATCAGCCCGACCTTGCCGTGCTTCGCGTGAATCGCGCGCAGGATCGGCAGCGCGATGGTGTGATCGCCGCCGAGCGTAAGCGGTTTGCAGCCGTGCTCGAGAATCTCGCGATACGCCCGCTCGATACGGTCGATCGAATCGAGCAGGTTGTACGGATTGATCGCGACATCGCCGATATCCGCGACGCGCAGCGAATCGAACGGCGCGGCGCGCGTTGCCATGTTGTACGGGCGCAGCAGCACGGACTCGCTGCGCACCTGACGCGGGCCGAAGCGCGCGCCCGTGCGGTTCGACGTGCCGAGATCGAACGGCACGCCGACGAAACACGCATCCAGCCCTTGGGCCGATTGAACGTGCGGCAGACGCATCATCGTCGTGATGCCGCCGCAGCGCGGCATCTGGTTGCCCGAAAGCGGCTGGGGGCGCTCGGCGCGCTGTTCGAGGAAATGCGAATCGAAGTGTTCGGCGGGAGCAAACAACGAAGTTGTATTCATGGCGTCAGATGATTTCACGTTGCGATGCGGTCATTAATAGCCGCTTTCCGCCGAAGAAGAAATGGCAATGAAATTAACTTAACATCGATATTCATCGATGTTTGGCGGCGACCATGTTCACTCATCTTTCCGATCTCGACCTGCGCCTGATCCGCGTGTTCCTCGCCATCGTCGATGCCGGCGGCGTCTCGTCCGCGCAGGCCACGCTCAACGTCGGGCAATCGACCATCAGCACGCAGCTCGCGACGCTCGAAACGCGGCTCGGTTATCGGCTGTGCGAACGCGGGCGCGGCGGCTTCGCGCTGACGTCGCGCGGCGAGCAGTTCATCGAGGCGAGCCGTTCCTTGCTCGCGGCCATCGATACGTTCGATGCCACCGCGCGCAACGTCGGCAAGACGCTCGTC
Source organism: Caballeronia fortuita (assembly GCF_001544835.2). GTDB lineage: Bacteria > Pseudomonadota > Gammaproteobacteria > Burkholderiales > Burkholderiaceae > Caballeronia > Caballeronia fortuita. The sequence goes on along the minus strand of NZ_FCNX02000008.1, from coordinate 153,894 downwards.
GGCACGCTCACGCTCGGGATGATCGGCAATACGCCGGTGAGCGCGAACGCGCGCGTCAGTCAGGCGATCGCGCGTTTCCGGCAGCGCGACGAATCCGTGCGTTTCGCCGTGCTCGTGCGCTCGCCGGGCGAACTCGAAGAGATGCTGCTGGCCGGGCGCATCCAGATGGCGATCGGGTATTTCTGGCATCGCGTGCCGTCGCTCGACTACACCGAAATCTTCGCGGAAGAACAGCTCGCGTATTGCGCGCGTGAGCATCCGCTATTCGCGCGGGCGGGACGCGTCTCCACGGCCCAGGCGTTCGAGCACGACTGGGCGTGGCGCAGCTATCCGCTGCCCGAAGCGGGCGAGCTCACGCCGCGTAACATCGGCGCGGTCGCGGACAACATGGAGGCGGTCGCGATGCTCGTGCTGTCGGGCCGGCATCTCGGCTATCTGCCCGAACACTTCGCCGCGCCGTACGTGAAGGATGGCTTGCTCGCGCCGCTGAATCCGAAAACGATGCGCTATCGCGTCGCGTTCCAGATGGTCACGCGCGCGCAGCGTTCGAGCAGCGCGCGCGGAACGAGGCGGGAAATCGTGGAGGCGTTTCTGGAGGACATGGCCGCGGCGCACGCGGCCATCGAATGAAACGGATGTCAGCCGTTGATGACGTCAGCGCCCTTCGGCACGGCGAACTTGAAGGTGTCGCTCTTGATCGGCGGGTTCTTCTGGATGTTCGAGAACGTCAGCAGCGTGACGTTGCCGAAGACGTCGTGCAGTTCCATCGCCTGGAGATTGCCGTCCTTGAAGCCGATGCCGACCGTCTCGAACTGCGTGTCCTTCGCCTTCGGCGTGAGTTCGAGCCAGTCGATGCCGCCCTTCTCGCCCGCATCGCGCAGATTGAAGTTCTTTTCCAGGTCGTTGCTGCCGAAGAGAATCGCGGCCGGGCTTGCACCGAGCGCGCCGCCGAGCGTGCGCACGGTGACCTGATTCAGATCTTTATCGTAGACGTAGAGCTTGTCGCCGTCGGCCTGAAGGATTTGCGAGTACGGTTTCTGATACGACCAGATGAACTTGCCCGGCCGCGCGAACATGAACGTGCCGCTGGAGGTTGCGCCCCTGGTCGGCACTTGCGTGGACGTCGCGCCGTTGTTCGTCTTGCCGGGCGCCTTGATTTCCTGCTGCGTGAAGTCGCCGCGCGCCGCGTGGACTTGCGACACGAACGCCTTCAATTGCTCCGTGCCGCTCGCGAATGCGTGCGATGCGACCAGCATCGACGCCGAAACCAGCGCCGTGCCGAATGCCTTGACGAAACTGCGCCCCGTAAACTGCTTCATGCTTGTGTTCTCCATATAACGCGCGGTCATTCCGCGTCGCGCGCCGGCGTGAGGATTTCGCGATTGCCGTTCGACGACATCGCCGAAACGAGACCGGAGTTCTCCATCTGCTCGAGCAGCCGCGCCGCGCGGTTGTAGCCGATGCGCAAGTGCCGCTGCACGAGCGAGATCGACGCGCGCCGGTTCTTGATGACGACCTCGACCGCCTGATCGTATAGAGGATCGGACTCGCCATCGGCGGCGCCGGTTCCGCCCGCGCCCGCCGAGCCTTCATCGCCGTCGCCCGCGAGGCCGCCTTCCAGAATGCCCTCGATATAGTTCGGCTCGCCGTGCTCCTTCAGCTTGTCGACGACGCGATGCACTTCCTCATCCGACACGAACGCGCCGTGCACGCGCACCGGCAGGCCCGAGCCCGGCGGCAGATAGAGCATGTCGCCCATGCCAAGCAGCGATTCGGCGCCCTGCTGATCGAGAATCGTGCGCGAATCGATCTTCGACGACACCTGGAACGCCATGCGCGTCGGCACGTTCGCTTTGATGAGGCCGGTGATGACATCGACCGAAGGGCGCTGCGTCGCGAGAATCAGGTGAATGCCCGCCGCGCGCGCCTTCTGTGCGATACGCGCGATCAGCTCTTCGACCTTCTTGCCGACGACCATCATCAGGTCGGCCAGCTCGTCGATCACGACGACGATATTCGGCAGGCGCGTGAGCGGCTCGGGCGCGTCGGGCGTGAGGCTGAACGGGTTCGGGATGGTCTCGTCGCGCTTTTTCGCGTCGTCGATCTTCGTGTTGAAGCTCGCAAGATTGCGCACGCCCATCTTGCTCATCAGCTTGTAGCGGCGCTCCATTTCGGCGACCGCCCAGTTGAGCGCGTGGCCCGCCTGGCGCATGTCGGTGACGACCGGACACAGCAAGTGCGGAATGCCTTCGTAGACGCTCATTTCGAGCATCTTCGGATCGATGAGGATGAGGCGCACCTGATCCGCGCTCGCCTTGTACAGGAGCGAGAGGATCATCGCGTTGATGCCGACGGACTTGCCCGAGCCCGTGGTGCCCGCGACGAGCAAGTGCGGCATCTTCGCGAGATCAGCGCAGACCGGGTTGCCGCCGATGTCCTTGCCGAGGCCCATCGTCAGCGGCGATGCGCCGTTCGCGTAGACCTCGGAGCCGAGAATCTCGGAGAGCTTGACCGTCTGACGGCGCTGGTTCGGCAATTCGAGCGCCATGTAGTTCTTGCCCGGAATCGTCTCGACGACGCGGATCGACACGAGCGACAGCGAACGCGCGAGATCCTTCGCAAGCCCGACGATCTGGCTGCCCTTCACGCCCGTCGCCGGCTCGATTTCATAGCGCGTGACGACCGGCCCCGGATACGCCGCGACCACGCTCACCTCGACGCCGAAATCCTTCAGCTTCTTTTCGATGAGACGCGACGTGTATTCGAGCGTATCGGCGGCGATGGTTTCCTGCGTCTTCGGCGGCGGATCGAGCAGCGCGAGCGGCGGCAAGGTGGAATCGCCCGGCAGGTCCTTGAAAAGCGGCACCTGCTTTTCCTTCTCGGCGCGCTCCGAGCGCGCGGGCGCGGGCGCGGCGGGCACGATCATCACCGGCTCGTGCTCCTCGCTCTTTTCGCGCGAGCGCACGACCTTGCCTTCGCGCTTGACCGCGGCCGCCTCGCCGAGCTTGCGATCGCGTCCGGCTTCGCGGCGCAGTTGCGCGCCGGTAATGGCGTTGAGAATGCCGTCGCCGACCTTCTCGCACACGGACAGCCACGAAAAGCGGAAATAGAGCGAGAGACCGATCGCGAGGGCGATCAGCAGGAACAGGGTCGCGCCCGTGAAACCGAGCGCATGCGACACGTGACGCGCGACCACATCGCCGACGACGCCGCCCGGTGCACGCGGCAGCTGCACCTTGAGCGACCACATGCGCAGCGCCTCGATGCCGTCGGAGGCTAGCAGCACGAGCACGAACGCAAAGGCTTCGGCGAGCCAGGTGCGATCCTTGGGCGCGTCGTCATCGACGACCGGCGGATGCGTGATCTTCCGATAATTCGCGACGATGCGCCGCGCGAGCAGCACGATCAGCCAGTAGGAAGACAGCCCGAAGACGAGCAGCAGGATGTCGGACGTGTATGCGCCGACGCGCCCCGCCCAGTTCGCGATGCGATCGACGCCGACCGCGTGGGTCCAGCTCGGATCCTTGCGGCTGTACGAGAGCAGCGCCATCACGAGAAAGAGTCCGAGCGCGACCTGGAGTATCCAGCGAATCTCGGTGAAGAGCCGCGACATGCGGTGCGGCAATGCCTGCGGGCTCGCGGAATAAGTAGCTTTGGCCATTGATTCGGTGTCGCTTGGTGTCGCTTGCTTGCGGCGCACGCGTCTCGCGCGAAGGGCCGCCTGAACGGTGGCCCATTGTAAACGCTGCGTTGCGGTGAAAGGCGCAAAACGGGCGGCTTCTTGCAACCTGTAACACTCGTCACGCACGCGTCATGGGGCGTTCCGCGCCCGGCGCGGCTATCAATCCCATTGAAAGGTTCATTCGGAAGGCTTTTTCCACCGCCTTTATAATCGTCGTTTTGCACCTAAATACGGTTCATCGGAAGCGTGGAGTCGGTATTGCTGCGTTGCGGGCATCGACCGGACGCTTTCCAGGCGCGCTTCCGACACCATCAATAACGGACCATCATCATGTCTTCGCCCAAACACGCCAAAGTGCTGATTCTCGGTTCCGGCCCCGCCGGCTACTCCGCCGCCGTTTATGCCGCGCGCGCGAACCTGTCGCCGCTGCTCGTCACCGGTCTCGCGCAAGGCGGCCAGTTGATGACCACCACGGACGTCGAGAACTGGCCAGGCGATCCTTCCGGCGTGCAGGGCCCGGAACTGATGCAGCGTCTCGAGGAACACGCGCGCCGCTTCAACACCGACATCGTCTTCGATCACATTCACACCGCGAAGCTCAACGAGCGCCCTTTCCGTCTGATCGGCGATTCGGGCGAGTACACGTGCGATTCGCTCGTCATCGCGACGGGCGCATCGGCGCAATATCTCGGCGTGCCGTCGGAAGAAGCGTTCATGGGCAAAGGCGTCTCGGCTTGCGCGACCTGCGACGGCTTCTTCTATCGCAACGGTGAAGTCGCGGTGATCGGCGGCGGCAATACGGCCGTCGAGGAAGCCATCTACCTCGCGGGCATCGCGAAGAAGGTGACGGTCGTGCATCGCCGCGACAAGTTCCGCGCCGAGCCGATCCTGATCGACCGCCTGCTCGCGAAGGAAAAAGAAGGCATCGTCGATATCAAATGGAATCACGTGCTCGACGAAGTCACCGGCGACCAGTCCGGCGTCACCGGCCTGCGCGTGAAGAACACGCAGTCGGGCGAGACGACAGACATCGCGCTGCAAGGCGTGTTCGTCGCGATCGGCCACAAGCCGAACACCGATCTCTTCGTGAACCAGTTGGAGATGAAGAACGGCTACATCATCACGAAGGGCGGCACGAGCGGCGATGCGACCGCCACGAGCATCCCCGGCGTGTTCGCCGCGGGCGACGTGCAGGATCACATCTACCGCCAGGCGATCACGAGCGCGGGCACGGGCTGCATGGCCGCGCTCGACGCGCAACGCTACCTCGAGACCATCGACGAGACGCCGACGCCGCATTCGATGAGCCACGAAGCGGATCGCTGATCGGACATCGCGACCCGCCGGCGTCAGCAACGACGGGCCGCGGCTCACGCCGCCGGCCCGTTTTCGTTTCGGCGCGCACGTGCCGCCGTTTCATGCGGCGGCGTCCGGTGCCAGGCCCGAGCGTGGCACAATCGGCGCGCCACGCGTCGAGTCCGAACCGACCCCGCCCCCATCCGCTCGCCGAACGATGCCGAAGAATCTTCCTCATCCGAACGAACCGAAAGTCCGCCGCAAGGAAGCGCCGCGCCCGGTCGCGCCCGCGCCGGAACCGGTCGATGCGCGCCATGTCGCCGCCGCCGTGAAGCGCGAAGGTCTGGCGGGTTTGTCGTCGCTCAAGAGCGCACTGAAAGCCGATGCCGAAAAGCGCGAAGTGCAGCGCGTCGCGGCGGCACGCGCGGAACGCGAAGCTGTCGAGGATGCCGGCGAGTTTCGTCGAGCGATCGGCGAAGTCGAGCCGCTCAAGACGCCGCCGCGCACGACCATCACGCGCATGCCGCCGCCGCCCGTGCCGCTGCAAAGCCGCCGCGACGAGGAAGCGGTGCTGCAGGAAGCGCTTTCCGACGAATACGATCCCGAAAGCCTGCTCGACATCGACGAAACGCTGTCCTTCTATCGTCCCGGCATCAGCCAGGAAGTGGTCAGAAAGCTGAGGCGCGGCGCGTGGATCGTGCAGGCACAGCTCGATCTGCACGGCATGCGCCGCGAGGAAGCGCGCGAGGCGCTCGCGGAGTTCATCCGCGAATCGGTGAAGCGCGGGCTGCGCTGCCTGCGCGTGATTCACGGCAAGGGGCTCGGCTCCATCGGCAAGGAACCGGTGTTGAAGGGCAAGGTGCGCGCGTGGCTCGTACAGAAGTCGGAGGTGATCGCGTTCTGCCAGGCGCGGCCGCACGACGGCGGCGCGGGCGCGGTGCTCGTGCTGCTGCAGCCGGGCGGCGCGCCGCGTCATCACAATCACCCGCAGGACAAGAGCCCGCGCAAGTTCCACCACGCGGGGCCGGACAGTGCATCCTAGACTGACCCTCGCCATCACCGTCATGGAGGCGCTCGCGATTTTCGCGTACGCGTTCTCCGGACTCATCGAGGCGCGCAAGCGCCGGCTCGACGCGGTCGGCGCGTTCCTCGTCGCGCTCGTGACCGCGTTCGGCGGCGGCACGGTGCGCGACGTGCTGCTCTCGCGCCGCCCCTTCTACTGGGTCGAGCATCAGGACTACGTGCTCTTCATCTTCGCGATGGCGATCTTCGCGCCGCTCTTTCTGCGCGTTACGTCACGCCTTTTCGACCAGCGCGCGCTCCTCGTCACCGATGCGATCGGGCTCGGCCTCTTCAGCGTGTCGGGCACGTCGATCGCGCTCGACGCGCAAATGCCCGCCTTCACCGCGACGATGATGGGCGTCGTCACGGGCGTGTTCGGCGGCGTGATGCGCGACGTGCTCTGCAACGAGATTCCGCTGATCCTGCGCGATTCACGTCCGTACGCCGTCTGCGCGTTCGCCGGCTGCTGGATTTATCTCGGACTGGAGCGGCTCGACGTCGACACGATCTACAACGTGCTCATTTCGACGGCGTTCATCCTGATCGCGCGGCTCATCACGTTCAAGCTCGACATCCGCTTGCCGCATTAGCCGCCTGGCAAGCGCGGCGCGCTGCGCGATACAGGCGGTAAAACCCTTCCATTTGCTACAATCGCGTAGTTTTCTAGCCCCGCATCCGGCCGCGATGCAGCCCGCTCCGGTCGCCATCACGCACACAGAACATGAACATCGAGCAAGCGCGTTTCAACATGATCGAGCAACAGATTCGTCCGTGGGAAGTGCTGGACCAGGACGTGCTGAACCTGCTCGCGATCGTCAAGCGCGAGAACTTCGTTCCCGCCGCGTACCGCAACATCGCTTTCGCGGACCTCGAAGTGCCGCTGGAAGGCGGCGAGCGCATGCTGTCGCCGAAGGTCGAAGCCCGCGTCCTGCAGGAACTCGCGATTCACAAGGGCGAAACCGTGCTGGAAATCGGCACCGGCTCGGGTTACATGGCGGCGCTGCTCGCGCATCGCGGCCGCAGCGTGACGACGGTCGAAATCTCGCCCGCACTCGCCGCTTTCGCGCAGCAGAATCTGGCCGCCAACGGCGTGACGAACGTGGAAGTCATCACCGGCGACGGCGCGCTCGGCTGGCAGCAAGGCGCACCTTACGACGTCATCTGCGTGTCGGGCGGTCTGCCGGTCATGCCGCAGGAATTCCTCGAGCAACTGAAGATCGGCGGGCGCATCGCGGCGTTCGTCGGCGCGGCGCCGGTCATGAAGGCGCAGATCATCACGCGTGTCGACGAAAAGCAGTTCCGCGTGTCGGATGTGTTCGAAACGCTCGTCGCGCCGCTGAAAAACGCGGTGCATCCGTCGCAGTTCAAGTTCTAAGCTGAAAGCGCGCCGCCGGCCATGCCGGCGCCGCGCGTCTTGCCGGAATCTCCATGCAAAACCTCACCGCATCCGACCTCGCCGCGTGGCTCGCCGATTCGTCGCGCCCCGCTCCCGTCCTGCTCGACGTGCGCGAGCCCTGGGAAATCCAGACGGCAGCGATGAACGGCATCGTATCGATTCCGATGCGCGACATCCCCGCGCGCAGCGAAGAACTCGACGACGAAGCGCAGATCGTCTGCATCTGCCATCACGGCGCGCGCAGCGCGCAGGTCGCGATGTTCCTCGAATCGCGCGGCTTCACGCAGATGTTCAATCTGTACGGCGGCATCGACGCGTGGTCGCGTCAGGTCGATCCGTCGGTGCCTACTTACTGATTTCGCGCGCGGCGCGAACGCTCATCCTTCGCTGGACCAGAGCGCCGTGCCGTTCGCCGAAAAGATCGCGAGATAGCCGTTCGGCAGGATGTACGCGTAGGCGCCCGGATTGCCCGAGGTGTGCGTCTGCCAGACCATCGCGCCGTTGCTGTCGTACATCGCGAGATTGCCGTCCTCCTGCATGCGGACTTCGATGCCCGGCGTGCCGCTCACCTTCGATGACCAGATCGTCGCGCCATTCCTGACCGCGACGAGATAACCGTCGCCCTGCAAGTTCAACTGCACATTCCCGCTGCACGCCGCGAGCGATCCGCCCGCCGCGATGCCCTCGCCCATCGCGATGCGCCCGCACGACGTCGGCGCGTTGATCGGCGGCAGCGCGGCGAACCAGCCGAGATCGACGGCATTGGCGATCGCCAGCATGCCGGCATCGTTCGGATGGAGGTCGTCGCCGCTGTTGAAGGCGCGCGCGAAAGCGGCGGAGTCGGTTGCGCCCACCGGATTGCCCAGCGCCGCAGCCAGATCGAGCACTGCGTCGCAGCCGCTTTCCCTGGTGCGCAGATACGCGTTCACGGTCTGCCGCGTGTTCTCGATCTTGGGCGTCCATTCGTCGAGACCCTCGAACGGCGTGAGCGTCGAGCAGATGAGACCCACTCTCGCCGCGGCCGTCTGCTGAACGAGTTGCTGATAAGCGGCGATCAGTTGCTGCGCGCTCGGCGGATTGCCGCTGATGAGATTGTTCACGGCGTCGTCGGAGACGATCACCCATTTGACGTTGGTCTGCGCGAGCACGTCGCGGTTAAAGCGCGTGAGCCCCGCCTGACCCGAGCCGTCCGTGAAGAAATTGTTGCCGCTGATACCCTGGTTCAGCACGCCGACCGTCATGCCCGCGCGGATCAGCCGTTCCGCGAGCCGGTTCGGCCAGCGCCGGTTCGCGTTGGGCGTCGATGCAAGCCCGTCCGTGATCGACGCGCCGAACGTGACCACCGCGCCCGTCGCGGCGGCGTTCATCACGTCGACGTTGGTGAGAAAGTAGTACGACTGCTCGCCCGCCGCGTTGACAACGCCACCGGTGAACGCCGGGTCCGCGCTGACATCGCCCGGTGCGATCCAGTTGTCCTGCAAGCCTTCGATATGTCCGGTCGATCCCGGCGGCGTACGCGACGGAATATGAAAGCTCACGGCGATATCGGCGAGCGCGGGCACCTGAAACGGGATTGCGTCGGTCTGCACCGTGCCGCCGGCGGGAATCGTCACGTAAGGCTGGCCGTTGAAGGTCGCGGCCTTGTCGGTTCCGGCGATCGTGCGCGCGCCGCTCGCCCGGCGCGCGATATGCACGTCGCCGAGCGTGACCGGCTGCGAGCCGAAAAGATTGGAGAAGGTCAGACGCGCGGCCGTGCCGCCGATGCTCGTATGCACGACATGGCGGATCGTCTGGTTGTTGAAGCCGCTATCGGCGGTGACGTCGGGCGCGGCCGACCACGTTCCGGTCCACGGTGCGCTCGTGATGACCCCCTGCGCGAAGTAATGCGACGTGTCCGGCCAGGACAGAAAGACGACGAGCGCCAGGCCGACGAGCTTGTGTAACCCTCGCTTCACGTCCGCCTCCTGTTTCGATCTTCGGATTGGTGGAAGGAAACTAGACCACGCCGCGCGCCCCGCCGTCGTGCGCTAACGTACAGACAACGTCAACCCGTAGCTCCCGCACCGCAAAAAAGAAAGCCGCATGAAAGCGTATCTTCATGCGGCTTTGTCCTGAACAGCGACGCAATGCGGATCAGAGAATCAGACGACGTTCATCGCCAGCGCGCTTGCGCGATAGTGTTCAGCGGCTTTCTCCGTGTCGCCGAGCTGCTCGTGCAGACGGGCGAGCGCGCGATGCGTGCGGATCTTGAGCGGCTCGTTATCGGCGAGTTTGAGCGCCGATTCAAGGAACGCCTGCGCCTTGCCCCACAACTGCTGATGCAGACACAGCCGGCCGAGCGTGAACAGCAGGTCGGCGTCTTCGGTGCGCTCCTTCTGCCACGCTTCGGCGCGCTGAATGAGCGGAAACGCGTCGCCGCCGACGATGCAATCCGGATAGCGCCGCAACAGCCGCGCGTCCCAGTTATGCGCGAGCGCATCTTCGACGATCTTCTTCGCTTCCGCGCGGCGATCCAGCGCGATCAGCAATTCCGCGGCGAGATCGGCGAGACGCGGCGACTGGCGCTCGGTCGCCGAAAGCGATTGCCAGAATTCCATCAGCGCATCGGGATTGTGACGGCGATCGCGCAGCAGGTTTTCCGCCGCGACCTGACGCAGCCGCACCGCGACGGCCGGATGCAGCGCCTCGCGCTTTTCCAGCATGCGCACGAGCTTGAGCACCTCGCCCCAGTTCTTCAACTGTTGCTGCGCGCGCAGCGCGATCTGCTGCGCGTGAATGCGACGGCCGCCCTGCGCCTGCATTTCGGTCAGCGCGACGAGCGCGCCGTCGGCGTCGCGGCCATCGGCGCGCATGTCGGCGGTCGCCATCAGACGCGCGTCCTGCCAGTCCGCGCCCGCGACTTGCGCGAGCCATTCGTCGCGGCGCGCGTATTCATGCAGACGATGCGCCGCGTTCGCACCGATGAGTCCCGCCGCGCCCTTGTTGTCATCGACGGACAACGCATCGCGCGCGGCCTTCTCGGCCTTCGAGAAGCGCCCGGCGTACAGATGCCCGATGGCATCGCGCAGCGACGCATTGGCCTTCGCGAGCTTGCTGCGCGCGCGATACGCAGCGACGCGCGACGGCATCTTCCACACGCCGCGCACCGCGCGAATGATCGCGTACAGCACGATGAACAGCACGACGAGCGCGACCGCGAACAGATTGAGCGACATGTCGACGCGATACGGCGGCATCACGAGCAAGATCTGCCCGCCGTTGAAGCCGCCGACCGTCGCGACGATCACCGCGACCGCGAACAGCAGCGCGAGCCAGATGAGTCCACGAATCGTCATCATCCGCCTCGCTTGAACTGATGGACGGCGGCGAGGCTGGCGTTCAGGTTCGGCACGGCGACGGCGAGCGACGCCTGATCGACCTGCTTCACGAGATCGCGCACGGCCTGCACTTTTTTGGACGACGCATCGAAGTAGCGGCCGAGCGCGGCGTCGGCGGCGCGCAGATCCGACTTGAGCGTCGGTTCGCTGCGCGAAAGCAGCGACAGACGCGCGGACAAGAGGCGCAGCTTCACGTTCTCGCGCACGAAGTAGCCTTGATCGGGCGACGCGAGCATCGCATCGGCGTTATCGATGCGGCGCACGGACACGAGGCTCGACAACTGCTGCCCGATGCCGTTCGTGATCTGATGCCACAGCACCTTCCAGCGCGGCTCGCCGGTGGCCGCCGCGATCGACGCGCTGTTCGCCGGCTCGGCGGCCTGCGCCTGGGCGCGGGCGATCGGCGCCTCGCCCGAGAGCGGCAACTGGTCGATCTGGTCGATGGCCGTGTCGAGTTTGATCGCGAGGCCGGTGAGATCGGTCGACGGCGTGGCTTTGAGCTTGTCGATGTCCTGCGCGATCGCCTTGCGGATCGCGACGACCTGCGGCCCGGTGGTGGCGGCAAGACGCGTGTCGGCGCTTTGCAGCGCGAAAAGCGCGAGTTGCACGTTGCCGGTGAGCTGCAACTGCTGGCTCGCGCTCGACAGAATCTGCTCGACTTCGGCGACGGTCCAGTCGTCGCGATTGCTCGCGAGGTCCTGATACTGCTGCTGCAGCGCCTGGCTGTGCGCTTCGGCATCGGCGAGTTTGCCTTGCAGCTGAATGATCTGCGTGTTGAGCGCGCCAGTCGCGCTCGCGGCCTGATCGGCCTTCGCGCGCAGATCGGCGTTCTGCTCGTCGGACTGCGCGAGGCGCTGGGACATCTCTGCGTCGGCGCGATCGAACTTGCGGTTCAGCACGAAGGCGCCCGCGCCCGCCGCCACCGCCAGAATGACGACGACCAACCACAACAACACGATGCCCGCGCCGCCGCCGCGCCGCTGCTGCTGCTCGAAAGGCGTGAAGGGCGTGTTCGGCGGCAAGGGCGGTGTCACGTTCGGCTGAGGTGAAGCTTTCTTGGAATCGTTCGAATCAGTCATGCGTGATTGAGCCGTTTCATAGGCCGTTTCATAGGCCGTTTGTTGGGCCGGTGCGGTGGCCGGATCGGCGTCCGTCGGCGCGGATGAGGTAGTGGTCGAAGCCGATGCGCTCGCGCTCGCGTGCGCGGTAGTCTCCGGATCGCGTTGGCGCGGGAACAGCGCTTCCAGCGCATGTGCGATGCGCTCGTCGCCCGCGCCGGACACCGTAATCCTATCAAAACCCGCTCCCCGCGCGGCTTCGGCGATGCGCGGGTGCGGGCAGACGAGCGGCGTGCGCTTGAGAAGGACGATTTCGTCGGCGGTGAGATGCTCGTGCGCGAGTTCGGCGAGATTGCGCACGCCTTCGGAACTCGTCAGCAGCCACGCGTGCGGCGCGCCTGCCAGCAGTTCGTGGATGCGCTCCCACTTTTGCATCGACGGTTCCGGCAGCACGCGGCGATACGCGGCGGCCTTCTCGACCTGCGCCCCCGCTCCGGCCAGCCGCTCGGCGAGCCATTCGCGCCCGCCGTCGCCGCGCACGATCAGCACGCGTTTGCCAGCAAGACCGTTCGTGCCGAAATGCGCGCCGATCGCGGCGTAGAGCGCTTCGGAATCGAAACGCGGATCGGCATCTTCGGCCGACGGACTGATCACGCGATGCGACGGCGCATGCACGCCCTGCCGCGAAAGCGCCGCGACCGAGCCGGGACCGACGACCGCAACGGGAAGATCGGCGGGCCACGGCGCGGCGAGCCGGGAGAACGCATGATCGATCGCATTCGGCGACACGAACACGACGAGCGCGTAACGCTCGGGCGCTTCGCGCGGCAGGAAGAGCTCGTCGAGCGCGGCGCGCAGCGGGGCATCGTCGGCAACGGGCGCGATATCGATGAGCGGAAACTCCAGCGTCTCGAAGCCCGCGCCCGCGAGCAGCGCGAGCAAGGCGGACGACTGCCCGTCCGGACGCGTGACGACGATGGTGGCGCGGCGCTCGCTCGCCATCAGGACGCGGGCCCCGAGGGCGCGGTGTTCGGACCGTCGGGGCGGAATATCGTCTTGAGTGCATCGACGATGTCGAATGCGCCTTGTGCCTCGAGATCGGCCGACACGCGCTGCCCGAGCGCGAGCGCGGCGGCGAGATCGGGCGCCTGCACGCTTTCTTCCGCGCGCAGCATGCGCTTGCCATCGGGCATCGATACCGCGCCGCGCAGATGCAGCGCGCCCTCGCGCCACACAGCATGCGCCGCGAGCGGCACTTCGCAACTGCCGCCGAGCGCGCGCGACACCGCGCGTTCCGCCTCGACCGCGAGCGCGGTGCGTTCGTCATGCAGAGGCGCGAGCCACGCGGCGAGATCGGCGCGATCCGCGCGAATCTCGATGCCGAGCGCGCCCTGCCCCGCCGCCGGCAAGCTCTCCGCCGGATCGAGCAGCGCACGGATGCGCGCTTCGAGACCGAGCCGCTTCAGACCGGCCGCCGCGAGAATGATCGCCGCGTACTCGCCGCGATCGAGCTTGGCAAGACGCGTATCGAGATTGCCGCGCAACGGGCGCACTTCGAGCGCGGGAAAACGCGCGCGGATCATCGCTTCCCGGCGCAGGCTCGACGTACCGACGATGCTTCCCGCCGGCAGCGCATCGAGCGATGCGTAATGCGCCGACACGAACGCATCGCGCGGGTCTTCACGCTCCATGATCGCGCCGAGCGTGAACCCTTCGGGCAGTTCCATCGGCACGTCTTTCAGTGAATGCACGGCGAGATCGGCGCGGCCGTCCGCGATGGCGGCTTCGAGTTCCTTCACGAACAATCCCTTGCCGCCGACCTTCGACAGCGTGCGATCCAGAATCTGATCGCCGCGTGTTGTCATTCCGAGGATTTTCACGTCGCAAGATGGATATAATTTGTGCAGCGCACACCGCACGTGCTCGGCCTGCCACATCGCCAGCCGGCTTTCCCGCGAAGCGATGACGATGCTCGCGGGCGGTGTCGTTGAATGCGTCTCGGAATTCATTGATGCTCGATCGAATGACGGGATGGATGAATAGACATTAGCGAATAATGGTAGCACGCACGCCACGGTCCACCGGTTCGCAGGCAGCGCGCGAGAGCCTTGTCCGATGCGCCTTTCGGGGCATCCGGCCGGCCGCATCGCAACGCTGTGCCCCGGCGTGACTTCGGCTTCGCAGCTTTCGAGAGGAACCCAACGTGACGTCTTCCGGATCGGCTCGCCCGGCGCGCCGCAGCGCCGCATTGCCCCAGTCTTCCGCCTCCGACGCGCCGCGCACGGCGTCGTCGCCCATCGTCGCGACGAAGGCCGCCACGGCCGCGAAGGCATCGAAAGCCGCCATCGCGCCGAAGCCGAGGCCGGGCATCAAGGCCGCGTCCCCGCGCGTCGCGGCCAAGACGAGAGCGCCGCGCGCAAACGGCGCGGCCGCCGCCGTCAAATCCGCGACTGCCGTTAAGTCAGCCAAGTCCGCGAAACCCGCGAGCCGCACGCGCGACGACAAGGACCGCCCGCTCTTCGAGGACATCCGCTTCCTCGGACGGCTGCTCGGCGAGGTGCTGCGCGAGCAGGAAGGCGACGCCGTGTTCGATGTCGTCGAGGCCATTCGTCAGACGGCGGTGAAGTTCCGCCGCGAGGACGATGTCGAAGCGTCGCAGACGCTCGAAAAGAAATTGCGCGCGCTGTCGCCGGAACAGACCGTCTCGGTCGTGCGCGCGTTCAGCTATTTCTCGCATCTTGCGAATATCGCGGAGGACCGTCATCACAACCGGCGCCGGCGCATTCACGCGCTCGCGGGCTCGGGTTCGCAGCCGGGCACCATCGCGTATGCCATAGAGCGCATGCGCGAGCACAAGAACATCAGCGCGACGCGCAAGCTGCTGGAAAAGTTTTTCGGCGATGCGCTGATTGTGCCCGTCCTCACCGCGCATCCGACCGAAGTCTCGCGCAAGAGCATTCTCGACGCGCAACACGATATCGCGCGTCTGCTCGCCGAACGCGATCAGGAACTGACCGCACGCGAACGCGCGCAGAACGAAGCCGTGTTGCGCGCGCGCGTGACGTCGCTGTGGCAGACGCGCATGTTGCGCGACGCGCGCCTGTCCGTCACCGACGAAATCGACAACGCGCTCTCGTACTATCGCGCCACGTTCCTCGCGGAAATTCCCGCGCTCTACGCCGATATCGAAGGTGCGCTCGCGGAGCACGGCCTGCCCGTGCGCCTGCCGCCGTTCTTCCAGATGGGAAGCTGGATCGGCGGCGATCGCGACGGCAATCCGTTCGTCACCGGCGAAACGCTCGAAACCGCGATCACGCGTCAGGCGATCGTGATCTTCGAACACTATCTGGAAGAGACGCACAAGCTCGGCGCGGAGCTGTCGGTGTCGGACCTGCTCGCCGGATCGAGCGAGGCATTGAAGGCGCTCGCCGATGCATCGCCCGATCAGTCGCCGCATCGCACGGACGAACCGTACCGGCGCGCGCTCATCGGCATGTACACGCGGCTCGCGGCAAGCGCGCGCGTGCGGCTCGGCGAAGGCGTCGTGACCGTGCGCAGCGCGGGGCCGGGCGCGCCGCAGATTCGCGCGAAGCCCTACGCCGATGCCTCCGAGTTCGTGCTCGACCTGCACGTGCTGATCGATTCGCTCGCGGAGCATCACGGCGCGTCGATGTCGAGCCTGCGCCTGTCGCCGCTCGTGCGCGCCGCCGAAGTGTTCGGCTTCCATCTGGCGAGCATCGACTTGCGGCAAAGCTCGGATATTCACGAGGCGGTGGTGACCGAACTGCTCGCGCGCGCGGGCGTGGTCGAGGAATACGCGGCGCTTTCCGAGGAGCAGAAGCGCGACGTGTTGCTGAAGGAACTGGCGCAGCCGCGTCCGCTGCGTCTGCCGTATGCGCAATATTCCGATCTGGCGAAGAGCGAACTCGGCGTGCTCGAAGCGGCCCGCGAAACGCGCGCGAAGTTCGGCGCGCGCGCGGTGCGCAACTACATCATCTCGCACACGGAAACCGTCAGCGACTTGCTGGAAGTCATGTTGCTGCAGAAGGAAACGGGCGTGCTGCAAGGCTATCTCGGCGCGAAGGACGATTCCCCGCGCGATGGCCTGATGGTGATTCCGCTCTTCGAAACCATCGCCGATTTGCGCAACGCGCCGGTCATCATGGGCGAGTTCTTCGCGCTGCCGGGCATCGACAGGCTCATCGAGAATCAGGGCAACGAGCAGGAAGTGATGCTTGGCTATTCGGACAGCAACAAGGACGGCGGTTTCCTCACGTCGAACTGGGAGCTGTATCGCGCGGAACTGGCGCTTGTCGCGCTCTTCAAGGAACGCGGCACGACGCTGCGCCTCTTTCACGGACGCGGCGGCACGGTCGGTCGCGGCGGCGGCCCGACGTATCAGGCGATTTTGTCGCAGCCGCCCGGCACCGTCGACGGGCAGATCCGTCTGACCGAGCAAGGCGAAGTCATCGCGAGCAAGTTCGGCAATCCGGAAATCGGGCGGCGCAATCTGGAGACGGTCGTCGCCGCGACGCTGGAGGCATCGCTGTTGCCGCACGAAAACGCGCCTGCGCAACTGCCGCAATTCGAAGCGACGATGCAAACGCTCTCCGATTCCGCGATGGCCGCGTATCGCGCGCTCGTCTACGAGACGCCGGGCTTCACCGACTACTTCTTTCTGTCGACGCCGATTTCGGAGATCGCGGAGCTGAACATCGGCAGCCGGCCGGCGTCGCGCAAGCTGCAGGATCCGAAGCAGCGCAAGATCGAAGACTTGCGCGCGATTCCGTGGGGCTTTTCGTGGGGCCAGTGCCGTCTCTTGCTAACCGGCTGGTACGGCTTCGGCAGCGCGGTGTCGGCGTATCTCGACCGCGCCGGTTCCGACGATGAACGCGCAAAACGCCTCGCGACGCTGCGCAAGATGCACAAGACGTGGCCGTTCTTCAAGAACCTGCTGTCGAACATGGACATGGTGCTCGCGAAGACCGACCTCGCGGTCGCGTCGCGCTATGCGCAACTCGTCACCGACAAGAAGCTGCGCAAGACCGTGTTCGACAAGATCGTCGCGGAGCATCAGCGCACGTGCGACGTGCTCGGCGAAATCACCGGCAAGAGCGATCGTCTCGCCGATAACCCGCTGCTCGCGCGTTCGATCAAGAACCGGTTTCCGTATCTCGATCCGCTCAATCACTTGCAGGTGGAGTTGCTGAAGCGCCATCGCGCGGGGGATCAGAATGTGCGGCTGCGGCGCGGGATTCATTTGACGATCAATGGGATTGCCGCGGGGTTGCGGAATACGGGGTGATTTTGCCGCGTGGCGAGGGGTTTTGATTCGGCGTGCGAAGCTGCCTTTGACTTGTGCTTAGGCTTTCGCCGGATCCCGGTTGCTTTGTGGTCTATTAGCACTGCCCCTGTGCGGGGCGGCAGTCACTTTCTTTGCTGCTGCAAAGAAAGTAACCAAAGAAAGCAGCTTTTCAGGCCCGCGGTCACACGCAGTTTGGGTAGTTCTCTCGCCCTAGGCGGCCCTCGCCTAAAGAGTGCCCTCGTAGGACCAAGCGGTCTTGGCTCGCGCACGGTCTGACGTGCCGTAACGCCAAGCGTGCTGGTTCAGCACGAAACGGTTCCGGCACAGCGCTACGCGCTGCCGCCGGGTGTGCGCGGGAAACCGATGGTACGCGTGCGCATCGAGATGGCGGCCTTAGGAAGAAGCACACGCAAACCCGATCAACCCATCGGCCGCGCAGCGGGCCGGAGCTATCTGGTGCTGAACCAGCGAGCCACGCGGCGCGATGTGACGGACCGTGCGCGATCCACGCCCGGTGATTGTGATGAGGGCACTCTTTAGGCGAGTGCCACGATGAAAGAGAGAACTACCCAACGTGCGTGTGACCGCGGGCGTATCAGAAGCTGCTTTCTTTGGTTACTTTCTTTGCAGCAGCAAAGAAAGTGACTGCCGCCCCGCACAGGGGCAGTGCTAATAGACCAAAAAGAAATCAGGATTCCATAAAAGAATCAAATAATGTGACCCGCGAACCAAAAAACTGCTTTCTTTGATCACTTCCTTTGCAGCAGCAAAGAAAGTGACATCCGGCGACGTCGACGGCATTCAATCTCGCCGCTTCGCCTCGATCATCAAAGCATCCAACTCGAACGAACAATCATCCTTCACGGCGAAGTACTGCCGCACTTCATCCGGCGCTCCGCTCCACATCGACCGGATAGCCGTAACACGCTCAGAAGGCGTTCGCATCCGCGTAACCCAAGCCTCGAACTCCAGCGGAATACGCCAGCGCTGCGTGATTTGCGCGTCGAAACCGGCGGCGTCGAGCATCGCGATCCATTCATCCGCGCGATAGTCGCGAATATGCGATGCATCGCGCAAAATTTCGATCGCCTGGATATGCGTGTCGTAAAGCGGATCGTCGATGCCCGCAATATCGATGAACTTGAGCCGCCCGCCCGGCTTCAACACGCGACAAACTTCCTTCAGCGCCGAGGAAACGTCGCGCCAGTGATGCGCGCTCATGCGGCTCACCGCCCAGTCGAACGATGCATCCTCGAACGGCAACGTTTCTGCCGCGCCCAGCCGTGTGCGGATCGTCGTCAGGCCGCGCTCCCTGGCGGCAGCTTCGACCGTCGCGAGCATCTGGGGCGCGATATCGTACACGACGATCTCACGCACGTGCGGCGCGATCGCAAAGCTCGCATGCCCCGCGCCACAGCCCATGTCCAGCACGCGCGCGTTGCCGCACGTGGCCTCGAAAGTCGCTGAAAGATTCTCCAGATCCGCGCCGCTCGCATGGACGGCGCTCGTGAGATAGGCGGCGGCAGTGCTGCCGAATGCATCTGCAACCTGGTCGTGATGTTTCATCGTGGGCTCCGGTTTTATCGTGGTCTCGTGTCGCTACAATAGAGCGCGTCTTGTACCAGTACAAGTTGTGCATTTATTCTGGTATGTACACCACCCGTTTCGCATGAATCACATCCACAAAAACGAATCCCTCGCCGAAACGTCCGCGCATGCGCTCGGCGAATTCATCCGCGCGCATCGCGAAAGGCTCTCGCCGCAAGCGGTCGGTCTCGCGCCCGGCCCGCGCCGCCGCACGCCCGGCCTGCGCCGCGAGGAAGTCGCGCAACTGTGCGGCGTGAGTCCGACCTGGTACACGTGGATCGAGCAAGGGCGTCCCGTGTCCGCTTCCGCCGATGCCCTCGCGCGCATCGCCGTCGCACTGCAACTGTC
Source organism: Caballeronia fortuita (assembly GCF_001544835.2). Classification (GTDB taxonomy): domain Bacteria; phylum Pseudomonadota; class Gammaproteobacteria; order Burkholderiales; family Burkholderiaceae; genus Caballeronia; species Caballeronia fortuita. Next base: position 134,783 of record NZ_FCNX02000008.1, on the reverse strand, counting down.
GCGCGCCGAACGCGCGTATCTGTTCGAACTCGCCGCCCAGCGCGATCCCGCCGAGCCCGACCCCGCCTCGCAGGACGCGCCCGCCGCGCTGCTGCGCACGGTCGGTCTGATCGGCGCGCCCGCCTATGTGCTCGATCGTCAGTGGAACGCGCTGCGCTGGAACGAGCACGCGTCGGCGCTGCTCGTCGGCTGGCTCGACGGCGAGCACGACCGCAATCTGCTCACGTACACGTTCACGTCGCCGGCGGCGAAGGCGTTGATCGTCGATTGGGACACGCGCGCGCGCCGTCTTGCCGCCGAATTTCGCGCCGATTCGATCCGCCATCTGAACGATGCGCCGACGCGCGCGCTCATCGACGATCTCTCCGCCGCGAGCGATGCCTTCGCGCGCTACTGGGCGTCGCAGGACGTCTTCGAGCGCGAGGGCGGCGAGCGCGCGTTCAATCATCCGTCGCGCGGGCGTGTCGTGTTCGACCAGATCACGTTCAAGCCCGCGCATCGCGAGGATTTGAAGCTCGTGATTTTGATCGGATCGGAATAGTGCCGAATGTTAAAATTCTCGACTTCCCGAAGCTCTCATCGTTGAGAACACCATGACGTCCCAACTCCACAAAAAAGGCGAAGCCTGGTCGGCTCGCTTCTCCGAGCCGATGTCGGAGCTCGTCAAGCGCTACACGTCGTCGGTGTTCTTCGACAACCGGCTCGCGCTCGTCGACATTCAAGGCTCGCTCGCGCACGCGTCGATGCTCGCGGCGCAGAAGATCATCAGCGCCGACGATCTCGCGGCCATCGAGCGCGGCATGGCGCAGATCAAGGGCGAAATCGAGCGCGGCGAGTTCGAATGGAAGCTGGATCTGGAAGACGTGCATCTGAACATCGAGGCGCGGCTGACCGCGCTGATCGGCGATGCGGGCAAGCGCCTGCACACGGGGCGCTCGCGCAACGATCAGGTCGCGACCGACATCCGCCTGTGGCTGCGCGGCGAAATCGACCGCATCGGCGAGTTGCTGAAGGAGCTGCGCGTCGCGCTCATCGACATGGCCGAAAAGCATGCCGACACCATCATGCCGGGCTTCACGCACTTGCAGGTCGCGCAGCCGGTGACGTTCGGTCATCACCTCCTGGCGTATGTCGAAATGTTCTCGCGCGATGCCGAGCGCATGCGCGATTTGCGTCGTCGCGTGAACCGTCTGCCGCTCGGCGCCGCGGCGCTCGCGGGCACGAGCTATCCGATCGATCGTCACGCGGTCGCTACGACGCTCGGTTTCGACGGCATCTGCGCGAACTCGCTCGATGCCGTGTCCGACCGCGACTTCGCGATCGAATTCACGGCGGCGGCCGCGCTCGTGATGACGCACGTTTCGCGCTTCTCCGAAGAACTCGTGCTGTGGATGAGCCCGCGCGTCGGTTTCATCGATCTGGCGGACCGTTTCTGCACGGGTTCGTCCATCATGCCGCAGAAGAAGAATCCCGACGTGCCCGAGCTCGCGCGCGGCAAGACCGGGCGCGTGAACGGTCATCTGATGGCGCTGCTCACGCTGATGAAAGGCCAGCCGCTCGCGTACAACAAGGACAATCAGGAAGACAAGGAGCCGCTCTTCGATACCGTCGATACGGTCGCGGACACGTTGCGTATCTTCGCGGAAATGGCGGCGGGCATCACCGTCAAGCCGCAGGCGATGCGCGCGGCTGCGCTACAAGGCTTCTCGACCGCCACCGATCTCGCGGACTACCTCGTGAAGCGCGGCCTGCCCTTTCGCGACGCGCACGAAGCGGTCGCGCACGCGGTGCGCATCTGCGACGATCGCGGCTGCGATATCGCGGACCTGTCGCTCGACGCGATGCGTATGGAATTGCCGAACGTCGCGCATCTGATCGGCGAGGACGTGTTCGAATATCTGACGCTCGAAGGCTCAGTCGCGAGCCGCAATCATCCGGGCGGCACCGCGCCGGATCAGGTGCGCGCGGCGGCAAAGGCGGCACGCGCGGCGCTTTGATCGCCTTGTCGCGTGGCTGATCTCGAAGGCTGTTCGCAAGAACAGCCTTTTTTCTTTCCGGACGCGGCTTCATGTCTCGCACGCGATGCGGCACATTTTCGAGATAATCAGGGATTCATCGCGCGTTCATTGCGTACTCATCGGCAAGTTCGGACATGATCATTCGCCCCAAGCTTCACTGGTTCCGGCTGCTGTTCGTGTGGCGCGGCTCGGTGCTGCCGCAGTTGCTGCCACGCCTCGGGCTGATTTTCGCGCTGTCGATCGCGGCGATCTTCATGCACGATCACATGCGCCACTATCCGATCGGGCTCGGCACGCCGCCGTTCGCGCTCGTCGGCATCGCGCTCGCGGTGTTTCTCGGCTTTCGCAATGGCGCGAGCTACGAGCGCTGGTGGGAAGGCCGCAAACTGTGGGGCGCGCTGCTCAATACGTCGCGCGCGCTGGCGCAACAGGTGTTGTCGTTGCAGGAGCCGCGCGAGCCCGCCGAATCGCGATGCTTCCTCGCCGCGCTGGGGGCGCTGCCCCACGCGTTGAGACATCAGTTGCGCAACACCGATGCACTCGCCGATCTCGCGCCGCGCCTGCCGCCCGAACTGCACGCCCGCGTCGCCGCCGCAACGTTTCGGCCCGCGCTGATTCTGCTCTGGCTCGGCGAATGGGTTGCCGCACGCCGACGCGAAGGCGCACTCGATGGCTATGCCGTGCTCGCGATTCAGCACAATCTGAATGCACTTTCCGATGTGATCGGCGGATGCGAGCGCATCGCGTCGACGCCGTTGCCGTTCTCCTACTCGGTGATGATTCACCGCACCATCTATCTCTTCTGCGTGATGCTGCCGTTCGGGCTCGTCGATGGCGCGGGCTTGCTGACGCCGCTCTTCGCACTGCTCGTCGCGTATGCGTTCATGGCGCTGGAGGCGATCGCGGCGCAGATCGAAGACCCGTTCGGGCTCGAAGAAAACGATCTTGCGCTCAACGCGATGTGCGGCGCGATCGAAGCCGCGCTGCACGACATGGCGGCCGACGCGGGGTTTGCAATGCCGCCCCGGCCCGCTGCGTCTTCGCGCGATTTCATTCTCGACTGATACGGCCGCACGAATTCGATCTTTCGTCGAACGACACAAATCGTTTCGCGATACCGGCTGCTTTGCGCGCACGACATCGTTCATAATCGTGCCGACTCATCCAGGAGAAATTGTTTTGAAACTGTTCTACAAGGCAGGCGCCTGTTCCCTCGCTTCGCACATCGCGCTCGAAGAATCCGGGCTTGCTTACGAAATCGAAACCGTCGATCTCAAGACCAAGCTCACCGCAAGCGGCGCGGACTTCACGAAGATCAACGCGAAAGGCTACGTGCCCGCGCTTCTGCTCGACAGCGGCGAACTGCTGACCGAAGGCCCGGCGATCATGCAATACATCGCCGATCAGGTTCCGGCCAGGCATCTCGCGCCGCTCAACGACGCGATGGCGCGCTATCGCCTGCAAAGCTGGCTCACGTTCATCGGCACGGAACTGCACAAGAACTTCTCGCCGTTCTTCAATCCGGCCGCGAGCAGCGACTGGAAAGCCGCGGCGATGGCCAACCTCGAACGACGTCTCGCTTACGTCGCGCAGCAAGTCGACGACAAGCAGTTCCTGCTCGGCAACGAGTTCAGCATCGGCGACGCGTATCTGTTCACAGTTTTGAGCTGGGCGAAGCACATCGATCTCGACCTCGGCAAGTGGCCGGCGCTCGTCGCGTATCAGGAACGTATCGGCGCGCGCCCCGGCGTGCAGGCCGCGCTCAAGGCCGAAGGCCTGATCTAAGTCGGCCAACGCGCTTCGGATGAAAAAACGGCCCTTTCGGGCCGTTTCGTTTTTGGATCGTCTCAGGTACGCACGCAATCGACGAAATACTCGATGCGCCCGTTGATCATCTCGCCGACGAGGCCGTGGATGTCCGTGTGGAAACCCGGGAAGCGCTCGTTGAACTCGCGCGCGAAGCGCAGATAATCGACGATCGTGCGATTGAAGCGCTCGCCCGGAATCAGCAACGGAATGCCCGGCGGATACGGCGTCAGCAAGATAGACGTCACGCGGCCTTCGAGTTCGTCGATGGGCACGCGGTCGATCTCGCGGTGCGCGAGCTTCGCGAACGCTTCGGACGGCTTCATCGCCGGTTCCATGCTCGACAGATACATCTCGGTCGTCAGACGCGCGATGTTGTTCGCGCGATAGACGCTGTGAATCTGCCCGCACAGATCGCGCAGACCGATGCGCTCGTACGACGGATGCTGCGCGACGAACTCCGGCAGCACGCGCCACAGCGGCTGATTGTTGTCGTAGTCGTCCTTGAACTGCTGCAGCTCGGTGACCATCGAGTTCCAGCGGCCCTTCGTAATGCCGATCGTGAACATGATGAAGAACGAGTACAGGCCGGTCTTCTCCACGATGATGCCGTGCTCCGCCAGATACTTCGTCACGATCGCGGCCGGAATGCCGCTCTCGCCGAACTCGCCGTCCACGTCGAGTCCCGGCGTGATGATCGTCGCCTTGATCGGATCGAGCATGTTGAAGTTTTCCGCGAGCGCGCCGAAGCCGTGCCAGCGGTCGTTGGGCTTCAGCATCCAGTCCTCGCGATCGCCGATGCCCTCTTCGGCCAGCGCGTCCGGGCCCCAGACCGTGAAGAACCAGTCGTCGCCGTATTCGGCGTCGACTTTGCGCATCGCGCGGCGGAAGTCGAGCGCTTCCGCAATCGATTCCTCGACGAGCGCCGTGCCGCCCGGCGGCTCCATCATCGCGGCGGCGACGTCGCACGAGGCGATGATCGCGTATTGCGGCGACGTCGACGTATGCATCAGATACGCCTCGTTGAAACGATGGCGGTCGAACGTGCTGTTCTCGCTGTCCTGCACGAGAATCTGCGATGCCTGCGAGATGCCCGCGAGCAGCTTGTGCGTCGAGTGCGTGGCGAACACGAGCGCGCCGGTGCGCGGACGGCCCGCGCCGATCGCGTGCATGTCCTGATAGAACGAATGGAACTCGGCGTGCGGCAGCCAGGCTTCGTCGAAATGCAGCGTGTCGAGCATGTCGCCGAGCAGGTCCTTGATCATCTCGACGTTGTAGATCACGCCGTCGTAGGTGCTTTGCGTGATCGTCAGGATGCGCGGCTTGACCTTCGGGTTCTTCGCGAGCGCCTCGCGCGCGAATGGATTCGCCTCGATCTTCTTGCGGATGTTTTCCGGCTTGAACTCGTCGCGCGGAATCGGCCCGATGATGCCGAAGTGATTGCGCGTCGGCGTGAGGAACACGGGGATCGCGCCGGTCATCGTGATCGCGTGCAGGATCGACTTGTGGCAGTTGCGATCGACGAGCACGATATCGCCCGGCGCGACGGTCGCGTGCCACACGATCTTGTTCGACGTCGACGTGCCGTTGGTCACGAAAAAGAGATGATCCGCGCTGAAGATGCGTGCGGCGTTACGCTCGGACGCCGCGACGGGGCCGGTGTGATCGAGCAGCTGGCCGAGTTCGTCGACGGCGTTGCACACGTCCGCGCGCAGCATGTTCTCGCCGAAGAACTGATGGAACATCTGGCCGAGCGGATTCTTCAGAAACGCGACGCCGCCCGAGTGGCCCGGACAGTGCCACGAATACGAGCCTTCTTCCGCGTACTGCACCAGTTCCTTGAAGAACGGCGGCGCGAGAGAATCGAGATACACCTTCGCCTCGCGGATCACGTGCCGCGCGACGAACTCCGGCGTGTCTTCGAACATGTGGATGAAACCGTGCAGTTCGCGCAGGATGTCGTTCGGCAAGTGACGCGAGGTGCGCGTTTCGCCGTAGAGGAAGATCGGGATATCGGCATTGCGGCGGCGCACGGCGTTGATGAACGCGCGCAGCGCGACGATCGCCGATGCGAGTTCCGGCGTGTCGCCCTCGACGACGACGTTATCGGCGTAAGGCAGCAGTTCGTCGTCATCGATCGACAAAATGAAGCACGACGCGCGGCTCGACTGTTGCGCGAATGCGGCGAGATCGCCGTAGCTCGTCAGGCCGAGGACTTCGGCGCCCTCTTTTTCGATCGCCTCGGCAAGCGCCCGGATGCCGGAACCCGAGATATTCTCGGAGCGAAAGTCTTCGTCGATGATGACGACGGGAAAGCGGAACTTCATGGGGCGAATCTCCAAATGGAAACGACCGCTGCCTTGGGACAGGAACAGCGGTCATTCGACAAGCTTAAGACGTACGCGGTTCGTTTCAGGTTTTGGGCAGCGTCACGCCGTGCTGTCCTTGATACTTCCCGCCTCGATCGGCGTACGAGGTCTCGCAGATTTCATCGCTTTCGAAGAAGAGGACCTGGGCGACGCCTTCGTTCGCGTAGATTTTCGCAGGCAAAGGTGTCGTATTCGAGAATTCGAGCGTCACGTATCCTTCCCATTCCGGCTCGAACGGCGTCACGTTGACGATGATCCCGCAGCGCGCATAAGTGGACTTGCCGAGACACACGGTCAGGCACGAGCGCGGAATGCGGAAATATTCGACCGTGCGCGCGAGCGCGAACGAATTCGGCGGAATGATGCAGACATCGCCCTTGAAGTCGACGAACGATTTTTCGTCGAACGCTTTCGGATCGACGATGGTGGAATTGATGTTGGTGAAGATCTTGAATTCGTCGGCGACGCGGATGTCGTAGCCGTAACTCGACGTGCCGTAGCTCACGATCTTGCGGCCGTCCTCGGCGATGCGCACCTGATCGCGCACGAACGGCTCGATCATCTTGTGCTCTTCGGCCATGCGGCGAATCCACTTGTCGGACTTGATGCTCATAGGGGACGCTACTCAACGGTGAACGGCTCGGTCTTGCGACCGCCGCCTGCGGTGAAACGGGCCCTGGGCCAGCGGCGGTTCGCGCGCGCCGGCCAGGCGAAAGCGGATATTTTACGCGATCGGGCAACCGCGGCGGCTAGCGCCGGATGACGCCGCACGCGAGCGCGGGACCGACGTTGTGCGGCGCGCTCGCGTACGGATCCATTGCTTCGCGATGCAGCATGATGGCGCGCGAGATGATGGACCGCACGCCGTCGAGCGAGACATCGGTCGCGACGATGAAGCCGGTCGCCGCGCCGATCGCGTCCGCGTGAATATTGCCGAGTTCGCCTTCGAGACGCGACGCGGTGCGCCTGCGATCCGAAGGCAGCGCGAAGATCGGACTCGCATCCTGTCCGTTGACCGCGATGCAGTCGCCGCGCTCGTGCACGGTAAGTGCGTGGTCGCTGTTCGGCGGCATGTCGGTGAGGCTGTAGGAAATCTGCACGCCGTCCGCGCGCTCGATCAGCGTGACGGTGCCCCGCGTCGCGTTGCCGGGCGTCGGCTGGAGCACCGCGTCCGCGCGTTTCTCGTGATTCTGGAAGATGAGGCCGCAACCGCTCAGCAAGATGCTGCAAGCGGCCATCGCGATCGAGGCGTGAAGCGCCCTTCCGTCGAATCTGTGTCTCATGCGATCCTCTCGGCGGCCCGCCGGCGCCCAGTGCGCCCACGCTGCCGCCCATCGAAGGCGACATGATACCGCGAGCCGCATCGCACAAGGCTCGCGCGGAATCGATCGTGTGCTCGAAATCAGGTGTTTTGCACGACGATGCTCGGAAACTTCGAGCTCATGTCGCGCTGACGTTCGGCAATCGAGATCGCGACGCGTCGCGCGATCGCCCGATACGTCTCCGCGATGCGGCTGTGCGGCTCCGACACGACGGTCGGCTGACCGGCGTCGGTGCGCTCGCGAATCGCGATATCGAGCGGCAAGGAGCCGAGCACTTCGACGCCGTACTCCTTCGCCATGCGCTCGCCGCCGCCCGCGCCGAAGATGTGCTCCTCGTGGCCGCAGTTCGAGCAGACATGCGTGCTCATGTTCTCGACGATGCCGAGAATCGGAATGCCGACCTTCTCGAACATCTTCAGGCCTTTCTTCGCGTCGAGCAGCGCGATGTCCTGCGGCGTCGTCACGATCACCGCGCCCGTCACCGGCACTTTCTGCGAGAGCGTGAGCTGGATGTCGCCCGTGCCCGGCGGCATGTCGACGACGAGGTAATCGAGCTCGCGCCAGTTGGTCTGCCGCAGCAATTGTTCGAGCGCGGACGTGACCATCGGGCCGCGCCAGACCATCGGGTTGTCCTGCTCGATCAGAAAGCCGATCGAATTCGCCTGGATGCCGTGGCCTTCGAGCGGATTCATCGTCTGGTTGTCGGGCGATTCGGGACGGCCGGAGATGCCGAGCATCATCGGCAGCGAGGGACCGTAGATGTCCGCGTCGAGCATGCCGACCGATGCGCCTTCCGCCGCGAGCGCGAGCGCGAGATTCGCCGCCGTCGTGCTCTTGCCGACCCCGCCCTTGCCCGATGCCACCGCGATGATGTTCTTGACGTTCGGCATCAATTTCACGCCGCGCTGCACGGCATGCGCGACGACCTGCGACGAAACGTCAACGCTCACGTTCGCGACGCCGGGCACGCGGCGCACTGCGCCTTCGACCAGTTCGCGGATCGCGCCGAACTGCGTTTTCGCCGGATAACCCAGCACGACGCTCACCGCGACGTTCGCACCGTCGACGCCGACATTACGGATGCTCTTCGTGTCGACGAACTTGCGGTTGGTATTGGGATCGGTCAGTGTGGCGAGTGCGGCGTCGATCGTCGCGCGGTCAATGCTCATCGAAACTCCATGGAACGCTTGTTGCTATCGGCCATCGGCGCGCCGCAACAAACTGAAGAAATTGAAAGTAATTGTTAGCGCCGTTGCGTTGTAAGGCTTACCCATTGCACTATCCCGCTGCAAATCTTTCCGGGGACGCATCCCGCCGGGCAGCCGGGCGCATTTCTCATTATTGTAGAGGCTCGCCCGGAGGCTCGTCCGAAGACCCTTTCGCACTGTCGGCGCTGCGCCGAATCGCTTGTTGAAACAAAGGAGCTCGAACATGAATACGAAGTTGATGACCCGCCTCTCCGTCGTTGCCCTGGTGGGCGCACTCCTCGCCGGCTGCCAGACGCAGCAGGGCACCAACGCCGCAGTCGGCACCGGCGCGGGCGCCGCAACCGGCGCGGCGATCGGCGCCATCTTCGGCGGCGGCAAGGGCGCGGCGATCGGCGCGGCGGCGGGCGCAGCGACGGGCGGCATCGTCGGCTACAACTGGCAGTCGATCAAGAACAAGATTTCGGGCGACTCGAAGGGCACCGGCACGCAGGTGACCGAGCAGCAGGACGGCTCGCTGAAGGTCAACATTCCCAACTCGATCTCGTTCGATACGAATAGCTACGCGATCAAGCCGTCGTTCGATCCGGTGCTGAATTCCGTCACGCAGACGATGCAGCAGCATCCCGAACTGATCGCGAGCGTCGTCGGCCATACGGACAACACGGGGCAGGCCGCCTACAACCAGACGCTGTCGCAAAACCGCGCGCAGAGCGTGGCTTCGTACATCTCGACGCACGGCGTCGCGGCGCAGCGTCTTGCAGCGTCGGGCATGGGCCAGACGCAGCCGATCGCGGATAACTCGACGGAAGCCGGCCGTGCGCAGAATCGTCGCGTGGAAATCTATCTGCGGGCTACGGCGCAGCCGGGTCAAGTGCAGTAAAGCTTCTGATTTGAAAGAGGAATTCGCCGCCGCATCTGCGGCGGCGTGAGTACGGCGGGAACGGCGTTCAGTCGTCTGAAAAAAATTTGAAACTTGGACGCAGTGCCGCTGTCTGTCTCTATGGTAGGTGGATGGCGAGGCCATCACCTGCCATTCTCCTCTTGTCGTTGTTGCTCCGGGGCCCGATTGGACCCCGGTTTTTTTTGTGCGCTCGAAACGCACGCTGCCCCGCCCATCCCCGCCGCCCGCACCCCGGCCCCGCCCGCCCTTCCCCGCCCTGCTAAAATCGAACTCCGCGTTTTTTTCAGAAACCCAAGCACTCCCACCGGGCCGCGCCTTTATGTCAGCACCGATTTCAGCCACTGCCACCGCCGCACCTGCCGCTCAAGCCTTTGAAGGCGGCCGCCGCCAGATCCTCGTCACGTCCGCGTTGCCGTATGCGAACGGTCAGATTCATATCGGCCATATGGTCGAATACATTCAGACGGATATCTGGGTTCGGACGCTGCGAATGCATGGCCATGAGGTCTACTACGTCGGCGCGGACGATACCCACGGCACGCCGATCATGCTGCGCGCCGAAAAGGAAGGCATCACGCCCAAGCAGCTGATCGAACGCGTATGGAAAGAGCACAAGCGCGATTTCGACAGCTTCGGCATTTCGTTCGATAACTACTATTCGACCGATGCCGAGGAAAACCGCGCCCTTTGCGATTCGATCTACGGCGCGCTCGAACAAGCCGGCCTGATCGAGTCGCGCGACATCGAACAAGCCTACGATCCGGTCAAGGAAATGTTCCTGCCGGACCGCTTCATCAAGGGCCAATGCCCGAAGTGCGGCGCGAAGGACCAATACGGCGACAACTGCGAGGTCTGCGGCTCGACCTATCAGCCGACCGAACTCATCAATCCGTATTCGGTCGTCTCCGGCGCGACGCCGATTCGCAAGACATCGACGCACTATTTCTTCAAGCTCTCCGATCCGCGCTGCGAGGAATTCCTGCGCGGCTGGGTCAGCGGCCTCGCGCAACCCGAAGCCACCAACAAGATGCGCGAATGGCTCGGCGACAAGGGCGAAGCCAAACTCGCCGACTGGGACATCTCGCGCGACGCGCCCTACTTCGGCTTCGAAATTCCCGGCGCGCCGGGCAAGTACTTCTACGTCTGGGTCGATGCGCCCGTCGGCTACTACGCGAGCTTCAAGAATCTCGCGGACCGCATCGGCGTGAATTTCGACGAATGGGTGAAGCCGGGCTCGAAGGCCGAGCAGTATCACTTCATCGGCAAGGACATCCTGTATTTCCATACGCTGTTCTGGCCGGCGATGCTGGAATTCTCCGGCCATCGCACGCCGACGAACGTGTTCGCACACGGCTTTCTGACCGTCGACGGCGCGAAGATGTCGAAGTCGCGCGGCACGTTCATCACCGCGCAAAGCGTGATCGACACGGGCATCAATCCCGAGTGGCTGCGCTACTACTTCGCGGCCAAGCTGAACAGCACGATGGAAGACATCGACCTGAATCTCGAGGACTTTCAGGCGCGCGTGAACAGCGATCTCGTCGGCAAGTACGTGAATATCGCGAGCCGCGCGGCGGGCTTTCTCATCAAGCGTTTCGACGGCCGCGTGCAGGACAGCGCGATGCATCATCCGCTCGTCGCGCAACTGCGTGCGGCGATTCCGCAGATCGCGGGCTTTTACGAGTCGCGCGAATACGGCCGCGCGCTGCGCACGACGATGGAACTCGCCGATGCCGTGAACGCCTACGTCGATACCGCGAAGCCGTGGGAACAGGCGAAGGACCCGGCGAACGCCGTCGCGCTGCACGAGACCTGTAGCGTGAGCCTCGAAGCGTTCCGTCTGCTGTCGCTTGCGCTCAAGCCGGTGCTGCCGAAGCTCATCGAAGCCGTGGAAGCGTTCCTCGGCGTCGCGCCGCTCGTCTGGGCCGATGCCGGCAAGCCGCTGTCGTCGGTCAATGCAATCAACGCGTACAAGCATCTGACGACGCGCGTCGATCCGAAGCAGATCGAGGCGCTGCTCGCCGCGAATCGCGAATCGCTCGCGCCGGCTGCGGAACCGGCCGCGGCTGCCGGGAAGGCCGCGGCGAAGGCGCCCGCGAAGAAAGAGGAAGAAGCGGGCGTAATCTCCATCGACGACTTCGCGAAGGTCGATCTGCGTATCGCGAAGATCGTCGATTGCAAGGCCGTCGAAGGTTCCGAGAAGCTGCTGCAACTCACGCTCGACGTCGGCGAAGAGAAGACGCGCAACGTGTTTTCGGGCATCAAGTCGGCGTATCAGCCGCAGGATCTGATCGGCAAGCTCACCGTGATGGTCGTCAATCTCGCGCCGCGCAAGATGAAGTTCGGTCTGTCGGAAGGCATGGTGCTGGCGGCGTCCGCCACGGATGAAAAGGCCGAACCGGGGCTGTACATTCTCGAGCCGCACAGCGGCGCGAAGCCGGGCATGCGCGTGAAGTAAAGCCTTCGGTCATCGGTCGGCGGTCGGACCGGAAGCTATCGGCGCAGTGACGCCGATCGTTTCCGGTCTGCTAAGAGAGCGTGCGAGCGGATTCTCCGCGCGTACAGCGCTGTGTCACTGATAACTCATCGTGAAGGTGGCCAGCGCGTTGACCACACCCGCGATCACGGTGCCGGTGGCGAGATACCGTGCGCTTAGTGGGATCGTCGTCAGCCCTTTTGAAGCCCCGACGAACCACTGGTTCATGTTTCCTGGGAGCGCCGAGGCCCGGCCATATCTGACGGGAACGTCCTGGCTGTTGAGCAGTTGCACGACCACACCAGAAGCGGTGGATCCGCTTGCCAGGCTCAAGTTGCTGGAAGTGTTGCTGGGCGCGGTGGAGTCAGTGAACGTCACGTGAACCGAAGAGCCGGGCTGACAGTCCAGATTGAGGTTGAACGGCGTTTTGCCCGCCGTCGAATTACTCGCCAGCATGGTCGCCGGAAGCGTCGGTAGCGTCACCGTCACGTTGGGCGTCGTCACGGTGCACGCGGATGCCGTAATGGTCGAGCTTGTTGAAGCCGAAGCAAGCAAGCCGGAGGTTGTGTTTCGTGGGACATCGTGGACCCACATCGAGTAAAAGTTGGTCAGATAGACCGGACCGCTATAGATCACCTGAGCGGCAGTCTTCACGAGTTGGAACGTGAACGTATAGACCTGACTGTATGCGGACGTTGTTGCGACCAACGGGCCGAAATCTACCGTACCGGTCGTGCCCGAAACTACCTGGTCGTTGAACGTCACGTCGATGACGCGAATGCCGATGCCGGCAGTGCCCGTCGCCGACACGCCGGCGACGGCGCTGTTCGCCAAAACAGTGGCAGACTGCAGATAGAAACCCCCATAGCCTCCCGGTGCAGGGTTCGCGGGACAATAAACGCTGACGTTCGCGGAGATCAACGGTCCAATTGCCGATCCAACGGGCGCGTCGCGAGGGACGACTACATTACCAAACGAAATGTTCGGAAATGCGCTGATGCTGCACACAGCCGCGCGTGCATCAAGGCCGAAACCGAGGGCCAAGGTACCGAGCAGGCTCAGCAAGCAGCGTCGGTGACGACGCCTGATTCCGAGGGTGATCTTGCACCACAGTTCATCAATCTTATTCACAATCAGCATTCGTCCAGAAAGTTGTAGGTGAGATACGCACCGCTCATGCGCGGCTGCCCAACTCGTCATGCTCCGGTTGGTATCCGGCTTCATTGGCAGTTCACGTCTGCGAAGCTCGTCGACGCAACGTTGTCCTTCTGCGCTGGCGGCAGGTCGTAACGCACCCTGCAACTCTGCTGCGCACCCGCTCCCCACTTGACCGTGAGATCGCCCGCTTGAGTTCTGCTGTAGAACATCGTGCGGCTGCCCTGACCGACGTTGCCTACGATATCGCCGTCCGCGCTCAACACGTCCGCGCCGAACGGCACCGCTTCCCCGCTCAGGCGGCGCAGGCGCATGACAACCGCCTGACCACGGTTTACGGTGTCGAACTTCACGCGCACCACTGAACCTGCCGTCGGTGCGAAACGCTGCTCCGTGCTCTTGATCTGAATGCCCATCGGCAAGCCCTTCGTGTCGATTTCCACCGTGTTGAGCGCGTACGGATCCATTCCCGAGATCAGCGCATGACCGGCGCTATCGACGCGCACGCCCGGCGAGGTCGCCACGCGCGCCCCCGCCGCGTCCTTCGCTTCGACAAGTGCGAACGTGTCGCCCGTCTGCGGCGAGAACACCACCCCGCCGCCATAGGCGACGACCGACCCCGTCAGCCCGCCGCCCCCTTGCTTGTAGCCGTTGGCGCTACCCGCGTTGGTACGGATCTGCGTGACCGGCGATAGGTAACCGGCGTTGGCGTTCAGGCTGGTGCCACTTGTACCGCCCCACTGTTTGCCAGCCGTGACGCCGTAGTTGAACGCGTGATCCTTGCCCGCGCTACCCGTCAAGGTCTCCTGAATCAGGTTGCTGTGGTCGCGCGAGTCATGTGTGTAGCTGGTTATCGAGTTGGCGGTGGTCGCGCCGATATCGAGCGGGATGCTCAGATTCAACATGAAGCGGTTGTCCCACCTGGCGGTTTTCGTATCCAGTTCGCGCGATGCCGACACGCCGAAGCCTACCCGGCCGAAGCTCGCGTTGTAGCCGACCGTAAAAGAGGTGTCGCGACTCTCCTTGTTCCAGTAGTTCTGCGTAAAGCCGGACGCATAGAGCGAGCCGTGCTGGCCCAGATTCTGGTTCAACGTGACCTGCAGACGCCCCTTCTGAATACCTTGATCCGTGAACGCGGTTCCCTGCATCGCGAGATCGCGCAGGGTCATTGCATCGTTGAGGCCCAGGAAGCCGCTTGTCGAATAGCGGTATGCGGCCAGCGTTACGTCAGTATCGGTCGGCGTGAAAGTCCGCGAATACGACAAGCGCATGCTCTGCCCATTTCGGCTGGGCAGGTTCCCCAGGTTCGCATCCGCCTGCGTCACGTCGAGGGCAAACGCGCCGACAGGCGTATTCAGCGCGACGCCGGCAGCCGCGGACACATAGTCCCTGGCGAGAATCGCACCTCCGTACAGGGTTACGAAATTGTTCAGACCGCGCGACACGCCCGCTTCGAACACGAACGGCTCGTGCCGTAGACGCGAATTGCGATACTGGCCGGCGGCGACGTTATAGCGCCAGCGCCCTGCGCGCAAAGCGTTGATCGGGGCCGCATATGGAACGGCCGTGACATGCTGGCTGCCGTCTGCTTCGGTCACGACCACCTGCAGGTCGCCGCCATACCCGGTCGGGTACAGATCGTCGATCTGGAACGGCCCCGGGGCAACCGTGGTTTCGTAGATGACGTTGCCGTTCTGCCTGACCTCGACCTTCGCGTTCGTGTTTGCGATGCCTCGCACCGTCGGCGCGTAACCGCGCTGCGACTCGGGGTACATGCGGTCGTCAGTGGCCAGCTGTACACCGCGCACGCCAAACGAATCGAAGATCGATCCATCGGTGTACGAATCGCCCGCCGTGAACTCGCTTTTGATCGGCGTAAAAGAGCGCTGCAGGTAGGTCTGCATGCTCTGAACGTGCGTGCCCGAACCCGTGCCGTTCGTGATGTTGCCGTTATAGCGAAAACGCCACGGACCGATATTGACACCGGTGTTCAGGCCGAGATAGCTCTCGGTGCTGGAGAATCCCTTTCCGCTCGAATGGTAGACGTTCGCGTTGTACTGCAGCACGGCGGCGGTTATGCCATTGTCCCAGAACTTCGGGTCGACCCAGCCACGCGCATTGCGGGCCATCACGGCCTGCGGCACGCTGACGTCCAGGCGCTGCTCGCCCATGTCGAACACGGCCGTCGCCTGCGGAATCACTTCCGACACCACGACACCACGCTCTCCCGCGGCATCCAACCTCGCGTTCGCTTCCGGACTCAGATGACTCATATCCACGCCGATACGCGTCAGCAGGTCGCGGTTGAACATCGGTTGTGCGGCCTTGCCTGGACCGTTGACATCACGCAGCGCGATGTCGGCACTTCCGATCCACGTTTGGTTGGCGTACAAGCCCGCGCGATAATTGCCTGCCGCGGCGATGTTCCCTCTGTCGAAGCGGCTGATGTCGAGGTTTCCCGCGCCGCTGCCCGAAAGAAAACTCGAGTTGAACCGTACAGTAACGGGCTCGGGCGGCTGCGGCGCAGCGAACGGCGCAGTATCGCGAGCAATCTTCGACACAAGATCGGACGCCGAATTGCGATTGCCCGATACCGCTGACTCCCCGGCATCGGACGGCTGTGCGTCCGTCAAAGCCATGGTGCCTTGCAGCGCCGGAACGGGCACGCTCAGCGCAGCATCTGCTCTTGCGTGTGCTGCGGCGAACGCTAGCAACACAGCCACGCTCGCCTGGCTCAGCGACGAGACGTCGCTGCTCAATAGCCTGGATTTCGATTTCAAGTATCGGTTATTCATATTGAGCCGGATTCGCAGGCAACGCTAGGCCGCTGCCGATGCGCAAACGCATTGGCATCAAGGCCTATTAGCTCGCGATAAATGGGATGCAGTTCCTCTTGGGGCAACGGGCATCTCCCCCGTTCGATCGATGCCTCGATCGCCTGAGAGCCCGTCTTGCTTTGAACTACTCAACGATCGATAGCTCGATGGCGACTCACCAAACGCTCAGTGCAAATGCGCTTCATGCTGCATCGCTCCGCCGTAGTCGTTCAATGTGGTGAAGGAGACCTTGCCGTCCTCAAGCGCCGCACCGGACAGCGGCAACAGGAGCTCGCCGCCGGGTGTGACCATGCCGCCTTCGTCGAACCTGGGCGCTTTGTCACCGGTACCGACTCGTGCTTCAGTGATCGTGACGTGGTAGGGCGTGGGGTTCGAGACCTTCAGTGCAGACTTGCCGTTCTCAGTCGTCAGCTTCCATAGGAGCTTGTCCGGCGCCGCATCGGCGGTTCCGGGTAATCCGGTCGGACGAAAAAAGAACTTGATGCGTGAGCGAAACGCGAGCTGCATGTAATTCGTGCCCGCCTCGGCCTGTTCGGGCTTCGGTGGCACCTCGAGCAAGTTGAACCAAAGCACGCTTTCACGGTTCTTCGGCAACGCCTCGCCGGTGTATGAGATGCGAACGGTTTGCGACTTGGCGGGATCGATGCGCGCGAGCGCCGGGGTCAGCATGAAAGGCAGATCGATCTTGGCCGGATCTTCTTTTGCATCACCTTTGTCGAGCCACACCTGGGTTAGCGCCGGATGCTTGCCCACATTGGACAGCTTGAGCGTGACCTCACTATCCGCGGCGTTGTACACCACACGCGTACCGGCGATGACGACAGAAGCAGGACTCGAGATCGAGCACGAAATGCCAGCGGAAAGTACGCCCGCCGTCAATAATCTGGATACGACCTTTCGAATATTCATGGAACTCAGCCGCAGAAGAAACAGCATTCGGTGACATTGGCCACAGTTTCGACATCAAACGCACCGACGACAGCACGAAGAACTGCGCATGGGGTAATTTGCGCCGCCCTGGAAGAGCTCATGATGTGTCGGACTTTTTATATGTCGCACTGCTTAGTTATTTTCGGATTCGAAAATACCTCTGACTTATCCGATCGCGGCGGCACACGCGTGCCACCGCCCATCAGACGAGCGTTATCAGCAAGACAATGATTACTCGTACACGATCGAATACGTGACGTTGGTCGTCACGCTACCTGCACCCGCGCCTCCTCCCGGCGACACATATTGCGCGGCATACTGGAGGCCAGCCTTGCCGCTCGCGATTGCAACACTCTGCGAACCTTGTGCGCCGTCGGCCTTGCTCACATCCACGACCCTTTTCGAACCGTTGTAGTCAAGGAGCTGAACCTCGACAGCGGTAGCCGTGCCGCTGTTCTTCAGGTTGCCGTCGGCAAGCGTATTCACGCCGTATTCCCAGAACGTGTGCACGTTGCCCGATGACGGCGTGCAGTTCGAAAGCGCGATATTGAAACCCGTGGCACCGGCGGTCGAGCCAGCAGCCGACAAAGCGGAAGCGGAGAGGGACGGCAGGGTAACCGTGAAGTTGGTTCCTTGACCGTTTCCGCTTACATCGCACGTATTGGCCGTCAGCTTGCCGTTGATAGTCACGACACCACCGTTGCTCGACGAAGCTGCGTGTGCTACGCCAGCCACAGCCATCGACGCGGCGATCAGCGAAACAGCAATTTTCTTCATATCAAAGTTGTCCTAATCAAAGCGAGGTTTTTAACGAAAGGCGGGGAAGCCGGTCTGGTTCTAACTCGAACCGGACTACCTTCCCTTTTGTTGTTCGACAGTGAGCTGACGGATTCAGTACGAGCGCACTAGCCTTCACACCATAGAGAATCTTCAGGTAGTGATCGCCTGTGAAATTCCAAAGAGACTTGTGTCTCTTTTGATTCTCGGATCGAATCTTAAAGACAATGGAGAACAGCGAGGTGATGATCAGCCACTACTCTTCCTGTTAACCAAGCATTGCTGAGTAAATGACCGAATGCGACCTTAGCCTTCGATGAATCGCGTAAGCCGTTTCACTATCTCGATGGACACACGTGGACATGGTCAAGCCGGTACTGAACGACCGGTTGTGGACACGCGTCGAACCGTTGCGCGCTAACCGCTCAAAATGGTGCGGCGCTCGCCATGAACAAGGCCCCCGAAGGTCGGATCGGTATCCAACTTTTTGGGGTGCAGTTCCAGACCGTGGCTTTTTTATCGAACGAAAGCGGCGCTCAGTCCGACTCGATTTCCGTCGCCGATGCCCCAAACGGTGCGCTCACGCCCGACGCTCCCGACGCCGCCGATGGCTGCACGGCCGTCGTCGACGATGACGAGGACGATGACAGTCCCCACAGCCGCGCCCACGAATTGAAGCGCCGCGTATAGGACAGATCGACGCCCTGATACGTGCCGCCATATGCCGTCACGGCCCAGAACCGAGACAGGTTCAGCGTCGCCTTGACCGCGTTGCTCGCCGATTGCAAGCCTTGCTCGTAGCCGATCACGAGCCGCTCGTTGATCGCTTTCGACAAGAGCACGACTTGCGGATCGGTCAGACCGACTTCGCTCGAACCGACGGTGAACTCGTCCAGCCCGACCGTCTGCGCAATCTTCGCGCCGCCCCGGCTGCCGAGCAGCGCGAGCGCGCTCGTCATCGCGCTCTGCTGGCCGACGTTGTTGCCCTGGTCCGTGCCGTGTCCAAAGAGCAGCCACGAGAGCTTCTCGTTATCGGTCACGCTCGGCTCGGAAATCAGCTTGGCGACCGGCGCCTGCACGGTGCCCGTCACCTGCACGCCCGCCTCGACTTCCTGATTGCGCCGCATCGCGAGGATATTGATGCCCGGATTCGCCACCGGCCCGTTGAACGTGAAGTAACCGTTTTCGATGTTCAGCTTGCGCCCGAACGCCGTGTACGACGAACCCGGCGTCGTCACGCGCACGTTGCCGACCGCGCGCAGCGGCATGTTCGGCGCGCTCATCGCGGTGATCGTGCCGGCGAGGCCGAGGTCCGCGCCCGCGCCCTTGAAGCGGAACTTCTGGCCCAGATTGATCTCGATGTTCGCGCGCGGCGTGAACGGCCCGACCGGCTTGCCCGTCGCCGCCGTCAGTTGCTGGTTGTCGCCCTTGATCGTGCCGTCGGGACGCTCGATCACCACGTCGTCGCCGAGCGAGGGCGCGGACGATTCCGGCAGATCGATGAGCGCGTGATCGACGGTGAACTTGCCGTCGATCGCCATGCCGCCCTGCAAGCCCGCATTGGCGATCGTCGCGCTGCCCGAGAGCATCAGTTCGCGATCCGGCGACGCGAACAGCTCCAGCTTGTCCGCGATGATGCTCGCGGTCAGATCGGGCTGCTGCTGGTCGAGCCGCACCTTGCCGGTCGCGCGCAGCGTGCCGCTCGCGCCATGAAACTCGACGCGCTGGAAATCCACCAGATTCTCCGACAGCGCGATGCGGATGATGCCGTCCTTCAGTTGCACGCCCTGGTCGACGACCGTCGCGGAGAGATTGTCGCCCGTGAGCGAGCCCGACAGATTCGGCTTCGCGACGATGCCCGCGATCACCAGCTTCAGCGCGATCCTGCCGCCAAGCAGATAGTTCGCGCCGAGCAGCCCGCCCGTCGTGCGCAGTTCGGGAATGTTCGCGTCGACGGCGCCGGTGAGCGGCGCGTTGTCGTCGATGGTTAGCATGCCGTCGCGATTGACGAGCGGCGTGTGCACCTTCGCATCGATCACGCCGATACGGCTCGCCTGCGCATGCAGCGACGCGTTCAGCCGGTTGCCGCCGGTAAAGTCCGCGCGCGCGGCGATATCGGTGATGCCGAGCGCGGAGAGGCCGCGCGTGCCGTCGATCGTCACGTCGCCGGCGCGGCGCTTGATCTGCGCATAGCCCGTCGCGGTGGATCCGAGCGTGAAATTCCAGTCGCCGTCGAAGACGAGGTCGGTGCGGATCGGCGGCTCCGCGCCCGTCAGTTCCTGACGCACGTCGAGCAGATGCGGCACCGACAGATTCGTGAGCGCGCCCGCCGATTGCAAGCGGCCGTTTTCCATCGCGAACGATTTCAGATTAAGCACCGCGCCTTCCGCGACGAGCCGGGTCGCGCCGAGCACGAGCCGCTTCGGGCCGTAGCTCACCGAGAGCGGCGATTCGAGATTCAGCGACGGCGTGCCCTTGTTCGACAGCTTCGTGATCGAGCCGTCCCAATGCGGGCCGTCGGGCGCATCGGTGAACTTGCCGTTCGCGCCGAGCGCGAGATTCACCGGCTGGCCGCGCACCTTGCCGGTTGCGGTCACGTCGAGCGTGTGATGCGCGCGCGTGCCGTTCAGATTCGCGTCGAGACTGGCGATGTCGATGCCTTCCGTGCTCGCCTCGCGCGCCTTCAGCGTGAAGAGCAGCGCGCCGTTCGCGCCGTCGCGGATATCGGCGCGGCCTTCCGCGTGACCGAGCCGGTTCGCGCCGAACACGACGCCATCGGCCTGATAATTCGCCGCGATATTCGGATGCGCGATCGAGCCGGTCAGATCGCCGTCCGCCTTCACCGTGCCCGCGATGCCGAAGCCGAGCCGCTCGAGCGCGGGCGCATCGATGTTGAAGCGCAGCCGGTCGCCGGGCGCGCCGAAGCTGCCGTTCAGATCGACGTCGTTGCCCGCCACCGACAGCGCCGCCTTGCTCGGCAACAGACGCGTGCCCGCGATCTGCACGGTGCCCTCGCCCGTCAGCGGCAGGTTGTCGTACATGCTGTCGGTGAGCTTGAAGGTCGCCCTGGTCGTGAGCGTCGGCGCGAGTTGCCCGGATGCGGCGAGCGTGCCGTTCACCCGCGCCTCCACGACGCGCGGCGCGGCGGCGGGCTTGTTCGCCGGCTTCGCGCCCTTCTTCACCGGCGCGGGCTTCTGCGCGATCAACTGCTGCTGCAGCAAGAGCGGATTGAAGTCGACGATCTTCGCCTTCAGGTCGTAGCTCGAATTGGCGTCCTTCTTCAGCACGCCGCTTGCCTCGACCCGACCCTTGCCAACCGTGAGCTTCACGTCGTCGAGGGTGGTTTGCTTCGGATCGAGCTTCACTTTGGCTTGCGCGCGGATCGCGGCTTTCGGATCGTTGAGATCGGCGGCGATGCTTTGCGTGTCGCCATCCAGCACGATGCCGACCGGTCCCGCGAAATCCGTCGGGCGCAGCGTCGGCTCGATCGCGTTCAGATCGAGCTTCGCCACTTTCAGGTCGAACTTGCCCTTGCCGCCCTTCAGCGCGCCGCCGCCCGTCACGGTCGCGTTTTTCAGAAGACGCACGTCGAGATCGGTGATGCTTTGCGCGGACGCGTCGAGCCGCACGTTCGCGTGCGCGTCGATGAGCGGCAGCAATTTCTTGTCGATGGAACCGGGCTTCGCATTCATGATCGACACGGGCCCCGCCACGATGAACGCCTTCGGGTCCGCGCCTTCGACCGGCTTCACTTCGGCGCGCGCCGCGAGATCGGCCTCGGGCGCGCCCGGCGCGAATGCCTGCGGATTGACGTGATCGAAGGTGACGAGCGCGGATTTGAGCGGCACGTCGGCGAACGGCAGCGCTTCGACGTGGGCGCGTCCGTTGAGTTTCATGCCGCTCGCGTCGACGTCCGCGATCAGGTCTTCGAGCGAGCCGGAAAGCCGCGCGCTCACGTTCACCGTTTCGTTGTTGACCTTGCCGGAGTAGCCCGCGTCGCCGGAAAGCGGAAACGGGCGCGCGCCACCGTCGAGTTTCGCCGATGCCGTCACCGCGCCGAACGGCGTATCGAGGCGCTGGACGGTCGCGTCGTGATGCTGGCCGTCGCTATGACCGTTGAAGAGCAGGCGCGAGAATTCGGTCGTCGTCGTGCCCTGATGCAGGCGCAATTTATCGACGGCGAGATCGTTGATCGCGAGCTGGATCGGTATGCGCAGGTCCTTCGGCAACGCCGTCTTCTTGCTCGGCTCGTTCGACGGCGCGATGCGCGCATCGACCGTCCCGATATGCAGATAGTCGATCGTGAAGCGCAGCGGCTCGCGAGTAAGCGCCCAGCGGCCCGAGACGCTGTCCACCGCGATATCCGTGCCCTTGCCGTCTTTCCAGCGCACGTCGCGCAGTTGCAGGCCGGTCGCGATCGCGCCGCCGTCGAGCTTGCCGGTGAGCTGCCCTTTGAGCACCGAGGTCGCCGCGTTCCATGCGTAGCGCGTGCCGCGTTCGGTCGTGAGCACATAGAAGACCGTGCCGACGGCGATCCCCGCGATCAGCACGACGACGAGCACGAGCACGCCGATCCAGCGCGCGAGACGGCGCCAGCCGCTTCTGCGCGGCGGCGGTTGCCGAGCGCCGCCATCGCCGCCCTTGCCGCCGGGCTGCGGTGCTTCAGCGTCCGCCTGTGTAGTCGGGTCCGTCATGCCGGTTCAAAGTCCTTCATCGTTCTCACGCCCGTCAGAACGCGATGCCGAGCGTCAGATACGGCTTGATGCTCTTGTTCTTCAGTCCATACGCCAGGTCGACGTTCACCGGGCCGACCGGGCTGCGCCAGCGCGCGCCGACGCCCACGCCCGGATCGAACACGCGCTCGCTCCAGTTGTCGGTTGCGGTGCCGATATCGAAGAACACCGCGCCGCCCCAGTCGTGCGTGAACCAGTGCTGATATTCGCTGCTGCCGGTCACCATATATTTGGTCGGCAGGATCGAGCCGGCCACATTGTTGCCGATACTCAGATAGCTGTAACCGCGCACCGAATTCGCGCCGCCCGCGCGGAACAGCAGCGAGGCCGGCACGCCGCTCGACGGCCCGCTCGTGAACACGCCGCCGAACTCCGCGCGGAACACGAGCAGGTCGTTCTTGCCAAGCGGCACGTATTGCAGCGCGTTGGTGTAGAGGCGCGCGAAGGTCTGATCGGACATCACGCCCTTGACGGCGAAGCCCGCCTCCGCGCGCACGATGTTGCCGCGGCGCGGAAAGAGCGGATCGTCGACGTCGCGGCGCACCCAGCTCCACGCGGGCACGAGCGCGCGCGCCGTCGACGGATTCGGCTCGTTTTGCGTGAGGCGGTCGTCGTAGAAGGTCAGCGAATAGGTCGTGTCGATGTTCTGTCGCGACCGCGTGCGCTGTACGCCCACGCGCGCGCTGTAGATTTTCGTGCTCGAAACATCCGTGATCGTGTACGAGCCGAACACGGCGTTCACCCAGCCGTGCGAATCGGGCGGCATCGCGAGCTGCACGCGGCCGTACTGCTGCGTCTGGTCGAGCCGTCCGGAAATGGTGAACGGATACGCCGAGTTGAACGTGTTGAGATAGCTGTACGCGCCCTGGATGTGAAAGCCGGTATCCGTCGCGTAGCCCACGCCGTAGCGGATGCTGTTGTACGGATACTCGCTCACCTTCACGTGCAGCGGCGTATCGAGCGGCTTGGCGGCGTCGCTGTCCGCGTCGATGGCCACGCTTGCGTAGTACGGCGTGTTTTGAATCTGCCGCTGCAATTCGTTGATGCGCGCGACATCGTAGATCTCGCCTTCCTGAATCGGATTCACGTGATCGATGATCCACGCCGGATAACGCTTCGGGCCGCTCACGTCGAGCTTGCCGAGCGTGAAGGTCGGGCCGCTGTCGAAGGTCACGGAGAGGTCGGCCAGATGCGCGCGCGGATTGATGCGCGCCTGCGAGCGCACGATCTTCGCGCCGAGATAGCGCTTCGATTGCAGCGCCCGCAACGCGGCGGTCTTCGCGTCGTCCCAGCCGCTCTGCGTGAAAGGATCGCCTTCGTTGACCGAAAACGCGAAACGCGCCGCGTTTTCCTGCGCGCGGTCTTCGGTCGTCACCGCGCCCGTGAAATGCAGTTGCACCGAGGCGATCATCGTGCGCGGGCCCGGATCGACACTCACCTTGACGCTGCGCTTGCCGTCGTCGGTCGTGACGTCGGTGCGCACGACGGGCGTGAAATAGCCTTCCGTCGACACGAGATCGCGCACGTCTTTCGGCGTCGCGGTGACGAGGAACTGGAACTGATCGTCGCTCACGTCGTCGCGCTTGGCGAAGCGCGCGATGTCGAGGTTCTCCTTGAGCAGCTTCCTGACACTGCGCGGCGCGTCGATGTCGACATCGTATTTGGCGAACGCAGGCGTGGCGAAGCCGAACGCGACGATAGCGACGAACGCGACGATTGCGACGCTCGGGACCGGCCAGCGGCCCGCGCATGGCGGCATTGCGCGCAACGCGCGCAGCGGATAAAACGAACGCCCCGCCAAACGTGACCTCCGGCATCGGGATGAGTGGGATCGAAAGGTAAAGTGCAGCCGACGCGTTTTCGGGCGCAGGCGCTATTTCACCACATCGGCATGGGCGCACGCCGCAAAAGCGCCCGTCGCGCCGGCAAGTGGGCCTTTGGACGGCTTCCCGCCGTCCGGGTTCCGCGAAAACGCGCACACGCGTGCGCGTTTCGCGAATGGCCGCGCGCCGGTATCGTTGCCGCCGCACGCTTGCGGTAAAATTGCGCGCACAGACTCAGACACAGGCGTATCGCGCCCGCCGCGCGCGCCGACATCGACACGAGAGGCGCCCGCCTCGCCCCCAACGGAAGCCGGATCATGTATCAGTCGGATATCACCCAGTTCATCAATCAGTTGAAGACGCAAAAGCCCTCGCTGGAAGAAGAACAGCGCCGCGGCCGCGCGCTTTTGTGGGACAAGCAGCCGATCGACCTCGACGAGCGCGGCCAGCAACAGCAATCGCGCGTGAACCAGACGCCCTACGTCTACTACCAGAACTTCTGAACGTGAGCGCAGACGGCCGCGCGCCGCAATTGCCGGCTCATCCGCCGGCCGAGGGCAAGCGCGACGAAGCACAGAAAGACCGCGCCGTGGCGCTCGCCACG
Organism: Caballeronia fortuita; assembly: GCF_001544835.2. Classification (GTDB taxonomy): domain Bacteria; phylum Pseudomonadota; class Gammaproteobacteria; order Burkholderiales; family Burkholderiaceae; genus Caballeronia; species Caballeronia fortuita. The sequence continues at coordinate 109,824 of NZ_FCNX02000008.1, read as the reverse complement.
CCCGCGACCGATTCGACGCCCGACACCATCGACGGCGTCGCGATCGCGCATCTGTACGGCGAGCCGCTCTGGAAGCTGCCGACCGACCTGTACATCCCGCCCGACGCGCTCGAAATCTTTCTCGAAGCGTTCGAAGGCCCGCTCGACCTGCTGCTCTACCTCATCCGCAAGCAGAATTTCAACGTGCTCGACATCCCGATGGCGGATGTCACCGCGCAATATCTCGGCTATGTCGATCAGATTCGCGAATCGAATCTGGAGCTTGCTTCGGAATATCTGCTGATGGCGGCGATGCTGATCGAGATCAAGTCGCGCATGCTGCTGCCGGTCAAGAAAGCGGACACCGGCGAGGAAGCCGAAGACCCGCGCGCCGAACTCGTGCGCCGCCTGCTCGAATACGAGCAGATGAAACTCGCGGCGCAGAAGATCGATCAGTTGCCGCAGCTCGGCCGCGACTTCCTGCGCGCGGACATTCATATCGAGCAGGCCGCCGAGCAGCGTTTTCCCGACGTCGACATGAACGACCTGCGCGCCGCGTGGGCCGACGTCATCAAGCGCGCGAAGCTCGTGCAGCATCACAAGATCTCGCGCGAGGAGCTTTCGGTGCGCGAGCACATGAGCGTGATCCTGCGGCGCCTGCAAAACGCGCGCTTCATGGAGTTCACCGAGTTGTTCGACACCACGCGCGGCGTGCCCGTGGTCGTCGTGAACTTCATCGCGATGCTGGAGCTCTCGCGCGAATCGCTGCTCGAAATCACGCAGGCCGAGCCCTACGCGCCGATCTACGTCCGGCTCGCGTATTCACCTGCCTAGTTTTTTCTACCTTTTCCGCGTGGCGGCGACACGACCCGCCCGACAGGAGACACCCGCTCGATGAAAGTCATCAGCTCCATCCATGAACTGCGCGACCAGTTGCGCGGCCAGAACCGAACCGCCTTCGTCCCGACGATGGGCAATCTGCACGAAGGCCATCTCTCGCTGATGCGCCTCGCGCGCCAGCACGGCGATCCCGTGGTTGCGAGCATCTTCGTGAATCGTCTGCAGTTCGGTCCGAACGAAGACTTCGACAAATATCCGCGCACGCTGCAGGCCGACATCGAAAAGCTGCAGAAAGAAAACGTCTACGTGCTCTTCGCGCCGACCGAGAAGGACATGTATCCGGAGCCGCAGGAGTATCGCGTGCATCCGCCGCACAATCTCGGCGACATTCTCGAAGGCGAATTCCGCCCCGGGTTCTTCACAGGCGTGTGCACCGTCGTGATGAAGCTGATGTCGTGCGTGCAGCCGCGCGTCGCGGTGTTCGGCAAGAAGGACTATCAACAGTTGATGATCGTGCGCGCCATGTGTAACCAGTTCGCGCTGCCGACCGAGATCGTCGCGGCGGAAACCGTGCGCGACGAAGACGGCCTCGCGCTGTCGTCGCGCAACCGCTTTTTGTCAGCCGACGAACGCGCCGAAGCGCCGCAACTCGCCGCCGCGTTGCAGCGCGTGCGCGAAGCCGTGCTCTCGGGCAATCGCGATCTCGCCGCGCTGGAACGCGATGCAATGAACGCGCTCGCCGAACGCGGCTGGAAGCCCGACTACATCAGCGTGCGCAAGCGCTCGAATCTGATTGCGCCGTCCGCCGACGAAGCCGACGCGCCGCTCGTCGTGGTCGCGGCGGCCAAGCTCGGCGCAACGCGTCTCATCGACAACCTGGAAATCTGAAGGAAGGAAGCACCATGCAGCGCACCATGCTGAAATCGAAGATTCACCGCGCGACGGTCACGCACTGCGAGTTGCACTACGAAGGCTCGTGTGCGATCGACGAAGACCTGCTCGAAGCGGCGAACCTGCTGGAAAACGAGCAGATCGACATCTGGAACGTGAACAACGGCGAGCGCCTGACGACCTACGCGATCAAGGGCGAACGCGGCAGCGGCATGATCTCGCTGAACGGCTCGGCCGCGCGCCGCGCGCAGCTCGGCGATCTCGTGATCATCGCGGCGTTTGCGTCGGTGGATGAAGATGAGATCAAGGCGGGCTGGAAGCCGAATCTCGTATTCGTCGACGACGACAACCGCATCAAGGGCAGCCGCGATCACGTTCCGACGCAGAACTGGACGTAATTTCGCGCTTCCACGCCCGACAAAGCCGGCGATTCCCGAGCGGAACGCCGGCTTTTTTCATTTCTTCGACACCCAGTCGATGATGGGCTCCCACTGCTCCAGGTCCTTTTCGACGCGGCTTTTGGCGACGTCCCAAACCGTGAGGCCGTGCGCGGCGAGCTGCACGTAGTTCTGCGTGTCGCGCAAAAAGCCGAGCACCGGCAGATCGAGCCCTTCGACGAAGCGATGCAGCTGATCCGCCGAGCGCGTGCGCGCATCGACGCGCATGCCGACCACGCCGACCTGAATCGCGCCCTTGCGCACCGCCTTTTCTTTCGCCAGTTTCGCGAGAAAATCCTGCGTCGCGAGGATGTCGAACATCGACGGCTGGAGCGGCACGATCACCTTGTCGGCGAGTTCCAGCGCAAGCGACAGGCGGTTGCCATGCACGCCCGCCGGGGTATCGACGACGGCTTTCTCCAGACCTTTGGGCGGTTTCGCGGGCGAATCGACGTCGAGGGCCCATTCCTCGATTTTCGGCAGCGTATCGACACGCAGCGCAAGCCAAGCGTGCGACGAGCGCTGCTTGTCGAGATCGGCGAGCGCGACCCATTCGCCTTGCGCCGCGAAATAACCGGCCAGATTCGTCGCGAGCGTGCTTTTGCCAACGCCGCCTTTTGGATTTGCCACCACGATCACGGTCATGAAGTGTCCTGGATTTTGTTGGGCGCGATAGCGCAGAGTGCCGCGCCGCGCACGATTTCGTCGTTACGAGAACAGGTGCATGATTTCGAGCGTTGATATTATCGGCAAAACTGGCGCGGCCGGCATCTATCCCGAACGGCCGTACAGCTTTCTTCCATCCATCCGACTGAAACCTCATGACGCCTCTTCGCCCCGATGTCACGCTCGATTTCCTGCGCAACCGTCAAAAAGGCCGCCTGCCCGATCTGCTCGGCGTACAGTTGATCTCGCTCGACCAGGGCGAGCTGAGCGGCGAACTCGTGATCCGCCCGGAACTGCTCGCGCCGAACGGCTTTCTGCATGCGGCGACGGTCGTCGGTCTCGCGGATACGTGCTGCGGCTATGCGTGCATCGCGCATCTTCCAGAGAACGCGCAGAACTTCACGACGCTCGAACTCAAGAGCAACCACGTTTCGACGGCGCGCGAAGGGAAGATCGCCGCAAAGGCGACGGCGGTGCATCTCGGGCGCAGCACGCAGGTCTGGGACGCGACGGTCACGAACGGCGACGGCAAGCTGATCGCCATGTTCCGTTGCACGCAGATGATTCTTTATTGAGCGAAAGCGGCTTCCAGCGCGTCCATGTCGAGCGATTGCGCGAACGAATCGGCCAACCGATCCAGCGACGCCTCGCGCAGCGCCGGATAATCGAGCGGCTCGGCATCTTGCACGCCTGCCCACGCGAGCAGCGCGGCGCATGCTTGCGGCGTATCGAAGACGCCATGCAGATACGTCGCGGCGATCTGTCCATCGTCCGACACGGCTCCATCGATACGTCCGTCATCAAGTGCAACGAGCGGCCGCGCCAGCGCCGCGCCGTGCGTGCGGCCCATGTGGATTTCGTAGCCGCGCACGGCCGCTTGTCCATCGCCGATAGTCAAGCGTCCCGTCACATTCTCCAGTTGCTTCTGCGCCGTGAGCACCGTGCGAAGATCGAGCAGGCCGAGCGCGTTCACGCATCCCGTCGCGCCTTCGACGCCTTCCGGATCGTCGATCTCGCGTCCCAGCATCTGCATGCCGCCGCACACGCCGAGCACTTTGCCGCCGTATCGCAGATGCCGGACGATTGCGCGATCCCAGCCGTTTTCTCGCAGCCACGCCAGATCGCGCTGCACGCTTTTCGAACCCGGCAGCACGATGAGATCGGCGGGCGGCGGCGTAACGCCCGCACGCACGTAGCTGAAATCGATCTGCGGATGCGCGCGCAGCGCATCGAAATCCGTGTGATTGCTGATTCTCGGCAGCGCCGGCACGATCACTTTTAGCGCAGCCGAATCGCGGCGCACGTGCGGCTGGCTCGGCAGCATGTCTTCGGCGTCGAGCGTGAGGCCGTGCAGATAGGGCAGCACGCCGAACACCGGCTTGCCCGTTTGCGCCTCCAGCCAGTCGAGCCCCGGCTTCAGCAAGCCGATATCCCCGCGAAACCGGTTGATGACGAAGCCGCGCACACGCGCCCTTTCGCTCTCCGACAAACACGCGAGCGTGCCGACGAGATGCGCGAACACGCCGCCGCGATCGATATCGGCGACCAGCACGACCGGGCAATCGACGCGCTCCGCAAAGCCCATGTTGGCGATATCGCCGTCGCGCAGATTGACTTCGGCGGGACTGCCCGCGCCTTCGACGATCACGGCGTCGAAATCGCCTTGCAGGCGTTCGTACGACGCGAGCACGGCATCGAACGCGATGCGCTTGTACGCGTGATACGCGCGCGCATCGAGGTTCGCGTGCGCGTGACCGTGGATGATGACCTGTGCGCCGCGATCGCTCGTCGGCTTGAGCAGGACTGGATTGAAGTCGATGCGCGCATCGACGCCCGCCGCGACCGCCTGGAGCGCCTGCGCGCGCCCGATCTCGCCGCCATCGACGGTCACCGCGCTGTTGAGCGCCATGTTCTGCGGCTTGAACGGCGCGACGCGCACGCCGCCGCGCCGCGCGAGACGGCACAATCCGGCGACCAGCGTGCTCTTGCCGGCATCGGACGTCGTGCCCTGGATCATCAGCGTGCCGCGTGGCGTGAATGGCATCGGAGGATTCTCATGAAGATCGACGCGCTATCTTAGCCCGTCAGTACAATATCGCGATGACCCCCGATCTCACTTTCATCCTCGGCGGCGCGCGCTCCGGCAAAAGCGCGCACGCCGAACGGCTCGCCATCGAAAGCGGCTTGCCCGTAACGTATATCGCGACCGCTCGCATCGAAGACGCGGAGTTCGCCGAACGCGTCACGCTGCATCGCAAGCGCCGGCCCGCGCACTGGACACTCGTCGAAGCGCCGCTCGATCTTGCGGGCGCGCTGCGCAAAGCGGATCGCGCGGGACATTGCGTGCTGATCGACTGCCTCACGCTGTGGCTCGCGAATCTGCTGTTTTCGGACGAGACCGCGAGCGACGACATCGCGGTCTTGCCGCACGCCGCGCGCGATGCCTTCGCGCAATTCGACGCCGCGCTTGCCGAAACACGAGGCAAGGTCATCGTCGTGAGCAACGAGATCGGCCTGGGCGTCGTGCCGCTCGGCTCGGTGACGCGTCTTTACGTCGACGAACTCGGCCGGCTGAATCAGCGTGTCGCGGCCGCGAGCGCGCGCGCGACGCTGATGGTCGCGGGCCTTCCGCTCGCGCTGAAAGGCTAGCGCGATGCTCATCCTCTCCGCTTATGCGATGGCCTTGCTCGCGGTGCTCGGCATGATCGTCGATCGTCTTTTTGGCGAGCCGCGCGCGCGGCATCCGCTCGTCGGCTTCGGCACGCTCGCGACGCGGCTCGAAGCGCGTATGAACACAGGCCGTCGCGCGCGGCCCGCGGGCATACTCGCGTGGTTCGCGTTGATTGCGCCGCCGGTGGGCATCGCGTGGTTGCTGGTCGAGGCGCTGCCGTTCGCGTATGCGTGTCTCGTTCATGTGCTGTTGCTGTGGTTCGCGCTCGGCGCGAAGAGTCTGCGCCAGCACATTGCGCCGATCGCGCGCGCGTTGAGCCTCGGCGATATCGATCATGCGCGCGTGCTCACGTCGCGCATCGTGTCGCGCGATACGTCGCACGCCGATGAAAACGCGCTGTCGCGCGCGGCGGTCGAATCGGCGCTGGAGAACGGCAACGACGCGATCTTCGGCGCGCTCTTCTGGTTCGCCGTCGCGGGCGGTCCGGGTGCGCTGATGTTCCGCCTTGCCAACACGCTCGACGCGATGTGGGGTTATCGCACGCCGCGCTATCTGCGCTTTGGCTGGGCGGCCGCGCGCTTCGACGATGTCCTCAACTTCGTTCCCGCGCGCCTCACCGCCGCGACCTACGCCCTCGCCGGCGATACGCAGATGGCCTGGCACTGCTGGCGCACGCAGGCGAGCTCCTGGGACAGCCCGAACGCCGGGCCGGTGATGGCCGCGGGCGCGGGCAGCCTAAACGTGCTGATCGGCGGCGCGGCGGTGTATCACGGCGTGCTCGAAACGCGGCCGACGCTCGGCGCGGGCCATACGGCGACGCCGCGGCATGTCGTCGCGGCGTTGCGGCTCGTCGAGCGCGCGACGCTCATGTGGCTCGCGGCGCTGCTGATTCTTGCGATTCTCACCGCGACGACTGGCTGACGATATGACCCAATCCATCCGGCACGGCGGCAATCTGGGCGAGGCGGCGCGCCGCTACGCGATTTCTCTCGACGACTGGCTCGATCTGTCGACGGGCATCAATCCGCGCGGCTATCCGGTGCCGCCCGTTGCGCCCGATGCATGGCGGCGTCTGCCCGAAGACGACGACGGCCTCGCCGATCTTGCCGCGCGCTATTACGGCGCGCCGCACGCGTTGCCGGTGGCGGGCTCGCAGGCGGCGATCCGCGCGCTGCCCGCGCTTTTGCGTCGCGGCACGGCGGCCGTCGCGCCGCTCACCTACGGCGAATACGCGCCCGCGTTCGTGCGCGCGGGCCACACGATCGCCACGCTCGACATCACACAGCACGATCTGCCCGATACGTTCGATCACGTCATCATCGGGAATCCGAACAATCCGACGGCAGAGCGCGTGGCGCGCGACACGCTCTTGCGCTGGCACGAGCAGCTTGCTTCGCGCGGCGGCACGCTGATCGTCGATGAGGCGTTCGCCGATACCGATCCCGCATCGTCGCTTGCGAGCGAAACCGCGCGCGACGGTCTCGTCGTGCTGCGTTCGGTCGGCAAGTTCTTCGGGCTCGCGGGCATACGCGCGGGCTTCGTGCTGGCCGCACCATCGATCATCGATGCGTTGCGCGACGCGCTCGGCACATGGACCGTAAGCGGCCCCGCGCGCCACGCGGTCGCCGCCGCTTTCGCCGATACCGCGTGGCAGCGCGATACGCGCGAGCGGCTGCATCGCGATGGCGCGCGCCTCGCCGCATCGATCGCGATCTACGGTTTCGACGTGCGCGCGACGCCGCTTTTCGCGTGGACATCGACGGCAAGAGCGCCCGAACTGCACCACGCGCTCGCGTTGCGCGGCATCTGGACGCGCCTTTTCGATGTGCCCGGCACGACGCCGAGCCTGCGCGTCGGATTGCCGGGCGCCGAAGGCGACTGGGCGCGGTTATCGCTCGCGTTGCGGGAGATTTGCGCGTGATGTTGCGTCGTGCAGTTGCGTTGATGTTCGCCTTCGCGGTGACGCAAGCGCATGCAATCACCGTTACCGACGACAGCGGCGCGTCAGTCACGCTTGCGAAGCCTGCCGAACGTGTCGTCAGTCTCGCGCCGCACGTCACGGAGTTGCTGTTCGCGGCAGGCGGCGGCGGGCGCATCGTCGGCGCGGTGACGTTTAGCGATTATCCGAAGGAAGCGCAGGCGATTCCGCGCGTCGGCGATAACAAGGCGCTCGATCTGGAGCGCATCGTCGCGTTGCATCCGGATCTGATCGTCGTGTGGCGGCATGGGAATGCGTCGCGTCAGATGGATCGGCTGCACGCGCTGGGCGTGCCGATCTATTTCAGCGAGCCGAAGCATCTCGACGACATCGCGGCGAGCATCGGCAAACTCGGCGCGCTGCTCGGCACGCAGGAACAGGCGCACGCATCGGCCGATGCCTTCACGCGCGATATCGCGCAACTGCGCGCGCGTTATGCGCAACGGCCGCGCGTGAGCGTGTTCTATCAGGTGTGGGACGATCCGCTGATGACGCTCAATCGCGACCATGTCTTCGATGAAGTGATCGGACTGTGCGGCGGCGTGAACGTCTTCGCGACTGAAAAGCCGCGCGTGCCGACGATATCGACCGAAGCCGTGCTCGCGGCGAATCCCGAGGCAATCGTCACGTCGACGCCTGGTGCGACGCAGCCGGATCGTCAGTTGCCGGGGCTGGAGAGATGGAAGCGCTGGACGTCGATGACGGCGGTGGCGCGCGGCAATCTCTTCGGCATCGACGGCGATCTGATCAACCGGCCGACGCCGAGGCTTGCGTCGGGCGCGGAGGCGTTGTGTCGCGATCTGGAGGTGGCGCGTGGGCGACGGGGGAAATGACGTTTCGTAGGAGAGTTTCAGTGATTATCGTTTTCAACCGGCGCATCGACAAATTCGATTGACTCGATGACCTTAAGTACCATAGGTAGCACTCCGACCTTGTCGTGAAAGGGTATTGCTACCACGGGTGCGCTGCCACACAATGCCACCGGAGGATGAAGCAAGCAGAACCCTAATGACGTGCTCCGGATCTCGGGATCTCCGGTGACAAGGTCCTGAAGCGCACCGAATCCGGAGCTATTCACTGCTTCCACAGAAAGCCACTTCGTAACAGGCGCCAACAAGTTTCTATCACTTTCAGATAGCCCTGAAAAATCAGCTTCCCAGCGCTGCTCCTGCTGGTCGTATCTAGCTACGGTGTAGGCGCGGATTAGTTTAGTGTCGGCTGAGCTAATGCACTCGAAATTAATCGAAAAATTCCCAATACGTGTTTTGTTGTATGGCAGATTATAGGCAACGTAATCGTTTCCAGACATCCACCCTCTATAAGGGTCGATAAAATCGAAAGAACAGTTCTGTGCCCCGTTGCGTATTAATGCGTGTTCGCGCTGACCCGGCAAAGACTTTGCATACAGAACACCTTGCAGTCCAAGTGCGATGATACAAATGCCCATCCCCGTCAAGAATTTTTTTTCGTCTACCAAGCGACGTAGCAGTCGGATCCAGCTAGCCATATCACCCCCTCCTCAGAATACCGTATTCCGGCATATCAGATAGCTCCCCCGACGCCAAAGGGAATTTCATCTCAGTCAAAACTGAAAGCGACACGTATAAGCCATGCAACGCGCTTCGAATCCGTTCAGACGGACCGAATACAAGCTATCGATCGCCCCAGGTAGGTTCACCGATGCAGATACTTTCCAAAAGCTCTCGCTGCGGTAGTAGTTGTGCGCTCGACCGCCTGCTGTGATCGTAACTTGCTCCAACACATGCGGCCTGTCAGCGTAGCGGGCCATGCCCAAGCTCACCCAATAATAGCCCGCGCTTAAAGCAGCATCAGCCCCACGAGGAGTGGACGGCTTATCTCGCCAACTAAGCATATCGCGAGTGAGGGCCGCTTCAGATGACCGCCATGCTGCGTTACTGCGAGAATGATCTGCCTCTTTCTGAGCGTCAAGTAGCTTGGCACGTATAGCAGCAGGTATCTGTGAGCCGCTCCCCTGAAAATCCCAGTAGTTCAGATAATTGCTTGCCCAGGTCAGTTGGAGGAATCCCCGCCCATGCCAAGGGTAATATCTTTGAGCCGTCGGAGAGCCTTCCTCCAGCAACTGCAACCATTGAGATTCTTGAATTGCATTGCCGAAAAAACTCGCCATACGAAGCGGCGTATTGATACCGTACGTGAGCATCATACGATTAAGTGGGCCGCGCTGCTGTCTGAAAATGCCCTTATCAACGAAGTTACCTGGAACTTGTTCCCAAAGCATCTGTCCGGAATGCCTGGGTATCGCAAATGATGGCACTAACTGCTTGAACTCTATTTCGCTCAACCACCCGCACTTTCTAAAATGCCGGATGAACGCCATCGGATGAAAGAACCAAAGCTTCTTCCCTTCACCCAACGGCGTTTGCCCCATGAACTGATACTGCTTCACAAACTTGATGAAGTTCTCGTAACCATGTGGATCCGCGTCCTTGCGCTTGCCGAAGAACCCTTCGGGTTCATTCAGCCCGCGATACCGCTCGTCGTTGTTGCTCGCATCCCATTCACTCTTCGCGTGACAGATAAAGCCCTTGAGCCGCGCCCGCACCTCGGCCTTGCCTTGCACATAAGCGGCCAATCGCTGATCGTGACTGAACTCAGTGGGCATTGAACCTTCGGAAGACGTCTGCGTCTCGCTCACGCCTGTGATGCTGCACAACTCATCATAGCCACACGGTCCATCCTGATTGAATGGCGTATTGCCGTCCTCAATCTTTTGCCAATCCCTGAAGAGCGGGAAATTCGCGTCCGAGAGCTTCTGAATCCCGCTCGAGTTGATGTCGATGTAGCCGGCTTTGCCTTCCGCAAACGGCACCGCGACCCACGTTTCCCGCTTGTCCGCAGGTAACGTTGGCGTATCCGTGCTCAGAATACGTCCAAAGCGCAACAATTCATAACCGTCGCTCGGGCACGCTTCGTACAGCGTGGTCGCCCGCTCGTAGAGGTTGTATTCATATTCCTCGAACTTGTCCTGCACGGGGGTCGATGTCAGAGAGATCAGTTTTCCATCGCCTTTATCGAGCCATGCGCGCATGAAACGCTCGCCACGGCTGAAGTACGCTTCCACATACAAAGTGCTGTTGGCGTCCAGTGAGCCTTCGTCCAAGGCTGGAAAAAATGGCTTGGGTGAGCGTCCCTTCGTCTTTAAATCTCCCTTACCCGGCGGCACGCGAACGAACGCAGAACCTTTGGGAATGACGAGGTAAGTACTTCCCCAATAGTCCGTCGAAGAGGGTGTTTTCGGCTGCCTCTCGCCTAACCCGACTTCGTGTCCGGCCTGCTCGAAATAGGCCGTGAAATCTCCTTCGGTCATAAAAATCTCGAAGTGCAGATGCGCTTCACCATGGTTCTTGCCCACGGAGCCTAGCCGATCTTTCCGATACACCTTCTTGCCGCCACCTGCTTGCACGCCACCGGTGTCCCGCAGCAACCACGCGGGCAACGCGTTGGGTGAGCTCTGCGGCGCAGGATCGTTCGGTTGCGGCACGAGCGCGTTCGTGTTCACGAGGTCGAGCAGGTGCATATAGAGCGAATAAAACGTGATTGTGCGGCCATCACCGGTATCGGTCGTGTGCTTGAGCAGCACGAAGCCGGTGTTGCTATTGAGCGCAGTCGTGCCATCGGCGTTCTTCTGTCCGTCAGAAATGGCGTTCTTCGCCACGCGATAGGCGACGACGTCTCCATCGGCGATGGCGCGCACCGGCTCAAGCTGGCCCGCGCCGCCGAACGGCACCAGGTGCATGCCGCAATGCCAGCGACGATCGAAAGCGATGGGGAACACGCCGCTGTGCGACAACTCGAATTCGTCGACCTTATCCATCATCGGGTCGGTCTTCCACTTCTCGGCGGGCATGCTGGCGCCTTCAGCCGGAAGGAACGGCGGGCTGATAATCATGATCTAGCGTGACTGAATTTATTTGTCAGCGAACTTGCGATCGCTTTTGGGTAAGTTCGGCAAGGTAACTGAGTCGTCGCTTCAAATCCTTTGCCTCGGTGGAGCTTCTTACTGTTCAGCAGACAACCCTGGTTGCATGCCGTTTGGCCATACACCGTCGCGATGCGCGCGCTTTCCTTGCCCGTCAGATCGTTGAACACGTTCCCAATTCGGGTAATACCCCGGTGGTCACGATCATCTCGACCTTATAGTCATCACACAGTCCCGCCTTGACCTTATATTCGATATATCAAAATCAATGTCGAGCGTGCCGATCCATAAGCTCAGATGCTGGGTCAGACGCGCGCTTGGATGACGTAGCGCTTCAATCAATTCCTTGGTCACTGCGTTCATACGTACGCCTATTCAATCAAACGGGACGATGAGGCAGCGTTTCGTCCGAACCTTTCCCGGGGGGAATCCACGGCGGCAACAAGAGGACGTCGTTCGATTCGGCAGACCAAGTTTCAAATAGGATTACTTTCTACTACAATGCCGATCCGATGGGCAACAGCCGTTCACTTCCTTCTTCGTCATGAAGTGTTCGGTACGCAAATGAATTATCCTGCGAGCATACGAGGGAATAGAAACAGTGCAATGGAACGACGCTAAGCAATCATCAAATTAAACAAATTTTGACGACACCGAAAAAGTGAACGACGCGCGACGGCCAAAAAACTAGACATTCCACCTCACAACCACCCACTGATCCCGCACCCGCCTGAACCACACGATCCCGCCGAATTCCAGCGGCCATTGCAATGCGCTCTCGCGCGCGATGCCCAGAAGATGCGCCGCGAGCACGCGCACCACGCCCGCATGCGCGACCACATGCACCGCCGGCCGATCACCACACGTTTCATCGAACCACGCGATCACGCGTTGCGCGAACTGCGCGAGACTTTCGCCGCCGTGCGGACGCGCGTGCTGGATATCGTCGGCCCATGCGTCGATGAGCGCGCGATCGATCAGGTCCCACGCGCGCCCTTCCCACGCGCCGAAGTTCATCTCGGCAAGACGCGCGTCGATATGCGCGACGCCGCCCAACGCCTGCGCGATCGAAGCGCATCGCGCGAGCGGGCTCGCATGCCATCCATCGACGCACGCGGGCACATTCAAGGCGTTCATGCGCGCCGACAACGCGCTCGCAAGTCCGTGCGCATCGTCCCGCAAGGGCACATCGGTTTGCCCGTAGCACACACCCGCATCGACCGCGACTCGCGGATGCCGGATCAGGACGAGATCCATGCAAGCCCCATCAGGTAAATCGCGATCTCGAAAACTTGCTGAGCGAAGCCGAGACAATCGCCGGTATAGCCGCCGATGCGCCGCACGAAGTATCGTCCGATGAAGAAACGCAGCACGATCAACGCGACGATCGTGAAGCCTGCAAGCCGCCAGTCGATCGCCACGACCCAAGGCAAGCCGAACACGAGCGCAAGCGCGAACGACGCGACGCTCATGCGCTGCGCGACCGGCTTCGCCTTGCCTTCGGCGCGCACGTAATCGAGCGTGACGAGATAGCTGATCGCGAACGCGCGGCTCGCGGCGTGCGCGGCGATCATCGTCCACGCTGCACGTTGCGGCGGCAATGCGGCGAGCGTCTGCCACTTCAACGCGAGCGCGACGATCAACGCAATCGCGCCGAATGCGCCGATACGCGAGTCGTGCATGATGCGTAATGCGTCTTCACGCGTGTACGCGCCGCCGAAGGCATCGACACAATCCGCGAGGCCGTCTTCGTGGAATGCGCCGGTCAGGACGAGCGTCGCGGCCATCGAAAGCAGCACCGCCACGCTCGATGGAAACACGCGCAACGCCGCGAGATACACGAGCGCAGCAACGCCGCCGACCATCGCGCCGACGAGCGGAAAGTAACGCGCCGCCGCGTTCAGATACGCGGGCTCGAACCCGACCCAGCGCGGCACCGGCACCCGCGTAAAGTAGCCGAGCGCAGTGAAGAAGTAGCGCAGTTCGTCGAGCGGACGCATGTCAGCCGGCTTTGTTCGACACGCCCGCCGATTCGAAGCTCGCCATTTCGTCGACGAACGCGACGGCCGCGCGCAGGATCGGCAACGCGAGCGCCGCGCCCGTGCCTTCGCCCAGACGCAGGTCGAGTTGCAAGAGCGGCGCGGCGTCGAAGTACGCGAGCATGCGGCGATGCCCCGCCTCATCCGATGCATGCGCGAACACGCAATAGTCCAGCACGTCGGGCGTGATCTTCGATGCAATCAGCAACGCCGATGTCGCGATGAAGCCATCGACGAGAATCGTCATGCCTTCGCACGCGGCGGCGAGATACGCGCCCGTCATCATCGCGATCTCGAAGCCGCCGAAAGTCGCGAGCGTGTCGATCGCATCGGCGTCATCGCGATGCAGCGCGAGCGCCTTCGACAATACATCGCGCTTGTGTGCGAGGCCACGATCGTCGAGACCGGTGCCGCGCCCGACGCACTCGTCGATCGGCAACTCGCACAGCCGGCTCATCAGGCACGCCGCCGCCGACGTATTCGCGATGCCCATCTCGCCGAAGCCAATGACATTCGTGCCGAGCGACGCATGATGGCGCACGCGCGCCGCACCACGCGCGATACCTTCGAGCGCGGTCTCACGCGACATCGCGCGTTCGTGCGCGAAGTTGCGTGTGCCGAGTCCGAGCGACAGACGTTCGTATCCGTGATCGATGGGAATCGGCGTGGCAACGCCCGCATCGACGACTTCGAGCGTCATGCCGACCGAACGCGACAGCGCATTGATCGCCGCGCCGCCCGCCAGAAAATTGGCGACCATCTGCGCGGTCACTTCCTGCGGATACGAGCTCACGCCCTCTTTCGCGATGCCGTGATCGCCCGCGAAGACGATCATCGCGGGACGCTCGATGCGCGGCTTCGTCGTGCGCTGAATCAGGCCCATTCGAAGCGCGATCGCTTCGAGCCGGCCGAGGCTGCCGGGCGGCTTCGTCTTCATGTCGACGACGCGGCGCAGCTCGTTTTCGATCGCACGGTCGAGCGCGCGCGGCATCGGGATGTCGTGGTTCGTGGACATCGATATTCCTTTCATGAGCGAGGGATGGATGGCACGAGCGCTTCGTGCGCACCGTCGCGGATCAACGCGAGCGGATAGCCGAAGGCAGCGCTCGCGCGTTCGGCAGTGAGAACGTCGGCGACGAGGCCCGCGTGCGCGCCGCCGTGGCCATCGAGCAAAAATGCGTGCGTCGCGAAACGGCGCGCGAGATTCAGATCGTGGCACGAGAAGATTACGGCGCGCTTGTGTTCCCGCGCCGCATCGCGCAACACATGCAGACAAGCGATCTGATGATGCAGGTCGAGATGCGACAGCGGTTCGTCGAGCAACAAGAGCCCCGCGTTCTGGCATAGCACGGCGGCAAGCGCGACACGCTGGCGTTCACCGCCGGAAAGCGTCAGCACGTCGCGCGATGCGAACGATGCAAGGCCCAGGGTATCGAGCGCGGCGCGTGCGGCGGCGCGGTCTTCGTCGCTTTCCCAACCCCAGCCGGCGAGATGGGGAAAGCGGTTGAGCAGCACGGTATCGAGCACGCTCGCGCTGAAGGCATCGTGCGCGGCTTGCGGCATCAATGCGCGCGCGCGCGCGAGGTCTGCCGCGCGCCATGACGCGAGCGCACGCCCATCGAGCGACACGCTGCCCGACGCCGCCTTCGCCAATCCCGCGAGCACGTTGATGAGCGTCGTCTTGCCCGCGCCGTTCGGCCCGGCGATGCACCACACTTCGCCTGCATCGATCGACTGCGTGAGACCGTCGACGAGCGTGCGCGCGCCCGCGCGAAGCACGATGGCGTCGAGATGCAACGTCATCGCGGCCTCCGCAGCAGCATCCACAGGAACATCGGCACGCCGATCAATGCGGTGACGACGCCGACCGGCAATTGCGCGGGCGCGATCACCGTGCGCGCGAGGAGATCCGCGGCCATCACCGCGAGCCCGCCCGCGAGCGCGGCGGCGGGCACGAGCATGCGCTGATCGTTGCCGAACGCAAGGCGCAGCAGATGCGGCACGACGAGCCCGACGAAGCCGATGGTTCCCGATGTCGTCACCGCAGCCGCCGCCGCGATCGATGCGGCGAGATACACGCGCACGCGCAGCCGCGCAACCGGCACGCCGAGCGCGCGCGCGGCCGTGTCGCCGCGCAGCAGCACGTTCAGTTGCGGCGCAACCGGAACGATGGCGACGAGCGCGAGCACGAGCGCGATCAATGCGGGCCACGGCGTAGCCGCGCCGTTGAGATCGCCCGTCAGCCAGAAGATCATGCCGCGCAGCCGGTTCTCGGGCGCGATACTCAGAATCAGCGTAATCAGCGCGCCCCATCCGGACGCGATCACGACGCCCGTCAGCAAGAGCCTCGGCGATGCTTCCTGCGCGCTTTGCCAAAGGTCGCGGCGCGCGAGCCCGAGCACCAGAACGATCGATGCGAACGCGCCTGCGCATGCCGCGATATCGACGCCCCACCACGGCATCGACGCGAGCATCGCGGCAAGCGCGAAGGTCGCCGCGCCGCCGGACACGCCGAGCACATAAGGTTCCGCGAGCGGATTGCGCAACAGCACTTGCAGCAGCGCGCCGGCAAACGCGAGCAGCGCGCCCGATGCGAAGCCCGCGAGCGCGCGCGGCAGGCGCAGCGCGAGCACGATGTCACCGGCGATATCGGGTGTCGTCGTATTCGCGTGAAAGAGCGCGCCGAGCGCACGCGATACGGGCAACGCAACACTGCCCATCGCGAGCGACGCGACGAGCACGGCGAGCGTCGCCAGGCCGAGCGCGATCCATATCGCGGTGGCGCGGCTCGCGTTCATCGCCCGCAACGGTTCAGCCGCGCGGCTCACGACGGATGCCAGCCCAAGGTGATGTACGCGCCGCGCCGTGGCGTGTTGTACGAGTACGCAAGTTCATAGTCCTTGTCGAACAGATTGTCGATGCGCGCCGTGACGTACCACGACTTCGATATATCGTAGCGCGCCGACAGATTCACGATGCCGTAGCCCGCGAGCGTCGAATCGTAATCGCGGCGCTCTCCGCTCACGATCCATTCGCCGCCGACGCGCCACGGCCCGATCGTGCGATGCGCCGTCAAGGTCGCGAAATGCCGCGCGCGCCGCGTCAGGTCTTCGTGATTCGTTTCGTCGACGGGATTCTGGAACGTGACGCCCGCGCGCACGTCCGTTGCGCCGACGTGCCCCGCCCACGATCCCTCGATGCCCTGCACCTTCGCGCGCCCGACGTTCTGCGCGACATAGTAGAAGCCGCCGTCGGACACGTAATCGATCAGATTCGAATAGCGCGTCTGGAAGAGCGTCACGCGCATCACACCGAGCGCATTCGATGCGTACTGCAACGCGGCCTCGACGGAATGACTGCGCTCCGGCTGTATCGACGAATTGCCGCTCAGCGGATAGTAGAGATCGTCGAAGCTCGGCGCGCGAAACGATCCCGAATAGCTCGCGCTCGCCTTCCAGTGCGTATCGAAGTTGTATGCGTAGCCGAGATAGTAGCTGTTCGCGCCGCCGAAATCGGAATACTGATCGTGACGCAGATTCGCCTGCAAGTCATTCGCGCCGATATGTCCCACGTAGCCCGCAAAAATCGAGTTCACGTGTCGATCGGGCGCGCGGAACTGGTCGGAATCGAGCGTCTGATCGAGATGCTCGTAGCCGAGAAAGAGCTTGTGGTCAGCGTCGATCCTGAGATCGTTCTGCCACGTGTATTGCCGGTTCTCCGAGTTGAAGCGGCTCGTATAGACGCCGTTCTGCTCGATGTTCGCGCGGTCCTGTCCCTGTGCGATCGTGAAGTGCGTCGTCCAGTTGTCCGTGATGCGGCCGTTCGCGAAAACCGACGCCGAGCGCACGCGGCTATGCGTTTCGTTGATGTCGGTCGGCAGGCCGTAGGCATCGTCGAAACTGTTGATGCCGTTCGATTGCAGGAAGCGCACGCCCGCGTCCCACTTGTCGGTGAACGTGTGGCGCAGCGTCGCCGCGACGCTCTCGTTCAGATAGCCGTTCGCATTCGGATTCGCGCCGGGCGCGAGATTCGGATCGATCGCCGAGAAACCGTCGGTCTTCTCGCGCGAGACGTTGATGCTGAAGGTCGTGCGCCCGTCCTTGTCGAGCGCGCCGTTCACGCCCGCCGCTTGCCGCTGCGTGTGATAGCTGCCGTATTCGGCCTCGAAGTTGAAGCGCGGCGGATGCGGCTCGCCTTCCTTCGTGAAGATCTGCACGACGCCGCCGATTGCGTTCGAGCCATACAGCGCCGACACATTGCCGTTCACGACCTCGACGCGTCCGGTCTGATCGAGCATCAGTTGCGATAGCTGCGCCGCGCCGAGCGAGGCCGATTCGACGCGCACGCCATCGATCAGCACGAGCGATTGCGATGACGCCGCGCCGCGTATGAAAAGCCCCGAGTTCGCGCCCGGCCCGCCGTTGCGCGTAATCTGCACGCCGGGCGCAAGCGCGATGAGGCCGAGCACATCGTCGGCGTTGGCGTCGGCGATGTCCTGTTCGTCGAACACGGATGTCTGCGGGATCGATGCGGCGAGCGGCTGCGGCGCGCGCGTCGCGGTGACGACGACGGGCGCGAGCGTCTGCGATGCATCGTCGGCTGCATGCGCCGCGCCGGCGAACGGCAACGCGCCGATGGCAGCAGCGAGCACGCCATGACGGGAGAGACCGCTCTTGAGCGCGGCCAGTGGCAATACCATGAGTGAAGTGTTCCGTTTCGCGTGAGCGCGACCCCGCTCCCCGCGAGGACGATGCGCGACGAACGCATCGCGCGCTATACGCCGATGCGTCGAACTACGGCCGGTATCCGGGCTGACGACGGATCGTCTCGCCTTCCCGCGCATCGTGCGCAGTGGCGTCGACACGTTTCTTGCAGTCGCGTGCGTGCGATGAAATTCGACACGCTCGCGCGCCATGAACGCGCATGAGACGACTTGCAACTTGCGTTGCGGTCGCTTACCGTTGCGGGGGCAGCACAGGTTGGCTCGTTGCCGGTTCCGGCAACGCCGCGCCCTGTTTCCCGTTTGACTGCATCCGCGAGATCCGCGGAGGCGAGCACCAAAAGTGCGGCAAGTGTAGGAGCGCGGTCAGGGATCGTCAAGAAAACCGCAGAGGCAGCGCGGCGCACCACGAATCGAACGAGAAGCGGGCGCGGGCTGTCTCCATGAGCGTTGCGGGGCGCTCGCGTTTTCTGCACACGAATGCATTGCGACGCACGTCGATTCGAAGGAATTAGGCGCGAGATCGCGTGTTGTTACGTCTCGAAACGAGACATTTATCGGAAGCTCCGTTGAACCGCGCTAAAATGCGAGGTCTTTAGAGGACGCAGCACATGCTCAACGAACTCGAATCACTGTCAGGAAATATCGGCCGGCTGATCCAGATCAGCGAGCGCCACAAGCAGGCGCATCAGGCGCTGCAGGAACAACTGGAACAACTGCGCGCCGATTATTCGAACGTGCAGGCCGAACTGGCGCAAGTGCGCGAAGAGCGCGACACGCTGCAGTCCGAACGCGATTCGCTCTCCGCGAAAATCGACGACGCGCAAGTGCGCCTCAACGCGATTCTCGAGAAGCTGCCGCGCGCGAAGTCGGGACAACATGCCGAGTCCGACAATCAACTCGATCTCCTCGAAGCCGATTCCCGCGAAGCACACGAAGCGGAATTGCACGGCGAGCATCATCAGGGAGAGAAGGCATGACGACCACGCAGATCGAAGTATCCATTCTCGGCCAACCGTATCGTCTCGCCTGTTCGCCGGAAACGGAAGGCGCATTGCGCGAAGCCGTCGCGCGCGTCGATGCCGAGATGAACAAGGTGCGCAATGCAAGCAGCGTGCGCGGCACGGACCGCATCGCGGTGATGGCGGCGCTTTCGCTGGCGTCGGAATTGCTTAAGCTGCAGGACAGCGTGCGTCACGGCGAAGCCTTCCCTGCCGAAGAAATCCGCCGCACCATGCATTCGATGAACGAACAGCTCGGTGCCGTCATTGCGCAATACGAAGCGCAATGACGAGACGCGCGCCGCAGTAATCGGCGAGTCAATCGGCGCGCGATGTCGATGAAAAAAAGAAACCTTGGCGGGGCTGCAGAAGCCAGATGATTGGTGTAGAGTGACGTTTCCCTGCCTGGTTCGCCAAGGTCATATATTCCTTGAACCAATGCTACATTGGCACGGTTGCGGAACCTTGCAGCACGGGCGCGCGCGTCGCTAGTCCGATGTACCCGAAGTGTTGCTTACCGCGACCAATCTTGAACCCAGGTTCAGGATGCCGGCCTAGCGGCTGTGGCGGGGACCTCATCAAAGAACGGCATCGGTTTTTCCGATGCCGTTTTCGTTTGTCGCGGCCGTTCGCCCTTCCACTCATGCACACGACCATGCGCTACTGGCTGATGAAGTCCGAGCCGGACGAAGCGAGCATCGATCATCTCGCGCACGCGCCGAAGAAAACCTTGCCGTGGACGGGCGTGCGCAACTATCAGGCGCGCAACTTCATGCGCGATCAGATGCAGATCGGCGACGGCGTGCTCTTCTATCATTCGAGCTGCCCGGAGCCAGGCATCGCGGGCATTGCGAAGGTGTGCTCGACGGCCTATCCGGATCCCACGCAGTTCGATCCGAAGAGCGATTACTACGATCCGAAATCGACGCGGGAAACGCCGCGCTGGATGCTCGTCGACGTGAAGTTCGTAAAGAAGACGCCGCTCGTTTCGCTTGCGGCGCTGCGCGAGCACGAAGAACTCGCGGACATGCTGGTGCTCGCGCGCGGCAACCGGCTGTCGATCACGCCGGTCACCGAAGCGCAATGGCGATTTATTACCGAGCATCTCGTCTAACAAGGAACTTACGACTTCACGACCGCGACTAAATCCGGTCGCAAGTACGCGATGTCCTGGAGTCCTTCGATGATCGATAAAAAAACTGCCGCCGCCCTCGCGCTCCTCGCGATGTCGGGCGCCGCGCTCACTTTCTCTCACGTCGCCGCCGCGCAAACGGTGATCACGCAGCCGCAGCCTTCGGGCGTGCTCTCGCTTTCGGCTCAGGCAAGCGCGCAAGTGCCGCAGGATGTCGTCGACATCACGCTCTTCTACGAGCAGGAGGCGGCCGATCCTTCTTCGCTCACCAATACGCTCAATCAGCGCGCGGATGCCGCGCTGCGCGAAGCGAAAGGCGTCGACAACGTGACGGCGAAGAGCGGCTCGTTCACCGTATATCCGTCCACCGATCGCGACGGCAAGATTTCCGCGTGGCGCGGCCGCACGGAAGTCGTGCTCGAATCGCACGACTTCGCGGCGGCATCGAAGCTCGCGGGCAAGATGAGTTCGTCGATGCAAGTAGGCAGCGTCGCGTTCTCGCTATCGCCCGAGGCGCAGCGCGCCGCCGAGCAGAAGCTCGTCGCGCAAGCCATCGACTCGTTCCGCAAGCAGGCGCAAACCGCCGCGCAAGGCTTCGGCTACAGCAATTTCACGATTCGGGAAGTGAATGTCGGACACAGCGGCGCGCAGCCGCGTCCCGTCATGATGATGCAATCGCGCGCAATGAGCGCCGATGCGAAGATGGCCTCGCCCATCGCGATGGAAGCCGGTACGACGACAGTGACCGTCGACGTATCGGGTTCGGTGCAGATGGGCCGCTGAATCGATGCGGGGCGCGCGCCCCGCGTCGCTCATACTTTTGCAGACTGAGGCGGCAGCCGCAGATTGCGCTTGTATGCCCACACCATCATCACCACGCCCGCGAGGATCATCGGCAGCGAAAGCCATTGGCCCATCGAGAGGCCGAGCGCGAGCAAGCCGAGGTAATCGTCCGGCTCGCGTGCAAATTCCACCGTGAAGCGCGCGAGTCCGTAGCCGATCAGAAACAGCGCGGAAATCGCGCCGACCGGGCGCTGCTTGCGCGAGAACCTCCAGATCACGACGAACAACACGAGTCCTTCCAGCGCGATCTCGTACAGCTGCGACGGATGGCGCGGCAGCATGTGATAGCGCTGGAAAATTTCCGTGAGGTGATACTGCGCGTCGAGCTGCGGATTTTTCGAGAGCCAGACGGCATCGTCGTTCGTCGAGTTCTGGAAGAGCATCGCCCACGGCGCGTTCGGATCGGTCACGCGGCCCCACAGTTCGCCGTTGATGAAGTTGCCGAGCCGCCCTGCCGCGAGGCCGAGCGGCACCATCGGCGCGACGAAATCCGTCACTTGCAGCCAGGTGCGCTTGCGGTGGAACGCGAACAGCACCATCGCGAGCGTCACGCCGAGAAAGCCGCCGTGAAACGACATGCCGCCTTCCCAGACCTTGAAGATATCGAGCGGATGCGCCGCGTAATAGCTCGCCTTGTAGAACACCACGTAGCCGAGCCGCCCGCCGAGAATCGTGCCGAGGACACCGTAGAACAGCATGTCGTCGATGTCTTTCGCCGTCCAGCCTTGTGCCGCGACATACGGCAGCCGCAGCCGCAACCGGCCGATCACGATGGCCGAGACGAACGCCACCAGATACATGAGGCCGTACCAGCGCACGGCGAGCGGTCCGAGATGGATCGCGATGGGATCGAAATTGGGATGTATGAGCATTCTGAAGTGGAGAGCTGAGCAACTTTCAAAGGCGAATCATACCGAAGTGGCGCTGTCGGCCCGCGAACGGACGATCTCGATGAATCCGGCGAGCACGGGACTCACCTCCGCCGTGCGCCATACGAGCCCCGTTTCGACGACGGGACCCGCATCGCGCAGCGGACGATACACGACGCCCGTGCGCCGCAGATGACGCAGCGATTGCGGCACGAGCGCGACGCCCATGCCGGCGGACACGAGGCTCACGATCGTCTGCATCTGAATCGCTTCCTGGCCGATGCGCGGCGCGAGACCAGCCGCGCCGTAGCAGCCCATGATCGTGTCGTGCAGGCCGGGCGCAAGCCGCCTCGGGAAGACGACGAGCGGCGCGGCGGCGAGATCGCGCAAATCGACCGGTTCATCTTCGTTCGATGCGAGCGCTTCTGCCTGCTGCGTGGACATCGCGATCATCAGCGGCTCGCGCGCGATCGGCACATACTCGAGCGACGACACGTAACGCGGCGGCAGCGGCGGAATCACGAGTCCGGCATCGATGCGCCCCGCGACGAGTTCTTCGATCTGCACGTCGCTCGTCGCTTCGGTGAGTTGCAGGCGCACACCCGGATAACGCGCGCCGAAATCGCGCAGCAGCGCCGGCAGCAGCCCGTAATCGGCGGTGGAGACGAACGCGAGCGACAGCACGCCCGCCTCGCCGCGCGCGAGCGACTGTGCGAGCGGACGCAGCGCATCGGCGGATGCGAGCAGGCGGCGCACTTCCGGCAGCAGATCCTTGCCGACCGGCGTCAGCTCCACGGTCCGTTTCGTGCGCACGAAAAGCGCGACGCCGAGCGCGTCTTCCAGCGCGCGGATCGCTTGTGAGAGCGGCGGCTGCGTCATCGCGAGACGCGCGGCGGCGCGGCCGAAGTGCATCTCCTCGGCGACCGTCACGAAGTAACGCAGAAGTCGTAGATCCATTGATATGTTTTGCGACCTAATAAGCCCTGAATAATATATTGGACGGGCATATCGCGTCCGCTGCATGCTTGCCGGACTAAACGAAGAAAGTCCCCTTCAGGAGCACACCATGGCCTTCAATCGCCGCTCGAAGCACATCACCCAGGGCGTCGCGCGCTCGCCCAACCGTTCGATGTATTACGCCCTCGGCTACAAGGAGGAAGACTTCGACAAGCCGATGATCGGCGTCGCGAACGGCCACTCGACCATCACGCCATGCAATGCCGGTCTGCAGCCGCTCGCCGATGCCGCCATCGAATCGATCCGAAAATCCGATGCGAATCCGCAAATCTTCGGCACGCCGACGATCTCCGACGGCATGTCGATGGGCACCGAAGGCATGAAGTACTCGCTCGTGTCGCGCGAAGTGATCGCGGACTGCGTCGAGACCGCCGTGCAGGGGCAATGGATGGACGGCGTCGTCGTGATCGGCGGCTGCGACAAGAACATGCCCGGCGGCATGATCGGCATGGCGCGCATGAACGTGCCGTCGATCTACGTGTACGGCGGCACGATCCGCCCAGGCAACTGGAAGGGCAAGGATCTGACGATCGTGTCGTCGTTCGAGGCGGTCGGTGAGTTCACGGCGGGCCGCATGTCGGAGGAAGATTTCAAGGGCGTCGAGAAGAACGCGTGCCCGTCCACCGGCTCGTGCGGCGGCATGTACACGGCCAACACGATGAGCTCGTCGTTCGAGGCGCTCGGCATGTCGCTGATGTATTCGTCGACGATGGCGAACCCTGATCAGGAAAAGGTCGATTCGGCGGCGGAATCGGCGCGCGTGCTCGTCGAAGCGGTGAAGAAGGATCTGAAGCCGCGCGACATCATCACGAAGAAGTCGATTGAAAACGCGGTCGCGCTCATCATGGCGACGGGTGGCTCGACCAACGCCGTGCTGCACTATCTGGCGATCGCGCACGCGGCGGACGTGGAATGGAGCATCGACGACTTCGAGCGCATGCGCAAGAAAGTGCCGGTCATCTGCAATCTGAAGCCGTCGGGTCAGTATGTCGCGACGGACTTGCACAAGGCCGGCGGCATCCCGCAGGTGCTGAAGATCCTGCTCGACGCGGGTCTACTGCACGGCGACTGCGTGACGATCACGGGCCGCACCATCGCGGAAGAACTGAAGGATGTGCCGGGCAAGCCGCGCGCGGATCAGAAGGTGATTTTCCCGATCGATCAGGCGCTCTACAAGGAAGGGCACCTGGCGATCCTGCGCGGCAATCTCGCGGAAGATGGCGCGGTCGCGAAGATCACGGGCCTCAAGAATCCGGTCATCACCGGCCCGGCGCGCGTGTTCGACGACGAGCAGAGCGCGATGGAAGCCATTCTCAGCGACAAGATCAAGGCCGGCGATATTCTCGTGCTGCGCTATCTCGGACCTGTCGGCGGTCCGGGCATGCCCGAGATGCTCGCGCCGACATCGGCGATCATCGGCAAGGGGCTGGGCGAATCGGTCGGCTTCATCACCGACGGCCGTTTTTCGGGCGGCACCTGGGGCATGGTGGTCGGCCACGTCGCGCCGGAAGCGTTCGCGGGCGGCACCATCGGGCTCGTGCAGGAAGGCGATTCGATCACTATCGACGCGCACAAGCTGCTGCTGCAATTGAACGTCGACGACGCCGAAGTCGCGCGCCGCCGCGCCGCGTGGAAGCAACCGGCGCCGAAGTACACGCGCGGCGTGCTGGCGAAGTTCGCGGCGCTCGCCGGGCCGGCGAACAAGGGCGCGGTGACGGGCTGATCCCGAAGCGTCGCGGTGAAACGAAGGGGCGCGCGTGCGCCCCTTTTTCTTACTCCCCGCGCTGGCGGCGCAACTCGTGCTCGACCGCGTCACGCACCCATTCGCTCATCCGGCCTTCGAGCGCCATCGCGACTTCGCGCGTGATTGCAGAAACGAGTTGCGTCGAATGCTCGCGCAGCACGTCGCGGCAGCGCTCTTCGATCAGCACGCGCGCGTCGCCCGTCAGAAAGCTCGTGAAGCGGCCGCGCAGACGTTCGGCGATCAGCGCGGCATCGTATTCGATCGCGGCTTCATCGGCGGATGGCGCGCGTGCGTATTCCGGCTTGCCGGGCACGACGACATCGGTCAGCGTGGGAATGGAAGGATCGAAGGATTCGGGCTTGTCGGTCATATGGGTGGTCTCCTGTGTTGCTGCGAGCGTAGCGCGCCGAACGCGCGCCGTCTGTTCGCTCAACCGCCCTGATTGTGCGTGTCGATCACATAGCCGCGATCGCGATAGAAGCGATAACGCTCGCGGCCCGCGGCGAGTTCATCGCCATCGCTGCCGACGATCTCGACGAGCCGCTCGAAGCGCGCAAACTGCGCGGTCACCGGCGCGCCCAGATTGACGAGCACGTGATGATGCGGCGCTTCATCGAGATTCGACGTGAGCACGACAGGCGTGTCCT
This sequence comes from Caballeronia fortuita, assembly GCF_001544835.2. Taxonomy (GTDB): domain Bacteria; phylum Pseudomonadota; class Gammaproteobacteria; order Burkholderiales; family Burkholderiaceae; genus Caballeronia; species Caballeronia fortuita. The sequence continues at coordinate 84,389 of NZ_FCNX02000008.1, read as the reverse complement.
GCGCGAGCGCGCTTTTCGCCATGCAGTGCGGGACGAATTCGAGCGGCTGGAAGCTCCACAACTGCTCGTCGAACGCGGCGAGACGCTGCGCCTCGGCGAGCACGACGAGCGGCTTGCCGCTCGCATACACCTTGCGCGCGAGGCGGCAGGCGTAAGCGACCGTATCGCCGACATTCGTATGGAAGTCGATGCGCGTCATGCGTACTTCACGCGCCCGCGCGGTCGATCAGGAACTGCGAAAGCAGCGGCACCGGACGGCCCGTCGCGCCTTTCGCCGCGCCGCTTTTCCAAGCGGTTCCGGCGATGTCGAGATGCGCCCACGGATACGCCGTCGCGAAGCGCGACAGGAAGCACGCCGCCGTCACGCTGCCCGCCGGACGGCCGCCGATATTCGCGACATCCGCGAAATTCGATTTGAGCTGATCCTGATATTCGTCGTCGAGCGGCAGACGCCACGCCGGATCGGACGCTTCTCGCGATGCGTCGAGCAGCTCGCCCGCGAGCGCGTCGTCCTTCGAGAAAAGGCCCGTGTTGTGATGCCCCAGCGCGATGATGCACGCGCCCGTCAACGTCGCGATATCGACCACGGCTGCCGGCTTGAAGCGCTCCGCGTAGGTCAGCGCGTCGCACAGGATCAGACGGCCTTCGGCGTCGGTGTTGAGCACTTCAATGGTCGTGCCGTTCATCGCCGTGACGATGTCGCCCGGCTTCAACGCGTTGCCCGCGGGCATGTTCTCGCACGTCGGGATGACGCCGATCACGTTGAGCTTCAGGCCCATTTCGGCGACCGCGCGCATCGTGCCGAACACCGAGCCCGCGCCGCACATGTCATATTTCATCTCGTCCATCGCCTCGCCGGGCTTGATCGAGATGCCGCCCGAATCGAACGTGATGCCCTTGCCGACCAGCACGACCGGCGCATTCTTGCCCTTGGTCTTGGCGGTATCGGCGCCCGCGCCCAGGTAATGCATGACGATGAACTGCGGCGGTTCGACGGAGCCCTTCGCCACCGACAAGAACGAGCCCATCCCGAGCGCCTCGATCTGCTTCTGGCCGAGCACTTCGACCTTGAGCTTGAAGTCGCGGCCGAGCTTCTTCGCGGTCTGGCCGAGATAGGTCGGCGTGCAGACGTTCGGCGGCAGGTTGCCCAAATCGCGCGTGAGGTCCATGCCGTTTGCGATCGCGACGCCCTGCTTCACCGAGACCTTCGCGGCTTTCTCGTCGGCGGAATCGACGCTGAAGACAATCTTCTTGAGCGAGCGCGCGCCGTTGTCGGGCTTGCTCTTCATCTGCGTGAACTTGTAGGTCAGTTCGCGCAGCGCGAGGATCGCGGCGCGCACGGCCCAGACGGCGTCGCGTTCCTGAACAGGCAATTGCGCGAGCGTGAAGGTCGCCTGGCCGATCTTCGAGCCGAGCACCACGCGCCATGCGGCGCGCACGGCTTCGCCATACGCTTTCTGATTGAAGGCGTCCTGCTTGCCGAGACCGACGAGCAGCACGCGCGATGCGCCGATGCCGGTCACTTCGGGCACGAGCAGCGTCGTGCCGGCGCGCCCGCTCATGTCGCCCGCTTTCACGACGCGCGAAATCAGGCCTTTGGTGGCGACATCCATGTCGCGCGCGGCGCCCGTGAGCGTCTGCGCTTCGAAGATGCCGAGCACGATGACATCCGACTTTCCGGTAAGGAAACCATTTGCCTCGCCTTTGCTCCAATCACAGGCTTTTATGCTAAAGTCCATCGCGCTTATCCTCGGATAAAATCTTGGCTGAAGGATGAAAGCCGCAATTATCCGCTATTTTTTCCGCGGCGGTCACAGGCTGGCGGCGTGAGGGTAAGCGAATACCCTTCCCGCAAGCCACGCGATGCGCGCATGATTTCCGCATCGCCGCCGGCTCCAAGCAAAAATTCAATGATCTTCGAACGCTCCCTGCAGCGCGAACTCGCGTACACGGCCGGCGCCGTGTTCATGGTGCTGCTCACGATCATGCTCACGACGATGATGATCCGCATCGTCGGCTTCGCGGCGCAAGGTCAGATCGACCCGAAGGACGTCGTCGTGCTGATCGGGCTCACCGTCATCGGCTATCTCGCGGTCATGCTGATCGTGACGCTCTTCGTCTCCATTCTCTTCGTGCTCACGCGCTGGTATCGCGATTCCGAAATGGTCGTGTGGCTCGCCTCGGGTGTGAGCCAGACGCAACTCATCAAGCCGGTTGCGGTGTTTTCCACGCCGATCATCATCCTCATCGTCTTCTTCGCGTTCGTCGGCTGGCCGTGGTCGAATCAGCAGAGCAAGCTCATCAAGCAGCGCTTTCAGCAGCGCGATGAAGTGTCGCTGCTCGCGCCGGGGCAGTTCCGCGAATCGCCGTCTAGCCATCGCGTGTTCTTCATCGAGAAGATGTCGCCGGATCAGGCTCAGGTGCAAAACGTATTCGTCACGAGCACCGAGGGCGGCAAGGTCAACGTGATCGTCTCGCAGACCGGCCACACGGAAACGCGCGAGGACGGCGACCGCTTCATCGTGCTCGACAACGGCCGCCGTTACGACGGGCTTCCCGGGCAGCCGAACTTCCGCATCATGGAATTCGAGCGCTATGGTGTGAAGATCATGAGCCGCCAGGTCGTGAATACGCCCACGACGACAGGCATCTACACGCCCGATCTGCTCGCCGATCCCACCAAGGAAAATCTCGCGGAATTCGCCTGGCGCATGGGCCTGCCGCTCATCGCAATCAATCTGATGCTGCTCGCCATTCCGCTCTCGTATCAAAACCCGCGCCGCAGCCGCACGATCAATCTCGTGATGGCCGTGCTCATCTATCTCACTTACTCGAATCTGCTGAACGTCGTGCAGTCGTGGATCGAGCAGGGCAAGCTCTCGTTCGGCGTGGGGATAATCGGGCTGCATATTGTCGTGGGCGCGCTCGTCGCCTTCATCTTCTGGCTGCGCATCCGCAACCGGCCGCTTTTCAGGCTCTCGTCGCTGACGGGATCGAAGAAGGGAGCCTGACATGTTGCGCATCTACGAACGATACTTCGCGCGCCAGATCTATCTCGCGTTCATCTTCATCCTCTTCGCGTTCTCGGGCCTGTTCTTCTTCTTCGACCTGATCAACGAACTGAACACGGTCGGGCACGGCAACTACAAGTTCACGCTCGCGGTGCTGCGCGTCGCGTTGCAGACGCCTTCGCGCTTCTACGAAATCATTCCGGTGGCCGCGCTCATCTCGGCCATCTACGTCTTCGCGCAGATGGCGGCGGCGTCCGAGTTCACCATCTTCCGCGTGTCGGGGCTGTCGACCGGCGCCGCGCTGCGCTCGCTGCTGAAGATTGGCGTGCCGCTCGTGGTCATCACTTATCTGATCGGCGAAGTGGTCGGGCCGTACACCGATCAGTTGTCCGAACGCGTGCGGCTGGAGGCGCTCGGGTCGTCGGTGTCGTCGAATTTTCAGTCGGGCGTGTGGGTGAAGGACACGTTGACGGCGAAGGAGAATGGCGAGCAGGTCACGCGCTTCGTCAACGTCGGCACGCTGAATCCCGACTCGACGATCGCCAACGTGCGCATCTACGAATTCGACTCCAAGTTCCGGCTGACCAACGTGCGCATCGCGCAGAGCGGCGTGTATCAGCCGCCGGGGCACTGGAGGCTCACTGGCGTGACCGACACGCGTCTCTCCGACGCGCCGCCGCAAGCCGTCAATCCGGGCGATACGCTGAACCCGGTCTATCGCGCGACGCAGACGACGCTGCCCGAATACTCGCTGCGCTCGGAGCTCACGCCGCAGATTCTGTCGGTGCTGCTGGTGTCGCCCGACCGCATGTCGATGTTCAATCTGTTTCGCTACATCCAGCATCTGACCGAAAATCATCAGGATGCGCAGCGTTATCAGATCGCGTTCTGGCGCAAGATCCTGTATCCGTTCGCGGTGTTCGTGATGCTGATTCTGTCGCTGCCGTTCGCGTATCTGCATACGCGTGCGGGCGTGGTCGGCGTAAAGGTGTTCGGCGGCATCATGATCGGCATGAGCTTCCAGTTGTTCAACACGCTGTTCTCGCATATCGGCAATCTGAACACGTGGCCCGCGCCGATCACGGCTGCGGCGCCCGCTCTCGCCTATCTCGCGATCGGGTTGATCGGGCTGAAGTGGGTCGAGCGGCACTGACGTTTCTTCTCTCACGGAGAACGCTATGAACAAGCACGGCATCATCCTGTTCGGTCACGGCGCGCGCGATCCGCGCTGGGCCGAGCCGTTCGAACGGCTTGCGGCGAAGTTGCGCGGCGCGCGCGGCGATCAGCCCGTGACGCTGGCGTTTCTCGAGTTGATGTCGCCGGATTTGCCCGCCGCCGTGGCCGAGCAAGCCGCCGCCGGCTGCGATGCAATCACCGTCGTGCCCGTGTTCTTTGGGCAAGGCGGACATGTGCGGCGGGATTTGCCGAAGATCGTCGATCGGTGCCGGGCAGCGCATCCGGATGTCGTTATTTCCTGCGCGACGGCGGTCGGGGAGGATGATGCGGTGCTGGAGGCGGTGGCGGGATATTGTTTGCGGGAGGTGGGCTGACAGCTGGCGTTGGCTGTTTGGCCGAGTGGCGGCAGCGAATTCGGGCACCTATAATTGGATATACGTTTTCGTATATCCAGTCGAGTCCCGCATGAATTTGCTCATTTCCAAATGGGGCAATAGCCTCGCAGTACGCATACCCGCCGATTATCTGCGGCACACGGGCCTGTCCGAGGGCGATCAGGTGCAGGTGAGTCTCACCGTCGACGGTGGAATCTGCCTCCGGCCTGCCAGATGGGACCGTCGGGCGTTCGCGGCAGAACTAGCCGAAGTGCGCGACGCCATGCCGATGACCGACTCCGTCATCGACGAACTCCGGCGCGGAGCGCGTTACTGATGATCTACGTCGACACCAGTGTTCTGGTCGCGTTGTGCGTCCGCGAACACATGACCGCCGCGGTTTCGCGATGGTATGCGTCCGTCAAGGACGATCTGATCTCCGGAGCATGGTGCGTCACCGAGTTTGCCAGCGCGCTCGGCATCAAGCGGCGAACCGGACAGATGAATGAAGAGCAATCCGCTTTTGCGTGGCGCAGCTTCGAAAGAATCTGTTCGAGCGACCTGCAACTCACGCCGATCGAACCGCCGGTTTTCCATCACGCGGCCGTTCTCGCGCTGGACGCATCGACCGGACTGCGCGCGGGAGACGCGCTTCACCTCGCTACCGCGCTCGACTGCAAGGCCAAGACGATGGCGACTCTCGATACCATCCTTGCGAACAATTCGAAGCAAAAGAAAATCAGGCTGGTCGACTTCTGAATTTCCGGGATTCAAAGCAAAAGAGCGCACCGTCTCCGATGCGCCCTTTCGATTATTCCAGCCAGGCCGACATCAAGCCGCCGCCTGCATCCCCTTCAGATGCACCTTCGGCTTCACCGCCGATGCCCTTTCGCGAAACGCCTCACCGATCATCAGCAAACTCGGCTGCGACGGGTCCAGCCATTCCTGCGCCTCGCCCAGCGCCATGCGCGCCAACGTCAGCGTCAGCGTGCGCTCGCGCGGCGTGCTGCACGCCTCGACGATCGCCACTGGCGTCGAACCGGGACGCCCCGCATCGATCAATTGCTGGGCAATATCCGGCGCGCTGTCGCGGCCCATGTAGAACACGAGCGAATCGGCTTTCGCGTGCTCGCGGATTTCGTCGCTGTCCGCCGCGCGCGAATGCGTCGCCAGCGCAACGCTGCGCGCCACGCCGCGCAAGGTCAGCGAACGCTTGAGCGTCGCCGCGCTCGCGAGCGCCGCCGTGATGCCAGGCACCACTTCGAACTCGATACCCGCCGCTTCGAGCGCGCGCATCTCCTCGTCCGCGCGGCCGAACAGCATCGGATCGCCGCCCTTCAGACGCACGACGACGCCATGCTCCAGCGCCGCATCGACGATCTGCTTGTTGATGAAGTGCTGCGCCGTCGAACGCTGTCCGCAACGCTTGCCGACAGCAATCTTCTTCGCGTTCGGCGCGTAGTCGAGCATCGCCGCTTCGACGAGCGCGTCGTGCAGAACGACGTCCGCCTGTTCGAGCAGACGCATGCCGCGCACGGTGATGAGGTCCGCCGCGCCCGGTCCCGCTCCGATCAGATAGACCTTGCCCATATCTTTCATCCGTCGATTAGCCAGATATCGCACGAATCATACCGGCCGCGACCGTGTGATGCGTCGCTTCATCGATCAACACGAACGCGCCGGTGCCCTGATGCGTATCGTACTCGTCCGCGACGAGCGGCTTCTGCAATGTGAGCGCCACGCGGCCGATATCGTTCATCGCGAGCGTGCTGCGATCGACCGAATGCGACAGCGTATGCACGTCCAGCACCTGCTTCACCGCGCCGATGCGTGCGAACACCGTGTTCGTCGTCTGCTTCAGCAGATACTTGCGCTGCGGCGAAAGCGGCTCTTCGTCGAACCAGCAGAGATCGGCTTCCAGCTTCTTCGCCGGCTCGACCTTCGCCGCGGCGGGAACGAAGGTATCGCCGCGCGACACGTCGACGTCTTCCGTCAGGCGAATCGTCACCGTCTGGCCGGCGAACGCGCGATCCACCGGCGCGACGCCGCCCGGCACCGGCGCGATGATCTCGGCGACCGTCGCTTCCCGTCCGGCGGGCAGCACGGTCAGCGCATCGCCGACGCGCACTTCGCCTGCTTCCACACGGCCCATGTAGCCGCGGAAATCGTCGGCCTGCGCTCCATCCTGGCGCGCGACCCACTGCACCGGGAAACGCAGCGCCTGATCGGTGGGCTGCGCCACGGGCAGCGATTCGAGCAGATCGAGCAGCGGCTCGCCCGCGTACCATGGCATGCGCTCGCTGGCCGTCACGATGTTGTCGCCCTTGAGCGCCGACACCGGCACGAAGCGCACGTTCGACAGCCCGAGCTGACGCGCGAGCACGACATACGCATCGCGAATCTCGTTGAAGCGCGCTTCGCTGTATTCAACCAGATCCATCTTGTTGATCGCGACGATCACGTGTTGCAAGCCGAGCAGCTTGACGATCGCGCTGTGGCGCTTCGTCTGCGGCAGCAGTTGCGCGACGCCATCCTCGAACGTGACGCGCGTCGCGTCGACGAGAATGATCGCGGCGTGCGCCGTCGATGCGCCCGTCACCATGTTGCGCGTGTACTGCTCGTGGCCCGGCGTATCGGCGATGATGAACTTGCGCTTCGCCGTCGCGAAATAGCGATACGCGACGTCGATGGTGATGCCCTGCTCGCGTTCGGCTTCGAGGCCGTCGGTGAGCAGCGACAGATCGATTTCATCGCCGACGGTGCGCTTGTTCTTCGCGCGCGAAATGGCGGACAACTGATCCGACAACACCGCCTTGCTGTCGTACAGCAGACGGCCAATTAGCGTGCTCTTGCCGTCGTCGACGGAACCCGCGGTGATGAAGCGCAACACGCCCAGATCTTCAGCTTGATAGATGCTCATGACTCGTTTCTTCCTCTGGCGTGTCGCTTAGAAATAACCTTGCTTCTTGCGCTGTTCCATCGCGGCTTCGGATGCCTGATCGTCCATGCGCGTCGCGCCGCGTTCCGTGATTTCCGTCACGGCCGTCTCGGCGATGATCTTCTCGACGTCATCGGCGTCGCTCGCGACCGGGCACGTGCAACTGATATCGCCGACAGTACGAAAACGCACTTGCGCGATCTCGGCGGTCTCGCCTTCGCGCACCGGCGTAAGCGGCGTCACCGGCACGAGCAGCCCGTTGCGGCGCACGATCTCGCGGTCATGCGCGTAATAGATGTTCGGCAGTTCGAGCTTCTCGCGTGCGATGTACTGCCACACGTCGAGCTCGGTCCAGTTCGAGATCGGAAACACGCGAAGATGCTCGCCGTTGTGCAGACGCGCGTTGTAGATGCTCCACAGTTCCGGGCGCTGCGCTTTCGGATCCCACTGGCCGAATTCGTCGCGGAACGAGAAGATGCGCTCTTTCGCGCGCGCCTTCTCTTCGTCGCGGCGCGCACCGCCGATCATCGCCGTATAGCCGTATTCCTCGATGGTTTCGAGCAGCGTCACCGCTTGCGCGGCATTACGCGAATCCGTTTCGCGGCGCAGACGCACCGTGCCCTTCCGGATCGAATCCTCGACATGACCGACGACGAGCTCCGCGCCGATTTCGGCCGCGCGACGATCGCGAAAATCGATCACTTCCTGGAAGTTGTGACCCGTGTCGATATGCACGAGCGGGAACGGCAGCGTCGTCTTCCGATTGCCGCCGAGGCCGAACGCCTTCAACGCGAGCGCCAGCACGACGACCGAATCCTTGCCGCCCGAGAACAGAAGCGCGGGCTTGCTGCATTCCGCGACGAGTTCGCGGATGATGTGGATCGATTCGGCTTCGAGCCAATCCAGGTGATCCATGCGAGTCGCCGTGTTGACGACCGGTGCGGTGACGTTAGAGTCGAGCGTCGTGCTCATGTTCGTCGATCCTTTTCTTGGCGGCGCTTCTTCGAGCGTCGCGTTCAGTGACAGGGTTTGCTGCTTCAGATCGCGGAGCTTGGCGCTTCTTCGACGATCTTGATGTTCGTGATGTGCAGGCCGCATTCCTTCGTATCGCGCGATTCCCACCACCAGCGTCCGGCGCGGCTGTCCTCGCCGGGGCGCACGGCGCGCGTACAGGGTTCGCAGCCGATGCTCGGATAACCGCGAGCATGCAGCGGATTCACGGGCACATCGAAGGCTTTCAGGTAATCCCACACATCGGTTTCGGTCCAGTCCGCGAGCGGATTGAACTTCGCGATGTTGCGCGGTTCGTCGTGCTCTTCCTCGTGCAATTCGGCGCGCGTCACCGACTGCTCGCGGCGCTGTCCCGTCACCCACGCGGATACATCCGACAGCGCGCGATTGAGCGGTTCGACTTTGCGGATATGGCAGCAGTTCTTGCGCAAATCGATGCTTTCGTAGAACGCGTTCAGCCCGTGATCGCGCACGTAGGCATCGACGGCGTCCTGCTGCGGATGGAACTGCTCGATGTCGTAGCCGTAACGCGCCTTGACGGTATCGAGCATGCCGAGCGTTTCCGCGTGCAGACGGCCCGTGTTCAGCGAGAAGATGCCGATCTTCACACCGCGCGACAGAATGGCGTGCGTCAAAACCATGTCTTCGGCGGCGAGGCTGCTGGCTAGCTTGACGTTCTGGTGGCGCGCCGCGATCGAATCGAGCAGCGCATCCAGACGTTCAACCTTGGCTTGCAATTCAGGCGTCATACATCACGCTCCAAGCGCGGCGACGAGCGCCGAGCGGCGGCGGAACAGCGGCTCCGGGTTATCGGTCGCGCCCTGATACAGATTGGTGAATTCGGTGAACGCGTTGAGCGCGTCGTTGATGTCCTTGTCGGCGCGCACGGCGAACGCATCGAAGCCGCAGCGCGCGTGGAACGCGACCTGATCGCGCAGCACGTCGCCGATGGCGCGCAATTCGCCCGTCCACTGATAACGCTCGCGCAGCAATCGGCCGATGGAAAAGCCGCGGCCATCGCGGAACACCGGGAAATCGACGGCGATGACGGAAAGCGCGTCGAAGTTCGGCGCGAGGTCGGCGGGTTCGTCGTCGGGCGCGAGCCACACGCCGATGTCCTCTTTCGCACGCGATGCGACGATCGCCGACTTGTGCTCTTTCCACAGCGCGAACGGCACGATGATCTTGCCGGCCGGCAGCGCATCGACAGCCGGCAGCGTGCCGTCTTCGGCGGCACGCACGACGGCAAAACTGTCTTCCACGACCGCGCGGTTCTTGATAATCAACGTCATTTGCAGATCCTTAAGCGTGAGCCTGGCGCGATGCGTACACGCGCTCCTTGAACGGCGCCATGCCGATGCGGCCGAACGTCTCGATGAAGCGCTCGCCTTCGATGCGGTTATCGACGAAGGTGTCGATCACTTGCGAAATCACGTCGGGCATCTCTTCGGCCGAGAACGACGGGCCGATCACCTTGCCGAGATGCGCGCCGGTCGCGCCCGAGCTTTGCTCGCCGCCGAGCGTCACCTGATACCACTCGGAGCCGTCCTTATCGACGCCCAGAATGCCGATGTTGCCCACATGGTGATGACCGCACGCGTTGATGCAGCCCGAGATGTTCAGCGACAGGTCGCCCAGGTCGTGCACGTAATCGAGATCGTTGAAACGGTCCTGGATGGCGAGCGCGATCGGAATCGACTTCGCATTCGCGAGCGAGCAGAAGTCGCCGCCCGGGCACGCGATGATGTCCGTCAGCAAGCCGATGTTGGCCGTCGCGAAACCGAGCGCCTTCGCACGCTCCCAAACGGTGTGCAGATCGCGCTTCTTCACGTTCGCGAGAATCAGGTTCTGCTCGTGCGACACACGGATTTCGCCGAACGAAAATTCGTCGGCGAGCGCGGCGACATCGTTCATCTGCTGATCGGTCGCGTCGCCCGGCGCGATATGGCGCTGCTTGAGCGACAGCGTCACCGCCGCGTAGCCCGGCACCTTGTGCGGACGCACATTGCGCTCGACCCAGCGCGCGAACGGCTTGTTGTCGATCAGATGCTTTTCATACGATGCGTCGGTGTCCGCCAGCTTTTCGTAGACCGGCGGCGCGAAAAACGCCGACACGCGATCGACTTCTTCCTGCGTCAAGGTCGACGGGCCGTCCTTCAGATGCTGCCATTCTTCCTCGACCTGCTTGCTGAACTTCTCCGGCGACAGCGCCTTCACGAGAATCTTGATGCGCGCCTTGTACATGTTGTCGCGGCGGCCGTAGCGGTTGTACACGCGCAGCACGGCTTCGCAATAGGTAAGCAAGTGTTGCCATGGCAGATCGCGCTTGATGATGGCGCCGACGATCGGCGTGCGGCCGAGCCCGCCGCCCGCGAGGATGTCCGTCACGACTTCGCCCTGCGCGTTCTTCTTGAGATACACGCCGAGATCATGGACCTGCACGGCCGCGCGGTCTTCCGCCGAGCCGTTCACCGCGATCTTGAACTTGCGCGGCAGCCACGCGAACTCCGGATGGAACGTCGACCATTGTCGAAGAACTTCCGCCCACGGGCGCGGATCGACCTGCTCGTCAGGCGCGACGCCAGCAAATTGATCTGCGGTGATGTTGCGGATGCAGTTCCCCGATGTCTGGATCGCGTGCATCTGCACCGACGCGAGCTTGCGCAGGATTTCCGGCGTTTCTTCGAGCTCGACCCAATTGAACTGGATGTTGGTGCGCGTCGAGAAGTGGCCGTAGCCGCGATCGTGCTCGCGCGCGATGGTCCCGAGCATGCGCAACTGGTCGCTGCGCAGGTTGCCGTACGGAATCGCGATGCGGTGCATATACGCGTGGCGCTGCATGTACAGGCCATTCTGCAGACGCAGCGGACGGAATTCTTCTTCGCTCAATTCGCCCGACAAACGGCGACGGACCTGGTCGGTATACTGCGCGACACGTTCGTCGACGATGCGTTGGTCGATCTGATCGTATTGGTACATTCGGGGGCCCCAAGTTCTTGTAAGGCGCCGCGTCCTGGCTCGGTGTTCCGGACCCGCGGCGCGTCTCGTCCATCGAATATCCATTGAGTCGCTGTCGCGCGCAGCGTTCAGACGGAACGCTCATTTGCTTATGACAGATAGAGATATGGATATTGGAAAAATTGGACTGATAGTAAAGAACCTGCTATATATTGCAAACGACTGAAAAATTACTTTGATATGCCCGGCAGTAATAAACAAAGGCGATAAATGAATCTGCATCAGTTCCGCTTCGTGCGCGAGGCCGTCCGGCAGAACTTCAACCTGACGGAGGCCGCGAAGGCGCTGTATACGTCGCAGCCGGGCGTGTCGAAAGCGATCATCGAGCTCGAGGACGAATTAGGCGTCGAAATCTTCACGCGGCATGGCAAGCGCGTGCGCTCGCTGACCGAGCCGGGGCGCATCATCCTCGCGTCGGTCGAAAAGATCCTTCAGGAAGTGGAAAGTCTCAAGCGGGTCGGCAAGGATTACGCGGCGCAGGATCAGGGTAATCTCGTCATCGCCGCGACGCACACGCAGGCGCGCTACTCGCTGCCGTCCGCTATCGCCGAATTCAAGAAGCGCTTCCCGAAAGTCCACCTTTCGATATTGCAAGGCAGTCCGACGCAGGTCGCCGAGATGGTGATCCACGATCAGGCGGATATCGCCATCGCGACCGAGGCGATCGCCAACTACAAGGAACTGGTGTCGCTGCCCTGCTTTCAGTGGCAGCATCTCGCCGTCATGCTGCCGGATCATCCGCTGCTCGAACGCAAGACGCTCACGCTCGACGATCTCGCGCCGTATCCGATCATCACGTACGAGGCGTCGTTCGCGGGGCGCACGAAGATCAATCAGGCGTTCGCGCTGCGCAATCTGACGCCGGACATCGTGCTCGAAGCCATCGACGCGGACGTCATCAAGACTTATGTCGAACTGGGACTCGGCATCGGAATCATGGCGGACATCGCGTTCAATCCGGAGCGCGACCGTCATTTGCGCGCAATGCCCGTCGGGCATCTGTTCGGCACGAACGTCACGCGGCTCGCGCTGAAACAGGGCGCGTATCTGCGCAGCTATGTGTATACGCTCGTCGAACTGCTGTCGCCGTCGCTCAATCGCAAGCTGATCGAGCAGGCGCTGTCCGGCGAGCACGAGAGTTACGAGCTTTGAACAACGGCGGCACGCGCCGCCGAGAAAAAATCCGCCTTTTGGAGACCATCCGATGACGTTGTCGAAGTTCACGCGCCGGCTCGCTGCCGGCGTCGCCTTGTCCGTGATTGCCGCCGCCGCGCACGCGCAGTTGAAGGTCGGCATCGATCTGTCGAGCACGGGTCCTGCCGCCGCCATCGGCATCACCAGCAAGAACGCGATGCTCATGTGGCCGAAGACCATCGCCGGTCAGAGCGCGGAGTACATCATTCTCGACGACGGATCGGACCCGGGCGCCGCCGTGCGCAACATCCGCAAGCTCATTAGCGAGGACCATGTCGACGTGATCGTCGGTCCGAACATCACGCCGGCGGCGCTCGCCGCGCTCGATCCGGTCGCCGAATCCGAAACGCCGATGATTACGCTGATCGGCTCGGCATCGGTCGTGGAGCCGCAGGAAGGCAAGAAGGTGTGGGCGTTCAAGATGGCGCAGACCGATCGCGCGATGGCCGACGTGATGACACGCTACATGGCCAATCACGGCGTGAAGACGGTGGGTTTCATCGGCTTCGCGGACAGCTACGGCGATAGCTGGCTCAACGAGTTCACCAAGTTCGCCGATCTTCGGCATATCAAGATTGTCGCGAGCGAGCGCTTCAACCGCACCGATGCGAGCGTGACCGGCCAGATTCTCAAGCTGATGGCGGCGAAGCCGGACGCGGTGCTGATCGCGGGCGCGGGCACGCCGACGGTGCTGCCGCAGCGCACGCTCGTCGAGCGCGGCTACAAGGGCGCGATCTACCAGACGCACGGCATCGCGACGCCGGAGTTCATCAAGCTCGGCGGCAAGGACGTGGAAGGCACGCTCTTTCCGACGCAGCCCGTGGTCGTCGCGCGCACGCTGCCGGCGGATCATCCATCGAAGAAGGCGGCGCTTGCGTTCGCGAATGCTTACGAGGACAAGTACGGCAAGGGCACGGTCACGCAGTTCGCGGGCGATGCGGCGGGCGTTTATCCGCGCCTGCAGGACGCCGTGGCGCGCGCGCTGAAGACGGCCAAGCCGGGCACGAAGGAGTTTCGCGCGGCGCTGCGCTCGGAACTCGAGCACGCGCATGAACTGGTCGTGCCGAACGGCGTGGTCAACACGAGCGCGACGGATCACGTCGGACTGGATCAGCGCGCGAGCGTGATGGGCGTGATCAAGAATGGCGCGTTCACGTATCTCGCGCAGTAACGTCCTTTGTTCTGAAAACGCCTTCGCCGATGCTTGCCGGCGACGGCCTTTTCAGTCATAATGGCCGACTCGATTGGCTCGTTGGCTCGCCTTACCGCGCAACGCGTCATTCAGGCCCAGGTGGTGAAATTGGTAGACGCAGGGGACTCAAAATCCCCCGCCGCAAGGCGTGCCGGTTCGATTCCGGCCCTGGGCACCAGGATTGTTTGAGAAAGCCGCTCCTCGAGAGCGGCTTTTTTGCGTTTGGGGTGCAAGAACGGCTATTTCGACGCCTCGTCCGCATCATCGGGCCATAGCTTTTCGGTCATGCGCGCCAGCCACTTCCCCATGACCGGAGCGCCGTACCAGGCAAACGCGGACGCGAACACGGCAGGCCAGTACTCGCGAAAAAAACCCAACACGAAGTTCATCATCTTGAGGTCCAAGCCTTCCATTCGTTTAATAAGATCGAAAATATGTAGTATGCCGAAGCATCCCGCAGCGGATGCATCGACAAGATCGCCCTGACTTCCTCACTAAAGGAAGCGACGAGCAAGTATATCCACAGGAGCAGGCCAATCAGAGAGGCGAAAATTCCCATATTCGCGATAAGCACCGCTCGGCCGATCCGCGCGCTCGATATCCATCGAGAGGAGCCATCGCGATGATCGCCTGGCAGTATCGTCAGCGCGAGATTCAGGCTCACGCTCGACGCGACAAGCGAAATCGGAAAGAAATCGTCCTTGCCAGGCTGCTTCAGCGCCACGCGCAAGACGTACTCGATCGCGCCCATGAAAAGCGGCAGCCCGACAATCAATTGCCGCGCCGTCGCGTCGAAGCCCTTCGATTGCATCGTCATCGTCCTTGTGTGTGATGACACACAATTTCGCCGATGACGTGAACGCGCGGCAGTCGTCCGTTCGGCCATCGACATGGCCGCTTGCCCGCCGAATGTGCGCCATCGCGTAGACGGGCCGCGCCGCGCTTCGCAACAATACGGTCCATCGGCATTCGGAATCCCGGCGTGCGGAGCATCACGGGGATGCTCGCGCGCGCAACGCCCGCGTTTCGGGTTGTTCAGGACTGTCTCGATGTCGTGACCCGCTCGCGCGATGCGTCGAGCCATAACTCGAAGAAGGGTACGACATGAATCGACCTGATATCTCGCTGTCTCTCGACTCCGTCATCTGCAAGCGCTGCAACACCGTTTCAGCGGCTTCGGAAGACACCTGCCCGTCCTGCGGCGCGGATCGTCAGGGGGCGATTTTCACGAGCCGCACGGAACCCGAACCGCCCGCCGCCGTGCATGCGTCCGTGCCCGCGCAACTCGATATCCTCGACTGGGACGACAGTCACTGGCTGCAGCGCCTCGTGCGACGCAGGATGCTGACGTCGTATCCGAACTTCGTCGAGCCCGAATCGCAGGAGCAGAAGAAGCCCGCGCGCACGGGCATCGCCGTGCTGGTCAGCGGCGTGGTTGCGAGTATCGCCGTTGGCGGATATTTCTATGCGCGTCTGGACGACAACGCGCCGCCGCCGAGCGCCGATCCCGGCATCAGCGTCGCGGGTTCGGTGCGCGACAACGCGCTCGCCGCAAGGAACGCGGACGCCGCGCGGCACGCATCGCTGACGCGGTCGAAGGCCGATTCGACGAACGGGCAGGCGGCCGCGCCAGCGGCGCGCGCGGCGACGGTTCCAACGCGCGTTGGCGCGGCGGTCGCGTCTGCGTCGCCGGCGCCTATGAAGTCCGACACGCCATCGATCAAACCGGCGACGCCGATAGTCGCAGCGGCACAGAAGCCGGAATCGCACGTTCTCGCCGCAGTTTCGCCAGCGCCGACGAAGCCCGAGACGCCGACCATCTCAGCGCCGCAGAAGCCGGAATCGCACGTTCTCGCCGCAGTTTCGCCAGCGCCGACGAAGCCCGAGGCGCCGAGCGTCGCCTCGGCACAGAAGCCGGAAACGCGCTCGCTCGCCGCAGTGTCTACGGCGCCGACGAACACGGAAGCCGCCGCACCATCGATCAAACCGGCAACGCCGACGATCGCATCGTCGCAGAAGCCGGAAGCGCGCGCGCTCGCCGCAGTTCCTACAGCACCGACGAGCAAGACTCCCGCCGCGCCATCGATCAAGCAAGCGGCACCCACCATCGCATCCGCGCAGAAGCCCGACCCACGCGCTCTCGCCGCAACCGCGCCCGCGTCATCGAAGCCGGTCGAGCAAACCCAAAGCGCCCCAACCATCGCCTCGATTCAAAAGCCCGCGACCCCGCCGGCCCCTGAGCCACTCCCGCCGTCCGTCGCGCGCAGCATCGCCTCGGTTCAGCAAGCGCTGGCAAGCCGCGATCTCGCGTCCGCGCGCCGCAACATGCGCGGTCTCTACGCGAGCGAGACGCGCAGTCCGGAAATCCAGCAACTGGCGGCCGAATTGTCGCGTCAGGAGCGCGCGCGCGATGGCGCGATGGCGACCGCCCGCGCATGCGTCGCGAACATGGAAGCAGGCTGTGCGCTGCGCAACGCGCGCCGCGCTGTGGCGCTCGACCCGCGCAACGGACAGGCGCAGGCCACCCTGCGCCGCGCGCTCGCCGTGCAGAACGAGACCAACACCGAGTACTTCCGGCAAGCGAGCGGCATCCCGAAGCCGGTCGTCCCGACGATGACCTTCGGCGGACACTGGAGCCCCGGCACGCGCCACGCAGGCATGTCCGGCGACGACGACGATTCCCGCTTCACGCTCTTCGGCATGGGCGTGCCGGCCGTATCGAAGGGACGCGGCGACGCCCACTGACACGCGCATCGAAACAAACGGAATAAGCGGCGACACGAATCCGTTTAGAGGTGACGAACGAACTGACGGCGAAGCGCTGCCGAAGGAGTCACCATCATGCAAACCGGATCGTGGAGCCGTCTCATCGCGTGCGCGGCCGCGCTCGTCGCGCTCGCGGCCCTCGTCTCGTGCGGCGGCGGATCGGGCGACGACATGCCCGCGCCGACGCGCTTCAAGATGTCGATCGTCGTATCCGACGGCGCCGTGTCCGCACCGCACACTGACACCAACCTGAAGAACGGCTGGGGCGTCGCGTTCAATCCGAATGGCTTCGTCTGGGTCGCCAACAACGGCACGCAGACGGCCACGCTCTACGACGGCAACGGCGTTGTGCAATCGCTCGTCGTATCGATTCCCGCAACCGCGACGGGCCCCGCCAATCCGACCGGAATCGTCTTCAACAAAGGACCGGATCTCACGCTCGCGCGCAACGGAAAGTCGGGCGTCGCGGCGTTCGTCTTCGCGGGCGAAGGCGGCTCGATCAGCGCGTGGGCGCCCGCCGTCGACATGACGCACGCGTTCACCGTCGTCGATTCGAGCGCGTCCGGCGCGATCTACAAGGGACTCGCGATCGCGGCGACATCCACGGGCGCGCATCGCCTTTATGCGACCGACTTCCATGACAGCAGAGTCGATGTCTTCGATGGCACGTTCACGAAGATCGCCGTGCCGGGCGGCTTCAGGGACGCGCAGATTCCGGCAGGCTTCGCGCCCTTCGGCATTCAGGCGATCGGCTCGAAGATCTACGTCACCTACGCGAAGCAGGACGGCGACGCCGAGGACGACGTGCCGGGCGCGGGCCAAGGCTTCGTCGACGTATTCGACATCGACGGCAACCTGATGCAGCGCCTCGCCGCGAACGGGCCGCTCAACGCGCCGTGGGGCATCGCGCAGGCGCCGGGCAACTTCGGCACCTTCAGCAACGACATCCTCGTCGGCAATTTCGGCGACGGTACGATCAACGCGTTCGATCCGTCGAGCGGCGCGTTCGTCGGCCAGTTGATGAACGCCGACGGCACGCCGCTCGTGCAGCGCGGTCTGTGGGGCATCGCGTTCGGCAACAACCTGAACGCGCAGCCGTCGAACACGCTTTTCTTCGCCGCCGGGCCGAACGACGAAGCCGATGGCGTGTACGGCCGCATCGACATGCAATGACGCGCGCGCCGCGCCGTTTCCCTGGGCGATGACGCCGGCCACGGACGCAAGTCGTCCGACAAGCGCATCGCCACGCTCGGCGCCGCCCGCGGTTCGGGCGGCGCTTTTTTTCCATCGCCGATGCGACGCGGCCGTAAAAGCGCTGCTTGCTAAAATGCGCGCTTCAACTCCGCTCATACGATGGACCTCGAAACCCTCCTCTTCTCCCAAGGCTTCGGGTCGCGCCGCCAGTGCCGCGGCATCGTGTCCGAAGGCCGCGTGCGCGTCGCGGGCGTCGTGCACGACGATCCGCACGCCGATCTGCCCGTCGCGCCGGGCCTCGCATTCGACGTCGACGAGCAACGCTGGACGTATAGGGAAAAGGCGTATATCGCGCTCAACAAGCCGCCGGGCTACGAATGCTCGCGCGATCCGCAGCATCATCTGAGCGTGTTTCATCTGTTGCCGCCGCAACTCGCCGAACGCGGCGTGCAGTCGGTCGGCCGGCTCGATCAGGACACGACTGGACTGCTGCTTCTATCCGACGACGGCGCGTTCCTGCACGCTTTCACATCGCCGAAACGCAAGGTGCCGAAGGTTTATGTGGCCACCGTGCGTCATCCGCTCGACGACACGCAGCTCGCGAAACTGCGCGAAGGCGTGCTGCTGCACGGCGAATCGAAGCCGAGCGCCGCGCTCGCAGCCGAGCCGCGCGGCGAGCGGCTGCTCGCGCTCACCGTGCTCGAAGGCAAATACCATCAGGTGAAGCGCATGGTCGCAGCGGCGGGCAATCGCGTGGAACAACTGCATCGCGAGCGCGTCGGCGGTTTCGCGTTGCCCGACACGCTCGCCGAAGGCGCATGGCGCTGGCTCGACGAAGCCGATCTCGCCTCGCTGCGAGACGCGTCGCTTTGAACATGCAAATCGGTGAATATCCTTACAGATGAACGCTGCGGCGCAGCATGCCTTCCGCTTTCCGCCCTCATATACTGATCTGACGGATACCAAAATGACTATCAAAAAAGCAGGAGGGCATCATGGTCTCCCATTCGATCGTCGCGCTGATTTCGTTCGTCGCGCTGAGCGTCGTCCTCATCGGGGTGCTGGGCTTCGTCATGCACGTGCGGCATAAATATTCGCCGAATCTCATCGGCGCATTGATTGGCGCGCTGATGTGCTTCGTCCTGCTCGAAACCATTCCGGCACTAATCTAGCGCCGCACGTCCGTTTTCAGTCCGCCTTCGATTCACCGTTCAGGAAGTCGTCGACGGTCGGATGGCGCAGCGCGTAGCCCAGTTCGCGCTTCAGGCGCGCATTGGACAGCCGCCGCGATTCACGCATGAACGACAGCGTGACCGGTTCCAGACGCGTCTGCGCTTCCTGCCACGAGATGCGCGGCACGCGCGGCAGGCCGTATGCGTCGGCCACGCGGTCGAAATAGTCCGCCATGCGCAGGTCGGTGTCGTCCGAGGCGTTGATGACGCGCTGCGCCCGGCCGCGCGACAGCATGCGCACGAGGATCGCGGCGAGATCGTCGGCGTGGATGTGATTGGTATGCACATCGTCGGATTCGACGAGCGCCGGCATCCCCTTTTCGATCCGCGCGATCGGCAGCCGCGTCGCCGCGTAAATGCCCGGAATCCGCGCGATCGACACACGCCACGCGCTCTCCACGCCCGCAGCCCGCAGCTGCGTCTCCGCCGACACGCGCCGCCGCGCGCGTTCGTTTTCCGGGCGCGCGGGCCGCGTCTCGTCGATCCACGCGCCGGCGCAGTCGCCATACACGCCGGTCGTGCTCGCATAGACGAAACGCATGCGCGGCCCGGCCCGGCGCTTCGTGGCCGCGCGAAGGCCGTCGGGTACAATGAAAGACGTTTTTCCGGCCCGATCCGCATGCAGCCAGCGGCTTTTGGCGGCGCGCGCCACCGAGCGTCGCGGTCGGCGCAGCGCGGCGATCAGCGCGCGCGTGCGGCGGTCGCCATCGCCGTCGCGCTGGGGCGGCGCGAGATGCAGCACGTCGCGCGCGAGGCCCGCGAGCCTCGTCAGGCTGCGGCGCAGATCGAGATCGCCGGAAATGGGCGTCGCGCCGGCCGCGCGCAATTCGCCCGCGCGCTCGGGATGATGCGTGAGCGCGACGATGCGAGGTGCGGCGGCACGCGCCTGCAGAAGCGGCAGCGCGCGCATGCCGACATCGCCGCATCCGACGATGAGCACGCGCGCGCGGCGAAGGTTTCGAGTGGCGATCATCCGGGCATTCTATCCGCCGCCCGAAACGCGCGTGCGGCATCAAGCGGACGCACGGCAGACGAACGAGACAACTCCACACATCGCAGAAATCGATCTATGGCTTTCAACGTAACGCTCCGGCAAAGCGGCCGGCAGTTTCAAGTAGAACCCGACGAACCGGTGCTGAGCGCCGCGCTGCGCCAGGGCATCGGGCTGCCGTACGGCTGCAAGAACGGCGCGTGCGGCTCGTGCAAGGGCGCGGTCGTGAGCGGCGAGGTCGAGCAGGCGCCGCATTCGTCGTCGGCGTTGTCGAACGACGAAAAAACGCGCGGCATGGCCCTCTTCTGCTGCGCGACCGCGCAGTCGGATCTGACCATCGACGTGCGCGAGGTCGCGGGCGTCGGCGACGTGCAGGTGAAGAAGCTGCCGTGCCGCGTGAACGCGCTCGAACGCTGCGCCGACGACGTCATCGCGCTGAAACTGCAATTGCCCGCGAACGAACGCCTGCAGTATTACGCGGGGCAATACATCGAATTCATTTTGAAGGACGGCAAGCGCCGCAGCTATTCGATGGCGAGCCCGCCACATCATGAAGGCCCGCTCGAACTGCATATCCGTCACATGCCCGGCGGCACGTTCACCGACCACGTGTTCGGCGCGATGAAAGAGCGCGACATCCTGCGCTTCGAGGGCCCGCTCGGCACCTTCTTCCTGCGCGACGAATCCGACAAGCCGATCGTGCTGCTCGCATCGGGCACGGGTTTCGCGCCGATCAAGGCGATCATCGAACATGCGGTGTTCAAGAATCTGAATCGCCCGATGACGCTCTACTGGGGCGGCCGCCGCAAGAAGGACTTGTACATGATGGAACTCGCCGAGCAATGGGCGCGCGAGATCCCCAACTTCAAGTTCGTGCCGGTGCTCTCCGAACCCGACGCGAGCGACGCGTGGACGGGCCGCACGGGCTTCGTTCATCGCGCTGTCATCGAGGATCTGCCAGACTTGAGCGGCCATCAGGTGTACGCATGCGGCGCGCCGGTGATGGTGGAGTCGGCGCAGCGCGATTTCACGCAGCATCATCGTCTGCCGGAGGACGAGTTCTACGCGGATTCGTTCACGAGCGCGGCCGATCTCGCGCATCCCGTGTGATGTTGCACGTAACGTGCACGCGGCCAGAAAATCCGCGTGCACGGTTTACATGCGGCAACCGCTTAACGTATCCTTCGCGAATGATGAGAATCCTGAACGCACTTCGACGTCGCCGCTCGCCGCTTCCCTAGGGATGCCGCTGGCTCGTCATGCATTGCGCTCACGGTTCGGTCTTGCCGAAACGTACGAAATGAAGCCACGGACATTCCGTGGCTTTTGTTTTTCCGCACCACTTCCTTTTTGCCTTCGTGGAGCCCGCTGTCATGAATTTCAATGAGTACCCCGTTGATTCGCTGATGTACATCACGAACCGTCCCGAGATCGTGTTCACGCGCGGCAAGGGTTCCTGGCTCTACGACAACACGGGCAAGCGCTATCTCGACTTCATTCAGGGCTGGGCCGTGAACTCGCTCGGCCACTGCAACGAAGGCATGATCGAGGCGATGGAAAAGCAAGCGCGCACGCTCATCAACCCGTCGCCCGCGTTCTACAACGCGCCGATGGCGCAGCTCGCGCAACTGCTCACCGCGAACAGTTGCTTCGACAAGGTGTTCTTCGCCAACAGCGGCGCCGAAGCGAACGAAGGCGCGATCAAGCTCGCGCGCAAGTGGGGCAAGAAGTTCAAGGACGGCGCGTACGAGATCATCACGTTCGATCACAGCTTCCACGGCCGCACGATCGCGACGATGTCCGCGAGCGGCAAGGCCGGCTGGGATACGATCTATGCGCCGCAAGTGCCGGGCTTCCCGAAGGCCGATCTGAACGACATCGCGTCGGTGGAGAAGCTCATCAACGAGAAGACGGTCGGCGTAATGCTCGAGCCGATTCAGGGCGAAGGCGGCGTGATTCCCGCGACGCGCGAATTCATGCAGCAACTGCGCGAGCTGACGAAGAAGCACAACATCCTGCTGATCGTCGACGAAGTACAGAGCGGATGCGGCCGCGCGGGAACATTGTTCGCGTACGAACTGTCGGGCGTCGAGCCGGACATCATGACGCTCGGTAAGGGCATCGGCGGCGGCGTCCCGCTCGCGGCGCTTTTGTCGAAGGCGGATGTCGCGTGCTTCGACGCGGGCGACCAGGGCGGCACCTACAACGGCAATCCGTTGATGACGGCAGCCGGTTACTCGGTGATCTCGCAGCTCGTCGCGCCGGGCTTTCTCGAAGGCGTGCGCGAGAAAGGCGAATATCTGAAGCAGGAACTGTTGAAGCTGTCGGCCGAGCGCGGCTTCAAGGGCGAACGCGGCGAAGGTCTCCTGCGCGCGTTGCTGCTCGACAGCGACAAGGGTCCGCAGATCGTCGAGAAGGCGCGTCTGATGCAGCCGGACGGCCTGCTGCTCAACGCGGCGCGCCCGAACCTGCTGCGCTTCATGCCGGCGCTCAACGTGACGAAGGACGAGATCGACCAGATGATGACGATGCTGCGTTCGGTGCTCGATTCGCTATGATCATCCGCACGTTCGACGCAGGCGATCGCGATGCGGTGATCGCCCTGTGGCGCGATGTGTTCCCGGAGTACGCGGACGCATCGCGGCCGCAGCGCGATCCGGCTCTGTCGATCGACAACAAGATGCGGACGCAGCCGGAGCTGTTCTTCGTCGGTTTGGTCGACGGCGTCGTGATCGGCACGGTGATGGCCGGCTACGACGGGCATCGCGGCTGGGTGTATTCGCTCGCCGTCGCGTCTTCGCTGCGTGGCCGCGGCTTCGGCAGCGCGTTGATGAAACACGCGGAAGCCGCGCTGAGCGTGTTGGGATGCCCGAAGGTGAATCTGCAGATTCTGTCGTTCAAGACGGAACTTCGCGGGTTCTATGAGCGGTTGGGTTATCGGATGGATGAAGTGGTGAGTCTGGGGAAGCGGCTATAAAAAAACCGGCTGTCTTCCGACAGCCGGTTTTCCTTCAGCGCGAACATCTGACGGCATCACTCGCCCAGATAAGCCGCTCGCACCTTCGGATCGTCGAGCATGGTCTTCGCGTCGCCGGTCATCGTCACCGTGCCCGAATCCATCACGTAACCGCGATTCGCCGCCTGCAACGCGAGACGCGCGTTCTGCTCCACGAGCAGCACCGTCAGCCCTTCCTTCGAAATTTCACGCACCACTTCGAAGATCTTCTCGACCATGATCGGCGAGAGACCCATCGACGGTTCGTCGAGCAACAAGAGCTTCGGACGCGAGAGCAACGCACGCGCCATCGCCAGCATCTGCTGTTCGCCGCCCGAGAGCGTCCCCGCATACTGCGATGCGCGCTCCTTCAGACGCGGAAAGAAGCCGAACATGCGCTCGGTGTCCTTCTGGATCTCGGCGGTATCGTTGCGCAAGTACGCGCCCATCTGCATGTTCTCGAGAATCGACATGCGCGCGAAAATCCCGCGGCCTTCCGGCACCATCGCGAGGCCGCGTTTCAGCAATTCGTGCGTCGGCACGCCCTTGATCGACTGGCCCATGTACTCGATATCGCCGCCCGAGTACGGCTTGAGCCCCGTGATGGCCTTCATCGTCGTGGTCTTGCCTGCGCCGTTCGCGCCGATCAGCGTGACGAGTTCGCCCTGACCCACTTCCAGATCGACACCCTTCACCGCCTGGATTCCGCCGTAATTCACCTGCAGACCCTTGACCTTCAACATCGCGTTCGTGGTCGCCATTTAGTGCACCCCCGCACCCAGATATGCCTCGATCACCTTCGGGTCCTTCTGCACGTCCTGCGGCAGACCCTCGGCGATCACCTTGCCGTAATCGAGCACCGTCATGCGGTTGCACAATCCCATCACGAGTTTCACGTCGTGTTCGATCAACAGAATCGTCTTGCCGTCCGAGCGAATCTTGTCGAGCAGGCGCGTCAGTTCGACCTTCTCCGTCGCGTTCATGCCGGCCGCCGGTTCGTCGAGCGCGAGCAGCTTCGGATCGGTCGCGAGCGCGCGCGCGATTTCCAGCCGACGCTGATGCCCGTACGACAGATTGCGCGACGTGTAATCCGCGTACTGCAACACGCCGACGTACTCGAGCAGTTCGAGCGCGCGCTCCTTGATCTCGCGTTCTTCGCGGCGTTCGGCCGGCGTCTGGAATACCGCGCCGATCAGACCGTGCTTCGTGCGCACGTGACGGCCGACCATCACGTTCTCCAGCGCGGTCATGCCGCCGAAGAGACGAATGTTCTGGAACGTACGCGCGATGCCCGCCTTCGCCACCTGATACACGGCGGTCGGCGTGTAGGCCTGACCGTCGAGCTTGAACTCGCCGGAATCGGGCGTGTAGAGACCGGTAATCACGTTGAAGAACGTCGTCTTGCCCGCGCCGTTCGGACCGATCAGGCCGTAGATCTCGCCTTCCTTGATTTGGAGGCGCACATCGGACAACGCCTGCAGGCCGCCGAAGCGCTTGTTGACGCCCGTGACGGAAAGTCGTGTTTGCTTGTCGCTCATGTTCATTCCCCGCCTTTAAGCGCGCACCGGCTTCTTGCCGCCGCGCTTCGCGATCTTCGCGATCTTGTCTTCGTGTTTCGCGGCCGGCCACAGACCTTCCGAGCGATACAGCATGATGAGCACCATCGCCAGGCCGTACAGCAGCTGACGGATGACTTCGGTATCGACGATCTGATGGCCGAAGATCGCGTTCTGCAGCGGGCCCATCGTCGAGCGCAGGAATTCGGGGAACACGGCGAGCAGCACCGCGCCGAGAATCACGCCCGGAATGTGCCCCATGCCGCCCAGCACCACGCACGCCAGCACGACGATCGACTCCCAGAACGTGAACGATTCCGGCGACACGAAGCCCTGGAACGCGCCGAACATCGCGCCCGACAGACCGCCGAACGACGCGCCCATCGCGAACGCGAGCAGCTTGACGTTACGCGTGTTGATGCCCATCGCCTTCGCGGCGATTTCGTCCTCGCGGATCGCGGCCCACGCGCGGCCGATGCGCGAGTGCTGCAGACGCGTACACACCCAGATCACGATCAGCGCGCCGATCACGAACAGGTAGTAATACATGTAGACCGACGGAAACTTCATGCCGAAGAACTCGTGCGTCTGCGACAGGTTGAAGCCCGCCACCGTCACCGGATCGATGCCCGTGATGCCCTTCGGACCGTTCGTGATGTTGACCGGACGATCGAGGTTGTTCATGAAGATCCGGACGATTTCCCCGAAGCCGAGCGTCACGATCGCGAGATAGTCGCCGCGCAGACGCAGCGTCGGTGCGCCGAGCAGCACGCCGAAGGTTGCCGCGAGCGCCATCGCGACCGGCACGATGATGAGAAACGGCACGTGCAGTCCGCCGGGCGCGAGATGCGCGATCCACTCGAACTGCGTCGTCAGTTGCGGCGACGAGAGCAGAGCAGCCGTGTAGGCGCCGACCGCGTAGAACGCGATGTAACCGAGATCGAGCAGGCCGGCGAAACCGACCACCACGTTCAGGCCCAGCGCGAGCATCACGTACAGCATCGCGAAGTCGAGCACGCGGACCCAGTAGTTGCCGCCCGCCGCGCCGATGACCATCGGTGCGGCGATCACGAAGATCGCGGTGATGACGCCGACGACGAGCGTCTTCGTCATGTTCTTTTCGGGGATGAGCGTCGTGGACGGCTCAATCGGTTGAATCGAAGTCATTTTTTTGAGCTCCTCACGTTCTTTAAGCGCGGTCCGCGACACGTTCGCCGAGCAGACCCGACGGACGGAACACGAGCACGATGATCAGCACGATGAAGGCGAACACGTCCTGGTAGTTCGACCCGAAGACGCCGCCCGTCAGGTTGCCGATATAACCGGCGCCCAACTGTTCGATGAGACCGAGCAGCACGCCGCCGACCATCGCGCCGCCCAGGTTGCCGATCCCGCCCAGCACCGCCGCCGTAAATGCCTTCAGACCGGGAATGAAGCCCATGTAGAAGTGCGCGTTGCCGTATTCGGAGGCGATCATCACGCCCGCCAGCGCCGCCAGCGCCGAGCCGATCATGAAGGTCGCGGAAATCACGAAGTTCGGGTTCACGCCCATCAGCGACGCGACGCCCGGATTCTCGGCGATGGCGCGCATCGCGCGGCCGAGCTTGGTCTTGTGCACGAGGAGCAGGAGGCCGCCCATCACGAGGAACGCAACCACGATGATGACGATTTCGGTCATCGAGATCACCGCGCCCGGACGGGTTTCGTCGGCGGCGATGACGTTGATCGGATCGGTCGGCAGAAGCTGCGGGAACGCGAGCGGATTGCGGCCCCAGATCATCATCGCGATGGTCTGCAGGAGAATGGACACGCCGATCGCGGTGATCAGCGGCGCAAGACGCGGCGCCTTGCGCAACGGCCGGTACGCAACGCGTTCGATCGTGTAGCCGACGAGCGCGCAGACGATCGCCGCGATGACGAGCGCGATCGTCAGCATGATCGGTCCGGGCAAGCCCGGCACGTGATTCTGCATGACGCCGATGGCGGAGAGCGCAACCATCGCGCCGACCATCAGCACGTCGCCGTGCGCGAAGTTGATGATGCCGAGAATGCCGTACACCATCGTGTAACCCAACGCGATGATGGCGTAGACGCTGCCAAGCACCAGACCGTTGAGGATCTGCTGGATGAAAATATCCATTTAAAGCTCCTTAGCCCCGTGCGATTCGATAACGCCTTTATCACCGGCCGATAAACCAGTGTGAAGCGAAATCTGAAGCGGCACTGCGCGTACTTTTAAAAAACCGGTAAGGGTTGAGCGCCGATCGTCCGCCCGCGGCCGGATGGGGCTGCAAGCAGTTCACGGACGGATACGAAAACAGCGCCGCCGGATAGCTGGCGCCGCCAGACTGCCTACTGCTTGACGACGTCGAGTACGTCCTTCTTCTTGTCCTTGAAGTCGTACAGCGTGATGGTCCCCGCCTTCAGGTCGCCCTTGTCGTCGAATGCGATATGACCCGTCAGACCGTTGTAGTCGGTCGTGGCGATCGCAGCGAGCACCTTGGGCGCTTCGACGGAGTTAGCACGCTTCATTGCATCGACGATCACGTACATCGCGTCATACGTGAACGGCGCGTAAATCTGCACCGGCGTGTGAAAGCGCGCTTCGTACTTCTTCTCGAAGTCGGCTCCCTTGTCCATCTTCGAAAGCGCGAGTCCCGCCTCCGAGCAGACGATGTTCTGCACCGCGTCGCCCGCGAGCTCGGCCACCTTGTCGGTGCAGACGCCGTCGCCCGCCAGGATCTTCGCCTTGATGCCGAGCGCCGCCGCTTCCTTCGCGAACGGTCCGCCCGTCACGTCCATGCCGCCGTACATCACGGCGTCCGGCTGGATGCGCCTGATTTTCGTGAGAATCGCCTTGAAGTTGCGCGCCTTCTCGGTGGTCTGCTCGCGCGCCGCGATCTTCACGCCGCCGGCCTGCGCGGTTTTCGCGAACTCGTCGGCGAGGCCGCGGCCGTAGGCGCTGGCGTCATCCACCACGACGACCTTCTTCGCGTGCAGCGTCTTCACCGCGTAGTTCGCGAGCACGGGGCCTTGCAGCGCGTCGGTCGCGACGACACGAAACGTCGTCTTGTAGCCTTGCTTCGTGTACTCGGGATTGGTCGTCGACGGCGAAATCTGCGCGATGCCCGCATCGCTGTAAATTTTCGACGCCGGAATCGATACGCCCGAGTTCATATGGCCGATGACCGCGACCACGCGGTCATCGACGAGCTTCTGCGCGGCTTCGGTGCCCACGCGCGGATCGGCGGCGTCGTCCTGGGCGTCCAGTTCGAGACGGATGGAATGCCCGTCGATCGTCAAACCCTGCGCGCTGATCTCTTCGAGCGCGAGACGCGCGCCGTTTTCGTTGTCCTTGCCCAGATGCGCCTGCAGCCCTGTCACGGGCGCGACGTGACCGATCTTCACGACAGTTGCCTCGCTCGCCGGCGTCGGCGCCGGAGCGGACGCAGCCGCCACGGCAACCGCGCTCGCCGCTGACGCCGCCGTGCTCGCCCCGCTTTCGTCCTTCTTGCCGCATGCGGTTGCCATTGCAACCGCAGCCGCGATGGACACGGCGTGAGCAACTTTGAATCGCATCAAATAGGTCTCCTGCGCCTCTAAAAACTGTCGTCGTGAACCCTTCTGGCCTCAAGACGCGCGCATTGTAACGCTAAATATGAGACGAGCAATATTCTTGCGTGGCGGGGTTTTCCAGCATTGCAACCATCATTTTTCGGCGATTTTCCGGCAAAAGCGCAACCGGGTTGCGATCCTTTTTTGTGCAGCAGTTGCACCATAACGGAAGCAGGTGTAATCGGACAGGTTCGGGCGCGTACGTTTGCTTATCGGATTTACGGGGAAACCCTGAAGGCATTAGAAGGAATCGCCTACAACGGCGTGTGCCCCGAAATGGGGCTTTCGCTTGGTTTCAGATCGTTCGGAAGGGTTCCGCCCGTAGCCGTTCGTCGCACTTAAAAGGCGAAAAAAAAGCGCCCGGAGGCGCTTTTTCGAGCGATGCGATTAGTTCATTGCGGCAATGACAAGCCGCGCGGCAACGGAAACGAGATGGTTTCCTCGATGCCCTCGAGCGAGCGCACATTGCGCACGCCGAGCTCTCGCAGACGCGCAATCACGGCCTGAGCGAGCACTTCCGGTGCCGATGCGCCCGCCGTCACGCCGATGCGCTTCTTGCCCTCGACCCAGCGCGGATCGATCTGCGACGGCGAATCCACCATATAGGCGGGAATGCCGCGCTTCTCCGCGACTTCGCGCAGACGGCTCGAATTCGAGCTGTTCGGGCTGCCGACGACGATCACCACGTCGCATTGCGGCGCGAGGAACTTCACGGCGTCCTGGCGGTTCTGCGTCGCGTAGCAGATGTCCTGCTTCTTCGGCTCCTTCACCTGCGGGTACTTGGCCTTCAGCGCGTCGATGATCGCGGAGGCATCGTCGACGGACAGCGTCGTCTGCGTCACGTACGCGATGCGCTGCGGATCGGGCAGATCGAGCTTGAGCACGTCGTCGATATCTTCGACGAGATGCATGCCCTCGCCCGACTGGCCCATCGTGCCTTCCACTTCCGGGTGACCCTTGTGGCCGATCATCACGATGTCGAAGCCTTCCTGACGCATCTTCGCGACTTCGATGTGCACTTTGGTCACGAGCGGGCACGTCGCGTCGAACACGCGCAGGCCGCGCGCTTCGGCTTCGCCGCGCACCGCCTTCGAGACGCCGTGCGCGCTGAAGATCAGCGTCGCGCCCTCGGGCACGTCGGACAGCTCTTCTATGAAGATTGCGCCCTTCTTGCGCAAATCCGCGACGACATAAGCGTTATGGACGATCTCGTGGCGCACGTAGATGGGCGCGCCGAACAGCTTGATCGCGCGCTCGACGATCTCGATTGCGCGATCGACGCCCGCGCAGAACCCGCGCGGCTGCGCGAGCAGGATTTCGACGTCGGTCTGAACTTCGTTGAGGCTTTCAATCATGGTTACAGAATTCCGATGATTTTCACTTCGAAGACGAGCGCCTGGCCCGCGAGCGGGTGATTGAAGTCGAACAGCGCGGCAGTCTCACCGACTTCCTTCAGCACGCCCGCGTAGCGTCCGCCGTTCGGCGCGTTGAATTCGACGAGATCGCCGGGAGAAAAATCCTCGCCGATCATGCTGTTTTCGCGCAGCGTCGCAAGCGACACCCACTGGACGAGCTCAGGATTGCGCGGTCCGAACGCCTGATCCGGCGTTAGCTGAAAGGTCGAGTGGTGACCGACCTTCAGGCCCAGCAGAATGTCTTCCAGCGGTTCGGCGAGTTGCCCTGCGCCGAGCAGGAGCGTCGCGGGCTTGTCGGCGAACGTGTTGACGACGTCGGCACCATCGGCAAGCGCGAGCCGGTAATGAAGCGTGACGTGCGAACCGGGTTTCACCTCGGAGATATCGATGATGCTCATGAGTATTGGATGTGGCCGTTCGTTTGAAGGCGGGGCGCGGGCCCCGCATGCGGCGGCTCTGCGGCGCGAGGCGGCAAACCGCGCGGCGCCGGTGCGAACCGGGCGCCAAAACCGCTATTGTAAGACAGAGTTGCGCCGGGGCGCGTCACGTGGATCGCTCCCGTGTGCGCTCGCCCGCGCGACAAGCCGTCCCGGAGCCCCGCGATGAGCGCCGATCTGCGGCTCGTGCAGCCAGCCGCCGCGCCCGGCGACGGCGCGCCCGCGATCGCGCCCCTCATGCCGATCCGCAAATGGGCGCGCGCAGATCGGCCCCGCGAGCGACTGCTGGACACCGGGCCCGCCTCGCTGTCGGACGCGGAACTCTTCGCATTGTTCCTGCGCACCGGCGTCATGGGCGTGACAGCCGTCGATGTCGCGCGCCAGCTTCTGCTGCGTTTCGGGTCGCTGCGCGGCGTGCTGGACGCATCGGAGGCGGAATTGCGCGAACTGCGCGGCATCGGGCCGGCGCGCGCGGCGACGCTCATCGCCGTGTCCGAGTTGTGCCGGCGCGCGCTGGCCGAGAAGGCGCGCGACCGCGAACTGCTGAACGCGCCGGGCGCGGTGGAAGACTATCTGCGGCTTCTGATCGGCACGCGGCCCTACGAGGTGTTCATCTGCCTCTATCTGGATGCGCGCCATCAACTGCTGCACGTCGAGGAATCGGCGCGCGGCTCGCTCACGCGCGTGGCCGTCTATCCGCGCGAGATCGTGCGGCGGGCGCTCGCGCTGAATGCAGCGGGACTCATCGTCGCGCATAATCATCCGTCGGGCGGGGTCGAGCCGAGTGCGAACGACCGGCGGCTCACCAAGACGCTGCAGGACGCGCTGACGCTCATCGACGTGCGGCTGCTCGATCACATCGTCGTGGCCGCGAACGACGTCTTCTCGTTTGCGCGTCACGGCTGGCTCTGACGGCATAAACCGTTTGATATTGCAGCGTTTTTCCTGCTACAATCCGCGTTTGCTTTTCTCAACCCGCCTGTTCTGAACGAATGCGGTCCTCATTGGCATAACCGTGCTGCCAAGTCCCCGATCGGCAAATTGGGCGATAAGAGGTATCGAAACGAAGGCAAATCAAGTGCTTTCGCATCGAGCGTTCGTCTCGGACTCAACGTGTATTAGGAGTGTCACCATGGCACGCGTATGCCAAGTAACTGGGAAAGGCCCGATGTCGGGCAACAACGTTTCCCACGCAAACAACAAGACCAAGCGTCGCTTCCTGCCGAATCTGCAGAACCGCCGTTTCTTCGTTGAAAGTGAAAATCGCTGGGTGCGTCTGCGCGTTTCGAACGCCGGCCTGCGCCTGATCGACAAGAACGGTATTGACGCCGTGCTCGCAGACCTGCGCGCACGCGGTGAAATCTAAGGAGCACGCACATGGCCAAGGGCGCACGCGACAAGATCAAGCTGGAATCGACCGCAGGCACGGGTCACTTCTACACGACGACCAAGAACAAGCGCAACATGCCGGAAAAGATGCTGATCAAGAAATTTGATCCCGTCGTCCGCAAGCACGTTGACTACAAGGAAACCAAGATCAAGTAAGCTTTGATTTTGAGACCTGCCGAAAGGCGAAGACAGCAAAGAGCCCCGCACCCTGCGGGGCTTTTTGTTTTTCGACGCCGCTTTTTTCCCATGTTTCCCACGCTTTGCACACGATCGTACGGGGGTTTTCGCTGTCACGGAATGTTCATGCGCGTTATGCTTGCCGGCTAACGACGAAGAACACGGACGGAGAACCGGCAGCATGAATTTCGATGTAGCGATCGTAGGGAGCGGGCTCGCGGGTCTGAGCGTCGCGCTGAATCTCGCCGAAACCCGGCGCGTGGCGATCCTGGCCAAGCGCGCGGCGAATATCGGCGCGAGCGATTGGGCGCAGGGCGGCATCGCGGCCGTGCTGGATTCGGCCGACAGCATCGACAATCACGTCGGCGATACGCTCGTCGCCGGCGGCGGGCTGTGCGACGAAGCCGCGACGCGCTTCATCGTCGAAAACGGGCGCGCGGCGATCGAATGGCTCATCGACGAAGGCGTGCCGTTCACGCGCGACGTCTCGGCGGAACTCGGCTTCCATCTGACGCGCGAAGGCGGCCACAGCCATCGGCGTATCATCCACGCAGCCGACGCCACGGGCCACGCCGTCGTCACGACGCTGTCCGAGCGCGTGCGCAACCATCCGAACATCACCGTTCTCGAAGATCATTACGCGATCGATCTCATCACGTCCGACCGGCTCGGGCTGCCGGGGCATCGCTGTCACGGCCTTTACGCGCTCGATCTCAAGACGGGCCGCACCGTGACGATTCAGGCGCCGCACACCGTCCTCGCAACGGGCGGCGCGGGCAAGGTCTATCTCTACACGACCAATCCCGATACCGCGACCGGTGACGGCATCGCGATGGCGTGGCGCGCGGGATGCCGCGTCGCGAACATGGAGTTCATCCAGTTCCATCCGACGTGCCTCTTCCATCCGTACGCGAAGTCGTTCCTGATTTCCGAAGCGGTGCGCGGTGAAGGCGGCGTGCTGCGCCTGCCCGATGGCACGCGCTTCATGCCCGCGCACGACGAGCGCGCCGAGCTTGCACCGCGCGATATCGTCGCGCGCGCGATCGACTTCGAAATCAAGAAGCGCGGCATCGACTGCGTGTATCTCGACATCAGCCATCAGCCGCGCGCGTTCCTCGAAGAGCACTTTCCGACGATCCTCGCGCGTTGCCGCGAGTTCGGCATCGATATCGCGAAGGAGCCGATTCCGGTCGTGCCGGCCGCGCATTACACGTGCGGCGGCGTCGTCACCGATCTCGCGGGGCGCACGGATCGCCCGGGCCTGTATGCGGTCGGCGAGACGTCGTACACCGGGCTGCACGGCGCGAACCGGCTCGCGAGCAACTCGCTGCTGGAATGCCTCGTGGTCGGGCGCGCGGCGGCGCAGGCGATCGAAGCCGATGGCTATTCGAAAGGCTGTCACGCCGAATTGCCCGACTGGGACGAAAGCCGCGTGTCCGATCCCGACGAGGAAGTGGTCGTCGCGCACAACTGGGACGAGTTGCGCCGGCTGATGTGGAATTACGTGGGCATCGTGCGCACGGACAAGCGCCTCGCGCGCGCGCAGCACCGTATCGCGATGTTGCGCGACGAGATCCACGAGTACTACGCGAATTTCAAGGTGAGCCGCGATCTGCTGGAACTGCGCAATCTCGTCGACGTGGCGTCGCTGATCGTCGAAAGCGCGTGCTCGCGGCGCGAGAGCCGCGGCCTGCACTACAGCCGCGACTGGCCCGCGACCTTGCCGAAGGCGCTGCCGACAGTGCTGATGCCGCCGGCCGCGCGCCGCACGAGCCTTTAGAGCAGACGCATCGAAAAATCGGTCGCGCGCACGTCCTTCGTGAGCGCGCCGATGGAGATGCGATCGACGCCGGTATCCGCGATCGCGCGCACGGTGTCGAAATTCACGCCGCCCGACACTTCGAGCAACGCGCGCCCCGCCGTGATGCGTACCGCGTCGCGCATCATGTCGAGCGTGAAGTTGTCGAGCAGGATCGATTCGGCCCGGTGCGCGAGCGCCGTTTCGAGTTGCTCCAGCGTTTCCACTTCGATCTGTATCGGCACGCCGGCCTGCAACGCGAGCGCCGCATCCATCGCCGCGCCGACGCCGCCCGCCGCCGCGATGTGGTTTTCCTTGATCAGAATGCCGTCGTATAGCGCGAGACGCTGGTTCGCGCCGCCGCCCACGCGCACCGCGTACTTCTGCGCGAGCCGCAAGCCCGGCAAGGTCTTGCGCGTGTCGAGAATCCGAGCGCGCGCGCCTTCGATCGCGTCGACGTAACGGCGCGTCGCGCTCGCCACACCCGACAGCAATTGCAGCAAATTGAGGCCATTGCGCTCGGCCGTCAGCAGCGAGCGCGCAGCGCCGTGCAGCAACACGACCGGCGAATTCGCCGTCATGCGATCGCCCTCGCGATATTGCCATTGCACTTCGATGGACGGATCGACGCGGCGCATGACTTCATCGAACCACGGCACGCCGCAGAGCACCGCTTCCTCGCGCACGATGATGCGCGCGGTGCGGCGCGCGTCGGCGGGCACGAGGCGGCCGGTGACGTCGCCCGTGCCGACGTCTTCATCGAGCGCATCGACGACATTGCGCGCGAGCGCCGCGTCGAACGCTTCGCCGTATTGCGCGCGGACTTCCTCGAAGATCGATGCATACGTCATCACGCGGCTCCCACGTTCGAGAACAGCGTCGTGTCTTTCGCAAGATCGCCGCTCGCCTGCACGCGCTTCTTGTGACGCGCGGCGAAATCGAGCATGCGGTCGATCGGCACGCGCGCACGCATTCCGATGGCCGGGTCGACGTGAATCTCGTTGTGCCCGCGCTCCAGCACGTCGGCGAGATTGGCGAGGCCGTTCATCGCCATCCACGGACAATGTGCGCAGCTTTTGCAGGTCGCGCTGTTGCCGGCGGTCGGCGCTTCGATGAACGTCTTGCCCGGCGCGGCGAGCCGCATCTTGTGCAGGATGCCGAGATCGGTCGCGACGATGAAGCGCTGCGCGTCGAGCTTCACGGCGGCATCGATGAGCTGCGTGGTCGAGCCGACGACATCCGCGAGCGCGACCACGCCTTCCGGCGATTCCGGATGCACGAGAACCTTGGCGTCGGGATATTCGCGGCGCAAGAGATCGAGTTCGATGCCCTTGAACTCATCGTGGACGAGACATGAACCTTGCCACAGCAGCATGTCCGCGCCGGTCTTCTTCTGGATGTAGCTGCCGAGGTGCCGATCCGGCGCCCACAGGATTTTTTCGCCGCGCGCGTGCAGATCGGCGACGATTTCCAGCCCGATCGACGACGTGACCATCCAGTCGGCGCGCGCCTTCACGGCCGCGCTCGTGTTCGCGTACACGACGACCGTGCGGTCCGGATGCGCATCGCAGAAAGCGGAGAATTCGTCGGCCGGGCAGCCGAGGTCGAGCGAGCAGGTCGCGTCGAGGTCGGGCATCAGCACGCGCTTGTCCGGGCTCAGAATCTTCGCCGTCTCGCCCATGAAACGCACGCCCGCGACGACGAGCGTCTTCGCGGCGTGATCGCGCCCGAAGCGCGCCATTTCGAGCGAGTCGGCGACGCAGCCGCCGGTTTCGTCGGCGAGTTCCTGAAGTTCGGCGTCGACATAATAGTGCGCGACGAGCACCGCCTGTTCACGCACGAGCAGCGCGCGGATGCGCTCCTTCAGCTCGCGCTTGCGTTCGGCCGATGGCGCGTCGGGCACCCGCGCCCACGCCTCGCCCACTCCACACGTCAGGCCTTGCGGCCGGTCGTACTCGACGCTCCTGATCGCTTCCATGTCCCTGTCCCCTGCTCCATGCCAACAACGTGATGCGAGAATCGGCCGCCCAAAAACAAAAACCCCGCCAGAGCGGGGTCTTGTGACGTCCTTAAATTTTAACGGATATCGCGGATCAGGCGTAGCGGCGCAGACGCAGCGCGAAATCCTGCAATGCCTTGATGCCGCTTTCTTCCGCGCGATGGCACCAGTCCTGCAACTGCGTGACCAGTTGTTCGCGCGATGCGTTCGAACGGTCCCACATCGCCGACAAGTCCTTGCGCAGCTCGATGAACGTACGCAGTTTCTGATTATCCGAGGTCAGCTCCGGCAGTTGCTTCAACTGCGGCTCGTTCAGGCCGTCTTCTTCCTTGTGAAACCACTTGCGCGCACCGCGCATCAACTGATACTTCTCGCGCGCGCCGGCTTCCTTCAGCTTCGCCAGTTCCTGCGCGTAGGCGTGCTTGAGCGCCTTGCCGTAGCGCGCCATCACTTCGTAGCGGTTGGCGAGCACGGCCTGCAGCGTGTCCTGATCGACGACGGCCTTGCTCGCAGCGAGCTTCGGCGTCGGCGCGACCTTTTTCACCGTCGCGAGGCCGACCATCGACATCATGCGGATATACAGCCAGCCGATGTCGAACTCGTACCACTTGCTCGACAGCTTCGCCGACGTAGCGAACGTGTGATGGTTGTTGTGCAGTTCTTCGCCGCCGATCAGGATGCCGAGCGGAAAGATGTTCGTCGAGGCATCCGACGAGTTGAAGTTGCGATAACCCCACCAGTGGGCGAGACCGTTCACGACGCCTGCCGCCCAGAACGGAATCCAGATCATCTGCACGGCCCACACCGACAGACCGACGATGCCGAACAGCGCGACGTCGATGACCATCATGACGCTGATGCCGAGAATCGGATAACGCGTGTAGACGTTGCGTTCCATCCAGTCATTCGGCGTGCCGTGACTGAACTTGCGCATGGTTTCTTCGTTTTTCGCTTCCGAGCGATAGAGCTCCGCGCCCTCGAGCAGCACCTTCCAGATACCGCGCGTCTGCGGGCTGTGCGGGTCTTCCTCGGTTTCGCATTTCGCGTGATGTTTGCGGTGGATCGCCGCCCACTGGCCGGTCAGCATGCCCGTGGTCATCCACAGCCAGAAACGGAAGAAGTGGCTCGCGACCGGATGCAGGTCCAGCGCGCGGTGCGCCTGGCAGCGGTGCAAATAAATCGTGACGCCGGCGATGGTGACGTGCGTCATCGCGAGCGTGAAAAGCAGAATCTGCCACCAGGAAAAGTCGAGCAATCCGTTGGCGAGAAATTCGAGAGAAGAATTCAGCAAGGCAGTTTACCTGTGTAGCTGTGAAATTCGGGAAAAATGGCCGGTCGAACGGACTTCGAACGCGGTGTTGTGCACATGAAAGGAATGTGCGCAAGTTCGATCGCATTCTACTGCATGCGTTCCAAGTCTTTGTCCTAAAGGTGAAATTTTTTGAATGGTACCGAAACGAGGAAAATCTCACGCCTCGATCAGGTGCCGAATCACCACTCAAATCAAAAGATCGAGCCGTCCGACGGGTTGTCAGCCAAGTCCGGCATTTATTACCGATTCGCTGCCCGCACGGGGCACGCCATCGATAATTCGTATTTCGCGCTGAGCGTAGGGAATTTCAATCCCATACTCGCAGAATAACCGCCAAACCGCGCGATTCACGTGCGACTTTACGCCGCCCGTGCCCTTGGCGGCCTCCTCGATCCAGAAACTCAACTCCAGATTGATGCCGTCCGCGCCGAAACTCGCGAGAAGCGCCGCGGGCGCCGGGTCCTGCAACACGCGCTCGACGCCCTGCGTCGCTTCGACAAGCAACTGCATCGCGCGTTCGACGTCGCATCGGTAACTCACCTGCACCGCGATCTTCGCATTGCCACGCGTGAGGAACGACGAATGATTTTGTACGACATCCGTGATGAGCTTTTCGTTCGGAATCAGCGTTTCGATGCCGTCCAGACCGCGCACGACGGTATAGCGCGTGCGGATCTGCGTAACCGTGCCCTGATTCCCGCTGACGTTGATCATGTCACCGAGCCGCAAGGAGCGGTCCAGCAGAATGATGAAGCCAGACACATAATTGCTCGCGATCTTCTGCAAGCCGAAGCCGAGCCCGACGCCGAGCGCGCCGCCGAACACGCCGAGCACCGTGATGTCGATGCCGACGATCGACAGGCTCACCAGAATCGCGGCGAGAATCATCAGCGCCCGCGCGACACGGGCGAGCACCACTTTCAGATTTGCATCGAGCGAGCGGGCGCGCATCAGGCGGTCGTCGAGCAGCGCGCCCGCCCACATCGCGACGATCAGCGTCACGCACACCCACAGCACGCCCGAGGCGAGCGAGAGCAGCGTCATGTGCGCGTTCGCGAAATTGAAGCGCACGCTCGCCATCCAGTGAACGACATCGTCCTGGATGCCCATGACGGTGAGCGCCATCGCGATCCACACGATCGCAGTCACGAGCTTTTCGAACAGATAGAGCAGCGCGTTGGCCTCGTGCTCCGCCTGACCGCGGCTGAAGACGCGCCGCGCGACGTACAGCATCGTGTAAATAACGGTGATGCCGCACAGCGGCACGAGCGCAAGCCGCAGCAGGGACGTATGGATGAACGGGGCGAGCGCGATCTGCGCGATCGACACGAACACGGTGCCGAGCAACGGAAACAGTGCTTTGTTGAGGCTTTCCGCGCCGAAGCGCACGGCTTCGAAACGCGACTGGCGGCGCGCATCGAGCTTCTTGCGAAGCGCGCGCGCGCACCACCACGCCACCACCAGCAGGCCGAAGAGCGCGGCCACCTGCCAGATCACTTCCGGCTCGCCGAAGTCGCGAAAAAGCCGCGTGGAGAGTTCGTTCAGGAAGTGATTCTGCATCGCTTACGCGGATTCTTCGGCTGCCTTGGGTGCTTTGGCGGCGTCGGGCACGCGCTCCAGCACCGCCGCGAAGAAGCCGTCCGTGCCGTGCTTGTGCGGCCACAGCGACAGGAATTCGCCCGTGTCCAGATCGATGCGCTGTTCCGCCAGCACGTCGCGCGCGGGCACCACGCGGAAGTTCGGATGCGTATCGAGAAACTGTTTCACGACGTCTTCGTTCTCCGCTTCGAGCATCGAGCAGGTCGCGTAGACGAGACGGCCGCCGGTCTTCACGAGCCGCGCGGCGCTCGTGAGAATCGAAAGTTGCTTGGGCGTAAGTTCAGCGACCGTCGCGGGCGACTGACGCCACTTCAGGTCCGGATTGCGGCGCAGCGTGCCGAGGCCCGAGCACGGCGCATCGACGAGCACGCGGTCGATCTTGCCCGCGAGGCGCTTGATCTTCGCGTCGTGTTCGCTGTCGATCAGCACCGGATTCACGTTCGACAGGCCACTGCGCGCGAGACGCGGCTTGAGCTTCGCGAGCCTGCGATCGGACACGTCGAACGCATAGAGACGGCCGGTGGAGCGCATCATCGCGCCGAGAGCGAGCGTCTTGCCGCCCGCGCCCGCGCAGAAATCGACGATCATTTCGCCGCGGCGCGGGGCCATCAGCGAGCAGAGCAACTGGCTGCCCTCGTCCTGCACTTCGATCCAGCCTTCCTGGAACGGCGCGAGGCGCGTCAGCGCCGGCTTGCCGTCGACGCGGATGCCGAACGGCGCGAACGGCATTTCGCCCGCGTCGATGCCCGCCTCGGTCAGCGCCTTCAGCACGATCTTGCGATCGGCCTTGATCGGATTCGAGCGCAGATCGAGCGGCGCGGGATAGTTCAGCGCGGCGGCAAGCTGCGCGAGTTCTTCGGGCGCGAATCGCTTGCCCATCGCGTCGTAGATCCACTGCGGCAGGTTCGTGCGTACGCGGACCGGCAGGCTCGCCGGATCGATCTTCGAGACCTGCGCGAGCCATTGATATTCGTCGGCGGACACGAACGGCTTCAGCGCGGAGAGACCGGCCGTCTGCATCAGCCCGAGCAGCGCGAGACGGCGCGCCTGATTGCCGCTGCCGCTTTCCGCGAGATGCGAAAACTCCATCTTCCGGCGCAGCACCGCGAAGACCGCCTCGGCGATCACGCCGCGCTCGCCGTGCCCGAGCTTCGGATGCGCGCGGAAAAAGCGGCTCGTCGCGGCATCGGCCGGGCCGGAAAAGCGGAGCACGTCCGCGAGCAGCGTTTCGGTTTGTCCGATCAGAAATCCATGCAGCCTCATACGCCCTCCCCGGCAATGTCGGCAAAGAGCCATTGCGGCTCGGACGGCGTGAGGGCGACACGTTCGCCCTCGATAGAAAGACGCCCCTCGATAAACCAGCGCACCGCGCGCGGGTAGATTTCGTGCTCGACCTTGAGCACGCGCGCGGCGAGCGCGGCGGCATCGTCGCCGGCGACGACCGGCACCGCGCCTTGCGCGACGATCGGCCCGTGATCGAGCGTCGGCGTCACGAAATGCACGCTTGCGCCGTGCACGCGCACGCCGGCGTCGAGCGCCTGCTGATGCGTGCGCAAACCCGGAAAGCACGGCAAGAGCGACGGATGAACGTTGAGCATGCGCCCGGCGTATTTCACGACGAAGGCGTCGGTCAGCACGCGCATGAAGCCTGCGAGCACGACGAGATCGGGCTCGAAGCGATCGATTTCACGCGCGAGCGCCGCATCGAACGATTCGCGTTCGTCGAACTGACGATGATCCACCACTTTTGTTTCGATGCCGTTCGCGGCCGCGAAGCCTAGACCGGCGGCATCGGGCCGGTTGGAAATGACCGCGCAGACGCGAGCCGGCCAGCCTTCGCGCGCGCATGCACGCACGACGGCCTCCATGTTGCTCCCGCGTCCGGAGATCAGAATGACGATTTTTTTCATCCGCGGATTTTATCATTCGGAGGGTGCGAAAATCGTGCCAAACGGGTTTGCATTCGGGATCGACCGGCGTCGCGCCGGGGCGCTCGCGCCCGACCATCCGTGCGAGCGTCTATAATCTAACGCTTTGCGGC
Organism: Caballeronia fortuita; assembly: GCF_001544835.2. Lineage (GTDB taxonomy): Bacteria > Pseudomonadota > Gammaproteobacteria > Burkholderiales > Burkholderiaceae > Caballeronia > Caballeronia fortuita. The sequence continues at coordinate 43,959 of NZ_FCNX02000008.1, read as the reverse complement.
ATCTGCCCCTCCCACCGACCATCGCCTATCGTGAGAGTCTTTCGCGGCCTCCCCAATGCCGAAAGCCGGTCGCCCTGCGCGCTGACCATCGGCAATTTCGACGGTGTCCATCGCGGTCACCAGGCGCTGCTCGCGCACGTGCGGGCCGCCGCCGACGCGCGCGCGCTGCCGGTCTGCGTGATGACCTTCGAGCCGCATCCGCGCGAGTTCTTCAATCCGGCAGGCGCGCCGCCGCGCATCGCCATGTTGCGCGACAAGCTCGAAGCGCTGCGCACCAACGGCGTCGATCGCGTGGTGGTCGAGCATTTCAACAAGACGTTCGCGGGCCAGTCGCCGGATACGTTCGTGAAGAACGTCATCGTCGATGGCCTGCACGCGCGCTGGGTCATGGTCGGCGACGACTTCTGCTACGGCGCGAAACGCGCGGGCAATTTCGAGTCGCTGAAAGCGGCCGGCGAGAAATACGGCTTCGAAGTCGAGCAGATGGCGACCGTCGCGCATCCGAACGGCGCGCGCATTTCGTCGTCGTCGGTGCGCTCGTCGCTCGTCGCGGGAGATCTCGACGCGGCGCAAGTCGCGCTCGGGCGTCCGTACGTCATCAGCGGACATGTCGTGCACGGCGCGAAGCTCGGCCGCGACCTCGGCTTTCCCACGCTGAATCTGCCGATCGCGCACAAACGGCCGGCGCTGGCGGGCATTTTCGTCGTGCGCGTGCACGGCCTCGCCGATGAACCGCTGCCCGCCGTCGCGAGCCTCGGCCTGCGTCCGACCGTCGACGATTCCGGCCGCGTGCTGCTCGAAGTGTTCGTGCTCGACTGGCACGGCGACGCCTACGGCAAGCTCGTGCGCGTCGAGTTCCTGAAGAAGCTGCGCGACGAGGAGAAGTACGTCGACCTCGAAACGCTCGGCCGCGCGATCGCGAAAGACGTCGACGACGCGCGCGCGTACTTCGGCCTGCCGCCTGCCAGCAACGCGAGCCGCGCTTCCGGCTTCGCCATTTCGGCGACCGACCGAATTAGGTGAGCGCGCGGTGCCGCTTTGAAAAAAGCGCATCGCCCGCTGCCCTCGCCTGCCTGGATACACCGCGCGCAAACCAGCGCCGCCGTCTCACCGAATTCACTGAGTCACTCATGAGCGACAAGAAAGAAAAGGCTTCCTCGAAGTATCCCGTCAACCTGCTCGACACGCCGTTCCCGATGCGCGGCGACTTGCCCAAGCGCGAACCCGCGTGGGTCAAGGAATGGCAGGACAAGCAGATCTACGAGAAGATCCGCGCGGCATCGAAGGGCCGCAAGAAGTTCATCCTGCACGACGGCCCGCCCTACGCGAACGGCGACATCCACCTCGGCCACGCCGTCAACAAGATCTTGAAGGACATGATCGTCAAGGCGCGCAATCTCGCGGGCTTCGACGCGGTCTACGTGCCGGGCTGGGACTGCCACGGCATGCCGATCGAAATCCAGATCGAAAAGCAGTTCGGCAAGACGCTGCCCGCCATCGAAGTGATGCAGAAGGCGCGCGCCTACGCGGGCGAGCAGATCGAGAAGCAGAAAGTCGGCTTCCGGCGTCTGGGCGTGCTCGGCGACTGGGACAATCCGTACAAGACGATGAACTTCGCCAACGAAGCGGGCGAAATCCGCGCGCTCGGCAAGATCATGGAAAAGGGCTACGTGTTCCGCGGTCTCAAGCCGGTGAACTGGTGTTTCGACTGCGGCTCGGCGCTGGCGGAAGCGGAAGTCGAGTACAAGGACAAGACCGATCCGACCATCGACGTGATGTTCGCGTTCGCGGAACCCGAAAAGACCGCGCAGGCGTTCGGCCTGCCGGCGCTGCCGCGCGCGGAAGGCGGCATCGTCATCTGGACGACGACGCCGTGGACCATTCCCGCGAATCAGGCGCTGAACGTGCATCCGGAGATCGTCTACGCGCTCGTCGATACGCCGCGCGGCCTGCTGATCCTCGCGCAGGAGCGTGTCGAAGCGTGCCTGCAGAACTACGGCCTCCCGGGCGAAGTCATCGCGACGACGACCGGCGAAAAGCTCGCGAACCTGCGCTTTCATCATCCGCTCGCGGCCGCGCATCCGGGCTACAAGCGCACGTCGCCGGTCTATCTCGGCGACTACGTGACGACCGAAAGCGGCACGGGCATCGTGCATTCGTCGCCGGCCTATGGCGTGGAAGACTTCGTTTCGTGCAAGGCGCACGGCATGGCGGATTCCGACATCATCAACCCCGTGATGGGCGATGGCCGCTACATCGAATCGCTGCCGCTTTTCGGCGGGCTGTCGATCTGGAAGGCCAATCCGCAGATCGTCGAAGCGCTCGATGGCGCGGGCTCGCTCATCAAGAGCGAGAAGTACACGCACAGCTACATGCACTGCTGGCGCCACAAGACGCCGATCATCTACCGCGCGACCTCGCAATGGTTCGCGGGCATGGACGTGAAGCCGAAGGACGGTGGCCCGACGTTGCGCGAAACCGCGCTCGAAGGCGTCGAGAACACGGCGTTTTATCCGTCGTGGGGCAAGCAGCGTCTTTACAGCATGATCGCGAATCGCCCGGACTGGACGCTTTCTCGCCAGCGTCAATGGGGCGTGCCGATGGCGTTCTTCGTGCACAAGGAAACCGGCGAGCTGCATCCGCGCACGCTGGAGTTGCTGGAAGAAGTGGCGAAGCGCGTCGAGGAAGGCGGCATCGAAACGTGGCAATCGCTCGATCCGCGCGAATTGATCGGCGATGACGCCAACATGTACGAGAAGAATCGCGACACGCTCGACGTGTGGTTCGACTCGGGCACGACGCACTGGCACGTGCTGCGCGGCTCGCACAAGGATTCGCTGCAATTTCCGGCCGATCTGTATCTCGAAGGCTCGGACCAGCATCGCGGCTGGTTCCATTCGTCGCTGTTGACCGCATCGATGCTCGATGGCCGTCCGCCTTACGACGCGCTCCTGACGCACGGCTTCACCGTCGATGGCGAAGGCCGCAAGATGTCGAAGTCGCTCGGCAACGGTATCGATCCGCACGAAGTGGCCAATCGCCTCGGCGCGGAGATCATCCGTTTGTGGATCGCATCGACCGACTATTCGGGCGAACTCGCGATCTCGGAGGAGATTCTCAAGCGCGTGACGGAAACGTATCGGCGTATTCGCAACACACTGCGCTTCCTGCTCGCGAATCTGTCGGACTTCGATTTCGACAGGAACGCGCTGCCGTTTCAGGACTGGCTCGAAATCGATCGATACGCCGTCGCGCTCACGCGCAATCTGCAGGACGACGCGCTTTCGCACTACGAGAAGTACGAGTTCCATCCGGTCGTCGCGAAGATCGCGACGTTCTGCTCGGAAGATCTCGGCGGCTTCTATCTCGACGTGCTGAAGGATCGTCTCTATACGACCAAGCCCGATTCGCGCGAGCGCCGCAGCGCGCAGACCGCGCTGTTCCATATCGCGCAGGGCTTGCTGCGTCTCGTCGCGCCGTATCTGTCGTTCACGGCGGAAGAGGCGTACAAGGTGCTGAAGCCCGGCCAGGACACGATCTTCACCGAAGTCTTCGCGACGTATCCGGAGATCGCGAACGGCGGCGAGCTGCTCGACAAGTGGACGCTCATCCGCAGCGCGCGCGGCGACGTCACGAAGGCGCTGGAAGAAGCGCGCACGGCCAATCAGATCGGCTCGTCGCTGCAGGCGGAAGTCGTGGTGCGCGCAAGCGGCGCGCGTTACGACGCGCTCGCGAGCCTCGGCGATGCATTGCGCTTCGTGCTGATCACGTCGTCGGCGCAAGTGGAGAAGGTCGCGAGCGAGGCGGAAGAAGGCGTGGATGTCGCCGCGTCGAGCTATCTGAAGTGCGAGCGCTGCTGGCACTATTGCGCCGATGTCGGCTCGCACGCGGATCATCCGGGTCTGTGCGGCCGCTGCTTCTCCAATCTCTTCGGCGCAGGCGAAACGCGAGGCGCGGCATAAATGGCTCGAACGATGGCAAAACAAACTTCCGTTAAAGCCGCGAGCAGCGGTTCGCTCGCGCCGTGGCTCGGCGTCGCGCTGATTGTCATTCTGTTCGACCAGTTGACGAAGATCGCCGTGCAGCGCGTGTTCGCCTATGGCGATCCGCACGCGCTCACGCCGTTTTTCAACCTGCTGCTCGTCTACAACCGCGGCGCGGCGTTCAGCTTCCTCGCAATGGCGGGCGGCTGGCAGCGCTGGGCATTCACGGCGCTGGGCGTCGTCGCGGCAATCGTGATCTGCTATCTGCTCAAGCGCCATTCGGGGCAGCGCATGTTCTGCACGGCGCTTTCGCTCATCATGGGCGGCGCGATCGGCAACGTCATCGACCGGATCGCGTATGGGCACGTCATCGACTTTCTGGATTTTCACGTGAACGCCTGGCACTGGCCGGCGTTCAACCTCGCCGACAGCGCGATCACCGTCGGCGCGGTCCTGCTGGTGTTCGACGAACTCCGGCGCGTGCGCGGCTCACGTTGACATTCACGACGCGGCTCCTTTCACGGAGCCGTGTTCTTTTTGCGATGGAGGCAAGTTGGAACTCGCGGGCAAACATCTCGTTTTGGGGCTGACCGGCGGCATCGCCTGCTACAAGATCGCCGAACTGACGCGCCTGCTCGTCAAGGCCGGCGCGACGGTGCAGATCGTGATGACGGAAGCGGCCACGCAGTTCATCACGCCCGTCACGATGCAGGCGCTCTCCGGCCGTCCGGTCTACACGTCGCAGTGGGATGCGCGCATGCCGAACAACATGCCGCACATCGATCTTTCACGCGAGGCGGATGCGATCGTCATCGCGCCGGCATCGACGGATTTCATGGCGAAGCTCGCGCACGGCATGTGCGACGACCTGCTCTCGACGCTGTGCATCGCGCGCGATTGCCCGCTGCTCGTCGTGCCCGCGATGAACCGGCAGATGTGGCAAAGCCCGCCGACGCAACGCAACGTCGCGCAGCTTCGCGCTGACGGCGTCGAAGTGCTCGGTCCCGATTCGGGCTCGCAGGCGTGCGGCGAAGTGGGCGACGGCCGCATGATCGAGCCGGAAGCCGCGTTCGAAGCAATCTGCGCGTTCTTCCAGCCGAAGATCCTGCGCGGTCAGCGCGTGCTCATCACGGCGGGTCCGACGTTCGAGCCGCTCGATCCGGTGCGCGGCCTCACGAACCGCTCGTCGGGCAAGATGGGCTTCGCGCTCGCACGCGCGGCAGCGCAAGCGGGCGCGGACGTGCATCTCGTCGCGGGTCCGGTTTCCCTGCCGACACCGTGGGGCGTGTATCGCGAGGACGTGCAGACCGCGCAGGACATGCACGATGCAGTCATGGCCGCGACGCCCGACGCCGACATCTTCATCGCGGTCGCGGCGGTCGCGGACTGGCGCGCCGAACACGTGAGCGAGCAGAAGATCAAGAAGTCCGCCGATGCCTTGCCCACGTTCACCTTCGTCGAAAATCCCGACATTCTCGCGACGGTCGCGAAGCTGCCGAATCCGCCCTACTGCGTCGGTTTCGCGGCCGAGAGCGGCGACCTCGACGTGCACGGTGCCGAAAAGCGCAAGCGCAAGGGCGTGCCGCTTTTAATCGGCAATATAGGGCAACTCGCATTCGGTCGCGACGACAACGAAGTCGTGCTGTTCGAGGAAAGCGGGACGACGCCGCTGCCGCGCGCCGACAAGCAGCAACTCGCGCGCACGCTGATCGCGGAAATCGCGAAGCGCGCGCCTCGCATCGGCGGCTCGCTCCTGTCATGACGAAACTCTCGGTACTCGACCAGACGCCGGTCATTCACGGTCACAGCGTCGCCGACGCGATCGCGGCCACGCTCGATCTCGCGCAACTCGCCGACGATCTCGGCTATACGCGCTACTGGTGCGCGGAACATCACGGCTTGTACGGCGTGTCGAATCCGTGTCCCGAGGTGATGCTCGCGCGCATCGGCAGTCTGACGAAGCGCATTCGCATCGGCTCGGGCGGCGTGATGCTGCCGTATTACTCGTCGTTCAAAGTGGCCGAGCAATTCATGATGCTCGAAGCGCTCTTTCCGAACCGTGTCGATCTCGGCGTCGGACGCGCGCCCGGCGGCGACATGCATACCGCGCAGGCGGTCGCGGGAGGTTCGTACAATCGCGGCGATGTGTTTGCGCAGCAAGTCGCCGAACTGATCGCGCTTTTCAGCGGCAACATTCCCGACGATGCCCTCGCCAAAGGCGTGCTGCTGCAACCGCAGATCGACACGCGCCCCGAGTTGTGGATGCTCGGTTCCAGCGAATTCGGCGGCCTGCTCGCCGCGCAACTAGGCATCCGCTTCGCGTTCGCGCATTTCATCAACGCGCAGTACGGGCATCGGGTGGCTCAGGCGTATCGCGAGCGTTTCACGCCGGGCCATGAAAAGAAGCCGTATCTCGCCGCCGCCGTATTCGTCATTTGCGCCGACACGGACCGCGAAGCCGAGGCACTCGAACGCGCGGTCGATCTCCGTCGCGTGCAGATGGCGTACGGGCTGAACCAGCCGATTCCATCGATCGCGCAAGGCGTCTCTCAGGTCTACGGCGAACGCGAACTCGCGGTGATCGCACACGAAAAAGCGCGCAACATCATCGGCACGCCCGAGCGCGTGACCGCGAAGCTGCACGCGCTGCAGGAACAATTCGACGCCGACGAACTGATCGTCATCACGGTCGCCGGCAGCTACGCCGCGCGCACGCGCTCCTATCAACTCCTGGCCGAAGCCTTCGAACTCGGCCAATCGCCTGCATAACGCCTCATTCCATGAAACTCGACGTCAAGATTCTCGACGCGCGCATGCGCGACTTCATGCCCGCCTACGCCACGCCCGGCAGCGCGGGCCTCGATCTGCGCGCGTGCCTCGATGCGCCGCTCGTCATCGAACCGCATCAGACCGTGCTCGTGCCGACCGGTCTCGCGATTCATCTCGCCGACCCGGGCTACGCCGCGCTGATCCTGCCGCGCTCGGGTCTCGGTCACAAGCACGGCATCGTGCTCGGCAATCTCGTCGGGCTGATCGATTCGGATTATCAAGGCCAACTGATGGTCTCGACGTGGAATCGCGGCGACACCGCCTTTACGCTGAATCCGATGGAGCGTCTCGCGCAGTTGGTGATCGTACCGGTCGTGCAGGCGCAGTTGAATATCGTCGACGACTTCGAAGCGAGCGAGCGCGGCGCGGGCGGCTTCGGCAGCACGGGCAAGCACTGAGCTTCATCGCGCGAGCGCGAAAAAAAAACGGCGCGGTGTCGACACCGCGCCGTTCGCACTTCAAGACCCCTTCTCTTAATCTACTTCGATCGCTTCCGGATTCGGATTGCGCGGCGGCGCCGAGTTCTCGTCGAACGTCAGCTGGACCTTGTCGTCCGCATCGACATCGACCGTCACGCGGCCGCCGTTGACCAGCTTGCCGAACAGCAGTTCGTCGGCCAGCGCACGACGGATCGTGTCCTGGATCAGACGCTGCATCGGACGCGCGCCCATCAGCGGATCGAAACCGTGCTTTGCGAGATGCTTGCGCAGCGAATCGGTGAAGACCGCATCGACCTTCTTCTCGTGCAGCTGATCTTCCAGTTGCATGAGGAACTTGTCGACCACGCGCAGGATGATTTCCTCGTCCAGCGAGCGGAAGCTGATGATCTGGTCCAGACGGTTGCGGAACTCCGGCGTGAACATGCGCTTGATGTCGGCCATTTCGTCGCCCGACTCGCGGCGCGACGTGAAGCCGATCACGGCCTTGCCCATCGCTTCGGCGCCCGCGTTCGTCGTCATGATGATGATGACGTTGCGGAAATCCGCCTTGCGCCCGTTGTTATCCGTCAGCGTGCCGTGGTCCATGACCTGCAGCAGCACGTTGTAGATGTCCGGATGCGCCTTCTCGATTTCGTCGAGCAGCAGCACGCAATGCGGCTTCTTCGTGACGGCTTCGGTCAGCAAACCACCCTGATCGAATCCGACATAGCCCGGCGGCGCGCCGATCAGACGGCTCACCGCGTGGCGTTCCATGTACTCCGACATGTCGAAGCGCAACAGTTCGATGCCCAGCGTGAACGCCAGTTGCTTAGCGACTTCGGTCTTGCCGACGCCCGTCGGACCGGAGAACAGGAACGCGCCGATCGGCTTGTCCGTCTTGCCGAGTCCCGCGCGCGCCATCTTGATCGACGCCGACAACGCGTCGATCGCCGGATCCTGGCCGAACACGACCGCCTTCAGATCGCGATCCAGCGTCTGCAGCTTGCTGCGGTCGTCCTGCGACACGCTTTGCGCCGGCACGCGCGCGATCTTCGAGATGATCTCTTCGATTTCGCTCTTGCCGATGGTCTTCTTCTGCTTCGACTTCGGCAGAATGCGTTGCGCCGCGCCGGCTTCGTCGATCACGTCGATGGCCTTGTCCGGCAGATGACGATCCGTGATGAAGCGCGCCGACAGTTCCGCCGCCGCCGACAGCGCACCCGACGAATACTTCACGCCGTGATGCTCTTCGAAGCGCGTCTTGAGGCCGCGCAAGATTGCCACGGTCTGCTCGACGGTCGGTTCGGTAACATCGACCTTCTGGAAACGGCGGGACAGCGCCGCGTCCTTTTCGAAAATGCCGCGATATTCCGTGAACGTCGTTGCACCGATGCACTTCAACTGGCCCGACGACAACGCCGGCTTCAACAGGTTCGATGCATCCAGCGTGCCGCCCGAAGCCGCGCCCGCGCCGATCAGCGTATGAATTTCATCGATGAACAGAATGGCGTGCGGTCGCTCTTTCAGTTCCTTCAACACCGTCTTCAGACGCTGCTCGAAATCGCCGCGATACTTCGTGCCCGCGAGCAGCGCACCCATGTCGAGCGAGTACACCTGCGCGTCGGCGAGAATGTCCGGCACTTCGCCGCGCGTGATGCGCCACGCGAGACCTTCGGCGATCGCGGTCTTGCCGACGCCGGCTTCACCGACGAGCAGCGGATTGTTCTTGCGGCGGCGGCACAGCACCTGCACCACGCGCTCCACTTCCAGTTCGCGGCCGATCAGCGGATCGATCTTGCCGTCCTTCGCGAGCTGATTCAGGTTCTGCGTGAACTGCGCAAGCGGTGTTTCCTTCTGCGCGGCAGCGTCTTCCGATTCCGGATTGGCTTCGTTGTTCGTCTTCGCGGCATCGCCACTGTTCGTCTTCGCGATGCCGTGCGAAATGAAATTCACGACATCGAGACGCGTGACGCCCTGCTGCTGCAGGTAATACACGGCGTGCGAATCCTTCTCGCCGAAAATCGCGACCAGCACGTTCGCGCCGGTCACTTCCTTCTTGCCGTTCGAAGTCGATTGCACGTGCATGATCGCGCGCTGGATCACGCGCTGGAAACCAAGCGTCGGCTGAGTATCGACGTCGTCCGTGCCGGGCACGGTCGGCGTGTTGTCATGAATGAAATTGCGCAGGTTCTGACGCAAATCTTCAATGTTGGCTGCGCAGGCGCGCAACACTTCAGCCGCGGTCGGATTGTCCAACAGGGCGAGCAAGAGATGCTCGACCGTTATGAACTCATGCCGCGCCTGACGTGCTTCCATAAACGCCATGTGCAGACTGACTTCCAGTTCCTGGGCAATCATGCTTCCTCCATCACGCACTGCAGCGGATGACCCGCTTGCCGTGCATGGCTAACGACTTGCTCAACTTTGGTCGACGCAATGTCTCGCGTGTAGACCCCACAAACTCCCCTGCCCTCGCGATGAACCTTCAGCATGATCTGCGTCGCAGTCTCACGATCTTTATTGAAGTATTCCTGCACGATCATCACGACGAATTCCATCGGCGTGAAGTCGTCATTCAGCAGCACCACCTTGTACATGGCCGGCTTCTTGAGCTTCTGCTCCTGCCGCTCCAGTACCGTGCCATCCTGCTTGTTGGGATTTGTCGCCATACATCCATTCTAAACAACACGGACGTCCTCGCAATCGCCGCTCCAGCACCGACCATTCGGCCGGAATGAAACGCTGGAAAGTGCGCGTGCGCAGCGACGCTCCACTGAATCCTGCCGCTGCCCAACATTTCGGCACGGCCCGCTTGCACCTCGTCGAAACCAGTATCGCACAGCTTCAAAAAAAACAAACCGAGCACCAGTTGCCGCGGGCCGCCGGGTATCACACAAGTGAGTCGATTATGCGACTTTTCAAGATGGCGTGCTTGGACGGCAGCGCACACGCAATGCAGGAATTACCCTACGAATGCGCTCTTTGCAACGAGCTTAACGGCTATCCCAAAAATTCCTTGACACCCGATTTAAGAGATTTAACAATCAAACTGGCACTTTTTTCCGGGGGCCAACCACGGACGAAAAAAGAGGCCGAGGTGAGCTTGTGAGGAGGGGGCGGTTCACATTGTGGGGTGTGCCGTCGAGCTTTTCGAGCGTGCTCTGGGTGCGACAAGAGTTAGAGGGGAAGTACGAATGTCTACTGGTACGGTCAAATGGTTCAACGACGCGAAAGGCTACGGATTCATCACGCCCGATGAAGGCGGCGAGGATCTGTTCGCACATTTCTCGGCGATTCAGATGAACGGTTTCAAGACGCTCAAGGAAGGCCAGAAGGTCAGCTTCGAGATCGTCCAGGGACCGAAAGGCAAACAGGCTTCGAACATCCAGGATGCAGTCTGACCGTTCGATCGACGTTGCTGCTGAAACCCGGCCTTCGCGCCGGGTTTTTTTACGCCCCACATTCTCAGCATACATGGGGCGCTCACGCCAGATAAAAACCCCGCAAGACGTAGGTCTTCCGGGGTTTTTAGTTACCAGTTCGAATTGAGGTGAGTCCTCACATATTTTCGATCATCACCTCTCCGAAGCCCGAACACGATACCTGCGTCGCGCCTTCCATCAGGCGGGCGAAGTCGTAGGTGACGCGCTTCGAAAGAATCGATTGCTCCATCGACGAGATGATCCGGTCCGCCGCCTCGAACCAGCCGAGATGGCGCAGCATCATTTCCGCCGACAGGATTTCCGAGCCCGGATTCACGTAGTCCTTGCCCGCGTACTTCGGCGCGGTGCCGTGCGTCGCTTCGAACATCGCGACGGAATCCGACATGTTCGCGCCCGGCGCGATGCCGATGCCGCCCACCTGCGCCGCGAGCGCATCCGAGATGTAGTCGCCGTTCAGGTTGAGCGTCGCGATGACGTCGTATTCGGCGGGACGCAGAAGGATCTGCTGGAGGAACGCATCGGCGATCACGTCCTTCACGACGATATCGCTGCCCGACTTCGGATTCTTGACCTTCATCCACGGACCGCCGTCGATCAGTTCCGCGCCGAACTCCTTCTGCGCGAGCGCGTAACCGTAGTCGCGGAACGCGCCTTCGGTGAACTTCATGATGTTGCCCTTGTGCACGAGCGTGACCGAGCGGCGGTCGTTATCGATCGCATACTGGATCGCCTTGCGCACGAGCCGCTCCGTGCCCTCGCGCGACACCGGCTTGATGCCGAGCCCCGACGAATCCGGAAAGCGGATCTTCTTCACGCCCATCTCCTCGCGCAAGAACTTGATGACCTTCTTCGCTTCGGGCGATTCCGCCGGCCATTCGACGCCCGCGTAGATGTCTTCCGAGTTCTCGCGGAAGATCACCATGTCGATCTTCTCCGGTTCGCGCACCGGCGAGGGCACGCCCTTGAAGTAGCGCACGGGCCGCAGGCATACATACAGATCGAGTTGCTGACGAAGCGCCACGTTCAGCGAGCGGATGCCGCCGCCGACGGGCGTCGTGAGCGGCCCCTTTATCGACACGATGAACTCCTTCACCACGTCGAGCGTTTCGTCCGGCAGCCACACGTCCGGGCCATAGACGCGCGTCGCCTTTTCGCCCGCGAAGACTTCCATCCATTGAATCTTGCACTTGCCGCCGTAGGCTTTTTCCACGGCCGCATCGACGACCTTGATCATGACAGGCGTGATGTCGACGCCCGTGCCGTCGCCCTCGATATACGGGATGATCGGCTGATCCGAAACGTTGAGCGAGAAATCCGCGTTGACGGTGATCTTGTCACCGTCCGCCGGAACCGTGATGTGCTGATACGGCATGGTCGACTCCAAATATGGCCGGACTTGAATGGAAGCAATCAGACTGGTTAGCGAGCGATGCGATGCAGCATGCGCGGCCTCGCGTACACGATGACGTACGTAATGACGCGCGATGATGTTCACCGCATCATTCTAACCATGCTGGCCAGCCCCGGCGCGCCCGAGGCCGCGAGGCGCATGGATTAAGATGCCGCATCAGATCACGCCGCGCGCCGCCTTCGCATGTCACTCATCGCCCTGAACAAGCCCTTCGGCACCATCTGCCAGTTCTCCCCGCACGAAACGCGGTCGTCGCTCGGCGACTGCGTGAAGACGCCGGGCGTGTATCCGGCGGGCAGGCTCGACGCCGACAGCGAAGGTCTGCTCCTGCTCACCGATGACGGCGCATTGCAGGCACGCATCGCGGAGCCGCGTCACAAGCTCGTGAAGCGATATTGGGCGCAAGTCGAAGGCGCACCCGACGAAGCCGCCTTGACGCGTCTCGCGAACGGCGTCGATATCGGCGGCCATGTGACGCAGCCGTGCCGCACCGCGTTCGTCGATCAAAGCGATACCGATGCGCTCTGGCCGCGCACGCCGCCGATCCGCTATCGCGCAGCCATCCCGACGACGTGGATCGAACTCGCGATCACAGAAGGCAAGAACCGGCAAGTCAGACGCATGACGGCCGCCGTCGGCTTCCCTACATTGCGCCTTGTGCGCGTCGCGATCGGCGCGCTCGATATCTTCACGCTCGGCCTCGCGCCCGGCGAAAGCGTCGAGGTCGAATCGCGCGCGCCGTGGCAGCGCGTTCGTTGAATGGCATTCAATTATCTCGAAAATAAGCAATGCGCCGTCGTTTCGCGAATGCGTTTAAACGTCGTGTCATGAAGATCGAGTAGCGCGCGTGGTGGATCGGAACAACATCAAAGCGGATATCAAAACGCGCATCGAATATTTTTTGGTCTGCTGCGCAATTTCTTTGTCACTCGCGTCAACCGACTCTTCTCGCGATGCGTTAAGGGCCTCAGATGCCGCATAAAGCTATCCGGCATGAGCGAATAACTGATTACAACAACCTGTGTGCTCCAGGGTGTTTGAAAGGTTCAAGCGTTCACGGTCTTATCGAAAATCAAATAGTCGATAAGACTGTCAACCGAAAGGTAGGTGGCTCGTTTACCGACATGACTCAATGACCGGGTCGTCTGGTTAATCAACTCTCGCTGAGGATGTAAAGATGAACAAACTGATCGCTGCTCTCGTCGCTGGCCTGTTCGCAACCGCTGCGTTCGCACAAGAAGCTTCGGCACCGGCTGCTGCTGCTCCGGCAGCTGCTTCGTCGGCTCACAAGTCGTCGGCTCACAAGAAGTCGCACAAGTCGTCGCACAAGAAGTCGCACAAGGCAGCCGCTTCGGCTCCGGAAGCAGCTTCGGCAGCGCAGTAAGTTTGTTGTAAGAGGCGGTATAGCGAAGTCAAGAACGAAGCATTACCGCCGTACTTACGGCGTTGAAGGGCAGATGGCCGCAAGGCATCTGCCCTTTTGTTTTGTGTCTGCGCATCGAGTAACATGCGCGTGGTTTGGCCGGTTCAGGTCCAGACAATCAATATGGAATGGGAGCTTTGCCGTGAATCTCGTCTCGCGCTTTTCGACTCAACGAAGCAATATGGGCAAGCTCGCCCGCGCGTGCGTGATCGCGCTCGCGTTGCCGTTCGCCGCATTGCCGCTCGCGCAGGCGCAGACGATGCCGCCCGGCGCGAAACAGCCGTCCGATTTCCCGCGCGCGAAACTGACGGCCGGCATGTACGTGATCGACGCCGCCGTCGCCGCCAACGATGCCGATCGCGAGCAAGGCCTCATGTATCGCACGAAGCTGGGTGCAAACGAAGGCATGCTCTTCGTGTTCAATGAAAACGCCGTGCATTGCTTCTGGATGAAGAACACGCTGATCCCGCTGTCGATCGCGTTCATCCGCGCGGACGGCACGATCACCGACATCGACGAGATGCAGGCCGAGACCGAGAACAACCACTGTCCGCGCAACAACGGCGTATACGCGCTCGAAATGCCCAAGGGCTGGTTCGCCGCGAAAGGCATCAAGCCAGGCGTGCAGCTCAAGGGCTTGCCGCGCGCGCAGTAACGCGTCTTTCGCGCACGATCGAAGAACCGGCGTCGTCGTCCGACACGCCGGTTTTTTTGCGTCCGAATCTCCGGGAAGTCTCGGGCACGGAGCTGGCAGGATTCCTGCAAAGAGCTTGCCGACGCGCTATCCTAAAAAGATTCAGCGCGACGCTCTTGCGTTGGCTACACGCCGCGCTGACTTTATCCACAGGAGGTTCACGTGCCCCGCAAGACTCCCATCGAGCGCTATCGGAACATTGGAATTAGCGCTCACATCGATGCCGGCAAAACCACGACTACCGAGCGCATCCTTTTCTATACCGGCGTGACGCACAAGATCGGCGAAGTGCACGACGGCGCGGCCACGATGGACTGGATGGAGCAAGAGCAGGAACGCGGCATCACGATCACCTCGGCGGCGACGACAGCCTTCTGGAAAGGCATGGCCGGCAACTATCCGGAACACCGCATCAACATCATCGATACGCCGGGGCACGTCGACTTCACGATCGAAGTCGAACGCTCGATGCGCGTGCTCGACGGCGCATGCATGGTCTATGACTCGGTCGGCGGCGTGCAGCCGCAATCGGAAACCGTGTGGCGTCAGGCGAACAAGTACAAGGTGCCGCGCATCGCGTTCGTCAACAAGATGGATCGCGTCGGCGCGGACTTCTTTCGCGTGCAGCGGCAGATCGGCGATCGTCTGAAGGGCGTCGCGGTGCCGATCCAGATTCCGATCGGCGCGGAAGATCACTTCCAGGGCGTGGTCGACCTCGTGAAGATGAAGGCGATCGTCTGGGACGACGAGAGCCAGGGCATCAAGTTCACCTACGAGGAGATTCCCGACAACCTCAAGGACCTCGCGCATGAATGGCGCGAGAAGATGGTCGAAGCCGCGGCCGAAGCGAGCGAGGAATTGCTCGAAAAGTATCTCGAGGATCACGAAAGCCTGACCGAGGACGAGATCAAGGGCGCGCTGCGCAAACGCACGATCGCCAACGAGATCGTGCCGATGCTCTGCGGCAGCGCGTTCAAGAACAAGGGCGTGCAGGCGATGCTCGACGCCGTGATCGATTACTTGCCCTCGCCCGTCGACGTGCCCGCGATTCTCGGCCACACGGAAGACGATAAGGAAGCGGAACGCCATCCGAGCGATGACGAGCCGTTCTCCGCGCTCGCCTTCAAGATCATGACCGATCCGTTCGTCGGCCAGTTGATCTTCTTCCGCGTGTACTCGGGCGTCGTGAATTCCGGCGACACCGTCTTCAATCCGGTGAAGGACAAGAAGGAGCGCCTCGGCCGGATTCTGCAAATGCACGCGAACGAGCGCAAAGAAATCAAGGAAGTGCGCGCGGGCGACATCGCGGCGGCCGTCGGCCTGAAGGAAGCGACGACCGGCGACACGCTCTGCGATCCGCAGAACGTCATCATCCTCGAACGGATGATCTTCCCGGAGCCCGTGATCTCGCAGGCCGTCGAGCCGAAGACGAAGGCCGATCAGGAAAAGATGGGCATCGCGCTGAATCGTCTCGCGCAGGAAGACCCGTCGTTTCGCGTGACGACCGACGAGGAATCCGGCCAGACGATCATCTCCGGCATGGGCGAGCTGCACCTCGAAATTCTCGTCGACCGGATGAAGCGCGAGTTCGGCGTCGAGGCGACGGTCGGCAAGCCGCAGGTCGCGTATCGCGAGACGGTGCGCAACAAGGTCGAGGACGTCGAAGGCAAGTTCGTCAAGCAGTCGGGCGGACGCGGCCAGTACGGCCACGCGGTGATCGCGCTGGAGCCGGATCCGGGCAAGGGCTACGAGTTCGTCGACCAGATCAAGGGAGGCGTGATTCCACGCGAATTCATCCCGGCGGTCGACAAGGGCATCCAGGAAACGCTGAAGGCCGGCGTGCTGGCGGGCTATCCGGTCGTCGACGTGAAAGTGCGCCTCACCTTCGGCTCGTATCACGATGTCGATTCGAACGAAAACGCGTTCCGCATGGCCGGCTCGATGGCCTTCAAGGAAGCGATGCGCCGTGCGAAACCCGTGCTGCTCGAACCGATGATGGCTGTCGAAGTCGAAACGCCCGAGGATTTCATGGGCAACGTGATGGGCGATCTCTCGGGCCGGCGCGGCATCGTGCAGGGCATGGAGGACATCGCGGGCGGCGGCGGCAAGCTCGTGCGCGCGGAGGTGCCGCTCGCCGAGATGTTCGGCTACTCGACGTCGCTGCGTTCGCTCACGCAAGGCCGCGCGACCTACACGATGGAGTTCAAGCACTACGCGGAGACGCCTAACAACGTGTCGGAAGCGATCATCAACTCGAAAGCGAAATAATCGCGATCGAACCGTGTAGTATCGGAAGTCCGTTGCTCGCTTCCTTGATGGCGGCAACGGACTTTTCATATCCGCAGACGATAGACGGGCATGAGCGACATGAGCGATCCACATCAGCACATCGATTGGCGCGAACACGGCGTCAAGGTCATCAAGGGCGATCAGCTCGACACCAACACACCGCAGACGCCGGGCATGAACCGCGCGGCTGCGATCAACGCGGCGCGCGTCGGCGCGCAGAAGATCTGGGCCGGCACGGTCACGATCCATCCGAATGCGAAGACCGGCGCGCATCATCACGGCGCGCTCGAAAGCGTCATCTATGTGGTGCGCGGACAGGCGCGCATGCGCTGGGGCGAACATCTCGAGTTCACGGCCGAGGCCGGTCCCGGCGACTTCATCTTCGTGCCGCCCTACGTGCCGCACCAGGAAATCAACGCCAGCACCGACGATCCGCTCGAATGCGTGCTCGTGCGCAGCGACAACGAAGCGGTGGTGGTGAATCTGAACATCGATGCGGTAGAGCAGCCCGAGGAAGTCTTCTGGGTTGATCCGATCCACAAGCATCCGCACGATCACTGAAGCACACGGGCGCGTCAAGGAGCGGCGCGTTCCTTGCTAGTTCGACCTGAATGCACCTCGACGGCGCGGTCGAGCCGATCCCGCATGGGCGACGGCCAGCAAACAACGACAACGGAAAAGCACACGATGAAGAAACCTTCGACCGACGCGCATCTACTCGAACTGCTCCGCCCGAGCGCGGGCGAGCTGGGCAATCACGCGATCGACGAGTTCATGGCCGGCCGCCTCACGCGCCGCGAATTGCTGCGCCATGCGAGCGTGCTCGGCCTGGCGCTCGCCGCGGGCGGCATTCTCGGCATGCCCGCCGCGCGCGCGCAAGGCACGGGCAAGCCCGGCGGCACGATCCGCGTCGCGCACATGACGCCTGCGGGCGCGGTCGATCCGCTCACGGTGACGGACGCGGCGGGCCTCGTGCTCATCAATCAGACCGGCGAATTCCTGATCGACGACGACAGCGAGCACCTGACGCTGCGGCCTGCTCTTGCGCTATCGTGGTCGTCGAATGCGAAAGGCGACGTGTGGACCTTCAAGCTGCGCCCCAACGTCAAGTTCCACGACGGCCAGCCGATGACCGCCAAGGACGTCGTCGCGACCTTCAATCGCCTGTCCGATCCGGGTACGGGCTCGGCGGCGCTCTCCGTGCTGAAGGGCGTGCTGTCGAAGGATTCGGCGAAAGCCGTCGACGATCACACGGTCGAATTTCATCTCGACGCGCCCAACGGCAATTTCCCGTATTACGTTTCCTCGAACACATATAACGCGGTGATTCTGCCCGCCAATTTCAGCGGCCCGTACGAGAAGACGTTCATGGGTACTGGCGCGCTCAAGCTCGAAAAATACACCCCGACAGTGGGCGCCTCGTTCGTGCGCAATCCCGACTACTGGGGCGAGAAGTCGCTGCCCGATCGCGTGCAGTTCTCCTTCTACGCGGACCAGCAGGCGCAACTTCTCGCGATGCAAGGCCGCCAGGCCGACGTGATGGGCGACTTCACCGTGCAGGGCGGCGTTGCGATGCTGACGAATCCGCAGTTCAAGGTGCTCGGCACGAAGTCGAGTTCGCATCGGCAGATTCACATGCGCTGCGACATGGGCGCGTTCAAGGACAAGCGCGTGCGTCAGGCGCTCGCGCTCTCGATCGATCGCGAAGTCATCGTGAAGGGATTGTTCCGCGGCCGCGCGCAGGTCGGCAACGACAGCCCGTTCGCGCCCGTGTTTCCGTCGAGCGATCTCACCGTGCCGCAACGCAAGATCGACATCGCCCAGGCGAAGAAGCTGATGAGCGATGCGGGCGTCGCGAACGGCTTCGACATCACGCTCACGACCGAAAAGTACATGGAGATTCCCGATCTCGCGGTCGTCGTGCAGAACGCGGCGAAGGCGATCGGCATTCGCATCCAGTTGAAGGTCGAGAGTCAGGACCTCTATTACGGCTCGGGCACGTTCGGCAAGTCGGACTGGCTCGATTCGCCGCTCGGCATCACCGATTACGGGCATCGCGGCGTGCCGAACGTATTTCTCAACGCGCCGCTGACGAGCGCCGGAACGTGGAACGCGGCGCACTTCAAGAATCCGGAGTACGACAAGCTCGTCGCGCAGTTCGTCGCCGCGCTCGATGTCGCGTCGCAGAAGAAGCTGTCCGGCCAGATTCAGCGTCTGCTGCTCGACGAAACGCCGGTCGTGATTCCCTACTTCTACGACCAGTTGATCGTCACGCGCGCCAGCGTCTCGGGCGTGCGTTTCAACGCGATCTCGCAGATGTGGTTCGACCGCGCAACGATCTCGGCCTGAACGCATGAGCACGATCACGCCCACGGCGTACGTAGCCGATTTCGCCAAAATGAAACGCGTCGTGCGCTTCGTAGGCGTGCGGCTCTTGCTCGCGCTCGTCACGCTGTGGCTTTTGTCGATGATCGTCTTCGCGGGCGGCCAGCTTCTGCCCGGCGACGTCGGCCGCGCGATTCTCGGCCCGCTTGCCGACGCGCGCGCGGTCGCGGCGCTCAATCATCAGCTCGGCGTCGACCGGCCGCTTCTCACGCAGTATTCGAGCTGGATCGGCCATTTCCTGCGCGGCGACATGGGCGAGTCGTACGCGTTTCGCGCGCCCGTCGCGCCGTTCATTGGCGATGCGCTGTGGAACTCGGCCAAGCTCGGCGCGCTCGCGTTCGTCGTCGTGGTGCCGCTCGGCATCGCGGGCGGCGTGTATGCGGCGCTGCATTCGGGCCGATGGATCGATCGCGTCATCAGCATCGGCGGACTGACGGCGACCGTCGTGCCGGAATTCGTCTCGTCGATCGTGCTGATCCTGATCTTCGGCGTGTGGCTGCAATGGCTGCCGATCGAGGCGACCGCGCCCGCCGGCGCCGGCATCCTGACGCAACTGGAGCACCTGATCTTGCCGGTGCTGCCGCTCGTCTTCGTGTTCTTCGGCTATATCGCGCGGATGGCGCGCGCGGGCACCGTCGAAGCGCTCGACGCCGACTACACGCGCACCGCGATCCTGAAGGGCCTGCCGCAGCGCGTCGTGATCCTGCGGCACGTGCTGCGCAACGCGCTCCTGCCGACGGTCACGGTCGCCGCGACGCAGCTCGGCTACATGATCGGCGGGTTGGTCGTCGTGGAGACGCTGTTTCACTATCAGGGCATCGGCTCGCTGATCTACAACGCTGCAAAAGCGAAGGACTTTCCGATGCTCGAAGCGGGCGTGCTGACCATCGGCGTGATCTATACGGCGGCGAATCTGATCGCGGATGCGCTTTACGTCGTGCTCAATCCGCGCCTGCGCACGGGTGAAGCGCAATGAGCACGGCGACCGCTGTTGCGCCGAAACCGCGCCGCTTCGAAGCCCTCGGCGCGCTGCTGCGCTCGGCCACGTTCGATCTCGGCGTGCTGATCCTGCTCTTCTGGGTGGTGTGCGCGCTCTTCGGCCACTGGCTCGTGCCGCACGATCCCTACGCGTCCGATCCGCTCAACTCGCTCGTCGCGCCTTCCGCCGATCACTGGTTCGGCACCGATCAGCTTGGCCGCGACATCTTCGCGCGCGTGATCGTCGGCTCGCGCGACATCCTGACGATCGCGCCGCTCGCAACCCTGCTCGGCACGGCGGCGGGCACGGCGATCGGGCTCGTCGTCGGCTATTTCGACGGCTGGGTCGACGCCGCCATCGGCCGCGTGATCGATGCGCTCCTCGCGCTGCCGCTCGTCATCGTCGCGCTGCTCGCGCTCGCCGCGGTCGGCGCGAGCAATACGACGGTCATTATCGTGATCGGTCTCACGTTCGCGCCGATCACCGCACGCACCGTGCGCGCCGCCGTGCTGAGCGAGCGCCATCTCGACTACGTGCTCGCGGCGCAATTGCGCGGCGAAAACGCGCTCTACATCATGTTCGCGGAGATTCTGCCCAACGTGCTGCCGCCGATCATCGTCGAGGCGACCGTGCGCCTCGGCTACGCGATCTTCGCCGTCGCGACGCTCTCGTTTCTCGGCTTCGGCATCCAGCCGCCGTCCGCCGACTGGGGCCTCGCGCTGTCCGAAAGTTATACGCTGATGGCGGGCGGCGCGTGGTGGACCGTCGTGTTCGATGCCGCCGCGATCGCGTCGCTCGTCGTCGCAGTGAATCTCGTCGCGGATGCCGTGCAAGGAGTGCTCGACCGATGAACGGACCGCCGCCATCGGCATTTCCCACGTTCGGCGCCGCGAAAGGCGATCAGGCCGACGCGCTCACGGTCGTCGGCCTCACGGTTGCATATCGCTCGCGCGGACGCGAACGCGAAGTGCTGCAGGACGTGACCTTGCGCGTGAAGCGCGGCGAAGCGTATGGACTCGTCGGCGAATCGGGCTGCGGCAAGTCGACGGCCGCGCTCGCGGTGCTGCGTTATCTGCCGCGCAACGGCCGCGTGAAGGCGGGCCGCATTTCGATCGCCGGCCGCGATGTCGCCGCGCTCAACGCCGACGCGCTGCGCGGCATGCGGGCGAACGCCGTGTCGATGGTCTATCAGGATCCGGGACGCGCGTTGAATCCGTCGCTGACGATCGCGCGGCAAGTCTCCGAAGCATTCGAAGTCACGGGCGCATCCGCCGACGAGGCGCTGTCGCGCACCGCCGAAATGCTCCGGCGCGTGCGCATCGCGTCGCCCGAGCGCGTGATGGACAGTTATCCGCATCAGTTGTCGGGCGGCATGCAGCAGCGCGTCGTCATCGCGATGGCGCTCGCGTGCAATCCCGAACTGCTGATTCTCGACGAGCCCACAACGGGCCTCGACGCCACGGTCGAAGCCGAAGTGCTCGATCTCATTGCGCAATTGCGGGCGGAGCTCGGCACGGCCGTGCTCTTCATCAGCCACAATCTCGCGGTGATCGGGCGCATGTGCGACCGCGTCGGCGTGCTGTATGCGGGCAAGCTCGTCGAAGAAGGCGCGACCGCCGATGTCTTCGCGCAACCGCGTCACCCGTACACGGTCGGCCTGCTGCGCTGCCTGCCGCGCGCAGGCCGCAGTAAGGAGACCGGGCGTCTCGACACGATTCCCGGCTCGCTGCCGCTGCCGGGATCGATCGCGCAGGGCTGCATCTTCGCGCCGCGCTGCAAGCTCGCCGACGAGCGGTGTCTGAAGGACGCGCCGCCGCCGTATCGCGTGGCATCGGCGCACGGCGATCAGATGGCGCGCTGCCATTACCATGAACGCGCCCAGACGCTGCCGCGCGCGACCGACGAAGCGCCGGTGCCGGTCGCCGATGCCGGCGTTGCCGATCAGCCGCTCGCGTTATCGGCGCGCAATCTCTCGAAAACCTTCCGCGTCGGCGATGAAGACGTGCGCGCCGTCCACGATGTCTCGCTCGATCTCGTTCAAGGCGAAACGCTCGGGCTCGTCGGCGAATCGGGCAGCGGCAAGACGACGCTCGCGAAGCTGCTGCTCGGCCTCGTATCGCCCGATAAAGGCGCGTCGCTCGAACTCGACGGCGCGACGCTGCCCGAGCGCGTCACCCGGCGCAGCGAGGAACAGGTGAAGTCGCTGCAGATCGTGTTCCAGAATCCGGATTCCGCGCTGAACCGCGCGCATTCGGTGCGGCAACTGATCGCGCGTTCGCTGTCGAAGCTCGCCGCGCTGCACGGCGAGGCGAAGGAAAAGCGCCTGCATACGCTGACCGAAGCGGTGCGCCTGCCCGCGCGCTATCTCGGCTCGCGCACGCGGCAACTGTCGGGCGGGTTGAAACAGCGCGTCGCGATCGCGCGGGCGTTCGCGGGCGATCCGCGCGTCGTGGTCTGCGACGAGCCCACGTCCGCGCTCGATGTCTCCGTGCAGGCCGCCATCCTCAATCTGCTCGCGGACTTGCAGCACGAGCGGCGCGTCTCGTACGTCTTCATCTCGCACGACCTTCATGTGGTGCGTTATCTGTCGGATCGCATCGCGGTGCTGTATCTCGGGCGCATCATGGAGATCGGGCGCGCGGCCGCCGTGTTCGACGGACCGCAGCATCCGTACACCGAAGCATTGCTGTCGTCGGCGCCGTCGATCGACGGGACGCATGCGAAGCGCATCCGTCTGTCGGGCGAGTTGCCGAGCGCGGCGAATCCGCCATCGGGCTGCGTGTTCCATACGCGCTGCCCGCGCAAGATCGGCGCAATCTGCGAAACGGATACGCCGCCCTGCCGCGACGCCGGCGACGGTCACGCGATCCATTGCCACATTCCCGTCGACGAACTGCGCGCGCTGCAACTTCAGTGACGGCGCAGTGACGGCAATACGGCCAATCGTCGGAACCAAAGCGGCGTTGCGCGTCTCTCATCGGTTCGATAGTTCACAACAACGAGGATTCAACCGATGAAACCCGCCCTCTCCGCCGCGCTTTGCGCACTGACTTTCGGCGTCGCGATGGCCGCGCACGCGCAGACCGCGCCGCAAACGCCGCCGTCCGGCGCGGCCGATCCGACTTTCTCCGCGTACGCGCTCGCGCAGCAATGCGCCGCAAAATCCGACAACACGGCGCAAGGGCAATGCGTGGGCGCCGTGCGCGGCATCGTGCGCGGTTATCAATACGGCGTGCTGTTCCTGTCGCAGCGCACGTCGCTGCCCGATAGCGAAACGAAGCGCGTCTCGCTGTGCCTTGCGGACACGCCGGTATCGTCGATCGTCGATGACTTCCTGGCCGATGCGAAGCAGGTCAACGAAGCCGACCTGCGCCGCACGCCCGCGGAAGTCGCGGTGCTCGGCTCGGTGCACGGCCATCACGCGTGCACCTGATCCGGCGACGCATCACAGCATTTCGAGCGAGCGCTTCGACCTGGGCGGCTTGAATTGCTGATCGATGTCCGCGAGTTCATCGGCGGACAAGTGAAGATCGAGGGCGGCGCGATTCTCGCGCACATGGGCGACATCCGCCGCCTTCGGAATCGCGAACACCTGCGGCTGCTGCAACACCCACGCAAGCGCGACCTGAAACGCCGACACGCCGCGCGCCGCCGCGATCTTCTCCAGCACGCCGCCGCGCGGCAGGCGCGCGTGATCGACGGGGCTGTACGCCATTGCCGGCATGCCACGCTCGCGCAGCCACGGCAGCAGATCGAACTCCGCACCGCGCCGCGCGACGTTGAAGAGAATCTGATCGGTCGCGCAGGCGTCGCCGCCATCGAGCGAGAAGAGTTCTTCCATGTCGTCGGTGTCGAAGTTGCTCACGCCCCAGTGGCGAATCTTGCCGTCGTCCTTCAACTTTTCGAATCCCGCGATCACGCCTTCGAGGTTCTCGCCGCCGCGCCAGTGCAGCAGATAAAGATCGATGCGATCGGTCTTCAGACGCTTCAGGCTGCGCTCGCAGGCGGCCTGCACGCCGCGCTCGCTGCCGTTGTGCGGGTACACCTTGCTGACGATGAAAAGCTCCTTGCGCCGGTCCCCGAGCGCTTCGGCGATGAGCTTCTCGCTTTCGCCTTCGCCGTACATCTCGGCGGTATCGATGAGCGTCATGCCGAGCTCGACGCCCTCGCGCAGCGCGGCGATTTCGCCCTTGCGCGCGTTCGGGCGCTCGCCCATTTCCCATGTGCCCTGCCCGAGCTTCGGAATCGCTTCGCCCGTGGGCAGCGTGACGGTCGTCTGGTCTGATCCGGCCATGAAAGAGCCTCCTTGAGTGTCAGCCGATTATGGCGCAAGGCGCGCGCCGTCGCTTCACGTCAGACCGACAACCAGCGGCCCCAGCAACGTCAGCAGCACGTTCGCGAGCGCATAGGTGATCGCGAACGGCACGGTCGGCACCGCGCTTTCGGCCTTGTCGAGCACGCCGCCGAACGCGGGATTGGCGCTGCGCGAACCGGTGAGCGCGCCCGCGAGCAGCGCCGCGTTGTCGTAGCGCAGGACGTAGCGGCCAAAGAGCATCGTCAGCACGAGCGGAAACAGCGTGACGAACACGCCGAGCAGGAAAATCGTGAGGCCGCTTTGCTTCACCGTCGCGACCGCCTGCAAGCCGGAATTCAAGCCGACGACGGCGACGAACGCCGCGAGCCCGAAGTCCTTCAGCAATTGCGACGCGGCGGGCGGCATCACGCCGTACATCGGATGCTTGCCGCGCATCCAGCCGAACAGCAGCCCCGCGAGCAGGCAGCCGCCGCCCGAGCCGAGCGTGAGCGGCACGCCGCCAATATCGACGACGATGAGCCCAATCAGCAGCCCGAGCACGATGCCCACGCCCATGTAGATGAAGTCGGTCTTGTCGGTGTACGGCAGTTCGTAGCCGGCGGCGTCGACGGCGCGTTTGGTGTCGCGCGGCGAGCCGTAGAACGTGATGACGTCGCCGTGCTCGAGCCGCGTTTCCGGCAACACCGGCAGCGGATGTCCCGCGCGCGCGATGCTCCGGATATACACGCCGTGCCGCATGTCGCGATCGACGGTCGCGCGCACTTGCGCGATGCTCACGTGGTTCGTGCCGCGCTTCGTGAAGACGCCCTGGCGCTTCTGCATGACGACGCTGCTGCCGTCCGCATCCGCGACTTCCTCGCCGATGTGCGCCGCCGCGCCCACCATCACCTCGCGCCGCCCGACGACGAGCACGATATCGCCCGCCTCCAGCACGATGTCCGCCTCGGGTTCGAGCACGCGCCCGCCGCGCCGGATGCGCTCGACCGTGATCATGTCGCCGTCGTCGACTTCGATGTGCGCGACCGTGCGCCCCGCCGCGCCGTCGCGCGTCACGCGATACGTGCGCCCGACGAGTTCCGGCAGCGCCGGAATCTGCCCCGGCGCGGGGCCGGCCGCGCTGCCCGCGAGCGCCTTCTCCGCGTCGATCGACGCCTGCCGCAGGCTCTGGCCCATGAACTTCGGCAGGATGTTCACGCACACGATGATCGCGCCGAGCGAGCCGAACACGTAAGTCACCGCGTACGCGACGGCGACATCGGCCTGCAATGCCTTGGTCTCCGCGGCGGGCAAGCCCAGGCGCGCGATCGCGTCGCCCGCCGTGCCGATGATCGCCGATTGCGTGAGCGCGCCGCCCGCGAGCCCCGCCGCGAGCCCCTTGTTCAGCCCGAAGAGCTTCGCGCAGATGAGCACGCTCGCGAGCGCCGTCGCGGCGAGGAACACGGCCATCGCGATTTCGCGCAGCGTGCGCCGGTTGATCGAATTGAAGAACTGCGGGCCGGAGTCGTATCCGACCGCGTAGATAAAAATCGCGAACATCACGGATTTCACGCCGTTGTCGATCTGCACGCCCGCCTGACTGACGATCACCGCGACGATGAGCGAGCCGCCGACGCCACCCAACTGAAACTTGCCGAAGCGTATTTGCCCGAGCAGATAGCCCGCCGCGAGCGACAGAAAGAGCGCCGATTCGGGCGACTTGCGGAAGATGTCGTGGAGCCATTCCATCGCGTCAGCCCAGTTTGCTCGCGAGCCCGACAATCACGGGCCCGAGCAACGGCAGCAAGACGTTCGAGAGCGCATAGGTGATCGTGTAGCCGATCATCGGCGTCGCGTTGCCCGTCACGCCGACGAGCGCGCTGATCGCGGGCGTGCTGCATTGCTGGCCCGCGATCGCGCCGAGCAGCATCGGCACGTCGAGCTTGAGCAGCCATCGTCCGATGAAGAGCGACGCGAGCGCCGGCCCGAGCGTGATGACGATGCCCGCGACCGGCAACGCGATGCCGTATTCGCGGACGAGCCGCAACGCGTCCGCACCCGCCGACAGCCCGACCGCCGCGATGAACGTGCACAGGCCGAAGTCCTTCAGAATCTGCGCGGCCGCCGAGGGCAGCGAGCCGATCAGCGGATAACGCGAGCGGATCCAGCCGAACAGCAACCCCGCGAGCAGACAGCCGCCGCCGGTGCCGAGCGTGAGATCGATGCCGCCCACGTGCGCCGACAGCCGCCCGAGCGCGACGCCGAGCAGCACGCCCAGGCCCAGAAAGACGAAATCGGTTTTCTGCGTCGCGGGAATGATGTAGCCGAGCCGGGACGCGCCGCGCGCGACATCTTCCTTGTTGCCGACGAGCGTCAGCACGTCGCCGCGATGCACCTGCGTGCCGGAGAGCGCGGGAATCGTGCTGTCGAGCCGCGTCACGGCCGCGACGAAGACGCCGTGCGCGTCGGCGGGCGCGGCGCGGGCGCGCACCTGCGCGAGCGTCAGGCCGTGCAGCGCGCGGCGCGTGAGCATCACGTCGGCGCGTTCGACATAGATATCGGAGACGCCGCCGCCGAACACTTCCTCGCCGATGGCGGGAATCGCCTCGACGAGCGCCTCGCGCCGCCCGCCGACCACGACGAGATCGCCCGGTTTCAACAGAACCGCCGGCTGCGGCTTGATGATCGAACGGTCGCGTTGCACGCGCTGAATGCTGATGTTGTCGTGAAACCGCTCTTCCAGTTCGCCGACGGTGCATCCCGCGGCCGCCGTCACGCGAAGCTCGCGCCCGGCGAGCGGCGGCGCGGCCGGCGTCTGTCCCGCGCCGAGCGCGCCGTCGCCGCCGAGCTTGCGCCACACGCGGTCTGCTTCGTCTCGCAGGCTCACGCGCAGGATGAGCGGCGCGAACTGGCTGGTAAAAAGAACGATCGTCACGAGACCGAACAGATAGCTGACGCTGTAAGCGGTGACGATGTTGGCTTGCAGCCGCGCGGTGTCTGTGGCGGACAAACCGAGCCTGTTGATCGCCTCCGACGCCGTGCCGATTACCGCCGATTCGGTCGCGCCGCCTGCGAGCAATCCGGCAGCCGTGCCGGCATCGAGCTTCAGGATGACGACGGCGCCGAGCACCAGCGCGACAACGACGACGATCTCGACGATCGACAGCGCGCCGTAACGCCAGCCGCGCCCGATGTTCGCGAAAAACTGCGGGCCACCGGTGAAACCGAGCGCGAAAATAAAAAGTGCGAATGCGATGTTCTTCAGATCCGGCGAAATTCGTGCACCGGTTTGGCCCAGAATGAGCGCGACGATCAGCGTGCCGCAAACGCCGCCGAGCTGAATTGGACCGAGTTTCACCGAACCGATGAGATAACCAATAGCGAGACTCGCAAACAATGCGATCTCCGGCTGATATGCAAGCAGATCTGATGTCATGAGAGTCAAAGCCGGTTACACGCTGATTGATTTTTTTTAATGTCGCCGACGTCAGTATTCGAAAGAATCGCATAACTCACGCAAACGCATAAGCGAAATGTCACTTCGATAACTTAAATCTTTCCCGTGATCACAACCGACTTGATTTTTTCATCGTCATCGGACTGGCGCAGGAAGTATCATTATTTAAGGGTTCGCTGAATATATGTCCGAAAGCATAACGGAAATTGAAACGCTTCCGTTCCGGACGCTCGAAGTGATGAATAGCCCGCAAATTCAATGCGTTGCAACGATCCTCTGCTGTCGCGACAAAACTTTACAAATGACAAAAAATAGCGCGCTTTAGAATTAAACATTGCAATATTTTGATGCCTTCATATTATCGTCTTCACACGTTGAGCAAAAACCCGCACGCATTGGCGTTATGTAACGTCGTGGGCGGATCGTGGCGCAGCACTTGAGAGAGGGCAGACAGGATGAACCAGATTCACGCAATGCGCGTTTTCGTTCGCGTGGCGGATACGGAAAGTTTTCGGCGCGCCGCTCAGCAACTCGATGTCTCCAATGCACTCGTCACGCGAGCAATTGCCATGCTCGAGGCGCATTTGCGGACTCGACTCATTAATCGCACTACGCGCAATCTTTCGCTGACCGAGGCTGGTACGCGTTATCTGGAAGGCTGCCGCGCCCTACTGGAGGAACTCGATCATCTCGAGTCGACGGTCACGCATACAGAGGGCGAACCAAGCGGCACATTGCGTGTCGTGGCGTCGAGCGCACTCTCGCTTCTCACGCTGACGCCACTCATCGACGGCTTCCGAAAAATGTATCCTAATGTCAATGTTCGGCTGACGCTCGCCGAGCGCCATGTCGATCTTGTCGAAGACGGATATGACGTCGGCATCGTCACGGCATTCATGGTGACGAGCACCGCGCTGATCGAGCGATCCGTCGGCACCAGCACGCTCGTGCCGGTCGCAACGCCGGCCTTCGTCGCGGAGCACGGCATGCCCGCGTCGCCGACCGATCTGCAGGCGCAGCCCTCGGTCGGACTGCCGAATGACATGCGGAGTCAGACATGGCATTTCCGCCATCGTCACGGCGCGGCGGATCAGGTCACGTTAGCGCCGGTCTATTCGGTCAACAACGGGCTGATGGTGCGGCTCGCCACACTGAAGGGCATGGGCTTCTCGATTCTGCCCGAAGGCATCGTGCACGCGGATCTCGAGAGTGGCACGCTCGTTCGCCTGCTCGACGGCTATTCGATCGACGATCCCGACATGAAAGTGTCGATCGTCTATCCGGGGCGGCAGTACTTGCCCGCGAAGACGCGCTTTTTCATCGACTATGCGCTGGATTACCTGAGTCGCGAATTCGCCGCTCACGGCGGCCGTCCCGATGAAGTCGCGCGCTCACCGGTGCCGTCGTACGTGCCGATGCAAGCGCCGATCCGCAGCAGCGCCACGGCCGCGGCGAGCGAACTGAGGGCGTAAGAACGACGAGGGCCAGCACGGCGTTTCAGCCGTCTGGCCCATCGCACGGCAGAACCAAGCTTTACCGCGCGGTCCGTTCCGGCCGCGCTCAGATATCCCCGTATTCCGCGCCCGATGCATCCGGCGCCGCGCACATCTCACGCAGCAACCCGGCCTCTCGCTCATGCACTTCCACGGGCATGCACAGCGCGCCTGCATGAGCCAGGTAGCGCGCGCGATGCTGACCGTTGCGAAACGCGACGACGCCTTCCCGATGCACGCCCAGAAGCCCGAGCAGCCCCGGCGAGCGCCGCACGCTGATGGTCACGTAGGGCATTTCCGGCACGCGCGGATTATCCGGATCGAGGAATTCGCGGATGCCGCGCACCTTGCCCGCGTGCCAGTCGTCGACGGCTTTGAGCACGTAATCGGTGTCGTCGCGATCGGCGCACGCGAGCAGCTTTCTCACGTCGACGAGTACGACCTGATGACGCGAGCCGTGATCGGTGAATACCCGCTTCAGGCGCACGAAGTCATATTGTGGATGGCTCTGGAGCCTGACGATCCAGACCGCTTCTGCGGCGGTCGGCGCAACCATCGTGTCCATGATCGGCATATGAAGAAGACTGCGGCGCGCGCGCCCCGTGCGCGCGTGTTTCGCTGACAACGTAATAACCGTGCTAATCCGTTACCCGGATAACGGCTCGAAATCAGGCTTCTAAACAAACGCGCGAGCCTAATAAACTTGTACACCCTAGCCGCGATTCATGAAAGCGCCATGACGGGCACGTCGCGTGCTTTTGTTGCCAGAATCGAACAGACAGGCACGCGCGCAGTCTGCGTACGTCACGCCGCTGTCACATACCCATCGCTCAACGATAAGTGGACACTTCTTCCGATCTCATCGTCGCGCGGCCCGAAGGTCTTTTCTGTGTGCCGGGCAACTTCCATATCGACCCGTGGCGGCCTGTCGAACGCGCCGTCATCACGCACGCCCACGCCGATCACGCGCGCTTCGGCCACGCCCATTATCTGGCGGCCGCGCCGGGCGTCGGCGTGCTGCGTTCGAGGCTGCCGGGCATCGACGTGCAAGGCCTCGAATACGGAGAAGCAATCGTCGTGAACGGTGTGCGCGTGTCGCTGCATCCCGCCGGACACGTGCTCGGATCGGCGCAGGTGCGCGTCGAGCACAAGGGACGCGTGTGGGTCGCTTCCGGCGATTACAAGGTCGATCCCGATCCGACGTGCGCGCCCTTCGAGCCCGTGCGCTGCGACACCTTCATCACCGAGTCGACGTTCGGTCTGCCGATCTATCGATGGGACACCTCACGCGGTGTCTTCGCCGGCATCGACTCATGGTGGCGGCACAACGCGAGCGAAGGCCGCGCGTCGGTGCTGTTCTGCTATTCGTTCGGCAAGGCGCAGCGCGTGCTCGCGGGCATCGATGCCGCCATCGGTCCGATCTTCTGCCACGGCGCGGTCGAGCCGCTCAACCGCGCATACCGCGAAGCGGGCGTCGCGCTGCCGCCGACGCGCCTCGTCAGCGAGATCGCCGCGAAGGACAAGGCCGCGTTCAAGGGCGCGCTCATCGTCGCGCCGCCGTCCGCGCAGGGCAGCACGTGGATGCGCCGCTTTGGCGAATACAGCGACGCCTTCGCGTCCGGCTGGATGCGTCTGCGCGGCACGCGGCGGCGGCGCGGCGTCGATCGCGGCTTCGTGCTCTCCGATCACGCCGACTGGCCCGGCCTGCAACTCGCCATCGGCGCGAGCGGCGCCGAGCGCGTGATCGTCACGCACGGACAGATCGAGCCGATGGTGCGCTGGCTCAACGAACAAGGGCTCGATGCGGGCGCGTTCAAGACCGAATACGGCGACGATGCGATCGAAGCCGACACGGCCGACACAGCCGACCCGGCCCGACCTGAACCCGCCGCGTCATGAAGCGCTTCGCGACGCTCTACACCGCGCTCGACGCGACCACCTCGACGCACGCGAAGCTCGAAGCGCTGATCGCGTATTTCTCGGGCGCCGAGGCCGAAGACGCCGCGTGGGCGTCGTACTTTCTCGCGGGCGGCAAACCGCGCCAGTCGGTGCCGACGCGCCTGCTCACCGAATTCGCCCGCGAGCGCGCGGGTCTGCCGGAGTGGCTTTTCGAAGAGTCGTATCAGGCGGTCGGCGATCTGGCGGAAACCATCGCGCACATTCTGCCGCCGGCGACGGGCGAAACGTCGCTCGGGCTCGCGCAATGGATCGAGGAACGCGTACTCACCTTGCGCGGCGCGAATCCGTCCGAACTGCGCGAACGGCTGCTGAGCTATTGGGACGAACTCAACTGGAGCGAGCGGTTCTTGCTGACGAAGCTGATCGGCGGCGGCTTTCGCGTGGGCGTCGCGCGGCAGCTCGTGGTGCGCGCGCTCGCCGAGGTCGCGGGCGTCGATCACAAGCGCATCGCGCAACGCATGGTCGGCTGGACCGATTCGCGCCAGACGCCTAGCGCCGCGCGCTATCTTCGGCTGATCGCGCCGGCCGCCGACGGCGACGATGTCGACACGCCGCACGAAAGCGATATCGGCCTGCCCTTTCCGTTTTTTCTCGCGCATCCGCTGCAGGCCGATCCGGCGACGCTCGGTTCGCCCGATGACTGGATCGTCGAGTGGAAGTGGGACGGCATCCGTGCGCAGCTCGTGAAGCGCGCCGGCCGCGTGTGGATCTGGTCGCGCGGCGAGGATCTCGTCACCGAACGCTTTCCCGAGCTTGCCGCGCTCGGCGAGGCGTTGCCCGACGGCACCGTGATCGACGGCGAAATCCTCGCGTGGGAACCCGGCGCCGCCGCGCCCTTGCCGTTCGCGCGATTGCAGCCGCGCATCACGCGCAAGTCGCTCACCAAGAAAGTGCTCGCCGATTCGCCCGCCGCGCTGCTCGCCTACGATCTGCTCGAAATCGATGGCCGCGATCTTCGCACGGAGCCGCTGCACGCGCGGCGCGCTCGGCTGGACGCGCTGGCGTCGTCGCTGCATGCGGACGTCCTGCGCGTCTCGCCGGTCGTGACGGCATCCGGCTGGGACGCGCTCGCGACGCTGCGCGAGGAAAGCCGCGCACGCGGCGTCGAGGGCTTGATGCTGAAAGAGCGCGCGTCGATGTACGGCGTCGGGCGCACGAAGGCATCGGGCACATGGTGGAAATGGAAGATCGATCCGTACGCGATCGATGCGGTGCTGCTCTACGCGCAGCGCGGCCACGGAAGGCGCGCGAGCCTGTACACGGACTTCACCTTCGCCGTCTGGGACGAAGCCGACGGCACGCGCACGCTCGTCCCGTTCGCGAAGGCGTATTCCGGCTTGACCGACGAGGAAATGCGCCAGGTCGATGCAATCGTGCGCAAGACGACCATCGAGAAATTCGGCCCGGTGCGAAGCGTCACGCCGACGCTCGTCTTCGAGATCGGCTTCGAAGGCATTCAGGCGAGCCCGCGTCACAAGTCGGGCATCGCCGTGCGCTTTCCGCGCATGCTGCGCTGGCGCACCGATAAAAAAATCGAAGATGCGGATACGCTCGATACCCTCAAGGGCTTTCTGAACGAGGCGAGCGCATGAGCGCGCCCGAGTCGGCCGACGAACGCAAGCGCCGTGCGCCGCGCCCTCGCCGCGTGCCGCGCACGCGTGCGGCGCAGGCGAAACTCGATGCCGCCGTCGAGCCCTTCACGCCCGCACCGTTCGCCTATGACGAAGCGCAAGCGGCGAAACCAATCGACGAGCGCATCGCGCACTGGTTCGCCGAGCGCGGCTGGCAACCGTTCGAATTCCAGCGCGAGGCGTGGCGCGAGATCGCGCGCGGGGCGAGCGGCCTGCTTCACGCGACGACCGGCGCGGGCAAGACGTGGGCCGTGTGGCTCGGGGCGCTCGCGGCTTTCGCGCGGTCATCGAAAGCCGATAAGACGCCCGCGCCGCTCACCGTCCTGTGGATCACGCCGATGCGCGCGCTCGCCGCCGACAGCGCCCGCGCGCTGCAAGGCGCGGTCACTGCGCTGAACGTGCCGTGGACGGTCGGGTTGCGCACCGGCGACACGTCATCGACGGAACGCGCGCGGCAGAATCGCCGGATGCCGTCCGCGCTCGTCACGACGCCCGAAACCCTCACGCTGATGCTCACGCGCGCCAACGCACGCGACGAGCTGAAGCATCTGCGCATGATCGTCGTCGACGAATGGCACGAACTGCTCGGCAACAAACGCGGCACGCAGACGCAGCTCGCGATTGCGCGGCTCGCGCGCTGGCGTCCCGATCTGCAAATCTGGGGCTTGTCCGCGACGCTCGGCAATCTCGCGCTCGCGCACGATGCGCTACTGCATCCCGTGAAAACGCCGCGTGTGGTCGTGCGTGGCGCGCAGCCGAAAACGCTCGTCGTCGATACGCTGATTCCCGAGACCATCGAGCGCTTTCCGTGGGGCGGGCACCTTGGCGTGCGGCAAGTCGGTCCCGTCGCCGATGAAATCGAGCACGCGCAAAGCTCGCTCGTCTTCACCAACACGCGCTCGCAATCGGAAATCTGGTATCGCGCGCTGCTGGAATTGCGGCCGGACTGGGCGGGCCTGCTCGCGCTCCATCACGGCTCGCTCGACAAGGAAGTGCGCGACTGGGTCGAACTCGGCCTGAAGAACGGGCAATTGAAGGCGGTCGTGTGCACGTCGAGCCTCGATCTGGGCGTCGATTTTCTGCCGGTCGATCGCGTGTTCCAGATCGGCTCGCCAAAGGGCGTCGCGCGTCTGATGCAGCGCGCGGGACGCTCGGGCCACGCGCCGGGCCGCGTGTCGCGCGTGACGATCGTGCCGACGCATGCGCTCGAACTCGTCGAAGCGGCCGCCGCGCGCTGGGCGATCCAGGAACATCGCATCGAAGGGCGCGACATGCCGTTGAAGCCGCTCGACGTCCTCGTCCAGCATCTCGTGACAGTGGCGATCGGCGGCGGCTTCACGCCCGCCGACATGCTCGACGAAGTCCGCGGCGCGTATGCGTATCGCGATCTGACGCAGCAGGAATTCGATTGGGCGCTCGCGTTCGTCGAGCGCGGCGGCGCATCGCTTGCGGCGTATCCGGACTTTCATCGCGTGGTGAAGGGCGATGACGGCGTGTATCGCGTGCCGCGCGAAGACCTCGTGCGCAGGCATCGCAATAACGTCGGCACGATCGTCGCGAACGCGACCATCAGCGTGGCGTACATGACGGGCGGTCGCATCGGCGCGATGGAGGAATCGTTCATTTCGCGTCTGAAGCCCGGCGACGTCTTCACGTTCGGCGGACGCGCGCTCGAACTCGTGCGCGTGCGCGACATGACTGCGTACGTGAAGCGCGCGACCTCGTCGCGCGGCGCGATGCCGCAATGGGCGGGCAGCAAGATGCCGCTCTCGTCCGAACTCGCCGATGCTGCGCTCGTGATGCTCGCGCGCGCCAACGACGGCATCTACGACGAGCCCGAAATGCGCGCCGTCAAACCTCTGCTCGACTTGCAGGCGAAGTGGTCCGCGCTGCCGGGGCCGGGCGTGCTCGTCGTCGAAAGCGTGCGCTCACGCGAAGGTCATCATTTCTTCTGCTATCCGTTTGCCGGGCGCATGGCACATATCGGGCTCGGCTCGCTGATCGGCTGGCGTGTTTCGCGCGATCAGCCGAGCACGTTCTCCATTTCGATGAACGATTACGGCTTCGAACTGCTGTCGGCCAAGCCGTTCGATTGGGAGACGCTCATCGACGAAGGGCTTTTTTCGCCGGAAAATCTGGAGCACGACATTCTCGCGAGCCTCAACGCATCGGAGTTGTCGGCGCGGCGCTTTCGCGAGATCGCGCGCGTGTCGGGGCTGATTTATCAAGGTCATCCGGGGCAGCAGAAAAGCGCGCGGCAATTGCAGGCGTCGAGCGGCCTTTTCTACGAAGTCTTCCGCAAGCACGACAGCGGCAATCTGCTGCTCGCTCAGGCCGATCAGGAAGTGATGCTTCAGGAACTCGAACTCGGCCGCCTGCGCGCGGCGCTCGAACGCATGAACGAAAGCCGCCTTGCGTTCCATGCGCCGAAGAAGCCGACGCCTTTTGCGTTTCCGCTGATCGTCGCGCGGCTGCGGGAAAAGGTGAGCACGGAGAAGCTGTCGGATCGCGTAGAGCGCATGCTCGCGGATCTGGAGAAGGCGGCGAAGGGATAAATAGCGATTGAAGCCCTGACCATCGATGTGACCTGAAGATGGAGGTTTGCGCTCTAACGCGATTTTTTTTATAGCTTGCGGCGGGCGCGACGAGATAGACTTGCGTTGCCCGGTTGCGCAGTTACTCCGCATGTGCGGGGATAGACCGGTTCTCGATTGGTTGGATGCTTTTACCGCGAGAATTCCTCCGCGTGCGCGGAGATCTGAAAGGAGCTCCGTTTGTGAGCTCCTTTTTTCATTTCATTGCTGACAAAAGCCACGCTGTCCTTGCCGTTCACTGCGGCGCGCCCGCTTTATGTAGCGATTCGATGCGCTTTGGCAGATGTTGGCAATGCGATCTTTCCGAAATTTGCAACCCATCTCGCTCTGATTGGGTCTGCGAAGTTATGCTGCGCAGACATCGTTCTCAACGTTCTCGATGTCTTGGATAAGGAGGCGCAGATTGAAATTCAAAATGGAAACTCAGTGGACAACAGTACGGAGCAGACTCGTCGTGATGCTTGTCTGTAAATTCGACGTGAGCAAATGCCTCCTGGCGCTTGCGCTGTTGACGCAGCTTCGAAAATGACGATGAACGAACGTACATATCGGGTGATGCGGGAAGGATGGTTTGCGCGGCTCGGATCTTGCAGAACAGCCTGATTTCATGGGTACCGACGGTAAGCCTCAATGCCAATAGAAGCCCTGACCATCGATGTGAACGGCCACGCGCTCGTGTTGTCGGCGGAACGCGCGGCGTTCGATCCGCACGCGAAGAGCCTTTTCATCGCCGATGCGCATTTCGGCAAGGACGCCGTGTTTCGCGCGCGCGGCATTCCGGTGCCCGTCGGCACGACCGGCGAGACGCTCGCGCGGCTCGATGCGCTCGTCGCGGCGCATCGGCCGGAATCGATCGTGTTTCTCGGCGACTTGCTGCACGCACGCGAATCCCACGCCGATGAAACGCTCGATGCCCTCGCCGCATGGCGCGCGCGGCATCGCGAACTGGCGCTCGTGCTCGTCGAAGGCAATCACGACAAGCACGCAGGCGCGCTGCCAGCCCTCTTCGGCGTCGATGTCGTCAAGGAGCCGTACGCGCTCGGGCCGTGGGCGCTTTGCCATCATCCACAGACGGTCGATGGCGCTTACGCGCTCGCGGGGCATGAGCATCCGGTGTATCGGCTCGCGACGCGCCTCGACAGCGTGCGTCTGCAGTGCTTTCGCTTCGGCGCGCGCGCGGGCGTGCTACCGGCGTTCGGCGCGTTCACGGGCGGTTTCGAAGTGAACGCGGGCGCGCGCGGCGAAGCGCTCTACGTGATCGCGGGCGAGCGCGTGTTCCCGCTCAGTGATAGATCGTCGTCGACGATTGCAGCTTCGTGAGCCTGCCGCGCTGCAAGCCGTACCAGCCGAGATTCGACTGCATCACCACTTCCTCGCCCTGCCAGAACACGCGCTTGACCGTCATGCGCTGACCGGCGCGCTGCACGAGCGGCGGATTGCGGCGGAAGTCGTAGAGGATCGGGCCGGTGTCGGTCCGCACCAGCATGCGCGTGATCGCATCGCCCGCGGCGGACGTTTCATCGAAATGCATGATGCGTTTAGCGTCGAAGCGGTCGAACACTTGCGTGTCGATGAGCGCGGCCATGCCGGATTCGTCGCGCAGAAAACGCAGCGCGCCCGCTTTCGTGGCGATGGGGCCGGCGGCGTCGCTCTGCGCGAAAACGTGCGTCGCGATAAACAGC
This sequence comes from Caballeronia fortuita, assembly GCF_001544835.2. Taxonomy (GTDB): domain Bacteria; phylum Pseudomonadota; class Gammaproteobacteria; order Burkholderiales; family Burkholderiaceae; genus Caballeronia; species Caballeronia fortuita. The sequence goes on along the minus strand of NZ_FCNX02000008.1, from coordinate 6,997 downwards.
GCGCCGAATGCCGCCGCGCGAACGATTGATTTTGTCAGTGACATATTTCGATCAAAAAGTTGCTGCGTTTTTCCAACACCGCGCGACGCGTTCGACGCGCAAGGAATGCGTGGCCGTGCGCCTGTTACCGGAAACATCTGACGCATCGCTGCGGCGCGTTTGCAATACTCGTGCGCCACGGCAGCATGCACAAGAATATCCGTCCGATCGTTTGCGCAATCCGGACCCGGCCGCATCAGGGTTTATACCAGCATCGAATATGACCTTTCGGTACAATTCGAGCCTTCAACTCCGCCTCGGCGCCTGCATCGCTCAATCCGACGATGCGCCCAGACGTGACACTCCGTCCGCTCCCGCCATGCCTTTGCCTCTCTTCGCTCTCGCCGTTGCCGCGTTCGGCATCGGCACGACCGAATTCGTCATCATGGGCCTGTTGCCCAACGTCGCGCGCGATCTCGCGGTCACCATTCCTGCGGCGGGCATGCTCGTCTCCGGCTATGCGCTCGGCGTGACCGTCGGCGCGCCGATTCTCGCCATCGTCACTGCGAAGATGCCGCGCAAGAAGGCGTTGATGGGGCTGATCGGCGTGTTCATCGTCGGCAACATGCTGTGCGCGCTCGCGCCGAACTACTGGGTGCTGATGGGCGCGCGCATCGTCACCGCGTTCTGCCACGGCGCGTTCTTCGGCATCGGCTCGGTGGTCGCCGCGGATCTCGTCGCGCCGAATCGCCGCGCGCAAGCCATTGCGCTGATGTTCACCGGCCTCACGCTCGCCAACGTGCTCGGCGTGCCGCTCGGCACCGCGCTCGGCCAGGCCGCCGGCTGGCGCTCGACGTTCTGGGTCGTCACGCTGATCGGCGTCGCGGCGGCGGGCGCGCTCGCCGTGTGCCTGCCGAAGCACATCGAGATGCGCGAGACGAGCATCCTGCGCGAATTCGACGTGCTCAAGAACCCGCAAGTGCTGATGGTGCTCGGCATCAGCGTGCTCGCGTCGGCGAGTCTGTTCTCGGTCTTCACGTATATCACGCCGATCCTCGAAGACGTGACGGGCTTTTCGCCGCATGCCGTGACCTACGTGCTGCTGCTGTTCGGTCTCGGGCTCACGGTCGGCAGCACGCTCGGCGGCAAGCTCGCGGACTGGAAGCTGCTGCGCTCGCTGCTGTCGTTCCTGCTCGCGATCGTCGTCATCCTGGCGATCTTCGCCGCCACGATGCACGAACCCGTCACGGCGATGATCACGATCTTCCTGTGGGGCGTGCTCGCGTTCGCGATCGTGCCGCCGCTGCAAATCCTGATCGTGAATCGCGCGAGCGATGCGCCGAATCTCGCATCGACGTTGAATCAGGGCGCGTTCAATCTCGGCAATGCAACGGGCGCCTGGCTCGGCGGCTGCGTGATAAGCGCGGGCGCGCCGCTCACGTCGCTGCCGTGGGTCGGCATTCTGATGGCGGCGAGCGCGTTCGGCTTGACGCTGCTGTCGGCGACGATCGACAAGCGCGCGCGCCGTCTCGCCATCGGCCAGGCTGCCTGATTGCCGGCGTCCGGTACGTTGGATGAAGGCAGTCCTTTCACGTGATTTTCTCGCGCTGATTCTGAGCGTCGCGGTCGTCGGACTGGGACTCGGCGCGACGCTGCCGCTCACCGCCCTCGCGCTGACGCAGGCGGGTTACGGCACGGGCATCGTCGGCATGATGACGGCGATGCAGGCAGCGGGCGGCCTCGTCGTCGCGCCGGTGGCGAGCCGCATCGCCGCGCGGTGCGGCGCGCGTGCGACGATCGTCGGCACGGTGATCGTCGCGGCGCTTTCGACCATCGCGATGCAGTTCAGCGCCGATCTGTGGCTCTGGGCCGTGCTGCGTTTCCTGTGCGGCGCGGCGCTGATGCTGCTCTTCACGATCGGCGAGGCGTGGGTCACGCAACTCGCCGACGACTCCACGCGCGGTCGCGTCGTCGCGATCTACGCAACCAACTTCACGCTATTTCAGATGACGGGTCCCGTGCTCGTCAACGCGATCGGCGGTTTGCCGTCGATGCGCTTCGCCCTGTGCGGCGCGATCTTCCTGCTGGCGCTGCCCGCGCTCGCGTCGATACGCGGCGCGCCGCACGCGCTCGCCGCCGACGAAGGCGAACACGGCGACTGGCGCGCGGTGCTGCCGCGCATGCCGGCGCTCGTGATCGGCACGGGCTTCTTCGCGCTCTTCGACACGCTCGCGCTCTCGTTGATGCCGCTTTTCGCGATGTCGCACGGCATCGGCGCGGATACGGGCGTGCTGTTCGCATCGGCGATTCTGCTCGGCGACACGACGATGCAGTTTCCGATCGGCTGGCTCGCCGATCGCGTCGGTCGCGCGAAGGTGCATGCGGGCGCGGGTGTCGTCGTGGCGCTGCTGTTGCCGCTTCTGCCGTGGGCGGTCGCGTATCCGTGGATATGCTGGCCGCTGCTCTTCGTGACCGGCGCGGCGGCGGGCAGCGTCTACACGCTGTCGATCGTTGCGTGCGGCGAGCGCTTTCGCGGACCGTCGCTGGTATCGGCGACGGCGATCGTCGGTGCATCGTGGAGCGTGGCGAGCTTCGGCGGTCCGATCGTCGCGGGCACGATGATGCAGCGCATCGGCGCGGACGCGTTGATCGGCGTGCTGACGGTGGCGGCTTGTGCGTTTTTGGTGGCGGTTGGGTGGGAGCGACGGGCCGCGTGAAGCTCAACCCCGCGCCGGCAAAATCTCCCCCACACACGCCCCGAACCCCACGCGATACCCCTCGCCCTGACACCATCCGCGCAACGTAACCTCGTCGCCGTCCTGCAGGAATACGCGCTCGCCGCCCTCTTCCAGCTTCACGGGCCGCTGCCCGTTCCACGTGCTTTCGAGCAGACTGCCGCACGAATCCGGCGTCGGTCCGCTTATCGTGCCCGAGCCCATCAGATCGCCCACGCGCGTATTGCAGCCGCCGACCGTGTGATGCGCAAGCTGCTGCGCCATCGACCAGTACATCAGCCTGAAGTTGGTCCGCGAAAGGGTCGTCGGCGTACGCGCGCCTTCCGGACGCAGCACGACTTCCAGTTCGATGTCGAACGCGTGATCGCCTTCGTGTCGCAGATACGCGAGCGGCGCGGGCTCCTGTGCGGGCGTCGCGGTGCGAAACGGTTCGAGCGCATCGAGCGTGACGATCCACGGCGAGATCGTCGTCGCAAAACCTTTCGAGTTGAACGGGCCGAGCGGCACGTACTCCCATTGCTGAATGTCGCGCGCGCTCCAGTCGTTGAGCAGCACCATGCCGAAGATATGCGCCTCCGCGTCCTCGCACGGGATCGGCTCGCCGAGCGCATTGCCGCGTCCGATGATGAAGCCCGTCTCCAGTTCGATATCCAGCTTGCGGCACGCGCTGAAGATCGGCCGCTCTTCGTTCGGCAGCTTGATCTGGCCGTTCGGGCGGCGCACCGGCGTGCCGCTCACGACCACCGACGACGCGCGCCCGTTGTACCCGACCGGCAGCTCCGACCAGTTCGGCAGGAGCGCGTTCTTCGGATCGCGGAACATCGAGCCGACGTTCGTCGCGTGTTCCTTCGACGAATAAAAATCCGTGTAGCCCGGAATCTCGACCGGCAGATGCATCGTCGCGCCGGCGCGCGGCACGAGCGCGCGCCGGCGCAAGATTTCGTCGTCGCGCAGCGCCGCGTTGCCTTGCGCGAGCAGCGCGGACAACGCAATGCGCACGTCGCGCCACTTCTCGCGTCCGAGCGCGATGAAGTCGTTCAGGCGCGATGCGTGGAACGTGCCGCGCGCATCGATCAGACGCGCGTCTTCGAGCACGGCGAGATCGACGATCCAGTCGCCGATCGCGACGCCCGCGCGCGGCAGCGGGCTCACCGCGTCGCTGAAGACGCCGAACGGCAGGTTCTGGATCGGGAAGTCGTTCGCGGGATCGTTCGCAGATTCGATCCAGCTTTTGAGGGTGGGCGCGAGCGTGGCCTTCAGCGCGTCGTTCATCGTTGCTCCGGGTTGAAGTGTTTCGCGAGGCCTTGCCAGCACTCGTAATAATTCGCCTGCAATTGCGCGGTTTCGAGCGCGAACTGCGTCGGCTTGATGAGCGTGCGCGTTTCGAACATGAAGGCCATCGTGGCATCGACCTTGGCGGGCTTCGACGTATCGGACTGCGATGCCTTCTCGAACGTGCCCGCATCCGGCCCATGCCCCGACATGCAGTTGTGCAGGCTCGCGCCGCCCGGCACGAAGCCTTCGGCCTTCGCGTCGTACACGCCATGCACGAGTCCCATGAACTCGCTCGCGACATTGCGATGGAACCACGGCGGCCGGAACGTATCCTCGGCCGCGAGCCAGCGCGGCGGGAAGATCACGAAGTCGATGGTATCGACGCCCGGCGTGTCGGAGGGCGATTGCAGCACGAGGAAGATCGACGGATCGGGATGGTCGTAGCTGATCGAGCCGATGGTGTTGAAGTGGCGCAAGTCGTACTTGTACGGCGCGTAATTGCCGTGCCACGCGACGACATCGAGCGGGGAATGATCGATATCCGCGCGCCACAGCACGCCGTTCATCTTCGTGACGAGTTCGAACCTGCCTTCGCGCTCTTCGTATGCCGCGTGCGGCGTGAGGAAGTCGCGCGGATTGGCGAGACCGTTCGAGCCGATCGGACCCAGGTCGGGCAACTGCAGCAGCGCGCCGAAGTTCTCGCAGATATAGCCGCGCGCCTCGCCATCGGGCAGCGCCACGGAAAAGCGCACGCCGCGCGGAATCACCGCGATCTCGTACGGTTCCACATCCAGCTTGCCGAGTTCGGTGAAGATCGCAAGCCGCCCTTGCTGCGGCACGATGAGCAATTCGCCGTCGCTGTCGTAGAAGAAGCGGTCCTGCATCGAACGATTCGCGGCGTAGAGATGAATCGCACAGCCGGACATCGATTCCGCCGCGCCGTTGCCGGCCATCGTCACCCAGCCGTCGATGAAATCGGTCGGCGCGGCGGGCATCGGCAGCGGATCCCAGCGCAATTGGTTGGGCGGCGTCGGCGGCACGTCGGCGAAATTGGCGACGAGCTTCGCGCGCAGCATGTCGGCGGGAATGCGCGTGAATGGCTGGTGCACGGCGGCGGGCCGGATGCGATAAAGCCACGAGCGCCGATTGTGCGCGCGCGGCGCGGTGAACGCCGTGCCGGAAAGCTGCTCGGCATAAAGGCCGTAAGCCGCGCGCTGCGGCGAGTTGCGGCCGATGGGCAGCGCGCCCGGCAGCGCCTCGGTGGCGAAGTCGTTGGCAAAGCCCGACTGGTAATGCGCGTTGGCGTCCGTGTGCGTCTCGAACGTGGGCATGGTCGAAATCCTCGACGAAAAGTACGGCGGTTCAGGCGGCGACGTCGCACTCGGCGCATCGTCGCTGCGTTTTACGCATGGTAAAAGCAATTACGATTAGTTAAATCCATCGTAAACCCTTAATCGACGGCCCTGGCCGGGCATATCAATATGTGAATTTGGTGCTGGACGCGGTGACGCGCGCTGATACCATCGACCATTCCGATAAAAAATTGCCGGTCGGCACGCCTCACGAACTCGAATGCGCCATCCATGATTGCCCCGTCCTTGCCCGAACTCGTCGCCCGCGCCGCGGAACATCCGTTTCTCGGCGCGCATGTCGCGCTCGGCACGGGCGAGCATGCCGGTCAGGCGGTCGCGCACTATCGCGATCTATGCATTTCGAGCGCGTATGAGCCGATCTTCGATGTCGGCACGCACAGCTTTCCGCAGACTTTGAGCGCATCGCCGGAGAGTGCGGAGCGTTTCGGCGACGAGCTCGGCATGCAGGCCTTGACGCTGATCCAGGGCGATGCGCCGCGCGATCCTTTCGGGCAGTTGGAGGACGATCGCGAGTTGGTCGTGCTCGACCGGTTATCGCGTGCGCTGCATGCGTTCAATTTCTTCGGGCCGCATCGGCCGGGGCTATTGTTTTTGCGCGTGCATGAGCGGCTGCTGAAGAGCGTGAAGTACGACCATGGACTGCACTTCTCTTCGGTGCTGATGGAGTTCGGCATGAGCCCGTCGCGCGTGGTGATCGAGTTGCCGGCGGCGGCTGTGGCGCACAAGACGTTTCTTGGATATCTCACCAAGAGCTATCAGCGTTACGGATTCAAGGTGGCGGGCAATTTGCCGAATGCCGGGCAGATCATGGCGGTGTCGGATATGGCGCGGCTCGATTTCATCAAGATGGACGCGGCGCAGGCGTTGCGGGATTCGGTGGTGAAGCATCTGGTGGCGTATGCGCATCGGTTGAAGATTCCGCTCATTTTTTCGAATGTCTGCGATGAGGCGCAGTTCAATGCGCTGCAGCAGTTCGATGTGCATTTCGTGCAGGGGCCGGTGTTTGATGCGCATCCTAGTTTGCATGGGCGTTGAAACTTTTTCGATGCTTCGGCTTCTGGGGAATCCTGATTTTCTTTCGGTCTATTAGCACTGCCCCTGTGCGGGGCGGCAGTCACTTTCTTTGCTGCTGCAAAGAAAGTAACCAAAGAAAGCAGCTCTTTCAGGCCCGCGGTCATACGCAGTTTGGGTAGTCCTCTCGTCCAAGGTGGCACTCGCCTAAAGAGTGCCCTCAAACACCTAAGCGGCTTGGATCGCGCACGGTCTGACTTGCCATTACTTTGAGCGCACTGGTTCAGCACCAAACAGTTTCGGCACAGCGCTGCGCGCTGCCGTCGGGTATGCGAGGGAAACCGACGGAGCGCATGCGCTCACGCACCGATCAACCCGTCGGCCGCGCAGCGGGCCGGAGCTATTTGGTGCTGAACCAACGAGCCACGCGGCGCGATGTGTCAGACCGTGCGCGAGCCAAGCCGGGTGATTGTGATGAGGGCACTCTTTAGGCGAGTGCCACCGTGGACGAGAGAACTACCCAACGTGCGTATGACCGCGGGCCTGGAAAAGCTGCTTTCTTTGGTTACTTTCTTTGCAGCAGCAAAGAAAGTGACTGCCGCCCCGCACAGGGGCAGTGCTAAT